>NZ_CP133326.1:610000-4147500 GCF_036669995.1 Rhodococcus sp. DN22 | reverse complement strand
GTGCAGCGTCGCGTGTTTCTCACCGGAGGTAGAGCTACTGGATGGTCTAGGGGGCCCACAAGCTTACCGAAATCAGCCAAACTCCGAATGCCGGTGAGTGAGAGCGCGGCAGTGAGACTGCGGGCGATAAGGTTCGTAGTCGAGAGGGAAACAGCCCAGATCGCCAGCTAAGGTCCCTAAGCGTGTACTAAGTGGAAAAGGATGTGGGGTCGCGAAGACAACCAGGAGGTTGGCTTAGAAGCAGCCACCCTTGAAAGAGTGCGTAATAGCTCACTGGTCAAGTGATCCTGCGCCGACAATGTAGCGGGGCTCAAGTACACCACCGAAGCTGCGGCATTCACGCAATAGCCCCCAGTTGATCCAAGGATTTTCTGGCAGGTGTGTGGATGGGTAGGGGAGCGTCGTGTGGCCATGGAAGCGGCAGGGTGACCTAGCCGTGGAGGCCACACGAGTGAGAATGCAGGCATGAGTAGCGAAAGACGAGTGAGAAACTCGTCCGCCGAATGACCAAGGGTTCCTGGGCCAGGTTAATCCGCCCAGGGTGAGTCGGGACCTAAGACGAGGCCGACAGGCGTAGCCGATGGACAACGGGTTGATATTCCCGTACCCGTGTGAACGCGCCCATGGTGAATCAGTGATACTAACCATCCTGAAGCCACGAGAAGACCTTCGGGTCTCGAGTTGGTGGATGCATGGGACCTGATCTGGTAGTAGCCAAGCGATGGGGTGACGCAGGAAGGTAGCTGAGCCAGTCAGTGGTAATACTGGTGTAAGCGTGTAGGGCGTGACCTAGGCAAATCCGGGTCGCACATAGCCTGAGACGTGATGCGTAGCCGATTGAGGCGAATTCAGTGATCCTATGCTGCCGAGAAAAGCCTCTAGCGAGCTTTCACACGGCCCGTACCCCAAACCGACACAGGTGGTCAGGTAGAGAATACTAAGGCGATCGAGATAACTATGGTTAAGGAACTCGGCAAAATGCCCCCGTAACTTCGGGAGAAGGGGGGCCCTGTCTGGTGACGACATTTACTGTCTGAGCTGGGTGGGGCCGCAGAGACCAGTGAGAAGCGACTGTTTACTAAAAACACAGGTCCGTGCGAAGTCGTAAGACGATGTATACGGACTGACGCCTGCCCGGTGCTGGAAGGTTAAGAGGACCGGTTAGTTCTTCGGAGCGAAGCTGAGAATTTAAGCCCCAGTAAACGGCGGTGGTAACTATAACCATCCTAAGGTAGCGAAATTCCTTGTCGGGTAAGTTCCGACCTGCACGAATGGCGTAACGACTTCTCAGCTGTCTCAACCGTAGACTCGGCGAAATTGCATTACGAGTAAAGATGCTCGTTACGCGCGGCAGGACGAAAAGACCCCGGGACCTTCACTACAGCTTGGTATTGGTGTTCGGTTCGGTTTGTGTAGGATAGGTGGGAGACTGTGAAACGGTGACGCCAGTTATCGTGGAGTCGTTGTTGAAATACCACTCTGATCGAATTGGACCTCTAACCTCGGACCATGATCTGGTTCAGGGACAGTGCCTGGTGGGTAGTTTAACTGGGGCGGTTGCCTCCCAAAATGTAACGGAGGCGCCCAAAGGTTCCCTCAGCCTGGTTGGCAATCAGGTGTCGAGTGCAAGTGCACAAGGGAGCTTGACTGTGAGACTGACAGGTCGAGCAGGGACGAAAGTCGGGACTAGTGATCCGGCACCGGCAAGTGGAAGCGGTGTCGCTCAACGGATAAAAGGTACCCCGGGGATAACAGGCTGATCTTCCCCAAGAGTCCATATCGACGGGATGGTTTGGCACCTCGATGTCGGCTCGTCGCATCCTGGGGCTGGAGTAGGTCCCAAGGGTTGGGCTGTTCGCCCATTAAAGCGGCACGCGAGCTGGGTTTAGAACGTCGTGAGACAGTTCGGTCTCTATCCGCCGCGCGCGTTAGAAACTTGAGGAAGGCTGTCCCTAGTACGAGAGGACCGGGACGGACGAACCTCTGGTGTGCCAGTTGTTCCGCCAGGAGCACCGCTGGTTAGCTACGTTCGGAAGGGATAACCGCTGAAAGCATCTAAGCGGGAAGCCTGTTCCAAGATGAGGTTTCTCACCCCCTCGAGGGGGTAAGGCCCCCGGCAGACCACCGGGTTGATAGGCCAGAACTGGAAGTGCAGTAATGCATGCAGGTGACTGGTACTAATAGGCCGAGGACTTACCACAAAGAAGCTACGCGTCCACTGTGCGGTATCTGAAACAACACACAGATACTGATGAGAAACCCTGTTTTCTCCATCCCCCAACACCAGAAACTGGTGTTGACGGGTGGTGAAACCAGGTGATCAGAAGAAGGTTACTGTGACAGTTTCATAGAGTTACGGCGGTCATAGCGAAGGGGAAACGCCCGGTCCCATTCCGAACCCGGAAGCTAAGCCCTTCAGCGCCGATGGTACTGCACTCGACAGGGTGTGGGAGAGTAGGACACCGCCGAACACAACTTGAGAAGCCCCCCAACCAGTGATGGTTGGGGGGCTTTCTCGTACCCAAAACACCCCGAAACATCCCGTCGCCGGCACCCCCCGACTTCGAGCGAACGGCACTGTCGTCGCCTCAGATCGACCGAACGTACCGTTCGCACCATCAAGGGCGGACACGCCGCCGACTCACCACCCCGTCCGGGATCGAGTGAACGACACGCTCACCCTCTTAGGCGAGGGGAACGGTACGTTCACACCATCAGGGGCGGGAACACGACTGAGGACGACAGGCGCTTTGCCCGGATCAGTCGATGCCGTCGGCGGTGGCAGTCGCATACTTCGGCCGGCCAGCCGGCAGATACCTCTGAATCGTCACGCCCTTTGATGTGGCTCGCGATTCGGCCAGCTCGAGTGCGATGTCCGGTCCGGAGTCGGGAAACAGTCGCGTGCCCTGGCCTACCACCACCGGAACGATCAGCAGGATCATCTCGTCGACAAGATCGTTCGCGAAAAGCCAGCGGCACAGGTTGCCACTGCCGTGCACCTGAAGCTCATCGCCGGGTCTGGCTTTCAGTTCGCCGAGAGCGATGGCGGTGTCACCTGAAAGGGCTGTCGTGTTCGTCCATTGCGGATCGGTGAGCGTCGTCGACGCAAGGTACTTGGGCCGCGAATTCAGTGCGCTTGCAATGGGGTTGACGTCGGGATTCTCGAACGCGCCCCAATAGCCGGCGAAGATCTCGTACGTGTGTCGCCCGAACAGGAACGCGTCAGCGCGCTGGTAGACCTGGACGAGGTAATCCATGGCTTCGGTGTCCACCAATGGCGCGGACCAGCCGCCCCGCTCGAATCCACCTCGCCGATCTTCGTCCGGCCCACCGAGTCCTTGCATCACCCCGTCGAGAGTGGCGATGGTAAAGGTCGTCAGTTTCATAGTCGTACCCATCTCCCAGGCGTCGTCGGATTTCCGCTGTGCCGATATAGACCGTCGAGAAGCGGGAAAGTCATCGAGCGAACGTGGCGTTGATCGCCTTGGATCGACCGAACGTGCCGTTCGCTCAGGGGGGAGGTGGGGTCAGGGCTGAACCGGCACGGAGTCTGACGGGCTGGTCTCGGACTCCAGAGCGTCGCACGGAATCGCGAGCTCGGTCTGTTCGAGCCGGCCGCGAAGGGTGATGTTCTCGGTGATCGACCACTGTGCAGCCTCGGCGCTGTCAGCGGCAGCCACAGCCCGACCGGATGCGGCGACGTTACCCGGAACCGTCTTGGCAACTTCGGACAGTCGCGCCGCTTCGTTGACGGGATCACCGATGACGGTGTACTCGAATCTTTCTCGCGCACCGACGTTCCCGGCTACGGCAACACCTGCGGCGACGCCGATTCCCGCGCTCACTTCCGGAACCTCGGCACGCAGGCGCTGCTGAATCTTGCGGGCAGCGGCGAGTGCGCTGCCGGCGTGATCGTCGAGTGTCGTCGGCGCTCCGAAGATCGCCAGCGCTGCGTCGCCCTCGAACTTGTTGACGAATCCGCCGTGTGCGTCGACCTCGTCGACTATGACGTCGAAGAAACGGTTGAGTAGAGCGACCACCGCCGTAGGGGAGTTGGTGGCCGCGATGGTGGTCGATCCGATGACGTCGACGAAGAGTACGGCAACGTCACGTTCTTCACCGCCGAGTTCCGGGTTTCGGCGAACCGCGTTTGCGGCAACCTCGTGTCCGACGTGGCGCCCGAAGAGGTCGCGTATTCGCTCTCGCTCGCGCAGACCCTCGGCCATGCGATTGAAGCCGGCCTGCAGTAGTCCCAGTTCAGTTCCGTCGTACACGACGACGGACGCGGTGAGGTCGCCACGGGTGACTTGTTCCATTCCTCGTCGCACGGACCGAATGGGGGCCGCGGCGGACCGAATGTTGATGTATGTCAGCCCGAGTCCGACGCACAGGGTGATTCCGCCAATGACGAGGATGGCGATCGCGAGGGCTTGCCACGATGCAGGCCGGATGAAGCTGAAGACCGCCACGAGCATCAAGCCGGTGACGGGGACTCCGCTTCCGAGCAGCCAGACGAGGATTGTCCGGCCGGTCAGTCCGAGAACGGCAGCCTTGCGGGGTGCTCCGGATTCGAGTGCACGCGCAGCAATCGGGCGGAGTGCGAACTCGCTGAGCAGGTAGCAGAAAGCGCACGTGGTGATACCGCTGAAAGCCACGGTGAACAGAACTTTCGGAATAGTGTCGGGGTCGACGATTCCGTACATGGTCGTGAAGGTGATGAGCGCGGCCGTCCACAGGACGGCTTGCACTCGGGTCAGTCGCCACGGCCCGCGCAGCGCCGCGCGTTGATTCTGCTCTGTCGGTGGGTGATCCTCGGTGGCCCATCGAAGATCCCGCATCAGCCGTTTGGTGCCCCACAGAAGTCCGATGAGAAAGACACACCCGATGAAGACGGGCACGGCAATGAAGTTGATCCATGCGAATTCGGGGTGGATGATCTCGGGTCCGGGAACCACGAATCCGATGAGCACGATCGCCAGTACCGCTCCGATCAGGTTTGTGACCAGGAGGGGCGCGGTGAGTAGTGCCTGGACGCGGATTCGGCGGCGCCTGGGGCTTTCGTCGGTGGATCCGAGCAGCCACGACCCCAGGGGCGCACTCGGGACACGGCTTCGCTGCATAGTGTGTCGAGAGTAGTCGTAATGATCGCTTAGGGTGGTCCGGTGCGCCTAGTTATTGCTCGTTGCCGTGTCGACTATGTGGGACGCCTGACCTCCCACCTCCCTACCGCAAGACGACTGCTGTTGGTCAAAGCCGACGGCTCGGTCAGTATCCATGCCGACGATCGGGCGTACAAGCCGCTCAACTGGATGAGTCCGCCGTGCTGGTTGGTCGAGACCACCGGGGACGGCGACGACATCCTGTGGGTCGTCACCAACAAGGCAGGCGAGGAACTCCGGATCACTCTCGAAGAGGTCGAGCACGATTCGTCGTATGAACTCGGCCTTGATCCGGGTTTGATCAAGGACGGTGTCGAGGCACACCTTCAAGAACTTCTGGCGGAGCATGTCGAGACGCTCGGCCCCGGCTACACGTTGGTGCGACGTGAGTACATGACGGCCATCGGGCCGGTCGACCTTCTGGTCCGAGACGCGGACGGTGCATCGGTGGCGGTGGAGATCAAGCGTCGCGGCGAGATCGACGGCGTCGAGCAGTTGACGCGCTACCTCGAATTGCTCAACCGCGATCCGCTGCTCGCGCCGGTCACGGGAGTTTTTGCAGCGCAACAGATCAAGCCGCAGGCAAAGACTTTGGCCAACGACCGTGGGATCCGTTGCCTGGTCCTTGACTACGAGGCCTTGCGGGGCACCGAAAGCACCGAGTTCCGCCTCTTCTGACGCTGTTTAGACTCGAACCATGCCGCGCCGCAAACCTTCGCCGAAGCAAACCCGTCGAACGGATACTCGGCGTGCTCGGGATTCGAGCGCGGAGTCGGCGTCACCAAGCGGCGTGTTGTTCGGCGGAGCGCTGGTCCGGGAGGAACCCGGGCCGGGCGGTGAAATGTACATGGTGAGGCCGATACCCGGCTCCAACGCGACGAAGTTCTATCGATGCCCCGGTTGTGATCACGACATCAGACCCGGCGTCGCTCACGTGGTGACGTGGCCTTCGGAACCGGGCGGCGCGAACGAGCGTCGACACTGGCATACCGGATGCTGGTCAGGCCGCGGTACGCGCAGCCTGACCAGACGGTGGTCCTGAGCGTCGATCAGTTCCTGGACTGGGCTCGCTGCTCGACGGCGCGGGTGTCGATCTCGGCGGTGTTCGTCTCGTCCGAGTCCTCGAGAACGTCGTCTTCGTCGATACTCGGTTCTGATTTGACCGGATCTGCGTCGACCTTATCTGCGTCGGCCTTCTTGTCTTCGATCTCGAGATCTTCCTCGGCTTCGACGATGACCGGAGCGGGCGGTGCATCGAGGAGTTCGCTCTCCCGGTTGACCGATGCGAGCATAGCCGGAACCGAATCGAGTTGTCCGCGAATGCCCAAGAGCTGAGCCAGGATTCGGCCACGGAGAACGCGCAGTTCTTCGGTGAGTTCCTTCGCGTGAGCGATCTTGCGCTCGGACTGATCAGTGGCGGCCTGCAGCCTGCGCTGAGCCTCGTGCGACGCATCGGCGAGTCGACGCTCGGCCTCTGCTTTGCTCGACGACTCCAGCTCGTTGACGGCGGCGACGACCTTGGCGCGGCGCTCCGACATCGAGATGTCGAAGTCTTCGCGGATCTGAGTGCGCTTGGCCTCGGACTCGGCAGCCAGTCGATCCCGCTCGGCCTGCGCGGCTTCGACGATCCGGGCGGCTTCGGTACGGGCCTGCGCCATGGTCTGCTCGTGCATGGTTTCCATCGCGTTGCGACGGTCCTCGAGTTCGGCGATCAGCGACTCGTAGTGCCCACGTAGGCGAGCGCCGTCCTGTTCGGCGATGGAGGTCATCTCGGCTGCGTCGGCTTCGGCCTTCGCGCGCACCTCCGAGGCCTCGTCGGAGGCAAGGCGCAGCATGCGGCTGATGCGATCGCTCATGCCCTCCGCAGTGGTGGGCGGTACCGAGAGGCGGTCGACGTCCTTGCGGAGGTCGTCGATGTCGTCGCGTGCATCGTCGAGCTGCTTGGCGAGGTCACGGGCCTGCGCAGCGGCAGCATCACGATCTGCCGCGGTAACTCGCAGCTCCGCGTCGAATCGCTCGAAGTAGTTACGTACCTCGTCGCGGTCGTATCCCTTCCGTGCGATCTGGAACGGAAGTTGGATCGAACCGCGGTCCTGCTCGTATGCCATGGCGACAATCTACCTGGCATACGAGCTGGAGTCGGGTCTGCTAGTGGCTCGCGTCGGGTTCGACCAGTTCCACCAGGACGCCGCCGGCGTCCTTCGGGTGAATGAAGTTGATGCGCGAGTTGGCCGTACCGCGTCGGGGAGCGTCGTACAGCAACCGAACCCCGCGGTCGCGAAGTTCGGCGGAGATGGCGTCGATGTCGGTGACCCGGTAGGCGAGCTGCTGGAGGCCGGGGCCGCTTCGGTCGATGAACTTGGCGATGGTCGAGTTCTCGTCCAGAGGCGCGAGCAGTTGAACGGCAGTGGATCCGGCGGGGGAGCCGACGACGGAGAGCATGGCCTCACGCACGCCCTGCGATTCGTTGATTTCCTCGTGGGTCGACACCATGCCCAGGTGCTGCGTGTACCACTCGATTGCCACGTCGAGATCGGGCACCGCGATTCCGACGTGATCGATCGCGACGACGAGGTCGGACGACAAAGGTGCGAGTGCAGAACTGGGGGAGGTCTGTGTCATACCTTTCACGGTAGCGCTACCGTTTGAGGAGTACACGTCGGGATGTGACTTGGCTCTTAGGCCGCACGGAACCGACGACTATCTCTCTTTTGCAGCCGGAGGAAATCGTGACCAGTTCTGTGATTGTTGCGGGAGCTCGTACCCCGATGGGTCGACTCCTCGGATCGTTGAAAGACCTCTCCGGGTCCGACCTCGGCGGCATCGCCATCAAAGGCGCCCTCGACAAGTCCTCAGTCGCACCCGAACAGGTCGACTACGTCATCATGGGACAGGTCCTCACCGCCGGCGCCGGCCAGATGCCCGCCCGCCAAGCCGCCGTCGCCGCAGGCATCCCCATGAACGTCCCCGCCCTGAGCATCAACAAAGTGTGCCTCTCCGGCATCGACGCCATCGCCCTCGCCGACCAACTCATCCGCGCCGGCGAATTCGACATCGTCGTCGCCGGCGGGCAGGAATCGATGTCCCGCGCACCCCACATGCTCGAAAAAAGCCGCGAAGGCTTCAAATACGGCGACGTCACCCTCCGCGACCACATGGCCTACGACGGCCTCCACGACATCTTCACCGACCAGGCCATGGGCCTGCTCACCGAACAGGTCAACCAACAAGAAACCGCCCACATCACCCGCGCCGAGCAGGACGCCTTCGCCGCCGCCTCACACCAGAACGCGGCCCGCGCCTGGAAAGACGGCCTCTTCGACAACGAAGTCGTCCCCGTCTCCATCCCCCAACGCAAGGGCGAGCCCATCGTCTTCGCCCAGGACGAAGGCATCCGCGCCGACACCACCACCGAATCCCTCGGCAAACTGCGTCCCGCGTTCAGCAAGGACGGCACCATCACCGCCGGCTCCGCCTCCCCGATCTCCGACGGCGCCGCCGCCGTCGTGGTGATGAGCAAAACTAAAGCCGAAGAACTCGGCCTGACCTGGATCGCGGAAATCGGCGCCCACGGCGTCGTCGCCGGACCCGACTCCACCCTCCAGTCCCAACCCGCCCGGGCCATCGCCAAAGCCTGCGCGAAGGAAGGCATCGACCCCACCGACCTCGACCTCGTCGAAATCAACGAAGCATTCGCCGCCGTCGGGATCGCCTCCACCCGCGAACTCGGCCTCGACCCCGCCAAGGTCAACGTCAACGGCGGCGCCATCGCCGTCGGCCACCCCCTCGGCATGTCCGGCGCCCGCATCGCCCTGCACCTCGCCCTCGAACTGCAACGCCGCGGCGGCGGCATCGGCGCAGCCGCACTCTGCGGCGGCGGCGGACAAGGCGACGCACTCATCGTCCGCGTCCCCAAGGCCTGAGTGTCTAAATACACCTGAACGAGTGCTCTCGCTCTGCGACGCCCCGTGGTTTTGCTCACACAACTACGGGGCGTCGTAGTTGTTCGGGCACAATGGCCTCATGGCGAACATCTTTGACGTATCCACTCCCGCGAAACGCTTCCGTCTGGTGGCGTGGTGGGAAGCTGTGACCTGGGCGGCCTTGCTGGTTGCCATGTTCTTCAAGTGGGTCCTCGGACACGAAGAAGCGATTCGCATCCCCGGAATGGTCCACGGAACCGCCGGCTTCCTGGTGTTCATCGTTGTTGCACTCCTGACCGCGTGGTCGCTCAAGTGGGACGTCAAGACCACGATCCTTGCGCTGATCTCGAGCGTTCCGCCCTTCGGCACCGTCATCTTCGAACGCTGGGCAGTGCGAAACGGCAAGCTCGGTGAGCTGTCCACGGAGTTCGATGCGTCCAAGGGCAACGCGGCGCTCGTCTGAGTGCTGCATCCCTCTACGTAGCTTCTCGCAACTCGTGACAAACTGGGAGCCGTGACTCGACCAGGTTCCAGGCCCCCCGCGCGTTCGTCCGCAGTTGCTGCCGCCATGAGCGGCGCAGTCGACTTGTCCGCCTTCAAAGAGCGGGCCACGGCCCCACCACCGCCGCGTAACACCAGCGGCGACGGGGCCGTTTCTGCTGTCTCCGGGGCAGTGATCGAGGTGACCGAGGAGAACTTCGAAAGCGAAGTCCTGCTGAAGTCGAGCCAGGTGCCGGTGATCGTCAACATCGGTGGCCGCGCATACGAGCCCTCGGTCGTGTTCACCGAAGTTCTCGAATCATTTGCAGCGCGAGCCGGTGGCAAGTGGATTCTTGCCAACGTCGACGTCGACGTGAGCCCTCGTATCGCGCAGGCATTCGGCGTCCAGTCGGTTCCGACGGTTGTTGCTGTCGCGGCTGGTCAGCCATTGGCCGATTTTCAGGGCGCTCAGCCAGAGGCGCAGCTCAGCCAGTGGTTCGACGCAGTCCTCCAAGCTGTCGAGGGCAAGTTGAGTGGGCCGGTCTCCGACGCGGACGAACCGGTGGAGGAGGTCGAGGATCCTCGCTTCGTGGCCGCTGAAACCGCGCTGGACGAGGGCGATCTCGACGCCGCCATCGCTGCGTACCAGGAAATTCTCGACGCCGAACCCAACAATGCGGAGGCCAAGAGCGCTGTCCGCCAGGTGAAGTTCATGGCTCGGGTTCAGGGTGTCGATCCCGAGTCGATTGCGGCCGCGGATGCTGATCCGTCCGATCTCGAACTGCAGTTCGCTGCGGCCGACCTGGAAATGTTCGCCCAGCAACCCGAGGCGTCGTTCGCCCGCTTGATCTCGGTGGTCTCGCGAACTGCCGGCGACGACAAGGCTGCCGCTCGGACGCGCCTGCTCGAACTGTTCGAACTGTTCGACCCGGCAGAACCGATCGTCATCGCGGCCCGTCGTAAGTTGGCTTCCGCTCTCTACTGACGTGTGGACCGGCAGTCGCTACTCCGTGTAGCGGCTGTCGCACACTTCCCGGCCACCGAGAACGCCGGTCCGGAACGCGTCGACACGTGCGAACCCGCTCGGAACCGTCTCACCGTTGACGTCACTGGCAGCCAGGCCGTCGGTCAGCAGCCCCGATACGGCTTCGTCGAGGTCGCCGGGGGAGAGTGTGACCTGTGCTCCGGACGCCGCGGCGTTGGTGGGACTGAGCGCTGCGGTGATGACGCCGGACAGGCAGGCGGCGCGCAGGGCAGTCTGCGGAGTGTCGAGCGATTGGCCGTTCTCCTTCTGCATCGCGAGGGTGTACCTCGACGCGAGCAGGACATAGGCGTTGTAGTCACCGGTGATGTTGGTCTGGATCAACTCGCGTCGCCCGACGCGACCCGGCGTGCCGCGCTCGGCAAGGTCGTCGACGCTGATTCCGATGGTGTTCGTCGACGGGCAGTACGATACGGGTTCGGTCGCAACGGCATCGCTGCACCCGGTGTCTGCGCCGGTGAACACGACCTTCGGTGGCTGCGGTAGATCGAAGATCGCTTGGAAGGTCTTCACGAACTCGTCGAGAGTTGCCTCGGTGACGGGCAGTTCTCCGGAATCGTTGCCCTCGGCGAATTGCTGCGGGAGGTCTGCACGTCGTGACTCGATTTCGTCGGCGTCCATCTTCGCGCACGCACCGGCGCCGTCGGTGAAGCCGATCTGAGTGGCGGTGACGCGCTCGAACGCCGAACCATGGTGGCTCTCAGGATCATTAGGGTCTTCGTCGCGGATGGCGACCGCCGACGCCAACACCTTGTTGAGTCCGTCGGAGGTGTTCATCGTGAAGTGCGCGGCCTTGTCCTCGGCGACGTGCCGCAAGAAGGCGCCACCGAAACAGTCGGCTTGCTGTTCGCGGACCAGGGCTGCGTCTCGTTTACCGCCGACGATCCCGGCCTTGCGTTGAACGGCATGGCCGTACTCGTGCGCAAAGATGAACGCGACGGCCACGTCACCGAACTTCTCCCGCACCTCGGGCAGCAGCAATTCACGATCCCAACCGATGGTGTGATCGATGCTGCAGTACCCGGCGTTGATGAGTTCTTCGGTGGTCTCCTCACAGAAGTCCGGGCCGTTCGATTCGGTGGGGTCCCACGAGATCAGCTCGTCGACCGGTTCGAAGGGCTTGTCGAACAGAGCCGGGTACTCGGCGGCCCAGTAGGTTTCGATGTCTGTGATGGCGTTGGCTGCCAGCGCGTCGATGTCCCCGCCGTCGGTGCCGGTGATTGCTCGGTCGGCGTTGGGGGCTCCCGGACGCAACCCACTTGGTCCTGCCGTTGCGTCGAGTCCGGCGACGCGGAAGGGATCGTGATAAATCGAGACGGCGTGGCCACTCGTTCCCTGGGCACAACCGGCGAGCAGTGCGGCCACTCCCAACAGTGACGACGTGACAATGACTACTCGCCGGCCGACCATCAACGCTCCAGACTTATCCAAATCGCTCCAGCAGCTGGCAGCGCCACCTGCGCGGAGGCTGGCCGACCGTGCCACGAATGCGACGTTGCCGTGACCGCTCCGAGGTTCCCGACTCCGGAGCCGCCGTACACCTCGGCATCGGTGTTGAGAATTTCCACCCATCGGCCGGGCTCTGGTAGCCCGACGCGGTAGCTCGAGTGCTCACTGCCCGAGAAGTTGAACAGGCAGGCGACAATCGAACCGTCAGTACCGTAACGCAGAAAACTGAGGACGTTGTTCTCGGTGTCGTTGGCGTCGATCCAGGAGTATCCACCGGGCGAGGTGTCGAGGGTCCACATGGCCGGATGACGTCGGTACGCGGAGTTGAGATCGCCGACCAGTCGCTGGACGCCGCAATGGAGAGTGCCGGTGTACTGATCGTCGAGCTGCCACCAGTCGAGGCCGCGTTCTTCCGACCATTCCGCACTCTGACCGAACTCCTGTCCCATGAACAGCAGTTGCTTGCCTGGATGCGCCCACATGTACGCAAGCAGTGAGCGCAGGCCGGACGCCTTGGCGAAGTCGTTCCCGGGCATCCGGGTCCACAGAGTTCCTTTGCCGTGCACCACTTCGTCATGGCTGATCGGTAGCAGGTAGTTCTCACTCCACGCGTACATCAGTGAGAACGTGATCTCGTGATGGTGGTAGGTCCGGTGTACCGGGTCGTGACCGAGGAACCCGAGGGTGTCGTGCATCCACCCCATGTTCCACTTCATGTTGAATCCGAGGCCGCCGACATTGGTCGCCCGAGTGACTCCGGGCCACGCCGTCGACTCCTCGGCGACGGTGACGACTCCTCGATGGTTCTTGTGGACGGTGGCGTTCATCTCCTGCAGGAACGCAACGGCTTCGAGATTCTCGCGGCCGCCGTGAATGTTGGGAGTCCATCCACCTTCCGGGCGTGAGTAGTCCAGGTACAGCATCGATGCGACAGCGTCGACGCGAAGTCCGTCGATGTGGAACTCCTCGAGCCAGAAGAGTGCATTGGCGACGAGGAAGTTGCGCACCTCGCGGCGACCGAAGTCGAATACGTATGTGCCCCAGTCCAACTGCTCGCCGCGACGCGGATCGGCGTGCTCGTACAGGGGAGTTCCGTCGAAACGAGCCAGGGCCCACTCGTCTTTGGGGAAGTGTGCAGGCACCCAGTCGACGATGACACCTATCCCTGCGGCGTGCAGGTGGTCGACGAACCAGCGGAAGTCGTCCGGGGTGCCGAAGCGGGAGGTCGGTGCGTAGTACGAGGTGACCTGGTATCCCCACGATCCACCGAACGGATGCTCGGAGACGGGCAGCAGTTCGACGTGGGTGAATCCGGTTTCGGTGACGTAGACGGCGAGTTGCTCGGCCATCTGCCGGTAGTCGAGCCCGGGACGCCACGATCCGAGGTGCACCTCGTACACGCTCATCGGGGACTGCGAAGGATCGACACCGGCGCGGGTTTCGAGCCAGGCCGCGTCGTTCCACTCATGCGAACTGGTGGTCACTCGCGATGCAGTCGCCGGCGGGACCTCGGTACCGAATGCCATGGGATCGGCCTTGTCGCGAACGGAGCCGTCGTGGCCGTGGACCCGGAACTTGTACAGCGAACCGACTGCGATGTCGGGCAGGAAGAGTTCCCAGACCCCAGTGGATCCGAGGACTCGCATGGGGGCGAATTGCCCACTCCACCCGTCGAAGTCGCCGACGACGGTCACGCCGCGGGCGGCCGGAGCCCAGACGGCGAACGAGGTGCCGTCGACGGGTCCATCCGGTGTCTCGTAAGAACGCGGATGTGCACCGAGGATGTCCCACAATCGTTCGTGCCGACCTTCGCCGAACAGGTGTAGGTCGAGTTCACCGAGAGTAGGCAGGAACCGGTAAGGGTCGGCTGCGAGAACCGTGTGTCCACCCGGGTACGTCACGGAATAGCGATAGTCGATCAGGTCGGGGTAGGGGATTAGAGCCGCGAAGATTCCGTTCGAAACATGTTCGAGAGGAAAGTTTTTGCCGCCGATGACGGCACTGACGGACTCGGCGTTGGGACGCAACGCACGCAGAACGGTGCCGTCGGCGTGGGGATGGGCGCCGAGGACACTGTGCGGATCGTGATGTTCACCGCGCGCCAACAGCTCCAGATCGTGATTGTCCGGTGCGATACCCGAAGGGAACTTCTCGGTTGACATCACTTGCCTCCACCTGCGCGGTGCGCATTGCGTGCTTGGTAGGCCAGAGAGATCCGGGCCGGATACGGAACGGGTGGGAGCGCGAGGATGTGCGCCACCGAACGCCAGGGCTCGAGGCGGACGAAATTGGCTTGGCCCCAATTGAACTGCTCACCGGTTACCTCGTCGAGCACGGTCATGTGGTCGTGCCATTCGCGTCCGAGCGCCGGCATGTCCAACCAGACGGTGCCCTCTTCTGCAGCGAACGGGTTGAGGTTGATCACCGTCAGGACGGCGTCACCGGTCGAGGCGTCGAACTTCGAGTAGGCGATCAACGCGTCGTTGTCGATGTGGTGAAAGTGCAGGTTCCGCAACTGTTGCAGGGCCGGATGTGCACGCCGGATGCGGTTGAGCGCGGTGATCCACGGCTCGAGAGACTCGCCTCGCGCTGCTGCTTCGGCGAAACGGCGCGGCCGAAGTTCGTACTTCTCGGAGTCGAGGTATTCCTCGCTGCCGGGGCGAACGGCTTGGTGTTCGTAGAGTTCGTAACCGGAGTAGACGCCCCACGTCGGCGCCAGGGTGGCGGCGAGAGCTGCTCGTAGAGCGAACATTCCGGGCCCACCGTGCTGGAGGGACTCGTGCAGGATGTCCGGCGTGTTCACGAAGAGGTTCGGTCGGGCTTCGTCGGCCTTCGCCGCCAGCTCGTTACCGAATTCGGTGAGTTCCCACTTCGCAACTCGCCAGGTGAAGTACGTGTACGACTGCGTGAACCCGCGCCGGGCAAGGCCGTACATGCGCGCCGGACGAGTGAATGCCTCGGCGAGGAACAGGACGTCGGGGTCGGTCTTCTTGACCTCCGAGATGAGCGTCTCCCAGAAGTTCGGCGGCTTGGTGTGCGGGTTGTCTACCCGGAAGATCTTGACGCCGGCACTGATCCAGTGTCGGACGACTCGCAAGATTTCCTTGTCCAGACCGCGAGGATCGGTGTCGAAGTTGATCGGGTAGATGTCCTGATACTTCTTGGGCGGGTTCTCGGCGTAGGCGATGGTGCCGTCGGGAAGGACGTTGAACCACTCCGGATGCTTCTTGGCCCATGGATGATCCGGGGCGCACTGCAGCGCGAGATCCAGTGCCACTTCGAGATCGAGCCTGCGGGCCGCAGCGACGAAGGCCTTGAAGTCCTTGAGCGTGCCGAGTTGCGGGTGAACAGCGTCGTGCCCGCCGTCGACCGAGCCGATGGCCCACGGCGAGCCGACGTCACCGGGTTCGGGAGTGAGAGTGTTGTTGCGTCCCTTGCGGTTGATCTCGCCGATGGGATGGATCGGCGGAAGGTAGACGACGTCGAAACCCATTGCGGCGATGCGGGGTAGGTCTTCGGCCGAGGTTCGGAAAGTACCGTGTTGCGGCACCCCGTTCTCGTCCCAACCGCCCGTCGAGCGGGGGAAGAACTCGTACCACGATCCGAACAGTGCACGGTTGCGATCGACGACGACGGGGTGGGACTCGCCCTTGGTGACCAGTTCACGGAGCGGAGTGGCGCGGAGCAGTTCGGCGACGTCGGAGGCGAAGGCCGGCGCGACGCGAGCAGTCAGCGCCTGATCGCTGCGCAGCGACGCCGTGACGGCCTCGAGCCTGGACCTGTTGCCCCGCGGTACCTCGTGCGCGGCCTGTTCGAACAGGCGCGCACCGATTTCCAGGTCGTTGGCCAACTCGGCCGCCCCTTGCCCGACGGCGAGTTTCGCTTCCACGGCGTGCTTCCAGGTGGCGATGGGATCGCTCCACGCCTCGATCCGGAACGACCACATACCTTCGGCGGACGGTGTGAACACCGCGTCGACGGTGTCCGGTTCGGTGCCGGGGTCCATCGGAATGCGCAGCGGCTTGGTACCGCGCGGACCACGCACGACCAAAGTGGCGGAAATGGCGTCGTGGCCTTCTCGCCACACGGTGGCGTGCACTGGGAAGACTTCACCGACCACGGCCTTTGCCGGATAGTTACCCGAGATCTCGGGTACCACGTCGTCGATACCGAGGCGTCCTGACACGGGAAGCTCCATTTCTGGTGATGGATCGCGGTAAAACTTTCTTTCGCCGGGTTCAACCGTAGTGGGTGCGGCGCTGGAGTGCTGATAACGACGAATTCGGGTCTGTCGGTGGTCAGGTCGGCTCGGGCGTTCGGTTCCACCGGACAGAGTGCAAGGAACTCGACTAGGGTTCGCGGGGTGAAAGCCTTGCGTCGGTTCACTGTCCGAGCCCACCTTCCGGAGCGCCTCGCCGCGCTCGGCCCCCTGTCCACCAACCTTCGGTGGTCGTGGCATCCCGAGACACAGGATCTGTTCTCGCGACTCGACCCCGAACTCTGGCAAGCAGTCCAGTTCGATCCGGTCCGCATGCTCGGGGAAGTCGACCCCACCCGTCTCGACGAACTCAGCAGTGACGAGGCATTTCTCGGTGACCTCGACACTGCAGCAGCCGATCTCGATGCTTATCTGAGCACCCCGCGTTGGTATCAGTCCCAGCAGGCCAAGGGCACATCGTTAGCCGGCGGAATTGCGTACTTCTCCATGGAGTTCGGAGTCAGCGAAGTTCTGCCCAACTACTCCGGTGGATTGGGCATCCTGGCGGGCGATCACCTCAAGGCCGCGTCCGACCTCGGGCTGCCGCTCATCGGCGTCGGACTGCTCTACCGATCCGGCTACTTCCGCCAGTCGCTGACCGCCGACGGTTGGCAGGCCGAGCACTACCCGCCGCACGACCCTCAAGGGTTGCCTCTTCGTTTGCTGACGGACGCAGGCCCGGCTTCCGAAGACGGATCGCCGGTCGTCATTCACGTCGCCATGCCCGGTGGCCGGGTGCTGCGTGCGCGAGTGTGGATCGCTCAGGTCGGACGAGTGCCGTTGCTGCTGCTCGATTCCGACATCGCCGAGAACGACGCGGATCTGCGCGGCGTCACGGACCGTCTCTACGGCGGGGACCAGGATCACCGCATCAAGCAGGAGATCCTCGCGGGTATCGGCGGCGTCCGCGCGGTGCGCGCCTACACCGCGGCGTACGGATTGCCCGATCCCGAGGTGTTCCACATGAACGAGGGGCATGCCGGATTCCTCGGCATCGAACGGATTCGGGAACTTGTCACCACCAGCGGTCTGGACTTCGATTCGGCTCTGGCCGCGGTCCGTGCCGGAACGGTCTTCACGACGCACACTCCGGTTCCCGCCGGAATCGACCGCTTCCCGGCGGATCTGGTCCGTCACTACTTCGGCGGAGCGAACGGCGAGAACGAATCGAGTTTGCTTCCCGGCCTGACCGTCGACCGCATCGTCGGGATGGGGCGTGAAGCCGATCCGTCGATCTTCAACATGGCGCACATGGGTCTTCGCCTGGGCCAGCGAGCCAACGGCGTCTCGAAGTTGCACGGCATCGTCAGCCGCGACATGTTCAATGGTCTCTGGCCGGGCTTCGACGCCGACGAGGTGCCGATCGGTTCGGTCACCAACGGTGTTCACGCGCCGACGTGGGCGGCGCCGGAGTGGATGGACGTGGCCAGGCGGATCGTCGGTCAGGAGCAACTCGAAGAAGCACGCGGGTGGGAGCGCCTGCACGAGTTGTCGGCCACCGAACTGTGGGAAACACGTAATGCGTTGCGCGGCAAGTTGGTCGACGAAGTTCGTCGTCGCGTCCGAGCGTCCTGGCTCGAACGCGGCGCGACCGAGGCCGAACTCGGCTGGACCACTGGAGTATTCGATCCCAACGTCTTGACAGTCGGATTCGCGAGGCGCGTTCCGACGTACAAGCGGTTGACGCTGATGCTGCGTGATCCCGAGCGTCTGCGTGCGATGTTGCTCGACGAGAAACGTCCGGTGCAGTTGGTGGTGGCCGGCAAGTCGCACCCCGCCGACGACGGCGGTAAGGCACTCATCCAGCAGGTCGTGCGGTTCGCCGACGAAGCGGATGTGCGTCACCGCATCGTCTTCCTGCCTGATTACGACATGTCGATGGCCCGCTACCTGTACTGGGGCTGCGACGTGTGGCTCAACAACCCGCTTCGCCCCCTCGAGGCGTGCGGTACTTCCGGCATGAAATCCGCGCTCAACGGCGGCCTCAACCTCTCCATTCGCGACGGATGGTGGGACGAGATGTACGACGGCGAGAACGGGTGGGCCATTCCGACGGCCGACGGTGTTCTCGACGACGTGCGGCGTGACGATCTGGAAGCCAGCGCCCTCTACGAACTTCTCGAGCACGCGGTACTGCCGACGTTCTACGACCGTGATGCAGCCGATCTGCCGACGCGCTGGGTCGAGAGGGTTCGCCACACCCTCGAGAATCTGGGCCCGAAGGTGTTGGCATCACGCATGGTTCGTGACTACGCCGTCGACTACTACGCCCCTTCGGCGGAATCAGCTCGAGCGGTAGTGGCGGACGATTTTGCCGGCGCGCGTGAGGTGGCCGAGTTCCGTCGCCGTATCGAGTCGCAGTGGCCGTCGGTCGCCGTCGAGCAGGTTGACGGTTCCGGCCTGCCGGACACCCCGGAGATCGGTGCGACCATCTCTTTGAAAGCCAAGGTCCGCCTCGGCGGCTTGTCGGTCTCGGATGTGGAGGTTCAGGCAGTCCTGGGACGCGTCAGCCCAGGCGAGGAACTCACCGACGTGGTGACGTTCCCGATGACACATTTCGGAACCGAGGACGGTGCCGAGATCTTCGAAGCCGAGGTTGCGCTTCCGGTCTCCGGCTCCGTGGGTTACACCGTGCGGGTGTTGCCGCATCACCGGTTGTTGGTCGATGCCTCCGAACTCGGGTTGGTGACCACTCCGAGCGTCTGACGTAATACATTCTGCCCCGGTCCGTTCGGTCGGTACCGGGGCAGAATTGTGCCCGCGTGAGAACTGGGTCAGGGACGTGAGTCGCGGATGCGGGTGAGTGCCTTGCGGACGACTTCGGGGTTGGTCGTCTCCCAGAACGGAGGCAGTGATGCGCGAAGGTAACCCGCGTATCTCGCCGTGGCCAGACGCGGATCGAGCACGGCCACCACGCCCTTGTCGTCGGTGCTTCGAAGCAGGCGACCCACGCCCTGTGCCAGGAGCAGCGCCGCGTGATTGGCCGAGACGCTGAGAAAGCCGTTACCGCCATGGGATTCGATGGCTTGTTGGCGAGCCATCAACAGTGGGTCGTCCGGGCGTGGGAACGGAATCCGGTCCAAGATGACGAGGCTCAGCGATGGGCCAGGGACATCGACGCCCTGCCACAGGGACAACGTGCCGAACAGTGACGTGGGTTCGTCCTTGGCGAAGGCCTTGACGAGGGTGCCGGTGGCGTCGTCGCCCTGGCACAGGATGGGGGTGTCGAGGCGTTCGCGCATCGCCTCCGACGCGGCTTTGGCGGCGCGCATCGAGGAGAACAAGCCGAGGGTGCGTCCGCCGGCGGCCTCGACGAGTTCGGCGATCTCGTCGAGATAGACAGGGGAGAGGCCGTCGCGGCCGGGCGTGGGCAGGTGGCGGGCAATGTAGATGATGCCGGCCTTGGCATGGTCGAAGGGCGACCCGACGTCGAGTGAGTTCCAGCGGAAAGCCGAAGCGTCAGAAGGTGCTTCGGTGCCGATGGCGGTAGCCGAGTCGGGGCGCGCGGACGATTCCGCAGGAAGACCCCAGTTGACGGCGAGACCGTCGAACGATCCGCCGACGGTTAGTGTCGCGGAAGTGAGAACGACGGTGGATTCGGCGAACAGTCGCGAGCGCAGCAATCCGCCGACCGAGAGCGGAGCCATCCGGACGGAGCGCCGCACCGATCCGCGGAACTCGTCCGAGGACAGCCAGACGACGTCCTTGCGCTTGGCCGGGTCGGGTTCGTCGAAAGCGGTGAGAATACGCACTGCACTGTCGTGGACGTCGTCGACGGACGAGAGTGCGGCGTTGCGGGCCGCAGCGGCTTCGGGATCTGCAGCAGCCATACCCGGTTTGGCCGGACCGATAGCGGTGCGCAGCGACCAGGCCGCGTCGCGGATCGCAGCCAGTGCGGGTGCCGCCCCGTCCGGGAGGCCTTCCCAGCGACCTGGGCGCAATTCCTCGAGGAGTCCAGCCCACCCCTCGCCGGCAGCTTCGAGGCGATCGGCATCCTGCTCTTCGGCGATCTTGCCGCAACGCCGGGCCGCGGCACTGATCGACGCGGCAGTGAGATCGGCCGTGGCGACGCCGGTGACGCGGTCGACCAACTCGTGGGCCTCGTCGATCACCACGACGTCGTGGTCAGGCAGGATCTGGATGCCGGTGATGGCGTCGATCGCGAGCAGTGCGTGGTTGGTGACCACTACGTCGGCCTTCGACGCCTCGACTCGGGCGCGCTCGGCGAAGCAGTCCTCACCGACCGGGCACTGGTTCTTACCGATGCATTCGCGGGAGGTGACACTGACCTGCCGCCACGCCTGATCGGATACGCCCGGCACCAATTCGTCCCGATCACCGGTTTCGGTGTCTGAGGACCATTCGGTGAGGCGGACGACCTCCCGGCCGAGACGCGAGACCGTGAACGGATCGAACAACTCGTCCTCGGGTGGCTGCTCGGACGCGCCGGTATGGATCTTGTTCATGCACAGGTAGTTGTTGCGGCCCTTGAGGATTGCGAACTCTGCGCGTCGGCCGAGTGGCTTCTTCAGGGCATCGGCGAGCCGAGGCAGATCTCGGTCGACGAGCTGACGCTGCAGCGCGATGGTGGCGGTGGACACGACCACGGTGCGTCCCGATTCGACCGCGTGGCGCAGGCTCGGAACGAGGTAGGCGAGCGACTTACCGGTACCGGTGCCGGCCTGGACGGCCAGATGCTCGCCGGTGTCGATCGAGTGCGCCACGGCGGACGCCATCGTCAGCTGACTGGTTCGTTCGGCACCGCCGAGCGACCGCACCGCTGTCTGGAGCAGTTCGGGAACGTTCGGGAGTTGATCGGCCACCCACGAAGGTTAATGGATCCCTACGTCAGAAACGTCCACGGATGATTCCCGGGGTAGTTCACCGGCATTCGAGTCTTCTTCCGACGACGCCTCGTCTCGCCCGATCAGCTGCACTCCCGCCTCCCGCATCTGCACCAATGCCGACTCGATCGTGGCGGTCGACACACCAGCGGTGAAGGGGAGAAGGACAGTCGTGGCGAACCCCGCGCGCGCGGCATCGACGGCCGTGGCCTTGACACAGTGATCGGTGGCAATGCCGATCACGTCGACGTCGGTGATCTCGTGGGCGCGGAGCCAGTCCTCGAGCGTCGTTCCGTCCTCGGCTGCTCCTTCGAAACCGGAGTAGGCCGCGCTGTAGGCGCCCTTGGAGAAGATCGCCGACCCGGCGACGGAAGCGTCGAACGCCGGATGGAACTCGGCGCCGGCTGTCCCGACGACGCAGTGAACCGGCCAGCTGTCGATGAAGTCGGGATTCTCGGAGAAGTGCGCCCCAGGGTCGATGTGGAAATCGCGAGTCGCGACTACGGCGTCGTACTCGTGGGAGTTGACGAAATCGTTGACGGCTCCCGCAACCGCAGCACCGCCGTCGACTGCAAGAGCGCCACCTTCACAGAAATCGTTCTGAACGTCGACAATTATCAGTGCTTTTGCGCTCACTGGTGCTCACCTCCGGTGAATCGAACGGGCACAGCCGAGTCTCCGCGCGAGAGCTTGAGGCCTTCCCACGGCAGGCTCACGAGCCCTGCCTTCAGAACCGCTCTGCTCTCTTCGAGCGTCGGCGCGCTGTCGACGACCTTGCCTTCGCGAACCAGCGGGATCAGCAGTTCGGTCGCTCCGTCCGCCTCGGAGACAGGTGACGGTGATCCGGCGGGGTAGATGACTTCTTCGACGATCGTGCCGGTCGGACGCACTACGCGCAGTGCCTTCTTGGCGCCGCCGCGAGATGCCTTGTTGGTGCTTCTCTTCTCGACCGCGATTCCGTCGACCTCGACCAGCTTGTAAACCATGCCGGCGGTGGGGGCGCCTGATCCGGTGACCAGGGAAGTACCGACGCCGTACGAGTCGACGGGTTCGGCGCGCAGAGCCGCGATCGCGTACTCGTCCAGGTCGCCGGAGACGACGATGCGTGTCTTGGTAGCACCGAGATCGTCGAGTTGTTGGCGTACCTGACGAGCAAGAACGCCGAGATCGCCGGAGTCGATGCGAACCCCGCCCAGCTCGGGACCGGCAACGGCGACAGCCGTTTTCACACCCTCGGTGATGTCGTAGGTATCGACGAGCAAGGTGGTGGATACGCCCAGAGCGGCGACCTGACCGCGGAATGCCGCTGCCTCGTCCGGACCGTCCTCGGTGGTGTGCAGGAGCGTGAAGGCGTGCGCGCTGGTACCTGCGCTGGGTACGTCGTGACGCCGCGCGGCTTCGAGGTTGGAGGTGGCGTCGAAGCCGGCGAGATACGCGGCACGTGAAGCGGCGACGGCGGCCTGTTCGTGTGTACGACGCGAGCCCATCTCGATCATCCGTCGACCGCCCGCTGCGCTCACCATGCGGGCTGCGGCCGAAGCGATCGCGCTGTCGTGGTTGAGGATCGAGAGAATCAAGGTTTCGAGGATGACGCACTCGGCGAACGTTCCGCGGACCGAGAGGATCGGTGAGCCGGGGAAGTAGAAATCTCCCTCGCGGTAGCCGTCGATGTCACCGGAGAATCGATAGTTGCGCAGCCACTCGACGGTCGTGTCGTCGAGAAATTTTGCAACGATCGCCAGTTCAGGTTCACCGAACCGGAACTGCTCGAGAGCGTCGAGAAGGCGCTCGGTACCGGCGACGACGCCGTAGCGACGGCCGTCTGGCAGCCGCCGTGCAAATACCTCGAAACTGCAGTTGCGGAAGGCAGATCCGTCGGCGAGAGCCGCCGAGAGCATGGTCAGTTCGTACTGATCGGTGAGCAGTGCGGTGCTGGCACCGGCGTCGCGGATGTCGGAAATTTGCGTAGGCACGCACACAACTCTATGCGCGAGACGACGTGGGTGGGTGTTGTCGCCTCTCGTCGCGCCGTACCCTGGATACATGGTTTTCGGCGGCGCGACCGTGTCCGGCACTTACTCGGCGAACGTAACGATGAGAGGCGCTACGGCTTCCTCTCCTCAAGCCACGCCCGAGCAGTCGGAGGCTGTTTCGACCATCGAAGCCGCAGATCGGCCCTGGGTGACCATCGTCTGGGACGACCCGGTCAATCTCATGCATTACGTGACTTACGTGTTCCAGAAGTTGTTCGGCTACAGCAAAGCCAAGGCCACCGACCTGATGATGCAGGTCCATTCGGAGGGCAAGGCCGTGGTCTCGAGCGGTTCGCGCGACAAGATGGAGGCCGATGTTCGTCGCCTCCACGCTGCCGGTCTCTGGGCCACGATGCAACGCGACGACACCTGAGAAAAGCACTTTTTCGACCGATTTGTTCGCCTAACTCGTAGACGGGAGTCCGACGCGTGCGGACGTGGAGTAGGAAGAGTTCACTCGGCGGAGTGAAGTTCAAGTCCGAGATGGACGGCCACGAGGCGGCGGTTCTGCGCTCGCTCGTGGAGTCGGTGACCGGGCTTCTCGACGAGCGCGCGTCTTCGGCGCCGCAAGACGAGCTCGCCGCGCTGACGGGTCTTCGTACCGGAAATTCGGAGACGCCCGACAATCCGGTGTTGGCGCGATTGCTTCCCGACTTCCAGCGCACCGATCCGGACAAGGTCGCTCCGGACAGTGACGATCTCGACGACGCCGGCGCCAATGTCAACGGCGCGCTGCGCAGTTTGCACGAACCCGAGATCATCGACGCCAAGCGTGAGTCCGCTCGCATGTTGTTGGCTTCGCTTCCGGAGGCCGGCGGCAAGGTCGTTCTCACGCAGGAACAGGCCGACGCCTGGCTGTCCTCGCTCAACGACGTCCGTCTCGCGCTCGGAACCAATCTCGGCATCGACGCCGACACACCGGAAAGCCTCGAACCCGACGACCCGCGAGCCCCGCATCTCGACGTCTATCACTGGTTGACGTGGATGCAGGACTCCCTCGTCCAGGCGCTCATGCCATGACCACAACGCGGACCGGGCCCACTGATTCACTGACAGATGTCGCCGGCCTCGCCGTCGGTCATCACCACAAGCTCGACGAGGGAGCCACTCTCGGAAGCGGCGCAGCCACCGGCTGCACGGTCGTGCTCGCGTCGGCCGGTGTGGTCGCCGGAGTCGACGTCCGGGGCGGCGGTCCGGGTACCCGCGAGACAGACCTGCTCGACCCGAGCCATTCGGTTCAGCAGGTCAATGCCGTGCTGTTGACCGGTGGTAGTGCCTACGGACTTGCCGCGGCCGACGGAGTGATGCGCTGGCTCGAGGAACACGATCACGGGATCGCGATGGGCGCTCCCGGCCAGGTGGTACCGATCGTGCCCGGCGCCGTGATCTTCGATCTGCCGGTGGGGGACTGGACCGTTCGTCCGACCGGCGATTTCGGATTCCTCGCTGCCGACACTGCTTCGCGCGAATTCGCCACCGGCACGGTCGGCGCGGGGGTAGGTGCCAGAGCCGGGGCGCTCAAGGGTGGGGTGGGAACGGCCAGCGTCGTGATCGCCGACGGCCCCGCCGAGGGGGCGACGGTCTCCGCCTTGATCGTGACGAATCCGGTGGGTTCGGTCTTCGACCCCAGAACAGGCCTGCCGTGGGGCGTCGGCTCGGACGGCGCGGAGTCGTTCGGCCTCAGGCTCCCCGACGCGTCCGAACTCGCGGCGGCCAACGCCGTTGCAGCCAAGGGAACCGTCCTCAACACCACGATCGGTGTGGTCGCCACTGACGCCGCCTTGACGAAAGCCGGGTGCCGACGCGTCGCCGTCGCAGGTCATGACGGCCTGGCCCGAGCGATTCGGCCCGCACATTCGCCGCTCGACGGCGACACGATCTTTGCGCTCGCCACCGGTGATCACACTCCGAATTCGGAGATCACGGTTCCGGACGCTTTCCCGAACGATCTGCCGATACTCGACGCGGTGTGCGCGGCTTCGGCCCAGGTGGTCGAACGTGCGATCGTCACAGCGATTCTCGACGCCACGTCGGTAGCCGGAATCCCGAGTTACCGCGAACTCTTCCCGTCCGCATTTCTCTAGGCAGCACTCCTGGAATCGGCGGTAATCTCGAATTGAGCCTGGTCGCGAGTGACCGGATCAGAAAACCGGATCGACGGTGGAGGACGCACACGATGACGATGGATTTCAACAGTCCGGACTTCGGCACCCGGACGCCGGCACCGAAATCCGGTCCGCCCTCGGTGTGGAAGCAGTCGGCCGTGTTGGTGGGCGGCTTCGCGATCCTGCTCTACGTGATCGAGATCGTGGATGTCATCTCCGGTCAGAATGTCCAGAACGCCGGCGTCACCCCGCGCACGCTCGACGGCCTGTGGGGAATCCTGTTCGCCCCGGTGCTGCACGACGACTGGGGTCATCTGATCGCCAACACCATTCCGGTGCTGATCCTCGGATACCTCGTGCTGGTGTCGGGAATTGCGCGGGGACTCGCGGCGACCGGCATCATCTGGGTGATCGGCGGCGTCGGGACCTGGTTGTTCGCCGGCTCGAACTCGAATCACGTCGGTGCGTCCGTGCTGATCTTCGGCTGGGTCACCTACCTGCTGGTGCGCGGGTTCTTCACGCGGAGCTTCACACAGATCCTGATCGGCGTTGCCGTCTTCGTCGTGTACGGCGGAGTGCTGTGGGGCGTTCTGCCGAGCGATCCACGGGTTTCCTGGCAAGGGCATCTGTTCGGAGCGATCGGCGGCGTGGTTGCCGCCTGGGCGTTGACGTCGGGGGAGAGGGCCAAGCGCGCCGGGTCGGCGCCGGCCGTTCGACCACCGAGTTTCTGAACGGACGTGGGTCACACCCTCACTGCGGTGTGACTTCGACGCGCCAAAACCACCAAGAGCTTTTTCCCAGACGGGTAGACGTGGCAGCATGACCGGTATGCGCATGACCGTCCTGGGGTGTTCCGGCAGCGTCACGGGTCCGGATTCACCGGCTTCGGGATACCTGCTCACGGCACCGGGAACTCCGCCGCTCGTGATCGACTTCGGCCCGGGAGTTCTTGGGGCGTTGCAGCGATACGCCGATCCGGGCGAGGTGACGATCCTGCTTTCGCACCTTCATGCGGACCACTGTCTCGACATGCCCGGCCTGCTCGTCTGGCGTCGCTATCACCCCAACCCGCCGGTCGGCCGTGCTCTGGTTTACGGCCCCACCGACACCGCGTGCCGCATCGGAGTGTCCTCCGCCGAGTGCGCCGGCGAGATGGACGACATCTCCGACACCATCGACGTCCGGCTCTGGGCCGAGAACGAGCCGGTGACGTTCGGTGAACTGAGCGTCGTCGCCCGCCGGATGAATCACCCGCCCGAGGCTTACGGTTTCCGGATCACCGGCGCCGACGGCCGCGTGCTCGTCTATACCGGCGACACCGGCATGTGCGACAACGTCGTCGAACTCGCGCGCGATGCGGACGTGTTGCTCTCCGAAGCGTCGTGGACCGACAGTCCCGATCGCCCCGAGGGGGTTCATCTCTCCGGCAAGGAAGCCGGCCGAGTGGCCGCGCTCGCCGGCGTCAAGGAACTTCTCCTCACGCACATCCCGCCGTGGACATCGCGTGAAGACGTGATCGCCGAAGCGAAATCCGAATTCTCCGGACCGGTCCATGCCGTCTCCGCCGGAAGTGTCTACGACATCTGATTCCCCTCACATTCGGTGCAGCGCTCACCGGGCGACCGCTAGGCTCACGAAGGTGACTACACGAGAAGACGGTAGGGCGGACGACGAGCTCCGCACGGTCAAGATCACCCGCGGGTTCACCAGTCACCCGGCCGGATCCGTTCTGGTCGAGTTCGGGAACACTCGCGTCATGTGCACCGCCAGCGTCGAAGAGGGTGTACCCCGCTGGCGCAAGGGTTCCGGTTTGGGTTGGCTGACAGCCGAATACGCGATGCTTCCCGCCGCGACGCACACACGTAGTGGCCGCGAATCGGTCAAGGGCAAGGTTGGCGGCCGCACTCAGGAGATCAGTCGACTCATCGGCCGATCACTTCGAGCGTGCATCGACCTCGCGGCAATCGGCGAGAACACCATCGCCCTCGACTGCGACGTCCTCCAAGCCGACGGCGGCACTCGCACCGCGGCAGTGACGGGGGCGTACGTGGCCCTGGTCGACGCCGTGACGTACCTGCGCGCTGCCGACCTGCTCTCCGACCCGCAGCCCATCTCGTGTGGCATAGCGGCCGTCAGCGTCGGCGTCGTGGACGGACGAGTGCGCCTCGATCTTCCGTACGAAGAGGATTCGCGTGCCGAGGTCGACATGAACGTCGTGGCCACCGATACCGGCACGCTGGTGGAAATCCAGGGAACCGGTGAGGGCGCCACGTTCCCACGTTCGACGCTGGACAAGCTGCTCGACTCCGCGCTCGCAGGTTGCGAGCAACTTTTCGAGATCCAGCGTCAGGCGTTGGCCGAGCCGTATCCCGGGGTGCTCCCCGAACCGAAGAATCCGGAACCCAAGAAGAAGTTCGGTGCTTGAGCTGTGAGCGTACGAGTATTGGTTGCAAGCCGAAACGCCAAGAAGCTGAAGGAACTTCACCGAGTTCTCGACGCCGCCGGAGTGAACGGAATCGAGCTGGTCGGCCTCGACGAGGTTCCGCCGTTCCCCGAGGCTCCCGAGACCGGCGCGACGTTCGAGGAGAATGCGCTCGCCAAGGCGCGTGACGGCGCTGCGGCAACCGGAATGCCGTGCATTGCAGACGATTCCGGTGTCGAGATCGATGCGCTGAACGGTATGCCGGGTGTGCTGTCCGCGCGGTGGTCGGGCACTCACGGAAACGACGGCGCGAATACCGCCCTGGTGTTGGCTCAGCTGGGAGACGTGCCAGACGAGCGTCGAGGCGCGGCGTTCGTCTCCGCCTGTGCACTGGTGATCCCCGGCGGCGACGAGACCGTCGTGCGCGGCGAATGGCGCGGGGTGATCGGCCGCGAACCAGCCGGCGACGGCGGCTTTGGATACGACCCCATCTTCCGTCCGGACGGCGACACCCGCTCGGCCGCAGAACTCACCCCGGCCGAGAAGGATGCGGCGTCACATCGAGGGCGCGCGCTCGTACAGCTCGTTCCGGCTCTGGCGACACTGGCCGGCTGAACCGAATCCGAAAAGTAGAGCCCTGAACGCGTCTGCGTTCAGGGCTCTACTTTTCGGAACACTCAGAGCTGGTAAGCCTGCTTCACCTGGGCGGTTCGCTTGTGCTCGAACACGAACGACAGGAACGGGATCGTGCCGGCGAGCGCGGTGGCAACCGTCGTACCGGGCTTCCACCGGGCCTTGATCGCCAAGTCGATCGTGAATACGAGATAGAGCATGTAGAACAGGCCGTGGATCTGGCCGATGTAGAACAACCACGACGGTGCGTCCGCCGAATTGTCGAGAATCAGGTACTTGTAGACCATCTCACCGGTCAGGAACAGCAGCCAGAGGCCGGTGATCCAGGCGAGAACGCGGTATCGGACCAGCGCCGACGCAACCTTCTTCTGCTTTTCTGCGTTGACTGCGGGGGTAGCGATGCTCGCTTCCGAACCGGTACTCACGTCGTGCTCCTATCGGACTCGCGAGCGGCGAGCTGCGCAAGGTAGTCGTTGTATTCCAGCATTTGGCGGGCTTCAGGGTCGTCGACGTCGAGGTTCACATCGTCGAACTTGGCCCGCGGGCGTTGCGGCAAGAGGTCGGCGGGAATCTCACGCGGCTCAGCGGCGGCTTCCTCGGCTTCGGCCTCTTCGGGGTCCACGTCTTCGAGCTGAACGAACTTGCGATACGCGTACACGACAAACGCCGCGAACAGCGGCCACTGGAACGCGTACCCGAGATTCTGTCCCGAGCCTCCGACGGCTTCGAAGCGCTCCCACTGCCACCAGCCGAGCGCGAGGCAGCCGGCAGCTGACACGATGACCAGCAGAATCAGCGCAGGTCGGCGTTTAGTAGCGTTCTTGGACACACTAAGACGGTACCTGAGAGCTATAGTGCCTCGCCCTGCGATCTCCGACACGGTGTCGTAGAAGCCGTGCCACGGCGTGTCGTAGAAGCCGTGCCACGGCGTGTCGTAGAGGCCGTCCCGCAGCACCTGTGCGCTATGCCCATCCTCACCCGCAACGCCAGGGCACTGAACACATTCTCCCGGCTGTGCTGCATCGATAACCTCGGCGCGTATCCGAAAGCAGGGGAGTGTTTCATGCACATCAGAGTGATTCGCCCGGTCATCGACACCACACTGACTCCGGCGGTGACAGCCGAGGTGGAGCACTGGGCGGCGCCCGGTACGACGGTCGACGTCGTGTCACTGCTCTCTGGCACGGCGAGCATCGAGTCCGAGTACGACGAGGCACTTGCCGGCCCCGGGATCGTGCAGCGGGTCGAGGAGGCGGCAGCCGACGGCGTCGACGGTGTGTTCATCACGTGTTTCGCCGATCCCGGAGTGCATGCCGCCCGAGAGGTCATCGACGCTCCGGTGGTCGGCGGCTTCGAGCCGTCATTTCTGACAGCGATGAGTCTGGGCGATCGCGTCGGTGTCGTGACCATCCTGCCGAATGTCGTGCCGATGCTCCGATCGCTCACTCGGCGGTATGGGCTGGACAATCGGCTGGGCAGTATTCGAGTCGTGGACATGCCGGTGCTGGGCCTCACCGATCGGGAGGAACTGATCGATCGACTGGCCGCTCAGGCGTCTGCGGCAGTGGAGAACGGCGAGGCCGACACCGTCGTTCTCGGTTGCACCGGGATGCTCGGTGTGACCAGTGCGGTCCGAGACAGGCTGCATGGCAAAGGGATTCACGTTCCGGTTGTGGATCCGACGGCCTCGGCGATCACCTGGTTGGAGAGCTCGGTCCGTCTGGGGCTGACACCGAGTCGGACGACGTACATGACTCCACCGGTCAAGGATCGAAAGCGCTGACCTTGCTCACGAGAACCGAAAAAGCCCCGCCGGATCAGATCCGGCGGGGCTCTTCGTTGTGCGCGAGGGGGGACTTGAACCCCCACGTCCTGAGACACTGGAACCTAAATCCAGCGCGTCTGCCAATTCCGCCACTCGCGCGCGGAATTCAAAGGATACGCGAGTGGAATCGCTCGCGGGCACACCACCCTGGTCGGGATGCGCCCGCCCGCTCTCAGGCCGTTTCGGCGAGTGGATCCGCTGCGGGCGGCATGGTGGATTTCTTCGACCGGCGAGGTTGCTCGGCCGTGCGTTGATACCGCCACGCAGCGTGGGTGAGCGTTTGAACATCGACATCGAGATGTTCGGCAACCGCAACGAGCAACTCGGCTGCGTCGGTGCTCGACAACAATTCCTCACCACTGCTTGCTTCGGTGGCGAACCGTGCAAGTAGATCTATCGAAGTTACCGTCAACTTCCCGGACAGGAACACCAGCGTCTCGAAGGTCCTGGGGCCGAGCCCCGGAACGGAGACAACTGCCGAACGGAGGCTTTCGGTGTCCTCGACGTCGGCACTGGACCTGCAACCGGATTCGACGAGCGCCTTGGCCGCGCGAGCCGCACCCTCGGCTTTGGTGAAGTAGTTGCCCGGCACGCGCTGGCGATTGCCGAGAATCGTTGCGAGCTCGTCGCCACGGTCGGTGAAGGCGGCGAGAGCGGGCAAGCTGTCGAGGCGATCGTCGGCGGCTACCGAGCGGTGTGTGCGCCAACGGTCGACGACGGCGCGGACTCCGGTCTTCGGTGTTCCATAGGCGGCGCGCGACGAGAAGATCGCATCGAGAAGGGCGGCTTCGGACTCGCGCGGCCATCCCTGATTCCAATGCGGCCACGCCTCGCGCGGAAGCTCGGCGCCGATGAATTCGGCCGCTCTGACTACGTCTGTGTCTTTCATGATTTCTCCCCCCGAGAAGTTGTCCGGTGTGGACGCGCTGAACGTAGCGAGGGAGTCCGACAGATTGTGGCCCGGAACGCACGGGATCGACCGTCCGTCAAGGAGGTCACGAATTGGTAACAATAAATATGAGGGGTTCCTCAGGTTTCTGAAAATCCCGGTAACAGTCCCAGGCAGGGCGTTCGCGACCTACTCGCGAGTCACTTTCTCGAAGTCTCGTGAGGAAGATCACGGCCCCGAAAGTCCAGATTTCCAGGGTGCCGACAAACGTGAGGAAATCCTCATGATTCTGTGTAAACCTTGTCTTGCACGAACGCCCTGACTCCGTCGATTCTCTCGACGAATTCGCGAGCACTTCAGCCGGGCAGCACACCGCAAATCCCACCTCGCCGCAGAGGTGACCAGGAGAGGACGTACGCGTGACGATCGATGACACGACACCTACAGGAAACGGACGCGACTCGAAGGGTGGACGCCGTTTCGGCGTCGATGGGGGACAGTCCCGCACGACCAGCAAAGGTGCCCTCGTCGATTCGCTGAACAACGGCGTTTCCTACGCAATCGCTTTCGGTGGACAGGGCGCTCCCTGGCTCACCTCGCTCGAGGAGCTCAGCCGTGACAACGGCCTGGAGCCCGTTCTGACCGATCTGGTCAATGACGCAGCCGCACGCCTCGCGCCCGTCGCGCAGGATCTCCTCGTGGTTCGCCCGGTCGGATTCGATCCGATCGCGTGGATGCTCGAAGCCGAGATCGTCGACGAAGAAGAAGGTGAGAAGTCGGCCGGGCCTTCCGCTGCCGCGCTCACCGCAGCTCCGGTGTCACTCCCCGGCGTCTTCCTCACGCAGCTTGCGGCGTTGCGTGCACTCTCCGCTCAGGGTCTGGATGTAGCCGGTAACCCGCCGGCTGCCGTCATCGGCCACTCGCAGGGCCTTCTGGCCACGGCTGCCGTAGCCGCGCAGGGCAACGACGACGGTGAACTCCTCGCCGTCGCACAGCTCGTCGGTGCTGCTGCCAGCTTGGTCGGCCGTCGCCGCGGCGTCATCGCCGGCGCCTCCGCGAAGCCGATGGTTGCGGTCTCGGGCGTCGATCCCGAGCGTCTCGCCGCCATCGTCGCCGAGCTTGCCGAGGGTGTGGCGCCTGAGCGCGCGGCTGTCCTCGCCATCCGCAACGGCCGTCGCCGCGTCGTTCTCGCCGGGCCGCCCGCTCAGCTGGCACGCGTGCAAGAGCGTTGCGAGCAGATCGAAGCCGAGGAAGCCCGCGAGCGTGAGGGTAAGAAGCGTGGCGGTTCCGTCTTCGCGCCGTCCTTCGATCCGCTCGACACCGAAATCGGCTTCCATCACCCCGCATTGACCGAGGCCGTCGAACTCGTCGGCAGCTGGGCGACCCGTTGCGGTCTCGACGCGGACCGTGCGCGCGAACTTGCGCAGGGTGTCCTCGTCGATCCGGTCGACTGGGTCGAGGCTGTCGACGGCGCAATCTCCGCCGGCGCCAAGTGGATTCTCGATCTCGGACCCAGCGATCAGCTGACCCGAATGACGTCCTCTTCGCTGCGTGGGCAGGGCATCGGCATCATCGCGGCAGCCACCCGCGGCGGACACCGCAATCTGCTCACCCCCGGTGCAGCACCTGAGGTCTCACGTTCGTGGTCCGAGTTCGCGCCGAAGCCCGTTGCGCTTCCCGGCGGCCGTATCGGCGTCGAGACCGCGTTCACGAAGCTGACCGGTCGTTCACCCATCCTGCTCGCAGGTATGACGCCGACGACGGTCGACGCCAAGATCGTTGCCGCGGCAGCCAACGCCGGTCACTGGGCCGAGCTTGCCGGTGGCGGGCAGGTCACCGAAGAAATCTTCGAAGACCGTGTCGCAGAGCTGAAGATGCTGCTCGAGCCGGGCCGCGCGGTCCAGTTCAACTCCCTGTTCCTCGACCCGTACCTGTGGAAGCTGCAACTCGGTGGCAAGCGCCTCGTGCAGCGTGCCCGTACCGCCGGTGCTCCCATCGACGGCGTCATCGTCACCGCCGGTATCCCGGAACTCGAAGAGGCTGTTGCTCTCATCGACGAGTTGTCCGAGATTGGCATCACCAACATCGCATTCAAGCCCGGCACCGTGGCGCAGATCCGCTCCGTGATCCGCATCGCCAACGAGGTTCCGAACTTCCCGGTCATCGTCCACATCGAAGGCGGCCGCGCCGGCGGACACCACTCGTGGGAAGACCTCGACGACCTGCTCCTCGACACGTACGCCGAGCTGCGTACACGCCCGAACCTGGTCATCTGCGTCGGTGGCGGCATCGGAACACCCGAGCGCGCAGCTGATTACCTGACCGGTCGCTGGTCTGCCGCAGCCGGTTTCCCGGCCATGCCCGTCGACGGCATCCTGGTCGGCACCGCAGCCATGGCGACTCTCGAGGCCACCACCTCTCCCGAGGTCAAGCAGCTCCTCGTCGACACACCCGGTACGCCGGACTGGGTCGGTGCAGGTACCGCTGAAGGCGGAATGGCCTCCGGCCGTAGCCAGCTCGGTGCCGACATCCACGAGATCGACAACGCGGCTTCGCGTACCGGGCGCCTCCTCGACGAGGTTGCCGGCGATTCCGAGGCAGTGGCCGAGCGCCGCGACGAGATCATCGCCGCCCTCGACGTCACCGCCAAGCCGTACTTCGGCGACGTCGAGACCATGACGTACGCACAGTGGCTGCGCCGCTACCTCGAGCTGACCGTCGGCATCGACGCGGCGAAGGAATTCGACTGCGGCGCCGATCTTCAGGACGCCATCGTCGAGGCGACGTCGAGCCCGTGGCTCGACATCACCTGGCGTGCTCGCTTCGGCGAGATGCTCCAGCGCACCGAGGCGCGTCTGCACCCGGTCGACCGCGGCCCGATCCCCACGCTGTTCGCTGACGCCGAGACCCTCGAGCGCCCCGAGGCTGCAATCTGCGCACTGCAGGCGTCGTACCCGGACTACTCGACCACCGTTCTGCATCCCGCAGACGTCTCGTTCTTCATCTCGTTGTGCAAGACGCCGGGCAAGCCGGTCAACTTCGTTCCCATCGTCGACGGTGACGTGCGTCGTTGGTGGCGCAGCGACTCCCTGTGGCAGGCACACGACCCCCGCTACACCGCCGATCAGGTTTGCGTCATCCCCGGCACCGTTGCCGTCGCCGGCATCACCCGTGTCGACGAGCCGGTCGGTGACCTGCTCGATCGCTTCGAGAAGGCGACCTACGACGAATTGGTTGCTGCCGGAACCACTCCGGTTGCACTCGCGAGCCGTCGCCACCAGGATTCAGCACCCGGACTTCTCGACGCCGTTCTCTCGGCTCCTGACCTCCAGTGGGCCGGCCGCCTGACCCAGAACCCCGTCCGTCGTCTCGGCGACCTCGACGAGTGGAGTGCAGAGTCTGCCGACAAGGCAGTTCACGGCACCACCGGTTCCAGTCTGACCGTCGTCGATTCCTCGCACGTGCTGCTTTCGGTTCCGTTGGTGGCAGGCAAGTCCGTCGACATCACGATCACGATCCCCGAGTCCGTCGTCGACGGCGGCGCTCCGGTTGTCACCGAAGCCGATGCCGAAGGTGCGATGTCCGCGCTCCTGGCAGTTGCTGCCGGACAGGAACTTCCGACAGTCAAGAACGGCAAGGCTCGCCTCAACGTCGCGTGGGTTCCCGATCGCATCGCCGATCACGCCGGTGTCACCGGTTCGGGTCTGCCCACCACGCTCAGTGTCAGCGGCAAGGCTGTTCCGGACGTCGTCGTCGGAGCATGCTGGCCTGCAGTGTTCGCAGTCCTCGGCGCAGCCAAGCTCGACAGTCTTTCCGTTATCGAAGGCATGCTCGACCTGGTCCACCTCGACCACACGGTCGACTTCGTCGGTGAACTTCCCTCCGAGACAAGCATTCTCGTGGTCAATGCCGAGGTCGCCTCGGTTCTCGACACCGACCTCGGTCGTGTCGTCGAGGTCAAGGTCGAGGTCGGTGCCATGCTCGGCGAGGGCCTCGACGCCCCCGCAGTCGTCACCATGACCGAGCGTTTCGCGATCCGCGGACGCACCGGTGCAGGCGAACTCGCCGACCCGGCTCGCGCTGGTGGATCGATCAGCGATGCGGCTGTCGACACCTCGCGTCGTCGTCGCCGTGACGCGAAGATCCTCGCGCCGGTCAGCATGGGCGCGTTCGCTCAGGTTTCCGGTGACCACAACCCGATTCACACCTCCGACAACGCCGCTCTGCTGGCCGGCCTCGGAACCCCGATCGTGCACGGCATGTGGCTCTCCGCCGCAGCGCAGCAGGTAGTCACCGCAGTCGACCCGGCCGAGACCCGCGTCCCGCCGCGCCGCCTGACCGCCTGGACCGCCCGCTTCCTCGGGATGGTTCGCCCCGGCGCCGAGATCGACGTCCGCGTCGACCGTGTCGGCATCGACCAGGGCGCAGAAATCGTCGAGGTCGGCTGCCGCATCGACGGCGAACTGGTCATGGTCGCCACCGGCCGCACTGCCGCACCGAAGACCGTCTACGCCTTCCCCGGCCAGGGCATTCAGCGCCCGGGCATGGGCCTCGACGCTCGCGCACGCTCCAAGGCCGCCCGCGACGTCTGGGAGCGCGCGGACAAGCACACTCGTAAGGCGCTCGGATTCTCGATTCTCGCTGTCGTGCGCGACAACCCGGTGACCGTCAAGGCCCGTGGTGTCGAGCACAGGCATCCCGACGGTGTCCTGCACCTGACCCAGTTCACCCAGGTGGCCATGGCCGTTCTCGGTGTTGCCCAGGTTGCCGAGCTGCGCGAGTCCGGAACCTTCATCGAGGATTCGCTTCTGGCCGGTCACTCTGTCGGTGAGTACAACGCACTCGCCGCTGTCGCCGAGGTCTTCCCGCTCGAAGCGCTTCTCGAGGTCGTCTTCCAGCGTGGCTCGGCCATGCACCAGCTCGTTCCCCGCGACGAAGCCGGACGCTCCGACTACCGCATGGCCGCTATCCGCCCGTCGCAGATCGGTGTTTCCGACGACGACGTGCAGGGCTTCGTCGCCGGTGTCGCCGAGTCTTCCGGTGAGTTCCTCGAAATCGTCAACCTGAACCTGCGCGGCAGCCAGTACGCCATTGCCGGTTCGGTAGCCGGTCTCGACGCACTCGAGGTCGAAATCGATCGTCGCCGAGCAGAATTCGGTGGCAAGCGGGCATACATCCAGGTTCCCGGCATCGACGTGCCGTTCCACTCCACCGTCCTTCGCGGTGGCGTGGCGGACTTCCGCGTGTGCCTGCAGGACTTGCTCCCGCACGACATCGATCCGGACATCCTGATCGGCCGCTACATCCCGAACCTGGTTCCGAAGCCGTTCTCGCTGCGTCGTGACTTCGTTCAGGAAATCGCCGACCTGGTGCCGTCCGAGCCGCTGCAGGAAGTCCTCGCAGACTTCGACAGCTACGCAACGCGCACTCACGAGTTGTCCCGCATCATCCTGATCGAGCTGCTGGCTTGGCAGTTCGCCAGCCCGGTCCGTTGGATCGAGACGCAGGACCTGCTCTTCGGTGACGAGTCCGAAGGTGGACTCGGGGTCGAACGCTTCGTCGAGATCGGTCTCGGCGCTGCCCCGACCGTTGCAAACCTCGCGTCGCAGACCCTCAAGCTGCCGGGCCGCTTCGGCTACCCGGTCGAGGTTCTCAACGTCGAGCGCGAAGCCGCGATCGTCTACGGCACCGACGTCGACCCCGCTGTCGATGACGACGACGAGATCGAAGCGCCTGCCGCGCAGGCTGCTCCGGCCGCCGCGGCCGCTGCTCCGGTTGCCGCTGCCGCGCCGGCTGCACCTTCGGGTGGACCGCGTCCGGACGACCTCACCTTCAAGGCGCCCGACGCCACGAAGGTCCTGATCAGCCTGTGGACCAAGCTCCGTCCCGATCAGGTCGGCCCCGCGGACACGATCGAGGCACTGTGCGACGGCGTTTCCTCGCGTCGCAACCAGCTTCTGGTCGACCTCGGCTCCGAGCTCTCCCTCGGTGCCATCGACGGGGCCGCAGACGCCGACATGGGCTCCCTGGGGGCAACCGTTGACAAGCTCGCCCGTACGTACAAGCCGTTCGGACCGGTGCTCTCCGATTCGATCAACGATCACCTGCGCAAGGTCTTCGGCCCCTCGGGCAAGCGTCCCGGCTACATCGCCGACCGCGTCAAGAAGGTCTGGGAGCTGGGCGACGGCTGGGCACACCACGTCACCGCAGCAGTGGCTCTCGGTACCCGTGACGGCGCCAGCATCCGCGGCGGCGACCTCGGTGGCCTGAGCTCCGGCGCACTGGCCGACGCTGCAGCAGTGGACGCAGTCATCGACAGCGCAGTTGCCTCGGTCGGGTCTGCTCGCGGAGTCAGCGTCTCGTTGCCGGCTACCGGCGGCGGAAGCGGCGGAACCGTCGACGCAGCCGCTCTGGGTGAGTTCACCGAGAACATCACCGGTCGCAACGGCGTTCTGGCCTCGGCCGCACGCCTGATACTCGAGCAGCTCGGACTGAACGAAGAAACGGCAGTCGCGACGGTCGAGGACACCGAACTGGTCGACCTGGTCTCGGCTGAACTCGGCTCCGACTGGCCGCGTCTGGTTGCTCCGGCATTCGACGCGCAGAAGGCTGTTCTGCTCGACGACCGCTGGGCAAGTGCGCGTGAGGATCTCGCTCGCATTTGGCTCGGTGACACCGCGTTGTCGGTCGAGAACTTCATCGGTGCCGGCTACACCGTCGCCGCACAGGCGAAGTGGTGGGCCACCCGTGCGACCGACGAAGGCCGCACCGCACTCGCCGAGGTCTACACCCGCATCGCTGATGCGGCTGCTGCGGCAGAATCCGACGCACCCGAGTGGGCAGGCGAGGTCGCAGTAGTGACGGGCGCCAGCAAGGGTTCCATCGCGGCAGCGGTCACGGGCAAGCTCCTTGCCGGTGGCGCAACGGTCTTCGTGACCACCTCGCGACTCGACGGTCAGCGTCTGGGCTTCTACCGCGACCTGTACCGCGAGAATGCTCGCGCCGGTGCCGCCCTCTGGGTGGTTCCCGCGAACATGGCGTCGTACACCGACGTCGACGCACTGATCGACTGGATCGGCAACGAAGCCACCGAGAACGCAGGCGGCGCAAAGAAGCTCATCAAGCCGGCCATGACGCCGACGATGCTCTTCCCGTTCGCAGCTCCCCGTGTCGGCGGCGAACTCTCCGACGCCGGCGCTCGCGCCGAAATGGAAATGCGCGTGCTGCTCTGGTCGGTGGAGCGCCTCATCGGCGGTCTGTCGAAGATCGGTTACGACAGCGACGTCGACACGCACCTGCACGTGGTGCTGCCCGGTTCGCCGAACCGCGGAACGTTCGGCGGCGACGGTGCTTACGGCGAGGCCAAGGCTTCGCTGATCGCCGTGGTCAATCGCTGGAAGGCCGAGCGCAACTGGGCCGAGCGGGTCACGTTGGCACATGCGGTCATCGGTTGGGTTCGCGGAACCGGACTCATGGGTCACAACGATCCGATCGTCGACGCAGTCGAAGCTGCGGGCGTCCGCACCTGGTCCACCCAGGAGATGGCGACCGAACTGCTGAAGACGGCAACCCGCGAGTCGCGGCGCGCTGCTGCCGAGGCTCCGCTCGAGGTCGACCTGACCGGCGGACTGTCCGAGGCCAACCTGGATCTGGGTGCTTTGGCCAAGGAAGCTGCCGAGGTTGCCGAGATCGCCGAAGCTGTCGACGAAGCAGTGGACGAGTCCAGCATCCTGGCGCTGCCCGCGCCGGCTCGCATCGACGACTCGGTCAAGGCTCCGAGCTGGCCCGAACTGGACGTCACCCCCGCGGACCTCGTGGTCATCGTGGGTGCCGGAGAGCTCGGACCCTACGGTTCCTCGCGTACCCGCTTCGAGATGGAGGTCGACGAGCAGCTCTCTGCCGCAGGCGTTCTCGAATTGGCGTGGAACACCGGACTCATCGTCTGGGAGAACGACCCCAAGCCGGGCTGGTACGACGTCGAATCCGGTGACCTGGTACCCGAGGCGGAAATCGCCGACAAGTACCACGACGCAGTCGTCGAGCGTTGCGGCATCCGTCGCTACGTCGACGAGGGCGCGATGATCGACAACACCGCTCCGCTGCTCACCTCCGTGTTCCTGGACAAGGATCTGAGCTTCGTGGTCGGCAGTGAGGCAGAGGCTCAGGCCTTCGTCGAATCCGATCCGGAGAACACGACGGCGACGGTTTCCGCCGAGTCCGGAGACTGGACGGTCACCCGCCGCGCAGGCACCGAGATCCGCGTCCCGCGCAAGATGAAGCTGACTCGCAGTGTCGGCGGCCAGATCCCGACCAACTTCGACGTCACCAAGTGGGGCATCCCCGCCGACATGGCAGATTCGGTCGACCGCGTCGGCCTCTGGAACATCGTCGCAACGGTGGACGCCTTCCTCACCGGCGGCTTCACTCCGAGCGAACTGCTCCGCTGGGTACACCCGAGCCTGGTCGCCAACACGCAGGGCACCGGCATGGGCGGCATGACCTCCATGAGGAGCCTGTACATCGACACGCTGCTCGGCGAGAACCGTCCGAACGACATCCTGCAGGAAGCGCTGCCGAACGTCATTGCAGCGCACGTCGTTCAGTCGTACGTCGGCGGTTACGGTGCGATGGTTCACCCCGTCGCCGCCTGCGCCACGGCAGCGGTATCCGTCGAAGAAGGCGTCGACAAGATCCGACTCGGCAAGGCGCAGTTGGTTGTTGCCGGCGGGTTCGACGATCTGAGCACGGAAGGCATCATCGGCTTCGGCGACATGTCGGCCACTGCCAAGACCGAGGACATGCATGCCAAGGGCATCGAGGATCGCCGCTTCTCGCGGGCCAACGATCGTCGCCGCGGCGGATTCGTCGAGTCGGCCGGTGGCGGAACGATTCTCCTCGCTCGCGGTGACCTGGCACTCGAGATGGGTCTTCCCGTCCTCGGTGTGGTCGCCTGGGCCGGATCGTTCGCCGACGGTGTCCACACCTCGATCCCGGCACCGGGACTCGGAGCACTGGGCGCCGGACGTGGGGGAGCGGATTCGCAGCTCGCACTCTCGCTCAACGCACTCGGCGTGAGCGCCGACGACATCGCCGTGATCTCCAAGCACGACACCTCCACTGCCGCCAATGATCCCAACGAGGCAGAGCTGCACGAGCGCCTCGCCGGGGCATTGGGACGCAGTGAAGGCGCGCCGATGTTCGTGGTCTCGCAGAAGAGCCTGACCGGTCACGCCAAGGGTGGTGCCGCAGCCTTCCAGCTGATCGGGCTCTGCCAGGTACTGAGCCAGGGCATCGTCCCGCCGAACCGCAGCCTCGACTGCGTCGACGACAAGATGGCCGAGTTCGAGCACCTCGTGTGGGCACGTCAGCCGCTCAAGTTCGGTGATCAGCTTCCGCTGCGTGCCGGCCTGCTGACCAGCCTCGGCTTCGGTCACGTCTCCGGCCTGATCGCAGTCGTGCACCCGCAGGCATTCGTCGAGTCGGTTCCGGCCGACAAGCGTGACGCCTATGTTGCTGCGGCCCAGCAGCGGACGATCGACGGTCAGCGTCGCCTCGCGAAGGCGATGTGCGGTGGCGACAGCCTCTACGAGCGCCCGGCGGATCGTCGCCTCGGTGCCGACGGAACGCCGGCCAAGGCGTCGCGCCAGCTCGAAGCGGACATGCTGCTGAGCGAGGACGCACGACTCGGCGCAGACCAGGTGTACCGCTCGAATCTGCCCGGCTGCAAGTAGTAGTCACGGTATGGGAGTTCTGGGTATCGGTTTCGACCTCGTGACGGTGTCGGAGTTCGCCGAGCAATTGAACAGGCCGGGAACGGCAATGCTCGACAACTTCACACCGGGCGAGCGTCGAGACGCCGCTACCCGGAGCTCCGAACCGGCACGACATTTCGCCGCCCGGTGGGCTGCGAAGGAAGCAGTGATCAAGGCATGGTCAACTGCTCTCTTCGCCGGCCCACCGGTGCTGGGGGAAATGATCCACAATCAGATCGAGGTCGTCTCGGACGCCTGGGGGCGCCCCGGCATCCGGCTTCGCGGTGACGTGGCCAAACACCTGACCGGAGTGAAGATTCATATTTCGCTCACGCACGACGGGGACATGGCGGGCGCTTTCGCGGTCATCGAATCCGACCCGGAGTAGCACTGCCGGACACGAAAGAGCCGGTCTCCCAAGGGGAGACCGGCTCTTTGTCGTTCGACTAGTCCTTCGTGCGGGATTCCTTCTCGGCGACGAGGAGATACGCGATCATCAACCTTTTCAGTTCGGCGACGGCGTCGGCATGCGACTGACCGTCCTGAACCGAGAAATTGAGCATCGAATACACCACGTGGACAAGAACTTCCGCCATCATCAGGCGACGATCTCGCCGCGTACGAGGCGTCAACGGGCCGAGCATTTTCGCTACGGTCTCGGCGAACTGCTTTTCGTGAATGACTCCGGTTGCCCGCGTGGACGGCGTCGACTGCATCGCCAGCCAGACCTCGCGGCGCGACGGATCAGACGTCCACAGCCCGGCCATGTGATCGACGAAACTGTTCAGGAACCGCAACCAGTCGAGCGAGGGTACTTCGCCGCCGAACTGAGCAAGCTCGTGCTGGACCCCGACGAGGTCCTGGCGGTTCAATTCGCACACGATGACGTACTTGTTCGCGAAGAACTGGTAAAGCGTCCCAATCGGGACGTCAGCACGTGCCGCGACTTCTTCACAGGTGAACGATTCGAAACCGACATCGGTGAGGAGTTCCCGTGACGCAGCCAGGAGTGCGTCGAATTTACGCTGGCTGCGCTCTTGCGTCGGACGCTTGCGCGGCAGCAGTTCCTGCGGTTCTTCGAGGCTCTGGGGATTCTCCAGTGCTGGGTCGACTCGTCGCCGCGCGCGGTGACGAGTCGTGGGCTGCACGTCTTCCAGGCTATCGGTGTTTTCTGTCGAATTTGGGACTTGTGCATTATCCGGTGTCATCGGCCACCTACTTCGGCGGTCGTGATCGGTCGAAACGCACCGCGCAGGTGCGCGCACACGAGTCCCGATGCTGTTGCCACACCTCGATACTAGGTGACCAACTGTCCAGTAGCCGAAGAGGTTGCTGCGCGGTGTGGCGCATCGGCGATCCTGGCGCCTACCTACGTCCGATTCGGGCAGACTGAGATTCTTCGGGCACACCGAGATTCGATGCCGAGGAGAGGGAGACGATGACGGAAGAACTGCGAACCGCGGTAGGTGAACTCATGCCGCGTGCCCGTGAGGATCTGAGTGCACTTGTGGCGATGAAGTCCGTCGCCGATGCACGGCAGTACCCGCCGGAAGAATGCGCGGCCGCTGCGCATTGGGTCCTGGAGGCATTCCGGGCTCAGGGTTTCGCCGATATCGAGGCGATCGAGACCTCCGACGGTTCGGCCGCGGTTGTCGGGCGTCGACCAGGCCCGGGCGGTGCTCCGACCGTTCTGCTGTACTGCCACTACGACGTTCAGCCGCCCGGAAACGAAGAGCTCTGGGGCTCCCCGCCTTTCACGCTCACCGAGCGCGACGGACGGTGGTACGGACGGGGCGCTTCCGACTGCAAGGGCAACGTCGTCATGCATCTGACAGCTCTGCGAGCGCTCGCCGCAGCCGGTGTGGACCCGAGCGTCCACCTGACGCTCGTCGCCGAAGGATCCGAGGAGACGGGCACTGGCGGTCTCGAGGATCTGGTGCGAGAGCGGCCCGAACTTTTTGCAGCCGACATGATCCTGATCGCCGATACCGGCAACACCGAAGTCGGGGAGCCGACGATCACGACGTCATTGCGCGGGATCGCGAACGTTGTGGTCCACGTCTCGACGCTCGAGGGTGAGATTCACTCCGGTGTCTTCGGTGGACCGGCGCCCGATGCGATCACCGCGCTGGTGCACATACTCTCGACGCTGCACGACAGCGCCGGAAACACCACTGTCGAAGGCTTGACCAACGACCAGGAATGGGCGGGTGTCAGTTATGACGGCGATCAGTTCCGCTCCGACGCCGGGGTGCTCGAAGGGGTGCAGCTGACTGGTTCCGGTTCGGTCGCCGAGCAGGTGTGGGCTCGTCCGGCGCTGACCATCCTGGGTATCGACTGCCCGCCGGTCGTGGGTTCGGCGGCGGCGATCACGCCCCGCGCGTCGGCGCGCCTGAATCTTCGTGTCCCGCCTGGCACGGATCCGGCGCAGGCACAGAAGTTGTTGACGGACCACCTCCGCGCGGCGGCGCCGTGGGGCGTCCACATCGAGGTCGTTCCGGAATCGACGGGATCGCCGTTCTCGTCCTCGACGGAGGGTGCAGGTTTCGCGCAGCTGAAGTCCGCGCTCACCGATGCCTACGGCCGCGAAGTCGGATTTGCCGGCCAAGGGGGATCGATACCGCTGTGCAGTGCACTGGCCGAGCAGTTCCCCGACGCGGAGATCGCGTTGATCGGCGTCGAGGAACCGCAATGCCGCATTCATGCGCCCGACGAAAGCGTCGACCCGTCGGAGATCGAGAATCTCGCTTTCGCGGAGGCTCTGTTCTTGAGCCGGTACGGGAGTTAGACCGACAGATCGCGTCGTAGCTTGGCGACGTGGCCGGTGGCCCGGACGTTGTACTGGGCCACCTCGATCTTGCCTTCCTCGTCGACGAGGAACGTCGAGCGGATGACGCCCTGGACGGTCTTGCCGTACATCTTCTTCTCACCGAACGCGCCCCAGGCTTCGAGCGTCGCCTTCTCGGGATCGGAGAGCAGCGGGAAGGTCAACTCTTCGGTATCGCGGAACTTCGCGAGTTTTGCGGGCTTGTCCGGCGAGATTCCGATGACTTCGAGGCCGGCGCCGTTCAGCTCGGCGAGGCTGTCACGGAAGTCGCAGGCCTGCTTGGTGCACCCCGGGGTGCTGGCCGCCGGGTAGAAGTACACGATGACCTTGCGGCCGCGGTAATCGTGAAGGGAAACCTCGTTGCCATCGGCGTCTGGGAGCGTGAAATCCGGCGCGACGTCGCCGGCGGACAATCTACTGTTCTCGGTCACGGGAATCGAGGTTAGTCGAGAAATTGCGCGGCAGGTGGGCGCGAGGGCATTCTGCTCCTCTACGGTAGAGCGAAGTGTCGGCGCGCTGCGTCCGCACAGCAGACCCGCACACAGAGCAGCAGAACACAGACAAGTTGGAGGACACGTGCCCAGGGACACCGAGAGCATCGAACGCGAGATCGAGAAGGCGCGTAACCAGCTCGCGAGCACACTCGACGAACTGACGGTCCGCACCAACCCGAAGCGGCTGGTCGAGAACACCAAGAAGACGGTGCTCGCCAAGCTCAACGAGCCGGCAGTGAAGTACGCGCTGATCGCAGTCGGTTCAGTGGTGGGACTACTCGTGGTCCGGAAGATCATTCGCTGACCCGAGTTGTCGAAGACAGAACATGAAGAAGGCCCCCACCTGGTGAGGTGGGGGCCTTCTTGCAAGTGCGCCCACAGGGACTCGAACCCCGGACCCAGTGATTAAGAGTCACTTGCTCTACCAACTGAGCTATAGGCGCTCGCTCTTGCGAGACAGAACATTAGCCGACAGGCTCAGGAGTTTGCAAAACGCGTGTTCATCGTGGTGACGATGGTTACATCGCTTCCGGAATTCACGAGTGTGGAGGGTACGAATCCGGCCAGCGGACGGTGCTTTCCAACTGCTGTGCGACGGCGAGAATGGTCGGTTCACCACCGCTGCGCCCGACCAGTTGGACGCTCAGGGGGAGTCCGCGTTCGGAGAACCCGGCGGGCACAGCGGCCGCCGGGTTGCCGCAGACATTCCAGATCGAACAGTAGGCGGCGATCGGCAACGCCTTGCGGACTGCTGACAGAAGGCCGGTTCCTTCGAGTTGTCCGATCGGGCGTGGCAGCGCGGGCGTGGTCGGGATCAGGACCAGGTCGAAGGTGTCGAAGACCTGGTTGACCGTCGCTGCGATTCGCTCACCTTTGCGGTAAGCGAATTTCCCGACGCGCGCGGGAGCGGCTATCCGGCCGATCGACGCGAGTGCTCGTGTGCGCTTCTCGAGTAACGCTGGATGATCGACGCGCAGTGCTTCGTCGCGGACGCCGCCGAGCACCTGGGGGAGAAATGCTGCAGTTGCGTCCGGGTACTCGGGATCGTGCTCTTCGACGTGATGTCCCAACGCGCTCAACATCTCTGCGATCGAATGCACCGCGGCAACGACCTCCGGGGACGGGCGGACGCCCCGGACCGGACTCCGGGTGGACACTGCAATGCGAAGCGGCCCGGGCGCCGATGCGGCTGACTCGGCAAAGCTGGTGCGGAGCGTTTCGGCTGTGTAGTCGTCGATCCCGGTGGTACCGGTTATCACGTCGTACACGAGCGCGCTGTCCTCGACGGAACGAGTGAGAGGGCCTAGCGTGCCGAGTCCGCGCCAGAGGTTGCGGTTCGGCGCGGTGCTCACCCGACCGCGCTGCGGTTTGAGTCCGAACAACCCGCAGAACGCCGAAGGCAGTCGGATGGAACCGCCGCCGTCGCCGCCGATTGCCGCTGCGACCATGCCCGACGCGACGGCCGACGCAGATCCTCCGCTCGATCCGCCCGTGGATACGCCGGTGTCCCAAGGGTTTCTGGTGTAGCCGTTTGCAGCAGTCTCCGTGAAGGGCCAGATGCCGAACTCGGGCATCGTCGTCTTGCCGACGATCACCGCGCCGGCCTCGCGCAACCGCCGGACGACCTCTGAATCGGCCGATGCGATGCGAGTTGCTGCCGCACCGCCGTACGTCGTCGGCGTTCCGGCGACGTCGTTCTCGTCTTTGATCGCGATCGGGACTCCGTGCAGTGGGCCCAGGCTGTGGCCGTCGGCCTGGCGCTGATCGAGATGTGTCGCTTCGTCGAGCGCTTCGTCTGCGAGAACTCGCACAAAAGCATTGAGCGTCGAATCGAGGCGTTCGATACGGCGAAGTGTGTTCTCGGTGAGCTCGCGGGCCGATAATTCTCCGGACCGGATCAGAGCGGCCTGACCCGCAACCCCGGCAAATGCCAGCTCGCTGCCCGGTGTGGTTTCGCGCTCGGTCATCAATCCTCCAGGCCGTGGTTCCGATAACTGTGAAGTCTATTCACCACAACCTGTCCACCACGACACAAAGAAAAATCCCCACCTTCCGAAGAAGGTGGGGACCTTTGCAAGTGCGCCCACAGGGACTCGAACCCCGGACCCAGTGATTAAGAGTCACTTGCTCTACCAACTGAGCTATAGGCGCTCGCTCTTGCGAGACAGAACATTAGCCGAATCGCCGGTTCGGGAGCAAATCGCCAGGTGGAGGCGTCACCGCTGTAGTCCGATTGGAGGAAATCCGCTGAAAGCGGTAACAAAACGGACGGTTCGGAGCGATTGATACTTGAACGTTACTGACGGCGTGGCCTTTCATGACCGTTGGTAACGAGCGCGCCTGGCATCATTGGTGCAGCGCAGTCATACCGCAAGTCCCACTTGCCTTCCGGTAAGTGGGATTCGCATGTGACGCGGAAGTTAGTCGGAGAAATTGTGAAGCGGAGTCGAACGATGAGTCGTCAAAGGTGGGGTCTGTCCGTGCGCGGGGGGAACGGTCGAGCGTCGAAGGGCGCGGCGATGATCGCGGCGTCTCTCGGTGCTCTCGTTCTGATGACCGCGTGCACGTCGGGCGGCAAGGACGTCAGTACCGAAGGGTCGGCGCCGATCGATTCCAATCCGCTCACCGAACTCATCAAGCCGAAGCTCACCTCGACCGCTGCCGACGGCGCTGTCGGCTTCTCGCCGGGCGACCCGGTCAAGATCAACGTCGCTGACGGCGCTCTGTCCGACGTGACGATGGTCAATCAGGACGGCAAGGCAGTTGCCGGCGCGATTGCTGCCGACGGTGCGTCGTGGACCACCACCGAGCCACTCGGCTACAACCGCAAGTACAAAATCGAGGCCCGCGCATTCGGATTGGGTGGCGCAAGTACGACGGTCACGTCCTTCACCACCAGCGCACCCGGCAACGTCACCAAGCCGTATGTCTTGCCCAACGAGGGTGACGTGGTCGGCATCGGTCAGCCCATCGCGGTGCAGTTCGACGAGAACATCCCCGATCGCAAGGCTGCCGAAGCTGCGATCACCGTCACCACGACTCCGGCCGTCGAAGGTGCGTTCTACTGGGTCAACAATCGTGAGGTCCGTTGGCGTCCGGAGAACTACTGGGCACCGGGCACCAAGGTCGACGTGAGCGTCAACGTGTACGGGCGCAATCTCGGCAAGGGAGTCTTCGGGCAGGAAGACGCGAAGAGTTCCTTCACCATCGGTGATGCCGTCATCGCCACGGCGGACGACAACACCAAGCAGGTCACTTTCCAGGTCAACGGTGAGACTGTCATGACCATGCCCACCTCCATGGGCAAGGACAGCACTCCTACCGACAACGGCGTCTACATCATCGGTGACCGCTTCGCGAACATGATCATGGACTCGTCCACGTACGGCGTCCCGGTCACCTCGGCGCAGGGTTACAAGACCCCCGTCGACTGGGCGACCCGAATGTCCTACAGCGGCATCTTCTTCCACTCGGCGCCGTGGTCGGTCGGGCAGCAGGGCTACTCCAACACCAGTCACGGCTGCCTCAACCTGAGCCCGTCCAACGCCAAGTGGGTCTACGACAACACCAAGCGTGGGGACATCGTCGTCGTCAAGAACACCGTCGGCGGCACTCTCTCCGGCACCGACGGCCTCGGTGACTGGAACATCCCCTGGAGCGTCTGGAAGACCGGCAACGCGGACGTCTGAGTGCGTCCCTGAAGCCTTGAACGGCAGAATGCCCCCGACCGTCCGGTTGGGGGCATTCTGCATCTGTACACCTTTTGTGAGCGAAAGTGCCTCTCGGTCTATCTGAGGCGACGGGAGGTACGTTCGCTCGGTGTCAGCGTCGACCGAACGCGTCCACTCCGGTCATCTCAGCGGACAGTGCCCACAATCTGCGTGCGTCGGCGGGATCGGTAGCCCAAGGTTTCACTCCGCCGACGCTCATGTCATCAGTCTGCGCGACGTCCGCGATGTTGCAGTCCTGGAGGTACGCGCCGGAGTGATCGGCGAGTATCGGTGCCGTCGCTGCCCACACCGTTGTAGCGGCGCCCTGGGAGGGAGTCTTGAACCCCGGCACGGCGTCGCCATTCGACGTCGTCCATCCGAGATCGTGTTTCTCCGATGCAGAGAAGTGACGTTGAAGGGGAGTGAGGATGCTCCCGGGATGGACGGAGAACGCACTGATACCGCGTGAAGCACCGGAGCTCGCCAGCTGTACAGCGAATAGAGCATTGGCAGTCTTGGCTTGACCGTACGCAAGCCAGCGGTCGTAACCGTTGCGGAAATGTATGTCATTCCAACGCACTCCCGACAGAAAATGTCCCGCCGACGAGACCGCTACGACGCGAGAGCCGTTTGCGGGCATGGCTGGCACAAGCAGGTTCACCAGTACAAAGTGCCCGAGGTGATTGATCGCGAACTGTGATTCCCAGCCGGAGCCGACACGGAGTTCCGGGCAGGCCATGACCCCCGCATTGCAGATGATGATGTCCGGAGTGATCCGGGATTCGAGGATTTCTCGCGCACACGATCTGACACTGCTCGGGTCCGACAGGTCGCACGCTCGCACTTCGATACCCGGAAGGTCGGCCACCGCGCTCCGTGCCTGTTCTGGTCGGCGGGCAAGAACTACAACTCGCGCCCCGACCGAAGAAAGTGACTGCGAAACCTCATATCCGAGTCCGGAGTACCCGCCAGTGACCAAAACCGTAGTGCCCGTTAAATCTTGTCCGGCAAGTACGTCGTCGGCAGTGGAGACTCGGGAGAATCCGGTGTTGATTTTGCGCTGGATGGAATTCATGACTGCGACCGTAAAATCTGGAGTGCACTCCAGGTCAAGGAAAGGTCGCCAGGCAATGCGCGAACTGTCAATCGGTGACGTCGCTGTCCAGACCGGAATCAGTATCGATTCCCTTCGATACTTCGAACGTGAGGAATTGCTCGTTCACGAGGTGGCGCGCTCGGCAGGTGGGCGTCGGGTCTACTCCGAAAGCGATGTCTCTTGGTTGAAGCTGTGCAATCGCTTCCGAGACTCGGGTATGCCGATCGCCACGATCCGCGAATTCGCCGCTCTCGTCAGGTCAGGTCCAGGAAACGAGAAGGAGCGGCTTTCACTTTTACAGTCGCATGAGGAGTTGATTCGATCCAGGATCGCTGCGATGCAGGAAAACCTGAACGTCATCCACGACAAGGTTTCGGCGTACGAGCGACATGTTCGCGAGGGGACCGTCGCAGGTGTCTGGGAGCCGCAACCGTCGCCCGAGTGATCGACGGCTGGGGCTATTTGCGGCGAATTCCAGCTACCCCGATGTGAGCGAAAGTGGCTTTCGGTCTATCTGAGGCGACGAGAGGTACGTTCGCTCAGCTCGGGCACGGGTTGCTCGGGAGCGCGCGATTTGTCGCGGTCGCCACCCCACCCACTTCGGGTGAACGTATCGCTGCCCCTGTCAGAGAAGGGGAGCGATACGTTCACCCGGCTGTGGAAGGGGAGATTGGGGCTGGCGCACAAACCAAAAGAACCCCCGAAAATGTCTTTCGACATCTTCGGGGGTTCCGCTTGGGTGAGCGACGGGACTCGAACCCGCGACAGCCAGGATCACAACCTGGTGCTCTACCAACTGAACTACGCCCACCATTGCCTCGGCCACCGGTTTGACCCGGCTGCTTTGACGAAAGAGATACTAGCGCGAAAGTCGGTCAGGAAGCCAATCGGCAGGTCAGGCGGGACCCAAGCCCTCTACGACGGCTGCAATCTCCGCGCTCGACGGTCCGGGCGCCGCGACGAATGCAGTGCCGCGGTAGTACTTGAGTTCGCGGATGGATTCCTTGATGTCGGCGAGTGCCCGGTGGGCGAGACCTTTTTCGGGCTGGCCGAAGTAGATTCGCGGGTACCAGCGGCGGGAGAGTTCCTTGATGGAGCTGACGTCGATCATCCGGTAGTGCAGGTATGTGTCCAGCGCCGTCATGTCCCGCGAGATGAATCCGCGGTCGGTGGCGATTGAATTACCCGCCAAGGGAGCCGTACCGGCGACGGGAACGTGCTTGCGGATGTACGCGAGCACCTCTTTCTCCGCCTCGGCGAGGGTGACCGTCGACTTACGAACCTCTTCGGTCAGGCCCGACTTTGCGTGCATCTTCTTCACGACGTCGGGCATTGCAGCCAACGCGTCGTCGTCGGCGTGGATGACGATGTCCACACCTTCGCCCAAGATGTTCAAGTCGCTGTCGGTCACCAGAGCCGCAATCTCGATGAGTTTGTCCGACTCGAGTCGCAGTCCGGTCATTTCACAATCGATCCATACCAATTTGTCCTGCACCAGGAACACAGTAGTGCGCGCGGGAGCGGGATAAGGTCTGCGGTGGAAACTCGACGTGTGTAAGACGGCGTTCGGGTGATGACAAGAACTTCGCCGCATTGCAACGAGGAGGGCTTTTCGATGACCGTGGATCCGAAGGACGGAGCCGCGCCGCCGACGCCGGCGGAGAAGGCGAAAGCTGCCAAGGCTGCCGCTGCCGAAGCCGCTCGGATTGCAGCTGAAGCCGCTGCAGCAGCTGAGGAAGCAGAGAAGGAAGCGGCTGCCGCCGAGGCCGAAGCATCGGCCGGAGCCACCCCCGCTGCTCAGGTGCCCTCGGGTGCTGCCGCTGAAATCGCGGCGGGCTATTCATCCGAGGGGCGGGCACTCGAGCTCGGCTCGGTGGTGATCGACGGGGTGGCAGATCCCACCGCACGGGTGCGGATTCCGTTGGCGACGATCAACCGTCACGGTCTGATCGCCGGTGCGACGGGTACCGGCAAGACCAAGACGTTGCAGGGGATCGCCGAGCAGCTGTCCGCCGCGGGCGTGCCAGTGGTGATGGCCGACGTCAAGGGCGATCTCTCGGGTCTGTCGAAGGCGGGGGAACCAAGCGAAAAGATGAAGTCTCGCGCAGTCGAGACGGGCGACGATTCGTGGACTCCCGCTGGGATGCCGGTCGAGTTCTTGTCGTTGGGTACCGACGGAATCGGTATCCCGGTGCGCGCGACGATCACCAGTTTCGGGCCGATCCTGCTCAGTAAAGTGTTGGGCCTCAACGAGACCCAGGAGTCGACTCTAGGGCTGATCTTCCACTGGGCCGACACTCAGGGCCTCGCCCTGCTGGACCTCAAGGATCTGCGTTCGGTCATCGCGCACCTGACGAGCGCTGAGGGCAAGGCCGATCTGAAGGGTATCGGCGGAGTTTCCTCGGCGACGGCGGGAGTGATTCTGCGCGCGTTGGTCAACCTCGAAGCAGATGGTGGTGACACCTTCTTCGGTGAACCGGAACTCGAAACCGAGGATCTGCTGCGTGTCGTCGGCGGTGCCGGTGTGATCACGCTGTTCGAACTCGGTGCCCAGGCGGCGCGCCCGGCAATGTTCTCCACCTTCCTGATGTGGGTGCTCGCGGACCTGTTCCAGACGCTGCCCGAAGAGGGAGATCTGGACAAGCCGAAGCTCGTGTTCATCTTCGACGAGGCGCACCTTCTGTTCGCGGACGCGTCGAAGGCCTTCCTTCAGCAGGTGGAACAGACGGTCAAGCTCATTCGTTCCAAGGGCGTCGGTGTGTTCTTCTGCACGCAACTTCCGACCGACATTCCGAATTCGGTGCTGTCACAGTTGGGTGCGCGGGTTCAGCACGCCCTGCGTGCCTTCACGCCCGACGATCAGAAAGCCCTCAACAAGACCGTCCGCACGTACCCGAAGACCGAGCACTACGACCTGGAAAAGGCACTGACTTCACTCGGCATCGGTGAAGCCATCGTGACCGTACTCTCGGAAAAGGGTGCGCCGACGCCGGTGGCCTGGACCAAGATTCGTCCTCCGAGGTCGCTGATGGACACCATCGGCAACGGCGCGATCAAGGCGGCCGCGTCGTCGAGTCCGCTGAATCAGAAGTACGGCCAGACCATCGACCGCGAGTCGGCGTACGAGAAGCTGACGGCCAAGGTGGCCGGTGCTCCGACGGCGGATCAGTCCCTGGATCTTCCGTCGCTGCCCGATCTGCCGCCACCGCCGCCGGCCGAGCCGGAGGGCCCCAACATCGCCGAGCAGATCTTGGGCAACTCGGCTGTCAAGAGTTTCCTGCGCTCGGCGGCTTCGGCTGCGGGACGCGAGATTTCGCGAAACATCTTCGGCACCGGTAGTCGCCGCAGGCGCTGAGGCTCAGGCGCCCGCGAGGTCAGATGCCGACCTCGCGGGCCAGCAGGTCGTTGATCGATTCGCGCCTGATCAACGGCCGCGCAATCCCGCCCAGCACGGCGACGACCGGCGGCCGGCCGACGCTGTTGTAGGTGGAGGCCATGCTGTGGTGGTATGCGCCCGTACACGGCACTGCCAACAGGTCACCTTCATGTAGGTCGGCGGGAAGCCTTGCTCCGACGGCAATTTCGTCGCCCGATTCGCAGTGTCGCCCGGCGACGGTTACTTCCTGGAGCGGTGCGCGCGAATGTCGGTTCACCAGTTCGACGTCGTAGTGGCTGTCGTACAACGACACCCGAGGGTTGTCGCTCATCCCGCCGTCGACGGAAACGAAGGTTCGACCGCCGCTGATCGTCTTGATGTTCTGTACGCGATAGAGCGTGACTCCGGCGCGCGCGGCGATCGCTCGGCCAGGCTCGAGCACGATTTCGGGGCGAGGGAAGCGGTTTCGGATGCACGCGTCGTCGAGAGTTTCGTCGATGACGTGAGCGAGGCGGGTCAGATCCAGTTGGGCGTCTCCCGGCATGTATGCGATCCCATGGCCACCGCCGAGATCGAGTTCGGTGAGGATGATTCGATGCGTGCGTCGTATGTCGTCCATCTGTGCGATCATCGTCTCGATCGCTGGGCGGAAGAGTTCGGGATCGGTGATCTGGGAGCCGAGATGGCAATGCAGGCCGATGAGTTGCAGGTGCGTCGCGTTGGCGACGACGGATACCGTACGTTCCAGTTCTTCGGAAAACGCTGGTAGGCCGAACTTTTGGTCCAAGATGCCTGTGGACACTGCCTTGTGTCCGTGTATGTCGATGCCGGGTGTGACTCTGATCAACACCTTCTGTCTGTGGGTGCACACCGACGCGAGCCGTACCGCTTCGCTGGGGGAGTCGAGGACGATCCGGCCGACACCCGCGTTGACCGCCGCCCTCAGTTCGGAAACCGATTTGGCATTGCCGTGCAGGATGATTCGGTGGGGGTCCACGCCCGCGGCAAGCGCGACGGCGAGTTCACCGGCGGAACAGACATCCACCCCGAGTCCCTCGTCGGAGACCCAGGTAGCCATCGCTCGAATCATCAGTGCCTTGCCGGCGTACACGATCTCCGAGTCGGGGAAGATCTCTCGATACGTGCGGCAGCGGTGCCGCACGTCCGCCTCGTCGACGACGTACGTCGGTGTGCCGTACTGGTCCGCGATCTCTTCGAGGGAGACGTCGCCGATGCAGACACGCCCGCTGTGGTCGTGGCGAGTACTGATGGGCCACAACGCAGGATCCATACGCGGTGTCATTGCGCCGCGTAGGGAGGGGAAGATTTCGAGTAGCGTCACGTCGATCTCCTGAAGGTGACCCGCCGTGTTGCGGGCTACCTTCAGATCTACTCCCGAAGATCACCGGTGGGGTGGTTCTTGACGCTTACTTGACGCGCCGCCGAACGAGGTTGACGCGGCCCTGACGGGCTCGACTCACTGTGCCTGTCGACTCACTGTGCTCGCCGCCGCTTCCATCCGAACCAACCGAGCACCGCGAGCAATGCCACCGCGGCGCCTCCGCCGATGACCGTCGATCGGTCGGCGGACACACCAACGGACGGAGTTCCGCCGGGGCTCGGGGCGTAACCGGCGCCGTACACGGACTCGACCGCCGCTTGGATGTCGAACCCGGTTTCGGTAGCCGGCCCGCAGCTGTGCCCCTCGTGCTCGGCGTCGACGTCGTACGGCGCAGAAACGAACATCAGCTGCTCGGTGCCGAGCACGTAGCTTGTGCCACAACCGTTCCCGTTCGCGAGTGTCCCCACCGACGTCACCGATGCCAGATCGCCTTTGTAGACCCGGCTGACGTCGAACAGGTAGGTGTCCTCGAATCCGTCCGAAGTTTTCTCCGTCGGAGTCCCGAGGAAAACGGTGCTGGAGACGCTCACGGCTTCTTCCGGGGTAGCCGATGATGCGCACGAACATGCCTTCGCTGCCGTGGGCAGCAGTAAGGGCAACCCTCCGGTCAAAAGAAGGATTGCCCCGACTGCCAGTGTTCTTCGCATCGCCATTAACCGACTATACGGTCTGCTATGGCCTGCTCTGAGAAGTTTGCGTGAATCAGCCGCCGAGCTTCTTGTAGAACGTGCCCACGATCGGCGCAACGACCGCACGCGGGCTGTAACCGCCCGCGACGGACATCGCCTTGCTCAAGATGCCCGGTACGACGCGCATCTTGTTCTCGGCCAGGCCGTCGAGCGAGACCTTGGCGGTGTACTCGCTCGAGATCCAGAAGAAGTCCGGGACGAGCTTGTCGACGATCGACGCTTCGGCCGGGTCCGGGGTTTCGGTGCGTACGGGGCCTGGGGCGAGCAGGGTGACGTTCACTCCGGTGCCCTTGAGTTCACCTCGCAACGATTCCGCAAAGGTGTTCACGAACGCCTTGGTGGCTGCGTACGTCGCGTTGTTGGGGATCGGCATGTTGCCGGCCGCGGACCCGACCATCAGGATGGCTCCGGACTTGCGCGCGAGCATGCCGGGCAGCACGGCCAGCGTGAGATCGTGCACTGCAACGGCGTTGAGCTCGACCTGGTCGCGCTCGTAGGCCGGGTCCAGCTCGGCGATCGGCCCGAAGGTGGCGATACCGGCGTTGTTGCACAGGATGCTGATGTCGCGGCCACCGAGTTCCTCGACCAGAACGGCACGCGCCGCGCTGTCGGAGAGGTCCGATGCACGGACCTCCACCTCGACGCTGTGCGCGGCGCGAAGCTTCTCGGCGAGGGCCTCCATGACCTCGCCACGACGGGCAACGAGGATCAGGGAGTGTCCGCGTGATGCCAGATCAGCGGCCAGTGCCTCTCCGATGCCGGAGGAGGCGCCGGTCACTACGGCGCGGGCTGTGGTTGTGGGTGTCGGCAGGCTCACGATCAGTCAGCGTAGCCGGTCAGATCTTCGCGGCCAGTCGTGTGCCCTGTTCGATGGCACGCTTGGCGTCGAGTTCGCCAGCGACATCCGCGCCGCCGATGATGTGGGTCACCACACCCGCGACGGTCAGTTCGTCCACGAGATCGCGAACCGACTCCTGCCCGGCGCAGATGACGATGGTGTCGACCTCGAGAAGTCGGGGCTTCTCGTGCTTCTCACCGAAGGTGATTTGCAGGCCGGCGTCGTCGATGCGCTCGTAGTTGACGCCCGAGAGCTCGTGGACGCCCTTGTTCTTGAGGGCCGCCCGGTGGACCCAGCCGGTGGTCTTCGCGAGGCCGGCGCCGATGCGTCCTGGCTTGCGTTGGAGGAGATAGACCTCCCGCTCGGAGAGCTCTGGTACCGGATTGGTGAGAGCGCCCGGGGCCATTTCGGGTTCGGTGACGCCCCATTCCTGCTTCCACTCCTTGAGATGAAGAGTGGGGGAAGTGGGGTGCGTGAGGAATTCGCTCACGTCGACGCCGATGCCGCCGGCACCGATGACGGCGACGGACTTGCCGACGGGCTTGCCCTCTCGGACGACCTCGGCGTAGGTCAGCACCTTCGAGTTCTCGATGCCGGGGATCTTGGGAACGCGCGGCGTCACGCCGGTGGCAACCACCACTTCGTCGAAGGATCCGATGAGATCTGCTGGTGCGACGCGGGTTTCGAGCTTGACTGTCACTCCGGCCACGTCCAGCATGCGGGTGTAGTAGCGAATGGTTTCGGCGAACTCTTCCTTACCCGGAATGAGCTGTGCGATCCCGAACTGTCCGCCGATCTTGTCCGAGGCCTCGAACAACGTGACCGAATGACCACGCTGAGCAAGATTGAGTGCTGCGGAAAGTCCGGCAGGACCGGCGCCGACGACGGCGAGATTCTTGGTCCGCCGAGTGGGGGAGAGGATCAGCGTGGTCTCACGGCCCGCGCGCGGATTGAGCAGGCAGGAGACCTGCTTGTGAACGAAGGCGTGGTCGAGGCAGGCTTGGTTGCAGGCAATGCACGTGTTGATCTCGTCGGACGCTCCGCGTTCTGCCTTGTTCACCCAGTCGGGATCGGCGAGCATCGGCCTGGCCATCGAAATCAACTGCGCGTCACCGCGGTTGAGGATCTCTTCGGCAGTCTCGGGCATGTTGATCCGATTCGAGGCGGCTACCGGAATGCCGACGTGCTTCTCGAGCTTGCTCGTGATGTCCACGAAGGCTGCTCGGGGAACCGAGGTGACGATGGTGGGCACCCGTGACTCGTGCCATCCGATGTCGGTGTTGATGATCGTGGCGCCGGCAGCTTCGACTTCCTTTGCCAATGAGACGATTTCATCCCAGGTCTGACCGCCCTCGACCAGGTCTGCCATCGACAACCGGAACACGATGATGAAGTTCGGACCGACGGCCTTGCGTGTGCGTCGCACGATTTCGACTGCCATGCGTCGACGGTTCTCGGAACTGCCGCCCCACTGGTCGGTGCGCTTGTTCGTGCGCTCGCAGAGGAACTGGTTGATGAAGTAGCCCTCACCGCCCATGATTTCGACGCCGTCGTAACCCGCGGACTTGGCCAGACGCGCGCAGCGAACATAGTTCCGGATCTGCCAACGCACCCCACGGCCGGTCAGCTTGCGCGGACGGAACGGATTGATGGGCGCCTTGATCGACGACGCGGAGACACTGAACGGCTGGTAGCTGTAGCGGCCGGCGTGCAGGATCTGCATGGCGATCTTTCCACCCGCGTCGTGAACCGCCTTGGTGATCCGGCGGTGACGGCGCGCTTCGATGCGGTTGGTCAGCTTGGCACCGAAGGGCAAGAGCCAACCGGTGCGGTTGGGCGCGTAGCCGCCGGTGATGATCAAGCCGACTCCGCCACGGGCACGTTCGGCGAAGTACTCGGCCAAGCGGTCGGTGTCCTTCGCGCGATCTTCGAGGCCGGTGTGGATCGATCCCATGACGACGCGGTTCTTCAGCGTCGTGAATCCGAGGTCGAGCGGTTCGAGCAGGCGGGGAAACTGTGTATCCGTCATGACTGAAGATGTCCTTCCGTGGCGTACTCGCCAGTGTCTTCGGTGGCGTACTCGCCGGTGTCTTCGGTGGCGTACTCGCCAGTGGGCAATGCGTCCAGAACTTCCTGGCACCAGTCGGTGAATCCTTCCTCGACGCGGATGCCGCCGCGAAGTACGAGGTACTGGTGCAGTGAAGAGCCGGAAAGCGCTGCTGGATTGGGGAAGTCACGCTTTTCGATGAGTCGGTAGACGTCGAGGCGGGCGGCGTGGCCGTCGCGGTGGCGAGCGACTTCGCGTCGTAGAGCGGGGAGATCGGCGTGCGCAGCGGCCCTGATCTTGATGGCCAACTCGTTGCGCAGGTGGTTCGGTTCGGACGGCTCTGCGATCCATCGGGTCAGTTCGGCGCGGCCGGCATCGCTGACGCGGTACATCTTCTTGTCCGGTCGGCCGTCCTGCGCGATGGCCTCCACCTCCACCCAGCCTGCCTCGTCCATTCGCTTGAGGACTCGGTAGATCTGCTGGTGCGTCGCGCTGTGGAAGAAGCCGATCGACTTGTCGAACCGGCGTGTGAGGTCGTATCCCGACGCATCCTGTTCGGACAGGGAGACGAGCAACGCATGTTCGAGTGCCATGGAAAAAGTATCTATGCACTCAGGTGCGTATGCAACTAAGTGCGTACTAACTCGGGTGCATAGAGCGTCTTGTATGTCGACTTCGGAGAGAGGCGCCGAGTCGCCCGCGCGCAGTTAGGCTTCGCCGTATGAGCGCCGAGTCCACGAGCACGCAGGCAGAGCCACCCGCAGGCATCGGCGGTGCGGCCACGAAGAGTCAAGTGTTCGCATGGGGGCTGTGGGATTGGGGATCGGCCGCATTCAACGCAGTGATCCTCACGTTCGTCTTCTCGGTTTATCTCACCGACGCGGTCGGTGACGACCTTCCCGGCACGATTTCGGCAACTACGTGGCTCAGCTGGGCACTCGGAATCGCCGGCTTCTTCATCGCGATTCTCGCTCCGATCACCGGACAACGTTTCGATGCGTCGGGTAAACGTAAACTCTCGCTCGCGATACTGACCGGCATCACCGTGCTCTCGATGGCGGGCCTCTACTTCGTCGAAGACAACTACCGCTATCTGTGGCTCGGATTGGTTCTGCTCGCAATCGGTTCGGTGATCTTCGAACTGGCCGGCGTTCCCTACAACGCCATGATGCGGCAGGTGTCGACACCGGAGAATCTGGGTAGAGTCTCCGGCTTCGGCTGGGCCATGGGATATTTCGGCGGAATCGTGCTGCTGTTGCTGTGCTACTTCGGGTTCATCGTCGGCGACGGCGACACTCGGGGATTCCTCGGATTGACCACCGACGGCGGCATGAACATCCGGATGGTGGCACTGCTGGCTGCAGTGTGGTTCGCGGTCTTCGCGATTCCGGTGTTCTTCAAGGTTCCCGAGTTGCCCAGCCCCGCGGTCGATCCGGGAGCGTCCAAGGCCGGGTTCCTCGACTCCTATCGGGTGTTGTGGCGCGATCTGCGCGAACTCTGGAACGTCGACAGGCGCACGATCTGGTACCTGATCGCGAGCGCACTCTTTCGTGACGGTCTGGCGGGCGTGTTCACCTTCGGGGCCGTGCTGGCTGTCAACGTCTACGGAATCAGCGCTGCCGACGTCCTACTGTTCGGTGTCGCGGCCAACGTGATTTCCGCAATCGGTGCATTGGTGGCCGGACGCTTCGACGATCGGATCGGACCGAAACAGGTCATCACCGTCTCGCTGGCGTCGATGATCGTGGTCGGCGCGATCCTGATCGCGGTGTCAGGGCCGGTGATGTTCTGGATCTTCGGTCTCGCGCTCTGCCTCTTCGTCGGGCCCGCTCAGTCGTCGGCACGAACCTTCCTGGCGCGCATCACCCCGCCTGGGCGTGAAGGTCAGATGTTCGGCCTGTATGCGACAACAGGCCGAGCAGTGTCGTTTTTGGCGCCGACACTGTTCGGCCTGTTCGCATGGCTCTTCGGTGCAGACCGTGCCGGCATCATCGGACTGCTGGTGGTTCTCGGCGTCGGCCTTGCCGCATTGTCGATGGTGAAGGCGCCGGAAGGGGACAGTGCGCTGCCCGTCAATCCTTGAAGTAGACCAACTGGTGTGTCGTAGCGAGCAATGCGCCGTCACTGCCCCAAATTTCGGCCGACTGATCGAAGTACCCGTTGCCGAACCGTTGGGTCCGCGCGGTTCCCAGCACGGAATTGTCTGCCTGTTCGGTCAGCGTCTGAGCGTCGGCGTGGAAGTAGATGGTCATCGAGACCGTTCCAGCCGGAGCCATCTTGCCTCGGCGCAAGAAGACTCGTGGGAAGAAGACATCGCACAGTGCGGTCAGCGACGTGAAGTCGAGAGCGCGTGCCGGTTGATCGCGCACCCAGAGTGTCGTGGTCGAGTCGGGATGCTCGCCCGACTCCAGGTCGGGGATCGCACCCTCGACAAAGCGCATCTCGTAGTTCTGTGCCCAGGCGATGAACTCGGGGAACGGCAGCAGCGTAACGTCTTCGGCCGACGGAACTTCCGGCATCGTGATCTCGGTAGACGACCAGGTTTCACGCCTGGTACCGAACACTGCCGTCGCGGTAGTGGCGACGGTTCCGTCCTGAGACAGTTCGATGGACCAGTGCTGCGTCGAGCGGTTGGTGCGCACCGGCCGGGCGGAGATCTCGAAGGCGCCCTCGGTGATCGGACCGGCAAAGTTGACGGTCAACGACAGCGGATCGCCGAGGCGTTCGGGGTGCTTCAGTACGGATTCGAGCAACGTGGCAGCGGTGACGCCGCCGAATGGCCCGACCATGTTGTTGTACGCCGGATTGGTCTCGCCGGTCGACAAGCCGGCGGTGAGTGGCGTCAATCCGACAGCAGCGTCGAAAGGATGGGGTGGTGCAACGGTCTCGGTCATCGCAGAACTCCTGGTGATGGAATCAATTCGGCTCTATGTATGACAACATACATAGAGCCGAATTCGTCGCGGCGATCAGGATCCTGCACGTGCGAGGATCGCCTCGGCCAACTCTTCGGCTCGCTCTTCCGGAATCCAGTGACTTCCGCCGTCGAGCACGACGAACTCGTAGGGGGCGTCCACGAATTCACCACAGCGTTCTGCGCCTGCGCGGCCGAGCGCTGTGTCGCCGGTGCTCCAGACATACGTGGTCGGCACGGTGGTGCGATCGATGTCGCCGAAGTCGCGGGTCATCGCGCGGTACCAGTTCAAGGCGCCGGTCAGCGCGCCCTCCCCGCTCAGGACACGAATGTGCTCGTCGGCGAATTCAGGATCGATCTGGCCGTCGAACATAGCGCGCAGCCGGCGAAAGTTGTCCTCCGACAACACTTCCTCGGCTTTGCCCTCCTGTCGGAGAAGTCCGATGTACGACGAGCGTTGTTTTTGGTCCTCGTCCTCGCGGAGTGCCCAGCCGAAGGCGGTGGGGTGGGGGACCGAGATCGCGGTCAGACTGCGGATCCGGTTCGGATGGCGACCGGCGACCTGCCAGGCGACCGCCGAACCCCAGTCGTGGCCGACCAGATGCGCGTCGGACAGGCCGAGTGCGTCGAGCAATCCGACGACGTCGGCTACCAGATGCTCGATCTTGTAGGCATCCACCCCTTCGGGGCGCGCGCCGGCGGAGTAACCGCGCTGATTCGGTGCGATAACGCGGTAGCCCGCTGCGGTGAGCAGTGGTGTGACCTTGCCCCAGGATGCGGCGCTCTCCGGGAAGCCGTGCAGCGCTACCAGCGGAATGCCGTCGTCCGGGCCCGAGATCAGTACGTCGAAGGTGAGGTCGCCAACGGGGATTTCGTATGTACTCGTGGAAGACATGACTCTCACCGTACGTCGAAAAGGTGAACCCGAGGTCAGTTTCGAGGTGGATTCCAGGTGGCCATTCCGAGCATGATGACTCGCAGTTGCTTCTCGGCTCGTGTGATGACGGCGGCTTCGTCGCGATACCCGGCCGTCCCGGCGTCCAGCAGTTCGACGACAGCGCTGAACATCGTCGAGACGATCAGGTCGGCAGCCATTTCCAGATCGTCCGACGACCAGCTTTCCAGTCCGGCAATTCTGGAGAGGTCGATGGTCAGTTCGCTGACGAACAACCGCATTTCAGTGGCTATCGCACGTCGTACCTCACTGACGCCGCTGTAGCGTTCGCGGCAGAGGAACCGAAACTGTCGCTCGTGTGTATGCACTTGTCGCACAAGGATGCCCAGTGACGTAGCGGCGTCCTTGGTGCTGGGATTACGCCTTGCGTCGCGCAGCATCTGGCGCAACATGCGCATGCTCTCTTCGACGAGGACGACACCGACGTCCTCCAGTGAAGCGAAGTGGCGGTAGAACGCAGTCGGAACGATCCCGGCTTCCCTGGCTACCTCTCGCAAGCTGATTCCGGCGAAGCCCCGATCGGCCGAGAGGTCCATGGCAGTGTCCAGGAGCGCTTGGCGTGTGCGTTCCTTCTTTGCGGCACGACTTTCCGGCTCCCTGTTGTCGGGTTCCCTGCGCTCTGGGTTCACCGGTCCGGCCTTCGTCACGACGTCGAGTGTAGGTACAGGCATTCCGGCTCCTTTCGGCAACTCGTGTAACTCGGATCACATTCTTGTTGACATGTACTTGTGTGCACCTGTCACACTATCTTCGGTGAACATTTGTACACTGAATTCACGCAGTCGGGGGAAGCTAGCCCAGCAATCGAGATACCCGGCAATCGAAGTACGAGGAGGGTCATGACAATCGCATCTGCTCCTGAGAACACGACACCGAAGTCCACACCTCGGCGCGGACTGTCCTTGGTGGGACTGATCGAAGCCATGGCTGCTCCACATCAGATCGACCGATACCTCGAGTTGGTCAACCCGATGGCGACCGTTCGTGACATTCGCGCGCAGGTTGTCGCCGTCGACCATCCGACGGCTGACTCCGTCACTCTCACGCTGCGCCCGACTCGCCAGTGGCGCGGTTTTCAGGCGGGCCAGTTCGTGCAGTTGGGCGTGGTGATCGACGGTGTTCGTCACACTCGCTGCTACTCGCCGGCCGGGGGCGCGTCTACGCGCAGCGGGCTGATCGAGCTCACCGTCAAAGCGCATCCGGGTGGCTTGGTGTCGCAGTATCTGTACGCCAACGCAGCGCCCGGGCTCGTTGTCAGCCTCTCGCAGGCAGACGGGGTGTTCTCCCTTCCCGTCGACCGCCCGCGTCGGGTGTTGTTGATCAGTGGCGGCAGTGGAATCACCCCGGTCATGTCGATGCTTCGGACGCTGGTGGAGGAGCAGCACTCGGGCGAGATCGTGTTCGTGCATTACGCGAACTCCGATGCCGACGTGGCGTACACGCGCGCGCTGAAGACCATCGCCGAGCAGAACTCGAACGTGAAACTGGTACTCGTGTACACCGAAAGCGGTGGAGGTGACCTCGAAGGTTTCTTCGATCGCGGGCACCTCGACGCGGTGGCTCCTTGGATCGCCGATCCGGACACGATCGACGCTCAGGCTTATCTCTGCGGACCTCCCGGACTGATGCGGGGAGTGCGTGAGGTGTTCCGTGAGGTCGACGTCGAGCACTTGCTCAACACCGAGGAGTTCGCGCCGGCGGTGGCCGAGCCGGGGGAGGCCGGCGGCGAGGTGTCATTCACCAAAAGTGGGGTGGCGGCCGAGAACTCCGGCGAAACACTTCTCGAACAAGCAGAAGCTGCGGGCCTCAATCCCGAGTACGGATGCCGGATGGGAATCTGCTTCTCCTGCACCTCCGTCAAGAAGGCGGGCCGTACCCGAAACGTGCGCACCGGTGAGACAGACGACGAGCCGGACAAGAAGATCCAGCTGTGCGTCAGTGCTCCCGTCGGCGACGTCACCGTCGACATCTGAAGTCCCATTTTCCACACGACTGTCTGGAGACCGACATGTTTGGACTTTCACTTCCCACCCTCCCGTTCCTCGGCAACGGTTCCGATGCGAAGGACGACGCTCCCGTCGTTCTGACGTACGAGCAGGTCGAGGAGATCGGCCGCGAGTTGGACGCATTGCGCGATCGCACCGTCGCCTCGCTCGGGGCGGAGGATCGGGAGTACATCTACAAGATCATCAAGGCTCAGCGCGGGTTCGAGGTCGCAGGTCGCGGCTTGATGTACCTGGGCTTCCTGCCTCCGGTGTGGCTCGCGGCAGTCGGTGCATTGAGCGTGTCCAAGATCCTCGACAACATGGAGATCGGCCACAACGTCATGCACGGTCAGTACGACTGGATGCGTGAACCAGGGCTCAATTCCGAAGTCTTCGAATGGGATACGGTGTGCCCGGCCGACCAGTGGCGTCACTCGCACAACTACATGCATCACACGTACACTAATATTCTCGGCAAAGACCGCGACATCGGATACGGCATCCTGCGTATCGACGACGCGCAGAAGTGGAACCCCTATTACCTCGGTAATCCGGTCTGGGCCTTCGCCTTGATGGTGCTCTTCGAGTGGGGCGTGATGATGCACGATCTCGAGATCGAGAACGTCATTCAGGGCAAGCGCAAGTGGCACGACGTCAAGCCGCTCCTGAAGGGCTGGTGGAACAAGGCGGGCAAGCAGGTCCTCAAGGACTACGTCATCTTCCCGGTTCTCACGGGGCCGCTGTTCGTGACCACTCTCGCGGGGAATGTCACCGCCAACCTGGTCCGGAACGTGTGGACGTACTCGATCATCTTCTGTGGCCATTTCCCCACCGGTGTCCAGAGTTTCACCGAGGACGAGACGGCCGACGAGACTCGCGGGCAGTGGTACGTGCGTCAGATGCTCGGCAGCGCCAACATCGAGGGAAGCCCGCTCTTCCACATCATGTCCGGCAACCTCTCGCACCAGATCGAGCACCACCTGTTCCCGGACCTGCCTGCGCATCGTTATCCGGAACTCGCTCCCCAGGTGAAAGAATTGTGTGGGAAGTACGGTTTGCCGTACAACACCGGTGGGTTCTTCAAGCAGATCGGTTCGGTATGGGGCAAGATCTTCAAGCTCGCTCTTCCGCCCGGTTTGGTCAAGTCGAAGACCCCTCCCGGTGTTATCGTCGAGCGCCAGCGAACTGCAGCCTGAGAGGCACACACTGATGGTCGGGAAATTCGAACGCCGCAAGGACACGGTCCAGGAACTGACCGAAAGTGCAGCCAACCACGTGGGCTCCATCGCGATGATCATCGCCGGGGCTGTTCGAGACGTGACGCGCGAGATCGGCGACTGGGTGTCCGACGGAATCGAGATGCGTGAAGCAGCGAAAAAGGCTGCGGCTGACGATCGTTCGGAGTCCGTGACCATCGAGCACGACGAGACCGATCCGCCGGAAGATTGGCGTTGATTCCAACTCTTCGATCGCCGAGACAGTAAGGCCGACGACCGGATCGCCCAACCGCGAGCCGTTTCGCCTGAACGACCACGTTGCCCTCCGTCACAGATGACGGAGGGCAACGTGGGTTTCGTGGACTGTTTCGGCGGCCGAAGACGCGGATCGAACACCGATCACGAGTGAGGTCCTAAGCAGCGCTTCCGAGGCTCGCCGAGTCGAAGCTGCCGAGCCCGGTGCTACCGAGACCGCTGCTCCCGACTCCGCCCAGTGCGAGCGCATTGCTGCTGCCCGCGCTCAGTAGCTGGACGATGATGTTGATGACGATGGGGTCGCCGGTGAGCGGAATTGTAGGCACAGGGGGACCTGCTTTCTGTTTCGAGATGTGGTGAGAAGGTGAGCGGCGACGGGATCGTCGACGTGGTCAGGCGGGCTGTTTCAGCCACTTCCGGTGCTGCCGAGCGACACGATGGAGCCGTTGCCGAAGCCGAGTGCTCGGGAGAGTGAGCCGAAGTCGATGACCAGGCTGCCCAGGGTGTGCTGGTTTATCACGGTGGTTCCTGTCTGTGCCGCGACTGTGTGATGCGAGCGGGTAAGTCGATCAGGGAGCAGGCGTCGTGGGAGTTTCGCCGCCGCCGCCAATCGGAGAGTTGTCGGTGTAGAGGAAACTGCTGCCGGCGTTGAACATCTGTAGGACGGTGTTCAAAACGACGGCCAAAGCGCCTGTGGTTGGTGCGGCGATCATGTGCTTGCTCCTGGTTTCAGCGGTGGCGACGTGGTGGTCACCGTGGTCACCGCCATCACAGTGTCAGGCGGCTTGGAGCGGGCCCTGTGCGAGAGATTCTCTCGCACAGGGCCCGAGATTCGTCCTAGGAGACGCCGCCGCCATCCGTCGAGCCCGTGCCGGTGCTGCCCGCGTTGAAGAGCTGCAGGATGGTGTCGAAGAAGGCACCGAGGAGAGCGTTATCCTGGCCGTTGATCATGTGTTTCCCCTTAATTGTTACTGGTTTGCGCGGTGATTCGCACCACACTTTTATAGCCCGGTTCGGAGCGGAAAAGTGGGGTCCAGGCGCCACACGTGGACAGCTAATAGCGAGGATGTGAGTGTTCACATTTTCGCTGGACGATTGTCCACATCAGTGCTTGCGAAGGTCAGCGAGATCATGGCAGCGCGCAGTTTGAGCAGTTCAGAGGGCAGGGCCGGATCCAATCCGGTCAGGGTTGCGATGCGCTTGATTCGATTGTCGACGGTGTTGGTGTGCAGGCCGAGCGCCGACGCGGTGCGCTGACGATGCTGGCCGTTGGCGAGATGTATGGACAATGTCTGCAGCAGTTCCGGATTGCCGTCGAGTGGCTTGAGAAGATTGATCAAGCTGTCGCGGCCTGCGCCACCCCGAGTGAGTTGATACTCGAGCGCGAGGTCTTCCATTCGGTACGACCGCGCCGGCAGTCGCAGGCGCCGCACGAGTTGCGCCAATTCGTGAGTGGTTGCTTGGGCGGCGGCGATATCTCGTACCGCGGCGTTCTCGGCGATTGCTGTGATCTCCACCCCGACCGTTGCGCGTGCACGTTGGATGACCTCGCACACTGTTCCCCAGTCGGGCGTGCCCTCGATCAGCACCAGACCACGTTGCGGTGCAGGAGCTTCGAGCAGTGCCGACCCGAAGTGGGCCGAGATTTTCGATTGAGCGACGGAGAGGTCACGGTAGGCCTGTATGCGCTGGTGGTTGCCGTTGCGTGCTCCCGGGCGGATGGGCGGCAGGTTCACCAGGAGCCGCAGGACGAGATAGCGGGGTGCGAGTTCAATGCCCATCTGCAACGCAAGCTGGGTGGGATCGTCGCCGTCCAGCATGGCTTTCACGAGAGCGCCGGCGGAGTATTCCCCGAGTTGGGAACCGGCTGGAAGAGCCGAAAGATAGCTGATCGAGATGAACGAGTGAAGCCGCTGCGCGAGTGCGAACAAGAACTCGTTGAGATCCCCGAGATTGGCGGAGTCCTCGGCGTCGGCCCGGCTGAGGATGAGGGTGCGAAAAGTGCTGATGCCCTCGTTGGTCAAGTTGAGGATCGCGCTGAGTGGCACGCCTTTCAATGCTTGTTGGACGGTCATCGTGTGAATGCCGTCCAACTCTTGGTCGGTGGGAAGTTTGCGGTGATCCAATAGCTGGATCCCCACTTGGAGCCCCTGCACGATCACCGCAATCAGTTCCCGACGTACTGCCTCCGTTTGGAGGGAAGTCAACGTCGGGTTGGCACGGGACAGGTGATCTACGAGATCGCTTGCCAGTGGGATGACGTCGTTGACCGCTGTGGAGGCGGGCTTGCCTCCCAACATGAGCGGTCCCGGGTTGTTCAGCAGCGCTGGGGACATGGGTGGCCTCCTCTAGACAGGTGCGTCGCCTGGCACAGGCACCCGGAGGCTCGGCGCGTTACGAAGCGGGGTACACGCTGAGGCCTTGTTCGGGGGCATACTCGCCGCTGAAATTTGCGGATCGAATTGCGCCAGGCGTTGTGATTTCTACCACATGAACGATCGTCCAACTGTGAAATGGACAAATGTGAAGATAAGTCCATATGCCCCACGCGCTGCGGACCTAAACAATCGTCCACTTACGGTGTTTTTCGACGTCAGAGCGGAAAACGGATTCGGAGGACACTACGAGTTCCGTCTGGGATGATTGCCGGCGCCTACGGTGCTCGTCGCGGGCGATTTGCTCAGATCAAGCTCGAGGGCCCTGGGTCCTCGCGGACCCAGGGCCCTCGCGGCCTAGGTATTGATTCGACCAGTCCGATGTACGGGAACCGGTTCAGGGTGAAATCACCCCTTTTTGTACTGCTGTCTGTATTGCGGAAATCTCTAGATGACGCCCAGCGAAATCATGGCGTCGGCCACCTTCACGAAGCCGGCAATGTTCGCGCCGTGCACGTAGTCGCCCGGCTTTCCGTACTCGGCAGCGGTGTTGATGGTGCGCTTGTGAATGCCGCGCATGATTCCGGCGAGACGCTCGTCGGTGTACTCGAAGCTCCAGGAATCACGCGAAGCATTCTGCTGCATTTCGAGGGCGGAGGTTGCAACGCCACCGGCGTTGGCCGCCTTGCCGGGCGCGAAGGCTACGTTCGCGTCACGGAAGAGCTGGATGCCACCGGGGGTGGTGGGCATGTTCGCGCCTTCGGCAACGGCCTGAACGCCGTTGGCGATCAAGGTCTTTGCGGCATCTTCGTCGAGCTCGTTCTGAGTCGCGCAGGGGAGTGCGACGTCGCACGGCACGTCCCAGATGGAACCATCGGCGATGAACTCGGCATGCGGAACTGCGTCGGCGTACTCGCTGATGCGGCCGCGGCGAACTTCCTTGATCTCCTTGAGGAGGTCGAGATCGATGCCCTTCTTGTCCACGATGTATCCCGAGGAATCCGAGCAGGCGATCGCGACGCCGCCGAGCTGGTGGATCTTCTGGATTGCGTAGATGGCGACATTGCCGGATCCGGAGATCACGACGTTCTTGCCTTCGAGGCCTTCACCCTTTGCCTTGAGCATTTCGGCGACGAAGTACGCGACGCCGTAGCCGGTGGCCTCGGTGCGAACCTGCGATCCGCCCCAGGTGATGCCCTTGCCGGTGAGGACGCCCGACTCGTACGTGTTGGTCAGCCGCTTGTACTGACCGAACAGGTAGCCGATCTCGCGACCGCCGACGCCGATGTCGCCGGCCGGAACGTCGGTGTATTCACCGATGTGACGCTGCAGTTCGGTCATGAAGGACTGACAGAAGCGCATGACCTCTGCGTCGGAGCGGCCCTTGGGATCGAAGTCCGACCCACCCTTGCCGCCGCCGATGGGCAGGCCGGTGAGTGAGTTCTTGAAGATCTGCTCGAAGCCGAGGAACTTCACGATGCCCAGGTTGACGCTGGGGTGGAAGCGCAGGCCGCCCTTGTAGGGGCCGAGTGCACTGTTGTACTGCACGCGGAAGCCACGGTTGACGTGAACGTTGCCCTGGTCGTCGGTCCACGGCACGCGGAAGATGATCTGGCGTTCCGGCTCGCAGAGCCGCTCGATGAGTCCGGCGTCGGCGTAGCGGGGGTGGCGTTCGAGCACTACGTGAAGAGACTCGAAGACCTCTGCGGCGGCCTGATGGAACTCGGGCTCTCCTGCATTGCGAACCAAAACCTGATCGTAAATCTGCGCTACGCGGTCACGTACGGACACCGCTCACCTACCTCGTTGTGAGAACTCTTTTACATTTCCGTTACATACTAGGCGCCTTTATTGCTATATCGGACAACTGTCCTGTGAAGGTGAAATCGGACACAGCTGTCACTTGTGTCAGTTGAACGGGCGATTTATAACAATTTGCTCAGCTTTCACTCTCTTAACACATTCCAAATGGTTTGCTTCTGCGGTCGGGGATCACTGTGCCTGTGGTCCGAACGAGTCGAAATGATCAGAGGGGCTGCACGTGCGTAATAAACACTCCATGTCGGCGATGTTGTCGATAGGCGTCGTCACGATTGCCGCGACGATTGCCGCAGCACCGTCTGCGTCGGCGATCGGTGGACCGTGCGGTTCGGGAGGAAGTGGTTCCGCCGGATCGATGACGGGTTCGCTCGGCTCGCTGACCGGATCGCTCGGCAGTGGTTCCGCCGGTACCGGCTCCCTCGCCAACGCGCTGCCTTGGATCACCGGCGCCCCCAACGGTGCTCTGCCGGTGCTGACCGGCCGGACCAAGGCGATCGAAATGGTCACTGGCCCAGGCAGTCCCAACAACACCATCGAGCGGTTCAACGTGTCGGGTACCGACCTCGGAATCATGTGGGACAACGGTCTTTCGGGGCCGGATCACGACGTGCTGATGGCATTCGGCGACACGGTGGGCGACTGCGACACCCCTGGTGACGACTGGCGCAGCAACGTATTGTTCCGCAGCAACGACACCGCCATTGCCGACGGGATGAAGATCGACAGTTCTCCTTTGGACGGCCCCAATCATTCCAAGGAGATCATTCCGGGATTCGGCATTCCGGGTGAGTTCACCACCATCCCGACCGCTGGAATCTCTTACGGTGGTGTGCAGTACATCAGATTCATGTCCGTTCGGTCGTGGGACGAACCTGGAGCCTGGACCACCAACTACTCGGCTCTGGCTTTCTCCACGGACAACGGTGAGAACTGGGAACTCGATCCGGCGACAGTTCGCGCCAATACCGAAGGACTTGGCATTCCGGGGATTCCGGCAGTATCGCCGATCAATTCCAATTTCCAGCAGAGCGCCTTCCTCGACGGTCGGGACGGCTACATTTACGAATACGGAACTCCCTCAGGTCGTTTCGGTAAGGCGGTCCTGGCGCGAGTGGCCGGCGCCGACATCAGAAATCTCGGCGCCTACGAATACTGGGACGGCTCCGGTTGGAGTCCGCGAGATACCGATGCCGTTCAGGTCATCAAGGCACCGGTCAGTGAACTCGCAGTGCAGTGGAACGACTACCTGAACAAGTACGTTGCCATGTACACCAGTGCCGAGGGCAACCTGGTGATCCGTCAGGCCGACCAACCGCAAGGCCCGTGGAGTGGTACGCAGACCCTGTTGAGTGGAATCACGTTGCCCGCGTTGTACGGCGGATTCATGCACCCGTGGGCGAGCGGACAGTTCCTCGAATTCGTCGCCACCACGTGGGACCGTTACAACGTCATCTACATGCGGACCGATTTGAACGGACTCCAGATGGCGTCGTCGGATTCGCGCGATCGTCCTGACCCCGCGACCACCGGTGAGGCTCGCGTACTCGAAGTCACGATGCCGGAAGACCGCTAGCCGAGCAAGATTCGACAACTATGGCCTGCAACTCGATCGAGTTGCAGGCCATAGTTCTGTGGGTAGTGATATTCGGGTGATACTCAGAGAATGAAGAGCATTTCCTGATACGTCGGGAGTGGCCAGTGATCGTCGGCGACGATGGTTTCGAGGAAGTCGGCCGCTGCACGTACCTCTGCCATGGCGGGCAGGAGTGCGTCCTGTGCGTGCTTGGCCTGATCGAATGGCGACTCGCCGGCGTCGGTGTCGATTGCTGCGCGCAGGGCCGCGAGCGCTGTGCGCAGAGCCGCAACGGGCGCCGACACTTCTTCGAGCGGTGCTGAATCCGGTTCGAGGCCGGCAGACTTCAGTGCGACGAAGTTCTGCGCAACTTCCGTCTGGTGGCGCACTGCAGCCGGAAGAATCAGCGTCGTACCGATTTCGGCGGCCAGGCGTGCCTCGACGCCGATGCTCAGTGCGTACTGTTCGAGTCCGACCTCGTAGCGGCTGTGCATCTCCCGGTGGTTGAAGACCTTGTACTTCTCGAAGAGTTCCATCGAGGATTCGGTGATCAGTTCAGGAAGGGCGTCCAGCGTCGTGCGAAGGTTCGGCAGGCCGCGAGACTCGGCCTCGATCTGCCAGTTCTCCGAGTAACCGTCGCCGTTGAAGACAACCGCACCGTGGTTGGTGATGATCTCGGTGAGCAGATTCTGGACGGCGGTGTCGAAATCGGCGCCGTCGGCGACTGCGGCCTCAAGTTCGGTGGCCATGTAGTCCAAGGCCTCGGCCATGATCGTGTTGATGGTGACCATCGGGCCGTTGACTGTTTGCAGCGATCCTGGCGCGCGGAACTCGAAACGGTTGCCGGTGAAGGCAAATGGGCTCGTACGGTTGCGATCGCCCGGGTCGGTCGGTAGGACGGGAAGGGTATCGGCGCCGATCATCATGGTGCCCTTGTCCTTCGACGATGTCGCGGCGCCCTTGGCGATCTGCTCGAAGACGTCGGCCAGTTGATCGCCGAGGAAGATCGAAATGATGGCCGGGGGAGCCTCGTTGGCGCCGAGGCGGTGATCGTTGGTTGCCGATGCGACCGACGCGCGCAGGAGGCCCGCGTATTTGTGGACGGCCCGGATGACTGCGGCGCAGAATACGAGGAACTGGGCATTGTCATGCGGATTGTCGCCGGGGACAAGCAAACTGCCGAGTTCGGAGTTGCCCAGCGAGAAGTTGACGTGCTTGCCGGAGCCGTTGACACCGTCGAACGGCTTCTCGTGGAACAGACATTCCATGCCGTGCTTCTTGGCGATTGTCTTGAAAGTGGTCATCAGCAACTGCTGGTGGTCCGCGGCGATGTTGCCTCGCTCGAACATCGGCGCGATTTCGAACTGGCCGGGCGCAACCTCGTTGTGCCGCGTCTTGGCGGGGATACCGAGTTTGAAAAGTTCCCGCTCGGTGTCCATCATGAATCCGAGCACACGTTCCGGGATCGCCCCGAAGTAGTGGTCGTCGAACTCCTGGCCCTTGGGCGGCTTTGCGCCGAAGAGTGTTCGGCCGGCGTTGAGGAGGTCGGGGCGGGCGAGGAAGAAGTGTCGATCGATCAGGAAGTACTCCTGCTCGGGTCCGCAGAACGACACGATGTGCTCGGGATCGGTATGGCCGAACAACTTAAGGATTCGTTCGGCATGGAAACCCATCGCCTGTTGTGAACGCAGCAGGGGAGTCTTGTGGTCGAGCGCTTCGCCGGTCATCGAAACGAACACGGTCGGGATACACAGTGTGTTGCCGTTGGGGTTTTCGAGAACGTAGGCCGGGCTCGTGACATCCCAGCCGGTGTATCCGCGAGCCTCGAACGTGTTGCGCAGCCCGCCGTTCGGGAAACTCGAAGCGTCGGGTTCACCTTGGATCAAGGTCTTGCCGGCGAACTCCGCCAGTGCACTGCCGTCGCCGACCGGCTCGAGGAAGCTGTCGTGCTTCTCGGCGGTCAACCCGGTAAGCGGATAGAAGACGTGGGCGTAGTGGGTTGCGCCCTTCTCCAACGCCCAGTCCTTCATCGCCGACGCGACCGCGTCGGCGACCATGGGATCGAGCGGTTTGCCTTGCTCGATCGTCGCCATCACCGATTTGTAGACAAGCTTGGGCAGTCGCTTCTGCATGACCACCTTGTTGAAGACGTTGGCTCCGAACACCTCTCCGGGTGTCTCGTCGGTCGTGAAGCTGACCACCGGAGGTGTATAGGCCTCGACGTCCTTGATCGCTTGCAAGCGAACTGCATTTCCACTCATGTGCTTACCCCTCGCCCGGGCCCAGGGCTGCGCTGCTGATTGCGAGCCCGACTTCGGCAAACCCTACGAACCTCCGGTATCGGGGGTGTTTCGTAGATATTGCGCCTGTCCGCAAACTTCGAGTCACAACGGAAATGTCGATCTGTCGGAGGTCTACGGCAGACTTCGAGCCGACGGGCTATTGCAGGACAGTCGAATCGGAGAGTCTTTGTGATCAGGGTGTTGGTGCCAACAACGGTGGAGCAGGGCGATCTCGCGGAAGTGCTTCGGTTGTACGACGAACTTGTCACCGAGACCCGAAAAGAGGTCGGCTGCATCAACTACGAGTTATTGCAGCGCACCGACAATCCCTGCGAGCTCGTGTTGGCGGAAGAATGGGAATCGCAGGAGCACCTCGACGCTCATACCCATACCGAGCACTTCGTCAGGTTGGTTGAGGCGCTGGCCAAGCTCGAGACGGCAGCGCCGGCGCAGATCTTCACGAAGGTTCTGTAGCGGCGGAGTCAGGTTTCAGTGCTCGCTCAGGCGTCGAACAACCATTCCGGAGAGCCCCGAGCGTCAACTAGGCGACCCGTTCCGACACACGCGGAAACTGGTTTGCATCGACACGCCAGAATCATCGTAGGTCCGTCGAGTCCGCTGTAGGACAGCGCCTTCGGGCGCCAGCCGGGCCTCGTGCCGGTGTCGGCCGACCTGCACGGGCGCTCTATACGGTGACGTCGGAGTAGGGCATATGCTCTGACACCCAAGGAAATACGAATTCCATGAGTAGCAGCACCACCGCGACCACGAGAACGATCGCCAGCAGGGCCTTCACTGGTCGGGGGCCGGGGAGCGCTCCCCAGAGGTATCCGTACATTCATTGCTCCTGGAATGCCGCGGGAATGGTGCCCGAAGTCTTCGAGATTGTTTCGACGAGAACCGCGTGGACGATCAAGCGTTCGCTGTTCGAGTAGAGCGGATGGCACGTGGTCAGTGTCAACATACTTTCCAGCGTGGCGTCGGGCTCGGCCCAAGGGCTTCCGGGCAGCGGGTTGACGACCGCAACATCCCCGGGCACGGTGATGCGCCGCCCGAGGAGATGGACGTAGTCGCCTTCGGAAACGCGATCGGCTTGCTCGGGATTCAAGCAGGCTTTCGCCGCAGCGCGACGTTCGGGCGAGGCCTGGTCGAGTGGGAGTAACCGATACGTCATCCATTGGAACTCTGTCTCCACGACGACGGCATCGCATGCATCGAGTCGATCCAGGTGTTGGAAGACTGCGCCGGAACCGTTGCGGTGCCCGGCGAGTGCGAAGTTTCCGGCTTGGCCGGGCATCTGTGTGTCTGGATAGTGGCCGGGGCCGGCCCGCAGATCCTCGTTGCGTGTGCCCTCGACGATTGCGTACGCGGCGCCGAGTGTGGGGAAATGCACGCGCGCGAATCCCTCGCCGAGCACAGGGATCAGCGGGGACACCGGCTGACCATCGATCGCTCCTGGGGCTTCGGGGACTTCGGCCCAGGATTCCTCCAGACTGTTGTTGAGCTCGTCCTGCAGCCGCCCTGAGACGATATTGGTCCAGAACGCCTCGTAGATGACGAACAGCAAGATGACGACCCCGGCCGTGAGGAGCAGTTCGCCGATTACCTGGCCTGCGCCCGGCCGACGACGCCCTGGAACTTCGGTATCGCTCACGGACCGGGGTCTCCTCTTCACAGATTTACCGAGCTAACTGATGTGTCGAATTGGTGCCGTATCGAACTAGCTGCCCGCGTTGATCGTGGCGCTTCCGGTACCGCCGAGGAGATCGTAAAGGAGTACGGACAGGCGACCGAGGCCGTCGATCGCGGCAGAACCAGTGGTCTCGATGCCTTCGATGACGATCGGGAACGGGAGGAATGACATGGTGTTTCTCCTTCGAAGGGTGGGCCACGGGGGCGGCCGCGAGATGAATACGTCGTGACGGTGACAGGGCGGGTGCGACCAGGCGTATGTCGCACCCGCCCTGTTTCGGTATTCCTGGTTGGGAGTTACTCCTGGCCGGGTGCACGCTTGCGGTTACGCAGGGTGAGCCATGCGCCACCGCCGATCAGTGCCAGCGCTAGACCGGCGAGCCAGATGACGTTCGCGCCGGTTACCGGCAGGGACGATGACTGGTCCGGTTTGGCCTGAGCAGGATTTCCCGGAGCAGGTGTGCCCGGAGCACCGTTGTGTCCACCACCGTTGTTGCCGGGAGCGTTGTTGCCGGGAGTCGACACGTCAGTGCCTGGTCCTCCGGGTACTTCAGAGCCCGGCCATGTCGGGATTTCCCACGGCGGCAGCGGGATCGGGATCGGGATGATGATCAGCCCATTGCTGCTGGTTTTGTTCTCGAGTCCCAGGACCACCGACTTGTTTGCTTCGCCGGTGAGCTCGACGGAAGTTGCGGTCGGTTCGCCGTCGATCTTCGAGACATCCGCCTTGCCTTCCTTGACGCCCCAGATCACGTCACCCCACTTGACGTTGGTGACGTCGGTGTGAGCACCGGTTTCTGTGAAAGTGATGTCGGTGTTCAGCGGGAACTGGACCCGGCCGTCGATGACGGCTGCGTCGCACTGGGCGGTCGGAGTGACCGAAGCGCCCGGCTTGACATCGAGAACACAAGACCGCGCCTCATTGTCGATGTCCGTCCACGTAGCCGTGACCTGGAAGATCGTGGATCCGTCCTTGGCCACCTGGCTGCCCTTGGGGCCGGTCACGATCTTGTCGATATCCACCTCGGTGGTCGGGATCGGGCGGTTGTGGATCTCCACCACAGCCTTCTCACCGGCCACCGCCTTGACGGTGTCGCGGTAATCGTCGTCACCGGCATCCGCGGAGACGTAGTAGTACGGCCGCGCCCAGTCGATACCGGCCAGTGGCTTGGGGTCGACCTCGGAGAAGGTGATCACGGTGTTCCGCGGCACAACCTCGTCGGACGTCCAGCTCCAGTCGTTTGCGGCATCGAGGGTGATGGTCTGGCCCACTGCCGGGAAATCAGTTCCAGCGGGGAGTGCCGGATCGATCCCGTCGATACGGACCTCGAACGTCGCGCTGTCAGGCAGGTCGGCCTCGGGTGCGCGGACGGGGTTGCCGTCAGCGTCGAGGATGAACTTCGTGAATTCGACCGATCCGAATTTCCACAGCGCCTCGTTCGACAGCGTGATCAGCCGACCGTCGGTCGGGTCGTCGGAGACTATGCCCGTCGCGGTGCCGTCGAGGTTCGAGTGCAGCCACGATTCGCCTTCCGGGCTGGTGCCCCAGGAGATCGTGCCCCACTCGACTCCGTCGACATCGGGACGGCCGGTCTCGGTGAAGGTCACCTCGGTGCCGACAGGGAGGTCGACGCCGAGCGGTGTGGTCTGTCCCTGCTTGACGCTCAGCACCTGGGTGCGGTACTCCACACCGTCGCGCCAACGCGCCTCGACCGTGAACTCCACGTCGTCGCCGACGGCCTCGGCGGCCTCACCGCCGACCTGCTTTGCGATGCGCAGAGTGCCGTCGTTGACGTCGACGAAGTTCGACACCTCGATCTTGCGCAGATCCTTGCCGATGGTCACCACGGCTGCGTTGTCCGGACTGATCCTGACATTCCCGGAGTATGCGGGCACGCCATAGGCGAGACCGTCACGGTTTGCCGGAACCAGCTCTGTCAGTGTGACTTCGGTGCCGCCCGGCAGGTTCTCGCCGAACGGAACCGGGGTGCCGTCGGACGGAAGAGACAGCGTCTTGCTCTGCGGGTTGTCGTCCGTATCGAGCCAGGTGGCAATCACGTCGAAGCTCGCCGGTACGGCCTTGTCGGACGCCTTCGGGCCCGTGAGCTTTTTGCTCACTTCGAAGGTGCCTTGCGTGATCGTGGCCTCGTTGGTGACGGAGACCGTGTTCGCCGACGCGTCGGTGCCGATGGTGAGCGTCTTCGGGCTGATCACCGGCAGCGACCACGTCACGAGGTCGGTGTTCGTCGGTTGGACCTCGGTGAAGGTGACTTTCGCTCCGATGGGCAATTTGCCCAGGTCGTAGTGCTGACCGTCCTTCAGGGTGAATTGACGCAGCTCGTTGCCGGCGGCGTCGTCACCGAAGGCGATCTCTGCGTTGACGACGAAAGCCTCGAGCCCCGTGCGCGCTCCGTCACCGATGACGGATTTGGTGATCCTCGCCGATCCCAGGCTCGCTTTGTTGAGCAGTGTGACACCGACATTGCTCTTCGGCGTGATGGTCACCAGCGCCTCGGTGCGGTCCCCGTTGAGCGTCACACCCTCCGACGGGCGGAACGTCCCTCTCTCGAAGTACACACCGTCAACGGTCGGGAGGTTGATCTCGGACAGGCGGATCTGCCAGCCGGTTCCGCGGGGGTTGATCCCACTGACGGGTGTCCCGTCAGCCTTCACCTTGATCTCGTAGGAGCTCACCGGGGCGTCGGTCGCTGGATCTTGCCCGGGGGCGAACTCCTCGACTTTCACAGTGAACTCGGTGTCTTCCGGGAATTTCTCGGAGAAGGGAGCGATCTCCTTCAGAAGCGAGAACGAGCCCCGCGACACACCTTGGCCGGTGCCGCCGCCGCCCCATTCCTGCTTGACGCTCTTCGACAGCGTCTGCTTGCCGGCATAGGTGAGGGTGTTGGAGTATTCCGTGTCGCGCTGGTCCAGTCCGCCGCTGCTGGTGCACAGGGTGTAGCTGACGAGGTACTTCGTCTGACGGCTGTAACCGTCCGCGTCCCGAGGGAGGGTGAGATCGAAACCGCCGTCGGCGCGCGCCACCGAGGTGGCGTCGGTTATATCGCGTTTCTTGTTGCCGTCGAAGAAGTCTTGCGCGACGACCTTGAGATTGAGGTTGCTCTTGAGGTCGCCGCCGATTTCACACACCGTCATGTTCGGTGAGAACCTGTCGTTGATGACCGCCGGTTCCGTAAGGCCCTCGAGATCGTGTCCGGAGATTTCCACGGTCCAATTGAGGGTGGTGCCTGCCGGCTGCTCCACACCGCCGATCGTCTGCGACGTGGTGTTGATCGCGCCGTTCTTGCCGCTCGTGAACCCAGGTCCCTCAGTCTTTCCCGTGATCGACGTCTTGTTGACGACCGCCGAGTTGGTGAGATGGTCCTCGGAGTCCGGCACCTCGGTGGTGGTCAGGCAGGTCCGGTACGTGAAGTAGTAATACTGTTCTTCGTTGAATGTGTCCGGGTTATCCACAGTGATCGCCGCGGTGAAGGTACTCGCGCCGGCTACTGCGCCGATGGGAGCAATGGTGAATCCTGCGGCAGGAGTGCGGTAGTTGGGTTCGTTCTCCCGCCCTGGGAGGTAGTCAGACTTCTCGATGACTACCTGCACGCCCGAGGCACAGACCGCATGGGGGCCGCCGAAGGTGTCGGTGATGTCGATCTTGTGGTTGTTGGCGGCAATGTCGGTGCCCGGAACCACAATCGTCCAGACGGCTTCCATATTGCGCTTACCGCCGTCGAGGTAGCCGCCCTTCCAGGGCTCGGTCTGCGGCGCGTAGTCCTGTCCCACGCCATCCGAAGCCACCGTGTTGTCACCGATCGTCACGGAGTTGGTGTACTGAGTCCCCTTGAGATCCACAACGCCGCTGGTCGTGCATGAGGTGTACTCGATGCGGTAGAGCTTGCTGCCCTCGAAGGGCCCGCCGTTGTTGATGTTGATGGTGACCTGATCACCCGCGTCGGGTTGGGTGACGGTGACGCCGCCAGGGGTCTCTTTGAGATCGCCCGGGCGACCGGACCACAGCTTCGCGTTGAGCAGGCTGCCCGCACACACCTTCATGTTGTCGGAGAGCTCGTCGCTCAGGGTCACCGAACCGGTGTTGCCTGTGTCCAACTTGGCCCGATCTGCGCCGGGGATGTCGATGGTCCACCGCACTGACTGCTTGTTGTCCTGGAGTTTGCCGGACTTCGTCGACTCGCCGATTACGCGGCCGTCGGTGATGCCGCCCGTGCCGGGCAGGTCGACCTGCGTGACCTTGTTGTTGATCGTGAAATCCACAGTCTCTGACGTGGTGTACTCGACTGCCTTCGTGTAGACGAAGAAATCGCCCTTCACCTCGTCCGGCCGATCCGCCACAGCGTCGGAGAGCACGCAGGTCATGAGATTGGTGGAAGCAGCCAGATCGCATGTGCCCCAAACCGTCCCATCGTCGCCCTCCAGCGCGATCGTCGGGTTGGACTGAAGCTTCAGCTCGCCAGGGAATTCAATGGTGAACTGGTCGCCCGGCTGCGGACTCGCGCTTGACGCGTCCCAAATGCCCTTCACCGTGACGGAGTCCCCGACCGTGATCTGCTGGTCGTTCTTTCCTTCGACCTGGACGTCGGTGATTTTCACATCGATGCCGGGATTGACTCCGCGTGCGGCCAGTCGCTGCGCCGCCACAGGAGTCGTCGACGAGGACGCCGTCGTGATCGGCGGTTTCGCAGAAGTGGGTGACTCCGACGTGGAAGTAGGCGGTGCCGTCGTCTTCAGTGGCGCCTCCGTCGTAGTCGCGGGCGGCTTCGGTGTGGTCGGAACTATTGTGGTCGGAACTATGGTGGTCGAGGTCCCGACGTCATCGGCCGAGGCAACCTGGACGAAAGAGAACGACGATACGACCAGCGCCAGGACCGCAACGATCATCCCCAAAGCTGCCCACCGAGACACCACCCCCTCCCCGGCACGGCGTGGGAAGACACGGTTACGCATGACGAACACCTTTCGTTCAGAACACATGATTTAGGCCCCGTTTCCGGGGCCGTCGAATAGGGAAACGGGACCTTTGAGCCGCTCTGGAGCCTGGTTGCGAGCGTTGGTGATTCTCAGGCGACCTATTGCGGAGCCGAACAGTTGGTAATCGGACCTGGTTGGCGCCAGCGCAGACCGACGGCCGGCTCTGGGTAGGCCAGGAAATTCCAAGAAAAATCGACCGCCGGTATTACCTAACGCGACGACCTTCGAGGTACTAAAGGCTGCGGCCGAGGATCTTTCCTGCGCGATTCATTGCAGTTCGAGCATGAGCACCATCCCGGATAGCAAAAGCAACAGTGCGATGGCTCCGAGGGGGGAGTCTTCGTGCTACGTGCTTCGCTGCCGTGACGGTTTTCATGAAATTCCTTTCTTAGGCACAACGTAAAGAAATGTGCGCGGGGCCGTTCGCGAGAAGATGCAAATTCCGCGCAAACAACGCAGAAGGCGCAAACCGGGCGATGCGCAATCAGGAATCTAACACGAGCAAATCGCATAGCTGGACACGCCATGGACGTGCGTCCATGCAAGAAAAACTGCGCTTACCTGGGTATATCTATCTTCCGTTGATTTCTTTCAAGTTAACTGGCTGGTTCATCACAATTCGATCTCGACCATCAGTTGCATGCCTGCCTTGGCACTTGTCGACAATCGGTGAGCGGCCGAGCCGAGTCAGCGCTGCTGTACCGAATGAGCCTTTATGCAGTTCACTGCCCCTTATTTGCTGTCGGAACGACAAGGTGTGGAGCGAATTATCTGTGTACACACGCTCGACATAAATGCAAATCATTTTTCTGTGTGTAGGAGGAGGGTGAATTAGGGGGTGAATTCAGTCGCGGGTCATCGAAACCCCTGTTCTGAAATGATCCAGAGATAGGGGTCACATTAGATTCGTTTTTCTTAGCAGATTGGATTCCGGCCTCAGTTAACTGTCGATAATGCTTCGGGGGCCGACATGGCATTTCGAGACGAAGAATCGCCCAGCTTTTCGTAGAAGGCCTTCGGTACGCTTACGTCAGTCCAGCTGATCACGCGCCGCAGCGACTTTGGGCGGCGCTCTTGTGCGCACGGATGAGGCACTGTCTGGGATGTGTGTGGATCTCGGAAAATGCCACGTCGGAGGCTTCTTCGAAGATCTCGAGACCTCGCAAGTTCAGGTCGTTCTCGCGCGCCTCGGCACGATGAACTGGCTTACTTTTCAAGCGCTTTCGATGCCCGGAGTCAAATGGTGACGGTCGTTGCGTAGTTGCTGACGGTGGATGCGACCGGTTCGATCGGCGTGCAGTCGCCACATCCGAGCAACCGCACCGAGTGGCCGCGAGGTCCCTCAGCCGGTACTTTTCGCAGCTCTCTGGACACTTCGCGAAATCGGACCTTCGAATCGAGTTCTCGCGCAACCATTCTGACGCAGCTTGTGTCAATGGCGCTACACCCACGGCTGCCCGCAAGGTTTGACTGCCCCGGCTGCTGTGACGCCTTGGGATCCGGAGCGCAGAGATTCTGTGACAGTCGCGGCCGCTCCGCGTAGCGTGTTGCATGCGACTCAGCCGCCATTGGTGGACTCTTGCCTACCGACTCGTCGTCGTAGAACTTCGTGAGACGACCTTGTCGCAGGGAAGGGCTACAACGATTGGTCGGGTCCGGTCAACGAGGCGGGACCGGTAGTCGGTTGGTGTGCGCCGGTGAACCGCTCGACGACGGATACAACGACGATCGCGAGTGCCAGGATTCCAACGGTCCGGGCGAGTGACTTCAGGGTCTTTGGAAGCGCCTTCTTCATGCGAGGCAGATTACTGCGGACGGTACGCAATTTGTGGGCTAGGTTTCGGTCCGGATCGGATCGGTCTGGACAGAGACCGCTGTGTCTACGCAGCGTGACTATCTGTGAATCAAATCTTGTGGTGCCCCCGGCAGGATTCGAACCTGCGACCAAGAGATTAGAAGGCTCTTGCTCTATCCCCTGAGCTACGGAGGCGCGTGGAACATCATACTCGAGGGTTCGGGATGTGACGCGCGCCGCCCAACTCCGACGCGTTGTCGTAGTCGGTTCGCGAAGGTCCTACCCTTGAGGTATGGCTACACCCGACCTCGCGCCGACAGATTCCCCACCGGAGTCCACACAGCACAGCGGTGCACCCCCTTCTTCGACCGCGATATTCGTGGTCAGTGGACTCATCGCAGGGCTCACCGCAGCCATCGTGGTGGGATTCTCCGCGTCGCAGGCACTGACTCTTCTGGGCATCCCGGATCCAGGCCCGATCACCACGTACGGCCTGCCCGCGACGCGGGCACTGGGGGAGATCGCCGCGGTCATCGCGATCGGGTCACTGCTGCTGGCCGCGTTCTTCGTGCCGCCGCAGAAGTCGGGCGTCCTCGACGTCGACGGCTATCGGGCAGTCCGAACTGCATCGCACGCCGCGATCGTGTGGGCGATCTGTTCGTTCATGATGGTGCCTCTGACGCTCTCTGACACGTCGGGTCAGCCGTTTGCCGAAGCGATCAAACCGGCGAACCTGTGGTCGGGACTCGATCAGGTCGAGATCGCCGGCGCTTGGCGTTGGACTGCGATCATCGCGGTTGTTCTGGCGATCCTGGCCCGACTGACACTGCGCTGGTGGTGGACCCCGCTACTGCTGCTGGTCGGTCTTCTCGGACTGATGCCGCTCGCTCTCACCGGTCACTCGTCTTCGGGCGGGTCGCATGACATCGCTACCAACAGCCTGATCCTGCACCTCGTGGCGGCTTCGCTCTGGGCCGGCGGGTTGTTCGCGCTACTGGCACACGCGCGCCGCGGCGGCGATTACACCGACGTAGCAGCCCGACGCTTTTCGACGGTCGCATCCATCTGCTTCGTCGTCATGGGATTCAGCGGCGTCATCAACGCGATTGTCCGTCTGCCTCTCGACGACGTTTTCACCACGACGTATGGACGATTGATCGTCGCGAAAACGGTTGCACTGATCATCCTCGGGTTCTTCGGTTGGGCTCAGCGGAGTCGGGCGCTACCGGCGCTGGCGGAGAATCCGAAGAGTCGCTCTGCCCTGATTCGATTTGCCGGCGCTGAAGGCATCGTGATGGCGGCGACCATCGGTCTCGCGATCGGCCTCGGTCGTACCCCGCCGCCCCCGCCGCTGTCGATTCCCTCGATTCCCGAGGTCGAACTCGGTTACAACCTTCCGGACCCGCCGTCGTTCATGGCTTTCGTGACGGACTGGCGATTCGACCTCATGTTCGGCACCGCCGCGATCGCCGCGGCGATTCTGTACGGAATCGGCCTGCGCAAGCTGGCCAAGCGTGGGGATTCCTGGCCTGTCGGCCGAACCATCGCCTGGATGAGCGGTTGTGCGGTGCTCTTGATCGCCACGTCTTCGGGCGTCGGCAAGTACGCGCCGGCAGTATTCAGCGTTCACATGGGTGCGCACATGGCGCTGTCGATGTTGGGCCCAGTCCTGCTGGTTCTGGGTGCGCCGATCACTTTGGCTCTGCGGGCCCTGGATCCGGCAGGCAAGGACGGCGTGCCCGGCATTCGCGAGTGGATTCTGACCGCTCTGCACAGCCCGTTCTCGCGATTCATCACCCACCCGATCGTGGCGGCAGTTCTCTTCGTCGGCGGTTTCTACGCGCTGTATCTCGGCGGAATCTACGGTGCGACGGTCGACTCGCACAGCGCTCACCTGCTGATGAACCTGCACTTCATCCTCAGCGGCTATCTCTTCTATTGGGTGGCGATCGGAATCGACCCGTCACCACGTCAATTGCAGCCAGTGACCAAGCTGGCAATGGTCTTCGGCTCACTTCCGTTCCACGCCTTCTTCGGCGTGGCATTGATGAGCACCACCGCCGTCATGGGCGGCGCGTACTTCCGTTCGCTCGGCCTCGGCTGGAACAACGACCTGATCGGCGATCAGCAGCTGGGCGGCAGCATCGCGTGGGCGACCGGCGAGATCCCGCTCATGGTGGTCATGCTCGCGCTACTGGTTCAGTGGTCGCGCAGCGATGGTAGGACAGCGCGCCGAACCGACCGTGCGGCCGAGCGTGACCACGACGCCGACCTCGCCGCGCACAACGCGATGTTCGCCGAATTGGCCAGGCGAGACCGCGAAGGGTGGAAACCCCGTGAGGCTGCTGACGCGGAGACTGCAAGCGAGGACTCTGCGGACGAGACACCCAGCGAGAAGAAATCCGACGAATCCTCCACTAGCACTTAGCTCCGACACTGCCCGGGCCGTTTGGCTCGGGCAGTGCTGTTTCTCCACAGCTGTTCCACCGATGCACAGGTGGAAATCGAAGATCCCGAGCCACGCGTTTGTCGTTCCACAATCGAAACTGCCGACGCAATGATCGGCCCCGCGGCAGTTGGCGGGTTCTGGAGTTCGAAGGGGGATCGGACATGTACGAAACGCATGCAACGGTTGTCGGAACCGTCATCACCAATCCGGTGAAGCGGCAGACCACCAATGGCGAAGAGGTGCTGAGCTTTCGGATGGCGAGCAACACGCGTCGCAAAGACGCGGTGACCGGAGAGTGGACGGACGGAGCGACCCTCTATCTCACGGTCAGCTGCTGGCGGCGGTTGGTCACCGGCGTCGGCGCATCCATCATGAAGGGTGATCCGGTCATGGTGGCGGGGGAGTTGCGCACCAACGAGTACACGACCAAAGAGGGTGTGCCTCGTTCCGATCTCGAGCTACGGGCGACTGCGGTAGGCGCGGACCTTGCTCGTTGCATCTCGAAGATCGAGCGTCAGAGTAAGCCGACGTCGGCGGAGAATGTCGAGGACGCAGTCGACACCGTCGCTGCGTGAGGACTCAGACCGAAGGTTTCGGGCAGTCGCGGGGCCGCGAGTCGTGCCCCGCGTCCACTCGCTCGAGAAGTTCGGTGAGAGTTGCTCGCTCCGATTCGTCGAGGTCGTCGAACACATCCGAAGATTCGCGTCGTTGAGCTTTTGCGACGTCGGCAGCGAGGGTAGCGCCGGCGTCGGTGAGCTCGAGTAACACGGCTCGCCGATCGTTCGGATCGGGAGTGCGGCGCACCCATCCGGCCTCTTCGAGGGAATCCACGACGTCGGTCGCCGACCGCGGAACGATGCGCAATCGCTCGGCAAGAAACCCGAGTCGAACCGGCTCGCCCACTCGGGTCAGTACTCGCAGCGCTCGGCTTTGCGACGGCGAGAGACCGAATGGTTCCAGCGCTGCCACCTGACGTCGGCGGATGAGCCGTGCCACGGACATCACGACGTCGGTGAGTTCGCGCTCTCGGGAATGCATAGCGTCAGTCTAGCGTTGTTGGTGTCAGCCTCATAGTGAGGTAACCTCATCAATATGAAACTAGGGTGAGAAAGCCTCCAGGAGGTAGAACGTGAAACCAGATCACATGCGAAACATCGAACGATCCGCTGTCGAGATCACTCCGGCGGAATCCGTACCGGCAAAGCGCGTACTCGGACTGTTTGCGCCGTATCGAACTCAGATCGCCATCGTCACCGCGGTCATCACACTCAGCGCGATCGTGGCGCTGGGCAGCCCGCTGCTCCTACGCGAAATGCTCGACAAGGCGATCCCGGACAAGAACCTCGGACTCGTGAGCGTTCTGGCCATCGGCATGATCGCCATTGCCGTGATCACGAGCTGTCTCGGCGTGGCGCAGACCTGGATGTCCAACAGCATCGGCCAGAAACTGATGCACCAACTGCGCGTGCGGGTCTACTCGCATCTGCAGAATCAGTCGCTCGGATTCTTCGCTCGAACCCGAACCGGAGAAGTTCAGTCGCGTATTGCCAACGACATCGGCGGTATGCAGTCGGTGGTCACCAACACGGCAACGTCCATCGCGCAGAATGCAACGACCGTGGCAGCCACCATTGTTGCTCTGTTCCTTCTGGATTGGCGGCTTGCCATCTTCTCGCTGGCGATCTTGCCGGTGTTCATCCGTATCGCACGCAAGATCGGTGACGAGCGCCGCAAGATCTCTGGTAAGCGGCAGAAGCTACTCAGTGATCTGTCGGTCCAGGTGGAGGAATCTCTCTCCGTCAGTGGCATTCTCCTCGGCAAGACGACCGGCGCGAAGTCGGCTCTGACGGATCGATTCACCGAGCGTTCAGCGGAAGTCGCAGACGTCGAACTCCGAGCCATGATGGCCGGCAAGTGGCGCATGGCGACCATGTCGATCACCTTCGCAGCCATGCCTGCACTGGTCTACTGGTTTGCCGGTTTCACTCTCGATCACGGCAACACCATCACCGTCGGCACCCTCGTCGCATTCACCACGCTGCAAACACAATTGTTCCGCCCCACCATGATGCTGCTCAACACGGGCGTCGAGGTGCAGAGCTCGATGGCACTGTTCAGTCGCGTGTTCGAGTACCTGGATCTGCCGATCGACATCGCGGATCCGGAAGAGTCGAAGAGCTTCGACCGCACCAAGATGTCCGGCGAACTTCGGTTCGACCACGTCGACTTCTCGTATCCAGGAACCGACAGCAAGACCCTCGACAACATCGACCTCACGGTCCCGGCCGGCGGAACCTTGGCGCTTGTCGGCTCCACGGGTTCGGGCAAGACCACTCTCGGATACTTGGCCGCACGTCTGTACGACCCGACTGCGGGATCGGTGAGAATCGACGACGTCGATCTGCGGGACCTCGATCTGGCGACGGTCTCCGACCTGGTAGGTGTGGTGTCGCAGGAGACGTATCTCTTCCACACGACGATTCGTGAGAACCTTCGGTTCGCGAAACCCGACGCCACGGACGCCGAGATCGAGCAGGCAGCGCGCATCGCGCAGATCCACGAGTTCATTTCCGGTCTCGACGACGGGTACGACACCATGGTCGGCGAGCGCGGCTACCGATTCTCCGGCGGTGAGAAACAGCGCATAGCGATCGCGCGCACAGTCCTGCGGAATCCGCCGATCCTCGTCCTCGACGAGGCGACGAGCGCCTTGGACAATCGCACTGAACGTGCGTTGCAGGACGCGCTCGACGAGCTGATGGTCGGACGCACCACTCTTGTTGTGGCGCACCGACTCTCCACGGTTCGAGATGCGGATCTCATCGCGGTCCTCGACCAGGGCGTGGTTGTGGAAAAGGGCACCCACGACGAACTGGTGAAGCAAGGCGGGCGGTACGCGCAGCTGCTTGCGGCTTCGGGTAGCGACGCGGTCGAACTGCCTGCGGAATTGCAGACTGTGTGACAGTGCATCCATCGCGTTGGCGAGTCACCGAGCACCGACCAGAGGTGGCATGGATGTTCGTCCAGGCCACCTCCGCGTGGTTGTACGTCGTGCCGACGGGAACGGGAACGACTCCGATCTATCGCGGGTCCTGTCGGCGGTCAGCTGCGTGGCGCGCCGCGATGTATCCGAAAACCATCGCCGGCCCGATGGTCGCGCCTGCCCCGGCGTAGTCGTTGCCCATGACCGCGGACGAGGTGTTGCCCGTCGCGTAGAGACCTGCAATCGGTTCACCGGAACTGTGCATGACCTGTGCATGTTTGTTGTAGACGAGCCCGCCTTTCGTTCCCAGATCGCCGGTTCGTAGTCGAATCGCGTAGTACGGACCTTCGTCGATCATGTCCATCGAGGGGACTGGCAATGTCGGGTCCCCGTAGTAGTTGTCGTACGCACTCTTTCCACGCTCGAAGTCTTCGTCTACACCGTTGTGCGCAAACCTGTTGTATCGATGCACAGTGAGAGCTAATTGTTTCTTCGGAAGTCCGAGGCGGCCGGCCAACTCGTCGAGCGTGTCGCCGGTGTAGAGGAGTTCGTTGTCGAACCAGGATTTCGGGAACTTCTGCCCCGGCATGATCGCTCCGATCTGATAGCGACTTTTGGCCTTCGCGTCGAAGATGAACCACGCTGGGTCGTGACCCCCGGCAATCTGGTTGTGGACGAATGTCACGTAGGGAGCGGATTCATTGGTGAACCGAACTCCGTTCTGGTTCACGATGATCGATCGGGGAACCGACCGTTCGGAGACCAATCCGTGCATGATCCCGTCAGGTCTCTTGAACGAGGGCATCCACCACGCGTCATCCATCAGGTCAACTGCGGCACCGATTTGTTGTCCCGCGCGGATGCCGTCTCCAGTGTTGTCGACCGAACCGAGGCTGTAGTTGGCGCTGGCGTTTTCCGGGAGATACTGCCGACGCATCTCGTCGCTCTGTTCGAAACCGCCGCAGGCGAGCAGTACGCCTTTGGAAGCTCGGATTCTGACAGTGCGGCCGTTGCGCTCGGCCACCACACCCACCACGCAATCATCGTCGTCGGTGATCAGCGATTCCATCGCAGTGTTCAGCCAAAGCGGAACGCCGGCTTGTTTGATCGCCAGGCGCAGACGGCCGACCAGGGCCTGCCCGAGTGTCTCCATGTGCCTTCTGGTCAGAACACTCTTCGCTGCACGCCACCCGGTTGCCAGCGCGGCACGTCGCCCTGCCCAGGTACGCATGACCATGTTCAGTTTCACGAACTCTTTGGATGTGATGTACAGACCGGCGGGAGTCGGAAGTGCGCCGGGGCGCAGACCGGACTCGTCGGTGCCGAGCATTTTCAGGTCGAAAGGAAGCGGTTCGATGGTACGTCCACGTGGGCGACCGCCCGGCTTCTCCGGGTGATAGTCCGAATAGCCCGTACACCATTGGAATCGCATGAGCGGGCTGGTCTTCTCGAGGAACTCGAACACGCGTGGACCTTCGTCGACGAACGCGTCGATGTTGTCCTCGGGAACTCCATCACCAACGACAGCTCGCATGTACGCCCGGACGTCGTCACGGCTGTCCGAGAGCCCTTCACGGATGAGAGTTGGATTGTTGGGCACCCAGATGTTGCCGCCCGACAGCGCGGTGGTGCCGCCATAAACGTCTGCTTTTTCGATGACGAGGGTGTTCAGACCATTGGCGGCGGCTGCCAACGCCGCGGTCAACCCACCGGCACCGCTGCCGACAACGAGGAAGTCCACTTCGTGATCGAAGGACACTTCCCTTGATTTTGACGCGCGAGGCATTTGCCTCTCCTATTCAATTGGTTGAGGTTTTCTCTTCACGGGCCGCAGCCCGAAGGGGTTGACCGAGGTCAACCATGCGCTCGAGTGGACGAAGGCTGATGATTCAGCAATACAACGGCTTTCGCGGGCCTCGAACACCGATCGCCGTCAGCGGTGCTTGCGCAACTCGTGGCGTGCGACGCTCCTGATATGCACTTCGTCTGGTCCGTCGGCGATACCGAGGATCCGGGCACTCGCCCACATTCTCGCGATCGGGAAGTCGTCGGTGACACCGCCACCCCCGTGGCACTGGATCGATCGATTCAGGACGTTGCGCGCCACACGAGGACCGATGACTTTGACTGCCGCGATCTCGATCTGAGCGCCCTTGGCTCCGACCTGGTCGATGAGCCATGCTGTCTTCAGCACCAGAAGGCGGGCCTGCTCGATTTCCATTCGCGATTCGGCGATCCAGGTCCGGACAACTCCCTGATCCGAGATCGGCCCGCCAAAAGCGTTACGAGACTGGGCACGTCGAACCATCAAGTCCAATCCGCGCTCCGCCATGCCGATACAGCGCATGGCGTGGTGAATTCTGCCCGGACCCAGGCGCGCCTGTGCGATGGCGAACCCGTCTCCTTCGGACGCAAGCATATTTGTTGCCGGTACTCGAACGTTATCGAACCGAATTTCACAGTGGCCGTGTTGGTCGTGGTATCCGAATATCGGTAAACTGCGCACGATTTCGACTCCAGCGGTGGCGACGGGCACCAAGATCATCGATTGCTGCTTGTGGGGCTCTGCCTCGGCATTCGTCTTCCCCATGACTACCAGAATTTCGCACCGTGGGTCTGCTGCACCGGTCGTCCACCATTTTCGACCGTTCACGATGTATTCGTCGCCGTCCCGAACAATCGACGTCATGATGTTTCGGGCATCGGAGGACGCAACATCGGGTTCAGTCATGGAGAAGCCCGAACGCATTGTGCCGTCGAGCAGTGGTTGAAGCCATCGCTCCTTCTGCTCGCGGGTTCCCACCAGGTGCAGGATCTCCATGTTTCCGGTATCGGGCGCCGCGCAGTTGAGGGCTTCGGGGGCAATGTAGGGCGAGCGCCCCGTCACCTCGGCGATGTGGGCGTAGTCGAGGTGAGACAGTCCTGAGAGCGCCGGCATGAACAGATTCCACATGCCCTGGCGTCTCGCTTCCAACTTCAGCGACTCGACTACGGGTGGCAAGACGTGACTGCGAGGTCCTGCGGCCTCGAGTTGTTCGGAGTAAACCGACTCAGCTGGGTAGACGTGTTCGTCCATGAATGCTTCTAGACGCGCGATGATTTCGCGCGCAGCGGGGCTCGGAGCTAAGTCCATTGACGGCACCTTTTGTCGTGAATTGTCATTCGGGGTTGGTTGAGAGGATGACTTTGCCCAGCGCTCGTCGACTCATGACTTCCTCGAGTGCGGTAGGAGCATTGATCAGCGGGTGGATGCTGTTCACATGAGGAGACAGAGCGCCACCGTCGTACATGTCGAAGAGCGCTCGCATGTTGTCCGCGTTGCACTCCGGATTCCGCTTCGCCCATGCGCCCCAGAGAACTCCATGTAGCGCCCCGCCAACGACGAGGAGGCGATTCATGCCGATCTTCGGAATCTGCCCCGAAGCGTAGCCAACCGTCAAATATCTTCCTGCGGTGGATAATGCGCGCACCGCTGTAGCGGCGTGATCTCCACCGACCGGGTCGTACACCACGTCTACACCGGACGGTGCGACCTGTGCGACTCGTTCGCGAAGGTTGCCCGTTGTGTAGTTGATCAACTCGTCTGCTCCATGTTGCTTACAGACCTCGAGTTTCGCTTCGGAGGACGCCGCCGCCACCACGCGTGCACCCAATGCTTTGCCGATCTCGATTGCGGTGAGCCCGACGCCCCCGGAGGCACCCAGGACGAGCAATGTCTCTCCTGGTCGGATCGCAGCTCGGTCGACGAGTGCGTGGTAGGACGTTCCGTAGGTAACCACGAATCCGGCAGCGTCGGAGAAACTCATGGAATCAGGGATGACAAATACCTTGTCACTGGTGACCGCCACGAGTTCCGCGTATCCGCCCATGCCGCAGAAGGCCATGACTCGCATCCCCGGGGTGACCCCTTGGACGTCCGAGCCGACACTGTGCACTACACCCGCGACTTCCGACCCTGGAATGAAGGGGAGTGGGGGTTTAGTTTGATACGTTCCGGCGACGATCAACCCGTCGGGAAAATTGACACCCGCCGCCTTGACCGAGACGAGAACTTGGTTCGGTGTCGGCGTGGGATCGTCAATTTCTTTGAACTGCAGTTGATTCGGCAACCCCAGCTGGGTACATACGTGCGCCTTCACGGCCGCTCCGAAGGTACGAGGGGCGTCCGCACGAAGGTTGCCCACGCCTTGACCGCCAATCCGCCGGTCTGCCGCGTGCAGGCGAGTTCGACGTCGATCTTGTCACCTTCGTCGTCCGCATAGGTTCGTTCGACAAGCGCTGAGCATGTCAGAGTGTCTTCGGGCCAAACCTGTTCGAGGAACCGAACTCGTATCGCTCGGATGTTCTCTGCACCCAGCCAATCGGTGGCGAAGGTGGCCAGGAGCCCAGCTTGGAACATCCCGACCGAAAACGGACTCGGGTACCCCGCCGCCTCGGCGAAAACCTGGTCGTGATGAATCGGATTCATGTCTCCCGACGCACCTTGGTACCTGACGAAATCGGTGCGGGATACCGGACCGACAACCCACGGGGTCGGGACTGACACTGTGTTGATCAAGATTCCTCCACAGTCGGTCGAGCAGTTTCCACTCCGGTCATAGTTGCCCGAGCAATGAGATTTCCCTGTTCGTCTTCGAAATCCGTTGTCATCACGGCAAAAGTCATCTCGCCGCCCTTCCGTCCCTGCTTCGTGTAGATGTCGACGATCCGCGAAGTGCAGTTCAGACGAGTACCTGCGCGGGGAGGTGGACCGAAGAACTCGTACTTCTGTTCGGCATGGAGTCCGCGTTTGCCGTCGAGTTCTACCTTCCGCCACGGATCCGAGCCCTCTGTCTGCCAGAGGAGGGTCGTGGTGAGAAACGTCGGGGGCACTACCGGGAACTCGTCTTCGACATAGTTCCGATTGCTCGAATACGTGGCAACGGCGAACTCACGAATCTTGCCGCGCTCGATGTCCATACGGAACGGGGTGCCCGTGATACCTAGTGACTCTTTGTCGACCACAGCTTCTCCTTCAGACCCCATGGGTGGCTATGCATGTTGGCTACTTACCGAAACGACTTCGCCCGTCATGTACGACGAGTAGTCGCTTGCAAGAAAGACCATGACGTTGGCGACCTCCCACGGCTGTGCCGCACGACCGAAAGCCTCACTCTTGCTGAGCTGTTCGAGCAGTTCGTCGCTGGTCACCTTGGCAAGGTGAGGATGCATCGCGATGCTCGGTGCAACCGCGTTGACCCGGATTCCGTGCGGTGCCACGTCGAGTGCAGAGCATCGTGTGAGCGCCATGACGCCGGCTTTCGCTGCGGCGTAGTGCGACTGCCCTTCCTGCGCACGCCAGCCGATGACCGACGCGTTGTTGACGATCACCCCCGACCCTCGTGGAATCATGATTCTCAACACTGATCGTGTGGTGCGGAAAGTGCTCGTCAGGGTCACATCGAGTACCGAACACCACTGCTCGTCGGTCATACTTTGAATGCTCGCCGTCCCGCCGAGGCCTGCGTTGTTGATGAGGACGTCGATGGATCCATACTCGGCAACCACCCGATCGACCATTGCGTCGATCTGCTGATTGTCCGTGACATCGCAAGGAACAGTGAGTGGGCGGGTGCCGAACTCGGACTCGATGCGGTCGGCGGCCGCGATCAATCTGCGCTCATGCCGGTCACTGATCGCCAGTCGGGCACCTTCGGCAGCAAAGCGTTGTGCCGCTGCGAATCCGATTCCAGTTCCCGCTGCTGCTGTCACCAGAACGGATTTGCCTTCAGCAAGGCCGTGTCCCGGACCAGGGATCGGCGCAGTCGTCTCAGACAATTTCACTCATCGCCTCTGTCAACTCTTCCACCGTCCATCGCGAGTCTCTGGCGATGGTCTTTCCGTACTGCCACCCGAGAAACTGGCGGACTTCGCCGCCTTTGGCGTAAAACACCTGACCAGTGGCGGGGCACTTCTCGGTGAGCAGATAGGCCACAACTGGCGAGACGTTGCCTGGATGATAGGTGTCGAATGTACTCGGATCGTCAGGTGCTGCAACAAGTTCCTTGATACCGGGAACGTTCTCGGTCATCCGTGTCCTGGCCACAGGCGTAATTGCGTTGACTCGCACACCGTATCGGGCGACCTCCTGTGCGAGGATCGTTGTCAACGCTGCGATCCCGGCCTTCGCGGCGCCGTAGTTGCTCTGACCGACGGCACCGAGCAGCCCGGAGGTGCTCGATACGTTCACGATCGACGCCGCGACGGTTTCGCCCGACTTCGAACGCTCGCGCCAGTAGTTGCCGAATACAGTGCAGGGCGCGAATGTAGCGCGTAGTTGTCCCGAGATCACGTCGTCCCAATCGGCCTCGGGCATGTTCAGAAACATTCGATCACGCAGGATGCCGGCATTGTTGACCAGGCCGTCGACCGAGCCGAATGCCTCGAGGGCCAGGTCCAGGAGTTCGCTCGCGCCGTCGATCGTCGTGACGTCCGCGACACTGGCAACTGCGATTCCTCCGGCCGCGACGATTTCGTCGACGACCGATGCCGCAATACTGATGTCGTTTCCGTGCCCGTCCGGTCCGGCGCCGGTGTCGTCGACAACCACTCTTGCGCCTTCGGCCGCAAGTAGCAGGGCGTGCTCCCGGCCCAAACCACGACCGGCGCCGGTTACTATGATTACTCGATCTTTCAGCTGATTCATTTCAGTTCGTTGTTCCTTTCACGTTTTCAGTTGACAAGACTCGACTGTCCAATTCGGGTGCGGGTGTGAGTCGAGCAAGGACGGCCTCCGCGTCCTGCATGATGCGTTCGACGAGTTCTGCGCTACTGGGGATGTCGTCGATCAGTCCGACGACCTGCCCGGTCGCCATGACTCCGATATCCGTGCGGCCGTCGAGGAGTGCGGATCGGTACAGCATCGGTGCGTTGGCGGCCATCACAACTTGCCGCCAGCCGAGTTCGTGGCTCTTCCGCATTTCCAGGCCTTCACGTATCAACTTCGACCAGGGTGTTCCCGAGAGACGTTGGAAAGCAACAGCATTGCGGGCAGCACGTAACATGCGCGTCGGTCCGTGGCTTGATTCGAGTTGATCGATCGTTCCTGCGCGCAGCACACGCTGAGGAACCCCGTCGATCTCGAGTGTGACCACGGTGTCGTTGACCGACTTCGAGAGATAGACATCTTTGACTGCCTGAGACACCGGTGAATCGCTGGTGAGCATGAAGCGAGTCCCCATCGCGATTCCGTCTGCACCGTAGGCGAGTGCTGAGACGAGACCTCGGCCGTCGAAATATCCGCCTGCCGCGATAACGGGGATGTCGACGGCGTCGACAACCTGTGGCAGAAGCAAACTCGTGGGGACTGCGCCTGTGTGTCCGCCGCCCTCGCCGCCTTGAACGACAACTGCGTCAACTCCCCACGCTGCAACTTTCTCGGCATGTCTGCGAGCTCCGATCGACGGCACGACAACAAGGCCTGCATCTTTGAGTCGGCCGATCAGCGCCTGGTTCGGTGCGAGCGCAAAGGAGGCGATCTTGACCCCCGATCGAATGAGAAGTTTGATTCTGCGATCGATGTCGTCCTGGTTGGCTCGCAAGTTCACGCCGAATGGTTGGTCGGTGCGGTCTTTGACGTAATCGATGGCGCTGACGAGTTCGTCGTAGGTCAGCATCGCCCCGGCGATGATTCCCAAACCGCCGGCTTTGGTTGTGGCCGCCGTAAGTCGGGCGTCCGAGACGTACCCCATGCCGGTCTGCACAATCGGATACTTCACACCGAAGAGTTCGCAGATACGGGTGTGCAGTGGCCCGGTACCTGAGTTCAGCACGGTCATGCCGGTACTTCCATGTCACGTAGGTTCCGTGGATCGATGACGTTGCGAATCAGGTCGAGTTCCTCGCTTGTGGGGGTTCGAGTAGTGGGTACGGCTTTGGGCAGGTGGAGTTCGAACCCGGTTGCGGCTACTACTTCCTCGACGGTTACGCCGGGGTGAGTCGACACCAGACGCAACTGTCCGCTATCCGGCTCGAAGTCCAGAACTGCGAGATTTGTGACAACTCGTCGTAACTCGTGGTATCGGCTGGCCGACGGTCCGGCCTTGCGTGCATTGTCGTTTCCGACACCGGAAACCATGTCGACCTGTGAAGTGAGAACGCGTGCACTGTGTTTCGGCACCCAGTAACTTGTCGGGTGATGCACGGTATTGCTCGGCGCTCCGCGGACTCCCAAGAGTTGCACTGTCGGCCGCGAATGATCACCTATCGCGGAGATGTTGCAGTTCCCATAGGAATCGAGCTGCGTGGGAATCATCATGATGTGCCGTTTGCCATTCCAGACGAGATTGAAGATCTGGTTGAAGGGCAACCACGATTCGACCTCGCCTGCCGGAGTTCGGTCGACGGCCCACGTGCCGCGCACGGCTGACGCTTCTCCGTCGGACAACACGAGATCGGGTTCGAAAGTGTGACGCGCCAATCGCACACCGATTGCAGGTATCACGCCGAATGCGCTCGCGATCACTTCACCGTTGCCTCGGTACGCCTCGGCGCACGCGATCGCGCAGACCTCTGCCCGAGTGGCGTCGCTCATACCGGCACTCCTTCGAATTCCGCAGCGACGAGTCTCTGGTAGTCGGCCTCGGAGCCGGACAGATATCGGTCGACGAAGCGTTGCCAAGCTTCTGGATCTTTTGCTGCAGTGGCATATTCGAGTTGGAAAGCCTCGTCACGATCGTAGTCGGGTACGCAGGATGTGAAATGCGCACCACCTGGAGCGTGAACGACTCCCGATACAAGCAACCGGGGAATTCGAATCGTCGACGGATGTGCATCCGCGGTCAACTCCGCAGTGGGAACCACTTGTTCGCAAGAGACATAGACCGATTCGGCAGCTAGGCAGAACAGGTCGTCGAAGTACAGGTCCGGCCCGAGGTATTGGGCATTGCCATGCATGTCCGCGCGGTTCATATGTACCAGCGCGGCATCGAGGGGGAGCGCCGGCATCGCAACCAATGATTCGCCCGCATAAGGATCGACGATCGTCTGCAGTTCCGGATTCACCCGGAGGACGTCGGAACCGAGTCCCGCGCGAGTCGGCAGGTAGGGCATACGAATCCCGGCCGCGTACAGGCCCCATTGGAGCATGCCCTCGTCGTATTCGCTGACCTCGATACGACCAGCCTGTCGGGCTGCTCTGAAGTGAGGGTCCAGGGGTATCGAGTCCAGCGAGACGAAACCGAACACAACCTTTCGAACCTTTTCGGCTGCGCACAACAACCCCACATCAGCTCCGCCGTACGACACAACGGTCAGATCGGTCAGTTCTGACTTGAGGATCTCTCGGATGAGTGACATCGGCTTCCGGCGCGAACCCCACCCGCCGATTCCGATTGTCATTCCCGATCTCAGTCGACTTACGACATCTGCTTCCGACATTGTCTTGTCCGACACGCGTCCGTCCTCTCCTGGTATTTCACGAGCGCTCAAAGTCTCGTATCAAACGTTTGCTACGCGGTACGGAGCGACTGTAGCAAACGTTTGATTCGCGGTATAGAGTCAAAATTGCAACCTCGTCAGAGGTGACACGTGAAGACTCGTCAGGAGGACTTGAATGGAATGGTCGGATCGTCACGACTTGATACTCGAACAGGCTGCAGAACTGTTCGCCACCAAGGGGATCGCGGGCACCAAAGTTCGCGATATCGCTGATGCGGTGGGAATTCTGTCCGGAAGCCTTTATCACTACTTCCCATCGAAGGATGCAATCGCGAATACGATTGTCACACAATATCTTCAGGCGCTCACGAGTGCATACGGGTCGATCCTGGAATCTGCCGGTGACCCACGTACTCGCCTCGGTTCGCTGGTTCGAGCTTCGTTTCAGGTCAGTCAGGCGCACCCACACGCCTCCGAGATCTATCAGAACAACAGCACCTATCTCCGGAAACTTGACTCCTATCACGACATCCGTGAGGCCGCCCGTAGCACCAAGGACGCCTGGATCGCTGTTATCGAATCCGGAATGAGCGCAGGCGAGTTTCGATCGGACCTGCCGGCGGAGATTCTCTACGGACTGATTCGCGACGCTGTGTGGTTGTCGCTCCGATGGTTCAGCCCCACAGAGGAGTTCGGTCTTTCAGAGCTCGCCGATGCCGTCGTTTCGGTGTTTCTCGACGGCATCGATGCGCCGCTGAAATCAGCATCTGTCGGAAGTGGTCCCGCGCGAGAGGGTGTGAGGTCGTGAACCCGGCACCGCAGGGCGACAACGGTTTGTGTGAGCCCCTGGTGGCGGCGTGGTTCCGTGAGTATCTGCCCGATGCCACGCAAGGATTGCTCGAATTCGAACGGATCGCCGGTGGACGCTCGAACCTGACTTACTCGGTGAGCGACGAGGCAGGTTCTCGATGGGTGCTACGTCGACCCCCGCTCGGAATCAGGCATGCATCCGCCCATGATGTAATTCGCGAAGCTGACATTCTCGAGCGACTGCAGAACGTGCCGGTTCCGTCACCGATCGTTGTAGGCAAGTGCATTGACGAATCTGTGACTGGTGCTCCGTTCTTTGTCATGGACTTCATCGACGGCGCAGTCCTGCGTGATCCGGAGGTAGTACGCGCGAAAATCCCGTACGAAACGCGAGCCGGATTGGCCGCGGAACTGGTTCGCAATCTTGCCGCCCTGCACTCGGTCGACCCTCGTGAGATCGGATGGAATGCTCTGGCCGATCGGACGGACTACATCGATCGTCAGTTGAATCGGTGGTTGCGGAACTGGAAGGGTGATCGTGTGCGAGATAGCCTCGACCTCGAACGCACACATGCCAAGTTGTCTCGAAATATTCCCCCTCAGTGCAGTAGCAGCGTCGTGCACGGTGACTTTCGCCTTGACAACTGCATTGTCGGCGCCGACGGCGTGATCGCCGGAATACTGGATTGGGAACTGGCCACGGTGGGTGACCCCTTGGCAGACCTGGGCCAACTGTTGGTCTATTGGGCCGAACCCGATGACGATGTTTGTGCATTGGAGAATGCTCCGACTCGAATCGAAGGTTTCCCGTCGCGCGATGAGCTGTTGGACGTCTATATCTCTGCGGCCCAACCAAATTCGGACTTCAGTATCGACTTCTACATCGCGTTCAACTGGTGGAAGATCGCTTGCATTGTCGAGGGCGTGTACAGCCGTACACTGCGCGGCGCGATGGGCGAAATCGAGCGGTCGGCGGAATCGTTCGGCGCCCAGGCGGACAGGCTTGCGGCACAAGCGTGGCGAATGGCCCAACGGATTTGACGGATATCTTCCGTTCGGCTTTCTGGACTAGTGGAAGGTGCTTCCGGGGCAACGTTTTTCGGTCTTCTTTGTTCATATTGTGGCGTTAGCGTCCACCGTGATCCTTCTGTGAATGCTCCTGAAGTTTTTCTATCTACACACTATGCCAACATGGCACAATGTGTCACACTGAGGTTGCTCGAACACTCGACAGTGACGGACGGCCTGGCGCCGCGGTGCTGTTGCAGCGGGCGGTAACCAGTAAGCCTGGGTAGCGCTTTTCGGCCCCATGTGCCCCACATGCACCATCGGTTGTGGGAATAACTCCAAGGAACTCGCATGCAAGCTTTCGCTCTGGCAGACGCTACGACCCCGGTGGGGGTCCTGGATCGACTGGCGTCGATCATGGATGCTTTCGAGGTGTCCGGACAGCTCACCCTCCGTCAAGTTTCGCGAATTACCGGCTTGCCTCGTTCGTCGGCGCATCGCATGCTCGAGCAGCTCGTCGCCAAGAAGTGGTTGCGGCGGGATGGTAGCGATTACACGCTTGGAATCAGGTTGATGGAGCTGGGAAGCCTTGCAATACATCAGGATCGATTGCACTCGGTTGCCTTGCCGTTTCTCCGCGAACTGCATCGAGTGACCGGCCTGGTAGTGCAGTTCGGAGTGCTGGACGCATCGGATGTCGTCTACCTCGACAAGATCGGCGGAATGCTGGCCGGCATAGTTCCCACTCGGGTCGGCGAACGTTCTTCGGCTGACAGGTCGGCTCTTGGACGTGCGCTCCTTGCGTTCGGAGGCTTCCCTGTCGGCGCTGAAGCGCCGATGAGTCTAAGGCAGGAGCTCAGTCGAATACGTGATTCCGGCGTAGCGTACGGTGCTGGATCGTTGAGTCCCGGCCTCAATTGCGTTGCTGCGCCGGTTGGGCCGCAAGGACACGCGATTGCCGGCGTTTCTGTTTCCGGCCCGTCGGCGATGCTCAAACTCGACTACCGAAGTACGGTACCTGTCCGCCTTGTGGCTTCATCGATTTGGAGAGTAGTCGGCCAATCTGCGACCCGGTTCGATATTCAACGCAGCATGCGGGAACTCCGTGCGTTGCCGTCGGCAGGTGCGCAGGCGTTTGCATTCGAGAACGTCAATGACCGCAACCTCTGTCCTGCGCTGCCTGCTCGAATCGCGTCAAATGGCGACGGGGGTGAGACGAGGCTGGCCTGACGTCTCGATGTCCGGTCGGTCCCGGAACAGATCGAAGGCGAAGTGGACGGTTTGGGGCTTCCGCAGCCTACGTCGGGGCTCTTCCTGTTCGACTCCGAAGCGCGGTGGCGCACCGTGCCATACTGGCATGATGAATGGTTCAGCGTCTAACTCCCCGTCGCTCACCCAACGGCGGAAGGACCAGACAAAGCTGGAGATATCACGTTGTGCTGCAGAGCTTTTTGTTCTTCGCGGCGAGAATCCGGTGACTGCCGACGACATTGCACGCGAGGCTGGAATCGGACTTCGCACGTTCTATCGATACTTCCGGACGAAGGAAGATGCAGTGAGGCCGATACTCGCCAACGGGATCGACGAATGGCTCAGGTATATCGCGTCCAGTTCGCCGGGTACGCCTGTTGTTCAGGTGCTGGAATCCGCCGCCCGCGTTGCACTGAATTCACCTGCTGCGACACCCGACGCGATTGCGTTGATTCGCCAACTTCAAAGGATAATTCCTGGCGATCCGGCGCTTCAGAACGTGTGGCTGAGCTTGGTCAACGACACCGAGACTGCATTGGTGCTCGTACTGCGTGAATTGATGGGGCCCGGCGCAGACCCTCTGGAAGTGCGTTTGCTTGCAATTGCAGCGAACACGGCCCAGCGGATGGCCGTTGCCGCGTGGGTTGACGGGGAGTCCCCGGCGTATGGCGACGGCTCGCCTGCGGAAGTTGCGGTGAGGTGTATTCGCATTCTCACTGCGGGACTGGGGCACGTGTCGACCTGAACACCACTGGCCTTGTCGCATTCGTATTGATCGGTGCTGTAAGAACGGGCCGTTCTACTTCCGCATTTTTCTAGAACGTGTTCTACTTTATTGAAGGTTGGCGGGCTATCAATGGAGGCGGAAGATCATGGGTCAGGTTCTGGACAACATCTCACAGTTCGCCGACGAGATCCGCGCTGACGGGGTCGAGGGTGACAAGCTGATGCGCTTGACGGACGGCAGCGCGAAGCGCTTGCGCGACTCCGGCGTCATCCGGATGTTCCAGCCGAAGGAGTTCGGTGGCCTCGAGGCGCATCCGCGTGAATTCGCCGAGACGGCAATGGCTATCGGCGCGATGGACGGTGCCACGGGCTGGGTCAGCGGCATCGTCGGTGTGCATCCGTGGGAGCTTGCGTTCTTCGACCGCAAGGCTCAGGAAGAGGTGTGGGGAACCGATCCTGATACGTGGATGGCGTCGCCGTATGCGCCGATGGGTGTGGCGAGGCCGGTCGAGGGTGGGTACATCCTCAACGGTCGTTGGTCGTTCTCCTCGGGTACCGATCATTGTGACTGGATCATGATCGGTGCGATGGTCGGTGACGAGTCCGGTAAGCCGTTGATGCCGCCGAAGATTCTGCACGTGTTGTTGCCGCGTTCGGATTACGACATCGACCAGGACAGCTGGAATGTCGTGGGTCTGCGCGGTACGGGGTCGAAGGATCTGATCGTCAAGGATGCGTTCTTGCCGACGTACCGCACGATCGACGCCGGAAAGGTTTTCGACGGGACGGCGTGGAAGGAAGCGGGTCGTACGGAGACGTTGTACAAGTTCCCGTTCTCGTGCATTTTCCCGTTGGGGATCACTTCGTCGTTGATCGGTATCGCCGAGGGTGCGTTGGCGTGCAACATGGCGGCGCAGCGTGAGCGTGTGACGGTCAGTGGTGTTCCGATCAAGGAAGATCCGTACGTGCTGTTCGCGATCGGTGAGGCGGCGGCCGAGATCGCTGCTTCTCGGGCTGCGATCTTGGAGACGGTGGATCGTTTTTGGGACATGACGGAGAAGGGGCAGGAAGTTTCGTTCGAGCTTCGTGCGATCGGTCGCCGTACGCAGACTGCTGCTGCGTGGCGGGCGGTGCGTGCGGTGGACGAGATCTTTGCTCGTTCCGGTGGTGGGGCTTTGCAGTTGAACACGCCGATGCAGCGGTTCTGGCGTGATGCTCATGCCGGTTTGGCACATGCGATCCACGTACCTGGCTCCATTTTCCATGCGTCGACGCTCTCGCAGCTCGGTGGCGAACCGCAGGGTATCCACCGGGCAATGATCTGAATCTGCTCGGTCGGACCAGCGCGGCCGGGTCATTTCGTGGCACGGCCGCACTGGTCTTGTGTCAGTTGGTGGCTACGACCTCGGATCGATTCGGATTCGATTCAGTCGGCTTGCGCAATCGTTCAATCGACCTTGGAAGCATGAACGCGACAACGACGCCGAGAGTGGTGGCCGCGGCACCTATCATGAATGCCATCTGGAATCCGGTATCAGTATAGAAGACAACGCCTTTCGTTACTTCGGGGGAGAGTGGCGCAATGTACGCGACATTCATGACGCTGAACGCGACGACGGGAAGCACTGCCGGAAATACGCTCTGAAACACTCCCACGATGCTTGCTGTAGTCGCCTGGAGTTCCGCTGGCACAGCTTCTATCAAGAGATTTGGAATAGACGCATAGGCGAGGCCCATTCCGCACCCGAACAGTGCGGCGAAAAGAATGAGCAGAATTCTGTTGTCGTGTACGAGTGACGTCAGGACAAATCCGAGTGTCATTGCCGACAATCCTGCGATGAGAAGTCCTCGAGGGCGTATCCCTCTGCTGACGAGTAGTCCGACGACAATGCCCCCGATTACCACCATGCCGCCGATAGGCGCCTGAAACACAGCGAAACCCTCTGCGGTAACCCCGAATCCGTAGCCCAGCCCCAAGGTCGCGGGTGTCATGGCCAGCATTGGGAGCAGGATCGAGTACAAGCCGGCAGCGGCATAGGTGAAACCGGCGCCGACGGCGGTGAGAAGTACCGGTCGATTGCCGAGAACATGCAGGTCGATCAGCGGATCCTGGACAAGTCGTGCGGAGATGAGCCACGCTCCCAACAGAATGATTCCACCGGCCAAGTAGCCGACGGTTGAGATATGTGTCCATCCGTTCGAGGGGCCGATGCTCACCGCAATCAAGACACCGGCAATTCCGGCGCCGAGAAGGGCGGCGCCGAGCAGGTCGAGCGTGGAACGCAACCGAACCGACGATTCGGAAGTAGTTGCAGCGATCATGCCGAGCAGAAGGACCAGAACGATCACGAAGAACCAGAAGATGCTTCGGAAGCCGTAATGATCGATCAACCATCCGGTGAGAAATGGCGCAGGTATGGCGATCAATCCCATTCCGCTCGTAGCAATACTGACCGCTAGCGCCACTTTCTTCGGTGGGAATACATCTCGTATGAGTGAGTAACTAAGGAAGAGGCAGGGAATGAGCAACCCCGATACAGATCGTCCGACGAGCATCACCGCGTAACTGTCGGCGACGGCGCAGATGAATGCACCCACCGCTGCGATCGTCACGCACGCCAAGAGGAGTCTGCGCTTGCCGTACATGTCGGCGAGCTTTCCGACGAGAGGTGCCGTGATGGCTCCGACGAGGAGGAACGCGGTCAGGAGCCAGGCCCCTTGAGTGGTTCGGTAGTGCGCTGCAATCGAAGGAATCGCCATCGAAATCATCAGGTAGCTGATGGTGAGCGTCTCGAGAAGGAGCACCAGAGCCGCAAGGGAGAGGGCGAGGCGAGGCGTCCACCGTTGAGGGGTCGGAGGGCTGTCAGTGGATGAGTCCGGTGGATCGGTTGGGCACGGCATAGAGGTCATTGGGGCGGTCCTTTCGGAGTGCGCGGACACAGTTCTCGGAGTGCGAGGTCGACTTCGGTCCGGCGAGCAATGAGCTGAGGTGCGGACGACGCGATCCCTGCCGTCCGTGTAAGTCACATCACAGTTCGCCTAGGGTCTTGTTCGCCATGGCGTTTTCCATCTGTTGGGAGAAAGCTTTTGTGTACGTGCCCAATTCGACAGTTACAGGGAGATATCGGATCTCTGTCGAAGCGCAACTTGGGGCTCGAGCGCACCTGGGAGAGACCCTGATCGGAAAGTGCGTACCTCGGATGGTGCGGATCCCTGGGACAGCGCTCCCATCGCAGAATTCGTGGGTCTCGAGAAGCCTGTCGACGAATCTGGTCGATGACCTCGGACTGTCCGCAGAACCCGCATCGGTGTGAGCGCCAACGCGCAATGTGGGTTATAGGACAAACACCGATAGGCTGGCGGTCATGGCTGAGTTCATTTACACGATGAAGAAGGTGCGCAAGGCGCACGGTGACAAGGTCATCCTCGATGACGTCACGATGAGCTTTTACCCCGGCGCGAAGATCGGTGTCGTCGGACCGAACGGCGCTGGTAAATCCAGCATCCTCAAGATCATGGCCGGACTGGACCAGCCGGGCAACGGCGAGGCATTCCTGGCTCCGGGCGCGACCGTCGGCATCCTCATGCAGGAGCCGGAGCTCGACGAGACCAAGACTGTTCGCGAGAACGTCGAGGACGGTCTCGGAGAGACGATGGTCCAGCTCAAGCGGTACAACGAGATCGCCGAGCTGATGGCTACGGATTACTCCGACGAGCTCATGGAAGAGATGGGCGAGCTGCAGGAGAAGCTCGATCACGCAGATGCGTGGGAGATCGACTCGCAGCTCGAGCAGGCTATGGACGCCCTGCGCTGCCCCCCGCCGGAAGAGATGGTCACCCACCTCTCCGGTGGTGAGAAGCGACGCGTTGCGCTCTGCAAGCTGCTGCTGAGCAAGCCCGACCTCCTGCTCCTCGATGAGCCCACCAACCACCTCGACGCCGAATCTGTCCTGTGGCTCGAGCAGCATCTCGCTGCTTACCCCGGCGCAATCCTCGCCGTGACTCACGATCGCTACTTCCTCGATCACGTCGCGCAGTGGATCTGTGAAGTCGACCGCGGACGCCTGTACCCGTACGAGGGCAACTACTCCACCTACCTGGAGCAGAAGGCTGCACGCCTCGAAGTTGCCGGCAAGAAGGATCAGAAGCTGCAGAAGCGCCTCAAGGACGAGCTCGCATGGGTTCGTTCCGGCGCCAAGGCCCGCCAGGCCAAGAACAAGGCTCGTCTCGATCGCTACGAGGAAATGGCGAACGAAGCAGAGAAGACGCGCAAGCTCGACTTCGACGAGATCCAGATCCCGGCACCGCCGCGCCTGGGTGACGTGGTCGTGGAGGTCTCGAACCTCGACAAGGGCTTCGACGGTCGCGTTCTGATCAAGGATCTCTCGTTCACGTTGCCGCGCAACGGAATTGTCGGCGTCATCGGCCCCAACGGCGTCGGTAAGACGACGCTGTTCAAGACCATCGTCGGTCTCGAGGAGCCTGACGCCGGTGAGGTCAAGATCGGTCAGACGGTCAAGCTGAGCTACGTCGACCAGAACCGTTCCGGAATCGACCCCAAGAAGACGGTCTGGGAGACCGTGTCCGACGGGCTCGATTTCATCGTCGTCGGCCAGACCGAGTTCCCCTCGCGCGCGTACATCAGCTCGTTCGGTTTCAAGGGCCACGATCAGCAGAAGCCGGCCGGCGTCCTCTCCGGTGGTGAGCGCAACCGCCTGAACCTGGCGATGACGCTCAAGCAGGGCGGCAACCTGATCCTGCTCGATGAGCCCACCAACGACCTCGACGTCGAAACCCTCGGCTCGCTGGAGAACGCTCTCGAAGAGTTCCCCGGCTGCGCCGTCGTGATCTCGCACGATCGCTGGTTCCTGGACCGGACCTGTACCCACATCCTCGCGTGGGAAGGTGGCTTCGGCGACAACGAGGCAGCTTGGTACTGGTACGAGGGCAACTTCGAGGGCTACGAGGCGAACAAGGTCGAGCGACTCGGCCCCGACGCCGCACGCCCGCACCGCGTGACTCACCGCAAGCTCACCAGGGACTGATCCGGTGTCCGACGTATACACAGCGCAGATCCAGGTCCGGTGGGGCGATTCCGACCGGTTGGGTCACGTCAACAACACGCGTTACGTCGAGTACATGCAGGAAGCGCGCATCCAGTTTCTGGAAGCGAAACTGGCGCCGCTCGGCGGCCGGCCGGGATACCTCGTGGTTCGAAAGATGACCGTCGAGTTCCTCAAGCCGGTCACCGATCGGTCCGGTCCCTTGAACGTAGAGATCTTCACGACTCACGTCGGGACTTCCTCGTTCACGGTTCGGCACGTCATCCGTGACAACGCGGGTGTCGAATGCGCTTTCGGCGACGCGTTGATGGTCGGATTCGACACGGTGTCCGAAAAGTCCAGACCGCTGGCGGACAGCGAACGCGCGGTGCTCGAAGCATCGCTTGTTCAGATGACGACATCGTAGATTTCGTTTCTCAGTTCACCCTAGGTACTGGTTGCCGCGGCTAGTCTCGAGTCAGAGATTGGTCGCGGCGATCAGAACCCACAAGGATGTGAGCCAGGAATGACAGACCGTGTACGGCAGCAGGGCACAGGCCTCGACGAAGCGACGTTGTTGACGCGTCTTCGCGAGGCCTTTTTCACGCATATCGACGAGGGTGACAGCGACGACGTCATCAACGGTCGATCGGATCGAGTCCTGCTCGCGCATCTTGCGCTCGGGAGGCAGCGGACCCCGGGCACGGCCGTATGGCGTGTGTACCGCCCGTCAGGATCCGAGGGTCTCGGCGCTGCCGTCCAGATCGTCACCGACGACATGTCGTTGCTCGTCGAGTCCGTTACCGCGATGCTCAACCGACAAGGTGTGGGAATCAGTCAATTCGCCCATCCGATCCTGACGGTTGAACGCGATGACTCGGGCAATCTGATGTCCTTGGGCGACAGCGGTATCCAAGAATCCTGGATGCACGTCCAGTTGGACTCCGAAGTCGAGGATTCCGCTCTCGACGCGATCGAAGCACACCTCGGCAAGGTGCTCGCGGACGTCCGCCAGGTGGTTGGTGACACACCGGACATGAAGGCATTGCAACTGCGCGTTGCCGACGAGTTGGAGAGTGCCGCAGAAACTGCCTCCGGGAGGATCACCCCCGAAGAATTCTCCGACACCGCCCGGCTGCTGCGGTGGATGGCGGACGGAAACTATGCCGTGCTCGGATACCGGCGATTCGAGGGAACGAAGGACGGTTCACGCACGGTCGCCGGCAGTGGACTCGGCGTGCTGCGCTCCGACGCGGTCACCGAAGGCCCGATGAGTTTGCCTCCCGTCGCAGATCTCCCGGATCGACCGCTTCTGGTCCTGACGCAGGGATCGTTCCCCGCCACGGTGCACCGCGCTGTCTACCCGTACTTCGTGGGTGTCTCGATCCTCGACGACGAGGGAAACATCGTGGGGGAGCACAGATTCCTGGGTGTGTTCACCGTGGTCGCACTCCACGAGAACGTCCTCGCGATTCCTCTGATCGAGCGCCGCGTTCGCGAAGTCATCGCGCGTGCCGGTGTCGACCTGCATTCGTACTCCGGTCAGGCGATGCTCGAGGTCATCCAGTCGTTCCCACGCACCGAGTTGTTCTCGAGCGACGCCGAGACCTTGTTCGAGACCGTCCACGCCGTGCACAGCATCGGGCTGCGTCGACAGGTGCGACTCTTTGTCCGCGAGGACACGTTCGGACGCTTCGTGTCCTGCTTGGTGTACCTACCCCGCGACCGGTACACGACGCGGGTGCGACTGGCGATGCAAAACCTGCTGTGGCGCGAATTCGGACCAGGCACAGTCGATTACACCGCCCGGGTTACCGAGAACGATCTTGCGCTGTTGCACGTGACGATCCGGCGCGATCCGGACAGTGAGCCGGTTCATCTGGATGTCTCCGAGGCCAACCGCGAGCGAGTTCAGGCTCTGTTGACCGAAGTCAGTCGTAGCTGGGACGACCGCATCAACGACCTTGTTCGTGAAAGTCCGGGTGTGGATCCGGAACTGGTGCAGCGGTATTCGCGGGTGCTTCCCGATGGATACAAGGAGGACTTCGAACCGTCACGCGCGTTGGCCGACATCGCCCGACTCGAGGCGTTGGCGCCAGGCGCGATCGACGTACTGCTCTATCGTGCTGTGGACTCCGCGCCCGGTGCCTGGCGCTTCACGCTCTTCGTCGGCGGCGACGGTATCTCGTTGAGCCAGGTGCTACCGGTGCTGCAGTCACTCGGCGTCGAAGTTCTCGACGAGCGGCCGCACGTCGTGCAGCGACTCGACGGCGTTCAGTGCTGGATCTACGATTTCGGATTGTCGGTACCGGCGGATCTTCGGGCGTCGGTCGAGATCGACCTCGATGCGCAGGTGCCGCTCGAGACCAGTACCGCCCCGCTGACCGAGGTCCAGAAGCGATTCACGGCTGCATTCGGTGCAGTCTGGTTCGGCCGGGCCGAAGCTGACCGATTCAACGAGTTGGTGCTGCGGGCCGGAATGTCCTGGCGGCAAGCCGTGGTGCTGCGTGCTTACGCAAAGTATCTGCGCCAGGCCACATTTCCATACAGTCAGTTCCACATCGAAGGAATCGCGCTTACACACCCGCAGACCGCGTTTGCATTGGTGCAGTTGTTCGAGGCGATGTTCGACCCCGAGAAGCAGGACGACATTCGCGTCGCCGAATTGGACGAGCAGTTGCGTGCGTCCATCGACGAGGTACTCAGCTTGGATGCCGATCGCATTCTGCGTGGAATGTTCTCCTTGGTGAAGGCGACCTTGCGTACCAATTTCTACGTCGTCGACGCCGATGGCCGCTCTCGCGACTACCTGTCGGTCAAGCTCGATCCCTCACGGATCAGCGAGTTGCCCAAGCCGCGGCCGGCTTTCGAGATCTACGTGTACTCACCCGAGGTCGAAGGCGTCCACCTGCGATTCGGCGCAGTCGCGCGCGGCGGGCTCCGCTGGTCCGACCGGCGCGAGGATTTCCGCACCGAGGTGCTCGGCTTGGTGAAGGCTCAGGCCGTCAAGAACGCGGTGATCGTGCCGGTCGGCGCCAAGGGCGGCTTCGTCGTGAAGAATCCGCCTCTGCCGACGGGTGATCCGGCCGTTGATCGAATGGCGACGCTGGAAACCGGCAAGGCCTGCTACACCACGTTCATCTCCGGATTGCTCGACATCACCGACAACGTGCACGCGGCTACCGGCGAAGTTGTGACGCCGGATCGAGTGGTGCGCAAGGACGATCAGGATCGCTACCTGGTGGTCGCCGCGGACAAGGGCACGGCGACGTTCTCGGATCTCGCCAATTCGGTTGCCGCCAAGTACGACTTCTGGCTCGGCGACGCGTTTGCCTCCGGTGGCTCCGTGGGATACGACCACAAGGGCATGGGTATCACCGCTCGCGGCGCCTGGGAAAGCGTCAAGCGGCACTTCCGCGAACTCGGGGTCGACACGCAGACGCAGGATTTCACGACGGTAGGCGTCGGCGACATGAGCGGAGACGTGTTCGGCAACGGAATGCTCCTCAGTCGGCACATCCGTCTGGTGGGCGCGTTCGACCATCGACACATCTTCCTCGATCCGAACCCGGATGCAGCGAGCTCGTTCGTCGAACGTCAACGACTTTTCGAGTTGCCACGGTCGTCATGGGCCGACTACGACAAGAGCCTGATCAGTGAAGGTGGCGGCGTCTGGGACCGCACGGTCAAGTCGGTTCCGATCGCCGAAAGCGTCCGGATCGCACTGGGTCTGGCCGAGGGGGTCACGAAGCTCTCGCCGCCGGAATTGATGCAGGCGATTCTGTCGGCACCGGTGGATCTGCTGTGGAACGGCGGAATCGGTACATACGTCAAAGCGTCGACCGAGACCAATGCGCAGGTCGGCGACAAGAGCAACGACGCCGTGCGTGTCGACGGTCAAGATCTGCGGGTCAAGGTGATCGGGGAGGGCGGCAACCTCGGCGTCACTGCTCTGGGAAGAATCGAGTTCAGCGCCAGCGGCGGTCACATCAACACCGACGCCATCGACAACTCGGCCGGCGTCGACTGCTCCGATCACGAAGTGAACATCAAGATTCTTCTCGATTCGCTCGTGCGTTCGCAGTTACTGCCCACGCAGGAACGGAATCCGTTGCTGGCGTCGATGACCGACGACGTGGCGGCGCTGGTGTTGGCGGACAACATTGCTCAGAACGCGCTGCTCGGAATCTCCCGCGTGACCGCTTCTCAGATGCTCGGTGTTCACCGCCGTCAGTTGACGGATCTGACCAAGGCACGTGGCCTTGACCGCAAGCTCGAGGCGTTGCCGACCGACAAGGAGATCGAGCGTCGACTCGAGGCCGGAGTGGGTCTGACGTCGCCGGAATTGGCGACGCTGACGGCGCACGTCAAGCTTTCACTCAAGGACGATCTGCTCGCAACCGAGTTGCCGGACAACGATTTCTTCGCCCAGCAGATCCCGCAGTACTTCCCGACCGCTGTTCGCGATCGGTTCGAAACGGAGATCAAGGCACACCCGTTGCGGCGGCAGATCGTCGCGACGATGCTCGTGAACGAAGTGATCGACAACGGCGGAATCACGTACGCCTACCGCTTGGCCGAGGAGACCGGAGCGAGCAGTACCGACTCGATCCGTGCCTACGCCGCTGTGCGAGAGGTGTTTGCGCTCGACGAGGTGTGGTCGCGAATCCGCTCGGCGGGCGTCAGTGCAGAGATCGAAAACGAGCTGATCGTGGAGTCGTGCCGCTTGCTCGACCGCGCGTCGCGGTGGTTCCTGGCCAATCGGCCCCAGCCGATCGCCGTCGGCGCCGAGGTAGCGCGTTACTCGGCGGCGTATCGGGCGACGGCACCTCTGGTTCCGGGGCTGCTTGCGGGCCATCAACTCGACGATCTGCTGGTGCGGGCTCAATCGGTGATCGATCGCGGGGCTCCGGAAGCGTTGGCGCTGGACGTGTTCCGACTGCTCGACGTCTACTGCCTGCTCGACATCGCGGATATCGCCGACATCGCAGATCACGACATCACCGAAGTCGCGGAGCTGTACTACGCCTTGGACGCGCATCTGGGAATCGACTGGTTGCTGAGCGCGGTCTCGGGACTCGAGCGCGGCGATCGATGGCACTCGCTCGCGAGGCTCGCGTTGCGAGACGACCTCTACAGTTCGCTTCGGCAGCTGACGATGGAGGTTCTGGCCGGCGGCGAGCCGGGGGAGTCGCCGCAGGAGAAGATCGACGAATGGGAGTCGACCAACGCCTCGCGTCTGAGCCGGGCGAGGGCAGCTCTCGTCGAGATCTTCGAGTCTGGGACGCTTGACCTCGCGACGCTCTCGGTGGCGGCGCGTCAGGTTCGTAGCATGGTGCGCAGCATGGGCACCCGATCGGAGGTAGGACGTTGAGCGAAGGATTCCACGCCGAAGTTGTGGTTCGGTGGTCCGACATGGATGCCTTCCAGCACATCAACCACGCACGGATGGTGACGTTGCTCGAAGAGGCGCGGATTCCTTGGTTGTTCGAAGACTCGCGCCCGACGGTCACCCTGCGTGACGGGGCCGTGATTGCCGATCTCCATGTGCGGTACCGCGGCCAACTGCGGCACGACGATTCGCCGCTCGACGTCTTCATGTGGGTGGAAAAGGTGCGCGCGGTGGACTTCACCATCGCGTACGAGGTTCGCCCCCGCGGTGCGGATCTCAGTGTCCCGCCGTCCATCGTGGCGTCGACTCAGATCGCGGCCTTCGATATCGACACTCAACGTTTGCGTCGCCTCAGCGGGCCCGAGCGCGAGTACTTGGAGAGCTGGCAACGTGCATGAACGTGTACTGACCGTGCCCGAGGAGGCCGAGCGAAAGAACTTGGCCGGCTTCATCGGTCATGCCTTGCGTTTGGACGAGTCCACGGTCATCCGGATGCGTCGACGCGGAGATGCTCACCTGAGCGTTTGGGCGTCAACGGGTTTCGACGCTCTCGCTACGCGAACCGTGGCGGGCACCATCAACCCTGACGACACCTCGGCTGCCGGCGATCAGTTGCTCTCGGCGGTGGAGCAGGCGACAAGTGAGCTGATCGATCCGGGGTTCGCCATGGATTCGGCGTGGCGTGGGGCGTTGCCGCCGATGGACGGCTTCGAGCACCTGGACGACGTACCCGCCCGGGTGCTGATCGAACTGGCGCAGCGGGGCAACGCCTTGGCGCTCGAGCATGGAAGTAGTCACGGTCCGCCGGCGTCGTTGCTCGATCAGGACGTGCTCGAGGTCAGTGGTCCATCCGGCACGGTCGGGATCTCGATGCGGGTTATTTTTGCCTTGACCGCAATGGGATTCGTTCCGCACGCCGGGTCCGAGGCGATGACCGCCGACATCGACCTCGAGCAGATCGACGCCTCGGAACTGGTTCGGGTGCGGGCGAGCAAATCCTGGGTGCGGCTCGATGCACGGTTCGGTTCGATCTACCGTCACCGCGGTGGTTCGATACCGCTGATGGTCGCACGATAGGAGTTCAGGTGGCGGGTGCGTGTTCTCTCAGATCAGCCACGCCGCAGCGTTGACGGGTAGTTGACCGTCGACGAGTGGTGCGCTGCTCAACAGCAGCTGCCCGTTCGGCAGTGCGATCGGCACCTCCGTGGTGTTGAGAGCACAGATCAGACCACCGCGTCGACGGAAAGCGAGGCAGCCGGGGGGACTGCCGTACCAATCGATGTCCGCGCCGGAGAACTCCGGCCTGGCGCTACGAAGTTCGAGTGCGGCGCGATACAGCGAGAGCATCGAGTCGACGTCCTCGATCTGCGCCTCCACCGTGAGCGTCGACCACTCGCGTGGCATCGGCAACCAGGTGCTCGCGCCGGTGGTGAATCCGAACGGGGGTTCGCTTCCTTCCCACGGAAGGGGCACTCGGCAGCCGTCGCGTCCTCGCTCGGCATGTCCGGATCGTTCCCAGACCGGGTCCTGTAGTGCCTCGTCGGGCAGGTCGACGTTCGGCAGGCCGAGTTCGGCTCCGTTGTAGATGAAGCTCGCGCCCGGAAGCGCCAGTTCGACGAGGATCATCGCCCGTGCGCGTTGCGTTCCGATCTCACCCCCGCCGTAGCGCGTGACTTCACGTTCGACGTCGTGATTCGACAGCGTCCACGTGGGCACACCCCCGACCTCGGCGACGGCCGCAAGAGAGTTCTCCACGGCCTCCCGGACGGACTCGGCGGAGAATTCGGTTTCTGCAAGTCGGAAGTTGAATCCGAGATGCAGTTCGTCTGGCCGGATGTATTCGCCGAACTTCTGGTTGTCCTTCACCCAGATCTCGCCGACGGTCATCGCCTCCGGGAACTCGTCCATGACCTTGCGGATGCCGCGGTGGATTTCGTGAACTGCCGGGTTGTTGAACCGCGGGTCGTCGTCGGAATTGCGCATGAGCTCGTTGAGCTCCCAGTCGTGGTCCGGCAAACCGTCGGGCTTGGCCATTCCGTGGGCCACGTCGATGCGGAATCCGTCGATTCCGCGCTCGAGCCAGAAGCGCAGAGTCTTGGCGAGGTCGTCGAAGACCTCGGGGTTGTCCCAGTTCAGGTCGGGCTGTTCCTTGGCGAAGATGTGCAGGTACCACTGGCCGGGTGTTCCGTCGGCTTCGGTGACGCGGGTCCATGCCGGGCCGCCGAAGATGCTCGGCCAGTTGTTCGGCGGTTCGTTGCCGTTCTCACCTTTGCCGTCTCGGAAGATGTAGCGGGATCGCTCCGCAGAACCGGGCGCTGACGCCAGGGCTGCCTTGAACCACTCGTGCTGATCACTCGTGTGGTTCGGGACCAGGTCCATCGTGACCTTGATTCCGCGCTCGTGGGCTGACGTGATCAGCGAATCCATCGTCGCCAGATCGCCGAACAGGGGATCGATGTCGCGAGGATCCGAGACGTCGTAGCCGTGGTCTGCCATCGGTGACTTCATCACCGGGCTCAACCAGATTGCATCGATGCCGAGCAGTTCGAGGTAGCCGAGTTTCTCCTCGACTCCGCCGAGGTCGCCGATACCGTCGCTGCCCGAATCGGCAAAAGAACGCGGATAGATCTGATAGAAGACCGCCTCGTTCCACCACGGGGCTTCGGGCCGGCTTACAGAGGACGAATCCGCGGGGGTGCTCACAGCAGTTCATAGTGCCAAACGTCTGGCACTCTCACGACTTGGACACGGCAAAAGCGTGACTCTTTACCTAGCCTTGGTGTACTTTGCATTCACGCCGTGACACCATGTGGCAACTTTGGTGTTACTGCCGGGGGAGAAGTATTCGGGAATTCAACCAAGGGGGCTTGGCCTTGACTTTGTCGGCAATCGAAGCGGTCAGTTTGGATCATGTACTGCTCGAAGATGATCCGATCAACCGCGACTGGATAATCTTCGGCACACCGGTTGCACGGTCGGCGCAATGGTCGGCGAGTAAAGACGGGACCACGACTACACACGTCTGGGATTGCACGAAGGGGCGCTTCCGTTGGTACTTCCACGCGGACGAAATCGTGCACATCATCGAAGGGTCGGTCACCGTTCAGGCCGACGGAATCGCCGAGCGAACCCTGAGTGTCGGCGATGCCGCACTCTTCCGTGCGGGCAGTTGGTCGGAGTGGGAGGTCGAAGAGTACGTGCGCAAGCATGCAATCTTGAGTTCGCCCCTGCATCCCACGGTGTCGTTCGGGGTACGCGCTGCCCGCCGGGTCGCGCGCGTGTTCAGGCCGAAGGCTAAGTAGACGGTCAGATAGCGGAGTTCACCATGGACGCGGCAGCCATCTCCATGTAGTCGATCAACTGCTTGCGGTGCACCGGGCTCAGAGTCTTCTCGTCGATGGACGCGATGGCGACGTGCATGCACCGCAGCCACGCATCACGCTCGATCGGGCCGATCACGAATGGATTGTGGCGCATCCGCAGACGCGGGTGTCCACGCTCCTCCGAGTACGTGTGCGGTCCGCCCCAGTACTGCTCGAGGAACATCCGCATCCGCCGCTCGGCCGGGCCGAGATCGGCCTCGGGGTAGAGCGGGCGCACAACCTCGTCCTTCGCGACTTCTTCGTAAAATCGCGCGGTGAGCTTGTGAAACGTCTCGGCTCCGCCGACGGCGTCGTAGAAGGTCTGCTGCACGTCGTGCTGTACGTCATTCATGGCAAGTTCCATTGTGCCTGACGGCCGTAGTGGTCGGTTTCCGGGTCGACGACGGTTGTATCGAGTCGGAGTGCGTACCCATTCACCGGAAATTCACCGGCCGTCCTGGCAATTTTGTTCGAAATGGGAGTGCGTAACGCGATCATCCGTGGTCAACTTGGGGGCAGTCTCCCGGAGGTCGTATGAAGAACCGACATGCTGCACGCAATCACCGACAACTCCAGCCCACTAGCGCGCGGAACGACCACGCGTTAGGGGCTGTTCTGGAAGTTGTTCCTGACGGGTTCGCGCACACTGCCGACCCACTCTTTTCCGACGAGCATTCTCACCTCGAGATGTTCCCTCCCGATCGCGTAGTCCCCGAGTGGGTGAAACGTCGGGTGCTACTGCTCAACGTCACGTACGAACCGCTGACCGCCCTTCCTGCCAGGCGCGCGGTCGTACTGATGGCCTGCGGCAAGGCCGATACCGTCCACGAGGACGAACAGGGCCCGGTAGTCCATTCCGCGGACTGGTCGGTGCAGGTTCCCTCGGTCATTCGATTGCGCACCTACGTGCGCGTTCCATATCGCGCCCGCATCCCCATGACCCGTGCCGCACTGATGCATCGTGACCACTTCCGATGTGCGTACTGCGGAGCCAAAGCCGAAACCATCGACCACGTCGTTCCTCGCAGCAGAGGTGGCGGGCATTCGTGGGAGAACTGCGTCGCGTGCTGTGCCCCCTGCAATCACCGCAAGGCCGACAAGATGCTCAGCGAACTCGGATGGACCCTCCGTGCGGAACTGGTCCCGCCGTCCGGACCTCACTGGCGTCTGCTCGCGGCGACCAAGGAATTGCATCCGGCGTGGATGCCTTATCTCGGCGTGGGCGCAGCCTGAGCTATGTGTCGGCGTGGGCGCAGCCTGAGCAATGTGTCGGCGTGGGCGCAGCCTGAATTGAGTTCTAGCGTCACCGAAACGAAATTGCCCGAGAATTTGTGGCCCTGACGCTTTCCTTCCTGGCGTTCTGGGCTACGTTATCTGGTGTGAGCATTCTCGAGGTAGTACTGATATACGTTGGGATTCCGGCCTTGATCACCGCGTTCTTCGCGGCTGCGTCCTTCCTCGGGAAGAAGACGCCGGGACCGGTTCCGCCGGCGTTCCATCTCGGTGAGTCGTGGGATCACGCTCCCGTGCTGTGGAGTGCTGTCGACGAGGTCACCGTTCGCGGTGGCCATCACGGCAGTGCACACGCAATCGAAGCCGGTTCGGCTGATCTGATCGGAGGGTCCGCAAGTGGCAAGTGGTGATCATTCGACCGCGCTCGCAGTAGCGCCCGAGGACCTGCCCGTCGGCAGCGTCGTCACGTCCAGTGGACGCGTATCCGGTGTGCATCGCATCGGCGAGCCGTTCACCGACGATCTTCCGTTCGAGACCATGGATCTGGTCGCGCTCGACGTCGCGATGACTGAAGCGACGCGGGCCACCAAGGTGCGGTTCAACGCGTACGTCGGTGATCTCGGTTCTGATCCGGCAGCGGGTGCCGACGCATTGTTCCCGACCACGCCCGAAGCCGAGCGTTCCGTCCTGATCGCCGTTTCGCCCAACCAGCGCACCGTCGAGGTTCGCAGCGGTCGGGCAATCGCCGATCGGGTCACCGATCGTGTTACCCAGCTCGGAGCAACGGCAGCTGTTGCATCCTTCAGTGAAGGCAACCTGATCGACGGACTGATCAGTGCCATCCGCGTTATGGCAGCCGCAATTTCAGCGCCGTAACTGTTTGTCAGACACAGGCCGGTGCCCGCGTCGATTCGTGAGAATCGACGCGGGCACCGGCCTTTCGCATGTCACCTCGCGTCGAACTTTCGTGCTGCGAGTGAACGAACCACGCCGGCCTGGCCTTCGACGACCAGGCGACGCAACGCGGGAGGGATGTCGCCTTCGAGGAACCGGTCTGCTGCCGCTACGGATTCGTCCGAGATCGACCACGACGGGTACAGCCCGATGACGACCGTCTGTGCCACTTCGCTCGAGCGTCGTTCCCACACCGCCGCGATATCGGCGAAGTAGCGGGAGACGAAGGGCTCGAGCAATTCGTCCTGGCCTTCGCGAGCGAACCCGCCGATGATCGATCGCGCGGTGATGTTGGGCACGGAGTCGTCGCCGACGACCTTCGCCCAAACCTCTTCCTTGACAGCGGCCTGCGGACGTCCGGCCGCGGCCGCCGCGGCTTGACGAGCGCCCGCAGCGGTCGGGTCACGCTGAGCTTCGGCGTCGATGAATGGAGTTGCGGTTCCTTCGGCGTCGATCTCACCGGCGGCCGCGAGTGCCCCGACGATGCGCCAGCGCAGGTCCGTGTCGACGATCAGGCCGTCGAGCCCAACGGTGGAGGGATCGGCGTCGAGCAATTCGCGCAGTACCTCGGTGTGCCACGGGGAGAGTGCTGCGCCGGTGAGTGCGTTGACGAATGCCAGCTGGTGGTCGGACCCGGCCTCTGCCTCACGTGCGAGTTCGAGCAACCGATTGGCGAAGCTCGCCGCGCCTTCGGCCTCGGCCCAGGCCGGATCTGCGTAGGAGCCGATGGCGGTTTGGGCTTGGAGCAAGAGACGTTGCACCACACCGACTTCGGTCTCCGAACTGATGCCGCGCTCGACCAGCGCGACGAAGTCGCGTGCCTTCAGTTCGGCTTGACGGGTCATTTCCCACGCCGCCGACCAGACCAGGGTGCGGGGGAGTGAGTCGGTAATGTCGCCGACCCGCTCGATCGCCGTCGCCAACGATTCGGGATCGAGTCGCACGGAGCCGTAGGTGAGATCGTCGTCGTTGACCAACACGAGTGCACCGCGGGCGACGCCGACAAGTTCGGGGACATCCGTGCTTTCCACAGCATCGAGGTCGAGTTCGACGCGATGGCTTCGTACCAACTTGCCGTCGACGTCGTCGTAGATGCCGATGGCGATCCGGTGGATTCGCCGCTCGCCGGCGCCTGGTGCAGCACCGTCCTGCAGGACGGCGAAGCGGGTGAACTTTCCGTCTGCGTCGACATCGAAGTCGGGGCGCAGGATGTTCAAACCGGTGGTCTTGAGCCACTGCCGACCCCAGTCGGAAAGGTCACGGCCCGAGGACTTTTCGAGTGAGCCCAGCAGATCGTCGAAGGTTGCGTTTCCGAATGCGTGCTCACGGAAGTACTCACGCAGTCCGGCGAGGAACGGCTCGAGTCCGACGTATGCCACCAACTGCTTGAGGACGCTGGCGCCCTTCGCGTACGTGATGCCGTCGAAGTTCACCTCGACGGCGGCCAGGTCCGGAATGTCCGCGGCAATCGGGTGCGTCGACGGCAACTGGTCCTGGCGGTACGCCCACGACTTCTCGACGTTGGCGAACGTCGTCCAGGCGTTCGTGTACTCCGTGGCCTCGGTCTGGCACAGGACCGAAGCGAAGGTCGCGAACGACTCGTTGAGCCACAGGTCGTCCCACCACGCCATCGTGACGAGGTCGCCGAACCACATGTGCGCCATTTCGTGCAGGACCGTTTCGGCACGACGCTCGTACGAGTAGCGGGTCACCTTGGAGCGGAAGACGTAGTCCTCGAGGAATGTCACGGCGCCGGCATTCTCCATCGCGCCGGCATTGAATTCGGGGACGAAGAGCTGGTCGTACTTGCCGAAAGCATAGGGAACACCGAAGTTGCGGTGATAGAAGTCGAATCCCTGCTTGGTCTCGGTGAACAGTCGCTCCTCGTCCATGAACTCGGCCAGCGAAGCGCGGCAGAAGATTCCGAGCGGGATGTCGCCGTGCTCGTCGGAGTAGTTGTCGGTCCATTGCGCGTAGGGACCGGCGATGAGCGCCACCAGGTACGTGCTCATCTTCGGGGTGGTCCGGAAGACGTGCTTGCCGGGATCGGCGGCGAGGGTCTCGACGACCGCGGAGTTGGAGATGACCTTCCACGACGTGGGAGCGGTGACGCGGACGTCGAACGTGGCCTTGAGATCAGGCTGATCGAAGCACGCGAACATGCGCTTGGCGTCGGCCGTCTCGAACTGTGAATAGAGGTAGACGGAGTCATCGGTCGGGTCGACGAATCGGTGCAGTCCCTCGCCGGTGTGGGAGTAGATGCAATCGGCCTCGATGACCAACTCGTTGTCGGCAGCGAGATCAGGCAGGCTGATGCCCGTCGACTCGTCGTAGCCGGAGACGTCGAGCGCGGTGCCGTTGAGGACCGCGGAATGGACTCTGGCCGCGACGATGTCGATGAAGCTGCTTGCTCCGGCCGTGGCGGTGAACGTGACGGTGGTCTTCGAGGAGAACGTCTCCTCGCCGGGTGCGTCTTTGCCGTCGGTGAGATCGAGTTCGATCAGGTAGTTCTCGACGGTCAGGATTGCTGACCGTTGCGCTGCGGTTTCGCGTGTCAGGTTCGGTGCGACCACAAAGATCTCCTCGTAGATGGTGCGGATCTATTACGTCCATCCCATCACGAAGAGAACGACTTCACTCAAGCGGACACTTCTGCCAGCGGAATCTCCGGATCGGCCAACCGCTCCGGATCGACGGGACGCGAAGACGCGACCAATTCCTTGATGGCGTCACCGGCATCCCAGATGTTCACGTTCATGCCGGCGAGCACCTTGTTCGCGGAATCGAGCCAGAATGCCAGGAACTCGCGCTTGTCGACGTCGCCGCGAGTGACGACACGGGAGTAGCCGCCGTGCGGTGCGTGACCTACGTATTCCATTCCGAGGTCGTACTGATCGGTGAAGAAATACGGCATGCGGACGTACTCGGCAGGCCGTCCCAACATGGTCTCTGCGGCCGTCTCGGGTTGGTTGAGTGCGTTTGCCCAGTGCTCCACCCGAATTCGTGCATTCAGAATCGGATGCTGTGCGGCCGCGATGTCACCCACTGCGACCACGTCGGGGTCGCTGCTCTGCAGACCGGCGTCGACGAGAACCCCGTTCTCGACGTCGATACCCGCCTCCGATGCCAACTCGGTGTTCGGCAATGCGCCGACAGCGATCAACACGGCGTCGGCCGGAATCACGGTTCCATCACTCAAAGTGACACCCGAGGCGTGACCGCCGTCGACAGAGATTGCGGTGACGTCCGTGCCGGTGCGTAAGTCCACCCCGTTCTGGCGGTGCAGCGCGGCGAAGACCTCACCCATTTCCGGGCCGAGGGTCGATTCGAGCGGAAGGCCGGCATGTTCGAGCACGGTGACCTCGACGTCGAAACCGCGAGCCGACGCGGCAATTTCGAGGCCGATCCAGCCGGCACCGACCACGACGAGCTTCTTGTCGGCGGCCAGGGTGCGCAGCAGCGCGGCGGCCTGATCGACTGTTCGCACGTAGTGAACACCCTCGGCGTCGGACCCCGGGATGTCGAGGCGCCGCGACCGCGAACCGGTGGCCAAGGCGAGCTTGTCGTAGCTGATCGTGGAACCGTCCGGAAGTGACACGGTGTGCGCAGCGGGGTCGATGGCCGTTGCCGTCGTTCCCGGGCGAAGATCGACGCGATGGTCGCGAAACCACTCGCCGTCGTGGACGGTGAATTCGGGGAGTGTCTTCTTGCCGGCGAAGAACTCTTTCGACAGCGGCGGACGCTCGTACGGGAGGTGGTCTTCTTCACTCAATACGGTGATCTCACCGTCGAAATCTCTGTCACGCAGGGCTTCTGCGATCTTTGCGCCCGCGAGCCCGCCGCCGACGATCACGAATCTCCGGTTGGTGCTCATTACTGAACCACTCCTTCGTACTCGTTTCTTTTCGACACTACTGCGATCGGGAGGTGGTTCGGGGGAAAGCGCGGGAAGGATTGCGGGTTCATGATTGTTGGCAGAACGGGAGTATGTCCCCGAACTGATATGACCTGACCGACATGAACTGATAGGGAGTTTCTTCGTGAGCGCAACCTCGAGCAAGACCACGGACACTGCTGACTTCTGGTTCGATCCGCTCTGCCCGTGGTGCTGGATCACCTCACGCTGGATTCTCGAGGCCCAGCAGGTACGCGACATCGAGGCCAAGTTCCACGTGATGAGCCTTGCGGTTCTCAACGAGGGCCGTGACCTTCCCGACGAGTACCGGGAGATGATGACCAAGGCCTGGGGCCCGGTCCGTGTCGCCATCGCTGCAGCGCAGCTGAAGGGTGACGAGATCCTGCTGCCGCTGTACACGGCGATGGGGACGAAGATTCACAACGAGGGCAACAAGGACTTCGCCGACGTCATCAAGTCGTCCCTCGCCGAGGTCGGCCTGCCACCTGAACTGGCCGAGGCCGCCGACACCGACAAGTACGACGAGGCTCTGCGCGAGAGCCACGACAAGGGCATGGACGCCGTCGGACCCGACGTCGGAACCCCGACGATCCATGTCAACGGTGTGGCGTTCTTCGGCCCCGTGCTCTCACGCATCCCGCGCGGCGAGGACGCAGGCAAGGTGTGGGACGGCGCAGTCGCGCTGGCCGGCTACCCCCACTTCTTCGAGCTCAAGCGGACCCGCAACGAGGATCCTCAGTTCGACTGAGCGGCAGTGAGCGCCGGATTTCGGTAGAGCTGACCCGGCCGGAAGAACAGATGCCCTGAGTGCGTGCGGTTGCGAAGCGCAGCCGCACGCCAGGTCAGCACCGGATGCGACGACAAGATGTTGACGAACCACGGGAAGAACCCGGATTCGAGTGTCGCCCGATCGGCCAGTTCGTCGAACCCGACCAGACCCACCAGATACTTTCCCGCGCCGAGGACGCCCATCGCGCCCGGTGCACCCTGAGGGCGCATGTGAAAGCCGAAGTTGTCCGCCGTGTACTCCATGGAACGCGACAGCGAAGACCCGATCACCGGAATGTAGTTCGACGCGAACTGTCCCCACTGGCGCCAGTACGACGCATGCCCGGCAGCGATGTGGCCGACCTCGTGGCCGATGATGAATGCGAGCGCATCGGGCTCGCGTGCCTGCCCACCGACTTCGAACAGGTCGCTGTAGACGACGACGAAACGGCGAAATCCGTGCCCCGACGCAAACGCGTTGATCCGTCCGTTCCCCAGCACGACGTAGGCATCCGGCGGAGTTTTCATGCCGAACCGTGCCGCAGCCTCGGCAACCAGCTGATACCCCTCCGGAAACTGTGAAGGCGTCATCTTGATTCCGTTGACCTGTTGCGATCCGTACAGCTGACCTCGCGCGAGGAACAGCAGGATCGGAGCCGCGAGCACCACGAGGATCCACGTCGACAGATCACCCGCAGCGATCAGAACGATCGCCACCACATAAGTGACGACCGTCGTCAGCACCGCGAGCACGAGTAGCGGGATTTCCCACGGGTGGCGAACGGCGTCACTGCCCGGTGACACACGAACGGCGGGTGCAGCGGCCTGGCCGTTGACGGGGTACATGGGCACCACGATAGGTGTGCTCGCGCGGCGATGCCTGTTCCTGAAAGTGTGACGTCGACCCGGGTGCGCCCGGCTGGTCGGGCCTGAGAGAATTGTCGCCATGCGCGTATACCTGGGTGCCGACCATGCCGGATTCGAACGTAAGAACGAGATCATCGAACACCTGAAAGCGAACGGCCACGAGGCCATCGACTGTGGTGCTCACGAGTACGACGCCGTGGACGACTACCCGGCTTTCTGCATCGAAGCCGCAAAGCGCGTCGTCGCCGACGAGGGCAGCCTGGGAATCGTCCTGGGTGGCAGTGGCAACGGCGAGCAGATCGCCGCGAACAAGGTTCCCGGCGCACGGTGCGCCCTCGCTTGGAGCGTCGAAACGGCGAAGCTGGCACGTGAGCACAACAACGCTCAGCTGATCGGCATCGGCGGACGTATGCATTCCCTCGAGGAATCGCTTGCCATCGTCGACGCTTTCCTCGCCACCGCATGGTCGGGTGAAGAGCGCCACCAGCGTCGTATCGACATCCTGTCCGAGTACGAGAAGACCGGCGTCGCACCGGCTCTGCCGCAAGCCTGATCCGAAAGTTGTTCCGTGCCTGAAGGTCATACCCTGCACCGGCTGGCACGGTTGCATGCCCGCAAGTTCGTCGGTTCACCGGTCCGCGTCCTCAGTCCGCAAGGCAGATTCGCCGAGGACGCGCGCCTGGTGGACGGACACGTACTCACGTCCTCGGATGCCTGGGGAATGCACCTCTGGCACACGTACGACAACGGTCTGACAGTTCACGTACACCTCGGGTTGTACGGAAAGTTCACCGACGCCGCCCTGCCGATGGAAGAACCGGTAGGCCAGGTCCGGATGCGAATGGTCGGTGCCGACTTCGGCACCGACCTTCGTGGTCCCACCGCCTGCGAAGTCCTGCTACCTCCTCAGGTCGCCGCGATCGAGGCCAGACTCGGGCCGGACCCACTGCGCCGCGACGCGGATCCAGAGAAGACCTGGTTGCGAATCTCCAAGTCCAAGACGGCAATCGGCGCCCTGCTGATGGACCAGGCGGTCCTGGCGGGTGTCGGCAACGTCTATCGCGCCGAACTTCTCTTTCGTCACGGAATCAACCCTGAACGACCGGGGAATCTCGTCTCTCACGGCGAGTGGACCGCCATGTGGGCAGACCTAGTCGAATTGATGAAAGTCGGCGTCAGACGGGGGAAGATGCACGTCGTTCGCGCCGAGCACGACAACGGAGATCCGGCGTACGCGAAGGATCGTCCGCGTACCTATGTCTACAGAAGAGCAGGATCGCCGTGCCGCGTGTGCGGCACACCGATCCTGCATTCCGTCATGAAGGCACGAAACCTGTTCTGGTGCCCGGTGTGTCAGTCGGCTTAGAAGTCGAAGCCTCCGAAGTCGCCGCCACCGAAATCGCCGCCTCCGAAGTCCCCGTAGTCGCTGCCTCCACCGTCTGCGGTGAAATCGGTGTTGTCGATACTTCCTTGGTCGGCGCCGGGATCACCGGCGTCCATACCCTGATCTCCCGAGTCACCGGAGCCTGTATCGGCGCCGGAATCGCCGCCCTGTGCGAAAGCCTCTGCGCCGTAAGGAACCCCGGCCATGCCGGAGAACATGGTCGAAAACAGCATCATCGAACCCAGACCCCAGGCGCCGGCGACGAGTGCAGGCTTCCACCAGGGTTCGGAGTACCAGCCGGCCGGGACCGGGCGTCCGGCGACTCGGCCACCGGGGTAGTAGTTGGGTGTGTGCGACGACGGATTGGGTGATGCGGCGACCTTGCGGCCCTCGAATTCGACCTCACGGTCTTCGGTGACCGAACCGGCAGCCTTCTGTCCGTCGATGGAAGGAACTTCCGGTCCCGGATCCATGCCCATCGCCACCCGTGCCGCGCGGATGTAGTAAAGCCCTTCCAGTGCAGTCTGTTTCGCGAGACGTGCTTGGACCGGCGTTGCGGCCTGATCGATCTGCGAGCCTGCGGCGTTGTACCGTTCGGCCGCGTCGGCGAGGGCTTGGCGCGACGCGTCGTCACTGCCGGTCAGGTTGTAGACCTGACCGCCGAGGCGTTCGATCGCCTGCCGGGCATCGGCTTTCGCATCGTCGAGTTGTGTTGCGCTGTGGCCGGAACCGCGTTGCTGGCTTTTCATGACCAGAAATACGACTACGGCCAGAACGACGAGTATGAGAAGAATCGTGGTCACGAGTGGCCTCCCGAGCAGAATCGATCCGGACAACTCCAGGATACGGACCGCAGGGGGGTGGTCTGAGTGGACAAAGTCGGAATACAAAAGATCCGCACCGGCTGGGCCGGTGCGGATCTTTGTGGAGTTTCCCTCTTGATGGAGGGGATGACGGGAATCGAACCCGCGTGATCAGTTTGGAAGACTGAGGCTCTACCATTGAGCTACATCCCCGTGCATACGACAACTCGGGATCGCCGTGTTCGTCGTCTGCGATACGAAACTGTACCCAATGCCCCACCGGATTTCATAATCGGGGGGTCGGAGAAGTTCGAGACCGTCGTTCACCTGGGGAATTGGCGAATTGCTCGGCGAGTCGGGGTGTCTCGGCCGCAGGCGCGGCTTCTGATTCCGGCTCTGAATGGCAGTTGAGGCAAGGCTGTATGTGGCTGCCGTCGGATGACATACTGACGGGGTCGACAGCCGGGCCGTGTACAAATGGCGGTCGGGTTCGTGAGAGAGTAGTGAGCGCGATAGGGTTGTGCGCGGTCACCGATGGTGGCTGCCCTTGGTGGCCCGCTGTCTTAGTGGCCTCGGATGGCCGTATCGTGTGTTTCATGTGATCGGAAACGGGATGTAGCGCAGCTTGGTAGCGCATCCGCTTTGGGAGCGGAGGGTCGCAGGTTCAAATCCTGTCATCCCGACAAGTACGTACATGGCACTTCACCTCCAGTAAGTCCGGGAGTGAAGTGCCGCGCCAGACAGCAGTACCGATTCAACACAAGTTGTGAGCAAGACCAGACGAAGGAGCGAAGTTTCGTGAAGAGCACCGTCGAGCAGCTCAGCCCGACGCGAGTCCGTATCAACGTTGAGGTGCCCTTCGCGGAACTCAAGTCTGATTTCGACAAGGCCTACAAGGCCCTCGCGCAGCAGATTCGTCTCCCCGGCTTCCGTCCCGGCAAGGCTCCGGCCCGCCTCCTCGAAGCGCGTGTCGGTCGCGGCGCTGTGCTCGAGCAGGTCGTCAACGACGCTCTGCCGTCGCGTTACTCCGAGGCTGTCACCAGCGCCGGCGTGAAGGCCATCGGCCAGCCCGAGATCGAGGTCACCAAGATCGAAGACGGCGAGCTCCTCGAGTTCACCGCCGAGGTCGACGTGCGCCCCGAGATCGAGCTCCCTGACTTCAGCTCCATCAACGTCGAGGTCGATCCGATCGAGATCACCGACGAAGCCATCGAAGAGCAGCTGCTTTCGCTGCGTCAGCGTTTCGGCACCCTCACCGGCGTCGACCGCGCAGTCGAGGACGGCGACTTCGTCTCCATCGATCTGTCGGCCACCGTCGACGGCGAGAACGTTGCCGAGGCAACCGCGAGCGGACTGTCGCACGAGGTCGGTTCGGGCCAGCTCATCGAGGGCCTCGACGAAGCCATCATCGGCCTCAAGGCGGGGGAGTCCAAGGACTTCACGTCGACGCTGGTCGCCGGCGAGTACGCAGGCAAGGAAGCTGTTGTCACCGTGACCGTGCAGACGGTCAAGGAGCGCGAGCTTCCGGCTGAGGACGACGAGTTCGCTCAGCTCGCCAGCGAGTTCGACACCCTGGAAGAACTGAAGGCTGACCTCCGTGAGCGCGTCGCACGCGTCCGCAAGGTCGAGCAGGCCGGTCAGATCCGCGACAAGGTTCTCGAGCAGCTGCTCGAGACCGTCGAGGTTCCGTTGCCGGAGGCTGTCGTCAAGGCTGAGGTCGACGCTGCACTGCACGACGCCGTTCACGGTCTCGATCACGACGAAGAGGCACTGAACAAGCTCCTCGAAGAGCAGGGCAGCAGCCGCGAAGAGTTCGACAAGGATGCACAGGAAGCCGCTGAGCGCTCCGTCAAGACGCAGCTCTTGCTCGACTCGATTGCCGATGCGGGCAACGTCACCGTCGGTCAGGACGAGCTCACCGAGCGCATCCTGTTCCAGGCGCAGCGTTACGGCATGGCTCCTGAGCAGTTCATCCAGCAGATCCAGCAGGCCAACCAGCTCGGCGCCGTCTTCGCAGACGTCCGTCGTGGCAAGGCTCTCGCGTCCGTCGTCGAGTCGGCCGGTGTCAAGGACACCTCCGGCGCAGTTGTCGACACCGCAGAGCTGTTCGGCAGCAGTGAGGCCGAAACCGAAGCGGACGAGTCTGATTCCGCCGAGAGCGAAGACAAGTAAAAACGCAGGCGGACGGGTGTTTTCACCACGATCGACTGCACTGAGTTTTCCGCTTTGAGCGAAGTAGGGCGGCACCGGGACTCCGGTGCCGCCCTACTTCGTTACTGTCTGTGTCAGTAGAAGTGTTTCGCATAGACGATCCACCGCACAAGTAGATCCACATAGAAGGCAGGTACCGTGACTTCCAATCACCTGGAGACTTTGCAGAGTCCCGCCATGACTTCAGCGACCGCTGGGTTGAACCTCAGCGACTCGGTGTACGAGCGCTTGCTGCGAGAGCGCATCATTTTCCTCGGTACCCAGGTCGACGACGACATCGCCAACAAGCTGTGCGCACAGATCCTGCTGCTCTCGGCCGAGGACCCGACGCGAGACATCTCGCTCTACATCAACTCGCCCGGTGGATCCGTGACCGCAGGTATGGCGATCTTCGACACGATGCAGTTCGCCGAGTGCGACATCGCCACCTTCGGCATGGGCCTTGCGGCGTCGATGGGTCAGTTCCTGCTCTCGGCAGGCACCAAGGGCAAGCGCTACGCGCTGCCTCACGCCCGCATCATGATGCACCAGCCGTCCGCCGGCATCGGTGGTTCCGCCAGTGACATCGCGATCATGGCCGAGCAGTTCAAGCACACCAAGCGCGAAATGGCCGAGCTGATTGCTCAGCACACCGGCCAGACGGTCGAGCAGATCACCGCGGACTCCGATCGTGACCGTTGGTTCACGGCGAAGGAAGCTCTCGAGTACGGCTTCGTCGACCACGTCGTCTCCCGTGCGAATCAGGCCGGCGGCACCGGCAACTGAGCCGGTTCGCCCATCCTTTCGCTGCCCAATTCATACTTTGGAGAACTGATGACCAATCTTTTCGGAGCTAACTCGCTGGGCGGCCAGGCGCCGTCGGGCCCCCAATCGCGTTACATCCTGCCCCAGTTCACGGAGCAGACCAGCTACGGCGTCAAGACGTCCGACCCGTACAACAAGCTGTTCGAGGAGCGCATCATCTTCCTCGGCTCGCAGGTCGACGACGTGTCCGCCAACGACCTCATGGCGCAGTTGCTGGTTCTCGAATCGCAGGATCCGGACCGCGACATCACGATGTACATCAACTCGCCCGGTGGTTCTTTCACCGCGCTGATGGCGATCTACGACACGATGCAGTACGTCCGTGCCGACATTTCCACCGTCTGCCTCGGTCAGGCTGCTTCGGCAGCTGCCGTGCTTCTGGCCGGCGGTACGCCGGGCAAGCGCTTCGCGCTCCCCAACTCGCGCATTCTGATCCACCAGCCGGCTACGGGCGGCATCCAGGGTCAGGTTTCCGATCTGGAGATCCAGGCTGCGGAGATCGAGCGTATGCGTCGGCTCATGGAGAGCACGCTGTCGCTGCACACGGGTAAGGATCCGGAGACCATCCGCGTCGACACCGATCGCGACAAGATCCTCACGGCCGAGCAGGCCAAGGAGTACGGCATCATCGACGACGTGCTGGCTTACCGGAAGCTCAGCGCACAGAAGTAGTCGATTTCCGCCTCGTGTCGAGGACCTGTATCCCGATTCCCGACACGAGGCGGACACGTCGAGAAGTGCCTGGTGGAGCGCTTGCCAGGCTGAAATCTCGACTCTTTTCTTTTTTATCCGCAGGCGAAACGCCGAGAACAGGTCGACCCCGTTCGGGATCTGCGGGTACCGTCACTTCACGGGCTGGTTCTCGACCGGCGTTCTGCGATTGTTCGACCAGATTTGTTCGATCAGTTTGTCTGATCTGACAACTACCGAAGTACTGCGGAGCGTCTCGACCGATCGAGTGGCGGCGAGTGCACGTACATGATGGAAAGTAGGGACCTCACGAGATGGCACGCATCGGCGACGGCGGGGATCTGCTCAAGTGCTCTTTCTGCGGTAAGAGTCAGAAGCAGGTCAAAAAGCTCATTGCAGGACCCGGGGTGTACATCTGCGACGAGTGCATCGACCTCTGCAACGAGATCATCGAAGAGGAATTGGCCGAATCGAGCGAGGTCAAGCTCGACGAGCTTCCCAAGCCTGCGGAGATCCGAGAATTCCTCGAGAACTACGTCATCGGTCAGGACTCCGCCAAGCGGACGTTGGCCGTGGCCGTCTACAACCACTACAAGCGCATTCAGGCCGGCGACAAGGGCCGTGATGCGCGGGGTGAGACGGTTGAGCTCGCGAAATCCAACATCTTGATGCTCGGCCCCACTGGCTGCGGCAAGACGTATCTCGCTCAGACTCTCGCGAAGATGCTCAACGTCCCGTTCGCCATCGCTGACGCGACGGCGTTGACCGAGGCCGGTTACGTCGGTGAGGACGTCGAGAACATTCTGCTCAAACTGATTCAGGCTGCCGACTACGACGTCAAGCGCGCCGAGACCGGAATCATCTACATCGACGAGGTCGACAAGATCGCCCGTAAGAGCGAGAACCCGTCGATCACGCGTGACGTCTCCGGCGAAGGCGTTCAGCAGGCGTTGCTGAAGATCCTCGAAGGTACGCAGGCGAGCGTCCCGCCGCAGGGTGGCCGTAAGCATCCGCACCAGGAATTCATTCAGATCGACACCACGAACGTGCTGTTCATCGTCGCGGGCGCTTTCGCAGGTCTCGAGCGGATCGTCTCCGATCGTGTCGGCAAGCGCGGTATCGGTTTCGGCGCCGAGGTTCGGTCGAAGGCCGAACTGGATACGGTCGATCGTTTCGCCGAGGTCATGCCGGAGGATTTGATCAAGTTCGGTCTGATTCCCGAGTTCATCGGCCGTTTGCCGATGATCGCGTCGGTGACCAACCTCGACAAGGAATCGCTCGTTCAGATCTTGTCGGAGCCCAAGAACGCTCTCGTCAAGCAGTACCGTCGCCTGTTCGACATGGACGGCGTCGAACTCGAGTTCACCGAAGAAGCGCTCGACGCTATCGCCGATCAGGCGATCTTGCGTGGAACCGGCGCTCGTGGCCTGCGCGCCATCATGGAAGAGGTTCTTCTTCCCGTGATGTACGACATTCCCAGCCGTGACGACGTCGAAAAGGTGGTCGTCACCGCGGAGACCGTCAACGACAACGTACTTCCGACCATCGTTCCGCGTAAGCCGGAACGTGGCGAGCGTCGCGACAAGACGGCGTAGAACTTCAAAACGACTGTGGCCCGGTATCTCTCGCGAGATGCCGGGCCACAGTGGTTCGTGTAACACAGTGGTTCGTGCAGGGTGTCTGTGGGGTGGTCGGCTAGATCGGGTTGCCGAGCTCCTTGAGGGGGGTGCGGAACGTCTCCTTGGCGGTGAACGCCGAGATCGCGCAGATGACGCAGGCCACCGAAGTCAGAATGGCAACGGGCATCCAGTGTGTCTTGTCGCCGCCCATGAGGGCGTTGCCGATGGCGGGGGCAAAGCCTGCGAGGGCGAAGCCGACCTGGGTGCCGATCGCAATGCCCGAGTAGCGGACCTTGGTGTTGAACATCTCGGAGTAGAACGACGGCCAGATGGCATTCGGGGCAGCGTAGAAGACGGACATCAATCCGATTGCGGCGAGGAAGATCAGGGGAACGTTGCCGCTGGCGATTGCGCCGAAGTACACGTAGATGAACACCGCGCTACCGAGGGCGCCACCGATGAACAACGGCCTGCGACCGATCCGGTCGGAGAGCATCGCCCAGGCGGGCTGACTGAGCAGGGCTACGGCGTTGGCTGCGATGGCAACCCAGAGCATGGTCGACTTCGGAATCCCCACTTCTTCGGTGGTGGCGAAAGCGAGACCGAAGACGGAGAAGATGGTCGAGACGACGGCGATGAAAGCGCAGCAGATCACGCGAATCAGATTTGCGCTGTGGGTGCGAAGAAGATCGGCAACAGGCAATTTGGCGACGGTCTTGGATTCCTGCTGCTCGGTGAACTCTTCGGGCTCTTCGAGCTTGAGACGCATGATGTATGCCGCGACCAGAACGATCAGGCTGCCCCAGAACGGGATTCGCCAACCCCACGTGTAAAGGATGTCGTCGGGGAGCGCGGCGATGGGCAGGAATACGAGGCTGGCGAGGATGAAGCCGGCCTGGGTGCCGTTGAGGGTCCAACTGCAGAAGAACGCGCGTCGGCCTTCGGGGGCGTGTTCGAGCGTCAGTGAGCTGGCACCGCTCTGTTCACCCGCGGCGGAGATGCCCTGGGCGATTCTCATCAGGACAAGAAGGATCGGTGCAAGAACTCCGATCGAATCTGCGCTGGGAATACATCCGATGAGGAAGGTGGCTGCGCCCATCAGAATGAGCGTGAGCAGCATGATCTTCTTGCGGCCGACGCGGTCACCGAAATGGCCGAGGACTACAGCGCCGAGGGGACGCGCGACGTACGCGACACCGAAGGTGGCCAGCGAAAGTAGAGCCGCATGCCCGCTGTCCGGGAAGAACACCGTGGGGAAGATGAGCGCAGCGGCGGAGGCGTAGATGTAGAAGTCGTAGTACTCGAGCATGCTGCCGAGAAACGACGACGTTGCGGCGCGCTTGACCTTGGTCGTATCCGGCCTTGCCAAGGATCCCGCCTCGGGCCCGGACGGTGTAACCGTGCTAGCTGACATGCTCATCTCCTGGGTGGAAGCGTCGTGGAGGCTCTACATCCGCCGATTGTGTTCGTATCAATAACGTCTGTGCGGAGAGCGATACAAGGAATGTAACCGACGCCACAGCAACTACACAAGATTATTAACCAAATAGTTCATAAAAATCTACTGGCGGTCACGCTGCTCGTCGAAACCGCAGTTCAGAGAGTTAGGAGGCCGGCTGTGCTGCGGCCGCCACCAACTGCTCCACCTGTTCCTCGGTGATCCCGAGGCCGAAGGTGGCGAGTTTTCCGAGCGGCATCGAGCCTGCGAGTGCCATCATCTCGGGGCTGACCGCCTGTGCACCGTCGCCCGCTGCGGCAGCCATGGCGGCGCCGAGAACTGCGCTGCCGACCGGATGGGCGAGCCATTCGCCGATGGTCGACATGGCGTCGAGCGTGCCGACGCCGACGTTCCCGGCCAGGGTGATCGTGTCGGTGGTTGCGATGTCCCGAGACGAGAAGCCGACGCGGATCTCGTAGTCGCCGGCCTCGATCGCCCAGTCCTTTTCCGTGACAGACCAATAGGCAAATGCCCTGCTGTCGAGCGTGATGGTCACAGTCGCGGATTCGTCGGGGTCGAGGTGGACCTTGGCAAAGCCTTTCAATTCCTGCGCGGGTCGATCGATGCTTGCCGAGGCGTCGTGGACGTAGACCTGAACGACGCTGCTGCCCGATCGGTCGCCGCTGTTGCGCACGGTGACGGTCACTTCGGCGGAGTTCTCACCGGCCTCGACGGAGGTATCGGTGATGTCGAAGGTGGTGTAGCTCAGCCCGAACCCGAACGGGTACGCCACTTCGCGCAGCGCGGAGTCGTAGTAGCGGTATCCCACGTACAGGCCTTCGCCGTAGCGGACGTGCTGCTGTGATCCCGGGAAATGCAGATACGACGGATTGTCTTGGAGGCGAAGCGGAATGGTCTCCGTCAGGCGGCCGGACGGACTCGTGATGCCGAACAGAAGATCGGCAATCGCCGAGCCGCCCGCCTGGCCGAGTAGCCAGCCCTCGAGGATTGCGGCGGCATGATCCTTCCAAGGCTCGATCGAAACCACACCGCCGTTGGCGAGCACGACGACCGTGTTCGGGTTCGCGCCGTGGACCGCTTCCAGCAGGGCGATCTGGTCAGCCGGCAGTTCGATGTCGGTTCGGTCGAATCCTTCGGATTCCGTGGCGGACGGTAGTCCGAGGAACAGCACCGCGACGTCGGCGCGGCGTGCGGCGTCGACAGCCTCGGTGACCATGTCGTCGTCCGGAGTGCCGTCGAAGGTGAAGCCCGGTGCGAAAGTGACGCGGTCGGCGCCTTCGAGGTCGAGGATCGCGTCCAAGGCATTGTCGAGCTTGGTCGGGACCACCTGTGAACTGCCGGCTCCCTGGTACCGCGGGCTGCACGCGAATTCGCCGATCACCGCGACGGTTTGCCCGCCGGGGGTCAGCGGCAGTAGTTCTCCGTCGTTGGCCAGCAAGACAGCGGACTCCGCTGCAGCGGTCCGTGCCAGTTCGTGGTGACGCTCGACGTCGTACGTGTGGCCTTCGGTGCGCGCGGCGGCGGTGCGTGCCACCAGCGTCGCCAGGCGCTCGGCGGCAGTGGTGAGCACTGATTCGTCCAGGTCGCCGCCGCGCACGGCGTCGACGATCTGGGTATCGGTTCCGGTCGGCGGCATTTCCAGGTCGAGGCCCGCGGCGAGTGCCGCCACGCGGTCGTTGACCGCTCCCCAGTCCGAAACGACGAGGCCGTCGAAGCCCCACTGTTCGCGGAGTACCTCGGTGAGCAGCCAATGGTTCTGGCTCGAGTACACACCGTTGATCTTGTTGTACGAGCACATGACCGTCGTCGGGGCCGCGGTCTTGACGGCGTATTCGAAGCCGGCCAGATAGATCTCGCGCAGTGTCCGTTCGTCGACGTCGGCACTGACTCTCATCCGGTCGTGTTCTTGGTTGTTGGCAGCGAAGTGCTTGAGCGAGGTTCCGACGCCGCGAGACTGGATGCCGGTGATCAGGGCTGCCGCGACGCGGCCGGAGAGGAATGGGTCCTCGGAGACGTATTCGAAATTCCTGCCACACAAGGGTGATCGTTTGATGTTGATGCCTGGGCCGAGGAGGACCGAGACCTGTTCAGCTTTGGCCTCGTCGCCCAGAGCCTCACCGACCTGGCGGATGAGGTCGAGGTTCCACGACGAGCCCAACCCGACCGCCGGTGGGAAACATGTCGCTGGAACGCTGTGGCCGAGTCCGAGTGCATCGCCGCCCTCGGGTTGTTTCCGGACTCCGTGCGGACCGTCGGTCAGGAGTATCGATTCGATTCCGGGAACGGACTGGCTGTGCCAGAAATCCGAGCCCGACGTCAACGACGCCTTCTCCTCGAGTGAAAGCCCGTCTACGTAATTCTCGGTCACGTCATTCCTCCCGGTGGCAGCTGTGAGTTCCACTCACCACCGTAGGGGGATTTTTCGGACTTCGGGGTGGGTCAGGACGGCGCCTTCGAGGTCAAGAACGCAACAACCATGTCGCCGAGCATTGTTCGAAGATGCTCACGATGCGTCGAGTCGGTCAGATCGCGGTCGAAGAGCGCTTTGAAGGTGTAACGATTGGCGATACGAAAGACGCAGTAACTGCTGATCAACATGTGAATATCGAGAGCATCTACGTCGGAGCGGAATGCTCCCGACTGCTGTCCGTCGTGGAGGATCTGCGAGACCAGGTCGGCGGCGGGGGCGCCGAGACCGCTGAGTAGCTCGGATTTCTCGATGTGCTCACCGCGGAGCATGTTCTCGTTGGCTACCAGCCGAATGAAGTTCGGGTGTTGTTCGTGGTGGTCGAAGGTGAGTTCGGCCAAGGCGCGGACCGCTGCGGTGGGGTTCAACCCCTCGAGGTCGAGTTCGCGTTCCTGTGCGCGAATGACGCTGTACGCATGCTCGAGGACGGACTTGTACAGCCCTTCCTTGTCGGTGAAGTAGTAGTAGATCATGCGCTTGGTGGTGTGAGTCTTGGTTGCGATCTCGTCCACTCGGGCGCCGGCAAAGCCTTTGTCGGCAAACTCCTCGGTGGCGACGGCGATGATGTTCACCCTGGTCAGATCGCTGTTTCGGCGTCGTTTCTCCGGCTTCGACACCACGGAGTTCACTGACTGCTCGGAAACCATGTGCTCACTCTATCTGTCAGCAGTTTGTCGACTTTGCTTGTCGAGTCCGCGTCGGGGGAGTAACGTCCAGTGAACTAACTCACTAGTTCGTACATTAGTTTCGAGCGTCAACCCCGAGGTGCCCCTGATGACTTCATCTCTACCGGTTCTGGTCCTCAACGGGCCCAACTTGAATTTGTTGGGCCAGCGCCAACCGGAGTTCTACGGGAGAGACACGCTGGACGACGTGGTTTCCCGCTGTGTAGCGGCGGCCGAGAAGTTCGGGGCGATGGTCGAGGCAAAGCAGTCGAACCACGAGGGCCAACTGATCGATTGGATCCACGAGGCCAGGGGAAACGTTGCGGGCATCGTCATCAATCCCGGTGGGTACTCGCACACCTCCATTGCGTTGAGTGACGCTCTGGTCACACTCGATGCCCCTGTCGTGGAGGTGCACATCAGCAACATCCATGGCCGCGAAGAATTCCGTCACCACTCCTACGTGTCCGGGATCGCCGACGCTGTCATCTGCGGATTGGGAATCGACGGTTACAGCGCCGCAGTCGAATTCGTCTGCGTCCGAGAAGGGAAGAACTGATGAGTGATTCGATCCTCTGCGGTCTGATCGGCACCGGCATCGGAGCCTCCTTGACTCCGATCATGCACGAGGAGGAAGGGCGCAGACAGGGCCTGCCGTACGTTTACCGCATCCTCGATCTCGATGCGATGGGGATGGCGCCGTCGGACATCGGTGAACTTCTCACCTATGCACGACGTTTCGGGTTCCGCGGCCTCAACATCACTCACCCTTGCAAGCAGTTGGTGATCGAGCACCTCGACGAGCTCTCGCCGGATGCGAGCCGGCTCGGAGCGGTGAACACGGTCCTCTTCGACTCCGGCAAGGCGATCGGACACAACACCGATTGGTCGGGCTTCGGCCGAAATTTCGACGACGGACTTCCCGGAGCACAGCTCGATCGTGTCGTGCAGCTCGGTGCCGGCGGAGCTGGTGCGGCGGTTGCCTATGCCGCGCTCAACCGTGGCGTCGGGACACTGACGTTGGTCGATTCGAGCCTGCCTCGCGCGCAGGAACTTGCACAAACCTTCGCGCAGCAGTTTCCGGCGCAGGTTGTCGAGGCGCGGCACACGAGCGACCTCGCCGAAGTGCTCGGCAAGGCAAACGGATTGATCCACGCGACGCCGATGGGAATGGCGGCTCATCCCGGAATGGCATTCTCGCCAGATCTGCTTCGCCCTGATCTGTGGGTGGCCGAAATCGTCTACCGTCCACTCGAAACCGAACTGTTGCGTCAGGCAAGGTTGATCGGAGCCCCGACGCTCAGCGGAGGCGGAATGACTGTCTTCCAGGCCGTCGACGCGTTCCGGATCTTCACGGGCATCGAGCCCGACAGTAAGCGCATGCTCGCGCACATGACGGAACTCGTACGCGGCGAACAGACTGCGGCAGCGCTGTGAGTGCCCCGGTCCGGACGTCGATCGCGACGGTATCGCTCAGTGGCACTCTCGAGGAGAAGCTCGACGCCATCGCTGCTGCCGGCTTCGACGGCTTCGAGGTGTTCGAGCCGGATTTTGTTGCTTCGCCGTGGTCCCCGAAGGAATTACGAACGAGGGCTGCGGATCTGGGCTTGACCCTCGATCTGTATCAGCCGTTCCGTGACTTCGACACGGTGGACGAGGCCCAATTTGCTCGGAATCTTGTTCGAGTGCAACGCAAATTCGAGCTCATGGATCAACTGGGGTGCGAGACGCTCCTGGTGTGCTCCTCGCCCCTGCCGACCGCAAGTCACGATGACGGTCAGTTGACAGAGCAATTCGGAGCTCTCGCCGAACTGGCGTCCGAGCACGGCAAGAAGGTTGCCTATGAGGCGCTCGCGTGGGGTGCCCACGTCAACACGTACGGCCATGCGTGGCAGATCGTCGAGGGCGTCGACCATCCTTCGCTCGGTACCTGTCTGGACAGCTTTCACATCCTCTCGCGCGGTGACGATCCCGCCGGAATTCGCGAGATTCCCGGCGAGAAGATCTTCTTCCTCCAGTTGGCGGACGCTCCGTTCTTGGCGATGGACATCCTCCAGTGGAGCCGGCATCACCGAAACTTCCCGGGGCAGGGCAGCTTCGATCTCAATGCGTTCGCTCAGCATGTCTACGCCACTGGTTACGACGGACCGTGGTCGCTCGAGATTTTCAACGACGTATTCCGCCGCGCCGACACCCAGCGGACGGCAATCGACGCTCATCGGTCGCTCCTGCATCTGGAAGAACAGGTCGCCGCCACGAACCCTGCCGCCGGTGGACCCACGCTGTTCACCGCCCCGGAGCGCACGCCGCTCGAAGGAATCGTGTCTCTGCGAATCGCGGCGGGTCCGGCGAAACAGGACCAGGTGCACTCGATGCTCTCCCGCGTCGGTTTTCATCTTGTCGGACGGCACCACGATCACGATTTGCAGTTGTGGCGGCACGGACCGCTCACCGTTGCCGTGGATGCGACTGCGGGCACGGTGTGGACGGCGCCCGGGCTGCCTGCGGATCTACCGGTTCTCACTCAGATCGGCATCCGGGCAACCGAACCCGAGGTGTGGGGAGAGCGCGCTCTGGCTCTCGAAGTGCCGGCGACGCGCGTGCAGTTGCCGGGGTCGAGCGACGAGAACTCCGAGGTACCGGACGTCGTACGCCTGAAGGTCACCGATGCGACATCGATCGACCTTCGTGGCCCCGGCAGCGCTGCAGCGTGGGAATCGGCATTCGAGATCTACCCGCTGCCCGCCGAGCGCAATCGTGAACAGGGCGCAGTGTTCACCGGGATCGACCACGTGGCACTGGCGGTTCCGGCCGAGAGCTGGGACGGCATCATGCTGCTCCTGCGGTCCGTGTTCGAGATGCAACCACACGAGGGGCAGGACGTCACCGATTCTGTCGGCCTCATGCGAAGCCAGGCGCTCACGCTCGTTCAAGGCGGTGACGGACATACCCTGCGCATCTCGCTGAACATGGTGGAGGGAAGTCGAAGTGGGCTGCCGACGGTCCGTCGCGGCGGCGTCAGCCACGTCGCCTTCGCGTGTGAGAACATCTTCGGTGCCGCTGCGTCCATGCAGGACTGGGGATTTGCTCCGCTACCCATTTCCCCGAACTACTACGACGATCTGGACGCGCGTTTCGGACTGAATCCGGAACTGCTCGACCGGATGCGCAGCACCGGAATTCTTTACGACGCGGACGCTCACGGCGAGTTCTTCCACCTGTTCACCCCGACCGTCGGGGGAGACCTGTTCTTCGAGGTCGTGCAGCGGGTGGGTGGATACGAGGGCTACGGGGAAGTCAACTCCGCTGTGCGACTGTCGGCTCAGTTGCGTGCGAGTTCGACGTGACCTCGACTCGGTGCGGGTGCGAGTAGACGTTCATCGAATCGCCGCGGATGAAACCGGCGAGAGTCAGCCCGGACTCCTGCGCTAGTTCCACGGCCAGCGACGACGGCGCGGAGACAGCACCGAGGATCGGAATGCCGGCCATGACGGCCTTCTGGACGAGTTCGAACGACGCCCGCCCGCTGACGATCAAGATCGTGTCGTAGAGGGGCACTCGGCCGTCGGTGATGGCCCAACCGATCACCTTGTCGACGGCGTTGTGACGGCCGACATCCTCGCGCAGTGCCAGGAGTTCGCCGGTGGCGGTGAACAATCCGGCCGCGTGCAGGCCACCGGTGCGCTCGAAGATCCGTTGGCTCTCCCGCAGTGTGACCGGCATGGCCGACAGGATGGTCGAGGTGACGGAAGTCGTGTCACCGACCAGCGGATGTCGCGTCGTGGTTCGGACGGCGTCGAGCGAGGTCTTGCCGCACACGCCACACGCGGAACTGACGACGGTGTTCCGATCGGTGGTGTGGTCGGGCAACGGCACTCCGGGAGCGAGAGCGATGTCGAGGACGTTGTACGTGTTCGCACCGGATTCGTCGACGCCGTCGCAGTAGCGGACGACGCTCACGTCGTCGCGGGTGGCGACGACACCTTCGCTGAGAAGGAATCCGTGCACGAGGTCGACGTCGTTGCCGGGGGTCCGCATCGTCACTGCCAGCACCTGACCGCCCACTCTCATTTCGAGTGGTTCCTCGACGGCCAGCGTGTCGGGGCGCGTGACGACCCGATCACCCGAGATTCGAACGACCGGTGTTCGTGCGGTGACTCGTCCCATCTCAGGCGCCCGATGCTTCGAGTCGAACGGTGACGGCCTTCGACACCGGCGTGTTCGACTTGGCCGCAACGTGTTCGAGGGGAACGAGCGGATTTGTCTCCGGGTAGTACGCCGCAGCATTGCCGCGCGGGGTGTCGTAGGAGACGATGCGGAATTCCGTGACCCGACGCTCTTCGAGTGTGCCGTCGGGTGTTGTCCACTCGGACACGATGTCGACGAGATCGCCGTCACGGAATCCGAGCGCGGTGATGTCTTCGGCGTTGACGAGGATGACTTTGCGTCCGCCCTTGATGCCGCGGTATCTGTCGTCGAGGCCGTAGATCGTGGTGTTGTACTGGTCGTGGCTGCGCATCGTCTGCAGAATCAGGCGCCCACTCGGAGTGGGTATCCAGTGCAGGTCGTTCACGCCGAAGTTGGCTTTGCCGGTGTGCGTGCGGAACTCACGCGAGTCACGCGGCGGGTGGGGGAGTTGGAATCCGTCTGGCTCTCGAACGCGGGAGTTGTAGTTTTCGCAGCCTGGCACTACCCGTGAGATGGAATCGCGGATCAGGTCGTAGTTGCCCTCGAAGGCCGACCAGCGGACGGAGTGATCGTTGCCGAGTAGTTCGCGGGCGAGTTGGCAGATGATGGCGACTTCGCTACGCAGGTAGGGGCTGACCGGTGTGAGGCGTCCGCGCGACAGGTGCACCATGGACATCGAATCCTCCACGGAGACAAGCTGCTTTCCGCCGGCTTGGACGTCGAGGTCGGTGCGTCCGAGGGTGGGGAGGATGATCGCGGTCTGCCCGTGGACCACGTGACTGCGGTTCAGCTTGGTGGACACCTGCACGGTGAGTTCGCATTGACGCAACGCTGTTTCGGTCGCTGCGGTGTCCGGGCTTGCCTGGATGAAGTTGCCGCCCATCGCCATGAAGAAGCTTGCCTTGCCTGCGTTCATGGCGCGGATCGCGTCGACGGTGTCCCATCCGTGCTTGCGGGGACTCGAGATCGAGAACTCGGTGTCGAGCGCGGCCAGGAACTCTTCCGGCATCTTTTCCCAGATGCCCATCGTGCGGTCACCCTGGACATTGGAGTGTCCTCGCACCGGACAAACGCCGGCACCGGGTTTGCCCATCATTCCACGCATGAGCAGCAGGTTGACTGCTTCTTCGATGGTGGCGACTCCGTGTGTGTGCTGAGTGATCCCCATGGCCCAGCAGGTGACGGTTCGCTCGGATCGGGCAAGTGCGGCCGCCGTTTCCTCGAGCTGTGCCATCGACAGACCCGTTGCCTCGAGTACCGTCTCGAGATCGACCGCGCGGATGTGCTTCTCGTATTCGTCCCAACCGGCGCAGTACCGGTCGACGAAGGCACGGTCGACGACCGTCCCGGGAGCGCGATCTTCCTGCGCGAGCAGCAGCTTCCCCAGGCCTTGGAACAGCGCCATGTCGCCGCCCAGTCTGATCTGCAGGAACTCGTCCGCGATGTCGACTCCGTGCCCGATCACGCCGGACACCTTCTGTGGATCCTTGAACCTGCGCAATCCCGCCTCGGGCAGAGGATTGATGGCAATGATCTTGGCGCCGTTGCTCTTTGCCTTCTCGAGTGTGGAGAGCATTCGAGGGTGGTTGGTGCCGGGGTTCTGTCCGGCGATGAGGATGAGATCGGCGTTCTCGAGGTCGGGAACCGTCACCGAGCCTTTGCCGATGCCGATGGATTCGGTCAGTGCGCTTCCGGACGACTCGTGACACATGTTGGAACAGTCGGGCATGTTGTTGGTGCCGTAGCTGCGAATCATCAACTGGTAGAGAAACGCGGCTTCGTTGGACGTGCGACCGGAGGTGTAGAACACCGCTTCGTCCGGCGATGCGAGGCCGTTCAGATGTTCGGCGATCAGTGCGTACGCGCCGTCCCAGTCGATCGGCCGGTAATGGGTTGCTCCCGGCGTCAGGACCATCGGGTGCGTCAGTCGCCCCTGCTGTCCGAGCCAGTAGTCGGTCTTGCCATCGAGATCGGCGATCGAGTGCTCCGCGAAGAATTCGGGTGTGACGGTGCGAAGCGTTGCTTCCTCGGCAACAGCCTTCGCTCCGTTCTCGCAGAATTCGGCGGGCTTGCGATGTCCGGGAGTCTCCGGCCACGCACACCCCGGGCAGTCGAAGCCGTGGCGTTGGTTGAGTCTGGTGAGCGTTCGGGCGGTCCGCAAGGCTCCCATCTGCTCGATTCCTCGTTGCAGCGACACCAGAACGGCCGGAACTCCGGCGGCGTAGTCCTTGGGGTGCGTGACTTCGAGATCCGATTCGTCGATGTCCTTCGAGGGGCCCTGGCGCGTCATGTCTCCATAGTGGCCCGAACGGCGCGGTACTGCCATCGAATGGGCCGGTCGAACTAGCCGGAATGAAGCTTTCATCGGCTAGCCTTACCTACCGAACCAGCAGACTTTAAGGGGTAGGAACATGGATCGAACGGACGCAGGTCGGCTGACCCGGCGCGGATTTCTGATCGGCACGTCGGGAGCGTTGCTGGCATTCGCCGCAGCCTGCTCCAGTTCGAACGACGAGGACACACCTCCCAGCGGTGACTCTGCGGAATCGATCACCCACAAGTTCGGGGCTACGGAGTTGCCCAAGGATCCGCAGCGGATCGTCAGTGTCGGATACAACGATCAAGATGCGATCCTGGCGCTCGGTGGGACCTTGGTCGGAACCTTCGACTGGTACGGCGATTACCCCTACGGCGTGTGGCCCTGGGCGCAGCCGCTGCTGAACGGGGCGACTCCCGAGATCATCGGAACCGCGGGCACCACCATTCAGATGGAGAAGGTCGCTGCCACGACACCCGACCTGATTGTCGGCACCTACTCCGGGCTCACTCAGGCGCAATACGACAAACTCAGTGCCATTGCACCGACGGTGGCGCAGCCCAAGGAGTTCGCGGATTACGGAATCCCCTGGCAGAACCAGACGACCATCATCGGCGAAGCGTTGGGGCAGCAGGGTAAGGCCACCGAGCTGATCGCCGGCGTCGACCAGAAGTTTGCCGACGTGAAGACGGCCAATCCGGCGTTTGCCGGCAAGACCGTTCTGGTCGGCGCGTTGAAGGGGCCGGGGCAGTTCGGGGTCTACGGACCGGAAGACCCGAAGGTGCGGTTCTTCACCGAACTCGGATTCGTGAATCCGCCTGTCACCGATCAGATCACGGGTAACTTCGCCGAGATCAGCACCGAGCAACTCTCGCTCGCGGACGTCGACGTACTCGTCTGGTACGCCGGTGGCGGCTACGGCGACAAGCTTCGCGCGGAGCTGGACAAGACCCCGATCTACCAGGAACTCGACGTCGTGAAGGACGGCCGCGCGATCATTCTGGAAGACGCTGCTGCCGAAGCCATGACGTGGAGCACCGTACTGAGCTTGCCGTACGCGCTCGAACAGATTCCGCCGCGGATTGCGGGCTTGCTCGTCTGATCGGTTCAAGGACAGCGCTGTTCAAAGTCCAGTGATTCGGACAGTCGGCGGTACTCTCGCCTCATGGGTGTACACGTACGGCCGGCTGTCCGATCCGATATTCCGGCACTGTCGGCAGTGTTGGCCGAGGCGTTCGAAGATGATCCCTTGATGGCGTGGATGTTGCCGGACGAGGCCACCAGGGCTGATCGCCTGACGAAACTGTTTGCCGCAGAAGCTCGTTACCACCACCTCGCCGGGGGCGGCGTCGAGGTGGCCACCGACGACAACGGCCTGATCGGCGGGGCAACGCTGTGGGATCCGCCGGGGCGGTGGAAGCAGTCGTGGATTTCCGGGCTCGTGAGCCTGCCCGCAATGGTGCGTGTCTTCGGCAGGGGGCTACGACACGCGGCCGAGGTCAGCTCCGTTCTCGAAGGAGCACACCCGAATTCGCCGCACTGGTATCTCGCGACCGTCGGGACCGGCAGCGCGGCGCGCGGTGGGGGATACGGCAAAGCGCTACTGAACTCTCGGTTGGAGCGTTGTGACCGTGAACATGTCGACGCTTACCTCGAGAGCAGCAAGGAATCGAACATCCCGTACTACAACCGCTTCGGTTTCGAAGTGACCCGTGACATCGTCATGCCAGGCGGCGGGCCGACGATCTACGCAATGATGCGTCAACCGCGGGGCGCGTGATACGAACTAGTGGTGACCCAGATTCCCGAGCTCCACGCAGGCACACCGTTCGACGAACTCGACGACTACATCGCTCTGGCCAGGTTGTCCGGCCTGGTGTTGTCACCTGACGGCTCGCTGCTGATCTGCGCGCGCGCCGTTCTCGACGACAAGAGCGCCGAATACGTGTCCTCGTTGTGGGAGATCGACCCGGAAGGCCGGCGTCCTGCGCGTCGGTTGACCTGGGGTTCGACCAGCGAGTCCGGTGCTGCCTTCGCGTTCGACGGCGACGTGCTCTTCACTGCCACGCGAGCCGTGCCGGGCGAGAGTGATCCGCAACCAGCACTCTGGCGCCTACCAGCGGCGGGCGGAGAAGCTCAGCTGCTGATCTCGCGTCCCGGTGGTATCTCGTCGGTATCAGCGGCGAAGGCGGCGCCGACGTTCGTGGCCCAGACGTCGGTCATGGCTTCGGCGATCAGCCTCGACCAGGACGATCAGGTGCGATCGGCGCGCAAGGACAAGAAAGTCACGGCGATGCTGCACACCGGTTATCCGGTGCGCCACTGGGACCACGACCTGGGCCCCGATCATCCGCATCTGGTTGTGGCCGAGACGGATTCGAAGGAATCCGTCGAGTTGCGGGACATCACACCGACGGCAGGCGCAGCGCTGCGGGAGACGTCGACCACGATTTCCGACGACGGTCTCTTCGTCGTGACCACGTGGACTGTCGGCGATGCGAGTGCCGCCCGCCGATCGACGTTGGTTCGGATCGACACGGTGACCGGTGACCGAGTCACGCTTGTCGACGAGGCCGACGCGGACGTCTACAACCCGGTGCTCTCGCCGGACGGAACCAAGCTCGCGTTCATCCGGGAGACACTCACCACACCGGAGTCCGCACCACGAATGACTCTGCAGCTCTACGACTTCGGATCCGGTGCCGTGACCGGCGTCGCCGACGGCTGGGATCGCTGGCCTACCTCACTTGCCTGGCTACCCGACGGATCCGGGCTGGTCGTCACCGCTGACGACGGCGGCCGCGGTCCGATCTTCACCATCGACCTGTGGGGCCAACCAGTGCGCCTGACAGCCGACGACGCGGCGTACACCGACCTTCGAGTGGCGCCGGACGGTGAGTCGATCTACGCGTTGCGAGCCTCGTACGAAGCGCCCCCGCACGTGGTGCGGGTCGATCTGCGATCAGGTGAGATCACCGCACTTCGTGGGCCCGACACTTTGCCGGAGCTGCCGGGAACACTGACCGAGATCACCGCGCGTGCCGAGGACGGTTCGACGGTGCGTAGCTGGTTGGCGCTGCCGACGGGCGCCGCGCCGCATGCACCGGTGCCATTGCTTCTCTGGGTCCACGGCGGCCCACTCGGTTCGTGGAACACCTGGTCCTGGCGGTGGAATCCGTGGCTGCTCGTCGCCAAGGGCTATGCAGTACTGCTACCAGATCCCGCGCTCTCGACCGGATACGGCCAGGACTTCGTCCAGCGGGGGTGGGGTCAGTGGGGCAAGGCGCCCTTCACCGATCTGATGGCGATCACCGATGCTGCTGTCGCCCAGCCCGAGATCGACCCCAAGCGAACCGGCGCGATGGGTGGTTCGTTCGGTGGTTACATGGCCAACTGGATTGCCGGACATACCAACCGTTTCGACGCCATCGTCACCCACGCGAGTCTGTGGGCACTCGATCAATTCGGCCCGACGACGGACGCTGCCTGGTACTGGCAGCGCGAGATGTCGCCTGAGATGGCCGTCGAGAATTCGCCGCATCTGTACGTCGCGGACATCACGACTCCGATGCTGGTCATCCATGGCGACAAGGACTACCGGGTTCCGATCGGTGAGGGCTTGCGACTCTGGTACGAACTGCTTGCCGAGTCAGGTCTGCCCGCCGACGACGACGGGAAAACGGACCATCGCTTCCTCTACTTCCCCGACGAGAATCATTGGGTGCTCAAGCCGCAGCACACCAAGATCTGGTACGAGGTGGTCACCGCGTTCCTCTCCGAGCACGTTCTCGGCGAAGATGTCGCGCTACCGGAGATTCTGGGCTGAACCCGCGCGTGCCTCGTTCGGATGAAACACCGAACGAGGCACGAGCGTCTTCGCGTGGATCCGGACCGGAATCAGGCGCCGGGGCAACGAACGGTGTACGACCACTCGGTGTGGTCAGGGCCCGTGACGCGAACCAGAACGGACGACGCCCCACCGGCGGGCACGTTGACGACAGCTGAACCAGTTCCCTCGTTGATGTTGTCGCCGATGTATCCGGTGCTGTGGATCAACCGACCTTCGTAGTACACCTCGATCAGGTCCGGGACGTTTTCGGTCTCGTAGCCGAGCACGAACGAGGTCGGGCCACCGCGGCCGAGTTCGTGCTTGGTGCTGGTGATTCCTGCGCCGCCCGAGACGGTCGAGGCGTCGCAGCGCTGCGTGGGCGCAAACGATCCGCCGCCGCCGCTGCCGCTGGCCAGGCCACTGAGAATGTCCCTGACGTTGCCACTGGCCAGGCCGTTGACGATGTCCGTCGCGCTGGTCGAGCCGGCGTTCAGGCCGCCGAGGACGTCGTTGAGGTTCCCGGTGGCGATCCCGCCGACGATGTCACCCACGCTGCCGCTGGCGATGCCGTTTGCGATGTCGTTCCCGATATCGCCGACGCTTCCGTTGATCGTGGCGCTGCCACTGTCGATGCTTCCTTGCACACTTTCTTCGATGCCGGGGGCAGCGGACGCAGTCGCCGGAAGCACGAGGGCAACCGCCGCTCCGATCGTCGCGGCCGCCGCCAAGGTTCGAACGCCGGGACGGCGAGAACTCCAGTTGTTCAACATATTTGCTCCACGGGTAGTTGGTCGGTCGTCCTTCAGAGCGATCCTGTCAGCCGAGCGGATCGGTGAATATCGTTTGTTCGGCTGACCCCGGACCGCGGGGCAGTCGTTCGTGTGCGCCGCGGCGGCCGACGGGCGAATTCGTTCACGACGGGGGAGTCATTAGGATCAAGTGGTGACCAGTGCAGCTCCAGAGAACCCCCAGACCCCCGCCGACGCCCTACCCAAGAGCTGGGACCCCAGCGCGGTAGAGGCCGATCTGTATCAAGGCTGGGTAGACGCCGGGTACTTCCAGGCCGACGCGACCAGCGACAAGCCCGGCTACTCCATCGTGCTGCCGCCCCCGAACGTCACCGGCAGCCTGCACATGGGCCATGCCCTGGATCACACCCTCATGGACGTGCTCAGCCGTCGCAAGCGGATGCAGGGCTACGAGGTGCTGTGGCTGCCAGGCATGGACCACGCCGGTATCGCCACGCAGTCCGTCGTCGAGAAGCAACTCGCTGCCGACGGAAAGACCAAGGAAGATTTCGGCCGCGAGCTGTTCATCGACAAGGTCTGGGACTGGAAGCGCGAATCCGGTGGAACCATCGGTGGCCAGATGCGGCGCATCGGTGACGGCGTCGACTGGAGTCGTGATCGTTTCACGATGGACGAGGGCCTCTCCCGCGCCGTCCAGACCGTCTTCAAGCGCATGTTCGACGAGGGCCTGATCTACCGCGCCGAGCGTCTCGTGAACTGGTCGCCGGTGCTGCAGACCGCGATCTCCGACATCGAGGTGAAGTTCGAGGACGTCGAGGGTGAGCTGGTTTCCCTGCGCTACGGCTCGCTCGACGACAACGAGCCGCACGTCATCGTCGCGACCACTCGCGTCGAGACAATGCTCGGTGACACCGCAGTAGCGGTCCATCCCGAGGACGAGCGCTACAAGCACCTCATCGGCACCACTCTCGATCATCCGTTCACCGGGCGTCAGATCCCGATCATCGCCGACGACTACGTCGACCCCGAGTTCGGAACCGGCGCTGTGAAGATCACGCCGGCTCACGATCCCAACGACTTCGAGATGGGCCTGCGGCACAACCTGCCGATGCCCACAGTCATGGACAAGACCGGCAAGATTGCCGACACCGGAACCGAATTCGACGGAATGGACCGCTTCGAGGCTCGCGTCAAGGTTCGCGAAGCTCTCGCCGAGCAGGGACGCGTCGTCGCCGAGAAGCGCCCGTACCTGCACAGCGTCGGGCACTCCGAGCGCAGTGGCGAGGCCATCGAGCCTCGTCTCTCGTTGCAGTGGTGGGTCAAGGTCGAGACGCTCGCCAAGGCTGCGGGTGACGCGGTTCGCAACGGGGACACCGTCATTCACCCGGCGAGCCAGGAGCCACGCTGGTTCGACTGGGTCGACAACATGCATGACTGGTGCATTTCCCGTCAACTCTGGTGGGGTCACCGCATTCCGGTCTGGTACGGCCCCGAGGGTGAAGTTGCGTGCTTCGGTCCTGACGAAACGGCGCCGGAAGGCTGGGTCCAGGATCCCGACGTCCTCGATACCTGGTTCTCCTCCGGACTGTGGCCCTTCTCGACGATGGGCTGGCCGGACAACACACCCGAACTCGAAAAGTTCTATCCCACCAGTGTTCTCGTCACCGGCTACGACATCCTGTTCTTCTGGGTCGCCCGCATGATGATGTTCGGCACTTACGTGTCCGAGGACGAGTCGATCACCGCCGGTCCGGGTAAGTCCGGCGCGCAGATGCCGTTCAAGGACGTGTTCCTGCACGGACTGGTCCGCGATCAGTACGGCAAGAAGATGTCGAAGTCTCGCGGCAACGGTATCGACCCACTCGACTGGGTCGATCGTTTCGGCGCCGACGCCCTGCGATTCACACTTGCACGCGGCGCCAACCCGGGCAGCGACCTGTCCGTCGGTGAGGATTCGGCGCAGTCCTCGCGCAACTTCGCGACCAAGTTGTTCAACGCGACCAAGTTCGCTCTGATGAACGGCGCTGCTCCCGCGCCGCTGCCCGCTCGAAGCGAACTGACCGACGCCGATCGTTGGATCCTCGACCGTCTCGACACGGTCCAGGCCGAGGCGGACGCCGCATTCGATCGCTACGAGTTCAGCAAGGCGTGCGAAGGCCTGTTCCACTTCGCGTGGGACGAGGTCTGTGACTGGTACCTCGAACTCGCCAAGGTGCAGTTCGCCGCCGACGAGGCCGTCGCCGCGAACACCCGCGCCGTGCTCGGCAACGTTCTCGATGCACTGCTCCGCCTCCTGCACCCGGTCATTCCGTTCGTGACCGAAACCCTGTGGAAGGTGCTCACCGGCGGCGAGTCCGTGGTCGTCGCCGAATGGCCCGTGTTGTCCGGTGAGGCAGTCGACGCCCAGGCCGCAACCAGGATCGAAGACACGCAGAAGCTGATCACCGAGGTGCGACGATTCCGAAACGATCAGGGACTCAAGCCTTCCCAGAAGGTCCCGGCTCGTGCGTCCGGGCTCTCGGAGGCCGGCATGGACGGCCAGTTCGCCTACGTGGCGGCGCTGGCCAAGCTGACCGAACCCGAAGAGGGATTCACCGCGTCGATCTCCGTCGAGGTGCGCCTGAGCCAGGGCACCGTCACTGTCGACATCGACACCTCGGGCACCATCGACCTCGGCGCGGAGAAGAAGCGGCTCGAAAAGGACCTCGCGGCAGCGCAGAAGGAGCTCGTCACCGCTGACAACAAGCTGGCGAACGAGGCCTTCCTGGCGAAGGCGCCCGACGCCGTCGTCGACAAGATCAAGACACGTCGCCAGATCGCCGTCGAAGAGATCGAGCGCATCACGGGACGTCTGAAGGAGTTGGCCGACAAGTGAGTTCGTACGAACCGTCCCAATTCGACGCTCAGAGTTCGGTTCCGACTCCGGTCGACATCGCCGAACTGGCGCTGGTGGAAGCAGAACTCGACAAGCGTTGGCCCGAGACCAAGATCGAGCCGTCACTGACTCGTATCGAGGCGCTCATGGATGTCCTGGGCTCGCCTCAGCACAACTATCCGTCGGTGCACGTCACGGGAACCAACGGTAAGACGTCGGTAACGCGCATGATCGATTCGTTGATGACGGCTCTGCATCGTCGCACCGGGCGAACCACCAGCCCTCATCTGCAGATCGCGACCGAGCGGATCAGCATCGACGGTCATCCGATCTCGCCGCGGCTCTACGTGGACACGTTCCGCGAGATCGAGCCGTACGTGCAGATGATCGACGCACAGTCGGAGGAAGCCGGGGGACCGGCGATGAGCAAGTTCGAAGTGCTCACCGCCATGGCCTATGCGGCCTTCGCGGAGGCGCCGGTCGACGTCGCCGTGGTCGAGGTCGGCCTCGGCGGACGCTGGGACGCCACCAACGTGATCGACGGGCAGGTTGCGGTGATCACCCCGATCAGCCTCGATCACGCCGAGTACCTGGGCACCGACCTGGCCGGGATCGCGGAGGAGAAGGCCGGGATCATCAAGAAGGGCCGCGAGGACCTGGTTCCGGTGGACACCGTCGCGATCATCGCCGAGCAGACTCCCGAAGTCATGGAGGTATTGCTGCGGCGTGCTGTCGAGGTGGAGGCCGCGGTCGCTCGTGAAGGCTCGGAGTTCAAGGTGCTTGCTCGCCAGATCGCGGTGGGCGGACAGCAGCTCGAACTTCAAGGCTTGAGCGGTGTGTACACCGACATCTTCCTCCCCCTTCACGGTGAGCATCAGGCGCGCAACGCCGCGCTCGCGCTCGCTGCCGTAGAAGCGTTCTTCGGTGCCGGTCCGGATCGACAACTGGATCAGGATGCAATCCGCAACGGGTTCGCCTCGGTCGTCAATCCCGGTCGCCTCGAACGTGTTCGGAGTGCGCCGACGGTCTTTCTCGACGCCGCCCACAATCCAGACGGTGCTCGCGCTCTCGCGGCCGCACTGTCCGCCGAGTTCGACTTCCGCAAGCTCGTGGGAGTGGTCAGCGTCATGGCGGACAAGGACGTCGACGCCATCTTGACTGCATTCGAATCCGTCTTCGACGAGATCGTCGTCACCCACAACGGGTCACCCCGGGCGATGGACGTCGAAGAACTGGCGAACATCGCCGTCGCGAAGTTCGGCGACGAGCGCGTCGTCGTTGCGCCGGTGCTTGCCGACGCCTTGGAAGTCGCGATCGAAATCGCCGAGCAGGTCGCCGAACCCGGTGAGGCCGTATCAGGGGCGGGTGTGGTGGTGACGGGATCCGTCGTGACCGCAGGCGCCGCCCGCACGCTGTTCGGAAAGGACCCCGCGTGAGTACCCCGTCAGATGCCAATCCCGAGTCCGGAGACCACGAGCCCGGAGACACTGCCGGCGAGTTCGGGCCGCCGACCAAGGACCCGTGGAAAAGCTTCCGCGGAGTGATGGCCGGAACCCTGATCCTCGAGGCGATCGTCGTGCTGCTGGCTTTGCCGGTTGTCGCGGTCGTCGGCGGAGGCCTCACCGCGGCCTCCGCGGGATTCATCATCGGGTTGGCGGTACTGATGATTCTGGGTGCGGGCATCCAGGGCAAGCCGTGGGCGATGGGGTTCAACGTCGCGCTGCAGGTGATTCTTCTGTTCGGTTTCTTCGTCCACCCGTCGATCGCCGGTGTGGCGATCACCTTCGGGATCGTCTGGGGATACCTCGTCTACCTGCAGAGAGACATCAAGCGCCGGATGGACAAGGGCCTGCTTCCCGGTCAGCGGGACTGACCATTTAGGCTGTCCGCTGTGACTGAGCGCACCCTCGTACTTATCAAGCCCGACGCCGTTGCCCGTGGATACGTAGGAGAAATCCTCAGCCGTATCGAGCGCAAAGGCCTGACAATTGCAGCACTCGACCTCCGCGTAGCTTCCGAAGAGGTGGCTGGTAGCCACTACGCAGAACACGCCGAGCGTCCGTTCTACCCGAGCTTGTTGGAGTTCATCACCTCCGGTCCGCTGGTGGCCGCAGTGCTCGAAGGCCCCCGAGCCATCGCTGCTTTCCGTCAGTTGGCCGGCGGAACCGACCCGGTCGACAAGGCTCTTCCGGGTACGATCCGCGGCGACTTCGGACTCGAAGCGCAGCAGAACCTCGTTCACGGCAGCGACTCCGTGGAGTCGGCAGAGCGTGAAATCGCTCTGTGGTTCCCCGCGCTGTCGTCCATCTGAATCTCCGATCGGGCCTCTGGCCCACATGAACGGGCCTTCGGCCCACATCTCCACAGCGAATTCTCGGCACGTATCCCACATCGGTGCGCCCTTTGCAGTTGCAGGCGCGTTGGTGTGGGATACTGCTTTCAGTTGAACCGCAATTTGTTTTACGCACGTTCAACCGGATGACACCTAGGTTCGATGCCCTTTCATCGCTGCTCCAGGTCAACAGGAAATCCCTGGACCTCTGCACGCTGGATGATCAGGCGCTCGCGCACAGGACAACGGCCATCCAGCCAGGCACTTCATGTGCTCGCAGTGAATAACGGGCATTGCGGACCATGCGGAGCGAGACCTTACAATCTCGTACTCACTTCTGAGTGCGAGTACACACAGCACGCTCCCGCGTGGCCGCGTGACAACTCGACTTCTGGGTTGGACGCGCCCGGGGGCTGAGGAGACTTACGTGGCCGATCAATCCCCAACCGAATCAGATTCCAGCACCACCCCGGAATTTCCCGACAAGATGCGCGTACACGCGCTGGCGAAGTTGCTCGGCGTCACCAGCAAGCAGGTCCTTGCCGAAGCCGCAGCGCTCGGTACCGAATTGCGCAGCGCGCAGTCGAGTCTCCACCGTGACGTCGCTCAGCGGATTCATGCCTCGTTGACTTCCGCGGCCGAGGCCATCGAGCCCGTCGTCGCCGAGCTCGACACCCTCATCGACCCGGTTGTCGAGGCGCCGGTTGCCGAGGAGCCTGCTGCAGAAGCTCCCGTGGAGGCTGCTCCTGTTGCAGAGGCTCCGGCCGAGAAGCCTGTCAGGGCTCGTCGCACTCGCAAAAAGGTCGTCGTCGAAGAACCTGCAGCAGAAGAAACAGTGGATCCGGCTGTCGCCGAGATCAGCGCTGGACTCGACGCCGCAGCTGCGCTGCAGAGCAAGGAAGCCGAGCAGTCCGATCTGTTCACTTCCTTCGAGGCACCGCAGACCCATCAGCCCGAGGTGGCTCCCGCCGCGCCGCAGGTCCCGCTGTTCCTGCAGCCGGATCTCGAAGCCGCCGAGGTAGCTCCGCGTCGCCGTCGCGCACGCCGCGAGCCTGCTGCACCGGCGGTCGTCGAAGAGAAGCAGACAACCGCGGAAGCCGAAACCGTCGTTCCCGAGGCAGCGCCGGTTGCAGTTCCTGCCGTCGAAGAGCCGGCTGTGACCGCACCGCAAACCGAGGGCGAGAGCGCCGAGTCCGAGGACGAGGACGACGATCAGCCGCGTCGCCGTCGTCGTGGACGCCGTGGACGTGGACGTGGTCGCGGTGAACAGGGTGGCGAGCAGGGTTCGGACGAAGAGTCGGATACCGCTACCGAATCGGAGCAGGAATCTGCCCCTGCGGCAGTCGAGAAGCAAACCGACGACGCTGCCGGCGAAGAATCCGGTGATAAGTCCGAGTCCACCGCTGATGCGGATTCCGAGAATGCCGACGATTCCGATCTCGATGCCGACGGATCGAGCCGCCGTCGCCGCCGTCGTCGTCGTCGCAAGACCGGCACCGACGGCGCCACCGACGCGACTGCGACGTCCGAGGACGATCCGCCGAACACCGTCGTTCACGAGCGCGAGCCGCGCAACAAGACCCGCGTCAAGGACGAGGTCCAGGGCATCAGTGGTTCGACACGTCTGGAAGCGAAGCGTCAGCGTCGCCGCGACGGTCGTGACGCCGGCCGACGTCGCCCACCGATCCTGACCGAGTCGGAGTTCCTCGCGCGTCGTGAGGCCGTCGATCGCGTCATGGTCGTGCGCGATCGGGCAGACAGCGGTCAGCCGCATGCGACTACACAGGTAGCAGTCCTCGAAGACGGAGTGCTGGTCGAGCACTTCGTCACCAACTCGGCGTCCGCGTCGATGGTCGGCAACGTGTACCTCGGACGTGTCCAGAACGTGCTCCCCAGCATGGAAGCTGCGTTCATCGACATCGGACGTGGCCGCAACGGTGTTCTCTACGCCGGTGAGGTCAACTGGGAGGCTGCTGGTCTCGGTGGCAACTCGCGCAAGATCGAGCAGGCTCTCAAGCCTGGCGATCAGGTGCTCGTTCAGGTCAGCAAGGATCCGGTCGGCCACAAGGGTGCTCGACTGACGACACAGATTTCGCTTGCCGGTCGTTTCCTCGTCTACGTGCCCGGTGGTACGTCCACGGGTATCAGCCGCAAGCTTCCGGACACCGAGCGCAAGCGTCTCAAGGAAATCTTGCGCGACATCGTGCCCGCCGACGCGGGCGTGATCATTCGCACGGCGTCCGAGGGCGTCAGCGAAGAAGAGTTGGCGCGCGACGTGACTCGTCTGCAGGCTCAGTGGGCCGGCATCGAGGAGCAGGCTGCGGCTGCGGACACCGGTAAGTCCGGCAACCCGCAGGCGCTGTACGAAGAGCCTGACATGCTGGTCAAGGTCATTCGTGATCTGTTCAACGAGGACTTCTCCAAGCTGGTCATCGAGGGCGAGAAGGCGCACACGACGGTCGAGAACTACATCAACTCCGTTGCGCCCGACCTGCTTCCGCGGCTCGAGAAGTACACGCCGAACAACGGTATCGACGTCTTCGCGGCTCGCCGTATCGACGAGCAGTTGGCCAAGGCACTCGATCGCAAGGTGTGGCTGCCGTCCGGCGGCACCCTGGTGATCGACCGCACCGAGGCCATGACCGTCGTCGACGTCAACACCGGCAAGTTCACCGGAGCCGGCGGAAACCTCGAAGAGACCGTCACCCGTAACAACCTCGAAGCGGCCGAGGAGATCGTTCGCCAGATGCGCCTGCGGGACATCGGCGGAATGATCGTCGTCGACTTCATCGACATGGTTCTCGAATCGAACCGGGACCTGGTCCTGCGTCGGCTCACCGAATGCCTGGGTCGCGATCGCACGCGCCATCAGGTGTCGGAGGTCACGTCACTCGGGCTCGTGCAGATGACGCGCAAGAAGTTGGGCACCGGATTGGTCGAGGCCTTCTCGACCACCTGTGAGCACTGCCACGGCCGCGGCATCATCGTCCATTCCGAGCCCGTCGAGGTGAAGTCCTCGGACGACGGAGGATCGCGTTCGGGCTCGCAGCGCAGTGATTCCGGTACCTCGCGCAAGAACAAGCGTGGCCGCGGAGACAAGTCGGCTTCGACCGAGTCCAACGGACAGGAAGCTCCGGCGCCAGAGGTTCCGGCCGTCGACGCGACGGTCAAGCGGGCTCATCCGGTGGCATTGGCGATGGCCTCGCATCACCACGACGACGACGAGACCGTCGCGGCCGACTCGACCGAGTCTGATTCCGCCGGTGTGTCTTCGGGGGACGATGCATCCAAAAGTGCCGATCGGCAACAAGATCGGCCGATCGATACTCCTGCTGCTGCTGAGCGCCATGACGTTCCTGTTGTGGACTCTGCTGCGGAAGAAGTATCCGCAGTGGACAACGAGTCGGCCGCAGCTTCGACCGAAGCAGCTCCGCGCGGTCGTCGGCGTAGTCGCCGGGCGTCGCGGGCAGCGTCGGCACCGGTTGCCGAGGCAGCTCCCGAGGTGGGCACGGTCTTCGTGATTCCGACTCCGGAACCCGTGGTGGACGCGGTCGCGGAAAACGTTCCGGCTCCGGCCACCGAAGTTCCGGCCGAGGAAGAAGTTGTCGTCGTCAAGAGACCCCGTCGCAGGCGTGCAGCAGCACGTCCCGCAGGTCCTCCGGTAGACGGAGAGTAAGAACTACTGGCTTTCGGTCGGTTGGATGACTTCGCGATGAGCGAGGACATCCAACCGCTATCCGAAGTTTCAGCTGGTAGAAGCAGTACAGAGTAGTAAGCACCACCCCTCGGCGGGGCGGTTTGACCCTGACGGTTGCTTTCCCGTAACCTTGGAGGGTCGCCACCCGGCGGTAGAGATTCCGTGTGCCTAGAGTGCGCGTGAATGTCCCGGTACGTCAGTGCCGAGCCGAGGTGACATAAACCAGACCAGTCGCGATGCATTTGAAGCCTCAGGCAGCAGCGCGAGCAAGTTCGAAGAAGCAAGGGGTAGCCCTCCGATGGCAACGTACGCGATCGTCAAGACCGGCGGAAAGCAGTACAAGGTCGCTGTTGGTGACCTCGTCAAGGTCGAGAAGATCGAGGGTGAGCCCGGCACTGCTGTCTCGCTTGCTCCCGTTCTCGTGGTCGACGGATCTGACCTGACCACCGACGCGGCCAAGCTGGCCAAGGTCGCAGTCACCAGTGAGATCGTCGAGCACACCAAGGGCCCGAAGATCCGCATCCACAAGTTCAAGAACAAGACCGGTTACCACAAGCGTCAGGGCCACAGGCAGCCGATCACGGTGCTCAAGGTCACGGGCATCAAGTAACCAGTTCTTTCTAGCTAATTTCACCCGAGGAGGGTCAATAGCATGGCACATAAGAAGGGTGCATCCAGCTCCCGTAACGGTCGCGATTCAAACGCCCAGCGCCTCGGCGTGAAGCGCTTCGGCGGCCAGTCGGTCAGCGCAGGCGAAATCCTGGTTCGCCAGCGCGGCACGCACTTCCACCCCGGCGTCAACGTCGGCCGTGGCGGCGACGACACCCTGTTCGCTCTCGCTGCCGGCGCAGTCGAGTTCGGCCAGAAGCGTGGACGCAAGACCGTGAACATCGTTCCGGCCGTTGTTGCGGCTGAGGTCTAGTCTTTCTCGCTAGTTGTGCGTCATCGGTTCTACTTCGGTAAGCCGGTTCTGCTTTCGGTAAGAGAGTGACGCGTTCCAAGCTCCCGATAGGGGCGGACCAGGGTTGAAATAACCCGGTCCGCCCCTATCGTTTGTTTAAGCAGTACCCGTTTTGCCCCGAGCAACCCTGCTCACCAGAAGTTCAGCTCATCGCGTGAGACCCGCAATTGACTGAGGAAGGATCCGGCAGTCATGTCCCGATTCATTGACCGTGTTGTGCTGCACGTCAGCGCTGGAAAAGGCGGCAATGGTTGCGCCTCCGTACACCGCGAGAAGTTCAAACCGCTCGGCGGTCCGGACGGTGCCAACGGAGGTCGCGGTGGCGACGTCATCCTCGTGGTCGACGAGAACATCCACACCCTCCTCGACTTTCACTTCCATCCCAACGCGAAGGCGACCAACGGCAAGCAGGGCGCCGGCAGTAACCGCGAGGGTGCAAACGGTGAAGACCTCATCCTCAAGGTTCCGGATGGAACTGTGGTTCTCGATACCGACGGCAACGTGCTTGCCGACCTCGTGGGAGTCGGTTCACGCTTCGACGCCGCTCAGGGCGGCCGCGGCGGACTCGGCAACGCAGCACTCGCCTCGAAAGCCCGCAAAGCTCCCGGTTTCGCACTCCTCGGTGAGGACGGTGTCGAGCGTGACCTGGTTCTCGAACTCAAGTCGGTAGCCGACGTCGGTCTGCTCGGATTCCCCTCCGCCGGTAAGTCTTCGCTTGTGTCCGTTCTCTCTGCGGCCAAGCCGAAGATCGCCGACTACCCCTTCACCACTCTGGTCCCCAACCTCGGCGTCGTCTCGAGCGGCGACACCACCTTCACCGTCGCCGACGTGCCCGGGCTGATCCCCGGTGCCAGCGAAGGCCGCGGTTTGGGCCTGGACTTCCTGCGCCACATCGAACGCTGCGCCGTATTGGCGCACGTGATCGACTGCGCCACCCTCGATCCGGGACGTGACCCGATCTCCGACATCGACGCCCTGGAAGCAGAGCTGGCTGCGTACACGCCTGCGCTCTCCGGCGATTCGGGACTCGGTGACCTCGACAAGCGCCCGCGCGTCGTCATCCTCAACAAGACCGACGTTCCCGAGGCCGCCGAATTGGCCGAAATGGTCACGCCTGAGATCGAAGCTCGCGGATGGCCGGTCTTCACCATCTCGGCGGTGAGCCGAGAAGGATTGCGACCGTTGACATTCGCGTTGGCGAAGATGGTCCGCGACTACCGCGAAGCTCATCCGAAGCCCGAGCCGAAGCGCCAGGTCATTCGCCCGGTCAAGGTCAAGGATTCCAGCTTCACCATCGAGAAGGATCCCGATATTCCCGGTGGGTTCGTCGTCCGAGGCACCCGCCCGGAGCGGTGGATTCGTCAGACCGCCTTCGACAACGACGAGGCCGTTGGTTACCTCGCCGACCGTCTTGCTCGATTGGGCGTCGAGGACGCATTGGTCAAGAAGGGCGCTCAGCCAGGAGCTTCCGTCACCATCGGTGACGTCAGCTTCGAGTGGGAGCCGATGACGCCGGCCGGTATCGATCTGACCCGCACGGGCCGTGGAACCGACCCGCGTCTCGATCAGGTGGAGCGCATCGGCGCCGACGAGCGCAAGCACGCGCGTCGTGTCCGCCGCGGCTTGCTCGACGAAGACGCCTGACTCACGCGATTTCAGGACGAAAACCGAAGAGAGGGAACGGGACTGTGCTCGGGTCCACCAGGGAGTCGATAGCGTCGGCTCACAGTATCGTCGTGAAGATCGGGTCGTCTGCGCTCACCAGTCTGGTGGCGGGACTCGATACTCACCGACTCGATCTGTTGGCCGATGCCATCGAGGCTCGCATGCGTGCGGGTTCCGATGTCGTCGTCGTCTCGTCCGGTGCCGTCGGCGCCGGACTGGCGCCGCTGGGACTGACCAAGCGGCCTCGCGATCTCGCGACCAAGCAGGCTGCGGCCAGCGTCGGTCAGTTGGCTCTGGCTCACGCGTGGGGTACGTCGTTCGCCCGTTACGGCCGTACCGTCGGGCAGGTTCTACTCACGGCTGACGACATCGCTCGACGGACGCAGCACCGCAACGCCCAACGGACACTCGATCGTCTACGGGCATTGCACGCGGTGGCGATCGTGAACGAGAACGACACCGTTGCCACCACCGAACTTCGATTCGGTGACAACGATCGGCTGGCTGCTCTGGTTGCTCATCTGGTCGGCGCCGACGCGTTGATCCTGTTGTCGGATGTGGACGGACTGTACGACGGGGATCCCCGAAAGGGCGATGCCACACTGATTCCCGAGGTCAACAGTCCCGAGGATCTCGACGGTGTGGTTGCCGGTTCGGGTGGCGCCCTCGGTACCGGAGGCATGGCGTCGAAGCTCTCAGCAGCACGCCTGGCCGCTGATTCCGGCGTGCCAGTTCTGCTCGCGGCAGCATCGGACGCTGCGCAGGCACTCAGTGGTGCCGATGTCGGAACGGCATTTGCGCCCCGGCCGACGCGATTGTCGGCCCGCCGATTCTGGGTTCGTCACGCCGCTGACACATCGGGTGACCTCCACCTCGACGAAGGCGCCGTCCGCGCGGTCGTGTCCAAGCGTCGAAGCCTTCTGTCCGCTGGCATCGTCGGTGTATCCGGTGACTTCCACGCCGGCGACGTCGTGTCCCTGATGGGGCCGGGGGAGAAGCCCGTCGCCCGGGGTGTCGTTGCGTTCGACGCTGCGGAGATCGAGGAGATCCTGGGGCGCTCCACCACCGATCTACCGGCCGACATGCAGCGTCCTGTGGTTCACGCGGACGACTTGGTGGCGCTGTAGCTTTCGTGTTCAACGAGGGCGGAAAGTGCTTCAGCGCAACCGACTTCGAGCTTGAGGTCGGCGAATTCGTCGCCGCGAGTCGTGCCTCGATTGACGATGGCGATCGGCTTCCCGGTCTTGGCGGCATGCCGGACGAAACGTAGGCCGGACATCACGGTCAACGACGACCCGGCTACCAACAGTGCGTCGGATTGGTCGACGAGGCTGTACGCACGGGCGACGCGTTCCTTGGGGACGGATTCGCCGAAGTAGACGATGTCCGGTTTGAGTAAGCCACCGCACACGGCGCAATCCACGACGCGAAAGTGTGCGGTGGATTCGATCACGGCATCTGCGTCGGGTGCGATTTCGACTCCTGTTGCAGCAGCGACTGTTTCGGCGAATCCAGGATTGGCTTCTTCCAGCCTCTCCGCGAGAGTGGTGCGGGAGATCAGCCGCTGGCAGCTCAGGCATCGAACCTGCGCGTAGGTGCCGTGGAGGTCGATGACGTTTCGCGCGCCGGCCTTGGTGTGCAGGAGGTCGACGTTCTGGGTGATCACGCCGACGGCTCGCCCTGTTCGTTCCAGTGCCGCGACGGCCCGGTGGCCCTGGTTGGGGCGGGAGCTGTCCATGTATCGCCAGCCGATGTGGTTGCGCGCCCAGTAGTGCCGCCGAAACGCCGGATCGCCGATGAACTGTTGGAACGTCATCGGATTGCGCGGGGGTGAATCAGGTCCGCGGTAGTCCGGGATTCCGGAGTCGGTGGAGATGCCGGCGCCCGTCAGAACTGCCAGGCGACGGCCGGCCAGGAGCTCGGGGAGGGCGTCGAGGCGGCTGTTGTCGGTAGGCACCGTTCCAGGATAGGCGCGTGTGCGGGACGGAGGCGCGGAGGAAGTCCGAAATGTTCAATAGAACACGTGTGCGATCGCCAATACTCGTACACATGAACACAGTGAACCCGATCCCTGCTGGTTACCGCACGATCACTCCCTACCTTGCGGTGCCGGACGGCCATGCCGCACTCGACTACTACAAACGAGCACTTGGAGCTGGGATAGTCGATGCGATGAACGCACCTGACGGCTCCCTCATGCATGCGGAGATCCGGATCGGCGATTCGATGCTGCAGCTTTCGCAGGAGATGCCGGACTTCGGTCTCAAATCACCGCAGGACGGCTGGGTGCATTCGTCGATCGTCGTCTACACCGAGGACACGGACGAGTTTGTCGCTCGGGCAGTCGCCGAGGGAGGCACGCTGGTCACGGCTGTGGCCGATACATTTTCGGGCGACCGGCATGGAGTGTTTCTCGATCCGTTCGGCCACAGGTGGGCAGTATGCACGAAGGTCGAGGATGTACCTGCCGAAGAGGTCGCTCGCCGGGCGCGGGCGCTCTTCTTTCCGGAGACGCAGTCGCCACAGTAATTTGTGGCAACCGTGGACCGAGCATTCGAGCTTCGGCGGCGTGCTCAGTATCCGGCTACTGGGTCCACGAGGGCAGCCAGCGCCTCACCCTTCGCGAAGCGGGTCACGTTCTTGGAGACGTGATCCGCGAAGGCGGCGGGGCGAACGCCTGGCGGATTGGAATCGTGGGGTGTGATGATCGCATTCGTCAGATCCCACAGTGGGTGACCGTCCGGGAGGGGTTCGGGATCGGTGACGTCGAGACCGGCGCCGCCGATCTGTTCCGACTCGATGGCCTCGACCAGTGCGTCGGTGTCGACCAGTGATCCGCGCGCGACATTGATCACCCAGGAATGGGGTTGCATCGCCGCCAACTGCGCACGACCCACGAGGTGACGGGTGGCCGGGGTGGCGGGCGCAGCAATCACGAAGTGATCTGCGCGAGAATAGATTTCATCCATTCTGGATGCGGGGTACGTGGAGATCGCCCCGGGGACCGGGCTACCGGAACGATTGACTGCGATGCTGTCCGCCCCCTGCGCGGCCAGCATCGGAATCAGCGCGCGGCCGATACCGCCTGCGCCGATGATCGCAACCGTCGAGCCACGGAGGGTGCCGATCTTGGGAAAGAACTCGAACTGACGCCACGTTCGAGCCTCGATGTGTGCAGGCAAGTGACGAACTCCGGCCAAGAGAAGCATGAGTGCATGCTCGGCCACCGACGCCGAAAATGCACCGGCCGCCGAGGTCCACGTGATTTCTGTGTCCCTCGGAATCACACCGGAGTCGAACCAATCCTCGATTCCCGCCGACGGAAGCTGCACCCACCTGACCGACGCCGGTAACTCCGACGGAAAGGTCTCGGGTGAGCCCGCCCAGATCAGGGCGTCCGCAGTGTCGATCGGACTGATCAGACCGCCGCCCCGAAGCACCGCGCTGTCGAGCAGTGCATCGGGGACGGGGCCGATCGCTACGCGTGGAGAGGTGTCAGTCGCCATGACTAGACGCTACGCGGGGACCTCCACCAGTGGGTAGACACCGTTCTCGTCGTGCACCTCACGCCCGGTGACCGGCGGATTGAACACGCACAGCATGCGCATCTGCGTGTCCGGCTCGACGCGGTGACGCTCGTGGCCGTTGAGCAGGTACATCGACCCCGGTGCGAGATCGTATTCCTTGTTGTTGTCGAGGTCGATCAGCTTGCCGGTGCCCTCGACGAGCCAGACAGCCTCGACGTGGTTGGCGTAATGGAACTCGTTGACCGAACCCGCCTTGATGGTGGTCTCGTGGAACGAGAACCCGACGCGGTCGCCGCCGAGGACGATGCGCTTGCTGCGCCAGTTTCCGTCCTCACTCGTGATGTCGCGGTCGGTGTCGGTGATCTCGGTGGTGGTGCGAACGATCATGGGAGAGTCCTTCCTCTAGCTGCAGACCTTGAGTGTCGCCTCGGCCAGGATGGAGAGGCCGTGCTCGAGCTCGTCGTCGGTAATCGTCAGTGCGGGAAGCAGTTTCACAACCTGGTCGGAGGGTCCGGAGGTCTCGGCGAGCAATCCCTCGTCGAATGCCAACTGGCAGACCTTGCCGGCGCGCTCGGGCTGTTCGAAGACGAGGCCCTGAACCAAGCCACGCCCGCGGTGCGAGACCTCGCCGGGGAACTGATCGGAGAGGTTGGCGAAGCATTCGCTGATGCGTGCGCCCTTCTTCAACGTCGTCTTGGTGAGTGCGTCGTCGGACCAGTAGTGGTCGAGTGCCACCTTGGAGGTGACGAACGCCGGGTTGTTGCCGCGGAAGGTGCCGTTGTGCTCGCCCGGTCCCCAGACGTCGAGTTCACGCTTGAACAGCGTGAGCGCCATCGGCATTCCGTAGCCGCTGATCGACTTGGACAACGTGACGATGTCGGGAACGATTCCGGCCTCTTCGAAGGAGAAGAACGGGCCGGTACGGCCGCAACCCATCTGGACGTCGTCGACGATCAACAGGATTCCGCGATCCGAGCACAGTGTTGCCAGCGCCCGAAGCCATTCGGGGCGAGCGACATTGACGCCACCTTCACCCTGCACGGTTTCGACGATCACTGCCGCGGGGCGGTTGATTCCACTGCCGGAATCATCGAGAACGCGGGAGAACCACTGGAAGTCCTCGGTGACGCCGTCGAAGTAGTTGTCGAAGGGCATCGGTGTCGTGTGCACGAGGGGGACACCGGCGCCCGCGCGCTTCATCGAGTTACCGGTCACGGAGAGTGCACCAAGTGTCATTCCGTGAAATGCGTTGGTGAAGTTGATGACTGCCGAACGTCCGGTGACCTTGCGGGCCAGCTTCAGTGCAGCCTCGACGGTGTTCGATCCGGTCGGGCCGGGGAACTGGACCTTGTAGTCCAGGCCGCGCGGCTCGAGGATGTTGCGCTGAAAGGTCTCGAGGAATTCGCGTTTGGCGACTGTCGACATGTCGAGGCCGTGCGTGATGCCGTCGCTCATGATGTAGTCGACCAGTGCGGACTTGAGCACCGGGTTGTTGTGGCCGTAGTTGAGGGCGCCGGCACCGGCGAAGAAATCGAGGTAGTCGCGTCCGTTCTCGTCACGAATCCAGGATCCGGATGCGCTGGTGAACACTGCGGGCCAGTCACGGCAGTAGCTGCGAACCTCGGACTCGAGGGTTTCAAAAATGCTTGCTTCGTTGATATTCATATCTTCTTTGTTCCTCCGGGGCATGCTGTATGCCGAGCGCGAAGTGCGCTAGGCGCCGATCGTGTAAAGATCTTCGGCTTCGTGTCCATCGGGAAAATCGTTGGGCGAGAACAAGGTCTGCCTGGTTATCGGTACTTCGCGCCGACGTGCGAGCGCGGTGAAGAGTGCGATCGAAGCCTCGTTGTCGGGGCTGATCGTCGTCTCCAGATGTGTAACACCCAGCGGGGCAGTGCGATCCATCAAGTCGGACAGCATGCGGGCAGCAATTGCCTTGCCGCGCTGGTCTTCGTCGACCGCCACTTGCCACACGAACAGGGTTTCCTGAGCGCTGGGACGGGTATAACCGGAAACGAATCCGACTACGCGGCCGTCTACCTCCGCGACGATGGACGTCGCGCTGAAATCCCTGCACCACAACAGGTATGCATAACTCGAATTGAGGTCGAGCACCTTCGAATCACGTGCGATCTCCCAGAGCCGGACTCCGTCATCGATCTGTGGGCTTCTGAACAACACCGCGTCCGGCGCGGTGGTCGGGATAGCTCTCGTATCAACAGGCTTCATCGGTCATCTGAACGTAACAATCATTGCTGGCGAAGTCATGCAGATGTCCGTTTCGGGCCGTGTGGAACCCGTTGCGCCCCAGGTGAGGACATGAATGTGATGGTGCTCACATTATGTAACTTTTGCCGTTGTCCGAGCGACTATTTCGGGCAAAAAATCGCTATTTCGGGCTCGCGAGTGCCAACGGAAGTACCGAGTGCGCACCAGCCTGTCGAAGTGCGCGCGCGGCCATCGTGAAAGTCCAACCGGTATCAGCGATTGCGTCGACAAGAAGTATTGGTCCCTGGTGGATACTCATGTCCGGGACTTCCCAAACATCGACCAGTCCGGACACGCGATAGGCGGAGTTCGCTGCCGACACCGGAGGGTGGTCGGGCCGCAAGCGAAGGGTGCCCAGGTCGGTCAATCGCCCGACCTCGGCCAACTTGGCAGCCAGGCTCGACACCAACAAAGGATGCGTCGTGGATTCGAGGGCCATGACACCGGTGGGTCGCTCGGCCCAATTCCAGGCGGCCAGAACGCTGATACACGCGCTGACCACCGCATCGGGTACCTCGGCGTCGGGACCGTCGAAAAGCGCGCGGAGACGTTGACCCCAGCCCAGGTCCGACATCCGTCCGAGAATGCGCCCGGTTTCGGGCCCCTCGGTGATCTTCCCGGACAGCTTGACGCCCAGCTTGCTCAGGCCGGTCGGCCACATCTTGCGCGGCTCCAGGTCGAATCCGGGGCGCTGCAAGCGCGCCCGAGTCTCGTCGAGGGCGGCGGTGTCGACAGTGGTGTCGTAGCGATTGCCTGTGCAGTTGTCACAGCGACCGCACTGTGAGTTCTCCGAGGTCAGACCAGGATCGTCGAGTTGTTCACGCAGGAAGGTCATTCGACACGTCGTGATGCTCTGGTACTCGACCATTGCGGCCTGCTCGGCCTGGCGAGCGTCGTCGAGTCGGCCGTAGCGCTCGGCGTCGTACACCCAGGGTTCGCCGGTGCTGATCCACCCGCCCTTGACGCGTTTGACCGCGCCGTCGACGTCGAGGACTTTGAGGACCATCTCGAGACGCGTGCGATTGAGCTCCACCAGAGGTTCGAGTGCCGGTGTCGACGTGGCCTTTTCGGTGTCGAGGTGTTCGATGACGCTGCGGACCAGGTGCTCGCGGGGGAAGGCGACCGAGGCGAAGTAACTCCAGATCTGCTTGTCCTCGGCGCCAGGCAGGAGGATCACGTCTGCCCTGTCGGTGGAACGACCGGCGCGGCCCACCTGCTGGTAGTACGAGATCGGCGACGACGGTGCGCCGAGGTGGACGACGAACCCGAGATCAGGCTTGTCGAAGCCCATCCCGAGTGCCGAGGTGGCCACCAGAGCCTTGACGCGATTACCCAACAAGTCCTGCTCGAGAGATTCACGTTCAGTGGGATCGGTCTGGCCCGTGTAGGCGGCGACGGTATGGCCGCGCTCGGAGAGCAGGCTTGCGAGGTCGCGCGCGGCCGAAACCGTCAGCGTGTAGATGATGCCCGAACCCGGCAGCGTCTCGAGCATGTCGGCAAGCCAGGCAGCGCGCGCCGTCGCCTCCGGAATGTGGACTACAGAGAGGTGAAGCGATTCGCGTTCGAGCCCGCCGCGAAGGACGAGGGTTTCCTCACCGCCGACGCCGAGTTGGGCGGACACGTCCTCGACGACGCGGTTGTTGGCCGTCGCCGTGGTTGCGAGGACGGGAATGCCCTCGCCGAGTTCGGCGATCAAGGTCCTGATGCGGCGGTAGTCGGGACGGAAGTCGTGGCCCCAGTCGGAAACGCAGTGAGCCTCGTCGACTACGACCAGGCCGGCATCAGCTGCCAGGGCCGGGAGCACCTGATCGCGGAAGTCAGGGTTGTTCAGGCGCTCGGGGCTGACCAGAAGGACGTCGAGATCATTGGCTGCGACGCGGGCATGGATGTCGTCCCATTCGGTGACGTTGCCCGAATTGATGGTTGCGGCGCGCACTCCGGCACGTTCGGCAGAACTGACCTGGTTTCGCATCAGGGCCAACAACGGAGAGACGATGACGGTGGGGCCGTGGCCCGTTGCCCGGAGCAGCTTCGCCGAGATGAAGTAGACCGCAGATTTGCCCCAGCCGGTCCGCTGTACGACGAGCGCGCGTTTGCGCTGCACCACCAGCGCCTCGATGGCCGTCCACTGGTCCTCGCGTAGGCGGGCATCCGGCCCCGCGAGTTCGCGGAGCAGCCGCTCGGCTTCGTCGCGCATGGCTGGGGCAGTGGCGGTGGTCATGGACCCCATGGTGCACGACCCTGCCGACACGTGCGGGCTTCAGGCCTTGGCAACAGGTTCCTGCAGTTCGGTGACCCAGCCGTCGACATCCTCCGGGCACGCCAGCGTCACCTCACGGCTGGGGCCGGCATTGAGGTATCCCGCTGCGTCGATCCATTGGGCCAACGCCTGATAAGCGGGCAGGCAGTTGTCCATCGAACCCTTGTGCAGCAGCGAGGCCACGTGCTCTTCGGCCCGCAGGTCCACCACAGCGAACTCGTAGTCGCCATCGGGATTCGCGTCTACCGGTAGCGCCGCATGGACGACGACGTTCTCGTCGTCACCGGCATCCTCGTAGTAAGCGACAGCGGGTCCGATCGCGGCGATACCGGCACGATCCAAACCGGTACAAAGGCGCTCGTACAACCCGCGAACCACCGGGCCGATCGACGACGGATCCATCGTCTTGGCGGTACCGGTCAACTCCGCGACCCGCAGCGCCGGAACTGACTTGATCACAACCTCGTATGCGGACATCTGTCCCTCACTTTCGATGATCCGTAGGCGCGCCTGTACATGCGCCAGTCGCGCGGTGTCTTCCTGGATTCGGGTTTCGAGTTCTGCTCGGCGAAGCGTGAGCATCCCGCGGATCTCGTCGACGGTGACCGCCGACTCCACCACTTGCTGGACCTGGGCCAGAGTCAGGCCCAACTCCTTGAGAGCGACGATGCGGTTGAGCAGCGCCAACTGGCCCGCGGTGTACGAGCGATACCCGGTGGATGCGTCGACCCTCGCGGGTCTGAGCAGACCGATGGCGTCGTAGTGGCGGAGCATGCGCACCGACACACGACCTGCTCTCGCGAAGTCTCCGATGCTCAACATCCTTGCTCGCCCCGTTTCTCTCTCACAAACCCGATACCTACAGGTTTACGACCTCACACGGTGTCAGAGTCAAGCTGTCGGTTCAGGACTTTTTCGATCGCAGCGCGAGTGGGTGACGACACAGACGCGCCGCGGACCGTCGTCGCCAGACTTCCCGCCGTGGCAGCGAACTGCAGGGCGCGGTCCTGGCCCTGCACCCACTCCACGGCGAAGGCGCCGGTGAAAGCATCGCCTGCGCCAGTTGTATCCACGGGTGTCACGGCCGGGGAGTCGGCGTGGATTGTCTCCTCGCCCGACCGGAGATCCGCGCCGCCGGCCCCGAGCGTCGTGACGAGGTATCGGACGCGACCGGTGACCGCGGACAACTGCTCCGACTCGGTCTGGTTGACGATCAGGATGTCGACAGACTCGATCAGGGCGCCCGGAAGGTCTTGTACCGGTGAAGGATTGAGGATGACAGTTGTTCCGTTGGCGCGCGCGTGCCGGGCCGCTGTGGTGACCGTGTCGAGGGGTATTTCGAGTTGGCACAGGAGAACGTCGGCGTGTGCGATCGCGTCGAGGTCTACTTCGGACAACGAGGTGACCGAGGAATTGGCGCCCGGGACGACGATGATGTTGTTCTCCGCGTCCTCGCTCACGGTGATGGCGGCAACGCCGCTCGGGCCGTCGACACTACGAAGCAACGCGGTGTCGACCCCGGCGTCTTGCAGGGTCTCGCGCAATTGGGTGCCGAAACCGTCGTCGCCGACCGCGCCGACGAACGACACGTCCCCACCGGCCTTCGCGGCGGCGATGGCCTGGTTGCTGCCTTTGCCTCCCGCCGCGGTGGCAAAGGCAGTGCCGAGCAGCGTTTCTCCCGGAGCTGGGAATCTGGACACTGACGTGGTCAGATCCATGTTGATACTGCCGACGACGACGATTCGAGGCGTGCTCATACCTCGAGGTTATCGGCCTTCATTCTCTTTCGACGAACCTTGCGGATGATCCGACGTGCTTCCTCGTCGGTGGCGACGGAGGGCGGAGAGCCGTCGAGTGGCTTGCGTGCGGTCTCGGGGATCATCAGGACTGCGATACCGCCGATCACGGCGGCGATCATCATGTACATCGGTGCGACCAAGTTGCTGCCCGTTGCACTTTCGAGGGCGGTGAGCACCAGGGGAGTGGTCCCGCCGAAGATGGAGACCGCGAGGTTGTATCCGATTGCCAAGCCGCCGTACCTGATTCCGGTCGGAAAGAGTGCGGGAAGCACGGACGGGAACACACCGACGAACAGCAGGAGCAAGCCGCCGAGAATTGCGAGTCCCAGGAAGACCGTCACGTAGTTGCCGACGCCGATCAGAAGGTAGGCAGGCAGGGACAGGACGAAGAATCCGATGAAACCGCTGAGCAGCAAGGGTTTACGCCCGACGCGGTCCGAGAACTTTCCGACGTAGCTGATTCCCATCATCATCACGATCATGACGATGATCATCAGAACGAGTCCGTGGGATTCGTCGTAACCCAACGTGTTGGTCAGATACGTCGGCATGTAGCTGAGCAGGCCGTAGTGAGCGATGTTGTACGTGGCCACCAGGACGATGCACAGAACAAGCGGACGCCAGTTGTCGACGAGAGTTTCGCGTAGTTTCTTGCCTGTGGATTCATCTGCGAGGGAGCGCTCTTCGGCCTGCTCCATCATCTGGAATGCGGGAGTTTCCTCCAAACGTAGACGGAGGTACAGGCCGATGAGACCCAGAGGTCCGGCAATGAGAAAGGGGATGCGCCAGCCCCACTGGAGTAGGTCCTCGGCACTGACGACGGTCTGGATGATCGTCACGATGCCCGCTGCCGCCACATATCCTGCCAGAGTCCCGAATTCGAGGAAGCTGGCGAAGAAACCGCGGCGCTTGTCCGGTGCGTATTCGGCGACGAACGTACTGGCTCCGCCGTATTCGCCGCCGGTGGAAAAGCCCTGCAGTAGGCGTAGGAGTACCAGCAGGATCGGGGCGGCGATACCGATGGATTCGTAGCTCGGGATGAGGCCGATGGCGAAGGTGCTGCCCGCCATCAGAATGATGGTGGTGGCCAGGACTTTCTTGCGTCCGATGCGGTCACCGAGTGGACCGAAGAACAATCCGCCGAGAGGGCGGACGATGAAGGCTGCCGCAAAAATTGCAAAGGTAGAGAGGAGTTGAGCGCTGCCGCTCGCGTCCGGGAAGAACACTTTTCCTATAGTGGTAGCTAGATATGCGTAAACGCCGAAATCGAACCACTCCATGGCATTTCCGAGCATCGTTGCCTTGACAGCGCGCTTGACGGACGCATTGTCGGTGACGCAGACATCGGGTGATTCGGCCACTTCGAGAGCGCTGATCGAGTTCTCTGGTGTAGTCATGACATGCGCTCCCCAGCGCAATCATCGAACCGAGCGGGGCACGTACCTGATGCACGCATCTTTTCGTTGCCCACTCGCCGATGAGCCGGTCGGGAAATCGAGCGTCCGCGTGCCCTGTGGCTCGTTGCGACCCCCGTCGCACGGCTCTGGCCCGCGGCAGTGTCCGGAGCCCTCAGGGCTCCGGACTACCGGCAAGTAAGACGCTTACGCTATCAAAGTTGTGCGCGGGAGCCGATTTTCGGGCTAGAAGGCGCGGGCGTACTGCGACGGTATATGCGGTCCTACCTCGGCGTTCAGTTCACGGGCCGCCCGGCGCGCCCAGTAGGGATCACGCAACAGTTCGCGGCCGAGGAGCACCGCCACTGCGCTTCCGTCTTCGACGATCTTCTCGGCCTGTTCGGGTTCGGTGATGAGGCCGACGGCGGCGGCCGGTAGCAGGCTCTCGTTCTGCAGGCGACGGGCGAACGGAACCTGGTATCCCGGCTCCACCGGAATCTTGGCTGCCGGTGAATTACCGCCGGTGGACACGTCGACGAGATCGACGCCGTAGTCGGAGAGGATGTTGGCGAGGGCTACGGTCTGATCCGCGGTCCAGCTGTCGACGTCGAGCCCACGTTCTTCCGTGAGCCAATCGGTCGCCGAGACCCGGACGAAGAGCGGTAGCTCGGCCGGCCACACCTCGCGGACTGCGCTCAGGATTTCGAGGAGCAACCGGATGCGGTTCTCGAAGCTGCCGCCGTAGCGGTCGGTCCGCTTGTTGCTCTCGGGGGAGAGGAACTGATGGATCAGGTATCCGTGGGCCGCGTGAATTTCCACGACCTTGAATTCGGCCTTCAGTGCGCGGGTGGCCGCCGCTGCAAAGTCTGCGACGACCTTCTCGATGCCTTCCGTGGTGAGCTCGACCGGATCGGCAAGGTGACCGAACGGAACCGCGCTCGGGGCAACCGTCTGCCACGAGAGTCGGTCGTCGGCGGGCAGGCTCTTGCCTCCGCGCCACGGAACCTGCGTCGACGCTTTGCGTCCGGCGTGGGCCAGCTGAATTCCGGGCACTGCGCCGAAGTACGCGAGTTGCGCGTTGATCTCGGCGAAAGCTTGCGCCTGCGTGTCGTTCCAGATCCCCAGATCAGCTGCCGATATGCGGCCTTCGGGATTGACGGCCGTCGCCTCGGTGAGAATCAGGCCGGTGCCGCCGATTGCACGGCTCACCAGATGCGTGCGATGCCACTCGTTGGGCACTCCGACCTGGTCGCCGATGACGTCAGCGGAGTACTGGCACATCGGTGCCATCCAGACGCGGTTCGGGATGGTGACGCCGCGCAGGGTCAAAGGCTCGAACAACACACTCACGGATGGCTCCTGACTCGAAGAAGAAGGTCGGTGGGTGCAACAGTGTCGCGCGCCGGAATTGTTCCCCGGCGGTCCGCCGAAATGTCCGCAGGCGGTCCGCCGAAATGTTCGCAGGCGGTCCGCCGGAATGGTCCCGGGTGGTCACAGCCTCGTTCCGCCGAGCAGGCCGTCACGGTGGGTGGTTAATGTGTATTCATGACCGCTGTGACTTCCAACGCAGAAACCGTCGACTCGAACGCGTCCGACACCAAGTCCGTCGTGCACGACGCCGCACGCCGAGCCCGTAAGGCTTCGCGCGTCCTGGCTCTGCTGACCACCGCGCAGAAGGATGCTGCGCTCAACGCCGCAGCCGACGCGGTACTCGCGGCAAGTGATCGGATTCTCGCGGCCAACGCTCTCGATATCGACGCCGCGAAGGCGGGCGGCACCGAGGAATCGCTGCTCGACCGTCTTCGTCTGACCGCTGACCGGATCGAGGGCATCGCGTCGGGTTTGCGTCAGGTTGCCGGACTACCCGATCCGATCGGTGAAGTGCTTCGTGGATCCACTCTGCCGAACGGTTTGGAACTACGTCAGCAGCGCGTTCCGCTCGGTGTCGTCGGCATGGTCTACGAGGCTCGCCCCAATGTTACCGTCGACGCTTTCGGGCTGACTCTCAAGTCGGGAAATGCTGCGCTGCTTCGTGGTTCGTCCTCGGCAGTCAAGTCCAACGAAGCGTTGGTGGAGGCGCTACGCGCGTCGTTGGTTGCTCAGGGGCTCCCCGAGGACTCCGTTCAACTTCTGCCGAGTGCGGATCGTTCGACGGTCACGCACCTCATCCAGGCCCGCGGCCTCGTCGATGTAGTCATCCCGCGCGGCGGTGCCGGCTTGATCAGCGCCGTCGTGCGTGATGCCACCGTGCCCACCATCGAGACCGGTGTCGGTAACTGCCACGTCTATGTTCACTCGGCCGCCGATCTACTGATGGCCGAGAAGATTCTTCTCAACTCCAAAACCCGTCGGCCCAGTGTCTGCAATACAGCCGAAACCGTCCTGGTCGACGCTGCGATCGCCGAGACTGCCGTGCCGAAGCTGCTCCAAGCGCTCCAGATGCACGACGTCGTCGTGCACGGTGATCTGCCGGGACTGGTTCCCGCGACCGAGGACGACTGGTCGAAGGAATACCTCACCCTCGACGTCGCCCTCAAGGTCGTCAAGGACCTGGACGCTGCCGTCGAGCACATCGACCAGTACGGGACCGGCCACACCGAAGCCATCGTGACGTCCGATCTCTCGGCTGCCCGCGAGTTCACCGCTCGAGTCGACGCTGCGGCAGTGATGGTCAATGCGTCGACTGCCTTCACCGACGGTGAGCAGTTCGGGTTCGGCGCCGAGATCGGCATCTCCACCCAGAAACTGCACGCGCGTGGCCCCATGGGGCTACCGGAACTGACGTCCACCAAGTGGATCGTCTGGGGCGACGGGCATACCCGACCCGCCTGAAAAGTTCACCAGACTTGCCCCACCTCTCAAGGAGTTAACCGTGGACCGAGCACTTCCCGACACGACGCCGTTCTTCTCGACCGTCGACGACGTGATCGAACGGCTGGCCGAAACTGGCTATCTGTCCGACAAGGCCACCGCGACGGCAGTCTTCCTGGCCGATCGTCTGGGCAAGCCGCTGCTCATCGAGGGCCCGGCCGGTGTCGGAAAGACGGAACTCGCCCGCGCAGTCGCCCAGACCACGGGCGCAGAACTGGTGCGTCTGCAGTGCTACGAGGGCGTCGACGAGGCTCGTGCGCTGTACGAGTGGAACCACGCGAAGCAGATTCTTCGGATTCAGTCGGGCGGGGCGAGCGGAGCGAGGGGTGATGTCGCGGTCGACCACAGCTGGGATTCGACGAAGGCGGATGTGTTCTCGGAGGAGTTCCTGCTCGCTCGTCCACTGCTCAAGGCCATTCGCCGCGAGGACCCGACGGTGCTGTTGATCGACGAGACGGACAAGGCCGACGTCGAGATCGAAGGTCTGCTCCTCGAAGTGCTCAGCGACTTCGCGGTCACGATCCCCGAGCTCGGAACCATTACCGCCACCCGCAAGCCGTTCACGGTGTTGACCTCGAATGCCACTCGCGAACTCTCGGAGGCTCTGAAGCGTCGTTGCCTCTTCCTGCATCTCGACTTCCCGGACGCCGACCTCGAGCGTCGCATCCTCGCAAGCCGCGTGCCGGAGCTTCCTGAAGCGATTGCCGAGCAGCTGGTCAACACCATTCGTGTTCTTCGCGGAATGCAGCTCAAGAAGGTCCCTTCGGTATCCGAGACCATCGACTGGGGACGCACCCTTCTTGCTCTGGGCATGGACACTCTCGACGACGATGCCGTTCGCGCCACGCTCGGCGTGATCCTCAAGCACCAGTCGGACCAGGTGCGTGCCGCCGCTGAACTTCGGCTGAACTGAGGTCTGACATGGCTCCCGCAGCATCGACGTCGCCGCTCTCACCTGGCGGCCTGGCAGCGCCGCACGGGATTCCCGGTCACCTCGTCGATTTTGTCGAGGCTTTGCGACGACGCGGAATCATGGTCGGCCCGTCCGAGACAGTCGACGCCGGTCAGGTCATGTCTGTTCTCGACCTGCTCGATCGTGAAGCGCTTCGTGAAGGGCTGGCATGCTCGCTCCTGCGCAGGCCGACCCACCGGGCGACGTTCGACGCCGTCTTCGACCTGTGGTTCCCCAAGGCGATCGGTGACCGTGCGGTCGGCGACGTCGACGTCACACTGCCGCGCAAGCCAGACGGCTCGATCGACCTGCAGGCATTGCGTGAGCTGATCGCCGAACTGCTGACAGACGGCAGTGACGAGGCGATGGAGATGACCGAACTCCTGACCGCCGCGATGGTCGAGGAACTCGGGCAGTACCAGTCGAGCAACGGCCCGTCGTTCTCCGCCTATCAGGCGCTGCGTGACGTCGCCCCGGAGACGTTGCTCAACAAGATCCTGCAGGGCCTGCTCGGCAACCAGGAGGGTTCCGGGTCAGAGGGCAAGGACAACTCCGACTACCAGTCCGAGGTCGCCAAGCGCACGGCAGCGCAGCGCATCGCGGACTTCCGCAAGATGGTCGAGAAGGAAACGCGTCGACGCACAGCCGAGAATTTGGGCAAGGAGCGGGTCGCCACGTACGGCGTTCCGAAACTCGCCGAGGAAGTCGACTTCTTGCGAGCGTCCGATGCCGAACTCACCACGCTGAAGAAGAACGTCGCACCCCTGGCTCGCTTGTTGGCCAGTCGTCTCGCCGTGCGTCGTAGCCGATCTCGCGCGGGTTCGATCGACCTACGTCGTACGTTGCGCAAGTCCATGTCGACGGGCGGAGTGCCGATCGATCTGGTGCAGCGCAAGCCGAAGCGGGCGCGGCCCGAACTTGTGGTGATGTGCGACGTGTCCGGCTCGGTGGCGGGGTTCAGCCATTTCACTCTGCTGCTCGTGAACGCTTTGCGTGAGCAGTTCTCGCGCGTGCGGGTGTTCGCGTTCATCGACACGACCGACGAGGTCACGCGGTTCTTCGACTCGAACGCAGACCTCGGATCAGCGATGTCACGGATGGTGCGTGAGGCCGAACTGATCACCTACGACGGCCACTCAGACTACGGACACGCCTTCGGAGTGTTCCAGGAGAAGTTCGCGCAGTCGATCACCAGTCGCACGTCGCTACTGGTACTCGGCGACGGTCGCAACAACTACCGCGATCCCAACCTTCAGTCGCTGTCGCAGATGGTGGCAGTAGCCAAGCACGCGCACTGGCTCAACCCCGAGCCGAAGGGGCAATGGGGAACGGGTGACTCCGCGGCGAAGGTCTACAACGAGGTCATCAGCATGCACGAGTGCCGCTCGGCCCAGCAGCTTGCCGACGTCGTGTCCCGTCTGCTGCCGGTCTGACCCGTAAGCTCGACACTCGTGCAGAAGGGACTATCGGTGGAACGTGCTCGACGCCTAGGAGTGATGGGTGGCACCTTCGACCCCATTCACCATGGCCACCTCGTTGCGGCCAGTGAGGTCGCCGACCGGTTCGGACTCGACGAAGTGATCTTCGTCCCCACCGGGCGGCCCTGGCAGAAGCAGGGGAAGGGCGTCAGTCCTGCCGAGGACCGGTACCTCATGACGGTCATCGCCACCGCCTCCAACCCGCGGTTTTCCGTCTCTCGGGTCGACGTCGACCGTGAAAAAGTGACGTACACCGTGGACACGCTGCGAGACCTCCGGGCCTACCACCCTGACGCCGAACTCTTCTTCATCACCGGTGCCGATGCGCTGGCCAGCATCCTTTCCTGGCAAGATTGGGAAGAGTTGTTCGCATTGGCGAAGTTCGTCGGGGTATCGCGACCGGGTTTCGATCTCAATGCAGAGCACCTGGCCGGTCACCTCGACACCATGCCCGCCGACGCGGTCACGTTGATAGAGATTCCGGCACTTGCCATTTCGTCGACCGAATGTCGGCGTCGGGCAAGTGAAGACCGCCCCGTCTGGTACCTGGTGCCGGACGGAGTGGTGCAGTACATCTCGAAGCGGAACCTGTATCGACCTGTCGACGCGGAGCGCCGCGACGGAGCTACAACGATGTCGGAGCCCGCACCGGGGAAGTCGGAAGCCGTCCCGGGCGCCGAATCGAGCTAGCCGAGAACAACAAGTACTTTCTGAAGACGAAACTGGAGAACATCGAGTGAGCGCAAACACCGAAGCCATCGACATGGCACGCATCGCGGCCTTGGCAGCCGACGAGAAGCTGGCCACCGAAGTGGTGGTGCTCGATGTGTCCGAACAGCTGGTCATCACGGACTGCTTCGTCATCGCATCTGCGACGAACGAGCGTCAGGTCAACTCGATTGTCGAGAACATCGAAGACCGTCTCCGCGAAGCGGGACACAAGCCGGTCCGCCGTGAAGGCACCCGCGAGGGCCGCTGGGCACTGCTCGACTACGCCGACATCGTCGTCCACGTCCAGCATGACGAGGAGCGCAACTTCTACGCTCTCGATCGTCTGTGGAAGGACTGCCCGACGGTCGAGGTCGAAGGCCTCGGACAGAACCGTCCCGGCCCCGCCGACGCCAACACGGTGTTCGAGACCGACACGGTTTCCGAGCCGGACGCGCAGGATCCCTCGCTGTGACTTCGTCGGCGCCCAGTGCGGCGTCGAACCCTGTCCGCCGGCTCATCCTGCTGCGTCACGGACAGACCGAATACAACGCCGACTCTCGGATGCAGGGGCAACTCGACACCGACCTGTCGGAGTTGGGACGCACGCAGGCCAAGAGTGCAGGTCCGGTGATCGCCGATCGCAGGCCGTTGACGATCGTGTCCTCGGATCTGCGTCGGGCGTACTTCACGGCCGTCGCAGTCGGTGATGCCGCCGGACTTCCGGTCCTCACCGACATGCGTCTGCGTGAGACACACCTGGGGGAATGGCAGGGCCTGACTCATCATGACGTCGACGAGCGCACTCCCGGTGTGCGATCTGCGTGGCGAGCGGATGCCACGTTGGCGCCGCCCGGCGGCGAAAGCCGAATCGACGTCGCGAATCGCAGCCTCCCCGTAGTTCACGAATTGCTCGACACGCACCCGGACTGGGCCGAGCGGCCCGTGGTTCTGGTGGCGCACGGAGGCTTGATCGCGGCACTGACAGCGGCATTGCTCGACCTACCCATCGATCGCTGGGCCGTCCTCGGCGGATTGGGAAACACCAGTTGGGTGCAACTCAGTGGACATGGTGACGTCAAGTCGATCGAGTGGCGACTCGACGTATGGAATGCTTCTGCGAGTGTCGCAAATGACGTCCTCTGAAAGTGCCGACGGGCAGCGCCCCGTCCTCCTCGTACTCGCGGATTCGCTGTCGTATTTCGGCCCCAAAGGCGGCCTCGCGGCAGATCATCCACGCATCTGGCCCAACATCGTGGCCGACGAACTCGGCTGGGACGTCGAGTTGGTCGCCCGTATCGGATGGACGTGTCGCGACGCGTGGTGGGCACTGACTCAGGATCCTCGTGTGTGGGCGGCGGTGCCGCGGGCCGGCGCCGTCGTGTTCGCGGTCGGCGGGATGGACTCGCTGCCGTCCCCATTGCCTACCGCGCTCCGCGAGACCATCCGCTACGTTCGGCCACCCGCGCTTCGACGCGTGGTGCGCGAGGGTTATCAGTGGCTGCAGCCGCGGCTTGCACCTCTGGGCCGCCCGGTCGCACTTCCGCCCAAGCTGAGCGTCGAGTATCTGGAAAGCTCGCGAAATGCGTTGGAGTACATGCGGCCCGAACTGCCGATGATCGCGACCCTGCCGTCGGTGCACCGCAGTGATGCCTACGCCAGCGTGCATGCCGGACGACCTGCCGCGGTGTCCGCGATCACCGAGTGGGCTACGGAGAAAGACGTTCCCGTAGTCGACCTTGCAGATGCAGTGCGTGACAACGTCTTTTCCGAGAACGGCAATCCTGACGGCATTCACTGGGGTTGGGACGGTCACCTCGGCGTAGCCCGCGCGATGATCGCTGCGATTCGCGGGGTCGAGGCGCAGAAAGTGGTTTCGCCGGAACTGGTAGCACCGCCGAGCGAAGTCGGGTAGCAGAATGCCGGTCGTCGTCGTCACGGATTCCTCCGCCTGCATCCCGCAGGAGTCGGCCGACGCATGTGGCATTCAGGTTGTTCCGCTCCACGTGCTCCGTGACGGCTGCGACTTGCGAGAGGGCGTCGACGCAATGCCGAGCGACCTGTCGGGAGTGACAACGGCCGGAGCGTCGCCCGCCGAGTTGTCCGAAGCGTATGCACGCGCCCTGGACATGAGCGACGGTGACGGCGTTCTCGCCGTTCACATTTCACGTCAACTGTCGGGAACGTGGGAAGCCGGACGAGTCGCAGCCCAGGAATTCGGTGGCGCCGTCCGGATCGTCGATTCACAGTCCGCCGGTATGGGTTTGGGCTATCCGGCTCTCGAAGCTGCACGCTTGGCCGAGAAGGGCGCTTCACTCGAAGAGGCGTACGGCCGGGCGGTCGACGTAGCGAGCCGTGGGCGCTGCTACATCGTCGTCGACAAACTTGATCAATTGCGTAGGGGAGGACGAATCGGAACCGCGGCCGCACTGCTGGGCACTGCATTGGCGATGAAGCCGATCCTGCATCTGGTGGACGGCAAGCTCGTGCTCGGCGAGAAGACACGTACCACCACCAAAGCTCTTGCACGGTTGGTGGATTCGGCAGTCGAACGCGCCGGTCTCGGTCGTGTGGCGATAGCCGTGCATCACATGCGCGCGCGAGAGCGTGCGGACGGGATAGCCGAACAGTTGGCCGAGCGCATTCCCGATGTAGCGGAATCCGTCGTCACCGACTTCAGTGCGGTTATCGGAGCGCACGTCGGTGTCGGCGCGATCGGTGTTGTGGTGTGCCCGTTGCCGGAGATCGACACGAGCGCCTGATCGCTTCTCCACAATCCGCGAGTTCTCCACAGATATAAATTGTTCGTCGTTGGCGGCGAGGTCTCTCGTTAGCGTCCAGTCATGAGGATCAGCGAGGAGCGCGAGCGGGCGCGTGATCGCCTCGCGGCGATGGACGGCAACTACAGGCGGCGACACGAGGACGTCGACGAATTCGAGGATTCAGGGTCTTTCGAGAGGTCCCCCGAGTGGCTTCGGGACTTCGACGAGGACGACTACGACGCTCAGCCCGACTCGTCACGGTTCGACCGATTGCCCGAACATTGGCGCGGTACACGTTGGCGCCCGAGTCGGTCGGCGACCTGGGTGTTGGCGATCGTTGCAGTTCTGGCTACGGCAATCGGCTTGTTCGCCGTGTGGTGGGATTCTCCGAGCCTGCAGGCGGTCCCACCGTTGCCCTCGCCCCAGAATGTCACGGAGAAGAATGTGACTGCCGGCGATGGTGAATCAGCCAGTCCTGTACCGACCGGCGTCGTGGCAGAGCAGCCGCCCGAGGCTGTGGTGGTCAGTGTCGTCGGGCTCGTGCGCACGCCTGGGCTTGTCAATCTTCATTCGGGCTCGCGCATCGCCGACGCGCTTGCTGCGGCAGGTGGCGTGCTCGACGGAGCGGAGACGGTGGGCCTGAATCTGGCTCAGAAACTTGTCGACGGCGATCAGATCGTGGTTGGTGCGGCCGATCAGTCCGGTGGTGTTTCTTCGAGTACCACTGCAGGAGGGACCAGCCCCGCAGCTACGGGGGAATCCGGCGGGGCTGGGCTGGTGAACCTCAATACCGCCACCGAGGCCGAACTGGACGAGCTTCCCGGGGTAGGGCCGGTAACGGCTGCGGCGATCATCTCCTGGCGCACCTCCAACGGAAAATTCACGGACATAGAACAATTGGGGGAAGTCGACGGGATCGGCCCGGCAAGGTTGGCCAAATTGCGAGTGCTGGTGTCGGTGTGAACGAACCGGAAGCCTCGCCGGTCCTCGACGCTCGACTGCTTCTGTCGGCGGTCGCGGTGTGGGGGAGCAGTGCGGTGGGGATCCTGTTCGGCCCGGTCGCCGCGTGGGTACTGGCGGTGGCGTGTGCGGTTCCAGCGGCACTCCTCACTTACGTGGTTGTGCGCCGGACATCAGCGGGGTGGGCACGAATCATGTTGGTTGCATTGCTGTTCGGTGCCGGGTGTAGTGCCGTCGGCGGGTGGCGGGCGTCCGAGGCGGAGAGGCACCCACTGACCCGAGCTTCTCTCGAGGGAGCTTGGGTGAGTGTCGAAGTGGAACCCTCGGAGGATCCGCACGCGGTCTCCGGCGCGGTGGGTCAAGGTCAGGTCGTCTTCAGGGCAACCGTCAATTCGGTGACTGCCCAGAACCGCAGGTACTCCGGAGGCGGCTTGGTCACCATCCGGGCGCCCAGTTCGTCGTGGCTCGAAGTTGTTCCAGGGCAGAGCCTCACGGTTCGTGGCCGGGCGAGTCAGCCATGGCGTAGCGATTCCACGCTCGCCGTGATCACGTCCGAAGGGCCTCCCGTCGCGGTGGGAGAAGTGCCCTGGTATCAGCGATGGGCAAGTGTGGTGCGCATTCGTTTCGCGGCTGCGTGCTCGGCTGCACTCCCGCCGGATCAGGCGGGTCTGCTGCCTGGCCTCGTCGTCGGAGACACGTCGGCGCTGTCGCCGGTGGTGAAGGACAACTTCACCGTTGCCGGACTTTCCCATCTCACCGCGGTGTCCGGCGCCAACATCAGCATTCTGCTCGGGGCCGTTCTGCTGTTGGTCAGAGCCGCGGCGCTCAGTCCACGGGTCGGCGCCGCTTTGGCGGTGGTAGCCCTCGTTGCCTTTGTTGTCGTCGCGAGGCCGTCGCCGAGTGTTCTACGCGCGTCGGTGATGGGCTTGGTAGGCCTGCTCAGTCTGGTCACTGGTCGGCGCAAACAGGCGCTGCCTGCGCTGGCCGCCGCCGTCATCGTTCTGGTAGTCGTGAGGCCCGAGCTGGCCGTCGACTGGGGATTTGCGCTGTCGACTACTGCGACGGGCGCGCTGGTGATCATTGCTCCGGTGTGGGTGGACGTGCTTCGCCGAAGAGGCTGGCCCCGTTGGTTTTCGGAGATGACAGCTGTCTCGGGTGCTGCGTTTGTCGTGACTGCACCGTTGGTGGGCGCCATGGCGGGAACCTTCAGCGTGGTCACGATTGCCGCGAACATGGCGGTGGCGCCGGTGATCGGAATCATCACGGTGTTCGGTGCGGTGATTGCCTTGTGTGCGCTGATCTGTCCACCGATCGCGGTGTTCGTCGCGCCATTGGTGCGGCCGCCGATGGGGTGGCTGCTGTGCGTGTCCGAGCGGGCGGCGGCGCTTCCCGGAGCGTCGGTGGTAGTGCCGTCAGGACTCATCGGTGCCCTCGTCGTCGTGGGAGTCCTACTGGCGACGGCCCTGACGCTGTGGAATCGGATTTCGAGATGGGTGCTCGGCGTTCTCGTTCTGGGAGTTGTTCTGGCCCTGATCTTTCAGCACGTGTTCGGGGGTGGCCGTATTGCTCCGGGGTGGGCACTGGTGATGTGCGACGTCGGTCAGGGGGACGGTCTTGTGCTCTCGACTGGAGACGGCAGGGTGATCGTCATCGATGTCGGTCCTGATCCCACGTCGATGGGTCGTTGTCTGAACATGTTGGACGTCAACGACATCGCGTTGCTGATGATCAGTCATTTTCATGCCGATCACATCGGTGGATTGGAAGCAGTCCTGAGTGGGCGTTCGGTCGCTGCGGTCGGAGTCGGGTCGATGTTGTTGCCGGAGTCAGGTTTTCGGACGGTAAAGGATGCCGCCGAGTCGCACGGCGTTCCGGTTGTCTCGTTGCGGGCAGGTATGGAGTTGACGTTGGGATCGGTGAACGTGGAGGTTCTCGGACCGTTGCTTCCGGCTCCCCGCGATACGGGGGACGGCGCGGACGCCGCGAACGATCAGTCGCTGGTGGTGATGGCGCACACGGGCGCGGGTCGAATTCTGTTGACGGGCGACGCCGAAGTTGCGGGGGAGGAGGCCATCCTCCGATCGGGTACGGATGTGAAGGCCGATGTGTTGAAGCTGCCCCATCACGGTTCTCGGACCACGTCGTCGGCATTTCTGGAAGCGGTGCGTCCGAGGTTGACGATGATCAGCGTCGGCGTCGGCAACAGTTTCGGGCACCCGAATGCGGAGGTTCTCGATGAACTGGATTCATTGGGCGGGGCGGTGGTTCGGACCGACGTCGACGGCACCGTCGCTGTGTACGGCGGGGGCGGCGGGTCTGTGTCCATCGTGTCGGTTCCTCGTGGGACCATCTTCGGGTGAGTAATCCGTCTGGAGTCGATCCGCTGCATCTTGTTCTCGGGGACGACGAGTTCCTGATCGACCGCACGGTATCGCAGCTCATCAGAGCTGTCCGCGGTGACCGCGGCCAGGGTATTTCGGATCTCCCGGTGACCAAGATGCGTGCGGGCGACACCAATGCTCCCGAGTTGGCCGAGTTGCTCAGCCCTTCTCTTTTTGCCGAAGACCGTGTGATCGTCTTGGAATCGGCTGCAGAAGCAGGCAAAGATGCCGTAGCGCTTGTCCTGGAGGCTGCACGCGAGCCGGCAGAAGGTGTGGTTCTGATCGTCGTGCACTCGGGCGGCGGTCGCGCGAAAGCGTTGGCGCCGGCCCTCGAGAAGCTCGGCGCGACGGTTCACAACTGCGGAAAACTGAACAAGAGTCAGCTTGTCGACTTCGTCCGGGGTGAGTTTCGGACCGCAGACGTCAGGGTTGCGCCAGATGCGATCGCCGCGATGATCGAAAGCGTCGGCTCCAACCTCCGCGAACTAGCGTCGGCCTGCTCGCAATTGGCGGCAGATACGGGCGGCAAGATCGACGTCGATGCAGTCCACAAGTATTACTCGGGCAAGGCCGAGGTTTCCGGATTCGACGTGGCCGACAAAGTCATCGTCGGCGATACCCGGGGTGCGCTCGAGGCGCTCCGATGGGCAGATCAGATCGGAACAGCCCATGTTCTGCTCGCGGATGCCCTCGCCGACGCAGTCCACACCATCGCGAAGGTCGGCCCGTTTGCACGGGGCGGTGACCCGTTCCGGTTGGCGTCGGACCTCGGAATGCCGCCGTGGAAGGTCAAGAAGGCGATCAAGGAGGTCGGCGGCTGGGATCCCACGTCGATCGGCGCTGCGATGCAGATCGTCGCCGCCCTCAATGCCGACGTGAAGGGTGCCGCAGTCGACTCGTCCTTCGCCCTGGAGATGGCAGTGCGGAAAGTGTGCGCGTTGCGGAAGAACTGAGTACAACGTGGCCTACTGCGCGTCCGGCCAGAAGTAGTCCGACGACAGTGGCGGCCGTGGCCTCACCCGCCCGGTAGTCGAGGCGTTTCACGCAGGCTTGCTCCAACTGAGTAGCGGAATGGCCTGAGGCCGTGTCGTTGGTTCACCTGTTCTGATGTCGGTCACCCGTAGTGAGTCGTGCGACACCGGATTCACCACACTGCCGCAGACAATGGTTTCTTGGCCGATGCTGTCCACCGGCACCTTCACGGTGGTGAGTAGCGCTCGTCCAACGGCGAGAAACGCCAGAATCGCAACGAGTGAACACATCACGCCGAAGAAGATCCGGAATTCGCTACGTTGCCTGCGCTTACACCATCCGTAGCTTGCGGCACCTCCGACGACTGCAACCGTCAATGATTCCCACCAACGAGGGATTCCCAGGGCGGCCACTACGCCGAAAGCGACGACCGCCCAGAAGACAGTCGTGAACAACCAGCTGCGAGGGCGCTTCCCGTGCCCGTTGATCGCCATCATCAGATGGTTGCAGCCCGCTCCACATATTCGCTGCAAGACATGGATGGCGGGTCTTCGCACTGACCCGATTGAATACGCAAAATAGCCGCCTGGTCTTTCGACCTGGCGGCTATCGAGACGAACCAGTGTGACGGCGAACCGTCACAGTGGAAACGTCAGAGCTTGTTGGCAGCCTGCGAGAGTGCAGACTTCTTGTTGGCAGCCTGGTTGGCGTGAATGACGCCCTTGCTGGCTGCCTTGTCGAGCTTGCGGCTGGTGGAGACGAGGAGCTCGTTGGCCTTGTCCTTGTCACCGGCTGCCGCAGCCTCGCGGAATGAACGGATCGCGGTACGTAGCGAGGACTTCACCGACTGGTTACGGAGTCGGGCCGCCTCGTTGGTACGGATTCGCTTCACCTGGGACTTGATGTTGGCCACGCGTAAAATCCTTGTCGTCTTTAGCTGGTTACGGTCGAGAAAGCTGTGGGCGCACTGATGCACCGACTGGCAAGATTACCAGCCGAGGGCCCAAGAACCCAAACCGTCGCACGTTGCGTCTGTCGAGAAGGGTACACCGAGCGCCCGATTTCTCGCCGCGCTGCCGAATAGCCCCACTTGTAGCAGCATGTTGCCCTGTGACGCCGCCGCCTTCGAAAAGTTCGAGTAAAACAGGTTCGACCACCACCCGAGCGCGTCCTGCCGCAGTGTTCGACGGATATTCAGACATCGGTCGCTACGAGTTGGCTTTCGACGAGATGTTCGAGCCCGACGGCTCGGTGCGTGGTCCGTACAAGGGTGTGTACAAAGCCCTGGCGCCGACGAGCAGCGCCGACCTCGCCGCGCGTGCCGACGCACTCGGACGCGCATTCATCGACCAGGGTGTGACGTTTTCGCTGTCCGGGCAGGAACGACCCTTCCCGTTGGATCTGGTGCCACGCGTCATCGCCGCCCAGGAGTGGTCGCGGCTGGAAAAGGGCATCAAACAGCGGGTGAAGGCGCTCGAGTTGTTTCTCGCGGACATCTACGGCGAGCAGCGAATCCTGCGCGATCACGTGTTGCCGCGCCGCCTGGTCACCTCGTGTGAGCACTTCCACCGTGAAGCGGCCGGCATCGTGCCGCCCAACGGTGTGCGAATTCACGTCGCGGGTATCGACCTGGTCCGAGACGAGGCGGGAGAGTTCCGAGTTCTCGAGGACAATCTGCGATCTCCGTCCGGTGTCTCCTATGTGATGGAAAACCGTCGCACCATGACTCGGGTGTTCCCGGATCTGTTCATGTCCCACAAGGTGCGGGCGGTCGGTGATTACGCAACACACCTGCTGAGGGCGCTGCGTGCGGGTGCTGCACTCAACGAAGCGGACCCGACAGTGGTTGTTCTCACACCGGGTATCGCCAATTCCGCCTATTTCGAGCATTCGTTGCTCGCTCGTCAGATGGGTGTGGAACTCGTCGAAGGTCGCGACCTGTTCTGCCGCGACAACATGGTGTACATGCGCACTACGGAAGGCGAGCGCCAGGTCGACGTCATCTATCGCCGCATCGACGACGAGTATCTCGACCCGATGCACTTCCGTCCGGATTCGATTCTCGGCGTCGCAGGCCTACTGAATGCGGCGCGGGCGGGCAACGTGGTGATCTCGAGCGCCGTCGGCAACGGAGTCGGTGACGACAAACTCGTCTATACCTACGTTCCGCAGATCATCGACTACTACCTCGGTGAGAAGCCGCTCTTGCAGAACGTCGACACGTTCCGCTGTTGGTTGGACGAGGAGTGCGAGCAAGTCCTCGACCGCGTCGCCGAACTGGTCATCAAGCCGGTGGAAGGGTCCGGCGGCTACGGAATCGTCTTCGGACCCGACGCGAGCCCCAAGGAACTGGCCGCGATCACCCGCAAGATCAAGGCAGACCCGCGCGGGTGGATTGCGCAGCCACTCGTGCAGTTGTCCACGGTGCCGACCAAGATCGACGATGTTCTCTCGCCGCGCCACGTGGACTTGCGGCCCTTTGCCGTCAACGACGGTGAGGACGTGTGGGTGTTGCCCGGCGGCCTGACCCGGGTGGCACTTCCGGAAGGTTCGCTGGTGGTCAACTCCAGCCAGGGCGGCGGAAGCAAGGACACGTGGGTGCTTGCGAGTCGCACCTCTGACGAAGACCCAGAGTTGTCAGGCGAGGAACTGGTGTCCGAGCCCCCGGAATCCGCGGAGCCGGTGCAGGGTCCCGAACTGAGCACCTCGCAGCAACAACAGCAGCAGCAACAGTGAACACCTCGGAAGTGCCCAGCTACCAAGAACTATCAGTGAACGGAGCGTGGTGACCGATGCTTGCTCGCAACGCAGAGTCCCTCTACTGGATCGGCCGCTACGTCGAGCGCGCCGACGACACTGCTCGGATCCTCGACGTCGCCGTCCATCAATTGCTCGACGACGCCACCGTCGACCCGGACCGCACGTCGCGTCTGCTCCTGCGTGTCCTCGGCATCGAGGCGCCGGAGGGCAAGCTCGACGTGCGCTCGCTCACCGATCTGGTTGCGTTCAGCCGCAACCAGGTTGGTTCGATCGTGGACTCGCTGGCAAGTGCTCGTGAGAATGCTCGCGGGGCGCGTGAGGTCACGTCGAGTGAGATGTGGGAGTGCCTGAACACCACGTACAACGGACTGGCCGAGCGTGAACGTGCCTCACGCAGGCTGGGGCCACACGAGTTCTTCCGCTATGTGGAGGAACGCGCAGCGATGTTCGCGGGCCTGGCGGATTCCACGCTCAGTCGCGACGACGGCTATCGGTTCCTTCTGCTGGGCAGGTCGATCGAACGTGTCGACATGATCGTGCGGATGCTCCTGGCGCGCGCCGGTGACCGCCCGTCGTCGCCGGCATGGGTCAGTGTTCTTCGCTCGGCGGGCGCACATGACACGTATCTGCGTACGTATCGCGGAGCGCTCGACGCCAATCGCGTCGTCGAGTTCATCTTGTTGGACAGGCTCTTTCCGCGCTCGGTGTTCCACTCGATCAGGCAGGCCGAGAAGTGCCTGCAGGAGCTCGACCCGCAGCCGGGCAGTCGCGTCGGAATCCGGGCGGAGGCGCCGCGGCTTCTGGGCCGCGCACGTAGCGAACTCGAGTTCCTGCCGCAGGGCGTGTTGCTCGAGGATCTGCAGGGACGGTTGCTCGGTTGGCAGGAGACCTGCCGCGAACTGGGTGAGGCAATTGCATTGCAGTACTTCCACGCTGCGCCGTGGGTCGCGTGGACGGATGCCGGCGCCGCGTATGCGGAGTCGACGGTGGAGGGAGAGCTGTGAGCTGGCGAATGAGGGTCGTGCACACCACGGGATATGCGTACGACGCCCCGGTGACGTCGTCGTACAACGAAGCGCGATTGACACCTCGCGGCGACACCAGGCAGACGGTGATACTCACGCGCGTCGAAACCCAGCCGGCAACGCGTTCCTACCGATACACCGATTACTGGGGCACCGCGGTGACCGCCTTCGACTTGCACGCCCCGCATACGGAACTCGAAGTGACCGGGCTGTCGGTGGTGGAGACGGAACCGTTCGTTCAGCCCGAGGAAACCGTCGACTGGGATGAATTGTCGGGAAACGCGATTAAAGATCGATTCAACGAACAACTGAGTTTCACGAGATATGTTCCGCGTGATCGTAAGCTGGCGACAATTGCCAAGGAATTGCGCAAAGATAAATCACCTGAAGATGCAGTAGTGGCTGCGTCGCAATGGGTTTACGGCGAAATGTCATATGTTCCCGGTACGACCGGAGTGCATACGTCGGCGGTGGAGGCCTGGTCGGCCAGGAAAGGTGTCTGCCAGGACTATGCGCATCTGACCTTGGTGTTGCTTCGAACGATGGGGATACCGTGTCGATACGTTTCCGGCTATCTCCACCCCAAACGTGATGCGGCAGTCGGGGACACGGTGGTCGGGGAATCGCACGCGTGGATCGAAGCGTGGACCGGCGCGTGGTGGGGATACGACCCGACCAATGCGATAGCTGTGAATGAACAGCATGTCTCGGTCGGAATAGGAAGGGACTATTCGGATGTGCCGCCTTTGAAGGGAATCTTTTCCGGTGGACGCTCCACAGATCTCGAAGTTGTTGTGGAGATCACCAGGCTTGCGTAAAGTCCGGCAAATCTAGGCGCGTGAGCATTACTACCGTTCGATGAGAAGAAGGTGGGAATATGTCTCCAACTGCACAGGAATTGACTGAGATCGAACCGATCTCGGATGTGAAGAAGTATGCGGCCGAAGCGGTGGGAACATTTGTGCTCGTGTTCTCCGCAGTCGGAACTGCCGTCTTTGCAGGTGCGAAAGTCGGCAATCTCGGAGTTGCCTTCGCATTCGGCCTGACCCTGCTGTTCCTCGTATATGCGATCGGACCGATTTCCGGTTGCCACGTCAACCCAGCCGTGACTCTCGGCCAATTCGTGATCGGGCGCATCTCGGCCGTCAATGCGGCGATTTACGTTGTCGCGCAAGTGATCGGCGGCTTGGTCGCCGGCGTCGTGATCTACGCGGTGGCCAACAGTCTCCCGGCGTACAACCGGGCCGCAGACGGCCTCGGCGCAAACGGTTGGGGCGCACACAGTCCGTCGGCCGAGAAGAATCTTCTCGGACAGGTGGTTTCCGACGGTTACGGCATCGGTGCCGCGATGATCATCGAGATTCTCCTGACCGCTCTGCTCGTGTTCGTCGTTCTCGCGTCGACCGACCAGATCTCCGACGTGCCGCTCGCCGGGGTGTCCATCGGCTTCACCCTGGCCGTCATTCACCTGATCTCGATCCCGATCGACAACACCTCCGTCAACCCTGCTCGAAGCCTCGCTGTCGCGCCGTTCCAGGACGGTGCACTCGGTCAGGTGTGGTTGTTCATCGTGTTCCCGCTCATCGGCGGTGCGCTCGGTGCACTCATCTATCGAGCACTATTCGGACGGTTCAACCGTATGGACAGCTGATCGATACTGTTTCCATCGTCCGGGTCGGCTTCAGCTCCAGCTGAAGTCGGCCCGAAGTTTTGCCGCGACCGCGTCGAACTTCTTGTGATCCATGACGGCGCCCTCGCGCCGGATCCCGCTCTCGGGAACGTCGAGCACCCGGTCGAGCCGGACCCAGCTGGGCCTTCCCTCGCCGTCCCATGGACCCGAACCGATTGCGAGCCAATCGCGCTCACCCTCGCGTTTACTCTGCGAAGACAACATCAGGCCGAGCAGCGTGTCGCCGTCGCGGCCGACAACCAGCACCGGGCGGTCTTTGCCCTGGGTCGGATCCTCCTCGTAGGCAACCCAGGTCCAGACGATTTCGCCCGGATCGGCCTTGCCGTCGAGGTCGGGGGAGTACTCGACCTTGCGGGCGCGATGTGCGGTCGGAGACGTCCGCGCGGCGATCGGGCGGCCGGACGGACCCGGCTTCGAGGCAGACGACTGGGACGTGGACGACTGCAGCTGGCGCAGCAACGCAGGGCCCTTCTCCACCGCGAGGGCGCCGAGGGTTCTGCCGATCTGCTTCCACATGCTTGCCATAGCGTTCGAGCATAATCACCCACCCGTGGGAACCCCTGGTACGGCGGCGCCGAGACTTGGATATCCTGAGGGTTGACAGTGGCCCGGATCCGGGCCGGTGCCGGTCCGACTAAGGGGTCTCCCATCAGCAGCTTCGCCGACAAGACGTTCACGGATCCTGCGCAGATCCGGAACTTCTGCATCATCGCGCACATCGACCACGGTAAGTCGACGCTGGCAGATCGCATGCTTCAGCTCACCGGTGTGGTCGAAGAGCGGGCGATGCGTGCGCAGTACCTGGACCGCATGGACATCGAGCGTGAACGCGGCATCACCATCAAGGCTCAGAACGTTCGTCTGCCCTGGACCGTCGACGGCGAAGAGTTCGTCCTTCACCTCATCGACACACCCGGCCACGTCGACTTCACGTACGAGGTCTCCCGTGCGCTCGAAGCATGCGAGGGCGCAATTCTGCTGGTCGACGCTGCTCAGGGCATCGAAGCTCAGACGCTGGCGAACCTCTACCTGGCGATGGAGAAGGATCTCAAGATCATTCCCGTCCTCAACAAGATCGACCTCCCGGCCGCGGATCCCGACCGCTATGCCGAAGAGATCGCGCACATCACGGGCTGCGAGCCCGGTGATGTCCTGCGCGTCTCGGGTAAGACCGGCATGGGCGTCAAGGAACTGCTCGACGAGGTCATCAAGCAGGTACCTGCGCCTGTCGGCGATGCTGACGGTCCCGCCCGCGCGATGATCTTCGACTCCGTCTACGACGCCTACCGCGGCGTGGTCACCTACGTGCGTGTGGTCGACGGTCGGATCCGTCCCCGCGAGAAGATCACGATGATGTCCACGGGCACCACACACGAACTGCTCGAGGTCGGCATCATCTCGCCCGAGCCGAAGGCCAGTATCGGTCTGGGCGTCGGCGAGGTGGGCTACCTCATCACGGGTGTGAAGGATGTCCGCCAGTCGCGCGTCGGTGACACCGTCACCACCACCCGCAACGGCGCGACCGAACCGCTGGTCGGCTACCGCGATCCCAAGCCGATGGTCTACTCGGGCCTCTACCCGATGGACGGCTCGGACTACCCCGTGCTGCGCGATGCCCTCGACAAGCTCCGTCTCAACGACGCGGCCCTGGCGTATGAACCCGAGACGTCGGTTGCCCTCGGATTCGGCTTCCGCTGCGGCTTCCTCGGCCTGCTCCACATGGAGATCACCCGCGACCGCCTCGAGCGTGAGTTCGGCCTCGAACTGATTTCCACCGCGCCCAACGTCGTCTACCGCGTCGTGATGGAGGACGGGGCCGAGGTCATCGTCACCAACCCGTCGTACTGGCCGGAAGGCAAGGTGCGCGAGGTCTACGAGCCGGTCGCCAAGTGCACCGTCATTGCCCCGAGCGAGTACGTCGGCGCCATCATGGAGCTGTGCCAGTCCCGTCGCGGTGAGCTCGGCGGCATGGACTACCTCTCCGAGACTCGCGTCGAACTGCGCTACGAACTGCCCATGGGCGAGATCATGTTCGACTTCTTCGACGCCCTCAAGTCCCGCACCAAGGGTTATGCCAGCCTCGATTACGAGGAGGCCGGTGAGCAGCAGGCCGATCTGGTGAAGGTCGACATCTTGCTGCAGGGCGAGGCCGTCGACGCGTTCTCCTCGATCGTGCACCGTTCCAACGCCGGCGCTTACGGCGGACGCATGACGTCGAAGCTTCGTGAGCTGATTCCTCGCCAGCAGTTCGAGGTTCCGATCCAGGCCGCGATCGGCGCGAAGATCATCTCGCGCGAGAACATTCGCGCAATCCGCAAGGACGTTCTCGCCAAGTGCTACGGCGGCGACATCAGCCGTAAGCGCAAGCTGCTCGAGAAGCAGAAGGAAGGCAAGAAGCGCATGAAGACCATCGGTCGCGTCGAGGTGCCGCAGGAAGCATTCGTGGCGGCCCTGACGTCGGAATCGGTCGGCGAGAAGCCCAAGAAGTAGGAGCGCATGGTCACCACCTGGTTGTCCCGAGAGTTCGGAATCGAAATCCCGGTTCTCGGGGCGCCCATGGGTGGCCGCGCGGGCGGCGCGCTCGCCGGAGCTGTATCGGCGGCCGGCGGGTTGGGTCTGCTCGGCGCGGCCCGGTACAACACACCGGAGTGGATCGAGGCCGAAGCCGAAGTGGCCCGCTCGATCGGCGGAAAATTCGGAGTCGGCCTGATGACGTGGTCGCTGCCCGAGAACGAGTTGATGCTCGACGCCGCGATTGCCGTCGAGCCGACCATGATCACCTTGTCGTTCGGTGATCCCGCCTCGTATGTCGGACGAATCCACGATGCGGGCATTCCCGTTGTGTCACAGATCAATACGCTCGAAGATCTTCGCATTGTCGAGGCCGCGGGTGTCGACGGCGTGATCGCGCAAGGCGGTGAGGCAGGCGGTCACACGGGCCGAATCGGAACCTTGCCGCTGCTGCAGGAGATCCTCGAAACGACATCACTTCCAGTACTGGCGGCCGGCGGAATCGGGACCGGCCGCGGTTTGGCCGCAGTCCTGGCGGCCGGCGGGGAAGGCGTGATGATCGGAACGGCGCTGCTCGCCAGCCCGGAGACGGTCGGGCCGGACTATGCCCGCGAGCGCGTCGTCGAAGCCGGAAGTGCCGACACGATTTACACCTCGGTGTTCGACCGAGCGCGCAGTCAACCGTGGCCGCAGCGGTGGGGTGGCCGCGCGGTGGCCAACGAGTTCACTGCCGCCTGGCACGGAGTCGACGCCGATGAGGAAATGCTGGCAAAGGCGTACGACCCGTCGGATCCCCACAGCGGAGTCGTCTACGCCGGAGAAGCTGTCGGACTCGTACACGGAACCCATCCGGCCGGCGACGTGGTTCGACGCATCGGCGCCGATGCGGAGCGTCTGCTCTCTCGTTTCGCCTGAAAGCAAGGTCGGACACAGCCGGGTCCCATATGAGAAGGTAAGCCTCTGCTAACTAGTGGAGGAGTATTTTCGTGCGTGCGATGAAGTTTTCGACGGTAGCTCTCTTGGGAGCGCTGGTCGTAGGTATCAGCGGATGTTCGTCCTCGGACGCCGACGAGATCGCGGACGGTCGGGTGACCACGATCGACCACAAGTTCGGCGCCACCACGATCACCGGGACGCCGACGCGCATCGTCGCGGCCGACACCCAGTGGCTCGACGCTCTGCTCGAACTCGGAATCCAGCCGGTGGGGTACCTGGCTGCCGGCCCGATGGGCGACGAGCGTGGTCTGTTCCCGTGGGAGAGTGGCGTGGACGCGTCGGCGAAGGAACTCGATCGCTCGGCGATCCAGCAGTTCGGTGTCCCGCTCAAAGCTGAAGAAATTGCAGCCTTGGATCCCGATCTGATTCTCGGCGGGTTCTCCGTCGCCGATCAGGACGATTTCGACCAGTTGAGCAAGATCGCTCCGACAATTGCCGGTCTGTCCGACGTCCAGGTCGATCCGTGGCAGGACCAGGTGGAGATTCTCGGCCGGGTTCTCGACAAGGAGTCGCGAGCCGACGAGATCGTCGAGGCGACAAACGGGCAGATCGATGCGCTCGCACAGCGGTTGCCGGGGCTGAAGGGTAAGACCGCTCTTTTGTCGCAGTACGTCTTCCCGACGTCGCAGTTGGTGATCGTCGCTGATCCCAAGGACGGTGCTTCGGGACTGTTCACGCGTCTGGGAATGTCGTTGCCGCCCAAGCTGGTCGACGAGGCCGGTGTGACCGGTGGCCGGCTGATACTCAGCCCGGAACGGGTCGACGCTCTCAGCGCCGACGTCGTGGTGCTGCTGCCCAACGGCGGGTCGCTCGACGACATGATGAAGCTGCCGGGGTTTGCCGACCTGCCTGCAGTCAAGGGTGGCGGATTGGCCATCGTCGACTATCCGACTGTTGCCGGCCTGAACACTCCGTCGTCGCTGTCGCTGAAGTACTCGCTCGAATCGATCACGCCGCAGCTCGAAGCGGTGGCCGGCTAGACCTGCTGTGCGCCTTTATTAACCGCGGGCGGTTAATAAAGGCGCACAGCAGGGGTCTAGGTCGCGTTGTGCGCGGGCTGGAAAGCTCCGGCTTCGGCAGCTTCCTCGGCGCGGATCACGTGGACCACGGCGTTGATCAGCGCCAGGTGTGTGAACGCCTGCGGGAAGTTACCCAGATGGCGACCGGTGTGCGCGTCGATCTCCTCCGCGTACAGCTTGAGCGGGCTCGCGAACCCGAGCAGACGCTCGCAGAGATGCTTTGCCCGATCCAGTTCGCCGATCTCGACGAGGGCGGACACCAACCAGAAGGAACAGATGGTGAACGTTCCTTCTTCACCGCTCAATCCGTCGTCGGTGGTGTCGACGCGATAGCGCAGGACCAACCCCTCTTCGGTGAGCTCGTCGGCGATCGCCAGCACCGTTGCCCGGATGCGCGGATCGTCGGCCGGCAGGAAGCGCAGCAGCGGTGCCAACAAGAGCGACGCGTCGAGTGAATCGTGGCCGTACCGCTGTGTCAGAACTCCGCGCGAGTCGACACCGTGCGCGAGGATGTCGGCCTTGATGTCGTCGGCGATGGCCGTCCATTGCTGTGCAAAGCTCTTCTCGCCCTGCATCTCTGCCAGCTTGGCGCCGCGATCGAGAGCGACCCAGCACATGATCTTCGACGACGTGAAGTGCTGCGGTTCACCGCGCACCTCCCAGATCCCGCGGTCGGGCTGGCGCCAATGCTTGATCGCTTCCTCGACCTGCTTCTTGAGTAGCGGCCACAACGCCTCGGGGACGCGCTCGCGGGTACGGATGTGGAGGTACACCGAGTCGAGCATGGTGCCCCAGATGTCGTGCTGCTGTTGATCGAACGCCCCGTTGCCGATACGCACCGGACGGGCGCCGTCGTAGCCGGACAGATGGTTGAGTTCGGATTCCTCGAGCGTGCGCTCGCCGCCGATGCCGTACATCACCTGCAAGGGATGTGGCTGACCGTTGTCCGAACTCGACACGTCGTAGATGAAGTTGAAGAAGTCGTTGGCCTCACGGTCCAACCCGAGCGTGTAGAGGCCCCACAGTGCGAAGGTGGAATCGCGAACCCACGCGTAGCGATAGTCCCAGTTGCGTTCTCCGCCTGGTGTTTCCGGTAGCGAGGTCGTCGAAGCCGCGAGTAGGGCTCCGGTCGGTGCGTAGGTGAGCCCCTTGAGTGTGAGCGCACTGCGCTGTAGGTATCCGCGCCACGGGTGATCGGGGAACTTGCCGATCGTCACCCACTCACGCCAGGACTTGGACGTCTGCCACATCTTGTCGGCGGCCTCGTCGAACGTCTGCGGCGCGGGAAGATCCGACCACGAGAGCGCGACGTACACGTTGTCGCCTTCGACCAGTCGCGTCCGCGCTCGTGCTTCACGACCTTCCAGACCCAGTCGTAGGTCGGTGGTCAAGCGCAGAGTGGGATGGTCTCCGGGCTTGGCGGAGCGACACGTTGCCGTTGCTTCCTCGTAGACCTTTCCGGTGTACTCCCAATTCGCCGTGCCACGGTGATAGTCGAACGCGGGCTCACAGCTCATCTCGAGTTCGACGGTGCCGCTGACGCATTTGACCGTACGGAGAAGGGTGTGTTCGGCATCCCAGTCGGTCGGTGTGCGCTTGTGCGTGTTCGATCGCTTGTCGACGTTGTGCCAGGGACCGAGAACCAGGGCGTCGCGGACGACGAGCCAGCCGGTCTCGGTCTGCCAGGTGGTCTCGAGAATGAGTCCACCCGGCAGATAGCGCCGAGCGGCCGGCACGTTCTGGCCGTAGGGGCCGATACGGAAATGGCCTGCGCTGCGGTCGAGGATGGCACCGAACACGCTGGGGGAGTCCGGGCGGGGAACGCACATCCACTCGACAGATCCGTTACGGGCAATCAGGCACGAGGTTTCGCAATCGGAAAGAAACGCATAGTCGTCGATCGGGGGAAAGCTGCTTCGATGGTGACCCGTGGAGGCGGGAGGAATCGTCTGCACCACTTCGTCGTCAGCACTCATTCGGCCATCATCCGGCCAGAATCGGCACACGTCCAATCCACACGCTGTCGGGACCGTATCGTCCGAAGGATAGGGTGTTGGCGTGGATCGGATTGCGGATTGGTGGGACAGCTTCGAGCTGTGGATGGCGGGGCTCCCGTTCATCCCGCAGGTCGCGTTGGTCCTGATCGTCGTCGTTCCGCTGTGCCGCCTGGTGGCCATCGGTCTGGATCGCGCGTTGGCCGCCGTTCTCGCTCTGCCGCTCTTCGGCTGGTTGCGTAGGAATTCTCGAGAAGTAGAGGAAAGCTGATGCCCCGCTCACGGGTCACTCTCGCCCTGATAGCCCTGATTCTCCTCGTGATCGTCGCGTGGCTTCTCACCCGTTAGTTCTCCCGATTAGAGCGGGCGCCGGTGCTCTGCTAAAGTCCACCGCGTGTCCGAAGCAACAGCTCCCGTAATCCGCCACCAGTTGGCGTTGATTGCTGTCGGCATGCTCGACGTCGCTGACGTCGCCTGTTGTTGATTTCCTGAGTTCGACCTCTCCGGTGGTGCTGCGCACCCCACTCGAACTTCTCTGCGCGTAACTCGCGCCCCCGATTCAGGGCTCATCGCCCGTCGGCTCTCCATGTCTGAACATCCCGATGGAATCAGCCCCAGAGGTCTCGGACTTGTCGTTTGACCAACCCTCGTTTGTCAGTCCTTTCAGGAAGGTATCTGCAATGAAACGCCGTTCCCGCACACTTCTCACTGCTATCGCGACCATGGGGGCCGTGGTACTCACAGCGTGCAGTGGTGGCTCGAGCGACACCGTGGGTGGTGACAGCGCCGCCAGCGACGGTAGCGCCGGCACGATCAACCTGTTCGCCTACGCCGTGCCGAAGCCTGGCTTCGACAAGCTCACCGCAGCCTTCCAGGCGACCGACGAGGGCAAGAACGTCAACTTCAATCCTTCCTACGGCGCCTCGGGCGACCAGTCGCGCAAGGTGAAGGACGGCGCCGAGGCAGACTTCGTCAACTTCTCCGTCGAGCCCGACATCACCCGCCTGGTCGATGCCGGTCTGGTCGATCAGAACTGGAACCAGGACGCCTACAACGGAATTCCGTTCGGATCGGTAGTCACCATCGTGACGCGTCCGGGGAACCCGAAGGGCATCAAGGACTGGGACGACCTGCTTCAGCCCGGCCTCGAGGTCGTCACGCCGAACCCGTTCAGCTCCGGCTCGGCCAAGTGGAACCTCTTGGCGCCGTACGCCGCGAAGAGCGACGGTGGCAAGAACCCGCAGGCGGGTCTCGATTACGTCACCGCTTTGGTCAACGACCACGTCAAGATCCAGCCCAAGTCGGGACGCGAGGCTTCGGAAGCCTTCCTGCAGGGTAGCGGTGACGTTCTGATCAGCTACGAGAACGAAGCACTGTTCATCGAGGGCAACGGCGACCCGGTCGAGCACGTCACCCCGCCCACGACCTTCAAGATCGAGAACCCGGTTGCCGTGATCTCGAACAGCAAGGTCCTCGACAAGGCGACCGCGTTCAAGGACTACCTGTACACGACCGAGGGTCAGACGCTCTGGGCCGAAGCAGGATTCCGTCCCGTGGATCCCGCCGTCGCTGCCAAGTTCACCGACAAGTTCCCCGAGCCGACCAAGCTGTGGACCATTGCAGACCTCGGCGGCTGGAAGGCCGTGGACAGTGCTCTGTTCACCAAGGACACCGGTTCGATCGCAGTGATCTACGACAACGCGACCAAGTAAGACTGACGTGACTGACACTATTGACCCCACCCCCGTGGCTCGTCGGCGAAAACTCGCGCGGGTCACGGGGAGTGTGGGGCCGCTCGGAATCGGAGTGGCCACCCTGTGGCTCTCCGTGATCGTTCTGCTTCCGCTCGCCGCGTTGACCGCCACCGCGTTCGACGAGGGGATCTCCGGATTCTGGGACGCCGTCACCGCACCCGTCGCCTTGGCGTCGTTGCGCGTGACGTTGTTGGTCTCGGTGATCGTGGCACTGATCAACGTCGTGATGGGCACGATCATCGCGTGGGTGCTGGTCCGGGACGACTTCCCGGGCAAGCGCATCGTCAACTCGATGATCGATCTGCCGTTCGCGCTACCGACCATCGTGGCATCGATCGTGCTGCTGTCCCTCTACGGCCCGCAGTCACCGATCGACGTCCACCTCAATGCAACCCAGCCCGGACTGATCGTGGCATTGGCCTTCGTGACCTTGCCGTTCGTGGTTCGCTCGGTGCAGCCGGTGCTGATGGAGGTCGACCGCGAAGTCGAGGAAGCCGCTGCATCGTTGGGGGCTTCCAACTGGACGATCTTTCGTTCCGTCGTTCTTCCGACGCTGGCGCCTGCCGTCATCTCCGGCGCGGGGCTCGCATTCGCCCGAGCGATCGGTGAATACGGCTCGGTCGTTCTGATCGGCGGAAACATCCCACGCGTGACACAGATGACGTCGCAGTACATTCAGCAGCAGATCGAGATCGATCGTCCGACCAACGCCGCTGCCGTCTCGGTAGCGTTGCTGGCCATCGCATTCGTGACGCTGTTCGTCCTGCGAATCTTCGCCTCGCGAGGACAGCGACGTGAGGAGAGTTCCCGATGAACGTGTCCAGAGGATCGAAGATCGGTCTGCGGACCATCGCTCTCGTCTACCTGTTCGTGTTGCTGGTCGTGCCGATCGGTGTGATCCTGACGCGAACGTTCGAGAACGGAATCGGCCCGTTTCTCGAATCGATCACGACACCGGCAGCGATCTCCGCGTTGAATCTTTCGCTGATCATCGTGGCGATCGTGGTCCCGATCAACGTCGTGTTCGGTGTGGTCACCGCTCTGGCACTCGTGCGTGGTCGGTTCCCGGGCCGCGGAGTTCTGCAGTCGGTGGTCGACCTGCCCTTCGCAGTCTCGCCCGTCGTCGTCGGTGTGTCCTTGATTCTTCTGTGGGGTGCCAACGGTTGGTTCGGCGGCATCGAATCGTTGGGGTTCAAGGTCATCTTCGGGTTGCCAGGCATGGTGATCGCGACGATTTTCGTGACGCTGCCCTTCGTCGTCCGGGAAGTCGAACCCGTACTTCACGAGATCGGCGACGAGCAGGAACAAGCGGCCGCGACGCTCGGTGCCTCGGGCTGGCAGACGTTCTGGCGGATCACCTTGCCCGCGATCCGTTGGGGCCTGACGTACGGAATCGTGTTGACGGTGGCGCGTTCGCTCGGTGAATTCGGCGCAGTCATCATGGTCTCTTCCGGCTTCCCGGGGGTATCCCAGACACTGACGTTGCTGGTGCACTCGCGATACATCGACGACCACAACACCTTTGGTGCGTATTCGGCGGCAACGCTGCTGATGGGCATCGCCATCATTGTCCTGTTGCTGATGACGCTGCTGGACCGTAAGAGGAGCACCACATGATCACAGTGACCGGGGCCCGCAAGAACTACGGTGATTTCGCGGCGCTCGACGACGTGACGGTCAACATTCCCTCGGGTTCGTTGACGGCATTGCTCGGGCCCAGTGGCTCGGGAAAGTCGACGTTGCTGCGTTCGATCGCAGGGCTCGAAGAACTCGATTCGGGAACCATCACCATCGCAGGCAAGGACGTCACCGGCGTGTCGCCGCAGAAGCGTGACATCGGTTTCGTGTTCCAGCACTATGCGGCGTTCAAGCACATGACGGTGCGGGACAACGTGGCGTTCGGGCTCAAGATCCGCAAGCGCCCGAAGCCGGAGATCGAGAAGAAGGTCAACGAACTACTGGGGATCGTCGGTCTCGACGGCTTTCAGCATCGGTACCCCGCGCAGCTTTCCGGTGGTCAGCGTCAGCGCATGGCGTTGGCGCGCGCTCTGGCGGTGGATCCACAGGTGCTCCTGCTCGACGAGCCCTTCGGCGCGCTCGACGCGAAGGTGCGTGCCGACCTGCGCACGTGGTTGCGTCGCCTGCACGACGAGGTGCACGTCACCACCGTCCTGGTCACCCACGACCAGGAAGAGGCTCTCGACGTCGCCGACCGCATCGCGGTGCTGAACAAGGGGCGGATCGAGCAGATCGGTGAACCTGCCGACCTGTACGACCGCCCGTCCAACGACTTCGTGATGTCCTTCCTCGGATCCGTCGCGAAGCTCAACGGGCAGTTGGTCCGTCCGCATGACATCCGTCTCGGCCGCGATCCGAGCATGGCTCTCGCGCAGGAATCCGGAACGGCCGAGTCGCTCGGCGTCACACGCGCAACCGTCGAGCGCGTCGTGTACCTCGGCTTCGAGGTTCGAGTGGACCTGCGCAACGAGGCAACCGGCGAGCTCTTCTCGGCTCAGGTCACGCGCGGTGACAGTGCAGCGCTGCACCTCGAGGCGGGGGAGACGGTGTACGCGCGTGCTACCCGGGTGCCGGATCTGCCGGAGACCCCGGTGTCGACGCCGGTGCAGGAGCCGGTCACGGTGAGCGTGGTCGGCCAGGTATGACCCGCTCGCCCTGTTTGACCTGTTGTACCCCCACTCCTGTTTGAGCGAACGGCACTTTCGGCCTCCTGATGGCGCCGAAAGTGCCGTTCGCTCAGAGTTGGGGGCCGGGCAACAGCGAGACGAGTTCAGCCCTCTCGGCAGACGAGGACCGGGCATTGGGCGTGGTGGATGAGGCTCTGACTGGTCGATCCGACTATCGACGCCATGAACGGGCTGCGGCCGTGGCTACCGACGACTACGAGTTGCGCTTCCGCCGAGTGCTCGAGCAGTGCCTTCATCGGTCCGCTGCGCTGGACACTGCGGGTGACTTCGACATCGGGGTACTTCTCCGTCCAGCCGGCGAGGCACTCGGACAGCAGTGCATGCTCATGCTGTTCGTACGGTCCCCAGTCGACGAAGCGCCTGGCTTCGGAATACCCGCCCAGCGAGGCGTGCTCGTTCCACGTGTGGACCGCAACCAAAGGTGCGCCGAGGAACGCGGCAAATTCGAAGGCATGCGCGACGGCGAGTTCGCTGAGCTTGCTCCCGTCGACGCCGACGACGATGGGCCTGGTGTCGGCCATCGCGTGATCACCCGTACCGCGGAATACGGCCACGGGACAGTGCGCGCGGTTGACCACCCGAATGGTGTCGGATCCGAGAAACACGGACTGCATTTCGCTGGTGCCGGCCTGACCCAGTGCAACGATGCGAGCCGACTTCGAGAGTTCGACGAGTGTGGTTGCGGGAGTACCGGTCACGAGGCCACGTTCGACGGTGACGTCGGTGTGATCATCGCGGATGGCGTCCTCGGCCTCGTCGAGCAGTTTTGCACCCTCGACGCGAAGGTGGTGGTCGAACATCTCTTCGTCGGTGACGTTGGTACCTCCACCGGACTCGGGTTGTCCTGGCAGCACGTGGGTCAGGCGAAGTGGTTCGTCGAATCTCTTTGCAGCCGAAGCTGCCCACCTCGCGGCGTTGACCGCGCTTGCCGAGCCGTCGATACCGGCCACGATTCCGTGTCGAACAGATGCACTGGTCATGGAAGTCTCCTCGCGTCGCCTCCCTACCAGTGTGTCCCTGCTCACCCCCGGTTCGCTACAAACTCGTCAGCTTCCGCGGTGCGAGAACGTCGGTAGGCACAGCCGCGCGAGATCGACGCGGGCGCAACGACAACAGAGCGGTGATGAATCCGTTACCGGACAGTGTCAGTTCCACGTTCTTCAACACGGTTCGGCGCATCAACGCAAGCAGGGCTGCGACGCCGGTGACGGCCATCCACATAGGCAGCGGGTACAGCGTCAGGCGTTCACCAAGGCCGAAAGTGAGGGTTCGTCCGAGAAGCAGTACGGCACCGACGATTCCGGTAGCCGCGCAGAGCCCTGACCACACTGCGATCCATTTGCTGTGCTTCCAGAATTGAATTGCCATGAGGACGAGAACGGCATGACGTGCGACGAAGCCGGGAAGTACGGCGGTCCAATGAACGAAGGTCCCGTCGTTCGCCGGGAAGAGGCCGGTGGCCGCGGTGCTCAATGCAACGACGACGGCAAGACCGAGAATCCACTTCTTCGCACGACCGTCCGGAATGTACTTGTGCAGCAAGGCTGCACCGAGGATGGTGAGCGCACCGAGGATCATGAAGGCCGCGTTCATCACGTCGTGCATCGGCGAACACGAATCCACGCTGCATGTCGTCACGCCCAGCGAACTGATGGAGTCGCGCGCGAAGCTGTACGGCGTCTTCCATGCTCCGGCTGTGAAGATTTCGACAAGCAGGTAGAGCACCGACAGGACCCATGCGATGCCGGCTGTGCCGAGGCGAAGATTGTGAGTGATGGTGTTCCCTCTCGCGGCGCTCTGAGGGGATTGCACCCAAAGATCTGTTTCGCAGGCGAAGGAGGTACCTTCGCGAGCTGGACAGATCCAACACTACGGTAACAATCTGATAACGGCCTGTGAAACCGGATCAGGCGGAGCGGACCAGACGGTCGGGTAGTGCATCAGCGACTTGTCGGTAACGGTCGATCATCGTTTCGATCAGTAGAGAGTGCCCACCGATCGTGTCGGCGAAACGCGCGCGCGGACATGCAGTTGCTGCGGCAGCGCTGAGTCGATCGGTCAGTAGGCCGGGAGCCAAGAACCACGGTGCGACGACAACACGTTCGGCGCCGTCCTGCTCGAGTGCGGAGATCGCCTGGGCAACTGTCGGTTCCGCGGATGTCGCGAAACAGATTCGAACGCCCGACCAGTTGGTTCCGCCGAGGAGAGTGGACGCCAATTCTGCGGTCGCGGCATTGGCGCGCGCATCGGACGAGCCGACTGCCGCAAGAGCGACACCGACCGACGGATCGTCCGGCCGGGCACCCGCTTCGAGAATTCGCTCGCGTACTGCCTCGATCAGCCGAGCATCGCGACCCAGTACGTCTGCTTGGAACACGGTCAACTGGGGGTGGCGTGTCGCGGCAGCGGCCAAGAGTCCGGGCAGATCTACCCGGGCGTGGAAGGCATTGCCCAGCAGCATCGGAACAACAACGGCGTGAGTGTGGCCGTCGTGTGCAACTCCGTCCAGGACCTGATCGATGGACGGTGCATTGAGGTCGAGAAACGCCAGCCGGACATCGAGGTCTGGCCGGACTTCACGAAGAGCTGTCACAGCAGCCGCGATCACCCGAGCAGAGCGGGGATCACGGCTGCCGTGCGCAACAGCGATGAGCGGAACCATCGACTTAGACGCGCTCGCCCAATTCGACAGCGGAAATGACGTCGCCCACCAGGCCGGCTGCGAGAGTGTTTCCACCAGCGGGATCGATCAGCAGGAAGCTGCCGGTGTGGCGGTTGACGGCGTAGTCGTCAGCCACGATCGGCTCGGCCACCCGGATGGAGATCTTGCCGATCTCGTTGAGCTCGAGCGTTTCCGGGCCCTGATCCGTGGTGAGGTCCTGCTCGTTGAAGCGTTCCACCAAGCTGCCCACGATGGCCTGCGTCGTTCGCGTGCCGTGCTTGAGCAGCAGACGTGCACCGGGGCGCAGCGACTTCTCGGCCAGCCAGCAGACAGTGGCGTCGAATTCGCCGATCGGCTCGGGTGCGTCGGACGGCGATGCGATGGTGTCGCCGCGTGAGACGTCGACGTCGTCGGCCAGGATCAGCGTGACGCTGCGTCCGGCGTGGGCGACGTCCAGTTCGCCGTCGGCCGTGTCGATACGTGTGACGGTGGTGCGCGTACCCGAGGGCAGGATCACCACTTCGTCGCCGGGCACGACGGAACCTGCAGCGACCTGACCGGCGTAGCCGCGGTAGTCGAGGAACTCTGCGGTGCGGGGGCGGATCACGTACTGCACCGGGAAACGCAGACCGACGCGATGCGGCTCGGCGTCGACCGGAATCGACTCGAGGTGCTCGATCAGCGTGGGGCCGGTGTAGTACGGGGTCTTGTCGGAGCGGATGGCGACGTTGTCACCGTGCAGTGCCGACACCGGGATCTCGACGACGTCTTCGCTTGCCCAGCCCAGTGAGCTGGTGAGTTCGTTGAACTCGGCGGAGATCGAGGTGAAGACCTCTTCGGGGTTCTCGACGAGGTCGATCTTGTTCACGGCGAGAACGAGCTTCGGGACACCGAGCAACGCGAGAACCGCTGCGTGCCTGCGAGTCTGCGCGATGACGCCCTTGCGAGCATCGACCAGCAGGATCACGAGCTGAGCCGTCGAGGCACCGGAGACGGTGTTGCGGGTGTACTGCACGTGGCCCGGTGTATCGGCAAGCACGAAGGTGCGCTTGGGGGTCGCGAAGTAGCGGTACGCCACGTCGATCGTGATGCCCTGCTCACGCTCGGCGCGCAGTCCGTCCACCAGGAGTGAGAGGTCAGGGGTGTCGAGACCGCGGTCCACCGACGCACGGGTCACGGCGTCGATCTGGTCGGCGAGAACGGATTTCGTGTCGTACAACAGGCGGCCCACGAGGGTGGACTTTCCGTCGTCGACGCTGCCGGCAGTTGCCAGTCTGAGCAGATCGCTCATCAGAAGTAGCCCTCTCGCTTGCGGTCTTCCATGGCCGCTTCGGAAACTCGGTCGTCGCCACGGGTCGCGCCGCGCTCGGTCAAACGTGATGCCGCAACCTCGGCGAGGATCGCTTCGTTGTCAGCCGCATCGGAGAGAACAGCACCGGTGGTCGAACCGTCGCCGACGGTACGGTAACGCACCGAAAGGGTCTGCAGCTCTTCGCCGTCAGCCGGCCCACCCCAGACTCCGGGGGTCATCCACATGCCGTCGCGCTGGTACACCGGACGCTGGTGGGCGTAGTAGATGCTGGCGAGTTCGACGTTGTCGCGGGCGATGTAACGCCAGATGTCCAGTTCGGTGAAGTTGCTGAGCGGGAAGACGCGCACCTGCTCGCCGGGGGAGTGGCGACCGTTGTAGAGGTTCCACAGCTCCGGGCGCTGCTTCTTGGGATCCCACTGGCCGAAAGCGTTGCGCAGTGAGAAGATCCGCTCCTTGGCGCGTGCCCGCTCCTCGTCGCGACGAGCGCCACCGAAGACGGCGTCGAAGCGATTCTCCGAGATCGCGTCCAGCAACGGCACGGTCTGCAGAGGATTGCGGATACCGTCGGGACGCTCGGTGAGGCGGCCGTCCGCGATGTACTCCTCGACGCTGGCCACGTGCAGGCGCAGGTTGTACTTGGCCACCACGTGGTCGCGGAAGTCGAGGACTTCCTGCAGGTTGTGGCCGGTGTCGACATGCAGCAGGGTGAACGGCAACGGCGCAGGCCAGAAGGCCTTGATCGCCAAGTGCAGCAGCACGGTGGAGTCCTTACCGCCCGAGAAGAGAATGACCGGGCGTTCGAATTCGCCGGCCACCTCTCGGAAGATGTGGATCGCTTCGGACTCGAGGGCGTCGAGAGTATCGAACTGTGTGCCGTCGAGCTGAGGCCGTGAAGGTGTCAAGTCAACTGTCATGATGCGTGCAACCCGCATTCTGTCTTGGAGGCACCGGCCCAACGACCGCTACGCGGATCGCTGCCGGGGGCTGGCTTGCTGGTGCAGGGTGCGCAGCCGATGGACGGATATCCCTCGTCGACAAGGGGATTGACGAGGATGGAATTGGTGTCGATGTAGTTCTGCATCTCCTCGTCCGACCAGGGAGCGATCGGGTTGATCTTCACGAGTCCGAAGGCTTCGTCGAAGGAGATCAGGGGAGCGTTGGCGCGGGTGGGCGCTTCGACGCGGCGGATGCCGGTCACCCACGCGCTGTACCCGGACAGTGTCTGCTTGAGCGGCGCGACTTTGCGTAGTGCGCAGCAGCGGTTGGGATCACGGGCGAACAGATCCTTGCCCTCGGCGACATCCTGCTCGGCGACGCTTGCCAGCGCACGAGCGTTGATGACGTTGACGCCGTACACCTGCTCGACCGCGTCACGCGTGCCGATGGTTTCGGGGAAGTGGTAGCCGGTGTCGAGGAAGAGGACGTCGACGCCCGGATGCACCTGTGCGGCAAGGTGAACCAACACCCCGTCCTGCATGTTCGACGCCACGATGTACGAGTCACCGAACGTGTCCTCGGTCCACTGCAACAGTTCCTGCGCGCCGGCTCCGTCGAGTTCTACTGCACCGCGCTCGGCGATGGACCGAAGCTCGTCGGCAGTTGCTCGCGAAATGTCCACTGTCATCGCAAATCTCCTTCGTCTGCGCGCACTGCCCATTCGGCGAACCGTTCACCTTCGTTGCGGTTCTTGACGAACTGACGTACGACGCGGTCGATGTAGTCACCCATCTCGACGCTGGTGACCTTGTGCTGGCGCAGCTTGCGTCCGAAGGCGCTGTCGAATCCGAGGCTGCCTCCCAGGTGAACCTGGAAACCCTCGACTTGATTCCCCTCACCGTCGTCGACGAGCTGGCCCTTGAAGCCGATGTCGGCGATCTGCGAGCGAGCGCAGGAGTTGGGGCAACCGTTGATGTTGATGGTGATCGGCACGTCGAGCTGGCTGTTGATGTCGGCGAGACGCTGTTCGAGTTCGGGCACGAGCACCTGCGAACGCTTGCGGGTCTCGGCGAACGAGAGCTTGCAGAACTCGATGCCGGAGCAGGCCATCAGGTTCTTGCGCCAGTGTGACGGTCGGGCGGGAAGGCCCAGCGCGTCGAGATCGGCGATGAGCGGCTCGAGCGTCTCGTCGGCGACGTCGAGGATGATCAGCTTCTGGTACGGAGTGAAGCGGATCCGGTCGCTGCCGGCCTTCTCCGCGGCGTCGGCGACCTGAGCCAGGATGTCTCCCGAGACGCGGCCGGCGATCGGAGCGAAACCGACTGCGTTGTGGCCGTTGCGGGTCTTCTGGATGCCGACGTGATCGATCGGGCGCTTGGGCTTCTCGGGCGCGGGGCCGTCGATGAGCGGGCGCTCGAGGTACTCGGTCTCGAGAACCTCGCGGAACTTCTCGATACCCCAGTCCTTGACGAGGAACTTGAGCCTGGCCTTCGCGCGCAGACGGCGGTAGCCGTAGTCACGGAAGATCGAGACGACGCCCTCCCAGACATCGGGGACCTCGTCGAGCGGAATCCAGGCGCCGACGCGCTGCGCCAGCATGGGGTTGGTGGACAGTCCGCCGCCGACCCAGAGGTCGAGGCCCGGGCCGTGCTCGGGGTGGTTCACGCCGATGAAGGCGATGTCGTTGATCTCGTGAACGACGTCCTGCTGGCCGGAGATGGCGGTCTTGAACTTGCGCGGCAGGTTGGAGTACTTGGGGTCGCCGATGTAGCGGCGCACGATCTCGTCGATCGCCGGGGTGGGATCGAGGACCTCGTCGAGCGATTCGCCGGCCAGGGGAGAACCGAGGACGACGCGGGGGCAGTCACCGCACGCTTCGGTGGTCTTGAGTCCGACGGCTTCGAGGCGCTTCCAGATCTCCGGAACGTTCTCGACCTCGATCCAGTGGAACTGGACGTTTTCGCGGTCGGACAGGTCGGCGGTGTTCCGGCCGAATTCCTTCGAGATACCGGCGATGGTGCGCAGCTGCTCGACGTTGAGAGCGCCGGCGTCGCAACGCACGCGCATCATGAAGTACTTGGCCTCGAGCAGGTCGATGTTCTCGTCGCCGGTGAAGGTGCCGTCGTAGCCTTCTTCGCGCTGGGTGTAGAGACCCCACCAGCGGAAGCGGCCGCGAAGGTCGCCCTTGTCGATGCTGTCGAAGCCCTGCTTGGAGTAGATGTTCTCGATGCGGGCCCGAACGTTGAGCGGGTTGTCGTCCTTCTTGGCCTGCTCGTTGGCGTTGAGCGGCTCGCGGTAACCGAGGGCCCACTGACCTTCGGCGCGACGCTTGGCGGGACGCGCAGCGCGTGCAGGCCGGGCTTCGGCAGCTGCTGCCGAATCGGCGGGTGTGGCGGCGTCGGTGGTCGACGTCATCGATGAACTCCTGGATCTGGGCGGTTGATCGGCACGCGGCACGCACTATCGATGAACTGTGGCGGTGTCTGATCGGGACGCACCGGTCCGTGTCGGAAATCGAGGGGGCTGTCCTCGGTCTCGGAAAGCTCGCGGCCGGCAGGTGTGCTCACGAAAACGAACAGCTGGAGAAGCTGCGTCCCTGAAAAGGCATGTCTCTGCAGAGAGTGTTTCGGTGAAGCAGATGGAGATGAGCGGGAAAGGCTGGAAGATCAGTGAAAGATCAACAGCTACACAGGTGCAGACACGACGAGCTGCACACACGCTTGAAGTCGACATGGCGACGCGCCACAAGTCGCACTCCGAGTCCGGTCATGCGGACCATTGTGCCACGTCAACTCGATAATTCCGACTCGGGCGCATATTTCCACGAAAAACGGGGGAAATATCGAGTTCAAGCCACGTGCCGACCTGCATCGCAGGCTGAATAGGTGTGCGTTCCGGATGCTGGGACACTGGAGGCGTGAATGCCACCAGCACGACTCCCACTCGACAGAGCGAGGCGACGCCCTTCGCCTTGCCCGCGCGATCGCTCGAGGGTGTCGGGAAACGGCCGTTCGGGATCTACATCCACGTCCCGTTCTGTGCCACCAGGTGTGGGTACTGCGATTTCAACACCTACACGGCCGGAGAGCTCGGAACTTCCGCCTCGCCGCAGTCGTGGTTGGAAGGTCTGCGGCGCGAACTCGATCTCGCGGCCGAGATGACGGGCGCCCCGGCGGCGGAGACCGTGTTCGTGGGCGGTGGAACGCCGTCGCTGCTCGGTGGTGACGGATTGGCCGACGTGCTGTCGGCGGTGCGGAGCAGCTTCGGCCTGGCGTCCGGCGCCGAAGTGACCACGGAATCGAACCCCGAATCGACGTCGCCGGAGTTCTTCGGTGCTCTCCGCAGCGCTGGATTCACCCGGATTTCCCTCGGCATGCAGTCGGCCGCCCAGCACGTTCTGAAGATCCTCGACCGCACGCACACCCCAGGTCGCGCCGTCGCTGCCGCGAAAGAGGCTCGCGCAGCTGGTTTTTCGCACGTGAATCTCGATTTGATCTATGGAACCCCGGGGGAGCGCGATCAAGACCTGGACGCCTCACTCGATGCGGTCCTCTCCGCCGATGTCGATCACGTCTCGGCCTACGCGTTGATCGTCGAGGACGGCACCGCCATGGCTCGCAAGGTCAGGCGCGGCGAGTTGCCCGCCCCGGACGACGACGTGCTGGCCTCGCGGTACGAACGAATCGATTCACGCCTGTCCGAGGCAGGCTTGCGGTGGTACGAGGTCTCCAACTGGGCAAAGGCGGAAACCGCGGACTCCGGTGACACCCGGTGTCGTCACAACCTCGGCTACTGGGACGGCGGTGACTGGTGGGGTGCCGGTCCGGGCGCGCACAGCCACGTCGGCGGAGTGCGGTGGTGGAACGTCAAGCACCCGGCGCGGTACGCGGAACAGTTGGCGCTCGGTGAACTTCCCGTCGGCGGCAGCGAAGAACTGACCGCCGAGGACGAACACATGGAGCGCGTCATGTTGACCGCGCGGTTGCGTACGGGACTTCCGTTGTCGGAACTGTCTGCATCCGAACGTCTTTCGGCCGAACAGGTGGTAGTCGACGGGTTGGCTGTGATCGAGAACGATCACGTGGTTCTCACCGACCGTGGTCGCCTGCTCGCTGATGCGGTGATTCGCACGATCCTGACCTGACGCGCAACCATCCTTCGCCGCGTAATGTGGCCGTGGTGGCCATCATTCATCGTGCGCAGCTGAATCCGTCCAAGAACGACCTGCTCCGAGCGTGGGTGCCCAAGCAGCCGTGGCTCGGGTCGGTCGACTGTTCGACGCTCGAACGCGTCGACGCCTATCGTTTCGACGACCCGGACGGTGAGGTCGGAATCGAGACGCACCTGATGCGCTCTGCCGACGGTCGAATTCTTCAGGTCCCGCTCACTTATCGTGGTGCTCCGCTGGACGGGGCGGAGACCGCGCTGATCGCGACCATGGATCATTCGGTACTCGGCGAACGGTGGGTGTACGACGCATGCTGTGATCCGGTCTACGTCAGCGCGGTGGCGACCGCGATTCTGACCGGTGGGGCCGGAGTCGAACTGGTCTTCGCGGACACCGCCGATCGCATCCCCGTGACGGCTCACGTAGTAGGCAGCGGTACGGCCGGCGCTTCCGTACCGGCAGTCGAATCCGTGACCTGCTCGACAGTCGGCACCGACACGATCATCCGCGCGGGAGATCTGGAATTGACTGTGGTGAGAGTGATCGACGCAGATCGAGTCTCGGGCTCGGCGACGCTCACCGGAACCTGGCCGGGGCAAACGACACCTGCGTTGCTCGTGACTATCGCGTGAGCGTCAGCGGACTCCCTCGATGACACCGGGCATCGCGTCGAAGTCGAAGACACGCGCGTGCAGCACGACGCGGTTTCGCAGGGCCGAACGAACCGCTCGGTGCAGACCGTCCTCGAGGTAGAGAGTGCCGCGCCACTGCACTGCGTGCGGGAACAGATCGCCGTAGAAGGTCGAGTCCTCCGACAGCAGGCGATCGAGTTCGAGGACCTTCGTGGTGGTCACGATCTCGTCGAGTCGAACCTGACGTGGAGGGAACTTCGACCAGTCGCGTAGAGACAGTCCGTGATCGGGATACGGTTTGCCGTCCATCACGCCTTTGAAGATCATGTGCCGCCTTGTCCATGGTTGTGCGATCGACCTTTCGCCGATCTCACTCCACAGTAAGGGCAACAGCCGTCTCTGGCGCTCGGGCGATTAGACTGCCAGTGGAAACCGATGTGTAAATGTCGGTGTTCGTTCTTTTCAGGAAACGGAGGTGGCAACGATGTCGAGTACCGACGACAGGCGTTTCGAGGTCTTACGTGCAATCGTGGCCGATTACGTCTCCACCCAGGACCCGGTGGGATCCAAGGCACTGGTCGAGCGTCACAACCTCGGAGTGTCGAGCGCCACTGTGCGCAACGACATGGCATTCCTCGAGGCCGAGGGCTACATCGCCCAACCGCACACCAGTTCCGGCCGCGTCCCCACCGACAAGGGATACCGCGAATTCGTCGATCGCATCGCCGACGTCAAGCCCATGTCCGGGCCCGAGCGTCGAGCGATCCTCGAGTTCTTGGAGTCGGGTGTCGATCTCGACGACGTTCTGCGTCGTGGTGTGCGACTGCTCGCGCAACTGACCCGTCAGGTCGCGGTTGTCCAGTATCCGTCGCTGTCCGCGTCGTCGGTTCGCCACCTCGAGGTGGTCGCGTTGACGCCGGCGCGCCTGCTTCTCGTTCTCATCACCGATTCCGGCCGCGTCGATCAGCGAATCGTCGAACTCGGAGACGTCCTCGAAGACGAAGACCTTTCCCGGTTGCGCACGCTTCTCGGCGGAGCACTGGAAGGCAAGCGCCTGGCCGCCGCGTCGATTGCCGTGGCGGAACTGGCTGACGAGTCTCCGGCCGACCTTCGCGACGCCGTGATCCGCTCGGCAACGGTTCTGGTCGAGACCCTGGTCGAACATCCGGAAGATCGTCTCGTTCTGGGCGGAACCTCGAATCTCACGCGCAACGCCGCCGATTTCTCCGGTCTGGCCGGCTTCCCCGGTTCGCTGCGCGCAGTGCTCGAAGCACTGGAAGAGCAGGTAGTGGTCCTCAAACTGCTCGCTGCGACGCAGAACTCCGGCACGGTCACCGTTCAGATCGGTGAAGAGACGCAGGTCGAACAGATGCGCGGAACCTCTGTGATTTCGACTGGCTACGGCGCGGCCGGTACCGTTTTCGGTGGTGTCGGTGTGCTCGGACCCACTCGGATGGACTATCCGGGAACAATTGCATCGGTTGCCGCCGTTGCCAGATACATCGGCGAAGTTCTCTCCGAGCGATGAAGGACGTCGACATTCGTCGGCACGCCTCTTCGCGAGGACTGAGGAAAACCTAGAAGTAAGAGAAGGACGAGAGACTCAACGTGGCACGGGATTACTACGGATTGCTCGGCGTCGACAAGAACGCGACAGACCAGGAGCTCAAGCGCGCTTACCGCAAGCTGGCACGCGAACTGCACCCGGACGTCAACCCTGACGAGGCGGCGCAGGCCAAGTTCAAGGAGATCTCGACGGCCTACGAGGTCCTGACCGACCCGGAGAAGCGTCGCATCGTCGATCTCGGCGGAGACCCGCTCGAGTCCGGTGGTGGCGGCGGTGGTGGCTTCGGCGGCGGATTCGGTGGCGGCGGCCTCGGCGACGTCTTCGAAGCATTCTTCGGCGGCGGTGGCGGCGCAGGTCGTGGGCCGCGCGGTCGCGTTCAGCCCGGAGCCGACTCGTTGCTTCGCACCAAGCTGACCCTCGCAGAATGTGCGACGGGAGTCAGCAAGCACGTGACCGTCGAGACGGCCATTCTGTGCGACAGCTGCACCGGAGCCGGAACCAACGGCGACTCCAGGCCTGTCCGCTGTGAGACCTGCAACGGTGCCGGCGAAGTTCAGTCCATCCAGCGCTCGTTCCTCGGTCAGGTCATGACCTCGCGTCCGTGCCCGACGTGCCGCGGTGCCGGTGAGACCATCCCGGATCCCTGCCACAAGTGTGGCGGCGACGGCCGAGTTCGGGCCAAGCGTGACATCACCGTGAAGGTTCCCGCGGGCGTCGCCGGTGGCATGCGCATCCGTTTGACCGCGCAGGGTGAAGTGGGCCCGGGCGGCGGACACCCCGGCGACCTCTACGTCGAGATCGTCGAGCAGCAGCACGATGTCTTCGTTCGAGACGGTGAAGACCTGCACTGCACGATCCGCGTTCCGATGGTCGACGCAGCGCTCGGTACGACTGTCACCGTCGACACCATCATCGACGGCCCCAAGGAAATCACCATCGAGCCAGGCACCCAGCCCGGACACGTTGCTGTTCTTCGCGGTCATGGCATGCCGAAACTGCGGTCGGGAGTGCGCGGCGACGTGCACGCTCACCTCGAGGTGGTCATCCCGAGCCGTCTCGATCACAAGCAGTCCAAGCTGCTCAAGGAATTCAAGCTGCTCCGCGATCGTGACGAGGCCGAGGTTGTCTCGACGGCCTCGCAGAACAGCGGTGGATTGTTCTCGCGTCTTCGCGAAGCATTCAGCGGCCGCTGACGGTGGCCGCGACGGTCTTCTTTCTCGACCCGGTTCCCGGCGTCGGTGAAATCGCAGTTCTGGACGGACAGGAGGGTCGCCACGCGGCCACTGTCCGCCGGATCGGCGTCGGTGAGCGATTGGTGTTGGCCGACGGCCGTGGCCGGGTGGCCGACGCCGAGGTGACGAGCGTCGGCAAGGACCGCCTGGAACTGTTGGTCAGTGACGTTCAGGTTCTCGAGCAGCCCAAGCCGTTGGTGACCCTCGTTCAGGCACTTCCCAAGGCCGAGCGTTCCGAGTTGGCCGTCGAACTGGCGACCGAGGCGGGGATCGACGCGGTGATCCCGTGGCAGTCCTTGCGTTGTGTCGCCAAGTGGGAGGGCCCCAAGCTCGCCAAGGGCGTCGCACGCTGGCGAAGTGCGGCAGTGTCTGCGGCAAAGCAGTCCAGACGCGCGTTCGTCCCGGAAATTGCGGAACTGCACAAGACGCCGGCGGTGATCGCGTTGGTTCGTGACGCCGTTGCCCGTGGCGCTGTGGTTGCGGTGCTTCACGAATCGGCGACGACGCCGTTGGCCGGTTTGCCGCTGGCGAGCGCGGACGAGGTATTTCTGGTTGTCGGTCCCGAAGGTGGGCTGGACGATTCGGAGATCAGCGCGTTGTCGGAGGCCGGGGCCACTCCGGTGCTTCTCGGCCCGACGGTCCTGCGCACGTCGACCGCCGGGGCTGTTGCTCTGGGCGCGATCGGAGTGCTGACCGATCGCTGGGGACCACGGCCACTGCACTGATCTTGTTGTGATCCCGAGCTGAATCGGATCCGGCGCTCAGCGAAGTGTCAGATTTGCGCACTATCGTAAGGACGTCGGGGGTCGCCTTCGGCGTGAGTTGGTTCGGGGATTTCAGGAGGCCAGATGTTGTCACGTGCGCATATGCGAATCGTTGGAGCGGTGTGTGCCGCGGCGGCGTTGATGCTCGTCGCGGGGTGCACGGTCTCCACCGGAGACAACACGGGTTCCTCCAGCAGCGCCGTCACCACTACCCCGACCAGCGAGGCTCTCGTCACCGTCACCCCGGCGGACGGCGGAACTCCGGTGAGTCCACTCGACCCCATCGAGGTCCAGGTCGCGAAGGGAACACTGACGACCGTCGCGCTGACCAACCCCGAGGGTAAGGAAGTCGCCGGTATCACCACGCCGGACAAGACGTCCTGGAAACCGAGCGAACCACTCGGATACGGCAAGACCTACAAGCTGGTCGTCGACGCCGTCGACGCGAATGGTGTTGCCACGACCAAGAACACGACGCTGACCACCGTCGCGCCGAGTAACCAGACCCGGGCGTACATCAACACCACCGGTGGCGCCTCGATATCGGACGGTGGCACGTACGGTGTCGGCACCGTCGTCGCCGTTCATTTCGACGAGTTGATCGGTGACAAGGCCGCGGCCGAGAAGTCTCTGCTGGTCACAACCAATCCGCCCGTACAGGGATCGTGGTACTGGGTCGACGGTCAGAACGTTCATTGGCGACCGCAGAACTACTACGCACCAGGCACGACGGTCTCGGTGAACGCGAACATCTACGGCAAGCAGCTCGGCAACGGACTGTACGGCCAGCAGGACGACACCGTGTCCTTCAAGATCGGCGACTCCCACGTCTCGGTCGCCGACGACAACACCAAGATGGTGACCGTCTACGAAAACGGTCAGGTGATCAAGGAAATGCCGACCTCGATGGGAATGGGCGGCACCGAGACGATCGGCGGCACGACGCTCTCGTTCTGGACCCAGCCCGGCACGTACACCGTGATGGACAAGGCCAATCCCGTCATCATGGATTCGTCGACCTACGGTCTGCCGATCAACTCGCGCCTGGGCTACAAGGAATCCATCAACTGGGCCACCCGCATCAGCACGGACGGTATCTATCTTCACGAGTTGGAGAGCACCGTCTGGGCGCAGGGAAACACCGACACCTCGCACGGTTGCCTCAATCTCAGTGCGGCCAATGCCAAATGGTTCTTCGATTTCTCGCAGCCGGGAGATGTCGTCGAGATCAAGAACACCGGCGGCGCTCCGCTGGAGGTGTGGCAGAACGGCGACTGGACCCTTTCCTGGGCAGACTGGGCCGCAGGCAGCGCCCTCGCCTGAGATAGATTTCCTCGGTGCCTCGATTCAAGATTCCGTACGGCCGACACGAGCAGCAGTTCGGGCATCTCTACGTTCCCGACGGAGTCGCTGACGGCCCGATCCCGGTCGTCATGCAGATCCACGGCGGCTTCTGGAGCGGGCAGTACGGATTGACTCTGGGCACCGCATTTGCCGTCGAACTCGCGCGGCACGGCGTCGCGGTGTGGAACATCGAATACCGCCGTCTCGGGGCGGGCGGTCGTTGGCCGGAGATGTCCGCCGACGTGAAAGCCGCGTACGACGAAATCCCCGGACTGGTTGCCGGGAAGTCCTCGGCCGAATTGGATCTGAATCAGATTCGCTTGCTCGGGCATTCGGCCGGAGGACATCTTGCAGTGTGGCTGGCGGGGGAGAAGGACACGTTCACCCGGCCTGAACGGGTCATCGCACAGGCGGCCGCACTCGATCTGGCGTCGGCAGGCGAGCGTGGACGACGGATCAGCTTCATCGAGGATCTGTTCGGCGTTCCGTTCGACGCGGACCCGGATCTGTATCGCAGTGCGTCGCCGCAGCATCGATTGCCGATCGGCGTCCCCGTTGTGTGCGTCACGGGTGCGGAGGACCTGCAGGTGCCGGCCAAGGTGAGCTCCCGGTACGCGAAAGCCGCGGAAGCGGCTGGTGATCCCGTGGCACTGCGTGTGATCGAGGGCGAAGGACACGACGCATTTCTCTCACCCTCGTCCGAGTCGTGGCGGGTCTCCCGCGAGTTGGTTCTCGCCGAAGACCCGCTGGCTCCGAGCACGTCAGACTGACGCGGGGTCGACTTCCACAGGGGCCTTCTTGCCCGGCAGGATGAACGCCACGACAACTGCCCCCACGAACAGTGCAAGACCGCCCGCCCAACTGGCCGCCGAAATCGCGTCGGCGTAGGCACTGCCTGCGGCGTCGAGCAACGGCCCTGCCTGAGCTGCAGCCAACGGGTTGCCTGCCATCTCTTCGGCGACCAACGAAGCGCCGCCGACGGATTCGCCCGACACCTCCATCGCGTACGCGGCCTGTTGTGCAATTTCGCCCGTCAACTGCGGAACCTGCATTCCACCGATGAATCCGGCAATCGAATCCTTGTAGCTCGCAGCGAGGATCGAGCCGAGGATCGCGATACCCAGCGAGCCGCCGAGTTCGATGGCGGTGTCGTTGAGGCCACCCGCAGCACCGAGATCGTCCTCGGAGAAGTTGTCCATGATGGCGTCGGTGGCCGGCGGTTCGCTGAGACCGATGCCCAGGCCGAGCAGGATCAGTGGGACTGCGAACATCCAGTAGCCCGAATCGCCGTCGACCTGCGTGAGAATCAGAACGCCGATCGTGGCGACCACCATGCCGCCGACGATGGATGCCCGGACGCCGATCAGCGGAGTGATCCGCCCACTGACAACGGCGCCGATCGAAACGGCAATTGCCAAGGGCAGCAGACGAACACCGGTTTCGAGTGCGCCGTAGCCGAGGATGAACTGGAACTGCTGTGAGATGAAGTAGATGGCGCCGAAGGCGGCCAGGAACAGCAGAAGTACGGCGAGCGTCGCGCCGCCGACCATTCGCTGGCCGAGCTTACGGACGTCGAGCAGTGGCTGCGGGTGACGCAGTTCCCAGACGACGAACGAGACGAGGCCGATCGCAGCGAGTACCGCGGCACCGATGGGTCCGCCGGTCCACCCGAAGTGGAATCCGTTGATGATCGAGTACACGAGCGAGCCGATGGTGACCACCGAGAGTGCGCCGCCGATCCAGTCGATCCGGCCCAGGTGCTCGGCCTTGCTCGGCGGCACCAGAATTACGGCGGCGACGGCAGCGACTGCGGCGATCGGGACGTTGATCAGGAAAGTGATGCTCCAGGAATGACTGTCGAGAATCCATCCGGCCAACAGCGGACCGAGTGCAATCGCGAGACCCGACGTCGCCGCCCACGCCGCGATGGCGCGTGATCGCTCCGCTTTGGGAAAGGTAGCGACCAGAAGCGAAAGCGTCGCGGGCATGATGATCGCGGCGCCGACGCCCATGATCATTCGTGCCGCGATGACGGCGTTGGTGGTGTCCGCGATGCTGCCGAAGACGGCGCCGCCGGCGAACACGGCGAGTCCGGCGAGAAGTGCGCCGCGGCGACTGTACTTGTCACCGATCACGCCGAACAGCAGCATCAATGCGGCGTAGGGGACGGTGTAGCCGTCGATGACCCATTGAAGTTGCGTGCTGGTGAGGCCGAGGTCTCTGGTCATGTCCGGCGCCGCGACGATCAGCGCGGTATTCGCCATCACGACGATCAGCAGACTCAGGCACAACACCCCGAGCGCGGCCCACCGCCGTGAGTACGGCTGGTCCATCTCCGAGACAGGTTTGCTCATGAGTGTCGTCATGACGCGACTCCGTTCCTGATGATCGAAGACACTCCTCGATCTATTTGCACACTGATGTGTAAGTTAATAACTTGCACACCGATGTGCAACTATGATTGACCTAGATCACAGTTGGGCAGTCGAAAGAGGTGGAACGCGCGTTGACGCATTCGGGCACAGTCGTTTCGGGAACTGCCGAATCGGGCGGACGGCAGCGTCGTAGTCAGGCCGCGGCCAATCGCAATCGCATCATCGAGGCGGCGATCACGGCGTTCGCTGCTGATCCGGATGCGAGCATGGACGACGTCGCAAAGGCCGCCGGTGTGGTCAGGCGAACCGTGTACGCGCATTTCGACAGCCGAGAGGCGCTGATCAACGGCATCGTGGACGAGGCGTCGACCGATCTCGTAGCTGCGCTGAGCCAAGCCGGCGAGCCGCCCGAGCGCCCGGATCTGGCGACTGCCGTACTGGCATTGCTGTCATGGCCGGTCGGTGATCGCTTCCGGATGCTGCTCAGCTTTGCTCGCAAAGAGTTGGGGGAGCAGCGGATTCTCGATCTGATGGAGCCCGCGCGTGCCGTGAGTATCAGCGTCGTCGAGCGCGGTCAGCGTGACGGAACCTTCTCGAAATACCTGCCGGCCGAGACTCTGGTAGCGATGACCGAGGCGATCACGATCACTTTGTTCGATCAGGCCAACAGTGGGCTCATCACGGACTCGGGCGAATCCTTTGCCGCCGTGTGCCTGGTCATCGCGGGTATCAGTCCGGACAGAAGCTCCGTGATCGTCGCCGAAGCGTCGGAGTGGATCCGCGAATCGCTGCCGTCCGGTCGCCGCGAGGATTAGGCCGGGACGATTAACAAGTGGGCCGTGTCCGACTCTGGCGCTAGACTTCGAAGTATCGAGGCTCACGAGTCGAGTGGGCTGATCGGACCAGAAAGCAGGCCATATTCACCACGTGAGTGAACACAGTGAACTCGACGGGAACCGTGTAACCACCATCACCGAGCGCGCTCTGCCCGCAGAGCGCACCGTCCGTTCGAGTATGGATCTGGCGCCGGAGACCGTGCGTCAAATCCTGGGGGCGACGGACGAGAATCTCACCGCGATAGAACGTGAGCTTCGTGCCGACATTCATGTACGTGGCGGAACCATCTCCTTGTCGGGGACGGCTGCAGACGTGGCGCTGGCAGAACGTGTGTTCAGTGAATTGGCGTCGCTGGCCGGTCGGGGGCAGCCCATTGCCCCGGACGCTGTTCGACGAACCATCGGCATGCTCACCAACGAGGTCGGCGAGTCTCCGGCAGAGGTGCTCTCCCTGGACATTCTTTCGCGTCGGGGCAAGACGATTCGGCCGAAGACCCTCAACCAGAAACGCTACGTCGACGCCATCGACGAGAACACCATCGTGTTCGGAGTCGGCCCGGCCGGTACCGGCAAGACCTACCTCGCCATGGCCAAGGCCGTTCAGGCGTTGCAGGCCAAGCAGGTCTCTCGGATCATCTTGACCAGGCCGGCAGTCGAGGCCGGCGAGCGACTGGGCTTTCTGCCCGGCACGCTGCACGAGAAGATCGATCCGTATCTCCGCCCGCTGCACGACGCATTGCACGACATGATGGATCCCGAGGCGATTCCGAAGTTGATGCAGGCCGGAGTCATCGAGGTCGCTCCGCTCGCCTACATGCGTGGCCGGACGCTCAACGACGCCTTCATCATCTTGGACGAAGCGCAGAACACCACGGCCGAGCAGATGAAGATGTTCCTGACCCGCCTCGGGTTCGGTTCCAAGATCGTGGTCACCGGAGACGTGACCCAGGTCGATCTGCCGGGCGGGGCCCGTTCGGGTCTGCGCGCGGCATCCGAAATCCTCACCGGGATCGACGATATTCATTTCGCCACTCTCGACAGCAGCGACGTCGTACGTCATCGGCTGGTCTCTCACATCGTCGACGCTTACGAGCGTCACGAATCGGATCGGTCCGGCGAGTTGGCGGTCGGAAACCGGGCGCAGCGCCGCGCTGCACATGCTCATTCACCGCGACGGTAGGCTGAGCGACGCATCAACCCCTACTTTTCCCAGGAAAGAGCGTCGCACATGAGCATCGAGGTCTCGAACGAATCGGGCATGGACATCTCCGAACCGGAGTTGATCAGCGTTGCCCGTTTCGTGATCGCTCGGATGGATGTCCATCCGGCGGCCGAGCTGTCGATGGTTCTCGTCGACTCCGCGACGATGGCGGATCTGCACGTTCGCTGGATGGACCTGCCGGGTCCGACCGACGTCATGTCGTTCCCGATGGACGAACTCGAGCCGGGTGGCCGTCCCGATTCCCCCGAGCCGGGGCCGTCGATGCTCGGTGACATCGTGCTGTGTCCGTCTTTCGCCGCGGATCAGGCTGACAAGGCCGGGCATTCACTGGCTCACGAACTTGCCCTCCTGACCGTCCACGGTGTGTTGCACCTTCTCGGCTACGACCATGCGGAGCCGGAGGAGGAGAAGGAGATGTTCGGCTTGCAGAACAGCCTCCTCGAAGAGTGGTACGAAGACCTTCGCCGTATCGACCGCGAAGCAGCACTGGCCGAACGCGATCAGAAGCTGCTCGGTAAGACCGGTTTCGTCGACGGAGTGGACCGATAACAGTTATCCGGGGGTTCTGTAGTGAGTAGCGCCATAGCGCTCTTTGTTCTGGCGATTGCTCTTGTCCCGGTCGGTGGTGTGTTCGCGGCCGTCGACTCGGCGCTCAACACCATTTCGTCGGCGCGGATCGACGAGATGGCAAAGGAAGAGCGAGCCGGCGCCGCGCGAGTGCAACGCATCCTGACCGATCGCCCGCGATACGTGAATCTGATGGTCCTGCTTCGCATTTTGTGCGAGATCACGGCCACCGTCGTACTCGTGGGCGGCCTGATCGACGTCCTCTCGCTGGGCTGGGCGCTGACCGTTACCGCGGTGATCATGGTTCTCGTCTCGTACGTGGTCATCGGCGTCGGACCGAGAACGCTTGGGCGCCAACATGCGTACTCCATCGCGATGGCCGCGTCGCTGCCACTGCTGTGGATCGGGGTTCTGCTCGGGCCGATCAGTCGCGTCCTGATCCTCGTGGGTAACGCATTGACCCCGGGTAAGGGCTTCCGCAACGGCCCGTTCGCGTCGGAAATCGAGTTGCGTGAACTCGTGGACATGGCGCAGGAACGTGGCGTCGTGGCCGACGAAGAACGCCGAATGATCCAGTCCGTCTTCGAACTCGGAGACACGTCGGCGCGCGAGGTGATGGTGCCCCGCACCGACATGGTGTGGATCGAGAACGACAAGAATGCCGGGCAGGCAACGTCGTTGGCCGTCCGCAGTGGTCACTCGCGCCTGCCGGTCATCGGGGAGAACGTCGACGACGTGCTCGGTGTCGTCTACCTGAAGGATCTGGTCAAGCAGACCTACCACCTGCCCGACGGCGGCCGGAACGTCAACGTCTGCGACGTCATGCGGCCCGCCGTCTTCGTTCCCGACTCGAAGCCGCTCGACAGCTTGCTGGCCGAGATGCAGCGCGACCGCAACCACATGGCGATACTCGTCGACGAGTACGGCGGAATCGCCGGGCTCGTCACGATCGAGGACGTCATCGAAGAGATCGTCGGTGAGATCGCCGACGAGTACGACGAGGACGAGACGCCGCCCATCGAGGATCTCGGTGACGGAATGTTCCGCGTATCCGCGAGACTTCCCATCGAAGACCTCGGTGAATTGTTCGATCTCGAACTCGAACTCGACGAGGTGGAGACCGTCGGCGGGCTGATCGGATACGTACTCGGCCGAGTGCCACTTCCCGGTTCCGAAGTGGAGTACGACGGTTTGATCCTGCGCGGCGAGGGAACCAATACGGGCCGAGGCCGGGTACGCATCAGCACGGTGTTCGTGCAGCGCATCCCGCCGTCCGAAGACGAAGAGACAGAAGACACCGATGACTGAGCGAGAGTTCAGCGAGGAGCAGTTATGAGCAAGAACGAATTCCGGTCAGGCTTCGTGTGTTTCGTGGGTCGACCCAATACGGGCAAGTCCACGCTGACCAACGCGTTGGTCGGCAGCAAGATCGCGATCACGTCCTCGCGCCCGCAGACGACGCGCCACACGATTCGCGGCATCGTTCACCGCGAGCATGCGCAGCTGATCCTGGTGGACACCCCTGGACTGCACAAGCCCCGCACTTTGCTCGGGCAGCGCCTCAATGACCTGGTTCGCGACACGTACTCCGAGGTCGACGTCATCTGCCTGTGCATCCCGGCCGACGAGGCCATCGGGCCCGGAGACCGCTGGATCGTGCAGCAGGTCCGTCAGATGGCGCCCAAGACCAAGCTGGTCGGCATCGTGACCAAGATCGACAAGGTCAGCCGCGACGCCGTCGGAAAGCAGTTGCTCGCGCTGTCCACCCTGCTCGGTCCCGAATCCGAGGTCGTTCCGGTGTCCGCGAAGTCGGGTGAACAGGTCGAGATCCTGGTCGACGTCCTCGCCGGTCTGATGGACGAGGGCCCGGCCTTCTACCCGGACGGGGAACTGACGGACGAGCCCGAAGAGGTGCTCATGGCCGAACTGATCCGTGAGGCTGCGCTCGAGGGGCTCGGCGAAGAATTGCCGCACTCTCTGGCTGTGGTGATCGAGGAGGTCATCCCGCGTGAGGGTCGCACCGAGAAGCAGGGCGAGATGCTCGACGTGCATGCACTGCTCTACGTCGAGCGGCCCAGTCAGAAGGGCATCGTCATCGGTAAGGGCGGGGCGCGTCTGCGGGAAGTCGGTACCAGTGCGCGCCTGCAGATCGAGAAGCTGCTCGGTGTGCGGATCTTCCTGGAGCTGCACGTCAAGGTCGCCAAGGACTGGCAGCGCGACCCGAAGCAGCTCGGCCGGCTGGGCTTCTAGGGCCGGAGGACCCTGAGGATCGCCGCGCCGATGTCCTGCTCGTCGACGCCGGTGGCCAGGCGTCGGAGTTGGAGGCCGGTGATGACGGCGACGAGCGTCGATGCAATCGACTCCGGATCAGGTACACCGAGTGCCGTCAGAATCGTGACGGTCAAATCGTCGTAGGCGGCGAAGCATTCGACGGCGACTTCGTGGAGTTCGTGGTCGCGCCCGGCGGCGATGTACATCTCGAACGGCGCGATCCGCTCGGCCGAGAACGAAAGATCTCGCGTCACCTTTTCGGCTATTGCCGCGGCGTCCTCGACGCTCAGACCTTTGTCGCGGTACTCCTCGGCCAAGGCGCGCAGGCGCGTCGTCTCGTCTGTCACGAAACGAGACAGAGCAGCGCGGAGCATGTCCGACTGGCTGGCGAAGTGATACGTGATCGATCCGAGTGAGACGCCGGCCTGCGCGGCGATGCGCCGGTTGCTCACACCCGGGATGCCGTCGGTACCGACGACGTGCAGAACGGCGTCGAGTATTCGCGCGCGGACGTCCCGGTTACTCATCGAGTCACCACCACGGCTCGGGGCGGACCTGATCCCAACGCAGGACCGATTCCAATTGTGAAGCGAGGGAGACCAACAGAGGTTCGGTGTTCTCGTTGCCCATCAACTGCGCACCGATGGGAAGGCCGGTGTTGCTGAATCCGGCCGGTACGTTGACCGAGGGCCAGCCGAGGACGTTCCACGGCCACGCGTACGGGCAGGCGCCGGTCATGACCTTGTCTGTGTCCCAGCCACCGATGCCGTCGATCGCGGTCGCCATGATCGGTGGAGTTGCCGTCGTGGGTGCCAGGACGACGTCGTAGGTGTCGAAGATCGCTCCGATCCGCTTTCGCATCCGTGGCTCGGCCGCGCGGGCCGCGCGCAGAGGTGCGCCGCGAAGTAGCTTGCCGTTCTGGGCATTTCCGCGTGTTCTGGCATCGACCAGTGTCGGGTCGGGAACGCGTCCGAGCCAGTCGTGGACCCCGACGAGTGAGCGGGGCAGAAAGTTCAGGCCGAAGATCAGGCCGTATGCGGGATCGTCGACGACGACGTGGTGTCCGAGCTCCCGCAGCGTGTCGGCGATCGAATGCACGGCCAGGCGCACTTCCGGGTCCAGCTTCACGGGAGTGGCGGTGAACGGATTGCGAAGGGAAAGCGCGATTTTCAGTTTTCCGGGGTCGCGTCCCACCGCGTCGCTGACGGTGACCGGTGTCGGCTTGTGGAGGTCGCCGTCATGGTTGCCGGCAGCGACGTCGAGCAGCAGTGCCGCGTCGGCGACGGTGCGAGCGAGCGGACCGTTGACCGTCAGGCCGTAGAACGCTTCGGCGTCGGGCCAGGTGGAGATGCGCCCGCGCTGCGGTTTGATTCCGACGAGGTTGGTCCAGGCCGCAGGGATTCGGATGGAACCGGCACCGTCGGAACCGATTCCGGCGCTGACCAATCCGGCGGCGACGGCCGCGGCGGTGCCGCCCGACGATCCGCCTGGAGTGTGGTGGCGCGACCACGGATTGCGCGTGTAACCGAAGGCTGAACCGCTCGTAAGGGGCCACTGACCCAATTCCGGGCTGTTGGTTTTGCCCACGATCACTGCGCCGGCGTCGCGGAGGCGTCGAACCATCTCCGAGTCCTCGGTCTTGGCCGGGAAATCGCCAGGGCAACCGAAGGCGGTGGGTTCGCCGGTGATGTCGACGTCGTCCTTCACTGCGATCGGCACGCCGAGAAGAGGTAGGCGCTCGCCGAGTGCGAGACGCCTGTCGGCCTCGGCAGCTTCCTCGAGTGCCTTCTCGCGCCGCACGATCTTGAACGCATTGAGGTGAGGCTGAGTGGCCTCGATCCGGCTCAGCGTTGCCTCCGTGGCCGCGACGGACGAGGTGGCGCCCGAGGCCAGACTCGCAACCTGGTCGACAAGACCGGGGGCGAGATCGTGGTCGGTTCGAGAAGTCATCAGGTTCCCTTCGCAAAACTGTTCGTTCGAACGAACAGTAACTTGTTTCAGTATTAGTGAACTTCGGTTTCGCGTCAAGATCGCGTCAAGACGCCAGGTCAGTGCGTAAGCGGATCGTCAGAGACGCGGAATCGGCCTTTCCGGAGGTCGAAGCTGAGAGAGCGCATCCGGTCGAGGGCGACCGCGCGTCATGGCTGCGATGCACAGCAGCACGGCAAAAGATTTCGAAGAGGGAAGCTCATGGCCGATCTGGCCTACGTTGCTCTGATTCTCGGCGGTTTTCTCGTGTGCGCGCTGGTACTGCGCGCCCTACAGGCGAGCGCTCCCAAATGACGGTTGCCGGTGTGGTCAGCGTGGTTCTGATCGCCGTCGCCGCGGCATTGGTCATTTACCTGCTCGTTGCACTCGTAGATCCTGAGAGGTTCTGATGTCGCCCGCTCTTGCAGCCGGCCTGCAGATCGCTTTTGTCCTCGTCGTTCTGGCAATCGCCTACGTTCCGGTGGGCGACTACATGGCGCGTGTTTACTCGTCGACGCGAGATCTTCGGGTCGAGAGTGTGATCTACCGCGTCGGTCGGATCGACTCCAGGGCCGAGCAGACGTGGTACGGCTACGCCGCAAGCGTTCTCGGATTCTCGCTGGCCAGCGCATTGTTCCTGTACTTCCTGCAACGGATTCAGGGAGTACTGCCGCTGAGTGACGGTCTGTCCGGGGTCAGTCCTGCCGTAGCGTTCAACACCGCGATTTCGTTTGTGGCGAACACCAACTGGCAGTCGTACACGCCGGAAACGACGATGAGCAACTTCGTTCAGCCCGTCGGTCTGGCGGTGCAGAACTTCGTCTCGGCAGCGGTCGGCATGGCGGTGGCCATCGCATTGGTTCGCGGCTTCATTCGGGTGGCCAGGGGCGGCGAGATCGGCAACTTCTGGGTCGATCTGACGCGTGGTTCTCTGCGCATCCTCCTCCCGTTCTCCTTCGTGATCGCCCTGATCCTGTTGAGCCAGGGAGTGATCCAGTCGTTCCACAGCGGTTTCGCCTCCACCGGCCTCGACGGCAATGCGGTCACCAATGCACTGGCCCCCGTCGCGTCCCAGGAAGCGATCAAGGAACTCGGCACCAACGGTGGCGGGATCTTGGCTGCCAACTCGGCGCACCCGTTCGAGAACCCCACCCCGTTGAGCAATGTCGTCGAGATCCTGGCGATTCTGTTGATTCCGGTCTGCCTCACCCGAACGTTCGGAACTCTCGTCGGGGATCGTAGGCAAGGCCTCACCCTGCTGGCAGTGATGGGAATCCTGTGGAGCGGGCTGCTCGCAGTCACGCTCGCTGCCGAATCCGGCGCACGCGGTGTTGCCGCCACAGCAGCTGGTTCGATGATGGAGGGCAAGGAAGTTCGCTTCGGAATCCCCGGATCGGCGTTGTTCGCGGTGGCGACCACGGGAACGTCGACGGGCGCGGTGAACTCGGCCCACGACAGCATGTCACCCCTCGGCGGCGGCGCGGTCCTGCTCAACATGTTGCTCGGCGAAATTGCGCCAGGTGGAGTCGGAACCGGCCTCTACGGGATTCTTGTGCTGGCATTGATCGCAGTGTTCGTCGGCGGACTGCTGGTCGGTCGCACGCCCGAATATCTCGGCAAGAAGTTGGGTCGACGCGAGATCACCCTTGCGGCGCTGTCGATTCTGGTCATGCCCGCGCTGGTCTTGATCGGTACCGCCATCACCGTCATCCTCGGTTCGACCACCGGTTATCAAGGCAATGGGGGAGATCCGGGCACGCCGGGATCGATCCACGGGTTCAGTGAGGTGCTTTACGCCTTCGCCTCCGCCTCCAACAACAACGGCAGCGCCTTCGGCGGTCTGACGGTCACCAGCGACTGGTTCCAGTCGTCTCTCGGAATCTGCATGCTTCTCGGCCGATTCCTGCCGATCATCTTCGTTCTCGCTTTGGCCGGTGCTCTTGCCTCGCAGAAGAAGGTGGCGCCGACGGCCGGCACCCTCCCGACGTCCGGACCGATGTTCACCGGTTTGTTGACCGGCACCGTCGTTCTTGTTGCTGCACTTACATTCTTCCCGGCCCTCGCGCTGGGCCCGCTAGCGGAGGCTCTTCAATGACCGTGCGTATCAGTGAGAAACCCGTGGTAGCGCAAGACGCCGCCGACAAGGCTGATCCAGGGCAGTCCCGTCAAGTACACGCAGGCGTTTTCAACCCGCGGCAGATGATCACCGCGTTGCCGGGGGCCGTGCGCAAACTCGACCCACGCCACCTCGCCCGCAACCCGGTCATGTTCGTGGTGTTCGTCGGTTCCGCCATCACCACTGTCATGGCGATCGCCGATCCCTCGGTGTTCTCCTGGGTGATCACCCTGTGGCTCTGGTTCACGGTGATCTTCGCGAACCTCGCCGAATCCGTGGCCGAAGGGCGCGGCAAGGCGCAGGCGGCGAGCCTGCGAAAGGTGAAGCAGGACACCACAGCACATCGGATCACGATGAGCGGTGCGATCGAATCGGTTTCCGGCACCGAACTGGTGGTCGGCGATCGGGTGATAGTGGTTGCCGGCGAGGTCATCCCCGGCGACGGCGACGTGGTCGAAGGTATTGCCTCCGTAGACGAATCGGCGATCACCGGTGAATCCGCGCCGGTGGTCCGTGAATCCGGTGGTGACCGGTGCGCCGTCACCGGTGGTACGACGGTTCTCTCGGACCGCATCGTCGTGGAAATCACCGCAGCACCGGGCAGTTCGTTCGTGGACCGGATGATCGCGCTCGTCGAGGGTGCTTCACGTCAGAAGACACCCAACGAGATTGCGCTCAACATCCTGCTCGCGTCGTTGACCGTCATCTTCCTCCTCGCCGTCGTAGCCATCGGCCCGATGGGCTTGTACGCGGGGCACGAGCAGGATCCGATCAAGCTGATCGCACTTCTCGTCTGCCTGATCCCGACGACCATCGGAGCGCTGCTCTCGGCGATCGGTATCGCGGGCATGGACCGCCTCGTCCAGCGCAACGTTCTCGCGATGTCGGGACGCGCGGTGGAAGCTGCGGGCGACATCGACACCCTGTTGATGGACAAGACCGGAACCATCACTTTCGGTAACCGCCGGGCCACCGCACTCCATCCGGCGCCCGGTGTATCCGCCGACGATCTTGCTGCGGCAGCTCGCTTGTCGAGCCTGGCCGACGGAACTCCCGAGGGACGGAGCATCGTCGAGCTGTGCGCAGCGGATTTCGGTCTCGCTGCCGAGCCGACGTTGGACGAAGAACGCGCCGAGTTCGTTCCGTTCACGGCACAAACCCGGATGAGCGGACTCGACCACTCCGGACGCCAAATCCGAAAGGGTGCAGCGGATGCGGTGATGAACTGGGTCGTCAGTGGTGGTGGACACGCGGAGACCGCGGTGACCGACACCGTGGGCGACATCGCCCAAGCCGGCGGAACGCCGCTGGTAGTTGCCGTCAAGCAAGGTGAGAGTACCTCGATCCTCGGCGTGATCGCGTTGTCCGACGTCGTCAAGCCGGGAATGGCTGACAGGTTCGCCGAACTCCGGGCGATGGGTATTCGCACGATCATGATCACCGGCGACAATCCGTTGACCGCGAAGGCGATTGCCGACGAGGCGGGCGTCGACGACTTCATGGCGGAGGCCACCCCGGAAGACAAACTGGCCCTGATCCGGAAGGAACAGGAAGGCGGACGTCTCGTCGCGATGACAGGTGACGGGACCAATGATGCTCCCGCCCTTGCCCAGGCGGATGTCGGGGTCGCGATGAACACGGGAACCTCGGCAGCCAAAGAGGCCGGGAACATGGTCGATCTCGATTCCGATCCCACCAAGCTGATCGAGGTGGTGGAAATCGGCAAGCAATTGCTGATCACCCGCGGCGCGTTGACCACATTCTCGTTGGCGAACGACCTGGCGAAGTATTTCGCAATCCTGCCGGCCTTGTTCAGCGGCATCTACCCGCAGCTGGACGCGTTGAACATCATGCGTCTCGCCACCCCCGAATCGGCGATCGTCTCGGCCGTGATCTTCAACGCCTTGGTGATCATCGGTTTGATTCCGTTGGCACTCAAGGGTGTTCGATACCGACCGTCGACGGCATCGCAGTTGCTCGGACGTAACCTGCTCGTCTACGGTCTCGGCGGTGTGATCACACCGTTCGTCGGTATCTGGTTGATCGATCTCGTCGTACGTTTGATTCCTGGAATTGGGTGACCTGACATGCGTTTCACTATCGGTTTTGCCAAACAGGTGTGGGCGGGTTTGCTCGTATTGCTCGCGCTCACCGTCGTTCTCGGTGTGGTCTATCCCGCCGCGGTGTGGGGTGTCAGCCGGATCAGCTCCGGATCTGCCGAAGGCTCACCGGTCACCGATGCCGCCGGTTGCGTGGTCGGCAGTGCCTGGGTGGGTGTCGATCCGCAGGTCGCCGAAGGGCAGCAGGACCCGTTCTTCCACAATCGTGTTGTCGGATCCGTTTCGGACGAGGATCCGTTTGCCACCGGTGATCCCGCTGCGGCACTGCCGTCCAACCAGGGGCCGAGCAGCGAGATTCTGGCCGGATTCGTCATCGAGCGCCGGGCAGCCATCGCGGCACGTGAAGGTGTCGACCCTGCATCGGTTCCCGTCGACGCAGTCACCGGTTCGGGCTCGGGTATCGATCCCCACATCAGTCCGGCGTACGCCGAACTGCAGGTCGCGAGGGTGGCGGCGAACAACGGCATCTCGGAAGACCAGGTGCGGGACTTGGTGGCCGAGCACACCGACGGTCGGCAACTCGGATTTCTCGGAGCCGAGCGAGTCAACGTACTGGAATTGAACCTGGCACTCGGATTGACGGCACCTACGTGTGCTGCACCGACGACTGGTGGATGATTGTCACGTGAGTTCTTCGGAGAAGGTCGGTCAATCTTTCGGTAGGGCACGCAAACGTGGTGAATTGCGTATCTACCTCGGCGCTGCGCCTGGCGTCGGAAAGACCTTCGCGATGCTCGGTGAGGCTCATCGGCGTCGAGATCGTGGCTGTGACGTGGTCGCGGCCGTCGTGGAGACACACGGCCGCGCCCGCACCGCGGCGCAGATCGGAGACCTCGAAACAGTGCCGCCCAAGCTGGTGGATTATCGCGGAACACGGATGCCGGAACTGGACGTCGAGGCCGTGTTGGCTCGGCGTCCGGCCCTTGTCCTGGTGGACGAGTTGGCACATACCAACACGCCAGGGAGCAAGAATCACAAGCGCTGGCAGGACGTACAGGAACTGCTCGAAGCCGGGATCGACGTTCTGTCCACGGTCAACGTGCAACACCTCGAAAGCCTCAACGACGTTGTCGCGCACATCACCGGCGTGGTTCAGCAGGAGACGGTTCCGGACGCGGTAGTGCGTAGTGCGGCGCAGGTCGAGCTGGTCGACATCACCCCGGAGGCGCTGCGCCGCAGACTTTCTCACGGAAACGTGTATTCACCGGAACGGGTCGATGCGGCCTTGGGCAATTACTTCAGACGCGGAAACCTCACGGCGCTACGCGAACTGGCACTGCTGTGGGTGGCCGATCAGGTGGACGCCGCACTGGCGAAATACCGGGCCGAGAACAAGATCACCGATACCTGGGAGGCGCGCGAGCGTGTCGTCGTTGCCGTGACCGGGGGACCGGAGTCGGAAACCCTGGTACGACGCGCATCTCGAATCGCGTCGAAGTCGAGCGCCGAGCTGATGGTGGTCCACGTCGTACGCGGTGACGGACTCACCGGTGTCTCGGCCCCAGAGATGGGCAAGGTGCGCGCGTTGGCTGTCGGAGTCGGCGCCACGCTTCACACCGTTGTCGGTGACGACGTACCGTCGACGCTCCTCGAGTTCGCGCGTGAGGAGAACGCCACACAGTTGGTGCTGGGAACGTCGCGGCGTTCCCGCCTGGCTCGCATCCTCGACGAGGGGATCGGCGCTGCGGTGGTTCAGCAGTCCGGTGGTATCGACGTTCACATGGTCACGCACGAGGAAGCGACGGCGCGACGACGCATTTCGGTGCTGGGGCGCTCGGAGCGCCGGGTCCTGTCGTGGATTGCGGCGATCGTCGTGCCTTCGCTCGCGGCCGCGATCATGGGTCTCGTCGACCGAATCTCCGGGGTCAACGGCGAGAACGCGCTGTTCTTCGTCGTGGTCGTTCTGGTCGCCCTCCTCGGCGGCGTCGGCCCGGCGATATTGTCGGCCCTGATCTCGGGACTGCTGCTCAATTACTTCTTCACCGATCCGCGGTACAGCTTCACCATCGCCGAACCTGACAACTTCATCACCACTGTCGTGCTGTTGATCGTGGCTGTGGCAGTTGCCGTTCTGGTCGACGCCGCAGCAAAGCGCGCCCGCGAGGCGAAGCGCGCATCCGAGGAAGCCGAACTGCTCACACTGTTCGCGGGATCAGTTCTCCGCGGAGCGGATCTGTCGACACTTCTGGCGAAGGCACTCGAAATCTATCGCCAGCGAGGGGTTTCCGTCATTCATCACGACGACGGAGTCATCGCCGCCGTGGGTACGCAGCCGCCGACCACGGACGACGAAGCGGATACGGTCTGTGAGGTCAACGACGGGGAATACGCGCTGTTGTTGGCTGGGCCCGACCTGAGTGCGCGGGATCGACGAGTGCTGACGGTGGTGGCTCACCAAGCAGTTGGGATGATCCGCCAGGAGAAACTGACAGTCGAGGCGAGCAAGGCTGCCGCGCTCACCGAGGCTGATCAACTGCGTCGAGCCCTGCTGTCAGCGGTAAGCCATGACCTGCGAACGCCTCTCGCCGGAGTGAAGGCGGCGGTGTCGAGTCTGCGCAGCGACGACATCGAGTTCTCGCCCGAAGACACCGCTGAATTGTTGGCAACCATCGAGGAGTCGGCGGATCAGTTGACGGCGCTGGTCGGGAACTTGCTCGACTCGTCCCGACTTGCCGCCGGGGTGGTGAAACCCACGCTGCGGCCGGTGTATCTGGACGAGGTGGTTCACCGCGCGTTGCTGGGCCTCGGCATCGGTGGACGCTCGGATTCGCGGGCTCGAAGTGTAGTCGTCGACGTGGGTACCGTTGCAGTGCAGGCAGATCAAGGTCTGCTCGAGCGGGTGATTGCGAACATCGTCGACAACGCTCTGCGCTACGGGGGAGAAACCCCGGTGCGCGTCGGGGCGGCGCAACTCGGTGATCGTGTGGTGATCAGTGTTGCCGATACGGGCCCAGGTGTTCCGCGAGGTGAGGCCGAAACGATGTTCCAGCCGTTCCAACGGATGGGAGATCGCGACAACACCGGCGGAGTGGGCCTCGGACTTTCCGTGGTGCGCGGATTTGTCGATGCGATGGGCGGAACGGTCAGCGCCACAGACACACCTGGTGGGGGATTGACGATGATCGTGGAGTTGGCTGCGGCCGGTACGAATGGGAATGGATCATGAGTCGAATCCTGGTAGTGGACGACGAACCGCAGATTCTGCGAGCTCTGCGTATCAATCTTTCGGTGCGCGGGTACGAGGTGGTGACCGCGTCGACGGGCGCCGGTGCCTTGCGGGCTGCTGCCGAGCGTCCACCGGACGTCGTGGTACTCGATCTCGGACTGCCCGACATGGACGGCACCGAAGTGCTTGCCGGCCTGCGTGGCTGGTGCACGGCGCCGGTCATCGTGCTGTCGGCGCGCACGGATTCCGCGGACAAGGTCGAGGCTCTCGACGCCGGTGCGGACGACTACGTCACCAAGCCCTTCGGGATGGACGAGTTTCTGGCCCGCGTGCGCGCTGCGGCGAGGCGGGGAACCTCCGCGGCGGACACTTCGGAACCGTCGGTCGAGACCGCGTCCTTCACGGTGGACTTGGCTGCGAAAACAGTGAGTCGGCGCGGTGAACAGGTGCACCTGACTCCGACCGAGTGGGGCATGCTCGAGATGCTTGTGCGCAACCGCGGAAAGCTGGTCGGGCAGAAGGAGTTGCTTCGGGAAGTGTGGGGACCGGCGTACGACACCGAGACCCACTATCTACGTGTCTACCTGGCTCAACTTCGTCGGAAGCTCGAGGATGACCCGGCGAACCCCAAGCATCTGATCACCGAGGCAGGAATGGGTTATCGATTCGTGGTGTGAGAAGCCAGGTCAGAGCACAACTACCAATTTGCCACGTGCCGTACCGGCTTCCATCTTGGCATGTGCTCGCGCGATGTCCTCGAACGCGAACACCTCGTCGATCGGTACCACCGCCTCGCCTGACGCCACAGCGGAGAGGAAGTCTTGCAGTACGCCGGCAGGCAGGTCGGACGCGTCCCCACCGTACGAGGTCAATCGCACTCCGCGTGGAATGTAGTCGATCGGATAAAAGTCTTTGACTGTCCACTCGTTGGACAGCATTCCCGTGAAACACACGGTGCCGTGAACGCGGGTCGCGCGCAACGTGTCGGGAAGTGTTGGTGTTCCGACCAATTCGAGGGCCAGATCAACACCGCCCGGGAGGATGTCTCGAACCTGGCCGGCCACAGCACCGTCGTCGACGATAACGTGGTCAACCCCGATCGCGGTCAACGACGACGCTTTGTTCGCATCTCGGGTGGTCGCAAGGACAGTGAGTCCCCACTGCTTCGCCAGGACTGCGGTTGCCATGCCGACCGAGGAGGTTCCTCCCCGGATCAACAGGGATTGACCGGATTTCGCGTCCAGTCCTACCGTCAGCGAGCCGTAGGACGTCTGCAGCATCTCGGGAACAGCTCCCACTGTCGACCAGTCCAGTTCGCTCGAGAAGGGAACGACCTGACTGACGGGAACGCACGTGTACTCGGCATAACCGCCGTCGAACGTCCTCCCCATCCCACCCATCATGGCGGCGACTTGCCGGCCTTCGGTGAGCTCCCCGCCGGGGCAGTTCACCACTTCGCCGACGGCCTCGATGCCCAGCACCCTCGGGAATGTCACGCCTTCGGCGAGGCCGAGGCGGGTGTGAAGTTCGGATCGATTGAGGCCGAAAGCCTTCACCCGGACCAGTACCCAGCCCGCAATCGGCACGGGTATCGGAATCACTTTGATAGTCAATGCTTCTGGCGGGCCGGGGGCGTCGAGCACGATTGCGCGCATTGTGTCGGTCATGCTTTTTCCTTCGTGGTCGGTGTCAGGTTTCGATTGGCTTCACGCAGCGTGGCCAGTGTGGCGCCGAATCGATCGAGAGCGTCGGGCGTCAGCACGGAACCGAGACGGCGCTCCAATTCGCCGTCGAACGTTGCCTTCGCCCGCCGCAACAGCTCATTGCCCTCGGGAGTCAACTCGATGAGTGAGGATCGTTTGTCGGTGGGATTGGATTTTCGACGGCAGTGTCCAGCCGCTTCGATTCGATCCACCAGCTTGCTCGTGCCACCGACGGTGATCGCGAGGGCCTCGGCGATGTCGAAGACCCGACAGGAGCCGAGCCTGTCGATGATCTGCATCGGCTCGAATCGACTCAGTGGCAGGTCGTGCTCGATTCGGAGTCGCTGGTCGACGGCCGTCCACAGTTCGGTTTCGAAGCGGACGAGGTTGTCGAAGTGCCTGCTCAGGGCTGATCTGGTCACGAGCAGACTCCGAACCGATATGCATTCCGTGGAATCATTTTCTCACCGTACGCCCGATTCGTGATTAATTCCATGGAATCTATTTGCGGCCTTTCATTGTGTCGGTGGCGCATGGGAACATATGTTCGTGTCGCATGAACCGCTGGATCAAGAAACGCCAGGTAATCACCCTGGCGGTGCTCGTTCCGGCGGTAATCATTCTGGCGGTAGTCGGTCCACAGGTGACGCAACAATCCTGCATGCGGACCTCGATTCGTTCTACGCATCAGTCGAGCAACGCGACGACCCGACTCTGGCCGGCAGGCCGGTCATCGTCGGTGGTGGGGTGGTCTTGGCGGCAAGCTACGAGGCCAAGGCGTTCGGGGTTCGCACAGCCATGAGCGGTGGTCAGGCCCGATCACTGTGTCCTCAGGCGATAGTCGTCCCTCCGCGAATGTCGGCGTACTCGCAGGCGAGCAAAGACGTGTTCGACGTCTTTCACGACACGTCGCCGCTGGTCGAAGGAATCTCCATAGACGAGGCCTTTCTCGAGGTCGGCGGGCTCGCCAAGATCGTGGGAAACCCGCTGCAGATCGGAGCCAACCTCAGACGCGATGTGGCCGAGCAGGTCGGACTACCGATCACGGTCGGAATCGCACGCACCAAGTTCCTGGCCAAGGTCGCCAGTGCATTCGCGAAACCCGACGGATTGCTGCGAGTGCCGCCGGAGGGCGAGACCGAGTTCCTGCATCCCTTGCCGGTCGAGAAGCTGTGGGGCGTCGGCAAGATCACGGCCCAGAAGCTGCGAAACTTCGACATCGTGACGGTGGGTGACATCGCTCGGCACGACGAATCCTCGATCGTCTCGATTCTCGGGGGCGGCGCCGGTCGCCATCTCTACGCACTCTCACACAATCGAGATCCGCGCCCCGTCCGCGCCTATCGTGGCCGCAGTTCGATGGGTGCTCAGCATGCGCTGGGTCGCGGATCCCATCCCCGCGCAGAACTCGATGCGTCGTTGATGTCCCTTGTCGACCGTGTCAGTCGACGCATGCGTTCGGCGCAGCGGACGGGGCGCACGGTCACGCTCCGGCTCCGCTTCGCGGATTTCACGCGGGCAACTCGATCTCACACGCTGCGCCGGTCCACCGCCGACACAGCGGAATTGCTGAGCGCCTCGATGGTGCTGCTGGACGAAGCGATACCGATGATCGCGGACAAGGGCATCACGTTGATCGGTGTCGCTGTCTCCAACCTGGATCGGGACGGCGCCGAACAACTCGAATTGCCCTTCGACGGTCCAGGATTCGCGGGTCCGGACACTGCCGCCCTCGACTCGGCAATGGACAGTGTCCGGAAGAAGTTCGGCTCCGCGGCCCTCACGAGGGGAGTGCTCCTGGGACGCGATCCGGACCTGTCGGTGCCGCTACTGCCGGACTAGGTGAGGTTTTCTCGCAGAGTCGCTCCCTCGTATTCGCGACGGAACAACCCACGCGCCTGCAGCACCGGAATCACGTGATCGACAAAATCTTCCAGACCCTGCGGATAGGTCGGCGGCATCAGATTGAAACCGTCGGCACCGCGGCCGTTCAACCAGGATCCCATCTCGTCGGCAATCGACTCCGGTGTTCCGATCATCGTTGCGTGACCACCACCCGCAGCGAGCGTCCCGAGGAGCTCCCGCACAGTCGGTGCGTCCTTCTCGACGATCCGCAAAATAGTGGCGTAGCGTCCCTGCGGCCCTGTGAACGCTTCGAGTGGAGGCAACGGGGGCACGGGCCCGTCGAGATCCCAGTTCTCGCAATCCTGTCCGGTGAACAACGAGAGTTGGCGTATTGACTGTTCGGTGGGCAGCAGGAGATCGAGTTCGGCCTTCTTCGCCCTGGCCTCGGCGACGGTGCTGCCGACGTAGGTGACCAGTCCCGGCATCACGGCGACAGAGTTCGAATCCCGGCCGGCTCGCTCGATTCTCGATTTCACGTCCGCGTAGTAGGTCTGTGCGCTGGGTAAGTCGTAGGCAACCGAATAGATTGCCTCGGCGCGACGCGCCGCCAGATCGCGGCCCTGCTCGGACGCCCCGGCCTGGAACAAGACCGGCCGGCCTTGCGGGGAGTGCGGAACCGTCAACGGCCCGTCCACCCGAAAATGTTTGCCGTCGTGATTGATTCGAGAAATCCTGTTTGCGTCGGCAAAACGCCCCGACCGGTCGAGAATCAGCGCGTCTTCCGACCATGAATCCCACAATGCGAGGGCCACTTCGACAAATTCGTCGGCTCGTTCGTATCGGGATGCATGATCGGGCATCGCCTCGAGTCCGTGGTTGCGCGCCTCCTGGTCGAACATCGAGGTCACGACGTTCCAGCCGGCCCGTCCGCCGCTGATGTGATCGAGCGAGGCCAACAGTCGCGCCGCGTGAAACGGCGTGTAGAAAGTGGTGGAAATGGTGGTCACCAGGCCGATGTCCGCTGTCGCTCGTGCCATGGCAGTCAATGCGGTGATCGGCTCGAGAAACCACGACGCACCCGACTCCGGTTCGCGAACACTGTGACCGTCAGCGAAGAAGACGGCGTCCAGCTTTCCGCGTTCGGCGATCTGGGCGAGCGACTCGTAATACGTGATGTCGCCGAGACTTTCGACCGGTGAGTCGCGATGACGCCATGCCGCACTGTGATGTCCGCACCCGAGCAGGAACGCACCTATCCGTAATTGCGCGCCCATCAGTTCTTGACGAGTCCGCCGTCGACAACCAGGTTCTGACCGGTCACGGCCCGTGACCATGGTGAGGCGAAAAAGAGTGCAGCGTCGGCAAATTCGTCCGGCGTGGTGACTCGGCGCAGGGGAGTGCTTGCAGCGATCATGTCGAAGACGGCTTCGGGTGTTGCGGCGCTCGCATCGGTGGTGCGGAGCAAGCCGCCCGAGACCATGTTGACTGTGATCCCGTCCGGACCGAGGTCGGCGGACAGCGTCCGTGTCAGTGCCAACAGTGCGGCCTTGGCAGCGGTGTAGTCGTGGTACGGAACTACCGGATTCTGGACCAGATTGGTTCCGACAGTGATGATTCGGCCGAAGCCGAGTTCGCGCATGCCTGGTAGCGCTGCCTGGGTGGTATTGAGTGTTCCGGCAACAGCTCCGCGTAGTTGAGAGTCGAAGTCGGCCCAGGTGATCGTGTCCGCGTTCGGCCGTGCATCGCCGTTGAACGAGAAGTCGACCAGTGCATTGTCGACCACGGTCGAGATCGGTGCGTCGAATCTCTCGCGTGCAGCGGAGAACAACTGGTCGACGGAACTGCGGTCCGTCACGTCCGCTTGGACTGCGAAGGTGCGATCCTCACCCAGTTCGGCGACCAGGGCCTCGGCGGCATCGTGGCTCTTGTTGTAGTTCACGATCACCCGGGCCCCCGAGCGGGAGAATGCTCGGCTCAGTGCGGCGCCGAGCCCGCGGGCGCCACCGGTGATCAGAACGATCTGCTCGTCCAGGTTCAATGCGCGCTGAAATTGCTGTTCGGTCATGTCGACATCCCTCCGCCAGTGCTAACTGGTCAGGTTCATCGGGTCTGATCTCAGCCGACTTTTTCGGCACCCCGTGTCACCGACCATCAGACCACGAGCGGTGAATCGTCCTGAACGCCGGGTGCGTTGTAACGGCCGGCGCGATGAGTTTTCGATCGCTCGGGAGTCGTAATTGCAAGCGAAGTGGCAACCGGCCGCTCGCCTTCGCCCCAGGAGATTCCGATGACCACCCAGCCCGTCCACAACGAAACTGTTTCCGGTAACGCCACGACGACGACACCTTCGGCCACGGCTCGCAAGCTCGGATACGTCCTGAGTGGGCTGTTCGTCGTTTTCATGCTCTTCGACGGCATCATCCACATTCTCAACCTTCAGACAGTCAAGGATGCGTCGGCTGAACTTGGGTTGCCGGACTCGCTGGCATTGACGGCTGGGGTGGTGCAACTGATCTGCCTTGCGCTGTACGTGATTCCGCGAACGTCGATACTCGGCGCGATTCTGCTCACCGGTTACCTGGGGGGAGCGGTGTTGACCAACCTTCGAGCTGAACAGCCTCTGCTGAGCACGACCCTGTTTGCCGTCTACACCGGAATCGTCATGTGGGCGGGACTGTATCTCCGGGACGAGAAGGTTCGCGAGATCATCCCGCTGCGTCGGGCCTGAAATAGGCCCCCGAGGGGGTTGCGTGGGACGCGGTGTCCCATTATGTTTGACCTCATTCAAGTCCGTCGACTGCAATCGACGGACTGGCCGTGAGGAGACACCGATGGCTCGGTCAGCGTCGATCGAAGTGGAAAAGCCGTACCACCAGGTACTGCAGACTTTGTCCGAGGGCTCAGTTGCCCGCAGTTTCGATCCCTATCTCGACATCGACTGGGATTCACCAGAGTTCGCGATCGATCCGCATGATCCGAGATGGGTGCTCTCGTCCGTGTCGGACCCCCTCGGGGCGACGCAGTGGTACCAGGATCAGTCGTTGGAGCGTCGAATCGCCATGGGAATGTGGCGTCAGGCGAACGTGACCAAGGTGGGTTCGGCCTTCGAGAGCATCTTGATCCGGGGAATGCTGCAATACATCATGGCGCTACCCAACCAGTCGCCTGAGTTCCGGTACTGCCTGCACGAGATGACCGAAGAGTGCAATCACATCCAGATGTTCCAGGAACTCGTCAATCGCATGGACATCGACGTGCCGGGTATGCGTCCGATGTTCCGGCGACTGTCGCCGATCATCGGAGTGCTGGGAGCAAAGTTCCCGGTCATCTTCTTCATCGGCATTCTGGCTGGTGAAGAACCGATCGACCACTTCCAGAAGGATCTCATCCGTGAGGGTAAGGACACGCCGCCGGCGATGCTCCGCACCATGGAGATCCACATCGCCGAAGAAGCGAGACACATCTCGTTTGCTCACGAGTTCCTGCGCAATCACGTCCCCAGACTCAGTCGTACGAGTCGAGCCATCACATCGGTCGCCTTCCCCGGCGCGATGCGTTGGCTTGCGGGTGAAATCATGTCACCGCCAAAGGAATTCGCCGAAGAATTCGGAATCCCGGACGAGGTGATGAAGAGCGCCTTCTGGGGGAGCCCGCATTCACGCCGCATCCTGGGTAACTACTTCGGTGAAATGCGATCCCTGGCAGACGAACTCGGATTGATGAATCCGGTGTCGAAGCGTGCGTGGCGAAAGCTGCGCATCGACGGCGACTACGCCCGCTACCGCGGCGAGCCGAAGCGTTCCGACAAGACCCGGATCTAGTCCGGCTGCGAAGTTCCTCCGTCGGAGGACACCAGCTCGGCTATGAGCGTGGACAATTCGACATGGGGATCGATCTGTAGTCCGCTCGAGCGGGCAACGCCGTCGAACATGTACCAGGTGTATTTCGCGAGGTCGGCGACGATCTCTTCGCGGCTCGGTTTCGGATCGGTGCTTCGGACCCAGTGGGTGAGCGTGCCCTCGACCATTGTCACCACTGCGAACGGTAGTGAATCGAAGGGTGAGGAGTCGATCCCCACGGAACGACCGACTTCGGTGATAGTGGTGCGGGCGGAGTCGGCGATTGTGGCCTTCAGACTGCTGATCGCGTCGATGCTCTCGTCGTCGTAGTCAGTGGGGCCGGTACCCATGAACTCGTGAATCCGCGGATGCTCGGTGATCCACTCGGCGACGGCGCTGATGGTTCGGGTCAGGATCTGGTCGAGAGTGCCTACCGAAATGCTCATCGAGGCGTCCAGGGCCGCCGCAAATTGTCCGAGCACAAACGCTCGGACTCGTCGATCGAGGTCGTCTCGGCCGCTGAATTGGCGGTACACCACCGACTTGGCGAGGCCGGCACGATCGGCGATCTGCTGGACGGACACCTCGGCACCTGCCGCACGCTCTTCGATCAGTTCGACCGCCGAGGTGAGTATCCGTTTCTGACGCTCGGAGTTGTGTCGCTCCCACCGCGCTTCGCGACCGGTCAACTCTGCAGTGACAGGTTGCGCAATTGCGTCGCTCGGCATCGCGCCAGTCTATCCGGACGGACCTGCCGTGTTTCCGACTTGTCATCGGGCGCGGCATCGGGATCGGTCGTCGGTACAACGTGGGACACTGGTCGAGTGAGGTTGTATCGAGACACGGCGGTGGTGCTGCGCCTGCACAAACTGGGCGAAGCCGACCACATCGTCACGTTGCTCACCCGTCAGTTCGGGTTGGTACGTGCCGTGGCCAAAGGTGTCCGCCGAACCACCTCCAAATTCGGTGCCAGACTCGAACCGTTTGCTCACATCGACGTGCAACTACTTCCGGGCAAGAATCTCGACATCATCACTCAGGTGCAGACGGTCGACGCATTCGCCACCGACATCGTCGACGACTACAGCCGGTACACCACGGCCTGCGCCGTACTCGAAACTGCCGAGCGGTTGGCCGGCGAGGAACGCGCGCCGGCCCCGCAGCTTCAGCGATTGACGGTGGGAGCACTGCGTGCGATCGCCGAGCAGGCACGACCGGTCGAGTTCGTGCTCGACGCGTTCTTGTTGAGAGCCATGGGCTATGCGGGTTGGGCGCCTGCCCTCGAAGAGTGCGCCCGCTGCAGTGCTCCTGGACCGCACCGGGCCTTTCATGTCGCCGCAGGCGGAGCCGTGTGTACCTATTGCCGCCCGGCGGGTGCTGCGACGCCGTCGCCCGGAGTGCTCGACTTGATGGAAGCCCTGCTCCGAGGGGAGTGGGAGGGTACCGATTCGGCGCCCGCGACGCTGCGGACGCAAGCCAGCGGACTGGTCGCGGCACACCTGCAGTGGCATCTCGAGCGCCAATTGCGGACGTTGCCGCTGATCGAGCGTTCGAGGCCGCATGCAGCCGTCGAGGTCGACTTGCCCGTGAGGCAGGATGGAACACGTGATTCGACGACGCGAACCGCGAACTCCGCTTGATTCTGCTGCTGACCGGGTGATCCGACCACCGGACCCACATCCGTCCGGGGCGACCCCGCCGATCCTGCAGACCGAACTGATCCCGCGCCACGTCGCTTTGGTGATGGACGGCAACGGACGATGGGCGCAGGAGCGCGGTCTGCCCCGAACCGCCGGGCACGAACGCGGCGAAGCTGTCCTGATGGACACCGTCTGCGGGTGCATCGAGATGGGTGTCGAGTGGCTCTCCGCTTACGCCTTCTCCACCGAGAACTGGAAGCGCAGTCCCGACGAGGTTCGATTCCTGATGGGCTTCAACCGTGATGTCATCCGCCGTCGACGCGACGAGATGAACGAAATGGGTGTGCGTGTTCGCTGGGCCGGTCGTAAGCCACGCCTGTGGGCCAGCGTGATCAAGGAACTCGAGATCGCCGAAGAACTGACCAAGAACAACACCGTCATGAACTTGACCATGTGTGTGAACTACGGCGGCCGGGCCGAAATTGCCGATGCGGTAAAGGAAATCGCGAAGCGTGTCGCGGCCGGTGAGATCAATCCGGACAAGATCACCGAGGCGACGGTTGCCAAGTACCTCGACGAACCCGACATGCCCGACGTCGATCTCTTCCTGCGTCCGTCGGGGGAACAGCGGACGTCCAATTTCTTGATCTGGCAATCTGCCTACGCCGAAATGGTGTACCAGGAGAAGCTGTTTCCCGATTTCGACCGCCGCGACCTTTGGGCCGCCTGCGTCGAGTACGCCTCACGCGACCGTAGATTCGGTGGCGTCAAATGACAGGGGAGAACATGACCGACACCACCGACGAAGCAGCCCGCCTACAAGAACGCGCGGCCGCCTCGCTGGCGCATTTCGTGACGGTCGATGTGGCTGCCGACGGATCACTGGGTTTCCAGTACTCCGGCGCGCTGTGTTCCATCCAGGCGATGAATCTGTCCGAGGGTCTGGACGTGCTGTCCATGACGTGCGTTCTCGCATGGGACCGACCGGTCAGCGCGGCACTGCATCGCAAGGTGGCCGAGCGAAATCGCACCATCCAATTCGGCTCCATCGCGGTGTTCGGCCACGGCAGTCTGGCGGACGTCATCCTGCGTTACACGTTCCCTGCCGCCGGACTGGACGACGAGGCACTGACCACGATGTTGCTACTGGCGCTCACCGGTGCCGATACCGCCCGGCAGGGTTTGATTCCCTGACGCTCTCAGGCGGCGGCGCAGTCGCGGCAGGTGCCGAAGATCTCGACGGTGTGACTCACTTCGGTGAAACCGTTGTCCTCGGCGATGGTCTGTGACCACTGCTCGACCGTCGGGCCCTCGACCTCGACGGTGAATCCGCAGTTGCGGCACACCAGGTGATGGTGGTGCCCGGAGGAGCAGCGTCGGTAGACGGACTCACCTGTGTCGGTGCGTAGGACGTCGATGGTTCCGGCGTCGGAGAGTGCCTGCAGCGTGCGGTAGACGGTGGTCAGGCCGATGCCTTCACCTCGCTTGCGCAGTTCGTCGTGCAATTCCTGTGCCGACTTGAATTCGTCGATGTCGTCGAGCAGGGCGGAGATGGCGCTGCGCTGTTTCGTGGAACGAACGCCGACTGTGGCCGGTCCACGTTTCGAGGTCGTACTGCCCGGGGTGTTCATGCGGTGGAATCTCATCCTTCTTCGGCGTGGGCGACAGCGTCGACGACGATGTGTGCAAGGTGATCGTCGACGAGTCGATAGAGAACTTCTCGTCCGTTGCGCTCGCCGCGGACGACGCCCGCTGCTTTGAGTACGCGCAGATGCTGGCTGATGAGTGGCTGAGTGACACCGAGAGCTCCGACGAGTTCGTGAACGCAACGCTCCGACTCGTGCAACTGAAGCACGATCGCGATCCGAACGGGTGCAGCGAGCGCCCGCAGAATTTCGCCGGCGGCCGCCAGGGTTTCCTTGGGCGGCACGGGCGCGGGCGGTGCGGCTTCGAACGGGTCGTGCGTGTGTCCGAGGTCGGAATGATCATGGCTTTTGTGGAGATCGCCGGTATCCGCAATGCTCACAGCGAGGCTCCTTCGAGGGGTAGATCATGATGTCCGGGCATAGCCATCTCACCACATTATTGCAAATCACTTTCATTTTGATATGCACAAGTATGCATGTCAACCTTGGACGGAAGTGCGTGGCAGCCGCCAGATAGGCTGATGGTGCGAAAAGCGCACGAAAATCATGCATCTATTACCCAGATGGAGAGCAATCGAGTGGCACCCAAGTCCAAGATCGAAGCCGTTGTCAATCTCGCCAAGCGGCGAGGCCTGGTCTACCCGTGCGGTGAGATCTACGGCGGTACCAAGTCCGCATGGGACTACGGCCCATTGGGTGTCGAGCTCAAGGAGAACATCAAGCGCCAGTGGTGGCGCAACATGGTCACCAGCCGCGAGGACGTTGTCGGCCTCGACTCGTCGGTGATTCTGCCCCGCGAGGTGTGGGTCGCGTCCGGTCACGTCGGTGTCTTCAACGACCCGCTCGTCGAGTGCCTCAACTGTCACAAGCGTCACCGTCAGGATCACCTGCAGGAGGCGTACGCGGAGAAGAAGAAGCTCGACAACCCGGACGACGTCTCGATGGATGTCATCGGTTGCCCCGATTGCGGCACCGTCGGCCAGTGGACCGAGCCGCGCGACTTCAACATGATGCTCAAGACGTACCTCGGCCCCGTCGAGAGCGAAGAGGGCATGCACTACCTGCGCCCCGAGACCGCACAGGGCATCTTCGTGAACTTCGCCAACGTGCTGACCACCTCGCGTAAGAAGCCGCCGTTCGGCATCGGTCAGATCGGCAAGAGCTTCCGTAACGAGATCACCCCGGGCAACTTCATCTTCCGCACCCGCGAGTTCGAGCAGATGGAGATGGAATTCTTCGTCAAGCCGGGCGAGGACGAGCAGTGGCATCAGTACTGGATCGACTACCGCCTTGACTGGTACACCGGCCTCGGTATCAACAAGGACAACCTGCGTCTGTACGAGCATGCGCCGGAAAAGCTTTCGCACTACTCGAAGGGCACGACCGACATCGAGTACCGCTTCCACTTCCAGGGCAGCGAATGGGGCGAGCTCGAGGGCATCGCGAACCGTACCGACTTCGATCTCTCGACGCACTCCAAGCATTCGGGCACCGAGCTGAACTACTACGACCAGACGACGGGCGAGCGGTACACGCCGTACGTCATCGAGCCGGCGGCCGGTCTCACGCGTTCGCTGATGGCCTTCCTGGTCGACGCCTACACCGAGGACGAGGCGCCCAACTCCAAGGGCGGCGTCGACAAGCGCACAGTGCTCCGCCTGGATCGCCGACTCGCTCCCGTCAAGGCTGCCGTTCTGCCGCTCTCGCGTAACGCGGACCTGACGCCGAAGGCCAAAGATCTTGCAGCGCAGCTGCGTCAGAATTGGAACGTCGAGTTCGACGACGCCGGCGCCATCGGTCGTCGTTACCGTCGCCAGGACGAGATCGGCACACCGTTCTGCATCACGGTCGACTTCGACACTCTCGAAGACCAGGCTGTGACGGTGCGTGAGCGTGACTCCATGGCGCAGGAACGCGTCGCCCTCGATCAGGTGGAAAGCTACCTGGCCGCACGGCTGATCGGCTCCTGATTCTCGTTCGAAGCTGACGGGCGGTCCTTCTCAATCGAGAAGGACCGCCCGTTTTCTCTTTCCCCGATGGTCCTTCAGGCGCAGGATCGAAGTTATGAGAAAACTCAGCGTGACCAACAGCGTGACTCTCGACGGTGTCATGCAGGCGCCCGGTGGGCCGGACGAGGACCGTCGTGGCGGATTCGAGCACGGTGGGTGGGCAGCACCCTTCAACGATTCCGTCATGGCGCAGAAGATGGGGGAGGGGATGGCGAAGAAATCGGCGTTGCTGTTCGGTCGCAGAACTTACGAAAACTTCGCCTCGTACTGGCCGTTTCAGACCGACAATCCGTTTACCGAGGTGCTCGACAACACGCAGAAGTACGTAGCGTCAAGGACTTTGGGTGAACCGCTGCCGTGGAAGAACTCGACCTTGTTGAAAGGTGATGCCGCCGAAGCGGTCGCCACGCTCAAGGAAAGTGAGGGCCCGGATCTGGTGATTCTGGGCAGCGGCGACTTGATCACGTCCTTGGCCGAGCGACGTCTCGTCGACACCTACACTCTGCTGATACATCCGCTGGTTCTCGGAACCGGGCGCAGATTGTTCCCCGACGGAGCTGCGCTCGCTCAGTTCACCCTCACCGACAGCGTCCCCACGACAACAGGCGTCATCATCGCGACGTATCAGTTGAGCTGAACACAGTTGAGCTGAACACAGTCGAGCTGAGTACATCAGGGAACTCGCCGAAATGCCGGATCTGCCAGCGCTGAGTTCTGACTGCTTGCGCGCTGGTCGGCGTAACCCAGGGTGCATAGACCCGGACAGCGCGCTTACCGCCGGAGAAGTTCGTCGAGACGATGTCGTGTTCGACGAGGGTTTCGACGGGAAAGACGAAGTGCCCCGAATGCTCTTCGTCGTATACCTTCACCACGAACAGCATCACGCGGTCGCTGGCGTCGAATGGGCGGATGGGCCCGGCCTCGGAACGGCGCCACAGTGTGACGAACTGACCGAGCTTGGTCGGCGTCGTCTTGGCGGTTCGATAGACGGTGGGAAGGCCGTTGACGGTCAGCGTGTGAGCGTCGTACTCAGCACCCTCGGACTCGGGAATCGGTGTGGACCAGGTAAATCCGTCGGCGTTCATCGGCACCGATGATGCCACGAACCACCGACAACCTTCGTGACGAACGCTGTCGGTGGTAGTCCCGATTCAGGCCGAAGGCACCTTGTCGAGAAACCCGAGGACAAGCGTCACCCGGCCGTCGTCGTCGCGTTCGAGTACGTCGAATCCGTCGATCAGTGACTCGGCCCCCGACGGGCCGAGAGCCCAACCGAATCGGGCCTGTCGGTGATGCGCGTCCACAGGTCCGACGAGGGTGAAGTGCATGCCCGGAAATTGTTGCTGCACAGCGTTGATCATCGCGTCGATCTGATCGTGTCCGGTGACGTCCGCGAGCGGATCGGTGTAGCGACCGCCGGGTGCGAACAATTGCTCGACCCGTGCTTTACGGGCGGTGGTATCGGTTTCGTTCCACATGTCGATGTAGGCGTCGGCGATTGCGTCGAAGTCGCTCATGGTCGCTCCCTTGATCAGTTTCCGGTGGTGAATGTCCGGCGGCCTCGCCGGCTGAGACCACTGTTCCTCCGAAACTGCGTCGGGTCGATTACCTCTGAGGTCATGGCCTCGGCTACCTCGGGTCGCTAACTTGAAAGAATGACCTTCGAGACGATGGACGTGGGCTCCGAACTCAAGCGGTGGCGGGAGCGGCGAAGGCTCACTCAGTTGGGACTCTCGGCGGCGGCAGGAGTGTCGACCAGGCATCTGAGCTTCATCGAAACCGGCCGCTCCAAGCCGAGCCGGGACATGATTCTTCACCTGTCCGAATGTCTGGATGTTCCTCTACGACAACAGAACACGCTTCTGCTGGCAAGTGGCCACGCGCCGGAGTACTCGCAGAAGTCGTTGGCAGAAGCGCCGATGTCAGCGGTGAGTGAGGCCATCGATCGCATCATCGACGCGCATGACCCGTATCCGGCCGTGGTGGTCGATCAGCAGTGGGAGATGGTCGCCGGGAACCAGGCCGTGGGAATTTTGACCGCGGGCGCCGCTGATTTCCTCCTGGAACCACCGGTGAACGTATTGCGTCTGAGCTTGCATCCCGAGGGCATGGCGCCGCGGATCGTGAACCTCGCGCAGTGGCGGGCCCACCTGCTCACAAGGCTGGCTCGGGAAGTGGAGGTCAGTGCGGATGTGCAGCTGTCGTCGTTGCTCGACGAGCTGCGCGCCTATCCGAGCGGCGGAGACTGGCACGACGACCGCGCGAATTCCCTGCTGGTTCCGTTGCGTGTACGCGTCGGCGATACCGAACTGGCGATGTTCAGCACCACCACCGTGTTCGGTACGCCGCGTGACGTCACGCTCGCAGAGATTGCGATCGAATCGTTCTACCCGTCGGACACGCAGACGGCCGACTACTTTCGATCGGCCGCCGAGGTCACAGGGACTTCTTGCCGAACTTGAGCTTCCACGGCACCAGAGCAGACTCCAACTGAACCGAGAGACTCATCTTGGAGACGCCTTCGGTGCGCTCCTCGAAGCGGATGGGCGTTTCGGCGATCTTCATGCCGCGCTGAACAACTCGGTAGTTCATCTCGACCTGGAACGCGTAGCCGTTGCTCTGCACCGATTCGACGTCGATGTCGCGCAAGGTCTTTGCATGCCACGCCTTGAAGCCGGCGGTCGCATCCTTGACGTGCAGTCGCAGAATGGCGTTGACGTAGAAGTTCGCCCAGGCGGACAAGGCCTTGCGGTGCCACGGCCAGTCGCCGGCGACTGCGCCGCCTTCGACGTAGCGGGAGCCGAGAACGACTGCCGCATCGGTAGTGGTGAGGATCTCGATCATGGCGGGGATCGCTTCGGACGGGTGCGAGAGATCTGCGTCCATCTGAATGACGATGTCTGCGTTCTCCGCCAGAGCCCGGCTCATGCCCGCGACGTAAGCACGGCCGAGACCGTCCTTGACCGTGCGGTGAAGCACTCCGACCGGGATGGGACCATCGATACCCAACTTGTCCGCAACCTCGCCCGTTCCGTCGGGGGAGTTGTCATCCACCACGAGGACGTGCAGGTTCGGGATCTTCAACGCGGCGAGGCGATCGACGAGCTTTGGCAGGTTCTCACGCTCGTTGTATGTGGGTACAACGACGGTTATCTGCGGGGCGACGCTTTCCATAACACCTTCGTATGATCTGTGATCCCGACTTGCCGGATGAAGCGTACGACGAGTGCGGTCGTGAACAAAGTAGGGATTTTACTACCTCGACGGGATCCGTCAGAACCGGCCGCCGCCGCCTCGACTGGTTCGGCCGCCGCCCCCGCCGCCGAAACCACCGCCGCCGCCACCGCGACCGGAGCGTCCGCTGCTGCTCGGTCCGCCGTACGAACGGGGCCCTCCGCCACCTCGCAGAATGCTGTTGATCAGGATGCCGCCGAGGATCGCTCCTGTCGCATCGCCACCGCCGCCACGGGGTCGTTGGTTTGCTTCCCAGGTGTTGACGTCGTTCTGCGCGGCGCGAAGTGAGTGCGTCGCCAAGGTGGTCGCGGCCTGGGCGTGTTGCAGCGCCTTCGACGGATCCGAGGCCTGCAATTGCTGGGCCGCCTGCAGGTGCCGCTGAGCCTCGGCGTAGCGAGTGCGCGCCTCCGCTCCGATCGCGCCGCGCCTGGTTCCGAGGAAGTCGCCTGCAGCGGTCACCTGAGCCTGTGCGGCCAGAATGTCCTGGGCGAGGCGCTGCTGTGCACGTTCGAGCTGCTGCTTCTGCTCCTGAGCGTCGGCAAGAAGCGCGTCGAGTTGGGCGTCGGCTGCGACGATCTGGTTGAAGGCTGTCAGCGGATCGCTGTCCTTCGACGTCTGAGCATTCGCCAACGCTGCCTGGGCTGCGGCCTTCGCGTCCGCCAACTTCTGCCCGCCTTGCGCCAGGTAAGCGTCCGCAGCGGTGATGCCCTGCTGGACGTCGTCCATCGCGGACGGAAGTGTCGCGATGGCGTTTCGGATGTCGTCGGCGGCGTGATCGACGCCGTCGAGTAGCTTGCGTGCCTGATCGAGGGCGGCTTCGGCCGTGCGAATCGCAGTGACGGCAGCGCCTTGCTTACCGGCCGGCAGTGCCGTCGCGTCTCGTCCTTCCTCGATCGACTTCTCGGCGAGCGTCAGGCGCTCACTCGCCATCGTGACGTTGTTCACGACCGATGCCAGCGTCGGCGCGGGGAATTGATCCTTCAATTTGGTCAGAATCGCCTCGGATTCGGGCAAGCGCACGCTGAGAGAAACAACACTCTGCGTCAACGCATCGAGACGGGCGGGGGCGTTGATGAGAAGGTCGCGAAGCCCGTCGAACTCCTCGACGCGAGCTTCGAGTTCTTGGTCGGCTCGACCGCACGAGGAAATGATGTCGATCAGCATCTGGCGGCGTTGATCGGGAGTTTCCGGGATGGCGTCGTCGAGTCGCTGCCTGATCGCGAAGGCTTCGGCGAGGGTGGCCTTGGCCTTGTCGAATGCTGCCGAGAAGGGTGCGACGGCGGAATCTCCGAACTCGCTGCGGGCCAGATCGAGTTCCTCCTGGCTGCCGGCGATCGCGTTGTCCGTCTCGACGAGGATCTCCTTCGCGCGTTCGTCGAGCGTTGGCAGCGGGAGTGCATTGAGGCTGGCGATGTCGTCGGGGGAGATGTTCTTCGCGGCTTCGACGCTTGCCTTGTTCTTGTCGTTCTTGCGCTTGCGTGAGTACAGGACCACGCCGCCCGTCCCGACCACCACAGCGCCGCCCGCGATGAGGAGTGTTCCGACTCCCATTCCGCCGCTCGTGTTGTTCGCGTCGCCGAGTGCGCCGGCCGCGGCAATCGCCGCGCCGGTCCAATCATCCTCGGCGAGAGCCGGTTCCACCGCGTCGGTATTGATCGATTCGATGTCGGAATCCGTGATGTTGCTCAGCTCAGCGGGCACATCGAGGTAGTAAGCACGCTCCGCCGTGGCAACTGCAAGCAGGACGGACTTGGTACTCAGCGTCGACTTCGTGGCTGTCTGCTGCGCCCACGCCTGGCCACCCAGGTTGTTGAAATCGGGGACGAACGCGACCCACAGATCGATCTGGTGGTCCTCGCCGAGTTGATCGATCGCGGCTTGTATGTCGCTGCGTTGCCCGGCGTCGAGAACCCCGGAGGTGTCGGTGATGTGATTCGGCAACACCATCGGGGCGTCCGCCGAGGCGAGCGCAGGACTGAAGACGAGCGCCAGCAGAGCGAGAATCGCAGCGACGGCGGCGGCGCTTCCCCGACGGCGAACGGGTCGGGTGATTGTCCGACTCTGCTCTACCGAGGACAACTGCGAGAAGTGTGGTGCGAGGGCCATGACGCAAATCTATCCGTTGTGGCGCGTCGGCATCGGAGGTGATCGCCGCGAACTGGCAGAATTGCGGGAGTGAAACCTGCTTTCGGTAACCGCCCCCACGACCCATCACCCTCACGGGCGGGCGGCTTCGGGGCAGGATTGGCTCGCTGGACGCGCCGACTGATCGCCGGTGCAGTGTTGATGGCCGTGGTTCTGGTCGGGGGTACTGCGTTCCGGGTGTGGCAGGTGGCGCGCATCGACGACACGCGGCCGGCCGACGCGATAGTCGTTCTGGGCGCGGCTCAGTATTCCGGCACTCCGTCGTCCGTCTTCGAGGCCCGACTCGAGCAGGCGTACAAGCTGTACAAGCGCGGAGTGGCTCCGCAGATCATCACTGTCGGCGGCAAACAAGAAGGCGACGAGTACACCGAAGCGGCGTCGGGAAAGATGTATCTGACCGATCGCGGAATTCCTTCGAGTGCGATCACCGCGGTGGAGACCGGTTCGGACACACTGCTCAGCATCGACGCAGTCAGTGCCGAGATGTCTTCGCAGGGAATCAATTCCGCCGTCCTGGTCAGTGATCCGTGGCACTCCTTGCGAACGCGGACGATGGCCCGCGACACAGGACTCCAGGCGTGGACCGCACCTACTCGTCAAGGCCCGGCTGTGTTCACCCGCGAATCCCAGTTACACGGAATCGCTCGCGAAACCGGCGCACTGCTCTGGTATCAGCTCACGCACTTCTCGGCAGACTTCCCCTACACGGCAGGGCAATAGAGACCATGACAGCTCACACCACCTACGGAGGCGGCACCTACTCCGAACACGACCTCGAACGTCGTGTTGTCGAGGCGCCGAAGCGAGCGGGGTTGCCGGGTTCGCAGATCGCAGCGGCGCAGCATCGTTCGGACTTCTCGCGAGATCGGGCCCGCGTCCAACACTCCGCGGCTTTGCGGCGGCTGGCCGACAAGACCCAGGTTGTCGGCCCGCGCGACGGAGACACGCCTCGTACGCGGTTGACACACTCGATGGAGGTTGCGCAGATCGGGCGAGGGATTGCCGACGGACTCGGTTGCGATCCGGACCTGGTGGACCTCGCCGGTCTCGCGCACGACATCGGGCACCCACCGTACGGTCACAACGGCGAGAAGGCCCTCGACGAAGTCGCCAAGGACTGCGGAGGTTTCGAGGGCAATGCGCAGAATCTGCGGATCTTGACCAGCCTCGAACCCAAGATCCTGCGCCCCGACGGTCTGAGCGCAGGCCTCAATCTCACCAGGGCGTCACTCGACGCAGCCATCAAGTATCCCTGGACCCGCCCTGAGCCCGGCGCGAAGTTCGGGGCATACGACGACGACGCAGAGGTGCTCGCCTGGGTTCGCGAGGGAGCGCCCGAGCGTCGGCAATGCCTGGAAGCTCAGGTCATGGACTGGGCCGACGACATCGCCTATTCCGTGCACGACGTGGAGGACGGGGTGATCGCAGGCCGCATCGACCTTCGCTCGCTTGCCGATCCGTCCGAGCAGCGCGCACTGGCAGAACTGGGGGCCTCCGAGTTTCGCGGATTGGTAGTCGACGATCTGATCGAAGCCGCCCAACGGCTGTCCGAACTCCCCGTCGTACGCGGGGTCGGAAGTTTCGACGGAACACTCGGAAGTTCCGTCGCGTTGAAGAATCTGACGAGTGAATTGGTGGGACGCTTCGCCACCGCGGCGATCGCCAGCACCCGGCTGACACACGGTGACCGACCCCTCTCGCGCTATCAAGCCGACCTCGACATACCCGAGGCCGTCGCATCCGAGGTGGCATTGCTCAAGACCGTGGCGCTGTACTACGTGATGTCCGACGCCGGACACAAAGCGCGTCAGGATCGGCAGCGTGATCGTGTTCATCGCGTCGCGGAATGGCTGCTGGCAACTGCGCCTGCCGGGCTCGATCCGATCCTGCTGCCCGCGTGGGAACGCGCCGCAGACGACGGTGCTCGGGTCCGGGTAGTGGTGGATCAGATCGCGTCGTACACGGAGAGTCGGCTCGAACGGGTGGACAAAGCGAGCCTGGGCGCGCAGGCCAGCTGGGGCTGAGCCACTTACGCCCTCAGCAAGTCATCCGCGTCGACGGGTCGGTAGTGGTATCGAGCCACTTGCCGTAAGCGTCGCCACCTGCTGCGCGAACGTCCTTGCAGATCTTCGACTCGGTGTTCCCGGATTCGCGATACACCGTGTAGATCGCCGTCCCCGAATCGGAGACTTGACGCAGTGACGGGCAGGACTGGTCTGTGCGTAGGTATTTCGAGCCGGGGAACGCGTCGAGGTAGTTCTGAATCTCGCTGGCGTACGTTGCCGGATCGGTGGCATTGGCCAACACCACGATTCCGGTTCCTTTGCATGAGGGGACGGTGATCGGCTTGCTCACCCCGAGGTCGCCATTTCTCGCGGACGGGTTCGACGCCCGGGTGGTCGTGGTCGCCTGCAGTCCGGCGGTGGGTAGCGGCTCGAGCTTCGGCGTTCTGACTGGATCCTGAATGGGTGCCGGTGCCGACGTGGCGGTGGAAGCTGCTACAGCGGTTGGTGATTCGGGGCCCGAATTCCCCAGCGTCACCCAGGCCGCCGTGCCTCCTGCGGCCAGAACGAGTGCAATTCCAGCCGCACCGATCGCGATCGGTGCTCGGTTTCGCTTGGTCTTTGTCACGATGTGAGTGTAGTTCCCGTGAGCGGGATTCGCCGTGGTGTAGGTGGGCTGCCCGACGATCGTGGGTTGCAATCCGCCGGCGGCACCGGGGGTGTGGGTCGTCGAGAGGGCCTGCCACGCTTGGAGTGCGAGCGCTCCCGTAGTCGGATAGCGGTGTGCGGGATCCTTTGCCATGCCGCGAGCCACGATGGCGTCAAGGCCTTGCGGGAGCGACGGAACCGCCAGTGTGGGGCGTGGCGGCGGAGCGTTCAGGTGCGAATTGACCAGATGCTCGATGCTTGTGGTGTTGAAAGGTGTTGTTCCGGTGAGTGATTGGTAGAGGACACAAGCCAGGGAATAGACATCCGCTGCGGCCGTCGGCGTTTCGATTCCGAACCGCTCCGGCGCCATGTATGCATACGAACCGACTGCGCTTCCCTCGGTGGTGATCTTCGTGTCCGTCTGTGAGTATGCGATTCCGAAGTCGACGAGGTAGGCGAAGCCGTTGTTCGTGAGAATGATGTTGTCTGGTTTGACGTCACGATGGATGAGCCCGCGGGCATGGGCGGCGTCCAACGCCGACGCGATTTGCGAGACGATGTCGACGGCTCGTACAGGCGTGAGTCGGCCGAATTCGGTCAACTCGGCTCGCAATGTGTGGCCTTCGACCAAACGCATGTCGATGAAGAGGACTCCGTCGATTTCGCCCCAGTCATGCACCGGGATCACGTGCGGTTCGTTCAGGGCGGCGGTGGCGCGAGATTCTCGGCGGAAACGAGCTTGGAATGACGGGTCGGCCGCAAGCTCTCGATGGAGCAACTTGAGTGCGACCAGGCGATCCTTCGAGGTGTCGTACGCCTCGTACACTTCACCCATTCCGCCTCGGCCGAGGAGGCTACGCAACTCGTACACGCCGAATCGGGTTCCTGATCGCCCTTCGTGCGCGCTCGAGGCGTTTTCAGTCATCGTCGGTCCCATCGCTGCGGTGCAGAGTCGGCCATCAACATATCGTTGTCAGGAGGTGCCGGGGGACCGCCTAGACTGATGTACGTGGCGGGCCGAATTTCTGACAGAGACATCGCGGCCATTCGCGAACGCACTCGCATCGAGGACATCGTCGGTGAATACGTTTCACTCAAGCGTGCCGGTGGCGATTCGATCAAAGGTCTGTGTCCCTTTCACGACGAGAAGTCGCCGTCGTTCCACGTGCGACCCAACCACGGCCTCTACCACTGCTTCGGCTGCGGTGAGGGTGGTGACGTGTACTCGTTCCTGCAGAAGATGGATCACATCAGCTTCGTAGAGGCCGTCGAGCAGTTGGCGGATCGACTCAGCTACACGATTTCGTACGAGGGCGGCGGACCGTCCGTTCAGCGCGATCGCGGCACCCGTGCACGCTTGATCGCAGCAAACGCGGCGGCTCAGGAGTTCTACGCCGCTCGTCTGCGCGAACCCGATGCCCAGGCGGCTCGCGACTACCTCACCGAGAGAAACTTCGACGGTGCAGCGGCCCTGCAGTTCGGGTGTGGATACGCGCCAGAAGGTTGGGACACTCTCACAAAACACTTGATGTCCAAAGGTTTCGAGTTCAAAGAACTAGAAGCAGCCGGGCTGTCCAAAGAAGGCCGGCGAGGTCCGATCGACCGGTTCCATCGCCGACTTCTGTGGCCGATCCGCAGCGTCGCCGGTGACGTCATCGGCTTCGGTGCCCGCAAGCTCTTCGACGACGACACCATGCCGGGTAAGTACGTCAACACGCCGGAAACGATTCTCTACAAGAAGTCTCAGGTCCTGTTCGGCTTGGACCTCGCCAAGCGCGACATCGCCAAGGGACACCAGGCGGTAGTCGTCGAGGGTTACACCGACGTCATGGCGATGCATTTGGCCGGCGTCAAGACCGCCGTCGCTTCGTGCGGGACCGCCTTCGGTGAGGAGCACCTTGCGATGCTCCGTCGACTCCTGATGGACGACAGCTACTTTCGCGGTGAAATCATCTACACCTTCGACGGTGATGCCGCGGGGCAGGCCGCTGCGATGAAGGCGTTCGAGGGTGATCAAAAGATGGCCGGGCAGACGTTCGTCGCCGTCGCGCCCGACGGAATGGACCCGTGCGATCTGCGTCTGAAGTCTGGTGACGCCGCCGTTCGCGACCTCGTGGCACGGCGCACTCCGATGTTCGAGTTCGTGGTGAAGTCCATCCTCACCGAACACGATCTGGAGACCGCTGAAGGTCGTGTCGAGGCACTGCGTCGTACCGTGCCCGTCGTTGCGCAGATCAAGGAATCAACTCTGCGCGACAGCTACGCGAATCTGTTGTGCGGATGGGTCGGTTGGGACGATCTTCCGTCGGTTCGACGACGCGTGCGTGACGAAGCTCGCAAACGGGCGTCGACGCGCGGATCGTCACCGGCGCCCAAGCGTCGTCAGGTTGTCGACCAACCTGCTGCCGATGCGCTTGCGCTGCCGATCGGAATCTCCAGGCCCCGGCCCAACGATCCCGCGCTCTCGACGCAGCGAGCTGTCCTCAAGGCCGCATTGCAGCACCCTGGCATCGCCGGCAGTGTCTTCGACTCGTTGCCGCCCGAGACGTTCACCCACCCCGCCTACGTTGTCATCAGACAGGCAATGGCTGACGCCGGTGGAACGAGCAAGGGACTCGGCGGCGCCGAGTGGATCGAAGTCGTCACCAAGGGCGTCGAAGACATGACGGTGGCCTCGGTTGTATCTGAGCTGGCCGTCGAACCGATGCCGTGTGACGAAGACACGGTTCCGCGCTACATCAACGGAGTGCTCGCACGACTGCAGGAAGCGTGGGTGGGCGAGCAGGTTGCCGACCTCAAATCCAAGCTTCAGCGCGTTTCACCTGCTGCAGCCCCCGAGGAGTACAACTCACTGTTCGGCGACCTCGTGGCGCTGGAGCAGTATCGCCGACAGCTGCGTGAGCAGGCTGTCGGCGACCAAAGCGTCTGACCTAACGGTTTTTCTTCAACTGGTCGTGGGGGACCAGAATCGTAGTCTCCTCGTTGATCGGCTTCATCGGCTCGAGCTTGGGCTGAGTACTCAGTGAGTCGGCCAGCTTCTGCCGTGACGCGTCCAACACCTTCTTGGTGGCCGGACTGGTGGCCACCGCCTTCGCGGCCCGGCTGATCTGCTCGTATCGTGCGCGGCCCGCTTTGGTTCCCAGGACGTACCCAGCTGCAACACCGATCAACAAACGCATCATTCCTGCTTCCCTCCAGCACCGATCGTCCTGACTCCATCCTGCCTGATGACTCGCTGGGCAGGCGATTTGGTACTTCGGTGAAGGATTCGCTACAGTTTCTCAGGCAACGCCGGAACGGGCGAAGCGAGCAAGACAATCCCCTGTAGCTCAATTGGCAGAGCTTCCGACTGTTAATCGGACGGTTGCTGGTTCGAGTCCAGCCGGGGGAGCAGCAAAGCCCCTCACCTGAGAAATCGGGTGGGGGGGCTTTCTTGTATTCGTCGCCGCTAGTGCGTTTGCAGCAGACCCACCGATCGAAGTGCCGATCCGACGTCTGCCGCTTTGTTTGCTTGTTCTGCGAGAATTCCCAGCCGTCGAGCGCTGAGGACGTTCACCGGGTTGTCGTCGACGAAGAAGGTCTGCTGTGGACGCGCATCGAGAAACTCCAGCGCAGCCAGGAAGGCCGCAGGGTCGGGTTTGGTAGCTCCGAGCATGCAGGAGAAAACATGCTCGTCGATTGCCACTGGAGTTACAACACTTTCGATGGCGGCCAACAGGACAGGCCCATTGTCGTTTTCAGTGACGCCGATGGCCGCTGCACCCGTGAACGCGACGCGTAGATATTGGCGACAGATACACCAAAGCCCGACGCAAGTGTCTGCGTCGGGCTTTCGGTGGAACCGTCGAACTGTTTGACGGGTGCGCTTACTTCGCTGCGCGATCCGACGGCTCGAACAGCCGGATGATGTGGCTGGGGTTGATGTAATAGACACCATTCGGAGAATTGAGGACGAGAGTGTCTTCGGTGAAATCGGTGACGGTGCCGTTCAGCTTCGCGCCGTCGGACATGATGATCCGGATCGTGGCCTTCGAGTTCTTGAATTCGGTCAGTGCAAGCTTCATGTGGTGATCCTGTTCCGTGGGGTGTGCACTCCCACGGTATCGGCTCATCGCTCCTGTGCCGACCAACCTTGGAAGACTCGACTCGAAAGAGTGCAACGCGTCACCGCCTGCCCGATTGTGATCCGCGTCGGATGTGCCGGTAACATTCGGATTCGCCGCGATGCATCGCATCCGGATGGGGCGGTAGCTCAGTCGGTTAGAGCCGTGGACTCATAATCCATTGGTCGCGGGTTCGAGCCCCGCCCGCCCCACGTTCAGGTGCCGTGAGCCCGCGGGTCAGCCCCAATGATTTTTGTCGAAAATCATGCTGCAGACGATCGCCAAGGCGACTAGTGCGCAAAGTGCAATCACCAGGACAGTTGCCCACACGTTGTTGGGATTGAATCGCCTGGCAATGCGCCTGCGGTTGCGTCTGAGTCGAGCGTTCGTGGTCACACAAGGAATCGTCGCATCATGATCGTCGATCGCAGATGAGGTGAAAGTCTCGGATCCAGATGACCAATTTCCCGACAGTGTCGGATGTGCAACGCTTCTGGACGTGACCGAGACAGCGACCACTCGGAAGACGAAGGAAAAGCAGGTACCTATCCAGGTATTTCAGCGTATGTGCTCAACCAGCCGAAGTGTCACGCTCTGGATGTACTTACGCACGGCGATCGAAGGTGATTTCGACGATCGAACTCAGGGGTCACTGAACAATTGTCTGTACCTGCCGGCGCGAGCCCGGCCCACAGGTGACGACGATGCGTTCCAGTGACCCCCTGAGCGTCGACGCACGCTGGTTTAGCAGATAGCTGGCAAGAAACCATCTTCGCCTGGTGTAAGTGCAGGCAGTCGAGCCGACCCCCCGCGGCTCGACTGCCCCCAACACGCGATGTGGGGTCCGAATGGCGGCGCCGAATTGGCGATTAGGGCGCCCGTCTGCGAACCGAATGTCAGTGAATGTAGAAGTTCTCGGAATTTCATTGGGAGACAGTAGGTTTGTTTGATCCCCAGGTTGAGGGAGTCTGGGGATCGCCTACCTGTGATTGGGGCACTCACGAACTGTGACGGAAAGGTCCGCTCCCGGATATTAGATTTACGGTGCGTCCGAACTGGCCGGAGACACTTGACGTGGAGTTTCCGGCGCCGACGTTCTACCGATATCGGGGCTTCTGCCCAGGACTCGCTTGGTGACCCATACGGCAGGTGCCGACAGGAACGGCAGATACACGAAGATATAGCTGTCGAACTCGATGCCCAACGCGAGATAAACCCCAAGGTGAAACCCGAGTAAGACGACGATCCCGATTCTGAACAAGACAGGGAAGAGCACGGCAACGATCAACCAGCCTTCAGCGAAGACAGTGGCGTAGTCGAGTGCTTTCCATAGCCACTCCGAATGGATGTCGAATAGTTCGTGGGTCAGCGGACCGAGCTTGGTGGGGTCAGCGACGTCTCGCGCAACGTAGCCCCGGGTTGCCTGCAATTCGGGGTTCAGCCAGCCCGACGCAGCTTTGGGTAGTGCCGCTGTAAACAGGGCGTAGGCGACCGTCACTGCCCAGATGAGCATGGGCAGTCCGCGGGTTTGAAGTGCTTTGCGTTGTGTGCGTGAACGTCGTGCGTCGAGGGACCATGCGGCGCCCCATCCAGCGGCTGCCATGGCCACCGGCAAGATTTCGAAAAGAATGAAGTGGTCGACCTTGCCGAAGGAATTGACCAACCCGCTGCCGATCATGAGCGTGAGGGTCATTGCGATGGACGCGGCTGTCGTTCGATATCCGACCAAGATGGCGATCGCCAGGATGAATCTGGCGACTTCGAGTCCGACGAGGAAGTTCTCGGAGGGTGGTGACGACAGCAGGGAGAACGGACCGGATTGCGGATGAAACAGAATCGAGGGAACCTCGCCCGCCCACGTGTAGTCGATGGGAAACGCGATCACATATAGCGCGAAGAGGATTCGAATGACAGCGAGGAACCTCGCATCCCCGCGGTACGCCTCGCACAACTGATCGATGTGGTCGCGCAGGAACAACAGAGTTCCCGCACGGGCACTCATAGATCAATCCTTGTCGTTTCGCACGGGTCAGTTGACGCATCGGTTCCGTCGGTGATGTCGATAATTGTTTTGCGCCAGCAGAACTCGATACTGTCCGGGATGGCACCACTTCCGACTTCGACGCTGCGGTTTCGGAGCCATTCGACCAATTCAGGGTCCGCGGTTCGGGTGTTGCGGTCGCCTGCCCCGCTGGGGCGGAACGCATAATCGAGTGATGCTCTCGCGGATGAGTAGCGAATATCGCCGGCGAGATCCACTGGGTTGGGACTGATCGTGGATCCGTCGGTGTAATGGAGAGTGATATCCAAGCCACTTCCACTGAACTCGCCGTCTGCATTGGGCACGCCACCGAAGCTGGGCATGCGAATTGTCGGGTATGGCTCAGGGCGGACACCGAACGAGTAGGCGCCTTGCACGAGGAGTACGACTGCGAGTGCTGCGATCGCGATCAGTCGCCGATTGCTGCGCTTTGCTTCTGTTTCCGGCATGTCGACGTTCTTCCTGGCACCTGGTGCCGGTTTCTTCGAATGAGAAAAATGGGGGGGTTGCCGAGCGGGGGGGACTGGGTGTTGTCGCGCGTCCGTGCAGATGTGCCGAAAGTAGTTGAAGTGTCGACGAAATATAGCTGCGCGATTGCCGCTTGTCGCAGTGTTGATTTGAAAATGGACTTTGGTCCGTCGAATGGGGGACGGTGTGCCCTGAATGCTTTGCCGCGCCTTAACTTCTAGCAAGCTTGGCCCCAGTCTGCTGTGAGAGCGGGATTTCACTCCTTCGTTGATGGCCGATTCAAGCGGAACGACAGATGCTTGACACTCGCTCAGAGGCAACATGATTCGACCCCGTATGTTTACGGGGTGACCAAACCCAACAAGCGAACTGTCGCCGTCATCGGCGCCATGGTTTTCACCGTCGTAGCGGTGATCGTAGGATTTGCGTACGAGCAATCCCGAGACAGTCGGGCAACTGCCTCTGTATCGCAGCCTGACAGTTCGGCGCCGGCGCTGAATGCCCCTACCGACGACTTCGACACGGTCGCAATATTGGGGGACTCGTACTCGATTCCGAACACGACGGGAGATCATTGGCCGGCGCTGCTCGCCTTCGATCGTCGCTGGTACCTGGCAGATTTTGCGAGCGGTGGCACCGGCTACGTCCAGGGAAACGAGGAAAAAGGCAAGCTACCGTTCGGTGCGAAAATTGATCAGGTCGTTGCGGTGAATCCCGAGGTCGTCATCATCGCCGGCGGTCGGAACGATGTTTCGTACCCGCTCGAGGTGCGAGATGCGACTCGGGAGTTGTATGCGCAGCTACGAGATCGGCTTCCTCACGCCAAGGTTGTCGTCATCGGCCCCATCATGGACAACCGGCCTCCATCCGAGACCGCTGTCAATGTCAACGATCGAATCCGTTCCGCCGCTGAGCAGTACAAGCTGCCTTTCATTGATGCGCTCGCCGAGAACTGGCTGTCGGACCCGACGTTACTCAAGGAAGACGGCATGCATCCCACGCCGGCAGGTCAAAGGCTCATGTTCGAGAAGATCAGCGAGCACCTTCACTCGCTCGGTCTCTAGCTCTGAAGGAAAGCGAAGAGGACCCCGCAGGCGCGGGGTCCTCTTTTTCGTGAAAAGTATTGTCGGACTTAGGTCATCAGTAGCGAGGACTTTGGGCGCAGTCTTGGCTGGCCGGCTGCCTCGCACGGTGATGGAAAAGTTCGGGTAAGAAGGCTCTCGCGGACTGTGTCGCCGCCCCTATCCGCGTTGCGGCTTTTGTGCATCGCAGTTCACCGCAGGTGATGCACGCGCGGCGATACCTACGCTGGGAGGTCGTCGGCGGAATGTCGTTTCTTGTGCCTTGCCGGTGGCTCGACCATCACTGCAGCCTGAACGGAGATGGAAGGGACGGCGTAGATCATGTCGACAAGTTGGCCACCCCTGATGTTCTGCGCCACCCGTGATCAAACCGGGCAATCGGAACAAAGTGCTTGTCGAAGAGTTACAGTTGATGTTAATATGTAACGATGAGTCGCAAATGAACAGCGGCTTCGAGGTCGCGCTACCGGAAGCCGATGGGCGCCGGGGGAGATTGGTCTGCTGTCGATGGACGCGACGCCGTTGGGCGGCACAGATAAAGGCTCTGCGAGTTGCTCCCGGTCGCACCCCTGATCAACCTGACAGACCAATGTAACGGAGAACATACTGTGGCAATCAAGAACTCGATCGCGCCTGGTGTCATAGCGGATCATGGAAACAGGCTGTTCGGCAACACTATTCGATCAGCTGAAGGTGAGGAACTCGTCCAGCGGCTGAATGCCATGTTCGAGCGAGCGAACAGCACAGGTCAGGTGGTGAATCAACGAGAACTCTCGACCTTGCTTTCTGTGCGGAGATCCGAGGGTTCCCCGGGCGACCGGTCGATTCCGGCGCCTGACAGGCTGATGCGTGCGACCGAGGGACTCTCGTACGAATCCCTCTCCTTGTTGATTTGTGCGGCCAAGCATTTGCTGCGTTCGGAAGGCGTACATGTCGACTCGGCGCCCTTCACCTGAGGGACGACGAGACTCGTCGAAGCCTCGGCCACGAACGCGTCACAGAATCTTCGAAAAACGAATCGAAAACCCTGGAAAATCGAAGTGGCCGGTCCTTCGCTGACGAACGAATATTTGTCACGAACGGAATGACGTTCATACGTCGTTGTTTGTAATTCCTTTGTGCGATAGGCGAATCGGACGCCCCGCGTTGCTCAACCGCAAGATCCCGATTCCGCAGCTTCGAAGGCTTCCTGGATGCGCTGACGCCCCTCAGCGTCGAATCCCCTCCAGTCGCGGTATGGTCCGCTCATGTATTCGCGGACTCGATCGATCGGTGACGCGGAATCGCTAGGAGTACGTCCCAATTCTTCGGCCAATCCGAGTATCGACTGGCAGATCTTTTCGACGGAGTCTGGTACTTCGAGCCTTCGGACCCACGTTCCGCCCGTTTCGGTTGTTGTCGTTGCGGTGTCGGGTTGCTGCACTGTCTGCGACCCGCAGCCCGCAATCAACAAGCCGGCAGCGAGAGTGGACAAGGCGAGCGAAGAGCGCATGTTACGAATCAAACCAGATGCCGCAAACGATGATGGAAATACGGATCAACATTCGCCCCGGGCACTCGAATGAAGTGAATTGACGACCACCGCCTGCTCTTGCTGTTGCGCGGCTCGGGTGCGCCCACTTCCGCGCCACACGCGGAGAGCGTCAGCACGAAGGTAACCGAAATACCGAGCACGATTCGCTTCATCGGCCGATCGAAGCAGACTGACCCCGCCCTGGCGGACTATTCTCGATCCATGCCGATCACCCCGGATACAAAGAACTGGACCTGGGTCCTCGAACGCCCATGCGGCGAGTGCGGGTTTGATTCGTCCGCTGTTGCGTTCGCGGATGTTCCAGATCTTGTGCGTAGCAATGCCGTCTCGTGGGCCGAGGTACTGGAGGGCGAGAATGTGACGGAGCGACCGGACAGCGAAACATGGTCAGCGCTGGAGTATTCCGCCCACGTACGCGACGTGTTCCGGATCTTCAAGGTGCGGTTGGAACAGATGCTCGAATTCGACGATCCGCTATTCGAGAACTGGGATCAAGACGCAACAGCTGAGGCCGAGCGGTACAACGACCAAGATCCGGCAACGGTGGCATCGGAATTGTCCGACGCCGCGGCCGAAGTCGCGAATGCCTTCGAAACCGTGCCAGAGGGTAGCCGCCAACGACGGGGTCTCCGCAGTGACGGATCGGCGTTCACCGTCGAATCGTTGGCGGCCTACTTCATTCACGATCCGATCCATCACCTGCACGACGTCTCGGCGTAGTCAGAGCCCGCGCACCTCCTCGAGGGTTCTTCTGGCTCCGACGGAGTGCAACGAGTCGAGCGTCTTTCGGAAGCTAGCGACAAATCGGCGATCGTCCACGAGATCGCCGAACACTTGGCGGTACCCGATGAAGGCCAACGGGTCGCTCGACTGTTTCTGGGCGAGCGGCACCAGAGCGTCCGACAGCTGATCGACGACGGTGATGGGATCTCCGTTCTCGTCTGTGCCCTCGGCGTAACGGGCCCAGCTAGCGACAATTGCGGTGGACAGGTTGATCGACCCACCGGTGTCGAGTTGGTTCCGGATGACGGGCAACAGCCACTTGGGAATTCGATCGGACGACTCGGCACACAGACGTGCAATCGTGTCGCGGATCTGGGGGTTCGAGAATCGTTCGATGAGGGTCTTCTTGTACTGATCGAGGTCGACGCCGGGTACCGGATCAAGGGTCGGCGTCGCTTCGAGATTCATGTAGTCGAGCAGGAACCCTGACAAGAGTTCGTCCTGGCATGCCTCGTGGACCAGACGGTATCCGGCAAGGTAGCCGAAGTACGCGATGCCTTGATGGCCGGCATTGAGAAGGCGCAGTTTCATCAGTTCGTACGGGCGAACATCCGGCACGAGATTGACGCCGGCATCCTCCAGAGGTGGCCTGCCTGAGGTGAACTTATCCTCGAGGAACCACGCGGTGAACGGCTCAGCCGCGACCGGCCACTGATCGTCCACGCCAAACGTCTCGGCGATCTCGGTGGTCACCTCGGCTGTCGTGACGGGTGTGATCCGGTCGACCATGGAGTTGGGGAAGGCGCCGTTCTCGTCGATCCACTCCGCAAGTTCGGGATCCTTCAGCGCGGCGAAGGCTTCGACAGCCGTCTTGGCGACCGATCCGTTGCCTTCGATGTTGTCGCAACTCATGATCGTGAAGGGGGCGAGGCCCCGGTCGCGACGGAGTGCGAGTGCCGCACAAATCAGACCGAAGGTGGTGCGGGGGAGTGTTCCCGGCTCGAGATCGTGCATTACATCGGGATCGGACGCGTCGAACTCACCCGTAGTGTGCGAGATGTTGTATCCGCCCTCGGTGATGGTGAGAGATACGATTTTCGTCGATTCGGATGCCATCTTTTCGATCACCGCCTCCGGATCCTCCGGAGCGAACAGGTACTCGACGATCGACCCGATGACCCGGGCCTCGAGGGTTCCGTCGGAATGCTTGAGCGCCAGCGTGTAGAGGCCGTCCTGCGCGCGGAGTGCGTCTTTCATTCGCTTGTCCGACGGCATCACTCCCACTCCGCAGATTCCCCAGTCGAAGCCCTCACCGCGTCGCAGGAGAGCATCGATGTACATGGCCTGGTGTGCACGGTGAAAGCCTCCGACACCGAAATGCACTATGCCAGTGGTGACTTTGCTCCGGTCGTAGTTCGGCACTTCGAGTGCAGCATCGAAGTCGAGCAGGGTCTTCGTATTGAGTTCCATGAAAGTACTAGTCTCCTTCGGCGACAATGACTACGGCTTTGATGCTGCCGGGAATGCGATCGGCCACCAGGGCCTCTTGCGACTGTTCGAGTGAAAAGCGTGCTGTGACCATCGAGTCCAGATCGACGCGCCCGGCAGCGACCAATGCGGCGGCGATCGGCCACGTGTTGGCGTACCGGAACACTCCGGTCAGCATCAGTTCGCGATTCTGAATGATCGGGACCGGCAACGGTATCTCGTCGGCACCCATTCCGACCAGAACGACGGTCCCAGCGGGCCGAACTGCGTGAATCCCGTCGATCACCGCGGCCGTGGCACCCGACGCGTCGATGAATGCGTCGACGGCCAGCGAGCGTACGTCGCCCTCACGTGGATCAACGACGGTTGTTGCGCCGAATTTCAGTGCCACATCACGCCGGGCCGCGTCGATGTCCGAGACGATGACTTCCGTCGCGCCGAATGCCTTGGCCACCTGCGTCGTCACGATTCCTACCGGGCCGGCGCCGGCGATCAACACCCGAGAGCCGGCAGTGATCCCCGCCTTCTGGGCTGAGGCGATCCCTACGGAGAGTGGCTCGAACAGCGCAGCTGCCTCGTAGGACACGGAATCTGCGATGGGATGGGCGAAGTCGGCACCGATCGTGACGTAGTCGGTCAGCGCACCGTCGATCGGCGGCGTCGCGAAGAACTCCATATGAGGGCAGAGGTTGTATCTGCCTGCCTTGGATTCGAGACTTGTCGGATCGGGCTTCTGAGGCTCGATGGAGACACGCTGCCCGATGCGTGTTGGGTCGACGCCGTCACCGACCGCGGCGATGCGTCCCGATGCTTCGTGTCCGAGAACGAGCGGTGAGTTGACTACGTAAGGGCCGATGCGACCTTCGTGAAAGTAGTGCGCGTCCGACCCGCACACGCCCACGGCATGGATGCGAACGAGGACCTCACCCGCCTTCGGGGACGGTCGTGGTCTCTCGACCATCTGCATCTTTCCGGTCTCGACGAGGACATTTGCCCGAATTGTCGCAGGTAGATCGACGGATTCTCCGGAAACTGTTGTGTGGGTCACAACGTAGATGTTAGCTTAATGAGCATAAGAACATCTAGTGAGCATTTGCTCACGATCGAGAAACTTTGAACCTGATGCACAAGGAGACCGTGTGAACCAGTCGGCTCAGCCCACAGGACTCAAGACGTCGAAGTTGCCCGCTTCCGAAGATGTGCGGCTCGCCTTGCGGGCAGCGACCATGTATCACCTCGAAGGTGCCACTCAGGCGGAGATTGCAGCGAAGTTGGGCGTCTCGCGGCCGACAGCCGGGCGACTGTTGGCCAGGGCGCGGACGCAAGGTTTGGTCAGGGTCGAGATTTTGGTACCGCCGGAGCTCGAAGGTTCGGTGAACACGGAGTTGGAATCGAAGCTGGAGAAGCACTTCGGGTTGGCCGAAGTGTTGATCGTCCCCGAAGCGATTTCGGATGCGGACGACCCGGACTTCGACGCACTCGGTCGACGAGCAGCGGAAGTTCTGGTTCGTCGTCTGCAGCCTTCGAGCGTTCTCGGGTTTACCTGGGGTCCGGAAACCGTTGCGGTAGCAGGATCTTTGCCGGACAAGGCCGCGAAGTGCTCGGCTGTGGTACAACTTGACGGCTCCATGACGGTGACCGACTACCAAACCGGTGTCGACTTCACCATCGGCCGATGTGCACACCAGTTGCAGGCCAATCCTATTCGTCTCAACGCTCCGCTGTATGCCGACCCGGCGACCGTGGAGTCGATGCGAAACGACTCGGTGATCTCGAAGGCGCTGCAAGCCGGAACTGATTCCGACATCATGGTTTTCGGAGTCGGTGCCGTCTCGACCGCGACGACCTTGTTTGCCGGTAGCTTCGTCGACTCGACCATGCTGGACGAGTTGGAAAGTCGAGGCGCTGTCGGTGAAATCGGCGGCCGTTTCTACACGATCGACGGCAATCCAGTGGAGGGGCCACTACCTGAGCGAACGGTCTCCGTCTCGCTCGACGCAGTGAAATCCTGCGATCAGACGATTCTGATTTCGGGAGGAACACACAAACGCCAGGCCGTTCTGGGCGCATTGCGCGGAGGTTTGGCAAACGTACTCGTCACCGACGTCGAGTGCGCCCAGTGGCTGCTCGAAGGCTAGCGATCTCACGAGTTTCGCGGTCCGAGCGCGCGACTGACACGCAAGTGTGAAGGAAGGTAATCCGTGAAAACAGGAAGACGAGTGTGGGGCGCTGCCGCGGCGGCGCTCTGCCTCCTGGTGTCGGGATGTGCGGGCGCTGGTGCGCTCGGTGGTTCCGGCGAACGAACAGTCACCATCGCGATGGTGTCGAACTCGCAGATGCAGGACGCCATCAAACTGGCGCCGGCTTTCGAAGCCGAGAACCCTGGCATCGACCTCAAATTCGTCAGCCTTTCCGAGAACCAGGCGCGCGCCAAGATCACGGCGTCGACGGCAACCGGCGGCGGTGAGTTCGACGTCGTGATGATCAGCAACTACGAGACACCTCAGTGGGCCGCCAACGGTTGGCTCACGAACCTGTCCGACTATGCAGACACGACGCCCGGTTACGACGAGGACGACTTCGTACCGTCGATCAAGACTTCTCTGTCGTACGAGGACAGTATGTACGCGGTCCCCTTCTACGGGGAGTCGTCGTTCCTGATGTACCGCAAGGATCTGTTCGATCAGGCGGGGATTACAGTTCCCGAAGACCCGACGTGGCAAGAAGTTGCAGGTTGGGCAGCACAGTTCGACAACCCGGACGCCAAGATGGCGGGAATCTGCTTGCGCGGAAAGCCTGGCTGGGGTGAGGTACTCGCACCGCTGAACACCGTGATCAACACCTTCGGTGGACGCTGGTACGACGAGAATTGGAATGCGCAGCTGACCAGTCCGCAGGTCGAGGATGCGGTTCAGTTCTACGTGGACACGGTCAAGGAGCACGGTCAGCCGGGTCCTGCCACAAGCGGATTCGGTGAATGTGCAACACAATTCGCGCAAGGCAACACGGCGATGTGGTACGACGCGACGTCGGCTGTGTCGGTTCTCGAGGACCCTGCGTCGTCGAAGGCAGTCGGCAACATCGGATATGCGAAGGCCCCGAAGGTCGAGAAGTCCGATCCTGGTTGGCTCTACACGTGGGCGCTCGGAATCCCGGAGTCGGCACAGAACAAAGATGACGCCTGGAAGTTCATTTCCTGGATGACGAACAAGGACTACATCCAGAAGGTCGGAACCGAACTCGGCTGGTCGAGAGTTCCTCCGGGAAGTCGCCTATCGACCTACGAGATTCCGGAATATCAAGAGGCCGCACAGGCATTCGGTCCGATCACCCTCGAATCGATCAACAATGCAGATCCGAAAAACCCGACAGTGCAACCGGTTCCGTACACCGGCGTCCAGTTCCTCACCATCCCTGAGTTTCAGGACCTGGGCACTCGCGTCAGCCAGCAGATCAGTGCGGCCATCGCGGGTCAGAAGAGCGTGAAAGATGCACTCGAACAATCCCAGCAGTATGCCGAGGTGGTCGGCAAGACCTATCAGGAGAACCGATGACTACGGTTGCCGAGCCCAGAACTACCGTGGACGACGCGCCACCGGTCCGTGTCGAAAAGAAGATCTCCCGCGCCGAGGGTTGGCGTCGTAGAGGTCCCCTGTTGCCGGCGTTGATCTTCTCGATCGTCGTCACCCAGATTCCGTTTCTGTTCACCCTCTACTACTCGACGCAGTCGTGGAACCTAGTCCGGCCGGGATCGCGGCACTTCAACGGGTTCGACAACTACATAGAGGTTTTCAAGGACAGTCAGTTTCGGGAAGTCGCGGTCAACACGGTCATCATGATCGTGGGAACCGTCATCGTTTCCGTGATCCTCGGACTCGCGCTGGCGCTGCTACTCGACCGCGCATTCCTTGGTCGGGGCATCGTCCGGACACTGCTGATCACGCCGTTTCTCATCACTCCCGTCGCCGGCGCATTGCTGTGGAAGACAACAATGTTCGACCCGGTGTTCGGTATCGTGAACTTTGTCCTCCAGCCTTTCGGCGTCGGCCAGGTCGACTGGGTCAGTAAGTTTCCGCTCGCCGCCGTCATGATCAATCTGATCTGGCAGTGGACGCCCTTCATGATGCTGCTCATTCTGGCCGGTTTGCAGTCCATGCCCCGAGACATTCTCGAAGCCGCACGAGTGGACGGAGCCAAGCCGTTTGCGATGTTCCGCGAACTGACGTTGCCGCACCTGCGCCGCTTCATCGAACTCGGTGCAGTTCTGGGTGCGATCTACCTCGTGAACACCTTTGACGCGGTGTACATGATGACGTCGGGCGGGCCCGGCGTGGCCAGCTCGAACCTGCCGTTCTACATCTACCAGCGCGCGTTCCTCGGCTTCGACGTAGGTCAAGCTGCGGCGATGGGTGTCGTGACAGTGATCGCGACCATCATCGTGTCGACACTCGCGCTCCGATTGATCTTCAAGAGCTTCACCGGCAACGAGGAGGCGGCGTGATGACTGCCGTAGAGACGACACTCGCGACGGCCGACAAACCCGTCGTCAAGAAAAAGAAGAGCAGTAAGTTCAGTCCGTGGTCGGTCGTGGCGTGGATCGCCGCTCTCGGGTTTTTCTTCCCGGTCTTCTGGATGGTCCTCACCGCGTTCAAGACCGAGGCAGACGCCTACACGGATCCGCCGAAGCTGTTCTTCACTCCCACCCTCGAACAGTTCCGTGCCGTCCTCGACTCCGGTCTCGGCACGACGCTGGCAAACTCCGCATTTGCGACGGCCATGTCGACGATTCTTGTTCTGCTACTGGGTGTTCCGGCTGCGTTTGCATTGTCGCTTCGCCCGGTAGCCAAGACTCAGGACGTTCTGTTCTTTTTCATCAGTACCAAGATGCTCCCAGTCGTCGCTGCAATCGTGCCGCTGTACGTGATCGTCAACGACATCGGGTTGCTCGACAACATCTGGGCGCTGGTCATCTTGTACACATCGATGAATCTGCCGATCGCAGTGTGGATGATGCGTTCGTTCTTTCTCGAAGTCCCCGGCGAACTTCTCGAAGCTGCCAGCATGGACGGCGCGAGTTTGTGGACCTCGGTTCGCGAGGTGATCCTCCCGCTGATCTCGCCCGGAATTGCTGCGACTGCGCTGATCTGCGTGATCTTCTCGTGGAACGAATTCTTCTTCGCCGTCAACCTGACAGCTGTTCAAGCACAGACGATTCCGGTCTTCCTGGTCGGGTTCATCACCGGCGAGGGCCTGTACTGGGCTCGGCTCTCCGCGGCAGCGACCATGGCGGCATTGCCCGTCATCCTGGCCGGTTGGTTCGCCCAGAACAAACTGGTGCGCGGCCTGTCCTTCGGTGCAATCAAATAATTCTCCTCACCCTCTCAGGAGTTCGCCATGGCTGAAATCTCGTACCAGAAAGCGTCTTGCATCTACGAAGGTGCCGGGACCCTCGCTGTCGATTCACTCGATCTCGACATCAACGACGGGGAGTTCATCGTGCTCGTCGGTCCGTCAGGTTCCGGAAAGTCCACGGCCCTGCGCATGTTGGCAGGGCTCGAGGACATCGATTCCGGCGCGATCACCATCAACGGCAAGGACATGACCGATGTCCCGTCCAAGGATCGCGACATCGCAATGGTCTTCCAGAATTACGCGCTGTACCCCAACAAAACCGTCGGGGAAAATATGGGGTTCGCGTTGAAGATGCGCGGTGTGCCCGTCGAGGAGCGTAAGAAGAAAGTGGCCGAAGCGGCCAAACTGCTTGACCTGACTGACTATCTCGACCGCAAGCCGGCCAAGCTTTCCGGTGGTCAACGGCAGCGAGTTGCCATGGGCCGAGCTATCGTTCGTGAACCGCAAGTGTTCTGCATGGACGAGCCGCTCTCCAACCTCGACGCAAAGCTACGCGTCCAGACCCGCACGCAGATCGCGGCGTTGCAGCGTCGTCTCGGAACCACCACCGTCTACGTCACGCACGATCAGGTGGAAGCGATGACGATGGGTGATCGAGTGGCAGTGCTCAAGGGCGGCAAGTTGCAACAATTCGCTTCTCCGACCGAACTTTACGATCGGCCGGCCAATGCTTTTGTTGCCGGTTTCATCGGATCTCCAGGTATGAACTTGGTAACGGCGCCGGTCAGTTCGGGTGGGGTGCGTTTCGGTGACGTCGAGGTTCCGCTGGACCGCGAGCAGATGGCGGCAATCGCCGCGGCCGGTCTGGACTCGGTCACAGTAGGAATTCGACCCGAGCAATTCCAGGTGGTTGCCGCTGGAGACGGAATCGCAGCTCAGATCGACCTGGTGGAGGAACTGGGCAACGAGTCGTACATCTACGCGCACGTACCCGGCACGGAATCCGATCCGATTTCGCTCGTCGCACGCACCGGCGGGCGATCGAAGCTGCAGTACGGCCAGACGCTGGGCTTCGAGCGGGTGGACGGCCTCGTTCACCTCTTCGACCCGACTACGGGCGAGCGTGTGGGTAGCTGAATCCCACCATAATCGTGACCTGCTCGGCACCCGAACTCGTTCGTGCCGAGCAGGTCACATCCATCTTCGACCGGTGAGAAGGTTAGGGTCTACCGATGAGTGATACATGCGAACGATCCGTCGTGGTGTGTGGTGAGGGACTGGTTGATCTGGTTCCGGTGGGGGAGAACTTCTCACCCAAGTTGGGCGGTGGACCGTTCAACGTTGCGATTGCACTGGGTCGACTCGGATCCGACGTGGGATTCGTCTCTCGCTTGTCCACAGACGCCTTCGGAGATCGGATGATCGACTCGCTGGCCGCGTCCAATGTCGACACAACCGGAGTCGAACGTGGGCCCGAGCCGACAACTCTGGCCGTCGTGAACCTTGCAGCGGACGGAGGTGCGCGGTATTCCTTCTACCTCGAGGGAACGGCAGATCGACAGTTCGCGCTGCCGAAACTTCCCTCTGCCCGGGCATTCTCGTTCGGAACGCTGTCGCTGGTGCTCGAGCCCGGGGCCTCTGCCTACGAAGCTTTGCTGCACGAAGCACACGCCCGCGGTCGACTCACCATGGTCGACCCCAACATTCGTCCGGCGGTGATCTCCGACCCGGACGCGTATCGACGACGGTTTCGTTCGTGGTTGCCCGCCATCGATATTCTCAAAGTGAGCGACGACGACGCGAAGTGGTTGGGTTCGGTCGACGGCGCCGAGTGGCTCCACGAAGGCGTCGGCGCCGTCCTGCTCACCCGTGGTGGTGACGGGTTGCGGTTGATCACCGAGGAACTCGATGTTTCGGTGCCGGCGCCCGCGGTCGACGTCGCGGACACGATCGGTGCGGGCGATACCGTTCACGGAGCCCTGTTGGCCTACCTTGATCGTCACGACGCACTCGACGTCGCTGTTGTGCGTGCGTTCACCGAGGCAGATTGGTCGGCCGCGTTGACCTTTGCCGCACGCGCGGCAGCCGTCACCGTGTCACGTCCCGGGGCGGATCCGCCGTGGTCAAGGGAGTTGGGCCTGCCCGTCTAGCACTGGGGACCACCGCCCTACTGCGAGCGCAGTACGTCGAACTGCCTACCTGTGCACGATGTGCGACGGGGTCGTGTATCGGCACAGTGACACGCATGTCGATATTCCTGTACAAACTCTCGCGACTCGCGTTTCGGCGCCGTTGGGCAATGGTGGGCTTCTGGGTCGTCCTGCTGGTGGCGGGCGGAGTAGGCGCAGCAACGCTGTCCGGTCCGACCGTCAATACGTTGTCGATTCCGGGCACCGAATCACAAGCGGCGCAAGATCTTCTGGCTGAAAGATTTCCGCAATCGTCCACCGACGGAGCCAGTGCTCGCATCGTCTTCGAATCTCCGGCGGGCACGACGCTCACCGATCCGGCGATTCGACAATCCGTCAGTGACTTGGTCTCTGCGCTCGGGAAGGATCTTGAGATTGCAGCGGTATCGGATCCGTATGCCTCCGGCGGAGTGTCGCCGACTGGGACGATCGGATACATGCAGGTCTCCTATACCGCCGACTCGATGGACTTACCGGACAGTTCGAAAGAACTGCTCGAGTCCGCCGTCCACGACGCCGCGGATTCAGGGCTGGCAGTCGATGTTGCCGGCAACGTGCTGATGGAAAGCAGCGCCGAATCGATGGGCGAAGTGATCGGCGTCGCCATCGCCGCTGTGGTCCTGACGGTCACTTTCGGTTCGTTGGTGGCAGCAGGGCTTCCCTTGATCAGCGCGTTGATCGGCATCGGCATCGCGATCTGCACGATCACTATCGCAACTGGTTTCATCGAATTGGGTTCGAGCACAACCGTCCTGGCAATGATGCTTGGGCTCGCCGTGGCGATCGACTATTCGCTCTTCATCGTCTCGCGCTACCGCTCCGAACTACGTGACGGACATGATCCGGAAATTGCTGCGGGCCGCGCAGCGGGGACGGCGGGTTCGGCCGTAGTGTTCGCGGGGTTGACGGTGCTCATCGCATTGGCAGGACTGTTCGTCGTGAACATCCCGTTCCTGACGAGCATGGGTCTGGCTGCAGCATTCGCAGTTGCTGTTGCAGTGGTGATTTCACTGACGCTGCTGCCCGCCACACTCGGATTTGCAGGGTCGCGCGTCATGAGTCGGTCTGATCGTCGACTGCTGGCGTCCGGCGGTGAACTGACACACCGGAAACAGTCGGAGGGGGCGGGCTCGCGATGGGCCAAGTTCGTGATCCGGCGTCGAGTTCCGGTTTTGCTCGCGTCAGTCCTCGGGCTGGGATTGCTGGCGATCCCCACATTCGGAATCAACCTGAGTTTGGCGAGCCCACCAGTGCCCGACACAACTGCCGCCAGGGCTACCGACCGACTATCCGAGGGGTTCGGTGCCGGGTTCAGCGGTCCGCTCATGGTGGTCGTCGACGTTGCCGACGCCGCAGATCCGGCAGCGGCATTGAGCGGCGCCCAGGAAAAGCTCGGTGCTCTGCCCGACGTAGCGGCAGTGACGCCGCCAGCACTCAATCAGGCGGGCGATACAGCAGTCATCACGGTGGTTCCCTCGAGTGGCCCGGAAACCGAGGCAACAAAGGCGCTCGTCGCAGATATACGTGAGGTCGCCGGATCACTGACCGACGAGACCGGAGCCACGATGTCGGTCACCGGTCAGACAGCGTTGACGATCGACGTTTCGGATCGCCTGGCCGACGCCCTGGTTCCCTACCTCGCATTGGTCGTCGGCCTCGCCTTCATCCTCCTGATGTTGGTGTTCCGCTCGATCTTGGTACCACTCAAGGCAACTCTCGGATTTCTGCTCTCGATCGGTGCGACGTTCGGTGTGCTGGTCGCGATCTTCCAGTGGGGTTGGTTCGCCGGCATTCTCGGAATCGAAGGTCAAACCGGATCAGTTGTGGCGATGTTGCCCATCTTCATGATTGGCATCGTCTTCGGGTTGGCGATGGACTACCAGGTGTTCCTGGTGACCAGAATGCGTGAAGCGTTCGTCCACGGTGACGGACCGGATGAAGCAGTCGTGAAGGGCTTCGACCAGGGCGCGCGAGTGGTCACGGCCGCGGCGCTGATCATGATCGCCGTTTTCGCGGGCTTCATCTTCGGCGGCGACGCCTTCATCATGCAGATCGGACTCGGACTCTCGTTCGCGGTTCTGTTCGACGCCTTCGTGATTCGTATGACCGTCGTACCGGCCGTCATGTCCCTGTTGGGCTCGAGGGCATGGTGGTTCCCCTCATGGCTGGACCGGTTGGTCCCGAACGTCGATGTCGAGGGGGAGCAGTTGACTGCGCTGCTCGCAGATTCGAAGGAATCCAGTGAACCCACGAGCGACAAGTTGTCGGTGTGACCCGGATACGGTAGATCGATGACTTCGACATCGACGTGGGGTCGATGGTGTGCGGAACACCCGCGCACCATCGACCTGGCACTGGCGATTCTCGTGCTCCTTGCCACGTGGACGGCGCACCGCATCGCGCTCGACGGCAATGACACCCGCGAGGTCACGGTTGTGGGAGTGCTTGTAACAGCGATCGCAGCGGCAACCATCGTGTTCCGAAGGCGCTATCCGTTCTCGGCACTGGCGGTGGCAGTACTCCTCGGCGTATTGATGATTGCACTGTCAGCGCCGCCGAATGCCGGCACAGGTTCCGCAGCGATGGTGTGCCTCTACTACGTTGCCAGCACGAGTGACCGCCGGAGGACCTTCTTCGCAGCGGCGAGCACAGTCAGCTCGCTGATGCTCGTCACGATCTTTCTGGGAGTGGGGAACAATCTCCTGCAGGAGGCACTGGGGTTGTTGGCTTGGTTGCTGATGGCAAGTTTTGCCGGCGCCGAGGTCCGTTCTCGCCGAGCCTATCTGGAGTCCGTCGAGGCGCGCGCGGTGCAAGCGGAAAGAATGCGCGAGGACGAGGCCCGACACCGCGTCGTCGAAGAAAGGATGCGGATTGCGCGAGACCTGCACGACGTTGTCGCGCACCACATTGCCTTGGTCAACCTGCAAGTCGGGGTCGCGTCGCACTTGATCGGGAAAGACCCGGAGAAGGCGACGACTGCACTACGCGGAGTGGAGGAAACGTCCAAGGCGGCACTCGATGAAATTCGGGCCACGGTCGGAGTTCTCCGTGATGCTCAGGACGGTGATCGCTCGATGAAGCCGGCTCCGGGGCTTTCGGATCTACCGGCACTGGTGGATCAATTCGTCAGTGCGGGAATGGAAATCGAAGTGCGCGCTGTGGGTTCGCTGCGCCCTCTCGGGCCAGCAGTAGACCTCACGGCGTACCGAATTATCCAGGAAGCACTCGTGAATGCGAGCAAGCATGCGTTGCCAGGGGCCGTCACCGTGTCGTTGTCGTACGAAGCCGAGGTTCTGGTGCTGTCGGTCGAAAACTCCGGAACGGCAGTGCCTTCGACGTCACCGCCCGGGTACGGACTGCTGGGAATGAAGGAGAGGGCACAGGCAATGGGAGGCGAGGTCTCAGCAGGATTCCGCGCGGACGGGGGATTTCGTGTGGACGCCCAACTGCCGCTTGTCTCGGTGTCCAGGGGTTCGGAGAGTGGGGAGTCGTGAGTATTCGGGTGGTAGTGGCAGACGATCAGGCGCTCTTCCGTCAAACGCTTGCGCTGCTGATCGGTTCGGAAGAGGACATGGAGGTGGTCGCCGAGGCGGCAGACGGAGAGCAGGCATTCCAGGCGGCGATCGAGCACCGACCCGACGTTGTATTGATGGACATTCGAATGCCAGGCACCAGCGGAGTCGAAGCGACCGCCATGATTGCCGATCATCCGGATTTGTCCGACGTACACGTGTTGATCCTGACGACATTCGAGGTGGATGAGCATGTGGCACAGGCGATCCGGGCGGGTGCCAGCGGCTTTATCGGCAAAGGGATCCGGGCTGAAGATCTGCTGGATGCTGTTCGGACGGTCGCAAGTGGCAACTCGTTGTTGTCGCCGATTGCGACCAGTGCGTTGATTACTCGATTCCTTTCCATCCCGTCGCGGGCAGACTCGACTTCTGGGATCTTCGGTCAATTGACGCCGCGTGAACTCGAGGTGGTAACTCTCGTTGCTATGGGGATGTCCAACGACGAAATCGCCGCGGAATTGGTGATCAGCGCGGTCACGGCAAAAACCCATGTGAATCGGGCGATGACGAAACTGGATGTCCGCGACCGCGCGCAACTGGTGGTTCTCGCATATCAATGCGGTGTGGTGATTCCGGGACGCTCGGTGGACTGACTCGTGAAACTCTTGACTCGAACGGGTGTTCGAGTATGATATGGGGAGGGGATCGGGGGATTCAATGAGCGTCTTGTTGTCGGATGTGGTGTCAGGTTCTGCGGTGGGGTTACGCGGACGCCTGTGGCAGTTGACTGCTGCCGAGTTGCGCGCTGCTGCTGTCGAGGCGAGTGCGGAGATTCTGCGCCTGGAAGCCGTTCGTGTGGCGGTGGTGGACGAGTTGTCGTTGCGCCCGGATGATCAGGTGATTGCCAGCCGCGGGGTGGGTGCGTGGTTGGCGGCTAACACGATGCTGCAGGTTCGGGACGGGAAGAAGATCGCCGCGTTGGGTGCAGCTTTGCGGCCGCTTCCGGGTGTGGCGGCTCGGTTCGATGGCGGGGATTGCTCGTTCGAGCATGCCGTGTTGATCGTGGCGTTCTGCGAGTCACCACCTAAAGGCATGCCGGAGGAGGCGCTACCGAAGTGCATCGATTTGTTGTTGGCTGCGGCATCGGGGGTGGAGGCGACGACCACGAAGGTGCGGAACGTAATCGCGACCTTGGAGCGGTTGTTCGAATCGGATGAGATCCCGCCCGCAGAGGATGTCGATCTCAATGAGTTGCGGATCGCCTCGACCTTGAACGGCCGGGTGGTGGTGCGTGGTGATTTCGATGCCCTCACCGGCGAAATGCTGCTCTCGGTCCTGTCGAATCTGACGATGCCGACCCCGGCACCGGACGGGACTCCCGATGCTCGGTCGGCGGCGAAGCGGACCGCGGACGGGTTCACCGAACTGATCCGGCGTTACCTGGACTGCGCGAGGACTGGCACCGATGGTGGTCAGCGTCCGCATGTGAATGTGCACATCAATGCTCGGGATCTGGCGGAGCATCGGGACTGCGCCGCAGCACCCTCCACTGCTGATGACGGAATGGCTGTGTCGGATCTTGATGTCGGGCACATGCCGTGGCTCGGACCGCTGTCGGTGTCGCAGACCAGGCTTCTCGGGTGTGATTGTTTCCTGTCGACCGTTCTGCTCGACGGTCACGGGGCGCCGCTCGATGCGAGACCAGGGAAGAGGTTGGTCACCGCCGAACAACGGACTGCGTTGATTGCCCGAGACAGAGGCTGCGCGTTCCCGGGCTGCACATGTGTACCGGCGTGGACCGATGCGCACCATATCCGGCACTGGGCGAACGGTGGGCCGACGGTGATGAACAACCTGGTCCTGCTGTGCCGTTCACATCACCGGCTGATGCACCGGAAATCAGGGTTCGTCGGGAAATGGGATATCCGGATCGGTGTCGACAACAAACCCTGGTTCATCCCGCCACCCTCGATCGACCCCGGGCAGCACCCACGGCCGGCGAACACCACCTTCAAAACCTGAGGGGTCAAACCTCAGATGCACCAGAACATGCCCAGGCCTGTTTCAGACCCGCTGCTCTGTGTCCGACCGATTGGTGGGAGGTGGAGTCGAATGGTTGCGTGCTTTCGGGGCGGCTCTACTTTCGGGTGCCCGTGTGGCCTGTCCCACTCAGTGGGTCGTTATTCCGTTGTTGCCGCGCCGGTTGTGCCAGGTCATTTGGACATCTGACCTGCAGTGCAAAATCTTTCGTTAGAACACGTTCCAATTTCGCAGATTTGTGGCTATGGTCACAGAGATAGATGCGGGTGTGCGAATGAAAGGGTGAAGTGACGTGAAGACCAAGGGTGCAATCCTGTGGGGCCTCAATGAAAAGTGGTCCGTCGAGGAGATCGAGATCGGTGAGCCCGTAGCCGGCGAAGTTCAGATTCGCATGGAAGCGGCCGGAATGTGCCACTCCGATCACCACATCGTCACCGGCGCGACCCCGATGCCGTCGTTCCCCGTCATGGGTGGGCACGAGGGTTCGGGCGTCATCACCAAGCTCGGCCCGGAGGTCAAGGGTCTGGAGGTCGGCGACCACGTCGTTCTGTCCTTCATTCCGGCTTGTGGAACCTGTCCGGCGTGCTCGGCCGGCCATCAGAACCTGTGTGACCTCGGGATGGGCCTCCTCAGCGGCCAGGCCATCAGTGACGGTACCTACCGAATCCAGGCACGCGGCGAAAACGTGATCCCGATGTGCCTGCTAGGGACGTTCTCGCCCTACATGGTCGTGAACCAGTCGTCAGTGGTGAAGATCGACAAGGATATTCCGTTCGAGGTTGCCGCACTCGTCGGTTGCGGCGTCCCGACCGGTTGGGGATCGGCAACCCACATCGCCGATGTGAAGCCCGGCGAAGACGTTGTGATCATGGGTGTCGGCGGCGTCGGTATCAGTGCGCTACAGGGTGCAGTTGCATCGGGCGCCCGGTACATCTTTGCCATCGACCCCGTGCCGTGGAAGCGTGAGCAGGCTCTGAAGTTCGGCGCAACGCACGCTTTCGAAAGCGCTGCCGCTGCCATTCAGCCGATCATCGACGCTACGTATGGCCGCATGGCGCAGAAGACGATCATCACCGTCGGCGAAATGAAGGGTGAGTACGTCGAAGAAGCGATGATTCTGACGGCAAAGGCCGGCCGTTGTGTCGTCACCGCAATGGGGCACCTGACGGACATGGATGTGAAGCTGAACCTGTTCCTGATGGCGATGCTTCAGAAGGACCTTCAGGGCAACATTTTCGGCGGTGGCAACGCTCGCCAGGACGTGCCGAACCTCCTCGCGATGTACAAGGCAGGCAAGCTGAACCTCGACGACATGGTGACTCGGACCTACACGCTCGAAGGCGTGAACGACGGCTACCAGGACATGTTGGATGGCAAGAACATCCGCGGCGTCATCCGCTACACCGAAGCTGACTGGTGATCGGAAGCGCAACTCTTGTGCCAGTAGTCTGATCGGGTGCCCAGTACTCACAGTCTCGACGTAATCCAGCAGTGGCCGGTCGACAATGCGGCAGCGGTCGTCCTCTCCGGGAAGAATCCCGGTGAGGGCGACCGCATTCGTGCTTTCAGTGGCGACCAGGCGCATGTTTTCCCCCTGGCTTCGGTGACAAAACTGTTGTGCGCCTACGCGATTCTCGTGGCACTGGAGGAGGGGGCGGTCGAGTTGGATGGGCCGGCCGGGCCTGAGGGGTCGACCGTTCGTCATCTCCTCGCACATGCTTCGGGATTGGCATTCGCCGAACGTGTTGTTCAGGCGCCGGTGGCGTCGAAGCGGATCTACTCGAGTGCGGGGTTCGAGGTGCTTGCCGAGTTGGTTTCCCGGGAGACCGAGATCGAATTTGCCGACTATCTGGCCGAGGCGGTGTTCGCGCCGTTGGCGATGACCAGCGCGGCTCTTGTCGGTCCGGCCGGTCACGGTGCGCAGGCATCGGCAGACGACTTGGCCAAGTTCGCGGCTGAACTGCTCTCGCCGACTCTGGTCTCGGCGCAGACGTTCGCAGAGGCGACAACTGTGCAGTTCCCGGGGCTCAACGGAATTCTTCCGGGCTATGGCTCTCAGCGCCCCAACGACTGGGGGCTCGGATTCGAAATTCGGGGCGACAAGCGTCCGCATTGGACGGGTCTCGAGAACTCGGCCGCTACCTTCGGTCATTTCGGCCAGTCCGGGACGTTCCTGTGGGTCGATCCCACGATCGATACTGCGTGCGTCGTGCTTACCGATCGCGATTTCGGTGATTGGGCCAAGCCTTTGTGGACCGAATTGTCGGATGGCGTGGTCGGTGAAGTTTCGCGGTAGAGCACAAATTTCTCTCCTTCCACTGGCGCAACACGGGTAACACAAGGCACACTGTTCAATCGAGCGTGCTGCACGAACTCGACAGAGGTCGTTGGGGAAGACGTCCCTCGTCGAAGCAGGAGGCTCGAGTGCGCGAAATGAATCAATTCGCGGACGTGACGACTGGTGTGGTTTACATCCACTCGTCGCCCGCGGCGCTGTGCCCGCACGTGGATTGGGCTCTGTCCGCCACGTTGGACAGCCCTGCCAAGCTGAGATGGACCTCACAGCCTGCCTACGACGGGCTTCTGCGTGCGACGACGGACTGGACGGGTCCCGTCGGAACCTGTGCCCGCCTGGTCGACTCGCTACGCGCGTGGCCGATGTTGCGGTTCGAGGTCACCGAGGACCCGAGTCATGGCGTCGACGGCGAACGGTACAGCCATGTGCCCGGTCTGGGCCTGTGGCGCGGATCCACCAGTGCGAACGGTGATGTCGTCGTAGGGGAGATGAAACTGCGGTCCATCATGAATTCCGGTGGAGACATCGCCGCGGAAATCGATCGGGCGATAGGTACACCGTGGGACGAGGAACTCGAACCCTTCCGGAGTTCAGGCGAAGGTGCCGAAGTGACATGGCTGCGAAGGCGTGTCAGCTGACCGAGGTCCATCCTGAACCCGGAGTGCTCTCGCGGCTTGAACGACAAAGACTTGAATGACAAAGGTGGGCCCCGCCGTATCGGCGAGGCCCACCTTGCTGTCCAGGGTTGTCAGAGCGGAATGTTCTTGTGCCGCGCGCGGACAGATGGTGCAGACGCGAGGGCAGCGGTCACGATGCTGCGAGTCTTCGCCGGGTCGATTTCCTCGTCGACGACGCCGATTTCGACCGCGCGGTCGACGCCGCCCGCGATTGCCTCGTGCTCGGCAGCGAGTCGGTCGTGCAATGCTTCACGCTCGTCGTCCGGTGCAGCTGCGAGGGCCCGCTTGTGCAGGATGCCGACAGCAGCCTTCGCACCCATCACGGCTACTTCGGAGTTGGGCCAAGCGAATACGGCCGTGGCTCCCAGTGCTCGCGAGTTCATCGCGATGTAGGCGCCGCCGTAGATCTTTCGAGTGACGACGGTGACGCGGGGGACCGTTGCCTCGGCGAAGGCGTGAAGTAACTTCGCTCCGCGTCGGACAACGCCTTCCCACTCCATCGAGACGCCCGGCAAATACCCGGGAACATCGACGACGACCACGAGCGGCACGCCGAATGCGTTGCACAGTCGCACGAATCGAGCGGCCTTCTCTGCACTTTCGGAGTTCAGGCACCCCCCGAGTCGCAGTGGGTTGTTCGCAATGACGCCAACGGTGCGTCCGGCCATCCGGCCGAAACCGGTGACGATGCTCCGAGCGTAATTGCCTTGCAGTTCTTCGAAACTCGACTCGCCTTCGACGTTGTCGAGCATTTCGTGAACGATCGGACGAACGTCGTACGCGCGTTTCGCGGAGGCAGGCATCATGGCGCGCAGATCGCTGTCGCCGAGTTCCGCTGCCCGCTGATCGAATTCGCCCTGCTCGCACATCATCGAGACCAGGCGGCGCGCGCGGTGCAGTGCGTCGGCCTCGTCGTGTGCGGCGATGTGCGCGACACCCGACTTCTTGGTGTGTGTGTCCGGACCGCCGAGTGACACCATGTCGACCTGTTCGCCGGTGACACTACGAACTACGTCTGGCCCGGTGACGAACACTCGGCCTTCCGGCGCCATGATCACGACATCGGTGAGGGCTGGACCATACGCGGCTCCGCCAGCGGCAAAGCCGAGCACGACGGAAATTTGAGGTATGAGACCCGACGCGCGGACCATGGCCTCGAAGACCAGTCCGACGGCGTGGAGCGCCTCGACGCCTTCAGCCAGACGCGCGCCACCGGAGTGCCAGAGGCCCACGATGGGGGACTCTTCCTCGATAGCGGTATCGATGGCTTTGACGAGGTGTTTGCAACCGTCGACGCCCATGGCGCCACCCATGACAGTGGCGTCGGAGCAGTATGCGATGGTGCGGACGCCGTCGATGTTTCCGGACGCGGCGAGCACACCGGACTTGTCACGGGCGTGGAGCGGCACTGTTGTGCCGGGGTCGAACAGATTTTCCAGGCGCGCAAGAGGATCGCGCGGGTCTGTCGATGATTCGGACTTTGTCACGGGGGCCAGGATGGTCATCGCGTCCTCCTTCAGTACGAGCCTTGGGTGGAACGAAAGGTCGGTGTTGTCCGCGGGTGACGTTGTGTTGCAACGACACCCGCGGACAGGTGCAAACCGCGGTTCGGGCTAGGCCCGACCGAAGGCGAGCGCGACATTGTGCCCACCGAAACCGAACGAGTTGTTCAGTGCGAAATCGAAAGAGCCGGTTCGGGGTTCACCCTTGACGACATCGAGATCGATTTCTGGATCCTGGCTGTCAACATTGAGCGTGGGCGGGATGATCCCGTCACGCACTGCCAGAACCGTGAGGACTGATTCGAGGGCGCCGACAGCGCCGATCGAGTGTCCCAGCGCGGATTTCGGGCCGTACACCGCAGCGTGATTGCCGACCGCTGCGTTGATTGCCTTTGCCTCTGCGATGTCACCGATCGGCGTCGCAGTGGCGTGGGCGTTGATGTGCTTGATGTCGGACTTCGTCAGTCCGGCCATCTCGATTGCTCGGGTCATGGCTCGCGCCGCGCCCAGGCCTTCCGGATGCGGTGCCACGATGTGGTACCCGTCCGAAGTGATTCCGGAACCAAGCAGGCGGGCGTGAATCGTTGCCCCGCGTGCCTTTGCGTGCTCCTCGGTTTCGAGGATCATCAAGGCGCCGGCTTCGCCGAAGACAAATCCGTCGCGGTCCTTGTCGAAAGGACGTGAAGCTGCGGCCGGATTGTCGTTGTTGGTGCTCATCGCACGCATCATGGCGAAGCTCGCGATCGGAACGGCGTCGATGAAGCTCTCGACTCCACCAGCCACAACCATGTCCGCGTCACCCATGACAAGCATGCGGTGAGCGTGAGCAATTGCCTCGGAACCTGATGAACATGCCGACACCGGAGTGATGACGCCACCGCGGGCCCCGAGTTCGAGTCCGACCGTTGCGGCCGGTCCGTTGGGCATGACCATCTGCACCGAGAACGGGGACACCTTGCGGTATCCGCCGCCACGGAGCTTGTCGACGGCGTCGATGAGCGTGTCGCCGCCGCCGAGTCCGGTGCCGATGACAACGGCCAGGCGGTCCTGATCGACTTCAGGGCTGCCGGCGTTGCTCCAGACCGTGCGACTCAACGTGAGGGCAAGGCGTTCCACCCAGCTCATCCGTCGAATTTCGACGCGGGACAAGCCCTCGTCCGGTGAAACCTTCAGGTGCCCGCCGATGCGAATGGGAAGGTCGAACTCGTCGATGAACGGGTCATCGAGGATTCCGATGCCGCTTTCGCCGGCGAGTAGCGCCTTCCACGTGCCATCCACATCACCAGCCACCGAGGTCGACGTCGCGAGGCTCGTGACGACGATGTCGGGGAATTTCCCTTTGCGGGTAGAAGCGGAAGTCACGGTCGGCTCACTCTGCGTTCTTGGCTTCGGCGCCTTCGGCTTCGAGCTTCTGGATGTACGCGACGATGTCGCCGACGGTGCGCAGGCCTGCGAGATCCTCGTCGGGGACCTTCACGCCGTACTTGTCTTCGGTCTGAACGGCGATCTCGACCATGGACAGGGAGTCGATATCGAGGTCGTCGACGAAGGACTTGTCAACGGTGACCTCGGAAGGCTCGATACCAGTGACCTCCTCCACGATCTGGCCGAGTTCCGCGATGATTTCTTCCTGAGTGTGGGCCACTGGTGTGGCTCCCTTCTTGATCGATTGAGGTGGGGTGAAACGTCCGGCCGCCGTTCGGGCTGATCGGCCGGGTGGGCGTCCGAGCTAGGTCAGCTCGGACAGTGCGGAGATATCCTCCGGGTTCTTGAGGGCCACCGTCGGTGTGCCACGCATTTCACGCTTGGCAATTCCGACGAGGGTTCCAGCCGGCGGGAGTTCCACGATCGCGCTGACTTCTGCTGTCCGCAACGACGCGGAGCAGAGGTCCCAACGAACGGGGCGGGTTACCTGCGCGGCAAGCTTGGTGAGGGCGTCGGCGCCCGAGGAGACGGGTGCGCCATCCGAGTTGGAAAGCAGCGTGCGCGTCGGATCGGAAGGGGTGATCTTGGCGGCAGCAGCTGCGACGGCGTCCTGCGCCGGCGCCATGAAGCGGGTGTGGAAAGCTCCGGCGACGGGTAGTGCGCGGACTCTGGCCTTTTCGGGTGCGTTTGCTGCGAGTTCTTCGAGCGCGGTGAGCAGTCCGGCCGCCACGATCTGGCCGGCCGCATTGCGGTTGGCTGCTTCCAGCCCGAGTTCTTCGATTCGTGCGAGCACTTCGGCTTCGTCTCCACCGAGAACGGCTGACATGCCCGTGGGCTCGAGCGCACAAGCCTTGGCCATCTCGGCGCCACGGAGGGCGGCAAGCGCGACCGCGTCGTCAGCGGAGATAACACCGGCGACCGCAGCAGCGGCAAGCTCACCCACCGAATGGCCGGCAGCGATGACGTCGGCGCCGAGGAGCCGACGTGATTCGATTTCCTCGTATGCCAGCAGAGCAGCGGCAACGACGAGGGGCTGGGTTACCGAGGTGTCGGTGATTTCTTCGGCGGTCGCGGTCGTGCCGAGTCGGACGAGGTCCAGGCCGGCTGCCTTCGACCACACTTCGAGGCGGTCTTGTGCTCCGGGCAGTGCCAGCCAGGGGCTGAGCATGCCGGGTGTCTGAGAGCCCTGTCCCGGGGCGAGCAACGAAATCACTTATTAAGAGAACACCGCCGCGAGCGACCTGCGAGATGTCGGTCGCGATGAACTCTGGCGAAGTGTTTTGTAGGGTTCCCACAAAATCCCACGTCGCGCTCGGCCATCGAAATTGGACGCTCAGGGGTTACAGGTTTGTTTGTCCGGATGTTAAAGATGTGACTGAAGTAACCGAATTGTTCGATTTGAGATCGATTTGTGTCAATCGGCCCACGGTAGCGGCGATCCGTAGTACATACGCGTCGCGTGGATTCGTTGGATCCCGGCCGGTAACTTCGGCGATTCGCTTCAAGCGGTACCGAACGGTATTTGGATGAACAAACAGAAGACGTGCACAAGTCTCAACCGCACCTCCACAGTCGAGATAACTGTCTAAAGTATCGGTCAAGACTGTGCCGGATTCAGCTAAAGGTGCGACGAGGAAATCGCGAAGAGCCTTCACGGCAGCGGCGTCTCCCAGTAGTGCCCGTTCCGGGAGCAGTTCAGTCGCGAAAACGGGACGAGGTGCGCCGCGCCACCCGGCAACAGCCTTGATTCCCGCCAGAGCTTCGGACGCACTGAAGTGCGCTGCGCTCAACGAGGGTGTCGTCGGGCCGATCACCACCGGCTCGTCGGCGAAACTCATGAGCAGGTCTTGAAGGAATTGGCTGCCTTCCGTCTTACTGCTCAGCTCGCCGCTGACGATCATCACCAGTCGCGGACCCTGCACCACGGCGAGAACAGCGCGCCCGTGCGCGGCGGCAGTCGCGTGGACGGTGCCGGCAACCGAGACCCGCTCGTCCGGCGGGGGAGACCCGACGATGACGGTGGCCGGAGCCGTGGCATCCCAGTTCAAGGTGGCGGCGCGAGAGAGCATGTCCGAGCCGGTGTCTCCCTGCACGACGGCGTCGACGACGAGCGCTTCCAGTCGCGTGTCCAGGGCACCCCGCGACTCGGCAGCGCTTGCGTACACCGTCGCTGCTGCGAAACCGAGTTCACGCCCGTAGCGCAGGACGGCTTCTGTCAGCGCGATCAGCTGCTGATCGTTGCGGGCGAGAGCCGGCAGCCATTTCTCGAAGAACTCCATCGCCACCCGGACCATGTCGACGGTCTGGCGCAGCGTGAGCTGTCGAGCAAGATCCTGAGGGATGACCGGAAACGACTCGTATCCGAAGCTGATCTCCGAGTCGAGTTGCCGCAGCCATTCCAGGAAATTCACCACCGACGTCTGCACCAACAGTTGAACGTCGGCGCGTTGCGAAGCGTCGAGACTGTCGAAGAACGGAAGCTGCTCCTCCATCACGGTCACGGCCTCGGTGGAGAGCCGGCCGGAGAACTGTTTGACGCGGCGGAGCAAGGCTTCTGGAAGTGGATCGCGAACCTGACGACGGCGGGCGAGTACAGCCTGCAACCCGGACGACTGTGGTCGAGTGCGGCGTACGCCCTCTTCGGGTTTCTCGGGATCAGGTTCGGGCATGAGAAAAACCTACGCCCATTGCCGCAGCGGATGTCGAGATGACACCCGCGGCGATGGGCGTAGGTCTGTTTTCGATCGCTTGGACTGTTGTCCTACGACTTAGGCGCTACCGGTGTCCCCGGTCTGCTCGGGAGCAGCATTCACGTCGTCGATGCGGTATCGGCTCGCTGCTTCGACGGCATTCGACCGCTCGATCGACCCTTCCTTCGCCAAACCGATCAGCACGGCAACGACGATGGATTCGGCATCGACGTTGAAGTAACGACGCGCAGCGGTGCGGGTGTCGGAGAAGCCGAACCCGTCCGTGCCGAGCGTGGTGTAGTCGCCGGGAACCCACTGACGGATCTGGTCCGAGACCGCCCGCATCCAGTCCGAAGCCGCGACGACAGGGCCTTGGGCCGAGGACAACGCCGTGGTGACGAAGGGAACCGGAGCATCCTCGGACGGATTGAGCAGCGCCTGACGTTCGCATTCGACGCCTTCGCGGCGCAGCTCACCCCAGGACGTGACCGACCAGACGTCAGCCGAGACGCCCCACTCGTCGGCGAGCAGCTTCTGCGCACGCAGACCCTCGGGCATCGCGACACCGGATACGAGGATCTGTGCCTTCGGGCCGGCTGCTTCGGACGTCTTGTAGAGGTAGATGCCCTTGAGCAAGCCCTCGACGTCGAGACCTTCGGGCTCGGCCGGCTGAACGTACGGCTCGTTGTAGATGGTCAGGTAGTAGAAGATGTTCTCGCCACCGAAACCGTCGACGCCCTCGGTGCCGCCGTACATGCGGCGCAAGCCGTCCTTGACGATGTGCGCCAACTCGTACGAGAACGCGGCGTCGTACGTGACAGCTGCGGGGTTGGTGGATGCCAGGAGCAGCGAGTGTCCGTCGGCGTGCTGGAGACCTTCACCGGTCAGAGTTGTACGACCGGCGGTGGCGCCGAGAACGAATCCCCGAGCCATCTGGTCGGCAGCCGCCCACAGGCCGTCGCCGGTGCGCTGGAAACCGAACATCGAGTAGAAGATGTACAGCGGAATCATCGGTTCACCGTGGGTGGCGTACGACGTGCCGACTGCGGTGAACGAAGCCGTCGAACCGGCCTCGTTGATGCCCTCGTGCAGGATCTGGCCGATCGGGCTCTCCTTGTAGGCGAGCATGAGTTCGGCGTCGACGGAGGTGTAGAGCTGCCCGTTGCGGTTGTAGATCTTCAGCGACGGGAACCACGAGTCCATACCGAACGTGCGAGCCTCGTCCGGGATGATCGGCACGATGCGCTTGCCGATCTCCTTGTCGCGCAACAGTTCCTTGAGGATGCGCACGATCGCCATGGTGGTGGCGACTTCCTGCTTGCCCGAACCCTTGCGGATGACGTCGTACGTCTTGTCCTCGGGGAGCTTGAGCGGAGCAGCGTCGGTGTTGCGGGAAGGCAGGAACCCGCCCAGTGCTTTACGACGGTCGAGCATGTACTTGATCTCGGGTGCGTCGGCGCCCGGGTGGTAGTACGGAGGCAGGTACGGATCCTTCTCGAGCTCGGCGTCCGAGATCGGGATGTGCTGCATGTCGCGGAACGCCTTGAGATCGTCCAGCGTCAGCTTCTTCATCTGGTGCGTGGCGTTGCGGCCCTCGAAGTGCTTACCGAGGGTGTAGCCCTTGATGGTGTGCGCCAGGATGACCGTCGGCTGGCCCTTGTGTGCCATGGCCGCTGCGTAGGCGGCGTGGACCTTGCGGTAGTCGTGGCCACCGCGCTTGAGGTTCCAGATTTCCTGGTCTGTGAGGTCCTTGACCAGTTCCTTGGTGCGGGGGTCACGTCCGAAGAAGTGATCGCGTACGAACGCGCCGTCGTTGGCCTTGTACGTCTGGTAGTCACCGTCCGGCGTCACGTTCATCAGGTTGACGAGTGCGCCGTCGCGATCGGCGTGCAGCAGCGCATCCCACTCGCGACCCCAGACGACCTTGATGACGTTCCAGCCGGCACCGCGGAAGAACGATTCCAGTTCCTGGATGATCTTTCCGTTGCCGCGGACCGGGCCGTCGAGGCGCTGGAGGTTGCAGTTCACGACGAACGTGAGGTTGTCGAGGCCTTCGGTTGCCGCGACGTGAGCGAGGCCGCGTGATTCGGGCTCGTCCATTTCGCCGTCGCCGAGGAACGCCCACACGTGCTGATCGGTGGTGTCCTTGATGCCGCGGTCGTTGAGGTAGTGGTTGAACCGGGCCTGGTAGATGGCGTTCATCGGGCCGAGGCCCATCGAGACCGTCGGGAACTCCCAGAAGTCGGGAAGCAGCCGTGGGTGCGGGTAGGACGGCAGTGCGCCGCCGAAGTCGGCGTGGGACTTCTCCTGGCGGAATCCGTCGAGCTGTACCGCGGGGATCCGGCCCTCGAGGAAGGCGCGGGCGTAGATGCCGGGGGAGGCGTGACCCTGGATGAAGATGTGGTCGCCGCCGCCGGGATGGTCCTTGCCGCGGAAGAAGTGGTTGAAGCCGACCTCGTACAACGCTGCCGAGGATGCATAGGTCGAGATGTGACCGCCGACGCCGACGCCCGGTCGCTGAGCGCGGTGGACCATGATCGCGGCGTTCCAACGGATCCAGGCGCGATAGCGGCGCTCGACCTCTTCGTCACCGGGGAACCACGGCTCGTTTTCGGTCGGAATCGTGTTGACGTAGTCGGTCGAAGTGAGCGCGGGGAGTGCGACATGCTTCTCACCGGCGCGTTCGAGCATGCGGAGCATGAGGTAGCGGGCACGCGTGGGTCCGGATCGATCCAGAAGTCCGTCGAATGATTCGAGCCATTCGGTGGTCTCGTCCGGATCGATGTCCGGCAGGTACGACGCAACACCTTCGCGAATGACGCGAACGCGACCGTCGGTTCCCCCCGGCGTATTCGACGCGGGCGAACCCGACTCGCCGGCGGCGCCGGAATCGGCGTTCTGCCCGGACGCGGGACCCTGGATCAGGTCAGACAACGTGTGCTCCTCATTGGTTTGGGGACGCGTGGTGGGGCGTCCTTACATAGGTGATCGAGGCCTTGTTAGGTCCGACGCACTTCCATCGTGAATATGGCGCGTACCTCATCTTTCACCATCCCGGTCGGTCCGGCACACCTCGCCTCTGGTTACTCTCGGGTAGCGTTTTTCGGCGTGACGCAGGGGTGTGATGGTTCCCCGTAGTCACAGGCTTGGGGGATCGATCGGAACGTATGAAGGGGTGGGAAAAAATAAACAAAGAAATCAATTACGGCAGGGTCGGGGCGTGGGTCTCGGTCGGATCGATCGCAGTGGGACTGTCGGTGATCGTGGGATGTTCGGCGGCGGTGACCGGATCGGCAGTACCCAATGAAGCGCACGTGGCTGCATACCAATCCGAGGTGAGTATTTCGATGGCCGCCGCGTCCTCGTCGAAAGCGGCGGCAGATGCGGCAGATGCGGCGTTCGCGATCTGTGAGGAAGCGGTCTCTCGATCGAAAAACGACGTGGTTGCGTTCAATGCCTACGTCGACGCCGGAAATCATGGTGAGACCGACCTGAGAGCCGAAGCAAGCGCTGCTGCTTCCTCGGCAAGGGAGACGGCCTCGTGGTTCGACTCGGTCTCGAGTGAACTTCCGACGCAACTTTCCGGACTGTTCGCCGAATTGGCCGCGAACCTACGTTCATCTGCTGTCGTGATCGAGAGTGATCATTCGGCCGATGAAATCAATTCGATCAGCGATACGAGCAATTCGATTCGCAAGTCGATCTTCGATGAATGTGGATCCCTGTGACCTGCGGTAATCCGCAGGCGTAAGGTTCGCCGTGTGTCAGAAGACGATCTTTGGTGAAAGTTTTCGGCGTGGTCGGCTTGCGCTAACGCCTCAGACCATGTTCGCTTTCCCTAATTGATCGTCAAACGGTAGGTGTGCGGGGTCGCCACACACCATCAACAAAAGGAGGACCCCACCGTGGTCGCCGCGGCGGATGCCCAGAACTACGCTCAGAAACTCGGGATTACCACTGACATGGTGGTGCAGGAACTGGGCTGGGATGAGGATACCGACGACGGCATTCGTGCCGCGGTTGAGGAAACCATCGGCGGGGAAATGCTCGACGAGGATTCCGACGAGGTCATCGACGTCGTGCTGCTGTGGTGGCGCGACGAGGACGGTGACCTGGTGGACGCCCTCATGGATGCCATCGGGCCCCTCGCCGACGAAGGCTTCGTGTGGGTTCTCACTCCCAAGACCGGTCTCGACGGACACGTCGAGCCCAGCGAGATCGCCGAATCGGCGCCGACTGCCGGCCTGACGCAGACATCGGCAGCCAACCTCGGTGACTGGTCGGGAAGTCGACTGGTTCAGCCGAAGGCTCGTCCGGCCAACAAGCGCTGACCCGGTCCTTTCCGCACTTTCCCAAGGAATCGCACATGCCTCTCGAAGTTGGTGCCCAGGCACCGGATTTCACCTTGAAGGACCAGAACAACCAGGAAGTTTCGCTCGCAGATTTCCGCGGTAAGAAGAACGTTCTGCTGGTCTTCTATCCGTTGGCCTTCACCGGGACTTGTCAGGGGGAACTCTGCAAGGTCCGTGACGAGCTTCCGAAGTTCGAGAACGACGACACCGCCATTCTCGCGATTTCTGTCGGTGCTTCGCCGACTCACAAGATCTGGTCGGCCGAGCAGGGATACACATTTCCCTTGCTGTCGGACTTCTGGCCGCACGGTGAGGTCGCTCAGAAGTACGAGGTGTTCAACGACAAGTTGGGCTTCGCGAATCGTGGCACCTTTGTCATCGACAAAGACGGAATCATTCGTTTTGCCGAGATGAACGGCCCCGGAGAAGCCCGTGACCACGGACTTTGGGCAAATGCGCTTGCCGCGCTAGAGTCTTAGAGCACTCCCGGTGAGGGTCTCACCGGGAGTTCGGGCGTGTAGCTCAGTGGTAGAGCTCTGGTTTTACACACCAGCGGTCGGGGGTTCGAAACCCTCCGCGCCCACCGAAGAATTCAAGCCCCGATCTGCGTCGACGCAGATCGGGGTTTTTTCATTTTCGGCAACGAATTGTCCGCAATACGCCATTCTGGACGCATGTCCAGTTCTGTGATCGAAGTAGCCGTCGACCCGACGCGCGTGCATCCCACCCGTCCGCACATACACATCGCCGAGATGCCCAGTCTCAGTGTTGCGTTGTTCCCGGGGCAGACGATCCGGGTTCGTTCCCAAAGCGACGCACTGGCGACCGGGATTGCCCGTGTCTGGGAAATCAACCGAATGCACCGCTTGATCTACCTGACGATCGACTGGGACGGGTAGAGATCGGCTCGTGCAGACACGTGACGGTTGGCCAGAGAACGAGCGTCGCTGCTACAACTACGCTCGTGCAGATTTCGGTTCGTTCGTCCCAGTCTCGATTCAATGCGCGAGCTGCCGGGCTTCTCCTCGGCTTCGTCGCGGATCGGGTCTTCGCCGATCCGGGGCGGTTCCATCCGGTTGCCGGCTTCGGAACCGCGGCTATCGCGCTGCAGAAGAGGTCCTACCGGGACTCGCGCGCGGCCGGAACACTTCATGTTGCCGTGCTCTTGGCCGGCACCGCAGGACTTGGGCTCGCAGCCGAAACAGCGTCGCGCCGGGCCGGTTGGGTGGCCGTCACGGGTACGACAGCGATGGCTACCTGGGCTGTGCTCGGCGGGACGTCGCTTGCACGCACCGGCATCGACATGGCCGCTCGATTGGAGGCGTCACAGGTCGATCGCGACCTGACGAAAGCGCGCGAGCTTCTCCCTTCACTGTGTGGACGCGATCCATCGGTACTGAGCGAGGAGGGCCTCACGCGTGCAGCGCTGGAGTCGGTCGCCGAAAACACCTCGGATGCAAGCGTCGGTGCAATGTTCTGGGGTGCAATTGCGGGCGTGCCGGGTCTGTTCGTCTACCGCGCCGCCAACACCCTCGACGCGATGATCGGCTACCGCTCCGAGAAATACCGCAGATTCGGGTGGGCTGCGGCGAGGTTCGACGACCTGGTCAACATCGTCCCCGCTCGGCTGACCGGTGCGCTGACGGCTGCGTGTGCACCGGTGGTGGGCGGCTCGGTTCAGGAATCACTGTCAGCGTGGAAACGCGACGCAGCGGCTCATCCAAGCCCCAATGCGGGCGTCGCGGAAGCGTCGGCGGCAGGGGCGTTGGGCATTTCGTTGGGTGGTCGGACCGAGTACGCGCACGGGGTGGAGATGCGTCCCGTCCTCGGCCGAGGGACTGTGCCGACGCCGAACGATCTGCGCCGCGCGTCGAGGCTTTCGTCGGCGGTGCAGATCAGTGCAGTTGTGGTGTCAGCGGGTATTTCAGCGGGTATTGCCGTATCGATCGGCAAGTTTGGCTTCCTGCGCCGTCAGCGGCACTGATTCCGGCTCCGGCTTCTTGCGACGGCTGAAGGTACGAGCCGGTTCGGCGGGGGATGAGGCAGGCGCGGACACCGGCGCTTCCGGGGTCGTCTCGGTAGCGGCGTCGTCCGCTGCGAAACCGTCGACAGCTGCTTGAGCTGCCTTCTCCTTGCGACGTTCGCGCCACTCCGCGCGAATGAAGTAGGCCAGTCCGAGCGGCGCCATGATGCCGAACGCCAGCCACTGGAACCCGTACGAGAGGTAGGGGCCTGCATCGAGTTGGGGGAGAGGGATCGTCCCCAGGCCGCCGGGCTGGTCGGGTTCGAGTTGGATGTACGCGTCGATCAGGTCCGTTCCGATGAACTCGCCGATAGGTTGTGCGTCGATGGAGTAGACCTGTTTCGCGCCGTCCTCGAACATCGGAACTCGGCCGGGCGCGGTGCCTTCCGACAGACGCACGCGACCGTTGAGAGTGACCGGATCGGTCGGCGGCGCGGCGATGGGCGGTGCCTCGGCGCCGTTGATCGGCCGAACGTATCCGCGATTGACGAGGATCGTGCGGCCGTCGTCCAGGCGGAAAGGCGTCAGGATCTCGTAGGACGGCGCGCCCTCGATGGACTGCAGTCGGACGAGGATATCGGCGTCGGGCAGATAGGTGCCTGCCGCGGTGATGTTTCGCCATTCGTCGTCCGGTGCGATCGTCGAATCGGCGATGACATCACCGATCGGCACGGTCTCCGCGTTGATCGAGTTCGAGATCAGATCATTGCGGTGCTCGGTCTTGGTGTTCTTGCCGAGTTGCCATGGAGCGAGCACGGTGAAGCACAGGTAGGCGAAGAGCCCGACCACAGCTGCCAGTACCAACCAACCGGGCCGCAACAGGAATTTCAGTCTTCGCACACGTCCACGGTATCCGTTGCCCGAACGGGAGTGAATTTTGCTCCGGGTTCAGGCCCGCTCGCGGATCCAGTCGAGCATGTCGGGAATGGCTGCTTCGATCTGGTCTCGCACCAGTTCGAAGTCCTCCTGATCCCCGTAGTACGGGTCCGGAACCGATTCTCCGTCAGCCTCGGGGTCGAACGATCGCAGTAGGCGCCGACGCTCGGTGGGCACGCCGAGATGAGCAAGCTCACGTTCATGGCCGGTGTCGAGGGCGACGACCAGATCGGCCGCGAGATGATCTGCATTGACCTGCGCGGCACTGTGGCCCGTCGGATATCCGGCCCGCTCGGAGCACGACGTTGGTCCGCTCGTCGGCCTCGCTACCGGTGTGAAACCCCTCGGTACCTGCACTGCTGACACGGACTCGGTCGGCGAGGCCTTCACGGTCCAGATGCGCGAGCAAGATCTTTTCGGCCATCGGTGACCGGCAGATATTGCCGGTGCACACAAACGTCACATGAAGTGGTTCAGTCACGTGGAGTGGTTCAGTGGCGGCCATCGAGAAGTCCTCCCAGTTCGGATGCCGACGATACGGAGCGAAACGCTTGCCGCGCTTCCTCGGCGGAACCGTAGCCCCATTCGACGACGACGGTGGGGATGCCGTACTTCGCGGCGCCGAGCACGTCGTGATCACGGTCGCCGATCATGAGAACGTCGGGGGTTCCGCCGTCGGATGCGAGGACGGGAGTGATCCCGAGTGAGGTCAGCGAATGCGCGATCACATCGGGTTTAGCCCGACGAGTTCCGTCGTCACTCGCGCCGCCGATGAACTCGAAGTGCTCGGCCAGGCCGAAATGCTCGAGGATTCGAATGGCGAATCGCTCCGACTTGGAGGTGGCGACGGCCAGTCGGGTGCCGCTCGCGCGAGCCTTACCCAGGACGACGTCCATGCCCTCGTACACCGAGTTCTCCTGCCACCCGGTCGCGTCGTAACGCTCGATGTACGCGGCGATCGCCCGATCCACGTCCGCCGGGGCCATACCGAGTGACCTGAAGGTATCGACCATCGGCGGGCCGATCACCGATGCCAACATCGCTTCCGTCGGCTCCGGATGGCCGACAGTTGCCAACGCATGTCGGAAGCCGCCGTGAATGCCGGGAGCGGAATCGGTGATGGTGCCGTCCAGATCGAACAGAACTACAGGAAAACGGTCGAGGGGTGGTGTCGTCACGGCACTCATTGTCCCGGACGGCAGGGGTGATGTCCGCGCACGGTGCTCGACCGTAGGCTGACCGGGTGAGTACCGGAACGGTTGACCTGGAGAGCTTGCGACATCACGGCGATGTCGAAGCGGAGCCCGGGTTACTCGATTTTGCCGTCAACGTTCAAGGCTCCGGCCCGCCGAAGTGGTTGCGGGATCGGCTGGCCGCAGGGCTGGCGACGCTTGGTTCGTACCCGTCGGCCGCAGCGGAACTGAAGGCTCGCGAAACGGTCGCGCAGCGGCACGGGCGCCGGCCCGAAGAGGTGTTGTTGCTCTCGGGCGGTGCCGAGGGATTCGCGATGCTGCCGCGCCTGGGCGCTCGTTCGGCAGCGCTGATCCATCCGTCGTTCACCGAGCCGGAACTGGCACTGCGAGAGGCCGGTGTGCCGGTGACTCAAGTGATTCTGGAGCCGCCTTTCGAGCTTCGGACCGCGCAGGTACCCGAATCCGCGGACCTTGTCGTTCTGGGCAATCCGACCAACCCGACGTCCGTGCTTCACCCCAAGGCCGATGTGTTGGCATTGCATCAGCCGGGCCGGATCCTGGTGGTGGACGAGGCCTTCGGCGACGCGGTCCCCGGCGAAACGGAGAGCATCGCCGGTGTCGAGTCGGCGGATGTACTGGTCCTTCGGAGCCTGACCAAGACGTGGGCGCTCGCCGGATTGCGGTGTGGATACGCGATCGGCTCTCCCGATCTTCTGGCTCGACTCAGTCACGGCCGAGCCCACTGGCCGTTGGGCAGTCTGCAGATCGAGGCCATCACGGCGTGCTGCGAACCGTTCGCCGTCGAGCAGTCGAGGATCAAAGCCGACGCGATTGCCGTGGACCGCCGAGACATGTCGCGGCGACTGACCGAGATCGGGATTGCCGTGCACGAACCCGCTGCGGGGCCGTTCGTGCTCATCGACGTCCGTGACGGCGCCACGATGCGAGAGCACCTGCGTGCCCGCGGAATCGCCGTCCGCAGGTGCGACACCTTTCCCGGACTCGGCCCGGATCGGCTGCGCGTGGCCGTCCGTCCAGCCGAGCAGGTTGCGGTACTGATCGAAGCGATGAAGGAGATCTTGTGAGTGGCCCAACCCTTGCGGACGTCATAGCCGTGCTGGAATCCGCTTATCCGCCGGCCCTGGCGGAATCGTGGGACTCGGTCGGCCTGGTCTGCGGCGATCCGGCCGACGCTGTGACGAGAGTGGTTTTCGCGGTGGATCCGACCGAGGCAGTGGTCGACGACGCCATCGCCTCCGGTGCCGACCTTCTGGTCGTTCACCATCCACTTCTGCTGCGTGGGGTGGACACCGTCGGTGCTCACACTCCCAAAGGTGCGTTGGTTCACAAGCTCATCAAGGCGGGGTGCGCGCTGTTCTCGGCGCACACCAATGCGGACTCGGCCGACCCCGGAGTGTCCGACGCGTTGGCGCAGGCTCTGGGCCTGACCGTGCTGCGCCCGATCGAACCCAAGCCGACGCAGCCGCTCGACAAGTGGGTCGTCATGGTTCCGGTGGAGAATGCATCGGCCGTGCAGGATGCACTTTTCGAGGCCGGGGCTGGGCGGATCGGTGATTACAGCCAGTGCAGTTGGACCGTCACCGGTACGGGTCAGTTCCTGCCCGCCGACGGAGCGAATCCGACGATCGGGACCGTCGGCGCTGTGGAGCAGGTTCGCGAGAATCGTGTGGAGGTGATTGCCCCTCGCGGAAAGCGAAGCGCAGTGCTGGGCGCATTGCGTGCCTCCCATCCGTACGAGGAACCGGCCTTCGATGTCTTCGAACTCGCAGCGTTCCCCAGTTCACTCGGACTGGGGCGGTTGGGTGAGCTCGACCACCCCGAAACCTTGCGGGAATTCACCGCGCGAGTGGCGCGCTCACTGCCCTCGACCGAGTGGGGTGTTCGCGCGGCCGGAGATCCAGACGCGACCGTTCGTACCGTGGCGGTGTGCGGCGGTTCCGGCGACTCGTATCTCGACGTGGTGGCGGCACTGGGCGCCGACGTCTACGTCACTGCGGACCTGCGGCATCATCCCGCGGACGAGCATCTACGCGCCGGTGGCCCGGCTCTGGTCGACGTCGCGCACTGGGCGAGTGAATACCCGTGGTGCGCACAGGCGAAATCGGTGCTCGACGCCGCGTTTGCCGACAATCCGGAGTGGGAAAGCCGGGTTTCGACAATTCGCACCGATCCGTGGTGTTTGAGTGCGCATTAGTGCAGCGCTCTGCAAGGTACGGTTGCACGAACAATTCAAGAGCAGTTCTTCGAGAGCCGTCCTTCGCGAGCACTGCCGACATCGGACTTACAGCAGGAGTTATACAGCGTGAACGTCGAACCACAGGTGCAATCCAAGCTTCTCGACCTCGCCGGGGTGGATGCTGAGCTCACTCGGATCACCCACCGACGCGGAGCGCTTCCCGAGCAGCAGGAAGTCGAACGTCTCGAGGCCGAGCGAATCAGCCGTAAAGACGCGTCCGTAGCCGTCGAAATCCAGATCGACGACATCGATCGCGACATTCGCAAGCTCGAAGGCGAGGTCGACGCGGTTCGTCAGCGCGAGGATCGTGACCGCACACTCCTGCAGAGCGGATCGGTCGGGGCGAAGCAGCTCACCGAACTCGAACACGAACTCGGCAGCCTGGTCCGGCGTCAGGGGCTCCTCGAAGACGAGTTGCTCGAAGTGATGGAGCAGCGTGAGGCGTTGCAGGCCGATCACGATCACGCCGGTGCCCAGCTGTCCCAGGCCGAAGAAGAGCTGATCGACGCCAAGCGTCGCCGCGACGATGCCGTCGCTGATCTGGACAAGGCGCAGGAGCGTTGCGCCGCCGATCGTGAACGACTCGTCGGTGAATTCCCCGCCGATTTCCTTGCTGTCTACGAGAAGCAGCGCAGCCTGGGCGGACCGGGCGCGGCGCTTCTGCAGGCACGCCGATGCGGCGCTTGCCGGATCGAGATCGACCGCGGCGAGATCTCGCGAATTGCCGCGACACCGGCCGACGTCGTAGTTCGTTGCCCAGAGTGCAACGCAATCATGGTGCGTACCAAGGAGTCCGGTCTGTGACTCCCACGCAGGTCATCGTCGAGGCGGACGGTGGATCGCGCGGCAACCCCGGCCCGGCCGGCTACGGCGCCGTGGTCTTCGACGCCTCGCGCTCGGTGTTGGCCGAACGCAAGGAAAGCATCGGTATCGCGACCAACAACGTCGCCGAGTACCGCGGACTGATCGCCGGGTTGACCGCTGCCGGTGAACTCGGCGCGTCGACGGTCGACGTCCGCATGGATTCCAAGTTGGTCGTCGAGCAGATGTCCGGGCGCTGGAAGGTCAAGCACCCGGACATGATTCCGCTGCAGCGGCGCGCTGCCGAGCTGGCGACGCAGTTCTCGCGAGTGACCTACACGTGGATTCCTCGCGGCGAGAACTCTCATGCCGATCGTCTTGCCAACGAGGCGATGGACGCGGCTGCCGGCATCGAAACCGGCCCAGTCGCACCTTCGGCCCCCGCACCTGCTGCACCTGCCGCGCCGTCCGAAGAGACGTCGGAGCCGCAGATCGCCGGCTCTCCGGGATGGATCGCCACCACCGGCAAGCCGACACGAATGTTGTTGCTACGTCACGGACAGACAGCGATGTCGGTCGATCGCCGGTATTCCGGACGCGGGAATCCGGAGCTCACGGAACTGGGCCGCGCGCAGGCTGCCGGCGCAGCCGGACGCTTCGGGAACCGAGGCGGTATCGACGCCATCGTCTGCTCACCCCTCGGCAGAACCCGTGAGACGGCAGAGTCATCGGCCCGCGTGCTCGGTTTACCCGTCGTCGAGCACAAGGGTTTGATCGAAACCGATTTCGGCGACTGGGACGGACTCACGTTCCGCGAGGCAGCCGAGCGTGACCCGGACCTGCATCGCGAATGGCTCTCGGACACTTCGGTGCGTCCACCGGGCGGCGAGAGTTTCGACGAGGTACGCGAACGAGTCGTCGCCGCGCGTGACGACCTGATCTCGACCTACGGCGGCGCGACGCTGTTGGTCGTCTCTCACGTCACCCCGATCAAGACTTTGGTGCAGCTGGCCCTCGATGCCGGGCCGTCGTTGCTGTACCGGTTGCATCTGGATCTGGCGTCGCTGAGTATCACCGAGTTCTATCCCGACGGGGGAGCCTCGGTCCGGTTGGTCAACGACACGTCACACCTTCGCTGAAAGAGCCCCGACGGCTGATCAGCCTCTGATCAGATCACCAACCACAGGGCACTCACGGCGGCGAGCAATGTCAGTGGCGTCGTGATGACCCCGAGCAGAGTGAATGTCGCCAGCGTGGGCGGTGCGCCCGCGCTGGTGGCGACTCGTCGCCAGAGCATCGTTGCCAGTGAGCCCACGTAGGTGAGGTTGGGGCCGAGGTTGACGCCGATCAACATCGCAAGCACCAGAGCTGGAGGTGCCGCCGTTCCGAGCGCTGCGATCATCAGCAAGGTTGCCGGCAGGTTGTTGACGAGATTGGACGCTACCGCCGCTACTGCGGCGACAAAGAGCAGTGAGCCGTAGCTGGTGTCGCCTGGCAGGATCTGCGCAATCCATTCGCCCACCGGCCCGTTCGCGACTCCGGCGACGATGATTCCGAGAACCAGGACGAACGCGCAGAACCAGAGGTCGGCAGCGTAGAGCATCTTGGCGGCGGTCGTACGGTGCCGAGCCAGAGCGATCGCTCCCAGGACACTCGCACCCACCACCGCGATCCAGGCGGGCTCGATCCCGAAGAAACCCGAAACCGCGAAACCGAGCAGCGTCATTCCGATCACCGTCAGCGGCAGAATCGGCGCAGGCGCAGATCTGGCTGCCACCGGCGGTTCGGCGCTGTCGCCCCGCGCGAGTTCCGAACGGAAGAACAGTCGAAAAATCAGGTACTCGACAGCGATCGTCACGACCCACGGCAACGCCATCAATGCGGTGAAGTGCAAGAACGTCAAACCTGTTGCGGCAAACGCGATGAGGTTGGTCAGGTTGGACACCGGCAGCAGGGTCGACGCCGAATTCGACAGGTGCGCACTGGCATAGGAATGCGGCCGGGGACTTGCTCCGATGGATCGTGCGGCCGCGATCACCGCGGGTGTCAGCAGCACGACGGTGGCGTCGAGGCTCAGGACCGCCGTGGTCAGGGCGGCGGCGCCGAACACATAGATCAGCAACCGGTGTGGATCGGCGAGGGATTTTTGCTGCAGGATCTGGCTGACCCAGCGAAAGACGCCGAGAGCATCGGCGGCATGAGCGAGAACCAGCACGGCAACCAGGAAGACGACGGTGGGTGCCATGCTCGCCAGTTCGTCGCGGGCTTCGTCGAGAGTTACGACGCCGGTCAGGAGAACGACGACAGCTGCCGGCCCGGCGATGACGATCTCGGGAAGCCCGCGTGGACGCACTATCGCGAAGACGAGGACGAGGGCGACGAGCAGGATCGGTAGAAGAGTCACGCGATGGTGCTCCGTGTCGGGGCGAGCGTCATTTGAGCAGTTTGTAGAGCGTGTTCAGGTTTCGGGTTGTGGTGAACGCCTTGAACTTCGGTTTTCCGGTGTTCCTGCCGAACGCGCTCTTGACGGTCTGCCCCTTCTCGACCTCCCAGTACAGGACTCCGTCGCCTGCCGCCACACGCTCGACCGAGGCATCGAGTTGCGCTGCTGCAGTGCTCAATTCCTCCAGGATTTCCGGCTCGGAGGCAACCATCGCATAAGCATGCCAACCCTCGCGTTCGCGCTCGAACGGGTAGTTGTCCACGATCGCCTGCAGTGTCGGAAGGTCGAGGGCGAACACCCAAGCCTCGTAGCCGAACTCGCGGGCAAGGGCGGATTCGATCTGTTTCTTCAGCGTCGGGATGTCGGTGCTCGGACTGTCGAACAGAACGTTGCCTGAGGCCAACACGGTTTTCACCCCTTGGAATCCGAGGTCACCAAAGACTCTCGCCAGGTCCGCCATCTTGATGTTGATGCCGCCCACGTTGATACCGCGTAGCAGGGCCACGTACCGAGTCATACGGTGACCATAGTGCCGGCCACCGACAGGCGCCCGGTAGCATACGGGGGCGGACGAGTTGGCCGGGCGGCCGCGGCTTCTGGAACCAGCGCGTATCGCGCACAGGCCTGGGGCCGAGGAAAGTCCGGACTCCACAGAGCAGGGCGGTTGTTAACGGCAACCCGAGGCAACTCGCGGGACAGTGCCACAGAAAACAGACCGCCTGCCTTTCGAGGCAGGTAAGGGTGAAACGGTGCGGTAAGAGCGCACCAGCACCTCGGGTGACCGGGGTGGCTAGGTAAACCCCGCCCGGAGCAAGGTTGAAGGTCGCATCGCTCGCGGTGCGGCTGCGCAGGTGTTCGAGGGCTGCTCGCCCGAGCCTGCGGGTGAACCGCTCGAGGCACCCGGCGACGGTGTGCCCAGATGGATGGTCGCCACTCGGCACTTCGGTGCCGCAGGACAGGATCCGGCTTACACGCCGACTCGTCCGCCCGCGATCTGCAAGAGAGCACAAAGAAGACCCCCACCGGATCGGTGGGGGTCTTCTTTATGGTCGAAAGCTGTCAGACAGGCTTGATGACCAGCAGCGTAGCCCAGTACGTTGCCGCGTCATGGCCCATGAGCGGGAGGAGGTAATCGTAAAGAATTGCGGACATGCGCACTCCATTTTCTGTTCGTAGCTTGTGTTGGGCATTCAAGCAGAACTCACCGTTCGAATGTCCGGTTCTCACCTGCCAGGCCAAGTAGAAAGAATATCAGTCTCACAGCGATCTACAAGCTTCTATCTCACTCTGATGTCACACTGTGGATATGACTGATGAAGATCGACTCTGGTACTTCGACGTGTCCGACGGTTCCGTCACGCAGGGAAAGGGCGCGTCCTCGCTGACGAGGATGGGGCCGTACCCTGATCGGGACTCTGCCGAGCATGCATTGAAGATCGCTGCCGAACGCAACAAAGCCGCCGATCGGGCAGACGAAGACTGGAACAACTGAGACTTGGAATAACTGAGACTTGGAATAACTGAGACTTGGAACAGCTGGGACTCGAACAACTGGGACCGGTACTGCTGCTATACCGGCCCGAACCGATCATGGAGGATGCGTGCCCGCAAGTCGAATGATGGTGCAGGGAATCGACTTCGGAGTGGTTCGGGCGGAGTTCGACTTGCCAGGAGCATTCTCGGCTGCGGCGCAGGCCGAGGCCGAGAATGCCGTGGATCGTTTCGGCGCCGGGCGTGTCGACGAAACGGGTATCGCCTTCGTGACCATCGACCCTCCCGGATCGATGGACCTCGACCAGGCAGTGCACATCGAGAAGACCTCGACCGGGTACGTCGTGCACTACGCGATCGCCGACGTCGCGGCGGTGGTGACGCCGGGTGGCGCTCTCGACATCGAAACCCGCAAGCGGGGCCAAACCTTCTATCTCCCGGACGGTTCCGTCCCGCTGCATCCCCGAGCGTTGTCGGAGGGATCGGCGAGTCTGCTGCCGGACGTGGTTCGTCCCGCCGCGCTGTGGCGGATCGAACTCGACGCGCAGGCCGAGCCGACGTCGTGGCAGGTGAGACGCGCTCTGGTGAAATCGGTGGCACGTCTGGACTATTCGACCGTGCAGCGCGATGCCGACGCGGGAACCTTGCATCCGTCCATCGCCGCACTACCGGAGTTCGGACGATTGCGCAGTGTCTCGGCGGTTGCCAGGGGTGCCATCGAGCTGAAACTGCCCGAGCAGTCAGTGGTTCGGGATCAGCCGGAGGACGAGTCCTCGGCTCGCTGGCGGATCGAACTGGAGCCACGCACCGAAGCGGACGACTGGAACGCAGAAGTGTCGCTGCTGACCGGGATGTGTGCCGGCCGCATGATGATCGACGCAGGTATCGGGTTGCTTCGCACGCTGCCGCCGGCCGAGGAGTCCGCGGTTCGGACCTTGCGGAGAACTGCAGTGGCGCTGGGTATCACGTGGCCGGAGGGGCAAAGCGTCGGGCAGATTCTTGCCGGACTCGATTCCAACGAGCCGTCGACGATGGCGCTGATGTCGGTTGCGCCGTCGTTGCTGCGCGGGGCAGACTACGCGGCCTTCGACGGCCGACTACCGGAGTTGACGGTGCATGCGGGGATCGGAGCGCCCTACGCTCACGTGACTGCTCCGCTGCGCCGGCTGTCCGATCGTTTCAGCACCGAGGTGTGTCTGGCGATCACAGCTGGTACGCCGGTACCGGAATGGGCGCGCACTGCACTTCCCGAGCTGCCCGACATCATGAGTGGGTCCGACTCGCTGGCGAACAAGGTCGACCGTGCGTGCATCGATCTGACCGAGTCCACGCTGCTCGACGGCCGGGTCGGCGAGGTCTTCGACGCAGTGGTGATGCGCGCCAAGGACGGAAAGCGCTCGGCGGAAGTGTTTGTCCCGTCGGTCGCAGTGATTGCGAAATGCGTCGGAACGCCCGACGACGGTGAGCGCGCAAAGGTGCGACTCACCGCCGTCGACACCGTCAAACGGACGGTGGAGTTCACGTTCCCGGCGTAGCGAGCTACCGGTAAGAATCGGTGGCTTCCACCAAGTGATGTGCGATGCCGGGCTCCATCGCGGAGTGTCCGGCGTCGTCGACGATCACGAGCTTGGATTCGGGCCACGCCTTGTGCAGCGCCCACGCGCTGGTGGCGGGGCAGACGACGTCGTAGCGGCCCTGGACGATCGTCCCCGGAATGCCGTGCAGTGCGGAGCTTTCGCGTAGGAGTTGACCCTCGTCGAAGAATCCGCCGTTGACGAAGTAGTGGTTCTCGATACGAGCGAAGGCCAAGGCGAACCTGGTCTCGGAGTTCTGTTCGATCTTGTCCGCCTGTGGGTACAGGTAGCTCGTCGATCCTTCCCAGGCCGACCAGGCGATCGCTGCCCGGGCTGCGACGGCGGGGTCTTCGGAATGGAGCAGTTGGTGATAGACCGCGACGAGGTCTTCGCCGCGCTGCGCCTCGGGTACCGGTTCGAGGAATTTGTCCCAGCGCTCCGGGAAGATGTTTCCCGCGCCGCCGTTGTAGTACCAGTCGATCTCGCTACGACGCAGGAGGAAGATCCCGCGCAGGACCAGCTCAGTGACGCGCGTAGGAAACGTTTCGGCGTAGGCGATGGACAGCGTGGAACCCCAGGACCCGCCGAAAACCATCCACTTGTCGATCGAAAGATGTTCGCGCAGGGCTTCGATGTCGGCCAGCAGCTTGTCCGTCGTGTTCACCGACAGGTCGGCGCCGTCGGCAACGTGAGGGGTGGACCGCCCGCAGCCGCGCTGGTCGAGTAGAACGATGCGGTATGCGGCCGGATCGAAGAACTGGCGTACCGCCGGTTGCGCACCACCGCCGGGGCCACCGTGCAGGAACACCACCGGCTTGCCGTCCGGATTTCCGCTGACTTCCCAGTACATGCTCTGGCCGTCACCGACATCGAGGAAGCCGGTGACGAAAGGCTCGATCGGGGGATACAGACTCCGGAGAGCCGACGGCTGCCCTGAAGTGGCTGACGTGTCGGTCATCAGAAGCCCACCAGGCCGGAGGCGAGATCGGGGATCTCGAGTGCGGAAATCGCGCCGCTCCGGACGTCGGGGCACGCGGCCGAGGTTGCCGCGTCGATGCTTTCGCGGTTCTGAGCGAGATCGAGCAGGTTGATGCCGTTCTGCGTCGCCCACGTGATGACGATCGTGTTCAGTCCGCCCTTGCCGAGCGTCGGGGTGACGGTCCGCCAGTTCTGCAGCTGCCCTTCCATATCCGAGCACAACTGCTGGACCTGAGCGTCGGTGAACGTCGAACCGGACGCGGTTGTTGCCGGCGCCGTCGTGGTGGAACTCGCGGGCGTAGTGCTGCTGGGCGCGGGAGAGTTGGTGGACCCTCCCGCGCATCCGCTCAGCACCGTGACGAGAGCTGCCGCACCGACTACAGCTGCGGCAGTAGAACTTCGACGGTTACCGATCATTGAACGCACCCCTGGCTGGTTGAGAGACAGGCGGCGTTCGCCGGTCTCGGATCAGAAACTGTGTTCTGCGGCCGGGAAAGCGCCAGTGCGAACTTCTGATGCATAGGCTGCGGCTGCGGAACGCAGTTCGTCACCGACGTTACCGAAACGCTTGACGAACTTGGCTGTCTTACCGCTCGTGTAACCCGCCATGTCCTGCCAGACGAGTACCTGAGCGTCGCATTCGGAACCGGCCCCGATGCCGACGGTGGGGATGGTGAGTTTGCGGCTGACCTGGCCCGCAATCTCGGCCGGAACCATTTCCATGACGACGGAGAACGCCCCGGCTTCCTGGACCGCAATGGCGTCCGCCACAAGTTGCTCGGCCGCGTCGCCACGACCCTGGACGCGGAATCCGCCGAGCGAGTTCACGCTCTGCGGGGTGAATCCGACGTGTGCCATGACGGGGATGCCGGCCGAGGTGATTGCCGCGATCTGCTTGCTCATCCGCTCACCGCCCTCGAGTTTGACGGCGTGCGCGAGGCCTTCCTTCATGAACCGTGTGGCAGTCGCCAGGGCCTGCTCGGCGGAACCCTCGTAGGTGCCGAAGGGGAGGTCGGCGACGACGAGTGCGTGCGGCGCGCCGCGAACGACGCCACGCACGAGCGGGAGCAGTTCGTCGACGGTGATCGGCACGGTGGTGTCGTAGCCGTAGACGACGTTGGCGGCAGAGTCGCCGACGAGCAGCACCGGGATGCCTGCGTCTTCGAAGATGCGTGCCGTGGAGTAGTCGTAAGCGGTGAGCATCGACCAGCGTTCGCCGTTCTGCTTCATCTCGGCGAGGTGGTGAATGCGCGTCTTACGCTTCGGTGCATCGGTAGAGCTTGCAGTGGGTACAGAAACTGCACTGGGTACAGAACCGTAGAGAGGTGTTTCGGACATCGTTGTCCCTTTCTGGCCTCGAGGCCCTGAGCGTTGATCGCCTTCGGGTCCCCGGGTGTGGGTGATGACGTGTTCAGTCTGCCACCGGACATCGCCGACACGAATAGTTGACGGGGTGCAATGGGTCACATCACCGCGCGCGTATCAGGTAGGTGCCGAGACGAGGCGAACCGCTGGCTATCGCGGTTTCCTGGCACCATCGATGGCATGTCGAAGTTCGTTCGCCTCTCCGGTGCCCTCGCCGGAAGCGCAGCAGTGCTCGTGTTGGTTGTCGGTTGCACCAGTTCGGAAGGCACGCCCGAATCAGTGGAACCTGCTGGTTCTGCCGCGTCCGCGGTGCCGTCCGGCCTCGAGAAATTCTACGAGCAGACGCTCGACTGGGGTTCGTGCGACCAATTTGTCGAAGAAGGAACTGCGCCGCTGGGGCGTGGGATCGACTGCGCCGAGGTGAGCGTTCCCGTCGACTACGCGAATCCGAACGGCGACACCGCGAAGGTGGTGATCTCGCGTTCGAAGGCAACCGGCGACCGCATCGGCTCACTGTTGCTGAACCCCGGCGGGCCGGGTGGGTCCGGGCTGTCGATGGCGACCTCGGGTTCGGGCACCGAATTGCAGGAACGTTTCGACATGATCGGCTTCGATCCGCGGGGGATCGGGGCGTCGACCCCGCAGGTTCGGTGTTTGACGCCGGAGGAGACCGACGCGGAGCGTGCGGAGGTCAACGTCGACATGACGCCGGAGGGCATCGCTCTCGCCGAGGCGGACAGCAAGGACTACGCCGCCAAGTGCGCTGAGCGGACCGGTACGGAGTTCCTCGCTCATGTCGGTACCTACGAGGTGGTGCGAGATATGGACGTCATTCGGGGCGTTCTCGGCGATCCGAAGATGAACTACCTCGGGTTCTCGTACGGGACCCGGCTCGGATCCACGTACGCGGAAACCTTTCCGCAGAACGTCCGAGCGATGGTCCTCGACGGCGCGCTCGACCCCGAGCAGGATCCGGTCGACGAAGTGGTCTTGCAGGGGCAGGGCTTCCAAGGCGCGTTCGACGCCTTTGTCGCCGACTGTGTCTCGCGAACGGATTGCCCGCTGGGTGATGATCCGGCGCAGGCGCAGGCACGCTTTCAGGCACTCGTCGATCCGTTGATCGAGAAGCCGGCACAGACCACCGATCCGCGCGGGCTGAGTTATTCCGACGCGATCACGGGCGTGCAGCAAGCTCTGTACTCGCCACAGTTGTGGACGCCGCTGCGTGGGGGTCTGTCGAGTCTGGCCGACGGACGCGGCGACTCGCTGCTCAATCTCGCCGACATGTACGAAGGCCGTGAGGATGACGGCAGCTACTCCAACATCAACGACGCGTTCAACGCCATTCGCTGCGTGGACGATCCGGCAACCACCGACCGCGCCGAGGCCGGCGAATCCGACACTCGGTACCGCGAGGCGGCGCCGTTCCTCGACGACGGCCGCGGGACGGGTCAAGCGCCGCTCGACCTGTGCGCGTTCTGGCCCGTTCCGGCTACCGGCAGCCCTCACGCGCTCGACCCCCAGGCGCTCGCTGACGCCGGTCTGCCGCAGCTGGTCGTCGTGTCCACGACGCAGGATCCGGCGACCCCGTATCAGGCCGGAGTGGATCTCGCGAAGCAGTTGGGCGCTGCTCTGATCACGTTCGACGGAACCCAACACACGGTGGTTCTGGACGGAAACTCCTGCGTCGACGATGCCGTCGTCGACTACTTCGTTTACTTGAAGGCTCCGGAAGAGGGTCTGACATGTTAACCGGCGCGACGCCGTACGCTGCGCCTATTCGATGGTGACCAATCACTCTGTTAATCGGGACCACTGATGTAACACAGATTTAACGTGGCTTGCTTAGTCTCGCGTGCATGGATCGCCAAAAAGAATTCGTGCTTCGTACCCTGGAAGAGCGCGACATTCGGTTTGTCCGCTTGTGGTTCACCGATGTTCTCGGGTACCTCAAATCGGTGGCGATCGCCCCCGCCGAACTCGAAGGCGCCTTCGAGGAGGGAATCGGATTCGACGGTTCCGCCATCGAGGGATTCTCTCGAGTCTCCGAAGCCGACACCGTCGCTCGGCCCGACGCCTCGACATTCCAGATCCTGCCGTGGGCGCACAAGGACGGTGCGCAGCATTCCGCTCGCATGTTCTGCGACATCACGATGCCCGATGGTTCGCCGTCGTGGGCCGATCCGCGCCACGTACTGCGTCGCCAGCTGAGCAAGGCCAGCGACTTGGGCTTCAGCTGCTACGTCCACCCGGAAATCGAGTTCTTCCTTCTGGAGAACGGCCCGATCGACGGCACTCCACCGATCCCGGCCGACTCGGGCGGATACTTCGACCAGGCCGTGCACGATTCGGCTCCGAATTTCCGCCGCCACGCCATCGACGCACTCGAGTCGATGGGCATCTCGGTCGAGTTCAGCCACCACGAGGCCGCGCCGGGTCAGCAGGAGATCGATCTGCGCTACGCCGACGCACTCTCGATGGCCGACAACGTGATGACGTTCCGGTACGTCGTCAAGGAGGTCGCGATCGGTGAAGGCGTCCGGGCGAGCTTCATGCCCAAGCCGTTCAGCGATCAGGCCGGCTCCGCGATGCACACCCACATGAGCCTGTTCGAGGGCGACACCAACGCCTTCCACAATCCGGACGATCCGATGCAGCTCTCCGAGACCGGCAAGGCGTTCATCGCCGGCATCCTCGAGCACGCCAACGAGATCAGTGCGGTCACGAACCAGTGGGTCAACTCGTACAAGCGACTCGTCCACGGGGGAGAGGCACCCACTGCCGCGTCGTGGGGCCCGTCCAACCGATCGGCTCTCATTCGCGTCCCGATGTACACGCCCAACAAGGCGTCGTCACGTCGCGTCGAGATCCGTAGCCCAGACTCGGCTTGCAACCCGTACCTGACTTTCGCGGTCCTGCTTGCTGCCGGTCTTCGCGGCATCGAGAAGGGCTACACCTTGCCGCCCGAGGCAGAAGACGACGTGTGGTCGTTAACCTCCGCCGAGCGCCGCGCCATGGGTTACAAGGAACTGCCGAGCAACTTGGACAGCGCTCTGCGCGAGATGGAGAAGTCGGAGCTCGTGGCCGAAGCACTCGGCGAGCACGTCTTCGATTTCTTCCTGCGCAACAAGCGTCGTGAGTGGGAGGAATACCGCAGCCACGTGACGCCGTTCGAGCTCAAGACCTACCTCGGTCTGTGACGGTGAAACCGCCCGCTGCGAGATCAGCAGTTCCAGGACCGGGTCGACTCGGGCTGGTCGAGCCCACCGCTGCCGACGAGTTGCGTCAGCTCGGTTGGGTCGACGCCGAGAGCATCGAACTCTTGTGGTCGCTGTCGCGTGCCGCGAACGCCGACCTCGCTCTGCGCACCCTTGTGCGGATCAAGGACGGGCTCGGCGACGGGTGGCGCGAACTCGATCAGGCATTGCGCAAGGACAAGAGCCTGCGCGGCCGTTTGTTCGCACTGGTGGGTGCGTCGTCGGCCTTCGGCGACCACCTGGCCGCGGATCCGATCGGCTGGAAACTGCTCGACGGCACCGCTCTGCCGACCAAGGACGAGGCGACTGCAGCCTTGCTGGAGGTCGTGGGTGCAACTGTCGACGAGGGTGCCACCGAAGGTTCATTGACCTACCGCGCCACGGTGACCGGGCCGGAAGCTGTTGTTGCTCTGCGTAAGAGCTACAAGGACCAGTTGATGCTGCTGGCTGCGGCTGATCTTGCGGCGACCGTCGAGAACGAACCCGTAGTTCCGTATCAGACTGTGGGGCACCAGCTTTCCGATCTGGCCGACGCCGCGCTGACCGCTGCACTTGCGGTGGCCATCGCAACGGTGTGTCCCGAGGGCAGCTGTCCGATCCGGCTCGCCGTGATCGCCATGGGCAAATGTGGTGCGCGCGAGCTGAACTACGTCTCCGACGTCGACGTCGTGTTCGTCGCCGAACCGGCCGATGCGACGGCCAGTCGCGTTGCCGGTGAGATGATGCGTATCGGTACCTCCGCATTCTTCGAGGTCGATGCTGCGCTGCGGCCCGAAGGCAAGCGCGGAGAATTGGTTCGCTCCCTCGAATCCCACATCACGTACTACAAGCGCTGGGCCAAGACCTGGGAGTTCCAGGCACTGCTCAAGGCTCGTCCGATGACCGGCGACATGGAGCTCGGTCGCCAGTACTCCGAGGCGATGAGCCCGATGGTGTGGATCGCCTCCGAGCGCGAGGACTTCGTCCCCGAAGTCCAGGCCATGCGTCGACGCGTCGAGGAAATGGTTCCCCCCGAACTGCGTGAGCGTGAACTCAAACTCGGCCGCGGAAGTTTGCGCGACGTCGAATTCGCCGTCCAACTCCTGCAATTGGTGCACGGGCGCGCCGACAGTTCGTTGCATGTCCAGAGCACCGTCGATGCACTGACTGCATTGGCGGCGGGTGGATACGTCGGCCGCGACGACGCCGCCAACCTGACTGCGTCATACGAATTCCTGCGCCTGCTCGAGCACCGTCTGCAGTTGCAGAAGCTCAAGCGCACACACACCCTGCCGCCGCCGGACGACGAGGAAGCGCTGCGTTGGCTGGCCCGCGCCGCGCACATGCGGCCAGACGGTCGTCTGGATTCCCTGGGAGTCCTGCGCGCCGAGATCAAGCGGAATTCGCATCGGATTCGCCGCCTGCACGCCAAGTTGTTCTACCGCCCGCTTCTCGAATCGGTGGCGCGGATGGACAAGGAAGCACTGGTCCTGGGACCAGAAGCCGCGGTTCGGCAGTTGGCCGCTCTGGGTTACACGGCACCCGAGCATGCTCTCGGGCATCTGACTGCACTGACGAGTGGCGCTTCACGCAAGGGGCGCATTCAAGCGCTCCTGTTGCCGACTCTGCTCGAATCACTCGCGGACACACCGGATCCCGATGCAGGTCTGCTCGCTTACCGCAGGCTCTCGGACGCGCTCGTCGACCAGACGTGGTTCCTGCGCCTGCTCCGCGACGAGGCTGCGGTGGCCGAGCGTCTGATGACCGTGCTGGGCTCGTCGGCGTACCTACCCGACCTGCTCATCAAGGCTCCCGACGTGATTCGCTTGTTCGCGGATTCGCCGAGTGGACCGCGCCTTGTCGAGCCGAAGCCCGAGGACGTCGCTCGCGGAATCCTCACCGCCTCCGGCCGACACAGTGATCCCAATCGTGCTGTTGCTGCGGCCCGCTCGTTGCGGCGACACGAACTTGCGCGAATCGCGTCGGCCGACATCCTCGGCATGCTCGATGTTCCTGCAGTCTGCAAGGCGCTGTCCTCGGTGTGGGCCGCGGTGCTCAATGCATCGCTCTCCGCGGTGATCAAGGCCAGCGTCACCGAACTCGGGACCGAGGCGCCGGCCAGTTTCTCCGTCATCGGCATGGGCCGACTCGGCGGTGGCGAACTCGGCTATGGATCCGATGCGGACGTGCTGTTCGTGTGCGAACCCCGCGAGGGCGTCGACGAGACCGTTGCGGTCAAGTGGGCCAACAGCATTGCCGACAAGGTGCGCAAGCTTCTCGGGGCACCGAGCACGGATCCTCCGCTCGAAGTCGACACCGGATTGCGTCCGGAAGGCCGCAACGGACCGATGGTTCGCACGCTCGAGTCGTACGACGCGTACTACGCGAAGTGGGCTCAGGCGTGGGAGATTCAAGCGCTTCTTCGTGCGCACCCGGTTGCCGGTGATCCTGAACTGGGACTGCGGTTCCTGCACATGATCGACAAGACGCGCTACCCCGAAGGCGGCGTCAGTGACGCGGCGGTGCGCGAGATCCGGCGCATCAAGGCGCGAGTCGATTCCGAAAGGCTTCCTCGCGGAGCCGATCCGGCGACGCACACCAAACTGGGTCGCGGCGGCTTGGCCGACATCGAGTGGACTGTGCAATTGCTGCAGCTGCGCCACGCCGACAAGATCGAGTCGCTGCACAACACGTCGACCCTCGAGACTCTCGACGCCATCGGGGCCGCGGAACTGCTCAGCGAAGGTGACGTCGAACTGCTGCGTGACGCCTGGATCACCGCGACGAAGGCACGCAACTGCCTCGTTCTGGTGCGGGGGAAGCCGACCGATCAGCTTCCCGGTCCCGGACGCGTCCTCGCGGCGGTGGCGCAGGTCGCCGGATACGGCGACGACGCAGGGGAGTTCCTCGACAATTATCTGCGCATCACGCGACGGGCAAAAGCTGTGGTGGAGAGGGTGTTCGGCGGCGAGTAGCGCTCTCGGTCAGTCCTGCCGAATCGCCGCATTCGCGGCGAACTTGCGGACTTCGGCGTTCTGCCACACGTGGGCGGGAACGCCGCCGCCGAGTAGCTCGCGTGCGAGCGCAGGTTGCCCGCCGATCGGTACGTCGCTGCCGGCGATGATCATGTTGCCGTAGCGGCGGCCCTTGAGCATCGCGGGATCGGCGATGATCGCCATGTGTTCGAACTGTGCGCCGATGGTTGCGGCCTCGCTGCGCGCGCCCTGGAGATCCGGGGTGTCGCCGCAGTTGACGATGTAGATGCCGCCCGGTGCGAGCACGCGTCGTACGTGGGTGGTGAATTGCGCCGTCGTCAATGGTGTCGGAGTTGTGCTGCCGGCGAAGACATCTCGAATCACGATGTCCCGGGTGGACTCGGTGAGAGTTTCGGTGACGGCGCGGGCTTCTCCGACGCGGATGCGCAGAAGAGGCGCGCGCGGGAGGTCGAACCAATCGCGTACGAGTTCCGCCAGAGCACCGTCGATTTCGACCACCACTTGACGCGCGTCAGGGTAGGTGGCGGCGAAGTATCTGGCCATAGAGCAGGCGCCACCGCCGAGATGAAGCACCCGCAGGCGCTCGGCCTTTTCACGTTCGGAATCGACCAGATGCGCGATCCACCGCATGTACTCGAAATCGAGCACCGTGGGATCCGCGACGTTCACGTGGGAACTGGGCACTCCGTTGATCTGGATGATCCAACTGTCATCGGAGTACTGATCGCGGACTAGTTCGCACGTCCCGGTATCGATCGGAAAAGTGCCGGCGACGGGACCGGACTCGCCTCGCTCGGGAGCACTGCTGCGAGTTCTGGTCTTGCGAGTTCCCTTGGCCACTGTGTCCATGTTAGCCGTGCGCCTTTTTGGTAGTGCCCACTACCAAAAAGGCACACGGACCGACGGTATTCTCGGGCTACTTCAGGCACACTCGTACATGGAGTGTGATCGGCGACACAAATGCCGGCGCGTTCTTTCGTCGTCCGTGCATCACGAAGAATTTCGAGGAGTGCAGGTGAAGGTCAAGGCAGCGGTAGTCAAGGCGCCAGGTCAGGCGTGGGAGATCGAAGAGGTCGAGCTGGGGGACCCGGTCTCGGGTGAGGTGCAGGTCCGACTCGCCGCATCGGGGCTGTGCCATTCGGACGAACATTTGCGTACGGGCGCCAGCCCGCTGCCCTTCTACCCGGCCCTGGGCGGGCACGAAGGCGCCGGAGTGGTGACGAAGGTCGGACCGGGTGTCGCGAGCGTCGAAGAAGGCGACCACGTGGTTCTCGCCTTCATCCCGGCGTGCGGACGTTGTCCGTCCTGTGCGAAGGGTCTGCAGAACATCTGCGACGAAGGAGCCGGCCTGTTGACCGGGCAGGCGATCTCCGACAAGACGTACCGCGTCACCCTCGACGACGAGCCGGTCATCCAGATGTGCCTGCTCGGAACATTTTCGCCGTACGTGACCGTCAACGAGGCGTCGGTGATCAAGATCGAGAAGGACATCCCGCTCGACAAGGCGGCCTTGCTCGGCTGCGGTGTTGCCACCGGTTGGGGATCGGCCACCGCAATCGGTGGAGCCAAGGTCGGCGACACGGTGGTGGTCGTCGGCGTCGGCGGCGTCGGAATCAACTCGGTGCAGGGTGCGGCGTCCGCCGGAGCACGATTTGTGATCGCGATCGATCCCGTCGAGTTCAAGCGCGACAAGGCAAAGGAATTCGGCGCCACACACACTTTTGCCTCCCTCGAGGAAGCGCTACCGGTGATCGGCGAGATCACCTGGGGCAAGATGGCCGACGTCACCGTGATCACCGTGGGCGAGATTCACGGCGACATCATTCAGCCCGCGCTCAGCGCGACGGGCAAGGGTGGCCAGGTCGTGGTCGTCGGAATGGGGCATTACGCAGATTCGCAGGTGACGCTCAGCCTCTTCGAGCTGACCCTTCTGCAGAAGCGTTTGCAGGGAGCCATCTTCGGCGGGGTAGGGCCACGGTCCCAGATTCCCAAGTTGCTCGATCACTACCGAAGCGGCGCACTCAAACTCGACGAGTTGGTGACCAAGACTTACAAGCTCGAGGAGATCAACGAGGGGTACGCCGACATGCTCGAAGGAAAGAATCTGCGGGGGATGATCGTCTACACGGAGGACGATTACTGATCGTTTCCCTTTGACTGAAGGCTCCGGCCCGGCACCACGCTTCGTGGTGTCGGGCCGGAGTCTTCTGCCCCCACGCACATTTCTGTCGATCGATGAGTCGACTGCCCCCGTAGTGGGCACTCGCAGAGTGAGGAAACCGGGCACCGTGTCCGGATCTCAGTCCACGACTCGACAGAGAAGAGCAGAGCATGCCCTACATCACCACCTCCGACGGAACCGAGATCTACTACACCGAGCACGGCGTCGGCCGGCCGATCGTCCTCAGCCACGGGTGGCCGCTGAGTTCTGACGCGTGGCAGGTCGAGATGAAGTTGTTCGCCGACGCCGGATACCGGACCATCGCGCACGATCGTCGAGGACACGGTCGCTCGTCGAAGACGTACACCGGCAACGACATGGATACATATGCCAAGGACCTGGCTGAGCTGATCGACACACTCGACCTGAAAGACCTGGTCCTGGTTGGCCATTCGACCGGCGGCGGGGAAGTGGTCCGGTACGCGGCGCAGCACGGCAAAGGGCGCGTGGCCAAGGTGATCACCGCCGGCGCCGTACCGCCGATCATGGTCAAGTCGGACGGCAACCCCGAAGGCACACCGATCGAGGTCTTCGACGGCATCCGTGAGGGAGTTCTGCGAGACCGATCGCAGTTCTACAAGGATCTCAGCGAGAGCTTTTACGGCGCGAACCGCGAAGGTGCCGACGTCTCGCAAGGGGCGAAGGACGACTTCTGGCGGCAAGGTATGTTGGTCAATCTCGCCGCGGCCTACGACTGCGTCAAGGCATTCTCGGAGACGGACCAGACCTCCGATCTCGAAGCCATCGACGTTCCGTTCCTCATCGCTCAGGGCGACGACGATCAGATCGTGCCGATCGGCGCAGCGGCCGAGAAGGCGATCAAGCTGGTGAAGAAGGGCACGCTGAAGGTGTATCCGGGCGCACCTCACGGCATCTACGGCTCATATCAGAAGACACTGGACCAGGACATTCTCGCGTTCATCGAGGACTGACGTCAGCGAGGCGGAAGGACCGGAGTCGAAAGGACCAGAGTGGGAAGGATAAAATTGCCATGTCTACACACGTTGCCTCACTATGCAATGGCCCCAGTGTCTTCGAGAACGAACTTGGGTCGATCTCGCAACTCGACACGAGTTCGTTGCCGATCCTGTCCGGTCTGTCGATCAAACGAATTGTTCTCGGTCCCGGCGCGATCCGTGAACCACAATGGAACGTCAACGCGAACCAGATCGCCTACGTCACCAGCGGAACCGTGCTCGTCTCGATGCTGGGCAATGCTGACGAGTTCGCCAGCTTCGTGGTGCGAGCGGGGCAGATGTATCACGTCGAATCCGGCGCGATTTATCACATCGAGAATGTCGGAGAGGAGGAGGCGGAGATCATCGCTGCCCTGCGTACTTCACTCCCGCAGCACTTTTCGTTGCAGAGTAGCGTCAGCGCAATGTCGAACGCGGTGCTCGGCAACACGTACGATCTCGCCGCATCGGCCTTCGACGTCTTCGGTAGAGCCGATGCGTCCCAGATAGTTCGGCGGGACGGCGCCGCCGTCGTTCCCGATACCGCCGGCCTTCCCAACGCGCATCTCTTCGATCTCGAAGGCCAGATCGCGCCTCTCGCATATCCGTACGGACAGGCGAAAGTGGCGCGCAAGCAGTATTGGGCGGCGCTGGAGGATCTTTCGATGTACTCGTTGACTATTCGCGAGAGTGGGATGCGTGAGCCACACTGGCATCCCGTCACTGCCGAATGGGATACGTGCATCGTGGTCACGGGCGGATGACGGTCCTCGATCCGGACGGTTCGCTCGACACCTACCTACTGGAGCCTGGTCAGGTGTATTTCGTTCCGCGTGCCTATCCCCATCACATCGAGGTTCTAGGTGACGAGGACATCAACTTCCTCATCTTCTTCGACCAGCCGACGCCGGGCGACATAGGCTACCGTGCAACGGCTTCCGCGTTCTCACGCGGCGTTCTCTCGGCCTCGTTCGGTGGTCCGGAACGGGATCTGCCGCACTTTCCTTTCACCCCGATCGATCCGCTCATCGTCTCGCGGATCAATCCGATCGACCGCCAGCACTGATCGGCAAGGACGCCCATCATGACCACCACGCTCACCGTGACCGATCACGGGACGACGCTCGACTTCACGTACGAGGACGCCCTCCGCTATCACGGTCCGCAGGCCCCGGGCGGCGTGGCGCATGCCTACAAGGTTCTCGAGCGCGCTCTCGGTGTGCTCGGCGGGGAAGGCTCCGTCGAGCGTCGCGAGCTGGTCGTCACCACCGCACACGGCGGACCAGGAGTGCGCGATTCGTTCGAGTTGGTCACGCGCGCGGTGACCGAAGGGCGGTACACCGTTGACAGTTCCTTGGCCAGGCGTGAACGTGGAAACACGCTCGCGCTGTACGTATTTCGGATCACCTATCGCGGCGCGAGCGTCACGCTGACTGTTCGGGAGGGGTTCGTCGTCGACGAGTTCATCACTCTGTCCCGTAAGTCCGACCGGACGGCCGAAGACGAGTCACGGCTGACAGAGCTCAAGCAGGAGATGGCGGATCGAGTGATGTCGAGCCCGGCCGAGAGCGTGTACGACGTCGAGACCGGCACGCTCCCCGTCTGAGCGACGGCGGCGCAGGCGTCGGCGTGCAGAAATCTGGGCTGTCTGAAGTCAGCGGCTGGCGAACATCCTTATTCGTTGGTCGCGGCTGCGCTCGAGATGGTTGCGCATGTGACCACGTGCGGACGATTCGTCCCGGGCGCGGATGGCGTTCAGGATCTCTTGATGCTCCGAATTGAGCAGGTCAGGTTCGCCGTAGTTCGACGGCGGGCCGCTGTCGTAGATTCGCAGTTGGGTGGTGAGGCGGATCAGCAATGAGGTGATCGTGGAATTGTGGGCGGCCTGCCAGAGGGCCTCGTGAAACTTGAAGTTTCCGGCACGAACCTCGGTGCCTTCTGTTGCAGTGCAGCAGAACTCGTGCAATCCGTCCAGGCGGGCAAGGTCGAGATCGCTGTGGCGGAGTGCGGCGGCGCCGGCGGCTTCCGATTCGAGGGCAACCCGCGCTGCGTAGATTTCGATGACGTCTTCGGGAGTGCCGGAGCGGACACGAAAACCGCGGGCGGCTCGTTCGAGTAGACCGTCGTGCGCGAGCCAGTTGAGTGCCTCGCGGATCGGGGTACGCGATGCGCCGTACGATTCGCACAATTGAGTCTCGTGCAGCGGAGCGCCCTGGGGGAACTTGCCGGCCAGGATGTCGGCTCGCAGGCGCAGGTACTGCCGCGAGGTCTGATCGGACCGGCCGAGCGCAGCCTCCGGCACCAGCAGATCGGTGGTGCTCGTATCGGCGTCGAGATCCATGTGTCCCCATTCCTGTGCATGCAAGTAGAGCGCGTTCGATTATGCCATCGACGACGAGTGAGTACTTGCGTATACGCTAGTACTCATTTAGGTTCGTGCTTGTTCGTTTCCGAGGGAGAGGGTCCGAAGTGGCTGGAGAGACCGCGTCGCCGCTGGTGAGTGCCGTTGAACTCGACGCGATGCTGCGTGAGGGAGGCGTCGCCGTGCTCGACGCGACGGTTCATTTTCCTCCCGCGCGATTTGACGGCGACTATCGCCCGGAGTCCGGGTACGACGGCTGGGTTTCCTCGCACATCCCGGGTTCCCGACACGTCGACCTCATGGACGTCTTTTCCGAAAGGGAAGCGGCGCTGCATTTCACACGCCCGTCAACGGAGCAGTTGATGTCCGATCTCCAATCCAGTGGTATCGAACCGGGTGCGACAATCGTGATCTACGACCAGGGTTCGACCACTTGGGCATCACGGCTCTGGTGGGTGTTTCGCAACGCCGGCATCGAAGCAAGGGTCCTCGACGGTGGCCTCGCCGAATGGACTCGATGCGGCTTCGCCCTCGCGAGCGGCGACGACGTCACCCACACGTCGGCGTCGAAGCGTTGGAGTGTGACGGACCTTGGCCTGTGGGTCGATCTACCTCGCGTTGCCTCACTGTCCTCAGGAGAAGAAGCCGGAACGCTGGTGTGCGCGCTGGCGCCTGAGCAGTACGAGGGAACGGAGAAGACGCGATATTCGCGACGCGGACATATTCCGTCAAGTGTGAATCTGTCCGCGAAGAGTCTCCTCGACACCGACTCCAGGATGCTTCCAGTCGAGGAAGTGTTGTCGAAATCGGCCGACGTTCTACCAACCGCCGCCGACCCTGTCGTGATCTATTGCGGCGGTGGAGTTTCGGCGTGCCTGACAGCACTCGCACTGATCCGCGGCGGCTATGAGGACGTCAAGGTCTACGACGGCTCGTTGGAGGAATGGACTGCAGATCCGACTTTGCCGATGGTTGTCGGCGGTGAGCCCGGCGGCGCGCTTGCGAATGTTCGATGTCCGCGGTCCTGAATCGCCGCAGTCCTCAATTACCTCCCGTCCTGAAGGAATTCTCATGTCTGACACTGTCTCTGTCGAAACCGTCGCGTCGGCGATCGACGCACTCCGCGATCAGGTACCGCTCGTCCAGTCGCTGACCAACATCGTTTCTGCGAACTTCTTGACCAATGTTCTGCTCGCCGCCGGCGCAAGCAACGCTCACATCGACAACGTTCACGAAGCCGGTGGGTTCGCTGCCGTCGCCGGGGGAGTGCTCGTCAACCTCGGGACGCCGGACGACGGGACAGCCGAAGCTTTCCTGATAGCAGCAGAAGCGGCCCGAACTGCCGGTACGCCATGGGTTTTGGATCCCGTCGGTGTCGGCGGACTACCCTGGCGGAGCGGTATCGCTGTGGATCTGCTGCGCTTTCACCCCAGCGCCATCCGCGGGAACGCATCGGAGATCATCGCTCTGGCCGGACTCGGCGGTGACACCCGCGGCGTCGACAGTGCCTCCGATTCCGCCGACGCGGTGCCCGCCGCTCTGTCACTCTTGAAGCATGCGGATGCCGTGTCGGCATCCGGACCGGTCGACTACATCGTCGGCCGCGATGCGGGCGGTGACACCCAGGGCATCCGAGTCTCCGGTGGCAGCGCGCTGTTGCCGCGCGTGACCAGTACCGGTTGCTCTCTGGGCGGTCTTGTCGCCGCCTACCTCGCCGTCACGTCGACCGCGCTGGACGGATTGGTTGCCGCGCATACGCATGTTGCCGTGGCATCGGAGATCGCCGAGGAAAATGCCTCGGGCCCCGGTTCTTTCGCGGTCGCATACCTCGACGCGCTCTACAGCGTGAATGCGGACACCATCCGTTCGCGTGCCCGAATCGAATCGTTCGACCTGCCGGCTGGAGTGCAGAACTGATGGGCATCAAGACATTCTGGTATCTCACCCAGGCAGACGGGGACTACCCGTGGAGCCCCGGTGGGCTGTTCCCCGTGGACGGGGCCAGGCAGATCGAGCTCGCGAAGACCATCGACGACGGCGGATTCGAAGGTGCGCTTGTTGCCACCTGGCCGAACGATCCGTTCATCTCGGCGACGTGGGCGGCAGCGCACACCACGCGCATGAAGTTCCTCGTCGCCGTCTACGCGAACATGACGCCGGCGCGACTGCTGGCGGAGAAGGCATTGACTTTCGACGCCTTCAGCGGCGGCCGACTGTTGATCAACTCGGTCAACGGACGCGAGAACATCCTGACCAAGTACGACATGAACGTGCCCCACGACGAGCGTTACGAGTTGGGGGAGCAGTACTGGGCGGACTTCCGCCGCATCTACGCCGAAGGCACGGAGTCGAACTTTCCCAACACACCACTGCGTATCGATGCGCCCGCTGGGCATCAGGTTCCGCTGTGGGGTACCGGTGATTCGCCTGCAGGCCTGGCGAATTCAGGCAAGGTGCTCGACACCTACTTGGCGATGCTGCGCGAGACTTCGTTCATCGAAGACAAATTCACTGCCGCACGGGCGGCGGCGGAGGCAGCCGGGCGCGAGTTCACCGACTTCGGTGCGCTCACCGGTGTGATCGTTCGCCCCACCAAGGCGCAGGCGCACGACCGGTTCCGTTCGTTGTTCGAGAAGACGGGCGTCGAGCAGATCGCTCATGTCTTGGACAACGCAGTGCGTCGTCGTACTCAGGGGAAGCAAGACCTCAAGACCTTCACCGCCCGCGACGCTCAGCGGCAGGGTTGGGCGGACAAGATTGCCTCCGGCCGACTTCCGGAACCGGAGGAGTTGTACGTCGGTGACGGGCTGTACGCGGGTATCACGGCGTGGTCACCCCTCGACATCTTCGGCACCGGGTCATCGGCCGTGTACTACGTCGGCGATCCGGATTCGATCACGGACTCGGTACGCACGCTTCGCAGCCGAACCGGTTTGACTGCACTGATCCTGGCAGGTTGGCCTCTGATCGAGGAAGCGAAGTGGGTTGCGGAGCATCTTGTTCCGCGATTCGACGAACTCAGCTGACGGCGCGCCGCAAGACAGTGGCACCGAGACCTAGAACGTCGCGGAGAAATGCTGTGGCAGTGTCGATTTCAGACGCAGTACATTCGAGAAGGATCTTGACTTCCACGTCCTTCTTGACGATGTCGGCAACAACGGCCACGGCGACAACACCGTTGCCGACGGCCGAGCCTCGGAACAGATCGATCCCGTCGCCGTCCGCGCTGACCGTGCCGTCGAGATAGCCGTATTCGAGCGGATAGATCGCATCGGGGTACCGCGGGTGTGCCGACCCGCGGGGCCGATCGATCACGACGGTCGACGTGGCAGCCAGGTGATCGAGGGCGGCGAACAGATCTTCGCTCATCGTTACCGGTGCTCGCGCAGTAGCTGAGTCGGTGTCAGACCTGCCAGTGCACGCGTATCGCGTGCGAGGTGGGCTTGGTCGGCGTAGCCGGCGCGACCGGCCAGCGACGACAGCGTGAGTTTTGCGCCGCGGCTGAGAGTCAACACGTCCTGCATTCGTTGCACCTTCTGAATCAGTTTGGGGGACAGCCCGACCGCTGACGTGATCGATCGTCTGAAATGACGTTCGGAAACACCGAGGTCTGCAGCAATCTCTCGTATCGGCGTGGAAGGGGAGGAGATGAGCGCGGAGTAACCACGCTCGATTCCGTGGTCGGGTTCCAGTCCGCGCCACAACTGGCCCAGTAGTTGTGCGTCGACTGCCTCGTGGCGCAGGGCGTCGGCAAGTACCCGCGCTTGTCTGGAAGTGAGGATGTCGTCGATGGCGATCTTCGAATCCTGCACCGCATCGGCAGCTGTGCCGAGCAGGCTCCGCAGAGCCGGTGGATTGATCCGGATGCCCCACATGGTTGTACCGGCGGCGACCGAAACCAGATCGGCACCGGTGGCAGGTCCGACGAGCCACGACTTTCCGGTGCTGTCGACGATGAAGTCTGCGCAGAGATCGGGAAGAATCCGCTTTGCTTCCGTGGGCGCATGGGGGTCGGTAGTGCTTTTCCACGTGCAACTGAAGAGGCCGGCCGAACCGGTGATCCAAGTCTCGACATAGGTGTGGCCGTTTTGTTCAAGACTCGACGCTACCGTCCGACTACCGTCAAGAGCGAGGGTGTCAGTGCCGGTCATCAGATCATCGTCACACACTCGCCGATCACTTCTCGACCCGAAACAGGAGAAATACCGTGTCCGTCTCTCCGAGACTCGATCTCGTCGGAATCGTCACCAACGATCTCGCGCGTTCCCTCGCGTTCTACCGAACCCTCGGGCTCGACATTCCGGAAACACCCGCTGACGCTCCACACGTGGAGTTCACTTTCGACAGTGGGCTTCGGCTGGCCTGGGACGCGCTGTCCACCATCACGAGCTTCGATCCGGACTTCGCTGTCGGGGAAGGTCGACACCCCGTCGCTTTGGCCTTCGATTTCGGGACACCCGCTGCAGTCGACGAGGCGTATCAGCGCATCACAGCCGACTTCCCCGGACACAAGGCGCCGTTCGATGCCGTGTGGGGGCAGCGTTACGCCGTTCTTCTCGATCCCGACGGCAATACCGTGGATCTCTTTGCCGCGCTCTGATGTCGAACGACGCAGGCCCCGACCGAATATCGGTCGAGGCCTGCGGTTGTCGGTGATCGAGTAGTTGTCAGTTCACCAAGCGTTGAGGGTGTCGAGGATCTGGCCTCGGGCCTTCCACAGTTCTGCACCCCAGTACGGCCACGAATGAGTGCCGTTGGCTGGGAAGCTGTACGTTGCCGGAATCCCCAGGGAGTTCATGCGCAGCTGGAATGCCCGTGAGTTCATCAGGGCCAGGGCTTCGAGGCCGATGGCGCTACCGGTATTCACGAAGTCGACGGGACGACGCGGTTGATCGAACTGCCCGGGTAGGCCGCTCGCAGCGGAGATGTACAGCGAGAGCCCAGCCAGTTCGGGTGCAAACACGAAGGGATCGTTGCGGAGCCAAGCGGGGTTCCACGGCGGTCCCCACATTGCATCGACATTGAAGGACCCGGCGCTGACCATGGCCACCCGGATCGCCTCACGCATGCCTGGAGCTGAGATGTTGAGGTATCCCGAGAGCGAACCGGCGAACTTGAACTGATCGCGGTGGTAGGCGGCTAGCGTCAGTGCCGCGCTGCCACCCATGGACAGTCCGAGCACGCCGTTGTTGGTTCGGGAGACGCCGCGCGATTCCAGATAGGCGGGAAGTTCCTGGGTGAGGAAGGTTTCCCATTTGTACGTGACCGGCTGGCGATTCAAATTGCTGTTCGCATACCAGTCGGAGTAAAAGCTGGACTGCCCGCCGACCGGCATGACCAGGGTGACGTTGTCGCCGCGATACTGCTCGAGAGCGTTGGTCTCGAAACTCCATGCGTTTCGGTCGTCGCGTGCTCGTAGGCCATCGAGAAGATAGAGCGCCGCGTTGCCGCCGCGCGAAGCCCACTGGATCTGAACCTTGATCGGTCCCATCGACGAGTCTACGAACACTTCCTCGTAGCCACCGGCCGGGGCGGTACGCGCGGGCGCTGCGGTCGCTACCGATCCGCTGATCAGGCCTGCGGTCAGGGGGAGTGCGAGTGCTGTCGCTGCGAGGCCCAGGATCCGACGCTTGATTCGTTTCGAAATACGGTTTCTCGAAAGATCCGGGTTCGAAATATCTGGGTTCTTCGCCAAATCTGTGTGAGCCTCGTGCATGTATCACTCCCGCCCCAAAGGTGCTTGCACACCGAAATCCGACCGAGCCCCCCGAGGCGCGGAATTCCTTATGACACTAAGTGGTCTGTATTGACCTCGACGGCACCGTTACCGGTTCGTTATCAAACTGGTCCGATTTACCGTAATGCCGTCAGGCGTCGTCGACCGGAGGTTGTGCCACGATTTGCCAACCTCCACGAATCAGGTGTTCACGTACCCGAGCGACGTCCGATTCGTGCGGAATATCGTCGGTGACCTTGGTGATGAGGACGCCGATGTCGATCGGATCGACCGAACCGGGAAAGTCGATCGGATCGACCGGAAGCGGAAAGCCGGCGACGAGATCGTCAGCAAGAACGGCGATCTCGTCGTCGGACAGTTGTCGCCGGAGCAGGGCCATCAAAGGGACGTAGTCCTGCTCCGGCACACCGTTCGGATACCCGGCACGCAGCCAGCCGAGTATCGAAGCCAGAAGTGGTGGAAGACTCAACGAATCGAGCTTCAGTGGTTGTCGAGATCAGCGAGGGGCCACCCGGCGGCAGCAAGGACGGAGGCAACGCGCGCGATGTCCTCGTCCGAGGGAGTCTGGCTCGTCAGATCGGCGATCTGAGCGCTGATCTCGTCGCTCGAGATCACCTGGTCGCTGTTGACGTCGCTCAGTTCTGCGAGTGCAGCGCCGATGGCAATGTCTCGAATTTGCGCGTCCGAGAGTTTGCGTCGTAGCAATGCGACCAGCGGAATGCGGTCCTTGGGCGGTATGCCTTCGGGGTAGCCGGCGCGAAGCCAGTCAAGAATGGATTGAGGAAGGGATGGAGTCGGTGCAGTCACGGTGATGTCTTTCCGCTCGTGAGGGCGCACGGGATCAGAAGATCTCGATGCCGAATGTGTGGCTGAGGAAGCCCTGCATGATGAAGAGGATTCCGGTGACGATCGCGATGAGCACGACCGCGAAGCACACCACTGCGCCTGCCACGGCCAACGGACTGCGAGCCACGACGGCAGTGCTCCCGCCGCCACTGCCACGTTGTCCGGCGTCGAGCGACTTCAGGCCGATTGCGAAGATCGCCGGTAGTCCGGCGCCCAGCAGGAGGCCGACCAGTACGACCTGCCAGAGCGAGTCGACGGTGTTTTTCAAGATATCCATGTCGATTCCCTCTTTCAGGCTTTGGCGTCGGTGGTGACGCGGGCGTCCGGACCGGGGACCTCTGCAGGCACCAGGCCGCCGTCCCACTCGGCGTTGACGTTGCTCGGATCGATGGGCTCCTTGCGGGAGCGCAGGTACATCCAGCCGGCCAACGCGATGAGCACGGCGAAGACGACCAGGACACCGGGCAGGCCGCCGACGATGTCGGCCAGTCCCCAGCACAGAGCGCCGACGATTGCAGCGGACGGAAGAGTGATCAACCAGGCGACCGCCATACGTCCGGCTACGCCCCAACGAACTTCGGCGCCCTTGCGTCCCAGACCGGTTCCCATGATGGAACCCGTCGCCACATGGGTGGTGGAGAGCGGAAGGCCGAGGTGGCTGGAGGTGAGAATGATTGCAGCAGAGGATGCTTCGGCTGCCATGCCTTGTGGTGCGGCAATCTCGACAAGTCCCTTGCCGAGAGTGCGGATGACTCGCCAACCGCCGAGGTAGGTTCCGGCAGCGATCGCGAGCGCACAGGTGAGCTTGACCCAGAACGGCATGTCCGCGTCGGCGGAAATGGTTCCGTGGGCGACCAGGGCGAGGAAGATGACGCCCATGGTCTTCTGAGCGTCGTTGGTGCCGTGTGCGAGGGAAACGAGTGAAGCCGAACCGATCTGGCCGAGTCGGAAACCTTTGTCCTTGGTTTCTTCTCCGACGTTGGAGGTGATGCGGTAGATGAGCCAGGTGCCGGCCGCGGCAACCAAGCCGGCCACGACGGGAGCGAGAACTGCGGGGATGACAACCTTGCTGAGGACGCCGCTCCAGGCGACACCGCTCATGCCGAGGGACGCGATGGCGGCGCCGATCAGGCCGCCGAACAGTGCGTGTGAGGAACTCGAGGGGATGCCGAGCAACCACGTTGCCAGGTTCCAGATGATGCCGCCGACAAGGCCGGCGAAGACGATGGTGAGCAGCGCTTGGCCACCCACATTTCCGAGGTTCACCACGCCCTTGGCCACGGTGGCAGCAACCTCTACCGAGAGGAAAGCTCCGACCAGGTTCAAGGAAGCAGACAGAGCGACTGCCACCTTGGGCTTGAGGGCGCCGGTTGCAATCGACGTGGCCATAGCGTTGCCAGTGTCATGAAAACCGTTGGTGAAGTCGAACCCCAGAGCGGTTACGACGACGACGAGGAGAACGATGAGTTCCGCATTCACGAGAAGTCATGTTCCAACACCTCCGGGCCTCAAATCGACCTCAGACGTGGTCGTTCCGCGACATTTCCACCACTCGGCACCTGTTGTTCACCTTCGTCCGGATAATTGTCCGTTTTGAAACTCCTGGGGTAGAGAAAATTCATTCGCGTGCATGGTCGTGGAGGTTGTGGAGGCATACGCTCGTTTCATGTCCCTGGGCGAAGAGAAGACGATCTCGGTCACCACATTCCGTAAGAGCGGTGACGGCGTAGCCACGCCGACGTGGGTCGTGCCTCTGCCTGACGGACGTATCGGCTTCTGGACTTCCTCGAAGTCGGGTAAGGCCAAGCGTCTGCGGAACAACCCACGCGTCACCGTGGTGCCGTGCAACAACCGCGGAAAGGTTGCCGACGGTGCGTCGCCGGTCACCGGGACCGCTCAGTTGGTGAGCGGTGGAGCTGAATTCGACGAGATCCGCAGCAAAGTCAAAGCGAAATACGGTGTGATGGTGCCTATTTCGAAATTCTTCAACACCCTTGGTCACATCGGTAATGGTCCGTTCCCGTACGGCGACACCGGCGTGATCATTTCCGTCGATGCGTAGTCGGGATTGCGTAGCGGAGTAGTCTGAAGGTATGGAACCCACGACCGGGCACCTCTGCCTGACGGTTCCACGAATCCTCCGTCAAGGAGCCTCGTCATGGCGCACATCAGCACTCTCGACTATGCAATGGAAGCGCCGCAGCGCCATGTCGGGCAACCTTTCCCGTCGCCGACGCGGACTCCGCGATTCCTGCTTCGTGGGCAAGGTGCCGTCAAGGCATCGGTTGACGGCGCGTGGTTCCCGTGGACCACGAACGTCACGGCGGAGCTTCACGATCTGATATCCGCACTTTCGCTGAGGTTGGGGCCGATCGCGCGGGTTGCGTTCGACTGGAACACGATCAGCAGCGCGCAGCGTCGTATCGACGAGGTCGACGGACTGGAAGTGCGGGGTCCGTACCCTGGCCAGCCCCACGATTTGATGTATCTCGACGATATCTATGGTCGTCAACTCGTTTTGATGATGATTCCGCCGTACACGGATCCGGACCGCGCGTACGAGGTCATGCGGCGGTTGGTGGATCCTGTCCGCAGCGAAACCTATCGGGTGCAGTGAGATCTTTCTGACGTGCGGGGGTCGAATCTCGCGATTCCTGAACATGCGTCCAGTTTGTCTGGTTTGATGGTTCTCGTAACCACGATCTCAGGCGCATTCCTTCAGGTCAGCGCTTGGGCGCGGCAGCTTGACTCCCTGCCGTGTCGTCGGTCCGGCATGTCCACCACCCTCCCACTGTGCGTGAGCGCCGGACCAGAGGAAGCCCCGCCCTCCCCACGGGGGTGGGGCTTCTACTCTGTTCGGGCTGAGCGGCGTTCGCATCGCCGAATCCGCCCGCTTGTTCGGCAGTTCGGGACGCCCTGGCCCGTAGCATCGCCACCGTGAACATTTCCCTACTCGGTGCGGCTGGGCTTCAGGACTGCGCCGACAGTGGAATGGACTGCATGGACGGATTCGAAGCATTCTTTCTTCTGTACGGCGGCGGATTCATTCTCGCCTTGATTTGGCTTTCCCTGTGTCTTGTCGGAACGGCCGATGTGGTTTCTGTGTCCGGGCGAGTCGGTGTGTGGCGCGCTGTCGCCTTCTCTGTCGGGATTTGGCTTGTGCCCATCGTCGGGTTGAGTGCATGGTTTGTTTACCGCCGCTCTCGCCAAATCTCGAAGACGGTCGGTCCGGATCAAGCCCCCTACTGGACTTGAATGAGACTGACATTTTCACTGAGACCGCACCTAGCCTTGAAACTATGTGGCATCCTGCCGTTCCAGCCAGTTCAAGATCGCTTGGTTGGTCTCTTCGGGTCTTTCTTGTTGGATCCAGTGACCGCAATCGAGATTGACTACTTCCACATTGGGCACGAACTCTGTCAGGTTCTCAGCTCTCGCGATCGCGTCACGGTCGCCGTAGATCATGAGTGTGGGCTGTTGGATGATCGGGTCCACCTCCGCCAGCAGATGCCAGTTGCGGTCAAGGTTCCTGTACCAGTTCACACTGCCCGTGAATCCTGTCGATTCGAAGGCGGAGACGAAAACGGCCAATTCTCTATCGCTCATCAGGGGCTCACCGAGTGGTGTCTCTGCTTTGGCGAGATCGATCAGCGCCATACCCGGCTGAGGTTCCCTGAGGGGTTCGTTCTTCCGGTACAGGTTGCGGAGGAACCGGAAGGTGTTGTCTTCGAACACCGCGTCCGCGACGCCCGGCTGTCGATTGAAATGGACGAAGTAGAAATCACCGCCAAGCACGGCTTCCATGAACTCAATCCACGGCTGCTCTCCGCGATCCTGGTAGGGCAGGCTCAGGTTGATCACTTTGTTTACCCGGTCCGGGTGCAACAGGGTAAGGCCCCACACGACAAAGGCACCCCAATCGTGACCGACAAAGGTGGCATCGTCGTAGCCGTAGTGATCGAGAAGTGCGATGAGATCACCCGCCAAATGTTCGATGTCATAGTCCGTCACTTCGGTCGGACGTGACGAATTGCCGTAGCCGCGTTGGTTCGGGACGATGACGTGGTAGCCCGCCTCGACAAGGGCGGGCACCTGGTATCGCCAGGAATAGGCGTGCTCTGGCCATCCGTGACACAACACGATGGGTTTCCCGGCATTGTGTCGCCCTGCTTCGAAGACTTCGAGTTCCACGCCGTTCACTGGGATGAGGACGGGCCTGGGGAAGTCGGATGGATTCACGGATGCTCCTTTGAGTCGAGTACCGATCTCGTGTCTGGATCGACCGGTTGCTCCGACGATAGGGAGCATCGTGGACACATAAAGTCCTAGATCGCTGGCAATCTGAAGAAATGCGGAACGATCCCACAGGCCGAGCACTGCAACTGCTCTCGCTCCTTCAGACTCATCGCTTCTGGCACTGTGCCGAACTTGCCGCACGACTCGATGTCACGCAGCGGACGGTGCGCCGCGACATCGATCGCCTACGCGACCTCGGCTATCCGGTCGATTCCACGTCCGGAAAATACGGGGGCTACCGACTTGCAACGGGGGCGCACGTGCCGCCCCTGATCCTCGACGATGACGAGTCCGTGGCGGTAGCCGTCGGACTGCGCTACGCCGCCGAGGCCGCCATCGGAGGCATCGAAGAAACGGCGCTGCGCGCGCTGACGAAGATCGAAACACTCCTGCCCCATCGACTACGCCGACGTGTGTCGGCACTGCATTCGAGCGTCAGTTCCATGCGGCGGGCAAATGACGACATCGTCGATCCCGAAGCACTCAGTGTGCTCGCTGCGGCATGTCGCGACCACGAGCACGTTCGTTTCGACTATCGGCGAGGTGATGGCGAGAGCAGCAGACGACTCGTCGAGTCGCACCGCCTTGTCACGGCGGGGCGTCGTTGGTATCTCGTAGCATGGGACCACCATCGTTCGGATTGGCGAACATTTCGACTGGACCGGCTCTCGGAGCCCTGGCTGGCAGGCAGTCATTTCACGCCACGCGAGATCCCGGGCGGTGACGCGGCAGGCTTCGTCGCGAGATCAGTTGGCTCGCCACCCCGTCACCACGATGCAAAACTCGCCATCGAAGCTACGTTCGCCGACCTCGAGGGCGTACTCAGATGGATTGACCACACACCGATCGAGGTGGCAGCGGACCGCTGCCTTGTCGAGATCCGCAGCGAAGATCTCGGCAGGCTCGCCATGACGGTTGCGCGCATTGCGCTCACCGCCCCAGTGGTCGTCATCGAACCAACCGAGCTTGCCGACACCGTCAGTCGGCTCGCCCTTCACCTCAGGGTCTCGCCACCATGACAGTCAGAAGAGGATTGCGCGACAAGACCATTCACGTCCAAGTTGCCGCGGGGACGTGTTCCCTGCGCAGGCCCCTCGTCTATCGAGACACGTATCCGATTCCCTCTAGGCTGGAGAGTAAGTGACCGATTCGAAATCATCGCCGCCGGCTTCCGTCCACCCTCAGACGTGGAAGTTCGACTACCCGATCATCCACGCCGAGACTCGCGAACAGTGGCGAACTTGGTTGACGGACAATCACACGTCAGGCCGCGGAGTGTGGTTGTGCTCCTGGCGCACCACCACCAGCCGACCACGCTGCCCCTACCCTCAGGCCGTTGAGGAAGCGATCTGCTTTGGGTGGATCGATTCCACCAACACCGTCTTCGACGAAGAGCGCAATTTGCAACTGTTCACACCGCGGAGACGCAAGAGTTCCTGGACCCGACTCAACCGCGAACGCGCAGCTGATATGGAGGCGCGTAGCCTCATGACCGCTGCTGGTCGTGGTGCCATTGCTGCCGCGAAATCCACTGGTTGGTGGACGATTCTCGACCAAGTCGAAGACCTCGAGGAACCATCTGACTTGCAGGCGGCGCTGGACCTGGACACGCAAGCGCGAAGCAACTGGGACAGTTTTCCGCCCAGCGCCCGCAAACAGATGCTGTGGTGGATCGTCAGTGCCGCTCGAGACGCAACACGGGCAGGTCGAATCGCCCATATCGTCAACAATGCGGCCATCGGTCAACGTGCCCGCGGCTGATCCGCGATTCGACCGCGTCCGGTATGAAGGCCGGTCATCATCTGTCCGAGGGGTTTCCCTCGGACGAAACAAGTCCACCCGCCCCGCAGAAGCGGGACGGGTGGACTCGGTACTCGCAGGTCTGACTTACGTCAGGATGCGGATCACACGTCGTAGTAGAGCTCGAACTCGTACGGGTGCGGACGCAGGTTGACCGGAGCGATTTCCTGCTCGCGCTTGAGCGAGATCCAGGTCTCGATCAGGTCGGTGGTGAAGACGCCACCCTCGGTCAGGTACTCGTGATCGGCCTCGAGGCGGTTGATGACCGTCTCGAGGCTGGTCGGAGCCTGCGGGATGTTGCGAGCCTCCTCCGGGGGAAGCTCGTAGAGGTCCTTGTCGACCGGAGCCATCGGCTCGATCTTGTTCTTGATGCCGTCCAGGCCGGCCATCATCTGTGCAGCGAAGTTGAGGTACGGGTTACCCGAGGAGTCGGGTGCGCGGAACTCGAGACGCTTTGCCTTCGGGTTGTTGCCCGTGATCGGGATACGGACAGCTGCCGAGCGGTTGCGCTGGCTGTACACGAGGTTGATGGGGGCTTCGTAGCCCGGCACCAGACGGTGGTACGAGTTGATCGTCGGGTTGGTGAAGGCCAACAGCGACGGAGCGTGGTGCAGGATGCCGCCGATGTAGTGGCGAGCCATGTCCGAGAGGCCCGCGTAGCCGGACTCGTCGTGGAAGAGGGGCTTGCCGTCCTTCCACAGGGACTGGTGGACGTGCATGCCCGAGCCGTTGTCACCGAAGAGCGGCTTCGGCATGAAGGTTGCGGACTTGCCGTGCTGCCAGCAGGTGTTCTTGACGATGTACTTGAACAGCTGCAGGTCGTCAGCAGCTGCGAGCAGCGTGTTGAACTTGTAGTTGATCTCCTGCTGTCCGCCGGTGCCGACCTCGTGGTGGCCGCGCTCGAGCTCGAAGCCTGCGTTGGTCAGGTTGGTGGAGATTTCGTCGCGCAGGTCCACGTAGTGGTCGTACGGAGCGACGGGGAAGTAGCCACCCTTGGCGCGAACCTTGTAACCGAGGTTGGGGGAGCCGTCGGCGTTGGTCTCTGCGCCGGTGTTCCAGGAACCGGAGATGGAATCCAATTCGTAGAAAGCGGAGTTCATGCCGGAGTCGTAGCGAACCGAGTCGAAGATGTAGAACTCGGCCTCGGCGCCGAAGAATGCGGTGTCCGCGATGCCGGTGCTGACCAAGTACTCCTCGGCCTTGCGGGCAACGTTGCGCGGGTCGCGGCTGTAGGACTCACGAGTGAACGGGTCGTGCACGAAGAAGTTGATGTTGAGGGTCTTCGCCTTGCGGAAGGGGTCGATCTGCGCCGTGGTGACGTCGGGAAGCAACATCATGTCGGACTCGTGGATCGACTGGAATCCGCGGACCGAAGATCCGTCGAATGCGAGGCCGTCCTCGAACACGTCCTGGTTGAAAGCAGACGCCGGGATCGAGAAGTGCTGCTGGACGCCGGGCAGGTCGCTGAACCGAATGTCGACGTACTCGATGTTCTCGTCCGCGATGTACTTGATGACCTCTTCGGCCGTGGTGAACGCCACGCTTGTGCTCCTTAAGTCGCTTCAGCCAAGTGATGTCGGTTGAATCCGTCGAGGCAGACGGTAGGGAGCTGGTGTTGCCCGCTCGTCAACCCTTTGTTTCGGCAGTGTTACGCGTCGCAGCATCCTGGGGATTTCCGAAGTCCATGTGACCGGCCACACAGTTAAAACCCGGCAAATCTGGACTACGGTGCTGCGACGCCTATCCTGGACAGCATGGCACGTATCACCGGAACTTGGCTCTCTGGGCCGCAAGCAGCTTTGCCGAAGAGCGCGGACGGCCGTGAGCAGTCGTACCGTGGCGAGCTCCTCGGTTTCCCTCAGGAGGGTCCGGGTTCGCTGGTCGGTTCGGGCCGTCGTATCGCGGCACTGTTGGTGGATTGGGTGATGGCTGTGGGAGTGGCCTCGCTCATCACCGGCGACTTCTTCGACGGTATGACCTCGACTGTCACGCTGATGGTGTGGTTCGCAGTCGGCGTCGTCACGGTGACGCTGTTCAACTTCTCCCCTGGGCAGTTCGTCCTCGGACTTCAGGTTGCGCGAATCGAAGGCCCGATCCGAGTGGGCTTCGTGCGCGCGCTCGGGCGTCAGGCGCTGCTTGTGTTCGTCATTCCCGCGACCATCACCGACATCGACGGTCGCGGTATGCAGGACCGCGCGACCGGCACTTTGCTCGTGAAATCGCGCTGACACAAATCTCTCGAAGTAAAGAAAGACCCGGGTCCGTGTGGGCCCGGGTCTTTCGTTTTGCTGTGGGGGAGTGTCAGCGACGACGAATGGTCCGCTGCATTCCCTTCATCTTCGCGCCTCCGGGCATCGGTCCCTTGGGAAGCGCTGCTCCGCCGCCGCGTGCGCTGAGCGCAGCGAGGCGACCTTCGATGTTGTCCATGCGCTTGGTGTCGATGTTGCGGGGCAACTTGTTCAAGTAGCGCTGGAGCTGCGAGAGCGGAACCTGGCCCTCGTCGTTGCCGATGATGATGTCGTAGATCGGGGTGTCGCCGATGAGGCGGGCGGTCTTCTTCTTCTCCTGCGCGAGGAGGCCCTTGACGCGTTGCGGCGAACCCTCGGCGACGAGGATGACACCCGGCCGTCCGACGACGCGGTGAACGGCGTCGAGTTGGGTAGTGCCGGCGACGGCATTCGTGACGCGCCACGCACCCTGCATGTTGTCGAGCGCCCACGCAGCGGCACCGGCCTGACCTTCAGCCTTCTTGTACACCGATTTCTGGACGCGACGACCGAAGATGATGAAGGCGCCGAGGAGACCGAGAACGATGCCGATCGGCAGCAGGAACCACTGAAGGCCCCAGATGAGGCCGACCAGGAAGAAGACCAGAGCTGCACCGACGAGGGTGCCGATCATCAGCGGAAGGAGGAGCTTGTCGTCCTTGCGCTGCATCTGGAATGCCTGCCAGAGCTGAGTTCTACGTTCCTTGGAAGCCTGCTTGCGGGCAGCCTTCGCTGCAGCCTTTGCCTCTTTGGTGGGTTTGCCCTTACCGGATTTGCTGCCGTTCGCCATGTACCCAGGATACGTCCATTGCTGTGCGCCTTTACTAACCGCCCGCGGTTAATAAAGGCGCACAGCAAAAAGTGGATCAGCGATTCAGGCGCGCCATGAGTGAGCTGGCTTCCTGGGAAGCGTCGCCGCCCTCGGTCAGATGACGCTGCGCCTCGGGAAGTTCACGGCCGTGATGTGCCATGGCCTGCGCATACAGGCGGCCGGCGCGGTACGACGAGCGAACCAACGGACCGGCCATGACGCCGGCGAAGCCCATCTCTTCTGCAGCCTTCGAGTGTGCGACGAACTCCTCGGGCTTGACCCACCGCTCGACGGGGTGGTGCCGGGGCGAGGGGCGCAGGTACTGGGTGATGGTGAGGATGTCGCAACCGGCGGCGTGGAGATCTGCCATCGCCTCGGTGACCTCTTCAGGGGTTTCGCCCATGCCGAGGATCAGGTTGGACTTGGTGACCAGTCCGTAGTCGCGTGCTGCGGTGATGACGTCGAGGCTGCGCTGGTACCGGAATGCCGGACGGATCCGCTTGAAGATGCGGGGGACGGTCTCGAGGTTGTGTGCGAGGACCTCGGGGCGTGAGGCGAAGACCTCGTCGAGCAGTTCGGGCTTGCCGTTGAAGTCCGGAACCAGGTTCTCGACGCCGGTGCCCGGGTTGAGTTCGTGGATCTTGCGGACGGTCTCGGCGTAGAGCCAGGCGCCGCCGTCGGGGAGGTCGTCGCGGGCGACGCCGGTGATCGTGGAGTACCGAAGGCCCATGGCCTGAACGCTTTCCGCGACGCGACGGGGCTCGTCGCGGTCGAGGGCTTCGGGCTTGCCGGTGTCGATCTGGCAGAAGTCGCAGCGGCGTGTGCACTGCTCGCCGCCGATCAGGAACGTGGCTTCGCGGTCTTCCCAGCACTCGTAGATGTTGGGGCAGCCCGCTTCCTCGCAGACGGTGTGCAAACCTTCACGCTTGACCAGGCCCTTGAGCTCCGTGTACTCGGGGCCCATCTTTGCTCGGGTCTTGATCCAGTTGGGTTTGCGTTCGATGGGCGTCTCCGCGTTTCGGATCTCGAGACGGAGCAGCTTACGTCCTTCTGGGGCGATAGTCACGACAGTGATCCTACGCCCGGTGATTACTGCAACGGGGTTCGGGCGAGCCCGTCAGCTGTACTGAACGGTAGTAAAAGTCGGAGTAGGCGAGGCGCTTTCGAAGGTGACGCGCTCGACGTTCCGTTCGGTGACGGGCATGGTTCCGTCGAGAGCAGCGATCACTGCCTCGGTCACAGCGGGAGTGACTTCGTCCACGGTGACGTCGCGACCGAGTTCATGCGACAGCGTCGTGACCCCGGCGTCACGGATGCCGCAGGGAATGATGTTGTCGAATCCGGTCAGGACCGAATTGCAGTTCAGGGAGAAGCCGTGCAGTGCCACGCCCCGTTGGACGCGCACGCCGATGGCAGAAACCTTGCGCTCGGGCTTCCATTGCCCGTTTGCGAGTTCGGCGGGCAGCCAGACGCCGGAGCGGCCGTCGATGCGCCCGCAGTTCAGGCCGAGGTCCGTGCACACCGTGATCAGTGCTTCCTCGATGCGTCGGACATACCGCACCACGTCGATGGGCTCGGCCAGTTTCACGATCGGATATCCCACCAGCTGGCCGGGGCCGTGCCAGGTGATCTTCCCGCCGCGGTCGACGTCGATGACAGGCGTGCCGTCGACGGGACGATCTTCGGGTTCCGTGCGTCGTCCTGCCGTGTACACCGGCGGGTGTTCGAGGAGCAGTAGCGTGTCCGGTCCGATGTCGTCCGCCCGCGCAGCCGCGAGCTCACGCTGGCGGTCCCACGCGGCGTTGTAGTCGATCGAACCGAGTTGCTCGACGGCGATCGGCAGTTTCGAGAACCGGGCGGAAACGGCAGCGCTGCTCATGGACGTAGAGATTACGCCCGACTTCGGAATCAACCGAGTGCGGCCGCCAGCGCTTCGCCGATCGTGTTGTGGCGGAAAGAGAATCCCGCCTTTTCCAAAGCTGCGGGAATGGCGCGCTGGCCACCGAGGATGCCGCTCTTGGCGAATTCTCCGATCAACGCTTCGAGTGCGAACCCGGGAACGATCCAGGGAGCCGGGCGGTGGACCGCACGGGACATGGCGTCATTGAACTGGGCATTGGTGACAGGGGCCGGACCGGTCAGGTTGACGGGACCGGAGAGTTCGGAATTCGTGAGCGCGAACTTGATCGCGTCGCACTCGTCCTCGAGTGAGATCCACGGAAAGTACTGGCGACCGTTGCCCAGTCGCCCGCCGAGGCCGAACGAATAAAGGCGCCGAAGCCGACCGAGCATGCCCCCATGAGGTGAAATCACGACGCCGGACCGCAGATTGACGACGCGGGCGCCCGCCGCACGCGCCGGTTCGGTGGCAAGTTCCCAATCGCGACACGTCGTGGCGAGAAAGTCTGTGCCTGCCGGCGAATCCTCGTCGACGATCTTGTCGCCGGTGTCGCCGTAATAGCCGACGGCGCTCGCGTTGGCGAGGACGGGAACCTTCTGACTCGCGACCGCTTCGGCCAAGACGTCGGTCGCGACGATGCGGCTGTCACGGATCGCTTGCTTGTAGGAACCCGACCACCGTTTGTCGCCGATGCCGACGCCGCAGAGGTTCACGACGGCGTCGGCGCCCTGCAGGACGGAGAGGTCCAGACGGTCGTGGTCCGGGTCCCAACGCGATTCGTCGGGGCCGGCGGTCGAGCGTCGCACCAGACGCACCACGTCGTGGTTGTCGGAGCGCAACGATGACACCAAGGCCGTTCCGATCAAACCGGACGAGCCGGCGATGACTACTCGCATTCGGAAAGCCTCCTTCGATTCAGCGTGCTTCGATATCCGAACGTATATCTCCGACCGTACTGAAAAAGCCGGGGCGCCACCTCCTGATGGAGATGACGCCCCGGCCGGCCGAGCAGTTGCTTACAGGCCCAGATCAGCTTCGAACGAGGCTTCTTCCAACCGCTGCTTCACAGTGGTGAGGAATCGGCCGGCGTCGGCGCCGTCGACCAGACGGTGATCGTAGGTCAGCGGCAAGTAGATCATCGAGCGAACGCCGATGGACTCGTTGCCGTTCTCGTCGGTGACCACCATCGGGCGCTTGACGATCGCGCCGGTTCCGAGCATGGCCGCCTGCGGCGGTACCAGGATCGGGGTGTCGAACAGCGCGCCCTGGCTGCCGATGTTGGTGATGGTGAAGGTGCCACCCGAGAGCTCGTCCGGCTTCAGGCCACCCGAGCGTGCACGCTTGGCGATGTCGGCGATGGCGCGGGCCAAGCCGGCCAGGCCGAGATCGCCGGCGTTGTGGATGACGGGGGAGAGCAAGCCCTGATCGGTGTCCACTGCGATGCCGAGGTGTTCAGCGTCGTAGTAGGTGATCTGCTTGGCAGCCTCGTCGTAGCTTGCGTTGATGTTCGGGTGCGACTTCAGCGCCTCGACGACTGCCTTGGCGAAGAACGGAAGGAACGTCAGGTTGACGCCTTCGCGCTCGATGAAGCCGGCCTTGGCACGGGCCCGCAGGGCGACGATCTTGGTGACGTCCACCTCGAAGGTCTGCGTGAGCTGAGCGGTGTTCTGCAGCGACTCACGTGTCTTGGTGGCCGTGATCTGCCGAATACGGTTGGCCTTCTGCGTGGTTCCACGCAGGTGTGCCAGTTCGGGTCGGACGCCTGCGGCTGCGGTGGCGGCCGGTGCGGCCGCGGGTGCTGCAGCAGGAGCAGCGGCGGCGGGAGCCTTCTTGGCCTCCGCAGCGGCGAGCACATCCTGCTTGCGGATGCGGCCGCCGACGCCGGTGCCGGTGACGGTCGCGAGGTCGACGCCGTTGTCCGTGGCGAGCTTGCGCACGAGCGGGGTGACGTACGGGCTGCTGTCACCGGACGCTGCGGGGGCAGCCGCCGGTGCGGGAGCCGCAGCAGGCTTCGGAGCGGGTGCGGCCGGTGCGGCGGCAGGCTTGGGTGCTTCAGCCTTGGGTGCTTCGGCCTTCGGAGCTTCGGCCTTGGGGGCAGGGGGTGCTGCCGGTGCTGCGGGAGCGGCCTTGGGTGCCGGTGCCGCGGCGGGTGCGCCGGAGCCGACGACGGCCAGCTGGCCACCGATCTCGACGGTGTCGTCTTCCTGCGCATTGATCTCGAGCAGGATTCCGGCGACGGGGGACGGGATCTCTGTGTCGACCTTGTCGGTCGAGACCTCGAGCAGCGCCTCGTCGACGGCAACCTCGTCGCCGACAGCCTTGAGCCAGCGGGTGACGGTGCCTTCGGTGACGGACTCGCCGAGGGCGGGCATCGTCACGGCGGTACCTTCAGCGGAACCGCTCGAAGCAGCGGGTGCCTCGGCAGCGGGAGCTTCTTCAGCGGGAGCTTCGGCAGCCGGCGCTTCCTCGGCGGGAGCTTCCTCGGCGGCGGGGGCGGGTGCCTCTGCCGCGGGTGCTGCGGCTTCGCCGGCTTCACCGATCTGGGCGAGCTCGCCACCGATTTCCACGGTGTCGTCTTCCTGCGCGACGATCTTGGTCAGGACGCCGGCGACGGGAGACGGAATCTCGGTGTCGACCTTGTCCGTGGAGACTTCGAGCAAGGGTTCGTCGACTTCGACCGTGTCTCCTTCCTGCTTGAGCCACCGTGTGACAGTTCCCTCGGTGACGCTCTCACCTAGGGCTGGCATCTGGACGGAGAAGGCCATGTCTTTTGACTCCTCGACAGTTGTGTTCGGGTTGTTGAATTTTGTCGACTTGTGGTCGTAATGCATTGTGCTCGAGTGGCGCGCGACGTGCGGCTACTTGTAGCTATTTTGCCGATGTCGACGCGCGAGCGCGGCGTCACCGTCGTTCATCTTTCCATTGATACGCCGGGCGTGTCCGATGAGGGGGATGCCGTCCGTTTCGGGTGTGTCGGCTACTGGCGAGTAGGTATGCGTCGGGGGTCCGGCTGTAACGTCGTAAGCGGACCAAACGGTATGTCGTGCGCAGGCACAACGGACATCGCCTGGCAAACTTGACATATCGCCGGGGTGCATCCGCGGCGTCGGTACCGAGGAGGGTACGACCGTGGGACTGTTCGATCGTTTCAAGCGTCCGCCGAGTGCGGCTCAGGCCGCAGCGCAGAGTGATGCGGATCATCTGGCGAATTGGGCGCACTCGCACGAAGGCGTCGAAGCCTATGTGGAACCGCAGACGACGGTGACCGAGGTGACCGTCGTCCTGGTTGCGAAGGACGGGGAGTGGACTCGTCGTCGTGTCGGCGGCGAACGTGGTGCCCGCAAATTGGGACAAGACCTGAAGATCCCGGTCTACGACGTCCGAAAAACGGGATATCCGCAGCGTATGCGCGATCACGACGAACGTAAGCGAATCGAACGCAAGCGGGCACGAGAGCAGGAATTACGCGACGGCGCCTGAACTGCTGTGCGCCTTTATTAACCGCGGGGGGGTTAATAAAGGCGCACAGCAAGGGGTCAGCCGTTGACCGCGATGTCCTCCAGGACCGAGATCATCGTGCGAACGGGAACGCCGGTACCGCCCTTGCCGGTGTAACCCCACGGCCCTGACGTGTTGTAGGCCGGACCCGCGACGTCGATGTGCGCCCACTGGACACCCTCGGGAACGAATTCCTTGAGGTAGTGAGCTGCGACCAGCATGCCGCCCCAGCGGTGCGGGGTGACATTGGCCATGTCGGCGACCTTGGAGTCGAGATCTCCGCGCAATTCCTCCGGCAGCGGCATGGCCCAGCCGTTCTCGCCGACGCTCTGCGAGATGGAGGCGACGCGGTCACGGAACTCGTCGGTGCCCATGACTCCGGGGGTGCGGTTGCCGAGCGCGACCATCTGCGCACCGGTCAGGGTGGCGGTGTCGATCATGTAGTCGGGATCGTCCTCACCCGCGCGAACCATCGCGTCGGCAAGAATCAAACGGCCCTCGGCGTCGGTGTTGACGACCTCGATGGTGATTCCGCCGTACTGGGTCAGCACGTCGCCGGGACGCTGCGCGGTCGCGGACGGCATGTTCTCGGCCATCGGTACGTATGCGACGACGTTGACGGGCAGGCCGAGCTTGGCGGCAAGCACGACGGTGGAGATGACGGCTGCGGCGCCGCCCATGTCCGAGGTCATGTTCTCCATCCCGGCGGCGGGCTTGATGGAGATTCCGCCGGTGTCGAAGGTGATGCCCTTGCCCACCAGTGCGACCTTGCGGGCACCACGCTTCTTCGACGCGTATTCGAGGCGGACGAGACGCGGCTGGCGTGACGAGCCCTTGCCGACGCCGATGATTCCGCCGTAGCCACCCTTCTCGAGTGCCTTCTCGTCGAGAACCTGGACGGTGAGCCCGGCCTCGACGCCCAGTGCCTTCGCGCGCGCGGCGAACTCGGCGGGGTAGAGGTGGCTCGGGGGAGTGTTGACGAACTCGCGTGCGGTGGCGACGGCCTCGGCGATGGCGGCCGACCGTGCCAGCGTCGCTTTGGTCTCCTTCGTGCGCGGCGACGGCACCAGAAGTTCGACGCGGGCCAGTGGCTGCGAATCGGGACCGGGAGCCGTCATGGACGACTTGAATTCGGTGAAGCTGTACGCGCCCAACGCAAATCCCTCGGCGGCTGCACCGAGGTCGAGGATCGAGAGCGTGGTTGCGACGGTGTCGATGCCGGACAACGAGCGAGCTGCGGCGCCGGCGGACTTACGGATCTGCTCGCTGCCGAGCTTGTCGGCAGAGCCGAGTCCGACGGCGAGAACGCTGGTGACCGACAGTTCGCTCGGTGCCGGGACACGAGTGAGCTGCTCGGGCTTGCCCGTGGCGCCGACGGCGATGAGGCTGTCGAGGATCTCGGCGAGTACGTCTTCGGCGACGATGCCTTCGCTGAGTGCGATTTCGGGGCCGTCCGGACCCGACGTCAGACCGACGACCAGTATCTCTGCGCGCTTGGCGACTGTGCCGGCGAGAACGAGGTCGGGTCCCAACGATCGGGCTGTGCGAGTGCTCAAGGTGTCTCCTGTGAGGTGAGTGTGCGATGCGTCCGGTTCTGGCGGATGCCTGAGTCGATGTTAGGCCCTTTGCAGTTTGCGGACGGGCGATCGTCACGGCCGGGTGAGCTCTCGCTGCGGACATGTTTCGATCGGCGAAGTCCGATAGGTTGTGGGCCATGACCGACGAACAACTGTTGCAGGGCCCGATCCACCCCGTCCACGTCGAACTCGGCGCGACGTTCGCGCCGTTCGGGGGGTGGCAGATGCCGGTTTCGTACGCCGGCGTCGTGGCCGAACACACCTCTGTGCGTGAGAATGTCGGACTCTTCGACGTCAGTCACCTCGGCAAGGCCGTCGTGCGTGGCGCGGGCGCCGCGGAATTCGTGAACTCCGCACTGACCAACGATTTGAACAAGATCGGGCCGGGTAAGGCTCAGTACACGTTGTGCTGCAACGAGTCCGGTGGTGTCATCGACGACCTCATTGCGTACTACGTCAGCGACGACGAAATCTTCCTCGTCCCGAACGCAGCCAATACCGCGGACGTCGTTGCGGCTCTGGTCGCCCTCGCACCGGACGGAATCACCGTCGAGGATCAGCATCGTGCCTACGGTGTGCTGGCTGTGCAGGGTCCGAAATCGGTGGCGGTTCTGACCGCTCTGGGACTTCCCACCGAGATCGAGTACATGGCGTACGAAGATGCGGAATGGAACGGCGTGCCTGTTCGTGTGTGCCGCAGCGGTTACACCGGTGAGGTCGGCTACGAACTCCTGCCGCGGTGGGAGGACAGCGAGCCGTTGTTCCGCGCGCTTCTCGAGGCAGTGCGCGCCGAGGGTGGGCAGGCCGCCGGACTCGGCGCCCGTGACACTCTTCGTACCGAGATGGGGTATCCGCTGCACGGGCATGAGCTTTCGCTCGAGATTTCTCCGCTCGAAGCGCGCTGCGGATGGGCGATCGGTTGGAAGAAGCCGACATTCTGGGGCAAAGAGACCTTGACCGACGAGAAGGCTGCCGGCCCGGCTCGCAAACTCTGGGGGATCAAGGCTCTCGATCGCGGCGTGCTTCGTGCCGGCCTCGGTGTTCTGCGTGACGGCGAGGCAATCGGCGAGACCACCTCGGGGACGTTTTCGCCCTCGCTCAAAGTGGGAATTGCGTTGGCGCTCCTCGATTCCGGTGCCAATGTCTCGGCCGGCGACGAGATCGAAGTCGACGTCCGTGGTCGTGCTCTTCGGTGCGTCGTGGTGTCTCCTCCGTTCGTGGAGACCAACACCAAGTAGAGAGCTTTTTCACGTTCGATAGGATTGCGCCCATGACAGGTGCCGCCGATTTCGTTCGTGTTCAGAGCTCGTCCCCGAAGTCCGACGCCGAGCGCCGTGACATTTTGGCGGCGCCCGGCTTCGGGCGGCACTTCACCGACCACATGGTCTCGATCGACTACACCGCGGGCAAGGGCTGGCACGACGCCCAGGTGTTGCCGTACGGAAACATCGAGCTCGATCCGGCCGCAATGGTTTTGCACTACGGACAGGCCATCTTCGAGGGCCTCAAGGCATACCGTCAGCCGGGTGGCGAGATCAGCTCGTTCCGCGTCGAGGCCAACGCCGAGCGTTTCGCGGCATCTGCGCGCCGTCTGGCCATGCCGGAGCTCCCGTCGCAGATGTTCATCGATTCCATCACCGAACTGATCGACGTCGATCTCGACTGGGTTCCCGCAGCCGGTGGCGAGGACGCGCTCTACCTCCGTCCGTTCATGTTCTCCACCGAAGCCGGACTCGGTGTCCGTCCCGCCGACGAGTACCGCTACCTGCTGATTGCCTCGCCTGCCGGTGCGTACTTCCCGCGCGGCGTCAAGCCGGTCAGTGTGTGGCTGTCCACCGAATACGTTCGCGCGGCCCCCGGTGGTACCGGCGCGGCCAAGTTCGCCGGCAACTACGCCGCTTCACTCCTCGCCCAGGCGCAAGCCGCCGACGAGGGGTGCGACCAGGTGGTCTGGCTCGACGCCATCGAGCGCACGTACGTCGAGGAAATGGGTGGAATGAACCTGTTCTTCGTCTTCGGCTCGGGCCCCGACGCTCGCCTCGTGACGCCGTCGCTGTCCGGTTCGTTGTTGCCAGGCATCACGCGCAACTCGTTGCTCGCCCTTGCCGCCGATTCCGGTTTCGCCGTCGAGGAGCGCAAGATCAGCACCGACGAATGGCGCACTAAGTGCAAGAGTGGTGAAATCACCGAGGTCTTCGCTTGCGGCACAGCAGCAGTCATCACCCCCGTCGGACGCGTCAAGTCCGCCGAGGGCGAGTTCACCATCGCCGACGGCGAGCCGGGTGAGGTGACGATGGCACTGCGCGACACCCTCACGGGTATCCAGCGCGGAACCTTCGCCGACACCCACGGCTGGATGACGAAACTTCACTGATCGCTGGTTCGTTCCGCGAGCAATCGCTCCCGGAAGAACTGCAGAATCTCGTCTCGTGCGACGGTGGTGGGCGATCCCGCCTCGTCGACGAGATGAGCCGTCACCACGCTGTGTGGATTGGCAATGACGTGTTCGAAGAACGGCGACGTTGTCGCGTTGGCCGCTTCGTCGGGTAGTACCTTCCCGACGAAGCGCTCGCCCAAGGCCTTCGAATAGGCGGCGAATCGTTGTGCGCGGCAGAACGAGTCACCTCGAAAGCGGTATGCAAGCACCGTGAGGTCTTCGGCCTCGAGTCTCGAGCGCACGGCTTCGAGTTCTTCGGGCCCGTTGTCGGTTTCGTCCGGTCGATCGAGCGGTAACGACGGTTGGGCGAGAACCGGCGCGATGACCGAGGGTTCGAGCATCATCGACAACGCGAAGTTACCGGTGAAGCACATTCCGATCACGCCGACGCCAGGTCCGCCGCTCTCCTCATGGGCGGAAGCGGCGAGTGAACGCAGCCAACGGACCGCCGGACTCGGTTCGTCGGCAGCGAGGGTGCGGAATTCTGCACTGACGCAGGCTCTCTTGAACACCGTCAGCCCCTCGTTCACTGTGGGGACCGCGCCGTCGCGGCCGAACAGTGACGGAACGAAGACAGTGAAACCGGCGTCGCGCACCCAGCGGGCGAATCGCGCTACATGCGGGCTGATGCCCGGCATCTCCGGCATGACGATTACTGCGGGACCGGTGCCGGCCACGTACACGGACTTCGCCACTGCGTCGATGGTGATCGTTCGACGGTCGAAGTCTTCGAGCGGATCGTCTTCGGTCATGCTCCGGTTCGGCACGGTGAGCCCTCTCAGTAGTCGAAACAATTCCTCTGCACAGTCTTTCGGCGCGGGATCGACTACAGAAGAGGGCGGTTCGCCATGTTTTCGGGCGGGCTCGCCACGCACCTATCCGGCGCCGCCGTTGCGGAATCGCTTTCGGTAGTCGGCCGGGCTGATGCCGACGCGGTCGGTGAACAGGCGACGGAAGGTTCCAGGATCCTGATAGCCGATGTGCCCCAGGATCTTTCCGAGAGACCAGTCGGTCGATTCCAACAACCGTTTCGCTTTTCGGATCCGTGCACGCTGCAGATAACTGCGCGGCGATTCCCCGGTCTCGTCCTTGAACTTCCGAAGCATGGTTCGGGTGCTGACACGAAAAGCACCCGACAGCAGATCCAAGTCGTAAGGCTCCGCCATCCGTTCGACCAGCCACCTTCCGACGTCGTCGGCAAACTGTGTGTGTTTGGCGGGCAGCATCGAGTCGACGATGTACGGAGATTGACTGGTTCGGTTTTCCGGCGCCAGAGTAATTCTTGCAGTCCTTCGCGCAATCTTGTCGCCGAGATGCTCGCGCACGAGTGCTGTTGCGAGGTCGAGCGCGGCGGTGAACGCAGCAGTGGTGGTGACGCCGTCGTCCTGGACGATCAACGAGTCGGTTCGAACCGTCGCACCGGGGTAACGACTCGCGAGGTCCGCACCGTACAGCCACGACGTCGTACATCGGCGTCCGTCGAGCAGTCCCGCCTCGCCCAGCAGATACGCGCCGACGCAGACTGACGACACCCGAACGCCGTGCGCCTCGCACGCACGGATGAACTCGATTTCTCCCTCCCACAGCGACAAGCGCGTCGCAGGGTCTTCGGACGGCACGAGTTCGAACCCCGGCACAACCAGGTGATCGATGTCGTGATGCCCCTCCTGCACGCCGAGCGAAAATCCACCTGCCGCAACGACGGGCGTGCGGGACGCTGCGATGACCGATACCTCGAAGGGGTCGGCGGGCGCTCCATCAGCGACGCGATTGGCGATCAGGAGAAGGTCGGTGAAAACGAAGATCTCGGCCGCGAGGCAACCTTCGTACGCAAGGACACCTACTCGCACGACGTCGGATCACAGTCCGAGAGTGAGGCCGACGGCCGTCAGCGTCACAGTGAGTTCGAGTGCGAATCCGAGAACGTCTCCGTTGAGTCCGCCGAATCTACGGACGCAGTGACGCACGCACAGCACACTGATCACCAGCGCCGACGCGGTCACGAGAGGGCCGAGCCACCACCGGTCGGTGGCAAAGCCGGAAGCGGCGATCAGCGGAACCGACCACACGATTGCGGCCCACAGCGGTTGTGAATCGGCGACGAGCGCACCGAATCCGCTCGGGCTCGACGCGAGAATACCTCGGCGGCAGGCAAAAACGACGGCCACACGACCCGCAGCGACAGATACGAGAACGGCGATCCACTGCGTGGGGGAGTCGGCAACAGCGAGGACGCCGAAGGAGACCGATTGCAGCCCGAGGAAGATGAACAGCGCCGCGACCCCGAACGGTCCGGCACCGCCGCTGTGCATGACTTCGCGGGCGCGCTCCGGTGGACCGTAACAACCCAGTCCGTCGACGGAGTCTGCCAGTCCGTCCACGTGCATCCCGCGTGTCCCGAGAGCGAGCGCACCGACCGTCAGCAAGCCTGCGAGATAGGGATTCAGGCCGATACTGGTTGTGCCCCAGAGCAGAAACGTCGCGGCAATGCCGAGAGCGATCCCGGTGAGCGGAGCTGCCGCGATGGCGCGACGGCCGGCAGTTCGATCGATGTCGGAGGGACCACGAACCGGAAGGACCGTCAGCCACGAGAAGGCCAGCGGCACTCCGGACAGCGGGCCCGCCACGCTCACTCCGCCGTATCGGTCTTGGTCAGGTCGATCGACTCCGGTTCGTCGGCAGGTGCGCTGCCCTGAGTGCTGACACCGGCTTCGGAGAATGTCGCCATCTTGCCCAGGATTGCCACTGCGCCCTGAAGAATCGGGAGAGCTGTGACTGCACCTGAACCTTCACCGAGACGCATGTCGAACTCGACGATCGGGTCGAGACCCATTCGGGTCAATGCGATGGTGTGGGCAGGTTCGGTGGAGCGGTGTCCGGCGACCCACCATTCACGTGCGCCGAAAGCCAGTTCGTCGGCAACCATGGCGGCTGCGGTGACCACAACGCCGTCGAGGATCACCGGCGTACGACGCGAAGCTGCCTGGGCCAGAAAGCCGGCCATCGCGGCGAGGTCAGCACCCGAAGACGTGCGCAGCAGCGCGACTGTGTCGCGAACGTGCGGACGGGCACGCCGGAGAGCGTCGCGAATCGCTGCGGTCTTGCGGATCCATCCGGCGTCGTCGATACCGGTACCTCGACCCACGACCGCGACGGGTTCACTGTCCGTGAGTGCGGCGATGAGTACGGTTGCGGGCGTCGTATTGCCGATGCCCATGTCGCCGGCGATGAGAAGATCTGCGCCCCCGTCGATTTCCTCGTCGGCGATCGCTCGGCCGGCGGCGATGGCCTGAAGGGTTTCCTCGTTCGACATGGCGTCTTCGCGGTCGATGGACCCGGAAGACCTGCGCACCTTGTGGTTCGAGACGGACGGATCGGTATCGCCGTCCACTGCGATGTCGACGACGCGTACCGTGGCGCCGGCAACCTCGGCGAGGACGTTGACTGCCGCGCCGCCCCCGAGGAAGTTGGCGACCATCTGTGCGGTCACTTCCGGCGGATAGGCGGAGACGCCGTTGCGGGCGATTCCGTGATCACCCGCGAACACGACGACGCGAGGCCGAGCGAAAGCGTGTGGGGGACAAACTCCTTGGCAGGCTGATGCCCAGCCGGCGAGAGCCTCCAGTCGGCCCAGCGAACCGGCCGGCTTGGTCAGATCACGCTGACGCGCATCGGCCTGCGCTCGCACCTCGCGGTCGGGCGGGGTGACGGGTTCGAAGTCGGCGCTACTGACTGGCGCGACGTCAGGGTTGGCATCTGGATTCGCCCCTGAAATGGCCCCTGGATTGGCCTCGGTACTCACATCGTGCCTTCCGGTTGTGCAGCAGTATCTTTCAAGATGAGCGGTAACCCTGCAACCACTAGTACGACACGATCGCACACCGCGGCGATACGAGCGTTGAGAGTGCCGATCTCGTCGCGGAACAATCGTCCGGACCGCGTCTCGGGGATGACGGCCAAACCCACTTCGGGGCTGACCAGCACCAGGTGTCCGCGGTAGTTCTCGACACTGGCGACCAGGCTGTCCGCCGCGGGCGTGACGGTGCCGCGCGGTGCGTCCCAAGCGCCTTGCCGATCGAGTTCCGCGGTCAGCCACGTTCCCAGATCGTCGACCAACGTCGCTGTGTGTGAATCGCTTTCGAGCTGCGCCGCGAGGTCACCGGCAGCTGCGGTTTCGACAGTCGACCAATGAGAAGGCCGTCTGTTGCGGTGCTGGTCGATCCGGCTTTCCCAGTCTGCGTCGGAGACATCACGTCTGGCTGTCGCCAGGTACCGGACCGGTGCCGAACTTTCGGGTAAGTGGCCTGCACAAACCAAATCCTCGGCGTGCGCGGACTTACCAGACCGCGCGCCGCCGAGGACCAAAGTTCTATACGTGTTCGTCACGCTCAGATTGCGTCGCCCGGCCCCACACGAGGCTTCGGTGCGCGCAGCTTACGGATCTGCGACGCGCGAACGAACGCGTACCAGCCGAGCTTGAATCCGCCGTCGGTGCTGTCGGGGAAGCGCTCGGCGACGCGGTTGTTGATCATGCGACCGAGCCAGATGCCTTCACCGACCATGAAGAGCATCATCACGAGCATTGCCAGTGTGACGATCTGCTGGAGCGCGGGCGTGACGAACATGGTCATGATGAGGATCAACGCGAGCGGCATGAACAGCCCGACGAGGTTGCGGCGAGCGTCGATGAAGTCACGGACGTAGGCGCGAACCGGTCCCTTGTCGCGGGGGAGCAGGTACTTGTCCTCGCCGGCGAGCATGCGGGCGCGGCGGTCTGCCGACGATGCGCGACGCTCGGCGGCTTCGGCCTTGCGGTCCTCCTTGGAGCCGCGGGTCGCCTTGCGGCGGGCGCGGGCTTCCTTCGCGGTCAGCGGGGCAGGGGCAACGGGGCCACGCCTCTTCGCCTCGGCGTCACGACGCTTGGGTGTGGGGCGGCCCTTGCCCACCTGCTCGATGGGCGCCTCTTCGGAGGCCGAGGATGCCTCAGTGCCCTCGACGTCACGTTTGTCGGAGTTGTCTGAGTCACCGCGGCGTAGCAATTTCACACCTCCAGGCTATTGGATAAGTGCACGGTCTGGGAAACCGACCTCGGTCTTTCTGAAAAACCCAATCGCCCGAGGCACTGAAACGCGCGAGATCGTGAAACATCGGGGTCATTCGGGACTCTTAGACTTCGGCTATGCGGGTAATAGTTGCTCCAGATTCGTTCGGCGAAACCCTGACTGCCGTCGCGGCGGCCGAATCCATTTCTGCCGGCTGGCGGCGCGGTAGACCCGGCGACGACGTCGTCATCGCGCCACAATCCGACGGTGGTCCGGGATTCGTCGACGTCTTGGCCACGGCCGGGGGCGACATCCGGACTGCACGGGTGTCCGGGCCTTTGACCGCCGCCGTCGACGCCACGTGGCTTTTCGAGTCGGACACGGCGTACATCGAGTCCGCCGAGGCCGTCGGGCTCGGCCTGCTCGGGGGTCCGCCGACGCGGGACACCGCACTCGCCGCGCACAGTCGCGGCGTGGGAGAGCTGATCGCTGTCGCGCTCGAGGCAGGCGTGAAGACGGTTGTCGTAGGACTCGGTGGGAGTTGCTGCACCGACGGGGGACGTGGACTGGTGGAGGCGCTGGGCGGCCTGGAGGCTGCAACGGCGGCTATGGCAGGCATTCAGTTGGTCGCCGCCACCGACGTCGAACACGTACTTCTCGGCGAGCACGGTGCGGCAGCGGTGTTCGGCCCGCAAAAGGGCGCCGACGCCGAAGCCGTCGCAGTCCTCGAAGCGAGCAACGCGAGATGGGCCGAACAGTTGGAGTCCGTCACCGGAAAACGAGTGTCGAATTTTCCGGGTGCCGGCGCCGCGGGTGGTATCGGTGCCGCGCTCTTTGCACTCGGTGCACAGCGGCGATCCGGGGCCGACGTCGTCGCGGATCGCACCGGACAGGCCGCGCTACTGGCTTCCGCTGACCTGGTGATCACAGGCGAAGGCAAGTTCGACCACCAATCTCTGCGCGGCAAACTCGTCACAACGCTCGCTTCGGCGGGGGCAGCGCACGGCGTTCCGACGCTCGTCTTTGCCGGCCAGGTGACGCTCGACGAGGCGGACTATGCGTCGACCTCGATAGTCGCGGCGAGGTCGGTGACGGATTTCGCCGGGTCGGTGGAACGTGCGATGGAGGAAGCGTCGGCGTGTCTCGAGGGACTCGCCGAACACACGGCACGCGAGTGGAACTTCTGGCGCGGCGTCCGGAGGTGAGGATCCACAAGCGTCGACGCGCCGTTGCCGTGTCTGGAAGACCGGATAGGATGAAGACGAATCGCACCCGGTAAAGGACTGGCGGGAATAAGTCGGCAGCGGCGTACCGTTGAAGCGTTCACGGGTTGGTACGAACATTAGGGAGAGCCCATGACTGTGCAGAACGAGACCGCCACCCACGGCGTCAAGATGACCGAGGCCGCGTCCGCCAAGGCGAAGGCACTCTTCGATCAGGAGGGTCGCGACGACCTCGCGCTGCGTATTGCAGTGCAGCCCGGCGGCTGTGCCGGACTGAAGTACCAGCTGTTCTTCGACGACCGCACGCTCGACGGTGACCTCACTGTCGACTTCAACGGCGTCAACCTGGTTGTCGACCGGATGAGCGCGCCGTACGTCGAAGGTGCGTCCATCGACTTCCTCGACACCATCGAGCAGCAGGGCTTCTCGATCGACAACCCCAATGCAACAGGCTCCTGCGCCTGCGGTGACTCGTTCAACTGAGTCCGTCGATCACAACTCAATTCACGAACAACTGACGCGGAACCGACATTCGGTTTCGCGTCAGTTGTTTGTGGTGACTCGTACGTAGACCGTTCCGATCCGACAGCTCGGGCGCCGATGACGGCGCTACGGGCGGTAACGTGAACTTTTGCTCCTGTTTCATTCTTGTACTCACTTCGCTGAAAGGCCACGATCCGTGACTATTGCGGTAACCGGTTCCATCGCCACCGACCACTTGATGCGCTTCCCCGGCCGCTTCGCCGATCAGCTCCTCGCCGATCAGCTCGCCCACGTTTCGCTGAGTTTCCTGGTCGACGATCTCGTGATTCGCCGCGGTGGTGTCGGCGGCAACATCGCATACGCGATGGGCGTGCTCGGCGGGTCCCCGCTACTCGTCGGCGCAGTCGGTGCCGACTTCGCCGAGTACCGCACGTGGCTCGAGGACAACGGCGTCGACTGCAGCGCGGTCCGTATCTCGGACAAGGCACATACGGCGCGTTTCGTGTGCACCACCGACGAGGACATGGCGCAGATCGCGTCGTTCTACCCCGGTGCGATGAGCGAGGCTCGCGAGATCGAACTCGCGGCAGTGGCCAAGACTGCAGGCGCAGTCGAGTTGGTGCTGATCGGCGCCAACGACCCCGAGGCCATGGTTCGCCATACCGACGAATGCCGTCTGCTCGGGATTCCGTTCGCAGCGGATCCGTCGCAGCAGCTTGCCCGCCTGTCCGGTGACGAGGCCAAGGCGCTCATTCACGGCGCGAAGTACTTGTTCACCAACGAGTACGAGTGGGGTCTGCTTCAGCAGAAGACTGGTCTGAGCGAGGAAGAGATCCGCGCGCAGGTCGGCATCCGTGTCACCACCCTCGGCTCCAAGGGTGTGGAAATTGTTGACGCCGAAGGTAATTGGGTGCGTGTCGACGTAGTGCCCGAGACCGGCAAGGTGGATCCGACGGGCGTTGGTGACGGCTTCCGCGCCGGATTCCTGCTCGCACACGGCGCCGGTCTGAGCTTCGAGCGTGCTGCACAGTTGGGATCTTTGGTCGCTGTGTTGATTCTCGAGACCGTGGGAACGCAGGAGTGGGTGTTCAATCGCGACGAGGCACTCAAGCGCCTTACCGACGCATACGGCAGCGCGGCAGCGGACGAGATCGCGACGATCCTGCCGAAGTAGGGCTCCGCCCCGTGAGTGGTTGAGGAGTCCGGAGACTCCCTAACCGCTCACGGGGCCGAAGGCCTAGATATTGACCGGGTACACCGGTTCCTGGATCTGCGGCACGATGCGCTTCTCCACGAAGATTCCGTGCCAGACCATGAAGGTCAGGACGGTCCAGAGGCGTCGGCTGTGGTCGGACACGCCCTCGCGGTGATCGTTGAGCATCTTCACGACGGCCTGCTTGTCGAAGATGTGGTCGGTTCCCGACTCCTCGATCTGCAGATGTGCCCAGTCGAAGAGTTCGGTGCCGCGCAGCCAATGGCGCAGGGGAACCGGGAATCCGAGCTTCGCGCGGTGCAGAACATGGTGCGGCACAATGCCTTCCAGGGCCTGGCGCAGTGCGTACTTGGTCGTGTCCTTCGTGATCTTCTGATCGAGCGGTACGCGTGACGCGACGTCGAAGACCTCGGGATCGAGGAACGGCACACGCAGTTCCAGCGAGTTGGCCATCGTCATCTTGTCTGCCTTGACGAGGATGTCGCCGCGCAGCCAGGTGAACAGGTCGAGATGCTGCATCCGCGCAACCGGATCCCAGTCCCGTGACTGCGCGTAGATCGGCGCAGTGACGTCCTGGTGAGTCCACTCGGGGCGGAAATCGCGCAGGACGGCGCGGAGCTGAGCGTCGTTGAAGCTACGAGCATTTCCGTAGTAGCGCTCCTCGAGCGTCAAGGAACCGCGGTTGAGCAGACTCTTGCCGCGAGTGCCGTCCGGGATGCGTTCGGACAACTTGCCCGCGGCCCGACGCAGTCCCTTGGGGAGGTACTCGAAAGGCTTGAGCGACAACGGCTCACGGTAGATCGTGTAGCCGCCGAACAGCTCGTCGGCACCCTCGCCGGACAGCACGACCTTGACGTGCTTGCGCGCTTCCTTCGCGATGAACCACAGCGGAATCAATGCCGGATCGGCTACCGGGTCGTCGAGGTACCAGACGATCTCGGGAATGGCAGCGGCGAACTCGGCGGGGGAGACCACCTTGACGACGTGCTTCGCGCCGATCGCTGCGGCAGATTCTGCAGCGACGTCGACCTCGGAATAGCCCTCACGTTCGAAACCGGTCGTGAAGGTGATCAGGTTGGGGTTGTGGCGCATCGCCAGCGCCGCGATCGCCGTGGAGTCGATACCACCGGACAGGAACGAACCGACGGTGACGTCGGCGCGCATGTGCTTGGCGACCGAATCCTCGAGTGCCTCGGCGATTTCCTGGTAGCGCGCCTTCTCGGTGCCAGGTGCAAAAGGCTTGGCCGGGAACTTCGGCGTGAAATACCGCGTGAACGTGGGCTCCTCGCCCGGACGCACCCGAGCGAAGCTGCCCGACTCCAGGCGTCGGATCTGCTTGTGCAGTGTTTCCGGCTCCGGTACGTACTGCAGAACGGTGTAGTGCTCGATGGCACGCGGATCCAGCTCGGTACCGATGCCGATCAGATCGGTGAGTTCGAGCAGGCTCTTCTTCTCGCTGCCGAACGCGGTGCCGCCGTCGCCGGACGCGATGAACAGTGGCTTGATCCCGAACGGATCGCGCGCGATGAACAGTTCGCGTGTGTCGGTGTCCCAGATCGCGAACGCGAACATTCCGCGCAGGCGCCGGACCGCGTCCTCACCCCAGTAGTGGAATGCAGCGACGATGGCCTCGGAGTCGCCCTCGGTGAAGAACTTGGCGTCGTGGTCCTTGACCAGTTCGGCGCGGATCTCCAAGTAGTTGTAGATCTCGCCGTTGAACGTGAGCGCATAACGCTCCGGGTTCTCCGGTGGGCCCCAACGCAGCGGCTGGTGGGAATGAGCGATGTCGATGATCGCCAGGCGGTTGAACCCGAAGACGAGGTGATCGTCGTTCCACGTCCCGTGTTCGTCCGGCCCGCGGTGACGAAGGCAATGCATCGCCTGGTCGACCCGCGAAACGGCGTCCTCGCTGGTTCCGCCAGATGTCAGTAGCCCGAGCAGTCCACACACAGCGTCCGGTTCCTCGATTCAGAATTTTTGTACAGAAGGCTCCCGGACACGAGTGTCGGGGAGAGGTCAACGAACTCTTGACGAAAGTATGCCGCAGATCGACGTCCCTGCCGATCGCGGCGGAACGAATCGACGTGATGTGCGTCGCCGAAACGACCTGAGCCGTTCCTGAGCAGCACCTGAGAGAGCTGTGTGACGTCCGCCGCGACACGGGCGAGGACCCGAGGATGGATAGCGCCCGGCTTTGGTCTACGCTGCGTAGTAATTGGGCCTTCCCTCCGGGCATGCCCTAGTTGAATTTTGTGGCGATCAGGAAGGCGTGAACGTGGCGCAAGGTCGGATCCTTCGGCGAGCGGGGCTGGCAGTATCTCTGGGCATTGCTGCCTTGCTGCTGTCGGGTTGCTCCATCGACAACGAAGTGCTTCGTTTCGGGTGGCCTTCGGGCATCACCCCGGAGGCGACGCGCATGCGTGAGCTGTGGACGTGGTCGGTTGTAGCCGCCCTCGTCATGGGTGTGCTGGTGTGGGGGTTGGTCTTCTGGGCCGTCATCTTCCACCGTAAGAAGAAGGACTCGCCGGAATTCCCGCGTCAGACGGCATACAACGTGCCGCTCGAACTCGGTTACACGGCAGTTCCCTTCGTCATCATCGCGGTTCTCTTCTACTTCACCGTCATTGTTCAGAACCATGTTCTGGACAAGACGGACAATCCTGACGTCGTCGTAGACGTCACGGCCTTCCAGTGGAACTGGAAGTTCGGCTACCGCTCCATCGAGTTCGGTGACGGCTCCGCCAAGTACAACGGAATCGACGTCGAGGCCGAAGAGGCTGCAAAGACCGAGGGCTCCACCGTGAACGAACACGGGGAAGAAGTCCCCGGCCCGATCCACGGCAACAGCACCGAGGACCTGAGCTACCTGCACTACGACAAGATCGAGACCGTCGGTTCCAGCCAGGAGATCCCGATCCTCGTTCTGCCCACCGGCAAGCGGATCCAGTTCGAACTTGCTTCCTCGGACGTCATCCACGCTTTCTGGGTGCCTGAGTTCCTGTTCAAGCGCGACGTTCTCCCGAACCCCAAGGAGAACCACTCGGACAACATCTTCCAGATCAGTGAGATCGAGAAGGAAGGCGCGTTCGTCGGGCGTTGTGCAGAAATGTGTGGCACGTTCCACGCGATGATGAACTTCGAGGTTCGTGCGGTTTCGCCCGAGGACTTCGCCAAGTACATCGAACTGCGCAAGGGTGACGCGGAGGGCAAGGGTGGTCTGACGACCGCTGAGGCTCTGCAGGCAATCGGTCAGTCGCCGGTGGCTACGTCGACCACGCCGTTCAACACCGACCGCGAGTACCGTCAGGCAACCGTCGCCACTGCAGGCAACTGAGCCGGCCAGCCTCTTCACTGAACAAGGACAAGTGCTGATATGAAGATCGAAGCCAAGCTCTTCGAGATCCTGACGATGTTCTTCATTCTCGTCGCGATCATCTACGGAGTGTTCACCGCTCTGTCACGCACAGGTATCGAGTGGGCCGGACTGACGGCCATCGTCCTGTCTGCAGGTCTGACGCTCATCGTGGGTACCTACTTCCGCTTCGTCGCCCGTCGTCTGGACACCCGTCCCGAGGACTACGACGACGCTGAAATCTCGGATGGTGCAGGAGAACTGGGCTTCTTCAGCCCGGGTAGCTTCTGGCCGATCCTGCTTGCCGCTGCTGCTGCACTCGCGGCAGTGTCGCTGGCGTACTTCCAGCCGTGGCTCATCGCAGTCGCAGTTGTCTGTGTGCTCGCCGCAGCCGCAGGCCTGGTGTTCGAGTACTACACCGGACCCGAGAAGCACTAGTTTCACCCGCACTCGAACAGAGGCGCCGCACCCACCCGGGTACGGCGCCTCTGTTGTCGTTTATGTGAGTTTCGGTGGTAGGAGGGTGCCTGTCAACAACTGCTCTCTGTCAATCGTGGAGCGAGTATTCGAGGTCGTAGCGGTGCAGACCGTCGACGACCTCCAGCTCGAGAGTGCCTGCGATGCCCTTCAACTCGCCGGTTCCGGACCCCGGCACGATCTCGTACAGAAGCTTCTGCGTTCCGTCGATCATCTGACCGAACTGCTGCAGGGCGAACGATCCCACAGCTTCGTCGACCTGCCCCGTGACAAACTCCAAAGCGACATAGCCCGCTGCACCGGCTGTCGGATCGCCCGCGGACAGCATCAGGCCGGACGACGTGCCCTCGACGCCGCCGATGAACGTCTTGTCGAACTCGAAGCGTCCGACGCGTCCGGAGAGCTCAGGATCGGCGGGGCGAAGATCGATCTCGAAGGTGCCGCGTGCATGGGATGTCATGGTCCGAGTATCTCACCAGGCGACAACGCCTCGAGGGGACTCCCGAGAACGTGCAACACTCGGTAGATGATTCTCGAACATGCCGTCCTGCAGGTCGATCCGTCGCAGTCAGCGCGTTTCGAGGCCGCATTCGACGTGGCCCGAACCATCATCTCCGAGGTTCCCGGATTCATCAGGCTGCGGCTCTCGCACTGCCTGGAATCACCGGAGCGATATCTCCTGCTGGTCGAGTGGGAAGACGTGGAGTCACACACCATCGGGTTCCGTAAGTCGCCAGGATACGAGAAGTGGCGAGAACTTCTCCATCACTTCTACGAGCCGTTCCCGACGGTGGAGCACTATTCGACTGTGCTCGAGGTCTAGCAAAGCGTAGTGCCTGCTGTTGTCGGCGCTCAGACGACGAACCGGGGGAGTGGTGCCCACTTGGAGGTTGTCCATACTGAATCGCTCAGAGAACGAGTGAGGCCCCGAACCGGAATCCGGTTCGGGGCCTCACTGGTCAACTGACGTTCTTAGTGGAGTTCTCCACTGGAACCATCGGACTTGCCGTTGGTTCGGTTCTGGTAGTCCAGAAGGATCTGAAGCTGCTCGTGCTCAGCTTCGTGATGAGCGGCTTCGAGAGCCTCGCTCTCCTCGACTGGGTCAGCGGTGATCAGGCTACCGCTACCGGGCTTGCCGGCGAGGCCGAGCTTGTTCATCTTCTTCGGGACAGCAGCACCCTGGTACTCGAGCGGGATCGGGTGTCCGTGCTCGTCGACGGGGCCGAGCGGCTGGTGGATCTCGATGTACTGGCCGTTCGGCATCCGCTTGATGATGCCGGTCTCGATGCCGTGTTCGAGGACTGCACGGTCACTGCGCTGCAGGCCGATGCAGAACCGGTACGTCACGAAGTACGCGATGGGCGGAAGGATGACCATGCCGATACGGCCGATCCACGTCATTGCGTTCAGCGAGATGTGCAGGTGGTACGCGATGATGTCGTTGATGCAGGAGATCGTGAGCACCAGGTAGAACGCGATGGACATCGCACCGATAGCGGTACGGACCGGCACGTCGCGCGGGCGCTGCAGGATGTTGTGGTGAGCGTCGTCTCCGGTGAGACGCTTCTCGATCCACGGGTACGCGATCAACAGTGCGAAGACGAGGCCCATGATCAGGGCGACGGCGAACACTGCAGGGATCGTGTACCGGTTGAACAGGTAGATCTCCCACGCCGGCCACAGTCGAGCAAGGCCGTCCGTCCACATCATGTAGATATCGGGCTGGGAACCTGCCGAGACCTGTGACGGGTTGTACGGACCGATGTTCCACACGGGGTTGATCTGGAACAGACCACCGAGCAGTGCGAGCACGCCGAAGGTCATGGCGAAGAACGCGCCACCCTTCATCGCGAAGACCGGGAGGATGCGGACGCCGACGACGTTCTGTTCCGTACGGCCGGGGCCGGGGAACTGCGTGTGCTTCTGGTACCAGACCAACGCGAGGTGGCCGGCGATCAGAGCCAGGATGATGCCCGGGAACAGCAGCACGTGAGCGACGTAGAGACGCGGGATGATGAGGTCGCCGGGGAAGTCGCCGTCGAAGATCAGCCAGTGCATCCAGGTACCGACGATCGGGATACTCATCGTGATACCACCGAAGGCGGCGCGGAGGCCGGTGCCCGAGAGCAGGTCGTCGGGGATGGTGTAACCGAAGAAGCCTTCGAACATCGCCAGGATGAGCAGCAGGCAGCCGATGACCCAGTTCGCTTCACGTGGGCGACGGAAGGCGCCGGTGAAGAAGATGCGAGCGAGGTGAACGATGATCGACGCCGCGAACATCAGTGCAGCCCAGTGGTGAATCTGGCGAACGAAGAGACCGCCGCGCACCTCGAAGGAGATGTTCAGGGTCGTCTCGTAGGCGCGAGACATCGTGACACCACGAAGCGGCTGGTATGCGCCCTGGTAGACGACGTGTGCCATCGACGGATCGAAGAACAGCGTCAGGAACACACCGGAGATCAGCAGGATCACGAAGCTGTAGAGCGCGATCTCGCCGAGCATGAAGGACCAGTGCGTCGGGAAGACCTTGTTGATCTGCCGGCGCATGCCTGCGGCGAGGTGGTAGCGGGAGTCCATAGCCTCCGCTTGTCCAGCCGCTGCCGCGCTGATCTTGGACGGTTTGGTTGTTGTTGTGGTCACGGTCGACGCTCCCAAAATGCCGGGCCGAGTGCTTCGATGAAGTCACCGTCGGCGACCAGGAAGCCCTCTTCGTTCACTGTAATAGGCAACTGCGGAAGTGCGCGAGCAGCGGGACCGAAGATCGGCTTGCCGTAGGTCAGTGCGTCGAACTGCGACTGGTGGCAGGGGCACAGAATACGGTTGCTCTGCTGTTCGTAGAGCGAGGTGGGGCAACCCAGGTGGGTGCAGATCTTCGAGTAGGCGAAGTAATCGCCGTAGTTGAAGCTTTCCTGGCCCTTACGCTTGGTGACACGCGCGGTGTCTTCCGTGCGGAGGCGGATGAGCATCACCGAGTTACGAATGCCGCGCAGTGCTGCGAGCAGAGCGTGCTCGTCGCCACGGTCGGACTCGCGGAACGGGAAGACCGTTTCCATCGAACCGGCATCGAGATCTTCCGGGCGAACGAGGACGATGTCCTCGGGACGGCCGGTGTCACGACGCAGGTAGATGGTCTCGCCCGGGTAGTTCGGGGTCCAGCCGGACACCCACAGAGGTGAGTCGTCGCCCTTGGCCCACGGGTTCTTGATGAGTCCGCCGAGGGGCATGACCATCATGACGCCGAGTGCGCCGCCGCCGAACATCAAGCTGCGCTTGATGGCCTTGCGGCGGGGGAGGGTGGACGTCTCGAGGGTGTCGCCGAGCTCGGCGACGATCGTGCGACGATCGACCTCGGTGGAACCACCGTCGTGGCGGTCCTGGATCGAGACCTCTTCGGGGATGAACTTCTTCGTGAACTGAACGGCACCGATGCCGACGCCGAGGATCGCCAGACCCATGGTCAAGCCGATCAGCGGGGTGTACAGGCTGTACTTGCCGTAGTTCTCGTCACCGGCGCCTGCGTACTCCCAGGGCCAGAACAGGTAGATCGCGATGAACGCGATCGCCGAAACGCCGGCGAGGCCGAACCAGAAGGCGACGTTGCGCTCGGCGCGCTTTTCCGCCCTGGTGCCCTTTACCGACCAACGATCACGGCGGTAGACGACATCGACGCCATCGAGATTGGTACCCAGCTTGACCAGGTCGTCGCGTGACATCGCGTCGAGCTCTTCATCTGTGTACTTCTTAGGCGTATCGCCGCCATGCTGGCCAGCGTCGCTCATGACCTTGCTCCGATCCACAATGCTGCACCGACGACAGCGATGATTCCGACGGCCCACATGGCGAGACCCTCAGAGGCCGGACCGAGGCCACCGAGCCCGTACCCACCGGGGTCCTTCGACTCGCCCGACGACTTGACGTAGGCGATGATGTCCTTCTTCTCCTCGATCGTCAGCTGACGATCCGAGAACTTCGGCATGTTCTGGGGACCGGTAACCATGGCAGCGTAGATCTGCTGCTCGCTGGCCGGATCCAGGACCGGGGCGTACTTGCCCGAGGACAGTGCGCCACCGCGGCCGGTGAAGTTATGGCACGACGCGCAGTTGAGCCGGAAGAGCTCACTGCCGCGTCCGACGTCGCCACCGCGCAGCGAGGACTGGGCGATTTCGCCGTTCTCGTCGCGGATGAGCGTCGGGCCGCCGCCGTTGGCCTGGATGAAAGCGCCGAGGGCGTCGGTCTGCGCAGCATCGAACTTGGGGTCCTTGCGTGCAGCCTGGGCCTCGTTGCGAGCTGCCGGCATACGACCAGAGGAGACCTGGAAGTACACGGCTGCTTCGCCGACGCCGATGAGGCTGGGACCGCGGTCCTGCACGCCCTGCAAGTTCGCGCCGTGGCACGTGATGCATGACGTGTCGTACAGCTGCTTGCCTTCACGAATCAGGGCTGCTGAATCGTCACTGGCGGTCGCAACCTGCGGAGCTGGTGTCAACGCCGAAGCGAGGAAACCTGCGCTGATCAATCCCATCATCAATACGAGCGCGCCAGTGACGCGCCGGCGGATTTTCCGCTGGCGACGCGACTTCGCGGCATTCGCTGAGTTATCGGATGCGGGAGGGGGGGATGAACTCATCTGTATCCCTTTGGTATGTCGGGACGGAACTGGACGTCAGGGGCTGCCTGGGGCGTACAGCTGATTAACGGATGAAATAAATCGTGGCAAACAGCGCGATCCACACGATGTCGACAAAGTGCCAGTAGTACGAAACAACGATCGCGGCGGTGGCCTGGGCGGGCGTGAACTTGCTGACCCGGGTACGTGCGATCAAGAAGACGAAGGCGATGAGACCGCCGATGACGTGCAGACCGTGGAAGCCGGTGGTCATGTAGAACACCGAGCCGTACACGCTGCTCGAAATCGTGGTGCCCTCGTGCACGAGGTGGTAGTACTCGTAACCCTGGCCGGCGACGAAGAACGCCCCCATGACCAAGGTGATGGTGTACCAGCGACGAAGTCCGAAGACGTCGCCACGCTCAGCCGCGAAGACACCCATCTGGCAGGTGAACGAAGATGCGATAAGCACCAAGGTCACCGGCACGGCCAGATAAAGGTTCAATTCGGTTGGCTCCGGCGGCCAATTTCCGTTCGCCTGAGCTCGTGCCACGAAGTACATGGCAAAGAGCCCTGCGAAGAACATGAGCTCACTTGACAACCACACGATGGTGCCAACGCTGACCATATTCGGCCGGTTCAGCGAGTGCACGCGTTGGGTGATTGCCGATCCTGAAGTCCCTACTGCGCTCGTCACAGACAGAAGTATGACGCTTCGTCGTAAGAGACGACCACTCGGGTCCACCATCGGCGCGTCGCTCGGCTCGAGTTCGCGGGATCGGGCGGCGAACGCGCTGGTGGCGTGGTCGGAATATGCTGGCGCGATGGCAGCTACACACAAGAGTAGACCGTGGTTCCTGAGAATTTTCGGCACGAAGATTCCGACACCGCTCGATGCAGGGCGGTCGGATCTGGTCGTCGTTGCCGAAGGCTTCGACGACGCCGAGGCGAGCTCGACGGCTCTCGAACGTGCCGCCTCCACCGAGCCGGAGTTCAGGGCGGAGTCCGAAGTGGTTCTGCGGCATCATCTCGACCTCCCGGAGGGCTCGGTAGCCGATGCCGAGAGCATCGTCGCCCAGGACGGATATGTGCGAGGCTCGAGTCGGCCCGAGGACGTGACTCCGGTGGTCGAGAATTCGGTTCGCGTCGTCTTCGAGCGTGTCCAGGTGCTTGATGCCCTGCATTGCTCCCAGGAGCGGTCACGAATGGCCGGTCTGGCGCAGCGACTCGGTGGTTCGGTCGCCGGGTGGGACGCGCTCCAGCCCCCGATACTTGCGGAGGCGCCGCCCAAACGCGGTCGCAGAAAGTCCTGAGCGGCCCTATTCGGTTTCCTCGTTACCTCACTGACTAGGCTGCGAGGGTCATCGGCAGCACAAAATGGCAGCGCGAAACGACAGCTCGAAACGACAGCTCGAAATCCAGCCCACATGAACGACAGGGGACCAAGGCACTATGGCCGGCACCGACGCATCCAACGCCGTGAACGTCGATTCGAGTGCAGTGGTGCGGTCCTGGCCGATGATTCTCGGTTTGCTCACGGACGGCAGTGACTTGTCGGAAGCCGACAGTCGCTGGGCTATGGGCGAGATCATGTCGGACAACGCCACCTCCGCTCAGATCGCTGCTTTCGGGGTCGGTCTGAAGATGAAGGGAGAAACCCCCGCGGAGTTGGAAGGGCTCGCCGCCGCGATGCTCGAACACTCCAGGCGCGTGCCGGTCGATTCCGACGTCGTCGACATCGTCGGCACGGGTGGTGACCGCTCCAACACGGTGAACATCTCGACGATGGCCTCGATCGTGGTTGCCGCGTCCGGTGTGCGAGTTGTCAAGCACGGCAACCGCGCTGCTTCGTCCAAGAGCGGTGGCGCCGACGTGCTCGAGGCGCTCGGCGTTCGCATCAACCTCGGGCCGGAGCAGGTTGCGAGGTGCGTCGAAGAGGTCGGCATCGGCTTTTGTTTCGCGCCGGTCTTCCATCCCGCACTGCGCTTTGCGGCGGTGCCTCGCAAGGAAATCGGCATTCCGACGGCATTCAACGTGCTCGGTCCACTGACCAATCCGGCTCGTCCGCGTGCCGGGCTGATCGGGTGCGCATTTCCGAAACTGATCTCGGTCGTCGCGGGAGTCCTTGCGCAGCGCGGCAATTCGGCGTTGGTGGTACGGGGAGACGACGGACTGGACGAACTGACCACATCGACGACGTCGACGGTTCACATCGTCGGCGGTGGAAGTGTGCGAACTGTCACGCTGGATCCGCGTGACCTCGGAATCGACCGCGTTCCTCTCGAAGAGTTGCGTGGAGGCGACGCCGAAATCAACGCCACCGTCGCCAGAACGCTGCTTTCCGGGCAGAAGGGGCCGGTCCGGGACGCGGTCCTGCTGAACGCGGGAGCAGCCATCGCGGCATTCAACGGTGTCGGCGACGATCTCGAGAGTGCGATCTCTGCCGGGATGACTGCAGCCGCTGCCGCGATCGACAGCGGCGCGGGCGCTGAACTGCTTCACAAGTGGGCGGCGCTCACCGCCGAGCTGGCCGACCAAGCCTGATCGAGGGGCTATTCACCCAGCGAGAAACCGGCCTCGACGTCTGCGCTGGAGAATGACTGGAACGCAATGTGTGTGGCGGTTCGGAGAACGCCGGGCACCTTGTTGATTCCTCCGGTGACCACGTCGGCGATCTGGGCGTGGTCACGCACTTTCACGATGGCGATCAAATCGACGTCACCTGCGCACGAGTAGACCTCGGTCACTCCGGACAGGTCGGCGACGGCCTGCGCGGTTTCCGGGATCCGAGCGGACTCGGCGTGAATCATGACGATGGCGTTGATCATTTCTCTCCTCGATTTCCCTGCGGGTTGTGATGACCCGGTGGTTTCGATCGAGCTTAGGGGTGCCGCCCCGCCGTTACGTCATCGATGTTCGGATTCGGTTCCGGCTCGGGCGAGTCGGCACCAGGCTTCCCACTTGCCGGCGCCGCTCACAGGTTCGACGTATCCGGATGTCGCCGACACGATTCGGACACCGTCCGACGAGAGCCACCTTGCGATCAGTCCCAGTTCTTCGGGTGACGCGCCGCGGAACGGGGCGTCGTCCGGTAGGACGGTTTCGGCCGCCGCGGTGATGGCGTCGACGACGGGCATCGGGTGAGTCCCACGTCTGGCGAGCCCGGCGGACGCGAGACGCCCGGACCGGATCACCGACAGCTCCCAGCCGCCGTCTCCGGTGGGGCGGGCGAGAACGAGTTGTTCGATCGCCGCGACTGCGGCGAGTCGCTGAGTGCGCCGCACTGCGGTGGCGACTGCGACCGTTCGGTCACGCAGACGAGCAGCATTCTCGAACAACGCGTGTGCGGACAGCTCGTCGATCCGGGCCTGCATCTGTTGGAGGGGAGCGTCGTTGGTTCCTCGGAAGAATCCACGCACGGCCTCAGGGGCGGCCGCGTAGTCCTCTGCGTTGATTTCCGGGGTCCAGGAGGCTGGACACGCCCCCAGTTCGCGAGCGGGGCAGTCAGGGCCGTGAACGGCGCCGCGTCCGAGACGCTTGGTACACGTGCGCAGACGACTGAACTCTGCGACGGTGTCGGCGACGTCGACTGCGTCGCCGCGAGAGGTGAACGGGCCGATCGAATCGGCCGTGGGCGTGCGAACCACGGACAGTCTCGGAAACGCTTCGTCGGTGAGGGTGATCCACCAACCTCGCTTGGGAAACTTGGAGCGACGGTTGTACGGCGGCGCATGCGCGCTCAGCAGTCGTAGTTCACGCACCCCGGCTTCGAGAGCGTGCGCGCACTCGACATGGTCCACGCGGGTGGCCAGCGCGACCATTTCCTTCATCCGGCCGCGGGTCTCCGAACCGGTGAAGTAGTTGCGGACGCGGCGTCGAAGGTCGGTAGCAGTTCCAATGTAGAGGGCTTCGTCGGAAGGACCGCGGAAGAGGTAGACACCGGGGCTTCGCGGCAGGTTTGCGGCGAAGGACCGTTTGGCCCGTTGATGCGAGGAAATGTTGGGCAGGTAGTCGACTAGTTCGCTGTAACTGTGGACACCCTGGTTTCCGACCCTGTCGATCAGTCCGTGGAGGACGTCGACGGTCGCACGCGCGTCGTCGAGAGCCCGGTGCGTCGGCTGGGTGGTCACTTGGAAGAGATGGGCGAGTGCGGAGAGCTTCACCGAAGGTGCTTCGTCGCGTGTGAGTACGCGCCGGGCGAGTTTGACGGTGCACAGGACACGGAACGCAGGCCACGGGCGCGCGCTGCGTGACGCCGCTGCTTTGAGGAAACCGATGTCGAACGGCGCGTTGTGTGCCACCAGCACCGCGCCCTCGGCGAACTCGAGAAATGCAGGCAGGACACGTTCGATGGGAGGTGCGCCGATCAGCATCGCTGTGGTGATTCCGGTCAGTTCGACTATGTAGGGCGGAATCGACCGGCCGGGGTCGACGAGTGTTGCCATTTCGCCCAGTACCTCGCCGCCGCGGATCTTGACGGCGCCGATCTCGGTGATGGAGTCCTGGTCGGCGCTGCCCCCTGTGGTCTCGAGGTCGACGACGACAAATGTTGTCTCGCTCAGCGGTGTGTCCAGTTCGTCGAAGCTCAGTTGCCGCCCGACGTCGAACTTCTCCCCGTCGGAGAACGGGGGCGGAGACGGAAATTCTCGGGCCGAGGCGGGACTCACACCGCAGACAGTAGAAGTACCCCCCGACACGAATTCGAGAGTGCAGACACGGAATCCGACCCGCACGGACTTCCATTGCGAAATCGGTGGATGAACGCCCGACAAAAGTAGGAGAGACGAGGATCACACTTGCGGTGGGAACTCGCGAATGTGGACGCGCGCCTACTTGTGAGTAGGGCGAGTCGAGGGGTCGTTGGCGCGTCTGTCGATGGCTGAAACCGCGTCCGTGACCGGAACAGGTTCTAGTTTCAAGTAATCGTCGTTGAACTGCATGGAAGATCGGATTGTCGGGTTTGGTGAGCCTTGGCAGTGGGTACAGGGCGCGGGTTTGACGGCCTGGAGTGGGTCGCCGAACCGACCTGTTGTTATCTCCCCGTGACCCGCCGGGCGTATCGCGGGCGCGGCACCACGATTTCCGGCGAATCGGGCGCGATTGTCACGAAGCGGTCGACATCGTCGCGATCATTTCGTAACCTTCCTGAGACCTAACGAAGTCTTGCCGGACCAAACAGGACCGGCATCGTCAGGAACCGCCTAATCGGGATCTCCGCGAGGAACCCGAACCGGGAACCCAAGTTTCCACTGGGGTGAATCCCGCCTGGGGTGCAGCACGCAGGATCGCTGCAGACCACGCGGGTAGGGCTGATCTTCCCAGCCCGAACCCGTCAGCTAACTCGGTCGGCGGATGAATGGAAGAAATGGAGTACCCCTTAAGTGGCGTCACAGAGTTTCAAGCGTTCAGCGCAGTTGGCAGTAGCCGGCGCGCTCGCAGTCGGAGCATTCGCTGCAACCGCTGCACCTGCCTCGGCAGACCCCATCACCATCCCCGGCGTCGGCACGTTCGAGGTTCCGGGCGTTTCTATTCCTCAGTTGCCGGTCATTCCGGGCATCACCGACATCGCACCGGCTGCACCGGCCGCTCCCATCTCCAGTGTTGGTGAGCAGGCAGTTCGCGCCGCAGAGAGCAAGCTGGGCTCCCCGTACGTGTACGGCGCAGCCGGCCCGGACGCATTCGACTGCTCCGGTCTCGTTCAGTGGGCATACAAGCAGGCCGGTCTCAACCTGCCTCGCACGAGCTACGACCAGGCTGCAGCCGGCGTTGCCGTCGCACAGTCCGATCTTCAGGTCGGCGACGTGATCTCCTTCTACGGCGGATCGCATTCGGGCATCTACGCCGGTAACGGCAATGTCATCCACGCGTCGACCGCTGGTCAGCCCGTGAAGCTCGCTCCGGTGTCCTCGATGCCGTACGACGGCGCTCGCCGTTACTGATTTCTGAACACGCTCGACGGCTGTCTCCGGTAGGCAGTCGGAACGATCCGCCGCTGTGATGCGGCGGAGCTCGGGGGAGCTCCGGATCTTCGAATGTGGGCCTCGAATCTTCGATTCGGGGCCCACATTTTCGTTTCGCGACAATTCGCCCGGTACTTCACCCCGACACGTCTACCGGCGAGTAGACACAAACGTATGCCGTTCCGTAACCTTATCGAGACATTGCGCGGCCGAGACAGGTACTGTGGATAGTTGACAGCCAGCTAACAGATCGTCGACCGGTCCCGGTCGGCGTCGCTTCACCGAGACGGAGAGTTGCATTCCGTGGTTTCATCGAAAAACAACAGTCGAGTACGGGCCGCATTGACAGTGGGAGTGCTGGCGTTCGGACTCGTTGCAGGGCCTTCGATGCAGGCCGGTGCCGACCCCGTCATCACCAACCCCACCGAGGCGCTCGACAAGCTCGGTGAACTGTCCCGGGTTTCCGAGCAGACCAACGAAGCGCTGCACAACGCGCAGATCGACCTCGACGCGAAGCTGGCAGTCGCGAATGATGCGGACGTGCGATCGGCAGCCGATCAGGGTCTTCTCGACGCGGCTTCGGCGCGCGTCGCCGAGTTCGCGCCGGCGGTAAACCGTATTGCAACAGCGAATTACCAGGGTGCGCGAACCAATCGCCTCTTTGCGTTGATGGTGAGTGACTCGCCGCAGCAGTTGCTCGACCAGATGTCTGCGCTCGACGTGATTTCCAACGACGCGGCAGTACAGGTCTCTCAGTTCAACCAAGCCACTGCCGATGCGCGTGCCGCCTCGGAAGCATCGAAGCGATCGGCCGAAGAAGCGCGAACCGCCGCCGATCAAGCCCGCGCACTCAGTGACGATTTGCAGCGTAAGCAGAGTGAACTGCAGACGCAGATCGCCGACGTGACCAAAGCCTTCCAGAATCTCACCGACGACGAACGTAACCAACTGAGCGGTACGCCTTTCCCGCCGGACGTCGATCTCAGCAAAATTCTGGCTAACTTGACCCCTGGCTCGGGTGCTGCTGCCCTGCAGGCAGGCCTCACGCGGATCGGTGACCCGTACGTCTGGGGCGCGACCGGGCCGAACGAGTTCGACTGCTCAGGTCTGGTGGTGTGGGCCTACAAGCAGATCGGAAAGACTCTGCCGCGATCGAGCCAAGCGCAGGCGCAGGGCGGTGTACCGGTGTCGAGGGACCAACTACAGCCCGGCGACGTCGTGACTTTCTACAGCGACAACTCGCATGTCGGCATCTACGCCGGCGACGGAAACATTCTGCATGCGTCGACGTTCGGCGTACCGGTGAAGGTCCAGTCGATGGCAGGCATGGAGTTCTCCACTGCGCGTCGTTACTGACGGCTTGCTGCGCCCGAGCGGCGTGTGGCCAGCCGCCGTGAAGCGTCGAGTCGAGTTCTCCTACACTCGGCACCGTGCCGACTGAACCGATGACGACGCCAGACGTCGGCGCAGATCGACCACGCCGTTGGGAGTATCCGGCCCTCGTGGCGCTCGGTGTAGCCGTGGTGCTCGTTCTGGGCCTGACGATCTTCCTGACGAACAGGTCCGATTCCGACGAAAACGCCGCCGCCGAACAGGACGCGGAACGCAGCGCTCAAGTCCAGAGCTTTCTCGATGCATGGGCCGCGGCTCAGATGTCCGACGATCCGTCGGGGCTGGCGAAGTTCGTCGACAGTTCCGCCGCACCCGGTGTGCTCGAGGCGGAAGTTCGACGAGCCACTGCAGCGGGAGCGCTCGAATTCTCCGACTGGGGATACGAGATTCCCAGCGGCGGCCTGACTCCGGCGCCGCGAACCGGTGCGCCGGGCGGAGACGTCGAAGTATGGAATGCGCAAGTTCTGTTGCGGTACGCCCTCGACGGCGTCGACGCATTGCCCACGCGCAAGGCAGTGTCCATGACACTCGCGAAACGCGGCGATCAGTGGTCGGTTCTTGCGGACGGGTCGATCGTCGGACTGGACGGCGCCCGAACGGCGGGCGAATCCTGGAATGGCCCCTGGGACTTCGGCCCGCTTGCCGTCGCCGAGAATTCTGCGGGTAACGCGCTGGTGATCGGCCACCCGGGTCAGCAGGCGTTCGTCGACGCTTTGGCTGCCGATGTGGACTCAGCCATCGAGAACACGACGCAGTTGTGGGGGCCGTGGTGGTCCGAGCGCGCGGTGCTCATGGTGGCGGGGTCCGCTGAGGAATTCACCGCACTGGTCGGCTCCCATCACGACGGCGCTTCGATTGCCGCAGTGTCGGTCGCGGATGCGACGGCGGACGGGTCATCCGACGTGAGCGGCCAGCGAGTGGTCTTCTCGCCTGCCGCGGCTTCGAGGTTGACCGACATCACCAGGCGAACGGTGTTGCGCCACGAACTGATGCACATAGCCGCCCGATCGAAAACCCGTGACGGGTCGCCGATGTGGGTGTTGGAAGGGTTTGCCGAATACGCGGGAAACCGTGGATCCTCGCGGGCCTGGGGTGAGATCGCGCCGACTCTGGCAGCAGCGGTACGCTCCGGCGATACTCCGACCGAGTTTCCGGACGACACGCAGTTCAGCGGTGTACCGGTCGTGAGTTCACTGGCGTACGAATCGGCGTGGTCGATCAACGCGTATATCGCCGATCGATTCGGAGAAGCAAAGCTGACCGACCTCTTTCGCGCTCTCGCCTCCGGAAAGATGACGGCCGAAGACCTCGATTCGCGGATCCGAGCGGTCGTTGGCGTCGGAACCGAGGAACTGCGAGCCGGATGGGTCGACTGGACCAACAGCCATCTGGGCTGAGCGGTTCGCGGCTGGGTCGATTGCAGCGGCGAGGTGCCCTTCGCACGTTTGAAGCACCGAGTGCCCTACGGTGGACGGATGCGCCGGACCCTCTTGGTGACCAACGATTTTCCTCCTCGCCCCGGAGGTATCCAGTCGTATCTCCACACGTTCGCCGGGCATCTGCCGCCGGACAAGTTGGTGGTGTACGCACCGCGGTGGCGGGGCGACTCGCACAAGAAGTTCGATGCGGCACAGCCTTTCGAGGTCGTTCGGCACCCGACGACGCTGATGCTGCCGTCGCCTTTTGTCGCTCGTCGAGCCGCGAAGTTGGTCAAGAAGCACGACTGCGAGTCGGTCTGGTTCGGTGCGGCAGCGCCGTTGGCGTTGTTGGCACCGGTTGTTCGACGCGCCGGAGCGAGCCGAGTGATCGCGAGTACTCACGGCCACGAGGTCGGATGGTCGATGATTCCCGGTGCGCGGCAGTCGTTGCGTGTGATCGGTGACCACACCGATGCGGTGACGTTCGTCAGCAAATACACCCGTGGGCGGTTCTCGGCGGCCTTCGGCCCGCAAGCGGCGCTCGAGCACCTTCCTTCCGGAGTGGACACGTCAGTGTTCCACCCGGACTCGGTCGCTCGCGCGGAACTGCGTAAGCGATACGGGCTGGGTGAGCGGCCCACGATCCTGTGCCTGTCGCGGCTCGTGCCACGCAAGGGGCAGGACATGCTCATCAAGGCGCTGCCGACCGTACGCAAGAGCATTGACGGGGCGGTACTGGTGATCGTCGGAGGTGGGCCGTACGAGGACTATCTCCGCCAATTGGCGCGTAAGACCGGGATGGACGATCACGTCGTCTTCACGGGCACGGTGCCCGCCGCAGAGTTGGCGGCGCACCACACGATCGCCGACGTGTTCGCCATGCCGTGCCGTACCCGAGGCGCCGGATTGGACGTCGAAGGACTGGGAATCGTCTACCTCGAGGCCTCGGCTACCGGTGTGCCGGTCATCGCCGGGCGCAGTGGTGGCGCTCCGGAAACGGTGCAGCAGAACAAGACCGGGCTCGTGGTCGACGGCACCTCGGTTCGCGACGTCGCCGAATCCGTGATCGAGGTGCTGTCCGATCGTGATCGCGCGGCCGCGATGGGAGCAGCCGGCCGGGCATGGGTTGCCGAAGACTGGAAGTGGGACACGCTCGCTTCGAAACTGCGTAATCTCCTCGGCTGAGCAACCGGGACTCGAACGCGAACGGCCCGCACCGAATTCGTGTCGGCACGTTCGTGTCGGCACGTTCGTGTCGGCAGAGGACTGATCGGCGAAAGACTACTTGGCGTAGATCTTTTCGATGTCGGCGGCAAAGCTCTCGTGCACGACGTTGCGCTTGAGCTTCATCGTGGGCGTGAGTTCGCCTGTGTCCTCGGAGAAGTCGACCGGAAGAATGCGGAACTTCTTGATCGCCTCGGCGTGTGAGACGAGCTTGTTGGCCTCGTCGATGGCGTCCTGGATTTCGCCGACCAGTTCGCCGTCCGAAACCAGGTCGGCCGCTGTGGTTCCTGCGGCCTTGTTGTTGCGCTCGTTCCAGGCGGGAAGAGCTTCTGCGTCGATGGTGATGAGGGCGCCGATGAAAGGCTTCTGGTCGCCGACCACGATGGCCTGGCTGATCAGCGGGTGCGCGCGAAGGGAATCTTCGAGCTGAGCGGGGGAGACGTTCTTGCCGCCTGCCGTGACGATGATTTCCTTCTTGCGGCCGGTGATGGTGATGTAGCCGTCCTTGTCGACGGTGCCGAGGTCGCCGGTGTGGAACCAGCCGTTCTCGATCGACTCGGCGGTGGCCTTCTCGTTGCGCCAGTAGCCGGTGAAGACCACCGGTCCCGAGAGGAGGATTTCGCCGTCTTCTGCGATACGAACGGAGTTGCCGGCCAACGGCTTTCCGACAGAACCGACCTTCTGTGCGCCGATGGTGTTGACGGCGAAGGCCGCGGTGGTTTCGGTCAGTCCGTAGCCCTCGTAAATCGTGACGCCGATACCGCGGAAGAAGTGGCCGAGTCGAGCGCCCAGAGGTGCACCACCGGAAATGGCCAGCTGGCACTGCCCGCCGAGCGCTGCGCGCAGCTTCGAGTACACGAGCTTGTCGAAGAGAGCGTGCTTGGCCTTGAGAACGATGCCGGCGCCGCCCTTGTCCTGCGCCTCGCTCCACGCGACGGCAGTGTCTGCGGCCGCGTCGAAGATCTTTCCCTTGCCGTCGCCGTGCGCCTTGGCGCGTGCGCTGTTGTAGACCTTCTCGAACACGCGCGGCACCGAGAGGATGAAGTCGGGCTTGAACTCGCCGAACGTCGGAACGAGGTTCGGGATATCGCTCGTGTGCCCCAGCGCTGCACCGGCATCGAACGACGCGATGCTGACTGCGCGAGCGAGAACGTGCGCGAGCGGCAAGAACATCAGAGTGCGAACGCCAGGAGTCTTGAGCAGCGTGCCGAGGTTGGAGTCGAGGATGCCCTTCGACTCGGCAATCAGGTTGGAGTGCGTCAGCTGGCAGCCCTTGGGTCGGCCTGTGGTGCCCGACGTGTAGATCAGGGTCGCGGGATCGGATGCCTTCAGTGCAGCGACGCGGGCGTGGACGTCCTCGTCGGAGATGTCGGCGCCCAGTGCGGTCAATTCCTCGACGACACCCTTACCGCCCGCCGCGGCATCGATCTGGTAGACCGTGCGCAGCGCGGGTGCGGCTGCAGCGACGTCCTTCACGGTCGCGGCGTGAGTGTCGTTCTCGACGATGAGGTCGATTGCTTCGGAGTCCTCGAGAATCCAACGAACCTGCTCGGCTGCGGAGGTTTCGTAGATCGGAACCGTCACGCCACCGGCTGCCCAGATGGCGTAGTCGACGAGCGGCCATTCGAAACGCGTCGCCGACATGAGGCCGACGCGGTCGCCCTGCTCGACTCCGATCGCGATGAGGCCCTTGGCGACGGCAGTCACCTGAGCGGCGAAATCGCCTGCAGTGACATCGACCCATGCATTTCCGACTTTGCGCTTGTAGACAACCGCCGCCGGCTTCGTCTTCGCGAAGGCGAAGACCGAGTCGACCGCGGAGGCATCCTCGGGAATGGTGAACGTCTGGGGTGCGCTGAACTCAGGCACGAAATACCTCCGACACTGCGAAATACTGACGAGTAGGGTTTTCGTCTCCTACTGTAGTCGCATGTCCGACGCAGTTGTGGCCAGGCTTACAGTCTGTCCGGTATGTAGTGTTGCGACACCCCTCGACGCTTCGCGGACGCGATATGTGAAGCTACTTCGGTGAGCAGCATTCAGGTCGCAGACCAGACTTTCATCGCCGCCCCGCCCGAGCGGGTCGCCGAACTGTTGTCCTCGCGCGCGCAGTGGCGTCGCTGGTTCAGTGATCTCGAGCTCGAAGTCCGGGAAGATCGCGGTCCCGCAGGATTCCGTTGGGGAGTGTCCGGTCAGCTGGTCGGCACCATGGAGGTGTGGCTCGAACCGGCCATGGACGGGACGATCGCGCACTACTTCCTGCACTGTGAGCCGGTCGGCGTATCGCCGTCCGATCTGGCGACCCTCGACCTCGCCGGGATGAACCGCAAGCGTCGGGTCGATGGCAAGGTCATGTCGTTCCAGCTCAAACGCGAACTCGAAGCGGGACGTGCCGCCGGAGTAGCACCGGACTGATAATCGAAGCACTGCACGTTGTGCAGGTTCTGGACTTTTGACGAAGGAAGGTAGCGCAGTCGTATGGCCGAGAAGACCAAGGGGTTGATCAGCATCGACGCTCCTGCCGACGCCGTGATGGACGTCATCGCCGATTTCGAGCGGTACCCCGAGTGGGTGGCCGCGGCGAAGTCCGTCGAGGTGACGGCGCCGGGACAGGGCGGCCGCGCGGACCGAGTACGTTTCGTCCTCGACGCGGGGATGGTGAAGGACACCTACGAACTGCAGTATTCGTGGGCACCGGACGGTATGGCGGTGAGTTGGGAGCTGATCTCGGGCGAGATTCAGAAGTCCCAATTCGGTTCGTACACACTCGAGCCCGGCCCGAACGGCACCACGTCGGTCACCTACGAGTTGACGGTCGACCTGACGATTCCGATGATCGGACTGTTCAAGCGCAAGGCCGAGAAGATCATCACCGACACAGCTCTGAAGGAACTGAAGAAGCGAGTCGAGGGCTGAGTGCCGGAGCAACGATCGCGCGTCCAACTGTTCGTCGGTAAAGGCGGAGTAGGCACGACGACGCTTGCCGCAGCGACTGCTGTGTCGGCTGCGACCGATGGGGCGAGAGTGCTGCTCGTGTCGATCGATCAGGCAGGTTCTCTTGCAGACGTCCTGGGCGTGCCGAATCCGCGAACGACCACATCTCTCACCGAGCGTCTCGACGTCCGGCAACTCGACACGTCAGCGCTCCTCGAGGACAAGTTCCGAGGATTGTCGGGGTTGCTCGACGCTGCAGGAACTTTCGGAGCGGGAGATCACGAACACGGTTCGTCGTTCGAGGGCTTGGAACCGGAAGAGTTGACGGGATCCCTGGGCATCCAAGACATGCTCGGGCTCGCCGAGATCGTCGACCTCTCGGACAGCGGCGACTACGACCTCGTGATCGTGGACTGTCCGGCCGCCGCCGAAGCGCTGCGGATACTCGGCTCGCCGTCGATGGTGTCGGAGTATCTCGAGCGATTGTGGCCGCGGCACAGGCGGATGGTCGCTGTGACAGGTACGGACATGCGGCTGCTCCTGCTCGTGTCCGTCGTCGAACGCGTGCTCGCGTCGGTGGATCGGATCGCGGTTCACCTCTCGGATCGGGAGAACACCGGCGTGCGTGTGGTGACGTCGGCCGACGGCGTGTCGGTCGCGGCGACTCGTCGGACGTTGTCCGGGCTGGCTCTGGCCGGGTTGCGAGTTGACGGGATTGTGGTCAACAACCTTGTCCCGCAGTTCAACTCGTCCGCCGGGAAGGGTGTCGACGATTCACCGGCGGCGCAGTGGCTCGCGTCGATCCGGGCGGCTCAGGCACTCGTCGTGGACGAACTGCGTGGATCAACCGATGGAATGTCCGTCACAACGGTCGAACGCGCTTGCGCCGAACCGGTAGGGTTGGCCGCTCTGGGCGAGATCGCGGCCACGTTCGAGGGTGGAACGGGCACGGATTCGGGCACCGTCGGTACCGCGGACAACATCGTGGTGTCGTTGGAGTCCGGGACCGGAGTCGATTCGGTGTACGTGATGCGGATGTACCTTCCGCTCGTGGATCCGTCGTCGTTGTCGTTGGGCCGGGTGGAGGACGATGTGCTGGTGGGAGCAGACGGCGTACGACGCAGAGTTCGTTTGGCGTCGGTGCTGCGTCGTTGTGTCGTGAACGGGGCGGAGTTGGACGGCAGTTACCTGATCATCCGGTTCAGCCCGGATCCCGCGGTGTGGCCGGTATGAGCGAAGAGCACGAGCGCCTCGTCGCGGAGTTTCGCGCGCTGGCGGAAACCGTTCTGACGCGCCTGGAACCGGTGCTGCAGAAGGCCGCAGCAGCGACGGCAGACGTTGCGAGTGACTCGGCGTCCACGGACACGCAGCCGGTGTTCACCGGCTGCAGCTGGTGCCCGGTGTGCGCCCTCGCCGCACTGGTTCGCGGTGAGCACCACGAACTGTTGGCATTCCTCGCGGGTCAAGCAGCAGCATTCCTTGCGTTGCTTCGTGAGATTCTCGACGAGTTTCTCGGGGGGCCGTCAGGTCCCGATCGTGGACCGGACGGCGGTCCGACGACGCCAGGTGCGGAGCGAACTCGCACGGCGGCATTTGTCCCGATCAACGTGACGGTCAAGGACTGACTCAGTACCCCGGGTAGAGCGAACGGCCCGAGATGAGCACAATCGACACAATGGTCACCGACGCACGAGGCACCGATTCAGGGTGCGCACTCCAGCGGACGCCGCTCGCGCGGGAATCGTCGCGATGAGCGCGCGCCGCTTGAAAGCGGTCTCCGACTCCACCATGGACGACATCTTGACGGTCGGCATCGACGTCGGCGGGACGAGTATCAGGGCCTCCGTCGTGGACGTCGACGGACAAGTGCTCGAGATGATTCAAGCCCCGACCCCGCAGTCGGCCAGGGCACTCGAAGACGGTCTCGATCGCGTCGTGCGCGAATTGGTCACCAGGCACGAGGTATCGGCCGTGGGGTTGGCGGTCGCCGGCTTCATCACCTCCGATCGAAGCTCGGTTCGGTTCGCTCCGCACTTGCCGTGGGTGGACGCGCCGGTCGGAAGTGACTTGAGCAAGCGGCTCGGCTTGCCGGTCGTTCTCGAACACGACGCCAATGCGGCGGCGTTCGCGGAGCACCGATTCGGCGCGGCCGCAGGTGGCCGCAATGTCGTGATGGTGGCGATCGGGACCGGAATCGGTGGAGCGCTGCTGATCAACGGTGAGCTGTACCGGGGGAGTCACGGAGTCGCTCCCGAACTGGGCCACATCCAGGTCGTTCCGGGCGGGCGTCAGTGCGCGTGTGGCAAACGTGGGTGTTGGGAGCGCTATTGCAGCGGAACGGCGCTCGTCGACACGGCAATCGAACTGCTTGCCGCCGACCCGGCCGCGTCGACGGTCCTGGCGCGTGAGGTAGCGGTGGATCCTGGTTCGCTCACCGGTCGCCGGATCGCCAACGCCGCGCAGGACGGTGACCCACTCGCGCTGGCAACGATCGCCGAGTTCACCCGTTGGCTGGCCGTGGGTCTGGCCATGGTCGGTGACGTCTACGATCCCGATCTGGTCGTGATCGCCGGCGGCGTCGCGAGTTCTGCCCCACTGTTTCTCGACGACGCCCGCGAGCAATACGCGACATTGTTGACCGGGGCGAAGCACCGCCCACTGGCCCGCATCCGTTCCGCTCAGCTGGGCGAAGCTGCGGGCATGGTCGGCGCCGCCGCTTTGGCCCGATCGGTAGTGCCTCAGGATCTCGGTGGGGTCGACGGCGCTGGAACCACGTCTGCCGGACTGTGATCGGGTCGATCCTGCAGGGGCGTGTGTAGCGGGGGTTACCGGTCGGCAGTAAGGTCGTACTCAGCGAAATTCAGCTGTGAATGGGAGGGACGCCGTGTGGTATTGGCTCTTCAAGTATGTGTTGCTGGGGCCGATTCTCTGGCTGCTCGGGCGTCCGACGGTCAAGGGTCACGAGAACATTCCGACTGACGGGGCGGCCATTCTGGCCAGCAATCACCAGGCGGTTCTGGACTCGTTCTACCTTCCGCTTCGCGTCAACCGCCGCATCACGTTCCTTGCCAAGAGTGAGTACTTCACCGGTTCCGGTCTGAAGGGCGCTTTCCAGAAGTGGTTCTTCACCGCGGTCGGTCAGGTCCCCATCGACCGAACCGGTGCAGACGCGGCGCAGGATGCACTCAACGCCGGTCTCAAGGTCCTCGGTTCGGGCAGCCTGCTGGGTATCTACCCCGAGGGGACGCGCTCGCCTGACGGTCGCCTCTACAAGGGCAAGACCGGAATGGCGCGCCTCGCACTTGAATCGGGCGTCAAGGTGATCCCGGTAGCGATGGTCGGCACCGACAAGATGAATCCGATCGGCTCACGGATGTGGCGTCCCGCCAAGGTCACCGTGATTGTCGGCGAACCCATCGATTTCTCCCGCTTCGAAGGCATGGGCGGAAACCGCTTCGTCGAGCGCGCTGTGACCGACGAGGTGATGTACAAGTTGATGAAACTCTCCGGCCAGGAGTACGTGGACATCTACGCGGCAAGCCTCAAGAACCAGGCGCCCACGAAACCTGAAGCTGCCGTCGACGTTCCGGCGGAAGGCGGCGAGTCGGTTGTCGATCTCGTGGCCTCGGCCGAGTCGAAGGAATCCGCGAAGTCCGACAAGGATTCGCTCCCGGACGCACAAGCCAGCTAGAGATTTCCCACACCGGCCGCACGCGCATTGGCTCCAGAGCCTGCGCGTGCGGCATAGTTTTCGGACGTGCGCTACTTCTACGACTGTGAATTCATCGAAGACGGTCGAACCATCGATCTCGTGTCCATCGGCGTTGTCTGTGAGGACGGCCGAGAGTATTACGCTGTCTCGACGGAGTTCGATCCCGCCCGTGCCGGAAGTTGGGTGCGCAAGAACGTGCTGCCGAAGTTGCCGCAGCCTTCGTCGCCGCTGTGGAAATCACGCGAGAAGATCCGCGACGATCTTCTGAAATTCTTCGTTCCGCGGCCGATGGTGGTTCCGGAGCTCTGGGCGTGGGTCGCCGCCTACGACCACGTCGCGCTGTGCCAGTTGTGGGGCGATATGACCGAACTACCGCAGTCGATGCCGCGGTACACCCGCGAACTCCGACAGTTCTGGGAAGACAACGGCAGTCCTGCCCTCCCGTCGGCGCCCGCCGACGCACACGACGCACTTGCCGACGCCAGGCACAACCTCGTGAAGTTCGACGCCATTTCGGCTGCACGGTCACTTCGCTGACCCAGGTTTCGGTGCGCGGGAAGTGTTCCGATTGGGCTGCGATCGAGAGCCTGTGTGACGCGCCGACGAGCGAGCGAATATCCTGTAGAGGTGAACTGGACTGTCGACGTGCCGATCGACCGCTTGCCCGAACTCCCGCCGCTGCCTGCCGGACTGCGTAAGCAGCTCGACGAGGCGCTCGCGAAGCCCGCTGCTCAGCAGCCCTCGTGGCCCGCTGACCAGGCGGCCGCCATGCGGACTGTGCTCGAGAGCGTGCCTCCCATCACGGTGGCCAGCGAAGTCGAGGCGCTGCAAGAGCGTCTCGCGCAGGTCGCGCGTGGCGAGGCATTTCTGCTCCAGGGCGGTGACTGCGCCGAGACCTTCGCGGACAACACCGAGCCGCACATCAAGGGAAACATCCGCACGTTGCTGCAGATGGCCGTCGTGCTCACCTACGGTTCCTCGATGCCGGTCGTCAAGGTCGCTCGCATCGCCGGCCAGTACGCCAAACCGCGCTCGGCCGACATCGACTCGTTGGGTCTGAAGTCCTACCGCGGCGACATGATCAACTCGCTCGTCGCCGACGAGGCAGTCCGCGCCCACGATCCTTCGCGACTGGTGCGTGCATACGCCAACGCCAGCGCCGCGATGAACCTGGTTCGCGCACTCACCGGCGCCGGCATGGCCGACCTGCACAAGGTGCACGATTGGAACCGCGAATTCGTCGCAGCGTCTCCCGCGGGCGCACGCTACGAGCAACTGGCAGCCGAGATCGACCGCGGCCTGCAGTTCATGAACGCGTGTGGCGTCACCGATCCGAGCCTGCACCAGGCACAGATCTTTGCCAGCCACGAGGCCCTGGTTCTCGACTACGAGCGCGCGATGCTGCGTCTCGACAACGACAGCGATCACCCCAAGCTCTACGACCTGTCGGCTCACTTCCTCTGGATCGGTGACCGCACTCGTCAGCTCGACGGCGCGCACATCGCCTTCGCCGAGTTGGTGTCCAACCCGATCGGCCTCAAGATCGGCCCGAGCACGACGCCGGAAATGGCGGTGGAATACGTCGAGCGTCTCGACCCCACCAACAAGCCAGGTCGTCTGACTCTGATCTCGCGCATGGGCAACGGCAAGGTCCGCGACCTGCTGCCGGCGATCATCGAGAAGGTCCAAGCCACCGGTCACCAGGTCATCTGGCAGTGCGATCCGATGCACGGCAACACCCACGAAGCCTCCACCGGGTACAAGACGCGCCACTTCGACCGCATCGTCGACGAGGTCCAGGGATTCTTCGAGGTCCACAACGGTCTCGGCACGCATCCGGGTGGCATCCACGTCGAGCTGACCGGTGAGAACGTCACCGAGTGCCTCGGCGGCGCGCAGGACATCTCCGACCTCGATCTCGGCGGTCGCTACGAGACGGCGTGCGACCCCCGATTGAACACCCAACAGTCGTTGGAGCTCGCGTTCCTCGTGGCCGAGATGCTGCGAGGCTGAAACCCTGCTTCGCCGAAGCTGATTCGCGCCGGCATAGATTTTCGGCAAACGCCCTCACCCGCTCGCGCAGGTGGGGGCGTTCGCTATTGCGTGAATCGTGTGACGAATCGGCGCTGCCAGGGCATTTCGACGGCGCGAGGTGAGTAACGTGCGCGAACGTACGCGGTGGCGTCCTTACTGGGCACTCCGTCCATGACGGCAAGAGCGGCCAACGCTGTTCCGGTGCGGCCGTATCCACCACCGCACGCGATCTCGACTCTTTCGGTTTCCGAGCGCACCCACACTTCGTGCAAGGCCCTGCGCAGCGCATCGGGATCGCTCGGCAACCAGAAATCTCGCCAGCGGACCCACTCCGACTCCCACTCGGTGTCGGGAGGTTCTTTACCGGTCAGATAGACGCCGAAGGTGGGGAGAGGTCCCGAAGGAAGTGGATTGCGGAGTCCTCGACCCCGAATCGATCTCCCCGACGGCAAGTCGAGTATCCCAATGCTCTCGGGTTCCCACGTGGCCATGAATTCAGATTAGGCCGAAGCGGACTGTCAGGGAATTGCGACGACGCTGATGTCGGTGCCCTTGGCAACGAGGTCGTTCTTGACGCTCTGGCTGATGATGACCGAGCTGTCGTTCTGGGTGAGCTGACGCACGGTGATCTCGAGGCCGAGGCGGCCGAGTTCTTCGCGTGCTGAGGAGACGGAGCGGCCGATCAGCGAGGGAACCTTGACGGAGTCGGAGATGAGCAGAACCACGGAGGTGCCGGCGTTGACGGAGGACCCGACTGCGGGATCGGTGCCGATCACGCTACCGCCCTCGACGGCGTCGTCGAACGTTGTTCTGGTGGTGCTGACTGAGATGCCTACCTTGTCGAGGGCGGCGCGCGCAGCGTTCTCGGACATGCCCTTCACATCGGGAATGTCCACGGGCGGTGACCCTTTGGATGTGATGACCTTGACCGAGGAGCCCACGGCAACTTCGGTTCCCGGTGCCGGGTCGAGCGCGGCCACGCCGCCGATCGGGATCTTGGAGCTGAATGTGTCCCCGCCGTCGACCGCGACGAGAGTGCGGTCGGCGAGTTGTGCGCCCAGGGCCGAGACGTCGCCGCCGGCCGGAATGGGCGGGACAGTCGGACGCCCGAGCGAAGTCAGCAGCGCGACGGTCGAGCCTTTGGTAACCCTCGAGCCGGAGGCCGGGTCCGTCCCGATCACCGTGTCGATGGGTTGGGCGTCGGAGTACTGACCCTGGACGTCGGGGGAGAGCCCGGCGTCCTGCAGAGCGGTGACCGCAGTGTCCTTGGTCAGCCCGTCGATCGAGGGAACAGCTGTATAGCGGCCCGAGCCCATCCACCATCCGCCGAAGCCCAACGCGAGCGCGAGGACCGCGATGACGAGCAGCCAGATCAGGGTGGCTCGTCGCGATTTGCGTCGTGCCTCGACAAAATGAGCATGCGGATCGTCGTGCCCCGGGTGGTCGTCGCCGAAATCGGAACCGTCGTCGAAATCCGAGTCGCCGTCGACCGTCGCCGGACGAGCAGTTTGTGCGGTGACCGCGCGAGTGTGCTGGATACCGCCAGGGGGAGGAGAGCCCGTGCCGAGCGCCGTGGTGGCTGCCACAGCCGGGGCCACGCCGGACGCCAATACCGTCGTGGCAGCAGGGTTCGGGCGCGCAGCAGAGTTCGGGTGTACCTCCGTGGGAGGCGCAGGCGCCGGTTGTGGCCGGGCCGGGGCAACTTGCGCGCTCTGGTGCTGGGCGCTTCGACGCGGAGCGGGAACGCGGTATGACGGAAGTTCCAGTTGCTCGCTCACACTGCGAAGTGCAGCTGCCATCTCACCGGCGTCGGCGAAACGATGTGCGGGCTCGCGGTGAGTGGCTTCGGCGACCAGACGATCGAACTGCGCCGGTACACCGGGGATACGTGAACCTGGGCGCGGGACATCGTCGTGGATGCGTTGGTAGGCGATGGAGAGTGACGTATCGCCGGTGAACGGTGTTGTACCGGTGAGAAGTTCGAACATCAACACGCCGGTCGAGTAGACGTCGCTTCGAGTGTCGGCAATTCCTGACGTCACCTGTTCCGGCGACAGATAGGCCGCGGTGCCGAGGATCACGCTGTTGGAGGTGGTGGTTGCTGCCGCAGCTGCACGCACCAATCCGAAGTCGGCGATCTTCACTTCGCCGGTGTCCGAGATCAAGATGTTCTCGGGTTTGACGTCACGGTGAACCAGTCCCGCTCGATGCGCCACCGCCAACGCGTCCAGGACAGGTGCCACTACTGCAGCGACTGCGTGTGGCGGCATCGGTCCGCGCTCACGAAGGAGTTCACGCAAGGTTCCACCGTCGACGAGTTCCATCACGAGGAACACGTGATTGCGATCGCTGCCTTGGTCGTAGACGGCCACAAGGGCCGGATGCTTGAGTCGGGCCACGGCCCGGGCCTCGAACTCGAAACGAGTCAGGAACGCTGGATCGCCGGCGAATTGCGGATCCATCACCTTGATCGCGACAGGTCGATCCAACCGTGTATCGAGGCCTCGATACACGGTCGACATACCGCCGCGCGCGATCGGTGCGTCCACTCGATAGCGGCGCTCGAGCATTTCGCCGATCAACCCTCGACCTCCGTAATGACTGTTCCTCCGTGCTTGCGATCTGCGTGCTTGTGATCTGCGTGCTTGTGATCTGTCTGCTTGCGGTCTGGGTGGTAGCTGTCAGCAATGTGGGTGGTTGTATACCGCGTACCGGTTCCCGCAGTGAGGGCACCCATTTACATCCACCGCGAAATCCCGGTTACTGATATGCCGCATCCCGTCCATCGTAGCCAGCGATACCGACGCGGAAGTCTCGAGAACGTCACAGAGCGTTGTGACCTGAGCGGAGCGGCAGTTTCGAGCACTGCACCGGGCGGTACACAGCGGGCTCGCCGGACCGGATAAACTTCTCGCGGTGAGCGCGATTCCTTATTGTGATGATGTCCTGGATTCTTCGGTTTCCCTGTTCCAGCTTGTGGATGTGGCGAAGAACGTCGGGTTGCCGGTGAGCAAGGTTCACCAGTTGCTTCGCGATCACAAGATCATCGCAGTCAAGCGGCATGGCGTTCTCGGTGTCCCCGAAGTGTTCTTCGGCGAGGACGGCCAGATCGTCAAGTGGCTGCCCGGTCTGCTGGCGGTGCTGCACGACGGCGGCTACACCGATGTCGAAATCCTCCGCTGGTTGTTCCTGGCCGACGATTCCCTGCCGGGGCGCCCGGTGGACGCACTGCATGGTGATCTCGCGCGTGAGGTCATCCGCCGCGCACAGGCCATGGCTTTCTGAGCTGCCGGCCTTCTGACAACTCACCGCATGCGGTTTTTCGCCGCGTAGGTTGCCGACCGGACCAGACCCGGCGCAGCGACTCGAAGTCGCGTGCGTCCGGGAACGGACACACGTCGATGCAGTATCCGGAAGTCGGCGCGCTCGACCTGGTCGAGAATTGCTCCGTACAACACGAAAGCCGTGCGGATCGACGGCTGGACCCGTCGGTCGAGCAGCGGGATGCCGGATTCGGCGGTCCGATACCGCCCCCGCGTCACGGCGATGAAGTGTGCCAGCGCGCGCTTCACCCGAACGTCCACCGTTTCGGTTCTTCGCCCATGTTCGAGCATCTCGATGTCGACCCCGAATGCGGCGAACTCGCCCGCCGGTAGATACAGACGTCCCCGGTCGAGGTCTTCACCGACGTCGCGGATGAAGTTGGTCAGCTGAAACGCCTCACCGAGATTCGACGCGGGCACTACCGCTTCCTGCTGCGGAACGCTCACTCCGAGAATCGGGAGCATCTGCAAACCGATGACGACGGCAGAGCCGTACATGTACTCGCTGAGTTCGTCCATCGTGTTGTAAACGGGTCGAAACTTCGCCGTGTCGGGGGCGTCCATCCGCATGGACTCGAAGAAGGCGTCGAAATATGCGCGCGGGATGTCGAACGTCTTCACAGCATCCGCGAAGGCCGGGAGTACGCGTGTCAGGTCGAGGGGAACCGTCGACGGGAAGCCACCTGTCGCAGTGGGGTTGTCGAGTGCGTTGACGGCTGCACGTTCGACGTCGGCGAGCACCGTGCCTCGTTCATGCGGACCCGAGGGTTCGTCCACGATGTCGTCGACGACGCGAGCAAATGCGTAGAGCGCGTGAACTGCGCGGCGTCGAGGTACGGGCAACAACCGGGTGGCCAGAAAGTACGTTCGGCCGTGTTCCCTCGTCACGCCCTCGCAGAATTCATAGGACGCAGGCAGTGCGTTCATGACACGCGGATCACGCAGATCCTGACGTCGAGGGCGCCGAGGCGGCTGACGTCATTTCGATCGGTTTCTCGTGTTTGCGTCCACGAAGTCGCAGTGGGTCTTCCGTCTGCAAGGACATCGCCGCGATCACGGCAGCGACGATGGCCAGAGCCACGTGCGGGAAGGTGTACAGGCCGATCGATCCGTCTGGCTGGAACACCAGCATCAGCCAGGTGGACAGCCCGGTCAGTACGGCGAGAGTCGTCGGCGACATTGCGAAACCGGCAGCTACTGCCAGCGGCCAGGAGTAGTACCAGGGGAGTGCTGCGGGGGACAGAACGACGATGGCGACCATCACGATCACGATGCCCATGACGGCGTCGCGCTCGGTCTTGCGGTAGCGCCACCACACGACGGCGATGATCGCGATCAACACAACCGCCGAGATGGTCCGGGAGACTTCGAGGATGTCGTTGAAATGGTCGCCGGCGAACCAGGAGGTTGCCATGGTTCCGATGTGCGCCACGATCGTGGGCAGCGAGAGCCAGTTGATGATCTTTGCCGAACCGGAGAGTGCCGTCGTCCAGCCGAGGCCGACTCCGGCGATCAGTGAGGTGGATCCGAGTACCGCCACGAACACCGCGAAACCTGCGCCGGCCGTTTTGACGAACGATCGGATCGGTGACGCCGGTTCTCGCCCGGCGGCTGCGGCGTCCTCCCGCTCATGGATCATCCAGATCCAGACTATGAAGGGAAGTGCGACGCCTGCGGTTGCCTTGATCGCGACGGCGAGCGCGATCAGCCCGATCCCGAAGAGGTGCTTGCGTTCGAGAGCGAGCGCAATGCCTGCGGCCATGAGGCCGACCATGAGCATCTCGTTGTGAACGCCGCCGATCAGGTGGATCAGGACGAGGGGATTGAGTACTGCGAGCCACAGGGCGATCGAGGTGTTTCCGCCGAGCTTCGTCGCGAGATGGGGAACGGCCCACATCATCAGGGCGAGTCCGGGGAGCATCGTGATCCGCAACAGCATCGTGCCGGCGATGACGTTCTCACCGGTCAGCCGAACGATGGCGTCGGCAAGGAGAAGGTGAACCGGACCGTACGGGGTAGTTGTCGTCGTCCACACGTTGGAGACGTTGTCGAGCAGGATTCCCGGATTGACGACGGGGCCGACGGCATACGGGTCGAAGCCGTTGCGCAACAACGCGCCTTGCGCCAGGTAGGAGTAGGCGTCACGGCTGAACATGGGCACCGCGAACAGCAGCGGAAACGTCCAGACCGGGACGACGTAGCGCAGGCCGCGCAACGAGACGTCACCGCGCAGAGTCGAGCGGCCCAGTCGAACCCAGGCGGCGATCATGCACAGGACACCGATCCAGACGATGGCCGCCGACAAAATCGATCCGTGTCCGAAACGGAGCCAGGACAGATGCATCGACTCGAGCAGCGGATCTTGGCGCCGGACGCTACCGGCACCGAATCCGCCGAAAGTGATCATGACTGCGCCGAAGAAACCGAGCAGTGCACTGTGACCTTCGGGAGTCCGAAGGAAATTGGCGGCCCTTAGGTGCCACGGTCTTTCAGTGGCTGCGGCAGAGGACGTCATCGGTGCAGGTTCCTCCCCCGAGGAGATCGGTGTCGATCGGCGCATGCAGCGCCCGAGTCGGTGAATCGTGGATGAATGGTCGGTTACGAGGGGCCAGTTTAGTTGCTCGCACGAGTGCCCACCGCGCTGGCTCGCTCGCGTGTACCGGTAATACGTTCGGCGGCGAGCCGTCCGGACAGCAGAACGGTCGGTACTCCCACCCCCGGAACGGTTCCCGATCCGGCGAGAACGACGTTGTCGAAGCCGCGGGCGAGGTTCTTGCGTCGGAACGGCCCCGTCTGGGTGAAGGTGTGTGACGCCGCGAACGGGCTACCCGCGGCCATGCCCTTTTCGAGCCAGGTCTGCGGGGTGTCGACGTGATCGATCTCGAACCCTTCGACCAGTCCCGTGTAGCCACGTTCTTGCAGCGTGAGGATGATTTCGCGCACGTAGGGCGGGCCGAGACTCGACCAGTCGAGCCTTGCACTGTCCAGATTCGGGCACGGCGCGAGGACTGACAGCGGTTCACGGATCCGGCCGTCTCGCGAGAAGGCCAGGCTCGGATCGGTCTGTGCCGGTCGGGTGACGAGCAGTGACGGATCACTCATCAGTCGCCCGCGGCCGCGGCGTGCCGTGATCTCGGCGAAGGTACGCTTCCACGCCTCGCCGAAGTCGATCATGTGGTGTCGCTGCGCGGGCCATTCGTCGGCGACCGCGGAGGAAACAGTGCCGTGAATCACGACAGCGGACGGCGATGTACGCACCGGGCGCGGACGCAATCGCGTATGTGGGCGCAAGAGCGAGTCCGTGACGGCCATGTCGGGAGTGAGGACGGCGGCGTCACAGTCGAAGCGCTCGCCGTCGCGTGTGTGAACGGTGTGCACGCGCCGTCCGCTCACCTCGAGGCGTTCGACAGTGCGGCCGAGATTCAGAATTCCGCCGGCCTCGGTGAAGGCGTCGGCCATCGACTCGGCGATCGTGCGCATCCCGCCCTCGGGGAAGTAGACGCCGAGTGAGGTGTCCATGTGAGCGATCGCCCCGTACACCGCGAGGGCCCGAGACGGAGCAACGCCCGCATACAGCGCTTGGAAGGTGAAGATCCGCCGGAGGCGAGGGTCGCGGATCTTGCGATCCACCTGCGCGCCCAGTCTCCCGAATCCTCCCAGTGCGACGAGCCGGCTCAGATCTTTGACTGCGTCACGCGAATTGACCAGTCCGAGGGGAGAATCGAAGTCGGCGTCCATGAAGCGGTCGAATTCCGCGTCGAAGATACGGTTCAGCCATCGCCGCAACGCACGGTATCGCTGCGCTTCTTCCGGCCCGCAGACACGGGAGACCTCGGCAGCCATGTCTTCTGGATCGGCGTGGACATCGAGAGCGGTGCCGTCTGCGAATCGCGCGTGGTACGTCGGATCGAGCTTGTGCACAACGAATTTGGGGTTTGTCGACGCTGGGTCGGCACCGACGGCGGCAAGCGCGTCTTCGACGAGTTCGGGCATCGTGAGCACCGTTGCGCCGTTGTCGATGCTGTAGTCACTGCCCTGGTAGACACCGACTCGCCCGCCGACCGAGCCGTTGCTCTCGAGGATCGTGACGTCGCGGCCGGCGCCACGCAGATACAACCCCGCAGACAGTCCGGCAAGTCCCGCGCCGACGATCACGACTCGATCGGTCGGCGAGCTGACGGTTCGAGTGCGGTGCACGTCTGCCACGGTCAGTAGCTTCGCTTCGTGGCCGCGATCGCCATATCGGTCAGGCGAGCCTTGGACTCTGCCGTTGCCGTGCTCGAGTCGAGGGCGTTCGCAGCTGCCTCGACGAGGGTGTCGATCTGCGTTTCGACGTCGGTGACGGCGCCAAGATCGGTGATCACCTGACGCAGAGTGTCGACTTCGTTGTCGGTCAACTGGGTGCCGATTCCGTTGCGGAGCAGTTCTGCTGCCGCCGGATCTGCGGCGTCGGCGCGGGCAAGCGCCATCGCGAACAGGACAGTCCGCTTACCGGCGATGAGATCGTCGCCCGACGGTTTGCCCGTGACGGACGGATCTCCGAAGACACCGAGCAGGTCGTCGCGAAGTTGGAAGGCGATACCGATGTCCGTGCCGAAGGTCCGGTAGGCATCGACCAACTCGGCGTCCGCACCGAACAGCGCGGCGCCGAGGTGCAGTGGGCGTTCGATCGTGTACGCGGCGGTCTTGTAGCGGTTGACCCGCATGGCTGCCTCGACGGTCTCGTCGCCTCGGGCTTCGTTGCTGATGTCGAGGAATTGGCCACCGAGCACCTCGGTGCGCATTGCCGACCAGACCGGGCTGACACGTGCGGCCGCCTCGGGGCTGATCCCGGATTCTCGGATCATGTCGTCCGCCCAGGCCAAGGCCAGGTCGCCGAGAAGAATGGCGACGGCCTCGCCGAAGTGCGCGGAATCGCCGCTCCACTCCTCGTCTCGGTGCTGGTTCTCGAATTCGACGTGAACGGTCGGGAAGCCGCGCCTGGTCGTGGATGCGTCGATGATGTCGTCGTGGACGAGCGCGCAGGCCTGCACCAGTTCGAGGGCGGCGCACGCACGAATCACCGCGTCTGCGTTCTTACCGTTCGGGTCGCCTCCGGCGCCGAGCCATCCCGTCCAGGCGAACGACGGTCGGACGCGCTTTCCTCCGCGCAGGACGAAGGCCTCGAGGGTGCTGACGGCCTCCTCGTATCCACCGCCGATGTTCGAGACGAGTTCGCGGCGTGAATCGAAGAAGTCGCGGAGCGCTGCTTCGAACAGACCCGGCAGTTCGAGTGAGGTCGGATGCGGTGCGGTGTTGGTCGAACTCTGTCCAACGCGCGCGGTTCCTGCGGACAGGGTGGCCTCCAAGATCGGTATGTTCTCGCGCCGGAGGGTTACACGGAAGCGAGCTTGGAGCCCAGCTTAGTGGGGGTTGGAATCAACGGCGGGTCGGGCCGTGAACTGCGCGATCCTGACATTCGGGATACGCAGTACTGGGCGATGAGCTTGTTTGCAGCTGGAAAACATATGCTTGACCGGTGACATTCGATCCAGTCAGGGGCCGCTCCAGCGAGGGATGGGCCACCCGAACACCGTCGATCGTCGATCGGATCGCTTCCTCGACAGGTAGCCGTATTCCGTTCTCGGTCGAGTTTTCGCCGCCGCGTGACGCGGACGCCGAAGCGCGCCTGTGGCGTGCGGTGCGTACCTTCGAGCGGCTCGGACCGGCATTCGTCTCGATGACCTACGGCGCAGGTGGCTCGACGCGCGATCGTACGGTGCGTGTCACCGGCGAACTTGCCGAAGAGACGACCCTGCTGCCGGTTGCTCACCTGACTGCTGTCTCACACAGCACCGAAGAGCTTCGCGCCATGGTCGGTGCCTACGCCGATCGTGGGATCAGCAACATCCTCGTATTGCGCGGCGATCCGCCCGGCGATCCGCTCGGCGAATGGAAGAAGCATCCCGAAGGCGTCGAGTACGCCGAGGAACTCGTGCGGATGGTCCGTGACCTGGGCGACTTCCACGTCGGCGTCGCGTCGTTCCCCGAGGGGCACTACCGCGCTCCGGACTTGGCATACGACACGAAGTACCTGGTGTCGAAGTTGCGTGCCGGCGCCGAGTACTCGATCACGCAGATGTTCTTCGACGTGGAGGACTACCTGCGTCTTCGTGACCGGGTGAGTGCGTACGACGCAGAACAGGGCGCCAAGCCGATCATCCCGGAGATCATGCCGGTGACGTCGCTGCGCTCGGTGCGGCGCATGCTCGAGCTCTCGGGCTCGTCGTTGCCCCCCGCTCTCGAGCGTCGATTCGACGCCGCGGCCGGAAGCGGTCCGGACGAGAACCGTGCAGCGGTCCGCGAACTCGGCATCGATCTGGCCACCGAGATGGGTGAGCGGTTGATCGCCGAAGGCGCTCCGTGCCTGCACTTCATCACTTTGAACTTTGCGCGCGCCACCAGTGAGGTCCTCGAGCGACTCGGTCTCACCCCCGACACCTCTGTCGGGACAGCGCAAGCCGTCTGATCCCGGTTGCCCCGCTCGACACCAATCGAGTGGGGCAATCGCCAGGCGCTACTTCGTGGTGTTTTTCGGATTCCTGTTGTCAGCTTGCTTGCTGGCAGGTGATTTCGTGACAGGCGTCTTCATGACCGGTGCTTTCGCGGCGGGCGCGCGCTTGATCGGTGCTCGATTGCGCGCCATCCAGGCCATCGCACCGACGACAATCGCGACACCGAGCGCCAGCCCGGCCATGATTCCTGCCCACCCGGCGAAGCTTCGGGTGCTTGGGTCCGCGTAGTTGACCTCGGCGCGCATTGTCGACACCTCGCCGGCGGGCAAGGTCCACGACACCCGGGAATCGCCGTCTCGTGTTCCGTTGGTCGTGCCGACCCGTGCCGGGAAGGCGATGCTGACCTGGACGTCGGCGCCCTGAGTTGGAACCGTCTTCAGGTCTGCCTTGCCGTCGAGCGTGACGGTGTCCCCGGATCGCTTGAGGGTGATCTGGAACGACCCGGACCCCTCGGCGTACATGGAGCCCAGTTGGGCGACGTCACCGAAGGACAAGTCGCTGAAGAACGCCTGGCTGCCGACGTACCCGTCCTTCTTGTACTCCTGAACCCGTATCTTGTCCTCCAGCGACGAAGGTGGGGTCAGCTGCGGACCCTTGTCCGCCTCGTTCGCCGGAATAGCGGCAGCTACCACCTGTCCGGTCACACGATCGTTCGCGGACACTCCCATCGACACCTGCACGCGGATGCACCCGGCAAGCAAGGGAACAAGCATGAGGGCGAGCGCGGCAACCGTCAGGAAACGTTTCCGACTGGTCGGCTTGGCGGCGGGATCGGTGGACTGTTGCACAGTGGTCATCGTGCCAGCCGTGGCGTAGCCAGTCATCGAGGCGGGGGCGTGTCGGCGGGTGAAGTTCGGCGGGTGACCTTCACGACCTGCTCGAACGACGCATCCAACGACGAGTCGCGCCCCGGCGGCTGTCCGACAGTGCGATTCGAGCCGCACTGCGACCACTGGCTCCGGACACACCGCCACCGGGATGAGTCGATGCTCCGGTCAGATACAACCCGTCTGCTCCCGGAACGCGATGGCCGGACAGTTCCGGAAGCGGTCGCCACAACATCATCTGATCGAGTGACATCTCGACGTGCATGACATTTCCGCCGATCATCCCCAATTCCGACTCGATGTCCCGGGGGGTCTGAATGAACCGGTCGAGGACGGAATCGGCGAACCCGGGTGCGAAAGCCTCCATCTCGCCGACGATCCGGTCGGCCTCCGCCTCGGCGACCGATGCCCAATCGCGATGTCCGCTGAGGCGATACGGTTGCCACTGCGACCACAGTGTCACCTGATGCCGACCGGCCGGGGCGATCGTGGGATCGATTCCGCTGAAACTCATTCCGAGAACCGCAGGGCGAGGAGGAAGTTCCCCCGCCAGTGCTGCGCCGTGTGCAGTGCGCAAGTGTGCGCGATCGGAGACGAGTAATTGCAATCCCGAGGTACTTTCCCGTGTCGTGGCGTCGCCGCGGTACGACGGAAGCGCGGATGTCGCCAGTCGAAGTACCGCGCCGATGCCGGGGCCGACCCTGATTTTCCGCCGCCAGTGATCGAGCGTGGTTCGGTCGAAGCCCCCTCGGCCCAGGAGGTCGAGCGTGGTCAGGATGTGGCACCCGGCGATTACCTTGCGAGCGTGAACTTCTCGACCGCTCTCGGTTGTGGCGGTCCAGTGACTCGAGTTTCGGCGGATCGACGTCACGCCGTCACCGAGCGCGACCGTGGCGCCGTCGACGGCCATCCGGGAGGCCAACGCAGCACTCAGTGCGCCGCTTCCACCGACTGCTCGCCCTGGCGGCAAGATGTGCATGAGGGCCGCGAAGCCGACCATCGGAGCGGTTCCCGGTTCCGACATCGCAGGCCCGGACTGGGCGCCGAACCACGCAAGCGCTGCTTTGAGTGCCTCACTGTCGAAATACTCGTCGAGCAGTGCGTCGCCAGGCGCGAGGAACTGCCGAGACAGTTCGCTGTTGCCGCGTGCGGTGGCGAGACCTCCGAACGCACCGATCAGGTTCGATCCGGTGGGCGGTGCGGAAAACGCTTTCATGACATGTCGACTGCGCTCCGACCAGACCGCGACGAATCGCCGGTAGGAGTCGGCGTCCTTTGTCCCGCATGCTCGTTCGATGGACCAGCAGGTTGCGTCGAGGTCGCGGTGAAACACGATGCCCGGCCCGTCGGTGCCCGGGGCGGGCGGCGCGAACGCCCACGGGTCACAGTCGATGTAGCGCAGTCCGTGCGCGCCGAGTCCGAGTTCCTCGATGATGCCGCTGTGTCGGATCATGAGGTGTGCCGACGACCCCCGGTCCACCTTGTATCCGGGAAATCGCTCGACGGTCGAGACTGCGCCGCCGAGAACCGTGTCCTTCTCCAGAACCTCGACCGACCAACCCTCGCGTGCGAGGTAGGCGGCCGATACGAGCGCGTTGTGTCCGGAGCCGACGACGACGGCGTCGAGAAGTGCGCTCACAGCGGGAGTCCACGGCCGAGGACTGCGAACGGCCGGTTGTCGCCGGCAAAACGAAATCTGCGGAGCACGTCACGAAAGCCGAGGCGACGGTACAGCCGCCAGGCTCGGTTGTCCTCGTCGTACACCTCGGGTGTCGACAACAGAACACTGCGTTCGGGTCGATCGACGAGGAGGTGACGCAAGAGCGATTCGCCCAACCGGTGACCTTGTCCGTTCGGATGCACGTGGAGTTCGGTGAGTTCGAAGTAGTCGCTCAGAATCGCGTCGATCTCGCTCTGGGGACGACCCGAGCGCCGAAGCCCGTGCAGTACCTGTTGATGCCACCACTGGTCCGGGCTCCCGCGATACCCGTAAGCGATCCCCACCAGCGGCAGATTTTCGTGTGACGGTTGCTGAGGAACCGCCAAAGCGCCGACTGCCTTCCAGCCAGGCCGGTTCGCGTGCTCCTGCCACATCGGTGCGCGATGGAACTCGGTTCCTCGCGGATAGTCCATCGCGGTGACGTACACGGCCAGTGCCTCGTGGAGTCGACTCACGAATTCTGCGCGATCGAGGTCGACCGTATGTGGTGTCCAGGCGATCTGCGGGTCGACCGGTCTCACCTCTTCTCTTGACGGCGTGTCGGTGGGTGCAGTTATATTGAATAGGTCGAACAGATGTTCGATGTGGGTGATCCGGAGATGCCCGAAGGGAAGCGGGCATCTCCGGCCCACCTGGTCTTGGATCCTCACGGTGCAGGAGGTGCCCCGATGTCCGAGCGTGTGAAGCCTGAACGTGTGAAGTGCCAACGAACTCTTCCTGCCGAGTTGTCGAGTCCGTCGGATGCCGCAATTTCTCGATTGCCGATGTCGGCGAGGCGGTCCTTCGGCGCGAGGGACGTCAGCGACCGCACTGCTCGAGTGGGAAAGTCCGGTGTGGCGTGGGGGCTGCTCCGGAAGGCGGATGCGCTTCTCGAGGAAGCGATTGGGGCGGGCGATCCTGCCGACCGGTTCCGGTGTGCCTACCTGGCGGCCCTACGTGGTGCCGGGGCAGTGTTGGCCGCAGCTCCTGCCGGTGCCGGCTCGAAGCGCAAGCGAAGCGGAAACGCGTGGGTTCTGATGGACGCCGCAGCGCCCGCGTTCGGAGCGTGGTCGAAGTTCTTCGCAGGGTGGTCCTCTACGCGTGCGGCCGTGGAAACCGGCGTGTCGATCGTGATCACGGACTCCGATTCCGACGCATTCTTCGCCGAGGTCGGCCGTTTTCTCACGGCGGTCGAAGATTTCATCGGTCAGGACGCGTCCGAGCATTTGCGAGCGTCGTGAACAAATGGTCCGTGTCGGCAGTTGTTTCCGGGGAATTTCCTGGTCCGCACAGGCAAATGGAGCCGAATCGGGGCCCTTCGGCACGAATACGTACGCTTGTGGCGGAACTCGTACCCGGAGTTGGTGGTCCGAGACCTAAACTGCTCGTATTATGAAAACAGGTAATCGTCCAACTTGATTACCCGCCGCCTCACACCGTGGGGTGGTTGCCAAACTTCCAGTGCCGGGGGAGGTACCGTGCCACTCTCCGAGCACGAGCAGCGCATGCTCGATCAGATCGAGAGCGCTCTCTATGCCGAAGACCCCAAGTTCGCCTCCAATGTGAGGGGCGGCCGTATGCGGGCGCCATCGAGTAGACGGCGGTTCCAAGCAGCGGCTCTATTCGTGCTGGGTCTGGTCCTGCTGATCGCGGGGGTTGCACTCCCGCTCAAGCCGGGCGGTTTTCCGATCATCAGCCTGTTCGGTTTCTTGTTCATGTTCGGCGCAGGGGTGTTGTTCCTCTGGGGTGGTGGACGTAAGTCTGCGCCGGCCGCCGACTCCGCTTCCGAAGGTGGCAATCATCCCTCCGGTCCGCCGGGTAGGGGTAGTGCCGGCGGATCCGGGCGGGGACGCGGCCGGAAGTCCGGCGGCGGATTCTCGTCGCGGATGGAAGATCGATTCAAACGCAGGTTCGAGCAGGACTAGCTCTCCCGCCCTTCTTCGGGCGTACTTCGAGAGTGATGCAGTTCGGACGTGACGCCCTCTTCAGGGCACGGACGACCACACGTGTGGCGGTCGGCAACCAAGGTTGCCGACCGCCACACGCCGTTGCTGTGGGTGTTGTGCGTGTGCGCCGGCAATCCATCGAGTGAATCAGTGACGTGCGAGCGAATCACTCGCCACTCCTGCTGCCTCAGGGCATGCCCGCGGGCTTCCTCCACTTCGCTCCACTCGGCCCTCCACTTTCCTCCACCCTGGTCGAACTGCAGCGCACGACCAGACCTCGTCCCGCTCACGTCTATTCGAAAACCGCGCTTGTACTGCGATTTTGTGTGGGGGAGCAACAGATCGTGGCGTAAAGGGTCGATCTGACGGCGGTGTGGGCCGGGACACGGTTACAAATTTCCCCCACGTCTCCCCACCTGCGCTGACCTGCTATTTATCAGCAAATGATGCTGAATAGGGACCATGTGCTCCTTGTTTGTGGGGGAAAGTGGGGTACTGTGGGTTCGGGCGGAGAGCTGAAGCACGATCCGCTCGATAGGGAGGGTTTCAGCGCAAGCTCGCAGGAGGTGTCGAGTGTTCCTCGGTACCTTCACGCCGAAGCTCGACGACAAAGGTCGGCTCACGTTGCCGGCAAAGTTCCGAGACGAACTGGCAGGAGGATTGATGATCACCAAGAGTCAGGATCACAGCCTCGCCATCTACCCCCGGGACGAGTTCGTCAAGCTTGCTCGAAAGGCAGCGGCAGCTCCACGCAATGATCCGGCAGCTCGGGCGTATGTCCGTGCCCTGGCCGCCGGCACAGATGAACAGCACGCCGATGCCCAGGGGCGAATCACCCTCTCGGCTGATCATCGGCGTTACGCAAACCTGTCCAAGGAATGCGTAGTGACCGGCTCCGTCGATTACCTCGAGATCTGGGATCTAGCAGCCTGGGAGAGGTATCTCGGAGACAACGAAGAGGACTATTCGCAGGCAACAGGCGAATCTCTCAGCGAGATCGTCTAGGCGAAGAGCCCCCGGCGAATGCCGCGAGGCCTCTGCCCGGAAAGACCCTGACGCACTTCCCCAGCGCCAGGTTCTCCTTCGGGCAGGGACCTCGAAGCATTCGCCTTCTCGAACAGTCATCGCCTTCTCGGAAAGTCAGCACCTTTTCGAAAAGTCATCGGAAATCATGAAAGTAGGAGCCGGAGCAATCATGGTGGATCACGAGGTGAACGAACCCTCGGATGCCGATGGCTTCGCGCACGTCCCTGTACTTCTTCACCGCGCCGACGATCTTCTCGGCCCTGCCATCACCGCCGTCGGTGACGGTGGAGCGGGCGCATACATGATCGATGCGACGTTGGGGCTCGGTGGCCACTCCGAATTCTTCCTGGGCAAGTACCCGGGCCTTCACCTCATCGGTCTCGATCGCGACACCAACGCACTCCGGATCGCTTCCGAGCGTCTGGCGCCATTCGCGGACCGAACGACGTTCGTGCACACCACGTACGACGGGATCGAGGACGCGCTCGAACAGGCAGGTCTGCCGTCGACGGAGTCGGTTCACGCGATCCTTTTCGATCTGGGTGTGTCGTCGATGCAGTTGGACGAAGCCGACCGAGGTTTTGCGTACTCGATCGACGCTCCTCTCGACATGCGGATGGATCAGACGGTCGGGCTGACCGCGGCAGAGGTCCTGAACACCTACAGTCACGGCGACCTTGCTCGCATTCTGAGCACGTACGGCGAAGAACGGTTCGCGGGAAAGATTGCGTCCGAGATCCTTCGGCAGCGTGAGCGTGAACCCTTCACCACCAGTGCAGCTCTGGTCGAATTGCTGTACCGAACAATCCCGGCAGCCACGCGGCGTACGGGGGGACACCCGGCCAAGCGCACCTTCCAAGCGCTGCGGATCGAAGTCAATGCCGAGTTGGATTCGCTTCGTGCAGCCGTTCCTGCCGGGCTCGACGCACTGGCAGTCGGTGGGCGAGTGGTGTTCATGTCCTACCAGTCGCTCGAGGATCGAGTTGTGAAGGCGGAGTTGGTTCCCCGCTCGAAGTCCACCAGTCCTGAAGGACTACCGGTCGAGTTGCCGGGTATGGGACCGGAGTTCCGCATTCTCACCCGTGGCGCAGAACGTGCGTCAGAGCAGGAAATCGAAGAGAACCCACGATCAGCTCCGGTGCGTTTGCGTGCCGCAGAACGCATTTCCAGGAGGCGGGCATGAGTCGTCAGGGCAAATCCGGTGCAGCGCAACGTGCATACGACAAGCGCACCGCACGGGCGGCAGGCCGGACCGGAACTGTCGCTGCTGCCGGCCCGTCTATCTCTCCTCGGGCGATGCTCAAGGGGAGAGTGCCGTTCGTGGCCTCCGTCATCGGACTTCTGTCCATCGGTCTCGCGGTGACTCTGCTGCTGACCACTCGCGCTGCCGAGGATTCGTACCAACTCAGTGATGCACGTGCATACAACCAGTCTTTGGTCGAGCAGAAAGCAGCGCTCGAACGTGACTTCCAGTCGCGTAACTCGGCTCCGGAGTTGGCAAATCAGGCAAGCGCTCTCGGCATGGTCCCCGCCAAGGACCCAGCACGACTGGTAGTTCATCCGGACGGTTCGGTCGAGGTCGTCGGAACGCCGACTCCCGCGACTGCCGGAGCTATGCCGCCGCTCGATGCGCCCACATCGGTGCCCGCACCGACTGCGACACCCCCGCGCACCACAACGCCGGTTGCTCCCGGAGCCACGCCGAGCGTTCCGAATAACACGCGAAACCTCGCGCAGAGTGAACAATTGGTTCCTGTGATCCCCACGACGACAGCACCCGCCACCACGACGGCGGTGCCTGCTCCGCCTGAGGAACGTCGGTGAGTCAGAACTCCCGTAACAACCCCGGTCGGCGTCCGCGCCGCTCGGCCACCGCCTCATTTCCGTTTCGTCAGCGAGTCGGTCGTATCACCATGTGTGGTGCGCTCGCCGTTGCGGCATTGCAGCTCTTGTGGATTCAGGGAATCGACGCGCCGAGTCTGGCTGCGGAATCTGCCAATCAACGAACCACGACCCAGGTCGATCCGGCTGTACGTGGCTCGATAACCGATCGCAACGGAAACCCCCTCGCCTTCACCATGGAAGCCAAGGCGCTGACTTTCCAGCCGGTGCGGGTACGCAAGGAACTCGAGGAAGCGCGCGCCAAGAGCATCGAGCAGGGAGCCGAGGGTGACAAGCAGGCGCCGGAAGTGAGCGATCGCCTCGCCGAGATCGCCGCCGGAATCCACGCCAAGCTCGGCGATACCGTTCCGGAAAAAGATCTGCTTCAGAAGATGAACAGCAACGAGACTTTCACGTACCTCGCGCGCAGTGTGGATCCGGCGGTTGCTGCCGAGATCTCGGACAAGTTCCGGGAGGTCGGCCTCGAGCGTCAGGACATCCGCGAGTACCCCGGTGGCTCTCTGGCCGCGAATCTCGTCGGCGCGACCGGCTGGGACGGGCACGGTTTGCTCGGTCTCGAAGATTCGATGGACTCCACGCTCGCCGGAACCGATGGATCCGAAACGTACGACCGCGGTTCCGACGGCGCTGTGATCCCCGGTAGCTGGCGTGACAAGCAACCGGCAGTCAACGGTTCGGGTGTCGAGCTGACCATCGATTCGGACCTCCAGTTCTACGTTCAGCAGCAGGTCCAGATCGCCAAGGACAAGTCGGGCGCAAAGAACGCTTCGGTTGTGGTCATGGACTCCAAGACGGGACAGGTGTTGGCCATGTCCAACGACAGCACCTTCAACCCCGCAATCGGCATTGACAAGAACGCGCCGACAGCCGAAATGGGCAATCCGTCGGTCAGTACGCCGTTCGAGCCCGGATCGGTGAACAAGATCGTCACCGCAGCAGCGGCCATCGAGGACGGTAAGACAACTCCGGACGAAGTTCTGCAGGTCCCGGGCAGCATCACGATGTCCGGTGCCACAGTCAAGGACGCGTGGGATCACGGTGTGGCCCCGTACACCTCTACCGGTGTGTTCGGAAAGTCCTCGAACGTCGGCACCTTGATGCTCGCTCAGCGAGTGGGCGAGGATCGCTACGCAGACATGCTGAACAGGTTCGGCCTCGGACAACGCACCGACGTCGGACTTCCCGGCGAGAGCGCGGGCAGCGTTCCGAGTCGCGACCAGTGGTCGGGCGGAACCTTCGCGAACCTGCCGATCGGGCAGGGTCTCTCGATGACAACCCTGCAGATGACCGGGATGTACCAGGCCATTGCCAACGACGGCGTGCGAATTCCTCCGCGGATCGTGAAGTCGACTGTCGATTCTTCCGGCACGCGGACCGAGACGCCGCAGCCCGAGGGCGTCGAGGTGGTCAGCGCCCAGACAGCGGCGACCGTTCGGGACATGTTCCGGTCGGTCACTCAGGAAGACACCGGCAACCAACGAGGAACCGGTGTTGCCGCGGGTGTGGAGGGATACCAGGTCAGTGGAAAGACCGGGACCGCGCAGCAGGTGGATCCCGCGTGCAAGTGCTACTCCAACTCCAACTACTGGATCACCTTCGCGGGAATCGCGCCTGCGGACAATCCTCGATTCGTGATCGGAATCATGCTCGACGCACCGGTTCGCGGCGTGGACGGCGGCGGCGGTCAGTCGGCGGCACCGTTGTTCCACAACATCGCGTCGTGGATGCTCCAGCGTGACAGTGTCCCGATGTCGCCGGACCCCGGTCGCAAGTTGGTGTTGCAGGCGGACTGATTGCGGTGTGTCGGTTTCGACACGGTCTTCGGGTGAATCCCGGACACGGTAATCTCAAACGTCGCAGTAACCTCATTCATCGCAGTGCGCCGAACTTTGCTTGCGTTGCGACCGCCATAGACAACGACCGCCATAGACAACGACCGCGATAGAACAACGACAATTGCCAGGAGTCGAGTGACAGTGCCGAATCGTTTGCAATCGTCGAACTCGGACGGCGCTCCCGGGACGCGTCCGACACAACCGGTTGCTACCGCGATCACGGCGCTCTCCGAACTGTCCGGGGCTCGCCTCGAATGGGTGGGGCAACCGGGATCACAGTCCTCGGAGGTCGTCGTCAAGGGCGTCGACCTGCGTGCGCAGGGAATCGTGACCGATGACCTCTTCGCCGCTCTGCCCGGTGCACGGACCCATGGCGCTCAGTTCGCCGTCGACGCTCTGGGGCGCGGTGCGACCGCGATCTTGACCGACGAGGCCGGCCTCGAACTGATCGAGGCCGCGGACAAGGCGCCTGACCGGTCCGTCCCAGTTCTCGTTCATCCGAACCCGCGGGATGTGCTCGGTGAGATCTCCGCGGAAATCTACGGCCGGCCCTCGGAGAAGATGCAGGTCGTCGGCATTACCGGTACATCGGGCAAGACCACGACGTCGTACTTGCTCGAAGCTGCGATTGCCGGAGCCGGCCGCAAGCCCGGCCTGGTCGGGACCATCGAGACTCGAATCGACGGCCGCCGGGTGCCCAGCGCTCTGACCACGCCGGAAGCTCCGCAACTGCATGCTCTGTTCGCCGTGATGGCAGAGCAGGGGATCGATACCGTCGTCATGGAGGTCTCCAGTCACGCTCTCGCTCTCGGACGCGTCGACGGCATCCGCTTCGACATCGGCGCGTTCACCAATCTTTCGCAGGACCACCTGGATTTCCATCGGGACTTCGAGGAGTACTTCCAGGCCAAGGCTCGGTTGTTCGATCCTGAGTCGACGGTGCGAGCCGAGCATGCCGTCGTCTGCGTCGACGACGTGTGGGGTCGACGGATGGCCGAGTTGGCCGCGACCGACGAGAGCGACGCGGTGACCACGGTCTCGACCTCGACGGCCGAGGCCGAGTGGACGGTCGGCGCAGTCGAGGTTGCAGAGGACGGCTCGCAGACCTTCGAGTTGGTCGGGCCGGACGGACAGTCGTGGCCAGTCTCACTTCGTCTCCCCGGGCGATACAACGTGGCCAACGCTGCGCTGGCGTTGACCGTCAGTTTTGCTGCGGGCCTCGACCCGGACGCGGCTGTTCGAGCGCTCGGGACCGTGGACGTCCCGGGGCGAGTTCAGCGGATCGACCGGGGGCAGAGCTTTCTCGCCGTGGTCGACTACGCGCACAAACCGGCAGCGCTCGAAGCTGTGATCGCCACGCTGCGCAACCAGGTTCCCGGTCGCGTTGCCGTGGTGGTCGGCGCAGGCGGGGATCGCGACGCCGGCAAACGGGCACTGATGGGTGAAGCGGGTGCGCGTGGCGCAGACCTGCTGATCGTCACCGACGACAACCCACGCACCGAGGATCCGGCGAAGATTCGCGCTTCGGTGATGCAAGGCGCCATGGACGTGCCCGAATCCGAACGCGGCGAGGTTCGCGAAGTGGGGGACCGGGCCGCCGCGATCGAGCAAGCAGTCCGGTGGGCACAGCCAGGAGATGTCGTCCTGGTGGCAGGCAAAGGCCACGAAGTAGGTCAAGAAATCGACGGGGTCAAACACCCGTTCGACGACCGCGAGGTGTTGGGCGAAATGATCGGCCGATTCGCGATCAACACAGCACATGGAGGCAAGCAATGATCCCGATGACGCTCTCTCGGATCGCCGAGATCGTCGGAGGAACCCTGCACGACGTCGACGATTCGTCGACGCAGGTGACTGGAACCGTCGAATTCGATTCGCGCAAAGTAGCTCCAGGTGGGCTCTTCCTCGCCCTACCCGGAGCGCGTGTCGACGGTCATGATCACGCGGAAGCGGCGGTGGCAGCGGGCGCTGTGGCGGTGCTCGCGGCGCGGCCGGTCGGAGTTCCGGCAATCGTCGTTCCATCGGTGCCGAACGACGGTCCCAGTGCAGTGATGCTGCTCGAACACGACACCGACGGGTCCGGAGCCGCGGTCCTGCATGCCCTCGGCCTTCTGGCCCGAGCAGTCGTCGACGAACTGGCAACTGATGGCACACCGGCCGATGGTGGACTGACGCTGGTCGGTGTCACTGGTTCTGCCGGCAAGACCTCGACCAAGGATCTGATAGCAGCGCTGCTGCGCGAGTGCGGCGAGGTGGTTGCGCCCCCCGGGTCGTTCAACAACGAATTGGGTCTGCCGTGGACAGTGCTCCGCGCCGACGAGAAGACCCGCTTCCTCGTTCTCGAGATGTCGGCCCGTGGGGTCGGTCATGTCGGCGAACTGACGAAGATCGCGCCGCCGAAGATCGGCGTAGTTCTCAATGTGGGCACTGCCCATCTCGGTGAGTTCGGTTCGCGTGAAGCGATCGCGGTCGCCAAAGGTGAACTGGTGGAAGCACTCCCGTCGGCAGCCGACGGTGGAGTTGCGGTCCTCAACGCCGACGACCGCATGGTCGCCGCAATGGCGAGTCGAACCAAGGCCCGGATCGTATTCGTCGGCCAGTCGGAAGACTGCGACGTTCGGGCGACCGACGTGGTTGTCGACGACCAGGCCAGGGCTTCCTTCACACTGAACTGTTCACAGGGTTCTGCACGTATTCGCCTGGCCGTTCACGGCGAACACCACGTGAGCAACGCCCTGGCCGCGGCGGCCGTCGCACTCGAGAACGGCCTCGCGGTTACAGACATCGCACGTGTCCTCGAGGGCACGAAGGCAGCGTCCGCGAGGCGGATGGAAGTCACCGAGCGCGCCGACGGCGTCACCGTCGTCAACGACAGTTACAACGCCAATCCCGATTCCATGCGCGCTGCGCTCAAAGCGTTGGTGTCCATGGCGCGATCGGATCGGCACTTCGGTCGCCGTAGCTGGGCTGTGCTCGGAGAGATGGGTGAGCTCGGACCGGAATCAGTTGTCGAGCACGACGCGATCGGTCGCCTGGCCGTCAGACTCGATGTCAGCAAGTTGATCGTCGTCGGGACGGGCCGCACCTCGCGTGCAATGCATCAAGGAGCAGTGATGGAGGGGTCGTGGGGTGACGAGTCCGTCGTCGTGCCCGACGCAGCTGCGGCAATCGCCATTCTCGAAGCGGAACTCGAACCGGGCGATCTCGTCCTGGTGAAGGCGTCCAAGTCGGTGGAACTGTGGACGGTCGCCGAAGCGATACTGGCTGCAACGCCCAACACCGACAGCGAGAACACCGACAGCGAGAACACCGATGGCGAGAACGGCGGGGATTCGCAGTGATCCAGATTCTTCTCGCCGCAGGCATCGCGCTGGCGGTCTCCATCATGCTCACGCCGATCCTGATCAAGGCGTTCTCGAAACAAGGTTTCGGGCAGGAGATCCGAACCGAAGGTCCAGCCAGTCACCAGGCCAAGCGCGGCACTCCCACGATGGGCGGCGTCGCGATCCTGACCGGAATCTGGGCCGGCTATCTCGGCTCACACCTCATCGGTCTCGGCATGGACAACGCGGAGGGACCGTCGGCGTCCGGCCTACTCGTTCTCGGTCTGACCACCGCGCTCGGTGGAGTCGGTTTCCTCGACGACTTCATCAAGATCCGCAAGCAGCGCAATCTGGGACTGAACAAGACAGCGAAGCTGGTCGGCCAGTTCGTCGCTGCCATTGCCTTCGGAATTTTGGCCCTTCAGTTCCGCGGTGACGACGGGCTGACTCCGGGCAGTGTTCATCTGTCGTACGTCCGCGACATCGCCACCGTCTCACTCGGTTCCGTGGTCTTCATCGCCTTCTGCTACCTACTGGTCAGCGCCTGGTCCAATGCCGTCAACCTGACCGACGGCCTCGACGGATTGGCCGCCGGAGCGATGAGTTTCGTTCTCGGCGCCTACGTCATCATCACGTTCTGGCAGTTCCGCTACTCGTGCGAGACGAATCCCGGTAAGGGTTGCTACGACGTCCGAGACCCGCTCGACCTCGCGGTGCTCTGCGCGGCCGGCGCCGGCGCGTGCATCGGTTTCCTCTGGTGGAATGCCGCACCCGCCAAGATCTTCATGGGCGACACCGGTTCTCTTGCCCTCGGCGGCATGCTCGCCGGATTGTCGATCACCACCAGCACGGAACTGTTGATGGTGGTCATCGGTGCACTGTTCGTCGCGGAGGCCGCGTCGGTGGTGATCCAGGTAGCGGTGTTCCGGTCCAGCCGACGGCGGGTCTTCCGAATGGCGCCGTTCCATCACCACTTCGAACTCGCCGGGTGGGCTGAAACCACGGTCATCATCAGATTCTGGTTGCTGGCGGCTATTGCGTCGGCTATCGGATTGGCACTCTTCTACAGCGAATACCTCGCAGCGCTCGGAGGCTGAAAACCATGACCAGCTCAGCGGATTCCGAGAACGACCTGTCCTGGCTCCGCGGTACGCGAGTGCTGGTCGCCGGTGGGCGGGTGTCCGGTCAAGCGACCATCGAACCTCTCGTCGCCCTCGGTGCTGTCGTGACGGTTGCCGATTCGACCTTGGACTTCGCGGAGCGCTGCGCGGAGCTCGGCGCGGGCATGGTGACCACCACCTCGATCGAGGATGCTCCGGATTCGATCACCGAGTACGGGCTCGTAGTCACCAGTCCCGGCTTTCGGCCGGATGCACCGATCCTTGCAGCCGCCGCCGGTCACGGGATTCCCATCTGGGGAGACGTCGAGTTCTCCTGGCGCGTCGACCACAGCGGGCACTTCGGCACACCCCGTAAATGGCTCGTCGTGACGGGGACGAACGGAAAGACCACGACGACGTCGATGCTGGCCTCGATTCTCGACGCCGCCGGAGTTGTCGGCCGAGCCTGCGGAAACATCGGGCTGCCGATACTCGACGCACTCGCCGAGACGTCGCCGCGCGTGGAGTACCTCGCTGTCGAACTGTCGTCCTTCCAATTGCACTGGGCGCCTTCGGTGCGTCCGGATGCCGGCGTGGTCCTCAACGTCGCCGAGGATCACCTCGACTGGCACGGCGGAATGAGCGCGTACGCCGAGGCCAAGTCGCGGGCGCTGAGCGGAAAGGTCGCGGTGGTCGGCCTCGATGACGCGATCGCTTCCGAACTGGGAACTCGCGCAACTGCAGACATTGTCACCGGGTTCAGATTGGGTGAACCGGGCGAAGGAGAACTGGGTGTCGAAGCGGGACACCTCGTGGACAACGCATTCGGCGATCACGTCCGCTTGGCCGAAGCAGCGTCGATAGATCCCGCCGGCCCGGCAGGCGTCATGGACGCGCTGGCCGCCGCCGCGTTGGCGCGGGCACTCGGATTCGAGGCAGACGTCGTCGAACGCGGTCTGGCCGCACACAAGGTCGGCCCACACCGAGGGGCGCTGGTCGGCCGTGTCGGGTCCGTTGTGTACATCGACGACTCCAAGGCCACCAATCCGCACGCAGCCCGACCGTCGATACTCGCGCACGATCGCGTCGTCTGGGTTGCAGGCGGTCTGCTCAAGGGAGCCAGCGTCGACCAATTGGTGAGCGAAGTCGGCCCTCGACTCTCCGGCGCTGTCCTTCTCGGGCGTGACGCTGGTGTGATCGAGGACGCGCTCGCGCGACACGCGCCCGATGTTCCCGTGGTGCACGTGATGTCGGGGGACGATGCAGTGGTGAGCGAAAACAGCAGCAACTCGACTCTCACCATCCGGCTGCCGTCGGGTGCCGACGCGGATGCCGTCATGGCCGCAGTGGTAGTCGAAGCTGCCGAGTTGGCGTCCCCCGGTGATGCAGTTGTACTCGCCCCGGCCGCCGCGTCCTTGGACATGTTCGCCAGCTACGGACATCGTGGTGACAGCTTCGCCGCCGCCGTCGCCGCATTACCCGATCCGTTCACGGATTCGCCTGGCCAAGCCGGGAACTTGCTATGACCAAGGGTCCCAAGACCCGAATCGGTGCCTGGTTGGCGCGGCCGTTGGCGTCGTTCCACCTGGTGGTGACGATTGCCACGATGTTGACTGTCTTGGGGCTCGTGATGGTTCTGTCGGCGTCGAGCGTCGAGCAGTACGTGTCCGGTGGCTCGGCGTATTCGTTGTTCACCCAGCAGTTGATCTTCGCGATTCTCGGAGCTGTGCTCTTCTACGTCGCGCTGCGGATCCCGGCGAGAGTGCTCCGGCAGTATTCGTTTCCGCTGTTCGTCGTCGTGCTGATCATGCTGGTACTCGTCCTGATTCCGGGAATCGGCACAGAAGCGCAGGGCGCGCGTCGCTGGTTCAACGTCGGCGGGTTCTCGGTGCAGCCCTCGGAAATCATGAAGGTCGCGTTGGCGATCTGGGGCGCCCATCTGTTGGCTTCGCGGCGGCCGGACGACCGATCCGTGAAGTCGATCCTGATTCCGCTCGTGCCCGCAGCAATGCTGGTCTTCGCGCTGGTCGTCGCGCAACCGAACCTCAGTACGACCATCGCATTGGGAATCATCGTCGGGGCCCTGCTGTGGTTCGGTGGGCTGCCACTGAAGCTCTTCGGCTCGATCGCGGTGACGGGCGTCGTCGTGGCGGGCGTGCTGGCGATGACGGCCGGTTATCGTTCCGATCGAGTTCAAGCCTTCTTCAACAAGAGCGACGACCTGCAGGGCAACAACTATCAGGCCAAGCAGGCTTTGTATTCGCTCGCCGACGGGGGCCTTTTCGGACGCGGACTCGGTCAGAGCGTCGCCAAGTGGAACTACCTACCCAACGCGCACAACGACTTCATCTTCGCGATCATCGGCGAAGAGTTGGGATTTGTCGGCTGCGCAGTGGTGATCGGTTTGTTCGCTGTATTCGTCTACACGGGATTGCGGATCGCAGCCCGCAGCATCGATCCGTTCTGGCGGCTCCTGTCGGCCACTGCAACTACCTGGATCGTCGGCCAGGCAATGATCAACATCGGTTACGTCATCGGACTGCTGCCGGTGACCGGACTCCAGTTGCCCTTGGTCTCCGCCGGCGGTTCGTCCTTGGCGATCACATTGTTCATGTTCGGTGTCATCGCCAATGCAGCGCGCCACGAGCCCGAAGCAGTTGCCGCTCTGAACTCCGGGCAGGACGGCAAGATCTCGAAGTTGCTCAGACTGCCGAAGCCCGTGCTGTACCACCCGCCGTCAGGGGGCCGGCCGATCCGTCGACAGAAGCCCGCACGGCAGATCGAACCGGCACGCGGACGCGACGGCCGGCGCGCGATCGAGATGGGCGATCGACGCAAGCGGGCAGATCAAGGTGCTCGCCCTTCCTCGGATTCCAACCGAGGTGCGGCCGCTGGGTCACGGAAGCGCACCGCGGGAGGGCAGAATGGTCAGCGTCGGCAGGCGCCGACACGTAGGGCACAAGATCCACGAGAAGTTCGAGAGCGAGGAATTCGTAGGTGAGCGGCAACAAATCGGCTCTGTCGGTAGTGGTGGCAGGGGGAGGCACGGCTGGTCACATCGAACCCGCACTTGCTGTCGCGGACGCGGTCAAGGCCGCTGCGCCCGACACCAGAATCACTGCGCTCGGGACGGCGCGTGGTCTCGAAACCACCTTGGTGCCGGCTCGCGGGTACACGCTCGAGCTCATTCCCCCGGTTCCGCTTCCTCGTAAGCCCGCGATGGATCTCGTCAAACTGCCGACACGCATCCTCGCCTCGGTGCGCAAGACCCGTGAGGTACTCGATTCCGTCGACGCCGACGTGATCGTCGGTTTCGGTGGTTACGTCGCGCTTCCGGCGTATCTTGCCGCACGTGGCGGTGTTCTTCGGCGCCGCCGCAAGATTCCGATCGTCATCCACGAGGCGAACGCCAGTGCCGGCATCGCGAACAAGATCGGTGCTCGCCTGGCGACGCGGGTGCTTGCCGCGGTTCCGGGGTCAGGTGTGAAGAACCGCGGCGATCAGGACGCCGAGATCGTCGGCATCCCGGTTCGCGCGTCGATCGCCAATTTCGATCGAGCGGGACTCCGCTCGCAAGCTCGCGAGTACTTCGGACTACCTCAGGACGGTCCCGTTCTGCTCGTCTTCGGCGGATCGCAAGGCGCGAAGTCGCTCAACGACGCGGTGTCCGGAGCAGCGGAAGAACTGGCGAAGGCCGGGATCTCGGTCCTTCACGCACACGGACCCAAGAACTCTCTCGAAGTCACGCAGTACTCGGAGACGGCACCGTATGTGGCTGTTCCCTATCTTTCGCGGATGGATCTCGCGTATGCCGCAGCCGACGCGACTATCTGTCGTTCGGGCGCGATGACGGTCGCCGAGGTCTCGGCGGTCGGGCTTCCGGCCGTCTACGTTCCGTTGCCGCACGGCAATGGTGAGCAGGAACTCAACGCGAAACCCGTTGTCGCAGCGGGCGGTGCGATCATCGTCTCCGACAACGAGCTCACGCCGACGTTCGTCGCCGGTACCGTCGTCCCGATGCTGAGCGACAGCGCGCGCCTCGACAAGATGAGCAGTGGTGCTGCCAACGTCGGGCACCGCACCGCGGCAACCGAGATCGCACGGATCGTGCTCGACATCGCGGCAAAGGAAAACGCCGTCCAGGAAAACGCAAGGGGAAACCGATGACCGCGCTGCCCGCCCACCTCGAGCGAGTACACATGGTCGGAATCGGCGGTGCCGGTATGTCCGGCATCGCGCGAATTCTGCTTTCCCGCGGGGGCCTTGTCTCGGGTTCGGACGCAAAGGAGAGCCGAGGAGTCCTGGCGCTTCGTGCACGCGGGGCGCAGGTCCGGATCGGCCACGACGCCGATGCTCTCGACCTGCTGCCGGGTGGTCCGACCGTCGTCGTCACGACGCACGCGGCTATCCCGAAGGACAACCCGGAACTCGTCGAGGCCGCTCGCCGCGGAATCCCGGTGATTCTTCGGCCGGCTGTCCTTGCATCACTGATGCAGGGCAATCGCACGTTCCTGGTTTCGGGTACACACGGCAAGACGTCGACGACCTCGATGCTCGTGGTCGCCCTGCAGCACTGTGGTTTCGACCCTTCGTTTGCCGTTGGCGGCGAACTCAACGAAGCGGGAACGAATGCCCATCACGGCAGCGGTGACGTCTTTGTCGCCGAGGCGGACGAGAGCGACGGGTCGCTGCTCCAGTACGACCCCAACGTGATCGTCGTGACCAACATCGAGGCCGATCACCTCGACTATTTCGGCAGCGTCGAAGCGTATGTGAAGGTGTTCGACGATTTTGTCGACAAGTTGCGTCCGGGTGGGCTCTTGATTGCTTGCCTCGACGACCCGGGATCGGCGGATCTCGCGAAGCGAATCGTGGCCTCGGGCCGTTCGGACATCCGGGTACTCGGTTACGGATCGGCAGACGCGCAGGAGGTGGAGGCGGGCACCGCCTTCGAGCCTGTCGACGGTGTCGAGGTCGGAGTCCGACTACTGGGCTTCCATGCGCACGACGTCGGGGGAGTCCTGCAGTTCCACCTGGCGGGCGAGAGCGCCGCGCGAACCGTGCGGATGGCAGTGCCGGGTCGTCACATGGCGCTCAACGCACTTGCGGCTCTACTGGCTGCCCGTGACGCCGGCGCCGAGACGGAGGAGATCGTCGAGGGGCTCGCCGGATTCGGTGGCGTACACCGCCGGTTCCAGTTCACCGGCCGCGAGCGTGGTGTCCGGGTGTTCGACGACTACGCCCACCATCCGACCGAAGTTCGTGCGGTTCTCGGCGCGGCGGCGGATCTGGTTCGACCGGAGGACGATTCGTCGTCGACCAATTCGGCAGCCGGACGCGTGATCGTGGTCTTCCAACCTCATCTCTATTCACGCACCGCCGCGTTTGCCGAGGAGTTCGCGCAGGCGCTGGACTTGGCCGACGAGGTTGTCGTTCTCGATGTCTACGGCGCTCGCGAAGAGCCGATGCCGGGCGTCAGTGGTGCGCTGGTCGCTCAGTCGGTCACGAAACCTGTTCACTATCAACCGGATCTGTCACAGGCGCCGAAGCAGGTGGCGGCGTTGGCTCACCCCGGCGACATCGTCATCACGATGGGTGCCGGTGACGTGACCATGCTCGGCAAACAGATCCTCGATGCTTTGCGTTCGGCGCCGCATCCCGCGCCGCGATGACACCCGACGCACGAAGTCGGCGCGGGCGTCGAGATCCTCGAGCCAGACAAGCCACCAGTACGCGTCGGCGCAGTACTCGCACCGAATCGCGATACTCGACGCGGTCGACGGAGCCGGCTCCCGAACCCACACCGACTCGTAAGTGGTTCAAGCGACCGCTGATCGTGGCACCGCTGGCAATCGTGCTCGTGGTGGGAATTGCGTTGACGGCTTGGTTGTCTCCGGTGCTCTCGGTCCGGGGCACCGAAGTTCTCGGTGCGACGACCGTCAGTGAGGAACAGATCCTTTCGCTCCTGGCCGTACCGACCGGTCAGCCGTTGATGCGGGTAGACACCGGCGCCGCCGCCGCACGTGTGGCGACGATTCCGAAGGTGGCCTCGGCTCGTGTGCAGCGGATGTATCCGTCGACTATCCGCGTCACCGTCACCGAACGGGTACCGGTCGTCTTCGTCGACTCACCTGAGGGTGCACACCTGCTGGACGAGAAGGGCGTCGACTTCGAGATGGGCGTCCCGCCGCCCGGGGTTCCGCGTCTGGTGACACCGACGCCCGGGTGGAACGACGAGCCGACGCTTGCCGCGCTCGAGGTGTTGTCGGTGTTGCCGCCGGATCTGAGATTTCAGGTGGGAGAGGTTGCCGCTCGGTCGATTTCGAGTGTCACGCTGACTCTGCTCGACGGTCGGGTCGTAAACTGGGGCGGTGTCGAGCACTCGGATCGTAAGGCTGCTGTGACGCTTCCGCTGTTGACCCAACCGGGGCAGACGTACGACGTGTCCAGTCCTGATCTGCCGACGGTCCGATAGCGCACGGTGCAGCCGTGCGTCAGTGCGCAGCAAATACTTCGGTGTGTCTCGGCGCGCCTAATGGCGGAACGCGACGACGGTGCATAGCGTTTCGTTTCAGATCGAATACTTGACATAAATCTAACCCTGTGGTTGAGGTTTAGGGTTGTTCACGAAAAGCATGAAGCTACAAAAACAGCAGTAACAAAGACAGCAGCACTGACAAGCAGCGTGAAACACGACACGGAAGGCGAGAGCCGATGACGCCCCCGCACAACTACCTCGCCGTAATCAAGGTCGTCGGCATCGGCGGCGGCGGCGTGAACGCAGTCAACCGCATGATCGAACAGGGACTCAAGGGAGTCGAGTTCATCGCGGTCAACACGGACGCGCAAGCCCTTCTGATGAGTGACGCCGACGTCAAGCTCGACGTCGGTCGTGAATTGACCCGTGGCCTCGGCGCCGGTGCCGACCCGGAAGTGGGTCGCAAGGCAGCCGAAGATCACAAGGACGAGATCGAAGAGGTCATCAAGGGCGCCGACATGGTGTTCGTGACGGCAGGCGAGGGTGGTGGCACCGGAACCGGTGGTGCCCCTGTCGTGGCAAGCATCGCCCGGAAGCTGGGCGCACTCACCGTCGGTGTCGTGACGCGACCGTTCTCTTTCGAGGGCAAGCGTCGTGGGGGACAGGCGGATACCGGAATCCAGGCGCTCCGCGAGTCCTGCGACACGCTGATCGTCATTCCCAACGATCGCCTGCTCCAGCTGGGTGACGCGGCCGTCAGCCTGATGGACGCGTTCCGCAGCGCGGACGAGGTTCTCCTCAACGGCGTCCAGGGCATCACCGACCTCATCACCACTCCGGGTCTGATCAACGTCGACTTCGCGGACGTCAAGGGTGTCATGTCCGGTGCCGGTAGTGCGTTGATGGGAATCGGTTCCTCGCGGGGTGAGGGACGCGCGATCAAGGCGGCGGAATCCGCGATCAATTCCCCGCTCCTCGAAGCTTCGATGGAAGGCGCCCGCGGCGTGCTCCTGTCGATCGCCGGCGGTAGCGATCTGGGTCTGTTCGAGATCAACGAGGCGGCTTCGCTGGTGCAGGAAGCTGCCCACATCGACGCCAACATCATCTTCGGAACGGTCATCGACGATTCACTCGGTGACGAGGTTCGTGTGACGGTCATCGCTGCGGGATTCGACGGAGGAGCTCCGGCTCGTCGTCCCGTGGAGTCGACCGCGCAGGGACGTGGAGCTATCGGCGCCGGGCGCGCGGGTGAGGTCGGCCGGTCGCCGGTGGCCGCCGAACCTGCTGGCGAGCAGCCGATTTCCGCAGCGCGCGAGACCACCGGTTCGGGCAGCTTGCCTCCGATCGGTGGCCCCCGCCATGCGCCGGTCCAGGAAGACGAGGGCGACGACGACGTCGACGTGCCGGTCTTCATGCGTCGCTGACGTAGGGCTACAAACAGTTTCGAGAACAGGGTGCCCGGAATTTCTGGGTACCCTGTTCTTGACTGGATGTCCGGTCACGTCTGAGCCGGACGACAACTTTCGACGTTTGTGAGCACACTTATCTTGAGTACCGAGAAGTCGACCACCCGCACCCGCATTCGCCGCGTCGTGACCAGCCGAGCCGGTGGTGTTTCCGCGTCACCGTACGAGTCGTTCAATCTGGGCGATCACGTCGGAGACGATCCGGCAGCCGTCGATGCGAATCGCCGACGTCTGGCACGCGAAATAGGCGTCGAGCCTGACCATCTCGTGTGGATGGAACAAATCCATTCGCGCAACGTCACTGTCGTGACGGAACCGACCGACGAAGTGATTCCGGTGACGGATGCTCTGGTCACCACTGTTCCCGGCCTGGCGCTCGCCACCCTCAGTGCAGATTGTGTTCCCGTTCTGCTCTCCGACGAGGAGGCCGGTGTGATCGCGGCCGTTCATGCCGGACGGATCGGTGCCCGCATCGGTATCGTCCCGCGCGTCCTCGCGGAGATGGTGCGTCAGGGCGCGGACGTTTCGCGTATCGGCGCCTTCCTCGGTCCGGCTGCGAGCGGACGCCAGTACGAGGTTCCCGCTGCGATGCGCGCGGACGTGGAAAAGCACTTGCCGGGCAGTGCAACTCGCACCGAGAAGGGCACGCCGGGGCTCGATCTGCGTGCGGGACTGCGTAAGCAGTTGCTCGCCGCGGGTGTGTCCGGTGTCGCCGAGGACCCGCGGTGCACGATCGAGGATCGCGCGTTGTTCAGTCATCGCCGAGAATCTCTGACCGGGCGTCAAGCTGCAGTGATCTGGATGGAAGCGCCCGCAGCGCAGGAAACCGTCTAGGCAGAAATGCGCGAGACGGAAATGCGGCTGACAGAAATATCGACGGCACTCGACTCGGTGAGGGCGCGATTGGCGGCCGCCTGCCTTGCCGCCGGTCGCGAGGTTTCCGACGTAGCACTGCTGCCGGTGACCAAATTCTTTCCGGCGTCCGACGCTCGAATTCTGTACGAACTGGGTTGCCGTGAATTCGGTGAGTCTCGTGAGCAGGAAGCAGTGGAGAAGGTCGCGGACTTCGACGGCGCTGCACAGACGGGCGCGATCGATGATCCGGTTCGCTGGCACATGATCGGACAGTTGCAGCGCAACAAAGCTCGGTCGGTAGCGAAGTGGGCCTATGCAATTCACTCGGTGGACAGTGCGCGACTGGTCGATGCACTCGATCGGGCTGCGCTGAGTGCTTTGTCGGACGGTGAGCGCACGGAGCCGCTCCGGGCGCTCATCCAGGTAAGTCTCGACGGAGACCCCGCGCGTGGCGGAGTTCCGACGGGCGAGCTAACGCCTCTCGCCGAGCGGATCGAATCAGCCGAAGGTCTCGAATTCGCGGGACTGATGGCCGTCCCGCCGCTTGGATCAGATCCGGACGAGCAGTTCGAAATCCTCCGCAGGGCACATCTTTTGATCCTCGAATCGCATCCCCGGGCAACCGAACTCTCGGCCGGTATGACCGGCGATCTGGAGGCTGCAGTGCGCCACGGATCAACCTGCGTGCGTGTCGGAACCGCACTGCTCGGCTCACGACCAGTAATCTCGAGGTGATCGCTCAGGTGATCGCCCAACCCGTCCACACCGCTGCGACCGGTCGCAGTCGGATTGATTCCGCCGCGCCAAGGAAGGTCGATCAATGAGCAACCTGCATAAGTTCAAGGCTTACTTCGGCATGGTTCCCCTCGATGACTACGAGGACGAATACGTGGAGGAGCCCGATCAGGCTCGCCGCGCACCCCGTCGTAGTCACGACGGCTATGCCGAGCGCGACGACCGCGAGTTCGTCGAACCTGCCTTCTCGAAGGCGAGCTATGCGCCCAGTCGTCGTGACGAAGAGGACGCGGAGTTCGATCGCTACGACTCCCGGCCCCGCGTCGACACCGTTCCCAGCCGCAGCAGCCGCCCGGCGATGGCGCCGCGCCCGGCAAGCCGTGGCAACCTCGCGGTCGACGCGCGCGCAGAGCGACCCGAAGCGCGACGTGCGCCGGTTGTCGACGACGGCGGCCCGCTCGCCAAGATCACGACACTGCGTCCGCAGAGCTACGCAGAGGCCCGCACCATCGGTGAGCGGTTCCGGGACGGCACTCCCGTCATCATGGATCTGGTCGACATGAGCAACGCCGACGCGAAGCGTCTGGTCGATTTCGCGGCCGGCCTGGCATTCGCATTGCGTGGTTCTTTCGACAAGGTAGCCACCAAAGTGTTTCTTCTCTCACCGGCCGACATCGACGTTTCCGCCGAGGAGCGCCGTCGGATCGCCGAGACGGGTTTCTACAGCCAGAAATGATGGTCTCGACCGCAGTCCGGCCTCTGAGCAGGGGTGACGTGAGCACATTCGAGCGGCGGCCCGTCTCGGCGGACGCCGCATTCGGACCCATCGCCGGCCGTTACAAGACGGACTCGATGCGGACCGGTTCCGGAATTGCTGCGGTGTGTCTGTTTTGGACACACCGCAGAAGTCAGGCAGAGTGAGGGTGTGGACGCGCTTCTCTCTGTGATCTATCTGGTGCTGGTTGTCTTCTGGCTGTTGCTGATCGGCAGAGTGATCGTCGAGTTCGTTCGTTCGTTTGCCAGAGATTGGCGACCGACCGGATTGGTCGCAGTCATTCTCGAAACCATTTTTACGATCACCGATCCTCCGGTGAAACTGCTCCGCAGGTTGATCCCCCCGATCAACCTCGGTGGAGTTCGCTTGGATCTATCCATCATGGTCTTGCTTTTCATCGTCATCATCCTGATGTCGGTTGTTCGCTGAGCGCAGTCCGAGTGAGTGGTGTGCCAGAATGGATGCCATAACTCATCCAGTGGTTCGCCACTACGTAGTTCGCCACTACGTAGACTGTGTTGCAACTGAATGCTTGCTAGACCGCCAAATGACGCGTGAAGGGATCCTTCCATGCCGCAACTGACTCCAGCTGACGTGCACAACGTTGCGTTCAGCAAGCCGCCTATCGGCAAGCGTGGCTACAACGAGGACGAGGTCGACGCATTCCTCGACCTCGTCGAGCAGGCGCTGTCGCAGCTCATCGAAGAGAATGCGGACCTGCGCCAGCGCGTAGGTGAGCTGGATCAGGAGCTCGCGGCTGCCAAGAAGTCGCCGGCACCTGCTCAGCAGGCAGCACCCGTCGCAGCGCAGCCCAAGCCGGAGCCCGCTCGGGTCGTCGAACCGCCCAAGCCTGCACCTGTTGCAGCGCCGGTTCCCGCCGCCGCTGCCGTTGCAGCGCCGCAGAGTGGCGACACCCACATGCAGGCCGCAAAGGTCCTCGGACTGGCTCAGGAGATGGCGGATCGCCTCACCAACGATGCCAAGACCGAGTCCGAGCAGCTGCTCGGCAGTGCCCGCACCAACTCCGAGCAGCTCATGAGCGAGGCTCGCAGCAAGGCTGACGGCATGATCGCGGATGCGCGCAACAAGTCGGAGGCAATGCTCACCGACGCTCAGACTCGCTCCGAGACCCAGCTTCGCCAGGCTCAGGAGAAGGCAGACGCTCTCAAGGCGGACGCCGAGAAGAAGCACACCGAAATCATGGCGACCATCAACCAGCAGCGTTCGGTCCTCGAGGGCCGTATCGAGCAGCTCAAGACGTTCGAACGCGAGTACCGGGTGCGCCTGAAGTCCTACCTGGAATCGCAGCTCGAAGAGCTCGAACAGCGCGGCTCGGCCGTTCCGGTCGACGGTGGACAGGATTCCTACAGCCCGTCCTTCGCCAAGGGAAACAGCTGACCGAGAGCGCCCCGTCGGCTCAGCTATCGGACCGGACAAAGGTTGATACGTGCTGGTCGTGACGTTGGTTCTCGCGGGAGTTGGTTTCGCTCTCCTGATCGTCGCCCTGACCACAGGGTCGCTGATCTGGGCGTGGGCATGTATCGCGATTTGTGTAGCAGGTGCCGTCCTCCTGCTGGTCAGTGCGCTGACCAGCAGGAAGGCGGTTCCTTCGTTGGATGACCCGGCATCGGGCAGCGGAATGTCGTCGCCTTACGGTCGAGTCGAGAGTTCCTCGAATTCGTCGATCGACGATGCAGCCACCGCCAACGATGACAATCAGAGAAATCATGGCGAGTCGCCGGGTGGCCCCGACAAGTCCTAGGGCGAGTTCCGACAAGGTCCAGGACGAGTATTAGACTGTCCAACACGAATACCAGGCTGTGATCCGGCAATCACCGGGGAGCTTTCGGAAGAACGGTTCTTGTCGCTTCAGGCGCCCAGAACTCAGTAGAACCGAACGGGTGAGCCCGTCACAGCTCGATCGAGTGGCACCTCGGGATCCAAGCGCGGATCTACGGGGTGCAAACGGGGTGGTACCGCGGTGTCGGCGCACAAGCGCCACGTCGTCCCCGTGCCGAGTCCGACTGGCACGAGGAGATCGCCATGGCGAGTAACGGGTATCCCAGAGTCGACTACGGTGTCCCCGCCGACACCGGAGTCAAGTTCCCCGAACTGGAACAGAAAGTCCTGAAACAGTGGGACGACGACGACACCTTCCGTGCGTCGGTTTCCAATCGGGACGGCAGCGAAGAGTTCGTTTTCTACGACGGACCGCCTTTCGCAAACGGCTTGCCGCATTACGGTCACCTGCTGACGGGGTACGTCAAGGACCTGGTGCCGCGCTTCCAGACCATGCGTGGACGCAAGGTCGAGCGACGCTTCGGCTGGGACTGCCATGGCCTGCCCGCAGAACTCGAAGCGGAGAAGCAACTCGGCATCAAGGACAAGGCCGAGATCGAAGTCATGGGTCTGGCCAAGTTCAACGAGTACTGCAAGGCCTCGGTGCTCAAGTACACCGACGAGTGGCGCGACTACGTCACCCGCCAGGCACGTTGGGTCGACTTCGACAACGACTACAAGACCCTGGACGTCGACTTCATGGAGTCCGTCATGTGGGCCTTCAAGGAGCTGCACGACAAGGGCCTGATCTATCAGGGCTTCCGCGTGCTGCCCTACAGCTGGTACGAGCAGACTCCGCTGTCCAATCAGGAGACTCGTCTCGACGACGCGTACAAGATGCGTCAGGATCCTGCAGTCACGGTCGACATGCCGCTGGTCGCTCCGGGTTCACCATTGGACGGCGCAAACGCGATCATCTGGACCACGACTCCGTGGACACTGCCGTCCAACTTGGCCACTGCGGTTCATCCCGAGGTCGACTACGTCCAGGTGCTCGGCGAGGACGGAAAGCGGTACGTGCTCGCGGAAGCACGGGTAGCTCATTACGCACGTGAGCTGGGGGAGGACCCCGAGGTCGTTTCCCGCCACAAGGGCGCCGAGTTGGTCGGACTGTCGTACACACCGCCGTTCGACTTCTTCCTCGGACATCCGAACGCGCACGTCGTGCTTTCGGCCGACTACGTGACAACCGATTCCGGAACCGGAATCGTCCACCTCGCACCGGCTTTCGGTGAGGAGGATATGGATGTCGCCACGGCCAACGGTATCGAGGTCGTGCAGCCGCTCGATGCGGGTGGAAAGTTCACCTCGATGGTTCCGCCGTACGAGGGCTTGATGGTCTTCGACGCCAACCCGGTCATCATCAAGGACCTCAAGGCCGCTGGAAAGCTGCTGCGGCACGAGACGATCGAGCACTCGTACCCGCACAGTTGGCGCAGTGGGCAGCCGCTCATCTACATGGCGGTTCCCTCGTGGTTCGTCGCGGTCACCAAGTTCCGCGATCGCATGGTCGAGCTGAACAAGGACATCACGTGGGTGCCCGAGCACATCCGTGACGGCCAGTTCGGCAAGTGGCTCGAAGGTGCACGCGACTGGAACATCAGCCGAAACCGCTACTGGGGCAGCCCGATCCCGGTGTGGGTGTCGGACGATCCGCAGTACCCGCGTACGGACGTCTACGGATCGCTCGATCAGTTGGAGGCAGACTTCGGTGTGCGTCCGACCGATCTGCATCGCCCGATGATCGACGACCTGGTCCGCCCGAACCCCGACGACCCGACCGGGAAGTCGATGATGCGCCGCGTTCCCGAGGTGCTCGACTGCTGGTTCGAATCCGGTTCGATGCCGTACGCGCAGGTGCACTACCCATTCGAGAACCGTGAATGGTTCGAGGGTCATTTCCCGGGCGATTTCATCGTCGAGTACAACGGGCAGACTCGCGGCTGGTTCTACACGCTGCACGTGCTGGCCACCGCACTCTTCGATCGTCCGGCCTTCAAAACCGTTGCTGCGCACGGCATCGTGCTCGGCGACGACGGACTCAAGATGAGCAAGTCCAAGGGCAACTACCCGGACGTGAAGGAGGTGTTCAACCGCGACGGCAGCGATGCGATGCGATGGTTCCTGATGTCTTCGCCGATCTTGCGCGGCGGAAACCTCATCGTGACCGAGCAGGGCATCCGCGAAGGTGTGCGTCAGGCATTGCTCCCGCTGTGGAACGCCTGGAGCTTCCTGCAGTTGTACGCCCCGGAATCCGGTGTGTGGCGTACCGATTCGGAGAATATCCTCGATCAGTACATCCTGGCCAAGCTCGCTACCACCCGCGACGTGATCACCGAGGCCCTCGAGGTCAACGACATCGCCGGTGCGTGCGACGAGCTTCGGTTGTTCTGTGACGCACTCACCAACTGGTATGTGCGACGGTCTCGTTCGCGGTTCTGGGACGAGGATCGCGACGCGATCGACACCCTGCACACCGTGCTCGAGGTCGTGACGCGTCTCGCTGCGCCGCTGTTGCCGTTGGTGTCCGAGGTGATCTGGCGCGGGCTGACCGGGGAGCGCTCGGTTCACCTGGCTGATTGGCCCGAGGCGTCGGAGCTCCCCGCGAACCCCGACCTGGTAGCGGCGATGGACGACGTCCGGACCGTGTGCTCCACGGTGCTGAGCCTGCGCAAGGCGCAGAATCTGCGTGTTCGTCTTCCGCTGCCCGAGGTCACGGTTGCGGCGCCGGATGCCGAGCGTCTGCGTCCGTTCCTCGGACTGATCGCCGACGAGGTCAACGTCAAGAAGGTCGATCTGACCGATGACGTCGACGTGCACGGGCGCTTCGAGATCGCGGTCAATGCGCGTGCTGCAGGACCGCGTCTGGGCAAGTCCGTTCAGACTGTCATCAAGGCGGTCAAGGCGGGCGACTGGACCGAGAACGCGGACGGCGTCGTGGTTGCGGCGGGCATCGAACTGCTGCCCGAGGAGTACACGCAGAAACTGGTTGCGGCCGAGCCGGATTCGACGGCTGCTCTGCCGGACGGTGCGGGACTGGTCGTACTCGATTCCGCTGTGACGGAGGAACTCGAAGCCGAGGGATGGGCTAAGGACCGTATCCGTCAGTTGCAGGATGCGCGCCGTGCTGCCGGTTTCGACGTCTCGGACCGGATCAACGTCGTGCTCGAGGTTCCGCAGGACTGCAAGGAGTGGGCGGAGCGTCATCGCGAATTGATCGCCGGTGAGGTTCTGGCCACCTCCTTCTCTGTGGGTGAAGCGGGAGACGACGCCGTCGATCTCGGTGACGGTATCCGCGCCGCGATCACGAAGGTCTAATACCGCCATAGCTACTCCGGCTCCCCGATGAATGTCTGTATGTCGGGGTGCCGGAGTAGTTTGCTCTCATGAGCACGAGCAAGGAAACCGTGGCGCGCATTCTCGAGCAGTTGGAACCGCTCGACGTGCGGGCAAGGGCGATGTTCGGCGAGTACGGACTGTATTGCGACGAGAAGATCGTGGGCTTGATCTGCGGAGACGTCCTGTTCGTCAAACCCACCGAGGTCAGTACGGAGTTCGGATCAGAGGCCGATCTGGCTCCGCCGTACCCGGGAGCGAAGGATTATTACCGGGTGACGGAGGAACGGTTGCAGGACCTCGATCACCTGCACGCCTTCATTCAACGGACTGCCGACGTATTGCCCCTGCCGAAGAAGAAGTCGCCGAAGAAGAAGGCGCGGACGTAAATTCTGCACCTACTTTTGAGAGAACCGTAACGCCCGATGAATCAAGGTGATCCCACACGAAGTCGTAGGTGGGTGCTGCATCTCGACATGGATGCGTTTTTCGCTTCCGCCGAGCAGTTGACGCGTCCCACTCTGCGAGGTCGCCCGGTGCTGGTCGGCGGCTTGGGCGGGCGCGGGGTGGTGGCCGGGGCAAGTTACGAAGCGAGAGTTTTCGGTGCGCGATCGGCAATGCCGATGCATCAAGCACGCCGGATGGTCGGTGGTGGAGCGGTGGTATTGCCGCCACGGATGTCCCTGTACTCGGTTCTCAGTAAACGCACGTTCGACGCGTTGCGCCTTCGTATGCCGATCCTCGAGCAACTGTCGGTGGACGAGGCTTTCGGGGAACCGGTGGAGTTGGCCGGTGTCGGAGCTGACGAGGTCCGCGCGTTTTGCGAGGACCTGCGGGCGTTGATCAAAGCCGAGACCGGGTTGGTCGCTTCGATCGGTGCCGGCGCAGGTAAGCAGGTGGCCAAGATCGCGTCGGGACTGGCAAAACCCGACGGCGTCGCAGTGATTCCTCCCGGGATGCAGCACGAGTTGCTCGATCCGCTTCCGGTGCGAAAGCTGTGGGGGATCGGTCCCGTCGCCGAGGAAAAACTCAAGCGTCTCGGGATCGAAACCATCGGTGGGTTTGCCCGCACACCCATAGCGGAGGTGGCGTCGATACTGGGAACCACTGTCGGTCCGGGGTTGCATCGGCTTGCGCAGGGGATCGACGATCGGCCGGTCGCCGAGCGTGCCGAATCCAAGCAGATCAGCGCGGAATCCACGTTCGCCGCAGACATCGTCACCATGGCGCAACTGCGCGCCGCCGTCGAAAGTAGTGGTCGTGCAGCATTTTCCAGGCTGGAGAAGGACGGAAGAGCTGCTCGCACCGTCGTACTGAAGCTCAAGAAGTCCGATATGAGTATCTTGACTCGATCCGTGACGCTGCCGTTTGCCACCATCGACCGCCAAATCCTCATCGCGACTGCGCAGAAACAGGTCATCGATCCACAGGAATTGGGGCCGATTCGCCTGGTCGGTGTGGGATTCGCCGGTTTGTCCACCGTTCGGCAAGGATCACTTTTTCCCGAGTTGGATCAGGACGTTCCCGGCTATCCGGTCGAGACTCTCACGGGCGCCCTCGATGAGGCCGAACTCGACGTTCCGGTGGCAGCACGTGTCCCTCAGCGCTACTGGCACCCCGGTTTGGACGTGAAGCATCCAGAATACGGACACGGTTGGGTGCAGGGCGCCGGGCACGGTGTGGTGACGGTTCGCTTCGAAACCCGTTCCAGCGGAACGGGAATCGCCAAAACCTTTGCCGAATCCGATGAGGTGCTCGAGGTAGCAGATGCGGTCGACAGCCTTCTCTGAGGATGTCCTTAGACTTTTTCCGCTTACCGTTGGGTAATGTTGTCGACGATCCTCGAGCAAGCACGATGTTCGACTGACGCTCGAATGTGAACACCCGAATGGATAGGACTGAGAAGTTGAAGCTTCAGAAGATGACCGTTGCAGCAGTGGCGATCGCAGCAGCCCTCACGATGACCGCTTGTAGCTCGGGTGAAAAGGAAGCATCACCCACCACGTCATCGAAGACCACGACGGCTACCACCACGCCCTCCGGCGATCCCGCTCCCGAGCTCCCGACCTCTGCTGAGCTCAACGGCAAGGTCGCCCAGGCACTCGACGAGAGCGTTCCGGCCGCAGACAAGGTCAACCTCGTCCAGGGCGCCGAGGCTGATCCCGAGCTCATCAACCAGGTCGCCGCTGCCGCCAAGGCTGCCGGCGCGCAGGTCGAGATCCTCGACCCGGTCACCGACACAGGCAGCGAGACGGCAGCAGCTTCGCTGAACATCGTCGTCAACGGCCAGCCGCTGCAGCAGGGCCTGCAGGCTTCGTTCGTCTACGAAGACGGCGTCTGGAAGCTCTCGAAGACCACCGCTTGCCAGATCGTCGGCGTTGCAGGTCTGACCTCGCCGGCTTGCGCTGCTTGATCTCTCGGTAACACCTGAAACACCAGAGCGGCCGCCGACTCCCGAAGGGGAGTGGGCGGCCGCTCTTCACGCGGTAAGCGACGTCAGTGATGGAATCCCTCGGTGACGCGCGGCCGCGGCATCGGGCTGTCCAGTTCGTCGAGGAACGCGGTTTCCTCTTCGATGATGCGCAGCAGATTGGCCGCCAGGTCCATGCTCAGTCCGTTACGAACCACGATGCGCTGCACTGTCAGATCCGCGAGATCGTCCGGCATGGGGTAGGCCGGCACCAACCAGCCCTTGCCTCGCAACCGGTCCGAGAGGTCGTACAACGTCCAGTTGGACGTGTGCCCCTCGGCGAGGCGCCACGCGAAGACCGGGATGTCGGAACCGTCGTTCCACAGTTCGAACGCGTCGAGTTTCCCGATCCCTTCGGCGAGAAATTTCGCCACGTCCTGGGAGGACTGCTGGATCGCGCGATAGCCGTCGTGGCCGAGACGCAGGAACAAGTAGAACTGCAGGATCACCTGAGCGCCGGGACGCGAGAAGTTCAGTGCGAAGGTCGGCATACTGCCGCCGAGGTAGCTCACCTTGAAGACGAGGTCGTCGGGAAGTAGATCCTGCGATCGCCAGACCACCCAGCCGAGGCCGGGGTAGACGAGCCCGTACTTGTGCGCCGAGGTGTTGATGGAGTGGACGCGCGGGAGCCGGAAATCCCATTCGAGTTCGGGCTGAAGGAACGGTGCGATCATCGCACCGGAAGCGCCGTCGACGTGGATGGGGACGTCGAGTCCCGTCTTCGTCTGGATCGCATCGAGTGCCTTCGAGATTTCCAGGACCGGCTCGTACATCCCGGTGTACGTGACGCCCATGATCGCGACGACGCCGATGGTGTTCTCGTCGACGTACTTGTCCAGATCGTGACCGTCGAGGGTGCGGTGTTCCTCGCTGATCGGCACGTAACGCGCTTCGACGTCCCAGTAGTTGCAGAACTTCTCCCAGCACACCTGGACCGCGGAACTCATGATGAGATTTGGCTTTTCGGTGGACTTGCCCGCGGCTTTTCGTGCGTGCTGCCAGCGTCGTTTCATCGCCAGGCCGCCGAGCATGCAGGCTTCGGACGAACCGATCGTCGAGGTGCCGATTGCGTCCTTGGGGGAGGGTGAGTGCCAGAGGTCGGCAAGGATGCGCCAGCAATAGGTTTCGATCGCGGCGGTCTGCGGATACTCGTCCTTGTCGATCATGTTCTTGTCGAACGACTCGGCATACAGTTTGGTGGCGTGATCGTCCATCCACGTGCTGACGAACGTCGCGAGATTGAGCCGCGCATTGCCGTCGAGCATCGTTTCGTCGTGGACGATCTGATACGCGGTCTCGGGAAGCATGCCGTCGGGTTCGAGTGTGTACTTCGATGCAACCGAATCCTCGCCAGGCCTCGAGAAGATCGGATTGACGGCTACGTAATCGGTGTGATCTGACCTTCTGGGTTCCGGCATGAACTCTGGCTCCTCACATCAGTGTGTCGCGTTGGTCTGTTTCGTACCTACTCTCACCGTTCAGTGTGGACGGGCAGTTGTCAAAGGGTCTGTGGTCCCGAATCATTCGCGAAAGGCCGAGACAGGACGAATCCGCTCGTAGTCAGGGCGTTTGTGCGCGCAGGCGATCTGCGGCGGCCGATGCCATCGAGTGGAGAACATCGGGGGCGATCGGACTCGGCGCCGTCGCGGACAGCTGAGTCAACGTCGTCCCGACTGCGGCCACGATCGCGTCGGCAACCAAGGTGAAACCGCCACTCTCCGTGATGATTCGGAAAGCGAAAGACGCGTCGCCGATGTTCGGGTCCGACGCTCCGCCGACGCGATAGGTGATGGTCGTTCCGTCGGCATCGGTTCCCGAATACTCCGCACACCCGGCCAGCGTGGTCTGAAGTTTCTCGAAAGCTGCTGCTGCCGCGGTGCCGTCGGCGTACGAAGCAGAGTCCTGATCGATGCTCGTGAAATCGGGGCCGGTGAACATGTCGGAGAGGTCGGCGACCGATCCGGGAGCCTGGGTGGCTATCGGCGCCAGAACCTGGGCGCAGACGGCGGGGTCGGTGCTCGACTTGTCCGCCTCCGAATTTTCCGGCGCCGGTGCGAGGCCGAGGTCGTCGACCGGGTCGGGAACTACGTCGAAGTCGGCAGGTAGCTCGGACAGGGTGAGCGCGGCTCGTTGCAGGCCGTCACGGTCGAGAGGCGCCCCGCTCAGCGGTGCGGCCGGAGCAGCCGTGAACGGCGCCAAGCCGACCTGTGGGGCGGAAACCTGCGTAGTCGTGTCGGCACCAGGCGAGTCGTCCGAGCCGCAACCGGTCACGACGAACAGTGCCGCCGTTGCGGTCAGACCAAGTGCGAGAAGCGACCGGCGTGTCACGATTCCCACCGAATGCTGTTGGAGATGGTCTGCCGGATCACCGAGGAGCTGTCCGGGTCGCCGTATGCCTGGTCGCCGCCGACGGTCATCTGTCCGTCGATCGGCAAGGGGAGTGAGAGGTCGACGGTGAGGTTTCCGGAACCGGCCATGACGTACTGATCGATGTTCAGCGTTCCGGCGTCACCGGCCAGGTTCCAGACCGGGCTCTGCGGGGTCTGCGATACGTCCACCGCGAGCGAAAGCCGATTGCCCTCGCGCGCGGTGAGCGTGACGGTGGTTGTCTGATCGAGCAGGATTTCGCTGCTGACTTGCTGCCGAACCACCCAACGTGCGCCGACACCGACCGGAGCGTCGGGGAGTGCAACGGTCCGGTAGACCGCTTGGCCCAGCGCTTGTTCGATTGCAGCGCGGGCAGCATTGGCCGAGTTGGCGGAGGGCTTCAACCGTAGGGCGGTGATGGCGCCCGAATCCGTGACCGACAATCCGGCCGCAGACCCGTCGGCCCCGCTCAGCGCAGCCTGCAGCGTTGCATCGGGCGAGGTCATCGACGACAGCGTGAGGTCAACGACTGCGGTGGGATCGTCAGCGGTCACGTTTGCCGAGAGCGGGATCGTGATCTCCGGCGAAGAGAAATCCTGCGCCGGTTGTTGATCGATCTGCTGACTCACGACGGCCTGGGTGACGAGCGTCGCCGTCTGCGTGGTGCCGACAGGCAAGTTCGTACGCAAAACCTCGCGCGGCTCGCTTCCCGCCTCGAGAACTTCGACCGTCGCGGCGGTCACCGGAACAGTCACCTCACTCGGCGAGGAGGTCGGGGTGTTCGGAGGTTGATCCGACTCGCCGCAAGCGGTGAGAACGGTGGTGAGAGCGAGGGCAGCGAGGGCGAACGGAACGCGTCGGCCGGTCGTGGACAGCAGTGGCACGCGCTCCAGGCTAGCCGCAGTTGCAGAGTGCGTGACCCGGTGCGGTGAACATGAGGGATGATGGTTGCGTGAGTACAGACCACCCAGACCGAGATGTCAACGCGGAGGATCAGCCGATTACCGAAATCTCGAAGGCCGACGAGCCCGAAACCGTGAAACCGGAAGCCGTGAAATCGGAAGACGGTGACCTGGCGGTTGCGCCGGTCGAAAAGCCCCGCCGGCTGACCATGCTCATTGCCATCGCCGCTGTCATCCTGCTCTCGGACATTCTCACGAAGGTGTGGGCAGTCGCCGCGGTCAAACCGGGGCAGCCGATCGAAATCATCGGTGACGTGGTCACATTCACGATGGTGCGCAATCCGGGGGCAGCGTTCTCGATGGCGACGTCGATGACGTGGATCCTCACTCTCGTCGCAATCGGTGTGGTCATCGGTGTGATCAAGATCGGTCGCACGCTCCGATCACCGTGGTGGGCGCTCGGTCTCGGCCTCGTTCTCGGCGGCGCGCTGGGTAACCTCGTCGACCGATTCTTCCGCTCTCCCGGAATCATGCGCGGACATGTGGTGGATTTCGTCTCCGTCGGCTGGTGGCCGGTGTTCAACATCGCGGATTCCGCGATCGTCTGTGGCGCGATTCTGCTCGTCGTCCTGACACTGTTCGGCTTCGAACCCAACGGTGAACGCCTGCGTGATCACAAGGCGGACGACAAGAAGCTCACCGAATCGAAGGCTGCAGCCGAGGGAGAAACCAAGTGAGGGAATCCCGTTCGATGCCAGTGCCCGACGGTCTCGATGCCATGCGCGTCGATGCCGGCCTCGCGCGCCTTCTCGGACTCTCGCGCACCGTGGTCGCGACACTCGCGGAAGAAGGCTCGGTACTCGTCGACGGTGTGGCCGTCGGCAAGTCCGATCGTCTGACCGCAGGGTCGTGGCTCGAGGTAGTCCTGCCCGAACCGCCGCGGCCCCTGACCATCGAAGCGACACCGGTCGAGGGAATGGAGATCCTCTACGCCGACGACGACGTCGTGGCAGTCGACAAGCCCGTCGGAGTTGCCGCGCACGCCAGCGTCGGGTGGACGGGACCGACCGTCATCGGCGGACTTGCCGCGGCCGGTTTCCGCATCTCGACGTCCGGTGCCCACGAGCGTCAGGGCATCGTCCACCGTCTGGACGTCGGAACGTCGGGTGTCATGGTGGTTGCCACATCCGAGCGCGCGTACACGTTGCTCAAGCGCGCTTTCAAGCAGCGGACCATCGACAAGCGCTACCACGCTCTCGTGCAGGGACATCCCGACCCGAGCAGCGGAACGATCGACGCGCCCATCGGACGCCATCACGGGAACGACTGGCGATTCACGGTCACGGCCGACGGCAAGCCCAGCGTCACGCACTACGACACCATCGAGGCGTTCCAGGCAGCGAGTCTGCTGGACGTGCACCTCGAAACCGGTCGCACACACCAGATCCGTGTCCACTTTTCGGCGTTGCGCCATCCGTGCTGCGGCGACCTGACTTACGGCGCGGACCCTCGACTTGCCGAAAGGCTCGGCCTCGAGCGCCAGTGGCTGCACGCCGTGTCTCTTGGATTCGCACATCCGGCGGACGGTCGCTGGGTCGAGATCAAGAGCAAGTACCCGAAGGATCTCGAACACGCACTCGAAGTTCTCCGGTCCTCATGACACCGCGCGGGCTTACCCCCGCGCCGGCCGTCGTCGCGGTGGTGGTCGGTGTGGCGGCGGTGGTGGGCGTGGGGTTCGCGAATCCCGTGCCGACCCCGCCGATCCGGACGGACACTCTGGGTCCGGACAGTGGGGAAGCTGTCCCGGACTACCTCGACCGAGCGCGAGATTCTGTTGCGTCGGTCGACGGGCCGGTGTGGGCGTTGGTCTCGTTCACGAAGGCACTCACCGTCGACGAGGTCATCACGTCGACCAGCAGTGTTCAGGTGCCGGGCGCTGAGGTCTCGGGCGTTCGCGTGTCCAGGGTCATGTTCCGAGTTCCGATCGAGCGCGTCCAGACGCCGCTCATGTCGGTGCCCGTTCCCGACAACGACGAAGCAGTGCGCAGATCGCCCGGTGTTGCAGCCACGCGACTGGTCTCGCTCGGCGGCGACACCGATCGCCAGCAACAGGTGGCGCTCGCGTCGGCGAAGCAATTGTCCGCCGGGTGCGCCTGCGCGGTGGGCGTGCTGGTGCGAGCTACTCCCGAAGGACTCGAAGCGATCGAACATGACTCGAACGTCCGTGCAGTGGAAGCGTTGCCGTCCGACGCCTCGCCGTGGTTGGCAGCCGTCCGTCCCTTGCTGCCGGAGTACGTGGACGTCGTTGCTCCCGGCCCCGACGATGGTCCGGTCCCGTGAACTCCGGTTCTTTGAACAAGGACGAACGCGCCGAGTCCCGTTCGTCCTCGGGGATCTTCTACGGTGTGGCGGCTTTCCTGTTGTGGGGAACGTTCCCGGCCTTCTTCGGATTACTCGACTTCGCCGATCCGGTCGAGATCCTGGCGCACCGGGTGGTGTGGACCCTTCTGTTGATGCTGATCGTGTTGGCCTTTGCCGGCCGCCTCGGATCGCTTCGCGGAATCAGCGCACGCACCTGGCTGCTGGTGACCGCGGCGTCAGCGGCGATCGCCGTGAACTGGGGCACGTACATCTATGCCGTGGTGTCAGGCCGCGTCGTGGAGGCGGCTCTCGGGTACTTCATCAACCCGCTGGTCACCGTTCTGCTCGGCGTCGTGATCTTCCGCGAACGATTGCGCCGCGCTCAGATCGCCGCGCTCGTTCTCGCTGCCACGGCAGTTGTCGTGATCACGGTCGACTTCGGGAAACCCCCGATCGTCGCTTTGCTGCTCGCCGGCTCGTTTGCCACCTATGGGTTGGTCAAGAAGGTGGTTCCGCTCGATCCTCGAACCAGTTTGACTGCCGAGGGCGTCGTTGCCGCGCCGTTCGCGGTCGGCTACCTCGTGTTTCTCGGCCTGACCGGGGCCGGTGCATTCATCAGCAGCGGTACCGGGCACAGCCTGTTGCTGCTTGCCGCCGGCCCGGTCACCGCGCTGCCGCTGCTCCTGTTCGGCGTCGCCGCTCAGAGAGTTCCGTTGGCGACGATGGGCATGCTGCAGTACCTCACCCCGGCGCTCCAGATGGCGTGGGGTGTGGCCGTCATGCACGAGGACATGCCGGCCTCACGCTGGATCGGCTTCGTTCTGATCTGGGCTGCACTGGTGATCTTCACGACAGACACCTTCGTCGCCGGTCGACGTTCGCGGCGTTCGGTGAGGTCGAGCGCCGAACCCGAGGTTCCGGTCACGTGACCGGAGGCGGCGCACGGCGACTCCGCTACGTCGGTCGCCGGTCGTGTCGGCAGCGCGGCATACACTCGATCTCGCTCCCAGACCTTCAGAGAGGCGCACGTGGCTGACTCGTTCGTACATCTTCACAATCACACCGAGTACTCGATGCTCGACGGTGCGGCCAAGGTCGGCGCCATGTTCGAGGAGGCCGCTCGTCTCGAAATGACCGCTGTCGGCATGACCGACCACGGAAACATGTACGGCGCCAGCCAGTTCTACAACGAGGCAAAGAGCGCCGGCATCAAGCCGATCATCGGCATCGAGGCGTACATCGCACCCGAGTCTCGCTTCAACACCAAGCGAGTTCTCTGGGGAGATCGCAGCCAGAAGTCCGACGACGTCTCCGGTAGCGGTGCGTACACCCACATGACGATGGTGGCCGAGAACGCGACCGGACTCCGCAATCTCTTCAAGCTGTCGTCGCTCGCGTCCATCGAGGGCCAGCTCGGTAAATGGCCACGGATGGACGAGGAGCTCATCGCCGCGCACGCCGAGGGCATCATCGCGACCACGGGTTGCCCGTCCGGTGAGATCCAGACCCGCCTTCGTCTCGGTCACGATCGCGAGGCTCTCGAAGCTGCCGCGAAGTGGCAGGAGATCTGGGGCCCGGACAACTTCTTCCTCGAACTGATGGATCACGGTCTCTCGATCGAGCGCCGTGTGCGAGAGGGTCTGCTCGACATCGGCAAGCAACTCGGTATTCCGCCACTTGCCACCAACGACTGCCATTACGTCACCAAGGACGCCGCCGAGAATCACGAGGCGCTGCTCTGCATTCAGACCGGCAAGACGCTCTCCGACCCCACTCGCTTCAAGTTCGACGGCGACGGCTACTACCTCAAGTCCGCTGCCGAGATGCGCGCCATCTGGGACAACGAGGTACCGGGGGCATGCGACAACACCGTTGCCATCGGCGAGCGTGTGCAGTCGTACGAGGACGTGTGGGCGTTCCACGACCGCATGCCGATCTTCCCGGTCCCGGAGGGACACACGCAGCAGACCTTCCTGCGCGCCGAGGTGATGCGCGGACTCGATCGCCGCTTCCCGAGCGGACCGCCGCAGGAGTACCTCGCCCGCGCCGACTACGAGATCGGCGTCATCAACGAAATGGGCTTCCCGGCCTACTTCCTCGTGGTCGGCGACCTGATCAACCACGCCAAGGACGTCGGGATCCGTGTCGGGCCCGGCCGTGGATCGGCTGCCGGTTCGTTGGTGGCCTACGCGATGGGTATCACCAACATCGACCCCATCCCGTACGGGTTGCTGTTCGAGCGATTCCTCAACCCCGAGCGTGTGTCCATGCCCGATATCGATATCGACTTCGATGATCGCCGTCGCGGCGAGATGGTTCGCTACGCGACGGACAAGTGGGGCAACGACAAGGTCGCCCAGGTCATCACCTTCGGCACCATCAAGACCAAGGCTGCCATCAAGGACTCGGCTCGCGTCCAGTTCGGCAAGCCGGGCTTTGCCATCGCCGATCAGATCACCAAGGCGCTCCCGCCGCCCATCATGGCCAAGGACATCTCGGTTTCCGGTATCACCGACCCGAAGCACGAGCGGTACAAGGAGGCAGTCGAGGTTCGAGCGCTCATCGACTCCAGCCCGGACGTCGCGAAGATCTACAAGACCGCGGTGGGTCTGGAAGGGCTGATCCGCAACGCCGGTGTGCACGCCTGCGCGGTCATCATGTCGTCCGAACCGCTCACCGACGCAATCCCGGTCTGGAAGCGCGCCCAGGACGGCGCCATCATCACCGGGTGGGACTACCCCTCGTGTGAAGCCATCGGCCTGCTCAAGATGGACTTCCTCGGTCTGCGAAACCTCACGGTTATCGGCGACACGCTCGAGAACATCAAAGCCAACCGCGGCATCGACCTCGACCTCGACACGTTGCCGATGGACGATGCGGCAACATACGAACTGCTCGCCCGCGGTGACACTCTCGGTGTGTTCCAGCTCGACGGCGGCGGTATGCGCGAGTTGCTGAAACTGATGCAGCCCACCGGATTCGGCGACATCGTCGCCGCCTTGGCGCTGTATCGACCGGGACCGATGGGTGTGGACGCCCACATCTCGTACGCCAAGCGCAAGAACGCCTTGGAAGACGTCAAGCCGATTCACCCCGAACTGGAGGAGCCGCTCGCGGAGATCCTCTCCGAGACCTACGGCCTGATCATCTACCAGGAGCAGATCATGCAACTGGCGCAGAAGGTGGCCGGGTACACCCTGGGTCAGGCCGACTTGCTGCGTCGCGCCATGGGTAAGAAGAAGCTGTCCGAGCTGGAAAAGGCCTACGCCGGCTTCCGGCAGGGCATGTTGGACAACAACTTCAGCGAAGCCGCCATCAAGGCGCTGTGGGACACGGTCCTTCCCTTCGCCGGCTACGCGTTCAACAAGTCGCACTCCGCCGGCTACGGACTCGTGTCGTACTGGACTGCGTACCTCAAGGCGAACTACCCGGCCGAGTACATGGCGGGTCTGCTGACCTCCGTCGGTGACGACAAGGACAAGTCCGCGATCTACCTCGCCGACTGCCGCAAGTTGGGCATCACCGTTCTCCCGCCGGACGTCAACGAGTCACGCGTCGACTTCGCGACCGTCGGCGACGACATCCGTTTCGGTATGGGGTCGGTGCGCAACGTCGGCGCCAACGTCGTCGCCTCGATCATCAAGGCGCGCACCGAGAAGTCGAAGTTCACAGATTTCTCCGACTATCTCGGCAAGATCGACGCGATGGCTTGCAACAAGAAGGTCACCGAATCGCTCATCAAGGCCGGTGCTTTCGACTCGTTGGGTCATCCGCGCAAGGGCCTGATGTTGGTCCATGCCGACGCCATCGACTCCGTGATGAGCACCAAGAAGGCGGAGGCGATCGGACAGTTCGACCTCTTCGGCGGTGCCGAGGCGGACGAGTCGATCACCTCGGTGTTCGACGTCAAGATTCCTGACGAAGAGTGGGATTCCAAGCATCGCCTGGCGCTCGAACGAGAGATGCTGGGGCTGTATGTCTCCGGTCACCCGCTCAACGGCGTCGAGCACATTCTTCGCCAGCAGTCCGACACGTCCATCGCCGCGATTTTGGAAGGCGGCGTCCAGGACGGTGCCCAGGTAACTCTCGGCGGCATCATCGCCTCGGTGGACCGCCGGGTCAACAAGAACGGTCTGACCTGGTGCATCGTGCAGCTCGAAGATCTCGTGGGTGGAATCGAGGTGCTGTTCTTCCCGCAGGCGTACGCCGTGTACGGAATGGACATCGCCGAGGATGCCATCGTGTTGGTCAAGGCTCGCGTTTCGATCCGAGACGATCGGATGTCACTGATCGGCAACGACCTTGCGGTACCTGATATTTCGGCGATCGGGGTTGCGCGTCCGCTGTCGGTCTCGCTGCCGCTTCGGCAATGCACCAAGGACAAGCTCAGTGCTCTCAAGCAGGTGTTGACCAGGCATCCGGGGACGTCCGATGTCCATGTCCGACTGATCGGCGGAACCGAAATCAGCTTGTGGAAGGTCGACGACGTCCTTCGGGTCGAACCGTCCTCGGCACTGATGGGCGACCTGAAGGCATTGCTCGGACCGAGTTGCCTGACGGTCTGACCGCCGAGCGGACCTGAACCGAACGAAGGGACCTTGCTGCTGATGCAGCAAGGTCCCTTCGTGGTTCGCGGGAGTTCGGGGGAGTGCGGTGATCAGGTGGTGCGTGAGTAGTGCACGCGCCGTACCCACCACGTGACTACAGCGGCCGTTGCGGCAGTCAGTACGGCCACCTGCATCGACTGCGTGACGGCACCGGCGACGACGAACAGCACGAACCCGACCACGAGAGCTTCGATCTTGTACAGCGGCCACCGAGTTCCGGCCAGATCGACGCAATAGTCGGGGGAGGGGCGTGATTCGCGAGTGGAGATATCGGCGGTGGTCATCTCGTCCCTTTCTGATACGGCTGTTCGAAGCTGTGGTTTCAGAGTAGCCAGAGATGAGAGTTCGGGCAAGCGAACTTTATTGATCGGCAGCTCACTTAATCGATCAACCAGGGGAGTGCGCGGGCGACAGGCCTGGTCGGCGTGGTTCGGTGGCCAAGGTGCTCGAGTGGGTGTTCACTGGTACACATGCCAATCACAGGTGAGTACGAACCCAGTCCAGCGTCGTGGGCCGCCGATCAGGTCGCACGCATCGAGAACTCCGGTGGCACCGAGGGAAACGACATGAACGGCATGCCCGTCGTCGTTCTCACGACCATCGGGGCAAAGTCCGGCAAGGTCAGGAAGACGCCGCTGATGCGGGTCGAGCACGACGGTTCGTATGCCGTTGTGGCTTCGCTCGGTGGCGCCCCGAAGAATCCGGTCTGGTACTACAACGTCAAAGCCGACCCGCACGTCACGCTGCGTGACGCGACGCAGGTCTTCGACCTGGTTGCTCGGGAAGTCACCGGCGACGAGAAGGCGGTCTGGTGGGAGCGCGCTGTCGCTGCGTACCCCGACTACGCCGATTATCAGACGAAGACCGATCGTGAGATTCCGGTGTTCGTGCTCGAACCCAAGTAACCCCGCATTCCACAAGAAGCGCTGCATCAATCACAAGTAAATCGTCACTCCCGGGGGTCGGCGATCCCGACTCCCGTGAGTGTGTCATGGAGGTCTGATGAGTCCGAAAACCGTTGCAGATCAATTGGTTCAGCAGCTCGTTGACGCGGGTGTCAGTCGGATCTACGGCATTGTCGGTGACAGTCTCAATCCCATCGTCGATGCGGTTCGTCGCACCGGTGGTTCCGAGAAGGGCGGAATCGATTGGATACACGTCCGGCATGAGGAAGCAGCCGCCTTTGCGGCCGCAGCGGATGCCCAGATCACCGGAAAACTCGCAGTGTGTGCCGGATCCTGCGGTCCCGGAAACCTTCACCTGATCAACGGCCTGTACGACGCTCATCGTTCGGGCGCGCCGGTCCTCGCGATCGCCTCGCACATCCCCAGCGCCCAGATCGGAATGGGTTACTTTCAGGAAACGCATCCCGAGCGGATCTTCATCGAATGTTCGAGTTACACCGAACTCGTCAGCACGGCAGTCCAATCACCACGCGTGGTGCAGTCGGCGATTCAGCATTCGGTGGCTCGAAACGGCGTCTCGGTGATCGTGCTTCCCGGGGACATCGCCGATTGTCCGGCAGAAGGCACCCCGCCGACACTCGTCGAAACCCGAAGGCCGACAGTCGTTCCGGATGCCGGTGACGTGTTGGCGTTGGCAGACGTGATCAACGGCGCACGCAAAGTTGCGATCTTCGCCGGCGCGGGCGTGCGAGATGCGCGCGCGGAGGTTCTGGCGTTGGCCGAAACCGTCGGCGCTCCCATCGGGCATTCACTGCGTGGCAAGGAATGGATCCAGTACGACAATCCATACGACGTCGGGATGACCGGATTGCTCGGTTACGGTGCGGCGCACGACGGTATCCACGGCGCCGATCTCCTGCTCCTGATCGGTACGGACTTTCCCTACGATCAGTTCTTGCCCGACGACGTTCGTACCGCTCAGATCGACATCGCGGCCGAGCGGTTGGGGCGTCGAACCAGCCTGGACCTGGCTGTGCACGGCGACGTCGCGAGCACCTTGAGCGCACTGATTCCGCAGCTCGATCGAAAGACCGACCGCGGGTTCCTGGAGGACACGCTCGCCAAGCACAACACTCTGATGACCAAAGTGGTTGGTGCATACACGGATCCGGTCAAGCAGCGCACGCCGATTCACCCCGAGTATGCGGCCTCGATCTTGGACGATCTGGCAGCCGACGACGCAATCTTCACCGCCGACACCGGGATGTGCAACGTGTGGACGGCGCGCTATCTCAATCCGAACGGATCGAGACGCTTCATCTCCTCGGCGCTGCACGGATCGATGTCCAATGCGCTCCCACATGCGATGGGTGCTGCATGGTCGAGTCCGGGGCGTCAGGTCATCTCGGTGTCGGGCGACGGTGGATTGTCGATGCTGCTCGGTGAGTTGGTCACCGTCGCGATGTACAAGTTGCCGGTCAAGATCGTGGTGTTCAACAACTCGACGCTCGGAATGGTCAAGCTCGAGATGCTGGTCGACGGCCTTCCGGATTTCGGGGTCGACGTGCCCGCGGTCGACTACGCGGCGGTTGCTGCTGCGCTCGGTATCTTCTCGCGCCGAATCGAGAATCCTGCGGACATCGAAGCGGGCCTACGCGCCGCGCTCGATCATGACGGTCCGGCCTTGGTGGATCTGGTGACCGATCCGTTGGCATTGTCGTTGCCGCCCACCATCACCGGTGGTCAGATGAAGGGCTTCGCTTTGGCGATGTCGAAGATGGTGATGAACGGCGGCGTCGGCGAGGCAGTACAGATGGCCAAGTCGAATCTGCGGAACGTGCCACGTCCCTCACAGTTGGATCCGCGCGGCTGACCTACCGCCACCCTGCCTCGCAGACCATGCGGGGCGGGGTGGTGGGAAGGTTGATCTCCGACGTGCGAAAATGGCGGGGTGTCTAACTCGCCCGATGTCGTAGTAACGAAGTCCACCGTCCCCGCGCTCGACGCGCAGGAGATCGACGCGGCCATCGAGCGAATTCAGCACGTCATTGCGGCGACGCCCCTGCAGTACAGCGATCGTCTTTCGGCGTTGACCGGGGCACACGTGTATCTCAAGCGTGAGGACCTCCAGGGCGTTCGTTCGTACAAGATTCGTGGAGCGTACAACCTGATCGCTCAGCTCAACGAGGCCGAACGCGGTGCCGGCGTAGTGACTGCCAGTGCCGGTAACCATGCGCAGGGTGTTGCTTTCGCGTGCCGAACGATGCAGATCAAGGGTCGGATCTACGTTCCGGCCAATACCCCCAAGCAGAAGCGTGATCGCATCCGCGCCCACGGCGGAGCGTTTGTCGAACTGTTCATGATCGGTGAGACCTATGACGCCGCCGCTGCTGCGGCCGCGGAGGACGTAGCCGAAACTGGCGCAACCATGGTTCCGCCGTTCGACGACGTGCGCACCGCTGCGGGGCAAGGAACCATTGCAGCGGAGATTCTGACGCAATTGGACGCCCCTCTCGACACGATCGTCGTGCCGGTCGGCGGTGGCGGTTGCATTGCGGGCATCGCCACCTACCTGCACGAGCGGTCGCCGAAGACGTCGATCGTCGGGATCGAGCCGTCCGGCGCGGCGTCCATGACGGCCGCTCTTGTTGCCGGGGGCCCGGTGACTCTTCCCGACGTCGATCCATTTGTCGACGGAGCAGCGGTCAAGAGGATCGGCGATGTTCCCTACGAGGTCGTTTCACGTCTGGGTGCCGCCGTCGTGTCGCACGCGTCGTTGCCGCTCGTTGCTCGTCAACTTCAGACGCGGTCCGGTTCGGGATCGTTTGTCGTCAATCAGATCGACGAGGGCGCTATCTGCACGGCGATGCTCGAGCTGTATCAGAGCGAGGGCATCATCGCCGAACCTGCGGGTGCGCTTTCCGTTGCGGCACTTCAGAATTTGACGTTCGAGCCGGGTTCGACCGTCGTGTGCCTGATCTCCGGTGGCAACAACGACGTCTCCCGTTACGGCGAAATTCTCGAGCGTTCGCTCGTTCACCTCGGGCTCAAGCACTACTTCCTGGTGGACTTTCCGCAGGAACCGGGAGCGTTGCGTCGCTTCCTTTCGGACGTGCTGGGGCCGGACGACGACATCGCGCTGTTCGAGTATGTCAAGCGAAACAATCGCGAGACGGGTGCCGCGTTGGTGGGTATCGAACTCGGTTCCGCCGACGGTTTGGCGGCGTTACTCGAGCGGATGGAGCGCGCGCCGATGCAGTCCGAGAGGCTCGAGCCGGGAAGCCCGGCGTACCGCTATCTGACGTAAGGGACGCCCCCGGTCAGGGCCGCAGTCGCTCGACCACCTGTCGATGCAGTTCGGGATCCGGCTGGGGGAGCCCGAGCATGGCCGCCAGATACAGGCCGTCGCCGACGAGTCGGATGATCTCGGCCTGCACAGGGTCGGCGATCTCGGTCTGAAGGCCCTTGTCCCAGCTCCGCATCACATGTGTGACGGCTTTCTGGATTTCGTCGTGTTGTCCGTCGACTGTTCTCAGTGCCGCGATGATCGACCGGAAGAGTGAGAGTTCTTCGCTTTCGTTCGCATCGGGGATCTGCAGATAGAACTCGGTGACCGTCGTACCGCCGGCTACGGCGTCGTCGAGTTGCTGATCCGAGCGTTCCCCGAGTCTGCGGACCATCGCCGCGAGGAGGGCTTCCTTGCTGGGGAAGTGATAGAGAAGTCCGCCCTTGGAAACCCCGGCTTCGGCGGCAACGCCTTCGAGCGTGACTTGGGCGACGCCGCTGACCAGCAGCAGCTTCTCCAGTGCGTCGAGAATTCGATCGCGAGTGTCGGCAGCCATGTGATGTGACCCTACCCGGAAATAACTTTACCGCTCGGACGGTTCACTGTTACCGTAGACCTACTGTACCGGCTGGACGGTGCAGTGAAGTCTTTTCGAAAGAACTCAGAGAAAGTCGCAGGGGAGCAATGTCAGTGTCGGCAGATCACACGTCTGCAATCAATCCCGACGAGGTTCGGGCGACAAAGCGTGACTGGGCGGGCTTGATAGTCCTTGCCTTTGCTGTGTTGCTCATCGCAGTCGACGGCACGGTGCTCGATCTTGCGCTTCCGTTCATCAGCGCCGACCTCGAACCGAGCAGCACGCAGTTGCTGTGGATCATCGACGTCTATTCGTTCGTGCTCGCCGGTCTGCTCATCACCATGGGTACGCTCGGCGACCGGATCGGTAGGCGAAAACTGCTCCTGATCGGCGCAGTCGGCTTCGGTCTCGCCTCGATCATCGCCGCTCTCGCTGTCAGTCCCGAGATGCTCATTGGCGCCCGCGTGCTGCAGGGTATTTCCGGTGCAACGCTGATGCCGGCCACCCTCGGTCTGATCCGCACGATCTTCGTCAACCCGCGTCAGCGCACCGAGGCGATCGGTGTCTGGGGCGCGATGGCCGGTGGCGGTACCGCGGCCGGCCCGTTGGTCGGTGGTTGGTTGCTCGAGCACTTCTGGTGGGGTTCGGTCTTCTTGATCAACATTCCGGTCATGATCGCGCTGGTTGTACTCGGCCCGATCCTGATCCCGGAGTCGAAGGACCCCAATCCGGGTCGATTCGACCTCATCAGCGCTGGTCTGTCGATGGCGACCATGTTGCCGCTGGTGTACGCGGTCAAGGAATCCGTGGTGCACGGCGTCAGCATCACGTTGCTGGTGATCGGCCTCGTTGGTCTCGCGGCGGGTTACGTGTTCGTGCGTCGTCAGCGGATGCTGAAGGATCCGATGTTGGATCTGAAGCTGTTTGCCAACGCGTCGTTCTCCACCGCCGTCATCACCAACCTGCTCTCGATCTTCGCGCTGGCAGGTGTCCTGTTCTTCGGCTCGCAGTACCTGCAGTTGGTGCTGGGTAACTCGGCGCTCGACGCCGGCCTGCTGATGCTCCCGGGTATGTTGCTCAGCGCATTCACCGCGGTTGCGGCGGCCTGGTTGATTCGCCGGTGGTCGGTGTCTCACGTGCTCAGCGCGGGCCTCGCGGTTGCCGGTATCGGTGCTGCGATGCTGCTCGCGCTCGGCGTCGACAGCGGCCCGTTGATGTTCGTGATCGGCTTCGGTCTGGCCGGTGCTGGTGTCGGTGTCGCGTTGACGTTGACATCGGATCTCGTGGTCAGCTCGGTGGAACCCGAACGCGCCGGCGCTGCGTCCGCTGTGTCGGAGACCGCGTACGAACTCGGCATCGCGCTCGGCGTGGCGATCCTGGGCAGCGTGGTGATGGCGATCTTCCGCAAGGGAATCGACACCTCGATGCTCGAAGCAGATCAGGCGCACGCTGCACAGGGCACGCTCGGCGGTGCCCTGCAGGAAGCAACGTACCTACCTGGTGAACTCGGTTCGGTGCTTGCCGATTCCGCGAAGTCGGCGTTTGTCGACGGTATGCACGTTGCTGCCGGTGCAACAGCTTTGGTTCTGTTCGTCAGTGCCGCATTGGTGTTGCGGATGCTGCGGAGTACACCAGAGAACGCGAAGCGTTAATACCGGAATCTCGAGAGTTAGTCAGCTTTCGAGTACGACGAACGAGTGCCCCGGCACCACTGTTGCGGACGCGGTCTCGTCCTGTGTCGGCGGATCCCACCAGAGGATGGGGGTTCCGCCGGCCGGGACCGAGGCCGCGTCCGTTCCCAGATTGCACACGATCTGTAATGCGCCGCGGCGCAGGGTGATCCACTGGTCGTCCTCGTTGTAGTCGACGTGCAGGTGCCCCAGCCAAGGGTCGGTGATCTCGATTCGCTTCCTGCGCAGGGCAAGTAGATCGCGATAGCAGGCCAGGACGCGAGCGCGTGTCTCGTCGTCTCGCTCGTCCCAGTCCAGTTTCGATCGCAGAAATGTCTGTGGGTCTTGCGGATCCGGAATGTCGTCACTGTTCCAGCCGTGCGCCGCGAACTCCGCTTTGCGGCCTTTGGCAGTGGCCTCGCCGAGTTCCGGTTCCGGATGCGAGGTGAAGAACTGGAACGGAGTGGTCGCTCCCCATTCCTCGCCCATGAACAGCATCGGCGTGTACGGCGAGAGCAGGACCAGCGCCGCCTTGATCGCCAATTGTCCTGGCGTCAGATAGGCGCTCGGGCGGTCCCCGATCGCGCGGTTGCCGATCTGATCGTGGGTGCACGTGTATGCGAGCAGGGCGCTGGCGGGCTGATGCGTGATGTCGATCGGCCGGCCGTGAACCCGTCCACGGAACGAGGAATACGTTCCGGCGTGGAAGAAACCGCGCCGCAATGTATTTGCAAGGGATTCCAAGGATCCGAAGTCGGCGTAATAACCCTGGCGTTCGCCGGACACGGCCGTGTGAATGGTGTGGTGGATGTCGTCGTCCCACTGCGCGTCCAAGCCGAACCCGCCGGCCGCTCGTGGCGTGATCAGAGTGGCGTCGTTGAGATCGCTTTCGGCGATCAACGTGAGCGGTCGACCCAGATGAGCCGACAGTGTTTCCGTTCGGACGGCGAGTTCCTCGAGGATGTGCGTTGCGGTGTGATCGACCAACGCGTGGACGGCGTCGAGGCGTAGACCGTCGATGTGGAAATCGCGCATCCATCGCAGGGCATTGCCGATGATGTACTCGCGAACCTCGCCCGACTGCGGGCCTCCGATGTTGATCGTTCGGCCCCAGGTGTTCGCTCCATCGGCAATGTAGGGGCCGAACTTTTCGAGGTAGTTGCCCGACGGGCCCAGGTGGTTGTAGACCACGTCAAGGATCACGCCGAGTCCGCGTTCGTGGGCCGCATTCACCAAGCGTTGCAATCCGTCCGGGCCACCGTAGATCTCGTGGACCGTGTACCAGAGCACACCGTCGTAGCCCCAGTTGTGAGTTCCGTTGAAGCCGTTGACCGGCATGATTTCCACGAAGCCGACGCCGAGGTCTACCAGGTGATCGAGACGTTCGATCGCGGCGTCGAATGTTCCTTCGGGGGTGAACGTTCCGATGTGCAGTTCGTAGACCGATGATCCTGGGAGTTGTCGTCCGGTCCACTGAGAGTCGGTCCAGGACGCCTCGTCGAGTTGGTGCAGTTGGGAGCGGAGATGCACGCCTTCGGGCTGGCGTGGTGAACGCGGATCCGGGAGTGTTTCACCGTCGACGACAAAGCCGTAGCGAGCGCGGTTGTCGCAGTCGACCTCGGCGCGCCACCACCCGTCGTCGGTCCGGTCCATCTCGTGCGTGATGCCGTCGACTTCGACCCGGACCGATTCCGGTGTGGGCGCCCAGACCTCGAATGTATGCACACGATCAGCATGCCTTGTTCGGCCGGATGTGGCAGCCCGGCGGGCTGGTTCCGTCGTCAAGGACTGTTTCTATCCGCAGGTGTTGCCGGACGGTGCAGACAGCGTGATCAGTTTCGGAGCGGGGGCGCTGCAGCATCCGCCCTCGGCTTTCCCTGTGTCGGTTTCTGCTGTGTCAGGTTCGTCGAAAATGCCTGCGCCGCCGCAGACTCCGGTCTCCGGAAGGATCAACTCGACACGGGCCGCTGCCTCGTGATCGCCGGCGAGCTCGGCTGCGATGCTGCGAACCTGCTCGTAGCCGGTCATCGCCAGGAAGGTGGGTGCTCGGCCGTAGCTTTTCATTCCTGCCAAGTACACCCCCGGCTCCGGATGGCGAAGCTCCTTCGCGCCATGCGGGTAAACGGTGCCGCACGAGTGGACGTTCGGGTCGATCAGCGGAGCAAGCTCGACCGGTGCTTGTAAGACCGCGTCGAGGCCGAGTCGAATTTCCGAGAGCCAGGACAGATCGGGGCGGAAGCCGGTCAGCGTTATGACGTTGTCCACGTTCTCGATGCGATCACCCGCATCGGAGGCAAGTATGAGTTGTCCCGAAGGGGTAGTTGTCACCTCTGCGGTGCGGAAGCCGCTGACGACGCTCAACAGGCCATCCTCGACGGCCTTCTTTGCGCGCAATCCCAGGGCGCCGCGCGCGGGCAGTTCGTCAGCGTCGCCGCCTCCGAATGCAGAGCCGATGTTTCCTCGGCGGACCGCCCAGGTGATGCGGGTGCTCGGAGCCTGCTCTGCCAACCCTGACAGCGCAACGATCGCCGTCAGCGCGGAGTGGCCACTACCTGCGATGACGGTGTGCGTTCCGGCGAACTGTGCCCGCACAGCCGGATCGTCGAGATCAGGAACCCGGTACCGGATCGCAGTACCCACAGCGCCTTCGCCGAGTGCAGGAAGACCTTCACCACCGAGCGGGTTGGGGGTGCCCCAGGTGCCGGACGCATCCACAACGGCCTGGGCGAACATCCGATCCTCGGTTCCGTCCCGGCGCCGCAGGTGAATCGAGAGGGGTTCGCTGTCGCGTCCGGCGTCGACGACCAGGTCACGTCCGCGTCGAGCTACGCCGATCACCTCGGTGTCGAACTGGACCAGGTCGGCGAGGGCCGAGGCGAGTGGTTCGAGGTAGAGCTCGCGCCATTGCCGGCCGGTCGGATAGGTCTGCCCGTCGGGTGAGCTCCATCCATTCTGGTCGAGGAGTCGCCGCGCGGCGGGGGAGACGAGTTCGGACCACCGGGAGAACAGTCGAACGTGATTCCACTCGGAGATCGCAGCACCGGCTGTGGTTCCGCGCTCGAATACAAAGGGTGTGAGTCCGCGCTCGCGCAGTTCTGCTGCGGCTGCCAGGCCGATCGGGCCGGCCCCGATCACGACAACGGGTAGGGGGTTCATTTTCGTGCCTTTCATCGACGATTATCGATCTACGGGGAACTGTATCGACGATCATCAATGTAGGCAACCATCGACAGCTGTCGATATAGTGGAGAGATGACTTCGCTGCAGACTCCGACGGTGCGAGTCGGAGATTCGGACCCGGATCAGATCCGTTCTTCCGTCCTCGCGCAGGGCGATGCCGATACCTACGCGCAGTGGTTCGCCTGCCTTGCCGAGCCGATGCGCGTCCGATTGCTTCACCGGGTAGCGAGCGCGGTCGGTGGTATTACCGTCGGAGCGCTCGCCGAGGCGTTGGGGATCGGGCAGCCGACGGTGTCGCATCACCTGCGCAAGCTCGCCGATGTGGGTTTTGTGACCATGCGTAGGGAAGGGACGAGCACGGTCGTCGCGATGAGTCCGACGTGTTGCGTTGCCTTGCCGCAGGCGGCGGATGTGGTGATGGGAGTCCTTGCTCCGCGTCCGTGCTGCCCGAGTGATCTGCCCGGCGATGTCTCTGTCCGGGCCATGGTCGACGACGACTGGGATGCGGTTCGACGTATTTACCGAGAGGGTATCGCTACCCGAAATGCCACCTTTGCCGCTGAGGTCCCCTCGCGTGAGCATCTCCACGAACGGTGGCTGCCGCAGCATCGATGGGTGGCGACTATCGGGGGTGTTGTTGTCGGATGGGCTGCGTTGAGTCCGGTTTCCGAGCGTGACTGCTACCGCGGGGTTGCCGAGAACTCCGTGTACGTTGCGGACGGCATGCGTGGTCGTGGCGTCGGAAAGGCGTTGTTGCGCAAGCAAGTCATGGCCGCCGACGCCGACGGACTCTGGACTCTGCAGACGTCGATGTTCCCGGAGAACCGTGCCTCCATCTCGCTCCATCATTCGGCCGGGTTTCGAACGGTCGGCCTTCGCGAGAAGATCGCCGAACTCGACGGCGTGTGGCGCGACACTGTTCTGCTCGAGCGTCGAACGGCGATCGCCGAGGGATGAGTCCGGGATCCGGCTGACCGGATGCCCGATTGCGCGTTGATTCGATATCTGTCAATATCGAAGAATGTCGAATCAAGAGCTGCCGGACTCCGAGGCTTGCTGCACCCCGCTCGTTCGTGAACCGTTGACCGAGGATTGGGCCGGCGACTTGTCTCGGATGTTCAAGGCCCTCGGCGATCCGGTTCGTCTCCGCTTGCTCAGCTTGGTGGCAAGTCACGAGGGTGGTGAAGCCTGCGTCTGCGACATCTCCGACTCGTTCGATCTGTCTCAGCCGACTATCTCGCATCACCTCAAGGTGTTGCGCCAGGCCGGGTTACTCGATTGTGAACGACGCGGGACCTGGGTGTACTACTGGGTTATTCCGGCTGCGCTGCAACAGCTTTCCGCCGTTCTACTGGTTGAAGGTACGAGCGTGAGTGTCGCGGACGCGTGCGTAGAGGTCACCGCATGAGCAACACCGCTGCCACCACCGAACACCCCGAAGTCGTCGGAAAACTCTCCACCCTCGACCGCTATCTGGCGGTCTGGATCGGCGTGGCCATGGTCGTCGGCCTGCTGGTTGGACGCTGGATCCCCGGTGTGAACACTGCCCTGGACAAGGTGCAGATCGACGGCATCTCGCTACCGATCGCCCTCGGTCTGCTGATCATGATGTACCCGGTCCTGGCGAAGGTCCGCTACGACCGCCTCGACACAGTCACCGGGGACAAGAAACTCCTCGCCGGCTCCCTGTTCCTGAACTGGGTTCTCGGCCCGGCGCTGATGTTCGCCCTCGCCTGGCTGTTTCTGCCTGACCTGCCGGAATACCGAACCGGTTTGATCATCGTCGGTCTCGCTCGCTGCATCGCGATGGTGATCATCTGGAACGACCTGGCCTGCGGAGACCGCGAAGCCGCCGCGGTGCTGGTCGCCATCAATTCGGTGTTCCAGGTGATCATGTTCGCCGTGCTCGGTTGGTTCTACCTCTCGGTCCTGCCCGGGTGGCTCGGCCTCGAACAGACCACCATCGACACCTCGCCCTGGCAGATTGCGAAATCGGTCCTGATCTTCCTCGGTATCCCGCTGCTGGCAGGTTTTCTGTCCCGCTTCTTCGGCGAACGCGCCAAAGGCCGCGACTGGTACGACAACAAGTTCATCCCCAAGATCAGCCCCTGGGCGCTCTACGGTCTGCTGTTCACCATCGTCGTGCTCTTCTCGATGCAGGGCGAACAGATCACCTCCCAGCCTTGGGATGTCGTCCGGATCGCGCTGCCCTTGCTCGCGTACTTCGCGCTCATGTGGGGCGGAGGCTACATCCTCGGCGCCGCAATCGGATTGGGCTATGAACGCACCACGACCCTGGCGTTCACCGCCGCGGGCAACAACTTCGAACTCGCGATCGCGGTAGCCATCGCCACCTACGGCGCCACCTCGGGGCAAGCTCTTGCCGGTGTCGTCGGCCCGCTGATCGAGGTACCGGTGCTCGTCGGGCTGGTCTATGTCTCCCTTGCTCTACGCAAACGCTTTGCAGTCGAAGAGGTTTCATCCAGTCGAGAAAGAGCGAGGTCATGAGCAAACCATCGGTGTTGTTCGTCTGCGTCCACAATGCCGGTCGATCTCAGATGGCCGCGGGATTCCTGAGCCATCTCGCAGGCGACGCCATCGAGGTCCGTTCCGCCGGATCCGCACCCGCCGAGACCGTCAATTCGGCAGCGGTCGAGGCGATGGCAGAGCGCGGTATCGACATCTCAGCGCAGTCTCCGAAGATCCTCACTGTCGACGCCGTCCAGGATTCGGATGTCGTCATCACCATGGGCTGCGGCGACACGTGCCCGATCTTCCCCGGCAAGAGTTACCGAGACTGGGTTCTCGACGACCCGGCCGGACAGGGCCTTGAAGCAGTTCGCCCGATCCGTGACGAAATCGAGCGGCGCGTTCAAGCTCTGATCGACGAACTCACGCAGATTCGCCAGGCATTGACCACGGCGACAGATTCGGACCCGCCAGACACAAACAGAACGGATGACCAGCGGGATCGAGTAGAACCCGGCAACGCTCCGGCGCGTTCTGCCGGCTACCGATTTGAGCACCGAGGCTGACAGCTTGCTCCTGTGCGATGTCCAGATCATCGACCACTAAATCCAGATGAATCTGCTTCGGTATTGCAGCCAACGGCCACGTGCTCGGGCGGTGTTCGTCGATGCGGATTGCGGTGATCTGGCCACCGCCTGTGCTGACGGTCGCAAACTTCTCAGTGTTGTACGTGATTTCGCCGCCCAGCATATTTCGCCAGAATTCCGCAAGGCGTTGTGGATCACTGCAATCGAGGGTGATCGATCCCAAGCAAGCTACAGGCATGGTCTCGACGCTACAGAATTCCTTGCTTCGGCTTCCTTTGCGGAGGCGTCATTCGTCGGTGGGCTCGATGTGTTCGGCACCGAGGACGGAGAGTCGGTATTCCTGTGCGTCCTGCTCGGTTTCGAAATCTTTCTCTTCGAGGAGATTCCGGTCGGCGTCGAGGTATCGGTAAGTAGTCATTCCTCCACCGTGTCACTGATGAACGATTCGTGCTCGGATACCGGTTCGATTTCGTCGACGGCTATTTGAATCAGCCTTCCGTAGCGCCGGATCAGATCCTCCGACGACAGTGAATCCTCACCGAGGAGTTCGAGCGTCCGCATGCCGGTGGCCAGTCCGAGCAGCAGTGAGACGACGATCTGGCTGCGTACCAAACCGGGCTCCGTGTCGCCGATGCGGCGCGCGATCCCGTGAACGTATCGTTGCTTGATCTCGGCCCGAGCGGCGGCCGGATCTGGCGCCTCGTGAACGTGTACTGCGAGCATTGCCCACGGATCGGTTTCATCGGATTCTCTACGAGCGACAAGTTTCTCGACCAGTTGACAGCCGATGTCTCCGGTGGCGTCGGCATTCGGATCCTCGTCCATCGGAGGTGCGGACGGGATCGCAGCCGAGTACAGCCGAGCTTTGCTGCCGTAGATCTTCATGACCAGGGCAGGGGAGTAGCCGGCTGCGACCGCGATGTCCTTGATGGTCGTCGATGCCTAACCGCGTTCCGCGAACAAGGCTTTCGCTGCTGTGAGGATGCTGGCTTCGCCGCTGCTCATGTCGCTCGCCTCCGCCTCGATACCCGATCGCCATGCGTTCGGTTGCTCATACTGGCGTTCATACTGTCGTCAACGGCTCGGCATCGACGGGTACGTCGAAGTCGACGACGGTGGACTGCGCGATGACCGCTATCTGACGAGCCAATGTGCCGTGTCCGCTCTCGGTCAGCGCGGTCAGGATGTACCGGCCGGATGTGGGAAGTGCGATTCCGTAGTGCCCGGTTCCGTCGGTGACCGTGGATGCGACGAATTCGCCGGTCGGTTTCGTGAGTGTGACGACGGTTCCCGAGGTTGTTCGGCCGCCGACTCCGACCTTGCCGGAGATGGTGAGGCGGTCACCGAGTTCGACGGTGTGCGTCGATTGCGCGCTGTCGAAAGCGATCACCTGCGACCTAGGGGACCAGCCGTCGGCACTCGTCACTACCAAATACCGTCCGGGCCGGGGTAGGGCGAGGGAAAAGTTGCCCTCGTTGTCGGCGCGACTCCAGTCGATCGGTCGACCCTCCATGTCCATCACGGTGACAACGGCCTGCCGGATCGGTCGGCTGTCGGCCCGGATCACACGACCGGCAACCACAATTTCCGTTTCGGACACGGCGGCGTCGGGAAGCTCGAACCCTTCCGGGGTCACCGGGCGAAGTGCCGCTTCCGGTTTTGCGCCGCGGCGAGGAATGAACGCAGCGGCAGCGGCAGCAGCCACGGCGGCGAGGGCGGCCAGCCAGAAGATGTTCTTGAAGGCGTCGATCGACGGAAGGCCCTCGCCCGGCCCGGACGGGATGACCATCGAAGTGAGCATGGCGGCAACCACCGCGCTGGACGTGGAAGTACCGACTGAGCGGAGCAGCGAATTGAGGCCGTTTGCCGACGCGGTTTCGGTAATCGGAACCGATCGCATGATCAGCATCGGCATCGCGGAGTAGGCGATTGCGGTTCCGATGCTGACCACCGCCGCGCTGATGATGATCAGTGCTATCGAACCGGTCAGGAACACTCGCGCGATGTAGGCGAGCGCGAGCACCGTGCCGCCGACGATCAGGGTGATCTTGGCTCCGAATCGCTTCGTGATGTTCGCGGAGACGGGCGCGAAGAAGACCATCGCGAGGCCTGCCGGAATCATGCACAGTCCGGCCGCCATCACGCCCAGTTCGAAGCCGTAGCCGGAGATCTTCGGCATCTGAAGTTGTTGGGTGGTGGAGAGGTTGTTCGCGTACATCGAGAAGCCGACGAGGATCGAGGCGACGTTGGTCAGCAGAACAGGCCGCTTGGCCGACGTTCGTAGATCGACCATCGGCTGGGTGACGCGGAGTTCGTAAGGGAACCACAATGCGAGAGTCACGATTCCGATGACGAACATCAGCAATGTCAGTTCGCTCGTCCATCCCCAACGGGCGCCCTTGGAGATGGCGAGGAGGATCGCCGTGAGTGCTGTCGAGAGCATGACCGCGCCCAGGAAGTCGAATTTGCCGCGGGTACGAACACTTGATTCCGGGACGACGACGGCTACCGCGATGATCAGCAGGACGCCCACGATCGCCGAGAGCCAGAAGATGGCGGGCCAGCCCAGATGCTCGAAGATCAACCCGGACAGCGGGAGCCCGAGTGCGCTGCCGATTCCGAGAGTGGCACTCATCAACGCTGTTGCCGACGCCACCTTCTCCTTGGGCAGTTCGTCGCGCATGATGCTGATTCCGACGGGGATCATCGAGATCGCGAAGCCCTGGAGACCACGTCCGATCAGCAGGGCGACAAAGTTGCCGCCGATCGCCGCGACCAGTGATCCGACCACGATCATCGTCATCGAGATCAGCATCATGCGTCGTTTTCCGAACATGTCTGCCAGGCGGGAGACGATCGGAGTGGCGACGGCACTCGTGAGGAGCGTGACGGTGACGAGCCAGGAGGCGTCGTCAGCGCTGACGCCGAGGATCTTCGGGAAATCGGGCAACAACGGAATGACCATCGTTTGTTGCAGCGCGACCACGGTGCCGGAAAGACAGAGAATTGCGGTAATGAGCCGACTTGAACGGCGAGTGGTCGGAGACGAGTGCAATGCCAAGAGACGGTCCTTCACGCGGCGATGGTGAACGGGAATTCACCCATGAGTGAACCACTGTTCACCCGTCGGTGTCACCTTCGGTGAATATGCGATTTCTCACGACGGCAACTCGCCCCAGGGTTTCCGAGTCGGCATGGCGGGAACAACGTCAGTGGTTGGTCTGCGCCTGCGCGAGCGGGCAGCGAGGAGGAGTGATGCATGCCGAAGTGGGTGACCGTCTCCACGTCCAGGGGCGCGTGGTGGGGCAGGCGGAGGTAACTGCCGAGGTTCTCGAGGTGCACGGCGAGGACGGCGGTCCTCCCTATCTGGTCAGGTACGACAACGGCCACGAGGCGTTGGTGTTTCCCGGTAGCGATGGCTGGATAGACCACCCCGGAAAAGGCTCCTGAGCTGCACGATTCTTTCCATGCATGGTCGTTGCATCGAATGCGGCTAAAGTGTGCGCAATGGAGGGCAGACGCCAGTACCACTCCCGCGTGCGTGAAGCTTCCGCGCAGCGAACGCGTGAACTCATTCGTGATGCGGCGACGGCCTTGTTTGTTCGAGACGGGTATGTCAGTGCCACCGTCAAGCAGATTGCCGCCTCGGCCGGCGTCGCCGATCGGACGGTGTTCACAGCCTTCCCCGGCGGGAAACTCGAGATCTTCGAAGCGGCCCTCGCTGCGGCGCTCGATGCCGAAGAGGTTCCACTCGGCGCGCCGAACCTGGCCTCGGACCCCGATGACGTTCGCCGGATCGTCTCCCAGATCGTGGCTCAGGGCATCGGACTGCTCGAACGTGCCGGCGCTCTGATGATGGTCGCGGTCGAATCCTCGGGTGCGGATGCCGACATGCGTCGACTATCCGAGGAGTCGTCGGATCAGTCGGCCGTCAATGCGATGTCGATAGCCGAGGGTCTCTCCGAGCATGGCTTGTTGAGGCCTGAGATTTCGCTCGAGAAAGCTGCGGGCATACTTGCCGCTTTCGTCTCGCCTCAGCTTCATCAGCAATTGCGTCGGGTCAGTGGATGGGACGTCGATGCGTACCGAGGATGGCTCGAGTTCAACATTCGCCAGAATCTAATGTACTAATTGGTCTGTTTTCGTTAGCATGGCGAGGGTTTTTTATTCTCGGGAGGAATCGCCAGCGTGCCCTATGCCTTGTTCGGCCTCATCACGATGTTGCTGTGGATTTTCTGCATCGTCGACGCCATCACGAGAGATGACGCCTACATCCAGTACCTACCCAAGGTCGTCTGGATTCTGATCATCATCTTCCTTCCTACTTTGGGATCGGTTCTGTGGCTGGTGGTCGGGCGCGGACAGAACGCGCCCCGCGGTTACGTCGGCCCAACCGGATACGGCGAATACGAGCGCCCGGGACGTGCCGTTGCGCAGGATCCGGCGGCGGACGAAGCCTTCTTGCGTCAGTGCCGCGAGCGGGCGGAAGAGCAGCGTCGAATTGCCAAGCAGCAGCGCCGCGACGGCGACGCTGATCGGATGTGAGTTATCGGTAGGCCGTGAGTCGGTCCAACACGAGCCGAAGCGGCGGCCACGACGATCGGCCGCGACGCGTCACCGCATAGGCAGTGAGGATGACGGGCGGATCGACGAGTGGTTCGACGCGCACGCCTTCGCGAGTCTTGCGTTCGAGCGGCATCAGCCCCACGCCGTAACTACTGAGGATCAAGAGTTCGACCAAGTCGAGACTGTCGATCTGGTGAGTGATCCGAGGGGTGAACCCGGCCAGCGACGCGAGGGTTCGCACAGCGCGCTCGTCTGCCGTGTTGCGTGAGTTCACTATCCATGACGTGTCGGCGAAGGCGCGGAGATCGATTCCGGATTCTGTGGACTTGTCGGGAGCTTTGGCGTCGTCGGGAACACACAGTCCCCAGGGCGTCGACCAGAGCGGAATTGCTTCGAGTAGTGGGCTCGGCGACGCGGGGGCAAGGTTGTAGTCGTACGTCAGTGCGAGGTCTAGATCGTCGCGTTCGAGGAGTGCAAAAGCCTCGACGGGTTCGTATTCGTAGATCATCACGTCCACCTGCGGGTGACTGCGTTGCAGGCTTCGAGCGACGGGGAGCATCGCGGTTCTGATCGCAGTTGCGAATCCGCCGACTCGCAGGGTCCCCACCGGTTCCGCGTCCGGATCGAGGTCCAGGCGAGCTGCATCGACGGCTGCCAGGATGGTGACGGCATGATCGGCCAGTCGTTGACCGGCCGGCGTCAGCCGCACCCGGCGACCGTCGGGCTCGATCAGTGCGGTACCGGTCTCCGCGGTCAAGGCCGCGAGTTGTTGGGACACTGTCGACGTCGTGAGGTTGTGCGCTTCGGCGACTGCACGCATCGAACCCAAGCGGGAGAGTTCGAGGAGGAGATGGAGTCGACGGGTTTCCATCCTTCGATCATTCACTAATCGTGAACATAATGTAGGTCAAAATCGCGTGGACACGAACGGTTGGCCTCCCGTTCAATTCAGCTATGGATACGAAAGCGCGGGCCGGAGTGGGCCTGGCTGTTTTGGCGATGTTGTGCGTGCAGCTCGGGCTCGCCGTGTCGGTGGGCCTGATCGATCAGCTCGGCGCAGACGGAGCGGCGTGGCTACGACTCGCCTGGGCAGGCATCATTCTTCTGATCATCGTCAGGCCCCGCCCTTCGGCGTTCACTCGCAAGGCGTTTCTGGCTTGCGTGGTTCTGGGTGTGGTCACCGCAGGCATGACGCTCCTGTTCATGGCAGCGGTGGAGCGCCTTCCGCTGGGAACAGCAAGCGCATTGGAATTCTTGGGTCCGCTGACGGTTGCTTTGCTCCGGGGGCGTGGCCGCGTTCTGTGGCCGGTTCTGGCAGGCGTGGGCGTCGTGCTTCTCACCGAACCGTGGGCCGGGACAGTCGATCTGGTCGGTGTGGCGTACGCACTCGGTGCGGCGCTCTGCTGGGCGATGTACATTTTGCTCACCCAGCGCGTCGGCGACGAGGTTGCCGGTATCAACGGGCTGGCGGTGTCGATGGCGGTAGCCGGGTTGGCCGCGACAATTGCCGTAGGCCACTCGGCTATCGGGCGGCTGACTCCGCATCTGATTCTCGTGGGCCTCGGACTCGCGATCTTGCTGCCCGTCGTGCCGTTCGTTCTGGAGATGGTCTCGTTGCGAAGGCTGTCCACGGCGGCGTTCGGCACGCTGATGAGTCTCGAGCCTGCTTTCGCGCAGCTTATCGGTCTGGTTGTGCTGCAACAGGTTCCGAGTGTTCTGGCCGTGGCAGGTATCGCGTGCGTCGTCGTCGCAGGGATCGGCGCGGCCCGCGGTGGTGCTCGGGATGGTGCTCGGGATGGCGCCCGGAAGCCGACTGAGCCACCCTCCGATTCCGAGCGAACGTACCTTTCGGCGCCTTCATGAGACCGAGAGTGCCGTTCGCTCAGGTCGCGTTCGCTCAGTGCGAGTGCGCCGCGGCGATTGCTCCGTCGAACACGTCGGCGACCTCGCCGAGGGAATCGAGAATCGGCTGACCGGATCGTTCGACGCGAGCCCGCACCAGCGAGCCCTCGAGCGCGGACACTGCCAGGACGGCAAGCCGTTCCGCTCGCGCACGTCCGACCCCGGACGCGATCAGTGTGTCGCGCAGTAGCGAAGTCCACTGTCGATACACCGCCTGTCCGGCGGCTGTCACGCTCTCCGAATCGGGGGCAAGTTCCAACAACACCGTCGTGATCGGCGAGCCTTCGTGGAAATCCGAATCGCTCACCCATCCGGCGAGCAACCGCGCGTACTCGCGCAGCAGCGACCCGGCGTCCGATTGGCTGTCGGCGAGTTCGGTCAGGGTGTCGGTGACCAACTGCCCGCCGACGCGGACGACCTCTTCGCCGATCTGCTCTTTGCCGCCGGGAAAGTAGTGGTAGAGCGAACCTTTCGGCGCCCCGCTCGACTTGAGGATCTCGTTGAGGCCCGTTGCCGCATACCCCTGGCGGCGAAACAGATCGGCCGCAGCTCGTACGAGTGCTTCGCGGTGTTTCGGGGGAGTCGCCACGAGTTGGAGCTTAAACACCCCAGCGATCCACCACAATCTATGTAGACTGGTCTACATGGGAAATTCTGAAATGCTCGAACAGTTGCGCGCGGTCAACGCCTCGGCGGCCTTCAACCGGTGGGCCGGATTCGAAGTCACGGAGGCCGAACCGGGTCGCGTTTGTCTGCGGCTCGAATGGCGTGAGGATCTGGGCCAGTACTCGGGACACCTGCACGCTGCGCTCGTGGCGGGACTCGTCGACACCGCGTGCGGATTTGCTGCTTTCACCCAGGTAGGTGTCGTGGCGGCGTCCAACTGCGCGGTCAATTTCGTGAGTCCGGGCGTCGGAACCGCATTTGTCGCTACGGCGCGCTCGGTCAAGGCCGGGCGCAAGCAGGTGTTCGTCACTGCCGAGGTACATGCCGAACGCGAAGGCGAATCGGTGCTCGTCGCGTTCGGCACCACCCTGTTGGTTCCACTCGCCCCTAAGGCCTAGGCAAGACAGAGCTGAAGGTCACGGAACGAGGATGAACTTTCCCGCGGGGTGCGAACTCTGCAACTCGGTGTGAGCGAGTGCCACGTCCGCTAGCGGGAAGGTCTTGGCGATCTTCACGATGAGGTGTCCGGAACCGGCTTGTTCGACAAGTTCGGATCGTGCCTTCAAATGCGCTTCCGCACTTGCCGGATTGCCTCCGCCGACGGACGCGAAGCCGTCGGTCTGGGCGCGTCCGAACGCGACGATGGTGACGATGCGACTCTTGTCGGTGACCAAAGCCAGAGATGCATCGACGGCTTCGTCCGTTCCGGCGGTGTCGAACGCCGCATCGACGCCGTTCGGCGCGAGTTCACGGACACGCGCTTCGAGGCCGTGGCCGTAGAGCACAGGCGTGGCGCCGAGCGAGCGCACGTAATCCTGATTCGAGGCTCCCGCAGTGCCGATCACCGTAGCTCCGCGACCAACTGCCAGCTGAACAGCGATCGCGCCGACGCCGCCGGACGCGCCGTGGATGAGAACGGTGTCGCCGGAACCGACCCGAATGGTGTCGAGGGCGTCGACTGCAGTTCCGCCGACCAGAAGGAGGCCGGCTGCCTGTTCCCAGCTGATGCCTGCGGGCTTCGCGGTGACAGAGGAGACCGGCACGACTACTTGTTCGGAGTAGAGGCCGTTGCCGGGGCTGACGATCACTTCGTCGCCGACGGTCACATTTGTGACGCCGTCGCCGACAGCCGAGACGACGCCCGCTGCCTCGCCGCCGAGGTGGATGGGAAGTTTCTCGGGGTCGGTGCCGAAAGCGCCGCTGTAGAGCTTGAAGTCGAAGGGATTGACGCCGATCGCCTTCACGTCGACCAGGACTTCACCTGATTTCGGCGCCGGTAAATCGACGTCCACCAGCTTCAGGACCTCGGGCGTGCCGTACGTCTGCGCTACAACAGTTTTGGTCATGTCTCGCGCAACCGTCCTCGGGGAAGCGATATTCCCCGAGGACGGGAAAAACTCGAGAAGATTCGATCAGCGGATCAGGGTGCCCAGATCGAGCGGCATCGCGATGCCGGTGATGTGATGGGCCTCGTCGGAACCGAGGAACGCGACGGCGGCGGCGATGTCCTCCGGCTGGCTGACCGGGTCGGGCAAGGTCTGCATGAAGATCGGACCGAGTGTGTGGGCGTTGGCGTCGATGAGCGGCCGCATGTCCGTCATCTGCATTCCGGTTTCCACGCCGTGTGGGTGGATGGTGTTGACCCGAATGTTGTACTGCCCCAACTCCGAGGCCATCGTCTTGGCCAGACCGGTGATGCCGTGTTTGCTCGCGACGTAATGGCCGAGGAAGGGGAGGCCGCGCAGGCCGGCGACGGAGCTGGTGAAGATGATCGAGCCACCGGTGCCTTGCTTGATCAGGTGCGGGATCGCTGCCTTGGCGGTGTGGAAGACGCCGGTCAGGTTGACGTCGAGCGTTTCCTGCCACTGCTCGGGCGTGATTTCCCAGGACATGTTGGCAGAACAGATTCCGGCGTTCGCGACGACGACGTCAAGTCGCCCCAATTCGTCGATGCCGGCCGCGAGCGCCGCGGACAGTGCAGAGAAGTCGCGAACGTCGGTCTTGGTAGCGACAATTCGACGGTCCAGGGCCTTGACCAGTTCGACTGTCTCGGCCAGGTCGTCGTCGGTGGCGCCGGCATACGAGGTGGATTCGAATTGAACACACGCGTCGACGGCGATGATGTCTGCGCCCTCTTCTGCCAGCCGGACAGCTTCGGCGCGCCCCTGACCACGGGCGGCTCCGGTGATGAAGGCAACTTTTCCGGTGAATCGACTGGCGGCCATGCTCAAACCTCCGACTAGTGGTGATGATCTGCTCTTCGGAAGTTAGCGCGACGAAGTTCTTTTCGGGGGTGAATGCCCAGTCAGCGGAAACCGCTCAGCGCACCCTGTTCAACAGGGCACATGGCCCGGCAGCGAAGATGTCCCGCGCATCCGAAGACAAGACGGGTTGTCCGCTCAGTGCGTCGACCCATTCGCCATCTGGCAGGTCCACTCGCGTATCTCTCCAACCGTGCGACGAGAGTCTGAGCGAATGTCGCGTCGCCAGAGCAACGACCATAGGCGGATCACCTGCCGGGCCGCGCGAGAAGCCGACCAGATGACCGGATCCGGAACCTGAAGCGAAGACCGGCCGGTACTCACCGTGATCGAACCACGAGGGGTTCTCCCGCCGCAGTGTCAGTGCCGTGCGAACGAGGTGCAACTTTGCGGTTCCTGTTGCGTCGATCGGCGCGGCGCCGGAATCGAGCAGTGATCGCCTCGTTCCGTAGTCGACAAGCCGCCGGTTGTCCGGATCGACCAACGAGTCCTCCCACAGCTCAGTGCCCTGGTAGACGTCGGGAACGCCGGGCCCGAGAAGTTGGAGCAGCTTTTGGCCGAGAGAGTCCGACCAGCCGTGACGCGCGATCCGGCCGACGAATTCGCTGACCGAATCACCGACCGGGCCGTCGATCACCTCGTCGATCCAGCGGTGCACTGCCGACTCGAAGTCGACGTCCGGATCGTTCCACGAAGTCCTGGCGCCGGACTCGCGGACGGCTTTCTCCGCATAGGCGTGCAAACGCTCGCGCAGCTCTGGAACCGAGGCTGCCGAGCGGCCGTCCGTCGGCCACACACCGATGATGTTCTGCCACAAGAACAATCCGGTAAGCGGATCAGGGCTGGGGCACACGTCTTCCCACTCGCGAATCAGCCGGGCCCACAGGGTCGGCACTTGAGACACAACACCGATCCGTGCCCGCACGTCCTCGCCGCGTTTGGTGTCGTGAGTGGACAGACTCGTCATCGCGCGCGGCCACCGCTTCGCTCGGTCCGCGTTGTGGAGATGGAATTCGGCGACGGAGACGGCAAGCGATGCAGGGTTGCCGCCGACTTCCTGACGTGAGACCAGGCGCGCCGTCCGATAGAAGAGTCGATCTTCGACGGACTTGGCCATGACAGCGCCACACACCTGCTGGAAGCGAACTGAGGCCTCACCGCTGTTCACCAGGGATTGCGCCAACACGTTGAACGATGGTTCATGTCCGGGAGCCAATTCGTGCATGTCACCGACGATCCGAGCGGCCAAACCGGCGAGGGGACTGTAGTCGGATCGGTACACCGGCATCCGAGCGATCGCGACGACAACTGCGTCGTTCAGTTCGGTTTCACTGCAACGACTTCCGGTTTCGCGTCGGATTGCACGCACGAGCCTGCGAACCTCCGGTGCAAGGTCACCGCGCCCGGTGTCGCGTTTGAACTGACGTTCGGTGTGATGCAACCATGCACTGTCCCCGTCGTCGCCGGTCAGATCTGCCGAGAGTTCGGTCAATTCGAGTTCGGCGGCGGGATCGACGAAAACGCCGCCCAGCTGATTGAGGGCGTCGTATCCGGTGGTGCCGTCGATCGGGAGCATCGGATCGAGTGGTTCCGTATGGCCGAGGATCTTTTCGATCACGAGCCACTGATCTGGTCCGATCAGTTCTCGCAGGCGCCCGAGATATTCCGCCGGATTCGCGAGTCCGTCCGGGTGATCGATGCGAACGCCGTCGATCAGTCCTTCGTCGACCCACGACTTCACTTGCCGATGGCAGAGTTCGAAGACTTGGGGGTCCTCCTGGCGCAGCGCAGCGAGTTCGTTGACGGCGAAGAACCGTCGGTAATTGACGATCCCTGCGTTCCACGGTACGAGTCGGTACGACTGCCTGGAGTGCACCTCCTGTGGAGATCCGAATTCAGTACCGGCAGCGATGGGGAAGCGGTGCTCGTAGAACGCGAGAAGTGTTTCCTCGCCATCTTTCTCGACAGTCAGTGCGTCGAGATCGTCCGGGCTGCCCAGTACCGGGAGTGAGAGTTTGCCGTCGGCGCCGTTGGCTCCGTTGTCCTCGGCCCAATCGATGTCGAAGAAATGCGCGTACTCCGACGACTGCCCGTGCGTGAGAACGTCCCACCACCAAGCATTTTCGCGAGGTTTGGCGACACCGACATGGTTGGGGACCAGATCGACGATCAGGCCCATCCCACGTGATCGAATGGCGCGCGAGAGCTCCACCAGGGCCTCGCGGCCACCAAGTCCTTCGGACACGGTTGTCGGATCGGTGACGTCGTAGCCGTGCGTCGATCCGGACGTTGCCGTGAGGATGGGGGAGAGATAGAGATGTGAGACCCCCAATGCCTCGAAGTAGTCCACCTGTGCGGCCGCATCACGAAGAGTGAATGCATCCGGTCGCAACTGCAGTCGGTAGGTGCTGGTTATCGGGGCCATGTGCACGTCTCCCTCAAGCGGTTCTGCGAAGTACCGTCAATGCTCGCGCTTTTACATCCAATGTTGTTCCGGCTTTGATCACGGTATCGCTCTCACCGGTGGGGACCGAGGTGTCGAGTACGACGGTCCACTCCGACGCGTAGTCCGCGTTGGGGGTGGAGAATTCGAGATCTTCGTAGTGGGCGTTGAAGCAGAGAAGGAACGAATCTCCGGTGACGCGCTCGCCACGGTAGTTCGGTTCCGGGATCGCGTCACCGTTGAGAAAGACAGCCAACGACTTGCCGAAACCGCTGTCCCAGTCGGCCGGAGTCATCTCTTCGCCAGACGGCGTGAGCCAGGCGATGTCGCGACTCTGATCGCCGCTTCGAATAGGTCGCCCCTCGAAGAATCGACGACGCCGGAAGACCGGGTTCTTGGCGCGCAAGGCAATTGCGCGCTTGGTGAACTCGACGAGGTCGGCGTTGGTTTCCGCGAGAGTCCAATCCATCCATGACAGTTCCGAATCCTGGCAGTAAACGTTGTTGTTACCCTGCTGAGTTCGGCCCATCTCGTCGCCGTGAGCAAGCATCGGGGTGCCCTGGCTGAGCATCAGCGTAGCCAGTATGTTCCGGCTCTGACGGCCACGCAGTTCGAGGATTTCCGGGTCGTCGGTGGGGCCTTCGACCCCGCAGTTCCAAGATCGGTTGTGCGATTCGCCGTCGTTGTTGTTCTCGCCGTTGGCTTCGTTGTGCTTCTCGTTGTACGAGACTAGGTCGTGGAGGGTGAAACCGTCGTGAGCGATGACGAAGTTGATGCTCGCGCCAGGGCGACGTCCGGTGGCCTCGTAGAGATCAGAGGATCCGGTGAGACGGGAGGCGAACTCCCCCAGCGTTGCCGGCTCACCACGCCAGTAGTCGCGGACGGTGTCGCGGTATTTGCCGTTCCATTCGGTCCACAGGCCGGGGAAGTTGCCGACCTGGTAACCGCCTTCGCCGACGTCCCACGGTTCGGCGATCAGCTTCACCTGACTGACGATCGGATCCTGTTGCACGAGATCGAAGAAGGCCGAAAGGCGGTCCACGTCGTGCAGTTCACGGGCGAGTGTCGAGGCGAGGTCGAAGCGGAAACCGTCGACGTGCATCTCCGTGACCCAGTACCGCAGAGAGTCCATGATCAATTGCAGCGTATGCGGATGACGGGCGTTGAGGCTGTTGCCCGTTCCGGTGTAGTCCATGTAGTGCTCTTCGTCGCCGTCGACCAGGCGGTAGTAGGCGGCATTGTCGATTCCGCGGAAGCTGATGGTCGGCCCCATGTGATTGCCCTCGGCGGTGTGGTTGTAGACCACGTCGAGGATCACTTCGATACCCGCCTGGTGGAAGCTGCGCACCATGGCTTTGAATTCCGCTACGGCCGCATCGGGTTTCGTGGCCGAGGAGTAGTCGGTGTGCGGAGCGAGAAAGCCGAAGGTGTTGTAACCCCAGTAGTTTCGCAGACCTTGGTCGAGAAGCACCTGATCGTGCATGAACTGGTGGACCGGCATCAGTTCGATCGCCGTGACACCCAGATCGGTGAGGTGCTCGATGATCACCGGATGAGCGAGCCCCGCGTACGTGCCGCGCAATTCCTCCGGAACTCCGGGATGCGTCGCGGTCATACCCTTGACGTGCGCTTCGTAGATGACCGTCTCGTGATACGGACGCTTCGGCGAGTGGTCGGACGCCCAATCGAAGAACGGGTTGATGACGACGGTCGACATCGTATGGCCGAGCGAATCATGTTGGGGGAAAGGGATGGTGGCGGGTTCGTCGACGAGTGGTTCCGGCTCGAAGGGTTCGGGCTCGAGGATCTCGTCCGATTCCTGATCGCCCGTGGGCGAGTCGTCTTCGAGGCCCACCTCGTCCGATTCGGCTTCCGAACTCGTTTCGTCGGTAGCCTCTTGCGGCCCCACGGCGGGAGATTCGTCGTCTCCTGAAGGTTCGGGGTCCGCCGCCGATTCGACGTCGTACGAGAACAGCGAACGGTCTCCGTCGAAGTCTCCGTCGAACGCTTTTCCGTACGGGTCCAGCAGGAGTTTGCTCGGATCGCATCGCAGACCTGCAGCCGGATCGTACGGCCCGTGTACGCGGTAGCCGTATCGCTGGCCGGGGGATACCGACGGAAGGTACGCATGCCAGACGTAACCGTCGACCTCGTCCATCCGAATGCGGGTTTCGGTTCCGTCCTTGGCGATCAGGCACAGCTCGACGGCCTCGGCGACCTCGGAGAAGAGCGAGAAATTGGTCCCAGCGCCGTCGTAGGTGGCACCGAGTGGGTACGCACTGCCAGGCCATACCGGGATGGGAGTGGCTGAGGTCTCGCTCGGCGGTTGATCCATGAATCAGACCCTATCGGGTGCAGCCGATCGAATCTCGTCGACTGTCTACGGTGCCGATCACCGTTTCGCCTGGCTGCGGGCGGTTGCAAGCATTCCGGCTGTGATCTGTTCCACCTCTGCCTCCGAACACAGGTACGGAGGCATCGCGTATACGAGGTTGCGGAACGGCCGGAGCCAGACGCCGGCGTCGACGGCTGCATCGGTCGCGCTCTGCATGTCGACCGGCTGTTCGAGTTCGATCACTCCGATTCCGCCTTTGACGCGGACGTCGACGACCCCGGGAATTGTGACGGCTTCGGCGAGGCCTCGAGCGAGGCCACGTTCGAGGGTTGCGACGTCACGCCGCCAGTCCATCGCAAGCAGAAGTTCGGTCGACGCCACCGCGACGGCGCACGCGAGTGGATTGCCCATGAAGGTGGGGCCGTGCATCAGCCCGCCGCCCTCACCGGCAGTGATGGTCTCCGCGATCTCCGTGGTGCACAGCGTTGCCGCCAGACTCATGTACCCGCCGGTCAGTGCCTTGCCGACGCACATGACGTCGGGACTGACGCCGGCGTGATCGGCGGCGAACAATTCTCCGGTGCGTCCGAATCCGGTCGCGATCTCGTCGAAGACCAGGAGGACTTGGTACTTGTCGCAGAGGTTACGCAGGTCGATCAGGTACGCGGGATCGTGGAAACGCATTCCGCCGGCGCCTTGGACCACCGGTTCCACGATCACCGCTGCGAGGTCCTCGTGATGCTCGGCCAAGAGCGATTCCAACTCCTGCACGTATTCGGGGAGATAGCCCGCCGGGGGAGCCTGCGCGAAGACCTGAGGGCGCAGGACGTCGGTCCAGAGAGAATGCATGCCGCCGTCGGGATCGCAGACGCTCATGGGGGTGAAGGTGTCACCGTGGTATCCGCCGCGCCAGGTCATCAAACGATTCTTCGACGGCTTTCCGAGGCTCCGCCAGTACTGCAGGCACATCTTCACTGCGACTTCGACGGCCACCGAACCGGAGTCGGAGAGGAACACCTTGTCGAGGTGAGGTGGTGTGATGTCGACGAGCAGTCGCCCGAGGCGAGCGGCGGGTTCGTGCGTCAGTCCGCCGAACATGACATGGCTCATTTTGCCGAGCTGCCGTGCGGCGGCGGTGTCGAGCACGGGATTGCGGTAGCCGTGAATGGCGGCCCACCACGAGCTCATCCCGTCGACCAATCGGCGGCCGTCGGAGAGCGTCAGGGTAGCCCCCTGCGCAGAGTCGACGATCAGCGGACGAGTCGACGCGGGAAACGATCCGTACGGATGCCAGAGGACATCGGCATCGATGGCGGAGACGTCATGGGGATCAAGTCCGGTTGTGAGCACGGATGCACCCTAACCATTGAGTTGAACGGTGTTCAAGTATGGTCGGGAAAGTGAACACCTCGCTGAATTGGCTGACGGCCGTCGAAGCGGACCGCAGGGCCGCTGGACTGCGTCGCGAACTCCGTCCTCGCACGGTCGACTCCCCGTTGATCGACCTGGCGTCGAACGATTACCTCGGACTCGTGCGGCACCCCGATGTGATCGAGGGTGCCGCGGCGGCTCTGCGCCGTTGGGGCGCGGGCGCCACGGGCTCTCGTCTGGTCACCGGCACCACCACCGAACACGAACTGCTCGAAGTCGAACTGGCCGAGTTCGTCGGGGCGGACTCCGGACTTGTCTTCTCCTCCGGTTACACAGCCAATCTCGGCGCGGTGACGGCGCTCTCGGGTCCAGGGTCGTTGATCGTCTCCGATGCGGGATCGCATGCCTCGCTGGTGGATGCCTGCCGCCTGTCACGTGCTCGGGTCGCCGTTGCTCCGCATTCGGACGTGGGCTTTCTCGCCGACACGTTGCGCAGCAGAGTGGAAGAGCGAGCGCTGGTCGTCACCGATTCGGTCTTCAGTGCCGACGGAGACCTCGCGCCACTGCGGCAGATGCATCAGGTGTGCCGCGAGTACGGGGCGATCCTGTTGGTCGACGAGGCGCATGGCATCGGTGTGCGCGGTGCCGGTGGACGTGGACTCGTCCACGAGTCGGGCCTGGCCGGTGAACCCGACGTCGTCGTGACGGCAACACTGTCCAAGTCGCTCGCCAGCCAGGGCGGAGTTGTGCTCGGTGACAACAAGATCCGCGCGCATCTCATCGACGCGGCAAGAACGTTCATCTTCGACACCGGTCTCGCACCGGCCGCCGTAGGCGCGGCCAGGGCTGCACTCGCCGTACTCCAGCGTGAGCCGACGCGAGCGCTCGACGTCCTGGCCCGGGCATCCGAGTTGGCGGACGTCACCGGTGCTCCGTCGCCTGAATCTGCTGTCGTCTCAGTCGTTCTCGGTGATCCGCAGCGGGCGTTCGATGCCGCGTCGGCGTGCCGGGATCAGGGGTTGCATGTCGGTTGCTTCCGCCCGCCGTCGGTTCCGGAAGGAACGTCACGGCTGCGTCTGACCGCACGAGCGACGCTGTCCGCATCCGAGATGGAGCAGATCGCTCTCGTACTGCGCGAAGTATTGGCCGGAGCCCGAGCATGAGCATTTTCCTGGTGACCGGAACGTCGACCGACGTCGGAAAAACAGTGGTGACAGCCGCATTGGCATCGGTGGCCTTGCAGTCGGGAAAGTCGGTTGCAGTGCTCAAACCGGCCCAGACCGGCGTCGACGTGGACGGTGCGGGTGATCTGGCCGAGATCGAGCGTCTGACCGGCGGCGGTGCGACGCTGGTCGAGTTGGCGCGGTACCCCGAACCTTTGGCGCCGGATACTGCTGCACGTCGAAGTGGTCTCCCGTTGTTGGCGCTCGACGACGTGGTTCGGGTCGCCTCCGACCTGGACACCACCCACGACTTGACCCTGATCGAAGGCGCCGGCGGCTTGCTGGTCCGCTTGGGCGTCGACGGGTTCACCGCTCGCGATCTTGCCGCGGCTCTGGCAGCGCCAGTGGTGCTGGTGGTTGCGTCCGGCCTGGGCACGCTCAATCACACGGCACTGACCGTGGAAGCCCTACGTGCATCCGGCGTGGACTGCGCCGGGTTGGTGATCGGTTCGTGGCCGCAGGAACCGGACCTCGCCGAGAGATGCAATCGCGAGGATCTGGTCTCGGTCAGCGGTGTTCCCCTTCTCGGGGTAATGCCTGCCGGAAGTGGGGGCGCGAGTGTCCGAGAGTTTGCTCGCACCGCTTCGATCACGCTCGGTGAACTTCATTTGACCAACTGACGACGTAACATCCGATTTGTCCGCATCGATAGCCAAGGCACAGTGGGGCGCCTTGGGTTTCGACGTCCCTCGCGTACGATTCCGGTCGGTATATTTCGACGGGTGTCTTGCGGCGACCCTGCATCCGGGGCGCCTTGGTCACCGACAGTGGTTGTCGAATTGTGAGTAGGTCAGTCGAATGTAGGTGGTGAGCACGGTCGAAAAGTCGTTGTCGTCATCGGCCGTACGTCGCGCACTGCTTATCGGCGTAGTCGTCTTCGTCTCGTGCCTGGTCGGAATTCTGAGCCGTCTGCCGGGCACGCTTGCAGTCTTCTGGCCGGCCAACGCGCTGCTACTCGGGATCCTCTTTCGGTCGCCGCGTTCCGCCACACTGCTCACCTGGATCTGCGTCGTAGTCGGTTATGTCGGAGCCGACCTGATCACCGGTGGGGCATGGGAGTCCACGGTGTGGCTCAACGCGGCCAACATCGTCGGGGTTGCGAGCGGCTTCTACGGCTTTCGCTGGGTCGACAGTGAGGACCGTCGACTGACCAGTATTCAGTCCGTCGGCTATCTCGTGTCGATGACTGTCGCCGCCGCGTCGATGGCGGCGCTCGTGGGCGGTATCGCGAACCGCGTGCTGTTCGGCGGGCAGTGGTGGGACGGCTGGTTGCTCTGGTTCTCGAGTGAGTTCGTCAACTACATGACCATCGTCCCCTTGGTGCTGACATTCCCTTCGCTTCGACGAGTGGATCGAGAACCGAAAGCTGTTGCCACGCTTGTGCGTCGATCATTTGTTCCGACGGCGCTGCTGGCCGTCTGCATCATCTTGGAGTGGGTGATAGGCGGTGCCGGAGCGATCGCGTTTGCCATGCCGGCGCTGGTGACTGCAGCCTTGCTTACCAATGTATTTGTCACGTCGGTGCTCACCGCTGTGTCAACTGCCTGGACGTTGGTACTGACGGCCGACGGCCATCTCGGATTGTCCAGCGAGGGCGTCTCGCCGGTCAGCGCGTCGGTCCAGATCGGATTGTCGCTGCTGGCGGTGGCGCCGATCGCGGTGGCCTGTGTGATCCTCGAGCGTCGCCGCGCGCTCGAGGCACTCACCCAGGCCGTCACCCACGACGATCTCACCGGTGCGTTGCGCCGGGACGAATTCTTGCGGCGAGGCGGCAGCGTGACGGGTGCGACCGATCCGCGTCGCCACTCTGGACGTCCGGTCAGCGTCCTGATGATGGATCTGGATCACTTCAAGATGGTGAACGACAACCTCGGTCATCGTGCCGGCGATACAGCGTTGGTGAGTTTTGCCGATCAGGTGCGGCGGCACCTCGATGACAAGCACCTCTTCGCCCGATTGGGCGGCGAGGAGTTCGTCGTACTGATGGCCGGTGTCGATCTCGAGGGCGCGACCGAAACAGCCGAGATGATTCGACGCGCGCAAGCGGAGAATTCGTCGGCAGTATTGGGCGACTTCGGGCCGACGGTCAGCATCGGTGTCGCTTGTTCACCCCACGGCGACGCAGACCTGACGCAATTGGTCGATTGCGCTGACGAGGCGTTGTATCGAGCGAAGAAGTTGGACCGCAATCGAACCGTGGCGCTCACGGTCGGTAGCTGAAGAAATACGTGCGGACCCGCAGTTTGTTGCGGGTCCGCACGTGGTGGTGGAGTCGACCGATTCAGAACAGATTTATCAGGGCAGGAACACTGAACAGCGCTACGTAGTAACCCATGAACAGAACTCCGCCGTGAATCTTGAACAGGCGCCCGAGAAGACCACCGACCAGGCCGACCGTCACGGTGATCAGAAGCCCGAGGATGCCGCCCTCCCAGATGCTGATGACCACGACCAGTCCCGTGAACACCGCGATCACAGCTTCGTGACTGATGTGCTTGACCACCGCTGACGCAGCGCGGTACGCGTAGTTCATGGCAAAGGGGTATGCGATGACCGTTGCCGTGACCACTGCGAGCAGTCCGTAGAGCAGGAACTCCCACTGCGTCAGATACGTGGAGAGATTGTTGATCACTCCGGTTTCCTGATTGGTCTCGAACACCGGTGGAGCGTTGAACAGAGGGGCTGCGGGGCCTGCCGCGAGCGGGCTGAGCGGAAGGCCGAAAGCGACGAGTGGGATGAGGGTTTCCGCGATGTAGGTGGATTCCGTCGTACCGTTCTTCGCCGAGACCATTGTGGTCAGTCGGTGATAGCCGTTCTTGATCCGCGCACCTACCAGCTCACCCATCAGAACAGTCATGGCGACCGGGCTGAAGACGAAGGTTGCGCTCGACACCGTGGAAGCGGCGGCGGTGTAACCGATCTGCTTGCGATCGAGGACCTTCAGAGGATTGGGGAAGTATCCCTTCCATCCTTTGATGTCCGGGGCCAATGCAACGGTTTTGGGTTCACTGCGTTCCATGTCCTTACGGCTCGACGGGCCCAAGGTCAATGCGAGGTCCGCGATCAGCGGCCCGACTGCGATCGCAAGGAAGTAGCTGATGTTCAGCGACACATCGTAATTCGACGTCAACGCGCGAGCGCCGAGGATCAAGATGACGAAGGGAACGAGGGCGACAACCCCGGCCCAGCGGCCTGGTGAGGCGTAGGCGATGCCGATGGCGGCGACCAGGAACAGCCACGGTGCTATCGACTGAACGGTGTCCGCGAACGGCGCGAGGATGGTCGCGAACAAAACGGCAACCGGCACAGCGACGAACGCCGAGATCACTGCTCCCGAGATCGCCTTGCGGAGTGCGATGTGCGGGATGCCGAGTGAGCGCATCATCTGCGCTTCCGGCAAGAGTGGAATCGCCATCGTGTCGCCGGGAATGCCCAGCAGCATCGTCGGCACCGCGTGCGTCATGTGTTTGGCGATCGCACCCGAGAGGAAGAACGTGAAGACCGCCGCCGGGGGAGCGCCGAGCAGAATCACGAGCAGAGTCAGTGGTGCGATCGTGGCGGTCTCGTCCGTGCCGGAGATCAATCCGATGAACGTGAATGCGACCGCGCCGATGATGCCGAAGAGAACGGCAATCAGAATTTCGTTGGTCAGAACCGAACTCATGCGCGCCCACCGTCCTTCGGTGTGTTCGAGACCCGTGCGTGCTCGGCCTCGGCAGCGGCGAAGTGGTCGTACAGACCCAGCTCGCGAAGTTCCTGTCGGCTCTGCTCCGGAATGTCGGCGAGAGTGCCCAGACCCTGGCGCTGTTCACTCATCGTCGTGATGACACCGTCGATCGACTCCGCGTCGGCGGCGGCCAAGGCGACTATCCGCTTCGGCTTGATGAAGATTCCGCAGACCACCCCGGCGAGCAGGCAGGCCGCGATGCCGACCAGAAGGCTGTACGCCTGGGCCAACGACGGTTCGCTGACGACCCGTTCGAACAGTGCCTGGGCCGCGAGAAGGGCCGAGGCGCCGACGACACTGCCGACTGCAACGGAGATCGCGAGGTGTCGACCGTTGACGGTGTCACCCCAGACTTCGAGGTATGTCTGCTGCTCGGTCGGCTCGGTTGTGGTGGTCGGCGTCGTTGCCGGCTGCGGTGGTGACATCAGTCTTCTCCAGTGTCATGCATGGCGGGGTCGTACAGGGAGGGGCTTGCGAGATGAGGGGCTTGCGTTGCGGGTGTCAGGTGCGTGCTGCGCGGAGGGCGGTGACAACTCGGGACGGGCTCGAGTGGCCGATCTGTTCGGCCATCCAGCTGCTTGTATCGGTGAGCGAATCCAGGTCGATGCCGGTGTCGATCCCGAGGCCGTGGAGCATCCACACCAGATCCTCGGTGGCGAGATTTCCGGTCGCGCCCTTGGCATACGGGCACCGTCCGAGACCACCTGCGGAACTGTCGAATTCGGATACCCCAGCGGTCAACGACGCATAGACGTTCGACAGCGCCTGGCCGTAGGTGTCGTGAAAGTGCATGGCGATCTGCGATGTGGGGATGCCACGTTCTCGGAGGGCGCCGAGCAAAGCGAGCACATGGCCAGGTGTGCCGACGCCGATGGTGTCGCCGAGTGAGAGTGACGTGACACCGCTGTCGATCAGGGTCTTTGCGATGTCGGCGACACGCTCGACGGGCACGGAGCCTTCCCAGGGGTCGCCGAAGCACATGGAGATGTAGCCGCGGACGGGAAGTCCCAGGGCTCGGGCGGCCGTAGTGACCTCGGCAGCCGCGGCGATCGCGCCGTCCACCGTGGAATTGAGGTTGCGTTTCGCGAATTCCTTTGTGGCGCTGACGAATACTGCAACCTCGCTCGCTCCGGCGGCGACGGCCCGCTCGAGACCCTTGCGGTTCGGGACAAGAACGACCGTACGTACCGAGTCCGGCAGGTGCAGCCGACCCATCAATTCTTCCGCGCCCGCAAGTTGCGGGATCCATCGAGGTGAGACGAAACTCGTCAATTCGACAGTGCGGGAGCCGGCCGCGACCAGGCGTTCGATGAACTGGGCTTTCGTCTCGGTCGGGATCACCGCTGTTTCCGCTTGAAGTCCGTCGCGTGGCCCGACTTCGTAGATCCGGACCGAGGTCGGCAGCCCCGGCGCCGGCACTCGATGAGGCGCCGGCTTCCACACCGGTGATCCTGCAACTGTTTCGGTCATTGTCGTCAGTTTCCGCCGCGGATCTCGGCGAGAACCTTCTCGGCATGCTCGACGCGAATGCTCTTGTCCGCGATCAGGCGTGCCACCACGGCGTCGATCTCTTTCTTCTGCGCTCCGGCGGTGGCAGCGATGTTGCGGGCGTGCAGCCCCATGTGTCCGCGCTGGACACCCTCACTGGCCAGAACGCGGACCGCAGCCAGGTTCTGCGCCAGGCCGACTGCCAGGATGATGCCGGCGAGTTCCTCGGCGCTCTCGACGCCGAGCATCTTGATTGCGGCCTGCGCTACGGGGTGCACTTTGGTGGCCCCGCCGACGAGGCCGACCGGCATGGGCAGTTCGAGGGTGCCGACGATGTTTCCGTCGGCATTCTTCTCGAAATGCGAGAGCGACGAGTAGATTCCGTCGGCGTTGACTGCATGGGAGTGGCACCCGGCTTCGACTGCGCGCGTGTCATTTCCGGTCGCCAGCACCACGGCGCTGATGCCGTTCATGATGCCCTTGTTGTGCGTCGCGGCGCGGTAGGGATCCAGCTCCGCCAAGCGTGCGGCATGGATCAGGTTGTCCACAACCTCTGCGCCGCCGATCAATTCGGCGTCGAACACGGCGCGAACGCGTGTCAGCCGCAGATCGGCCTTGTTGGTGAGGATGCGCAGGACGACGTGTCCGCCGCCGATCTCGGCGACTCGATCCGCGATTGCCTCGGCCATCGTGTTGACGGCGTTGGCGCCCATGGCATCTCGTACGTCGACGTGAAGGTGAAGGACGACGTAGGTGGCCTTGTCCGAAGAAACGATGCGTACCGAAACGTCCTTCACGCCACCGCCGACGCTGACCAGTTTCGGGTCCTGTTCGTTGGCGAGTGCAATGATTTCTTCACGTGCCTCGAGGAGTCGGATACGGGCGGCTGCCGGATCCACGACGTCGACGAGTTGTATCTGGGCCTGCATGATCGGCGGGGTACTCGAGACGTGAAAGCCGCCGAGTCCGCGTGCGATGCGAGCAGCGTTGCTTGCGGCTGCGACTACCGACGGCTCCTCGGTGGCGAGCGGGATCAGGTAGTCCGTGCCGTTGACCGTGAAGTTGGTGGCCACGCCGACCGGGATGCCGATGACGCCGAGGACGTTCTCGACCATGCGATCGGCCTGGTCGATGGTAAGGCCGTCGGCGGCGTCGTAGACCGCGATGTCTGCTTCGGTCAGGTCGGTCTGGCGGACGATCTCGGCGCGTCGTGCGGCGACGTCGTAGGACCGGAAATCGGCGATGCGGCTGTTGATGGACCGGTTGTTCATAGACACGTGGGGTCGTCCTCCTGAAGTGGTTCTGTGCTCCGCTTCACAGTAGGGAGGTTGATGCCTGCCAGGCCACGTGCTCACGACACATCGATCGGTCGAAATTGTAGTGTCATGCACCATCGGTGCTGTCGGTGATGCCGCTTCCGGCCTCTTCGGTTCCCACGTCCCGAAGTTCGTCGAGCCTCGTCGCCATGGACACCCGGAAAAAGTTCTCGTCTTCGCGCCACGATTGACCGAGGAGCGTACGGATGCGGTCGAGACGCTGAACGACGGTGTTGGGGTGATAGTTGAGTGCGCGGGCAGCCTTGGTCGGGCTCCCTTCGTTGCGTACCAGGGCACGAAGGGTCGCGGTGAGATCGGTGTCCTTGTCGCGGTCGTACGCGCGTACCGGGCCGATTACTTCGTCGATGAACTGATGAAGTGATTCCGGATTTTCGCCGAACAGAACGGTGTACGGCAGATATGACGCCGTCGTGACCGCGCCGTCGGTCTTGCCCAATGCCGTGAGTAGGCGGGCCGTGCGCAGCGCCGAGGTGAAGCGCGCCGGGAGCTCTTCGGGGCGTTCCGCCGTCGTCGGCGCAATGACTACTGCGTGCGGTCCTACCGAACCGGTGATCTGACGGTGAATGACCGTCGCCGCGGCTGCCGGGTTTCCCGAGCGCGAGACCACCGCGATCAATCCGGCATGCTGCGCCGCCAACCCCGCTACCGGCAGAGACTGCCCGATTGCGCGGAGCGCGGCGGTGCGGAGTTCCGGAGCGACCGACACCACGAGGACGGTGTCCAGTTCGCCGAGGGAGATGCCGAGGTTTCGGGTCCTACGTTCGAGATCGCGCCTGCGCTCGGGCGCAGTGCTCAGCAAGTCGGCGACCAGTTCGTCACGTGCACGCCGGTCCGCTGCTGCTGCCGCCGAGTGTTGCAACACGAGGATGGCAGTGACCTGAGCTGCCCGTTCCACGGTCCGGAGTTCGACGGGGCCGATCGGCGCGTCCGAACGATTCAGCAAGATGGCCCCGAGGAACGATTCTCCGGCGGTGACGGCGCTGACGAGTTGGATCGCGGTCTCACTGTCATCGGCGACAAACGTGCATCGGCCGCTTCGGCGACTCTGGTCGATGGCCTCGGACACGGCGGGAGGAAGAGACAACGGCACCGTCGTGATCTGCTCGCCAGAGGATTTCACGAGAGGGCGTAGCTCACTGTCGACGACGACGGTGCTGCGCTCGAGCGAGCTGCTGAGAGTTCGTGCAACCTGGGCGTAGCCACCGCCGCGGAGAACGGCGTGGATCAGATCCTGGTGGACGATGTTCGATTTGTCCCGCGCGGACACGTGCTCGCGCAGCTCGTCGAGTGCTCGCCCGGTCTCGGCGGCGGATTCCTCGGCGCGGTCCAGCGCCCGTGCGGTTTGCAGGACTACCGAGGCGTGATCAGCCAGCGCAGAGAGCAGGGCGATCTGATCTGCGGTAAATCGTCGTTCCCGGCGGTCGGCGGCAAACAGGACTCCGAGGATCTGGCCGTCGGAGAGCATCGGCACGCCGAGAATCGCCACCAGACCCTCGGCGACGATCGCGGCATCGACCACTTCGTCATGGCGCGACTGCGTGTAGTCGCTGTAGTTCTGAACCCATTGGGCTGCTCGAGATTCGGCAATCGCGCTGACCAGTCCCGCGCCGGCAGGAACTTGCAGATGCTGGAGTTCCGGCGAGACCGCGCCGGCCGTCTTTCGAACATTCAGGTCACGAGTGATCACGTCGAACTCGGACAGGTACGTGACGTCGGTGCCCATGATGTCGTGTGCGCGGTTGACCAGCCTCTGCAGCAGTGTGTCCACGTCGCGAACCTGCGCGAGCTCACGTGCACTCGAATAGAGAACCGCCAATTCGTTCTCGCGACGGCGAAGTCGCCGAAATTCCGACCGACTGGCCCGGATGAGGGCCGCGGTCTCCGCGACCTCCGTTGCGCCAAAGCCGAATTCGGCAAGTACCTGTTCGACATGTTCGTCGCCGACTGAATCGGACGTCACGTCGAACAGCGCGGCAATCACGTTGGGCGCTGAGTCGGAGTCTGAATCAGGGGCGGTCACACCGAACAAACTACAGACCGGTGGATCCACCGAATTCGTCGAGCGGTGTGGATATGTGATTGTTGTTTGTTTCCAATGCATTCCGAGTCGTGCTCGTGTCTCCGGTTTCCCGTCTCAGTCTGTTCACGTCCTTCTCGAGCGCGCTGACTTCTGTCTCGAGGGCACTGATTTTGCGGTTCAACGCTTGGATGCTCGCCATGCAGACGCCGTTCGCGTCGACGGCGGAGATCCGGCGGGCGTTGGATCCCAAGCCGAAAATCGCCGCAAAGTCTTGCGCCATCGGACCCAGGTGACGGACCGACTTGTGGTCGAATCCGTAACTCCACGTACTTATTCGGAGTGCCGTCAACCGGTCGAGCACGTCCTGCGCGCTCGTCGGAACATCTACGCCGGTATGCACGCCACGTCGATGCGCGGCCCGTGCGAACACCCACTGCGCGGGGTGTCGCATCGCGGCGTTCACCCGAATACCGACCCGAGTGCCCAAAAATTCAGTGCGCACGCCCTCGTCAGGCGGTGAGTTCACGTCGTGCGGTTTTGACGGTCTTGTCGCTCAGCAGAATTCCCGCTCCTGCGCCGAGCAGTCCGAGGCCGATTCCGACAGCGGCGCTGCCGAGGCCCAAAGCAATTCCCAACATGATTCCTCCAAAAATTGTGCGGTGAATTGAGGGGCCAGGTGTCCGACGAAAGTGCTGCCGACCTGCTCCGCGCTCATCTTTCACATTGCTCCGCCGTGCGGGCGATGACAACCCGTCTGGACCGAATTTCTCGTGGAAAACACAGGCGTGCAACACTGGGTGAAGAACTGCTGAGTCATCGGCGTCTTGTCGGCGCCGTACGGGCGGCAGTAATTGAGTAGCCATCGACCGATCTCTAACGCAGGTTTATCTGCGCGCGGTAACGATGACCAGGCAAAAGGGTGGCATGTGAACGAATCGAGCAGTGGCTTGTTTTCCGACCTCAGCGCGTCGGAGCCCGTTGTCGACGCAAAAAGCGCCGAGCAACTGGCTGCCGAGCGTGAAACTGCGGCAGCAGAACGCTCCAACACCGACACCGCTGAACAGCGGCAGTCGCAGCTGTTCAGCGGTTAAGCGCGTCAGGACTCCTTGATCACCGACAGAACATTGCCGGCGGGATCGGTGAACCACGCGATGTCGGGGCCGTTGCCACGCATGATGCCTCGCTCATCCTGGGGGAATCCGTCGTATTTGAGAAACTCCACGCCACGTGCGGTCAGTTGGTCGACGGTTGTGTCGATGTCGTCGACGACGAAGTTGAGAATCGTGTAGGTCGCCGCTTCGTGATTCGGCTTCGGATAAACGAGGATCTCGGTTCCGCCGGCAAGATGTAGGCGAATCAGTCCCATGTCTCCGTCGGTTACCTTCAACCCGAGTGTTTCGCCGTAGAACTTCTTTGCAGAGTCGATGTCTGTCACCGAAAATCCGCTGAATGCTTTCGTGTCTGTAAGCATGACTATCTCCGTTCCCAGCGGTTGCCGGACTAGGTGGTTTGGGAATCCGTCATTCCGGATTCCATCTCGGCCCTGGCTTCCTCGCTGAACTCGATGATCTGAACGTAGTTTCCGTCGGGGTCGATCGCAGTGGCGAACAAACTGCCCCCGCGGTCTTCGAGTGGAGCGTGCCATTTTCCGCCGAGCGCATCGATGCGCTGTGCGATCGACCGGGCGTCGTCGGTTTCGACGTTGAGGAACATGCGACCCGGCTGGGGGTTGGTCTCGCCGACGTCGTCGCGTCTGTCGAGCATCACGTAGAAACCGTTGAAGTCGAGCACGTCGTAGCCGGGTTCGCCGGGAGTCCGGTCGACCTTCGGGGCGAACGCCTCGGCGTACCAGTCGCGCAAGCGTTCGGGGTCGGTGCTCGAGAGCAAAATGCTGCTGATGCTGGATCCGGACATGGGTCCTCCTGCTGTCGGTCGTTACTGTCGTCGGCAATCGAGGCTCTGGCCACATCACCTCCCAGATACAGACTTCCCGCAGCGGCGAAACTCATCGCGGCTCAGGTGTGTTCCGACACCAAGATCGCTGTCGTCCCGGGCTCGAGCGCCCGAAAGATGTGCTCCTCGTCGCCGGGATAAGCAAGATAGTCGCCCGGTCCGAGTTCGATCGGATTTGCAGTGGGCCCGACCTGCGCCCGTCCGGTGCCGATCACGACGTGTTCGGTGGTGCCGCGTGCATGCGGAGTCGAAATACGCGGCTCGCCCGGTTCGGCGACTATCCGATACAGATCGCGTCGTGCGTTCGGTGGGCTCGGCGCCAAGAGTGTCGCGATGTATGACGCGTTTGCCGACGCAATCGCGGGACCTTCTCCGGCTCGAATCAACTGAACGGTCTGTGCCTGAGAGTCGACGAGTTGTGAGAACGGCACACCCAATGCGTTTCCGAGTGCCCACAGAGTTTCGAGGCTCGGATTTCCGAGTCCGGATTCGAGTTGGGAGAGTGTGGACTTGGCGATATCGGCGCGCCGGGCGACCTCCGAAAGGCTCAAGCCTGCTCGGGCACGTTCGCGTTTGAGTGCGACGGCGACCAGTTTCTGAGGAGTCTCCGCTGTATCCGTTTCATTACTGGGCATCGTTCGATTCTCCGATCGATCGTTCTACTTGACGAACGGTGTCACTTCGTTCAACATAGAATACATGCGTTCTTTATGGCGAACAGTTGATCGAGACACGGTTCGGGTGAGCGTGCTGATCTGTCTCTCCGTGGCCATCGTCGGTGTGTCCTACGGTGTGACGGCAGGATCGGCTGGATTCTCGTTGTGGCAGCTTTCGGCGTTGGCTGTACTCGTTCTGGGAGCGTCTTCGGAGTTCTTGTTCATCGGAATCATCGCGGCCGGAGGCGGCGCCGTCGCTGCAGTTGTAGCCGGCTTGCTGATCAACTCCCGAAACTTCGCCTACGGATTGGCAGCGGGATCTTTTCTCGGCGAGGCTCGCCACACGGATTCAGGCTGGCGCAGGTGCTCGGGCTGGCGCAAGTTGGTCGGCGCGCACCTGGTCAACGACGAAAGCGTCGCGGTTGCCATGGCGCAGGGCTCGGTGAAGCAGAAGCGTGCGGCCTTCTGGTTCTGTGGGATCGGGATCGCGGTGTCGTGGCCGATCGGAGCTCTCCTGGGCGGGCTGCTCGGCAGAGTCGTCCGAGACCCCGGCGCGTTGGGATTGGATGCCGCGTTTCCGGTTGTCATTCTGGCCCTTGTCTTGCCTGCGCTGAAGGAAAAGGTGACGCTGCTTGCCGCCCTGATCGGTGCAGCAGTCGCGGTGGCCACGTCGCCGTTCCTGCCGTCGGGTACCGCTCCGCTCGTTGCGCTGCTGAGTATCGCGGTGACGATACCGTTCCGGGAGAAGGTTCGATGAATACCGCGTCGGTCTGGATCGGTATCGTCGTGTTCGCTTGCGGTTCTTACGCTTTGCGGGCAAGTGGCGTTCTGCTCCGCGCTCGGGTGAAGCTCTCCGGCTTCGCCGAGAAAACCCTCGATCGTGCTGTCGTGGTGCTGCTGCTCGCAGTGGTTGTGACATCGACGGTCTTCACCGGGCATGACGTTGCGGGGCCGGCGCGGATGCTCGGCGTGGTGGCCGGAGGCATCTGCGCCTGGTTCAAGGCGCCGTTGGTGGTCGTGGTGATTGTCGCGGCCGGCACTACTGCAGTACTCCGACTGTCAGGAGTGTCGTAGAGCCGATTCGATGGGCGTTGAATCGGGGATCGAATTCAGGCGAGTGCGAATGCCGTCGATGAACAGGTCCAGGCCGAACTGGAAGCGCACTGTCGGATCGCCGTCGAGGAGGTCCTCGTCGGAACCGCCGCCGATCACCTCGGGGGAGTCGGGGGAAATGGGTGCTCTGGTCAGTGCCCCCATTTCTTCCATCTGCGCTCGGGACTGCTCGTCCACGGTATGGCCGAGTACGTAATACAGCAGGGCGTACGCCGCGAGTTGGGCGTGCTCGCGTGAGAGACCGGATTCTTGCCCGGCTTGTACGAAATGCTCGCGCACCTTGCTGTTCGTCATCCGCGAGGCGAAGGTGGCGCTGACCAACTCGGCGCCGTCGCGGTGCGCCAGTAGGGCAGACCGAAGTCTGTGTGCCAGTTCGGAATACGCTTCTTGCCACGTGTCTGCGTCGACGGGGGCGTCGAGGTCTTCGAGGATCTTGTCGACGACCGCGCCCAGCAAGGTCTGTTTGTTCGGGAAGTGCCAGTAGAGAGCGCCGGGTTGGACACCCAGTGACGTTGCGAGCCTGCGCATCGTGAGGTCGGCAAGTCCGAACTCGTCGAGTATCGCCATGGCGCCGTCCAGCACGTCGCCGCGTCGCAACTGCACTTGTTGTTCCCCTCGTTTCGTCCCGCTGTGGACCGCTCGCGATCGGATGTCGATCGGATGTCGATCGGACCCGCCTTTGACAGTATTCCACCACGTCTCTAACGTGAACACCGTTCAACTTGTACGGTGTTCAATTTTGCTGGTTTCGAAGGAGACGTCTGTGACCCCGCCCCCGATTAGCACGGCCCCTGCGACGGTCGACATCCTCGACCAGGCGCGCGAGCAAGTTCTCGAAAGAGGAGTTGGCCTGACCGAAAGCCAGGTGCTCGACGTACTCCGACTCGACGACGACAGGCTCGAAGACCTGCTGGCTCTCGCCCACGATGTGCGTATGAAGTGGTGTGGACCGGAGGTCGAGGTCGAGGGCATCATCAGCCTGAAGACGGGCGGCTGCCCTGAGGACTGCCATTTCTGCTCGCAGTCCGGACTCTTCCAGTCGCCGGTTCGCGCGGCGTGGTTGGACATCCCGAGCTTGGTGGAAGCTGCCAAGCAGACTGCGAAGTCGGGCGCTACCGAGTTCTGCATCGTGGCCGCCGTCCGCGGACCCGACGCCCGGTTGCTCGCTCAGGTTGCCGCAGGCATCGAGGCGATCCGCAACGAGGTCGACATCCAGATCGCCTGCTCGCTCGGCATGCTCACCCAGGAGCAGGTCGACCAACTGGCCGCCATGGGTGTGCACCGGTACAACCACAACTTGGAAACTTCGAAGTCGCATTTCCCGAACGTCGTGACCACGCACTCGTGGGAAGAGCGGTGGAACACGCTTCGGATGGTTCGCGAAGCAGGCATGGAAGTGTGCTGCGGCGGAATCCTCGGCATGGGCGAATCGCTGGAGCAGCGCGCAGAATTCGCGGCCAACCTGGCTGAACTGGAGCCGGACGAGGTCCCGCTCAACTTCCTCAACCCGCGTCCGGGTACCCCGTTCGGTGATCTGGACGTGTTGCCCGCCAGCGAGGCGCTCAAGTCCGTGGCGGCATTCCGTCTCGCGCTGCCTCGCACGATCCTGCGCTTCGCGGGTGGACGCGAGATCACTCTCGGCGACCTGGGTGCCAAGCAGGGCATCCTCGGCGGAATCAACGCCGTGATCGTCGGCAACTATCTGACGACCCTCGGACGTCCCGCCGAGAAGGATCTGGATTTGTTGGTGGATCTGCAGATGCCGATCAAAGCACTGAACGACACTCTGTGAGCACTCCGGTGACCGAGGAGCGGTACAACCCGTTCACCGGGCGTCGGATCGTCGACGGCGTCGACGATCCGACGCCGCCTGCGGCGTCGATGGGGCTCGAGCCTCCTCGCTTCTGCGAGCAGTGCGGGCGCCGCATGATCGTTCAGGTCAGCCCTGACGGATGGTGGGCGAAATGCTCCCGACACGGTGTCGTCGACTCGATCGACGTCGCCCGCAGGTAGCGTCACTCTGTGTGATCTCTCTTCGGCAGATTCGTCTGCGCACCGCGATCGTGATCGCCGCAACCATTGCGGGCGTGAGCGTGCTCGTCGGTGTGCTGTGGGCGTTCTTGGCTCCGGCCGAGCACCTGTTGGTGGTGTCCGAGGGGCGCGGCGTCGCGTTGACGGGTGAGAGCCTTCATCAGTTCGACGCGAGCGCCGTGTTCATCTGGCTGGCACTGATCGTCGGTGTGCTGTCGGCGGTGGCGGCCTGGTTGGCACGCCTGAGTCGAGGTCCTTATGCCCTGGGCGGGTTGATAGTCGGTTCAGTGGCAGGTACCGGACTGATGGCACTCGTGGGTTCGGGCGTGACAAAACTGCGTTTCCCCACGGCCGACAATCCGGCGGTCGGGGAGATCATTGCGCGGGCCCCGAACGTCGGAACTTTGCTCGTGCTTCTGTTTCAGCCGCTCGCGGCGTGCGTCGTGACATTGGTTCTTGCAGTGCTCAATCCGTACGACGACCTCGGGGTGGGGGACCACCCGGAATCCGGGGATCCGGAATCTGGGGATCCGGCCACCGACACCGAACAGGCCGAAGTCGAAAGCCAGCCGAAACTTCCGTAACTGTTGCGTCGCTACGCCGGCGAGGTCGACGAACGCTTGGTTTCGGCTTTCATTCGCACGTCACCCAACAGTCGCCCGGAAATCAGCGCGCCCAACCGGCGGGTTGCGAAGCGAGTGCTGATCGAGGACACCCAGTTCGGCAGTCCCGATACGACGGTCGGCGGCGCGTAGCGTCGATCCAGTGCTCGGAAAGCGGTGTCCACCACCTGAGTTGCCGTCTGCATTCGCCCGACCGCCGCGTCTTCGGAGCCGACTACGTCGAAGAACTCGGTGCGCGTCGGACCGGGGCACACCGCCAATACAGTCAATCCGCTGCCGCGAGCTTCGGCCCAGAGTGCTTCGGTGAAGTTGAGTACAAACGCCTTGGACGCGCCGTAGACGGCCATGCCCGGTGTCGGCTGGAACGACGCTGTGCTGGCGACGTTGACCAGTGCTCCGCGGCCGGTGAGAAGGTCGGGCAGGAATGTGTGTGTCAGCTCGACCAGCGTGGCGATGTTGAGCTGAATCTCGGACGTGACGCGCTCGAGATCTTCGTCCACGAATGCCCCGTGTGTTCCGAATCCGGCGTTGTTGATCAGCGAGTCGACGGTGATGCCACGGTTTGTCAGCTCCTGGTGCAGCGATGCACCGACGCCGGGTGCGGCCAGGTCGGCGGGCAGGACTGTCACGATGATGCCGTGGGCGCCACGGAGTTCGGTGGCGAGTGCCTCGAGGCGGTCGGCCCGCCTGGCGACCAGAACCAGGTTTGCGCCGCGAGCGGCAAAGCGATGAGCGAATTCCACTCCGAGCCCAGCGCTGGCTCCGGTGATGAGGACGGTGGTTCCGGCTACGTCGATGGCCATGGTGGCTCCTTCGGTTCGGGTGATCCCAAATGTAGGCACTGACACCATAGTTGTCAATGACAACATTTTGATATGGTGCCACCATGCCCGCCCACGAACAGCCGTATCATCACGGCAGCCTGCGACAGGAACTCCTGGCGTCGGCCGAAGCAACACTCGAACGAGATGGCGTCGACAAGTTGTCGCTGAGGCAACTCGCGCGTGAGGCGGGCGTGAGCCACGCGGCTCCGGGCAAGCACTTTCGTGATCGCCAGGCTTTGCTCGATGCCTTGGCCGAAAGTGGATTCCATCGGATGACCGGTGCGCTCGAGCGGGCAGTCGCGGATGCTCCACCGACCGCGAGGGCCCGGTTCTCCTCGCTCGCCAATGCCTACGTGGATTTTGCGCTGGAGCATCCGGGCCTGCTCTCTCTGATGTACAGCAACAAGCATGCGCCGGGCGCCGCCGAAACTGTCGTCAACGCGGGGCACGCGACGATGGACCTGACCGTCCGGCTCGTTTCGGAAGCTCAGGCCGCAGGTGACATTGCCGCCGGTGATCCGGAAAGTATTGCGCTGGTTGCCTTTGCGACGTTCCACGGCGTCGCGACGCTTGCTGCGGGCGGAATGTTGGGCGACGTGCCGGTGGGCGAGGTGGTGAACGCGGCCTCGACGGTCTTCTGGGCGGGCCTTTCCAGGGCTGTCTGAGGTGGGGCGCGCAATTCCCCAGAGTTCTCACAGAACCAGCACAAGGGAAGCACAAGATTGCGGACTTACATAGGAGTCAAGAAGATTGATTCCGAGTGGAGGTTCGGCAATGAGTGTTTCAGAGAACGCCGCCAACAGGGGAGTTGTACTTGTCACGGACATCGGATTCGAGCACGGTGCGCGCACGGCCGCCGAGTTTCTCGACGCTGGTTGGAGCGTGGCAGTCACGGCGCGGACGGTCACCGAATTGGTTCGCGTCATGGCGGGAAAACCTGCCCATCGCTTCTTTGCGATTGTCGCCGATCCGACGGATCGTTGGCAGGCCGATCGGATTCTCGATCGGGTGACGACTCGGTTCGGTGTAATCAACCGGGTCATCGATCCGGCCGGCGCCGTGACCTCGGTGTGGTTGCAGCGCGGAAGTCTCGAAGCTGTTGCCTGACAGTGCGATCGGTGTCAGCTTGGCGGCCGTAGTGCGGCGAATTCGTCGGTGACCCGCAAGGTGGAGTCGGTGAAACGGTACAGGGCGGGTGGACGTCCACCCGACTTGCCGGACGGTGCGGTGTTGCCGGTGGGAGTCAGAACGCCTCGACGCCCCAGCACGCGTTGCAAATTGGTGGCATCGACCTGGTAACCGAGGGCAGCGCAGTAGATTTCGCGCAGTGTCGACATCGCGAATTCTTCCGGGGCCAGCCCGAATGCGATGTTGGTGTACGAGAGTTTCGCGGCAAGTCGATTGCGCGCGTGCCGTACGACGGTTCCGTGGTCGAACGACATCTCCGGCAACTTCGAAACGGGGTGCCAGGCCGTGTCCGGTGGCAGTTGTGGGTCGGCGCTGAGGGGAACGAGTCCGAGGAAGGTCGACGCGATGCGGCGCGGACCCGGCACGCGCTGTGGATCACTGAAGACGGAGAGCTGTTCGAGGTGGGCGACCTTTCGTAGGTCGACCTTCTCGGCGAGGAGTCGTCGAGCGGAGGTCGTCAGGTCCTCGTCGTCGCGCAGAGTGCCCCCGGGCAGGGACCACGTGCCCTTCTGTGGGTTGAGTGCACGCTGCCACAGCAGCACGGCCAACTCTTCACGACCTTGCGGGCAGTGATCGCCGTCACCTGCGGCGATGCTTGCGGGGAAGGTGCGAACTTGGAACACCGCTGCAAGCACTTCGTGGGTGGTGTTACTATTGGGCACGTTTTCGATCCTAAGTCGAAAACCTCGAATACGGAAATCCGGGCCAGCCCGTCCGGATTTGAACTGGGTGACGAGCCCGGGTTCACGGTGAAGGAGAACGCCATGACGACCACGACGTTATGGGAGGGATCGGCCTCGCAGATTCACGACGGCCCCGGCGGATACAACGGAGTCGAAGCGACCCCCGAGTGGGCCGCTGAGATCAAACGTCTGGCTCGCGAACGCGGCGCGACGATTCTTGCGCACAACTACCAGCTGCCTGCGATTCAGGACGTCGCCGATCATGTCGGTGACTCCCTGGCGCTGTCGCGAATCGCTGCCGAGGCGCCCGAGGACACGATTGTCTTCTGCGGTGTGCACTTCATGGCCGAGACCGCGAAGATCCTGTCGCCGTCCAAGACCGTGCTGATCCCGGACGAGCGAGCCGGCTGCTCTCTGGCCGACTCGATCAATGCCGAGCAGCTTCGTGAGTGGAAGGCCGACAACCCGAACGCCCTGGTGGTGTCGTACGTGAACACAACCGCAGAGGTGAAGGGTCTCACCGACATCTGCTGCACCTCGTCCAATGCGGTCGACGTGGTCAACTCGATCGATCCCGACCGCGAGGTTCTGTTCCTGCCGGACCAGTTCCTGGGAGCTCACGTCAAGCGCGTGACGGGCCGTACCAACATGCAGATCTGGGCTGGTGAGTGCCACGTGCACGCCGGCATCAACGGTGACGAGCTGACGGCCAAGTCCAAGTCGCACCCGGACGCCGAGCTGTTCGTGCACCCTGAATGTGGTTGCGCTACTTCGGCTCTGTACCTAGCAGGTGAAGGCGCGGTCCCCGCGGACAAGGTCAAGATTCTCTCCACCGGCGGAATGCTCGACGCTGCCCGCGTCACCAAGAGCAAGCAGGTTCTGGTCGCGACCGAGATCGGGATGCTGCACCAGTTGCGCAAGGCAGCGCCCGACGTCGATTTCCAGGCCGTCAACGACCGCGCGTCGTGCCCGTACATGAAGATGATCACGCCTGCCGCGTTGCTTCGCTGCCTTCTCGAGGGCAAGGACGAGGTCCACGTCGATCTCGAGATGGCCAAGCGTGCACAGAAGTCGGTGCAGCGCATGATCGAGATCGGTAATCCGGGCGGCGGCGAGTGACCAGCCCTGCCGGGCGTTTCGCCTGGGAGGCTCATGCCGACCTGGTCGTCGTGGGAGGCGGTGTCGCGGGCCTCACCGCTGCGCGCACCGCTTCTCTGCGGGGATTGAAAGTACTCACGGTCAGCAAGGGCGGTCCGACGGACACCGCGACTCAGTACGCGCAGGGCGGCATCGCGGTCGTCGACGATCTGAATACCGATTCCGTCGAGTCGCACGTTTCGGATACGTGTGAGGCCGGCGTCGGTTTGTGCGACGAGGAAGCCGTCTATTCCATCGTCGAAGCTGGTCACGACGCTGTTGCTGCGCTGGCCGCGTTGGGAGCGGTCTTCGATCGCGGGCGAGACGGCGAGGTGTCGCGCACCCGCGAGGGTGGGCACAGCACGCGTCGGATCATCCATGCCGGCGGCGACGCCACTGGCGCGGAAGTGCAGCGGGCTCTCAATGCTGCCGGGCTCCCCGTTCTGTTCGGTGCAGCGGCAGTCCAGGTGGTGACCAACCGGCGTGGGGTGTGCGGACTCATCGTCTCCTCGCCGGAAGGCCTCGGAGTGATCCATGCGCCCGCGGTGCTGCTCGCTACCGGCGGACTCGGTCAGCTGTATGCCTGCAGCACAAATCCGCCCGGAGCGACTGCCGACGGAATCGCGTTGGCACTCGAAGCCGGTGCGGCGATTGCGGACCTGGAGTTCGTTCAGTTCCATCCGACGGTGCTCTTCACTCCGGGCGGGGTAGGCCGCCGACCCCTGATCAGTGAGGCGGTCCGCGGCGAGGGCGCGATTCTTGTCGACACCAACGGTGATTCGGTCACCGCAGGTGTTCATCCGCTGGGTGATCTCGCCCCGCGTGACGTGGTCTCGAGGGCAATCGCAGCACGCCTACGCGATCTCGGCACTGATCACGTCTATCTCGACGCTCGCAAGCTCGACGGTTTCGATTCGAGATTCCCGACCATCACGGCGTCCTGCCTCGAAGCGGGCATCGATCCACGCACCCAATTAATTCCGGTCGCCCCGGCCGCGCACTATTCGTGCGGCGGAGTCGCCACCGACGTCCATGGACGAACGGGAGTGCCTGGTCTCTACGCAGCAGGCGAAGTGGCTCGCACGGGATTGCACGGCGCGAATCGTCTTGCGTCCAACAGCCTTCTCGAGGGTTTGGTAGTCGGGGAGCGTGCAGGAATCGCAGCTGCCGAGCGTCGCGAGGTTCATGCCGAAGTGGTCAACGTGGTGCGCAAGCCGATGCCGATCCTGCCGCGAGAGACCGTGCAGTCCGTCATGACGGCACACGCGTCAGTGGTTCGCGACGGAGGCAGTCTCCAGATTGCGCGAGCCGCGCTTGCCGACGCCGAACAGACAGTGGCGGTGGCTGCTCCGGACCTCGAAGACGCGGCGCTCACGTTGACCGCGACTGCATTGGTCGACGTGGCCGTGGCGCGAACCGAGAGCCGTGGCTGCCATACCCGCACCGACTATCCTGAAACAGATCCGAATCAGCGTCGCAGCACTCGGATCAAGATGGGTGCCGACGGAGCGCTCGAAATACCCGACATGTTGTTGACAGGAGTTCATTGATGACCGAGCAGAAGATCCTGCCCGCGCCGCTCGACCGTGACGAGCTGCTCACATTGGTCAGGCTCGCTCTGGACGAGGATCTGCGCTATGGACCCGACATCACTTCTACCGCAACGGTTCCCGCCGATGCGGTCGCGAAGGCGTCGGTCGTCTCACGCTCCTCGGGTACTGTCGCCGGCATCGACGTCGGACTGCTTGTTCTCGACGAGGTGATCGGCGCGGGTAACTACGAGGTCGTTGATCGGGTGGCCGACGGAACTCGGGTTGCGCCAGGTCAATCGGTGCTCACCGTTGTCGCGCCCACCCGCGGACTTCTCACGGCAGAGCGCACGATGCTCAACCTCGTCTGCCATCTCTCGGGAATCGCCACGGCGACATCACAGTGGGTCGACGCCATCGCCGGCACTCATGCCAAAGTGCGGGACAGCCGAAAGACGCTGCCCGGACTGCGTTCTCTGCAGAAATATGCAGTCCACGTGGGCGGAGGCGTCAACCACCGTATGGGATTGGGCGACGCGGCGTTGATCAAGGACAACCATGTTGCTGCTGCCGGTTCGGTGGTCGCAGCACTTCGTGCGGTCCGTGAGCTCGCCCCGGACATCGAGTGCGAAGTTGAGGTCGACAACCTCACTCAGCTCGATCAGGTGCTGGCGGAGAATGTGGAACTTGTTCTGCTGGACAACTTCCCGCTGTGGCAGACGCAGATCGCGGTCCAGCGCCGAGACGCTGTTGCTCCAGAAACCAAACTCGAGTCATCCGGTGGTCTCACCATCGACGTTGCCGCAGAGTACGCCCGAACCGGCGTCGACTACCTCGCTGTCGGTGCCTTGACGCACTCGGTGACGGTCCTCGACCTCGGGCTCGACATGTAGGTGTCGCTATTGCTCGGCGTCGAGCAGTTGCGGGACGGCCGAGCGAAGCGCGTTTGTCACGGTTGCGACCGCCGGGTGAGCGTCGGAGCCCGCTCGGTGTGCAATCTTCGTCCTTCGTCGAATGTGCATCGGCGTCAGGCGCACACCTAGCGGCGGATGGATTGCTCCGAGTTCAGGAACCAGCGAAACACCCTGTCCCGCAGCGACGAGGGCGAGAACGGTGGCGAATTCGTCGATGTGGTGTCGCACTTTCGGGGTGAATCCAGCTGCCTGGCATGCGCGAATAGTCATTGCATGACAAGCAGTTCCGGGAATTGCGGTAATCCAGGGACGTTCTACGCAGTCGGTCAGTGATGCGACAGCGTCGTGGGGATCTGACTCGATGTCACTCGAAGCGAGGTACACGGCTTCGCTGCACAGCGGCAATGTCGTCAGGCCCGGTTCGGTGGGGCGAGGGACGAAGTCGTAGTCGTGAATCAACGCCAAGTCCAGAGTCCCAGCTCGTAGGTCGTCGGCGACGTCCGCCGGGTCGATCTCCGAAACCATCGGTTCCAACCCGGGATGCTCGCGAGACAGGGCGATCAATGCCGCCGGGAGGATCGCCCGTGCCGCGGTCGGGAACGTTCCAATGCGCAGCGGCCCCGCCAGTCCACGACGTGCGTCGACCAATTCACCTGACGCCTGCTCCAGGCGTTGCAGGATGGCTTCGGCATGACGTGCGAGGTTCTCACCGGCGGGTGTGAGTCGGACGCGACGGCCTGTTCGTTCCAGCAGCGGCACGCCGGCTTCACGTTCGAGGACGGCCAACTGCTGCGACACCGCGGAGGGACTGAACGACAGCGCCTCGGCAACGGCAACGATGGTTCCGCGCAGCGCTAGTTCGCGCAAGAGCTTCAGTCGGCGAACATCGAGCATCAGCTCAGCTTACGCTCGACGATGGAAATGCGAACTAGACCTACAAGGTTTGTTCGGTGAGGCTGAGTTCTATGACTACGACTCGAGTTGACCTGGCCGGAATCCATGTTCCACTGATCACGCCCTTCGAGAGCGACGGTCGTATTGCAACCGATGCACTCGAACAGCTTGCGCACCAGGTCCTCTCCGAGGGTGCGGTCGGACTCGTTGCGCTGGGGACTACAGCGGAAGCCGCAACACTCATCGAGCAGGAGAGAGTGACCGTTCTGGATATCTGTGCGAATGTGTGCCGTGCGAGAGGCGCGACGTTGATCGTCGGCGCGGGCAGTAACGACACGGTGGCCAGTGCGCAGGCGCTCGGGAGGCTGGCTCGGTGGCCTGAGGTCTCGGCGGCGTTGGTGCCGGTTCCCTCCTTCACGAGGCCTTCGAAAGCCGGTGTGGTGGCGCATTTCGCGCATCTGCAGTCGTCGAGCCCAGTGCCGCTGATCGTCTATCACGTGCCGTACCGGACTGCGTGCGATCTGGACAGCGGCACTTTACAGGAGGTGGGTACTTTGCCCGGGGTTGTTGGTGTGAAGTATGCCGCGGGCGGTATCGACGCAGCTGCCGTCGAACTCTTCGCGGATCTTCCGGGCGACTTCGCCGTACTGGCGGGGGATGATCTATTTCTCGCGCCTCTTCTGGCCTTGGGTGCGGCCGGTGGCATCTTGGCGTCCGCTCATGTGTCGACCGCTGAGTTCGTCCGCTTGGTAAAAGCTTGGGACAGTGGCGATGTGGACGGCGCCCGTGACCTCGGGCGGAGTTTGTCGAAGCTGTCCGGAGCTCTGTTTTCCGAACCGAACCCGACTGTGATCAAGGGCGTATTGCATGCGTTGGGACAGATTCCGACTCCCCATGTGCGACTGCCGTTGCTACCTGCGGGTGACGAATCGGTAGCGCGGGCGCTCGAGGTCTACCACTCTTGACTCGAACGGGTGTTCGAGTATGATTTGAGGAGGGGATCGGGGGATTCAATGACTGTCTTGTTGTCGGATGTGGTGTCAGGTTCTGCGGTGGGGTTGCGCGGACGGTTGTGGCAGTTGACTGCTGCCGAGTTGCGTGCTGCTGCTGTCGAGGCGAGTGCGGAGATTCTGCGCCTGGAAGCCGTTCGTGTGGCGGTGGTCGACGAACTTTCGTTGCGTTCCGATGATCAGGTGATTGCCAGCCGCGGTGTGGGTGCGTGGTTGGCGGCGAACACGATGCTGCAGGTTCGGGACGGGAAGAAGATCGCCGTGTTGGGTGCGGCGTTGCGGCCGTTTCCTGCGGTGGCGGCTCGGTTCGATGGCGGGGATTGTTCGTTCGAGCATGCGGTGTTGATCGTGGCGTTCTGTGAGTCACCGCCGAAGGGGATGCCGGAGGAGGCGCTCCCGAAGTGCATCGATTTGTTGTTGGCTGCTGCGTCGGGTGTGGAGGCGACGACGACGAAGGTGCGGAACGTAATCGCGACCTTGGAGCGGTTGTTCGAATCGGATGAGATCCCGCCCGCCGAGGATGTCGATCTCAATGAGTTGCGGATCGCGTCGACCTTGAACGGCCGGGTGGTGGTGCGTGGTGATTTCGGCGCTCTCACCGGTGAAATGCTGCTGTCGGCCCTGTCGAATCTGACGATGCCGACCCCGGCACCGGACGGGACTCCCGATGCTCGGTCGGCGGCGAAGCGGACCGCGGACGGGTTCACCGAACTGATCCGGCGTTACCTGGACTGCGCGAGGACTGGCACCGATGGTGGTCAGCGTCCGCATGTGAATGTGCACATCAATGCTCGGGATCTGGCTGAGCATCGGGACTGCGCCGCAACACCCTCCATGGCTGGTGGTGGAGTGGCTGTGTCTGATCTTGATGTCGGGCACATGCCGTGGCTCGGACCACTGTCCGTGTCACAGACCAGACTCCTCGGCTGCGACTGCTTCCTCTCCACCGTCCTGCTCGACGATCACGGCGCACCGCTCGATGCGAAACCCGGAAAACGATTGGTCACCCCCGAACAGCGAGTGGCGTTGATCGCCCGAGACAAGGGCTGCGCGTTCCCGGGCTGCACATGTGTACCGGCGTGGACCGATGCGCACCATATCCGGCACTGGGCGAACGGTGGGCCGACGGTGATGAACAACCTGGTCCTGCTGTGCCGTTCACATCACCGGCTGATGCACCGGAAATCAGGGTTCGTCGGGAAATGGGATATCCGGATCGGTGTCGACAACAAACCCTGGTTCATCCCGCCACCCTCGATCGACCCCGGGCAGCACCCACGGCCGGCCAACACCACATTCAAAACCTGACTGAGTGGTGACACCCGTTCAGGCGCACAACTTCACGCCGATAGGCTTCAACTCGTAGATACACCCGGGTTGGGGCCTGGAGGCCGTGTTGTTGTGAACGGCTGCAGATATGGGGGAGGTCATATGGTTGTGGACGTTGTGCAAGCGGTCGAGACCGATGGGCCGGAGATTCTGGCGCTGCGGCACGCGGCAGAAGACTGGTTGGCAGAACGCGGAATCATCCAGTGGCGCCCGCGTGAAGTGTCTGTCGAGCAGGTCGAGCAGCAGATTTCGAGAGGGGAGTTCTTTGTTGCGCGAGACCGGGAGCAGTCGAGGATTGTCGGTGCCCTGCGGTTGATCTGGTCGGACCCTGTGGTCTGGCCCGATTCGAACGAGCCTGCCGGCTACGTGCACGGATTGGTTATCGATCGAGAATTCTCGGGAACCTCGATGGGCGAACGCTTACTCGTCTGGGCCCATCGACGGTCCGCGGACGAGAACGCGCAGTACCTGCGGCTCGATTGTGTAGAAACCAACGTGCGGTTGCGCCGCTACTACTTGGACGCCGGTTTTACCGAGGTAGGGCGTCGTGACTTCGGAGACGATGCCGACACCGGTTGGTTCAGCGTCGTGCTGTTCGAGCGCTCCCTGACCTGAGCCATTCACAGCAACTTTCCAGCCGGCTCCCAGTGCCGCCAGGGTTGGAGACGCGATCGTTGGCAGGACAGTAACTCGTGAAGGGACTTCCTGATGACCGCCGTTCTGCATTCGGCCCCGCCTCGGCGGCCGGCACCAACTGCCCATCGCGCGGAGCCCTCGCCGTCGTGGTTCCGCACGCGCAGTGCAGGATTGGCGCTGACGATCCTGTTGGCGGCAACGGCAGTCCTGTATTTGTGGAATCTGACCGCGAGTGGCTACGCCAACACCTTCTACGCTGCGGCGGCGCAGGCCGGCTCCCAGAATTGGAAAGCGTGGTTCTTCGGTTCCCTCGATACCTCGAATTTCATCACGGTCGACAAACCGCCCGCTTCATTGTGGGTCATGGGTGTGTCCGGACGAATCTTCGGATTCTCGAGTGCCAGTCTTCTAGTTCCGCAGGCGTTGATGGGCGTCGGATCAGTTGCGCTCGTGTATGCGGCCGTCAAACGAGTGGCGTCGCCCGCTGCGGGTTTGGTGGCGGGAGCTGTGTTGGCAGCTACGCCCGCTGCCGCCCTGATGTTCAAGTTCGACAATCCTGATGCACTGTTGGTTCTGCTCATGACTCTTGCCGGCTACTTCGTGATTCGGGCTATGGGCACGGCGATCGGTCGTCGAGCCGCGATGTGGGTGGCGCTCGCAGGAGTAGCGCTGGGCTTTGCCTTTCTCACCAAGATGCTGCAAGGGCTGATGGTGTTGCCTGCATTCGGTGCCGCGTATTTGATCGCCGGACAGGTGCGCTTGCGGACTCGCCTGGTCCACCTGGTGATCGGTGCTGCGTCCGTTGTCATATCGGCTGGGTGGTGGGTGTTGGCAGTGTGGCTGTGGCCCGCTGATTCTCGCCCGTACATCGGCGGATCGACCAACAACAGCGTCATGGACTTGGTAGTGGGATACAACGGATTGGGTCGACTTTTCGGGAGCACCGGTGGCGGTGGCGGAATGGCCGGTGGCAGTGCAGGTTCGAGCTTCGGGGGAAGTGCCGGACTCGAACGGCTGTTCGGCAGCGAGATGGGTATCCAGATTTCCTGGCTTATTCCTGCGGCTTTGATTGCGCTGGTGTTCGGCCTGCTCGCCTGTGGGCGCGCACCGCGCACAGATCTTGTCCGTGCGTCGTTGATCCTTTGGGGTGGCTGGTTTCTCGTTACCGGCCTGATCTTCAGCTACATGTCCGGCACGATCCACCCCTACTACACAGTTGCGCTGGCGCCCGCCGTCGCGGGGATGATCGGGACCGGTGGATACGCTCTGTGGTTGGTCCGTGCCCGTTGGATCGGACGTTGCGGGTTGGCTGCGACGATGCTGGCCGCAGGAATCTGGAGCTGGGTGTTGTTGCACCGCAATGCCGACTGGCTGCCGATGCTGAAGTGGATTCTGTTGGCGGGCACTGTCGTCGGCGCGATCCTGGTTCTCGTGGGAGCTAAGGATCGATTTCGCAAGCTCGCTGTCGCTGGATTGATTCTTGGATCGTTGGCAGGGATAACCGGTTCTGCGTCTTACGCGATTGCCACTGCCGCAACAGCGCACGGTGGGTCCATCCCGACGGCCGGACCGACCGGCGCCGTGTCCGACTCCGGAATCGGCGGGGGAGGAGGCATGGGTGGGGGCCCAGAGCTGCAAAACGGTGACGCTCCGCCGAATTCTTCTGACGCGACTGTAAATCCGGCGTCGAACGGGCAAGAACTGAGTAGCGGCAGCGAAAGTGCTTCCGAGTTGACGGCAATGCTGGTCAATGCGGGCACCACGTGGTCGGCCGCGACCAACGGTTCGCAAAGCGCAGCGACCTACGAGTTGGCCAGCAATACCGCGGTGATGGCGATCGGCGGTTGGAGTTCCGATCCCGCACCGACATTGGATCAATTCATCCAGTACGTGGCAGACGGAAAAATTCACTACTACATTGCGGGTAGCCAGGGCGGAAGCCAGAGAGAGGGCCAAAGCGGGGACAGCACGTCGAGTGCCATCCAGGAATGGGTCGAAGCCAATTTCGCATCGACGACCGTGGGAAATTCCACGGTTTACGACCTCACTGGGTATGTCGGATAGTGACGTAGTTGTTGCCGTAGGCAATGATCGAGAAATGTCTGGGCGCACCGCACACGAGTCGAACCGTCGCCGCGAGCAATGGACCTGGCGTGACGGGCTGGTGATCGTCTCGATCGTCGCCTTGGGAACTGTTGTCGCGGCGGTGACGAACGAGGACACGGGCACGTCGATTCCCGGCTGCGATTCGGTGGCATCGCCGGGTCCGCCGGTGCGTATCAACTACGGTTTTGCCGGTGAGCCCGGTTATGACGACCCGGACTATCCATGGTTCTCGGGACCGAAGGCCACCGCCATGAGCGACGCACTACTCGAATCGCTGCCTTCCGATGTCGACGTTGCATTTGCGAGTCCATCGAAATCGCTCGAGTTTGCGCCGATCCAGAATTACCGGGGTGCCTCGTTTCCTGACGGGGTCGACCCGATCGAGTTCAGCGGTTCTACGTCGGCGAAGGGAACCTTGACTCGCGTCGGGCGGACTGCGGATATCTCGGTTCAGGTGCGTGCATGGGATCAGCCGGTGCCGCCGTGCTTGGAGGGTCTGGTGGATCGGCGGGAGCATCTCGAAAACGGAACAGTGCTCGACATCGCCGATTTCGAGGACAGAGCCGATTTCGAAGACAAAGACGGTTCGGAAGTCGGGGGCGAGCGCGGAGTCGTCGCGTATCTCGGTGATGGATCCCGGGTTGTTGCCAGCGTCGACACGTCGACCGGAACTTCGTCGGATGCTTCCCCGCTCTTGACGATGGACGAACTGATCGCGTTAGCGACCGCGCCGGGGCTTGCGGTGACTGCGCCGGTTCCAGACTCGACGCCGCCGCCGATGGCATCCTGCTACACCGATTCTGTGAATGCCGGTCCACCTGCGTCGCGCATGGATATCGACCGACTGAATCAGTTGCTCGATGCACGTTGGAAGGATCTCGGCGCGGCAGGCGTCACTTTGGAGCGCCCGCTCGGTTCGTTGGTTCCAGATGATTACGGACAGGGAGGAGTGTGCGAGCGGATCGTCGCCTCGACAGCGGACGGCAGCAGCGATGTCGAAATATCAGTTGGTAACGCTGTGCCGGAACCGGGTGACACACTGACGTTGCCAGGCTCCACCACCGTGACTCGCCTGGTCGATCCCGATGGCTCGGGCGATGACACGGTCCGGGTTGTTCACCCCTCCGGCGAAACAGTAGTGGTGACCCAGTTCGTGACATCGGCTGGCTCCACATCGGCGTCGCCTTTGACAATCGAACAGCTCGAGTTCATCGCAACCACTCCAGGGCTGGTGATTTCGGCTCGGTGACGGTGTTGCTGGCACAATAGTGGCGAATTGTTCGTACCCAGAGACGTCGGAGGCTCAACGAATGGGCGATGCCAGCCCTGCTCGCGGTGACGACTTCTCCACGTGGTTTATCGATCAGTTCTCCGTGTACTGGCAGTCCGGCGGTGGGGCCCGCATCGAAGGACGTATTGCGGGCTATCTGCTGATCAGCGAGTCGCCAGGGGTCAGCGCCGAAGAGTTGGCGCAGGCACTCGGAGCAAGTCGCGGATCGGTGTCCACCTACATTCGTCGGTTGATCGACCGGGGGTTCGTCAAGCTCACGCGCAAGCCTCGGGATCGGACTCACTACTACGTCATGGATTCCGACGTGTGGGGCGGATTCCTCGAAACAGAGCACGTGTATCTCGAGAATCAACGCAAGCTTGCGACCGAGGCCCTGCAGTACGCAAATCCCAACGGTCCCGCGTACATTCGTGTGCTCAACATGCGCGATTACATGGGGTGGATCATCGACAATCGCATGCTGAGCAGTGAGTGGATGCGATTCAAAGCTGAACGCGACGGCAAGAAACCCGCGTCCGAATAGGACGCGGATTTCTCGATCGCACGATGCTGATCTACATCACTTGTTCAGCTTCGCGATTGCCTCGTCGATCATCGGCACGTAGCGCTCGAGCGACCAGGGCACGGTCAGAGGGTTGATCATCGAGGAACCGGTGACGAAGGGCTGTTCGGTCGGAGCGATGACAGTTCCCCGAGCCACAGCGGGGATTGCCTGGTAAGCGGGCTGCGCTTCGATCTCGGCCCGATTGGCCGGGTCCGAGTAGAAGGTGAAGAGCAGGTCGGACTTGTCGAGGAGGTTTGCGTTCTCGAGGCCGATGACGGCGGAGTCTGTTCCTTCAGATTCCGTCAAGGTGTAGACGACGGGATCCACCTGCAGGCCAAGTGCGCGGACCATGGCCACACGCTGCTCTTCGGCGAAAAAGACGCCGAGGGTTCCTGGGCCTGTGTTGTAGATGAAGGAGAAGCTGACGTCGGAGTAGTTCGGATGTGCTGCAGTCGATTCCGCGAACTGCGACTTGATCTTGTCGATTTCGGCTGTCGCCTTCTCGGATTCACCCATGGCTTTGCCGATGACGTTGATCTGGTCTTCCCACGTGATGGTCCAGGGGCTCTCGGCGTAGGCGACGGTCGGCGCGAACGCGTTGAGTGAGTCGAACTGCTGCTGTGTGATGCCGGACCACGGGGCGAGGATCAGGTCGGGTTCGAGAGCGATGATCGCCTCGATGTTGAGATCGGTTCCGCCGGTGAACTGCTCTGGCAGTTCGCCACCTTGCTTCGTGACCGCTTCGTGGACCCACGGCAGATACCCGGTGTCGTCGCTGCCCCATGCGTACTTTTCGACGCCGACGGGGATCGTGCCGAGCGCGATTACGGTCTCCGCCGACCCCATGCCGAGAGTCACGATTCGCTCGGGCTTTTCGGTGATGACGGCGTTTCCGAGCGCACTTTCGATGGTGACGGTTTTGAAGTCGCTGCTGCTCGATTCGGTTGCGGTGTCCTTGTTACTGCATCCGCCGATTACCAGGGCGGCAATGACCAATCCACTCAGCGCCACAGTTCGGCGAAGTGAGCGCACACGGGCGTATCGCATGGGGAACCTTCCGTTGTCGATGCGCCGAGGAGTGAGACTCCGACGGATCGCAGCCGACGGCCGGTTCCAGGCGCTCCAGGAAGCATAGGCTAGCCTTCGCCAAAGTTTCAAATCTGCTGAAAGTTCACGAGCCCGACAAACGGCGACATGCCAGGGGCCTCGTCGACGTTTGCCGGTCAAGCTCAGCAGGTAGGCACGTCGACGGTAATCTTCGGGTCGTCGACCAGCGGCTGGACCGGTACGCGAGCTTCGCCCTCGGCTGTGGGCTCGGTCAGATCGAACTTCAGCTCAACCGTCTGGCCTCGCGGAATGACGGCCCTGGTCATGTAGGCCGGGTGACCCTGTTCAGTTCCGTTGACGGCAAACGAAATCTGTCCACCCACGGAGACGGCATCGAGTTTGGCGCCGGCTGTCGCAAGCAGAGTGACTGCAGCCACATTGGTGCCATTGGGCAGTCGTCCGGGGTTGTCGACGATCCCGCTGACATATTCGGTCAGGTCGGCGTCGGGCGCGTTGTTGGTCAGTCGAACGGTGACCGTTGTCTTTCGGGTGTCGCCGGTGCACGTCTGGGCTGTGTAGTCGATTTCTCGTGTGAGGTAGTAGTCGAGCTTGTTGCCGGCTTGGTTGTTGATCACCACACCGGCATACGGAACCGCATCATCGGGAATGGTGTGCCCGAGGACGGTGTCGGCAAGAACCGATTGTTCGTCGGGGTGAGAGCTCCACACGGCGATTCTGCCCTCGCTGACGCTCTTGCCCAGAGCTTCCAGCAGTGCGCTCGGCGACTTGATGTTCCCGGTCATCTTCTCCACGACACGAGCTGCGATTGTCTGCAGATACTGCTTTCGTGCCTTGTTGTCGGAAGGGAAGCGAGCGTACGCAGTCGACTCGGTCAGTTCCACGACGTTGTCGGCGGTGACCGACTCTCCGTCGGGCATCTTGATCGGTCCTACCGCTTCGAGGATGTAACTCAGGGCGATCGGATCGGTCGCTATCGCACCGTCGACCATCTCACCCCCGGACTCCTGTGACCACAGGGACTGCCAGATCTGCGCTGCGTAGGGAAAGTGCGAGCTGAGGTTGCTGTTGCGAGAATCGGTGGTCGGGCGACTGTTTCCGTACAGCTGGTTGAAGTCAGGACCAAGGTCTATCGGTTGATTGTCCAGTGTTAGTTCGGAGTTGGGGGAGAGTGTGTCCACCCGAGCGGCGCCGTTGTCGACTCGGACGATGCCGTATCCACCCAACAGGCCGCCGGTTCCTCGCGCTTCCGCATTGGTCTGGAAACCGATGAAGTAGTTGCGCGGTCCGTCGGTGCCGAGCATCGCCGGTGCGATGCGCGCCGCGGTGGCGGTGTTCGTCAGGAGGGTAGCCAGTTCGCTTGTCTGCGACTGTAATTCTGCTCTGGCATCGTTAACTCGGCCCAGGTACTTCGATTCGGGAACTTCCTGTGCCTGCGACGACAGCAATTCCGCGGCGATAGCTGTTTCGGCCAGTTTCGGTTCCGCTTCGCGTAACGGTGCGAGTGCCAAGCGCCCACCGGGCTGCACCAATTCCGTTGGTGCGAGTGAAGTTCCGGTAGTCACGGCAGGGCCGAGAACGTCACGCGTAAGCCCCTGAACGACCTCGGTCATCTGGCGCGTCGACTCGAATGGCGACCCGATGACGGGAATTGCGGCGGTGATGTTCCAGGGGAGTGAATGGGTGTTGTCGTATGCGGCCGATGCTGCGCGATCGGCTTCCGCCGCGGCAGACTCTGCGACTCCCGTATCTCCGGCCAGGAGAGCGCTCTTCGCCGACTGTGCGTGGTCGCGAGCCGCCTCCAGGTTGTCTTTCGCCTCGTATGCCGTGTACCCGAGCCATGCCACGAAACCGCCCACTACCAGCGTCGTTGCGGTGATCGCGACTGCCGTTCTACGGCTTCGGAGAAAAGCGGCCGCCCCCTTGGTTTCGCGCTCCGGGCCCCTCGGTGGGATGGTGTTGGAGCCGATCGGTTCAGCCCCGGAATCGTCGTCGGACTTTGGTCCCACCGTGTCGTTGTTCATCCGCTGAAGCTCCTGACGTTTGAGTGCGTGAAAGCTGCGTCGACATGTCTAGCAGTGTTGGCCCAGTGGTGAAAACTTAGACGAGACAGTAGGGTTCGGTTCGGCCGTTCGTGGTGTTCGCTCCCATGGATTCACGTGATCAGCCACCGAACGTTCGTGAAAAACAAGGCTGGTGAAATGTGAGGTGACGGGTTGAGTGCTTTTCCGTTGTCTCGGGCTCAGCTCGCGCTGTGGTTCGCGCAGCAATTGAGTCCGTCAACTCCGTTCGTGGTGGCTCAGTACGTGGAACTACGCGGACCGGTTGACGTCGACGCGCTGATCGAGGCAACGAATACGGCATGTCATGAATTGGAGTCGCCGTTCGTTCGCCTCGTCGCTACCGATGCCGAGCCGGCACAGGTCGTCGATCATTCGATCGTCGACGATCTCGCATACCTCGACTTACGCAGCGACCGCGACCCGGTTCAGCGCGCGAACGAGTGGATGACAGCGGAATACTCACGGCCACTTGACGTGATGTCTGACCGCCTGATCTCGGCGACCTTGCTTCACCTGGCAGATGAGCACTACTACTGGTACTCGCACGCCCATCACCTCGTGCTCGACGGACATGCGGCGATGACACTCACCGCTCGGGTGGCCGAGCGCTATTCGCATCTGGTTCATGGCAAGACGCTGACTCCTTTCGGTGGTTTCGGGGTACGTGCACTGCATGACCTCGACGTCGACTACCGATCCTCGTCGCGGTATCGATCGGACGAGCAGTACTGGACGGAGATGTCCGAAGGCCTGCCCCGCCCGGTTCGCCTCGCCGACGGCGCCGGGCTGACGTCCATGCCGCAGCGCATGATGGTTCGGACACTGAATCCAACTCTTGCAAAACAGCTTTCGGATGTCGCGACCGAGTGGACTACGTCCGAGGTGGCGGTCCTCGTCGGTGCATTCGCGTCCTATCTCGGTCGCATGACTGATTCCGATGACGTAGTCCTCAGCTTGCCGGTGTCCGGCCGCACCACGGCGACGTCGAGACGTTCAGGTGGGATGCTGTCCAACATCGTGCCTGTTCGTGCGCAACTCGAACGGGATCTGTCGCCACGAGAACTGGTGCGTCAGATCTCGGTTCAGATGACCGGTGCACTACGCCACCAGCGATTCCGCTACGAGGACATGGGCTTCCAGGAGGGGCAGGGCGGATCCCGTGAGGCGGCGGGCCCGGCCGTGAACGTCATGATGTTTCACGAAGCGATTCGGCTCGGTGACGTCGTCGGCGAATTTCACGTCCTCACATCCGGACCCACCGAAGACCTGTTCTTCAGCATCTATCCGTCGATCGCGGGGGAGAACGTTCGCCTGTCCTTCGAAGCCAATCCGCACCTCTACGGCGAACGTGACCTGGCGATGCATCATCGTCAGTTCGTTCGGCTACTCGAAGGGTTCCTCGACTCGGCTACCCGTGCGCTCGGTGACCTCCGCATCCTCTCGACGGATGAAGTGAAGGATCTGGTCCCCGCGCTGGGTCCGCGGACGGACGGATTCGCGACGCTCGATTCGGTCATCAGAGGCGGCGCAGGGCAGGGGAGTGCTGTCGCGATCCGCGAGCAAGGTGTGGACGTCACTTACGACCAGCTCGGCGCTCGCGCGGAATCACTCTGCGCCTTGCTCGTGGAGAACGGAGTCGGACGAGGCGACGTCGTCGGGATCCTCACCGAGCGCTCGACCGATTCCGTAGTTGCATTCCACGCGGTAGTGCGGGCTGGTGCTGTCCTTCTTTTCGTGGATCCTCAAACACCCTCCGAGCGTGTCGCTTTCATTCTCGACGACGCCGACGTGTCGGTTGTGGTCGGTGGCGAACTCGTGGACGTGCCGGCTTGGGTGTGCGTCGTTGATCCCAGTGGCGACGAGACCGTCGAAGGGCCGGTGGATCGACGCGTGGGGGCGGGTTCATCTATCGCCGACCTGTCTCTGGACGACACCGCCTACGTGGTCTACACCTCTGGTTCTACCGGGCGACCGAAGGGTGTCGCGGTCACGCACCGAGGCATTGTGCCGTTGCTGCGTTCTCACGCACGGCGTCTGAACATCGATAGTTCCTCCCGTGTCGCGCTCCTTGCAAACACATCGTTCGACGTGGCGATCCTCGAGATTCTGCTTGCGCACGGCTGCGGCGCGACCGCAGTGATCGTTCCTCCCGGATTGATCGGCGGAGTGGACCTCGAAGACTATTTGCGGCTCGAAGGTGTCACGCACCTGAACTCGACGCCATCGGTTCCGTTGACGATGGATCCTCGGGCTTTGCCGGAACTTCGAGTCTTGAACGTCGGCGGCGAGCGACCGCCGGGAGCGCTCGTGGATGCGTGGTCGAGTCACGTCGACATCGTGAATTCGTACGGGCCCAGTGAAGCGACCGTCGCGGCATTCATGAGCGAGCCACTCGAGCCTGGTGGTGATACTCCGATCGGGCGTCCGATCGACGGCGTTTCCGCTGTGGTGTTGGATTCGTGGTTGCGTCCGACTCCGGTCGGCGCCGTGGGTGAGCTGTACGTGATGGGACACGGACTGGCGCGAGGGTACCTTTCTCCGATGCTCACCGCGGAGCGTTTCGTAGCTGCGCCCTTCGGTGCTGCCGGCGCTGGTGAGCGCATGTACCGCACCGGGGATGTCGTGCGATGGAACGATGCCGGTCAACTCGAGTTCTTGGGTCGCTCTGATCAACAAGTCAAGATCCGTGGAGTACGCGTCGAACTGGGCGAGATCGAGGCTGTGCTCCTGTCGACTCCCGGCGTTGCGCAAGCAGCGGTGGTCGAGCGATCCGGGTCGCTTGCGGCGTATGTGACCGTGGCCGAAGGTGCAGCTCATCCGTTGAGCCAGACGATGGTGCTCGATCATCTGGCTTCCCGACTTCCTCGTTCCATGCTGCCGAGTTCGGTGACTATTTTGGCAGCATTGCCCGTCACGAGCCATGGAAAGACTGACCGTTCAGCGCTCCCCGAACCGGCGTCGTCCGCGCCGGCCGAGCAGCGCGCGGCGGTCAACCGTCCGATCGAGTACGACGAGGAATTGATTGCCTCGGTGATGGCCGAGGTCCTCGGCGTCGGAGTTCTCGGACCGCACTCCGACTTGTTCGCCTGGGGCGGTAGTTCACTCGACGCCGTGTATGTTGCCGCGCGAGTGAGTTCCGCCCTCGGAAGACGGGTTGGCGTGAGGGACGTGTTCGGTGCCCCGACGCCGGCGCGCCTGGCCCGGGTGATCCGTGCGGGGCGGGCGGAGTGGGTGGAGGAACCCCAGCGCATTTCGGACGACCTCGTCGTGGAAATCGCACCGGCGCAACAACGCCTATGGTTACTCAATCGTCTGGATCCCCAGTCGTCGGCGTACAACATTGCGTTCGAAGTCGCGTTCAGTGGTGCTCTGGATATCGAGGCGATGAGGGTGGCGGTAGGTGACCTGACCGATCGCCATCTCGTCTTGCGTACTGTTTTCTCGTTCGACCAGAATCACGACGCGTGGCCGATCCAGGTTGCGACCGCGACTCCGGTGACTCTGATCGAGGTTGCGTCCGAGGATTACGAGGCTGCGTCAGCGGATTTGGTTGCGGCGGGTTTCGACCTGGCGACCGATACGCCTCTTCGCTTGATCCTCGCCTCCGGCAGCGATGCCGACCACCGCATGACCGTGGTTGCCCATCACATCGCCCTGGACGGCCTTTCGTTCGCGACGATCGTCTCGGACCTCATCGCGGCGTACGACGCTCGCGCCGACGGACGGTCGCCGATCTGGCCTTCGCCCGCTCTCGACTACCGCGACTATTCCGCTTGGCACAGAACCATTCTCGGTGATCCCGCGGATCCACAGAGCTTGGCAGGACGCCAGCTGGAATTCTGGTCCGACACACTCGCCGGTGTTGATCCGACTCTGGCGCTTCCCGTGGACAGATCCCGCCGGCCGGACCAACCGTCGTCGGCTCGGGACGTGACGTTCGAGTTGCCCTCACCTATCCATGCGGCGCTGAACGAGATCGCTCGCGCGCACGACTGCACAACCTTCATGGTGTTGCACGCTTGCCTTGCGATCGCACTGAGCAAGATCACCGGTGCGTCCGATGTGGTCATCGGGACCCCGACCTCCGGACGAACGCATCCTTCGTTCGACGGTGTCGTCGGTATGTTCGTCGGGACCGTCGCGCTGCGAACGCTCCTTCGCGGCGGAGACACGTTCGGTGAGTTCTTGACTCGGGTGCGCGAGGTTGATGTGGCGGCCCTGTCCAATGCCGACGTCCCGTTCGACTGGGTGGTCGACCGTGCGGTCGGTGGGGCCGTGGGCGAGAAGAATTCTTTCCTCCGAGTTGTTCTCGCTGTCGATCCGGTAGCGCCCGACTCCGAGATCGCGATGGGAACTCTGACGGCGCACGGCACTCCGCTACCCCCCGTGCACCCTCGCTTCGACCTCGAAGTGACTGTGCGCGAGGATCGTACGATTGACGGAGACGCGAGCGGTATTCGCGGTACATTCCGATATGCCGACGATTTGTTCGATGCAGGCACCGTGCAGAGCTGGGTCGAGCGGCTTCGTCGAGTGTGTGGCTCGATTACCGAGAACTCGTCAATCATGTTGCGTGACATCGATGTTCTCAGTGTTGCGGAACGCGAAGAATTGTCGGCTCGGGTGCCGGCGCCGTCGATTGTCGCGCAGTCGCCTCCTGACCTCTTCGGGGCCGTCGCAGCCCGGCATCCGAATGCAATCGCGGTGTCGAGTGGCGATACTCGTTTCACCTATGAAGAGGTGCGAGTTCGTTCGGAGGGCCTTGCCGCTGTCTTGATCGATCGAGGAATTCGAGTCGGTGATCGCGTGGCGGTCGCCCTGCCTCGATCGGTCGACCTCGTCGTAGCCATCATCGCTGTCGTTCGCGCGGGCGCGACGTACGTACCGATCGACTTGCAGTATCCCGACGCTCGTATCCACTACGTACTTGCCGATGCAGGCCCGAAAGCGATTCTGTCGACGGACGAATCTGCTGGGCGGTTCGTTGGGTACGAGCAACTGGTCATCTTCGTGGACGAGACGACTGACGCTACGGCCGACTGGCCCGTTGCACGGTCGGAGTCCGCCGCCTACGTGATCTACACTTCCGGATCAACTGGAGCTCCCAAAGGCGTAGTGGTGTCTCAGGACAACGTGTTGGCGCTGCTCGCCTCGACCCGAGAGATCTTCGACTTCAACGCCGAAGATGTGTGGACGATGTTTCATTCGTACGCATTCGACTTCTCGGTCTGGGAGATGTGGGGTTCGTTGACCACTGGCGGATCCCTCGTGATCGTGGACGGTGATGTCGCGCGCTCACCCGAAAGATTCGCGGATCTGATTGTGCGGGAACGAGTGACCGTTCTCAATCAGACCCCGGCCGCCTTCTATGCGTTGGCGGAAGTCACGCAGGAAATGCTGCTTCCGCTCCGGACGATTGTTTTCGGCGGTGATCGCCTCGACGCCGGGCGCGTGGAGGCTTGGTTCGATCGGCACCCGGACGTGCGGGGCGTCAACATGTTCGGAATCACCGAAACCACAGTCCATGTCACCAGTTTCGACCTTGTCCCCGGTGACGAGACTGTCTCGCCGATCGGGTCCCCACTACCAGGGTTGCGCAGCTACGTACTGGACGCGTCGTTGAAGCCCGTCCCTCCGGGATCTGTCGGCGAACTGTATGTTGCGGGTCCGCAGGTGGCCGAAGGCTACTTGGGTCGACCCGCGATGACGTCTTCGCGATTCGTGCCTGAACCCGGATTCGATGGATCACGGATGTACCGCAGCGGCGATCTGGTCCGTTGGCGAGCCGGCCGACTCGAATATGTTCGCCGCGCCGACGGTCAGATGGCACTGCGCGGTTACCGCATCGAACCGGGCGAGGTCGAATCCGCGCTGTTGGCTCACACGTCGGTGGAGCAGGCCGCGGTAGTGGTGAGAGAACTCGACAGCGGGCCGACTTTGGTCGGTTACATCACCCCGGGGAGCGGACACGACCTCGACGGCGTCTTGCGGACTGCTCGTTCGTTGCTGCCCGCGCACATGGTTCCGTCGGCTTTGATGGCGCTCGCGTCATTACCGGTCACGATCAACGGCAAAATCGACCGAGCATCGTTGCCGACCCCGGTGTCTCTCACGCAGCCGACTCGGCAGTCGCGAGACTTCTTCGAGCAGACAGTCGCAGCTATTCTGAGCGATTTGATGGAAGTTCCGCATGTCGATCCGGTCCGGAACCTCTTCGATCAAGGCGCCAATTCCTTGATCGCCACTCGTCTTTCGTCGCGTCTGAACTCCGCCCTGGGCTGCAACCTCGACGTCCGCGATGTGTTCGAGCACCCATCCGTCGATCAGCTCGCAGACATCGCTGCTGCGCGGATAGGTGTAGGGCGAACCGGCGCGGAGCACGCGTCTGACGTGTCCTTGGGGCCTCGTTCGGACAACACGGAAGTGCACCTGTCAGCTTCCCAGCATCGAATGTGGATTCTGAATCAGTTGGATACAGACTCCGCCGGATACAACATCCCGATCGTGCTGCGCTTGGCAGGCGAGCTGGACGTGGTTGCGGCCGAACTGGCAATTCGTGACGTGATCAATCGCCATCGCACCCTGCGGACCGTGTACCCGGTTGTCGGCGGCGGCCCGGTTCAGACGGTGCTCGACGCCGAGGATGCGCTTCCGGCCTTTCAGCTCGAGGCACTCGACGGCGGCGACGCCGAGAATTGTGTAGCAGAACTGGTGGGTTCGGGCTTCGATGTCACCGTTGATCCGCCCGTACGTGCGGCACTTCTCCAGGTTTCACCTGTCGAGCACATCCTGGCTGTCGTCGTCCATCACATTGCCGCCGACGCTCGATCACTCGAATTGTTGGTCCGCGACTTCACTGCGGCGTACATCGCCCGCTCGGCGCAGCACGCTCCGCAGTGGTCGCCGCTCGCGCTCGAATACTCCGATTACAGTGCATGGCAAAGGGAATCGGGGATTCCCGAGACGGTACGCAGCTACTGGATGCAGGCTCTCGAAGGACTTCCCGAGCAGGTGACGCTTCCCCTCGATCGTCCACGTTCGACGTTCGCCCGTGCGTCGAGCTGTCGGGTGGAGATCTCAGGTTCGGTACGAACGGGCCTTCAGACACTCGCACGATCGAACAACGCGACCATGTTCATGGTTGTACACGCCGCTCTCGCGGCGCTGTTGGCGAGGTACAACGGTAGCAATGACGTAGCTGTCGGCACTGTTGTGTCCGGACGCGTCACACCTGAACTCGACGAGCTGGTCGGCATGTTTGCCGGCACGATTGTTCTTCGAACCGAAGTCGATCCGTCGAACTCGTTCGGCCGGTTGGTCGAGCAGGTTCGTCAGCGTGACGTAGCGGCGTTCGCGCACGCAGAGATGCCCTTCGAATCGCTGGTCGATCTGATCGACCCACCGCGATCGCGTTCGCGACATCCGTTGTTCCAGGTGGCGCTCTCGTTCCGAACTGCTGAGACCGCCGCGTGGTCGATACCAGGGCTGGACATCACACAGATTGCTCCTGAAGTCAGGCACGCAAATTTCGATCTGCAGGTCAACGTCACGGACGAGGGGGTCGGGGGCGAACTCGGTCTCGAATTCGTCTACAACGCTGATCTATTCGATGATCTGACGGTATCGAGCTTTGCGGGCCGGTTCGAGCGCTTCCTGAATCAAGTGTCTGTCGACCCGAATGTCGCCGTAGGGCAAATCGACCTGTTGGACAGTGCGGAACGAGCTCTTCTCGTCCCCGCACACGGCGCGGTCGACCGGCCTGATCGATCTCGACTTTCCGGTACGACACTTGCCTCCATGCTGCGCTTCGGCGTCGAATCCGCCCCGGACGCTGTGGCGGTCGAGGGTGAGGGCAACACACTGACTTACCGGGAACTCGATGCCCAGTCGGATGTCGCAGCCGACGAGTTGCGCTCCCGGGGAGTTGGAGTCGACCAGGTCGCTGCTTGGACTGCAGATCGGTCGATTGCGTCGATCGTGCAACTGTGGGCAATCGCGAAGGTCGGTGCAGCTCCGGCATTGACGGACCCGGAACAGCCGCAGGCGCGAGTACGCGATGTCCTCGAAACACTGGGCACCGGAGCGATCGGCGGCCGCAACGCTGGTGGTGAAGACGCTGGTGCTGAAGACGCTGGTGGTGAGAAAGTCACCGACTCGGTGCGCGAATATTCCGAGAACCTGGCGGCCTACGTAGTTTTCACGTCAGGAACGACCGGAACCCCCAAGGCTGTGGTCGTGACCAACGGCGGGCTCGGTGTGATCGCCGAAGACCTGCCCGGTCGATTCTCGGCTGGGCCAGGTTCTCGCGTATTCCATCGCGGAGCGCCAGGATTCGACATGACGTTGCTCGAGGTGCTCATCGCGAGTGCGTCCGGGGCCACGCTCGTTCTGGCGAAGAACGAAGAACTGTTCGGCTCGGGACTCGCATCAGCACTGAGGCGCGAGCGAATTACTCATCTGTGCGCCACACCTACTGTCGTCGCCTCGATCGGCGATCCTTCGCTGCCGGACCTTTCCACGGTGATGTTCGGGGGCGAGCGACTCGGCGGCGCGTTGGCGAAGCGCTGGCAAGCCGGACGCCGAGTCATCAACGGATACGGACCTGCCGAGTCGACGATGTATTCGCTTGCTACCGAACCACTGTCGATCGAACAACTGTCGGGTGACACTCACGACGGATCGATCGGGTATCCACTGGCCGGGGTCGACGCCGTCGTGCTCGATGATCGACTCGAACCGGTGCCGCCGGGAGTCGCCGGCGAACTGTATCTCTCAGGTCGAATGCTCGCTCGCGGTTACGCCGGCCAACCGGCCCGAACTGCGGAACGATTCGTGGCAACCGGTTCAGGCGCCCGGATGTACCGGACGGGCGACCTGGTGATGTGGAAGCCGGAAAGCCCCAAATCCGAGGGAAATACGTATCGCCTGCATTATCTCGGGCGAACCGACGTGCAGGTGAAGGTCAACGGTGTCCGGATCGAACCGGGTGAGATCGAGGCAGTCATTCAGTCTGTCGCGAACGTCGACTTCTGTGTCGTCGGGGTTCGGTCGGCCGAAGGTGGAAGTCCTCTGTTGGTCGCCTACGTGAGAAGTTCAGGTGCCGAAAGAGTTGACACTGGTCAACTTCGCGCTGCCGCCGCAGAAGTCCTTCCGACGTACATGGTTCCGCATGCCATCGTCGACATCGAGGGCGAGCTTCCGATGCGGAACGGCAAGGTCGACTTCGCCCGTCTCCCGTCTCCGACACTGGATGCTTCCCGTGCAGAGGGGCCGGCCACCGCCACCGAACGTGTTGTAGCCGGAGCTTTTGGTTCCGTCCTCGGTGGGAATGAGGACGACCGCGACGCAGACTTCTTCTCGCTCGGGGGCAACTCGCTGTCGGCCGCGGAGGTTACCTCGCTCTTGAGTAGTACTCTGGGGCTGGTTGTTCCGCTCAGGACCGTATTCGAGCATCCAACAGTTGCGGCGTTGGCAGCCCGGCTCGATTCGCTCGAGCAGAACGACTCGGTGACCGATCTTGTCCGACTGGAACCGCGCCGCGACCCCACGCCCGCACCCCTGTCACGAAACCAGCGTGCGATGTGGGTACTGAATCAGCGGAACACGGCGAGCGGCGCGTACAACCTGCCGATCTGCATCGAGATCGACGGTGAACTCGACGCGGCGGCGCTGCGTCAGGCAGCAACGGATCTTGTCGGTCGTCATGATGTCCTCAGAACCCGGTATCCGGGCACTCCACCGGTTCAGGTCGTGGATCCTCCGACCTCCGTGACAATGGAAACGCGGCTGGTCGCCGACATCGAGGTCGAGGTGCTGCTGCGAGAGTTCGGCTCGCGTGGTTTCGATGTAGCGGCAGACCTGCCGGTGCGCTGGATGCTGCTCCAGGTGTCACCGGTCAGGCACGTTCTGGCAGTGAGCTTTCATCACATCGCAGTCGACGGGGTGTCGATGCGAACGGTGGTCGGCGACCTGCTGACCGCGTACGGCAAGCGACGAGCTGGACTGGATTCGCAATGGTCTCCGTTGCCGATCCAGTACGGGGATTTTGCCGCGTGGGAGGCAGCACGTGACGTTTCCCCTGTCGTCGAGCAGTTCTGGCGCCGAACGCTGGACGGTGTGACATCTGTGTCTCCGCTGACGGTGGATCACTCCGATGGCGGGCCGGATACCTTAGCGCAGCGAGTGAACTTCGTGATACCAGCCGTCATCACCTCGGCACTGCAGGCGCGAGCCGACCGATTGAAGGTCTCGCTGTTCGCGGTGGTTCATGCGGCGTTGTCGGTGGTGCTTGCCAAGCTGAGTGGAAATCCCGATGTCGTGATCGCGACAGCTGTCGACGGACGGCGGGCGCCTCAGCTCGACGGCGTGGTCGGCATGTTCGTGGATACGGTGCCTCTTCGCCTTCGGATCGACGGGGACGTGCCGATCGATCTTCTGTTGGGTGCAGCTTTCGATGCTGATGTGGCAGCGTTCGAAAACAGCTCTGTTCCTGCCGAGTTGGTTGGTGAGCTGCTCGGTGGACGAACTCCCCAGATTGCGCTGGGTCTGCAGAACTTCGCGATCCCTGCCGTGGAGGTTTCCGGCCTCACGATCGAGGCTCGCGAAATCGAGACCGCGACAACGAAGTTCCCCATGCATGTCTCGCTCGCACCCGCTGACGACGGTTCATTGACCGGAGCGCTCATCTATGCCGCGAGCGCATTCGATCCTTCGAGCGCCGACGCGGTTACCCGACAGCTGTCGAGAGTGCTCACCTCGATTGCCGAGGATGTACCAGTACTCGTTTCGGATCTCGTGGTGGGCGCGGCGCCCAGTTGGACTGCTGCCGAGGTCGATTCGTCCCGCACGCTGACCGAGATCTTCGCCGCCACCGCGGCGCGATTCCCGAACAACATTGCTCTCGACGACGGACACCGCACGGTGACGTATGCCGAACTCGACTCTGCCTCGGATGCCCAAGCCTGGGAACTGGTGGCCCGGGGAGCAGGACCGGGTGCCGTGTACGAGATTCCGGCGGTACGGACTATCGCGTACCTGGTCCGAATGTTGGCGATCTCGAAGACGGGCGCGGCATTCGTACCGATCGACCCCGACCTGCCGCCGGCACGTCTGAAGCAGCTGCGCACCGTCCTCTCCGATCGCAGCCCTGTTCCCGGTCGGCAGTATCCGGATTCAGTCGCGTACGTTGTTCACACGTCCGGGTCGACCGGTGAACCGAAAGGCGTTGCAGTCACACACCGAGGACTGGGCCTGCTGACCGACGATGCTGTCCGCAAGTACGGCGTGACTTCGGAATCGGTTGTGCTGCACGGTTACAAACCGACGTTCGATGCAGCAATCCTCGAGATGATGTTGGCGATCGGCGCCGGGGCTACCTTGGCGGTCGCTCCTCGGGAGGCTTTCGGCGGAAGGGCACTCGAAGAATTCGTCGCAGAACGCGGCGTCACTCACATGTTGTCCACTCCAGCCGTACTCGACACGATGGCTCCGGAGCGGTTCGATTCGCTCGAGGTGGTGGCAGTCGGTGGCGATGTGCTCTCACCTTCCACCGCGCGTGCGTGGAGTCGCCGCGCGCGAATGCTCAATGCGTACGGACCGACGGAATGCACGGTGGTCACCACTGTCGCCGAAGTGGATCATCGGGTCACCATCGGAGTCCCGCTCGCCGGAATCGGTGCAGAGGTGCTCGATACGCGACTGCGTCCGGTGCCGTGGGCCGGGATCGGTGAGTTGTACGTCAGCGGGCCCGGGCTTGCGATGGGCTATGCCGGAGATCCTGCCGGCACCGCCACGTCGTTCATCGCAGCACCCGGTGGGCACCGCCGTTATCGGACCGGTGATCTGGTTCATCGCCGCACGGATGACACGCTCGGATTCGTCGGACGTTCCGACCGTCAGATGAGCGTGCGAGGAATCCGCGTCGAGCCCGCCGAAATCGAATCAGCTCTGCGTCGGTGCACGGGCGTCGAGGCTGCGGCGGTTGTCCTCGTCGACGACATCGCCGTTGCGTGCGCGGTTGGCGATGGTGTGGAGGCGGATCAGCTGACAATCGAGTTGGCCGCGATGTTGCCTGCGTATCTGATGCCCGGCCGCGTGGTCGTATTGGAGTCGATCCCGCTCACGACGAACGGAAAACTGGATGCAGATGCGTTGCGGCGCCATGTGTTCGAGAGCCAGGCGCCCGATGCAGCAGTGACGGTTTCGGAGGAACTCGTCACCGCTGTCATGTCGGAACACGTGTCCGGAAGTTTCGGCGCTCTGCACAACCTGTTCGAATCAGGTGGTGATTCGTTGGCCGCGGCAGCGGTGGCAGGTCGACTCGCCTCGATCTTCGCGCGAGATGTGCCTGTTCGCGCCGTCTTCGACAATCCGTCGCCGCGAGCGATGTCTCAGTGGCTGTCGGCGAGCGCGTCCGATGGCAAACGCCGCGAACTGACTCGACGTGATCCCGGCAAGCCGGCCCCGCTGGCGCCCTCGCAACAACGACTCTGGCTGATCAATCAGCTTCAGCCGGAATCGACTGCGTACAACCTGACGTTTGCAGCGGTCCTGGCAGACGACATCGATCGTTCGGTCTTGAGCAGCGCCCTCGGCGACGTCGTCGATCACCATGCCGTATTGCGAACTGTCTGTGTTCCGGGCGAATTCGGTCCGCAACAACTTGAAATGGACTCTGTTGCATTCGATCTCACTGCGGTATACGTCGGCGATATCCGTGCGAGCGCTTCGGCATTCGCGACTGTGCCGTTCGATCTCGAACGAGATGTTCCGTTCCGTGTGCGTCTGTTCACCGAAAAGGCAGGAGTCGACTCTGCAGGACTGACGGTCCTGGTCATCGTTGTTCACCACATCGCGATCGACGGAGCGTCGATGGGCCCGATCCTGACCGATTTCGTGGCAGCCTTCGAGGCCAGGTCGGCAGGTCTTCCCTGGGATCGCTCGTCGGGGGAGATCAGCTACGGCGACTACAGTTTCTGGGCGAGAGAGAGCTTGGGTGACCCCGAGGATTCTCTCAGCATGGCCCACCGGCAACTCGACTACTGGTCAGACACACTTTGTGGCGTCGAGGATGTGTTGGCTCTACCCGTCGACAACCCCCGGAGTCCCGTGTCTTCACGATCCGAGGAGATGGTTACGGAAGTCCTCGACGGCGCCACCTACGACGCGTTGTCGGCGTTGGCTCGTTCGCATGGCGTCACGGTATTCATGGTCGTCCACAGCGTGATTGCCGTGCTGCTCGCTCGCGAGTGCGTCACGGACGACGTCGTGGTGGGAGCAGCTGTGAGTCTGCGGAACGATCCGGCGCTGCTGAGCGTCGCCGGAATGATGGTGGGTACTGTTGCATTGCGCACGAGGATCAACTCCACCGATCGCTTCGCTGCTGTTCTGGACGAGGTTCGCCGTGCCGATCTGGAAGCAATGGCGAACGCGGACGTCTCGTTCGACGACGTCGTTGCGAAGGTCGATCCGCCGCGCAGGATGAACGAGCATCCGCTGTTCACGGTCATGCTGGCGTACCGGCGAGCGCTGGAGTTGCCGCAGATCGACGGCATTACCGTCTTCGACATCGACAACGCAGGGGCGTCGACCGGTTACGACTTGACGTGGGACCTGGTCGACACCGGTGACAGTCTGACTATTCGATTGCTGTATGCGACGGAGAAGTTCCGCGAGTCGACCGCGGAACTGTTCATGCAGCGGGTGAGACGTATCGCCGAATCAGTGACCGCGGAACCCGAGATTGTGATCGGGGAGATCGAACTGCTGTCCGGACTCGAACGCTCGGCGCTGACTGCTGCGAATCCTCGCCACGTCGAACCTCTGACGATTGCCGACATTTTCGAACGCGCTCTGCGTCAGGCGCCCGACGGCGTCGCGCTGGAAGAGAACGGCAGACGCTGGACTTACCGCGACCTGCACGAGGAGTCGTCGCACTGGACACGCGAGTTGGTGGTCCGAGGAATCGGACCCGACGACGTGGTGGCCGTTGCGCTCGGGCGCGGGCATCTGTGGATCGTTGCGTTGTGGGCAGTATCGCGTGCAGGCGCAGCGTGGCTGTCGCTCGATCCGGCGCTGCCGACAGCGCGCCGGCAGACGATGGTCGAGGAATGCGGTTCGGTTGTCGGTTTGACAGCGGGAGGTGCATCCGAGAGTTTGCCCGAGTGCGTCGAGTGGGTGGCGATGGACGAATCCCGCACTGCTGGTGGCGCTGCCGAGGTATCGGCAACGCCGGCTCACCCCGACAACCTCGCCTACGTCATCTACACGTCGGGTTCCACGGGAAGACCCAAGGGCGTGGAGGTTTCACACCGCGGAATCATGAACGTCTGCACCGCACACGCCGAGATCGCCGAGCTCGAGCGTGGCCCCCGAGTCCTGCAATTGGCGTCGTCGACCTTCGACGCGTCGGTGATCGAGATCCTTCTCGCGGCTGCAGGGTGTGGAACGCTGATTCTGACTCCCGACTTCGTCTACGGGGGAGAAGAACTCACGAATCTGCTGATAGCCGCCGACGTAACACATCTGATCGTGACGCCGACGGTCCTGGCGACAGTCGATCCGGATGCAGTGCAACCGTTGATCGTCGAATCGATGGGGGAGCCGCTCTCTGCGCGCCTTGCGTCGGCGTGGTCACCCCGACATCGCATCGTCAACGGATACGGACCGACCGAATCAACGATCGCGGCATCGATTTCCGCACGGATCACTGACGCGGACGTCACTGTCGGCACTCCAGTCCCTGGTACGACAGCATTTGTTCTCGATCAGAGGCTCCGACCGGTTCCGGATGGCGTTGCGGGAGAACTGTTCCTCGCCGGTGAGAATGTGGCACGGGGGTACGTCGCTTCCCCGGCTCTGACTTCCGAGCGCTTTGTTGCCAATCCTCATGCGGTGGGGACTCGGATGTATCGCACGGGTGACCTCGTGCGTCGTAGGCGTCACGACCGAGCGCTCGAGTACCTGGGTCGCAACGACGCGCAGGTGAAGGTGCGGGGTGTCCGCGTGGAACCGGCGGAGGTCGACGCGGCTCTGTCAAGCCATGGAGCAGTGGCCTTCTCGGTAACCGTTGTCTGTGACGACGGGCACGGATCCGCTGAGCTCCGTTCGTATGTGACGTTGGCGGAAAACGGTTCGGCGACGGAATCGGAGCTTCGCGGGTTCGTCTCCGGCCTGCTGCCGAAGCACCTGCTGCCTTCGTCGGTGACGATAGTGGGCGAGGTACCGTTGCTCGCTTCGGGGAAGATAGACGCAGCGGCACTTCCTGCTCCTTCACCGCAGCCAGGGTCGAGTGTGGATCGACCCATCTCGGATACCGAACGTCACGTGGCACAGGCATTCGAGGGCGTGACCGGCGCGATATCGGTCGGCCGCTACGACGACTTCTTCGAGCTCGGCGGGACATCGATGGGTGCAGTTCGAGTGGCTACGCGCTTGCGTGAGAGCCTGAACAGGGAATTCCCGGTTCAATGGATTTTCACCGACCGAACTGTGGCGGAGCTTGCCTCTCGGATGGATCTCGTTCATGCCGATGTCTTCGAGGGTGATTCGCTTCGTTCGGATCCGCTGGACACGGTCGTCATGCTCGGAGGCGACCCCGATGACCAACGGCCGCCGTTGTTCTGTGTGCATCCGGTCAGCGGAATCGCCTGGTGCTACGCCGGACTCGTCGGTCAGCTGCGGGGTCGACGGGTGTACGGCATCCAGGCAACGGGAGCAGGTGAATTGCCAGGCACGGTGGCGGAGTTGGCGTCGGGGTACGTCGATGCCGTACGGACGGTGCAGCCGTCGGGTGAATACCATCTACTCGGTTGGTCTGCCGGCGGAACGATCGCGCTCGAGATGGCGAGCCAGCTCGAAGAGGCCGGCGATCTGGTCGGTTCGGTTGTCATGCTCGACGCGCTGTTACCGGAGATGATGCCATCGGTACAAGCGGCTCCGAAACCTTCCGAACTGTTCGCGCAGATCGGGCTATCCGAGGTTGAAACTGACACTGCAGCACTGACTTTCACAGACGTTGCGGCAGAGATCCGAAGGCAGACCGGTATGGATTTCCTTTCCGATACGGTACTCGAATCCGTAGTGGGTCGGGTGGAAAAACTGTCGCGAATCGTTCGGGACCACACGCCGAGGCACTATTTCGGGTCAGTGGAACTGTTTGTGGCGCAGCATGATCTGCCTGAACATCGTCACCTGGTCGAAAGGTGGTCCGAACTGGTGGGGCCGTTGCGGGCGTACCTGGTCGACTGCTCCCACTCGGAAATGTCGAGCACTGAGGTGTTGGCAGAGGTCGCCCAAGTTCTCGTCGGCTATCTCGAAGGTGTCGATTCGGATTCGAAGGATCGCAATCATACTGGGGTGCAGTAGATCTAACGGGCCGGGACTTTGGTCCGGAATTGTCACTCCCGTGGTCCCCTTGCTTCAGTTCCGCAAGTAGAATCTGTAGCATTTCCCTTGTGGCAGTAAGCCATTCAGAAACTATCTCCGGAGGATCGTATGTTGGGTTCCCTTTTTTCCATCAGCTCTGAAATCGGTGTTCCGTCCGTCGACGCGCTCTTCGAGGCTGCTCGGACCATCATCGGCGCGCTCTTCGGCCTGAGCTGACACGTCGCAGCGACCTTCCCCCGCGGTGAAGAAAGTCCCTGTTCTCCGACAAGGAGAACAGGGACTTTCGTGCAGCCTGCAGGTGAGCGTTTGCGTGGCGGTGAGTGAGTGACCTACCGGCCGTTCTGTTGATACGCGATCGCTGTCAGCAATCCGACTTCGTCGTTCACGTCTGCGGTGCTGCTGAGCCCGATCTTGTGGGTCGACTGCCCGGGAGCTTTGGCCGGGACAAGAAGTTCGGATTCGGGGACCTCGACAAAACGTAGTCCGAGGTCGACTCGGGCCTTGGTGGCCGCTGCGATGGCGGCGAATTGGCGAGCGCGAACGAAGGGCGTGTAGGTTCCGCGGCCTTCGACCCGAACATCGGTTCCGAGTTCTTCGATCAGACGTCGGGCTGCATCGAAGATCGGCCGCAGTGCCGCCTTCGGGCCGCTGTACTGCTGGTCGATGTATTGCTCGACGGTCGGCTCCACCCATCCGGACTGTTCGGCAGTCTCGAATGCAATTGCCCACTGCGAATTCTGCGGCACACCGTGCTCTGCTTTCAGCCACTTGCGCACTTCGTTCTGATCGAGCGGGTCGACCCCGGACGTCCGTACGGCCTCAACCCATTCTTCGAGGGTGCGCCCGGTACGGTCGCGCATGGACGAGGTGACTGCGGCCATCATGTCGGAGGGTTCCATGTGTCTGTTCTACCGGTTGTCGCTGGTCTTCCGGTTGTCGCTGCTCTCTCGGTTCTCACGGTGCACGGGTAGCTCGCTCAGTCGATGCCGAGCATCGTCTTGAACGCGCGCACGCCGGTCACTTCGACGGGATACGGCGGTGCGACAAAATCTTCGCGGCTGAGGGTGAAGAGACGACGCACGGTCATGCGACCGTCGGCAGCCAACTCCTCTACTGTGCCGTCTGCGCGGTACCCGACTTTGGTGGACACCGTGATCGAGGCGGGGTTGTCCGTGAATGCCGATGACACCACGCTTCGTGCACCCAAAGAGTCGAATGCGAATGCGCAGATTGCCTGTCGGGCGAGAGTGCCGACACCCCGGCCTTGGAACCCGCGTCCAATCCACGAGCCGGTTTCACCGGTACGACTGGTAGGAAAGTCCGTCGCGGCGAACGCCTGGCAGCCGACGGTTTCTCCGTCGACGACAATGGCTGTTTCGAATTTCCAGTCGGTCATGGTCATCGCTCCGCGGACCGACCAGTGGTATTGGATGAATCTTCGCGACACTTCGTCGGGAGTGCCCACCGTCCAGGGGACGAGAAACGGCATCTGTTCGGCAGGGTGAATGCCGGCTCGGACCAGCGCAGTGAGTTCGGGGAAATGATCGTCGCGCACAGGGAGCAAGGTGATGGGCCCACACGTGATCGTGACTCCGTACGGAGACCAGATCTCTCGCAGTGGGTCAACCATCGTCTTCAGACCTTCGTTTCGTGTGCGAATCGGGTCACAGTCTGGCATGCCAGGCCCGTCCGAGTGAGCGACTTCTGGTCATCGGGATTCTTTTGCCCTCGCGGTACGAAGTCGTGACATTAGTGTGTGGACGGTGACTACAGACAAACCGGTACGTCTTCGTGAAGGTAGATCGCCCGACAGGCTTTCGCGTGGTGTGGTGGCCGGATACGCAGCGGGAAGTGTCGGTACGGGTGGATTCGGTGTTCTGCCAGGTCTGGTACTGGCGTACTACCTGACCGACACGCTCGGCGTTGCCGCGGCGCTCGCGTCGCTTGTGGTCATTGTCCCGAAAATCGCCGACGTCCTGATCGATCCGCTGATCGGGTCGATCAGCGACCGAAGCTCTCATCGAACCGGTACGCGAGTGCCACTCATGCTCGCAGGCGCTCTGGGACTGCCGTTGCTCTTCATTCTCACGTTCTCGGCCCCGGTGTCGGCCGGCCCCGGAGTCGGGGCGATGTGGGTGCTCGTCTTCTTCCTGCTCGCGGCGAGTGCCTACAGCCTCTTTCAGGTTCCATATATCGCGTTGCCGACCGAGTTGACCGGCGATTACCACGAGCGCACTCGGTTGGTATCGGTTCGAATTGCGGTGTTGGCCCTGACAATTCTGGTCATCGGCGCCGGCGGACCCGAGCTCCGCGATGCTGCCGGAGGCGGAGCACGCGGTTATCTGGTCATGGCGATCGGGGTGTCGGCGCTGATGTGCGGGGCAATGATCTGGGCAGTTCGCGGAGCCGCGCGCCACACGGTGACTCACGCGGACGCGCCGGTCGGCTCGTTGCTCTCGCAGTACCGGGACGGGTTCGACGCGATACGACGTACCCGCGCGTTCCGATTGCTGGTCAGCGTCTTCGTGCTCCAAGCTCTTGCCACCGCCGTGATGTTGGCGGGTGCGCAATATCTGGCGACCTATGTGATGGGCAACGAAGGTGCGCTCACCGGTCTGTTCGTTGCACTCGTCGGACCAGCTCTCGTCGTCATGCCGTTGTGGTACCGGTTCTCGCATCGGTACGGAAAGCTTCGCGGTTACGTGGTGTCTTCGGTTCTGTTCGTCGTCGCCACGGCGTTGTTGACGCTTGCGGCTGTCGACGCGGGTTCGTGGATCTACGGTGCCGTCGCGCTTGCCGGCGTCGGCTACGCCGGCATGCAGGTGTTCCCGCTGGCGATGCTTCCGGACGTCATCGAGGACGACGCGCGAATCGGTGGGCGCCAACGCGGTGGTTCGCTCAGTGGTATCTGGACCGCCGCGGAAACCGCAGGCCTTGCCCTGGGACCCGCGGTGTTCTTGGGTGTACTCGCGGTGACCGGCTTCGTCTCGAAAACTGCGGGCGAGACTGTCGTGCAACCGGAATCGGCGCTGACCGGAATTGCCCTCGGCTTCTCGGTCGTGCCGGCGATCCTGGTTGCGATCAGCCTGGTCGTATTGCGGAATTACCGCACCGAACAAGAATCCACTCACGAGAACGAAAGGTGAACGATGAGTTCCACTCGGGCCGAGGAACTTCAGGGCAAGATCGTCGAGAGCGCAAACCTCGAGAAGAGGGCGGCCGACATCTTGAGTCGGTTGCGTTCGCTTCGCGAGCAGGACGCTCCGACGCACGGAGGCCGGGTTCTGTCGTACGTGTACGACAGCGGCCTCGCAGCGCTCGACGAGTTGGCAGCGGACGCAGCTCGATTGGTTCAGCCGGTCAACGGTCTCGACCCGACGGTGTTCCCGTCCACCGCGGTGATGGAGCGTGAGTTGGTTGCGTTCGCACGCGAGTTCCTCCATGGAGCTTCAGACCCAGCCGCAGATACAGACGCCGGAGGCGTAGTCGTCGGCAATGTCACCAGCGGCGGAACGGAGAGTTGTGTGTTGGCCGTCAAGGCAGCTCGCGACTTCCGTGGGCTCCCGCCGGGTGAGGGTTCGCTGGTTCTTCCGACCACCGCGCATGCCGCTTTCCACAAGGCAGCTCACCTGCTCGGACTGGAACTGATCCTGGTACCAGTAGATCCCACGTCGGGGCGCGTCGGCGCACAAGATATTGCGACGGCAGTTCGGAAAGACACGGTCTTGATCGTCGTCTCCGCGCCCAGCTACCCGTTCGCGGCGCTCGACCCGATCGCCGATGTCGCGGAAGTTGCTCGTGCACATTCGATTCCACTGCATGTCGACGCCTGCATCGGTGGGCTTGCGTTGCCGTGGTGGGGTGATCTGCCACCCTGGGATTTCCGGGTGCCCGGGGTCACCAGCATGTCCGTCGACTTCCACAAGTACGGATACTCGCCCAAAGGCGTTTCGGTCCTGCTGCACCGAGGGCGAGATCTGCATCGCAAGCAGTATTTCGGACTCACGGACTGGCCGGGGTACCCGGTGGTCAATCCCACGCTTCTCGGTTCCAAATCCGTTGCTGCTCTTGCCGGTGCTTGGGCGATTTCGCAAGTCCTCGGGCAATCCGGGTACGCCGAATTGGTGTCCCGGGCGCAGCGGGCCACTCGTGCACTGATCGGCACGGTCGAGGCAATCGAGGGTCTTCGCGTCGTGGGCTCGCCGGTGGGACCACTGTTCGCGGTCGCTACCGACGATTCCGTGCCGCTCGAACGGCGAGTGGATCCGCATCGCTGGGTGAGCGCTGTCGGTGCTCGCGGCTTCGTCCTTCAAGGGCAGCCGGCGTCGACGCAACCTGACGGGACGACGTTGCCTCGAACAACCCACCTCACCGTCACCCCGGTGACGGAATCTGTGCTCGGCGAGTTGACCAGCGCACTCGTCCTCGGTGCCGACGACGTTCGCGGCTCGGCGGCAGCCGAGGCGCCGCCGGCCCTGGCAGAGTTGGCCGGAGCATTCGAACGTGGCGATGTCACCGTCGCCGATGTTCTTGCGTTGCCCAGTGACGCCGTCGCGGCAGCGTTGACGTCGGCGGGGCTGGATCCTCGGGGCTCTTCCGATTCTCCCTTGGACATGGCGGCCGTCCTCGCGGCAGTGGAATCGCTGCCACGTGAGGTCACGAAGAGACTGCTGGTGGAATTCCTCGCCGGAATGGTGGAGCCCTGAACTCGGCGATGAATACCGAAACCGCGATGAACACTGTCCAAAACTCGGACAAATGGCGCGAAAGATTCGCGAATCGGGCGTAAGTTTTCTGTCATCGGCTAACCATCTTTGTCGGAGGGTTGATCAGTGACTGGTGCCGCGGCCAAGATTTTGACGGTGTTCGAGGAAGTGATCGGGGTTCCGCTTCCGGTTCGCGTGCGATGTTGGGACGGTTCGGAGGCAGGGCCACCGGACGCCGCTGCGCAGGTTCACTTCCGGAATCGGCGTGCCCTACGGCGGGTCCTTTACTCTCCCAACGAATTAGGGCTGGCGAGGGCGTACGTTTCCGGCGATCTGGACGTAGACGGCGATATCTTCGCGCTCCTCGACGTTCCGGAACTGGTCACGCGGCTCGGTGAGAATCGTTTGTCGACGTTGCCGCTGCGCTCGATTGTTCGCGCCGCCGGTACTTTCGCCGGCTTGGGAGCGGTGGGTCCACCACCGTCACCCCCGGCGATCGAGATGCGTAGTAAGCGAGGCAAGCGGCACAGTAGATCACGCGATTCGGCGACTGTCTCCCATCACTACGACGTCGGGAATCGCTTCTACGAACTGTTCCTCGGGCCGAGCATGGTTTATTCGTGCGGATACTGGCCGGAAGGTGTCGAATCCCTCGAAGCTGCTCAGTACGCGAAGCTGGACTTGATTTGCCGCAAGCTCGATCTGAAGCCGGGAATGCGACTGCTCGACGTCGGCTGCGGTTGGGGATCGATGGCATTACACGCCGCCCAGAACTACGGCGTCGACGTCGTCGGAGTCTCGCTGAGCAACGAGCAGGTCGAATACGCCAAGGGGCGAGTTGCCGACGCGGGTTTGACCGATCGCATCGAGATTCGGGTGCAGGACTACCGCGACGTCGACGACGGCCCTTACGACGCGATTTCGAGCATCGGCATGTCCGAGCACGTGGGCCTGGTCAATTTGCCGGTGTACACGGCAAAACTCTACGACCTGCTCGTGCCGCAGGGTCGTCTGCTCAATCATGCCATCGCCGCGGTGAAGTCGTTGTCGGACAACGTCGATGACGGTCCCAGCTTCATCGACAGGTACATCTTCCCGGACGGTGAGATCCTTCCGTTGAGTAAAACCATTGATGCGCTGGAACTTTCGGGTTTCGAGACGCGTGACAGCGAAGCGTTGCGCGAGCATTACGCACTGACACTGCGCGCATGGGTGCAGAACCTCCGCGAGAACTGGGACGCATCGGTCTTACAGGTCGGTGCTCCCCGGGTGCGTACCTGGTTGCTGTATCTCGCTGCCAGTGCCCTGGGTTTCGAGGAGCCGCACAGGCTTACGATTCATCAGGTTCTGGCCGTGAAACCAGGGGATCGGGGGGCCAGCGGCATGGCCCGCTCGCGTGACAGTTGGTATCGATCGATTGAAGTCCCGCAGATCGAAACCGGTCCGCGCGTCGACTGAGGCCTATACGTTGGATTTCCATGAGCACCCGGAAGGTTGTCCTCGCGGCACTGAAGGTTTCGGCCGTTGCGGTATCGGCGCTGTTGCCGACCTCGCTGCTGTTCACACCGATGTCGAACGCCGAACCCGTGAACGATTTCTACGACGCGATTCCGGGCGACGTCGGTGATCCGGGTTCGGTGATTCGGACGGAACCGCTGGCTCTGGCCGGTGCCGTCGGCGGAGTGCCTGGTGTGGGGACCCGGATCCTGTATTCGAGTACCGACACCCACGGATCCAAGGTTGCTGTGTCGGGCTCGTACCTGGAGCCGGCTGCCCCGTGGTCAGGAGCGGGCCCCCGCCCGACGGTGGTGATCGGTCCGGGTACGCAGGGCCAAGGTGATCAGTGCGCGCCGTCGAGGATGTTTCCCACTGCCGGTCAGCTCCGCCTGGCGGAACCCGGGAATCCGTCGAACTACGGTGCCGGTGTGGACAGTGTCGGTGTCAACTACGAGTCAGCTTTTGCTTTTGCTTTCCTCGCCCAGGGCGTTCGTGTATTCGTCACCGACTACATCGGACTCGGAACACCCGGCGTCCATACCTACGTCAATCGCGCCGAGGAAGCCCATGCGATGTTGGACGGTGCACGCGCTGCCCGAGCCCTCGCGCAGGCAGGAGATGACGATCCGATAGCGCTGTGGGGCCACTCGCAGGGCGGCGGCGCCACTGCCGCTGCAACCGAACTGGCACCCGAATACGCGCCTGAGTTGAATCTGGTCGGGAGTTACGCGAGCGCGCCCCCGGCAGACCTGGCAAGCGTTCTGCGTCATATCGACGGTACCGGCCTGATGGCCGCGATCGGTTACACGATCAACGGCGTCCTCGACCGCTATCCCGCCGCCCGAGAGCCGATCGAATCTCGACTCAACGACTACGGCCGGTCCGTGCTCGCCGACGTCGCCGGGCAATGCCTCATCGATTCCCGAACCAAGTACGGGAAGCAGTCGACGGCGTCGTGGACCACAGACGGACGACCACTCGCCGACGTGGTGGAATCGGTACCGGAGATCCAACAGGTGATCGAGGAACAACGCATCGGGTGGCGAACCCCGGCCTCGCCGATTCTGGTCAACGGAGCGCTCAACGACGATTTCATCCCGTACGAGCAAACCCAGCGCCTGGTTCAGGACTGGTGCGCGCGCGGGGCCGAGGCGACGTTGTTCACCGACACCCTGCCTGCGGTGAATCCGGGGAGCGGCAACAACCACCTCGCGCCGGCCGTAGCGGATTTCGGCGTCGGATTGCAGTACGTGCTGGACAGATTCAACGGCAAGCCGATAGTCGGTGCGTGCAACGCCTGAGTCGCCGTGTCACGTAACCACCGTCTCACTTCTAACAGTGGTTGACTGAGCCCGTGAACGATCGACCGCACGACCTTCCGATCAATCCGGTTCCACGGAGCGCCCTGGGTGCCGGGCCGGCGCTGAGAGTGTCGACGGGTCTGCTGCTCGGTGTGGCCGCCGGTGTCGTCACGGCGTTGGTCGGCTACCCCCGATTCGCGTTTCTGATCGGCTGGGATGTGGCGGCGATGGTGTTCACGGTGTGGACGTGGATTCTGGTCTGGCCCTTCGACGCGACGCTCACCGCAAGCCACGCAACGCGCGAAGAGCCGGCCCGAAACGTCGCGCACCTGCTGATTCTCGGTGCCGCCGTCGCGAGCCTGGTCGGTATCGCGTTCCTGCTCCTGGCGGCACCCGACGGACATCACTACCAAGTAGTGGCGGCATCGGTTGCAGTCGGCAGCGTCGTGATCTCGTGGCTGGCGGTACACACGCTCTTCGCCCTCGGATATGCACGGCTGTACTACTCCGGCCCCGACGGCGGAATCGATTTCAATCAGGAAGAACCGCCGAGGTACAGCGATTTCGCCTACGTGGCGTACACGGTCGGGATGAGCTTCGCGATTTCCGACACCAACTTGAAGTCGTCGGACATGCGCGCGATGGCACTCGGCCACGCATTGCTGTCGTACCTGTTCGGTTCGGTGATCGTGGCGTCCGTCGTCAACTTGATTGCGGGCCTGTGATCTCTCGAGCCGTGTTACCGGTCAAGCCGCTGCACGCCCGATGCTCGAGAGGAAGCCGGCGGCTCCGAAGAACAGGCCGGCGAACACTCGATTGGTGGTTCGCTGCTGTTTGGGGGAGCGCATCAAGGTGAGTACCCGGGCGGCCAGGCCGGTGTATCCGGTCATCACGATCACGTCGACTGCGCACATCGTGGCGGCGATGATCAGATACTGCGGCAGCAGCGGCGCCGACGGGTCCAGGAACTGCGGGAGCACTGCGAGCATGAAAACGACGGCCTTCGGATTGCTCGCGTTCACGAGAAATCCGCGAAGCATCATCATCGGACCGGAGCTGCTCGCGGCTGCCTCGTCGGTCTCCACCTCGGTGGGCGCCGATCGCCACTGCCTGATCCCCAGGTAGACGAGGTATGCGACACCGAACCACTTGATCAAGGAAAAGGCCACGGTCGAACTGGCGAGAATTGCACCGACCCCTGCCGCGACAATTCCGATCTGCAGCAACAATCCCAACTGCAGCCCGAAGATGTTCCAGTATCCGCGTCGCAAGCCGTAGGCAAGTCCCGACGACATCGACGCAATGGCGCCGGCCCCCGGCGACAGGCTGATCACCCAACTTGCTCCGAAGAACGCCAACCAGACGTGCCAACTCATGTCGAAAGTCCTTTGATCGGGAAATACTCCCGACAACGAGCACGCACGGGATCAGAAAAGTGTAGACGGACAGTCCTGCTCACTGCTCGCGACAGTGCAATGATCGGGAGATGACGTCGTATCCCGTACTCGACCTGACACCCGACGAATTGCTGACCACAACGCGGACCGTTCGAAAGCGTCTGGATCTGACCCGTCCCGTGCCGTTGGACCTGGTGAAGGAATGCCTCCAGATCGCCCTGCAAGCGCCCTCCGGTTCGAATCGCCAGGGCTGGCAGTGGATGGTGGTGACCGATCCGGCACTGCGTGCAGCAGTCGGGCAGATCTACAAGGAAGTCACCGACGAGTACCTTGCCTCTCACGGTTCGGCGGCAAAACTCTTCGCCGATGATCCCGATCGCGCGCCGATTCAACAACGCGTGGGCACCAGCGTCGCGTGGCTCGGTGAGCACATGGGTGAGGTGCCGGTCCTTCTCATTCCGTGTATCAAGGCGGGCAAGACGCTGCCGGAGGGGAACCAAGCCGGCCTGTGGGGTTCGCTACTCCCGGCTGCGTGGAGTTACGCGCTGGCCGCGCGGGCACGTGGGCTCGGTACGGCGTGGACGACATTGCATTTGCAGCGTGAAGCGGAAGTTGCGGAGCTGCTGGGCATTCCGGCCGGATTCCATCAGGCTGCGCTCATCCCGACGGCGTACTTCACCGGCGAGACGTTCAAACCCGCCGCCCGTGAACCGGTCGACAACGTGCTGCACGTGGACCGATGGTGAGCCTGATCTACTCGGCGATCTGCTCGATCGACGGGTATGTGGCTGATGAGCAAGGAAACTTCGACTGGGCGGTTCCCGACGCACAGGTCCATGCGTTCGTCAACGAGCTAGAGAGGGGAGTCGGCACGTACCTGCTCGGGCGCCGGATGTACGAGACGATGATTCCCTGGGAAACAATGGCATCCGAGGATCTCGAGCGTTCTTCGGTGGCAGGAGGACCTTCGGCTCCGGACGAGTTTGCCGGTATCGAGGCGGCGACCGCCGAGTTCGCTCAGATCTGGCGTGGAATCGACAAGATCGTGTACTCCACGACGCTGAACGAGGTGTCGACCGCACGTACCAGGATTGTCCCGAGCTTCGATGAAGACTCCATCCGTTTGCTCGAGAGTGAAGCGGTACAAGATATCTCGATCGGTGGACCGACGGTTGCGGTTAGTGCTTTCGCGGCGGGTTTGGTCGATGAAGTCAGACTGTTCCTGTGTCCGGTCAATATCGGTGGCGGATTGCGAGCTCTCCCGGAAAGCCGGCTTGATCTGCAGCTGCTCGAGGAGAAAACCTTCGACGGCGGCGTCATCTATCTGCGATACGCCGTTCGCTAAGCAATCACCATCACTGCCGTGACGACGCCGAGTAGAGCGATGTAGGCGGCGGCATGGACTCGGTCCGGTATGGCACCGACGATTCGTCGGCTCAGCGCGATCGCCGGTAGGGAACCGGCGAGTAGTGCACAGACGGCCAGAAGGTCGACAGCGCCGACTCTGCCCGCCGACAGATCCCAGGCTGAACTGTGCCCTGATGAGACCGCATACACCGCAGTCGCGACGACGGCGACAGGCAAGCTCAACGGGTTGGCGCTCGCGGCGGCGTCGGCCATCGGAACTCCGCCGCGTCGCATCATCGGAACCGTCATGACGCTCCCGCCGACTCCGAGGAAACTTGCGACGGCACCGATGCCTATCCCGACAGCGCGGACGCCGTGACGGTCAAGATGTTCGCGAGGTTCAGATGGTGTCAGAAACCCTTGTCGCAGAAGACTGTCCAGGATTGTCACCAGCAGGTAGAGCACAAACAGAATCCGGACGACGCCGTCGTCTACGTGGCCCGCCGCAACCGCTCCGAGCCCGGCTCCGAGTGCGACGGGGCCGATCAGAGGTCTGATGTACTCCGTCCGAAGCCGTCCTGACTTCCTGAATGCGACTGTGGCACCGAGTGAATTGACCACCATCACGGCCGCCGAGGATGCTACGGCGACATGCATCGGATCGATGACGTCCGGCCTCAGCGTCGATGCAGCGTAAACGACTGGGACAGTGACGAACCCGCCACCGAATCCGAAAAGAACGGTGGTGACTCCGGTCAAGGCGCCGAAAGCGAGAAGGATGAGGGCGTAGTGAAACACTTGATGAACGGTAGCGATTTCTCCGCTGGCGCACATTCGAAGGTTCGCCAGGTTCCATTGTCAATCAGACACGGACTCGGTAGGTTCCTCCGGTGCGCAACATCTCGATCAACGACGTCGATCACTCACCCCGCGGTGTTCTCGCACTCGGAACCGACTACCCACCCGGTCACGTGCTGGCCGCCCACGAACATCGACGAGCCCAGTTTCTCTTCGCTGTGAACGGTGCGATGAACGTCGAAACCGAAGACGGTGAGTGGACGGTTCTGCCGTCCAATGCGGTCATGATTCCAGCCGGTGTCGCTCATGCCGTGACAATGGACGGCGTCAGCACGCGAAGCCTCTACATCGAACCGTCCGCAGCGCCGTGGTTCCCGGTCAGGTGCCGAGTCGTCGCAGTATCGTCGCTCCTGCGTGAGTTACTTGTCGCTGCAGTCGACGTGGATGTCGAGCTGAATGTGGAGGACGACTTCCCCGCACACGGACGCAGCGCCGCGGTATTTCAGCTGATCCTGCACGAACTTCGCGATCTTGCGCCCCTACCTGTGGAACTCCCGCTGCCTCGGCACCCGGGATTGCGGGCGTTGTGCGCGCAGTATCTCGCAGCCCCGTCGATCCATGACTCGCCCACGCGGTGGGCTGACCGACTCCACGTCAGTGAACGGACACTGCACCGCTTGCTGATCTCGGAAACGGGGATGAGCGCGTCGTCGTGGATGCAGCGTGCCTGCATTCTTCACGCGCTTCCGAAACTTTCTGCCGGGGCCAGTGTGACGGCCGTTGCGTCTGAACTCGGATACTCGACGCCGGCTGCCTTCGCGGCGATGTGCACCCGAGTCTCGGGTGCACCGCCCAGTAGCTATCGGGCGCGCGTCACGACACAGACACCGGGATGATGTCGGCGACGACGTCGTGGATGAGACCGTCACGGACTTCGAAGGTTTCACGAATCTCCACGGTCATGAGGCGAGTGCCGCCGATTCCCGCGTCCAGCAGGTAGGTGGTCGAGACGATGTCCCCGGCCTCCGACATCTCGAGGTCTCGGATGCCCTGGATAACGCGGTATTGGATGCCGTTTTCGAGGTCGGCGGACATCTGTGGTCCGGAGAACCCCGTCTTGAGTCCGGCTTCGACGCGGGTCGCATCCGGGGCGAAATGAACATCGGAGACGTCATGGGAGACGAGGGCGTCGATGTAGGCGCGTGCTTGCGCCTCGCGGGGTGAATCGGCCGGGTTCGGGGCTGCCGTCGCAGCGCCTCCGGCAACCAGGATCAGGACAGCGGTGGCAGCGGCAGTTCCGGCGATATTTCGCAGTGTTCGCATGGGACATCCTAACGACGAGGAGTGGAGGAAATTCGGAAAACGGCCCTCATCGAGTAGCCGTACAGCTGCGGGGAGGATCGACGAGCGAGCAGAAAGCCGGGGCCATGACGGGCACGTAGTCGGCTCCGACGCCGTTGTCGTGGATGATTCGGCGGTAGGCGGCGACGCCGTCGGTCGGGATTCGGGCCGCAGTGGGATCGCCGAGAACATCGACCGTGTAGAGGCCGAATCGAGGTCGGTACGAACCCCATTCGTAGTTGTCGGTGATGGACCAGTAGTTGTAGCCGATCACGTCGGCACCGTCTTCTCGGGCGCGTTCCATCCAATAGATGTGATCGCGTAAGTGATTCGCGCGTGTGTATCCGTCGGCGCGCGGCGCTCCGTTGTCGGTGGGCATGCCGTTCTCGACGATGTAGAGGGGGAGTTCCGGATACTTGCCCGAGTACCGCATCAATGCGTCGTACAGGCCTTCGGGCTGCGGCGTGACGTTGTAGAACTCGTCGAGTGCGGCGTACGCGGCAGTCGGATTGTTCAGGGCCACACCGTAGTAGTAGTCGATGCCGAGAAAGTCGAGCTTGTCGCGCACTCGATCCGTGAATACCGAATCGATCGCCTCGGACACGCCGGGAATGAAGGAGAAATTACTGCTTACGCGGGCACCGGGATCGAGAACATGGATGCGGTCGTAGATCGCCCGGTGGACTCGGACCAATGAGTCGAACATCGACGGCGCCTGGGTGAGTGCGATTCCGCCGTAGGTCAATTCGCGCTGAACGTACACAGTCGGCTCGTTGATCGTGATCCAGAGCGCCCCGATTCCGGAGTACCGCTCGACTACCTTCTCTGCGTTGACCAGCCAATCGGCTTCCGTCTTCGGATTTGTCCAGCCGCCTTGATCGACAACCCATCCCGGATACACCCAGTGGTCGAGTGTGATCATCGGAGTCATGCCCCGCGCGCGGATGTGAGCTACCACGTCGTCGTAGTAGGCGAATTCGGTCTCGTTCCAGCTCCCGGCGGCGGGCTGAACTCGCGCCCACTCGACGCCGAATCGGAAAACCTTCGATCCCAGATCGGCCGCCCGGTCGATGTCCTCGGCGTAGCGATGACGGAAGTCGACCGAGTCACCGATCTTGTCGTGGGTTCGTCCGGAATCGGAGTATCGAGACCAGTTGCTGTCCGGCGACGAACCTTCCGATTGGAACCCGGAGGTGGCAACGCCCCAGAGGAAGTCATCCGGTACCTCAGCCGAGGCGTGAGCGGGAAGGGCCAGCACCCCGAACAGGCACGTCAGTGCCATCAGCGCAGGCGCAATAGACCGTGACAGGGCTCCCATGCCTGGGAGACTAAGTCATACAAGTGTCCAGTCGCAGGCGTTTCGTCCGATCCGCCCGCGGCAGGACCGTGTCACTCAGTGACCCAGCCGCTCAGAAATTCCGCTCAGAAAACCATGGTCATCGATCCCGGGTTCCACGTCCCGGAGCGCTGAACGGTCGTTTCGTCGACCTGGGCAGGTACTGCACTCGGATCGATCGGTGTGTACTTCTCGATCGAACCCCAGTCGCGAGCCCAGTCGTTGTCGAGATACGACGGAATGGTCTGAGCGGTCAGGAGCAGATCGATCCACCCCAACGGTCCACCACCGTAGTGGTCCTGCCAGGCACTGGTCACGAGCGCGCCGGAATGGTCGGGAAGGATCCGATACTCGGGGACCTCGGCGACACCGACCCGATGATCGAAGGGGCGTTGGCATGGGAATGCCAGTCCGACAGCCCAATCCAGCATGACGGGCGCCTGTGAACCGACGACGTCGTTGAGCTTCTGGGTCTTCGGAACCCGCGGCGGGGTGACGGCCACCCATTGGTCGGGCTTGCTGTCGTAGTCGCTGACGACCAGTCGAATGCTGTTGGCTTCGACGGGAATCTGATCCAACGGCACACGCAGGTTCCGCCATGACGGCGCCGGGCCGATGTCGAGGGGCGCGATCTTTCCGAGTGTTTCGACAGCGTCTGTTTCGGCATCGTCGACGCCACGCGCTGTGCCGTACTCGACCTCGACGTTCTGGCCGTAGGTGACGATTCCGTCCTTGTCGACGGACCGAACACGACCAGCCGCGGCAATCGAGATGATGTCGCCACGTGTGGCGTTCTCGCCCACGTCGGGGAGTTGGTACCAGTCACTGGTCAGAGTGCCGGGGGAGGGCTGACCGTAACTACCCATGACGGGTGTTGTCGCCGGGTCGAGACCGAACGACAACGCGACCGAACTGCCGTTGACTCCGGTCTGTCCGGCGCCACCGCCGGTTCCGGCCGAGTTGCCGGCGGTGTCCTCGGAGGTGTCGACGGTGTTCGCGCCGCCGGTAGCCGTGGCTTCCTTGTCTGCTCGAAGGTCGGAGGCGACGCCATTCGGATCGAATCCCGTAGCCCCACCGGCGGACAGTCCTGTGGCGACGCTGCCCGAGAGGGGCGTCAGCATCGAGGCGTTCGGATCGGTCTCGAGCAGAACGTCGTTGGCGAGTCCGCAGTGTTGGCCGAGAACGGCGTCGACGTTTGCACGGCCCACCGAATAGGCCGGGTACTGGGTGACCGCGCCCTTGGCCATGGACAGCACCTCAAAGAGGACCATGGCACCTGCGGCAACCGTCAGTGGCGAGATGGCAAGCAGTCGAGCGTGCTTCGCGGACGGTTCCTTCCCCGCGGTGTACGGCTCACGGAAGAAGTACCACGCGGCGACGCCGAGCATCAGCACCGTCAGCCCGAGGAGGACGGTGCTCGCGCCGAGTCCGCTGATGGACACAGGCTTGTCCCACCACGGAACGCTGTAGCTGGACACGTAGTAGTAGCTGTTGCTGCCGGTGAATGCCACCGCGAGGAGGAACAGGACGGCCGCCGCGAAGAGGGCCCGATTGCGCGGCGAGCGCAGGAGTTTTGTTCCCACGGCGACGGCCGTCATCATCGCCAGAACGGCGGTGAGTCCGGCAAAGATTCCGAAGTGGTGCGTCCACTTGGTCGGCGAGAACATCAGCAGTGGCAGTGCGCCGATCGTCAGCCCCACGACGCGGCGTGACGGGCCGGCGGCCAAACCGGGAATCCGGCCCCCCTTGCGCAGCATCATCGCGGTGCAGACGCCAAGGCACAGAACCATGATGAACACACCGAATCTGCGAGTCAGGGAACCGTCGACGGAGATGTTGAAGAGGTACTGATAGCGGAGGTACTCGTCGAACCAGGGCTGATTCGGTGAGATCGAGTGGACGCGTTGCATCTCGATGACGGCGGCCAGACTTTGATCGCCGAACGCGGGGATGAGAATCGAGAGTCCGGCAGCTAGCAGTGGCCCGACAGCCGCGACGTAACCGGTGGTGCGCGCACGTTCGATGATGATGCGCATGATCGGGCGTATTCCGGCGATGAGTGCGGCAAAGCAGATGAGGCCGGAAGGGCCGGCAGTCAAGGTGAATCCGGCGATCAGGATCGCGACTGCGACCGGCAGAAGTCGTCTCGTCGCGACGGCGCGTTCGATCGAGCACCAGGTCAGCAGCACGCCGAGGGCAACGATCGGTTCGGGGCGCAGTCCGTTGTTGAACGGAAGCCAGAAAGCGAGGAAGACAAGCGCGCCGGTCCAGAGGGCGAGTCGATTTCCGCGAATGGCGGCGCCCAGCCGAGGCGCAACCTCCCGGCTGATGACGAGCCAGGTGATGATGCCTGCCAACAGAGCAGGCAGACGGACCCAGGGGCTTGCGGTGCTGACGTGGGCCAGGAGTCCGAGGATGTTGTAATACGGCGTTCCGAACGGGGTTTCGGGGACCGCGAACCACCGGAAGTAGTTGGACATGTAGCCCGATTGCTCGGAGGCTCTTGCCATCGTGAACTGGTAGCCGTCGTCGGTGGTGGTAGCGCCGATGAAGTGCCACAGCACCAGAGTTCCGACGACGACCCCGTCGAGGACGGTGAACTTCCACCATCGGGCGGGCAGAAATTTGCGTGTGCCCCGGCCGTCGCGGTTGTCGAGGCGGTGCAGCGCGAAGAGGGACACGAGAGCCGTGAGTGCCCCGAGAATCATGGCGAGAGTCTTGATCACCGACGGGCTCGACGTGAAGCGAGAGTCCGCCTCGATCGAGACGTTCAAACCGGCTGCCGCCGAATCGAGGTCGCTGAAGACGCCGACTACCTGTGGTCGGCTGTCGCCCTCGATGACGCGCGGTTCGGAACCGGTGGCGCTGAAGGTGGTTCGGGTCGGCTCGGCGGCGAGCGTGAGCGCGCATCCAGTCTGCAGATCAGCAACGGGTGTCGAGAGCAACACTTGATCACGCAGGACAACGTCGACCCGAGCGGGAGCGTCGGCGGATTCGGGGGAGACGGTGGCAACAAATCCGTAGCGGCGCGCATCGGGGGCACCCGGAGGTGCAGTCGAGACGAGTGTTCCGCCGGTGGCGGCCAACTCGCTGATCGACGCGCACGGAATCGATGCCTCCATGCGCAACGGTGTGTACGAGACCAATGGCGCCTCGACGCTTGTCGTCGACCCGGCCTGCGGCCAGTTGACGACGGCGGTGTCCTGCTCGATCGGCAGGAACGGCACTGATCCGCACAAAACTATGCCGAGGATCGATGCGACAATCGCAACGATCCGTGCTCGGTTCGGTCCGCTGGATCGCTGAGGGGTCGGCAAGGCCGGAGGTGCGGTCGTGGCCACGTCACTGTCTGTCACGACTTTGGACCCTAGCTGTGCGTGACGTGTTTGTTATAAAAGCGCGAGTAATGGGATGGTCGTGTTCCCGGTGTCATTCCTCGGGGTGGGGTTGTCGGCGATCGAGGCGGGGGGTGCTGTGCGCGAATTTCACGAGTCCATTCCCCTGAGCCCACTACTGCGGCGGTCGGCGGTCGCATTGTGCGTCGTCCTCGGAATTGTCCTGGTAATTGTCTGCGGGTTCGCGGCAATCGTGGATCGCGACTCGGCGGGCTACGTCGGCGCCGTGTTGTCCGCGGTCCTGTCCTTCGGGTTGGCCGCGTACATGTGGAAGGTGCGCGTGATCATCACCACAGACGTCGAACGAGTGTCGATCGCGCTGTCTCCGGGGCTGCGTCAGGTATTTCGGTGGGACGAAGTTGTGTCTGCCACTGCAGTACATATCGGGATGGGCTCCGGAATCGGTTATCGAATGACCGGCCCAGGTATGCGGGTAATTCTCGCATCTCCCGGCGACGGGGTCCGCTTTCGTCTGCATGACGGCCGTGAAATCTCGGTGGCAACACCTCGAAGGGACGAGCTGATCGAACTCGCCCGGCGGCGGGCGCCGGACCTGCAGTGAGCGTTGCAGGTGGACCGGTGAAAAACGGGGTGCGCCTATCCTGGATAATTGACATCAGTTCTGTGTTTCAGGCGCGCTGTTCAGGGCCCGTGATGCCGGACCGGTTTGCTGCCGCTTGCACAGGCACCCCGTTTGCGTACGAGAGGAACTCTCATGCTTGCCCGCACCGACCTGCGTGGTCGTACCCCATCCACGGCCGAACTTCGCGCCGCGCTTCCCCGAGGTGGAGTGGATGTGGACGCGGTACTGCATCAGGTTCGCCCGATGGTCGAAGCCGTCCGTGATCGCGGGGCAGAAGCCGCCCTCGAATTCGGCGAGAAGTTCGACGGCGTTCGTCCGGCTTCGGTTCGTGTACCAGCAGCCGAGCTCGAGCGCGCACTTCGTGAACTCGACCCCGCAGTCAAGGAAGCCCTCGAGGTTGCGATCGAGCGCACCCGCAAGGTGCACGCCGATCAGCGTCGCAAGGACACCGTCACCGAGGTCGTTCCGGGTGGCACGGTCACCGAGCGTTGGGTTCCGGTCGAGCGCGTCGGGCTGTACGTGCCCGGCGGCAATGCCGTGTACCCGTCCAGCGTTGTCATGAACGTCGTGCCGGCTCAGACGGCCGGCGTCGGATCACTTGTTGTCGCCTCGCCGCCCCAAGCCGACTTCGGCGGATTGCCGCACCCGACCATCCTTGCCGCAGCAGCCATGCTCGGCGTCGACGAGGTGTGGGCCGTCGGCGGCGGACAGGGCGTCGCCCTCCTTACCTACGGCGGAACCGACACCGATGGAACCGAGCTTGTCCCGGTCGACCTCATCACCGGTCCCGGCAACATCTACGTCACTGCCGCCAAGCGTCTGTGCCGCGGACTGGTCGGCATCGACGCAGAAGCCGGCCCCACCGAGATCGCGATCCTCGCCGACCACACCGCTGACCCGGTCCACGTTGCTGCCGACCTCATCAGCCAGGCCGAGCACGACGTGATGGCCGCCAGCGTACTTGTCACGACCAGCGTCGAATTGGCCGACGCGGTCGACAAGGCTCTGGCTGCGCAGCTCGAGATCACCAAGCATCGCGAGCGCGTCACCACGGCACTGACCGGCAGCCAGTCGGGCACGGTGCTCGTTTCTGATGTTTCCGCTGGTCTGCGCGTCGTCAATGCGTATGCGGCAGAGCACCTCGAGATCCAGACCGAGGATGCAACCGGGGTGGCAGCTCAGGTCACCAGCGCTGGTGCCGTGTTCGTCGGCCCGTGGGCGCCGGTCAGTCTCGGCGACTACTGCGCCGGCTCCAACCACGTTCTGCCGACGGCCGGGTGTGCACGCCACTCCTCCGGTCTGAGTGTGCAGACGTTCCTTCGTGGAATCCACGTGATCGACTACTCCGAGTCTGCACTGAAAGACGTTGCCGGACATGTCATCACGCTGGCCAATGCGGAGGATCTGCCGGCTCACGGCGAGGCTGTGCGTCTGCGATTCGAGGCTCTGCGATGAGTAGTGCTCCTGGAGAGTCGATTTCGGTCGACGCCCTTCCGATTCGCGAGAACCTGCGTGGAAAGTCGGCGTACGGCGCACCGCAGTTGACGGTTCCGGTTCAGCTCAACACGAACGAGAACCCGCATCCGCCGACCCAGGCGCTCATCGACGATGTGGCCGAATCCGTGCGCGAAGCCGCGAAGGAACTGCACCGCTACCCCGACCGTGACGCTGTGGCGTTGCGGACGGATCTGGCTGCGTACCTGGCGAAGCAGACAGGTGTACCGGTCACCGTCGACAATCTGTGGGCGGCAAACGGATCGAACGAGATTCTGCAGCAACTTCTTCAGGCGTTCGCAGGTCCGGGACGTAGCGCGATGGGTTTTGTGCCCTCGTACTCGATGCACCCGATCATCGCCGACGGTACCGATACCGAGTGGGTCGAGGTCTTCCGTCGGGACGACTTCGCACTCGACGTGGATGCTGCCGTCACCGTGATCGCGGAACGTCGACCCGACGTCGTGTTCGTGACCAGTCCCAACAACCCGACCGGACACAGCGTCGGCATTGCAGAACTGCGACGCATCCTCGACGTGGCGCCGGGCATCGTGATCGTGGACGAGGCGTACGCGGAATTCTCCGCTGCCCCGAGCGCGATGACGCTGATCGACGAGTTCCCGGCCAAGCTGGTTGTGACCCGCACCATGAGCAAGGCTTTCGCGTTTGCCGGTGGCCGACTCGGCTACCTCGCCGCCGCTCCCGCGTTCATCGACGCACTGTTATTGGTGCGCTTGCCTTATCACCTCTCGGTGGTCACGCAGGCGGCGGCACGTGCCGCCCTGCGTCACGCCGACGAGACCCTCGGCAGTGTGCACGCCTTGTCCGCCGAGCGCGATCGCGTGTCGAAGGCGCTGGCGGACACCGGTTTCCGAGTGATTCCCAGTGACGCGAACTTCATCTTGTTCGGACAGTTCACCGACAGTGCACAGGCGTGGAAGGAATACCTCGACCGCGGGGTTCTCATCCGCGACATCGGCATCCCCGGATACCTGCGGGCCACCGTGGGACTCGAAGCCGAGAACGACGCGTTCATCAAGGCCAGTGACGAAATCGCAGGCACCCAGCTGGTCGACACGAATTCAGGAGAGACGGCATGAGCGATCGCATCGCGCGGATCGAACGAACAACTCGGGAATCAAGCATCGTCGTCGAACTGAATCTGGACGGGACCGGCATCGTCGACGTCTCCACCGGCGTTCCGTTCTTCGACCACATGCTCAACGCCCTGGGTACGCACGCCAGCTTCGATCTCGACGTCAAGGCGAAGGGTGACGTCGAGATCGACGCTCACCACACCGTCGAGGACACCGCGATCGTTTTCGGCCAGGCGCTCGGCCAGGCTCTCGGCGACAAGAAGGGCATCCGTCGTTTCGGCGACGCTTTCATCCCGATGGACGAAACGCTGGCGCACGCGTCGGTCGACGTCTCCGGTCGCCCGTACTGCGTGCACACCGGTGAGCCCGACTACATGGTGCATTCCGTCATCGGCGGGTACCCGGGCGTTCCGTATCACGCGGTGATCAACCGCCACGTGTTCGAGTCGATCGCATTGAATGCACGTATCGCACTGCACGTTCGGGTTCTGTACGGCCGCGATCAGCACCACATCACCGAGGCGGAGTACAAGGCCGTTGCGCGAGCTCTGCGTGAGGCGGTCGAGCCGGATCCGCGCGTGAGCGGCGTGCCGTCGACGAAGGGCACACTGTGAGCGTCCTCTTCACCTACTTGCTGTTCATCGGCGCGGGAATTGCCGTGGGCGGCGCCTACTCGATGTTCAAGGTCAACAAGCTTGCGTCGGGAATCCTTCTGGCGTTGGCGGTTCTGGCGGCGGTAGCGGGCGCACTGCGTCTGTGACGCGAAAAGTGACTGCGTCTGAGACGCAAGATCCTGCTCCATCGCCGGGGTTGCTTCGCACTCCGGGCATGATCGGTGTCCTGATCATGGCGGCAGCAGCTTTCGGTGGCTGGTCGTTGCTGTTGCCGGTGGTGCCGTTGCTGGTTGCGCAGTCCGGCGGATCGGATGCGCTTGCCGGATCGGTGACCGGTGTCTTCATGGCGGCCACGGTCTTGACGCAACTGCTCGTGCCTCGGTTGTTGCGGACGCAGGGCTACCGGCGCGTGCTGGCGGTCGGGTGTCTGCTCCTCGGCCCACCGTCGTTGGTGCTGTTGATCTCGGCCGACGCCGGCCCTGTCCTGGCGGTTTCCGCGGTGCGTGGCATCGGTTTCGGCATGCTGACGGTGGCCGGCAGTGCACTGGTGGCGGAGTTGGCGCCCAAACGAATTCTGGGCCGTGCCACCGGTGCTCAGGGAATCGCGATCGCAGCGTCACAAATGGCGGGGCTTCCGCTGGGGCTTGCGATCATGGAACGGTGGTCGGCGACACCGGTGTTCGTCCTCGGTGCGCTGATCCCGGCGCTCGCGCTGGTGGCTATTGCCGGGTTGCCGAAGATCTTCGCCCAGCCGACCGGGGAATCCGTTCGACTGAGTGTGTTCGCCGTCTTGGTTCCGGTGCTCGCTCTGGCGTGCGTGTCCGCGTCGTTCGGCGGGCTGTCGTCTCTACTGCCGATCGCAATCTCGGAGCGCGCGGCCGTTGCAGGTGTGGTGTTGGCGACCGCCAGTGGATCGATGTTGATCGGCCGGTACTCGGCGGGCCTGATCGCCGATCGTCTCGGCAGTGGTCGGACACTCGCGCCGGCATTGGCGTCGTCGACCATCGGATTGGTGCTGTTCGCGATCAACGTCGACGGCGGGTCGACGCCGGTCTTGTTCTGCGCGGCGGTCCTTTTCGGGCTGGGGTTCGGGGCGGTACAGAACGAGTCCTTGGTCATGGCGTTTCAGGCTGCCGGCCCGAGGCAACTCGGATCCGCCAGCGCGATCTGGAACATCGGCTACGACGCCGGCACCGGAATCGGTGCACTGGCGTTGGGATTCGTGGCCACGACTGCCGGCTATGCGTGGGTCTTCGCGGTCTCCGCGGTCGTTGTCGCTCTGCTCCCGGCACTGGCCGCGGGCGGCAAAGTGATCGGCAGCAGGGTTGCCCGATAGAGTTGGGGCATGAGCGCTTCCACGATTGCTGTACTCGATTACGGCTCCGGCAACCTGCATTCGGCTACTCGCGCACTGGCGCGCACCGGGGCGCAGGTGGAGGTGACCAACGACATGAAGGTTGCACTGGCGGCCGACGGTCTCGTGGTGCCCGGCGTCGGCGCGTTCGCGGCCTGCATGGAAGGTCTGCGTGCAGTGCAGGGTGACCGAATCATCGGCAGACGCCTGGCCGGTGGCCGACCGGTGCTGGGCATCTGCGTCGGCATGCAGATTCTGTTCGACCGGGGAGTCGAATTCGGTGTCGAGGCGGAGGGCTGTGGCGAATGGCCCGGCACCGTGGAGAGGCTGCAAGCAGAGGTCCTGCCGCACATGGGCTGGAACACCGTGGAGGCTCCGGAGTCCAGCACCCTGTTCAAGGGCATAGACGCCGATACCCGCTTCTACTTCGTCCACTCCTACGGTGTGCAGAGTTGGGAGCTCGCGCCGTCCGAGCACATTGCACCCCCGAAGCTGACATGGGCCGATCACGGCGGAAAGTTCCTCGCTGCCGTCGAGAACGGTGCGTTGTCGGCAACGCAGTTCCACCCCGAGAAATCCGGTGACGCGGGCGCCGAGCTGCTGAGCAACTGGGTGCAGAGTTTGTGACCGGGGGATCCGGACCGAACCGCGGTGACGATTTCTCCCTCGCTCGTCTGGCGTTGTTCTCGCTCGGCGCCGCTGTGGCTGCGCTGGCGGTCGCAACTGTCGTCATCGTTGTTCTCAAACCATCGCCGGGCGTCGGCCTCGTGATCGGTCTCGTGGGGGTCGCCGCTGCGATTGCGGCAATGGGCGTCGTATCCAAGCGGATGACCCGAAAAGCGTTCGGTGACCCGGAAGACGGTTCGAGGTCCTGACCTACTAGGGTTACCGCACGTGAGCCTGGTCCTTTTGCCTGCTGTAGATGTCGTCAACGGTGAAGCTGTTCGCCTCGTGCAAGGAGAGGCGGGAAGTGAGACCGGTTACGGGTCGCCCCGCGACGCTGCTCTTGCGTGGCAGAACGACGGTGCCGAATGGGTGCATCTTGTCGACCTCGACGCTGCTTTCGGGCGTGGGTCCAACAGTGAACTGTTGGCCGGCGTCATCGGCGACCTGACGGTCAAGGTGGAACTGTCCGGTGGAATCCGCGACGACGCTTCCCTGGAAGCCGCACTGGCCACCGGCTGTGCTCGCGTGAATCTCGGTACTGCCGCTATCGAGGATCCCGAGTGGTGTGCGCGTGCATTGGCCAAGTACGGCGACAAGATCGCTGTCGGCCTCGATGTTCGTCTCGTCGACGGTCAGTACCGCACCCGTGGTCGCGGCTGGGTCACCGACGGCGGCGATCTGTGGGAGACCCTCGCGCGTCTGGACCGTGACGGCTGCACTCGTTACGTCGTCACCGACGTCTCCAAGGACGGCACACTCACCGGTCCCAATCTCGAACTTCTCAGCCAGGTCTGCGCGGTCACCGACGCGCACGTCGTCGCCTCCGGTGGTGTGTCGACCATCGAGGATCTACTCGCCATTTCCAGCCTGGTTGATCAGGGTGTCGAGGGCGCGATCGTGGGCAAGGCATTGTATGCCGGTCGCTTCACTCTCCCCGAAGCACTGGCAGCAGTTTCCGGATAGATTTTCCAGATGACTCCGACGCGTGACCTCGACGAACTTCTCGCGATTGCGGGTCGGCTTCTCGACGGCGTCCACGATCAGTTCGTCTCCGGTGTCGGCGCCCCGAGTGCGGTCCGCAAGGGCTGGGGTGATTTTGCCACCGAGGTCGATCTTGCGCTCGAGAAGCGGTTGACCGCGGAGTTGTTCGAGCAGACCGGCATCGAGGTGCACGGCGAGGAATTCGGCGGTCCCGACGTCGGTTCCGGGCTCGTCTGGGTTCTCGACCCCGTTGACGGTACTTTCAACTACTCGGCCGGATTGCCCACTGCCGGAACGTTGTTGGCGCTTCTCGACGACGGTGTCCCGGTGCTCGGATTGACCTGGCTTCCATTGATCGGTCACACGTACGCGACTCGCGCCGGCGGTCCGTTGTTGGTCAATGGAATCGCCGTACCGCCGCTGGAGCCAACCGATCTGGCGTCGTCGATCGTCGGCTTGGGTGCGCTCAACGTCAACAGTCGAGGGCGGATCCCCGGCAGTTTCCGTCTCGACCTCCTCGCCGAGATCAGCAAGGTGTCCTCGCGGATCCGGATACACGGTTCAACCGGAGTCGATCTGGCCTTCACCGCGGCCGGCATCCTGGGCGGTGCGATCGTCTACGGCCGCAACGCGTGGGACAACGCGGCCGGGGTCGCGCTCGTTCGCGGTGCGGGCGGGGTGGTCACCGACCTGGCCGGCCGCCCGTGGACCGTAGAATCGGAGTCGGTGCTCGCTGCCGCTCCGGGCATCCACGGTGAGATTCTCGATATCCTCAACGCGCTCGGTGATCCGCGCGCTTCGTCCTCAGGAGGACCACAGTCATGACCCTCGCAGTTCGTGTGATTCCGTGCCTCGACGTCGACGCCGGGCGAGTGGTCAAGGGTGTCAATTTCGAGAATCTTCGCGACGCCGGAGATCCGGTGGAACTCGCGGCAGCGTACGACGCTCAGGGCGCCGACGAACTGACCTTCCTGGACGTGACCGCCTCCACGTCGGATCGCGGCACGATGCTCGACGTCGTAAGTCGCACTGCCGAGCAGGTTTTCATTCCTCTGACCGTCGGCGGTGGAGTGCGCACGGTCGCGGATGTCGATCGTCTGCTGCGTGCCGGTGCCGACAAGGTCAGCGTCAACACCGCGGCGATTGCGCGCCCGGAACTGCTGAAGGAACTGAGTGAGCGTTTCGGCTCGCAGTGCATCGTCCTCTCGGTCGATGCCCGCACCGTTCCCCAGGGGCAGCCGGACACACCGTCGGGGTGGGAGGTCACGACGCACGGGGGCAAGCGCGGCACCGGGATCGACGCTGTCGAGTGGGCCGAGCGTGGTGCAGAGTTGGGAGTGGGGGAGATCCTGCTCAACTCGATGGATGCCGACGGCACCAAAGCGGGCTTCGACCTTCTGATGATCCGCGCTGTCCGGGCGGCAGTCCACGTACCGGTGATCGCCAGTGGCGGTGCCGGCCTGGTCGAGCACTTTGCCCCTGCAGTCGAAGCGGGCGCAGACGCAGTTCTCGCAGCAAGTGTCTTCCACTTCGGCGATCTGAGCATCCCGGAGGTCAAGGATGCGATGCGTGCCGAGGGAATCGTCGTTCGCTAGGCGTTCTCGGCGCGGATTCCGTCGAACATGAGGCGGCTGATGGCTTGGTTCAACGCCGTGCAGTCGACGGACGAACCGGCTCGCAATCCTTGAATCGCACTTGCCAGCATCATGCCGTTGACGGCGTGGGCAGTGTTGTCGACATCGAGGTCGGCGCGTAGATAGCCGCATTCGACTCCGTGGTGCAGGTACGCCGCGGTCAACGAAGCCGACTGGTCGAGTAGATCGAGCATCCGGCCCGTCAGATCGGCGTCGACGCCCGTCGTCTCGAACAGCAGAACCCGCGGGATGCGGGGGTCGTCGAAGAAGATGCGGGGGAGCGCCTCGGCGATCCGTCCCACTTGGGCGCGGTACTCGTCCAGTGTGCTGGCGGCGTCGGGAGCATTCTCGGTGGCCAGTGCGCTGATGATCTTTGCGACGAGATCGTCGATGACGTGATCGATGATGTCGCGCTTGTTCTCGAAGTACCGGTAGAAGGTCCCATGGCCGATTCCGAGAGTTGTTGCGATGTCGGCAATTCCGGTTGCGTGATAGCCGCGCTGGGCGAAGCACTCGAATGATGCGTCGATGATCTCGCGGCGCAATTCCGCCTTTTTTCGTTCCGCTCTGGTCATGGCCTTCGTCACATCAGGAATGATACCGTTCTCAATAACGGAATGACGTGTCAGTTTCTGATGTGCAGTTTTTCTGATGTGCAGTTCACGAGAGGGATTCTCCGATGGCAGTGCAGTACGACGCAGTAGTAGTGGGGGCGGGCTTCGGCGGAATGGGTGCGGCCATTCAACTCAAGCGGCTGGGCCTGAACAACCTGGCGATCCTCGAGCGCGAGGACGATCTGGGTGGAACCTGGCACGTCAACCGCTATCCCGGTCTGGCTGTCGACATCGCGTCGGTCACCTACTCGTATTCGTTCGAGCCCAATCCGAACTGGTCCAGGCTTTTCGCACCGGGCGCGGAACTGAAGAAGTACGCCGATCACGTCGCGGACAAGTACGATCTGCGGAAGCACATGACGTTCGGTGCCGTGGTCAACGGAGCCCGCTGGGACGAGGATTCCTCGCACTGGGTCGTATCCGTCGAAGGCGCGCCGGACATCACTGCCAAGTACCTCCTGACTGCGACGGGTTTCCTCTCGCAACCGCATCGGCCCGACATCTCCGGTATCGACGACTTCGCCGGCAAGATCATCCACACCACGGCCTGGGACGATTCCTACGATCTGTCCGGCACCAAGACCGCAATCATCGGAACCGGCGCCACCGCTGTGCAGTTGATCCCCGAGGTGGCGCGTCAGGCCGCAGAGTTGACCGTCTACCAGCGCACGCCGATCTGGGTGGTTCCCAAGATCGACGTCCCCATTCCGAATGCAGTGCAGAAGCTGTTCTCGCGTATTCCGCTCACCCAGCGAATCGCGCGCGCTGTCAGTTCGTCGATCCTAGAAATGATCATGGTCAGCGCGGTCCTGCACTACAAGCAGGTCAAACTGTTGAACAAGGGTGCGGCGGCCGCATCACGTGCGTTTCTGCGGTCCCAGGTCAGCGACGCCAGCCTTCGCAAACAACTCACACCGGACTACGACTTCGGGTGCAAGCGTCCCACATTTTCCAACAGCTACTTCCGTACGTTCACCAAGGACAACGTGCATCTCGAAACGACGCCGATCGACCACATCGCTGCCGACGGAATCGTCACCGCCGACGGTCGCAAGACCGAGATCGACACCTTGGTGCTGGCAACGGGATTCAACCTCTGGGATGTGAATTTTCCAGCCATCGAGGTTATCGGTCGAGAGGGACGAAACCTCGGTAAGTGGTGGCGCGACAACCGTTTCCAGGCCTACGAAGGGGTCGCGGTTCCGTATTTCCCCAATTTCCTCACGCTCGCCAGTCCGTACTCGTACAGCGGGTTGTCCTACTTCACGACGATCGAATCCCAGATGCAGCACATGGATCGACTGTTCGGCGAGGTGAAACGGCGCGGCGCGGAAACATTCGAGGTCACCGAAACTGCCAACGCCGAGTTTCTCGACCGGATGACCGAGAACCTGGCGGACTCCGTCTTCTACGGCGGTAGTTGCCAGACTGCACGAAGCTATTACTTCAATCAGCACGGCGAGGCTGCGATTCTGCGGCCCACGTCTACACGGAATGCGTTCGTCGAAGCGAAACGCTTTCCGCTCGAGGACTATTCGATCATCTAGGCGGGCTTGTCCCGTGTTCGGCTATCTTGCCGAGCTGACTCCGGTCGGAACCGATATCACGGGATAACGGTTCTGCCGGTTCAGTCGGGAAGTGACCGAGATGTGCATCAGTCGGCTCACCGCGGAGGCAGCGCCTTTTCGCGGAGATCCGATCACGATGGTAAATGCGTCGTATTTGTCCGCGGTTGCGAGAATGACACCGGCCGGGTCTCCATAGGTGCAGTCGTACGTCCAGGTGTCGGCGTGCGAGGCAAGTGCCGAGGTTGTCTGCTCGCGTTGCGACACCATCTCGTCGTGCAGACGCGTTTCGAATTCTGGTGAGTCGGTTTCGACAGGTAGGTCCTCGGACGTGATGCAGTGAACGACGTGGAGGGCTGAATCCTCCTTGGCGGCAAGCGTCAGTGCGTAGCTGAGTACATTCTTGCTGGTAGCACCTGGGCCGATGCCGAGAACGACGTGGCGGGTTCGGACGCGATCGGTACTCGGGTTCGCGAGATGGCAGATGTACTCCGGGTGCGGACCGTCATGACGTTGATGGTTCATGTCGGATCTTCTTCCAGAGCGAGAAGCGAAGGAACTTCCATTCTAGGGCGGCCGTGCAGGGGAATTCCACGGAAGTCACAGGTGGAAGGTATAAACGTCATATGAGTCTTGATCCCGCAATCGCGGCGAAGCTGAAGCGAAACGACGCCGGACTGTTCAGCGCGGTTGCGCAGGAGAAGTCGACCGGTGATGTGCTGATGGTCGCGTGGATGGACGACGAAGCGCTCGCGCGAACACTGGAAACCCGTAAGGGGACGTACTATTCGCGCTCGCGGCAGCAGTACTGGGTCAAGGGAGAGACCTCCGGGCACACCCAGTACGTGCACGAGGTGCGACTCGACTGTGACGGCGATTCCGTCTTGCTGATCGTCGATCAGGAGGGCGCCGCGTGCCACACCGGCACTCACACGTGTTTCGACACCGACGTCCTGCTCGCTGCTGAGCAGTGACGCGAGATGGCCACTGACAAGACTCCACAACCGCTCGATTACTCGTTCACCGCTCCCATCGAGAAAGACGGTGCGTTCGCAACGTTCTTGACCGTGCCCGGCTCGGCGGAACTTCTGGGAACCAGACGCGCTGTGAAGGTGCTCGGAACCCTCGATGGTGAGCATCCCTTCGAGGCGACGCTGATGCCGTCCGGTGACGGTCCACACTGGCTTCCGCTGCGCGTGGCGCTGTGCAAGGCGATCGGCAAGAGCGCCGCTGGAGAAGAGGTAGCGGTACATCTACAGCAGCGCCTGAGCTGAAGTTTTCCCGAACCAAGGAGCGCCGTCGTGCAATTCTGTTCGACTTCGCACACGCCGCGGACGTGGAGCCGGATCGGTGGGCCGAGTACGGTCCAGGTGCCGTCGGCGTCGGGTGGGACATGGGACTGCTCGGGCTGGCTCGACACGTGGAACTGGGGATCGCGACGCCACTCGAGACACCCGAGTGGTCGGCGAGCGACGAGGCCAAGGCATTCATCGCGGGAAGCAGTGAACTGTGGGCCGAAGCTGCGATCGCATCGGGCGACGACCCGGATGCGGCTGCAGCCGCCGCTGCTCGCACGACCGCTGCATACACCGGGTAGATCACCTCTACGAGGACTAACATCGGATTAGTCTGGTTGTTGCGGGACTTCCGCGCCACGAGCGGAGACGACGATGGTGTATCGGCTCATCGAAGTAGTAACGGTGTTCGTTCACTTCGGGTTTGTCCTCTATGTGGTGCTGGGTGGGTTCGTGGCGTGGAAGTGGCGTCGTACCATCGGTTTCCACCTACTTGCAGTCGTCTGGGGAGCCGGTTCGATAGCGGTCGGATATGACTGCCCGCTGACCAATCTCGAGAACTGGGCCCGCCGGATGGCCGGGATCGCGGAGTTGCCGTCCACCGGATTCATCTCGCACTACATCACCGGTGTGTTCTATCCGGCGAGTATCGAAGGCCTTGTACAGGCGCTCGCGGCGACAGTGGTTGTCGGATCCTGGGTCGGATACGTGCTGCTCGGACGGCATGCGAAGGGTGAGGTCAAAGCCTCTTCAGCGACCTGATTCCGTACAAACGATCCCAGCCGTTTCCGAATGGAAACGACTGGGAGGTGCTACCAGGATTTACGCGCGAGTCAGGGCTACCACCGGGATTGTGCGGATCCCAGCGGTCTTCTCCGCGTATTCGGCAAATCCCGGGTATCGACTGGCCTGCTCGTCGTAGATGCGGTCACGCTTTTCGCCGGTTACTTCGCTGACGGAGACCGGGTATGTTTCGGTGCCGATCTCGACCTCTGCCTGGTCGGTGGCAACGAGGTTGTAGTACCAGTCGGGATTGGTCGGGGCACCGGCCTTGGATGCAAAAACGTAGATGGTCTTCGGATCCTGCTCGTCTGCCAGATACATCATGGGACTCACGAAATCGCGTCCGGATTTGCGTCCTGTGTGGTGGACCAACACCATGGGCGCACCTTCGAAGGGGCCACCTACCTTGCCCTCGTTCTCCCGAAATTCCGCAATGATTCCTGCGTTCCAATCGTCGGTACTCATCGTTGTCTCCCGGTCTGCGAGTGGCGAAGGGCTCTGCCGCCAAGCTTTGCACAACTGGTGAATCGACGAGAGGTCATCTTCGGCGTCCAGCATGATCTACTATCTACGTATGAACGCAGATAGTGGTGTTTGTCGCCGTAAGCTTCCCGATGATCAAGTCGACCTCGTCGTCGAGGTGTTCCGCATGCTGGCCGACGCAACCCGTGTGCAGGTTTTGTGGGCATTGGTAGACCGCGAGTGCTCGGTGAACGAACTGGCGGAACGCGTCGGCAAGCCGGCGCCCTCGGTGTCGCAGCACCTGGCGAAATTGCGCATGGCAAGGTTGGTACGAACGCGCCGCGATGGTACGACGGTGTTCTATCGCCTGGAGAACGACCATGTGCGCCAACTGGTTACGGACGCGGTCTTCAATGCGGAGCATGCCGGACCCGGATTGCCGGGGCATCACCGTAGTGAAGGTGAACTTCGGGAGATACACCCGGAGCGCTCGGCGAACGTCGATCGGACCGATCAAGAAGAAGGTGCGTCGTGACGCACGAACCCAAGACGTCCCACGGCCACGGCCACCCCCATGGCCACGGGCCGAAGGGATTTCGATCGGCAGTCCGCGAAGTGTTCTCGCCGCACAGTCACGACGCTGCCGACAGTGTCGACGACGCATTGGAATCGAGCGCAATCGGCATCCGGGCGGTCAAGATCAGTCTTGTCGCGCTCGGAGTCACCGCAGTTGCTCAGGTTGCGATCGTGGCGATCTCGGGTTCGGTGGCGCTGCTGGCGGACACCATTCACAACTTCTCCGACGCGCTCACGGCAGTCCCACTCTGGATTGCCTTCGCGCTCGGTCGGCGCGCTGCGACCAGGCGCTATACCTATGGTTTCGGGCGTGCGGAGGATTTGGCCGGACTGTTCGTGCTCGCCATGATCGCACTGTCGGCAGTGATCGCCGGTGTCGAGGCGGTGAGGCGATTGATCAACCCGGTCGAGATCGAGCACCTCGGTTGGGTAGCGGCGGCAGGTTTGATCGGTTTCATCGGAAACGAATTGGTGGCGTTGTATCGGATCAGGGTCGGCAGGCAAATCGGTTCAGCGGCCCTGGTGGCCGATGGATTGCATGCTCGGACCGACGGATTCACTTCGCTCGCAGTCCTTCTGGGGGCGGGGGGAGTTGCGCTGGGTTTCCCGTTGGCAGATCCGATCATCGGCCTTGTCATCACCGTTGCCATCGTGGCGGTGCTCAGGACTGCAGCGCGAGACGTCTTCCGGAGGTTGATGGACGGCGTCGAACCTGAGTTGGTGGACGACGCAGAGCATGCATTGATGCACGAACCTGGAGTCCTCGGTGTTCGTGATCTGAAGATGCGGTGGATCGGACACCGACTGCATGCCGATGCAGAACTCGACATCGATCCCCGGGCAACACTTGCCGAAGCTCATGCGATTGCACACAGCGCCGAGCATTCGCTCACTCACGCGGTGCCCAAACTCGCTACTGCCTTGGTGCATGCGTACCCGGCGCATGACGCGGCCAACTCCGAAGTCTGATACCGGCCGCCTTCCCGGTGATCTGTGCTTGATGTCAAGCGCAGGCGGCTTCCCAGGCGAAACCGTCTGGGTCTGTGAAGGTTTCAGACGCGCCGGCAACGGTCAGACGGTGTGATCCGGTGCCTTCCGGAGCAACCCCGGCATCCTTTGCCAAAGCGCGGCGACCATACAGTGCGAGTGTCACATTGTTTGCTGCACTGGTGAATTCGACGTACTTGCGACCGAAGCTCTTGGACACCTCGAGTCCGCGGTCGAGGTAGAACTGCTTGCTGGCCTTGACGTCTTCGGCGCCGAGCAGCAGCACGAGGCTGTCGATCGTGCGGGTGGCCGGCCCGTCGTTCTTCTTCGACGACGTGGCGATCTTCCAGATCGAACCGTCTGGAGCCTGGACGACTCCGCCGTATCCCCAGAGGGATTTCTTGACAGGCTTCAAGGCGGTGGCACCGGCTGCGAGTGCTGCGCCGACGAAGGCGTCGACGATGTTCGGTTGGGAGACGACGAGCGAAAGGGTGTACCCACGAAACCCTGTTGTCGGTTCGTTCGATTCGCGTAGCTGGATTCGATCTCCGACGCCGAGAGCGTTGTAGAAGGCTTCGGCTGCCGCGAGGTCGGGAACGTCGAGTATCACGGATTTCGCGGTGGTCATCTGGGCGCTCCCTGCTGATGTGTGGATTGGCGACGTGTGGTCGGAAGTGGACTTCTGTGGTGTGTTCATGTGTTTCAACGTAATTGCGGGTCTCGTGGCTGTGCTTCTCGATTTCTGATCGGTTTGCTGAGACTGCTTGCAAGGTGCAGCACTCACGCAGGCCTTAGGTGGGCGATTTGTCGTGAATATCCTGTTCAGCCGATGTTTTCTCGATAGGCTGGTGAGCGCTGATCGGACGTACCTCACGCCACCATGGAACGGGGAAACCAGTGATCGCACTGCGAGGAAAGTCGTTAGCCGCAGCAGTAGTGGTGTCCATGACTATGGCGTTGGCCGCGTGTACCTCCGGTGAATCGGCGCCCGAGGTGGGCGGCAATTACGGCTCTGGCGGAACCGCCGTCGACTATCGGGAGCCGGTGAAACTGAGTAGCCGAGATGGTGTTCTCGAGGTGCGCTTGTCCGCTCATCAGGGAGTGATTCCGCTCGATACCGCTTCGGCGCCCGTGTCGAATTTTCTGCTCTTCGGGTACGAGGTCATCCGCGGTACGGCGTCGGACGGATCGACCTCGGCGAGTGACGTCTATCCGGCGCCGACTCTCCGCGTCAATCCCGGAGAGCGATTGATCATTCATTACGACAACGATTTGCAGGATCTCACGATCCAGGACTTCTACGATCCGGCATTCACACCGGCGGGCGGGGACGTGCCGATCTATCCGCCGGCGCTGACGTCGGCTCCGCTGAATCTGCACACGCACGGAGTGCACGTGAGTCCGGACGGCAATGCGGACAACGTGTTGCTCAACATTCCCGCCGGCCAGGGAAACGTGTACGACTACGCGATTCCGGGGACGATGCCGAACGGTCTGTACTGGTATCACAGTCACCGGCACACCCTCACCGCCCAGCAGACGTACATGGGCCTGGCCGGGCTACTGGAAATCGGCCGGCCGGACGGCAATCTGCCTGTCGTGACGGCAAACGACGTTCCGATTCGCGATATGGCACTGCAGTACAACTTCGTATTCGACCGAAAAGGAAAGGGCCGACAGCTCAACGACGCGAACTGGCCCCAATTCGTCAGTACGTTGACGCCACCCGCCGGTACGGAACTAGCCGACGGCACGTACCGTCCGAGCCTTGCTCCGATGAATTTCTCGGACACCACCGAGGGCGCGCAGTATTTCACCAACTGGTACACCGGACCGTTGTCCCCGGCCAATCATCGTGGACAGAATCAATTCGTTCCAGGCAATCTGCAGAGCTTCGTGGGTGAATCGACGACTGTACCGGCCGATCCCTCACTGCCGGACAACCAACGCGATGTGCAGTACACCGTGAACGGTCAGTTCCAGCCGTCGCTGAAACTGAAGCCGGGGCAGACCGAGATCTGGGTGCTTGCCAACATCAGCGACTTTGCCTACATGCCGGTCACGTTGACGGAAACCGCAACCGGCGCCCATCCGAAGTTCGCCATCGTAGGGCAGGACGGAAACCCGTTCGACGAGGTCAGGCCACCCGTGGATGGGGACGGAACCAGGCTGGTGATTCCGCCGGCCTCGCGATACGCAATCGCAGTGACGATGCCGGAGTCCGGCGATCTGGTGCTGGAGATGCCACCGCTCGAAGGTGCGAAGCCGGTGAGCAATCCAGGCATTCTCTACACCAACAACGGTACCGACAATCCGCCCGCCGAACTCGGAACCGTCACCGTCGACCCGTCGGTGATCAGTTACGCGGACGGATTCTTCACGTTCCCGACTCAGCAGTTGATCCGTGCGACGCCAGACGAGGGTGAAGGAAAGACGACTCCCTTCGAGTTCGGACAGAAGCTCGATACCTACACCTCGTTCGTGGATACCGCAGCGATGACGCCCGACGTGACCCGCAATCTCACAGTGTCCGGTGGGTTCGGAAACGAGAAGGCCAGCAACAGCGATCCGAAGGCCTTCACCTACGAATTCGCCGACAACACGTTCCCCAACATTCCGCTGATTCAACCGCGACTGAATTCCGTTGAGGAATGGAAGATCACGAACCTCAACAACGACGAACACCCGATGCATATTCACGTCAACGACTTCCAGGTAACGGAAGTTGTGGATCCCGTCGCAGGTACCACGACGGGCGTTCAGCCCTGGGGAATCGACAACGTGAACGTGCCGGCGCCGGTGACGGACGAGAACGAGAATGCGCTGGAACCAGCATCGGTGACGTTGCGGACGAAGTTCACCGAGTACACCGGAACCTTTGTGATTCACTGCCACCGACTCAATCACGAGGACAACGGTTTGATGGCGACTGTCAACGTGATTCCCGAGGTATCGACATATGCCGTCGCGATACCTGGTTCGGCCGGCGTGCCCGCCAAGGTGCAGATATTCGATGCCAACGGCGACAAACTGATCACTGCTGTGACGCCCTTCCCGTCGTTCGAAGGCACCCCGAGTGTTGCGATGGCGGACGTGAACGGAGACATGGTGCTTGATCTGGTCGCTGGAACAGGTGCAGGCTCGGCTCCGGAAGTGGTGGCGTACAACGCAGTCGGCGGCGTGCCGTTCACCGACGAGTTGGCAAGATTCGCCCCCTTCGATGTGGGTTTCCGCGGTGGAGTGAACGTCGGCGGTGTCGACATCGACGGAAATGCACTGGCAGACAACATCATCGTTGCATCAGGCCCAGGGATGGAGTCGCAGGTCAAGATCTACTCCACCGACCTTCCGGCGGACAAGAGGTCCGCACCCACAGAATTCGGTTCGTTCTCGCCGTACCCCGGATCGAGTAGCGGAGTCACGTTCGCAACCGGAATGGTTGACAGTCACTCCGGTCGAGCGAGCATCGTGACAGCACCCGGTGCGGGCGAGGAGCCCTTGATCAAGACGTTCCGCTACGACCTGTACGAACCGACGGCGGCTGCGCAGGGCGGCTCCGATGAACACGCAGGTCATACGGCTGGTCCGGCAACGACATCACAGTTCTTGGCATTCGATCAGGACTACCGCGACGGGGTGTCTCTGTCGACGGGTTGGGTGGCCGGCGCCGAGGGCGGAGCAAAGTCGATAGTGGCAGGCATGCTCGGAGGCGAAGGATCCGTCCGCGTCTTCTCGAGTGGATCGAGGCTCGACGGTGCGCCCGAGATGTACCTGGAGAGCCCAGATCATCATTCGACGGACGTGGTGTTTCGGGAAGTTGCATCCTTCGATCCGTTCGCCGGTCCAGGGACGGGTGTCGGAGTAGCCACGACGAGCACGACCACCGGCGCGGATCTCCTCGTCAGCGGCAGCGACGGAAGTGGTGCCGAAGTTCGGAAATTCACTCTCGGTCGTTCCGATCCGTCTGCGACCACATTGACACCGACACTTGCGGGAACGCTCCCTCCCTACCCCGTCGGTGGGGGAGCGCTGCCGCTCGGCGGTCGATGATCGATGTCGACAGTATGGACTGATTGCGGAGTCGGGATCTGTGCATGGAAACAGATTTTCATCGATCCTGACCCGAGAGAACCCTCAATGACGCTCTGGGACAGAGTTTGACGGCGCGTTGGGCATCCGTTTCGAGTTCGGCGGGAATGTGTGGCTCACGTCGGCGATCGTGTGGGAGTGGATATCCCCATTCGTCGCGCGTCAGCAGGGTCGGCAGCAATTCTGTGCACAGTCCTCGACCTTCACATGTAGTCCAATCGATGTGTAGGACTTTGGGCGATTTTGTGCTCATGATGCCGCTCCCATCCGTGTGTTGACCTCGCAGGCTCCTGCGGCATGCATTCGGAGATCGTGCTGGAAAACGTGAAGGGAGCTCCTCACCAATCTCACTGCCCCGTCCGGATGTTTGCATGCTCCACGCCCCTCGACCAGATCTGCCAGATATCGGATCGACTCCTGGGTATGGACCGACCCTGAGCGATAGGCAATCTCGGATAACGCGCGTGCCAGTCGGGGCATTCCGTTGATGCACGGTCCACACTGCCGAGCGCTTTGATCGGCGAGATACTCAACGATGTCGGCCGAAGTCTTCAGACCACACCTTGCGTGACCCAGTACGTGAATGACTCCGGCGCCGAGCGAAGCACCGACCGTCACCAAAGCCGTTGTTGTCATGGTGGTGGTTGGCAAGTCTTGCGCATCGATCCAACCTCCGTGAAACCCGCCGACGAGGACTGCTCTGATAGACGGAGTATCAGTACGCGCATACTGGGTCACCAACTGATCCAATGGAATTCCCATCGGGATCTCGACGACACCACTCACGGTCACATCGCCTGACAGGGTGATCAAGGTCGTCCCCGACGCGTCGCCCAGCCCTCGCGTGCGGAACCACTCGGGTCCGTATCGGGCGATGAGAGCGATGTGCGCCAGTGTCTCTACATTGTGAACCACTGTGGGTCGTCCGTTCAGCCCGGCCACGGTGCTGTGTACCGAGCGGTCTCGAGGAATGGGTGCTCGGCCTTCGATCGTTCCGACTACCGCGGATGTCTCGCCGCTGATGAATGTCTTCGGTGAAGCCACGAGTGTGACCAAAGGCTCGGTCAGCCCGGCAGTCCTTCTTTCTTTCAACGCATTCCGTACGAATTGAAGCAGTTGCGATCCTGCGTACAGATATGTTTCTTCGCTTCCGCACTCGTGTGCGACGAGTTGTAAGCCGTCGAGGACGAGGTGCGGCGCACGTTCGAGAAGAACTGCATCCTTGTCGCTGAGCGGTTCGCCTTCGCTACCGTTTGCGATAACCACAACACGCCGTCCAGTTACGGAATCGAGTTTTCGCGCAGTCGAAAATGCCGCCCCGCCTTTCCCGTGGAGACCGGCATCGGCGAGTAGGCGGCTCAAGGTACCCGGCGACGAGCGTGGGTTGTGGCCGTGGAGGGCCGTGTGGGTGGCTAGATCGGGTGAGCATGCGGCGAGAAGGCCCGCATAGGTGGATTCGGTTGTCACGTCACGTCCTTTCCATGAGGCGCAGGGTCGAGAATTCGACGAAGTCTGTCCGGAGTCGCCAGAGAACTGCTCCGGTCACCGCGACGGCCGATCCGATGGCGATGGCGAGAAACCACGTGTGTCCTGAGTCCGTTCCGTTTCCCAGTCCGTGCGCGAACGCGATCGGCCACAGAGCGTACGCGCTCCAATGAACGACGCGAAAAGTTCTGTTTCCTAGGCGATTTCGCAGTAGTCCTGTCAAGGACACCGCTAACAGAACATCGAACGCAAGGGTGCCCAGTCCGAGCCAGAAGGCACGATAGTTACCCAGGAAGGGGAAGACGAAGTCGACGAGTTTCAGTTGTGCGTACGGATCGGCCAACAGTGCCAGCATGTGTACGACTACGAGGATCACCCCGATCAAGGCGGCGTCCCTGTGCACGTTCTGCACGCCGAATCGAGGTAGTCCCGCTAGAGCTCTCCCAGACCGTGTGACGATTCCGAGAACCATCGACATCGTCATGAACACGAGAGCGGTGATACCTGTCCCTCGACCCAATGCCCACAGTGCTTCGTCCACGACTAGGGTTCCCGTCTGCCGGTGGCGACCGCATCTTCCGTCGGCCATCCGTTCAGTAGGCGGATCTCACCTGCACGGTCCACCAGTCGCACCGGTAGGCCCGTGTTCATGAGGTCCCGCGCACCTTCGAAACCTCGGACGATGCATGCGGTGCTCGCGAGGTTTGCCGACACACAACTGTCCGCGCCGACGGTGACCGTCTGCCATGCGGCATCAACGCTGGTGCCACTCCGCGGATCGACGATGTGGTGCACGTGTCTACCGTTTTGCGACCATCGACGCTTCCTGGTGCTGGATGTAGCGATGGCTGTCCCGCCTGGAATGGCGACCGTATCGGCCGGGGCGTCGTCGCCGTCTTGGACGAGAACGATCCACCCACCGTCCGGCGCCGGTCCGGCGGTAGCGATGTCTCCGCCGAGGCACACCAGGACACCGCAGTCGAGTGACATGCTGACGGCGTGCGCACATTCGTCTGCTGCGAGGGCCTTTGCCGTTGCCCCGAGGTCGAGTTGGACGCCCGAGGGAACTGTGACCTTTTGTCCGTCGAGTTTGACCGAGGTCCACTGCGGAGTAGAGACGAACGATGTCTTGATCGGCACGTCCCTGCCTTCGATCTGCGCGAAATCGCGGTCGTATCCGAGCGCGACGAGCGCTGCGCCGATGGTCGGGTCGACGGCGCCGTCCGTGCACTCGGCGCCATCGAGTGCTGTCTGGATCAGCCGGGCAAGCGTGCTACTCACTTCGACCGGTAGGCCTGTCGACTTTTCGAGAGCTCGAATCTCTGAATCGTCACGAAATCGACTGCATGCCAATTCTATTTCGAGAAGGCGCTCGTCGATTATCGACCTGGCAGATGGAATCGCCTCGGGTTTTGTCACCACGACCGTGGCTTCGAGGCCCCACACCCTCCACATGGAACTCGCGACGCTCAGGGAGGTGGTCACGATCCGGCCGATCGAGCGTGGGGAGTAGAACTTCCGCTCGAGGTCTTCGGTGCCGCCGCGGTTGAGGTAGTTTTCGATTGCGAGTTCGGAGTCGAATTGCCGCCAGGTGCACTGCTCGATTGCTTGGTTTCGTCTGTGGTCGCTGTGATCGGCGTGGCCTGCGTATCCGAATAGGCAAGTACTGTTCCGCCGACAACGCCCACGACTCCGAATGCCACGAGGGCCCCGGTGACGATTCGGGTGCGTCGAAATCCGTCTTCCGGTGTATCCATCTGATGCCTGCTCTCGAAGGTTCGATTGAGAACTCAACAATCGGCCGAGGTGCTTGTCCGGGGCTGCACGTCTGCTGTGAAGCTGCGGGGAATCGGTCGTGCCGTCGGAGAGTTCCGAGTTCCACGATCGCGGTGCAATCTTGGAGAGTTCTCAGAACGGACGTGGCAGGCTCGCAGGCATGGGCGCGAAACCACGAATTCTTCTTGTCGAGGACGACCGGCAATTGGCGGGCCTGCTTGCGGACCTCTTCGAGGAGGAAGGGCACGAGGTCGACGTGGCGCACGACGGACAAATCGGTCTGCATCTGGCGTTGACCCGCAGCTACGATGCTTTCGTTTTCGATCGTGGAGTGCCGGTCATCGACGGTGTGGAATTGCTCAGAACCCTCCGGGCGAGGGATTGCTCAGTACCGTCGTTGATCCTCACTGCTCGCGGTTCCGTTGCCGATCGAGTGGAGGGACTCGATGCCGGTGCCGAGGACTACTTGGTCAAGCCCTTCGAGATTCCCGAGTTGTTGGCTCGAATGCGTGCGCTGTTGCGTCGCCGAACGTCCATAGTGCCGATCGTGGTTGGAAGGTGGGAAATCGATCGAGTGAACCGGACGGCTACCGACACCGAGTCCGGATCGGTGACCTCGTTGTCCGAACGCGAGAGCGAACTGCTCGGGTTTCTGTGCGCATCGCCTGGGCAGGTTTTTTCTCGGACTCAGCTTCTGGGGCGTGTCTTCGGAAGTGCCGATACTCCAGGCACCGTTGACACTTATGTCCACTATCTCAGGCGGAAACTGGGCAGGGACGTCGTAGCCACCGTCCACGGACTCGGATACCGGCTCGGATCATGATTGTCCGCAGCAAAAACAAGGACAGGCAGTCGTCTGGGATCGGGTTCGGTGACGAGGTGCGTCTACGGCGAGCCGGACGTTCAGCTGCGGTCCAAGCCGCCATTGCTCTCGGTGCCGTGTTGCTGATCGTCGGAGCGGTGTCCTACGCGGGGTATGCGCGGGCACAGGATCGTCAGATTCGTTCTGCACTGACCGAGGTTGCAGCCACAGCAGACGATGCGGACGATCCGCCGCCCGGTATGTCGCTGGCCTTTCGTTCCGATGATGGGGTGGAGACCGTGAGCGCGCATGCCCCCACCGGTACCGCGGAACTCTTGGATGCGCCCGCTGGGTATTCGGATTTCACCGATGGTGACAGCAACTTCAGGGCCCTCGTCTCCGACGGTGCGGAAGGTCGCGTTGTCGTGATCGCGGCACTCGAGCCCTATGAATCAGGAAGGCAGCGATTACTTCTTGCACTCGGATTTGCCGAACTCACCGGAATTGCCGCATCTGTGGGCGTAGTGGTGTTGTTGTCCCGACGTGCGATTCAGCCACTGACACAGGCGCTCGAGTTGCAACGTCGTTTTGTCGCCGATGCATCGCACGAACTACGTGCGCCGTTGACCGTACTACACACTCGTGCACAACTTTTGGCTCGACGCGGAGACTCTCTCGAGTCTTCTGAGCTTGTTTCGCAGCTCAACGGGTTGGTGGACGACACTCGGGCCCTCGGCGAAGTCATCGAGGACCTGTTGATGGCCGCATCGATGGACGACAGCGGACAACCCCGGAATCGAGTGGACATGGCGGCAGTGTGTGAGAAGGTCCGTGACAGTGTGGCCGATCATGCTCAGAAATCTGGCGTCTCTGTCGACGTGAGCAAGGCCGGAACTGGAGAGCCAGTGGTCTTGGGGATCGAATCGGCTTTGCGCCGAGCGGTTCTCGCGCTCGTTGACAATGCGCTTGCTCACGAGCGTCCAGGAGGCCACGTCCTTCTCCGCGTCGAGCGAGATCGCGACCACGTCAGAATCCGCGTGAGCGATACGGGAATCGGAATCGAATCTGAAGCGGTTCCGATTCTGTTCGACCGATTCTCACATGGCCCGACTCAACCCGCCGGTAGCCGGCGATATGGCATCGGATTGTCCTTGGTTCGCGAGATCGCGCACGCGCACCGAGGGAAAGTCTTCGTCGAATCGACACCGGATGTCGGCTCGTCCTTCGAGATTGTGCTGCCGGTAGCTCGTTGACACCGAGCACGTTCGAGCAGGGTCCCCAGAACTCTCCAAGAAATCCTGCCTACGTTGATCGACATGGGCCTGACCACGATCGGCGGATTACCCGCTCACCCACTCCTCGTTCATTTCGTTGTCGTGTTGGTTCCGCTCTCGGCGGTTCTGGTTCTCTGCTCCGTTCTGTGGCCGAGTGCTCGGCGCAGGCTCGGGATCTTTCCACCGGCCATCGCCCTCGTCACGTTGATACTCGTACCGATCACCACCGATGCAGGTGAATGGCTCGAACACAATTCGCCTCACAGCGAGTTGATCGAGATTCACGCCGAACTCGGTGATCAACTTCTGATCTGGTCCATCGCGGTGTTCGTGTTCGCGGCGACATGGTGGGTCCTGCATACCGATAGATTCACCGAGTGGCGAGGCGCACGAACTTCACTGTCCGACAGTTCGACGCTTCTCCGAGTCGTGACAGTCGCGATAGCGGCGATCGCAGTTGTCGCGGCAGTGGGTTCGATGGTTCAGGTCTATCGCATCGGTGAGAGCGGAGCGAAGGCAGTCTGGCAGGAGCAGTCGTAGACATCCACCGAGTAAGTCCACGGCAGGAGCGCAGTGTGATGATTCGATTTCCCGGTGTCTATTCGCCTCAGTGCGATACTCGTCTTATTTCCGACGCAGTACGCGCCGAGAAGTTGGATGCGTCTTCTCAGGTTCTCGATCTGTGCTCCGGTAGTGGTGCGCTGAGTGTGTGTGCGGCCAAGGCTGGGGCGGGAACGGTTTTCGCCGTGGATATCTCACGACGTGCCGCGGTGTGCACCTGGATGAACGGGCGACTCCGCGGTCACAGAATCCACGCCCGTCACGGAGATCTCCTGACCCCGTTTCACGGTCGTCGATTCGACCTCGTCGTCTCGAACCCGCCTTATGTTCCTTCCGTGGACGACCGTGCGCCGCGCACCGGCCGTGCTCGTAGTTGGGACGGAGGCAACGACGGACGCCTGTTGCTCGATCGCATATGTGCGACGGCACCGGGTGTTCTGCAGAAGGAGGGCACGATATTGCTGATCCAGTCCGCACTCAGCGGCATCGATCGCACCGTCGAACTGTTCGCCGACAACGAACTCGATGCATCGGTGGTCTCGAGGACCTCGATTCCTTTCGGCCCGGTCTTGCTGTCGCGCAGGCGATACCTGGAGTCGATCGGCGTCATCGACCCTGACCAGGTCACTGAGGAGATCGTCGTGATCCGAGCGAGACGATGACGCCGTTGACAGCTGCACAACGCTCGTTGTGGTTCGCTCAGTCCCTTGAACCGGCGTCGCCGTTTGTCATAGCTCAGTTCGTTGATCTGAACGGTGAGCTGGACGCATCTCGGCTGGAATCATCGACAGTCGCCGCGCACCGTGAGTTCGGCGTTGCGGGCCTTCGTCTGCGTGTGACGGATGGAGTGCCCGAATTGGACGAAGACCCTGATCTGACACTGGTCGGCGGAAGGCTGGATTTCCGTCGATACGACGATCCCGTCCGTGCAGCGATGACGTGGATGAATCGAGAGTGGAGCACGGCGACTCTCGCTCCGGATACTGCCCTCACCGTCGCCAATCTGTTGCAGGTCGGCCCTCATCGCTGGTTCTGGTACTACCGTGCGCATCACATCGCACTCGACGGTTACTCCGCTGCACTTCTGATGCGCCGCACCGCCGAGATCTATCTGTCCGCTGGTCCGGTGAGGCCGGATCAGGTCGACTCGGTTGTGTCGGATCGCGTGGCGGCGGTTGCCCGCCAGGAAAGCCGATACCGAGAATCACCGCGCTGTGTCCGCGATCGAGAATTCTGGCACGAGAAACTCCGGTCAGTTCCCTCCTCTCCGGTCTTGGGAGCGAGCGCGACGGGCACTTTTCGGGGAAGTACGCTGCGAGCGAGTGGCACAGTGCCACTGTCCGATCTCTCGGCAGCAACGGTGATATCGGCGTTCGCGTCATACGTGGCACTGATGTGTGGTGTCGACGACCTGTGTTTGTCTCTGCCGGTGTCCGGGCGAGTGACTGCTGCGTCGAGATCGTTGCCGGGCGCGATGTCGAACGTGGTTCCTCTGGTACTTCGCGGCGTGGGTGCATCGACACCCTCCTCGGCGGTATGCGTTGTCGAGAGCGCACTGAGCGAGGCACTTCGGCACCAACGTTACCGCCGGGAGGACATGTCCGCTCTGACTGACGGTCGACGGCAGTCAAGAGTGCAATCTTTCGGTCCGGTCGTCAACGTCATGTTGTTCGACAGGGCCCTGAGCTTGGGCGCGGTACGAGGTCACGTCGAGATACTCACGACCGGACCGATCGACGATATCGCGCTGAACGTCTACCCCGGTTACACAGGGAACATTCGCGTCGATCTCGAGGCCAACGGTGCGCTGTACAGCTCTGCCGAACTTTCTGCCCATCATGATCGATTCGTTCGGTTTCTCGAGGTATTCGTCGACACGCCGCCGGATCATCCTGCTCCGCCCCTGTGGACGGATGTCGAGCTGGGAGCCACGAGTCCGGCGCGTGGCGAGCCTTCGATCGAGCCCAGAAGTCTTGATTCTCTTCTGCGTTCCGCAGTGCACCGGGCTGTCGATTCGGTTGCCATCACCGACGGTGACAGATCGTGGACCTACGGGCACCTCGATCGGATGGCGGGACTCTGGAGTCGGCATTTGAAGTCCGTCGATGTGGGCCCCGATGATGTTGTCGTCGTGGCGATCCCGCGATCCATCGAATCGGTCCTGGCAATGTGGGCTGTGGCGCGTGTAGGAGCCACATACGTACCGATCGATCCGGCCCACCCCGCCGAACGGGTCGTGGACATGCTCGGTGTATGCAAACCAAGGATCGGGCTCACGACTTTCGGGATGCGGCGTTCGTTGCCGTACGACCTCGAGTGGCTGTTCTTGGACTGTGACCCCGATGCTTTCGCGCCGTCCTTCGACCCCGAGCCCGCACATGCCGATCATCGGGCTTACATGATCTTCACCTCCGGCTCCACGGGCCGGCCCAAAGCGGTGTCGGTCACTCACCGTGGCCTGGCCAATTTGGCTACCGACATTCGCGAGAAATACGAGCTCGATTCACGCTCTGTCGTAATGCATTGTGCTTCAACCAGTTTTGACACCTCTGTCGTAGAGATGCTCGCTCCCGCTCTGTTCGGCGCCTCGTCGGTGATCTGCCCACCCGAGACCGTTGGTGGATTCGAGCTGGAAGACCTCATCTGCCGTCGTGCCGTGACACATCTACTCGTAACACCTTCGGCGCTCGCAACATTGGCTCCGGAACGGGTGCCCGGCTTGAAATTCCTGATAGTCGGTGGCGAGAAATTACCGCACGAACTGATGCGCCGGTGGGCGCCGTTCGTGCGTGTTCGAAGCGCGTACGGCCCTACCGAGGCGACATGCAGTGTCACCATCACCGACGTCTTGAACGTCGACGATCGTGTGACACTCGGGCGGCTCATGCACGGAGTCGAGGCGGTGGTTCTCGACGCATCGCTCGAGCCGTTGTCCACAGGGGCCGCGGGGGAGCTCTACCTGTCGGGGCCTGGTTTGGCCAGAGGGTACGAGGGTGGAGCGGGTGAGACGGCTGCGCGTTTCGTTGCGTCCACACTTTCAGCGGGGCATCGTATGTTCCGAAGCGGCGATCGGGTCCGATGGACAGACGACGCCCAACTCGAATTCCTCGGTCGCACAGACGATCAGGTGAAGGTGCGTGGGCGCCGAATCGAACTCGGTGAGATCGATTCCGTCCTGTACGGCCACCCGTCGGTGGAGTTCGCCACGACGTTGGTCCGCGATCTGGCCAATGGTTCGCCGGCGCTGGTGAGTTACGTGAAACTGCATTCGGGAATGCTCGACTCGGACGTGAGTATCGAACGCCTTCTGACTCAGAAGTTGCCGGAATACATGATCCCGGTCGTCGTTATTCGAATCGACGCGGTTCCGCTCACCACGAACAGGAAAGTCGATCGGGGCGCGCTCCCCGCTCCCACCTTCGAGCGGAGAGAAGCGGTACGGGTCGCAACACCGATCGAGGCCCGCATCATCCGTACCTTCGAGGGAGTGCTCGGAGCCAGCGAGATCGGCCACAGCGATTCGTTTTTCGATCTCGGGGGAGACTCATTGTCTGCAACTCGCGTGATCGGCCGCCTCAACGCTGAGTTCGGCATCAACCTCGGTGTTCGGGATCTGTTCGACTCGCCGAGCGCCGCCGCGCTCGCGAGTTCCTTCGGCCAACACGTCGGGTGGGTGCCACCGTTGGAACAGGCCGGCGACGCCTCGACGCCGCTGCTCTCACCTGCACAGGAATACATCGGTCGAGAACTCACCTCGCCTGCTCTGTACAACCTGCCCTTCACAATTCGCGTGCGTGGCAGACTCGACCACGACGCGTTGGCTTCGGCCGTGCAGGACGTAATGGTCAGGCACGAAACACTTCGAACCGTGTATCCGGATGTCTCGGGTTCGCCGCGCCCGCTAGTGGTGAATCCGGACCGGATTCCGCGCGGACTTCAAGTGGTCGAAGGGAATTCGAGCGATGCAGAATCGATCGTTCACCAGACGCTCTCTCGGGGTTTCGATGTGCGTTCCGAGATCCCCATTCGCTTGATCGTGTGTGCATACGGTCGGGACGATCATCTGTTGGCGGCGGTTGTCCATCACATTGCGGCAGATGGATGGTCTCTCGCCATTCTCGCGCGCGACTTGTCCGTCGCGTACGAGGTTCGGGCGCGGAATACGCACCCGACGTGGCCGGAGACCGCGGTGCGGTACTCGGACTACGCCATGTGGCGCACGGAAATTCTGGGAGCGCAGGGGGCGCCTACCGACCTCGCTGTCGGTCAACTCGAGCATTGGGCGAGGGTTCTCGACGGGGCACCGAGTGAGAATTCTCTGCCACTCGACCACGCTCGACCCTCGATGTGGACATTCGGGGCCGGGCGAGTCGAATTCTTGCTCGATCCTGAGACTCATCGCGGGCTGAGTATGTCTGCAAAGCGAGCCGAGACCGGGTTGTTCACCGTCGTTCACGCCGTCTTAGCGGCGACACTGAGTGCTCTGTCCGGTGACCACGACATCATCGTCGGTAGCCCGGTCGCAGGCCGGGGCCATCCGAAACTCGACGACCTCGTGGGCATGTTCGTGAACACACTCGTGCTTCGCACATACGTCGACGTTTCGGCGGACTTCGACTCTCTTGTCGCCGAGTGCCGCCGAGTAGAACTGTTGGCGCACGATCACAGCGATGTGCAGTTCGAGCGACTGGTCGACTATCTCGATCCTCCTCGTCATGCGTCGCTGCATCCGTTCTTCCAGGTGGCAATGTCGTTCGAGAACTTCCCTGCCGCAGTGCTCGAATCCGACGGGCTTACCTTCGAGGTCACGCCGCGGCCACTCGACATCGCCAAGTGTGACCTTCATTTTCACTTTGCCGAAGTGTTCGACGAAACCGGTGAACTCGCCGGGATCGAGGCGGCACTCGTCTACTCCGCCGATCTCTTCGACGCAGCGACCGCCACCCTCTTCGCCAAGACTCTGTCCGCAACCGCAGATGCTCTCGTGAGGAGTCCGGATGCGCCGCTGCACGCGCTGGACACGAGATCGTGACGGTCAGCGTGCGGTGTGTTCCGGAGTGCAGACATGTTTGTGGATTCCCCGCGAGAGTTCCGCGACGGTCTCGGTCAGTGCCGTGTTCGCCTCGATCAACTGTCGGAGTTGATTGGTGTTGTCGAGGGTATGAACCGCGACTTCACTACTGATGGCATCCGCCCGTTTCGCCGAGATCAACAGAATTGCTCCCTGCATGCCGGCAAGCATCGACAAAAATAGATTCAGCAGAATGAACGGGTAGGGATCGAAACCGGTATTGCCGTTGAACCCTGCCCAGATTCCCATGATCGCGACGAACACGAAGACGAACGGCCACGACCCCATACCGTTGCGGACCACATCGGCCGCACGTTCTCCGCGGGTCAGCTCCGAACCCGTACGGACTGCGGGATGCAGATGCCACCGATTCTTGTTTCCGAGTCTCATGGTCCTGCGTCTCATGGTTCACCATTGTGCGCTTGCCGCTGGTCGTGTTCAGTTCAGGTCGACCATCCTCGGCATTCTTTCGGTCACGAGCGCGGTCTCCCCGCAGCGTATCCACCGTCGACGACAAATTCTGTGCCGGTGGTGTACGTCGCTTCGCTGACGATGAAGCGCACTGTCGATGCTATCTCGTTCGGACTTCCGAGACGCGGGATAGGCTGATCGGCGACGAAGGGCAAACCGCCGAAATCATTTGTCGCTGAGCCTTGTATCGGTCCGGGGTGAACGGAACATACTCGCACGTCGTTGCCGCACAGGTCGAGGGCCGCCGCCTTAGTAAGCCCTCGAAGGCCCCATTCGCTGGCAACGTAAGCACCCATTCCCTGGTATCCGGTCAGACCGGGACTGTAAGAACAACGGTGTAACTCTGAAAGGAGATACGCCACTATGACTGATGTGATTGATCGTGAGACAGAGACGAACTCGGCTCAGCCGGGTATCAGCGATGCGCGGCTCAAAGAGCTGGTCGAGCAGGCGCGAGCCGAAGGGCTGCAGTTGACCGGAGATGGTGGATTGCTGTCGAAGCTGACCAAGCTAGTCGTGGAGTCCGCGCTCGAAGGCGAGATGGACGACCACCTCGGATACGGCAAGAGCGACCCGGCAGGCAGGGGCAGCGGCAACTCCCGCAACGGCAGACGCACCAAGAACGTGTTGACCGAGGCCGGCCCGGTCGAACTCGAGGTGCCCCGTGACCGGGATTCCTCCTTCGAACCGAAGATCGTGGCCAAGCGGCAGCGTCGGCTCTCAGGCGTGGAGGACATGGTGATCTCGTTGTCATCCAAGGGTTTGACGACCGGTGAGATCGCTGCACACCTGGCCGAGGTGTACGGAGCCGATGTGTCCAAGCAGACGATCTCGACGATCACCGAGCGGGTGATGGAAGGCATGGCCGAGTGGCAGAACCGGCCGTTGGACCCTGTGTACCCGGTGCTGTTCATCGACTGCATCCACGTCAAGATTCGCGAGGGCAACGTCGCCAACCGGCCGATCTACGTCGCGATGGGGGTGACTGTCGACGGCACCCGCGACATCCTCGGATTGTGGGCCGGTGAGCACGGCGACGGGGAAGGGGCGAAGTACTGGCTTCGGGTGTTGTCCGAGCTGAAAAACCGTGGTGTGCAGGATGTTCTGATCGTCGTGTGCGACGGTCTCAAGCATCTACCCGACTCGATCGAGCAAGTGTGGCCACAGACCATCGTGCAGACTTGTGTGGTCCATCTTCTCCGTAACACCTACGCCTATGCCTCCCGCAAGGACTGGTCCGAGATCGCCAAGGACCTCAAACCCGTCTACACGGCGCCGTCGGAGCAGGCCGCGCTCGACCGATTCGCAGAGTTCAGTGACAAATGGGAGAAACGCTATCCCGCGATCATCAGGCTCTGGACCAATGCCTGGGCTGAGTTCGTGCCGTTCCTACAATTCGACAACGCCATCCGGCAGGTCATCTACACGACCAACGCCATCGAAAGTGTCAACGCCCGAATCCGCAGGGCTATCAAGGCCCGTGGACACTTTCCGACCGAGGCCGCGGCCTTGAAATGCGTGTATCTGGCCATCATGAGCCTCGACCCGAAAGGCACCGCCCGCCAACGCTGGTCCAACCGATGGAAGGCAGCACTGAATGCCTTCGAGATAACGTTCGACGGACGGCTGTCTGCCGGACGAAAGTAGTTAGAAATCAATCAATTACACCGTTTTCTGGACAGACCCGTCAGACCCGCTGTGGAGGAGATGTTCACGATTGCACCTCCGCCCGCGGTTGTCAGGGACTTTGCAGCACAGTGTATTCCGAGCCATGCCCCGTACAGGTTGGTATTGAGGACATGTTTGAACTGTGTGGGGCGTTGTAGTTGCACGCTTCCCGACTCGATGATTCCGGCATTGTTGACGAGGACGGACAGATGTCCGAAAGTTGACTCGGCTGTGTCGATGGCGGATTCCCAACTCTCCGGTTGTGTCACGTCGAGACGCTGGAACGCCACGCGGTCACCGAGTTTCGATGCTGTGGCGTTTCCTTCTCCTTCGAGGAGGTCGCCGATGAGGACTCCGAAGCCTTCTTCGGACAGGGCTTTGGCGATGGCCGCACCGACCTGGCTCGCTCCTCCGGAAATGAGAGCGCTTCTTCCGTTGTGGTCGGTCATGCGTAGCCCCTCAGTTGAAGTTGTCCGCCTTGCTGTCGAGATAGCTGATGATGCGTTGCCGCGCGAGTCGTTCGCTGAGTTCAGGTCGGGCTTGCGGCGTTGTCCAGGACAGATCGTCGAGGCAGCCTGTCACGACGATGTTGATGCATTCCGCCGAGATGAGTCCCTTGAACTCCGCGACGAGTCGATTGACTGTGGCGGAGTATTGGTTGCGGTCCGAGGGCGACTTCGGTGGTGATTGGGGTTCGAGGTGCGTTGTCACGTGTTCTGGTCCTTCTGGCGGGTGGGGGACGGCATGATCAGCAACGGGCAGGACGCTGTGTGCATGAGACGGCGACTCGTCGAGCCGAGTAGCATCGACGAGAATCCGCCCCGTCCTCGCCGTCCCACGAGTACGAGTCGCGCCGATTTCGATTCGATTTCCAATTGCCTTGCAGGATTGTCACGTACGACGACACATCGAACGGCGACGTCGGGGTACTCCTGCCTCCACCCCGCAAGCCTTTCCGCCAAGACCGCATGCTCGGCGGTTGAGATCGTGTCCCAGTCCAGCGATACACCGTCAGGATCGGAGCGAAACACGGTTGTAAGGTCGGAGTCGCTCCAGGCATGGACTGCAGTTAGCTCCACTCCGTGGATTGAAGCGGCCTCGAACGCTTCGGCAATCGCGGGTTCGCTGTTCTCTGTCCCGTCGATACCCACCACTATCGGGCCGCTCATCTGCGGCTGTTTCGAATTCGGGACGTTTCGGATGACTGCGACAGGCACGTTCGAATGGAGAACCACTGCCGCGCTGACGGAGCCGAGTATCGCGTCGGCGAATTGATTGAGCCCGTGCGATCCGACGACAAGCATCGCAGCCGTGCGGGATTCGTCAAGGAGTACTTCTACACCGTTTCCGAATCTCAGCTTGTCGACGATCTGTAATTCTCTGTCTCCCAGCGTCGCTGCGGACAGCAGCGCCTCGGAACGAGCTGTGGAGAGTCGTTCGCGACCAACAGTTCGTTGGTCTGGAAACCGTGGTGCACCGAGTTTGACAGCACCGCCGAAAGTGTCTGCGTCGTCAGGCATCACGGACAGTAAGTGGAGCGGTCGAGTGCGAAGTACGGCTTCTCGGGCCGCCCATCGAACTGCGGACAGCGCCGGCGCCGACCCGTCGACACCCACCACGATTGGTGCTCCGCGGTTCATGACGTTTCCTCTGATTCGAAATCCCGTGTGGTGCGAGCTGCCTCGCGGATCGACTCAGCCCAGGAGCGAACCGAAGCCCAATCCCGGAAGTCGCCTTCGGGCGCGTGAACGACTCGTACGGCCACTCGTTCACCGAACCCCAATCCTTCGCGGTCGAGTTTGCCTGCGAACGATTTGTGTTCGACTGCACCGGTCTTCTCCATCAAGGTGGCGATGTCGGATGGAACACCGGTCGTGGATTCGCCGGAACCGATCGGTCCCGAGGAGAACAGCCAAACCTGGCGAAGCCGCAATGCATCCGAGAAGCGTTTGGTGAATTCCTCTGCGTCCTTCATCCAGTGCCCCATATAGATCGCGCTCCCGAGAACTATCGTGTCGTACTCGGTGAGTTCGAGAACGTCGTCAGGCTGGCGGCGGTCGGCGTCCATTCCGCTCTCTCGTAGGGATTTTGCGAGAAAATCTGCGATTTCGCTTGTCGAACCGTGGCGGCTTGCGGCCGTGACCAGTGTCTTCATCCAATGCTCCGCTCGGGAATCAACAGGGCGATTGCTCACGTGCACTCGCCGTGCTCGGGTGATCGTGATTCGAATTGTGCCGGGGTCAGGACTTCCTGGTCAGGGCCGCGAGGTGCACGAAAAAGGGTCTTTCGGCCTTCTGATCCGTGTGCCGCCGACACCTGTGGTGGTGGTTGTTGTGGGCTAGCGTCGACGGCAGGTAGCGACTCGACCGGTACGGCTGCTCAGGAGGCCCGGGAATGAATCAACCGAAAACTGCGAGTTTGGTGAGCGAGGCCGGGGATACGGTGACGGTCTCAGGGGAAGGGAGCACAGTCAGATCGTTCCCGGTCGGGGTATGGATGCTGACAGACGGTCGGCGCGTGGTGATCGTTGGTGAAGGTGGACCACTGTCGACGGCGACCGTCGACGGCAGCGCCCTGGTGGCTGCGGTACATGCGCGATGGCCTGGCGCTGTCGTGCTCGAGAGGACGCCTGTCACGGGCAGCGCTGCTGACCCGAGAGCGTATTCGGCCAGGTATGTCGAGGTTCGCGATGACGGTTCCCACGGCGAGCCTGCGTATGCGGATCTATCCGACGCCGGGTTCGCCCTGGGGCCGTCGATCGACGCCTCCTGACTGCCCCGCTGTTCGGACCCCTAGCTGTCCGGACCTCCTACTTATCCGAACTCACGGTGACCGAGGAGCCTGCAGCAAGGGTGTAGCTGGTGTCGTGGATCGAAAGCTCGATCGGTGGGATATCTTTTGTCTCCGATGCCACAGTCACATCCGAATGGGTGCACTGGATTCGAAGACGGTGGCCACGGTAACAGATCGTGAAGGCAAGTTCAGGCAGCTCGAGGGGTAATTGCGGATGCAGCCACAGAATATCGTCCCGGAAGTCGAGCCCTGTGTAGCAGCGTTCGAGAATATCGATCGCGCCCGCCATCGCGCCGAGATGGATTCCTTCCCTGGTACTTCCGCTCCGAGCGTCGGACAGATCCGCGGCCAGGGCATCGCGGAGCATGGCCCACGACTGTGATCGGTTGCCTCGCACAAGGACCCATGTGTGGGAAATTCGGCTCAGTGTCGAACCGTGCGTCGTGCGCTCGAGGTAGTAATCGATCATCTCCGGGATCACGGAGGGATCGAACTCGTACCCCAATCGTGTGATCAACTCGGTCAGTTCCTCCGCGGTGAAGACGTAGAGCAACATGAGGATGTCTGCCTGTTTCGAGGCCTTGTAGTGGATCGGCGAGTCTCCCTCTGCCTCGAGTATGAGATCCAGGCGCCCGATGTCCCCGTATCGTGACCGGTAGTCGGCCCAATCCAGCTCGGTCAACGCGCCGAAACCCTCGAATTGACTGATCAGGCCGTTGTCGAGGAAAGTCAGGCGCAGTCGCCTACTCAGTCGGTCCCACGACACCAACTCCTTGTCGCTCACATCGAGGCGCCCAGGGAAGTATCGGTTGTCATTGCGGAGTACCCGAACCGCCTCGACCGCACGTATGAGCGACCATTCCGTCATGACGTTCACGTATGCGTTGTTGTCGATCCCGGTGCCGGGGCGGTCGGGATAGCCGTCATGGAATTCATCTGGGCCCATGACACCGCGGATATCGTATCTGTCGTTGCTCGCGTCGTATTCGGACTTTGCCATCCAAAATCGCGCATTCTCGATGAGTAGATCGACCCCGTGACGAGCGAGAAATTCCAGATCGGTTGTCGTTTGCCAATATCGCCAGACATTGTGGGCGATTGCGAGGTTGACGTGGTACTGGCGACGAGAGTGATCGGGCATCCAGTGGGCAGACCTGGGGTTGAAGAGGAAGGGCGGTGTTTCTTCTCGACCGTCGCTGCCGCTTTGCCAGGGAAAGAGAGCGCCGCGCAGATTCAGGCCTCGGGCGTTTCGGTGCGCCTGGGCCAATCGTCTGCACCGATAGAGCAGCAAGGACGATGTCAACTCCGGAAGGCGGCGCGTCAGGATTGGCATAACGAACAATTCGTCCCAGAAGACGTGACCGCGGTATGCCTCGCCATGGAGTCCTCGTGCGGGAACTCCGACGTCGAGATCTGTTGTGTGGGTCGACAGTGTCTGAAGTACGTGAAGGAGTAGTACGTTCGTCGCCAGAGCAGAGGAGTCTTCTGTAGCGAGGGTAATGGCGAATTGGTGCCAGAGTCCGTCCCAAGCGGCGCAGTGGCGTCGAAACAGTGCGTCGTGGTTCTCTGCTTCCTGGACTCGTTGCCACGCGGCGGACTTCGGGTCGAGAGTTGATTTATCGCGGGAGGTGAAGAGCGCCGACGTCTTCTCGATGGTGACGGGTTTGGCGACGGTGATTCGGCAGCGGATGACCTGCACGATTCCAGTGTGGTCTGTGTTCACGTGGCGGTGGTGTTGCGTGATTGATCCGTCGATGTCGGCTAGGCGGAGACGCTCGGCTTGGGTGATTCGAATGTGGGAGTTAGTGGTTTGGACCGTTGCGGAAATGCATTGGTCGTCGACGGTGTCCAAAGCGAGGACTTCGAGGTGTTTTTTGGCCAGTTTCGAATAGTCCGGAACATTGTTGTTGACGACGTCGGTGGTGATGCCGGATCTGATGTCGATTGTTCCATCCCAGTTTTCGGCTGCGACGGTCATGGTGATCGCGGCTACGTGTGGATCGTCCATCGATACGATCCGGCGTTGTCGAATTCGAGTGACGCGACCGCGCGTATCGCGGAATACACTTTCTCTGGAACAGATTCCGTGCTCGAGATCGACTGCTTCGTGGTGGTGCGTGACAAGCGTTGATTGGGATTGGAGCAGTTCTCCGTCAGGTCCTGTGACGGTAAATGTCGTCCAGTCCGGCAGATTGACCGCGCTTTCGTCCTCGCGTAAGTGTCCGTCCATATCCGAGGTGAGTCGGTTGTAGCACCCCGCGACATATGTGCCGGGATAGTGGAGGCCGTCGTCGTGGGACTCAGACAACGCGCCTCTCGTGGCAAAGTAGCCATTTCCCATGGTCGACATGGTCTCGCGTAGGCCAGTGGCGCTCGGGTCGATCCCGCGATATTCGAGTGTGGAGTTGGGCTCATTTCCTGATATACAGAGTCGGCATCCAGGATCGTGGTTATCGCCTTCGCGCGTTGTGGCCGTGACGAAGTGGAAGGCGACCTCGCCGATGGCGGTGACGGCGAGGTCGGCGCCGTTCTCGGTGAGAGAGTCGAGATTTTCGCTTGGACCAAGACCGATTCGCAGACCGAATCCACCGGATCGGGCGGCGCGGATTCCAGCGATCGAGTCTTCGACGACGACGCATTCGGCTGGCGGGATCGACAGTCTTCGTGCGGTTTCCAGATAGGTGTCTGGATCCGGCTTGCCGTCCAACCCGAGTAGTGCAATGTCGGCGCCGTCGAGTCGGATGTCGAAATAGTCAGAGACACAGGCGATCTCGAGTACTCGTCGCGCGTTTTTGCTTGCCGACACCACAGCAGTGAGTACGCCGGCGGCGCGTAGTTGCTGAACCCACCTCACGGTCGGGGCGATCACCCCGACTCCTTCTCGTTCGAGTTCCGCGAGGAAGAATCGGTTTTTGCGCTCGAGGAGATTATTGACGGTAGTGGCATCGGGAGGATCGTCGGGATGCCCCAGGGGAAGTTCGATTTTCCGCGATTCGAGGTATGACCGGAGGCCCTTCTGTCTTTCTTTGCCGTCGATGAATTCTCGATAGTCCTCGTCGTCGAGTTCCACATCGCCGACGTCGTCGTGCGCGCTCAATTCGTGAAACAGGCGCCCCCAGGCGGCTCGATGGGTATGTCGGGTGTCGGTCACGACACCGTCCATGTCGAACAAGACAGCGCGAAAGACGCGTCTACGAATGATCACCGACGCGTGTTCGGAGGTCGCCGCGCGCCAGATAGTCATGGCACCAGCACTGCTGCGCCCGTGACTCGATCTGCCGCCAAGTCTTCCAGTGCCCGATTCGCTCCGCTGAGTGGATAGGGCATGGTGCTGACGTGGAGGTGATGATTGTCCGCGAATTCGAGAAACTCCTGTGCATCTCGCCTGGTGTTCGAAGTTACCGATCGAACCTCGCGTTCGTAGAACAGGTGCTTCTGGTAGTTCAGTGCAGGTACATCCGTGAGGTGTATTCCGGCGATTGACAGGACGCCGGCTCGGTCCAGTGCTTCGAGGGCAGTGGGAACGAGATCGCCGACTGGCGCGAAAAGGATTGCCGAATCGAGCAGTTCCGGTGGATGGTCGTATGCACCTTGCACCGATGCGGCTCCGAGATCGTGGGCCAGTTCGCGCGCGGATTTGCTGCGCGTCATCACATGCACCTGTGCGCCTCGAGCAAGTGCGACCTGCGTCGCAAGGTGTGCACTTGCGCCGAAACCGTAAACTCCCAGCCGCCCACCTTCCGGCAGGTCGGCACGCTCGAGCGCACGGAATCCGATGATTCCCGCACAGAGTAGCGGTGCGAGTTCGTCGTCCGTATACCCAGACGGGAGTTTGAGTGCGAATGCTTCTGATATAGAAGTATATTCGGCAAATCCACCGTTGACATCCCAGCCGGTATAGGTGGAGTTCGGGCACAGGTTCTCAGCGCCGCGTAGGCAGTAGCGACACACACCGCACGTCGAATGAAGCCACGGAATCCCCACACGGTTACCGGGCTTGAAGGCGTCGACAGCCGTCCCGACCGCCTCGACGAGCCCGACAACTTCGTGACCCGGTACGACGTTGCGTCGGTGAACCGGAAGGTCGCCTACGGCGACGTGGAGGTCGGTGCGGCACACTCCGCACGCGAGAACACGGACCAGTAGTTCATTCGCGCCGATTTCCGGGCGGGGGACCAGTCGCCTGACAAGTGGATGCGTCCCGAGCGAACCGGGGGCGTCGACATGCCACGACATCATCCACTCGTCGGAGGGCGTGCGGGGTGTCATCTCGATCATCGATGGCTGTTGACGACCAACACCGGACAGTGTGCGTCGTGGAGGACTTCTCGACAGGTGCTCCCTAGAAGCATGCCGCTGAATCCGCCGCGGCCGCGGCGTCCCAGAACTACCAACTGTGCCCGCTCGGTGTGGTGGACGAGATTTTGACCCGGCTTGTCCTTGACTACGACAGTATTTACTGGCACATCGGGGTAACGATCGCCGAATCCGGCCAGGCTCTCGGCGAGCAGTGCACGTTCGGTGTCTTGGCGGGCTCGCCAATCGACCTCCCGAAACTTCGAGAAGACAACGTCGAGAACTACGTCCGACCAGGCGTGGACGGCGACCAACTCGACGCCACGTAGTGACGCTTCCTCGAAGGCAGTGGCGATGGCTGGTTCGCTGTGTACGCTGCCGTCGACCCCGACTACTACGGGGCGAGAGGAGACGTCCTCGTCGCCGCCGAGTCCTCGGACGACGGCGACCGGGCACAGTGAATGCACTGCCAGCGACGAACTCACCGAACCCAGGAGACCTCCGGTGTATTCGCCGTGCCCGCGGCTTCCGACGACGATGACCCGGGCAGTTTTGGAAGTTTCACGGAGCACCGGTATGGGTGGATCCGAAGCCAATTCGACGTCGATCTGGACTGTTCGTTCGCCGACCGCTTGTTTCGCCAGTTCGGTGGCCTCGGCAAGTCGTTTTTTGGCGGCTGCTTCTTGTTCGTCGAAATAGAAGGCCGGCATCCCGATGGGTACGCCATAGGTGGTGGGAGTGAACATCGTCGTCAGCAGGAGTAAGGGTGCAGCTCGGAGGGCGGATTCGTGAGCGCCCCACCACACTGCGTCCCGTGACTGCGAAGATCCGTCATACCCGACAACAACGGGTGGATTGTTTTTCACAACTGATCTCCTTCTCGTCGGAACGGATGTCAATTGGCCGTGACCGAATCCTTCGTGACCGAGGCTGTCTATGGCAGAGGAGAAAGTCATTTTCGGTGTCACCAGTCGGATTGGGCCGACCTTCACAGGGTCGGCGTTGCGGTGACCATTGGCACTTATGCGGAGCGGACGACCCTGCGACGCTTCTACTGAGAGCGGCACGTGGGACTTCGGGCCGCTGAGATCGGAGGAGACATGAACCTCACCAAACCGGATTCGAGTGTCGTACAGCTCGCCGTCGATCTCGCGTGTCGGGCGCCGTCCTTGCACAACAGCCAACCGTGGCGGTGGACGTACGCCGACGGGCGGTTACAGCTGTTCGGCGATCACCGTAGACTTCTCCGGGCAGCTGACCCGACCGGACGGCAACTGCATATCAGTTGCGGCGCCGCACTCGATCACCTCCGAGTGGGCCTGCTGGGGCTACGTTGGAGTGTCGACATTCACTACGAAGACCGCGGAGTCTCCCCGAATCTATTTGCCACGGTAGAGTTTCGGCACGATGCGCGGCCGCGCTCGCACGACTTCGACATGCTCGCCGCGATACGTCGGCGGCGCACCGACCGCCGCGCTTTCGGGATGTTCGACGCAATCGACGAGCTGACCGACTCTGTGGCGGAAGTGGGTCGCAAACTTGACGTCGGCGTAACGGTACTGGGCTCGGAGCAACGAGCCGGTCTGCTTCGCGCAACCCAAGCGTCGGCCGCTGCTCGCCGATACGACTCCGAGTATCAAGCGGAGTTGCATTGGTGGGCTGGGCATTCCATGTCCTCGGGTGGAATTCCGGAGACTTCGCTTGTTTCCGGTGGTGGCAGCGTCCCCATCGCCCGGACTTTTCCCGCGCGCCGTAATGCTGCGATGGGGGACCAAGGTGCAATCGACGAATCGACGGTAGTGGCAATTGGCACAACCACTGACAGCCGGCGCGACTGGCTGCGGTGTGGTCAGGTGCTCTCGTCGATACTGCTCGAAGCGACGGTTCGGGGCGCGGCGACGTGCCCGCTGTCACATATGACCGAAGTGCCTGGCAGTCGTGCTCTGCTCAACCGGTTGGTGCCGGAAGTCGGCGTTCCTCAGATGCTGGTTCGTATCGGGCGTGCGCCTGGCGGCACTCCACCCGTCATGACTACTCGTAGGTCGATGTCCGAGGTCCTTACCGTGACGTGACGAACTTGTCGGGCAACACCCTTTGGGTGCAGTGACGTCCGCGTTCGCTGATTCGTTCGTCGGGCTATGGGTAGTCGTTGAGTGCGTGCTGCGTGAGGTGAGGACGGATGATCACATGACCGACGTATTTCTGGTAGACGATCACGAGGTTGTGCGCCGTGGCCTCGTGGAGTTACTCGAGGGAGACCCGGGCCTGAGGGTAGTAGGGGAGGCGTCGAATTATGCCCACGCGATGGCACGAATACCTGCTCTGAAACCAGACGTGGCTGTTCTCGATGTTCGGCTTCCGGATGGAAACGGGATCGAACTGTGTCGCGAGTTGTTGTCGAAGTTGCCTGCACTGCGGTGCCTCATCCTCACCTCGTTCGAAGACGATCAGGCGATGCTCGATGCGATTCTGGCCGGTGCCAGTGGCTACGTGGTCAAGGACATCAAGGGACTGGACTTGGCCAGGGCGGTGCGAGATGTCGGCGCGGGGAAATCGTTGCTCGACAACAGAGCTGCTGCGGCGTTGATGGCGAAATTGCGCACCGATGCAGCTGACAAGAACGGCCCATTCGAGGAACTGAGCCAGCAGGAGCGCGTATTGCTGGGATTACTTGGTGAAGGCCTGACGAATCGACAGATTGCGGCGCGAATGTTTTTGGCGGAGAAGACCGTGAAGAATTACGTTTCCCGTTTGTTGAGCAAACTTGGAGTCGAGCGTAGAACTCAAGCGGCGATACTGGCAACGAAGATGCACGAGCACCTTCCGCAGCCATGACTCACTCCGAGCCGGGTTCTGAAGCTCATGCCGGAACGGTACCGAACGACTTAGGCCTTCCGTCCGATGAACTCATACATGTCGACGGTCTGCTCGAAGCTCTACTGGCGGTCACGGCGGGACTCGACTTGGATGCCACCCTGCGCACGATCGTCAAATCCGCTATCGCGTTGGTCGATGCCACGTTCGGTGCGCTCGGAGTGGTCGGCGACAGTGAGGAACTGAAGCAATTCGTCTACGAAGGAATCGACGAGACCGGGCGGGAACTGATCGGTGACCTCCCCCGCGGACGCGGTGTGCTCGGCGCCCTGATTTCTGATCCGAAGCCACTGCGGTTGGATGATCTGTCAGAACATGAGGCCTCCGTGGGTTTCCCTGACCATCATCCGCCGATGAAAACCTTTCTCGGCGTACCGATACAGACTCGTGGCCAGGTGTTCGGCAATCTCTACCTCACCGAGAAGACGAACGGGCGAGCTTTCACCGCGCACGACGAGATGATCGTTCTCGCGCTCGCATCGGCCGCCGGCATCGCGATCGACAACTCCCAGCTGTACGCCCTGACGAAAATGAAACAAGAATGGCTGCGCGCGACCGGCGAGGTAACGACAGCGTTGTTGGCCGGCGCCGACACACGGGGAGTTCTTCAACTGATCGCAGACAAGTCGCTGTCACTCACTTCATCTGACTGCGCATTTCTGGCGGTACCTGCGGATCCTGAACTGACAGCCGTAGAGACCGCCGAGTTGGTGGTCTCTGTCGCGAGCGGACTGGATTCCGAAGCTTTGGTCGGACACGGTATTCCGATGGACTTCTCCACATCGGGCGCGGTCTACCGGAAAAAACTTCCGATCATGACGGAGTCATTGGAATTCGATCCGGGGTTCGGTGAGGGACATGACTACGGACCTGCGATCGTGCTGCCACTTCGAGACGGACAAGAGGTTCGAGGAGTCCTGGCGGTATTGAAATTGCGCGGGACGGAGCAGTACGGTACGGATCAGGTGGCGTCCATGTCTGCCTTTGCCGATCAAGGGGCTGTTGCACTGCGGCTGGCAGACAATCAACGTCGAATGCGGGAACTCGACATACTTGCTGACCGTGATCGGATCGCGCGTGACCTTCACGATCACGTAATTCAGCGAATCTTCGCTGTCGGATTGTCGGTTCAAGGCACGCTCCAGCTTGCGCGAGCTCCTGAAATACATCAAAGGCTCAGTGGGACCATCGACGACTTGCAGGACATCATTCAGGACATTCGCCGTGCCATCTTCGACTTGCATGCGACCGAGGACGGCGCCCCCTCACTACGGAGTCGCCTGAACCAAGTTGTCGCCGAGACGAGCGCTGACACCGACTTGCGGGTGACCGTCCAAATAAAGGGTCCACTGTCGGTCGTCGATCCGACTCTGGGCGAGCAAGCCGAGGCGGTGGTGCGAGAGGCGCTCAGCAATGTGGTCCGACACGCGCACGCGTCAACCGCGGCGATCGTCATAGACGTAGACGATTCCTTGACCGTCACGATCAAGGATGACGGAATCGGCTTACCATCAGGGGCGCACCGGCGCGGGCTGAAGAACCTGTGCGAGCGAGCATTCGCCTTGGGTGGGACCTTTGACGCACAGTCCTCCGCAGGAGGTGGTACAACTCTCGTCTGGTCGGTTCCCCTTCCGGATGGGAACGAGTGACGATGACCAAGATTCTGATCGCGTACGCGAGTGCCAAAGGATCGACGCGAGGTGTAGCCGGAAGGATCGCAGAACGGTGTGGTGCTGCAGGATTTGACGTGACGATGTTTCCTGCGGTCGAGAGCCCAGGGCACGAATGGTTCGACGCTGTGATCTTGGGAAGCGCCATTCACGACATGGATTGGTTGCCCTCCGCCACAGTCATTGTCGATCGACGGAGGGTGGCAGTGAAGACTCAACCGGTGAGGGCCTTCTCGGTCGCGACATGGGGCGAGACATCGACGTTTCTGTCTACGCAACTGACTCGTCGAATCAGAAAGTCTGCGTCTGAACCGAGGACGGTGACAAAACTTCGCAAATCGGCGGACTTGCGAGACCATCGCCGGTTCGCTGGTGCGTTGACACGTGGAGACTGGCTGCTGGTCGGCGCATTGTCTTCAAGATCATGGGCGGTCGATACTCGGCTGCTCGAGACTGGGCCGACATCGATGCGTGGGCGGACAAGATCACGGAACAACTCCGTGGCGGTGAATTCAAGTACTCCGCACGAACCGAGGATGCCTCACGACAGTTCGATGATTGACAAAGGGCCGTAGCGAACAGTGCGGGGCGAGGCGCACGATCAACAGAGACGTTTGCCGCTCGTCCGACAGCAGACGACTTCGACGAGAGTGATCGAACCATGGTGCGCTACGTGAGCGCGGATTCCGAGACGATCAGCAACGCTGTCCGTTGGGCCTGCGCGGCGCCGTCTGTTCACAACGTCCAACCGTGGGCGTGGCGACTGCGTCGCGGTGAACTTGAACTCCGCGTCGATCGGCTGCGCTCGATCCCGGTGGAGGATTCTGCCGGCAGGCAGCTGATCATCAGCTGTGGCGCCGCCTTGCATCATTTGCGAGTTACATTGGAACACAACCTCATCGAGCCGATTGTCGCGACTTTTCCCGACCGTGGGCAACCGGACCTGCTCGCGGTGATCACCTTCAGAGGGCGAGCGCGGGCGATGAGTGCCGACGCGGGCCTCTTCGCATCGTTGGAACGCCGCCGCTCCGACCGACGGCCATTCGATGCACCCCCCGTCGGGTCGCTGGTCGGCCTTGCTCAGCACGCCTCGGTTTTCGGGGCGTCGGCAATCAGTTTGTCACCGCAGTTCGGGGACATGCTCGCCCGAGCGGCCACAGTGGCCGCAGAGCAGCATCAGAGCGATCCGGCGTACTGGAACGAGTTGGAGAGTTGGATACGCTCGGCTCCGACAGCAGACGGTGTTCCGCGCAGTGCGTTGCCGGATGCATTGTCGATTCACGAGTCTGCGTCTGCACGAGCGTTTCCTTCGGGCCAACTGAGGATCGGGCCTGGAGTGAGGGACGATGCAGCATTGATACTGATCAGTACGTTTTCGGACACACCGATCGACTGGCTGAACGCAGGTCAGGCGATGTCCTCGCTGCTGTTACATGCCACCGCGTCGCACCTGGCGACCTGCCCTCTGACACATTTGACCGAAGTGGAATCAAGTCGGGAAATCGTTCGAGATGTTGCTTCGAGATCCGGCGAGACACTTCAGAATCCACAGGTGATGATTCGTGTCGGGTTGGAGAGAGAACCGTCCGACGCGGTGATCGATGCCGCAGGGAGCGAAACACGTATCGAGGAACATCGGACAGGGGGCACAGGCCGTCGTCCACTCGAAGAGGTGCTCACCGTGTCGAGTTGACACCTTTACCCACACTCACTGACCGGCGCCAGACATCTACGGCCGACTCGGCGCTGACGTCGATGGATGTGTCGGTATCGATCGCGGTCGATTCGGGCCAAGGGTCGTGGCCTTGCGCGATGGCGGCTGCAGTAGCCGTCGTGGCGTCGGAAAGCGTATTCGTGCGCGTTGCTATTCGTTGAACGGCGACAGGTAGCGGTGTGCTGGTCGACAGGCTGATCAACGTCGACGCTGTTGAGGTGCATAACAGTTCGGCTTCCCTGCGGTGTCGAGACCGAGCCCATGTTGCATCGAGTACGACCGACTCACCCATCGAGAGATGATCGCGGGCACGATCGAGCATTTCGCTGTAGACGGTGTGAACCGAGTCGGGCGAATACAGTCCCGATTGATAGGCGTCGGCGGAGCCGCGGAGTGCGCCGGCATCGACGAGCTCGCGCCGCACGCGGTCGCTGGAGATGACTGTAGCGCCGGTGTGTGCGGCAAGAGCGAGGGATAATGTCGTTTTACCGGTTCCCGGAAAGCCGCCCACCAGGCATAGTCGAACTTCGCCGTTGCGCAGGTGGTTGTCGGCAAGATCAAGGTGCCGTTCGAGCGCGGCCTGACTATTCGAATCGCCTTGCTGCAGACGCAGAGCGTCGACCTTGGCACGAACCGTGGCGCGATAGGCAATGTAATGGTCGATCAACGAAATCGGCGGCTGGTCCTTCGATTTCGTGACGATCGAGGCAAGGAACTCCCTCGCAAGATCCTCATAGCCGAGGAACTCCAGGTCCATGGCGAGGAAACAGCTGTCGTCGAGAATATCGACGAATCTGAGTTGGTCGTCGAAGTCGAGGCAGTCGAGAATCTTGGGTCCGTCGGGCAGTACGAAAATATCGTCCGCGAGAAGGTCTCCGTGGCCGTCCACGATGCAACCTTCGGCGATTCTCGAATCGAACAGGGACCGACGCCCACACAGGTATCTCGTAGACAGCGCCTCGAGGTGATCGAGTCGGCAGGGCGGGAGGAGACCCGAACACAATTGGCGCAATTCGGCAAGATTCGATACCCATCGGTGTCCGACGCCTGTTGATGTTCCTTGTTCGGATATTCGCTCGCCCCTGGCTGCTCGCCTGTGAAAGTCCGACACTGCCGCTGCGATCTCGTCCAATGCGTGTGCGACATCCTGGTTCGTCGCAGCCAACGCGGACAGTCTTCGCTCATCGGGCATACGCACCATCACCAGAATCGGCTCGCTCGACTGGTCGACCGGGTCGACCACGTGCGTCACTCCGCGGTAGACACCCTCGCAGATCCTTTGATTCAACGTGAGTTCACGTTGCAGAGCGTCCTCTCGTCGTGAAGGTTCGCTGAAGTCGAGGAATGGCGTGGAGATGGCCTTTTTGATCTTGTACGCGCGGTCACCTACAAGTATGACGACCCCGGTAGTCGTTTCCTTTACGTCGAGATACGAAGCATGAATGCTCATCTGATCTCCCCTCGTACTGCAGCGGTTCCCACGCGGAGACGCTCGATTCCTCGATCCTTCAAGTCTGGACGAAACAGCGGTCAGCCGTCGCGGGGCATTGCGATGACTTAGTCGGGCATTACGGCACTAGTGGTCACAGCGCGGCAATGACGACGCTGGAATCATGTCGCCTATCCGAGACCTGTTCCAGCGCTTGACAACGAAAGCCGAGTCCCTTCTCCTGGCCGCGACTGTGTGTGCGCTCGCCGGTGGCGTTCTCGCCTGGTCACTCGATCAGCGCGCCGTTGCCGACGGGATGTGGGCCTTGGGCACAATTGCGGCGTTGCTGCCGGCAGGGTGGTGGGTTGTCGACGGGTTGCGCAGAGGACGGGCGGGCGTCGATGTCATTGCAGTTCTGTCGCTGCTCGGAACGATTTGGGTAGGGGAGTATCTGGCCGGTGCGTTGATTGCAGTCATGCTGGCGACCGGGCGAACCCTCGATGCGGCGGCCAATAGTCGAGCGGCGCGAGATCTTCGTTCCCTTCGTGAACATGTTCCGAGGACCGCGCAACGCGAAGAGTGCGGCCAACTTCGGACGGTGGCAGTCGACGAGATCGAGCCAGGCGACCGAATCTTCCTCAGCTCCGGGGACGTCGTACCCACGGACGGATGGATTGTCGGCGAACCGGCAGTCTTCGACGAATCCGCTCTGACGGGTGAATCGAAAGTGGTGGAGCGCTCGATCGGCGACCCGGTTCGCAGTGGCGTGGTGAATGCGGGTGGTGGTTGTCGAATCGAGTCGAGTCGGACGGCCAGATCGAGCGCGTACGCGGCGGTGGTTTCGCTTGCCCAGGAAGCGGCCGCCGACAGTGCGCCGATCGTGCGTGTGGCCGACCGCGTGGCGGCGTGGTTCATACCCGTGACACTGCTCGTGAGTGGCTTTGCGTGGATGTCGAGTGGCTCTGCCACACGTGCGATTGCCGTACTAGTCGTCGCGACCCCGTGTCCGCTTTTGCTGGCTGCACCCGTTGCTATCGTTTCCGGTCTCTCACGGGCATCGCGGATCGGTGTGATCGTCAGGTCCGGCGGTGCACTGGAGAGGCTCGGAAATGTCAAGACTCTCGTTATCGACAAGACGGGGACTTTGACCACAGGGAAACCCACACAATCGGATATCGTCTGCGGAGAGGATATCGACAGCTCTTCAATTCTCCGCCTGGCTGCATCCGCAGACCAAGTGTCCTCACATATCTTGGCGGAGTCCATCGTTCGAAGTGCGCGAGCGCAGGGTTTGTTACTCAGTACACCCGAATCTGTGACCGAACGGCCAGGGTATGGAGTGACCGCAACGGTCGACGGTCATGTCGTCGAAGTCGGCAGAATCGCCGGCGCGATCGACCGCCCCGGCTGGGCCGCATCAGTGGAGAATCGCGCGAGGCTCGACGGAGCGGTCGTGGTGTGGGTGCGGATCGACGATCAACTCAGCGGGGCGCTACTGCTGATCGATCCGATTCGCAACGACGCACCTTGGACGATACGGCGCTTGCGATCGGCCGGCATCGGCAAGATCGTGATGCTGACTGGCGACCGTCCGGAACCTGCAGTCGAGGTCGGATGTGTCCTCGGACTGGACGCGGTTTATGCGGAACAGGAACCTGCCGACAAGGTCGTGCGAGTACGCGAAGAATCCGAGCGCGCGGTGACCGTCATGGTGGGAGACGGAATAAACGACGCGCCGGCGCTGGCCGCAGCATCGGTCGGTATCGCCATGGGTGCACGAGGTGCGACGGCATCGTCTGAAGCGGCTGACATCGTCTTGACGACCGACCGGTTGTCTCGGGTAGCCGATGCAATGGATATTGCTCGGCGATCTCGTCGAATTGCTGTGCAGAGTGCCACTGTCGGCACCGGGCTTTCTGTGGTCGCGATGGCTTTTGCAGCGTTCGGATTGCTGGCTCCGGCGGTGGGTGCCTTGTTGCAGGAGTTGATAGATGTTGCAGTGATACTGAACGCGTTACGTGCGCTTGGGCACGGACGGTCGAGTGTGCCGAAGCTCGAACCTGAGTTGGAGCGGATGCTTCGCGGATTCTCCACGGAGCATCGTCGTATGCGCGCAGATCTCGATTCGATTCGTGTCGCTGCGGATGCTCTCTCGGGTGACGACCGTGTGTTGGCAATGCGGCGACTTCATCAGACCAATCGGTTTCTCCAGGAGGTGGTTCTTCCGCACGAGCGGGCCGAGGGGGCGAAACTGTATCCAGCACTAGAGCGTTCGTTGGGTGGCGCGGATTCCATCTCGGCGGTGGCCGACGCTCACTCCGAGATCGAGAGACTCTGCCGACGGGTCGAGAATCATGTCAGGGCCGCGGACAAGCTGGGAGCGGTAGACGATGCTCAGGTCGGAGACCTTCTCGCGTGTCTCTACGGTCTCTATGCGGTGCTGAAGTTGCATTTCCGTCAGGAAGAAGAGAGCTATTTCGTCCTCGCAGATCGATCGGAGAGGGAAGGGAGTAGCAGTTGATCTGCGTCGCAGACGAATCCAGTCGCAGACGAATCCACTTGGACTTTTGTTACTTCATGCGTGTGGTGGGAAGGCCCCCGACCACTCTGCATCCCAGGCGCGACCGTTGCGCCAACTGATCAGTGTTCTTGCGGCAGTGAGCATTCCGTGCACAGCAAGAACGCTCGCACAATACAACGTGATCGCAGCAGCGATTCCGTCGACAGCCGTGCTCGACGTCTGAGGGGGAGGCGGAACCTGATCGCCTGTTGCATTCGTCCACACGGCGATCGTGTCACCGGGACGTGCGCTGAAGTGAGCAACCAATGGTTCGGTGCGTGCAGTTCCGTTCATGGTCCATGCCACGACCTTGCGCGCGGCTCCCATGTCTTTTGTCCCGGGAACCGGGTCGGGACTCACCGTGCCACTCCATTGGCTGTTGACGTGCTGTTGCTGTTCGATTCGCGCTCGGCCGGACGCGTAGACGGACGTGCCGACTGCTGCTGCGACAGGTATCGCAAGAGTCCCGATTGCGACTGCGGCGATGACCAAGGAGGACCAGATACGATCCGACGGACGCATGAGTCGGTTCGAAGACCAGGGAGCTTGGTTCCACCAGCGAGTGGGCCGTCCCGCCGTGTGAATCAGATCTTTACGCATGGTGCCGGCCTCCTGGACCGGTCTGGAGTGGAGGCATCACGGTCGGCTGGCGCTGAGGGAGCTTGCGTTGAAAGTTGTCTCTTTCATGGCGTTTTCCTTCGCACCATGACTGGAGAGATCCTCCGCAGATGCGTTTTCCCGATGAAGAAACGAACCGAGTTCGCCGATTGCGCTCATCAGGGGTGCGGGGAAGACCACGGTGGTGTTTTTCTCGACGCCGAGCTCTGCGAGGGTCTGCAGGTTGCGCAGTTGTAGCGCCAACGGGTGGTCCATCATTGTGTCCGATGCTTCGCCGAGCGCAGCGGCGGCTCGCGCTTCCCCTTCCGCTGCGATGATCTTTGCCCGCTTCTCTCGTTCGGCCTCTGCTTCACGCGCCATGGCTCGCTTCATGCTTTCCGGAAGCTGAATGTCCTTGAGTTCTACCAGCGTTACCTCGACGCCCCAGTCGAGTGTCGTGGTATCGAGTATCTGACGGATGCTGGTGTTGATCACGGCCGTTTCCGACAGAACCTCGTCGAGGGAATGCTGACCTACCACGTTTCGGAGAGTGGTTTGCGCGATCTGGTCGATGGCAGAGTTGACGCTCTCGATGGTCACCACGGATTTCTCCGCGTCGATGACGCGAAAATATGCGACGGCCGCGATATCGACGCTGACGTTGTCGCGGGTGATAATTCCCTGCGACTGGATCGGCATCGTGACGATACGCATCGAGACCTTGGTCATCCGGTCGACCGCGGGAATGATGAGTGTCAGACCGGGATTGCGTACCGCGATGATCCGCCCCAGCCGGAAATGAACACCGCGCTCGTACTGTGTGACGATTCGTATTGCCATTGCGAAAATCAGGAACAGGATTGTCGCAACCACGACGACGACGATGGTGGCGCTCACGGTGATTCTCGATTCTGTGCGGGGCAGGGGGCCAGACGAGCACCGTCGTGCGGGCGGGCGGACCTGCAGGCATGTCCGGTCTTCGTCCAGCTTTGCGTCGCGGTGTCGATTGCATACATGGCCGAATGTCACTAGTTGCACGGCAGGCGGACACTGTTTCGATCAGTGAGGCCATACGGCCTGAGTTGACTACCGAGTGCCCTGGTATCGCGTTCTCGGACGGTGAAACCTCGAACGAAGCAGTTGCATTTGGTTCTCGGTTCGTGAGGAGGTGTGCATGTGTCCGAGGCGGTCGCTGATTCGGAATCAGATGCGGTGAATCCGCGTGAATCCGTGGAACGAATGTTTCGAGATCTCAGGTCAGATCGGCAAGGTCTCTCGGCCAGAGAAGCCGAACGTCGATCCGTTGTTCATGGTTCCAACGAACTGCAGCGTCGGCGTGGACGTGAGTGGCCTGGCGAGATACTCGGGCAGTTGACTCATCCCCTCGCGTTGCTGCTGTGGGTTGCCGCTGGGCTTGCTGTTGTCAGTGGAGCTTCTCCACTGGCGGTGGCGATCGTCCTGGTGATTCTCGTCAATGCGTTGTTCGCGTTCGTCCAGGAATTACATGCCGAATAAGCGGTGGAGGCGCTCTCTGCATTTCTCCCTGAAACGGCGACTGTGGTCCGTGACCGCTTTGAGCAAGTGGTGGATGCACGGACCTTGGTTCCAGGTGATGTGATCATTCTCGACGAAGGTCGCCGAGTGTCGGCAGATGTACGACTGATATCGGGCTCGGTGCAGGTAGATCTGTCCACGCTGACCGGAGAGTCGGTTCCGGTCACTGTTTCTGCGGATTCGACAAGTAATGCAGGGCCTTTGGTTTCGGCCCGAGACATCGCCTTCAGTGGAACGGATGTGCTCGGCGGCAAAGCTACGGGATTGGTCTTCGCAACTGGTATGCGTACTGAGATCGGGCGTATCGCTGCCCTTTCACAGCGCGTGGGTCGTGACGAGAGTCCACTCGAGAAACAAGTGAAGAAGATTGCCTGGCTGATCGCCTGTGTAGCGGTGGTGATGGGCGCGGCATTCATCCCCCTCGGTAGCTTGATTGCGGGATTGTCCTGGGGAGATTCGATCAACTTCGCGATCGGACTCCTGGTTGCCAATGTTCCCGAAGGGCTCCTTCCGATCATCACGTTGGCGCTGGCAGTTGGAGTACGCACCCTTGCTAAACGAGGGGCGTTGGTCAAAAGGATTTCGGCGGTGGAAACGCTCGGTTCGACGAGCGTGATCTGTACCGACAAGACCGGAACTCTGACACAGAATCGAATGCGGGTAACCAGACTGTGGACGCCTGGTGGCGTTCTTTCCTTCGACGCAAATGGAGCAACCGATTCAACGTGGCCCGAGGGGTCTGTCCCGCGTCGTGTAGCGCATGCGATCACTTACTGTTGTAATGCGGAAATCGGGGACGGCCGCGTTGAAGACGGCGGGGACGATTCGGGGGACCCGACCGAGTTGGCGATGCTGCGGGCTGCGGCAGATATCGGTGAGCCGTTGTCGGCGACCACTCACGTGCACCACACGATTTTTCCTTTCGATCCCGAGCTTCGCAGAATGTCGACAGTGGACCGGGTCGGAGATGAATTTCGGATCCAGGCGAAGGGGGCGCCGGAGGAGATCCTCAGTTTGTGCTCCCGAATTGTGGGGGTCGATGCGTCTGAGCATGATCTGACGTCCTCGGAGCGTTCCGAGGTGGCGTCGGCGGTCCACGATTGGGCACGGGAAGGACTACGACTGATCGCCGTGGCGGAACGATTGTCGATCATCGGCGAGGAGGAGCAATTGTCTCGTCTCGACATCGAACGAGACATGACACTGCTAGGGATCGTGGCGATGATCGACCCTCCACGCCCGGAAGTCGCTGCCGCGGTGGAGAAATGCCATACTGCAGGTATTCGCATCATCGTGGTGACCGGCGATCATGGACTCACCGCACGCGGAATTGCAGAAAGTGTGGGAATCGGCCGAGGGGGCCTTCAGGTAGTCACCGGATCTGAACTCGAGGAAATGTCGGAGAAGGATCTCGACGAACTCCTGTATACCGACAACGAGATCATCTTCGCTCGGAGTTCGCCGGAAGAGAAGCTTCGGATCACAGATGCGCTTCGCGCCGGTGGCTATGTGGTCGCGATGACCGGCGACGGTGTCAATGATGCTCCAGCTCTGCGACGGTCGGACATCGGAGTGGCGATGGGACGGTCCGGCACTGACGTCGCTCGGGAGGCTGCGACGATGGTTCTCACTGACGACAATTTCGCCACTATCGTCGACGCGGTCGAAGCTGGGCGCAGGGTTTATGACAATGTCCGTAAATTCATCGTCTACATTTTTGCGCACGCGACTCCCGAAGTGGTGCCCTTCCTGGTGTATGCCCTGTCCGGCGGTCAGATTCCACTTCCCCTGACCGTGATGCAGATATTGGCAATCGATTTGGGCACTGAGACATTGCCCGCATTGGCACTCGGTCGGGAACGGGAGGAGCCTGGCTTGATGGATCGGGCACCGCGAAAAGCTTCACAGAATGTGGTGGACAAGATGATGCTGGTGCGATCGTGGGGCGTGCTCGGTGGCGCGTCGGCTGCAGCAGTCATGGTCTTGTTCATGGCCGCTCTTCTATCTGGAGGCTGGACTTTCGGAGCCGACGTGTCTTCAGGTGCGCTCGAACACACCTGGAAGCTGGCAACGACGATGAGTTTCCTCGGGATCGTGTCGTGCCAGATCGGAACCGCCGTCGCTTCTCGAACAGAGCATGCATCCCTATGGAAGATCAGATTGTTCTCGAATCGGTTGTTGCTCTGGGGGATTGCGTTCGAGATTGTCTTCGCCGCTGTTGTGGTGACGCTTCCGTCGGCGCAGCGTGTATTCGGCACAGTCTCGCCCACGTGGTATCAGGTTCTGTGGTTGCTGCCCTTACCGGTCTTGGTGTGGGGGTGCGATGAATTCTGGCGGTGGACGCGACGCCGCTGATCGAGCAGGCGACCAACCTATAGTGCCTATAGTGCGCGGGCGATGGATTCCGCTCTGGCACCCAGTCCGGCCAACCGCAGGTCGGCGAACGGAGTCAGAGACCCACCCATTCGGTTCGTGACGAATGCGACGGACAAACGAGTTTCCGGGTCAGCGAACGCACCTGATCCGCCGAGCCCGTAGTGCCCGAAGGCTTGCAACGACTGGGTGCGGCTGGTTACAAATGCCGAGTGATAACCCAGCCGCCAGTTCATGCGGACTCCGAGAACGTAATCGCGCGCAGTGGTCTGCACTTCACCCATCTGTTCGAGGGTGTCTTCGCTCAAGAACCTGATTCCTCCGACCATTCCTCGATTGGCAAGTGCTGCATACATGCGAGCAAGAGCTCGCGCGCTGAACACACCGTTCCAACCAGGCATCACGTAATCATGGATGACGGGATTGCGGACGAGTTCGTCGAAGCCTGCCGGCATTCCGGCATCCGCGATGTTCTTGAGGACAGGTAGACGGGTCAAAGCGTAAGAAGCTGTATCCCACGGCACTTTGAACTGATTGATATGAGGAAACAGCTTCGCAATTCGATGACGTTCGTCTTCGGGGACCTTGAACCAGAAGTCCGGAATGTCAAGAGGTTCCGCTATCTCGGTACGTACAAGGTCGGTAAACGATGTTCCGGTTGCCCGCGTCGTGAGTTCGGCGACGAGAGATCCGAATGTGACTGCGTGATACCCGGGTGAGTCGAGGCGACGGATATCCGGTGTTGCCGAGGCCAGGGCGTTGGCCATGCCGTCGTGATCGAGCATCGCAAGTCGGCCGGTGACAAGTCCGCGAATGCGATGTAGCCCGGCACGGTGGGTCAACAGTTGCCGTACGGTTACGTCATCCTTGCCGGCGTAAGCGAATTCGGGCCAGTATTTCGCGATGGGTGCGTCGTAGTCGATGAGCCCACGTTCTGCGACACGGTGCAATACCGTGCTGGCAACCCCTTTTCCGGTGGAGAAGGACACAGATACCGTGGAAGCGTTCCAACGGGTGTCGCGGGTCGACCACCCGGACCAGATGTCGAGTACCGGTTCTCCTTCGAGGTAGACCGCCAGCGCTCCGCCGCCGTTGGAAGGGCGTTCGAAGAGGCGGAAGAACTGGGCAGCCAGCTGACCGAACCGTGGGTCGATCAGCATGACGCCCGGAGTGGACAGGGGAGCACCCCCGTCGGATCCGTCCCTACGAGGGGCGCATGAAACGGTCGTCGAGAGTAGCTCCTCGATCTCGGGGAGGTTCGTCATGGTCTGCACTTCTCAATCGATCTTGGGTCGTCGATTACCACCGCGTTACTTCTTTGAAACGTCGTGTTGATCGGGAAGATTCCTGCGCCGGCACGCTTGGGGAAGGTGGAGCAGAAGTGCTCTACAAACACGGACTTGCGGCAGCATGGCGGGGCTTGGCGCATCTGCCGATATGAGCAGAAAGACTCTGTGTGCGCGTCGTGTAAGGGCGCATCATGAAGGAGTATGCGTGAGTGCTCCGCTGGTGGGGAAGTGCGTACGGCACGCATGGAGAGATGGGAGGCCTCGCTGTGATGTACGACGATCACTATTTCAGTAGTTGGGGTTACCTGCTGATGTTCGTAGGTATGGCCTTGTTTTGGGGCTTGCTGATCCTGGGGATCTTTCTGCTCATTCGCTACGCCGGACATGGACCGACAGAGTCGGGGAGTCAGCCGCCTGGAAGCAGTCGGTTGCAAAGTTTTCCGCCGCCGCGACACAGCGCCGAGCAAATTCTTGCCGAGCGATTCGCGCGCGGGGATATAGATGAGAACGAGTATCGAAGCCGGCTGGCGATTCTGCGAACCGACCCATCCCCCTGAGTGATTCGGCACAAGTACGAAGGAGGTGACGGCCATGGATGCCATGCAGATGTTCCACATGTTCATGATGTGTCTCCACGGAATGGGCATAGTGCCGCCCATGCAGATGATGCCGATGCACTAACTCACGATTCAGGAACGCCGGCGCGAGGTAACAAGTGAAATGGTCAAACACTGGCTGTTGACGGACTCGGAAAATGACGACAGACGAGTGCCGTATCGAACGCGGGTGGCGGGGGCAGGTCGGCATCTTCCCGTCACCAGACTTACGACTGAGGATTTGATGGCGACAACACGCCACGACACGGGTATCGATCTCGAACGACTGACTGGAATCCACGAGCGGCGGGTCAGCGTGGGCGATGAGGATTCCTACACCCTCGCAACAGCAGCTGCGCGGGATGCCTTGCGTCGGTCGGGTTGTGCCGTCGAGTCGATAGATGTGGTGATCAGCTGCAGTATCACCAAGTTTAGGGGCGGTATGACTCAATGGCTCGAACCGACGATGAGTAGTGCCGTCGCGCGGAACCTCTGTGCAGACCGGGCTATGAGCTTCGATCTTTCCAATGCTTGTGCTGGGATGCTCACTGGGGTGATGGTGGCCAACAATTGGATCCGTCTGGGATTGATCGAGCGGGCGCTGGTTGTCAGCGGTGAGTATATTTCTCAGCTCGGTCACAATGCTGCCAAGCATATTCACAACATATTGAGCAGAGAGTTGGCTTCCTTGACCTTGGGCGATGCGGGCGCCGCGCTCGTCCTCGAACGGGCGCCCGTGGGCGCAGCCGGGATTCGCATTGCCGGGTTTACAACGGTCGCGGACTACAGCCGGTTGTGTCTCGCTTACCCGAAGGGCAGGGAGCCGGGTGCTCGCATGTTCACCAATTCGCGAGCCATTCAAAAGGCCGCCATCGCCGATACCCCGTTACTTCTGCACGAGGTACTCGACACACTCGGACTGTCGATCCATGACATCGACCATGTGATCACCCATCAAACGTCGGCGCGTGCAATCAAGAAGGGCATGGCTGAGATGGCGCTGTCGTTCGGCGACAGTCCGCGCCATGACGCGGTCATCACCGTCGATCGATACGGGAACACAGCCTCGACAACTCATACCGTGGCATTGGTCGAAGAACTCGAGGCCGGCCGGATCAAACCGGGAGAGACAGTTGCATTGATCTCCCTGGCTTCCGGGCTGGAGATCGGGGTAGTCCTTGTGGAAATCGACGATGAACTGGTGGCGCGCTATGGGAACGATCATTGAGCAGGTGATGGTCACTCGGGCTGGATGGCTGAGGCGGCACAGCGCACTGCACCTTGCGGTAGCGGCGGCTCAGTCGTGCCTCGGAAAGGCCGGTTGCAGCCCGGATGGCTTGGATCTGCTCGTGAACGCGGGTTTGTATCGCGACCGGAACCTTGGTGAGCCGGCTCTTGCCGCGCTGATTCAGGACGATATCGGCGCTCATCCGGAAGACCCGCACACGGGCGATCACGGGACCTTCTCTTTCGATATCGCGAATGGCACCTGTGGCGTCCTGACCGCGCTGCAGATCGTCGACGGATTCCTCCGCTCCGGAGTGATCGAACGGGCTCTCGTCGTTGCCAGTGATGCAGACCCGGGGCATCGGCTCAGTGAGAGGTTTCCGTTCTCGGCAGCCGGGGGAGCGGCGTTATGCCGCTGGACCGATGATCGATATGGTCTTGGCCCGGTGCATTGGGTCAATGATCTCGACCGCGGGGAGTCTTTCCGGGCAACTGTCGGACAGGCAGACAATCGAAACATCCTGCGTTTCCAAGTGTCCGACTCGCTCGATGACGACTACGCCGCAGCCGGTCACGAAGCAGTTTCCGCATGCCTGCGGCAGGCGAAAATCGCTCTGGCGGAGGTGGATTTCATCGTGGCTGCTCCGGCTCGCCCGGCCTTCCGTTCGGCACTCGCGACACGGTTGGGGAGTGCGAGCTCACGGGTCATCGTGGCCGACGACGAGTACATCCACACGGCTGCCCTGATCGCAGGATTGGCGAGGGAGAAACCGCGACGCTTTGCAGGCTCTCGAACGATGCTGGTCGCGGCTGGGGCGGGCGTGACCGCTGGCGCCGCGCTGTACGACGTGCCCCCGGAGTCAGATTGAGCTGAGTCGGGTCGAGCTGAACAGTTGTGTGGGGGGAAGCGATGGTTGCGAACGTATTGGTGCTTGACGCTGACATCGATTGTTGTGGAGGTCCTGATGGCGAGATCTCCGATCATTGTGGGAATAGACGGATCTCAGCACTCGCGCGATGCTCTGGGGTGGGCTGTAAGGGAGGCAACCTTGCGTGACGTGCCGCTACTGCTCGTGTGCGCCACGACCTATCGACGCACAAATGATGGTCCAGACCTCGCCCGCGAACTACGTGACCGCGCAGATCGAGTGCTTGCCACGGCCCTGGGGATCGCCAGGGCCGAGGCTGTCGCCGGTTCAATCGAGGTCCGCGGGGAAGTGTCACGTCAGTATGCTCCGGGAGCGCTCATCGATCGATCCGCCGATGCATCGATGATCGTGCTCGGTCGTCGCGGGCTCGATGAGTACTCCAGAGGGTTTGTCGGTTCTGTGTGCGCGGCCGTAGCACGTCGAGCGAAATGCCCGGTGGCAGTGATAGACGGTTGGTCAAGGGACGAGACCGTCGAGGGGCCCGTCGTAGTCGGCGTCGACGGCTCGATGAACAGTGAGCCGGCCATCGGTCTCGCCTTCGAAGAATGTGCTCTTCGTGGAGCGTCCCTGATCGTGCTGCACGCTTGTTTCGACCAGGATATGTCTACGCTGCATGACGATTCGGCGACCGAGGTCCGCGCTGCGGTAGAGGAGGCAGGCCGGTTGGTGCTGGCGGAAAGTGTGTCCAGGTGGTGGAAGCAATTCCCTGAGGTCAGGGTGCGGCGGAATCTGGTTCGGGACCGGCCTGTTGAGCATCTCCTGGATTTGGCGGCCGATGCCCAGCTCGTTGTGGTCGGAACCCGAGGAAGGGGCGGTTTCGTGGGGATGGACATCGGCTCGACCGGCACAGCTTTGCTGCACAAAACGCCGTGCCCACTCCTGATGGTCCGACAGCCAGGCGGTGAATGCGTTGGCGAATAGAGAATGGCATCGAAAGAAATTGTGTATCAAGGAATCCGGCGATACTTCGTGGCCGATCGTGTCCGACAATTGCGACGAGTGGCTTCCCGCCGGCATCGATGAATCGTTGGAGTCGAGTCCATGACTATGCCTTCGATCCACCCACGTCGTCACGACCGCCGAATGTCGGAAATACCGGAAGCTCTCACATCACTCGGTCAGCTGACGACCCTTTTGCGTTCCCGACGACCTGTCGTCTTTCTTGACTTCGACGGAACCCTTTCGAACATCGTGAACGACCCAGCCGCTGCCACTCTCGTCGACGGGATGAAGGAAGATCTCGCGAGGCTGACTCGCTATTGCACGATCGGCGTGATCACCGGCCGCGATCTGGCGGACATCGAGACCCGAGTTGGCATGCCCGGAATCTGGTACGCCGGCAGTCACGGTTTCGAAATCGTCGGGCCGGACGGGCAGCGCTATCGAAATGACCTGGCTGTGGCCTCGGTGCCGAATCTCGAGCGCGCGGCGGACATTCTACGTGATCGCTTGACCGGTATTCCAGGGGTTGTCCTGGAACGCAAGCGGTTTGGTCTCTCAGTCCACTATCGCAATGCCGACCTCGACAGGCGCACCGAGACTGCCGCGGTGGTTCAGGAGGTTGGGGGTGGAACCGGGCTTCGTGCCACCCGCGGACGGATGGTGACCGAGCTCCGCCCCGACGTTAACTGGGACAAAGGTCGAACGCTGGACTGGATTCTCGATCACCTCGTCGATGCCGACAACGTGCTGCCGATTTACATCGGCGATGACTTCACCGACGAGGATGCTTTCGTCATACTCCACGACCGCGGCGTCGGGATCGTGGTGCGCCACTTCGAGAACGGCGACCGGCGGTCGGCTGCTCGGTTCGCGGTAGACAGTCCCGTCCAGGTCCGTAAATTGGTGCAATGGTTGGCAGATCTGCTGGGCAGCGGCGCGCAGACGATGCCACCCGCCGGCGATCCCTGGACTGTGTTCTTCGAAGGCTACGATCCGAACACAGAGAAGTTGAGGGAGGCACTGTGCACCCTCGGAAATGGAGCATTCGCCACTCGGGGATGTGCTCCGGAGTGCCGTGCCGGGGCCATCCACTACCCGGGCACGTACGCTGCGGGCGTCTTCAACCGCCTGCAGGACGAAGTATCGGGAATCACAGTCGACAACGAGAGCATCGTCAACCTGCCGAACTGGTTGCCGGTGACATTCCGGATCGACGGGGGCCCGTGGTTCGATATCGATACTGTGGAGGTGCTCGAGTACCGCCAGTACGTCGATCTTCGCCGGGCAATGCTGACGCGCCGATTCCGGGTGCGCGACACTGAGGGATACACCACGACGGTTATCCAGCGGAGATGTGTTGCCATGCACCTCCCGCATGCCTGTGCTCTCGAGATGACGATCGTGGCTGAAGATTGGGCGGGCCTACTCGAGATCCGTTCGGAACTGGACGGTACGGTCCGCAACGGGTTGGTGGAGCGTTATCGCGAACTCGGCTCTCAACACCTCGCACTGCTGGAGGCCAGAGAGCTATCCGAGAACGCGGTTCTGCTCGTGGTGCAGACCAATCGCTCACGGATACCGGTGGCGATGGCCGCCCGGCATACGGTGTGGAGAAATGGCGAACCGACTTCGACTGAGTATCGACGGGTAGAAGGAGAAGGGCGGATCGGGCACGACATATCTCTGCATCTCGCAGCGGGCTGCTCGGCGACTCTCGAGAAGATGGTGACGGTATTCACCGGACGTGATCCCGCTGTGACCGAGCCCGCTGACGAAGCCGAGCGCTGGCTGTCTCGTCTAGACCGATTCGATGAATTGCTCGACGGTCACGTTCTCACCATGGCAAGTCTGTGGGATCGCATGGGCATCGACCTCATTGGTCACGGTCACGCACTGCGTGTAATCCGATTTCATCTACTTCACTTGCTGCAGACGGTCTCGCCGAACACCGCCGACCGCGACGCCGGAGTACCGGCTCGCGGATTGCACGGAGAGGCCTATCGTGGACATATCTTCTGGGACGAGTTGTTCGTTTTTTCGGCGCTGAACCTGCGCCTGCCTACGCTGACGCGGTCCTTGCTCCGGTATCGGTACCGTCGATTGGGGGAGGCCCGTCGGGCTGCGATCGAAGCCGGTCATCGAGGAGCGATGTTTCCCTGGCAGTCGGGTAGTGACGGACGGGAAGAGAGCCAGCAACTGCATCTCAATCCGAGATCCGGGCGCTGGAACCCGGATCCGAGTCGGCGCCAGCATCACAGCGGCATCGCGATTGCGTACAACGTGTGGCAGTACTATCAGGTCACCGGCGATTTGGAATACCTGATCGAGTTCGGTGCCGAAATGCTGGTGGAAATCGCTCGGTTCTACGCGGATCTCGCTTCACTCGACCAGATGCGCGGACGGTATGTCATCCAGGGCATCATCGGCCCTGACGAATTCCACTCCGGATATCCGGATGCTCCCTGTGACGGGATCGACAACAACGCCTATACCAATGTCATGTCGGTGTGGGTGATCCTGCGAGCCCTCGAGGCATTGGATGTTGTGCCACTGCAGATCCGGTCGGACCTGACTCAGAAGCTGGAACTGCCCACACTGGAGATCGAGCGCTGGAGAGACATTACGCACAAGATGTTCGTCCCGTTTCACGACGATGTCATCAGCCAATTCGAGGGGTACGCGGACCTTCCTGAACTGGATTGGGACGCATATCGTCAGCGATACGGCGACCTACAACGCCTCGACCGACTCCTCGAGGCAGAGGGTGACGACGTCAACTCCTACAAGGTTTCCAAGCAGGCCGACGTAGTGATGTTGTTCTACTTGTTGTCCGCTGACGAGTTGCGTTGCATCCTCCATGGTTTGGGCTATGAGTTTGTGGGTGATGCCATCCCCGCAACCATCGACTATTACATGGCACGTACATCGCACGGTTCGACGCTCAGTGGTGTTGTCCATTCCTGGGTGCTGGCTCGGGCCAACCGCGACCGTGCGATGGAATTCTTCGACCTGGCCCTTCGTTCCGATATCGCCGATGTGCAGGGGGGCACTACCGCAGAGGGAATACACCTGGCCGCCATGGCGGGAAGCGTCGACTTGCTGCAAAGGTGCTTCACCGGGCTCGAGACCCGCGGCGACCGCCTGATCTTTTCCCCGCATTGGCCGAAACCACTCGGAGTTCTCGAGTTTCCCATCTTCTACCGGGGCCACCGCCTGCATCTGCGAATCAATGGGAGAGAAGTGCAAGTCAGTGCCGGGGTCGGCAACCAGCCGCCGATCGAGATCGAATGCCGTGGTCGAGTGGTACAACTCCGGCCGGGCGCGACTGTCCGACTGACCTAGTCATCGAGATTGTAGATTTCGCCCCTGGAAGCGTTGCTCACTGAAGGACGAAACGAGCCGGCGATCGATTGTGGTGCACACGCCGGGCGTCACGGATGGACCCTGCCACTGCGTGACTGTGGACCGGATGAATCGAATTCGGGACCGAATCAGTGAAATCCGCCGGCGGGCGAGGGGCTCCGCGTGGAACGCAGTAGGGAGTCGACTTCCTGTTCCATCGACGATGAGAGAAGTTGGACTTCGGAGACCGAATCGTAGTCAGCCGTGATTCCGAATGCGAGTTGATCGTGGTAGCTGAGGATTGCGAATCCGAGTCGCAACCGCACTGCAATCGGTACGTACGGATAGATACCGATGATTTCACGCCCTAGCAGTCGGCCCTTTTCGGTCGGACCCGGAATGTCCGTGACTACGGTGACGATACTTCGCTGAGGAAAGCGCATCGCGAGACGAATGAACCAGGCGGAGGACATGAATGGTGCGTACTGAGCAGCTGCCGTGATCGTTTGTCCACTGCCTGATTCACCGCCGTTCTTGTGCCGGGAGAGTCTGCGGTGGATCGTCTGCAAGCGGTCTAGTGGATCTACGATATCGACGGGAAGGAAGGGAAGCATGAGCGAGACCTGGTTGTGGAACGACGTGGCGGTGTTCGATGCCCGAACAGAAACCGGGACGAGTGTCCTCACGGCATGTCGGCTGACGTCTTCTTTGCGGTGAAGGAGAAGTGAGCGCAGCGAACTGGTCACACACGCGAGCGCAACGTCGTTCACGGTGACATCGAAGGCGGAACAGATAGTTCTTACATCGTGCATTCGCACCTGTGCTGTCCCGTATCGCCGTTGATGTCCGATCGGCCCGTTGAGGGAACCGTTCGCGCTCGGGATCAGCAGATCGCCTGCCAACTGGGCAGTACCCTCCGCGATCCGGACGGACCGGCGAGCCAACCGTTGCGGCGCCCGGAGTGTCGAGCAGTAGAGTCCGATCATTTTGCCGCACAGCGACTCTGGTTCTTTCGGTACTTCCTCGTCCGTTGGCGGTCCGGAGGTGAGAGGTTCGTCGAACAATACGTCGAACAATCGGGCCCCGGTAACACCGTCCATGAGAGAGTGGTGGGCCTTGACCAGGATTGCCCAGCGGCCGTCCTCGAGGCCCTCGATCAACCAGCATTGCCACAGTGGACGATCGCGATCGAGTCGTTCGGACATGATCCACGCGACGGTGTCCGTCAAGTCGTGCATTCGCCCTGGACTCGGCACTCCGATCCGTGTGAAGTGGCGAGCTGGATCGAAATTCGGATCAGGGACCCACGTAGGTGCAGCAAGATCGAGCGGGATGGCGTGAATCCTATCCGCAGCATGGGGGAGGGATCGAATTCGGGTGCTTAGTCTCTCGATCAAGTCGTCGTCGGTGGGTGTGGGTCCTTCGGCGACTACAACCGCGCCTATGGAGAGATTCGCGTGTCGATCGGAGTCCTCGACCTCGAGGAAGGCTGCATCGAGGGGAGTCAGTTTGTCCGACATCGCTATCTCCTTGGTCGACAACGATTTCTACGATTTCGACATCTTCCCGAGATGTCGCTAGGCGTTCAGGTGGGCGGGTTCGTGCGTGACACTTTCGAGGTCTGCAGCGGTCGCCTCGATCAGTTGACGGGCCAAATGGGAAAGAGCACGCGCGACCGCGAGCTCGTCACCGATCTCGGGCACATCGTGATCCGATGGGTTACACCGAGCGAAACCGGATCCGACGATGTGGGTATCGTCCCTCGAGCGAAGGCGTGCGATGGCCCGAGTCCGGTTGCCTTCTTCGGCGGTGTGCTCGTCGATGGTTATGTCGACTGTCCAATGCTTCTCGTTCACGATCAGATTCCTCCTCTGTCGAGGTTCCTGGGTGTCAATTCGGCTGTGGTGGTGTACTTGTCATGTTCCGTTCACGCATCACTGTCGCTTGATGTGCAATCCTCAAGGCCATTTCGAAGCCGGTGTGGTTTCAGCTTCGTCCGGTGAAGATCGGCCGAGTAGAGGCGAACGACGCCAATCGATGGCAAAGGTCACAACCACGCCTCCGTTAACCTGGTCGCTACCATCCAGGAGGTAGATCCCGAGATTGCACGTCGGAGATTTCGGCTGCGATCAGAGACAGTACCGCAGAGACAGAAGCTGCAACGGAGGGTGAAAGTCCGATGCCGTAGCCGGTGTCGTGTGCTTCGATCGTGTAGATCACCACGCGGTGGGGTTCTCGGCCGAGCGCGGCAGCCAAGGCCAGCGCCTCTAGGATGCCCAGTCCGTGTGAGCTGGCGAGTATTCCGGAGTGCTCTCTCGACCAATCCGTGATCCGACGAATTGTTCCGGCAGGTTGCGCCTTGCTGCCGGAAGACGGAGCACAGACTGAAGCGTCGACGATGATCACCAGATCCGACCTTGTCGATGCTTCGAGCAGCCTTGAAGGTTCACTACCGTTGTCGATGACCACGTTCACGCCGGCTCGGTGCTCGCTTTGTATCGTTCGCGCCACCACAGGTCCTACGCCGTCGTCTCGGCGGAATTCGTTGCCGGCTCCGACCACTGTGACAGTCATTTGCGGTTGATTGTCACGTCGAGGAAATGAGTGGCACACGAGATGCAGGGATCGTAGTTTCGGATGGTCCGTTCACACAGTTCGGTCAGTTCGGCGTCTGTCAGCGTGAGGTTCGCGGCGAGGGTGTTGCGGAGGTCGTTCTCGATTGCTGCCTGGTTCTGCGAGGTGGGCGGAATGATTGTGGCCCGCAGGATTCGGCCCTCGGAATCGAGTTGGTAGAGGTGGTACAGCACGCCTCTGGGGGCTTCACTGACGCCGTACCCGGTTGCGGCGTGGGGTGACACGTCGACGTACGGCGATTCCGGGCGGTGATACTCACTTATCAGGCGGAGTGCCTCGTCCACGGCGAACACTGTCTCGACGGCGCGGACCACAATGCTGTGAAACGGGTTGCGACACACTGTTCCCAAGCCGGCCTCGGTGGCCGCTTGACGAGCGGTCTCCGAGAGTTCGGTGGAGTGGAGGCTGTATCGAGCCAGCGGTCCGGTGAGATACGCCTGGCCGTCGAGGTGCGCGTGCAGCGCGGTCGAATGCGGAACTTGCCGTTCCGCGACGTGATCGCAGAATTCCTCCGGCGCGAACGATGATCCGGATGTGGTTGTCAACACGCCGTCTTCGATCGCGTAGCGGCCTGGCTGAGCCAGTGCGAGTAGTTCGGTATCCACCTCGGCATCTGGGATCTCGAAGTGTGATACCCACTGCACGGTCGCGAGAGCATCGTCGAGTGCCCAGCGTAATTGTTCGGCGAGGGGCGCGAGTTCACTGGGCGTCGGCGTTCGGTAGAACCCGCCGAGGCGTACGTTGACCGGATGAATCGATCGGCCACCGATCATGTCGAGAATCGCGTTCCCCGCCTTTTTCAACGTAAGCCCACGTTCGACGTCGGGACGCGCGATACGGGCAAGTTCGATCGCGTCGGACGCGCCCAGGAAATCAGGGGCGTGCAGCAAGTAGATATGCAGTGTGTGACTGGCGATCCACTCGCCGCAATACAGAAGTCGTCGCAGATCGAGAATCGGTTGGGTGAGGTGCGCACCGCATGCTTGCTCGATCGCGTTGCAGGCGCTGACTTGGTAAGCGACAGGGCAGATTCCGCAAATCCTGGACGTGATGTCGGGAGGCTCGCGGAAATCGCGGCCCCGGAGAAATGACTCGAAGAATCGAGGGGGTTCGTAGATGTTCAACTCTGCGGCTTCAACCCGGCCGTGTCGGACCGTGAACGCCAGGCGGCCTTCCCCTTCGACACGGGCGAGGGAACCGAGCGTCAGTCGGGTGGTATCCGTGTTCGTTTCACTGTCCATCTCGCCTGATCCCGTCGAACTCGGGGGAGGCAACGTTGAATGTCGAGAAGACGCGCTCGATACTCTCGCCGGTCATCCCGCGGGTGCGCAGCCACCCCGCCATTGCAATCAAGTTCGGGTGGGTTGATGGACCGAAACATCCATAGCAACCCCTCGACTGTGCCGGACACAGCGCGCCGCAGCCGGAATGGGTCACGGGTCCCAGACACGGTGTGCTGTCGGCGACCATGACGCAGGTGAGGCCACGTCGTTTGCATTCGGCGCAGACACTGGTGTCCGGGATGTTCGGCTTCCGCCCGGTCAGATACGACGAGATCACCTCGAGGAGCTGCCGTCGATCGATGGGGCAGCCGCGTAGTTCGAAATCGACCGGGACATGGTCTGCGATCGGTGTGGACGTCGCGAGAGTGTCGATGTACTCGCCGCTCGCGTAGACCACGGACATGAACTCGGCGATGTCCGCAAAGTTCCGGAGAGCCTGTATCCCACCAGAAGTGGCGCAGGCGCCGATCGTCACCAGATGCCGGGAATTCTCGCGGATGGCATGAATACGTTCGATGTCGGCAGCGGTGGTAATGGAGCCTTCGACCAGTGAGAGATCGTATGGACCGCTTTCCACCTCGCTCGACATCTCGAGGAAATGTGAGATGTGAACGGCGTCGGCCAAAGTGAGTAGTTCGTCCTCGCAATCGAGCAGAGTCAGTTGGCATCCGTCGCAGGATGCGAATTTCCATACCGCCATGGTGGGTGAGGGCATCACAGCTCCTTCACTGCGAGAAGTGGCTCGGCCGCGTGGTAGTCGACTACCGGACCGTCACGACAGAGGAGGAGTTCGCCGAGTTGACAGTGCCCGCACACTCCGGTCCCGCACTGCATGTTCCGTTCCAGTGATACTCGAATATTCTCGCGCTCAACGCCTTGGCCGATCATGGTCCGAGCCGACATCCGCATCATCGGTTCGGGGCCGCACAGCAGTACCGTCGTGCGACCGGGCTCGAGAACGAGGCGGTTCAGGGACTGCGTGACAAATCCGACATGACCCTGCCAGTCAGGTTCTGCCACGTCCACGGACAGCTCGAGGTCGACCAGGTCTCCCCGGCTCCATGTGTCGAGATCTGGGCGGTACAGGAGATCGGATGGTCGGCGAGCACCGACGCTGAGGACAACTCGACGAAATCGACCGCAGGCCTGTGCCTCCAAGACTGCAGAACGTACCGCCGCCAACCCGACGCCTCCTGCAACGACGATCAGATCGTCTTTGGCGGAATCCAGATCCCATCCCGTTCCGAAAGGTCCCCGGACACCTACGATGTCACCGATGGAGGCTTCGTGCAGCGCGCGGCTGACGGCACCGACAGCCCGAACAGTATGAACCACTGTGTGATCGGCGTGAGCTGGGTCCCCACTGATCGACAGCGGAATCTCGCCCACCCCCCGTGCGTAGACCATCATGAATTGGCCGGGGCGGAACCCGGGGAACGACTGCGAGGGCGCGGCCAGGGTCAGGGTCGAGGTATCGCTGTTCTCGTCCCGGCGGGCAACAACCTTGCACGGCGTCGGGACGAGTTGTTCACCGAACATGTTCGCGTGCATAGAGATCGAGCAGGCGCGCGCGTGTTGCCTGCAATCGGTGGAGTAGTGTGTCCGCCAGTATCGAGTAGATCGCCCGTCCGAGATCCGGATCGCTCTCGGCGACAGATTGCAACATGGTGGCGTCGACTTCGACTGCTGTCACGTGAGTGACCGCGGTCGCTGTCCATTGCCACTGTCGAGGTGGGCGGAACCAGGACACACCCAAGATTTCACCGGCAGAAAGTGTTTCGACAGTTTCCTCGCCACGTCCGGGAATTCTGGTGGTGAGCGTAATCCGGCCGGTCCGAAGAAACCAACATCTGTCAGCGGAGTCGCCTTCGTGGAACACCACGGTCCCGGGCGCGAGCTGAACCTCGCGTGAGAAGGCAGCAAGTTCAGACCGTTGATCGTCGGCCAGACCTTCGATTTCTCTTGGGCGCTGCTCGCAGGCGTGATCGTTCATGAGGGACAACCGGTATCGCTGTCGGGTTCCTCAGTCAAAGCGCCGGTTAGGCGTGCCGCTTCCGCCGTGATGTCGATTCCCACTGGACACCAGTCGATGCATCGGCCGCAACCGACGCACCCGGACGAACCGAATTGGTCGTGCCAGGTGCCCAACTTGTGAGAAATCCACTGTCGGTACCGGCTCTCACCACTGACACGTACTGCGCCACCGTGCAGTTGTGAGTAGTCCAGGTCGAAACATGACGACCAGTGCTGCCATCGCTCGACATTGTCGCCCGCAAGATCGGAGACGTCCTCGGTGGTAGTGCAGAAGCACGTCGGGCACACCATCGTGCAGTTTCCGCACGTCAAGCATCGTGACGCGACGTCCGTCCAGACATCGGCGTCCCGTGCGTCGCGGAGCATGCCGCGAAGATCGACGTCTGGCATTTGCCGACCCATGTGATCTGCTGCGTCGGCGACAGCGCCTGCGGCCTCGGTCGTTTCTTCGTCGGTTGCCTGCCTACCGCGGACCAGCGTGAGTATCCGTGATCCTTCCGTGGTGCCGACCCCGGTGACGAATCGGTGGCCGTCGTTGTCGATCCTTTCGGTCAGACACAGGTCGTAGCCGGTTTTGGCCTTCGGGCCGGTGTTCATCGACGCACAGAAACACACGCCGCCGGGTTCCGTGCAGTTGGCTGCGATCACGAAAAGACCCTCGAATAGATTTGTTGCCGCCTTTCCGCCAGCAGAGAGCACTGTCTGGAGTATGCCGATCGCTGCCAGGTCGCACGCACGTACGCCGAGAAATGCGTATCGGACCGGTTCGGTCGGCGGTGCGTGGAATGTATCGTCCGTGGATTGGCTCCAGAGTTGTTGCCGCGACGGGTGCAGGTACTGCTTCCACGATTGCGGGCCGGCGGAGTGACCGAAGACGGCACAATCTGCTCTCCTCCGTAGACGATACAGGCCAGGGGCGGTATCGACACCCCATCCCGTCGGCAATTGATCACCGGAGTCGAGAGTGTCGAGGACAATAGCGCTGTCGCGGACAGTCGGCCCGATGACGCGGTAACCTTCGCTGATCAACACCGTGATCAGCTCGTCAAGTCCGTCTCGGTCGATGACGAATTGTTCGCTGGTCAGGTCGGTGGGAGATCCCGTATCAGTCATGGATCCTCCTTGCGGGCGTCATCGGTATTCCTCCACGTTTGAGCTTCGCGCATGGGCTGCCGGCGCGGGTAGGGGCGAAGGACGGTATTCGATGACAAAAGGCTCTGCCCACTGAAGGCAACGGCACGGTTCAATCGGAAAGTATCCCCAGCCGAATCAGGTGATGATCGATGGCCGCCACTGGCAGCGGAATCGGCACTGCAACTCTCCGGTGTCTCGGACCATCCGACGCGGTTGCTGTTCAACGGTTCCATGAGCATCTTGACCAACATGATTCGTACATGCGGTGGTTCGGACCGCAGCCGAAGCAACTCACCACCTTTTCCGATCAACTGTGCGAGTGCAACGATCGGCGATGCGCTCTGGGTGCCTTCATCGGCGAAGAATTGGTGGGGGTCGGAAGCTATGTTGCGTTGGAAAGGGTTTCGCCGACTACGGTGGAGTTCGCCCTCGTGGTTGCGCAAGGCGACCGGCTGCACGGAATCGGGACTTCGATTTTGAAGCGGCTCGAGGATGAAGCCTACCTGCATGGGGCACGGCGTATGGTGGCCGAAATTTTGGGTGCGAACGCACCGATGCTGCAGGTCATTCGTGACCGTGGTTGGGCGAATTCGCTTCGTCGTGATGGATCAACGCTGCATCTGGAAGTGAAACTACATGGAGCAGAGTGACTCTCGCGTCGTGACGGTGACGATGAACCCGGCACTCGACATAGCGACCAGCGCGCGTACCGTCCACACGACAGACAAGGTGCGTTGTGCGGCACCTCGTCGTGATCCCGGCGGCGGCGGATTGAACGTCGCGCGAGTGCTCCGGGTGCTCGGCGGCGACGTGATGGCAGTGTTTCCCTCGGGAGGTCATTGCGGCCTGGCAGTCGAGGACCTTCTGATCGGTGAACAAGTACGGTATTGGGCCGAGCCCGTCTCAGGATCGACTCGCGAGAGTTTCACCGTGGATGACGAGTCGACAGGTGAGCAGTATCGTTTTGTGTTGCCTGGACCGATTCTCACCGTTGCAGAGGTGGAATCGTGTCTCGTGCGAGTGCGTGAGTTCGCCGTCGATTCCGGATATGTTGTCGTGAGCGGCAGTTTGCCACCGGGGGTGGGTGCAGGTTTTGTTCAGCGGTTGGTCGATTACCTGGAGGGAACCGGGGCGCGGCTGGTTGTCGACACCTCTGGCGCTGCATTGCGCGCATTGAACAGTGGTGTCTTTCTTGTCAAGCCGAGTATCCGCGAGCTTCGTGAATGGGTCGACCGCCCCCTCGAGACTCGGGTGGAGCAAGTCGACGCGGCGAGAACTATTGTTGCGCAGAAGGTTGCGGAGGTGGTGGTCGTTTCGCTTGGAGCCGCTGGAGCCTTGCTGGTGACTGCCGACATGTGTGAGTGTGTGCCGTCGGTGGACGTCGTATCGATCAGTGGTGTGGGCGCGGGGGACAGCATGGTTGCGGGGATGGTGTATTCGCTCATCCATCAGCGTTCGCTGATGGATGCGGTTCGGTTCGGTGTTGCAGCCGGGGCTGCGATGTTGAAGACCCCAGGGACGGCACCGTGTTTACCAGCCGACGTGGAGGTCTTCTACGAACGGATTCGGGCACGGGCTGATCGGGGAGTGGTCCGATCCGACTAGGTGCCGATGCTCAGTCAAGCCATCGACTCGGATGTCGGCGTCCGCTCGAACGAGCTCGGGCGAGGATGATTCGTCGTTCAGCGACCGCGATTGCATGGCGAGCGGTGTCAACTGCGTCCGGGGTCACGGAAACCGACGTGATGCCTTGCCTCACGAGGTGTTCGGCCAGAGTTGGGTTGGTTGACACTGCCTGTCCGCACAGTGAGGTCGTCATGCCCGCGAGGGTGGCACGCTCGATGATGGTGTCGATGGTTTCGAGGACGGCAGGATCCATGGTGTCGAAGAGTTCTTGGCAAATCTCCGAATCCCGGTCGACTCCGAGCACCAGTTGAGTGAGATCGTTGGTGCCGATCGACACTCCGTCGATGCCCATTGCCGCGTACCTGGGAATCCAGTGGGCAACCGAGGGTATCTCAGCCATCACCCATCGAAGCATCCGGTGGTCCGCCCCGAGCGGGTGGGCATCCAATTGTGCCAAACAGCGCGCGAGCTCCCATTCGGTGCGAACGAAGGGAATCATCAAGTGCACGTTCGGATAGTTCTTTCGCGTTTCGGCGATGACATCGAGATCGAGCGCGAACAATTCCGGTTCCCGCACGTAGCGAAAACAGCCTCGGTAGCCGATCATGGGATTGTCTTCGTGGTGTTCGATGTCACCACCTTCGAGATGTGCAAACTCGTTGGTGCGGAGGTCTATTGCGCGGTAGATGACCGGTCGGGCTCCGAAAGCGGCGGCAATACGTGACAGGGCAGAGGACATTTTGGCCACGTACTCTCCGTGGAGACCTCGGGCGATCATCGTGTGGGGATGCAGCCCTTCAAGAGCGTCCATGATCAGGAATTCAGCTCGCAAGAGTCCTACTCCGTCGACGTCTGTGTCGGCTGTCCGTTCTGCAGCTTCGGGAGTCGCCAGGTTCACGTAGACGGATGTCGCGGTTGTCGAACGGGGTGTCGGCATTGTCCTCGGCATGGTGGTGGTCGCATTTTTCGAGGAGTCGGCGGTTGCGGAATCTGCAGCAATGACCGTTCCTGCAGTTCCGTCGACTGTGATCAAAGTCCCGTCTGCAAGATCCTTTGTTGCCGTGCGTGTTCCGACGACAACCGGTCGGCCGAGTTCGCGGCCCACGATAGCTGCGTGGCAGGTAATGCCACCGCCGTCGGTGACGATGGCGGCGGCTCGTCGGAGAACCGGTAACCAGTCCGGTCGCGTCATCGGGGCCACCAGTATTTCGCCGTCGACCAAATCACGACCGTCGGCCACTGAACGCAGGACTCGGACGCGTCCGGTAGCAGTTCCCGGCCCGGCGCCCAATCCCTGGGCGAGGACACGTGCTTTTTCGCCGACGTCGTGTTGGGCCTCGGCCAGTGCTTCCGGTTGCTCGGAAAGGGTGGTGATCGGGCGTGTCTGGACCAGCCACAGTTGTCCTCCGCTGTAGGCGAATTCGAGGTCTTGTGGTCGCCGGTAATGTTCTTCCACGGCTGCGGCCAATGCTGCGAGCTGGTGGATCTGGTCGTCGGTAAGGATCTGGTGTTCGCGTTGTGAGAGAGGTATTTCCGACGCCTTTTCAGTCCCTTCGGACAGCGAGATCGCGAATGCCTGTGAACCGATATGCACATCGATGATGTCGAAGTCAGGTTTCGACACTACGTAAGTGTCTGGTTCCACTTGTCCACCCACTACGACTTCCCCCAATCCGGTGGCAGCTTCGATGACCATGCGGTCCCGCGCACCGGTGCGCGGGTCGGCAGTGAATACGACTCCCGATTGGTCCGAGTCGACCATCAGTTGGACGACAACTGCCAGCGACGGCTCGTCCGCAACGCCTTGGAGATTGCGGTACGACAATGCTCGATCCGACCATAACGATGCCCAACACTGCCGTACGGCATCGATCAAGCCTTCGTCACCGGCGACATTTGTGAAACTTTCGTGAATGCCCGCGTACGAGGTATCGGACGCGTCTTCTGCGGGAGCGGACGAACGGACCGCTACTCGCGTACCTGAAGGCCCCAGCGCGCGATAGGCGTCGATGATCTGCTCTTGCAGTGCTTTGGGCACGAGTGATGCTGTGACTGCCTCCTCGGCGCTGCGGGTAGACGGTAGTTCCCCTGATTTCAGGTCGTCTCTCAACCCGGAAGCTTCCATGGCGTCGAGATAGCCGCAGGTGGTGATTACGAACCCCGGCGGAACCGGAAAGTTCGATCGCCTCAGTTCGCCGAGATTCGCGGCTTTGCCGCCGACGGTCGGTGCGTCTTCGGGTCCGACGGCGTCGATCGGTACTACCCACCGGCGTCTGGCATCTATGGAACTCGCTTTCATGAGCTCTCCCGTCCGAGTGCTATGCGCGTGGGTTAGCGAGCGACAGTGTTCAGCAAACCCTTTCCCGCATCAGGTCTACAGAGGCGGAAGTCACTCCGCTCGGGGCCGATTTCCAGTGCGCAGGATGCCGAAGACACTTCCGGTTCACGGTCGATGTTTGTCACGCTGGGGACATCGGTTCGTCGCATTCCTGCGTTCGCGAGATCGGACGTCCAGCGGGATAACCAGAGGAGAATTGTCATGCGTGCACGAGACATCATGAGTAGCCCTGTGACGACAATCGATCAGGCGCGAAGTGTAGGTGACTGTCTACGAGAGATTGCGCGGTCAGGTTTTTCGGCACTCCCAGTAGTCGACGAGCAGAAGCGACTGGTCGGGATCGTGTCCGAAGGCGATCTTCTCAGAAGTGGGTTCGAACGACTGTCACAGGAACACGCGACCGAGTCGACCGAACAATCCGTCGCTGACGTGATGACACAACCCGTGGTGGCAATGACCGAAGATGTCGTGGTCAATGACATCGCATCCGAGATGCTGCGTTCTGGGCTGCGCGCGGTTCCGATCGTTCGTGAGAGGGACGTAATCGGAGTGGTGACCCGCCAGGATTTGATCGGACTGCTGGCCCTGGACCCCGATCGGATCGCTGACGAAGTGCGCCATCGACTTGACGTCTATGGCGGGCCCGACCGATGGGCAGTGGGTTATGTCGACGGAATGCTGACAGTCAGTGGGATTTCCGACGATGATCCCGAGCGAGGTGTCGTGACTGCACTTGCTTCGACCGTTCCAGGCGTTGACGAGGTTCGATTGAGGCCTTGAGAATCGCCAATCCTTGAAGGATTACGCCGACGAGTGAATCGAGTGGCCATGAGCGGCGCAAACGAGCGATCGATGACGCAGACCGACCTGATGTCTTGGCGGATGGAGGCCGATCCGGTCCTCCGCTCGACAATCGTCTCGATCATCGTGCTGGACAGGCTCCCGGATCACGAACGATTGACCGCCGCGATGAACCACGCCATCGATGTAGTTCCGATCTTCAGGTGTAAAGCGGTTGCGCGACAATTTCCGTGGAGTCCACCACGTTGGGTGGATGACGCGGACTTCGACCTGAGTTGGCACCTTCGAAGGTCTTCCGTGCCACCACCAGGTGGGTGGAAAGGCGTCCTGGATTTTGCCCGCATGAGCGGGATGGCAGCCTTCGACAAGGATCGTCCGTTATGGGAGCTCACCGTGCTCGATGGGCTAGGCGGCGGTGCAACAGCGCTGGTAGTCAAAGTTCATCATTCCTTGACCGACGGGGTCGGGGGTATGCAACTGACACGCGAAATTACCGATGACACGCGGACTGGCGGATCAAGTCAGGACGGCCACGAATTCAGGCCACCTGTTGTTCGTTCCACACCAGGAGACTCACGTGCGGCGATGACCGAAGCGGTGGCCCGAAGTGCCGCGCACGCAGTGCGCCATCCCGCCGCTACGATGCACGACGTCGTACGAATCTTCGGATCGACGGCGCGTATGACGCGACCGGCGACCAGAACGATGTCGCCAGTGATGACTGCTCGGAGTACGCGCCGTGGTTTCGGTGTGATCGAATTTCCGGTGGCGGCACTGACCACTGCAGCGGCGGGCACACAATGCTCGGTAAACGACGCGTTCTTGTCTGCACTTCTACTGGGCATGGCCGGCTACCACAGAGGCCACGGTGACGTACCGAATCAACTGATGGTGACGTTGCCGATCAGTCTGCGTGACAGTCGTGATCCGCTGGGAGGCAACCGAATCACGCTTGCAAGGTTTGCTCTTCCGGTCGATATTGCAGATCCGGAGAAATTGATCCGTCGTGTTCACGCCATCGTAGAAAGTTGGCGGAACGAGCCGGCGATTCCGCTATCTCCTCACTTGGCCAGAATGCTGAACTTGCTGCCGGTCGCGGTCACATGCGACATGCTCAAGCACATGGATTTTGTTGCATCCAACGTCGTTGGTTCTTCGACACCGTTGTACCTCGCCGGTGCGCGGATAATTCGCCAATTCGCATTCAGTCCTACCCTCGGATCGGCTTTCAACGCGACTTTGATGTCTTACGACTCGCACATGTGTGTCGGGATCAACGTCGACGTGAGAGCAGTTCCGGACCAACCCGCATTGATGACAGCCGTCGCCGAAGGGTTTAGAGCCGTGCTGGCACTTGGGTCTCGGCACACAGACGCCACCGTGACAACGTCGTACTGACAGCTTGGGCGTGTGTAATGGTTCGAGATCGAGCATCGGCTCAGGCAGTTGAACGTGCCGGTAACTTGACAGAGGTGGCGCCGACGTCGCCAGGTGCGGTGCCGACTACATCTCCGACTGTCATTCCGAAAGTCACTCCAGCAGCGATTCCGGTGAGGGAGGGGCAATTGTGGAACCGATCGAGCCATAGGCGATGTGACTCACTCCCACCGGATTCGGCCGACACCCCCAGCGATAACCGGTTCAACGCGCTGCGCATTTCCGCGGTGTACAGCCGCATCGACGCGAACACCGAATGTGCCGCGGCGCAATGCCCAGCAAAAGACGAATGCGTAACCGATGAAGGGCTTCTCGAACGAAGAGGACGCGCCCACGCGCACGATGAGGTCTCGGATAGTCCGACTGTTCTCTACCTGTCCATTGACGCTTTGTGTGGCGCTTCGATCTGTAGGCCCCAGAGTCCCAGTCCCATGATTCACGTTGGAAGTGTTCCGCGCTGCATTCGCCATGCAAACACGAAAGTGCCGCTGAGACTTGGCGATGCCAGAGTTGCTCTTTCACGTTGCGTGATCAGGCCAGTGCCCACGTTCCGTCGAGGCAGCAAAGCGTACGTCGATCAGGTAGGCGTTGCTGCCGCGAAGACGCTCGGTGCGAGTACCCCCAGCATTCGTCGACGTAAGGCTGGATTCGAATGGCCCAAACCAAGGGCAGAACCACGGGAGCGCACTCGCACTGACTTAGGCCGACACAGCGGCCAGGACACTGAACACCAGACCCGAACATGCAAGTGCGGCCCCGAAGGCAACTGAGCCGGCGAGTGGAAGTCAATCTGCGGCGATTGATGCTGACCTGCCTCAGGTTGGCGCTGAACATCGCCGTACATAGCATCCATCCGGACCGAACCCGGCGACTCGACTCCGTAGCCCGCTACCTGCAAGATCTGGGTTTCGACAACCTCGAAGCGAACGGCGCAGCCCAGACTCATCCCCCGGTGGGTGGTATGTCGACCGGTCATTGACGTCATCAGCTCACCTGACCCGACTCCGTGCGATTGCATCGATGATGTTCCGCGTTCGAGCCACTGGTGCTCTGTGCGAGTGCGCGTCGAATCAGATGGTGGCAGGCTTGTCGACATCGAAAGATTTCGTATCAACACTAATCCCCGAAACGGGATGCCGTCTCGAATCAGCGACCTCGTGCAACCGTCGGCCGGACGGGGCACCGGCTCGTTTCCGCGAGTGCTGCGCGTCAATGTCGAGCACCCCGTGGACCTTTGATTCCAGGAGATGCGGTCAGACGTCGGTACAGGTGGGATCGGTTAGCAGCTCGTCTTCGCCCGTCGAGTCATCTGTCGAGCTCTCCTGGCGTGTGACCCGCAGTACCCGCAGAGACGCCGCTAGGCCGAGGGCGAGGAATGCGATCGCTGCGACCATCGCCCATTGAGTGGCTGAGGCGAAGGCCTCGGACAACTGATGGATGACCTCGTCGGGGCCGTGACTCGCGCGTAGGCCGGCGATCGCGCCGCCCGCGGATTCTCGGGTGGCGTCGGTGAAGTTCTCCGCGGAACCCTGGATACTGCCGAGGTAGTGGGCCAGTCCGATCGACAGGACCGCGCCGACGACTGCGGAGCCGAGCGCCGAGCCGATCTGTCGAACGGTGCTCTGCGTGGCGGAGCCCTGCCCGGACAGGTCTACCGGTATATCGGACAACACGGTGCTGGTAAGTTGCGCGGACGCCAGGCCGAGGCCGACACCGTGGATCACGAGCACTGCACCGACCGTGACAGGGGAGACGTCCGCGCTGATGACGAGTACGAGTGCCAACACGCCGATGATCTCGAGGACGACGCCGACAACGACTGTGCCGGCTGCACCGATCGCAGCCGCCAGGTGACGGGCCATGGTGCCGGAGAGAAAGGCGCCGGCTGCCATCGTGGCCAGTACGAAGCCGGCGCCGAGGGTGCTCAGGCCGATGGCATTGATCAGGAACAGTGGCAGCGCGAAGATCAAGCCGAACTCGCCGACCGCGATCATCATCGCGGCGATGTTCCCCCAGCTGAAGGTGGGGGTGTAGAACATGTGCAGATCTAGAAGTGCGGACCGATTGACTCTGGCACGGTGGCGTTCCCAGAACACGAACAGCGTCAACACTACGGCAGCCAGGAGTAGCAGGATCGGCACGATCGAGAGGGGCATGTCCGCAGACCACGTCATACCGAAGAGGCTCAAGTCTTTGAGTGGCTTCCACCAGCCGAGGGTGCTGCCCTCGATGATCGCGAAGACGAGTGCACCGAAGCCGATCGCACTGAGCAATAGCCCATCCACGTCGAAGCCGGGGCGGGAGTCGCCGGAGCGGGTCTCGGGGATCACAACCAGCGCTGCGACTATCAATACAAGGCCGATGGGGATGTTGACGTAGAAGATCCACTGCCAGCTGAACGAGCTGGTAAGCCAGCCGCCGAGCAGCGGGCCGAGTGCGGCGGCGCCGGCCATGACCGCCCCCCAGACACCGAATGCGGCGGCCCGATCCTTTCCGCGGAAGGTCGCGTTGACTGTCGAAAGTGTGGACGGGAGGATGCACGCGCCACCAACGCCCTGCAGTGCACGCGCGGAGATGAGCATCTCGGCGCTCCCGGACTTGGCCGCCCAGAGGCTGCCGGCGAGGAACAGAGCGATGCCGACGAGGAAAATATTGCGCCGGCCCAGGCGATCGCCGAGGTTGCCAGTGGTCAGCAATAGCGCGGCGAACACGATCGCGTAGAGCGAGTTCACCCACTGTGCGTCAGTAATGTTCAGGTGCAGGTCGTCGATGATTGTCGGGAGGGCGACGGCCACAATAGTGCCGTCCATGACGATCATCGCCAGGCCCAGCGCGAGTACGACGAGGCTCCACCACTTGGATATGCGTGGGGCAGGAGAGAGCGCTGAGGCCGATGCGTTTTCCGTCACGGGGTCACACTACGGTTCACCGTGGACGGAGCGCATCAATCGAAAGTTGTACAGTGCTCCAGCAGTCGAGGTTGACGTCGGACCGAATTCGGCGCCAGCATTCCATAATCCACCTGTGCGCGGCGATCGCGCAGTGGTTGCATGGTTCGACGAATTGGGAACTGGGGTTCGCGTGGACGGATTGGGTGGGGCCGATCAGTGGCGACACGGATGTTGGCGTGCGATTGCACGGTCCTCGGATCTTGTTGGACGAGAATGGTGTTCGGCTCGAGTGCGGTAGGGAAGTGAGAACGGCGACGGTTCCGCAGCGGCGGGCGTTGGCGGTGCATGATGGTGGGTGTGCGTTTCCGGGGTGTGAAAGCCGTCGGAATAATGCCCCGGAGCATACGCTGGCATTTTCGTGTACCGGAGAGTTCAAGGCAGCGACCAGAACTGAGTAGTCACCAGATAGAAGACGACCACCCAGAACAAGGTCACCGCAGCGACGATTGCCACCCCTTGTGCGTTGGTTTTTGCGACAGGAATCCCCGGAGGCGGACGCAGCCAACGGCGCAGGAGTCGATTCACGTAGTACGGCATCGTGAAGAAACTCATGATGAAGCTCGACAGCAGATTGCCGATCAACAATCCGAGCCAGAGTGGCAGCTTCAGCGGTGACAGCGCCAAAGTAAGCAAGACGACAGTCGGGTAGAGACCGACCCAGACCGCGATCGAGGTTTTTGTCTCCGAAGGTGGAGGGGCCTCGTTTCCGTTCTCGTCGAAGGCAAACCAACTGCCGAACGAATTGTCCACGGTTCGCAGTTCGAAGTCGTGAAACTTGCGGCCCTCGGCGAGGAGTTGTTGTCGCTCAGGGGAAGTCAGCCACGTATCGAGGTGGGCAGCATTGTCGAAGCGATACAGCAGGGTCCATTCATCCTGCACACCGTCGACGGGGCGAAACAGTTCGGTGCCGCGGAATCCGTCGAAAGCACTCTCCACCTCCCGAAGGCGATCCTGCCAGGCAAGGAACTCGTCGATGCTGTCGTCACCGACTCGGTGCGTCACTACGACGGTCAGCAGTGGGTCCGGAGGCCTGATCCCGCCGCTCACTACCTGCTGCGTGGCCGGGCCGTCGAAGAACTGACGACCGCTGTCGAGGTAGTTCTGCCTCGTCGCGCTGTTGATCCACGCTTGAACATGAGCGATGGAGTCGAATCGGTACACGATCACCCAATCGGGTTGGGTGGGCGTCGGAGCCGCGATTTCTGCCCCGAGGAAGCCCGCGTAATCTGCGGCGGCTCGGTTGAGATCTTTCTGCCAGACCTCGAATTCTTTCTCCAGTCCGGCACGCACTCGCTGGCCGATTATGACCGTCGCGGCGCTGTCCGCCGACGTGTTCGCGGTCATCGGTTCAGGCCTGAGTAGATGCGTTCCGGGGTGAGCGGTAGTGACCGGAATCGTGACCCGGTTGCATCCTGCAGTGCGTTCGCCAATGCAGGGGCAACCGGATTGATGCAGCACTCCGCCATGCCCTTGGAGCGGAGTGGGCCGACGGAGTCTGATGACTCGACGAGGATCACCTCCGTGCGTGGGATATCTGCATATGTCGGGATCCGGTAGTTACGTAGATTCGGGTTCATCATCGCGCCGTTTGCGTCTACGTGGAAGTTCTCGGTGAGTGCGAAGCCGATGCCCTGGGCGACGCCACCTTCGATCTGTCCCCGCACCTGCGCCGGATTGATGATCACCCCAGCGTCGGTGGCTTGGACGCTGTAGAGAATGCGGATCTCGCCGGTGATGCGATGGACGGCAATCCGGAAGCCATGAGTGTTGGACACCACGCTGCGCGGAGATCCGTATGCCTTCCGCGCCTCGGTGAATCGGATCCCGCGCGGGCGTGCGGCCTCGAGTATCTCTTGCAGTGTTAATCGAGTACTACCGCAGACGATCTTGTCGTCGTCCATCGAGCACTGGTCAATCGACACGCCGGTGTGGTGCGCGGCGAAGGCAAGTAGGCGATCGCGGAGCGCATTCGACGCGCGAAGTACCGCGTTCCCAGCGACAAACAGGCCGGCGCTGGCGAAAGCGCCTGTGTCGAAACCGGTTCGGTCGGTGTCCGACTGAATGATTCGTACACGTGACGGTGTTGTGCCCAGCTGATTCGCGGCGATCTGCACGTGGGCGGTAGAAGTTCCCTCACCGAATTCGACTGTGCCGATGGCAAGTTCGTATACACAGTCTTCGCCGAGGGTGAGCCAGGCCTCGGAAATGTGCTCGGTGGGTGGCGCGGTCTCGTGTAGTGAACTGGCGGTACCGGTGCCGATCAGCCAATCGTCTCCGAGCGAGGGAACCGGTTGGCGCTTCAACGCGGTGTCGATCAGATCTATGCATTGCCCCAGTCCGTCTTCGGTGAAGATCACGTCGTCTGGGCCGTCTTCGAGTGCGACGAGCGAATCGCCCGGTCGGACGATATTGCGTCGACGCAGTTCGAGCGGATCCATGTCCAGCGCGATGGCCAATTCGGTCATGGCCGATTCCACGGCAAAGGCCGGTTGCGTCATCCCGTACCCACGTAGAGCGCCGCTCGGAACATTGTTGGTGTACACGGAATACGCATCGAACTTCTTGTTGGCGCAGCGGTAGAGCGAGACCGCCGCGCCGCCGGCAAAGAGTGTCTCTCCACCGTGGTTTCCGTACGCACCGGTGTTCGAGATGTTTCGGTACTGAAAGGCTGTGAGGGTTCCGTCCGACTTGGCGCCGAGCTTGATCGTGAGCTTCATCGGATGACGCGGCGACGCGGTGGTGAACTCTTCTTCTCGGGTGAACTCGAGGCAGACGGGACGACCGGTGTCGAGGGTGGCGAGCGCCACCAGATCCTCGCTGATCACTTCCTGTTTTCCTCCGAACCCGCCGCCCACGCGTTTGCAGAACACGCGTAGCTGATCCGGGCGGAGGTCGAAGAGATGGGCGAGTTTGACCTTGGCGATGGAGGGGGACTGCGAACTTGTGCGAACGTGAAGGCGTCCGTCTTCCATCCAGGAGATCGAACCGTGCGTCTCGAGGTGCGCGTGCTGAACCCGCGGCGAGAAGTAGGTGCCTTCGTGGATGACGTCGGCCTCGGCGAACCCGGCCTCGACGTCGCCCACATGACCGTGAAGTTCGAGCAGGATGTTGTGCTCGGGATCTCGAACAAAGGGATCGTCGGATCCGTGCAGGGCTGGAGCGTCGTCGGCCATGGCCTCTTCCGGATCGAACACGGAAGGCAGGATCTCGTAATCGACCTTCACCTTCCGACGGCCTTCTTCCGCAGCGACGACGGAGTCGGCGAGGACGGCCACTACACGCTGACCCACGAACCGCACGACGTTGTCGAGAATGTAGGTGTCGTCCGGATCGACAAGGTGGTCGGTATGAATTGCCGTGGTGAAGAGCTTGCGCGGCACGTCTTTCCAGGTGTAGACGCGATGGACACCGGGGACGGCGAGCGCCTCGGTGGTGTCGATGGAGGTGACGCGGGCATGTGCGTGAGGCGAGTGCAGCACTTTCAGATGCAGCATGCCGTCGATCGCGGTGTCCATAGTGTATTCGGCTCGGCCGGTCACCACGTCGGTGGCCGCCGGCGCCCCGACGCTGGTTCCGACGGCATGTCCCGGGAGGGCAACTTCGATAGCACCGACACCGTTGACCGCGTCTTCGATGGATCGGTAACCGGTGCAGCGGCACAGGTTTCCCTTGAGCGCTCGCGGCAAGTCTTCTTTCTGCGCGTCGGTGAGCGCCGCCGAGGTCATGATCATCCCGGCGGTGCAGAACCCACACTGAAAGCCGGGTGCATCCCGGAACTGCTGCTGAATCGGATGGAGATCTTCGGGCGTGCCGAGTCCCTCGATCGTGGTTACCGCGCGACCGTCGGCGCGAAAGGCGGGCGTGATGCAGCTGTGTATCGGCGCTCCGTCGAGCCACACTGTGCACGCCCCGCAGTCCCCGCCGTCGCACCCCTTCTTCACCCCGTGGTGTCCGAGGTGCCGAAGAAACGTCCGGAGACACTGTCCCGGGAACGGCTCCTCGTGGAACTGCCGGTCGTTCACCGTGTAGCTCATGACTGGCTCCCCGTGAGTTCGTTTCGGAGCTCGTCGGCGTAGTGGCGGGCGAGGTGGAGGCGGTGGTCGGGGGTTCCGTTGGGATCGTCGAACCAACTGTCGGCCGAAATGGAGTCGACGGCTCGTCGCAGAGAGTGCTCGTCCGGCATCGTGTCGAACGTCAGCCGGATCGGATGGGTGGTGCCGGCGGTGATGGTGAGGTGAAAGTCGTCGGCGCCAGGAGTCTGCGTCGCGATCATGAAGATCGTCGAACGGCCGAGGTGCGTGAGACTGAAGCGGCGGTGGGCGTGCCGTTTGGTGAGTGCGTGCACCGGGAACTCGATGCTCCGAAGGACTTCGCCCGGCTCCAGGACATTCTGGTGGTCACCGGTCACGAAGTCGCACGCGTCGACGGTCCTCACGGTTCCGTCGGTTGCCCATAGTGTCAACGAAGCCTCGAGCGCAACTGCCAGGGTGATCATCGGTCCGGCCGGAAGTGACATACAGATGTTGCCGCCTACGGTGGCCGAATTCCACACCTTGAAGGAAGAGAGGAAGTACTCGCAGCTGACGCGAATAAGTGGACTCGCACGCCAATTGTCCGGCGGGACAAACGCATACAGTTCGGCAACGGTGCACGTAGCTCCGACACCGAAATGAGTCGGGCCGACCTCCAGTGGTGTCCAACCGAGCGCGGTGAGGTCGACCAGTCGACGCGTGTCGGGTTGTTCTGCTGAGAACAGCCACGTTCCTCCCGCGAGCCAGGCGTCGCCGGGACGCCACACGTTCCCTGGGCGATCCGGTGGTCGGCGTATCACGTCGGTAATGGTGGTGATGTCCATGCGCCTGCTCCCCTCGGGGGATGTGTCTTCTCGGAGTGGGACATTACCGAGGTGACGAGACACATTCACACTTTTAGTACATATCGGGCACGCGAAACATGGGCGATACGTACGTGACATCGACTGGTGGGGCGGTGCATGCGCTTGCCGATTCTGGGTACGACTGCTTGAGAGGCGCGATCAGCCTCTTGCTTTCGCGCTGTTGATTCGGACGCGGCTACGCACTCGGCGGCCGCGGAGATCATGCGGGGCGGGGCGCTGTGAAACCCTTCGAGGTAAGTCGGACCGACCCTTCTGATGAGACGCTCTTTCCGCTCTCGGCCGCCCAACGGGCAACCTGGTTCGCTCAGCAATTCGATCCCGAAGTCCCGATTCTGATAGCGCACTACGTGGAGCTGCGCGGCGAGCTCGACGTCGAACTGCTGGATCGCGAAACGCGAGCGGTGGCATACGAGTTTCAATCTCCTTTGCTCAAAGTGATCGAGATCGACGGTCACCCGATGCAGTACGTGGATGAGAAGGCCGAAATCTCGGTCGGTTTGGTCGACTTCCGTGGGTCCCCCGATCCGATCGAGGATGCCCTCGGGTGGATGCGCCGAGATTGCCGGACGCAGCTCGACCTGGCAGTCGACGGAATCGTCGCGACCGCTGTGCTGCGCGTGGGTGACGCGCACTATCTGTGGTACAGCCGCATCCATCATGTTGCGCTCGACGGTTTCGGCGCCATGACCATGATGAACCGCATTGCGCATCGGTACTCGGCCTCGGCGGCGAGAAAGGACTCGCAGCCGAGTCGTGCCGCGACACTGCGCACGCTGTACGACATCGACGAGCGGTACAGAATGTCGGATCGATTCGCCGCCGACCGGGAGTACTGGGCTGAGCGCAATACCACCCTCGCTGGATCCAGCCTGGCGGAGGCTTCTGGGCCCGCGCAAACCGAGAGCCGACTCGAAAGCACACTGATCTCGGACCGAAGTTGTGCCCTTCTCTACGAATCCGAGAACCACGCTGCCCCGGTCATCGCTGCGCTCGCGTTGTACCTCGCGCGGATGACGGCGAAAGAGACTGTCCAGATTCATGTTCCGATGTCCGGACGGACTACGGCGGTGCTGCGGGACTCGGGCGGCATGATGGTGAACGTCACGCCACTGCTCATCCGTGTCGCAGCGGTCGACACCGTCGGTGAACTCTTCGCCCAGGTCCAGCATGAGCTCATGGGTGCATTGCGGCACCAGCGCTGCAGCCTCGACGACATCCGTCGGGACGCAGGCGTGACGAGCGGTCTGGAAGGCGAAGACTCATATGCCGGGCCCATGGTCAACGTCATGCTGTTTCGCCAGGAGGTGCAGTTGGGCGAGGTGGTTGGGGAGTATCACATCGTCACCTCCGGGCCGGTGGAAGACCTTCTGGTCAACGTGTATCCGAGCGGCGACAGGCTGCGTGTCGACTTCCGGGCAAACCCGATCCGATACGAGGAGGCGGGTTTACGCGAGCACCACCGGAACTTTGTCGGCTTGCTGGAAGAGTTGATCGCGTCTGATTCCGGTGCCGAACTCGCAGACATTCACGGCCCGACGGCCCGAGAGGGCGAGCGACGACAACGCGAAGTCCGGCACCTCGAGTATTGGAGACATGAGCTCGCCGGGGCGCCCGAACTTTTGCAACTTCCCTTCGATCGACCCAGGCCTGCAACGCAATCGCTGGACAGTGCACAGGTTGAGGTCCTGATCGCCGCCGACACCCACGCGCGGATCACGGCGATGGCGAGTGATCTCGGGACGGACACTCGTGCGGTCTTACATGCGAGCTTTGCTCTCCTGGTGAGCCGGTTGTCCGGCGCTTCGGATGTTGTGATCGGTACGCCGACGGGATCCGACGCGAACATCGTCGCCATCCGGAGTCGCGTCGATCTGGAGACGCCGTTCACGGCACTCTTGGGCAGTGCCGTCGAGGTCCGAAGTAATGCGCTGCCGCACAGTGGGATACGGCTCGGGCAGGTGGCGGAATCGCTCGAGGTGGAGGATGTACCTGCGTATGCGCCGGTGATACAGGTGACATTCGAGTCCGTCGCCAGCGCTGACGAGCACCTTCCCGACCTCGGCCGCTTCGATCTCGGAGTGTCTGCAGTCGAGACTTTCGACGAGGTGGGTACGCCGTCCGGAATCTCGGTGAGGCTCGCGTTTGCCACCGACCTGTTCGACGCCGAGACGGTACGCGGCCTCGGTTTGCGGTTCGCGTGCGTCCTGGAATCCGTCACAGCGGATCCGGCAATCATGGTCGGCGACATCGATATCTTGTCCGACGACGAGCGATCCGCGATACGGCCTGTCCGCGGTGACCCGCGCGCTTCGCATCGCACCCTGGCCGATTTGTTCGACGGTGCGGCGCGCACACACCCCGACGGCGTGGCCCTGTCGTATCTCGATGACGAGTTGACGTATCGACAACTCGACGAGCGTTCGTCGAAGTTGGCCCGAGAATTGATCGACCGCGGCATCGGTCCGGAAAACATTGTGGCGCTGGGTATGACGCGTTCGATCGAATCGGTTGTCGCGATGTTGGCCGTGAGCAAAGCCGGCGCGGCATTCGTGCCGGTGGATCCGACCTATCCGGATGAACGTGTTCGCTTCATGCTGACCGATTCCGGCGCCGTACTGGGACTCACGGTCGTCGCGGAACTTCATCGCTTGCCGGATTCGGTTCCCTGGTCAGCGATCGACGACGCCGAGTTCCGTGGCCGACTTGCACGGTTGTCCGTGCGTTCCATCTCCGATGTCGATCGGGTGCACCCGATCCGGCCCGACAATCCCGCATACGTGATCTACACGTCCGGGTCCACCGGACTCCCCAAGGGGGTGACGGTCTCGCATCGTGGACTGGAAACGCTTGCTGCCGAACAGCGTTCGCGGTTCGGTGCGACCCAGGATGCGCGAACGTTGCACTTCTCGACCCCGAGTTTCGACGCCTCGATTTTCGAGTACCTGCTGGCTTTCGGTGCCGGAGCGACCATGGTGATTGCGCCGAGCACGATCTACGGCGGTGACGAGTTGTCTCACTTCCTCGAATCCCAGCGTGTCACGCATGGTTTTGTCACTACTGCGGCGCTCGGAACAGTTTCGCCCGAGGGCCTTTCGGACTTCGGCGAAGTGGTGGTCGGTGGTGAGGCCTGTCCGCCGGATCTCGTGCAGCGGTGGGCTCCCGGCCGACGGCTGTGCAATGCGTACGGGCCGACCGAGACCACCGTCATGTCGAACATCGGCGAGCCGATGGTGTCGTCGGAGGACATCACAGTGGGCGGTCCGCTCCGCGGCTTCGAGGAGATCGTGCTCGATCAGCGATTGCACCCCGTCCCCGACGGTGTTGTGGGCGAGCTGTACATCTCGGGAGACGCGCTCGCACGTGGATATCACCGGAAGTACGCGTTGACCGCAGAACGATTCGTGGCAGACCCCTTTGGCCTCCCCGGGCAGCGGATGTATCGAACGGGGGATTTGGTGCGGTGGCGCCGTGGCCGTGGACTCGAGTACGTCGGTCGTAGTGACTTCCAGGTGAAAGTTCGCGGATTTCGTATCGAACTCGGGGAAATCGACAGCGTCGTGCGGTCGTGTCCGCAGGTCGAGAATGCAGTCACCGTGGCGCGTGCGGCTCCCTCCGGGACAGCGATGATCACCACGTACGTCGTGCCTGCCGGCGGAAGTGCGCTCTCGACGGCCGAGCTGACGCGGTACGTCGCGAGCCGTGTTCCGTCGTACATGGTTCCTGCGGCATTTGTTCTACTCGACGAGTTGCCGGTAACTCCGGCGGGAAAGGTCGATCGCGCTGCCTTACCTGCACCTCGGCTCGATGCTCGGTCGGACGACTTTCGACCGCCCGAGGGCGCTGAGGAACTAGTGCTCGCCGAGATTTTTGCCGATGTTCTAGGCGTCGAGACGGTGGGTGCGGGTGACGACTTCTTCGATCTGGGCGGGAACTCACTGATTGCCACGAAGCTGATCGCTCGCGTAAATGCCGCTGAAGAAATCGATTTCAGGGTGCGGACTTTGTTCGAAGCACCGACTATCGAATCATTGGCCCGTCACGTGCGGGATGCGAAGTCATCCCGCGTTGATCGCACGCGTTCGAAGCGTCCAATCCTGCAGGCACATTCGTACAGGGACAAGATTCCGGTGTCTGTGGCACAACGACGCCTGTGGTTCGTCAATCAGTTCGACACGTCGTCCCCGGCCTACAACATTCCGATGGTGGTCCGACTGTCAGGTGCCTTGGATGTCGCTGCGATGCAGCGCGCGGTGGGAGATGTTGTCGATCGGCATGAATCGCTCCGTACCGTCTACCCGGCGTCGGTCGACGGCCCCCATCAGGTAGTAGTGCCTTCGGAACGCGTGACGTCGAAGATCGCGTGGGAAGTATCCGTGGACGAGGAAGCCTTGGACAGGCGCATCGCCGATCTCGCTCGCGAGGGGTTCGACGTGAGCGCGAACGTGCCCCTGCGCGGCTCCCTTTTTCGGGTCACGCCGGACGATCATGTCCTTGCGCTGGTGGTTCACCATATTTCGGCGGACGGAGCATCCCTCGAGCCGCTGGCCCGCGACCTGACCCGCGCCTACGCGGCGCGGGCTGCGAAACGGGCACCGGACTGGTCGCCTTTGCCTGTGCAGTACGCCGACTACAGCCAATGGCAGATCGAACTGCTCGGCAGTGACGACGATCCGGACACGCTCGAGGCGAAGCAGTTGAACTACTGGACGTCCACCCTGGCCGGTCTACCTGACGTGATCGACCTTCCGCTGGATCGACCGAGACCGGCGGAACGATCCATGCGCGGTGAATCGGTCCGATTCTCGGTGCCCGCAGACGTGCACAGTGAACTCCTCGAACTCGCTCGGAATCACAACACGACACCGTTCATGGTGATGCACGCAGTGCTGGCGGTTCTGTTGGCACGGCTGAGCGCCTCGCCGGACATAGCGATCGGGACTCCGGTAGGAGGGCGCGCCGAGCAAGTCCTCGACGATCTGGTCGGGATGTTCGTCAACACGGTCGTCCTGCGAATCACCGTTGACACCGCCGCGACTTTCGAGGAGATCCTTTCACGAACTCGCGAAGTCGATCTGGCAGCGTTCGGACAAGCCGAGGTGCCGTTCGAGCGAGTCGTCGATGCAGTTGCGCCGGAGCGTTCGTCATCTCGCTCACCGCTCTTCCAGGTTCTGTTGGAATTCCAGAACACCGCAGATCCCCACCTCGAACTACCCGGACTGGGTGTCGATGTTGTTCCAGTCGACGTCGGTGTCGCCAAATTCGACTTGCAACTGTCGCTCTCCGAGCAGCGTGGCAAAGACGGCGTCCCCATGGGTTTCGATGCCGCCTTCACCTATGCCTCCGATATCTTCGAGCGCACCACAGTCGCCGAGTTCGGCGAGCGTTTCGTCCGCCTCCTCCGGTCGGTCGTGTCGGATCCAACAGTGCCAGTAGGGGATACGGAAATTTTGGGCGCGCCCGAGCGTGGGTTGGTGGTGGGTGGTTGGGATGGTGTGGGGGTTGTGGTGGGGGGTTTGACGTTGGTGGATGTGTTGGATGGGCGGTTTGCTGGTGTGGGTGGTGGGGGGTTGGTGTGTGGTGGGGTGGTGTTGTCGTGGGGTGAGTTCGATGTTCGGGTGAATCGTTTTGCGCGGTTGTTGATTTCGTTGGGGGTGGGTCCGGAGTCGCGGGTGTGTGTGGCGTTGTCGCGGTCGGTGGAGTTGTTGGTGGCGGTGTTTGCGGTGGTGCGGGCTGGTGGGGTGTTTGTTCCGGTGGATGTGGGTGCGCCGGTGGAGCGGGTGGGGTTTGTGGTGGGGGTGGTGGATCCGGTGGTGGTGTTGTCGCGGGTTGGTGATGGTGGGTGTTTGCCGGTGGGGGTGGGGTTTGTTGATGTGGGTTGTGTTGATGTTTCGGGGTTTTCGGGTGGTCCGGTGGGGGTGGGGGATCGGTTGGGGGTGTTGTTGCCTGAGCATGCGGTGTATGTGATGTTCACGTCGGGGTCGACGGGTCGTCCGAAGGGGGTGGTGGTGTCGCATGCGGGGGTGGTGAATCGGTTGTTGTGGATGCAGGGGGAGTTTCCGTTGGGTGTGGGGGATGTGGTGTTGCAGAAGACGCCGGTGTCGTTCGATGTGTCGGTGTGGGAGTTGTTTTGGCCGTTGATGGTGGGTGCGGGGTTGGTGGTGGCGGATCCGGGTGGGCATCGTGATCCGGTGTATTTGGTGGGTGTGATCGAGCGGTGGGGGGTGTCGGTGGTGCATTTTGTGCCGTCGATGTTGGAGGTGTTCGTGGGGGAGTTGAGCGTGGGGGAGTTGGGGGTGGGGTGTTCGGGTTTGCGTCGGGTGTTTGTGTCGGGTGAGGGGTTGTCGTCGGTGTTGGCGGGGCGGTTTGCGGGGGTGTGTGGTGCGGAGTTGGTGAATTTGTACGGGCCGACGGAGGCGTCGGTGGATGTGACGTTTCATCGGGTGGAGGGTGTTGTGGGGGTGGGTGTTCCGATTGGTCGGCCGGTGTGGAATACGCGGGTGTTGGTGTTGGATTCGCGGTTGCGGCCGGTTCCGGTGGGTGTGGTGGGGGAGTTGTATGTGGGTGGGGTGCAGGTGGCTCGGGGGTATGAGGGTCGTGTGGATTTGACGGTGGGTCGGTTTGTGGCGGATCCGGTGTCGGGGGTGGTGGGTGCTCGGGTGTATCGGACGGGTGATGTGGTGCGGTGGGGGTGTGGTGGGGTGTTGGAGTTTGTGGGGCGCACGGATTTTCAGGTGAAGGTGCGGGGGCAGCGGGTGGAGTTGGGTGAGGTGGAGGCGGTGTTGGCTGCTCAGGTGGGGGTGGCTGGTGCGGTGGTGGTGTTGCGGTCGGGTGTGGGTGGGGATTTTTTGGTGGGGTTTGTGGTGGGTGAGGTGGGGGTGGTGGTCGATGAGGTGGTGGTGTTGGAGGGGGTGCGGAGGTCTCTTCCGGGGTTCATGGTGCCGTCGGTGGTGGTGGTGTTGGGGGAGTTTCCGGTGACGGTGCATGGGAAGTTGGACCGTAAAGCCCTCCCGGACGTCAACTTCGAACTTCAAGCGCTGCAGTATGTTGCGCCACGAACGCCGGTCGAGGAGACGGTTGCCGCAATCTTCGATGATCTGCTGGGAACGTCGACGGTGGGCGTGAACGACGACTTTTTTGCCCTGGGTGGGAACTCTCTCAGTGCGGCCAGGCTGGTTGCGCGAGTGAATTCTGTTCTCGGCGAACGGATCAACATTCGCGACGTCTTCGATGCTTCTACCGTTGCAGCGCTGGCCGAGTTGGCGCAGTGTCGCGGAGGAGAGGGGGCCAAGCCGGCGTTGAGGCCGCGGGGTACGACGACGGATATCCCACTTTCGCCGGCGCAGGAGCGAATGTGGTTTGCGAATCAGTTCGACCCCGAGTCCGCCGCCTACAACGTCGCGTGCGCGTTGAGGCTCGACGGCACAGTGAATCTGAGTGCACTTCACGCGGCATTTGTCGACGTCGTCGAGCGGCACGAGTCCTTGCGCACTGTTTTTCCTCTCACTGACGACGGCCCGCGTCAAGTGATCATGTCTACCTCACAGGTGATATCGGATCTTGCACCGATACTTGTGCAGGGAGAGGAAGAGCTGCGCGAGCGTTGCCGGCAGATCGTTTCGGATGGTTTCGACGTCATGCAGCAGGTCCCGATGCGCGCCACCTTGTTGCGGCGAGACGACCAGGTCCACTCGCATGTCCTGGTGATCGTGATTCACCACATCGCCGCCGACGGATTCTCCACGGTACCGCTGGCCCGAGATCTCATGAGCGCATACACCTCCCGTGTGAACGGTGAGGCACCGCAGTGGGCGCCGCTCGGGATCCAGTATGCCGACTACGCGTTGTGGCAACGTGGTTGGTTGGGCTCGGAATCGGACTCTCGGTCTCTGATCTCGAAACAGCTCGGCTATTGGGCCGAGAATCTTGCGGGCGCACCGGAGGTTCTCGACATTCCGACCGATCGACCGCGCGGTGATGTGCGTTCGCTTCGACGCGGACGGATCAGGTTCGTGTTCGGTCCGAAGGTGCATGCCGGTGTGGTTGCCCTGTCGCGCAAACACAACGCCACGGTCTTCATGGTTGTGCACGCAGCCTTGGCAGTGCTGCTGGCGAGGCTCAGTGATGAGGACGACGTAGCCGTCGGAACTCCCATCGCCGGGCGTGGGGAGCGCGAACTCGACGACCTGGTGGGCATGTTCGTCAACACTTTGGTGTTGCGCACTGCAGTGGACCGCGGCGCAACTTTCGGAGACTTCCTCGACCAGGTCCGAAACGTAGATCTGAGCGCCTTCATTCACGCGGACGTGCCGTTCGAAAGAGTCGTCGAGATCGTGAATCCTTCACGTTCGACGGCGTACTCGCCCCTGTTTCAAGTCATGTTGGAGTTCCAAGACATCAAACGGCCTGCACTCGAACTCCCCGACCTGCAGGTGACCGACGTGGGCGTCGAGATCGACACCATCAACTTCGATCTTCAGTTGACGGTGACGCAGAACGCCGGCGCAGCCGGCGAATCGGACGGTCTTCGCGCCGAATTCGGATATGCCACAGATATTTTCGACGAGGAAACGGTAGCGGGCTTCGCCGACCGCCTGCAACGGATTCTCGAGCGCGTTATCACGGATCCGCAATCACGGATCGGAGATATCGAGATCCTCGACGCCTATGAGTCAGCCGAACTGGTACCCGTGCGAGGTGAGATTTCCGCCGCTGTTCAGACCCTTCCGGATTTGCTGACTGCAGCAACAGATATGGCGACTGCCCAGGATCCCGGCGCCGTTGCGCTGGTGTTCGAGGAACGTGAAGTGACCTATCTCGAACTCGACGCGCAGTCGAACCGATTGGCCCGCATGCTGATCGAATCCGGAGTGGGTCCCGAATCGGTGGTGGCGTTGTGTCTCCCACGCTCCATCGAGTCCGTTCTGGCGGTGTGGTCCATTGCCAAGACAGGTGCGGCATTCCTTCCCGTGGACCCGGGACATCCTGCTGCTCGTATCGAGCACATGCTGGGCGACTCCGGTGCAGGGTGGGGGATAACGTCTCGAGCTCACAACGCGGCATTGTCCGGCCTCGTGCCGTGGCTGGTCCTCGACGATGCCGGTTTCGAGGAACGGCTGCGGGCGTACTCGCCATCGAAAGTCACCGACGCGGATCGGAAGGCACCGATTCGCATCGACAATCCGGTCTATCTGATCTACACGTCGGGGTCGACAGGAACACCCAAGGGCGTGACGGTCACACATCGCGGGTTGAGCGACTTCGCGCTCCAGGAGCGTGAGACCTTCGCCGCCACGACCCGATCCAGAACTCTGCACTTCGCTTCGCCGAGTTTCGACGCGTCGGTTCTCGAGCTCGTGATGGCCGTTGGTGCTGGAGCCACGATGGTGATCGTGCCACCGACCGTCTACGGCGGGTCGGAACTGGCGGCGTTACTGGAGCGCGAGCGCGTCACCCATTGTTTTGTGACTCCGGCGGCCTTAACGTCCGTCGACCCAGACGGTCTCACCACTGTCGGTTGTGTCGTGACAGGTGGGGAAGCGTGTCCGCCGGAATTGGTGGCCCGCTGGGCTCCGGGCAGAAAGATGTTCAACGCCTACGGTCCTACCGAGGCAACTGTCGTGTCGAGCATCAGTGCGGCACTGGCTCCGAACGACCCGGTCACTATCGGCACACCTACTCGCGGATTCAGCGAGGTAGTGCTGGACTCGCGTCTGCGAGCGGTACCGGTAGGTGTCGCGGGGGAGTTGTATCTTGCCGGGCCGGCTCTCGCTCGCGGCTATCACCGGCGATACCCGTTGACCGCCACGCAGTTTGTCGCAGATCCCTTCGGTGCGCCGGGAACGCGGATCTATCGCACGGGCGATCGCGTGCGGTGGACGCCCGACCGACGGCTGGAGTATCTCGGGCGCACCGATGCCCAAGTCAAAGTCCGTGGGTTCCGCATCGAACTCGGGGAAGTCGAGGTGGCACTGCAGACGCACCCGCGCGTGGCCCAGGCGGTGACGGCCGTCTGGAACGGCGACGGCAGGGATCGGTTGATCGGCTACGTGGTTCCCGATCGCGGAGCGAGTGTCGATCCGCGAGACGTCCTCGCCCATGCAGGCAAGCGCCTGCCGTCGTACATGGTGCCGGCGGCGGTGGTGGTGCTCGACGCCGTTCCGCTGACGGTTCACGGAAAACTCGACCGCGCAGCGCTTCCCACACCCGATTTCTCGTCCGCCGCCACACCCGACCGGCCACCGCGAACGGAAACCGAGAATCTTCTTGCCGCTCTGTTCGCGCAGGTTCTCGGTCTCGACGCGGTAGGAGTGCATGATTCGTTCTTCGAGCTCGGTGGCGACAGCATCATGTCCATCCAATTGGTGGCCCGCGCTCGCGATGCGGGTGTGATCATCTCACCCCGAGATGTTTTCGACCACAAATCCGTCGCCGCGCTTGCCGAGTCGGCGCACCTTGAGCAGGACAGGCCTGATGTACTCGCGGAGCTACCGGGATCCGCTGTCGGAACTGTTCCACTGAGCCCGGTGGCGCAGTGGATGCTCGACCGCAGCAGTGGCGGGCTGCGTGGCGGCGGAGTGAAACGGTTCTCCCAGGCGCTCTTGCTGACAGCTCCCGCTGATCTCACCCAGGACCTCCTTGTCCGTGGTCTCCAGGTGTTGCTGGACCGCCACGGAATGCTTCGAGCTCGCTTGGTTGAGAGTGACCGGGTCATGGAAGTCTTACCACCCGGCTCGATCTCGGCCGAAGGACTGATCCACCGCGTAGCTGTCGATTCGGTGGACGACGAAGGTTTCAGGGCCTTGGCGTCGGGAGAACTCGAGGCCGTGGCCGACAGCTTGGATCCCGCCACGGCTGACATGGTGCGCGTGATCTGGTTCGACCTGGCCGACAAACCTGACGTGTCGACCAGGCGGGGCCGACTACTTGTGGTGATTCATCACCTGGTTGTCGACGGCGTCTCGTGGCGCATTCTGGTCACCGACCTGGCGTCGGTGACAGCACAACTCCAGGCCGGTGTCACTCCCGAACTGCCACAGATCGGGACGTCGTTCCGGCGATGGGCGCATGGGCTTGTCGAGCACGTGGGCGACCGGAGCGTCGAACTGGACATGTGGAGAACGATCCTGGACGGCGATGACCCGTTGATCGGTTCGCGCCCACTCGATCCCACGATCGACGTCGACGACACGGTCGACACCGTTACAGTGGACATCTCGCCTTCGGCGACCAGGAACCTTCTCACCACGGTTCCTGCGGCATTCCACGCCGGCGTGAACGACGGACTTGTCACCGCTGTTGCGTTGGCCTCGATCGGGTGGCGACGACGCCGCGGTATGGATACCGCTGCCGCCCTGATCACGCTCGAAGGACACGGGCGCGAGGAAGGGGTGGTTCCCGGCGCAGACCTCGCTCGCACCGTTGGTTGGTTCACCACGCTCTACCCGGTGCGCGTGGAACTTGGCGCAATCGACGTCGACGACGCACTGGCAGGTGGCGCCGACGCCGGGCGGGCTCTCAAAGCTGTCAAAGAGTACGTGCGTGCGATCCCCGATCATGGAATCGGATTCGGGATGTTGCGGTACCTGTCGGGCGAGAGCGACCCACTCGGCCGATTCCGTTCTCCTCAGATCAGTTTCAACTATCTGGGCCGGATCAGCTCCTCTGACGGAACACAGGACTGGCTGCCGGTGGAGGGCAATCGAAGGCTCGGCGGAACCCAGAACCCGTCCATGCCTGCGGCGTCCGTGATCGACATCAACGCGGCGGTTGAGGATCATGTCGACGGGCCCTGCCTGACAGCATCTTTCACCTTTCCCCGCGGAGTGCTCGACAGGTCTGACATCGCGGAGTTCGCGGAACTGTGGCGTCGTGCGCTCGACGGACTCACCGCGCACGCGTCGCGACCTGATGCGGGCGGTCTGACGCCGTCGGACATTCCCCTGGTCTCGGTGGACCAACAACAGATCGAACGCTGGGAGAACGATTTCCCCGGATTGCGCGATGTCTGGTCGGTGTCGCCTCTTCAGGCCGGGCTGATGTTCCATGCCTCACTGGCGGCCACGTCGACGGACGTCTACACAGCGCAGTTGTGCGTCGAGCTCGAAGGAGCGGTTGATTCCGAGCGTTTGCGCGGCGCTGCTGCCGGACTACTCGCAAACCACCCGAATCTGTGTGCAGCGTTTCTCTACGACGTGAACGGCCTACCGGTGCAGTTGATTGTCGACGATGCAGTGATTCCCTGGACCGAGGTCGACCTGAGTGATCGCGGATCGGCAACCGACGCAGATCTGGAGCGCCGCCTCGACGAGGACCGCAGTGCACCCTTCGACCTCGCTTCGCCGCCGCTGCTTCGGCTGACGCTGCTGCGAACCTCGCCGACGAGGTGCGTGTTGGTGGTGACGAACCATCACATCGTTCTCGACGGCTGGTCGATACCGTTGCTGGTTCGCGAACTGTTGATGCGATACGCGGCCGACGGTCTCCCGGTCGAGAGGGCCCCGGCCGATCTTCCCGAGACTCCCTCCTACCGCGCCTATCTGGAATGGTTGATGCACCGCGATATGGAGACCTCGCTCGCGGCGTGGGAGGACGCCTTGGAAGGCGTCGACGAGCCGACGTTGTTGGCGCCTTCGACGCCGATCGCGGAGCAGCTGGTGCCCGAAGAGGTTGCCGTCGATCTACCCGATTCAGTGCGCGACGGACTCGGTGCGCTGGTCCAACGGAGCGGGATCACGATGAACACGGTGATCCAGGCGGCGTGGGGTGTCCTACTGTCTCGGATGCTTTCCCGTGACGACGTCGTCTTCGGCGTCACGGTTTCGGGCCGCTCACCCGAGTTGCCTGGTGTGGAAAACATGATGGGGCTGCTGATCAACACGTTGCCTGTCCGAGTGCAACTGGATCCGGACGAGACGTGTACGCAGCTGCTCGCTCGACTGCAAAGCGAGCAGACAGCTCTGCTCGATCATCACTATGTCGGACTCGGCGCGATTCAATCTGTCGTAGGGACAGGCAATTTGTTCGACACACTGTCGGTCTTCGAGTCGTATCCGATCGATACCTCGGGGATGGGCGGGAACACCGACATTGCCGGTATGCGCGTCACCGCTGTGAATGCCCGCGACGCCACGCATTACCCGCTCACCGTGCTGTCGGTCGCGGAACCGACGCTGCAGGTCAGCCTGCGGTACCAGCCGGCGGCATTCGACCGCGCCGCGGTCGACACCATTGCACAGCGAATGTCGCGGATTCTTGCCGCCTTCGCAGCGAACGCGGATACACCGGTCGGTGAGGTCGACGTGTTTGTCGCCGGTGAGCGTGGGTTGGTGGTGGGTGGTTGGGATGGTGTGGGGGTTGTGGTGGGGGGTTTGACGTTGGTGGATGTGTTGGATGGGCGGTTTGCTGGTGTGGGTGGTGGGGGGTTGGTGTGTGGTGGGGTGGTGTTGTCGTGGGGTGAGTTCGATGTTCGGGTGAATCGTTTTGCGCGGTTGTTGATTTCGTTGGGGGTGGGTCCGGAGTCGCGGGTGTGTGTGGCGTTGTCGCGGTCGGTGGAGTTGTTGGTGGCGGTGTTTGCGGTGGTGCGGGCTGGTGGGGTGTTCGTTCCGGTGGATGTGGGTGCGCCGGTGGAGCGGGTGGGGTTTGTGGTGGGGGTGGTGGATCCGGTGGTGGTGTTGTCGCGGGTTGGTGATGGTGGGTGTTTGCCGGTGGGGGTGGGGTTTGTTGATGTGGGTTGTGTTGATGTTTCGGGGTTTTCGGGTGGTCCGGTGGGGGTGGGGGATCGGTTGGGGGTGTTGTTGCCTGAGCATGCGGTGTATGTGATGTTCACGTCGGGGTCGACGGGTCGTCCGAAGGGGGTGGTGGTGTCGCATGCGGGGGTGGTGAATCGGTTGTTGTGGATGCAGGGGGAGTTTCCGTTGGGTGTGGGGGATGTGGTGTTGCAGAAGACGCCGGTGTCGTTCGATGTGTCGGTGTGGGAGTTGTTTTGGCCGTTGATGGTGGGTGCGGGGTTGGTGGTGGCGGATCCGGGTGGGCATCGTGATCCGGTGTATTTGGTGGGTGTGATCGAGCGGTGGGGGGTGTCGGTGGTGCATTTTGTGCCGTCGATGTTGGAGGTGTTCGTGGGGGAGTTGAGCGTGGGGGAGTTGGGGGTGGGGTGTTCGGGTTTGCGTCGGGTGTTTGTGTCGGGTGAGGGGTTGTCGTCGGTGTTGGCGGGGCGGTTTGCGGGGGTGTGTGGTGCGGAGTTGGTGAATTTGTACGGGCCGACGGAGGCGTCGGTGGATGTGACGTTTCATCGGGTGGAGGGTGTTGTGGGGGTGGGTGTTCCGATTGGTCGGCCGGTGTGGAATACGCGGGTGTTGGTGTTGGATTCGCGGTTGCGGCCGGTTCCGGTGGGTGTGGTGGGGGAGTTGTATGTGGGTGGGGTGCAGGTGGCTCGGGGGTATGAGGGTCGTGTGGATTTGACGGTGGGTCGGTTTGTGGCGGATCCGGTGTCGGGGGTGGTGGGTGCTCGGGTGTATCGGACGGGTGATGTGGTGCGGTGGGGGTGTGGTGGGGTGTTGGAGTTTGTGGGGCGCACGGATTTTCAGGTGAAGGTGCGGGGGCAGCGGGTGGAGTTGGGTGAGGTGGAGGCGGTGTTGGCTGCTCAGGTGGGGGTGGCTGGTGCGGTGGTGGTGTTGCGGTCGGGTGTGGGTGGGGATTTTTTGGTGGGGTTTGTGGTGGGTGAGGTGGGGGTGGTGGTCGATGAGGTGGTGGTGTTGGAGGGGGTGCGGAGGTCTCTTCCGGGGTTCATGGTGCCGTCGGTGGTGGTGGTGTTGGGGGAGTTTCCGGTGACGGTGCATGGGAAGTTGGACCGTAAAGCCCTCCCGGACACTGATTTTGCGAGCGCTGCGTTTCGGACTCCCGCCACTCCTGCCGAAATCGGAATCGCCCGTGCTGTTGCCGACGTTCTCGGTCTCGACCAGGTGAGTGCCGACGACAGTTTCTTCGAACTCGGCGGGGATTCCCTCAGCGCCACTCGAGTCATCGCCCGCATCAACGCCGCATTGCACACCAATATGGGGGTCAATGCACTGTTCGACGCCCCCGTGGTCGCGGACCTGGCGGCCTCGATAGATCCAATCGACTCCGCGCCGGGCGAGCCTGGACTCGAGGGAGCTACTCGTGTGCCCCTCACGAGTAGGGCACGGCCAGAACGTATTCCGCTGTCGTTCGCGCAATCGCGGATGTGGTTCGTCAACCAGTTCGACACGTCGTCTCCGCTCTACAACATCCCCGTCGCACTACAACTGGACGGGTTCCTGGATTCGGGTGCGCTCCAAGCCGCGCTGGGTGATGTGGTGGAACGGCACGAATCTCTTCGAACGATCTTTCCTGCGTCCGCAGACGGGCCCTACCAGGTGATCGCCGAACCCGCGGTCGCTGCTCCTCGAATCCACCCCGTGTTGATTCCCGGCGAGGGGCTTTTCACGGACTTGCACGCGTTCTTCGACATCGGATTCGATGTGTCCGAAGAGTTCCCGCTGCACGTGAGGTTACTCCGAACCGGACCGGAGCAGCATGTACTCGCGATCGTTGTTCACCACATCGCCGCAGACGGCTTCTCGATGGCACCACTGGCACGCGACCTGATGAGTGCATATACCGCGCGCACGCAAGGTCGGAGCCCGGACTGGGTGCCGCTGCCGATTCAGTACGCCGACTACACCCTCTGGCAGCGTGAGATCGTCGACGCAGACGTTGGTCCGGAAACTTCGCCCTCGGCCGAATTCGATTATTGGACAGCGAAGCTGTCGGGTATTCCGGACGTCTTGCCGCTCCCTCTCGATAGACCACGAACCTCGAAACGGTCTGCCGAGGGCGCGGTGGTTTCGATGGACTTCTCGCCCGAGATCCATCGAGCTTTGAACGAACTCGCACACCAGAACGGTTCGTCTCTGTTCATGGTGATGCATGCGGCTCTGGCGGTATTGCTGGCACGGCTCACTACAGCGGACGACGTAGTGATCGGGACTCCGGTCGCAGGTCGCGGTGCATCGGTGTTCGACGATGTGGTCGGGATGTTCGTCAACACGCTCGTCCTTCGCACACCTGTCTCATCCGGAGCAACCTTTGCCGAGGTGTTGGCCGCGGTGCGGTCAACGGATCTCGGTGCTCTGGACCATGCAGACATCCCCTTCGAGAGGTTGGTGGATTACCTCTCGCCCGACCGTTCCACCGAGCATTCACCTCTGTTTCAGGTACTCCTCGAATTCCAGACCGATACGGGACTGCGCTTCGACTTGCCGGAACTGACGGTTCGCTCGCTCGACGTCGATCTCGCGGTTGCGAAATTCGATCTGCAACTGAGTGTGATGGAGCACGTCGACGAGCACGGTGAGCCCGCTGGTATCAGCGCCGGTTTCCGTTATGCAACAGATATTTTCGATCGAATGTCGGTGGCGCGCATCGCGGCGCGCTTCGAAAGAGTGATCGGCGCCGTGACCGAGAACCAGTCGGTGGTCGTCGGTGATATCGACATGATTCTGGCCGGCGAACTCAGCGGGTTGCTGGTTGCGCCCACGCCCTCCGGCGCCGGAACAGACGAGGATTCGTTGTCGGATCTCTTCGATCGCACGGCGCTGACGTCCGGTGCTGCCGTGGCGGTGCGCTGCGGCGGATTGTCGGTTACGTACCGCGAACTCGACGAGCGAGCAAACCGCCTTGCTCGACTGTTGGTGGCGCAGGGGGTGGGGCCGGAAACCTTGGTGGCAGTCGCGATGGCCCGCTCGATCGACCTGATGGTGGCATTGCTGGCGGTGGTGAAGGCGGGTGGCGGATACGTACCGGTGGACTCGACTTCTCCGGTAAACCGGGTGGACTTCGTGCTGCGTGACGCCCGGCCGAAGTGTGTGTTGACCACCCGGGCCGACGGCGACTACATACGAGACAGTGACGCAATCGCAGACAGCGAGATTCCAGTGATTGCGGTAGACGACCCGGTGATTCTCGATGCGCTGCAAAGGTTTTCTCCGCTTGCGGTGACCGACCGAGATCGGCTGCTACCGCTCCGGCCCGAATCGGTGGCCTACGTGATCTACACCTCGGGGTCCACCGGGCGCCCGAAGGGGGTGCAGGTTTCTCACCGCAGCGTAGTGACGTTGCTGGCAAACACCAGAGCGCTCTTCGGCTTCGGCAGCGGCGATGTGTGGACGATGTTCCATTCGGAGGCATTCGACTTCTCGGTCTGGGAAATGTGGGGCGCACTCGCACACGGTGGCCGACTGGTACTGGTCGACTACTTCACGGCCCGTTCACCAGAGGCATTCCTCGAATTGCTACGGCACGAACGTGTCACGGTGCTCAATCAAACTCCCACCGCCTTCTATCAATTGGCGGAAGCCGACCGGCTTACCGGGGGTGCGGCCCTGTCATTGCGCTACGTGATCTTCGGCGGAGAAGCGCTCGACTTCGGACAGTTGACGCGCTGGTACGCCCGTCGCGGGACTTCGTCACCAGATCTGGTCAACATGTACGGCATCACGGAGACCACTGTGCACGTCAGCCATTTACCGCTCGATCGTGTGCTGGTGCGTCAACGATCGGCCTCGGTGATTGGTCGGGCGTTACCCGGATTGCGTGTGTATGTGTTGGATCAGCGGTTGCACCCGGTGCCGCCCGGTGTGGTGGGTGAACTGTATGTCTCCGGTGATCAGGTTTCACGCGGATACCTCGGCCGGTTCGGTCTGACGTCCGCGCGGTTCATTCCCGACCTCGCGGTCAGTGGTGCGCGTATGTATCGATCCGGTGACCTGGGGCGCTGGAACGACAGCGGGCAGCTGGAGTACCTCGGACGAAACGATCTGCAGGTGCAGGTGAAGGGGTACCGAATCGAACTCGGCGAGGTGGAGGCTGCACTGCTCTCCGGAGTGGGCGTGTCTCAGTCGGCGGTGGTAGCCCGCAGAGACCGGTTGGTGGGCTACGTGGTGCCGGAGTCCGGTGCCACTATCTCTCCGGCGGCGTTGCTCGAGTATGTCTCACAGAGGTTGGCGCCCCACATGGTCCCCGCTGTCGTGACGGTTCTCGAGGGTTTGCCGCTGACGGTGAACGGAAAGCTCGACCGGAATGCATTGCCTGAACCTGACTTCGGGCGACAGGCAACCGTAAGTCGTGGCCCCGCGTCCGCGACGGAAAACATCCTTGCGAGTCTGTTCGCCGAAGTTCTGGGACTCGAGGAGGTGGGGGTCGACGATTCGTTCTTCACTCTAGGCGGTGACTCGATCATGTCCATCCAGTTGGTGACGCGCGCCAGGTCTGCCGGAGTTCTGATCACACCGCGCGAGGTGTTCGAACGCAAAACTGTTGCGGCGCTGTCCGAGACGGCCGGAACGGCTGGCAACCGTGTCGTCGTCGACGAATTGCCTGGCGGCGGCGTCGGTGAGATCGAATTGACGCCGATCGTCGAATGGATGCTTGACCGTGGTGGAGATTTTCGCCGGTACTCCCAATCTGTTCTGCTCTCGGTTCCTGCCACGCTCGACGAGGTCACGCTGACACTGGCCATGCAGGCTGTGCTGGACCACCACGACATCCTCCGCGCAGGCATCCGGGCGACGCATCATCCTGAATCCGCTCGGCGGATGGACGTTGCGCCTGTAGGTACGGTGCGGGCGGAGACCGTCGTACGCCACGGGAGCCTCGGGGGTTCTGCCGCGGAGACGGTCTCGACAGAACTCGACGCAGCTCTGGGGCGGCTCGACCCGGAGGCAGGTGTGATGGTGCAGGCAGTCCTGCTCGACACCGACGGACAGATTCAAAAGGACCGGCAGAGCCGGAAACAGTTGCTAATCGTGGCGCACCACCTCGTGACGGACGGCGTTTCCTGGCGAATCCTGATCCCCGATCTTGCACTTGCCTGTGCGCAGGTGCAGACAGGCGTCGACCCGTCACTTGCTCCGGTCGGAACCTCGATGCGTCGATGGGCACATGGCCTCGTCGACGCCGCGCGCGAGCCGGATCGGGTCGCTGAAATCGACTATTGGCGAGAGGTGCTCGAGGGCCCGGATCCGACTCTGGGTGTGCGCGCCCTGACGAAGAGGGACACCGCCTCGGCCACCATTGACATCGAAGTACGAGTTCCCACGGGATTGACCGAGGCCGTGTCGACGACAGTTCCGCAGGCGATTCACGGGAGCGTCGAGGACGGATTGTTGACGGCTTTGGCACTTGCGATGGTCCGCTGGCGCATGGACCGCGGCATCGACAATCCGGAGACATTGATCAGTCTCGAGGGGCACGGACGCGAGGAACAGGTGGTTCCCGGGGCAGATCTCGCTCGCACGGTGGGATGGTTCACGTCGATCTTCCCGGTGCGGATCGATCTGAGCGGAGTGGATCCGGGCGACGCCTTCGCCGGCGGCCCGGCTGCGGGCGTCGCTGCCAAGGCCGTCAAGGAACAACTCCGGGCGGTGCCGGACCGCGGCATCGGCTTCGGGTTGCTGCGCTATCTGAACCGCGAAACGGCACCAACACTTTCGCAACTTCCGGAGCCCCAGATCAGTTTCAACTACCTCGGACGCGTCGGTGGATCCGAGGCCGACGCTACAGCGGGATGGGTACCGATCCGTGACGAGGACCTGCGGACGGTTGCGGCCGTCGATCTTCCACTCGCCAGCGTCCTCGAGGTCAACGTGATGACGGTCGACAGCGATACCGAGGACGGTCCGCAGCTCGTTGCCGGCTGGACGTTCCCACCGGACATTCTGGGTGCGGACGACGTTCGGCAACTGGGGCAGTGGTGGCTCGGCGCACTGGCCGGGCTCGGAGAGTTCGCGGCGGGCGGCGGCGGATTCACACCCTCGGACTTCGATCTGGTCGATCTTCGACAGGAGGCGATCGACGACCTCGAAAGTCGGTGTCCCGACCTGAGCGATGTCTGGCCACTCTCTCCACTGCAAGCGGGGTTGTTGTTCCACGCCGAATTGGCCGAACGATCGGTCGACGCATACCTCGTACAAGTGGCTCTCGATCTAGCCGGCGCAGTCGATTCGGAGCGCCTGCGCCGCGCCGCCGACGCGCTGCTCGGCCGGCATGAGAACCTGCGTACCGCCTTCCTTCACAGCGCCGACGGCCGTGCCGTCCAGGTGGTCCGAAGCAACGTAGCAGCGCCGTGGCAGGAAATCGACCTCACTGGTGCACCAGATCAGGAAATTGATCGAGCGCTGGCCGAGGACCGAGCGCGCCCGTTCGACATGGCACGGGCGCCGTTGATCCGATTCACCCTGATCGCTCTCGCCCCCGAAAAGTTCACGCTCGTGCTCACCAATCATCACATCCTTCTGGACGGCTGGTCCATGCCCCTGCTGATCCGGGAATTGGCGACGCTCTATGCCGCCGACGGTCAAGTGGCGGCCTTGCCTCACGCGCGCGCGTATCGCGACTATCTGACCTGGATGAGCCGCCGCGATCAGCAAGCTTCCCGAGCTGTGTGGGCGAGGACGCTGAGCGGAGTCGAAGGACCGACGCTGTTGGCTCCAGCGGTTCGATCGCGTCGACTCTCCACCATGGCGGCCGAGTGGGTGTTCGATCTGGACGAGGAATTCACAACCTCACTTCGCGGGATGGCGCGTGAACTCGGGCTGACGATCAACACGATTGTTCAGGCATCGTGGGGGATCGTCCTTGCTGCACTGACCGGGAGAGACGATGTGGTGTTCGGAGCGACGGTGTCGGGTCGACCTCCCGAGCTGACCGGGATCGAAACCATGGTCGGGCTGTTCATCAACACAATTCCGGTCCGAATCACGCTGCGCCCGAGTGAAAGTATCGGCACACTCCTCGCGCGGATCCAGGCCGAGCAAGCAGAGCTGTCGGATCACCACTGTCTCGGGCTTTCCGAGATCCACGTAGGCGCGGGGCCGGAGATCGGATTCGACACGTTGACTGTCTTCGAATCGTATCCCGTTGACCGTCAGGGGCTTTCGTCCGCTACCGATATTGCGGGGGTCCGGATCACCGATGTCGAAGCCAAGGACGCTGCCCACTACCCGCTCAGCCTCGTAGCATCGGTCGACACCAGGCTCCGCCTGAAATTCGAGTACATACCCGAGGTTTTCGGTGCCGCCGACATCGAAGAGATCGCCGGACGACTGCGGCGCGTACTCGAAGCGTGTACCCAGCCGGATCGCCCCTTGGCTGTGGTGTCGGTGCTCGCAGCCTCCGAACATGCTGAATTGGTGCCAGTCCGTGGCACGGCCGGCGGGTCGTCGCGCGTCTTCCCGGAGATCTTCGACGAGGCAGCCCAGCGTGATCCGAACGCACCGGCCGTGGAATCGGCGGACGGCAGCATGACCTACGGCGAGCTGGACATCCTCTCCAATCGCATTGCTCGCCTGCTCGTCTCGCACGGCCTGGGAACCGAGGACTATGTAGCGGTCGGTGTCCCACGTTCTCTCGCGTCCGTGGTGTCGACACTTGCCGTCGCCAAGACAGGCGCTGCGTTCGTGCCGATCGATCCCGACTATCCGGACGAGCGGATCAATCACATGCTGATCGATTCGAAGGTCAGCTTCGGATTGACCACCACCGCGGGCCGAGATCGATTGCCCGATATCGCGGAGTGGCTGATTATCGACGATCCGCATTTCACGAAGAAGTGCGAGGGATTCTCAGGGAGCCCGTTGACCGACAACGACCGACTCCGTCCGATCGGGTTGGATTCAGCTGCCTACGTGGTCTACACCTCGGGGTCGACCGGCGTGCCCAAGGGCGTCGTGGTCACGCAGCGAGGGCTCGACAACTTCGCCCGAGACCAGCTCGAACGCTACGGCGCAACTCCACAATCACGCACGCTGCACTTCTCCACTCCGAGTTTCGACGGGTCGCTCTTCGAATATCTGCAGGCTTTCGGAGCCGGGGCGACGATGGTTGTCGCTCCACCCGGGATCTACGGGGGCGAGGACCTGGCGCAACTTCTGGCAGAGCACGCCGTCACGCACGCGTTCGTCACCACAGCGGCATTGGCATCGGTGGACCCGGCTGGGCTGGAACAACTTTCGGAAGTCGTATTCGGGGGCGAGGCGTGCCCGCCCGACCTCGTCGCTCGCTGGGCACCTGGCCGCCGCCTGTACAACGCGTACGGGCCGACCGAAGCAACGATCATGTCCAACGTCAGCCCGCCGATGACCGCCGGAGAACCAATCACCATCGGTGGACCCGTCAGGGGCGTCAGCGAACTGGTGCTCGACACTCGACTTCAAGCGGTTCCCGTCGGGGTCCCCGGCGAGCTGTACCTGGCCGGACCAGGCGTGGCACGGGGATATCACCGAAGGGCGGGGTTGACGGCAGAACGCTTTGTTGCCAACCCGGCTGACCCAGGAACGCGGATGTACCGCACCGGCGACATCGTGCGATGGACGGCGGACATGTGTGTCGAGTACGTCGGGCGAAGCGACTTCCAGGTCAAGGTTCGAGGCTTCCGTGTCGAACTCGGTGAGATCGACAGTGTGCTGATGGCGGAGCCCAACGTCGGTCTTGCCGTTACGGTTGCCGATTCCGGCCCCACCGGAGACACCCGACTCGTGTCGTACGTCGTGCCCACGGCGGGTCGACTGGACGCCAGGATCCTGATTCGCGCCGTGGCCCGGCGCTTGCCTTCGCACATGGTGCCTGCCGTTCTCACGGTGCTGGAGAACATTCCGTTGACCGCTGTCGGAAAAGTCGACCGTTCGGCGTTGCCAAGACCCGAAATCGAGACGACCACAGGGGATTTCCGTCCCCCGGTCGGCCCGGTCGAACAGGCAGTGTCGGACGTGTTCGGCGAGGTGCTCGGCCTCGAACGAGTCGGTACCGACATCAGTTTCTTCGAGCTCGGTGGAAATTCTCTGAGCGCCACTTCGGTCGCGGCGAGGCTACGGGCGGTGCTCGGAGCTACCGTAGGCGTGCGGGATCTGTTCGAGACGCCGACGGTGGCCGAGTTGGCTACGGTGATCGGCCAGTCGGTTGCCGAAGGGTCGGAGCGACTGGGACCGCGCCCCCGACCCGACAACATCCCCTTGTCGTTTGCTCAGCAGCGGATGTGGTTCGTCAATCAACTCGACACCAGTTCTCCCGCATACAACATTCCGCTCGTGGTGCGGCTGAGCGGTGAACTCGACAAACCGGCCTTGAGATCAGCGATGTCCGATGTCATCGCCCGCCACGAATCGCTGCGAACGATGTTTCCGGTCCGCGGTGACGGACCGGTCCAGCACATCGTGCCCACCGAGAGCGCCGAGCTGCCGCAACTGACCGAGACATCGGTGACCGACGAACTTCATCTCCGTGACGAGCTTGCCCGGATGGTCTCGGCCGGTTTCGACGTCGCCGCACGAATTCCCCTGCGGGCAGCGTTGTTCACCATCGATGAGCGCGAACACGTGCTTGCCGTAGTGGTGCACCACATCTCGGCTGACGGCTTCTCGATGTCTCCGTTGACCCGAGACGTGATGATTGCATACGAGGCCCACGCGTACGGCGGGGATCCCCAGTGGACGCCGCTTCCAGTCCAGTACGCCGACTTCGCGCTCTGGCAACGGGAGATTCTGGGCTCAGTCGACGACCCCGGGTCGGTGATCAGTGAGCAGTTGGCTTACTGGCGACGTGCATTGTCAGGTGCTCCCGACCTCTTGGAACTTCCGCTCGATCGAGACCGGCCGACGCAACAGAGTTTTCACGGCTCGCGGATTCACTTCTCGATCAGCAGTGATCTTCACCGCCGTATTCTGAACGTGTCGCGGCAGCACGAGTCCACTGCATTCATGACTGTGCATGCAGCGCTCGCGCTCTTGCTGGCACGATTGGGCAGCACCGACGACATCGTGATCGGCACGCCGATCGCCGGCCGGGGAGATCGTGCCCTCGATGATCTGGTCGGCATGTTCGTCGGCACGCTCGCACTGCGCACACAGGTGGATCCGGCTCGATCGTTCCGCGAGTTGGTTGAGCATTGCCGCGAAGTCGACCTCGCCGCGTTCGCTCATTCCGACGTGCCCTTCGAGCGGGTAGTGGAGGCGGTCGGGCCGAAACGGTCGAGCGCCTATGCGCCGATTTCCGCGGTGTCGCTGGAATTCCAGAACAACAAACGACCGATTCTGAAGCTACCGGGACTGGAAGTCCGTGGGATCGATCCTGAACTCGAGGTAGTGAAGGTAGACCTGGAATTCCTTCTGGCCGAGGAGTACGACGATCGCGGTGAACCGGGAGGGATGAGCGGAGCCGTCGACTTTGCCACTGATCTCTTCGACCCCGGTACGGTCAGCGGTTTTGCCGACATGTTCGTTCGTGTGCTCGAGGCCGTGACCCGGAATCCGCAGGTACCGATCGGTGACATCGACCTACTCGGCGATCTCGAACGTCGCGAGTTGACGCCGGCGCATGGGCTCCCCGAAGTACCTCCGAAATTGTGGCCTGAGTTGTTGGCGGACGCCGTGGCGATCGATCCTGACTCGGTGGCCCTGTCGCTCGAGAACCGGCAGCTCAGTTATCGCGACCTGGACGAGTGGTCGAATCGTGTTGCCCGGGAGTTGTGCGGTCGCGGTGTGGGCCCGGAGACCTTCGTGGCACTGGGAATGCCTCGCTCGATCGAATCGGTGGTCGCGATCTGGTCGGTGACCAAAGCCGGAGCGGCTTTTGTGCCTGTCGATCCGGCCTATCCGCGCGAGCGCGTCGAATACATGCTCGCCGATTGCCGAGCCTCGCTCGGTTTGACTGTTCAGACCAGCCGAACTCACCTACCCGACGTTGTTCCCTGGCTGGAACTCGACGACCCACACTTCGCCCGGCGGGTAGCCGCGCTGTCGCCGGAACCGATCACCGATGACGATCGAACCGGTGAACTGAACCTCGATCATCCGGCCTACCTGATCTACACCTCGGGATCTACCGGGAAACCCAAGGGAGTGAACATTACTCATCGAGGTTTGGCGAGCTTCACGGCTGAAACTCGTGAGAGGTTCGAGGTCACTCACGACTCTCATGTCTCACAGTTGGCATCGCCGAGTTTCGACGCTTCCATCTTCGAGTTGACGATGGCATTCAGCGCCTCGGCGCAAGTCGTGATCGTTCCGCCTGCTGTGTACGGTGGCGCCGAATTGGCCGATGTTTTCCGGCGCGAGCAGGTCACTCATGCCACCATTACACCGACCGCGCTGGCGGCGTTGGGTGACAACGGTTTCGAGGCGCTCCGTGTTCTCGATCTGGTGGGCGAGGCCTGCCCGCCGGAGGTCGTCGCGCAATGGGCGCCGGGTCGGAGGCTGCACAACGGTTACGGCCCGACTGAAACCACCGTGCAGGCGAGCGTCAGCGATTCGATGAAACCCGGTGCGGGAGTGAACATCGGCTCGCCGGCAGTGGGCTTCGGCTTCCTGGTGCTGGACGAGCGTTTGCAGCCCGTCCCGGTGGGCGTGCCGGGGGAGTTGTACATCATCGGTCCAGGTATGGCACGTGGGTACCATAATCGGGCGTCGCTCACGTCGGAACGATTTGTCGCGTGCTCGTACGGGTCGCCGGGGCGCCGGATGTACCGCACCGGAGATGTCGTGCGTTGGCGTGAATCCGGCGGTGACAGTGCCAAAATCGTTGGCTCCGGCGATGGAGTGCATCACACGCTCGAATACATCGGGCGCAGCGACTTCCAGGTCAAGGTCCGTGGTTTTCGGATCGAACTCGGGGAAATCGATGCAGTTCTCTCACGCCATCCGTCGGTGGACTTCGCCGCGACTGTCGGCCACACGGGACCGTCGGGTGAAACGGTCCTGGTGTCGTACGTGCGTGCGTCAGCTGCTGACGCCACCGGCACTGACGAGATACGGGCGTACGCAGCCGACCGACTACCCTCGCACATGGTTCCGTCGGCAGTGGTGCTTCTCGAGCGGATTCCGATGACACCGGTGGGCAAGCTCGACCGAAAGGCCTTACCGGAACCCGAATTCGGTTCGGCTGCAGCCGAGTTCCGCGAGCCGGTCACCGACACCGAGCGCGCCGTGGTCGACTCGTTCGTCGAGGTTCTGGGTGTCGACCGGGTGAGCACTACCGACAGCTTCTTCGACCTGGGCGGGTCCTCCCTGGTGGCCACCCGAATCGTCAGCGCACTGCACTCTCGTTTCCGACGGAGAATCCCGCTTCAGTGGATGTTCCTCGACCCGACACCCGCTGGAATCGCTCGACGCCTCGACATGCCGACTGCCGACGCCGGTATAGAAGAGCTTCTCGCCGTGGTTGTTCCACTGCGGACGAAAGGGACTGGGCGACCGCTGTTCTGTGTGCACCCCGGTATCGGCCTGTCCTGGGGGTATGCCGGCTTGGTGCGGTATCTGCCCGAGGACAGACCCGTGTACGGACTTCAGCTCCCCGCTCTCAGCGACGACGGTGACTATCAGTCGATCGAACAGTTAGCCCATCGCTACGTCGAAGAGGTGGAGGCCGTTTCGCCGGACGGGCCGTACGACTTACTCGGGTGGTCCCTTGGCGGAGTCATCGCGCACGCCATGGCCGTCGAACTGCAATCGTCCGGCCGCGACGTCGCCACACTGGCGATGATGGACAGCTACCCCGACAACGGCGATGCCCCTGCGTCAGCCGAACTCGACGTCCGAGATCTACTGCGAGGACTCGGCCTCGAGATCGAGACCGACCGAGATCTGACCTTCGACGAGGCGGCGGCCGTGTTGGCCCGGAGGCTCGGGCCCGAGACGGGAGTCGACGGTCGGGACCTCGAACGGATTGCCCGAGGGTACGAGACTTCGCAGAGAATCACGCACCAGTTCGTTCCCCAGGTCTACGAAGGAGATCTGCTGATCTTCCTGGCATCCGGAGACGACGACACGATTCCGCGCGACAGGTCGCCGCAGGAATGGAGCCCACTCGTGACGGGCCGGATCGTGGAGGTGCCCGTGCGCTGCGAACACAACGAGATGATCGAACCTCCGGCCATGGCGGTCATCGGACCGGTGCTCGCCCGGGTGCTCTCGATGTTTTCCGGATACTCCGAACGGGCATGACAACTTCAAGCCACCAAGCCGCACGCCCGCGAAGCGAGCGCCACCGAGCTGTTGCCGGGCACCGCAATCGAGCACGAGGAGCGGCAATGAGAAGAATCGGACGTACTCGGGCAATGCTTGTCGTCGCCCTCGTCGCGTGGACGGGACTGTTCGGCGAAGCAGCGTTGGCCTCGGCTGACCCGGCCCCGACATCCCCTTCAGGCGGTTCAGCTCTCGATCACGTCGAGGAGATCAACGCCCGTCAGCTGACTATGTACGTCTACTCGGCTGCGATGGACAAGGTGATTCCGCTCGAGGTGATTCGGCCGGCAGACACAAGTGCGCCCCGGCCGACCCTCTATCTACTCAATGGCGCCGGCGGAGGCGAGGACACGGCGACGTGGCAGACACGGACAGACGTCGTCGACTTCTTCGGCGACAAGAACGTCAACGTCGTCAACCCGATCGGCGGTGCCTACAGCTACTACACCGACTGGGAGAAGCCCGATCCTGTTCTCGGACTGAACAAGTGGACCACATTTCTCACCCAGGAGTTGCCACCGATCGTCGATGCCACGCTCGGGACTACGGGTACGAATGCCGTTGCCGGATTGTCGATGGCAGGTACCTCGGTTCTGAGCCTGGCCGAGGCGGCGCCATCCGTTTACCGTGCCGTCGGTGCTTTCAGCGGGTGTGCCGAGACGAGTACTCAACCCGGTCAGGACTACGTGAGATTCGTGGTCGGATTCCGCGGCGGCAACGTGGACAACATGTGGGGTCCTCCCGGCGGTCCGGGCTGGGTAGCCAACGATCCTGTGGTCAACGCCGAGAGATTGCGGGGGGTCGACCTCTACATCAGCAATGGATCGGGCCTGCCCGGCCCACACGAGAATCTGGGCGGACCGATGGTCAACGGCGACCTCGGCGTTCTGGCGAACCAGGTGATCGTGGGTGGAGTCATCGAGGCCGGGACGAACCAGTGCACCCAGCGTTTGGCCGAGCGGCTCGACTCCTTGGGCATCCCGGCCACCTATGATTTCCGGGCAACTGGCACTCACTCTTGGGGTTACTGGCAGGACGATCTTCACAACTCGTGGTCGATGATTGCCGCGTCGATCGGTGCGCGTTAGCCGGCGAACCCTGGGGTCGGTGGCTGAGTTGTTTCTCACTCCGGGACACTCTTGCCGAACCTAGCCGACCGAACTGCAGGTCAGCGGCGTTATATTCGCCTCATGAGTTCAGAAACACTCGCTCCCCTCGACACCGACGTACTTGCGCGCAGGTTTGCGTGCCTGGGTGATCCGACGCGGCTGCGAGTGCTCCGACTTGCTGCCGGCGGTCCGATCGACGTCGAGACGATTGCACACGCCGCATCACTCGAGCCGTCGGCGTTGAGTGCCCACCTCGAGGCCTTGATCGAGGTCGGTTTTGTCGAGGCTTCGGTGCGTGAAGGCACTTCGGTTGTCAGTGTTGCCGGAACGGCATACTCCGATCTGATGGCAGCGGCCGCCGTCGTGGCTGCTCGTGGTCCGGTCGAAGACACACTGGGAGTTCTTCCCGATGACGTGGTGGTGCGCCGCATGGAATCCGGCGACTGGGATGCCGTCCGCTCGATCTACCGCGAAGGAATCGACACCGGAACCGCGACGTTCACCACCTCGGTGCCATCCGCCGAGAAGCTCGACGCGCAATGGTTACCCGATCATCGATGGGTGGCCGAGATCGACGGCCGCGTCGAAGGCTGGGCGAGCCTCAGCCCGGTGTCCTCGCGTGATTGCTACCGCGGGGTCGCCGAGAACTCCATCTACATCGGTAGCGGCGCTCGCGGGCGCGGCGTGGGCAAGCTGCTGCTTCGCCGACAGGTGCAAGCCGCCGACGCCAGTGAGATCTGGACAGTGCAGTCGTCGATTTTCCCGGAGAACCGGGCAAGCGTCGCCTTGCACCAGGCCGTCGGATTCCGAGTCGTCGGCACTCGGTCGCGTATCGCTCAACTGGGTGGGCGGTGGCGTGACACGTTGTTCCTCGAACGTCGCAGCGAGGACGCTGACATCTGAGAAGAGACGCTCAGCCCTTGGCAGCGCTGACTCCGGCGCGTCGCCCGTAGAAGCTGCCGTCACCGAGGGACGTTCCGGAGGCGTATCCACCGGCGCAGACGCCGGCGGTGCAGCGTCCAGCGGCAAACAAACCCGGGATCGGTTCGCCGGAGACGTGGATGACCTCCGAGTTGATCGACGTGCGCAGGCCGCCGAGCGTGAATCCGGCGGTGAAATTGCGAAGATCGAGCGCAGCGACGGGTGAGCCGATCGGCTTGACCCACTCCTTCTTCTTACCGAGTACCGGGTCTTCACCACGGGCGGCGTGCCGGTTGTAGACCTCGACCGTCGACTGAAGGGTGCCTTCCGGCAGGCCCATGTCGGATTCGAGTTCCTCGACGGTCTCGGCCACCCACTTGGGCTGGAATCTGAAGAACGGTGTGGAACTGTCGGCGGCGCAGCCCTCTTCGTAGGAAGCTTCGTCGATGATCAGGTAGGCCTGATTCTCGTTGCGCAGCAGCGTCTCCTGGCCGATTCTTCCCGGATACGTGTCCTCGTTGACGTAGCGCTGGCCGCGTCCGTTGACGAGAATGCCGCGGATCATCAACTGGGGGTCGCCGAAGAATGCGACCTCGGTGGCGTCCATGTGCGCGAGGTCGGCCCCGAGAGCCTGCGCCATCTGGATGGACTTTCCGTCGTGCTCTTCGATAGCCGCACCGGGGCGCCCGATCAGCCGTGGGGCGTACGACTGAATCATCGCTTCGTTGTAGGCGAAGCTTCCCGTCGCCAGTACGACACCCGTGCGTGCTCGAACTGCCACTTCCTTGCCGTACTGCTTGGCGATGATGCCGACCACTCGATCTCCGTCGACGACCAGGCGCTGGACTCGCATGTCGTATTCTGCTCGTACGCCGAGGCTTTCGGCCGTCTCGATCAGTGGCTTCATCAACATGAAACCACCGCCCTTCTCCCCGGTGCGCTTGCCGCTCATCTGTGGAACGTGCCCGCGAGGGGCCGGTGTCGCGATCGTGTTGAACGGTGCCGAGTTCTCGCCGCCGGAATACATGAGTCCGTCGTCGAAGGGTGTTTCCCAGCCGGGTTGGCCGTAGAAACTCTCCTTGAACGGCACTCCGTTGTCGACGAGCCAGTTGTAGTGCTCGACGCTGCCTTCGCAGTAGTCGGTGATCTTCTCCTCGTCGGCGCCGGGACCGAGTGCGGCCATCATGAACGATTTCATGTTGGCGGGGGAGTCCTCGAACCCGAGTGCCTGCTGCAACGGGGTCCCGCCGCCCAGATAGATGAATCCGCCTGCCAGCGCCGCAGCGCCGCCCCAGCCGCTCGTGCGCTCGAGCACCAACACGTCGGCGCCCGCTCGCGCGGCCTCGATCGAAGCACTCACTCCGGCAATGCCGTAGCCGGCGACGACGACGTCAGCCTCGAAGTGCCACTGCTCGATGTTTGCGGAGGACTGCGGACGGATTGAGCTGGCCTCGGCCATGGATTCGGATCCTTCGTTCTTCTGGTTGGTTGGTGGGGGAATCGGTGGGTGTGATCGATGCCCTGATGGCAGTATCTCGACCGAAAGTCAGTCGGTGTCCGTTTTCGCGGAATCGGCCGCGGCCTTCTCCTTGGCGCGCGCGGCCTTACGTCTGTCGGCCTTCACAGCGATCAGCGCATTGTTGAGCCCGGTGGCCAGCGGCCAGCCGACGTAGTGGCACAGGAAGATTGCGGCCTCTTCGAACTGCTGCTCGGTCAACTCCTCGTTGTGGAGAGCAGCGTTGATCTGGATCTTCGCCACATCGTTGTGCCCCTGGGCGGTGATGGCACCGATCAGGAGTAGTCGTCGATCACGTACCGACAGTCCCGGTCGCGTCCAGATGTCGGCAAAGAGGTGGTCGGCGGTGACCGCGAAGAAGTCGCCGGGAACGTCGGCGGGAAGCTCCCAGCCGTACACCTCGTTCATCTTCGCGACGCCACGAGCACGGGCCTCGGAGATGCGGCTTTCGTCGGTTCCACCGGCATCGGTCATGTGAGTGGTGTCGGTCATGCGTGCTCCCGAATAGTAGATGCCGTTGAAGGTTCGGCCGACCTGTCTTCGCTGTCATTCCCGACGCCCAGACCGGCACCGAGTCCGGCGAGCGCAAGGTGCGCGAGCGGCAGGTCGAGATTCAGCCGATCACCGAGGTCGATGGCCAAGGCCAAGTCCTTCTCCCCGAGATTGCGAACATGCCGCAGTATCGAGAACCACGGGTCGTCCTCCGAGACCGGTGCGGTGGTGTCGCGGAGCATGATCGCGCCCGCGCCACCGGTGATCGCATCGGTGTGCCTGACGACCTTTCCGAGCGTGCGGAGATCGAGTCCTGCTGCTTCGGCGAGTCGCGCGGCCTCGGTCGTGGCGGTGAACGAGACGAAGTGAAGAAGGTTGCGTGCGAGCTTCATTCGCGTTCCCGCGCCGACGTCACCGGCGTGAACCACCAGCTCGGCCCAGGATCCGAAGGGCTCGCGGACGGCTTCGAACGCCTCGTCGGAGCCGCCGATCATCACTGCCAGCCTGCCCTGCGCTGCGCCGCCGGCACCGCCACTGATCGGCGCGTCGACCAGCAGAACACCACGCTGTTGACAGATGTCAGCGAGTTCCACCGCCGTGGTGTCCGAGATAGTGGAGTGAATCGCGACGACAGTGCCTGGCTGTGCGGTCGACAGAATCCCGTGCGGCCCGCACACAACCTCGCGTACCTGCGCGTCGTCGAGCACCGTGACGGAGATGATGCTCGCCTGCGCTGCAACGTCGGCGGGCGTCGATGCTGCGCTCGCGCCCGCAGCGGTGAACGGTTCGAGCGCTTCTGCGCGGGCATCACACACCACCAGTCCGCCCGGCCAGTCCAGGAGGCGCTGCGCCATCGGCGCGCCCATGTTGCCTAGGCCGATGTATCCCAGTCTGGTTTTCGAAGCGCTGGCTTTCGGCGCCGATTGCGTCATGACCGGTACACCTGGCCTCCGTCGACGTTGAAGATCTGCCCGGTCACCCAGCCTGCGTCGTCGGAGAGGAGGAACAGGCACATGCCGACGAGATCGTCCGGTGTTCCCATGCGCTGCAACGGGATTCGTTTCACCATGTCCTTGACGATGTTGCCGGGGGTGACGGTTCGAGTCGCCTCCGTGTCGATAGGGCCGGGAGCGATGGCGTTGATCCGGATGTTCGACCAGCCGAGTTCGGTCGCGAGTTGTTGTGTCAGGCTGTTGACGCCGGCCTTCGCGAGTCCGTAGTAATTCGAGTACAGCCAGGCTGCTGTGGAGGACTGGTTGACGATCGAACCGCCCTTCGCTCGCATGTGAGGTACTACCGCCCGGCACACGTGCAATGCGCCGTCCATGTTGACGCTCATGAACTTTCGGTAGTAGTCCCAGTCCACCGTCAACAGGGAATCGATCTTCATTCCGCCGTAGATGGCAGCGTTGTTCACCAGGTGCTCGATGCTGCCGAACTGCTCGATCGTGAAGTCGGCGAGTGCCGCAGTCGACTCCCCGTCGGCGACGTCGACGTCCTTGAACACGGCATTTCCGCCGTCCGCGTTGATCTGCTTGGCGACTGCTTCACCGAGTTCGCGATTGAGGTCCGCCACGACCACGTTGGCCCCCTCCGCGGCCAGAGCGCGGGCATACGCCTCTCCGATACCCTGCGCTGCTCCGGTGACTATCGCGGTGCGACCGTCGAAACGTCCCATGTCGACCTACTTTCGTGGTGATCATTCTGTGGTGAGGGTGTGGGGTGAGGGTGTGGAATGTCAGGAAGGTGAAGCGACGAGCTTGGTTTCGAGGTATTCCTCGAAACCCGCGAGGCCCATTTCGCGGCCGATCCCGGATTGTTTGTAGCCGCCGAACGGTGCGTCGGCCGAATACCAGACGCCGCCGTTGACGCTCAGCGTTCCGGTTCTGACACCGGCAACGACGTGCGCGACGCGATCGGGATCGGTGCCCCACACCGACCCGGACAGGCCGTAGGGGGAATCGTTGGCAATCCGGATAGCGTCGTCGTCGTTGTCGTACGGAAGGATCACGAGGACGGGCCCGAAAATCTCCTCCTGCGCTACGCGAGACGAGTTGTCCAGCCCGGCAATGAGAGTGGGTTCGACGAAGAAACCCCTCTCGCGATCGTCGGGACGGCCCCCACCCGTCACGATCGTGCCGCCCTCTTCGACCGCGAGGGCGAGGTAGCTCTCCACCCTGGCGCGCTGGCGCGCCGAGATGACCGGGCCACACACCGTTCCGCGCGCGCTGGGGTCGCCGGCTCGGATACCCGCCATCGCGGCAGATGCCGCGGCCAGAGCATCGTCGTACCGAGAGCGCGGCACCAGAAGTCTGGTACTGAGCGCGCATCCCTGACCGGCATGAACGCAGACGGAGAACGCGGCAACCGAGCATGCACCCTTGATGTCCGCATCGTCGAGGACGATGAATGCGGACTTACCCCCGAGTTCGAGGAAGACCTTCTTGAGAGTTTGCGCGGCCGTGGCCATCACTGTGCGTCCGGTGGCGGTGGAACCGGTGAAGGACACGAGATCGACGCGCGGATCGCTGCACAGCTGCGCGCCTAGGGAGTGATCCGTCGACGTCACGACGTTGACTACGCCGGCCGGGATCTCGGTTTCTTCTGCAATCACCTTGGCGACCAGCGCGGCGCACCAGGGCGTGTCCGGCGCGGGTTTGAGAACGATGGTGTTGCCGGCTGCGAGGGCGGGACCGAGCTTGGCGAAATTGATCTGGTGCGGAAAGTTCCACGGTGTGATTGCGCCGACGACGCCGACGGCTTCCTTGAGCAGTCGGCGATGGGTCGGAATCCCCATGGGTGACGCGTGCCCGAGATCTTGTTCCCACGAATAGGTTTCGATCAGATCGGCCCAGTAGCGAAGATCTTCGATCGGGCCTTCGAGTTGCGGACCGCTCGTCAGCATGACCGGTGCGCCGACCTCGGCGACGGTGATCTCACGCAACTCCTCGATGTGGGACTGGAGTGCATCGCACAGTTGGCGCAGGCAGCGAGCGCGAAACCCGTGATCGCGTGCCCATTCGGTGTCGTCGAACGCACGGCGCGCAGCGGCGATGGCCGCGTCCATGTCCGCGGCGGTGCCTTCGGCCGCACGGCCGATCAGTTCCTCGGTCGCCGGGTTGAAAACTTCGAAGGTCCCGCCGGATCCGGGAACCAGTTTTCCGTCGACGAGAAGTGCAGAACTGTCTGCGGGTCGAAGCGTCATAGCGCAAACCCTCTCTTTCTGGACATGTGTCTGGACTCTAGTTCACACTTGTGGTTGAGGCAATGGTTTTTGGGGCATAAGAGATTTCGAGAGCCCAGCAGTCTCGAGAGGGTCTCGGATCTGCTTCGACGAAAAGCGCCTCGTGTCCGGTGCGGCGCCGCTACGGTTCACCGCACATTCACAACCACGTCTTCACATCCACAGGAGAGAGGTCGAAATGAACAGAGTTGACGGAAAAGTGGTGTTGGTGACCGGCGCTGCTCGAGGTCAGGGGCGCAGTCACGCCGTCCGTCTCGCGCAGGAGGGCGCGCACATCATCGCCTTCGATCTGTGCGCAGACATCGCCAGCAACGAATACCCGCTCGCCAGTCCAGCCGATCTGGAGGAAACCGCTCGCCTGGTAAAAGAGGCCGGGCAGCAGGTGGTGACGGCGCGTGTCGACGTCCGTGATCGCGCCGGACTCGAAACAGCACTTGCCGAGGCGGTAGGGCAGTTGGGCGGATTGCATGTCGTCGTGGCGAACGCCGGTATCTGTCCGCTGGGCAAACACGTGTCGACCGCCGGTTTCGTCGACGCCTTCGATGTGAACTTTCTCGGTGTCGTCAATACAGTGCACGCGTCGATGGAATACCTCGGCGAAGGGGGTTCGATCATCGCGATCGGCTCTGTTGCCGGTCTGGTGCCGCAGACCGGATTCAACGGGCAACAGGCGCTCCAGGGTCCGGGTGGCGACGGATACGGCCTGGCCAAGAAGCTGATTCAGGCCTACACCAGTTCGTTGGCGCTGACCCTCGGGCCGAGTTCCATTCGCGTCAACGCGATTCATCCGACCAATGTGAACACCGACATGTTGCAGAGCATGCCGATGTACCGGACGTTCCGTCCCGACCTCGAGAATCCGACCGCCGAGGATGCGGCTGTGACGTTCCCGTTCATGCAGGCGATGCCGATCCCGTGGGTCGAACCCGCGGACATCTCGCATGCAGTCGTGTATCTGTCCTCGGACGAGTCGCGATTCGTCACCGGCCAGCAACTGCGCGTGGACGCTGGTGCCGGGATGAAGATCGGTCTGTAGTAGAACTTTTCGCGTCGCTGCTGCCTGTTCGTGGTGAATTTTCCAAGTTTCCCCATTTCGTTGCCCTGGACAGGACGCTGTAGTAACGTCCAGACACGTGTCCAGCAAACGGGGCGATTCAAGTGGCGGGGGATCGATTGTCTACGAATCCACGCGCAGGCGCCTCACGGGCAAACAGGCGGAAACTGTGGCCAGGCTTGCCGAAGCAACAGTGAAAGTTCTACGCAAACAAGAGTTTTCCGGGCTGACTGTCCGTTCGGTTGCGGCCGAAGCGGGTGTAGGAACTGCGACCGCCTACACGTATTTCGCGTCCAAGGAGCATCTCGTCGCAGAGGTTTTCTGGCGAAGACTTCAGAACTCGTCGGCGCCTGATGGCTCAGGGTTGGATCGCACCGCGCACGTGCTGTCTGTACTTCGAAATATCGCGCTGCTTCTCGCGGACGAACCGGAGGTATCGGCCGCCGTGACCAATGCACTGCTCGGATCCGACCCTGAAGTGGAACATCTTCGCGGCCGGATCGGGCTCGAGATCCATCAACGACTCGCCTCGGCGTTGGATCCGAATGGCGAACCCGAAGTGTTGGAAGCGCTCGAAATGCTTTATGCCGGGGCGCTTCTGCGGGCAGGGATCGGCTACGGAACCTACGCGCAAATCGCTGGACGCCTCGAGGCCTCAGCTCTACTGATCCTGGAGAAATCATGACAGAAGCTTTGATCGATCCGGTGGTCTTCAATCCGTACGACTACCACTTTCACGACGATCCGTATCCGACGTACAAGCGTCTGCGCGAAGAATCACCCCTGTATCACAATCCGGACGTGGGATTTTGGGCATTGTCGCGATATGCGGACGTGGTCGACGGATTCAAGGACAACAAGCGTCTGTCGAGCGCAAACGGAGTATCACTCGACCCCGCAGCCTACGGTCCACACGCGCATTATGTGATGTCGTTTCTCGCTATGGATGATCCCCGCCATATGCGGTTGCGCCAGTTGGTTTCTCGCGGATTCACACCGCGGCGTGTTGCGGAGCTCGACGGCCGGATACTCGAACTGACGAAGCAACATCTGATACCCGCGCTGGGCGCGGGGGAGTTCGACTGGATTACGGAGGTGGCGGGAAAGCTGCCGATGGACGTCATCTCCGAACTCATGGGTGTCCCCGAACCCGACCGAGCCGAACTGCGGCGCAAGGCGGATCTGGTGGTGCATCGAGAGGCGGGTGTTCTCGACGTGCCGCAACCTGCGGTGGAGGCTTCGATCAGTTTGATGGGCTACTACAAGGAGATGATCGCGCAGCGTCGCCGATCGCGGACGGACGATCTGACCTCGGCCTTGCTCGACGCCGAGATCGACGGAGACAAGCTTTCGGACCAGGAGATCCTCGGATTCATGTTTCTGATGGTCGTGGCCGGAAACGAGACCACGACCAAGCTTCTCGGAAACGCTCTGTACTGGGGTTCGCACCACCGGGAGCAGATCGCACCGGTCCTCGACGATCCCGAACGAGCCTCGGAATGGGTGGAAGAGACTCTTCGCTACGACACGTCGAGTCAGATCGTGGCTCGGACTTCGGTTGTCGACCTCGAATACCACGGGCGCACGATTCCGGCGGGGGAGAAGGTCCTGCTCCTGATCGGATCGGCCAACCGAGACGCCGACGTCTTCGACGATGCCGACAGCTTCCAGATCGGCCGGAGTTCGTCGGGCAAACTCGCGAGTTTCGGTGGTGGCGTGCACTTCTGCCTCGGTGCCCACCTTGCCAAGCTCGAAGCCAAGATCGCCCTGGCGGAGTTCGGGCGTCGGGTCAGCGACTACGAAGTCGTCGAGTCCGGAATCGAGCGTGTTCATTCGACAAATGTCCGGGGCTTTGCGGCCCTGCCGGTGAAAGTGCAGGTGCGCTGATGCCTCGTTTCGAACCCAATCCTGTTCGCCGGCCGGCACTGATCAGTGGTGCGTCGTCGGGAATCGGCACAGCCACCGCGTATGCCCTGGCCGAACTCGGGCATCCGGTTGCACTCGGTGCGCGTCGAGTCGCCGAATGCGAAGCCATCGCCGAGAAGATCCGCAGCAACGGTGGTGAAGCGTTCGCCCACTTCCTCGACGTCACGGACGGTGATTCGGTCGACGGGTTCGTCTCGGCCGCAGAGGCAGTCCACGGCCCCGCGGAAATCGTCGTCTCCGGTGCCGGAGACCTCGAATTCGGGGCTGCGGACGAGATGAATCCTGAGGCGTTTCTACGGCAGATCCAAGTTCACCTCGTCGGTGCGCAGCGATTGGCGCATCGTGTTCTCCCCGGTATGAGGCAACGACAGCGCGGTGACTTCGTACTGATCGGCTCGGATTGTGCCGAGCGCCAGCGTCCACTCATGGGTGCGTACGACGCAGCGAAGGCCGGGCTCGAGGCAATGGGGCGTCAGATGCGAATGGAGCTCGAGGGAACAGGCATTCGCGCGTCGATCGTGCGACCCGGGCCGACACTGACCGGCATGGGGATGGACACGACGCCGGAGATCATCGGACCGGTCGGGGAATCGTGGAGCAAGTGGGGGTTCGCCCGCCATGGTTACTTTCTGCGCGCCTCGGACATCGCCAATGCCATCGTCGCCGTTGTGTCGGCGCCGCGAGGAGCACACATCGTGCTCGTCGAAGTTCAGCCCGAGGCGCCACTGGACAAACTTCCCACTGCGAACTCACAGGAGACGACATGACGCACGGAGTGCAAGAGACGTCGCGAACACTGCCAGAGCCGCCGCGGGTGTCCGGCGGGGATCTCCCGCACGGGCATCTCGAGGAACTGCGAACCGACCCGATAGCGCTCATGCGCCGGGTGCGTGAGGAATGTGGTGACGTCGGCGCCTTTCAACTTGCCGACCGCACAGTGATCTTGCTGTCCGGAGCCGAGGCAAACGAGTTCTTCTTCCGCTCCACCGACGAGGATCTCGACCAACAAGCGGCTTACCCCTTCATGAAGCCGATATTCGGTGAAGGCGTCGTCTTCGACGCCAGCCCGGAGCGGCGTAAAGAGATGCTGCACAACTCGGCTCTGCGCGGCGAACAGATGCGCGGGCACGCCGCCACGATCGGCCGCGAAGTCGAGGCGATGGTCGCGCAGTGGGGAGACGAAGGCGAGATCGATCTGCTCGACTTCTTCGCCGAGCTGACCATCTATACCTCGTCGGCGTGCCTGATCGGCAAGAAGTTCCGCGACGAACTGGATGATAGCTTCGCCAAGCTGTATCACGAGCTCGAACAGGGAACGGATGCATTGGCTTTCGTGGATCCGTACGCGCCGATCGAGAGTTTCCGCCGCCGCGACGAGGCCCGGTTGGCGTTGGTCGCTCTGGTACAGGACATCATGAACGGGCGCATCGCGAATCCTCCGCAGGGCAAGGATGACCGCGACATGTTGGACGTGTTGGTCTCGGTCAAGGACGAGAACGGCGACCTCCGGTTCAGTGCCGACGAGATCACCGGAATCTTCATCTCGATGATGTTCGCCGGCCACCATACGACTTCCGGCACGGCAGCGTGGTCGCTGATCGAGATGTTGCGGCATCCCGACACCATGACGGACGTCGTCGACGAACTCGACAATCTGTACTCCGACGGCGCCGACATCAGTTTTCATGCCCTGCGCCAGATTCCGGTTCTCGAGGCTGTGGTCAAGGAAACCCTTCGACTGCATCCGCCGTTGATCATCCTGTTGCGGGTGGCACGTGGAGATTTCGAAGTGGGCGGCTTCGAGATCCGAGAGGGCCATCTTGTCGCCGCGACACCCGCGATCTCCAATCGAATCGCCGAGGACTTTCCCCGGCCGGACACCTTCGATCCCGGGAGGTACATCGACCCGAATCAAGAGGACATCGTCAACCGCTGGACGTGGATTCCGTTCGGAGCCGGCCGGCATCGCTGCGTCGGCGCTGCGTTCGCCCAGATGCAGCTCAAAGCGATCTTCTCGATCCTGCTGCGGGACTTCGAGTTCGAGATGGCGCAGCCGTCGGAATCCTACCGAAACGACCACAGCAAGATGGTCGTCCAGTTGCAGCAGCCGTGCGCGGTGAGGTACCGGCGCCGAACACGTCCCGGGCGTGAGGGGTGATCATGCACGTCGAAGTCGACCTCGACCTGTGCCAAGGCCATGCGGCGTGTGAGCTGGAGGCACCGGAGATCTTTGTCGTCCCGAAGCGGGGGAAGGTCAGTCTTCTGGACTCGGACCCACCCGAGTCGCTCCGCGGTGAAGCCGAGATGGCGGTCAGGTACTGCCCGACCGGCGCCCTGAGAATTGTCGATTGATTGCAGCGAATTCATGTGCTCGAGGGAGGAAGTTCAGATGACGGGTTTCGACCGCGCAGAGCTCGACGAGATGGTCCAACGCTGGATCGAGGCGAACAAAAAGGCCGAAGCCGCCGGCGATTGGAAACCGTTGGCGGACATGTATACCGAGGACGCCACGTACGGGTGGAACTACGGCCCCAAGCAAGATTTCATGGCGGTGGGGCGCGAGGAGATTCGCGAAGTCGCGCTCGGTCTCGAGATGAAGGGCCTCGAAGGCTGGGAGTATCTGTATCAAGACTTTGTGATCGACGACCGTAGCGGAAACGTGATCGGCTTGTGGAAGCAGATTTCCGATGCCAAGCGTGAGGACGGTAGCAACTACTCCGTCTACGGTATCGGTGGTAGTTGGTTCCGCTACGGCGGGGATTTCCAATGGTCGTGGCAGCGTGACTTCTTCGACTTCGGGAACGTGTCGGCACTGTTCATGGAGATGATCGGCAACAACGCTCTCTCGAAGGGGATGCAGGGCCGGATCCAGCGATCGATCTCGGGCGACCCGCTACCGGGCTGGTATCCGGTGGGCACCGCGCCGGTTTCGCTGTGGTGAGTCCGATGTCGGTGCGCGATTCCTTCGAGGCACTCTCGCAGCGCGACCTTGCCGTGCTGGTGCCCGAGTTGCTCCTGTGCGGGCAGCTGATCGATCGCTCGGGCATGGCGCATCTGATCGTCGAATTCGGACGCGAGGGTATGGCACAGGTGGCCGTCGAGGAGTGGGAGTCGGCCAGCCCCTGGTACACCCGCCGCATGCAGAAGGCTCTCGGATACGAGGGCGACGACGTCGTGACGATCTTCAAAGGATTACAACTCGACATCGGCGCTCCTCCACAGTTCATGGACTTCCGATACCGGGTCGACGATCCGCTGCACGGTGAATTCTGGCTCGACCATTGCGGAGCACTCATGGACGTCGAGCCGTTGGGCGATGAGTTCGTGACCTCGATGTGTCACGACATCGAGGATCCGACTTTCGATGCAACGGCCATCGCGACCAACCCGCGCGCCCAGATCCGGCCGATTCACCGACCACCGCGCAGGCCCGCCGACCGACATCCGCACTGCGCCTGGACCGTTTCCATCGACCCGTCGCACACGCCTCCCGTGATGACCGCGCACACCGAGCGGATCGGACGCACCGCCGCGGTGACGGTCGAGCTGAGCCCGATCGATCACGGTGGGGACGGTAGGGCGGACTACTCGGGTCCGTTGTTGTCCGACCTGAGGTTTTCCGACTTCTCGCGATCAGCCTTGGTTCGTATCGCAGAGGAGATCTGCGTGCAGCATCATCTGTTGGCGTTGGGCTTTCTGGCAGCGGTTCGCCGCCGTGCCGACGAAGACAAGGCTCGCGAGATCACGCGAAAGCAATTGACCGGAATCGCGGGAGTTGCGGCACAGCGTATTCGAGATGCGCTCGGGCTTCCTTCGACGCTGGAATCGTTGGCATTGGTCCTGTCCGTGCATCCCTTGCTGAATCCGAAGCAGTATGTGGAGAGCGAGTTTCGACAGGACGGCGGTGCTCTGGAGCTGCGGATCTCGCGAGAAGCTCTTGTCGACCGCGACGGCGGTTGGCCGACCTTGCTCGGCAGCGAGCACCTTGATCCTCTCCAAGCTTTGGTCCGCGGCGTGAATCCGCACTTCACCGTGAGAGTGGTGGCCGAAGATGCCGCGGGGCTTCTTCTGGCCGTCGACATCACCGAGGCTCCCGCTCCGGAATGCGTCGAAGTCGCCATCACGAAGGTCAGTACCGGCGCGGCATTCGTATTCGAAGATCGCGGAATCCCCTTGCCTCTCTTCGTCGTCTGACCGGCCGAACCCGAAGGACTCAACCTATGGCGTACACGTTTGCAGACCTGTTCGAGCATTCCGTCGATGTGATGCCCGATCGCCTCGCGCTGATCGTTTCCGGCGAGGAGGTGACATACCGTGAGCTCGACGAGCGGGCCAACCGATTGGCGCATTACTTCCAGTCCGTCGGGTTGGGTGTCGGTTCGCACATCGGTATTCAGCTGCACAACTCGATCGAGGCGATGGTTGCTGTCCTCGCGGCCTTCAAGATCCGCGGCGTTCCCATCACGGTGAACTACCGCTACACGAGCGACGAATTGGTTTATCTGTACGAGAACGCGGATCTCACGGCGTTGGTTTTCCATCGTGGTTTCGCTGAGCGGGTCGCCGAGGCCTTGGTGGCCACGCCGCGGGTCAAGTACGTGATCGAGGCGGCGGACGAACTCGCTCTCGGGAACGAACCGTCGATTCCGGGGGCAGTGGCGTACGAGGATGCGCTCGGCAACCAATCCTCGCTTCGCACAGGTGAACATGCATTTCCCGAGCGTTCCGGCGACGACGTCTACGTTCTCTACACCGGCGGAACAACCGGACGACCGAAAGGCGTCGTCTGGCGGCAGGAAGACATCTGGCGCGTGTTGGCCGGCGGTTACGACTTCTATTCGGGTGAGCCGATCGCCGACGAGTACCAGCAGTCGCGCGGTGGCGCCGCGGCAGCCGAACCGATGCGGTGGTGCATGCTTCCACCGCTGATCCACACCTCGGCACTGATGCCGACGTTCAACGCTCTGTTCTCCGGAAACACCGTCATCTTCGAACCGAAGTTCGATGCGGCGCAGGTCTGGAAAGTCGTCGCCGAATATCGCCCGCAGGTCATGGTCATCACCGGCGACGCCATGGGCCGTCCACTGGTCGAAGCCCATCACGAATTGCAACCGGATGCGTCGAGCCTGGCCGTGCTCGCCTCCGGCGCTGCGCTCTTCTCCGGATCGGTCAAAGATGCGTTCTTCGACGTCTTTCCGAATCTGATGATCTCCGATTCGGTTGGATCGTCCGAAACAGGCTTCGGCGGAATCGGATTCGCAACCAAAGGGCTCGAGCAGCGTGGCGGACCCAAAGTGGGCGCCAACAGATTCACGGTCGTCGTCGACGACGACAACCGAGTGTTGGAGCCGGGCTCGGGCGCCGAAGGATGGCTGGCGAAACTCGGAAACGTTCCACTCGGCTACTACAACGATCCGGTGAAGTCGGCCGAGATATTCCGCGAGGTGAACGGCGCGCGGGCAGTGGTGACCGGAGACCGGGCGCGGATCGAGGACGACGGCTCGGTCACCCTCGTCGGACGGGGAAACATGGTGGTCAACACCGGCGGCGAGAAGGTCTTCGTGGAAGAAGTCGAAGCCGTGGTGAAGGCCCATCCCGACATCTACGACGCGACAGTGATCGGTGTTCCGGACGAGCGGTGGGGCAATCGGGTGGCGGCGGTGCTTCGCATCCGCGACGGTGTGGAACCGGATTTCGAATCCATCGAGAAGCACGCCCGCAGTCACCTCGCCGGCTACAAGATTCCGCGTTCCTTCTGGATCGCCGACGAGGTCGTTCGAGCGCCGAGCGGCAAGCCGGACTACCGCTGGGCCAAGGAGTTCTCACAGAACAGCGACCCGGTCCACCGGATCGACTAGCGCTCACACGCAACACCCGGCACCCGGCACCCATCCGTAAAGGAGCATCTGCAATGCCTGAGATCGACCTTCCCGACGGGTTCGACGTGACCGACCCGCATCTGTACGGCGAGCGCGTCCCGCTTGCCGAGTTCGCCGAACTACGACGATGCGCTCCGGTCTGGTGGAACGCCCAGGAACCGGGTACCGGCGGATTTCACGACGGTGGTTGTTGGGTTGTCTCCCGCCACGCAGACGTCCGCGACGTCTCGTTGCGCAGCGAGGAGTTCTCGAGCAACGTCAACGGCTGCATTCCGCGGCATGAAGACAACATCTCGGCGGAGGAGTTGGAGGCGACAAAACACGTCCTCATCAACAAGGACGCCCCTGAGCACACACAGCTGCGCAAGTTGGTGGCGCGCTTGTTCACTCCGCGGTCGGTGGAAGCGATGCGGGCCGGGTTGGAAGCGCGGGCAGAAGACATAGCGTCGGCTGCCGTGGCGGAAGGTAGCGGTGATTTTGTCAGCCAGGTCGCCAGCGAGTTACCCATGCAGGCGATCTCGGAGCTGATCGGTGTACCGCAGGACGGGCGCCGTCAGCTGTACGAATGGTCGAATCAGATGACGGGATACGACGACGAGTCGCTCGCCGGCGAGTCTCGGATGGCGTCGGCGCAGATCCTGGGCTACGCCTATCAACTGGCTGAGGCGAGACGGGAGGAACCGCTCGACGACATCATCTCACGCTTGGTGCATGCCGACATCGACGGGCAGAAACTCACCCCGGAACAGTTCGGTTTCTTCGTCATCATGTTGGCTGTCGCGGGCAACGAAACGACGCGAAACGCAACGACACTCGGCATGATGGCATTTCTCGAGCATCCGGATCAGTGGGAATTGTACAAGCGCGAGCGTCCGCGCACCGCCGCGGACGAGATCATCCGCTGGGCTTCGCCACTGACGTCGATGCAACGAACAGCAGTGGTGGACACACAGATTGCCGGCACTGCGATTGCGAAGGGGCAGCGCGTCGTACTGCTCTACGGCTCGGCGAACTTCGACGAAACCGTCTTCGGGAACCCCGACGTCTTCGACATCACCCGAGACCCGAACCCGCACCTCGCGTTCGGAGGAACCGGGCCGCACTACTGCGTCGGCGCCAACCTGGCCAGAATGGAGGTCGATCTGATCTTCGGCAAGATCGCCGATCACATGCCCGACATCAGCAAGCTCGGCGATCCGAGCAGGCTCTCGTCCGGTTGGCTCAACGGGATCAAGGAATTCAAGGTCGACTACGGCAACTCCACGTCATGTCCTTCGGGGCATTGACGTGTACAGCGGAAGAGTTGCACTTGCGGGCCCGATGCGCGAACTCGGCCAGTTCTACCGGATGGGCGCCGATGTCGCAGTGGGCTTGTTCCGCAACCGCTTTCAGGTGCAAGAGTTTCTCGAGCAGAGTTGGATGATCGCCCGGGTGTCGATCGTGCCGACAGTGTTGGTAGCCGTGCCGTTCACGGTCCTGGTGAGTTTCACCCTCAACATCCTTCTCCGCGAAATCGGTGCCGCCGACCTCAGCGGCGCCGGGGCCGCGCTCGGCGCCGTGACTCAGGTCGGTCCGGTGGTGACGGTGCTGATCGTGGCAGGTGCGGGCGCGACAGCCATCGCCGCCGATCTGGGATCGAGAACGATTCGTGAAGAGATCGACGCCATGGAGGTGCTCGGGATCGATCCGATCAATCGGTTGGTGATTCCGCGGGTGGTCGCGTCGACCGTGGTGGCTTTGCTGCTCAACGGACTCGTCTGCGTCATCGGCATCGCCGGCGGTTACGCCTTCTCGGTGTTTCTCCAGGGCGTGAACCCTGGCGCCTTCGTCGAGGGAATCACGTTGCTGACCGGCCTGCCCGAGGTGGCGTTGTCGATGGTCAAAGCTGCACTGTTCGGGATGCTGGCGGGATTGGTGGCCTGCTATCGCGGACTGTCGGTACGGGGTGGGCCGAAAGGCGTGGGGGAGGCCGTCAACGAAACGGTGGTGTACGCATTCATGGCGTTGTTCGTCGTCAACACCATCGTCACCGCGGTCGGCATCCGATTGACGGCGGGGTGATCGAGGTGACGCTGTCGGATTCGCTGGCACAAATCGGCAAGTTCGGACGCACGCGGGCGCGGGTGGCTCGAACGTCACGCTCGATCGACGATGTCGGGCGACAAGCTGTCTTCTTCGCGCGCGCCATCGCTCACATCCCGTGGGCAATTCGCAAACACCCCAAGGAAGTGTTGAGACTGGTAGCCGAGATCAGCATGGGCACCGGAGCTTTGGCAGTGATCGGCGGCACGGTTGCGGTCGTGGGATTTCTGACTCTCGCCTCGGGCGGCACCATAGCGATCCAAGGTTTCAGCTCACTGGGAAATATCGGAGTCGAAGCGCTCACCGGATTCTTCTCCGCCTTCATCAACGTTCGTATCGCCGCGCCGGTCATCGCGGGAATCGGCCTGTCGGCCACGATCGGAGCAGGTTCGACCGCGCAGATCGGTGCCATGCGCATCAGTGAGGAAATCGACGCCCTCGAATCGATGGCGATCAGTTCGGTCCCGTACGTCGTCAGCACCCGCGTCACTGCGGGGATGCTGGCGATTCTGCCGTTGTACTCCCTGGCACTCGTAGGATCTTTTCTGGCCGGAAGGTTCACCACGGTCGTCCTGTTCGGTCAATCGTCAGGGCTTTACGACCACTACTTCACGACGTTCCTCGATCCGGTCGATGTCGCATGGTCCTTCGTTCAAGTGCTCGTGATGGCACTACTGGTGATGCTGATCCACACGTACTACGGATACAACGCGTCCGGGGGACCGTCGGGCGTGGGAACTGCAGTGGGCCGCGGGGTTCGGCTCTCGCTGATCTGCGTCGTGGCAGTGACCCTGCTCGTCTCACTCGCGCTCTACGGCGGTTCCGGCAACTTCAATCTGTCCGGTTAGGGGGACTGCGTGCACAGATACGGCTACAAGTTGGCTGCTCTGGGCTTGGCTGCGGCGATCGTCGGGGTCATCGCTTTGTCGGTCGCGTCTTTCAACCAGGTGTTTGTCACTCGCGTCCCGATCACGGTGATCGCGGAGCGCGCGGGGCTCGTGATGGATCCGGGCGCGCGGGTGAAGATGGCCGGGGTGACCGTGGGCTCGGTGGAGTCCATCACGCCGACTGACTACGCCACCGCGCAACTGTCGTTGTCGATCGATCCCGAAGCGCTCGAGTCGATTCCGTCAAACGTGGATGTGGCGATCACGTCGAACACGGCCTTCGGCGCGAAGTTCGTCAGCCTGTCCTCGCCGGAGCAGCCGAGTAGTGCGCGACTTGCCGCCGGGGCGACGATCGACGCATCCCGGGTGACCGTCGAGCTGAACACGGTGTTCGAGAAACTCACCGCCGTGCTCCGGACGGTGGACCCGGGCAAACTCGATTCGACATTGGGTGCCCTCTCGACTGCTCTGCAAGGACGCGGCGAACGGCTCGGGGTCGCACTCGAACAAGCAGATTCCTCCTTGCTCGAATTCAACACTGCACGTGAGGCTCTCGATCATGTGTTGACTGACCTGCCAGCCGTCACGCAGACCTACCGCGACGCTGTTCTCGACTTGATGGACACCCTCGACTCGCTCACGACTACGGGAATCACTGTTCTCGACGAGCAGCAGAATCTTGATCTCCTCTTGCTCAACGTGATCGGGGTCGCCCGCACCGGAGAAGATGTACTGGGAGCCAACGCCGACGGTATCGACACCGTTCTGTCGTTACTGCGGCCGACCACCGCACTGCTCGAGGAATACTCCCCGGTGATTCCCTGCATGTTCCACGGACTTCAGGAGAGCAAGAAGATCGGCGACGGCGCCTACAACGGACAACCAGGAATCAAGATGTCGATCGGTCTGATCGCCGGAACCGAACCGTACCGATATCCCGACGACCTTCCGAAGGTCGCGGCAACCGGTGGCCCGCAGTGTATGGGCCTTCCACTGCGCGACCCGAACGTCAATGCTCCGTACCTGGTGACCGACACCGGGGTGAATCCGTTTGCGCCCGAGCGTCAGCCGAATGGTGGGCAACCGATGAACACGGTCCCGGATCTGATGAGCTACCTGTTCGGGACGGAGATCCGATGAAAGTTCGTGGGTACACCGTCAAGTTCGGAATTTTTGTTCTGGTGATGATCCTCGTCAACGCCGGGCTGATCCTCGTGTTCGGCCAGATGCGAGGTGGCGACGCGAGGTCGTACTCGGCGGAGTTCGTCAACGCCTCCGGGCTCAGAGCCGGCGACAAGGTGCGCATCGCCGGTGTGCCGGTCGGTTCTGTCGGCTCCGTCGAATTCGGTGGGAATCACCGTGCCCACGTGAGTTTCAGTGTGGATACGGGTGACACCGTGACCGTATCGACCAGAGCCGCTGTTCGATATCAGGATCTGGTGGGTAATCGATACCTCGAATTGCTCGACGATCCGGGGATCGCGGAACCGCAACCGGAGGGCGAGAGCATCCCCGTCGATCGCACCGCACCGGCACTCGACCTCGATGCGCTACTCGGTGGTTTCAAGCCGCTGTTTCAAGCCCTGGACCCGGAGCAGGTCAACGCGTTGTCGATGTCCTTGCTCGAGGTGTTTCAAGGCCAGTCCGGAACTGTGGCATCGGTGCTGGCGCACACCGGATCGATTACGAACACTCTCGCAGACCGCGACCAACTGATCGGTCGAGTGATCGGCAACCTCGACGGTGTGCTCAGCGAATTGCGCAGCCGCGGTGGTCAGTTCAGTGACACTCTCGATCACCTACAACAGCTGGTCAGCGGGCTCGCGGCGGACCGGGAGATGATCGGGACTGCCGTCGAGAGTGTGAACACCGCATCAGGCACCTTCGCCGATCTCCTCGCCGGAGTTCGCCCGGACATCGCGGGAAACCTATCGAAGCTGGACGCAAGCCTGAATCCGCTGATCGAGCAACAGAGTGAGCTCGATCGGATTCTCGCGTCCATGCCCTCGAACTACAAGCAGCTGATCCGAGTCGGCTCGTACGGGTCGTTCTTCAACTTCTATCTGTGCGGAATCGCACTGAAGGTCGACGGTGCCGACGGTACGCCGCTCACTGTCGACCTGGTGGATCAGACGACCGGAAGGTGCGCACCACGATGAGAGAGATGGCACAGAGCCAGGCCGTACGCGTGGGGGTCGTGGGATTGGTCGTCACGGCCGCCGTCGTATTGGCATCGCTCCAGTATCAGAATCTGCAGTTCCTGAAATCGGGTGTCGGGTACAGCGCGGTGTTCGCCGACGCCAGCGGTCTCGCGCCGGGAGACGAAGTCAACGCCGCCGGAGTGAAGATCGGAACGGTGGATCGGATCGAGGTCGAGCACGGACTCGCGCGCGTGGATTTCACACTGGAAGGCTCGATCGGTTTGGGAGAAAGCACATCGGCGGCCGTCACCACGATGTCGTTGCTCGGCAAGCGAGCGGTATCGCTCGATCTGGACGGTCCGGGAAGGATCGCGGTCGGCGGTGAGATCCCGGTCGAGCGAACAAGATCGGCGTACTCGCTGCCCGACGTGCTCGGTGACCTCACCACGACGGTCGAGGACATCGATCTCGACCAACTCTCCGAATCGCTCGACGCAGTGGGGCAGGTGATGTCCGACAGTGCGCCGAACCTGAGGCCGGCGCTGGACGGTGTCGCACGGATCTCCGACAGCGTCAATAGACGCGACGACATGTTGCGCACCTTGCTGTCCGATGCAAACGACGTCGCCGGGACGCTGGCCGAGCGTGGACCACAGGTCAACGCGCTACTCGTCGACGGCAACGCCTTGTTGGGAGAACTGGATCGGCGACAGGCGGCGCTGGGGGAAGTGATCACGAACATCTCGGCGTTGTCGACCCAGCTGAGCGGACTCGTCCACGACAACGAGGCGCAATTGCAGCCGGTCCTCGGCAAACTCGACACGGTTGTCGGAATTCTGCAGAACAACAAGGACAACCTTTCTCAGGGAATCGACGGTCTCGGTACGTACGTGGGCACGCTCGGTGACACCGTGGCCAGCGGCCCCTTCTACTACGCCTACGTTCAGAACCTGGTGCCAGCGCAATACACCCAACCGTTGATCAACGCGATGTTCGGGCTACCACCTGCGCCGCTACCGATTCCGGAGGTTCGATGATGGGTGCCTTACGAGTTCGCAAACCGGTGAACTGGCGTCGAATCGCCGTTGTTGGTGGAAGCGTCATCGGTGCGGCGATCGTCGTCGTGTCGGGATACCTTGCGGTGCAACATCTGCGCTACTACAACGTGACGGCCTACTTCACCTCGACGACCGGTCTGTATGTCGGTGACGACGTTCGTGTCGTGGGAGTCGACGTCGGCCGCGTCACCGCGATCGCCCCACAGGGAGATCGAATGCGCGTCGAACTGAAATTGGCGCGCGAGGTTCCCGTCGCCGAGGACGCGAAAGCGGTGATCGTTGCCCAGTCGCTGGTCTCGGCCCGCTTCGTGCAGTTGACGCCGGCGGTGACGGACGGCGCCGACGCACTGAATGACGGTGCGGAGATCCCACTCGACAGAACGGCCGTCCCGGTCGAGTGGGACCAGATCAAGGAACAGCTGGGCCGGGCTGCCGATGCTTTGGGTCCCGTCGGGGACGATCGCGGTCCCGCCGCCAACTTCCTCGACGGTGCCGGATCCGCACTGGTCGGCAACGGGGAAGCGCTGGGGCGCTCGGTGACCGAACTCTCGGAGGCTATGAGCACACTCGACGAAGGCGGAGCCGATCTGTTCGGCACCATCCGCGGCCTGCAGACCTTCACGACCGCACTCGCCGCAAGCGACGAACAGATCGTTCAGTTCCAAGGACGACTGGCAAATGTCTCGAGTGTGCTCGCCGAGAGCCGGACGCAATTGGCTCCGGCTCTCGCCGATCTGGACGCCGCCGTCGTCGACGTACAGCGGTTCGTCGAACAGAACCGAACCGGCTTGACGGAGCAGATCGCGAAGTTGGCCGACGTGTCCCAGGTATTGGTCGACAAGCGCGCAGGTCTCGAGAAGGTACTGCATCTGGCTCCGACAGCGTTGTCGAACTACTACAACGTCTACCGGCCGGCCCAAGGAGCGATGGTGGGTGTGCCCGCATTCCAGAACGTCGGCAACCCGATCGACTTGATCTGCGGCGGAATCGCCGGCCTGGCCAACGACACCTCGAAGAAGGGCGCGGATTTGTGCATCGAATACCTCGGCCCGTTGCTCAACACGATCAAGGCCAACTACCCGGACCTGAGCATCAATCCGACCCGGGCGCTCGGCGCTCTTCCGGACCAACTGGTGTACAGCGAGCCTGATCTGGAACCGACTGGCGCCTTGGGCTTTCCGACGGTACCGGTTGCGTCGAGTCTGACCGGACTGATCATGCCGTCGACAGGATCACGATGACTGCCCGCTGGTGGGGAACAGTGTGTGTGGCGGCGAGCGCCGTGCTCGTTCTGACGGGTTGTCAATGGAGCGGGCTGAATTCGGTGTCGCTGCCAGGCGCGGCCGGCCGCGGTGAGGGAAGTTTCTCGGTCGTGATCGAGATGCCCGACGTCACGTCGATCAGTCCGAACTCTCCGGTCATGGTCAACGACGTGACAGTCGGGAGTATCAGTGCGATCGAGACCGACAACTGGCACGCACGAGTGACGGTTGCGCTCGACGGCTCGGTGTCGCTGCCCGCCAACGCGACTGCCAAGATCGGCCAAACCAGTCTGCTCGGGTCCAAACACGTTGCGCTTGCGCCGCCTACCGATGTTGCGCCGGAAGGGCGGTTGTCGGAGGGATCGGTGATCCCCCTCGCGTCGGCCGGCGTCTATCCCACCACCGAGGAAGCGTTGACGGCACTGTCATTGGTCCTCAACGGCGGCGGGCTCGCTCAGATTCACAGCATCACCACGGAGCTGAACACGGCGCTCGGCGGACGGACGGATGCGGCGCGCGACCTGCTGAGCCAGATGGACACCGTGACCGAGACACTCGACCGTCAACGCGAGGCGATAGTCACGACCATGGAGAATCTCGACGTGTTCGCCGGCGAGATCACGGCTCAGCGAGACGTTCTCGGTGAGGCGTTGGAGACCCTCGATCCAGCCTTGGCGGAACTGAGCGCCCAACGCGTCGACCTGACCACCGCCCTCGATGCGGTCGGCAGGTTCGGGGACGTCGGGACCGATCTGGTCGACCGGACCCGCGACGATCTGAAAGCCAATTTGAGCTCCTTGGAATCGACGCTGCAGAAGGTGGTCGAAACAGGACCGGACCTGATCAACAATTTGGGCAATCTGAGTACATTCCCCTTCCCCCAGACGACCATCGACGACGGAATGCGCGGTGATTACACCAATTTGTGGGCACTGATCGACCTCACGAGTAATCGTCTCCAGTCGGGGCTCGGCTTCGGCACTCCGTTCGGGGCGCCGCAAACCCCCGTGGAGAACGGAGTACTGGTCGATCCCTTGACCGCCCCACTCGGCCCAGGGCAGCCCGGCCCACTTGGCACAGCGCAACCCGCCCAGGGAGGTGGACGATGATTCTCACGAAGTTGGTGCGAAGGCAATTGACGATCTTCGCGATCCTGGCGGTGATAGGCATGAGCGCAGCGGCTATCTCGTACCTGAGAGTTCCGACCATGCTCGGCATCGGGCGCTATTCGGTGACAGTCGAACTGCCCGACGCCGGCGGCCTGTATCGGAACGCGAACGTGACCTATCGCGGCGACACCATCGGTCAGGTCAGGTCGGTGCGTCTGTCTCCGGGAGTGGTAAGCGCCGAATTATCTTTGGAGAGTGCGGTTCCCGTTCCCTCCAGCGGGCTCACAGTAGCGGTGCGAAGCGTGTCGGCAATCGGCGAGCAATACGTCGACATGCAACCGAGCACCGCGGACGGACCCTTTCTGACCGACGGAGACGTGATCGGCCCCGACGCTGTCACGATCCCGACCGAGATCGGACCGGTCCTCGATCAGGCGCAGGCGATGCTCGCATCCGTACCGCGGGACAAGTTGCGATCGGTGATCGACGAGTCCGCGGCAGCTTTCGGAGGCAGGGGAGAGGATCTGGCTCGTCTGCTGGATTCGACCACTTCGTTCGTCGATCAGATGTCCGCTGCCACAACGCCGGCTACGACGCTCGTACAGCAGTTGGATCCGCTCCTGCAGACCCAGGTGGTGACGGGCGATCAGATTCGCCAGTGGGCGTCCAGTGTCGCTCAACTCAGTGGACAGTTGGAGGTCGCCGACGGGTCCGTGCGCAATATCCTCGAGACCGGACCGGGCTTCGCGACTGAAGCCGACCTGCTGTTTCAAGGCCTCAAACCCACTTTGCCTGTGCTGCTTGCCAATTTCACCAGCACCGCTCAGGTGGCTTTGACGTACAACGCCGGGTTGGAGCAGGTGCTCGTAATCTTGCCGCCACTGGTCGCGGCACAGGAAACCGTCGTACAACGCGGGCAGGTGGACGGCGCCGCGAACGTCAACTTCCATCTCCAAGCGCAGGACCCTGCGGCGTGCTCGACCGGTTACCTTCCGGCCGATCAGCGACGGGACCCGACCCAGACGAGTGTGCCGGACACCCCGGCTGATCTGTACTGCAAAGTGCCACAGAACTCGGTCTTCGCCGTTCGTGGATCTCGGAACATTCCCTGCATGGAGGTACCGGGCAAACGAGCACCGAGCCCGGAGATCTGCCGGAGCCCCGAAGCGTACGTGCCGTCGGGGACCAATGCGCCCGGCGAGTTGTACACCGGGCCTGACGGAGTCGACTATCAACACACGGAGTTGGCTCCGGCTGACTCCGGTCCGGGGGAGGGTGAGCCGTGGCAACAGTTGCTGACGCCGACGAATCGCTGAGAGGTGAGGTGCTGGATCCGGTCGGAGGGAAGCGCGGTGTACTCACTGCCCTGGTCTGGATTGCACTCGCGGCTCTGAGCGTCGTTGTGGTCTTCGGTGCTCTGGCAGTTCAATCCGACCGGGCGCGCGAGACCCAGCGTCAAGAGTACGTCGACGGTGCGGTCGCAGGAACCCTTGCCCTGATCGACGTTCACTCCGCCACAGTCGACGAGAATCTCGCGACGCTACAGGCCCTGAGTACGGGAGCCTTTGCCGACGAACTGAAGTCCGGCGAATCTGCGTTCGTCGCGTCCATCCGTGATTTTGCCGTCGATTCCGACGGTCGTGTCGACACCGCAGCGTTGGCATCGGAATCCGGAACCTCGGGGGTGGTACTGATCGCCGCCTCTGCTCAGGTCGCCAATTCAGCGGGAGAGTCTTCGGCGCGAACCTACCGTCTTCGCGTCGGTGTCGAAGAGGTCGACGGTCGGGTACTGATGTCGAGTGTGGAGTTCGTCCCGTGAAGCGCGTGGTCTTGGCGTTTGCAGCGCTGATCTTGGTGGGAGCCGGCGGGACTCTGCTCTGGAGTCACCACCGTTCGGCAGCAGCCGAAACCGCACGTGCCGAGGTGATCGGTGTGGCGCCGATGCTCGTCGAGAAGCTCTTGAGCTACAACAGCGATACCGTCGACGACGACCTCGCACGAGCGGCCGAAGGCGCCGGCGGATCGTTTCAGGACAGTTTCACCGAATTCGGATCGAAAACAGTTGCACCCCAGTCGAAGGAGCAGGGAATCAGCACGAAAGCCCGAGTCGCCGATGTCGGTGTGCTCTCCGTTGCTGCGGACCGCGCAGAAGTGCTCGTGTTCGTCGATCAGATCACGACGAGTGCCGCGCAACCGGCACCTGCGTCGACGTCGAGCCGAGTCGAGGTGACGCTCGATCGAGTCGAGGGAACATGGTTGGTGAGTGCCATGACTCCGGTCTAGTGGAGGTTGTCGCGACCCGCCATGATCAGCCTGGCAGTGACTTCGAGCCGGTCTGCGATCTGCGAATAGGACTCGTAACCCATGCCGGCTCGAACAAGCGCTCCGGACCAGGAGATTTCGAGTGCTTCGAGTACGTCGGGATCGTACGACGGACCCAGTGCCTCGATGAGCCGCTCGCGGATGTTCTTGCCGATACGTCCCCGAAGGTGTTCGACGTCGGGATCATTGCCCATCATCGCCGTGGTCACGGCCGCGGCCAGCTCCGGTTCGTCGGAAACGAGGAGTGCGACGCTTCGAAGGACCGAGCAGACCTGCGCTTCTCGTTCCGCCTCGGGGGAGGGCTCGTGAGGTACCGCGTCGAGGCGACGCCAGAACAGTTCTGCCACAAGGTGACTCTTGGACGAAAAATAGGTGTATGCCGTGGCTGCGGCGACACCGGCTTCCGCTGCCACCATTCGTACAGTCAGATCGGCAAACCCTTTGTCGCGCAGGACCGTGATCGCTGCCGCGGTCAATCGATCGACGGTTTCGGCTTGCTGCTGTGTGAGCCGTCGACGAGTGGACTCGAACTTGGTCTTACCAGACATGTGTCCAGACACTACGGGATCAGACCCGTGCGAGCAAAGTGTGCGCTATCGCTGCTCGTTCTCGCTCCCGCTCGGCGTCATGTCTCGCTCCCGCTCGGTGGGACAGAATTTCGAACCCCCGCGATCGCTAAGTCCATGTGTTAGAACGATTTCTAGAACATGTTCGGAAACTGTGCCCAGAATCAGAGAGGCTGACGATGACGAAGTGGGACGAGACGTGCGACGTACTCGCTGTGGGATCAGGCGGCGGACTCACCGGCGCGTACACGGCAGCCCGCGAAGGCCTCGACGTCATTGCGATCGAAGCAACCGACAAGTACGGCGGAACAACGGCGTACTCGGGCGGCGGCGGAATGTGGTTCCCGTGCAACGCCGTTCTTCGTCGGGGCGGGGACGACGACACCATCGAGGATGCGCTGGAGTACTACCGATCAGTGGTGGGTGATCGTACGCCCGCCGACGTTCAGGAAGCCTACGTTCGAGGTGGCGCCGGGTTGATCGACTACCTCGAAGAGGACTCGAACTTCGAGTTCCAGATACTGCCGTGGCCCGACTACTTCGGTGAAGAGCCCAAGGCTCGAGCGAGCGGACGGCACATTGTTCCCAAGCCGATGAACGCGAACAAGCTTGGTGCGCTTCGTGATTCGCTTCGTCCGCCGCTGGCGACGGAACGTCTGGGGGAGGAGTTGCCGAAGTACCTCGTCGGCGGCCAGTCGTTGATCGGTCGATTCCTGTTGGCTCTTGCGGAACTCCCGAACGCCACCATGCACCTGAAGACCACTCTCGAAGAATTGGTCGTCGAGGACGGAGTGGTGGTCGGAGCCGTCGTCGACCGAGATGGTCGGCGTCGAACCATTCAGGCACGCAGAGGAGTGATCCTCGCCGCCGGTGGATTCGAGCAGAACGAGACCATGCGTGCCGAATTCGGTGTCCCCGGATCCGCTCTCGACACGATGGGCTGCCCCGGCAACCTCGGGAAGGCGCACCATGCGGCGGTCGCCGCGGGTGCCGACACCGACCTGATGGGCGAGGCCTGGTGGTCGCCGGGACTCACCCATCCAGATGGGCGCTCCGCGTTTGCGCTGTGGTTCACCGGCGGAATCTTCGTGGACGACGACGGTCGTCGATTCGTCAACGAATCAGCGCCGTACGACCGCTTGGGTCGCTCTGTCATCGAACACATGCGGGCAGGGAAAGTAACCACGCCGTACTGGATGATCTACGACAACAGAGAAGGCGCAGTGCCGCCGGTGAAGGCACCCAACGTACCCATGGCCCAGACGGAGCAGTATGTGGCTGCGGGGTTGTGGAAGAGTGCACAGACACTCGAAGACCTCGCTGCCCAGATCGATGTTCCCGCAGCGGAACTGGTGGAGACCGTGAAGCGATTCAACGCGTTTGCGGCGACTGGCGTCGACACGGACTTCGGTCGAGGAGACACTGCGTACGACCGCGCCTTCTCCGAGGGGGCTTCGCCGCTCGTACCGATCGATCAAGGGCCGTTTCACGCTGCCGCTTTCGGCATCTCCGACCTCGGGACCAAAGGTGGTCTACGGACCGACGCGACCGGGAGGGTGCTCAAAGCCGACGGTACGGCGATTGCCGGGTTGTACGCGGCGGGGAACACGATGGCAGCGGCCAGCGGGACTACGTACCCCGGCGGTGGAAACCCGATCGGAGCGAGCATGCTGTTCAGTCACTTGGCTGCACTCGACCTCGCGAAGCTGCCGTCTTGATCATCAGTCGCTCGTCTCGGGGATGTGGTCAGGCCTTGCCGAGTCCGGCGGCGATTCCCTTGTCCAGTTGGGTGAGCATTGCTGTACCCAACGACGAAAGCTGGGCGACCTGGCGATCGTCGAGGCCCTCGAAGAGGAGACCTTGAACTGAGGCGACGTGCGGCGGTGCGGCCGCGACCACCTTTGCCATTCCCTCATCGGTGAGCACTGCGTTGGAGCCGCGGCTGCCACGAATGACTTCCCGTTTCACCCAGCCGGCCTTCTCCATCTTCGTGATCACGTGCGAGAGGCGGGACAGGGACGCGTTCGCGCGCTGGGCCAGTACCGACAACTGGAGCTTGTGGTCGGGGGCGTCCGAGAGTGCCGCGAGTACGAAGTATTCGAAGTGTGTGAGTGCCGAATCGCGTTGTAGTTGAGTGTCGAGTGCGGCAGGCAACCGTGTCACGAGAGCGATCAGTGTCAGCCATGCTTCTTGCTGCTCGGCTGTGAGCCACTTCGTCTGAGACTGCGCGTCGGGCTGCGCGGTCGGTTCACTCATCGGTGACTTCTCCTTCGGGTCGAGCATTCTTCGTGCACGGAGCGTGCTTGTGTACAGCGTCTCAGACGCATGTCCAGAAGAATCCTGCGGGGAATAGTTGCGGGACGCAAGTGTTGAGTTCTATATTAGGTTGAATCTTCAACTTACGACGAATGTCTATCCCGAGGAGTCCGTATGTCCACCACAACCATGCCTGCGCTGTATCTCAGCCACGGTGCTCCGCCGCTGGTGGACAGCGCGTTGTGGGTCGACCAGTTGGGGGCGTGGGCCGGCGATCTTCCGCGGCCGACGGCAATCCTCGTCGTATCGGCGCACTGGGAATCAGCACCGCTGACGATCGGATCGACGACCACGGGCACCCCGCTCATCTACGACTTCGGTGGTTTTCCCGAGAGGTTCTACCGCGCGAAGTACAACTCTCCCGGCGCTCCGGAACTCGCCGCCCAGGTTGCCGCGTTGATGCCGGACAACGAACGCGTGGTTCAGCAGCCGAATCGAGGCCTGGATCACGGTGCCTACGTGCCGCTCACGGTGATGTACCCGGACGCAGACATCCCGGTACTGCAAATTTCGCTGCCAACCCTCGATCCCGAGCGTTTGCTCCATCTCGGACAGCGCCTACGGCCACTCCGTGAGCAAGGTGTACTGATCGTGGGATCCGGATTCACCACGCACGGGCTACCGTTCCTGCGCGATCCGTCACCGGAGGCGCAGGCCCCGGGATGGTCGGCGGAATTCGACGCGTGGGCAGGGGAGAGGTTCGCTGCCGGTGACGTCGATTCCTTGATCGACTTCCGCGCTCAAGCTCCCGGGATGCCGTACGCGCATCCGACCATCGAGCACTTCGCCCCGTTGTTCGTCACGCTCGGTGCGTCATCCGATCCGGAACAGGTGCCCACCCAGGTGATCGACGGATTCTGGATGGGGCTTGCGAAGCGCTCGATTCAGGTCGCCTAGAGATTTCAAATCGCGCAGAGAATCAGGTCGCCCAGGTGGGTCAGCTTCGATTGCGAAGGAACTCGAGCGCCTGGTCGCCGTGGGTGTTGGCGCGTAGTTCACTCGAGATGACTTTGAGGACGGTGCGGTCGGTGTCGATCACGAAGGTCGAGCGTTTGACCGGAGCCAACTTGCCCAGGAGTCCGCGCTTGACGCCGAACTGTTCGGCTACCTTGCCGTCGGTGTCGGCGAGTAGGGGGTAGTCGAAGGATTGTGCGGTGGCAAAGGTGGACTGAGCTTCGACCGTATCGGTGCTGATGCCCGCTCGCGAAGCGCCCACCGCGGCGAATTCGCTGCCGAGGTCACGGAAGTGGCACGCCTCGGCGGTGCACACCGGCGTCGAGGCTGCCGGGTAGAAGAAGAGGACCAGGGGTCCGTTCTCGAGCAGGCTCGTCAGCGAGCGCGGAGTCCCGTCCTGGTCGGGCAGTGAGAAATCGGGAGCGAGTTGGCCTGGTTTCATTCGGCCGAGGTTACCCGCGCACGACGACCGTGTGGGGGAGCCTGGGATGATGGAGCCATGCACGGCGAGCCCACCTCCATGTCCGCACGGTCGTCCGACACCGCGATCGTCGGTGACGCGTCCGATTCCACCACCACCCGGGAGCAGTTCCGTGCCCTCGCAGCTGAGCACCGGGTCGTTCCGGTCACTCGGAAAGTGTTGGCGGACTCCGAAACTCCGCTCTCGGCATACGAGAAGTTGGCCGGCAATCGTCCAGGCACCTTCTTGCTCGAGTCGGCCGAGAACGGTCGTTCGTGGTCGCGGTGGTCGTTCATCGGCGTCGGAAGTCCGGCTGCACTGACCGTCGTGGACGGAGAGGCGGCCTGGTACGGCAACGTTCCGGCCGGTGCTCCGGCCGGCGGCGACCCGATCGACGCGCTCGGCGCCACCCTCGAGCTGCTTCGTTCGGAGCGGCTGCCCGACCTGCCCCCGCTGACCGGCGGAATGGTCGGATTCCTCGGCTACGACGCGGTGCGGCGCCTCGAGAGATTGGGTGACTCCGCGGTCGACGACCTGCAGATCCCCGAAATGGTCATGCTGCTTGCCGCCGACATCGCCGCAGTCGATCACCACGAAGGGGCGATCACCCTCATCGCCAATGCCGTCAACTGGGACGGCACGGACGAGCGCGTCGACACGGCGTACGACGACGCAGTCGCCAGGTTGGACGCGATGACTCGTGCTCTCGCGGCGCCGGCGAAATCGACGGTGTCGACATTTTCGAAAGCGACTCCGAACTACCGTCGTCAGCGCACCACCGAGAGCTTCGGTGTCGACGTCGAAAAGTTGATCGGCGACATCGAAGCGGGCGAGGCATTCCAGGTAGTTCTCTCGCAGCGATTCGAGATCGATTGCACTGCAGCGCCGATCGACGTGTACCGGATGCTGCGCGCGTCGAACCCCAGCCCGTACATGTATCTGCTCAACGTGCCGAACGGTGATGGAGAGACGGCGTTTTCGATCGTCGGTTCGAGCCCTGAGGCACTGGTAACCGTCGCCGAGGGCGTCGCGACAACACACCCGATCGCTGGAACCAGATGGCGCGGTGCCACAGAGGAGGACGACATCCTGCTCGAGAAAGATCTCCTCGCCGACGAGAAGGAAAACTCCGAGCACCTCATGCTCGTCGATCTGGGGCGAAACGATCTGGGTCGTGTCTGTCGCCCGGGCACGGTGAAGGTGCACGACTACCGGCACATCGAGCGGTACAGCCACGTGATGCATCTCGTATCGACCGTCACCGGTCATCTGGCCGAGGGAAAGCACGCTCTCGACGCCGTCACCGCATGCTTCCCCGCTGGAACCTTGTCAGGGGCACCCAAGGTCCGAGCGATGCAGCTGATCGAAGAACTGGAACCGACCAGGCGCGGTATCTACGGCGGCATCGTCGGCTACCTCGACTTCGCCGGCGACGCCGACACCGCGATCGCGATCCGAACGGCATTGATCAAGGACGGGATCGGATACGTCCAGGCGGGCGCCGGCGTCGTCGCCGACTCGGATCCGGTCTACGAGGACACCGAGGCCCGCAACAAGGCGATGGCAGTGCTGAGCGCGATTGCGTCGGCGCACACCCTGCGCACCATCGGAGGTGACGATCAGTGAGTGAGAACGAGTCGAGTGCAGCGGAGCCTACAAGCGCGTCTCGTGGCACCGCCGTGCCGAGAACGCTTCTGCTGGCGTTGTCGGCAGCAGCTCTGTGGGGCAGCTCACGAATGACGTGGGTTCATCTGACCTCGAGCGACGGCAAGACGCTGGAGAGGACGACGGATCTCGACGGCAGCACCTGGGCGGCGGCGATGACTCCGCTCGCGCTCGCGCTTCTGGCGGCGATCGCGGCGTCGTTTGCGGTGCGAGGTTGGGCACTTCGGGTAGTCGGACTGTTGGTTGCCCTCGTCGCCATCGCGGTAGCGGTTCCGGCAGTGCAGTTGTTGGTGTCCGGAGCCTCTGCGGACCGAGCGGTGGAGTTGGCCGAGTTGTCCGGTCACCCGGAAGATCTCTCGACGACTGTTTCGGTACTGCCTGCCTTGCTTGCGTTGGTCGGAGCGGTGGCGGCGCTCGGCGCGGCAGTACTTCTGATGCGCAAACCTCCAGTGCGAGGCGGGTTGTCGTCGAAATACGACAACCCTGCCGCGCGCCGCGAGGCCGCGGCCAAGCTCGGTCAGGGAGACAAACCTGCATCGGACGAGCCTGTGACACAACGGATGTTGTGGGATGCGCTCGACGCCGGAGAGGACCCGACAGCGACTGACGGGGACGACGGAGTTGGGGGAGACAACGGCGCGAAACCGGGGTCGTCCCACTGAGTAAGACTGAACCCTCACCTGCGTGGGTACCCCGACGGAGTAGCAAAATTTCGTCCCACTAGGCTGAGACCACCCTGATGACGTATCTCACATCGGGCTCTTGCCCAGAAAGGATTCGGGCCACGATGACCGTACTCGACTCGATTCTCGACGGGGTGCGCGCTGATGTCGCCGCCCGCGAAGCCGTACTCGACTTCGCTGCAGTCAAGGCTGCTGCGGCCGCTGCACCGCCTGCACTCGATGCTGCAGCAGCACTTCTGGAATCGAGCATCGGCGTCATCGCCGAGGTCAAGCGAGCGAGCCCGTCAAAGGGTGCGTTGGCCGACATTGCCGATCCCGCTGAGCTTGCCGCGGCGTACCAAGCCGGTGGCGCACGCATCATCAGTGTTCTCACCGAAGAGCGCCGTTTTCACGGCTCGTTGGCCGACCTGGACGCAGTCCGTAAAGCGGTCACCATTCCGGTGCTCCGCAAGGACTTCATCGTGGGGCCGTACCAGATTCACGAGGCTCGCGCTCACGGCGCCGACGTCATCTTGCTGATCGTCGCGGCACTCGAGCAGCAGGCGCTCGCCTCGTTGATCGATCGCACCGAATCTCTGGGAATGACTGCCCTCGTCGAGGTGCACACGGAGGAAGAAGCCAACCGCGCGCTCGAAGCCGGCGCCAAGGTGATCGGTGTGAACGCCCGCAATCTCAAGACTCTCGAGGTGGACAAGAACACCTTCGGTCGCATCGCTCCCGGTCTTCCGACCGAGACGATCAAGATTGCCGAGTCCGGTGTTCGCGGAACTGCCGATCTGTTGGCGTACGCCGGGGCGGGCGCCGACGCAGTGCTCGTCGGTGAAGGCCTCGTGACCAGCGGCGACCCTCGCAAGGCCGTCGCAGATCTGGTCAATGCAGGTGCGCACCCGTCCTGCCCCAAACCGTCTCGATAAATCGCTTCACCCGCCCGGCGTGCTTTGATGCACCCGGGCGGTGACCAGCGACACCGTTGGGGCAGACTGGTGGGGTGACTTCACGTACTCAGGAACCAGGCTCCGGTGCAATATTCAAGGGCGGCAATCTGCCGCCGGCCAGCGCGGGACTCACCGAGCGCTCCCACGATCCCGACGCCGGAGGCCATTTCGGCGTCTACGGCGGACGGCATGTGCCGGAAGCTCTCATGGCGGTTATCGAGGAAGTCACTGCGGAGTACGAAAAGGCTCGCGCGGACGACACGTTCTTGAACGAACTCGATCGCTTGCAGCGCGATTACACCGGACGTCCGTCGCCGATTTTCGAGGCAACGCGAATGAGCGAGTTCGCCGGCGGTGCGCGCATCCTTCTCAAGCGTGAAGATCTGAACCACACCGGTTCTCACAAGATCAACAACGTTCTCGGTCAGGTTCTGCTGGCAAAGCGTATGGGCAAGACCCGCATCATCGCCGAGACCGGAGCGGGCCAGCACGGTGTGGCATCGGCCACCGCCTGTGCACTGCTCGGTCTCGAGTGCGTCATCTACATGGGTGCTGTCGACACCGAACGGCAAGCACTCAACGTCGCGCGCATGCGACTTCTCGGCGCGGAGGTCGTTTCGGTCGAGACCGGTTCGCGCACGCTCAAGGACGCGATCAACGAAGCCTTGCGCGACTGGGTTTCCCACGCGGACAACACCTATTACTGCTTCGGTACCGCGGCAGGCCCGCACCCGTTCCCCACCATCGTTCGGGACTTCCAGCGAGTGGTCGGCCTCGAAACACGCGTCCAGGTTCAGGCACTGACCGGCCGCCTGCCCGATGCAGTCACAGCCTGCGTCGGAGGCGGCTCCAACGCAATCGGAATCTTCCACCCGTTCATCGACGATCTGTCGGTACGGCTGGTTGGCTACGAAGCAGCCGGCGACGGTGTCGAAACCGGAAGGCATGCAGCAACGTTCGCCGGCGGTACCCCTGGCGCATTCCAGGGTGCCTACTCCTACCTGCTCCAGGACGAAGACGGTCAGACCATCGAATCGCACTCGATCTCTGCTGGTCTGGACTACCCGGGCGTCGGACCCGAGCACGCTTACCTGAGCGATATCGGGCGCGCGACCTACGAACCCGTCACCGACAGTGAAGCCATGGATGCGCTGCTGCTGCTCTCGCGCCGCGAGGGCATCATCCCGGCCATCGAATCGGCCCACGCCGTCGCCGGCGCACTCCGACTGGGCAAAGAACTCGGTGAGGGCGCGATCATCGTCGTCAATCTCTCCGGTCGCGGTGACAAGGACATGGACACCGCCGCAAGCTGGTTCGGTCTTTTCGACGGCGCCTCAGGTCAGGCAGCCGCTCCGGATGATGCAGCAGACGAGAACGACAACACGGAAGGCTCGGACAAGTGAGCGAACGACCATCACGCCTCGCACCCACCTTTGCCGCCTGCAAGGCTGACAAGCGTGCCGCCCTCGTCGGTTACCTGCCTGCCGGTTATCCGACCGTTCCCGAATCGATCGACGTGTTCAAGGCGATGGTCGACGGTGGCTGCGACATCATCGAAGTCGGTGTCGCGTATTCCGATCCGGTCATGGACGGTCCGACCATCCAGCGTGCAGCCGAAACTGCACTCACCAACGGCGTTCGCCTTCGCGATATCTTCACCGTGATCGAGCAGATCAGTTCGGTCGGCGGCAAGGCCGTCGTGATGACGTACTGGAACCCGGTACTGCAGTACGGCGTCGACAAGTTCGCACGAGACCTCGCTTCCGCCGGCGGGCTCGGACTCATCACCCCCAACCTCATTCCGGAAGAAGCCGGCGCCTGGATGGAAGCATCCGAGGAGCACCACCTCGACCGGATCTTCCTTGTCGCTCCGTCCTCGACGGAAGAACGACTCGCGATGACACTCGATGCGAGTAGTGGATTCATCTACGCGGCCTCGACGATGGGTGTCACCGGCGCTCGCGACGCAGTGTCTTCGATGGCTCCGGAACTGACCGCACGAATCCGCGCGCATTCCGATATTCCCGTCGGCGTCGGATTGGGAGTTCGCTCCGGCGCACAGGCTGCCGAAATCGCGGCATACGCCGATGCCGTCATCGTCGGCTCGGCTCTGGTCTCCGCGGTCGAGAACGGCCTGGGAGCGGTTCGCTCGCTCACCGAAGAACTCGCCGAGGGCGTCCGCTCGGCTACCGTGGCGTCGTGACCTCAACTGTGGACCTGCTGGCCTATATCCCCAGCCCGCCCCAAGGCGTCTGGTACGTCGGACCGGTGGCGCTTCGCGCCTACGCGCTCTTCATCATCCTCGGCATCATCGTCGCGATCGTGTGGGGAGATCGTCGTTGGGTCGCCCGCGGCGGCGAGAAGGGGACCGTTCTCGACATCGCGATCTGGGCCGTTCCCTTCGGTCTGATCGGTGGCAGGCTCTACCACGTTTTGACCGACTGGCCCGCCTATTTCGGCGAGAACGGTCAGCCACTCGACGCACTCAAGGTGTGGCAGGGAGGCCTCGGAATCTGGGGAGCAGTGTTCCTCGGCGGCATCGGTGCGTGGATCGGCTGCCGTCGACGCGGCATTCCGGTGTCCGCCCTCGGAGACGCGATTGCGCCCGGAATCTTGCTCGCGCAGGCTATCGGTCGTATCGGCAACTACTTCAACCAGGAATTGTACGGTCGCGAGACCACCGTCCCGTGGGGCCTCGAGATCTTCGAGCGTGTGAACTCTTCCGGCCAGCTCGATCAACTGGCAGGTGTCTCCAACGGAGAAGTCATTCGGGTCGTTCACCCGACGTTCCTCTACGAAGCTGTGTGGAACGTCCTGATCGTGATCCTGCTGGTCCTCGTCGACCGACGATTCAAGATCGGCCACGGACGCCTGTTTGCTCTGTACGTCGCGGGCTATTGCCTGGGCCGGTTCGTCGTCGAACTGATGCGCGACGATTTCGCCTACGAGATCGCCGGCATTCGCGTCAACACCTTCACTTCGGGGATCGTGTTCTTCGCCGCACTGGCCTACTTCTTCCTGGCGAAGAAGGGTCGTGAGGATCCGGCTGATTTGAAGTCGAAGGACTACGTCGCTGCGGTAGCTGCCGGCGAAGCAGGAGTCGCGGCGCCAGTTACCGAAACTGATTCGGCGAAGGCCGATGCTGAAGATTCTGAATCCGATGCTGCTGAATCCGCTTCCAGTGAGGCAAGCACCTCCACGGCAGCGTCGGATGAGTCGTCGGACGCGGTGAAGCTGTCGAAGAAAGACAAGCCGTGACAGGTCCCTATTCGCAGGGGGGATTCCCCGAGGATCAGGGACCGGTCTACGGCGCGCCCAATCCGTACGGATATCAGCAGCCATTGCCGCCTCCATCGATGTACGGGTTCGGAGATCCCTACGCCCCGTACGGTCGGCACCCGGTAACCGGGGAACCGTATTCCGACAAGTCGAAGGCCACCGCTGGACTGTTGCAGATCTTGCTGGGCTTCTTCGGAATCTGTGGAGTCGGGCGCCTCTATATCGGAAGTGTCGGCATCGGATTGTGCCAACTGCTCGGCATGTTCTTCGCGCTGTTCATGTCGGCGTTCCTCATCGGAATTCCATTTGCGATCGGAATCTGGATCTGGGCGTTCGTCGACGGCATCGTGATACTTTCGGGCAATGCGCGGGACGGTGCTCGCCGGCCATTGCGAGGATGAGTCGCGAGCGCGAACCGAGGAAACATGTGTGGGGGACTGGCCTCGAGAAGGTCGAACCTTCTCGAAGTCCGATAACAAAAGCTATTACGTACCGTCGTCGAATCGAAGGAAAGTACGTTGCCTAACTTGAACAAGAATCCGGAACCTTCCGAGTCGGGGGACTCGTCTGGATCACAGCCGCCGGTTCCACCGCAGTTCGGGTCGCCGTTCGACTACGACGCGACGGCGGATGCGTCGTTGACGGAAACCTCGGCACCCACCGAAAAGACGCCGTCGACGGAGACCACCGGCACCGGTCCAGGCTGGGACACGTATTCGGGAGTCGGAAACGGTCCGGGATGGGGAAACCACCCCATCTACCCGCCGCCGACCGGAACCGAATCGACCACAGCGTTTCCCGCTGCCGATTCTGATTCCACCCCGAATCAGCCCACAGCGCCGTACACGTCGCAGGAAAGCTACGCCGCTCAGAACTATCCGGCGACCGACTATCCGGCGCCGGACTACTCGAGGCCGACCCAAACCCCGACGGACGGTCCCGTCTACGGTGCACCGGCAGATCAGACTCCGAATCCCTACGCGGCTCCGCCGCAGGGCTACCCCCAGCCGGGATACTCACAGCCGGGTTACGGTCAGCCTCAGGGGTACCCACAAGCTCAGGGGTACGTCCAACCCGGCTACGGTTTGGTTGATGCATCCGCGCCTTATGGCCGTGATCCGCTGACGGGTGAACCGTTCTCGGACAAGTCGAAGACCACCGCTGGCCTGTTGCAGATTCTTCTCGGATTCATCGGTATCTGCGGCATCGGTCGGTTGTACATCGGAAGCACGACTATCGGAGTGCTCCAGCTACTCGGAATCTTCCTCGGCTACATTCTTCTGTTTCTGGTCGTGGGAATTGTGGTCGTCCCAGCGATCTGGATCTGGGCTTTCATCGACGGCATTATGATGTTGACGGGTAGCGTGCGTGACGGCCAAGGTCGGCCACTGCGTAGCTGATCGAAAACGATGTTCGGAACTGTGGCCCCCTGACGCTCGTCGTCAGGGGGCCACAGTTTTACTCTCGCGACCTGCGGTTATGGGCTGATAAACTAGCGCACGTCGGCTGCATGTCCGCGTGGAGGTCGCCGAGTGCCGTTTTCTCGAATACCTGAACCTCGGGGCCTGTACGACCCCGATCAGGAAACCGATTCGTGTGGTGTAGCCGTGGTAGCAGACACCTCTGGACGCCACCTGCATTCCGTTGTCGACGATGCGCTCGCGGTCCTGGGCAATCTCTCCCATCGCGGCGCAGTTGGGCGCGAATCCAACAGCGGAGACGGCGCGGGCATTCTGATTCAGCTGCCGACGGAGTTCTTCGACGCGGTGACCGAGTTCGAGCTTCCACCACCCAACGCGATGGGTGAGAACACCTACGCGGCCGGAAACTGCTTTCTCCCGGTGGATCAGGAAGCACGTCGGCGCGCGGTAGTTCGGATACACCGGTACGCAGCGGCAGAAGGACTGCAGATTATCGGGTGGCGAGAGGTGCCAGTCGACCGAGACTGCGTCGGAACCGTTGCCGCGCAGTGCGCTCCGTACATCAGTCAGTGTTTTGTGACGTGCGCCGAGTCACGAGATCGTAGTGTGGGCGGAATTGCCTTGGACCGACGAGTCTTTGCCCTCAGGAGACAAGCCGAGCGGATTCACTGTGCCGACACTGCAGTGTATTTCCCCTCGTTGTCCGCCCGAACCATCGTGTACAAGGGCATGCTGACGCCGACGCAGTTACCCGGTTACTTCACCGACCTACGCGACCACCGAATGCGAACTGCGTTGGCAGTAGTGCACAGTCGATACTCCACGAACACATTTCCGTCGTGGCCACTCGCTCAGCCGTATCGCTGCATCGCCCACAACGGCGAGATCAATACGATTGTGGGAAACAGGAATTGGATGCGCGCTCGCGAGCCGATGCTGCGGAGCACACTTTTAGGTGGGGACATCGATCGCCTGTTTCCGATCTGCACCCCGGGAGGATCCGACTCTTCGTCGTTCGACGAAGTACTGGAGCTTTTGACGCTCGGGGGCCGCAGTGTGCAACACGCCATCGCGATGATGATTCCCGGAGCCTGGGAGAACGATTCTTCGATGCCCGACGAGATAAAGGCCTTCTACCAATTTCACGGTTGTCTGATGGAACCGTGGGACGGTCCGGCGTCCGTGACGTTCAGCGACGGCATTGTTGTCGGGGCCGTGTTGGATCGCAACGGTCTTCGCCCAGGGCGATGGTGGCGGATGAAGAACGACCGTATCGTGTTGGCCAGTGAGAGCGGTGTGTTCGACGCTCCCACGTCCGAGGTGTTGGAGAAGGGGCGCCTCGAACCGGGACGCATGTTTCTCGTGGACACCGCTCGCCATCGGATCGTTTCCGATGCGGAGATCAAGTCCGAACTCGCGAGCACAGCCCCCTACCGGGACTGGGTCGACGGGGGATTGGTCGACCTCGAGGAAATCCCCGAGACTGCGCCTGCCCGAGGCGATCCGGCTCCGCTGTTGCAACGGCAGTTGCTCTTCGGATACCACGCCGAGGACCTGCGGGACATTCTTGTCCCGATGGCAAGCTCAGGATCGGAGCCGTTGGGATCGATGGGTGTCGACACGCCTCTCGCCGTTCTTTCGGAGCGGCCGAAGCTGTTGTACGACTACTTTATTCAGCTCTTTGCTCAGGTGACCAACCCGCCTTTGGACGCGATTCGCGAGGAAGTCGTCACAACGCTTGGTGTCACCCTCGGCGCTGAGCAGAACTTGTTCGAAGCGTCGGCGCTGTCGTGCCGAAGGATTGTTCTCGATAAACCGGTGATCGGACCGGTGAAGATGGCGAAGGTCGCCGAACTATGCGGCGCAAGAACTCCGAGAAGCGCTGTCCTACGGGGAGGTTTCGATCCGAGAGGCAGTCTCGCCGAAGGCGTCGAGAGGCTTCGTGAGTCCGCCCGAACAGCCGCCGCAGCCGGTATCGAGATTCTGGTGATCTCCGACCGTGGATCAGGCCCTGAGCAGGCTCCCATTCCGTCATTGCTCGCAGTATCAGCCGTGCACCACGATCTGGTTCGTCATGGCCTGCGGACCAAGGTTTCCCTCGTCGTCGAGTCGGGTGACGCGCGCGAAGTTCATCACATCGCGCTGCTGATCGGCTACGGTGCGGCGGCTGTCCACCCGTATCTTGCTCTCGAATCGGTAGAAGCACTCAGCGAGCAAGACGAACTTCCCGGGATAAATTCGGAAAAGGCATCGGACAACTATCTGAAAGCGGCAAATTCCGGCGTGCGCAAAGTGATGTCGAAGATGGGAATCGCTACGGTTCACTCCTACACGGGCGCAAAGGTATTCGAGGCCGTGGGCTTGGGTCGAGAGTTGGTCGACGAATACTTCTGCAACACACGGAGCCGGATCGGCGGGATCGGTATCACCGAAGTCGCGCGAGAAGTTCTGATGCGTCACGCGGCTGCGTTCTCGTCGTCCGCAGTGCAGCATCGTCAGTTCGACAATCGTCAGTTGACCGACAGCGGACAATACCGGTATCGCCGCGGTGGTGAATTGCATGTGTTCACACCCGAGTCCGTGTTCTTCCTTCAGCATGCGACCCGGACGGGGCGAAGTGAGATGTTTCGTCGCTACAGCGATGAAGTCGATCGACTGAGCGCGCAGGGCGGAACACTTCGGGGATTGTTTCGATTTCGGCGTGAGATTCGTCAGCTGATTCCCCTCGATCAGGTCGAACCCGTCGAGATGATTCTCGCTCGATTCAACACCGGTGCGATGAGCTACGGTTCCCTCTCTGCCGAGGCGCACGAGACGATGGCGGTTGCGATGAATGCTCTCGGCGGACGTTCGAACACCGGTGAGGGCGGAGAGTCACCGGAGCGGTTGCGTGACAACAAGCGTCGAAGCGCAGTCAAGCAGGTCGCGAGTGGTCGCTTCGGGGTGACCAGCGATTACCTGGTCAATGCCACTGACATTCAGATCAAGATGGCCCAGGGCGCCAAGCCCGGTGAAGGAGGGCAGCTTCCGGGGTCCAAGGTGTACCCGTGGATCGCGGAAACCCGGTACTCGACACCTGGAGTCGGCCTCATTTCTCCGCCCCCGCACCACGACATCTATTCGATCGAGGATCTCGCCCAATTGATCTACGACCTCAGATGCGCGAACAATCGCGCGCGGATACACGTGAAGTTGGTCAGCGCAGCCGGAGTCGGGACTGTTGCGGCAGGTGTGGCCAAAGCACACGCCGACGTGGTGCTGATCTCGGGTCACGACGGCGGGACGGGTGCTGCGGCACTCTCGTCCATCCACCACGCGGCTACGCCGTGGGAGATCGGGCTGGCCGAAACTCAGCAGACCCTGGTGCTCAACGGGTTACGCGATCGGATCGTCGTCCAGTGTGACGGGGGTTTGCGCACGGCGCGGGACGTCGTCGTTGCTGCGTTGCTGGGGGCGCAGGAGTACGGGTTTTCCACGGCGCCACTCATCGCGGCCGGGTGCGTCATGATGCGGGTATGTCACCTCGACACCTGCCCTGTCGGAGTAGCGACGCAGAATCCCGAACTGCGCGAGCGATTCACCGGCCGGCCCGAGTACGTCGAGAACTTCTTTCGCTTCATCGCCGCCGACGTACGACGGTTGTTGGCAGAACAGGGGTTTCGAAGTATCGACGATGCGCTGGGGCACGCAGACGTATTGGAAATGTCTCCGGCGGTGGCGCATTGGAAGAGTCGGACGTTGGATCTCTCACCACTCTTCGACGTTCCGGCCACGCCGGCCGGCGCGGCCTACCAACCGTATGTACCTGTTTCGAGCGAACTCGAACGCACCCTGATCAAGTTGGCTGCGAACTCGCTCGAGGACGCTCGACCCGTACATATCGAACTGCCAGTACACAATACGGATCGAGCGGTGGGAACGAGGCTGGGCGCTGAGGTGACCAGACGCTACGGCGCCGTCGGGCTACCTCAAGGCACCATCGACGTCGTGCTCAGAGGAACGGCAGGCCAGTCACTCGGTGCGTTCCTGCCACCGGGCATCTCGCTGGTCGTCGTCGGCGATGCAAACGATTACGTGGGAAAGGGGCTCTCGGGTGGACGAATCGCGCTTCGGCCGAGTGAGGACGCACCCTTCGTGGCCGAGGATCAGGTGATTGCCGGCAATACGCTGCTGTACGGCGCTACGAGCGGTGCGCTCTATGCCAGGGGGCGTGTCGGGGAACGATTTGCGGTGCGCAACTCGGGCGCGGTCGCTGTGGTGGAAGGCGTCGGAGACCATGCGTGCGAGTACATGACCGGGGGTCGCGTCGTCATCATCGGCCCAACTGGTAGGAACCTTGCTGCGGGAATGTCGGGCGGAATTGCCTTCGTACTCGACGTGAAGGCAGAAAAGGTCAACCGCGACATGGTCGTTCTGGAGCGGCCTTCGGCGGAAGACTGTCGTCAGCTGGTCGAAATTCTCGGCGAGCATTTGGCTGCGACCGGTTCGCCGGTGGCGGCAAAACTTCTCGACGACTGGGTTGGCCAGAGTCCGAGATTCACCAAAGTTTTGCCTGTCGATTATCAGAAGGTCGTGGAAGAGAACGAACTGGTGGAGCCGGCTCATGCCTGACGCACGCGGGTTCCTCAACGTGAAACGATCCGGCTCACCGACCAGATCGACCGATGTGCGTGTCGGTGACTGGGCGTCAGTATACGAGTCGCTGGATCCCGTCGTGCGAAATCGAGACGTATCTGCACAGGCCTCGCGTTGCATGGACTGCGCTGTGCCGTACTGCCATTCGGCCGATGTGGGGTGTCCGCTCGGCAATCTCATTCCGGAATGGAACGACCTGGTTCGGCGTGGACGGTGGTCCGAAGCCTCGGAGAATCTGCATTCCACCAACAATTTCCCCGAGTTCACCGGACATCTGTGCCCCGCACCGTGCGAAACGGCGTGCGTTCTCGCACTCGACGGCGAGCACACGTCGGGGGGTGTCACCATCAAGCGCATCGAACAGGCAATCGTCGACAACGCCTGGGAGTCGGGTTGGTTGGGGCCGCAGGCACCGGTAGTTCACAGCGGAAACTGTGTTGCGGTTGTCGGTTCGGGACCGGCGGGACTGGCCGCGGCTCAACAACTGACACGAGCCGGACACAGTGTCACGGTGTTCGAGCGGAGCGATCGGATCGGGGGACTGCTTCGCTACGGAATTCCGGAATTCAAGTTGCCCAAGGCCCTCATCAACCGGCGGCTGGACCAACTGACCGCCGAGGGGACCAGGTTCGTCACCGACTGCGCCGTCGGAGTGAACGTGAGCGCGCACGACCTCTCGACGGAATTCGAGGCGGTAGTCCTGGCGGTCGGGGCTGATCGTGCCAGAGACACCGACGTACCGGGTCGTAGTCTTCGCGGAATCCATCGTGCGATGACGTACCTGCGTGCGGCCAACCGCGAATGCGAGGGTGACGGTGCGTCGAGCATCTCGGCGCGAGGTAAGAACGTCGTGATCATCGGTGGCGGCGACACGGCCGCCGACTGCCTCGGCACGGTGCATCGCCAGGGTGCGCTCTCGGTGACGGAATTGGACTACCACGTCCCACCTCCGGCACGCCGCGATCGAGATCGCGACCCATGGCCGTTGTGGCCGCGGGTCCTGCGCACCTCGCCGGCGGACGAGGAGGGCAGTGACAAACGATTCCGATGGGCGGCGCAGGAATTTCTCGACGACGGTGGGGGTGCGGTCCGCGCAATCCGGATGGTTCCGGTAGCCGTGTCACGAGCGAAGGACGGACAACGGACCCTGGTGGAGACCGGCGACACGACGGATCTGGTGTGCGAGATGGTCTTGCTCGCTCTGGGTTTCGACGGCGTCGAAACCGCCCCACTGCTCACCGACCTTGATGTCGGCACCGATCCACTCGGCAGAATCGAGTGTGATGTCGGGTGGCAGACCCGGACACCCGGCGTATTCGTCTGCGGCGACGCGCATCGCGGGGCGTCGCTGGTCGTGTGGGCGATTGCCGAGGGACGGTCGGCCGCACGTGCCGTCGACGTGTTTCTCACAGGCGAGTCGGCGCTTCCGGCTCCGGTTCATCCAAAGGCATTTCCGCTGTTCGTGAGCTGACCAACTGAATCGAGTAAGTACAGAAAGTGCAGGTCGCAAATGCCGGATAGAAGTGCGGTGGGGTAGCGACTAGGCTCGAGCCGTGAACCGACGGACAAAAATTGTATGCACACTTGGACCTGCGACAGCTTCTGGCGACCGCATCCGTGAGCTCGTGGAGAGCGGCATGGACGTGGCGCGCCTCAACTTCAGCCACGGCGAGCATGCCGATCACGAAGAAAACTACATTCGCGTCCGCGCCGCGTCGGACGCCACCGGAAAGGCCGTCGGTGTTCTCGCCGACCTTCAGGGGCCCAAGATTCGCCTCGGCCGATTCAAGGACGAGCGGACCACCTGGGCCAACGGTGAAGAGGTTCGTATCACCGTCGACGACGTCGAGGGAACGCACGATCGCGTCGGGACCACGTACAAGGAATTGGCGCGCGACGCCAAGGCCGGCGATCGACTGCTGGTCGACGACGGAAAGGTCGGCCTGGTCGTCACGTCCATCGACGGCAACGACGTCGTCTGTCGGGTCACCGAAGGCGGTCCGGTCAGCAACAACAAGGGCCTCTCACTGCCCGGTATGAACGTCTCCGTTCCAGCCCTGTCGGGCAAGGACATCGCCGACCTCGAGTTCGCTCTCAAGCTGGGTGTCGACTTCATTGCACTCTCCTTCGTTCGCTCACCGGCGGACGTCGAATTGGTTCACGCCATCATGGATCGAGTCGGGCGCCGCGTTCCCGTCATCGCGAAGCTCGAGAAGCCCGAGGCCATCGACAATCTCGAAGCCATCGTGCTCGCGTTCGACGCCGTCATGGTCGCCCGCGGTGACCTCGGTGTCGAGTTGCCGCTCGAGCAGGTCCCGCTCGTTCAGAAGCGCGCAATCCAGATTGCTCGTGAGAACGCGAAGCCGGTCATCGTCGCGACGCAGATGCTCGAGTCGATGATCGAGAACTCACGTCCCACTCGCGCAGAGGCATCCGATGTCGCCAACGCCGTTCTCGACGGCGCCGACGCAGTCATGCTCTCGGGCGAGACTTCGGTGGGCAAGTACGTCATGGAAACCGTTCGCACCATGGCCCGCATCGTCGAGGCCGTCGAGAACGAATCAACCCGTGTCCCACCGTTGACCCACGTCCCGCGCACCAAGCGCGGTGTCATCTCGTACGCAGCACGCGACATCGGCGAACGTCTCGACGCCAAGGCCTTGGTTGCGTTCACTCAGTCCGGTGACACGGTGCGTCGACTGGCTCGTCTGCACACGCCGCTGCCGTTGCTCGCCTTCACACCGCTGCCCGCGGTGCGCAGTCAGCTGACGCTGACGTGGGGAACCGAGACGTTCCTGGTCGATGCGGTGGCCACCACCGACGAGATGGTGCGTCAGGTGGACAGTGCGTTGCTCTCCCTCGGGCGGTACGTCAAGGGCGACCTCGTGGTCATCGTTGCCGGATCCCCTCCGGGAACTGTCGGTTCCACCAACCTCATTCACGTCCACCGTATCGGCGAAGAGGACCACTGAGTGACCCACGCGAACGCGTCCACCGACCTCGGTACTCTCCTCGGTCTGTTGGATCTGGAGCAGATCGGTGAAGACGCGTTCCGTGGATACCACCCGAAACAGGTAGGTTCGCGGACGTTCGGCGGTCAGTTGGTGTCTCAGGCACTGATGGCCGCCGGGCGGACCGTCGACGGTGATCGCCCCATCCATGCGGTGAATGCCCATTTCATTCGCGGCGGAGATGTCAAGGCGCCCATCGAGTATCGGGTGGATCGTCATCGCGACGGGCGGGCGTTCGCCAACCGTCAGGTGACTGCCTATCAGGGTGAGAACGAATTGTTCGTGATGCTCGCGGCGTTCCAGGACTCCGGCAAGGGGCTCGACCATGCTGTCGAGATCCCGGATGTTCCACTTCCGGAGTCGTTGCCTCCCATCGGCGATCATCTGGTGGGGTACGAGGAGAAACTGCCGCATTTCAGTGCGGCGCTCAAGCCGATCGACATGCGGTACGCCAACGATCCGGCGTGGATCCTCAAGGGCACCGGCGAGAAACTCAACCACAATCGGGTATGGATGCGCCCCGACGGTGATCTGCCGGACGATTCGCTCATTCACGCTGCGACGCTGGCATATTCGTCCGACACCACCGTGCTCGATTCGATTCTGACCACTCATGGTTTGTCCTGGGGTCATGATCGTATCGTCGCGGCGACGGTCAATCATTCGATCTGGTTCCATCGCCCGTTCCGGTTCACCGACTGGGTTCTGTACGCCACCGAATCGCCGGTCGCCGCAGGTTCGCGCGGTCTGGCAACCGGACGGTACTTCTCGGTGGAAGGACTGCTGTTGGCGACGGTGGTCCAAGAAGGAATGATCAGGCATTTCCCGCGCAAAGGGGAATGAGATGCGGGCCCGAGACTGAACTCGGGCCCAGAATCAAGCAGACTTGCGATATTGCGGTGAGAGTTCGTCGGCGCGGTCCCACGGAGACCAGTCGACTTCGCGTCCATCGAGTTGGGCCGCAACAACTTCCAAGCCCGCGTGCCAGCCGGCAGCGTGGGCGTACGCGGACTCTTCGTCTTCCATCGTGTGGGTGAGGGTCAGCCAGCAACCGCCGGTGCCGTCCGGTGCCAGTTCCCAATGCAGAGTATCTGCGTCCCAGAGGAATTCGAGAATTCGGTGCGGGTGGACGCTGATGACCGTCCCGCGCGTCACGTGATCTGCTGGCAGTCCGAATCGCTCGACTTGTTCCGGGGTCACCTTGAACAGCAGATCCGCGCCTGGAGTGAGGTTGAAATCGACGTCCGCCGGGAACCAGGCGTCGAGGTACTCGCGTTCCGTTATCACTTTCCAGACCTTGTCCGGTGCGTGCGGAATCGCCAGTTGGAAGCTCAGTGACACCCGACCGTCATAGGTCAGGTTTATCTTGCCGTTGTCCATCGGTGCCTCCAATGCTTGGTGCCCGTGCGGTTGCCCCCATCGTGCCATCTAATTGCTTGGGATGGAATAACTGCAGGTCAGATCGTTACCTATTGATAGGTTATGTCGATTTGTCTCGTTTTGAGAGCGGCGTTCCGGATGCGTTTCGTGGCAGTGAGACAAACGCGCAGTACGCTGACCAAGCACGACTGGCGCGGGTGGGAATTACCACCGGGGAGTGCACATCGCGAGGCATCGACCGCCTGGGTGCTTCACACATCTTGTGTGAAGGGGGATTCATGTCTACCGAGAATCGGCCTACCGAAAACGTCTCTACCAAGAATCTGTCGACCCAGACCGCGCCCGCTCGAATAATCGACGGACGCGCAATTGCCGATGCTGCGCTCGCGGACCTGTCAGTGCGCACCAGGCAGTTTCGTGATGAGGCGGGGCACGTTCCTTGCCTGGCCGCCGTCATCGTGGGAGCGGACCCGGCCTCGAAGGCGTATGTACAGATGAAGGCCAAACGATCTGTCGCCGTCGGAATGACGTCGCGGACGGTCGAACTCCCGGTGAGTACAACCACCGAAGAACTGGTCGACGTGCTGAGAGCGTTGTCGGCGGACCCTTCGATCGACGGCATACTGCTGCAACACCCGGTGCCAGGCCACATCGACGAACGGGCCGCGTTCGATGCCATCTCGGCCGACAAAGACGTTGACGGCGTTACCTCGGCAGCGTTCGCGGCAATGGCGTTGACCGGTGGGGGATTCGAATCATGTACACCGAGTGGCATCCTGCGCCTCCTCGACGCCACAGGCGTCGAACTCACCGGAAAGCATGCTGTCGTGGTCGGCCGAAGCCCGATACTCGGATTGCCGATGGGAATGCTCCTCCTGCGTCGAGGCGCAACGGTGACGTACTGCCATTCGCGAACCGTCGACCTGGCCGCCCACGTCGCCTCGGCAGACGTCGTCATCGCGGCCGTCGGTGTTCCGGAACTGATCAAAGGGGCGTGGATCAAGCCTGGGGCAGTGGTGATCGATGCGGGGTACAACGAGGGCAACGTCGGAGACGTGGAGTACGCCGCTGCGCTCCCACATGCCGGTGCGATCACACCAGTGCCGGGTGGCGTCGGCCCCATGACGGTGGCAGTCCTGCTGGAACAAACACTGGCAGCAGCAGTTCGATCAGCGGACGTTCGGGCATGCAGTGAGAATCATGACAGTCGTGTTGAACCGGACCCCGCAATCGCCTCGGATCGATTGTGAGACCTCGGTTTCGAGACGGAGTATTCATCCGCCCCTCGATAACCGAATTACCGCGTCGAGCACCGCTGCGCTGGAATGGCTGAGCTGAGCGCGCAATTGGGTAATCGACAGTCAGCTGTGTGCTGTGGGGATGTCGATCGTCAACTGGGACGGTGAATCGGATGCCGATACGGTGTATGCCGGACGGATGTCGACCGTGCCGACAAACGACTGCAGGATCGCACTGTTCCTGGCTGCACTGTCTATGCGCGTGATGTTTTCGCCCTCGTGAGATACGGAGTTGAGCGACGAATCCGATTGGACTCCCATCAGGTCGACTTGAAGTATCGATCGACTTCCGACGTCCACGACTGTGCTGTCTCCCGCTCGGATTGCTTCGCTGACGTATTCGGTTTTCCAGAACACTGATCCATTTCCGTCGAATCGGTAGGTGATTCGGGTGAAACCGTCGTGATCGGTTACGTCGATCTCGGTCACGTCGACGCGCGGATTCGGTGAAGGGATCTCCGTGTCGTTCGGGAGCGGAGCAAGCGTGGAGATCTCGGTTGGTGGGGCATCGATCGGGGGAGTGCCGACCTGAACGGTGCCTGTCTGTGTTGCAGCATCGAGGACGGCCTGGGTGGAAGATTCGCCGGCAGTGCTGGATTCGCCGGCAGTATTGGATTGGCCGTCTGTTTGACACCCGGTGAGCAGCGCGAGAATCGATATGGCTCCGAGCAGAGCAATCAGCCGGTGACCGTTCATGGATCGAATCTAACGGCGGTCGATCTGGGGTACAGCCGAATGCCGAAACCTTGCGGTGCGGCCAGCTGCGGCAGGTGGTGCCCTCGGTGAGACTCGAACTCACACTGGACGGGTTTTGAATCCGTTTCCTCTGCCAATTGGGATACGAGGGCTTGTTGCGATGACTACATTAGAAGATGCGATTTCAATGTCAAACACCGGTACCCTCTAATCGTTCGCGTCTCGTGTCGGGGCGGTTCGATGGAGGAGGATGGTGGCCATGAATTCGCCGCAGCCGCAAGGCAATCAGCTCGCACCCCGTCGTGTTGTCGTCGCTGAAGACGAGGCGTTGATCCGCATGGATCTGGTCGAGATGCTCCGCGAAGAGGGCTACGACGTCGTCGGTGAGGCGGGTGACGGGCAGGTCGCGGTGGAGTTGGCCGAGTCGCTCAAGCCTGATCTGGTCATCATGGACGTGAAAATGCCCAGGAGAGACGGCATCGACGCCGCTTCGGAGATTGCCGCCAAACGCATCGCTCCTGTTGTCATTCTCACAGCGTTCAGTCAGCGCGAGTTGGTCGAGCGCGCACGCGATGCCGGCGCCATGGCTTACTTGGTCAAGCCGTTCTCGATCAGTGACCTCGTTCCCGCTGTCGAATTGGCGGTCAGTCGTTTCCGCGAGGTGACGGCGCTCGAGCGTGAGGTCGCTGATCTTTCGGACCGGCTCGAAGCACGCAAGCTGATCGAGCGAGCCAAGAGTGTTCTGATGGTTCGCCAAGCGCTCACCGAACCTGAGGCGTTCAAGTGGATTCAGCGCGCCGCGATGGATCGGCGCTCCACGATGAAGGCGGTCGCACAGGTCGTACTGGAAACTCTGGGCGGTGAACCGGACGCTTGAGCAAAGTGTCCGGGTTACCCGGTTGCTGCGTCGACCGTCGAAACGTCGCGCAGCGCTACAGCCGTGTAAACACTGTGCACCTTCAGATAACAGTCAGGTCACAGGGCTTTCTTGAAGGATCGCGAAACGGTTCCAAGGTCTAGCGTCTGATCCCACAGCGAGCGCCAGTTCGGGTGGCGCGAGCACCGGCTGATCTTAGGAGCGTGGGATGGCTAGACGAACACTTGTGCGTACTGCTGCAGTTCTCGGCGCGGCATCACTGGCACTTGCAGGCTGTAGCTCGGACAAGTCGGATGACTCGTCTTCGAGTGGCTCTACGTCCGGCGCTTCTGCCGCGACGACATCCGTCACGACTGATTGCACCCCGGAGCAGGCCAAGGCCGGCGCCACCCCGTCCACGGAAGCGCTGCGCATCGGCACGCTTCTTCCCGATACAGGCAGCTTGTCGTTCCTCGGGCCGCCGATGGTCGCGGGCACCCAGCTGGGAGTCAACGACGTCAATGCAGCCGGAGGCGTTCTCGGCCAACCGGTCCAGCTGATTCCCGGCGATTCGGGTGACACCACAACGGACACCGCCAATACCACCGTCGACCGCGAATTGGCTGCAGGCACTCAGGTCATCGTCGGCGCCGCGTCGTCTTCGGTCTCGCTCAAGGTGATCGACAAGATCGCCAGCGCAGGCGTCGTGATGTTCTCGCCTGCCAACACCTCGGACCAATTCGTCTGCTACCCAGACAAGGGCATGTACTTCCGCACCGCTCCGACGGACGTACTGCAGGCTCAGGCCGTCGCACAGCTCATTTCGGACGACGGTGGTCAGCGCGTAGCGATCATGGCCCTCAACGACCCGTACGGGACGGGTCTGGCGGACAACATCGAAAAGAATCTGATCGATTCGGGTGTCCCCTCCGATCAGATCGAGAAGATCATCTACGACCCGAACGCGCAGTCGTTCAACTCCGAAGTCGATCAAGTCAAGAACTTCAATCCGGATGCAGTGGCACTGGTGGGCTTCGAAGAGTCGGCGAAGATCATCACGCGCATGCACGAAGTGGGCATCGGCCCGTCGGACGGAATGGCGATGTACGGCGTCGACGGCAACATGGGCAACGCTCTCGGCGAATCCGTGGCGAAGCCGTTGCTCGACACCATGCAGGGAACGACGCCCCTGACGGACGTCGGAGCTGCCTTCCAGGATCGTCTGAAGGCTGTGAACCCCTCTCTGATCGACTTCAACTACGCCGGAGAGTCATACGACGCGGTGGTGATCTCAGCGCTCGCTGCCGAGCAGGCGAAGTCGACGGCCGGTACCGACATCGCGGCCAACATCAACAGCGTCACCGAAGGCGGCACCAAGTGCACGTCCTACGTCGAGTGCCTGCCGTTGGTGAAGGCGGGAACCGACATCGACTACGACGGCATCACCGGTGAGTTGGACTTCAACGATTCGGGGGAGCCGTCCATCGGTTCGTACGGAAAGCTCAAGTTCGGCCCTGAGAACACCCTGACCACAGAAGGATTCGTGGTGGTGGGCAAGTAAGCAGCCAAGGAGAATGGGCCAGGGTCTCGCGACCCTGGCCCATTCTCGTGTCTGTCCTACTTCTCTTTGCTTCCGGCAAGCGTTCCCAAGTACAGCTCGATCACCTTGGGGTCGTTCATCAGATTGGCGCCGGTGTCGGTGTACGCGTTCTTACCCTGATCGAGTACGTAACCGCGGTCGCAGATCTGAAGGCAGCGGCGCGCGTTCTGCTCGACCATGATGACCGAGACACCGGCAGCATTGATCTTCTTGCAGCGGATGAACACCTCGTCCTGGAACATGGGGGACAGGCCCGCGGACGGTTCGTCGAGCAGCAGCACCGACGGATCCATCATCAGGGCCCGGCCCATCGCGACCATCTGGCGTTCGCCACCCGAGAGTGCGCCGGCCTTCACCTTTCGTCGTTCACTCAGAAGAGGGAATAGTTCACTCACGAAGGCGAATCGTTCCGCGAATGCCTTGGGACGCAGATAAATGCCCATTTCGAGGTTTTCTTCGATGGTCAGAGTCTGAAAGACGTTCTGCGTTTGAGGGACGTACCCGACTCCCTTCTGAACGAGGACGTGAGCGGGCGCAGACGTGATGTTGTCCTCGCGTAGGGTGACCGACCCTTCGCGTACCGGTATCAGTCCGAACAGTGATTTCAGGAGTGTCGATTTGCCTGCGCCGTTCGGTCCGATGATCCCGACGATTTCCCCTTCCTTCAGGAAGAAGTTGCATTCACGCAGGATGTTGACGCCGGGAATGTAGCCCGCGACGAGGCTGTCGGCGCGGAGCAGGGCACCTGCCGACAGTCGCTGATGCTCCTCGGCCGTCGCGGCGAACTCTGCAGGCGTGAGTGAACGTGCGTGGTTCTCGCTCATGGCTTCTCGTGCCTTCCGCGCGGTTCCTCGGGACTCGATTCCAGCGTCGCGGCGAGATCGGCCGGAAGGTTGTCGACGTCGGGTTCCGACAGGTCCCCGCCCGACTCGAGGGTTTCGACCTCGGCTTCAGCCAGGGCGGCGGCCAGAACGGCCGTCTCGCCCACCGGATTTCCGTTGTCGTCGAACTCGAGGGCCTGGTCATGGTGGCTGCCCAGATATGCGTCGACGACGGCTGTGTTGGACGAGAGTTCGTCCGGGGTGGATTCGGCGATGACGCTGCCCTGCGCCATGACCACCACCCAATCGCTGATGTCTCGGATCACGTCCATGTCGTGCTCGACGAACACGACGGTCATTCCGTCGTCGCGCAATGACTTGATGTGTCCGAGCAGGCTTTGCGTCAGAGCAGGATTGACCCCCGCCATCGGTTCGTCGAGCATCACCACCGAGGGCGAGGTCATGAGTGCGCGAGCCATTTCGAGCAGTTTGCGCTGCCCACCGGAGAGTGAACCGGCGAGGTCGTCTGCCTTGGTGTCGAGTTTGAATCGTGCGAGGAGTTCGTTGGCGCGTTCGGTGATCTCGCGTTCCTGGCCTTTCCAGATCCACGGGACGAGAGATGCAAAAATGCGTTCACCACGTTGGCCGGTGGCACCGAGACGTACGTTGTCCAGCACGGTGAGTTTGGAGAGCGCCTTGGTCAACTGGAACGTCCGTACCACTCCTTTCCTGGCTACCTGGTGGGGATACATGCGGCCCAGCGATTGACCGTCCATCGACCACGTACCGGTGTCCGGCCGGTCGAATCCGGTAAGGAGGTTGAAGAGCGTCGTTTTTCCGGCACCGTTTGGACCGATCAGACCCGTGATGCACCCTCGTTGAATCTCGAGGTGATCGACGTCGACGGCCTTGAGACCGCCGAACGTCCGCGAGACGTTGTCAGCGACCAACACCGGGTCGGGTTTCGCCGATCCGGGAAGGTGAGGAACGTCGGCAAAGATCTGTGCTCTGGTATCGGCGTCAAGCATTGAGTTGCACCTCCCGCTTGTTACCCAGTATTCCCTGCGGTCTGAAGACCATCAGGAGAGCAATCATCAATCCGAGCAGGACATACCTGGTGGCCCCGACCTGTTGTTCGGTCAGCGAGAGCAGCGGATTCTCGCCGGAGATCGCCTGACGCAGCAAGGCATCAGGGATGGCGAGGAGGAACCAGAACAACATTGCGCCGACCACCGGGCCGAACACCGTTGCCGCCCCGCCCAGAATCAGTGCGCCGAACGCGAAGAACGTCTGCGCGGTCGAGTAGAAGTCCGGGTTGATGGACTTGGTCTGCAAAGCGTTGAACACCCCGGCCAGACCACCGATCACGCCGCCGAGAACCAGCGCCTGCATCTTGTACACGAAAACGTTCTTGCCCAACGATCGCGCTGCGTCCTCGTCTTCGCGAACCGCCTTGAGGACGCGCCCCCACGGACTGTGCGTCAACAGGTAGACAAATCCGCACAAGATCAAGACCAGCGTCCACCCCACGACCATCGACCAGAGGTCGTCTCCGTAGAACTTCACGCCGAGAAATGAGTACTGCTTGGCCGAGTCGAAGGGGCTCAGTGCGGTGAACGGGTCTGCGAAACCGAACAGGCCATTGGTGGAACCGGTCACCGAATCCGACGCGGTCGAGCGGAAGATCAGACGCAAGATCTCCGAGGCCGCGATGGTCACGATGGCGAGATAGTCGGCGCGCAGACGCAGCGTCGGGATACCGAGCACGAGCGCGAGGAGCCCGGCTGCGGTGAGTCCGACGAGGATGCCGAGCCAGAGCGGCTGGTCGTAGGTCACGGTCATGATGCCGACGCCGTAGCCGCCGAGAAGGGCAAAACCGATCTGACCGAAATTGAGCAGCCCGGCGTAGCCGAAGTGCAGGTTCAACCCGATTGCCAACAGTGCGTAGAAGATTGCCGACGGCCCGATCAGCTGGGCGAAGGAAACCTGGAAAGCTCCCATGATGTCCATGTTCGTCACCCGATCCTTTGTCTGGATCCGAGGATGCCCTGGGGGCGAACCACGAGGATCACGATCAAGACGAGAAGTCCGCCGATGTATTTGAGGTCTGGGTTGATGATGAGCGTCGAGAGTTGGACCAGAAGTCCGACGATGACGCAGCCGAGTAGCGCCCCGTACGCGGTTCCCAGACCACCGAGGGTGATTCCGGCGAACATGAGCAGCAACAGTTTGAATCCCATTTCCCACTGGACGCGTCCGCCGAGTTCGGAGATGCCGAACAGCACACCGCCGAGGGCGGCCAATCCGCCGCCGAGACCCCAAACGAACATGATCACGCGCTCGACGTTGATTCCGGACGAAGCGGCGAGGTCACGATTGTCGGAGACGGCACGCATGGCCTTTCCGATGCGAGTCTTCTGCAGAAGCAGTGCGACGCCGACCAGGACGACCAGACTGACGATCATGACTATCGCGTTGGCGTCGGTCAGTGCGATCGGGCCCCAGTTCTTCTCGACCTGGCCCTGGTAGTCGTCGAACGGTTCTGCGCGGTCGGAGAAGAAGATCAGGATCAAGTAACGCAATGAAATCGCGAGACCGATCGAGACCACCAATTGCGCGATCAACCCGGTCTTGCGCTTACGCAGTGGTTTCCAGACGATTCCGTTGGTCAGCAGGCCGATGCCGATGCCGACGAAGATCGCGAGGATCGTGGCGGGAATCAGCGGAACGCCGAAGGACGTGTTGATCACCCAGGCAGCAACGGCTCCCAACGTCACCATCTCGCCGTGAGCGAAGTTGGTCAGGCCAGTGGTGCCGTAGATCAGGCTCAAACCCACACCGGCGATCGCGATCACGAGGCCGAACCGCAGACCGTCGACCGTCGTGCGGATCAGCTTCTCGCCGAAGCTGACATTCGAGGCGGTACGTACCTCGCCGAACGAGAAGATCACGGTGTTCGCGCGGCCGGCCACCACCTCGCGTTCGACAGCGGCTTGCACACTGACCCCGTCGGGAAGTGTGTCGGCAACGATCTCGAAGGCGTAGGTGCCCGGTGCCACGGCCAGTTCCCAACGGCCGTTCGATGCCGATTCTCCGGTGGCGACTTCCGTGCCGGAAGAATCGAGCGCACGGACGGTGACGCCCTCGAGGCGTGTGCCACCGTTGTTGAGATTTCCGCTGACGGGGACAGCGTTGTCGGGAACCGGTGCTGTCGGTGTTGCGGATGCTGTCGGGGTCGGCGGTGTAGGGGAAGTGGTCGGTTCCTGAGCCGAAGCAGTTCCGGCCAGGCTGAGTAATGCGAAGAACGTCAGTAATGCAAAGGCCAGTAGTCGGCTGAGTGTCGCGAGGGTCTGCCGTTTCACTACGGGTGGGGCCACGTACGTCCTCCGAGCGGGTCGGGAATAGCGCGTCTGGACAAAGGTGCCGCGCAGCAGAGGGATTGTTTCGCTGCTGCGATTTCCGGACTCTAACGGCTCCGTTCGCTTCAGATGGGGTTCTGAGATTTCCGGGATGTTTCGGTTCCGTATCGAAGGCCGAAGGCTGCATCAATTGTCCGATTCTTGTGTCTGTTCCTGCGTAAACAACGGCGAAGGCGTCGATGTCGGTCGCGATCCCTAGACTGATGAACCGTGAGCCCCGCAACCACAACTCGGTCCAGCACGTCCACCGCTCCAGCCGGCACCACCGGCAAGGCGGACGATCGCCCTCTCTTGATGCTTCTCGACGGGCATTCGTTGGCGTTTCGCGCCTTCTACGCGCTGCCTGCAGAGAACTTCAAGACACACAGTGGGCAGGCCACCAACGCGGTGTACGGCTTCACGTCGATGTTGATCAACCTTCTTCGTGACGAGCAGCCCACCCACCTGGCCGCGGCCTTCGACGTGTCGCGTCAGACGTTTCGCGCCGACCTGTTCCCCGAATACAAGGCGCAGCGCGCGAAGGCTCCGGACGAATTCAAGGGCCAGATCGACATCACCAAGGACGTTCTCGGCGCGCTGGGCATCCCGGTCATGGCCGAGGAAGGTTTCGAAGCCGACGACGTGATCGCCACCTTGACCACGCAGGCGGAGGCCCTCGGATACCGGGTTCTCGTCGTGACCGGTGACCGTGACTCGCTGCAACTGGTGACCGACAACGTCACTGTGCTCTACCCGAAGAAGGGTGTCTCGGAGCTCACCCGATTCACGCCGACGGCCGTAGAGGAGAAGTACAGCCTCAGCCCGGCGCAGTATCCCGATTTTGCTGCACTGCGCGGCGACCCGAGTGACAACCTCCCCGGCATCCCCGGCGTCGGCGAGAAGACCGCCACCAAGTGGATCCGTGAGTACGGCGACCTGCAGGGACTGGTCGACAACGTGGACAAGGTCCGCGGCAAGGTGGGCGACTCACTGCGGGAGAACCTCGCGAACGTCCTGCTCAATCGTCAGCTCACCGAAATGGTTCGCGACGTTCCCTTGCCGTACACGCCCGAGCAGTTGGTGTTGGCCCCGTGGGACCGCGAGAAGATTCATGCGTTGTTCGACGATCTCGAGTTCAAGGTTCTCCGCGATCGACTGTTCGCGACCCTGTCGTCGTCCGAGCCCGAAGCAGAGGAAGGGTTCGAGGTCAGCGGCGACGCACTCGCCCCGGGTGCGGTTGCCGCGTGGCTCGACGCCCACGCACGAACCGGTGAGCGTCACGGCGTGACGGTGCTCGGAACCAGAACTCCGTTTGCCGGCGACGTCACTGCACTCGCGATCGCGGCCTCCGACGGTGAATGTGCATACATCGCGGCGTCGACGGCAACACCGGAAGACGAAGCAGCTCTCGGTGATTGGCTCGCCGACGCATCACAGCCGAAGGCGCTGCACGAAGCCAAGTGGGCGATCCATGCTCTGCGTGGGCGCGGTTGGACGCTCGGTGGACTGACCAGCGACACTGCTCTGGCCGCGTACCTCGTCCGGCCGGGCCAGCGCAGCTTCAATCTCGACGACCTCTCGCTCCGCTACCTCAAGCGTGAACTGCGCGCCGAAACATCCGGCCAGGAACAGCTTTCACTGCTCGACGACACCGAACAGCTCGATGCCGAAGCGGCCGAGACCGCGATGCTCAGCGCTCAGGCCGTTCTCGACTTGGCGGCTGCACTGGACACCGAGTTGGAGTCGATCGAATCCAAGTCGCTCCTCTCCGACATGGAACTGCCGTTGACGATCGAGCTCGCTCAGATCGAGGCCACCGGCATCGCCGTCGACAGCGCGCATCTGCACGATCTTCAGAGCCGTTTCGCCTCCCAGGTCGCCGACGCCGCAAACTCGGCCTACGAGGTGATCGACAAGCAGATCAACCTGGGTTCGCCGAAGCAGCTGCAGGTGGTCTTGTTCGAAGAACTCGACATGCCCAAGACGAAGAAGACGAAGACGGGCTACACCACCGACGCCGAGGCGTTGCAGGGTCTGTTCGACAAGACAGGACACCCGTTCCTCGAACACCTTCTCGCGCACCGTGATGCGACGCGTATGAAGGTGACCGTCGACGGTCTTCTCAAGGCCGTAGCCGAAGACGGACGCATTCACACGACGTTCAATCAGACGGTTGCCGCGACCGGACGCCTGTCGTCGACCGATCCGAACTTGCAGAACATCCCGGTGCGAAACGACGCGGGGCGCGAGATTCGCGACGGATTCGTAGTCGGGCAGGGGTTCGACGTTCTGCTCACTGCCGACTACAGCCAGATCGAAATGCGCATCATGGCGCACGTGTCAGGCGACGAGGGGCTGATCGAGGCATTCAACACCGGTGAGGACCTGCACAGCTTTGTCGGCTCGCGTGCATTCGGTGTACCGATCGAAGAGGTGACTCCTGAACTGCGTCGCCGGGTCAAGGCGATGTCGTACGGTCTGGCCTACGGGCTCAGTGCCTACGGATTGGCGTCGCAGCTGAAGATTTCGACCGAAGAAGCGAAGCAGCAGATGGATGCGTACTTCGCTCGTTTCGGCGGCGTGCGGGATTACCTCCACGCGGTGGTCGAGCAGGCACGTAAGGACGGCTACACCTCGACGCTCTACGGTCGTCGTCGCTACCTGCCGGACCTCAACAGCGACAACCGTCAACGTCGTGAGGTTGCCGAACGTGCTGCCCTCAATGCGCCGATCCAGGGCACTGCGGCCGACATCATCAAGGTGGCGATGATCAACGTGCAGAAGGCTCTCGCCGACGCCGGATTGAAGTCGCGCATGCTGTTGCAGGTGCACGACGAATTGGTGCTCGAAGTGGTTGCCTCCGAGTTGGAGGAGGTCACCGCGCTGGTCAAGGACAAGATGGCCACAGCCATCGAGCTGTCAGTACCTCTGGATGTTTCGGTGGGAACCGGTCGAAGCTGGGACAGCGCGGCTCACTAGGCAGCAACGAAAAAGGCTGGGCCGGAATCGACTTCGATTCCGGCCCAGCCTTTTCACGCTATTCAGCAGATGCGGTCTGCTCTGCGATCTGCTTGCGGACCTCGTCCATGTCGAGTGCCTTGACCTGAGTGACGAGCTCTTCGAGCTGAGCGGCGGGAAGCGCGCCGGCCTGGTTGAACACGAGTACGCCTTCGCGGAAGGCCATGATCGTGGGGATGGAGCGGATGTTGGCGGCCGCTGCGATTCCCTGCTCGGCCTCGGTGTCGACCTTGGCGTGAACGACGTCGGCATGCTTCTCCGAAGAGGCTTCGAACGTCGGTGCGAACTGGCGGCACGGGCCGCACCAGGAGGCCCAGAAGTCCACGAGGACGACGTCGCTGCCGTTGATCGTTTCGTCGAAGTTCTGCTGGGTGAGTGTCTGGGTGGCCACAGGGGTCCTTTCCATTGTGCGGGCTGTTGGTGTGTGCAACGCCCCGGAACCGCTGATTCTTCCCTGAGCCGATTTCAGCTTGCGTTCTCGGTCGCCCGAAACGTCCGGCGGTAGGCCTGCGGCGTGGTGCAACGCAGACGAATGAAGTGCTGGCGAAGCACGGCACCGCCGCCGAATCCGACGCGTTCTGCGATGACGTCGACGGAGAGGTCGGAATTCTCGAGGAGGTGTTGGGCGGCCAGTACTCGCTGATCGCTGAGCCAGCGGGCGGGGGTTGTTCCCGTTTCCGCTTGGAAACGGCGCGCGAACGTGCGCGCGGACATGTTCGCGCGGGCCGCGACCATGCCCACAGTGAGGTCGAGGGCGAGGTTCTCCGTCATCCAGTCGAGGAGCGGGGCAAGGGTTGCACTCGGCGTCGAGGCGAGGGGAGTGGCAACGTACTGGGCTTGCCCACCGTCACGATGGGGCGGCACCACCATCCTTCTCGCGATGCCATTGGCAACGCGAGAACCCTGTTCTTTTCGGACGATGTGCAGGCACAGGTCGATTCCTGCCGCGGTGCCTGCGCTGGTGAACACCGGATCTTCGTCCACGTACAACACGTCCGGATCGACCTTGGCTTCCGGATATGTCTGGGCAAGCCTCTCTGCATGCCGCCAATGCGTCGTGCATCGCCTTCCGTCCAGTAGTCCAGCCGCCCCGAGGACAAACGCTCCGGTGCACAGACTCGCCACCTTGGCGCCCCGGGCTACGGCCTCGTTGAGTTTGACCAACAGGGGATCGACACTCGAGTCGGGACTCGGTGAGCACATGTATGCGTCGCCGGCGTCGTAGGTTCCGCCGGCGGACACGACGATGAGATCGGCGTCGTCGAGAGAATCGAGGTTGTACGGAACATCGATGTTGTACCCGAACCGCGTTCGGATCGGACCCGGAACCGCGGCGATCAGAGAGAAGTCGTACGTGGGGAGGCCGTCGTCGGATCGGTCGAAGCCGAAGACTTCACATGCCACGCCGAGTTCGAACGCCTCGGTCATCGGCATCAGTGGGACCACCACTTTCGCGAGCATCTTTCGAGTGTGACAGAAAAACAGGAAAGTGGCAGAAAATCGTCCAAGTCTGGCTTTTCTGCCACTACTGCCACGTGGGACATTCCGTCAGGCTGGACACATGGCAATCATCGTCGTCAGCGTCTTGGTCCTACTGGTCCTGAACGTACTAGCTCTTGCCGGCCGAACGCCCGACACTCGTCACGACGTCAGTCCGCACGGAGACTTCACCCTTTGAGGGCAAGTCTGGCCTTTCAATACACCGCAGCTGCGGTGGTGTGGGGAGCTAGTTTCCTCTTCATGAAGATCGGGCTCGAAGGTCTGTCCTTCACGCAGGTAGTTCTGTGGCGCTTGGTCTTCGGTGCGCTCGCGCTGGTTCTCGTGACATCGGTCAGCCGGATCGGCCTACCGAGGGACTTTCGCGTCTGGAAACACATGGCTTTTCTCGCAGCGACACAATGCATCGTGCCGTGGCTGCTGTTCAGTTGGGCGGAGCAAAACATGTCCTCGGGACTCGCGAGCATCTACAACGCCACCACGCCACTGATGACTATGGCTGTCTCCCTTGCCTTTCTGCCGGGGGAGACGCTGACGCGATACAAATCGCTGGGGTTGCTTCTCGGATTCGGTGGGGTGCTGATCGTATTGGCGCCGTGGAATCTCGGCGTCGGCGGAAGTGTCAGTTCTCAGGTCGCTTGCCTGGGAGCGACTGCGTCGTACGGGATTTCGTTTGTCTACCTCAGACGTTTCGTGCTTCCTCTCGGCGTCGACACCCGCACAGTCGCGCTATTACAGATCAGTATCGGAGCTTTCGTGATGGTTCTGGCCTCACCGGTCATCGCGAATACACCGATGCACGTGACGCCGGCAATTGTCCTGTCGATGATCGCTCTGGGCGCACTGGGGACCGGGCTCGCATTCATCTGGAACACCAATGTCGTTCAGGGGTGGGGGCCGACTGCGGCGTCCACCGTCACTTATCTCAGTCCAGTGGTGGGCGTCGCTCTCGGCGCAATAGTCTTGAACGAAAGCGTTGGCTGGAATCAGCCGGTTGGTGCACTCGCGGTGATCGCGGGAATCCTGGTGACCCGACGTGCAACCCGATCTGTCACAGCGGCGGCGTCAGTAACCACTCCGTCTTCTGTTCGCCGTCCCAGCGCCTGATCGCGCCGCAGCGCCCTTGAATCACGTCGGTGCCCAGCAGGGCGATGGCTTCACCCAGACGTGCAGGTTCGACGCGTCGGGCGAGCGTTACATGAGGCGTCCACGCGCCGGGCTCGACGTGGGCGGGAAGTGCCGTCGAGCCAACTGTTGACTCGGCTATTTCTCGGTGCAGGTGAAGGAGTGCGCGCGAAGGAATGACCGAGCGCGCCAAGACCATCTGCTTGCCGCCGAACACGACGTAGCCACCGAGTCGGACCTCGAAGTCCGGGGCCGAGAAGCGCCGCTTCAACAGTTCGTCGATCTCCGCGGGGATCTCACGGGCGACGAACAGCGTGATGTGCGGACGGTTGGACGGGCTGTGATGAGAGGCCTGACTCGGTAAACCGGCGTCGGCGAGTAGCTGCCATTGTGCTCGCACTGCCGACTCACTCATTGGATCGAGGAGCAATTCCACCGACTGGACCATGGTGAGCAATGATTGCCTGATGACAGGTGCGAGCGCAATCGGTACTTCGGCCATGCGGCTGGGGCTCATGCACGGCGACGGAATCGGCCACGAAATCGTCCCGGCGACACGGCAGATCGTGGATGCGGCGTTGTCAGCGGTTCATGCTCCGCCCGTCGAGTGGGTCGAGCTTCCGCTCGGGAGTACGGCCATCGACAGCCACGGCACGCCGATTCCCGACGAGACCATCGATGGGTTGGGGCAGCTGCAGGGTTGGATTCTCGGACCCCACGACAGTGCGTCCTATCCGGAGAGGTTTCGCGGACAACTCACACCCGGCGGCGTCATCCGGAAGAAGTTCGAGCTGTTCGCGAACATCCGACCGGCAGCGGCGTTCCCCGGTGTCAAGGCGATGGTCCCCGACATGGATCTGGTGATCGTCCGCGAGAACACCGAGGGGTTGTACGCGGATCGGAACATGGCAGTCGGCAGTGGTGAATTCATGCCGACGCCCGACATCGCGCTGGCCGTCGGTGTGTTCACCCGCGCTGCGTGTGAACGGATCGCACGCACTGCCTTCGCGTTGGCGTCGCGACGGCGCAATCACGTCACGATCGTCCACAAAGCCAACGTCCTCACACTGACCACCGGCCTGTTCCGTGACGCCTGCCGAACCGTCGCTGCGGAGTACCCACACGTAGTCGTCGACGACGAGCACGTCGACGCGATGGCGGCGCACCTGGTTCGGCGCGGCGGCGACTTCGATGTCGTGGTGACGGAAAACATGTTCGGCGACATCTTGTCGGATCTGGCGGGCGAGCTGTCCGGTTCACTCGGAACCGCGCCGTCGATCAACGCTTCCGAGACGCAGGTCATGGCTCAGGCTGCGCACGGTGCCGCACCCGACATCGCCGGGAAGAATCGGGCGAACCCGACGGCACTGTTCCTCTCGAGTGCAATGATGCTCGACTGGCTCGGTGATGCGCGTGGCGATCGGTTGTTGTCTGCGGCAGCACGCCGGATTTCAGATGCCGTTCGCACGACCATCGCGTCGGGCATCGCGACCGCCGACCTCGGCGGTTTGGCATCGACCAGCGAATTTTCCGAAGTCGTGTACGCACACACTCTGCGTCGCTGATTCTTGTACGACAGGCCGGAATCTTGCGAAGTCGGCGACGGTGGAACTCCTGCCGTAACCTACCGTTCGACTGAATTTCGGATGGACGTTGCAAGTGCGGCGATCGACGAGTGGAGAGCAGAGTCGTGGTCGATGAAAACGCACGGGCACCAAGGCCACGTGGCGTGAGTTATGGCTCGAGCAGTGGCGGGCGTATCCGCACCAACGTGGTGCGAGTCTTGTTGGTGGGCTTGATCGTCGCACTGTGCGGCGGGTGTGTGACCAACAACGAGGGCCTCGTTCCGGAGGGGCCGCCACTTGACATCCAGAAGGTGCCCGAGATCGCCGCCCTGTTGCCCCCGAACGTCAGGGAGTCGGGCAAGCTGCAGGTCGGGGTCAACATTCCTTACGCACCAAACGAATTCAAAGATGAGAATGGCAAAATCGTCGGCTTCGACGTCGACATCATGAACGCAGTGGCGACTGTGCTCGGGGTCGAAGCTGTCTATAACCAGGCCGACTTCGACAAGATCATCCCCGCTATCCAGTCGGGAAGCTACGACCTCGGCATGTCTTCGTTCACCGACTCCAAGGAGCGGGAGAAGTCGGTCGACTTCGTCACGTACTACAGCGCAGGTATCCAGTGGGCTCAGCGGCCGGACAATCCCGTGGACCCGAACAATGCGTGTGGGTTGCGAGTGGCGGTACAGACCACAACTACCGAGGACATCGACGAAGTACCCGCCAAGAGCGAGGCATGCGTTGCTGCGGGCAAGCCGCCCATCGAGAAGATCAAGTACGACAGTCAGGACGACGCGGCCAACGCACTCATCCTGGGTCGAGTCGACGCGTTGTCCGCTGATTCACCGGTGACCGGCTACGCGATCAAACGGAGTAAGGGGCGGATGGAAGCTGCGGGTCAGCCCTTTGATTCCGCGCCGTACGGCTGGCCGATCGTGAAGGGTTCCGCCCTCGGTCCCGCCCTGCAGCAGGCAATGCAGTACCTGATCGACAACGGTGTCTATCAACAGATCGCGCAGACCTGGAGTGTCGAGGCCGGCGTCATCGAAGTATCCAAGATCAACGGCGCGGAAAGCTGATGAACATGACAACAACTGAGACTGGCGATCCGGCGCCGATCAAGGCGATCCCACTGCGCAGACCGGGCCGATGGGTCGCAGCAGTCGTGGTGGTGGTCCTGGTAGGGCTCTTTATCTACGGTTCGGCGACCAATGAACAGTTCGGCTGGGCGACTTACCGCCAGTACCTCTTCGACGCTCGAATTTCGAAGGCCGCCTGGGTCACCATTCAACTGACAATTCTGTCGATGGCAGCCGCGATCGTTCTGGGCATCGTCCTCGCGGTAATGCGGCTGTCGCCGAACCCGGTGCTGAAGTCCGCTGCCTGGGTGTATTTGTGGGTCTTCCGCGGCACGCCCGTTTACGTCCAGCTCGTCTTCTGGGGTCTCTTCCCCTCCATATACAAGAGCATCGATCTCGGCGTTCCGTTCGTCCATCAGTTCGTGCATTTCGACATGCAGGATCTCCAGGCGGCGTTTCTCTTCGCAGTCATCGGACTCGCATTGAACGAGGCGGCGTACATGGCCGAAATCGTCCGTGCAGGTATCGCCTCGGTCAACGAAGGTCAGACCGAAGCGTCAGTGGCTTTGGGAATGACGTGGGGCCAGACGATGCGGCGAACGGTCCTTCCCCAGGCGATGCGGGTGATCATCCCACCGACCGGCAACGAATTGATCAGCTTGCTCAAGACGACTTCGCTGGTGACCGCAGTGCCGTTGAGTACCGAACTCTACGGACGAGCGAGAGACATATCCGGTGCAAATTTCGAGCCGATCCCACTCTTGATGGTCGCGGTTACGTGGTACCTCGCAATGACCAGTGTTCTCATGGTCGGCCAGTACTACGTCGAACGCCACTATTCGAAAGGGTCGACGAGGACGCTCACCACTCGCCAGCTTCAGGCACTCGCCGACGCACAGGGCAAAGAAACGGTAGTGGAGACACTCCCGGATATTCCAGGAGGAGAACGCAGATGACACCGATGGTCAAGGCAGACCGGGTCTGTAAGAACTTCGGCGCGCTCGAGGTTCTCAAAGGGGTCTCACTCGAAATCGATCCCGGCCAAGTTCTGTGCCTCGTCGGGCCGTCCGGGTCGGGCAAGTCGACGTTCTTGCGCTGCATCAATCACCTCGAGCAGGTCAACGCCGGCCGACTGTACGTCGACGGCGACCTGGTGGGCTACTCGGAGAAGAACGGAAAACTGTACGAACTTCACCCGCGAGCAGCGGCCAAACAGCGCCGCGACATCGGGATGGTGTTTCAGCACTTCAATCTGTTCCCGCACCGCACCGCTCTCGAGAACATCATCGAAGCGCCGACGCAGGTGAAGCGCGTCAGTAAGAAGAAGGCTGTCGAACGAGCGAAGGACCTCCTCGATCAGGTCGGGTTGAGCGCCAAAGCCAACGCCTACCCGGCCCAGTTGTCGGGTGGTCAGCAGCAAAGAGTTGCCATCGCCCGCGCTCTCGCGATGGACCCGAAGCTCATGCTGTTCGACGAGCCGACGTCCGCGCTCGACCCCGAACTGGTCGGTGAAGTTCTCACCGTGATGAAGCAGTTGGCCAAAGAAGGTATGACGATGGTGGTCGTCACCCACGAGATGGGATTCGCCCGCGAGGTCGCCGACCAGTTGGTGTTCATGGACGGGGGAGTTGTGGTCGAGGCAGGCGAGCCGCGGGAACTCCTGGCCAATCCTCAGCACGACCGGACCAAGGCTTTCCTGTCGAAGCTGCTGTAGCCGTCAGGGTTTGACGGCGCTGAAAATTGCAGTGCCCGGAAAGAGTTGGCCGCGCAGGGGACTCCACTGTCCCCATTCGCGGTCCAACCACTCCGGCCATTCGGGCTCGATGATGTCGCGCACCTGAAGTCCGGCGGCGACGATCTCACGAACCCGGTCGCCGATGGTGCGGTGATGCTCGACGTAGGTGGGGACTCCGTTGTCATCGACCTCGACATACGGGGTGCGGTCGAAGTAGGGGAGGGTCGCGGTCAAGCCCTTCGGCCCGGGATCGTCGGGGAAGATCCATCGAATCGGATGGTTGACGGCAAAGACCCACGATCCGCCGGGACGCAGAACCCGGGCGACTTCGTTCATCACTCGCTGCGAATCGGCAACGAACGGGACGGCGCCGAACGCGGAACAGACGATGTCGAAACTCCCGTCGGCAAACGGCAGGAGTTCCGCACTTGCCTGAATCAACGGGACTGCCGGTCCGCCGGCATTCATCGCGTCCTGCCCGCGGGCGAGCATCCCCATCGAGATGTCGAGACCGACGGCCCGAGCACCATGTCCGGCGAGCCATCGGGCACACGGTGCCGAGCCGCAACCCACTTCCAATATGTCTTTGTCGACTATGTCGCCGAGCAAGTGGTGATCGCCCTCGTGCAGCCCTTCGGGGCACCAGACGAATTCACCTTCCGCGCTGTTCACGCCCAGAAACTCGCCGTGGGTTCGGTGGTAATCGTCGGCGTCGGCGTCCCACCACGCACGGCTGGCGCGGTCGCTGGCACTCGAATCGACACGGACTCGGCCGACGCCGCTGGTACCGAGAATGGAATTGGCAGCGGCATGGCGCTCGTCAGACATGAACAACACAGTAGAACGGGTGATGCGGGCGCAGGGTACCCGGGTTTGCCCGGCAAGATAGCCGACGCGTAGTCTTACTCACGCGAGTGTCTGTCATCCGACCGATTGTCTATACGAGATCTTTACCAAGGTCTCGGAATCAGTCGGACCGAGGGAGCTCGCGGTGCGCTTCCGCGGTGTGGAATGTGATCCGGTATTCGGTTGTTCGTTATTGATGCAGCTGGGTACTTCGATCTAGTACTTCACAAAGTACTTCCAACATTTGTACGCCACAGTTGCGCATCTCGTCCGACAAAATCCATCAACCGACCACAACTCGTCCGGAGCAATTCAACATATGCCCTCCACAACCGTCACCTCGCCGCAGGTTGCCATTAACGACATTGGCTCCGCCGAGGACTTCCTCGCCGCCATCGATGCCACGATCAAGTACTTCAACGATGGCGACATCGTCGAAGGAACCATCGTCAAGGTCGACCGCGACGAGGTTCTGCTCGACATCGGTTACAAGACCGAAGGCGTCATCCCTTCTCGTGAGCTCTCCATCAAGCACGACGTCGACCCCAATGAGGTCGTCTCCGTGGGAGATGCGGTCGAGGCTCTCGTCCTCACCAAGGAGGACAAAGAAGGTCGACTGATCCTGTCGAAGAAGCGCGCTCAGTACGAGCGTGCCTGGGGCACCATCGAGGAGCTCAAGGAGAAGGACGAGGCCGTCAAGGGCACCGTCATCGAGGTCGTCAAGGGCGGCCTCATCCTTGACATCGGTCTTCGTGGCTTCCTCCCCGCTTCGCTCGTCGAAATGCGTCGCGTCCGCGACCTCCAGCCGTACGTCGGCAAGGAGATCGAGGCCAAGATCATCGAGCTCGACAAGAACCGCAACAACGTGGTCCTGTCGCGCCGCGCATGGCTCGAGCAGACTCAGTCCGAGGTTCGCAGCGAATTCCTGCACCAGCTCCAGAAGGGCCAGGTCCGCAAGGGCGTCGTGTCCTCCATCGTCAACTTCGGTGCATTCGTGGACCTGGGCGGCGTAGACGGTCTGGTTCACGTTTCCGAGCTGTCTTGGAAGCACATCGATCACCCGTCCGAGGTTGTCGAGGTCGGCACCGAGGTCACCGTCGAGGTTCTCGACGTCGACCTGGACCGCGAGCGCGTCTCCCTGTCGCTCAAGGCAACGCAGGAAGATCCGTGGCGTCAGTTCGCCCGCACGCACGCCATCGGCCAGATCGTGCCCGGCAAGGTCACGAAGCTGGTTCCGTTCGGTGCATTCGTGCGCGTCGAAGAGGGAATCGAAGGCCTCGTTCACATCTCGGAGCTCGCTGAGCGCCACGTCGAGGTTCCGGACCAGGTTGTCGGCGTCGGCGACGATGCACTCGTCAAGGTCATCGACATCGACCTCGAGCGTCGTCGTATCTCGCTGTCGCTGAAGCAGGCCAACGAGGATTACAACGCCGAGTTCGATCCGTCCAAGTACGGCATGGCCGACTCGTACGACGAGCAGGGCAACTACATCTTCCCCGAGGGCTTCGATCCCGAGACCAACGAATGGCTCGAGGGCTTCGACAAGCAGCGTGAAGAGTGGGAGAACCGCTACGCCGAGGCTGAGCGTCGCCACAAGATGCACACCGCTCAGATGGAGAAGACCGCTGCAGACGAGGCCGCTGAGGCTGCCACCGCTGCTGCCGGCTACTCCTCGGAGACGGCTGCTGCAGACGACGCCGAGGCTCCGGCTGCTGCCGGCTCCGCTCCGGCCGAGTCCGCTGGCGGATCGCTTGCCAGCGATGCACAGCTCGCCGCACTTCGCGAGAAGCTGTCGGGCAACGCATAAGGATTACCGCTTGATCTGATCAGGCGAGATCTGTGAAGAACCCCGCCCCTGCACGTGCAGGGGCGGGGTTCTTCTCTCTGCCAGGTGTCACTTGCGAGCGAAGAATCAATTCAGTGAGTGAACACAAAAATGACCGGCACCGAAGGGTTGCCGGTCATTTTGTACTTCGTGAAGAGAACTCAGTTTGCGGGAGCAGGCACCCAGTAGGTGGCGGTCGCTTCGGCTGTGCGCTTACGCATCGACGCGAAGCTGTGTCGGCCTTGGCTCACGAGCATCGTGAACCACGTACGACGGTGCTCTGCCAGGGCAAAAGCAACTTCGGGAAACTCTATGCAGTGCACGCCGTTCGGCATTCCGAGGCGGTGCTGACCGTGATGGTCGCGATCTGCTCGCATGGCGTCCACTTTCTCGAGAAGGTGCAGGTACAGGTGCGTTCGCTAGAACATAACCGCACGGTCACCGAAATTGTGGTATTTGAGCCTCGAACGCCCCGGCGTGTTCGATCAGTAGGCGTGTCTGAATCTCTCGGGCGCGGAGATGAGAGACTGTCGAGTGTGTTGAGAGTTGGCCTCACTGGAGGCATCGGAGCCGGTAAGTCGACAGTGTCGAAAATCCTCAGCGAACTGGGAGCCGTCATCGTCGACGCCGACCTGATCGCCCGAGAAGTGGTCGAGCCCGGTACTCCGGGACTTGCCGCTCTGGTCGATGCATTCGGCGACGGGATTCTGTCCGAGGACGGCAGCCTCAACCGACCCGCGCTAGCGTCGTTGGCGTTTGCCGACGACACGTCACGCGGAACTCTCAACGGCATCCTCCACCCACTGATCGGTGCGCGGACGATGGAGCAGATTTCGTCTGCGCCGTCGGATGCAGTGCTCGTTCAAGATATTCCGCTGTTGGTCGAGGGTTCGATGGCGCCGGCATTCAATCTGGTCGTCATCGTTTACGTCGACGAGGAGGAACGAGTTCGGCGCTTGGTGGGCTCGCGCGGCATGCCTGAATCCGACGCTCGTGCGCGCATCGCAGCGCAGGCAAATGACGATCAGCGTCGTGCTGTTGCCGACGTGTGGCTCGACAACAGCGGAGAGCCGGGTTCACTCGACGACGTGGTCCGCGACTTGTGGGCGAATCGACTTGTTCCCTTCGAGAAGAACCTCCGCGAGGGCACGGTAGTGCGCGCACTGCCCGAGCTGACTCCAGCCGACCCGTCGTGGCCGGCGCAGGCCGAACGAATCATCGGCCGGTTGTCGTTGGCGTCCGGTGACCGTGCGCGCCGTATCGATCACATCGGATCGACCGCAGTGCCTGGTCTCGATGCCAAGGACGTGATCGACATTCAGATCACTGTCGAGCACCTCGGCGTTGCCGACGACCTCGCGGAAGATCTGGCCGCTGCCGGGTTCCCCCGGATCGAGCACATCGTCGCCGACGACCCGAAACCGTCGTACCTCGGTGGCGAGACCGATCCGGCGGTGTGGGCGAAGCGAATTCACGGAAGCGCCGATCCAGGGCGCCGCGCGAACATCCACATTCGGGTGGATGGTTGGCCGGGTCAGCAGTTCGCGATCCTCTTCCGTGACTGGCTTCGCGCCGACGCAGCGGCGCGTGCCGAATATGCCGAACTCAAGGTCAAGGCAGCCGAGAGTGCCGCCGGCATCGACGACTACGCCGCTGCGATCGATGCCTACCTGGGAGTCAAGACGCCGTGGTTCGACGCCGCTTTCCACCGGGCATGGGAGTGGGCCGAGAAATCAGGCTGGTCCCTCTAACCACTCAGCGCCACGTGACCGGCATGCCCACCGAGGTGAGCCAGGCGTCGAGATCGTGACCGTGGGCGGCGATGCCCTCGATAGCGCGGGCCGCGTTCAGCATCGCACGCTCTGACGTCTTCGGGTCGAGAATCCCGGCGGTGTTCGCCTCGAGCAATTCGTCGACGTCGAGCAATTCGACGCTGCGTCCGGTCTGCACGATCAGGTCGAGGTAGTGGTCCTCGGACGTCCAGACCTGGTCGCCGCGGATGAAGTCGCCGATGTCGACATAGAAATCCCAGTCTCGGATGTGTTCCGGGGTGAAGTGCAGGATCGACGCCCGAATTCCGAGTTCGGGAATGATCCAGGACTCCAGGTAGTGAAACCGGGGATGGTCGGCGTGGCGCGCCATGTACAGCCCCCACGGTTCTTCGCGGTAGTGCTCGACCGGGCGAACGAAGCCCTTGGGATCGACGTTGGTGCGAGCGGCGATGTCGAAGGTTTCGACCTTCGGCCGGTGAATGTGGGGACGTTCCTCGCTCATGGTCGAAGAACCTACCGCCGAACTGCATTTTCGGCTGAACGCGGACGAGCGGGCATTGTGTCGGTAGGTGCGCTTACCCTGGTTTCATGGCGTTTGCTTCCGAACATCCCGTGGTCGCACATTCCGAGTTTCGGCCGGTTGGTGACATCGAGCGCTCAGACGCGCGCTTCGAGGTCGTCAGCCCGTACGAACCGGCAGGCGATCAGCCGGCAGCTATCGCCGAGCTGGAGAAACGGATCAACGAGGGGGAGAAGGACGTAGTCCTCCTCGGTGCGACCGGTACCGGCAAGTCGGCCACGACTGCGTGGTTGATCGAGAAGCTGCAGCGCCCGGCTCTGGTGATGGCTCCGAACAAGACTTTGGCGGCTCAGCTCGCGAACGAGCTTCGGGAAATGCTACCCAACAACGCGGTCGAGTACTTCGTCTCGTACTACGACTACTACCAACCCGAGGCGTACATCGCCCAGACGGACACCTACATCGAGAAGGATTCGTCCGTCAACGACGATGTCGAGCGGCTGCGCCACTCGGCGACGTCCAGCCTTCTGTCACGACGGGACGTGGTCGTGGTGGCATCGGTGTCGTGCATCTACGGCCTCGGTACACCGCAGTCGTACCTCGATCGCTCGATTCAGCTGGACGTCGGTGTGGAGGTGCCGCGGGATGCATTCCTGCGTCTGCTCGTCGACGTTCAGTACAACCGCAACGACATGGCGTTCACGCGAGGTTCGTTCCGCGTGCGCGGCGACACGGTCGAGATCATTCCGTCGTACGAAGAGCTGGCGGTCCGCATCGAATTCTTCGGTGACGAGATCGAGGCACTGTACTTCCTCCATCCACTGACTGGTGACATCGTTCGCCAGGTCGACACGGTTCGTATCTTCCCGGCGACGCACTACGTCGCCGGCCCTGAACGCATGGAGCGTGCCGCCAAGGACATCGAGGCGGAACTCGAAGAGCGACTCGCCGAGCTCGAAGGCAAGGGCAAGCTCCTCGAGGCTCAGCGTCTACGCATGCGTACGCAGTACGACCTCGAGATGATCAAACAGGTCGGATTCTGCTCCGGCATCGAGAACTACTCGCGCCACATCGACGGCCGTGGCCCTGGAACTGCCCCCGCAACCTTGATCGACTACTTCCCGGAAGATTTCCTTCTGGTCATCGACGAGTCGCACGTGACGGTTCCTCAGATCGGCGCCATGTACGAGGGCGATATGTCGCGCAAGCGAAACCTGGTCGAGTTCGGATTCCGGCTACCGTCGGCAACAGACAACCGCCCTCTGACTTGGGAAGAATTCAGTCAGCGGATCGGTCAGACCGTCTACTTGTCGGCGACACCAGGTAAGTACGAGTTGGGTCAGTCCGGCGGTGAGTTCGTCGAGCAGGTGATCCGCCCGACCGGATTGATCGATCCCGAGGTCATCGTCAAACCCACCAAGGGACAGATCGACGATCTCGTTCACGAAATCCGCGAGCGAGCGGAACGTGACGAGCGTGTGCTGGTCACGACGTTGACCAAGAAGATGTCGGAAGATCTGACCGATTACCTGCTCGAACTCGGTATTCGCGTCCGTTACCTGCACTCGGATATCGATACGCTCCGGCGAGTCGAGTTGCTCCGTCAGCTCCGCCTGGGGGAGTACGACGTGCTGGTCGGCATCAACCTCCTGCGTGAGGGACTCGACCTTCCCGAGGTGTCGCTGGTCGCGATTCTCGATGCCGACAAAGAAGGTTTCCTACGTAGCTCCACCAGCCTCATTCAGACGATCGGCCGAGCGGCTCGAAATGTATCCGGTCAAGTGCACATGTATGCGGACAAGATCACCGCTTCCATGGCGCAGGCCATCGAGGAAACCGAGCGACGACGCGAGAAGCAGGTCGCCTACAACGAGAAGATGGGCGTCGACCCACAACCTCTACGCAAGAAGATCGCGGACATTCTCGATCAGGTGTACGAGGAGGCAGAGGACACTGCGGCGTCCGTGGACGTCGGTGGTTCGGGTCGCAATGCGACGCGTGGTCGGCGTGCGCAGGGTGAGGCCGGTCGTGCGGTCAGTGCGGGTGTGTACGAGGGGCGCGACACCAAATCGATGCCTCGGGCCGAATTGGCAGATCTGGTCAAGGAACTCACCGATCAGATGATGAACGCTGCACGTGACCTTCAGTTCGAGTTGGCTGGGCGATTGCGAGACGAAATCTCGGATTTGAAGAAGGAGCTTCGAGGAATGGACGCCGCGGGTCTCAAGTAGGTCGCCTCGCGTGCGTTCGTGCTTTCGACCGCTACGGTTTCAGGTATGGATGCACAGACTGCAGGCAAGACCGCGCGGACTCTCGAACTTCTCCATTCCTTGGCGTACTTCGTCCCGGAGACGGAGAAGGAACTTGTCGGCGTCGGGTTGGAGCCTGGCCGAATGGTGTACTTTGCCGGGCGATCAGCTCCGCTCGGCGCTCCACCCGCGACTGTCGTCACGGCCACCTTCTTCAACTTCAATCCTGAATTGATCGCCAGTGTCATCCCACGTGCCTGGGAATTGGCAAGGCCCACAGAGGTTGTCGCCGCGCGGTATCGGGCAATCGACGCGGCGTACGTCCGCCTGTTCGGTGCAGACGTGACAGGATCGGCGGACATGGCCGAGGCCGCCGAACTCGTGTCGATCGCTGCCCAGAACATTCCTGGAGTGGACGGCCGCCCTCTGTACGCGGGTTGGGCGTCGCTCGACTGGCCGGCCGAGCCGCACCTGCGTTTCTGGCACGCGCTGACACTGCTGCGTGAGTATCGCGGTGACGGCCACATTGCGGCCCTTCAGACCGCGGGATTGAACGGCCTGGACGCGTTGATCACGCACACCGCGACGGGAATCGGGTTTCAGCGCAAATTCGCGCAGACTCGTCGCGGATGGTCGCAGGAACAGTGGGACGAGGCCGTCGAGAGTTTGAAGGACCGCGAACTGCTCGATCGTTCGTCCGGTGCGCTGACCGAGGACGGGCAGGACTTGCGTGACGTCGTCGAAGACCTGACGGACGACCTCGCTTTGGCTCCGTGGGATGCGCTGGGTGAGGAGGGTGCCAAGCGGTTGCTGGAATTGGCGACGCCGTGGCGTACCGCCCTGGTCGAGCAGGAAGTATTTCCGGCGGCGCTGTTCGGGCCCCGCTTCGGCAAACTTCGCTGAGTGGTCACCACCGAACAAATGTGTCTGTGACGAAGAATCACATTCACTGTGGGCTTGTGGCGTGTACTGCAAATAACACTATCCGCGGCACAATCCCGCTAATGTCAGCGCAGCGGTTGTCGAGCGGGCGCAACAGCGTTGCGCCCGGTGCCGGCCGTACCGTCCGTCCCGTAACCATGGAGGAATGAATGAGTGCCTACCGGACCGTTGTCGTAGGAACCGATGGCTCCGAGTCGTCACTGAAGGCAGTCGACAGAGCTGCCGCCATTGCCAGTGGCTCGGACGCTCAGCTCGTCATCGCGTGTGCGTACTACCCGGCTGATCCCAAGGACGTGAGCGCTGCCGCTGATGCGTTGGGTAACGAGGCCTACCAGGTCACCGGTTCCGCTCCGACCTACGAGATCCTTCGCACCGCTCGTGAGCGCGCACATGCCCAGGGGGCAAAGGATGTTGTCGAGCGCGCCGTCGTCGGCGCTCCCGTCGAATCGCTTCTCGCTTTGCTCGACGAGGTGAAGGGCGACTTGCTGGTCGTCGGAAATCGCGGATTGAACACGTTGACCGGGCGTCTACTCGGATCGGTGCCTTCCGATGCCGCACGCAAGGCGACGTCCGATGTCCTGATCGTGCACACCGTTCGCTGAACTACCGGCAGTAGTCGGCCTCGGCCGCATCGACGAACACTTCAGCCAGCTGATCGGCGCTGGGGGGTGTTGTCGATGCGGCCGAGCCGTTTCCGGAGGTGACCATTGGTTCGCTTGCTCCGTTCAGCGATACCGCCCGCAGATTCGCGATGATCATCGCTCGATCCGTTCCGGCCGCGAGCTGCTGGCAGACGCCGTCACCGAGCGCCTGCAACATGTCGTCGGAAAAGGCGGGCGTGACCCCGGTAGACGCGAGCGCCGCCCGCAGCCGTTCTGCCTCGTCTACCGGTTTTTCGGTCGGTGCGGCAGCAACAGCAGCGATGTCGTCGCTGCCTGCAGCAGCCGTCGAACTCGAATCATCCTCTGAGCAACCGGCTGTCACCGCCGCAAGCATCCCGACGCCGATCACCACGCGAGCGATCTTGCGGATGGGTGCGGCGGAACTTGAGGGCAGGCCAAGCACGAGGGGTCATTCCTTCAGTCGTCGACACAAATTGGAGTGACACCACCATTCGTGGTGTCACGCACGAACCTACTCCGTGATGCTCACGAATCGAAGGCCAACTCTGCTGCTTCGACGCCGTCGAGAACCGAGGGGAGCGACTCGACGTGAATGATGCCGAGCCTCTGGGTAGCGCGGGTCAATGCGACGTAGAGGTCGTTCGTTCCGCGTGGTGACTCGTCGAGAATGTCGGCAGGTTCGACGATCAACACTGTGTCGAACTCGAGTCCCTTGACGTCCTTGACGGACAGGACGCTTACGGTGTCACTCGCAATGCCCGCCAGATCGGCAACGACCTCGGAACCGGCGATCACTGCGGTGATACCGGGATGCGACTCGGACTCGATGCAACGGCGCACGGTCGATTCCAATTCTTCGGCCGTGGTCTTGAGCGCCCACGGCGCGAATCCGCTGTCGCGTACCGACCGGGGCACGGATTGCTCCGGGTCGATCTCTTCGAGCACACGGTGCGCGACATCCATGATCTCCGAGGGAGTTCGGTAGTTGACGGTCAGTTCGGTGAGCTTCCAGCGCTTGGCGACGTAAGGCTCGAGAATCTTCTGCCAGGACGAAGTTCCCGCGGGATCACCGGTCTGAGCTGTATCGCCGACCAACGTCATCCAGCGATTCGGTATGCGCCGCATCAGCATTCGCCACGCCATTTCGGAGAGCTCTTGGGCTTCGTCGACGATCACGTGACCGTAGGTCCAGGTTCGGTCGCCGGCAGCGCGTTCTGCCGTGGTCTGGCGCTGGCCCTGATCGTGGCGTTGGGCGAGTTGGCTGGCGTCGATCAAGTCGTACGCCATCAAGATCTCGGGATCCATCTCGTCTTCGAGATCCTGTGGTGCAGACCCGGTGAGGATGTCGAGGGCGCCCTGGGCGTCGGCGATCTGCGCGCGCCATTCACGTTGTGCGCGTTCGCGTTCGGCGGCGTCGTCGACGCCGAGAATCTCGGCCAGTTCGTCGAGCAGGGGAGCATCGGCCGCACTGAAACCCGGTCCGACGCTCTGCAGAAGCTCGTCGCGTTGGGCGTCGTCGAGTTGCGGCGCTGCCTTGGCCAACCTCGCCGGCGACGTCCACAGTTCCGCGAGGATTTGCTGCGGCGACAATTCGGGCCACAGCTTTCCGATGGCGGACATGATGTCAGGGTCCTCACGCATCTCGTCGCGAATGTCGGCGATGTCGTCCCGACTGAGGAGTGACCCACCGTCGACGAGGTTTCCGCCGATGAGTTCGGCCATCTGCAGTGCCAACGCCTCGATGACTGCTGCCACGAAGATCGGGCGCGCCAGGTTGTGTGGGCGACGCGACGACCGAGCACGCCCGCGCGCCTTCGTGACAGTCTTGCGATCCAGTTTCAAGTCGTACGTGTCGAATCGAAGGGTTATCGGCTTCGACGGAACTTCCTGCCGATCCCGGACGGCGTTCTTGAGCACGTCGAGGATCGCGAGGGAACCCTTGATCTCACCGGCGGCGAGGGAATCCGTACGAGTCGCACGCACTCCGGGGTACAGGTCCCCGATCGTCGAGAGTAGAACTCCGGTCTCACCGAGTGAAGGAAGGACCTGGCTGATGTAGTCGAGGAACGTCGCGTTCGGCCCGATGATAAGAACACCGGCCTTGGCCAGTTGCTGGCGGTAGGTGTAGAGCAAGAAGGCGGCACGGTGAAGGGCGACTGCGGTTTTGCCGGTACCCGGACCGCCCTGGACGACCAAAACGCTCTTGTGCTCGGAGCGGATGATGGCATCCTGCTCACTCTGAATGGTCTCGACGATGTCGTTCATCTGACCCGTACGCGCTGCGTTCAGAGCGTCCAGGAGAGCGCTCTCACCGGCGACGCCGCCGGCTTCGGTCACCACGCCGGCGGCTCGGGCAGCGTCGAGGTCCAGGTATTCGTCGTTGATTCCGGTGACTGTTCGGCTCCGACTGCGGATATGGCGTCGTCGCTTGACGCCCTCAGGTGCCGCGGGCGTCGCCAGATAGAACGGGCGTGCCATCGGAGCTCGCCAGTCGAGCAGTAGCGTTTCGTAGTCGTTGTCGGTGTCCAGAATTCCGAGTCGGCCGACGTAGCGTCGCTCGTCGTCGAAGTCGATGCGTCCGAAACACATTCCGTTCTCGGCTGCGTCGTACTTGGCGAGATCCTCGGTGTACATGGCATTGAAGGATTCGCGTTCACTGCGTGCTTGCGGGGTTCCGCCGGTCTCGAGGAGCACCGTGCTCAAGCGAGTTTGGGCATACTTTCGAAGATCGTCGAGACGGGAGTACAACATCGTCACGTACTGCTGCTCGAGCTCTTGCTCGTTCAGTGACGGGTCCGCGTCGGGCAAAGGATCTCCTAGGCTTGATGAGAAATTCACGCGCTGCAAAAGCGCCAAGACAGTCTAGTTCCCCCAGATGAACTGCCGCATAGATACAGGTCAGGCCACCCGAAGGTGGCCTGACCTTGTTTTCGGTGCACTCAGTGCGTCAATTCGTCCTTCTTGGCGCGAGCCTTTTCGAGCGCCTTCTCGGCGCGCTTTCGGGCACGCTTACCCAGCACCTCGGTCTGCTCCGACGCCGTTTCGGCCCACTCGTTGCTCTTCTCGAGGGCGAGTTCGGCGAACTCAGAGCTGCGCTTGCTCGCCAGCTCTGCCAGTTCGGCGCTGCGCTCGCGTGCGGTTTCGGCCAGTTCGGAGCCGCGCTTCTGCGCGACTTCGAGGATGTCCGGGCCGCGTTCCTTGGCGACCTCTCCGAATTCCGCGGCTCGCTTGCTCGCGATCTCCGCAAACTCGGAGCTGCGCTCCTTCGCAAGTTCGAGCCAATCCGTGCCGTGTGCCTTCGCGGTTTCGGCAAGCTCGGAACCGCGTTCGGACGCCACCGACAGAGCATGCTCGACGCGATCGCTCGTGTGATCGGTCTGCGATGCGACCAAAGGAAGTGCTGCGGCGATAGACGCCTGGGCCTTCTTCGCGGCGCGACGGCCGCGCCAGCCGAGCGACGGCTTGCCCTCGGTGTCGACGGAGGCGATCATCAGTCCGCCGAGCAAACTGACGTTCTTGATGAAGTTTGTGCGCTGCATCGCTCGCAGTGACGGATCGGTTTCGTTCCAGAAGTCGTGACCGGCAAGCGTGGTCGGTACCAGGCTCCCCGCGAGCACCAACGACGCGAGCCGCGGCGCCTTGCCGGTGGCCAGCAGCGCACCGCCACCGATCTGGACGGCGGCGTTGATCTTGACGAGTGTTTCCGGATCAGCAGGCACCTTCTGCGTCACTGCTCCTGGCAGCGTCTCGACGGATTTGTCGATCAGCGGTGACGCTTTGGCTGCTCGCTGAGCAGGGTTGCGCAAAGCATCGATTCCCCCGGCGATGAAGATCGTGGAAAGCAGTGGACGAGCAATTCGACGTACCAGCATGTTTCAAGCCTCCCGATGTAGGTTCGTTTTCCACCCTAGCGATCTCACAAGGAATTGGTCCGGTTCGGCGATCCCGGCACGCCTGACCCGGTTGACGGATTCCTGGTCGCCGAAACGCGCTGTACTGCGACGATGACTTCTCCACTGATCCGGACACACCGTTCTGAAGTATCCGTTACCGCGTATCCGCATACGGCGTGTTCGAAGGTGTCACACAATGCACACCGATCAACCACCATGGAGTGGTTGCCACGAAGATATCGCTGAGCCGACGCCGTCCGCGGTCTTCGATTCGGGTGCGGCGCCAGCTGCGACTCCAGGGGCGTGGGCCGCTCGCGTGGATGCGATCCACGCCGAAGCGCTGCGCTGTTTTGTCACCGAATGGAACGACGATCCCAACTTCGTCGTTCTGGATTGGCAGCATCCGGGCTACACCTTCGACACGGAGGCACATGCTGCTGCGAAGGAGCTTGCGGAGTGGCGTGTCCCGGTCTATCCGAACGGCGACTACTACATATTCAGTCGTGACGACTTCACGGAAGGGACTCTGTCGACCTGGCTTCCGCGACTTCGAGTCAACGGTGAACAGGTCGACAGCCAAGTCGGTTAGCGGGTCCAGTACGGAACAGGTGAAACGTCACCAACCGCGTTCGCGCCACTCCGCCAGGTGCGGGCGCTCGGCGCCGAGCGTCGTGTCCTTGCCATGCCCGGGGTAGACGACGGTCGCGTCGTCGTACCTTCCGAACAGCTTGTTTTCCACGTCGTCGAGCAGAGAAGTGAACTTCTCGGGGTCGGCGGTCTTGCCTACTCCGCCGGGGAAGAGTGAGTCGCCGGTGAAGAGGTGAACCTGTCCGCTCGGTTCGGTGAGAGCCAGCGCGATGGAGCCGGGCGTGTGGCCGGACAGGTGAATGACGTCGAGGCTCAAGTTGCCAACGGTCACCTTGTCGCCGTCTTCGAGGAGTACGTCCGGGGTGACGGGAAGGACCTCTGAGTCGAGGGGGTGTGCGGCCGTCGGCACCTTGGTTGCGGCGTGAACGTCTTCGAGGGCCAACCAGTGATCGCCGTGCTGGTGGGTGGTGACGATGGAATCGAAAACAGGTGCTTCCTGTTCGATGAGCGCGATGATCTTCTCGGCTTCGTTGGCCGCATCGATCAGGAGAGATTTCCCGGTCGTGGAACAGACGACGAGGTAAGTGTTGTTGTCCATGGGGCCGACCGACATCTTCGTGATGACGGCGCCTTCGACTGTGCGCCGCTGAGGGGCAGAATCGGGGGAGACCTGACCGGTGTAGGAGTCGTCGATCACGATGGGCTGATTCGTCATGAAACGCAGGCTACCTTCGAATAGGGGCAGGTAGAGCGATGGGCTCGCCTGGTGAGAAAAACGTGTCGGTGGCTCGGCCTACGATGACGATCGCTCGAGGACTCGCGTTTGCGAGGCCACTCGAGACTTCTCCGGGGGGACGGCCCCGGACGATTGACAATGAAGGGAATTGGTGTGGCGGATCGCCTGATCGTGCGGGGTGCGCGTGAGCACAATCTGCGAGGAGTCGATCTCGACCTCCCGCGAGACAGCCTGATCGTCTTCACCGGGTTGTCCGGCTCCGGCAAGTCCAGCCTCGCGTTCGACACGATCTTCGCCGAAGGTCAGCGCCGCTACGTCGAGTCGCTCTCGGCATACGCGCGTCAGTTCCTCGGTCAGATGGACAAGCCGGATGTGGACTTCATCGAGGGATTGTCTCCTGCGGTGTCGATCGACCAGAAGTCGACCAACCGCAACCCCCGTTCGACGGTGGGCACCATTACCGAGGTCTACGACTACCTCCGACTTCTCTATGCCCGCGCAGGTTCGGCGCACTGCCCGGTGTGTGGTGAGAAGATCGCACGTCAGACGCCCCAGCAGATCGTCGACCAGGTGCTCGAGATGGAGGAGGGCATCAAGTTCCAGGTCCTCGCACCAGTGGTCCGTACTCGTAAGGGCGAGTTCGTCGATCTCTTCGATCAGCTCAACACCCAGGGCTACTCGCGAGTGCGCGTCGACGGTGTCGTCCATTCGCTGGCGGATCCGCCGAAGCTCAAGAAGCAGGAAAAGCACGACATCGAAGTAGTGGTCGACCGATTGCAGGTCAAGGCGAGTTCGAAGCAGCGCCTGACCGACTCGGTCGAGACCGCACTTCGCTTGGCTGAAGGCATCGTGGTCCTCGACTTCGTCGACCGTGAAGAAAATGCACCTGATCGTGAGCGTCGTTTCTCCGAGAAGCTGGCCTGCCCGAATGGCCACGCACTCGCGATCGACGATCTCGAACCGCGCTCGTTCTCCTTCAACTCGCCCTACGGCGCCTGCCCGGAATGCACCGGCCTCGGTATCCGCAAGGAGGTCGACCCGGATCTGGTGGTTCCCGATCCCGACCTGAGTCTCGAAGACGGTGCAATCGCGCCGTGGTCGATGGGCCAGAGTTCCGAGTACTTCGGACGGTTGCTGTCCGGCCTCGGCGACATTCTCGGATTCGACATGAAGACGCCGTGGAACAAGTTGCCGGCGAAGGCCCGCAAAGCAATCCTCGAAGGCAGTGAGGAGCAGGTTCACGTCCGTTACAAGAACCGGTACGGCCGTACCCGTTCTTACTACGCGGAGTTCGAAGGTGTGATGCCGTTCCTGCATCGCCGGCTCGAGCAGACCGAATCGGATCAGATGAAGGAACGGTACGACGGGTACATGCGCGACACCCCGTGCCCGGCGTGTGGTGGTGCTCGGCTGCGCCCGGAAATCCTGTCGGTAACTATCGCGGCTGGGGACTTCGGCAGTAAGTCCATCGCCGAGGTCTGTGAACTGTCGATCTCCGATTGCGCGGACTTCTTGAACAGCCTCACTCTCGGCTCGCGCGAAGAGGCGATTGCGGGTCAGGTCCTCAAGGAAGTTCAGGCACGACTCGGGTTCCTGCTCGACGTCGGCTTGGAATACCTTTCCCTCTCGCGTGCCGCTGGCACGTTGTCCGGTGGCGAGGCCCAGCGAATCCGCTTGGCAACGCAGATCGGTTCCGGACTCGTCGGCGTGCTGTACGTACTCGACGAGCCGTCCATCGGCCTGCATCAGCGTGACAATCGACGACTGATCGAAACCCTGACGCGCTTGCGCGACCTCGGCAACACGCTGATCGTCGTCGAGCACGACGAAGACACTATCCGCACGTCCGACTGGGTAGTCGACATCGGACCGTACGCCGGCGAGCACGGTGGCAAGGTCGTCCACAGCGGGCCATACGAAGAACTGCTGACGTGTGAAGAATCTCTGACCGGCGCCTACCTGTCAGGTCGTAGCTTCATCGAGGTTCCGGCCATTCGTCGACCGGTGGACCGCAAACGCCAGGTCACGGTCGTCGGAGCTCGCGAGCACAATCTCGACGGCATCGACGTGAGTTTCCCGCTGGGTGTTCTCACCGCTGTCACTGGCGTCTCCGGTTCGGGCAAGTCGACGTTGGTCAACGACATTCTCGCGACCGTCATGGCGAACAAACTCAACGGTGCACGCCAGGTACCTGGGCGTCACACACGAATCAACGGTCTCGATCAGCTGGACAAGCTCGTGCAGGTCGATCAGTCTCCGATCGGCCGGACTCCACGATCGAACGCGGCGACGTACACCGGCGTGTTCGACAAGATCCGAACCCTGTTCGCGGCCACGACGGAAGCGAAAGTCCGCGGTTACCAGCCCGGCCGATTCTCGTTCAACGTCAAGGGTGGACGCTGCGAGGCGTGCTCCGGCGACGGAACCTTGAAGATCGAGATGAACTTCCTGCCGGACGTGTACGTGCCCTGCGAGGTATGCCACGGCGCTCGGTACAACCGCGAAACGCTCGAGGTCCACTACAAGGGCAAGTCGATCGCCGAGGTACTCGACATGCCTATCGAGGAAGCAGCCGAGTTCTTCCAGCCGGTCACCTCAATTCACCGGTACCTCAAGACGCTGGTCGACGTCGGCCTGGGCTATGTCCGACTGGGTCAGCCGGCTCCGACTCTGTCCGGTGGTGAAGCGCAGCGCGTCAAGCTCGCCGCCGAATTGCAGAAGCGGTCCACCGGTCGCACGGTGTACATCCTCGACGAGCCCACCACGGGTCTGCATTTCGAGGACATCCGCAAGCTCCTGATCGTGATCAACGGTCTGGTGGACAAGGGCAACAGCGTGATCGTGATCGAGCACAATCTCGACGTGATCAAGACGTCGGACTGGGTCGTCGATATGGGGCCCGAAGGTGGATCCGGCGGCGGAACCGTTGTGGCGCAAGGTACGCCGGAAGACGTTGCCGCGGTCCCCGAGAGCTACACGGGCAAGTTCCTCAGTGAGGTTCTCACCGCGCAGCACGCGCCGGTCAAGGCCAAGCCGATCACCAAGAAGCGTGCGACGAAGGCAGTTGCCGCAAAGAAGGCCGCGCCACGGAAGAAAGCCGCTTCCGTGAGCTAGTAGAACGTGAGGAAGTAGAAATCGGTCAGTGATGCCGGGTCGGAATCGACCCGGCATCACTGCTTTGTCGATCAGGAAGTGCTGGCCTCGAGAATTACGTTGGCGACCTCTTCGGGGCGCGACCACATCGGCCAATGGCCGGTCGGGAGGTCGACGTACGTCACGGGGAGTTTCGCCAGTTCGGCGGCCATCGGATGACCTCCGTCGGCCATCTGGGCGATCACCGCGGAGGGGAAGGTGCTGCAAACGACGGTTGACGGCACCTGGTAGCGCTTTTCGTTCGTCAGGACAATCGGCTCACGCGCGGGCCCAGCCGGTTCGGGTACCGCGTTGGCGCGGAACGTCTCCAGAGCTTTCTCGTCGAGTCCTTCGAGGCTGCTGCCGTCCGCTTCGAGTTCTGCCCACGTGGGGAGCGGAATCTCGATGACATCGGAAGCCAGATCCGGTCGCAGCGCTGCGCCGTCGGGCATGGGGCCCGAGTCGACGTAGACGATCCGAGCGACGCGATCCGAGATGCGATCGGTGACGGCGTACCCCACCGGGCCGGCGCCGCTGTGTACGACCAAGACCGTGCGCTCGTCGGAGTCCGATACGGCGTCGACGACTGCACGGACGTGAGCGTCGAAGGTGACCGCTGATCGATCTGTGTCTACTGCGTCGAGCCCGGGCAGTGTCAGGCTGGTCACGCGGGTGTCGGAACGTTCGAGGTGTGGGAGTACTGCATCCCAAGCCCATGAACCGAGCCAGAATCCGGGAACAAGAACGATGTGAGTTTTCATGTACTCACAGTGCACCCGGGTTGGTGACAACAGAGTGTCACCAATTATGTCACCGTTTGGTATCGGAATCTGAGACACTGGTGAACGTGAATCGAGCTGCGAGATTGCATGCTCTCGTCGAGGAACTTCGGCGACAGGGCGATCGAGGGACTACGTGCTCCCGATTGTCCGAGGAATTCGGTGTCACCACCCGGACGATCAAGAGGGATATCGAGACGCTGATGATGTCGGGTGCGGCGATCGAAGCGCGCTCAGGCCCCGGGGGTGGTTACCGACTCGTAGGTCGCGCCACGCTACCGCCGGTGAATTTCACTGTTCCGCAAGCAGTTTCGATCGCGTTGGCCTTGACGGCGATGGGTGATGCTCCGTTTGCGCCGGATGGACGAGCAGCGCTGGCGAAACTGCTCGATGTGATGGACGAGGAGAGTCGTCGCAAGGTCGCGGAGCTCGGTGGCCGCGTGTGGATTCGCGGTGACGGCGGGGCTCTGACGGATTCGCGCGCGAACCGGCAGGCCGTCGAGCAAGGTCTCGAGCAGAGTCGCGTCGTGTCGTTGCACTACGTGGATGGGGACGGTGCGGAGACGGTGCGGGCAGTTGAGCCGCACATTCTGGCGCAGGACCGTGGGCAGTGGTTTCTCATCGGCTGGTGTCGCCAGCGCGACGCGGTGCGGTGGTTTCGACTCGATCGAATGCGTCGGGCCACGCTGACGAACGATCACTTCACACCACGCGATTCGACCGTCTTCGGGCAACCGCCCGAAGACGCTCGGCCTGTTTCTCCCCGTAGGTGAGTGACTCAGTCGATCATGTTGCGGGCTGCGGCAACGGAATCCGTGATCAGTTCGGTCAGGGCCGTCATATCGACGTCGCTCAGCCGTTTGACGTACAGGCAGCCCTTGCCGATTTTGTGCTTGCCGAGGCGAGCGAGCGTGTCGGTGTAGTCGTCGAAGTTCAGCGACAAGTACAACGTGAGCGCGGTGGCCCTGGGGGAGAATCCGATCAGTGGGGTGTCACCTTCGTGGCCACTCGCATATCGGTAGTGCCGTGCCCCGAATCCGATGATGCTCGAGCCCCACATGACAGCAGGCTCGCCGGTTGCGGCCGACAGCAGGGAGATCAGCTCCACGGCGTCGGCGCGTTTGCGGTCGTCGACGCGTGAAATGAATGCGTCGACGTCCTCGGGCGTCGGTTGAGTCTTGTTGGCGGTTGCCAACTCAGTAGACCGGACCGGTGAATTTCTCGCCCGGTCCCTTTCCTGGCTCGTCCGGGTGCGAGGACGCCTCACGGAATGCGCGCTGCAGGGCTTGGAGGCCTTCACGGATGGGTCCGGCATGAGGGCCGAGGTATTCGACCGACGCAGTCACGAGTCCGGCAAGTGCCGTGATGACGCGACGCGCTTCGTCGAGGTCCAGGTAGGGGCTGGAAGACGGATCGGCGTCGGAGAGGCCGAGTTTTTCGGCAGCCGAACTCATCAGCATCACTGCAGCGCGGCTGATGACCTCGACCGCGGGAACTTCGGAGAGTTCGCGGACGTCGGGGTTCGCGCCGTCGGTGTTCTGTTCTGCCTCGAAGTTCTCACTCATGGATGTAAGGATTCCATCAGGCCGTGACGGTGTTGAATCGGGCCTCTCCCGGCAGCACTGGGAGCGGCACCGATTTCTTTCATCTGTGGCGACCTGTTACTCTTGTTGCAACGACCGCCTCCGACTTGTTCGGGGGCAGCAAGTGGAGTCCGACTCCCACCTCTGCGCGGCAGGTGAAACTGCAGTTCAGTGGTTCCGGTCACCTGTTATCGGAGATCATTCTTCGTCAGGTTCCTCGCTCAGTCGAGGAGATAGGTTTCGGCGTGAGCTGGATCTTATGTGATCGGTCGACATCGGGCCCCGCGGATGAGCAATCATCACAGCGGGGCTTTTTTGTTGGGGTGCGGGCGGTACGGGCTGCGTGCGGTCATGAAGACCGCACCGTTCAACCTAGGAGGCCCCATCAGCACTGAGACCCGCATCAACGATCGTATCCGCGTTCCCGAGGTTCGTTTGGTCGGACCTGGCGGCGAACAGGTAGGCATCGTGCGTGTTGAAGATGCACTCCGCTTGGCCCTTGAGGCCGACCTCGACCTGGTCGAGGTAGCTCCTGACGCCCGTCCACCGGTCTGCAAGATCATGGACTACGGCAAGTTCAAGTACGAGGCTGCACAGAAGGCACGTGAGTCACGTAAGAACCAGCAGCTGACGGTCATCAAGGAGCAGAAGCTCCGACCCAAGATCGACGACCACGACTACGAGACCAAGAAGCGCAACGTCGTTCGCTTCCTCGAAGCCGGTTCCAAGGTCAAGGTCACGATCATGTTCCGCGGACGTGAGCAGTCACGCCCCGAACTCGGCTACCGCCTTCTGCAGCGTCTGGGAGCAGACGTCGCAGATCTCGGATTCGTCGAAACCTCGGCAAAGCAGGACGGCCGAAACATGACGATGGTCCTGGCACCGCACAAGGGCGCCAAGACTCGTGTCAAGGCGCAGGAGAGCGCTCAGGCGCCAGTGGCTCAGGCTGCTCCGCGTCCGGCTCCGGCCGCACCGGCTTCCAGTGAAGCAGCTCCGGAAGCACCGGCGACCGGCGATGCCGCTCCCGAGGCTCCGGCCAGCTAGTCGATTTCCCAAGATCCACCACGTAACAAGAACTGAGGACTCCATGCCCAAGATGAAGAGCCACAGCGGCGCCTCGAAGCGATTCAAGGTGTCCGGCAGCGGAAAGCTCATGCGCCAGAAGGCCGGCCGTCGCCACCTTCTCGAGCACAAGTCCAGCAGGGTTACCCGTCGTCTCGACGGTGTCGCTGTTGTCAGCCCTGACGACGCTCCGCGCATCAAGCGCATGCTCGGCATCTGAGTCGCCCCCTTACTGACCACCCGGGGCCGTACTTTCAGCCCCTAGATTGACAGGATTTTTCAAGTGGCACGCGTAAAGAGGGCGGTCAACGCCCAGAAGAAGCGTCGTTCAATTCTTGCTGCATCCAGCGGCTACCGTGGACAGCGTTCGCGTCTGTACACCAAGGCCAAGGAGCAGCAGCTCCACTCGCTCACCTACGCGTACCGCGACCGTCGTGCGCGCAAGGGCGAGTTCCGCAAGCTGTGGATCACGCGTATCAACGCTGCAGCTCGTGCAAACGACATCACGTACAACCGCCTCATCCAGGGCCTGCGTCTGGCAGAGGTCGACGTCGACCGCAAGATCCTGGCCGAGCTCGCTGTCTCCGATGCCGAGGCCTTTGCCGGCCTGGTCGCACTCGCGAAGGCCGCTCTGCCGGCTGACGTGAACGCTCCTGCCGGAGAAGCAGCCTGATTCACGCATCACAGCAACGGCCCGTGGACCCGCTCACCGAGCGGACTCCGCGGGTCGTTTCTGCTGTCAAGCTCCTGCGCACAGCAGAACGACGCAAAGCAGGACGTTTCCTCGTCGAGGGCGAGAACTCGGTCACCGAACTGTTGAACGGTGCACTCTCGAATGGCGAGGCCCGCCCGGTACACGACCTCTTCTACACCGAGGACGCAGCCGAGCGCTATCAGCACGTCATCGATCGGGCGCTGACCGCTGGAGTTCGTGTTGCACTTGTGACCGATCGAGCCATCAAAGCTCTCAGCGATACCGTCACGCCGCCCGGACTCGTTGCCGTCAGCGATCTACTGGGCGTACCGCTGAGCGCAGCCGTCCATCAGGAGACCCGCCTGCTCGCAGTGCCGGTCGAGGTCAACGAACCAGGTAACGCGGGCACCGTCATTCGCATCGCCGACGCAGTGGGTGCCGATGCGGCAATCCTCGCCGGCGACAGCGTCGATCCGCATAACGGCAAGGTCGTTCGTTCGTCGGCGGGCAGCCTGTTTCACCTGCCAGTCGTCCGCGATCGAGACACAGTGTCGGTGATCGAGCAGATTCGCGCAGCCGGCATTCAGATTCTCGCGACTGCAGCTGACGGCGAGGTCGATCTCGACGAGGCCGACGAGTTGCTGAGCAAGCCGACGGCCTGGCTGTTCGGTAACGAAGCGCACGGTCTCGATCCGGCGATCGCCGCGCAGGCTGATCATCGGGTCAGGATTCCGATCCATGGCCGCGCCGAAAGCTTGAACCTCGCGACAGCGGCGGCAATTTGCCTGTACGCAAGCGCGCGGGTGCAAAATCGCGCCACCGATCACGGCTGAAAACGCACGCGAAGACCTCACGGAATCCCATTTGCGGAAGCCTGAGACAATACAAGAGCAGAGACAATGCTCGAGCGAGTTCGAAAGCTCGCTCGCAGTACAAGAAGTAAGCAGTACAAGAAGCACGCAGTACGAGAAGTAAACCGAGAAGCGACAGGAGCGTCACAGCCGTGGCCAAAAATGAGGGCGCGACACCGCCGGAGGTCGACGCGAGTGTACTCACCGAAGAGGCGTTGACCGCTGCGGCTGAGAACGCCGAGAAGGCGCTGGCGGACGCCGCTGACCTGGACGCGCTGGCGCACGTCAAGGTGGAGCACCTGGGGGACAAGTCCCCGATCGCCCTCGCGCGCCGGGGTCTCGGCAGCCTTCCGGGCAAGGAAAAGGCGGACGCCGGTAAGCGCGTCAACATCTTCCGCACTCGGATCAACAACGCGTACGACGCTCGTCGTGAGGTCCTCCTCGCCGAGCGTGACGCCGCGGTGTTGGTTGCCGAGGCAATCGACGTCACTCTGCCTTCCGATCGCCACCCCGCCGGGGCGCGTCACCCGATCAGCCTGATTTCCGAGCAGGTCGCCGACGTATTCGTCGCGATGGGTTGGGAAGTTGCCGAGGGTCCGGAGGTGGAGACCGAGCACTTCAACTTCGACGCGCTCAACTTCTTGCCGGATCACCCTGCCCGTACGATGCAGGACACCTTCCACCTGGCACCCGAGAACTCGCGCCAGGTGCTGCGTACCCACACCTCGCCGGTGCAGGTCCGCACGATGCTCTCGCGTGAGGTGCCGATCTACGTGGTGTGCCCGGGCCGCACGTTCCGCACCGACGAACTCGATGCGACGCACACGCCTGTCTTCTCGCAGGTCGAGGGCCTGGCCGTCGACAAGGGCCTGACCATGGCCAATCTGCGCGGAACTCTCGACGCGTTCGCTCGCGCCCTTTTCGGCCCCGAGACGCGTACCCGTATGCGCCCCAACTACTTCCCGTTCACGGAACCGTCGGCCGAGGTCGACGTCTGGTTCGCGAACAAGAAGGGCGGCGCAGGCTGGGTCGAGTGGGGCGGCTGCGGCATGGTCAACCCGAACGTTCTGCGCGCCAGCGGTATCGATCCCGACGAGTACTCGGGTTTCGCATTCGGCATGGGCCTCGAGCGGACCCTGCAGTTCCGCAACGGTATCCCGGACATGCGCGACATCGTCGAAGGTGACGTGCGTTTCACGCTGCCCTTCGGTGTCGCAGGCTGACCGATCCGGTCCGCGGAACCTTCACAAAGACTTATCGACAAACGAGAGAGCTGAGCAGACGTGCGAGTAGCGCAATCCTGGCTGACCGAGATCCTGCAGCGGGCAACTCCGGACTGGGAGGTGACACCGGAAGAGCTGGACGCCGGGTTCGTCCGGGTGGGACTCGAAGTCGAGGAACTCGACACACTCGAGGCGATCGACGGCCCGTTGGTCGTCGGCAAGGTCGTCTCCATCACCGAACTGACCGAGTTCAAGAAGCCGATCCGCTTCTGCCAGGTCGAGGTCGGCGAACCCGAGCCTCGCGGCATCGTCTGTGGCGCACGCAATTTCAACGAGGGTGACCTCGTCGTCGTTGCGCTGCCCGGCGCAGTGCTGCCCGGCGGATTCGAAATCGCCACTCGCAAGACGTACGGCCAGGTGTCCGACGGCATGATCTGCTCCGTCTCGGAACTCGGTATCGGCAAAGACCATTCGGGCATCTTGGTGCTCGAGCCTGGTACCGCCGAACCCGGCGCCGACGGCAACGAGTTGCTCGGTCTCGGTGACACGATCATCGAACTGAACATCACCCCGGACCGTGGCTACTGCTTCTCGGTCCGTGGTCTCACGCGAGAGCTCGCGTGCGGCTTCGATCTCGAATACGCCGATCCCGCTTCGGTTCCCGCGCACCCGGCTGAGGGTGAAGCCTGGCCGGTGCGCCTCGAACCGGAGTCCAAGGCTTCGCGTTTCGTGATGCGGAAGATCACGGGTATCGATCCGCAGGCAGTGAGCCCGTGGTGGCTGCAGCGTCGACTTCTGCTCTCGGGTGTTCGCCCGATCTCGCCGGCCGTCGACGTCACCAACTACGTGATGCTCGAACTCGGCCAACCTCTGCACGCGTTCGATGCGACCACCGTGCAGGGCGACCTGGTGGTCCGTCGCGCCAAGGCGGGGGAGAAGCTGACGACGCTCGACGACGTCGAACGCACGCTCGATCCCGAAGACGTTGTCATCGCCGACGATTCCGGAGTCATCTCGCTGGCTGCCGTCATGGGCGGCGCAACCACCGAGGTGGGAACGGCAACGACGGACATCCTCCTCGAAGGAGCTACTTGGGATCCGCTCGCAGTCTTCAAGACGGCGCGCCGGCACAAGCTGCCGAGTGAGGCGAGCAAGCGTTTCGAGCGCGTCGTCGATCCGGCGATTCCGCTCGCGGCCGTCGACCGCGCAGCCGCTCTGCTGGTCGAGATTGCCGGCGGACGGATCGAACCGGTCCTGACCGACGTGGGCGATGTCGCCCCTCGCGCTGCCATTCGCATGGATATCGACCTGCCCGACCGTGTCGCCGGAGTCACGTACCCCAACGGCACCGCAGCTCGCCGCCTCACCCAGGTTGGCTGCAACGTCGAGGTCGGCGTCAGCGAAGAGGGACACGGCCAGTTGGTCGCGACGCCGCCGTCGTGGCGTCCGGACCTGGTGCAGCCTGCGGACCTCGTCGAGGAAGTTCTTCGCCTCGAAGGTCTCGAGCAGATCCCGTCTGTGCTTCCCGCCGCTCCGGCCGGACGTGGGTTGACTCCGTCGCAGCGGCGAAAGCGCACGGTCTCGAAGGCCGTGGCTCACGCCGGTTACATCGAGGTCCTTCCTCCGGTCTTCCTGCCGACGAACGTCTTCGACGTCTGGGGCCTCGACGCGGATGATCCGCGCCGCAACACCAGCAAGGTCCTCAACCCGCTCGAAGCCGATCGTCCGGAGTTGGCGACCACGCTGCTCCCGGGTCTGCTGGAGATCCTGGCTCGCAACGCTTCTCGCGATCAGCGTGATCTGTCGCTGTACGGCATCGCACAGGTCGTCCTGCCGGGCCCCGACACCAAGCCGGTGGATGCATTGCCGGTGGATCGTCGTCCGACGGACGAGCAGATCGCGAACCTGATCGCGTCGTTGCCGGCTCAGCCCGTGCACATCGCTGCAGTGTTGAGTGGTTTGCGTGAGCCGAGCGGCCCCTGGGGCCCTGGCCGTCAGGCCGAGGCTTCGGACACTTTTGCAGCAGTGCGGGTCATTGCAGCTGCAGCAGGCGTCGAGGTGGAACTGCGTGCGGCGCAGTACCTGCCGTGGCATCCCGGCCGTTGCGCCGAGGTTGTCGTTGACGGCAACGTAGTCGGTCATGCGGGCGAACTGCATCCGGCTGTTCTCGAGCGTGCGGGATTGCCTGCGCGCACTTGTGCACTGGAGATCGACCTCGACGCTTTGCCGTTGGTCGAGAACCTGCCGGCGCCGCGCATTTCGCCCTTCCCCGCAGTGCTCCAGGACGTGGCGGTTGTTGTCGATCGCGATATTCCTGCGGCGAAGGTCCAGGAAGCTCTGCGTTCCGGCGGCGGCGAACTTCTCGAAGACATTCGCCTCTTCGACGTCTTCGAGGGCGAGCAGGTCGGTGAAGGCCGCAAGTCGCTCGCGTTCGCGTTGCGATTCCGTGGTGTCGACCGGACGCTGACCGAGGACGAGGCCAGTGCCGCGCGTGATGCGGCAGTGGAGGCGGCTTCCAAGGCCGTCGGTGCGCAGATGCGCGGCTGATTTCCTCAACTGATCACAGAGCCCACGTCCATCCCAGGTGGTCGTGGGCTCTGTCGTGTTATCGGCTTTTCGACTGAGGTGAATCGGAAAGCCACACATCTGGCGCAACGGTGTCCGTCCGTCGCCCTTGCTGGTCGAGCACGTGGCCGAGCAGTTTGCGCAGATACAGCACGATGGATCGTTCCGTGACGCAAAGACCCGGAATCTCCTTGCGCAGACGAGTTTCGAATGCATCGAGTTCTGCAGGAGAATGCAGCCACAACTGAACCACCAGGTTGTCGGGGCCGACTACAGCGAAGCAGTTTCGAACTTCCGACGCCCGACTCAGCACTCGTCCCGCCGTATCGAGAAGCTCGGGTTCGACGCGGCACCACAAAGTGGCGAGCACGGGAAGGCCGGCCAGCGGCCGCGCGAATTCACACCGCAGCGCCACCAACCCCGAAGACGTGAGCCGGTCGATCTGGCGTTTGCACGCAGCGGGACTGACACCGATCGCGTCGGCCAACTCCTTCATGGGAGTGCGCCCGTCGTAAGCGAGCTTCGTCAGAACCTTGCGATCCTGTTCGGATATCCCGGTCGGCCGAGCGCGCACGGCAGGACGGTTTTCGCTGGTGGTCAGCACACCCTTCTCGGACGGTGCCAGCGCATTGAGTCTCCATCGCCCACCTTCGGTGAACCAGCGTGTGATGATCGAGGTTCGTGTCGCCAGTACACCGTCGATCGTTGCGACGTCTTCCGAGATGAAGCGCGACATCGACGCCAGATCCGCGGTACCGGCTGTGACGAGCAGATCTGCTCTGCCCGTTGATGCTTCGATGGTCACGGCGTGGGCCGAGCGAGTCAGCCGTGCCGCGACGGTGTCGAGAAGAGCAGGTGAGCAATCGATTTCGATGATCGCTGTGACGATGCTGCCCAGCACCTGTGGCCCTGGAGTGACCGTGACCCAGGCCAACGACGATTCGGAGAGTCGATTCCAACGACGGGCGAGAGTCGCGGCGTCGAGTTCGAGTGGTTCGGCCAACGAAAGCCACTTCGATCGCGGTGCGAGCTGGAGAGCATTGATTATCCTCAGATCGATTTCATCTATCCTGCGGCCGTTGCCGGCATCTGGTGCACTCATAACGTCATTATCCGGCATATTGCTGCAAGATTCGGACTATCTGCGACGCTCGACGGATGATCACAGAGGAGAAGTACGCGCTGATCGGAGCGGGCCCGTCTGGATTGGCCGGCGCGCGAAACCTCGATCGGGCCGGGATAGCGTTCGACGGCTTCGAGAGCCACGACGACGTCGGTGGGCTCTGGGACATCGACAACCCGCACAGCACCGTCTACGAGTCGGCGCACCTCATCTCTTCGAAGGGCACCACCGCATTCGCGGAGTTCCCGATGGCTGATTCGGTGGCCGACTACCCGAGCCACGTCGAACTTGCCGATTATTTCCGCGACTACGCCGATACTCACGATCTTCGCAGGCACTTTGCCTTCGGCATTACCGTCGTCGACGTTTCGCCGGTCGATTCGCTGTGGCAGGTCACCACGCGCAGTCGCAGCGGTGAGACAACAGTCGCGCGGTATCGAGGCGTGATCATCGCGAACGGAACGCTGTCGAAGCCGAACATGCCGACTTTCCGGGGCGACTTCACCGGCACGTTGATGCACACGAGCCAGTACCGCAGCGCCGAGATCTTCCGCGGGAAGAAGGTACTGGTCATCGGGGCGGGCAACAGTGGATGCGACATCGCCGTCGATGCCGTCCACCAGGCCGGGTGCGTCGACCTGAGCGTTCGGCGAGGCTACTACTTCGTCCCCAAGTATCTGTTCGGCCGACCCTCGGACACCTTGAATCAGGGAAAGCCGTTGCCGCCGTGGATCAAACAACGCGTCGACACCTTGGTACTCAAGCAGTTCACGGGTGATCCGGTGCGGTTCGGATTTCCGGCACCGGACTACAAGATCTACGAATCGCATCCGGTCGTGAACTCGTTGATCCTGCACCACATCGGGCACGGTGATGTGCACGTGCGCGCCGACGTCGACCGGTTCGAGGGGAGGACGGTGCGGTTTGTCGACGGATCGTCTGCCGACTACGACCTCGTTCTCTGCGCCACGGGGTATCACCTCGACTATCCCTTCATCGCGCGCGAGGACTTGGACTGGTCGGGCGCTGCCCCGGACCTGTTCCTCAACGTCGCGAGTCGCCGCCACGACAATCTCTTTGTTCTCGGCATGGTCGAAGCATCCGGTCTCGGATGGCAGGGCCGTTTCGAGCAGGCCGAGTTGGTGGCCAAATTGATCACCGCACGTACCGAAGCCCCCGCCGCGGCGCGGGAATTCTCGGCGGCGGCGGCCGGTCCTCCTCCCGATCTGTCCGGGGGATACAAGTACCTGAAGTTGGGACGAATGGCCTACTACGTGAACAAGGACGCCTACCGATCGGCGATCAAGCGACACATCGGACTGCTTGATGCCGCTCTGACGAAGGGAGGACAGTGATGCCGATCGACGACGTGGTGCTCAACTTCAACCCGGGATCGTTGATGATCCTCAACGTGGTGCTGGCCGCGATCATGCTGGGGATCGCCCTCGACACCTCGGTCGACGACTTTCGTCGTGCGCTCACCAAACCCAAGGCGATGGCGGTGGGTATTGCTGCGCAGTTCCTGCTGTTGCCGGCAGTGACTTTTCTCCTGACGCTGATTCTCTCGCCGGCTCCGTCGGTAGCACTCGGCATGATCCTGGTGGCGTGCTGCCCGCCAGGGAACATCTCGAACGTCCTGACTCACCGGGCGGGCGGCGACGTCGCACTCTCGGTGTCCATGACGGCGGTGTCGAACGTCCTCGCGATCTTCCTCATGCCGCTCAATCTTGCGTTCTGGGGGAGCCGACGCCCGGAGACCGACGCTCTGTTGCAGTCCGTGAACCTGAATGCGCTCGAGATGGTCGCGCAAATCGCCCTGATCATCGGTGTGCCGTTCGTTCTCGGCATCTGGGCGGCACGAAGGTTTCCGGAGATCGCCGCGAAAGCGCAGCCTTGGGTGAAAAACGGTTCGTTGGTGGCGTTGTTGATCTTCATCGTCGCGGGGGTGTCGAGGAATGCGTCGTACTTCGTCGACTACATCGGGGTGGTACTGCTCGCGGTCTTCCTGCACGACACGGTTGCCCTCGCACTGGGATACTTCTGCGGCGCCGTCACCGGGTTGAACGAATACAGCCGTCGCGCCGTCTCTTTCGAGGTCGGCATCCGCAATGCGGGGCTGGGGCTTGGCCTGGTGTTCACGTTCTTCGACGGTCTCGGTGGCATGGCCGTCGTGGCCGGCTGGTGGGGGATCTGGGACATCATCGCCGGGTTGGCTCTGGCGACGATCTGGTCCAAGCGACGCGCCCGAAAGGCGGTACCGGCATGACCGTCGCACTCGTCACGGGCGGAAACGGGTTCCTGGGTACCGCTGTCATCGACGCACTGATCGCGCAGGGCATCACCGTCGTCTGTGTCGACCTCACGGTCAAGGACACGCCGGACGATCGCATCCGCCGCGTCAGGGCGGACGTCTGCGACCCCACAGAATTGGGGCGGGTGTTCGGTCAGTACCGACCGAACGTCGTGATCCACCTTGCGTCCATCGTGAATCCCGGCAAGAACACGACAGCAGAGCAGGAATACCGCGTCGACGTCGACGGGACACGAAACGTGCTCGCGGCCTGCGTCGAACACGGGGTTGGACGGATCGTCGTGTCTTCGTCCGGAGCGGCGTACGGCTACCACTCCGACAGCCCACCGTGGATCACCGAGGACGTACCTGTCCGAGGCAACGACGAATTCACATACAGTCGCCACAAACGCCTGGTCGAAGAGATGCTCGCCGAATATCGCGTCGAACACCCGGAGTTGGAACAGGTTGTCTTCCGGATCGGCACGATCTTGGGTGAGAGCGTCGACAATCAGATCACCGCGTTGTTCGATCGCCGCAAGCTGCTCAAGGTTGCCGGGAGCGACAGCCCCTTCGTCTTCGTCTGGCACACCGATGTCGCGGGCGCTTTTGCGGAGGCCGTGACCGGAAACCAGGTGGGCATCTTCAATGTCGCGGGCGACGGCTCGTTGACCGTCGACGAGTTGGCTTCCCGGATGGGCAAGAGCACGGTGACGCTTCCTGCATGGTTGTTGCGAGGCGTTCTACGCGTCGGACGGCGATTGGGCGTAACGGAACACGGTCCGGAGCGCGTCGGATTTCTCCAGTACCGACCGGTTCTCGACAATCGGCGGCTCAAGGAACAGTTCGGATACGTCCCCGAATACTCGAGCGAGGAAGCGTTTGCCGCGTATCTCGCGTCACGCTGACCCCTTCGACGGACGGTCGTGGAAGGATCGGAATTGTCCGTGGCGTTTTCGAGAAGGGACTGACAGTGTCACGAAATGATGGGTCCGAACATGATGGGTCCGTGCACCGGGTAGTCGAGGCCGCCAGTGCACTCGACGACAAGGACTTCCTCGCGGTCGTCCGCGCAGTGGTCGAGCGTCGTCCGAGTTTGTCGGTCCTTCTTTCCGTGGTGGACACCGCTGCCGCGAGCCTCGAGCCGAACCGCGTCGAGGACGAGAACGAGATCACCGACGCCGAAGAAGTCGAACTGCCCGACACCGTTGTGGAGGTCGACGAGATCATCGACGTCCCGGTGGTACTTGCGACCGATCCGAGAATTCCCGAACCCGACTACACCGAAGGGGGAGTGCCCACTTTCGACCGCGTTCGGGAGAAGATAGAGGGGCGCTTCGGTACTTCAATAGGTTCGTCCGAACTGGCGCACGAGAGTCCTGCCGGAAAGTCCGTCGACGAGCAGTGGGACGAGCGCCAGAAGGCCGCAAAGGCCAAGCTCGAGGGGATCCGGCGATCCATGGGTAAGTAATTATGCATTCCGATGCACAATGATGCATACTGTGTGACATGACTGAAGGTGGTACGACCGAGAACGCACGCAAGCCGATCAGAGTCGCCGTTGCCGGCGCCAGTGGGTACGCCGGTGGTGAGGTTCTGCGTCTGCTTCTCGGGCACCCCTCCTATGTCGACGGCAGCCTGGTTATCGGTTCGCTGACCGCCGGTGGCAACGCCGGTTCGACGCTCGGTGAGCATCATCCGCACTTGCTTCCACTCTCGTCGCGGGTACTCGAAGAGACCACTGTCGAGATCCTCTCGGGTCACGACGTCGTCTTCCTCGGTCTCCCACACGGAAATTCGGCTCAGTACGCCAAGTTGCTGCCCGAGTCGACGGTCATCATTGACTGCGGCGCGGACTTCCGGCTGCAGGATTCCGCAGCCTGGGAGAAGTACTACAAGAGCACTCATGCCGGTACCTGGCCATACGGTCTTCCTGAATTGCCCGGTGCCCGTGAGAAATTGGTAGGCGCAACCCGCATTGCCGTTCCGGGCTGCTACCCGACGGCTGCGAGCCTCGCGCTGGCCCCCGCCGTTGCCGCGGGGATCGTGGAGTCGCACGTGAACGTGGTTGCGGTCAGTGGCACTTCGGGCGCCGGCCGGGCGCCGAAGGCCGATCTGCTGGGTTCCGAGGTCATGGGCTCCGTCCGTGCGTACGGTGTCGGAGGTGTCCATCGCCACACCCCTGAGATCATTCAGAATCTTTCGGCCGCAGGCGGCAAGGACATCAGTGTTTCCTTCACTCCAGTCCTCGCGCCCATGCCGCGCGGCATCCTCGCGACCTGCACGGCAGCCACCACGGCCACCGAAGAGCAAGCGCGCGAAATCTACGAAAAGGCATACAACGACGAGCCGTTCATCCACGTACTGCCTGCCGGAGTCTTCCCGCAGACCGGTGCCGTGATCGGATCCAATGCCGTACAGATCGGGGTCACCGTGGACGCCGACGCCGGTCAGCTCGTTGTCATCTCGGCAATCGACAATCTCACCAAGGGCACCGCCGGTGGCGCGGTGCAATCGATGAATCTCGCCCTTGGCCTACCCGAGACCGCAGGTCTCTCTACCGTGGGAGTAGCTCCGTGAGCACCGACAATCCGCAGCAGATCGACAACGCAATCGAGCCTGACGCGACCGTTGCAGACGTGGTTCACGTCGCCGGGGGACGTCTGCTCCGCACGCAGGGCGTCACCGCACCTGCCGGATTCCGCGGTGCCGGAATTGCTGCCGGTATCAAGAAGAGTGGCAAGTCGGACCTCGCATTGGTGCTCAACGAGGGACCCGATCTGGCCGCTGCCGGCGTCTTCACCCTGAACAAGGTCAAGGCAGCTCCGGTGCTCTGGTCTCAGCAGGTCCTGACGACGGGCAAGCTGCGCGCGGTGGTGCTCAACTCGGGCGGCGCGAACGCCTGCACGGGCGCGGGTGGATTCCAGGATGCACACAAGACTGCCGAGGAAGTTGCTTCGGCACTGAGTAATTGGGGCACCGAGACGGGCGCGATCGAGGTCGCTGTCTGTTCGACCGGACTTATCGGTGACCGCTTGCCCATGGACAAGCTGATCCCCGGTGTCACCGAGGTGGTGCACGAACTGGCCGGCGGAATCTCCGGCGGCACCGACGCGGCATACGCGATCATGACCACCGATACCGTGCCGAAGCAGGCGTCGCTGCACCACGCGAACAAATGGAACGTCGGCGGAATGGCCAAGGGCGCAGGCATGCTCGCGCCTGCGCTGGCCACCATGCTGTGCGTCGTCACGACCGATGCTGTCGCAACGGCGGATCAGCTCGATACCGCTCTGCGCGCCGCCACCCACCTGAGCTTCGATCGCCTCGACGTCGACGGCGCCACGTCCACCAACGACACAGTGCTCCTGTTGGCCTCCGGCGCCAGCGGTGTCACGCCGACGCAGGACGAACTGAACGCCGCAGTGCTGGCCGTGTGTGATGATCTCGCGGATCAGTTGATGGCAGACGCCGAGGGTGTCACCAAGCGGGTCAAGGTGACGGTTCGCGGCGCGGCGTCCGAGTCCGATGCGTTGATCGGCGCCCGGACCATCGCCCGCGACAGCCTGGTCAAGACAGCGCTTTTCGGTTCCGATCCCAATTGGGGTCGCGTTCTCGCCGCAGTGGGTATCGCTCCCATCGAGCTCGATCCCGATCGAATCAGTGTGTCCTTCAACGGGAGTCCCGTCTGCATCGACGGCGTCGGTGCTCCGGGGGCGCGTGAGGTGGACCTGAGTGGGATCGACATCGAACTCGACATCGATCTGGGAATCGGCAACGAGTCCGTGAGCATTCGCACCACGGACCTCTCGCATGCTTACGTCGAAGAGAACTCGGCGTATTCGTCATGACCGAGACGTATCCAGTGATCAGCGAGCATCAGAAGGCGCATGTCCTCGCCGACGCGCTGCCGTGGCTGCAGCGATTCCGAGACAAGGTGGTCGTGGTCAAGTACGGCGGAAACGCCATGATCGACGAGACGCTCAAAACGGCATTTGCCGCCGACATGGCGTTCCTGCGGACTGTCGGCATCCATCCCGTCGTCGTGCACGGCGGTGGCCCGCAGATCAACGCGATGCTGGCACGCCTTGGCATGAAGGGTGAGTTCCGCGGTGGTTTCCGTGTGACGACGCCCGAGGTGATGGACGTCGTGCGGATGGTGCTTTTCGGTCAGGTCGGCCGTGAACTCGTCGGCTTGATCAACGCGCACGGTCCTTACGCGGTCGGTATCTCCGGTGAAGATGCGCACCTGTTCACCGCTACTCGACGCACTGTTGCGGTCGAGGGGGAGCAGACCGACATCGGGCTGGTCGGGGACGTCACCACCGTGAACCCAGACGCGGTACTCGATCTCATTGCGGCAGGACGTATTCCGGTCGTCTCGACCATCGCACCCGACGCCGACGGTGTCGTCCACAACATCAACGCCGATACCGCTGCTGCAGCACTGGCCGAGGCGATCGGTGCCGAGAAGCTCGTTGTCCTCACCGACGTCGAGGGCCTGTACACCGATTGGCCGGACCGAGCCTCACTGGCCACCGAAATCGACACCGACGCCCTGGCCCAGTTGTTGCCGAGTCTCGACGCCGGCATGGTGCCCAAGATGGAGGCCTGCCTTCGCGCGGTGCGCGGAGGTGTGCCGTCGGCGCACGTGATCGACGGTCGGCTCGAACATTCAGTCCTACTCGAACTTTTCACCGGTGAAGGAATCGGCACGATGGTCGTGCCGGGTTCCTCGGTCGCCGGTCCCCAGCAGGGAGCTATCTCATGAGCACGATCGATCTGCAGCAGCGCTGGTCCGCTTCGCTGATGAACAATTACGGCGTACCCCGGGTTGCTCTCGTCCGCGGTGACGGCGCCGTACTCACCGACGCCGACGGCAAGCAGTACGTCGACTTCCTGGCCGGAATCGCGGTCAACATCCTCGGACACGGACATCCGGCCGTCGTCGAAGCCGTCACTACTCAGTTGTCGACACTCGGCCATGTTTCCAACCTGTACGCCAGCGAGCCGGTCGTCGAGTTGGCGGAGCAGTTGCTCGCTCATCTCGGCAACGTCACCGGGCGCGCGTTCTTCTGCAACTCCGGTACCGAGGCGAACGAGGCTGCCTTCAAGCTCGCTCGCGCCACCGGCCGGAAGAAGATCATCGCAGCCGAAGGCTCCTTCCACGGTCGCACGATGGGGGCACTCGCTCTGACGGGTCAGCCGGCCAAGCGGGCGCCGTTCGAACCGATGCCCCCCGGTGTCGAGTTCGTGCCGTACGGCGACGTCGAGGCACTCGAGCAGGCCGTCGATTCCGACACCGCCGCTGTGTTCCTCGAACCGATCATGGGTGAGGGCGGCGTCGTGGTGCCACCCGAGGGATACCTCGTCGAGGCTCGGCGGATCACCGCCGAGCGCGGTGCACTTCTCGTGCTCGACGAAGTGCAGACCGGCATCGGCCGGACCGGCTGGTTCTACGCCCATCAGGCAGTCGGCATCGTGCCGGACGTCATCACCCTCGCGAAGGGACTCGGTGGCGGAATGCCGATCGGCGCCTGCATCGCGACCGGGGCAACGGCCGAGTTGTTCGGACCGGGTAAGCACGGTACGACGTTCGGTGGCAATCCGGTGTGTGCTGCGGCGGCACTTGCCGTGCTGAAAACCATTGCAGCGGAAGACCTGATCTCACGCGCCGACAGCTTGGGTAAATCCATCTCGGCGGGCATCGAAGATCTGGGCCATCCGTTGGTCGACTACGTACGGGGATCAGGACTGTTGCTGGGTGTCGTGCTGACCGAGGACGTCGCGCCGGCGGTGGAAAACGCAGCGCGCGAAGCCGGGTACCTTGTGAATGCAGCGCAACCCGGAGTGATCCGGTTGGCGCCGCCGCTCATCCTCACGGACGAGCAGGCCGAAACCTTCGTGGCAGCACTACCTGCCATCTTCGACAGTGCACTATCGGCTGACCAGCCGGGGGAGAAGTGACTACCGTGGTGAAACACTTTCTCAGGGACGACGATCTGACTCCTGCGCAGCAGGCCGAAGTTCTCGAACTCGCAGCGATTCTCAAGAAGGACCCGTTCGCTCGGCGTCCGCTCGAGGGTCCCCGCGGAGTCGGTGTCATCTTCGAGAAGAACTCGACGCGTACACGTTTCTCGTTCGAGATGGGCATCGCGCAGATGGGCGGCCACGCCGTCGTCGTCGACGGGCGCAGTACCCAACTCGGTCGTGAAGAGACGTTGGCGGACACCGGACGCGTACTCTCCCGTTATGTCGACGCCGTCGTGTGGCGCACGTTCGGCCAGAAGCGCTTGGAGCAAATGGCAACGGGTGCAACGATTCCCATCGTCAATGCGTTGTCCGACGAATTTCATCCCTGTCAGGTTCTGGCCGATCTGCAAACGCTGATCGAGCAGAAGGGTGAGCTCAAGGGACTGAAGCTGACCTACCTGGGCGACGGCGCCAACAACATGGCTCACTCGCTGATGCTCGGCGGAGTCACCGCAGGCATCGACGTCACCATCGCAAGTCCCGCGGGTTTCGAACCGGCGGACTGGGTAGTGGCAGCGGCGCGCACACGCGCCGCGGAAACCGGTGCAACCATCACGCTGACTCAGGACCCGCAGGCCGGCGTCGTCGGCGCCGACGCGTTGGTCACCGACACCTGGACCTCGATGGGTCAGGAGAACGACGGACTCGATCGGGTCGGACCTTTCCGTCCGTTCCAGATCAACAAGGAGCTGCTCGCAAAGGCAGATCCGAAGGCCGTCGTCCTGCACTGCCTGCCCGCGCATCGCGGCGAAGAAGTCACCGACGAGGTTCTCGACGGGCCGCAGAGTGTTGTCTGGGACGAGGCGGAGAACCGTCTGCACGCCCAGAAGGCATTGCTCGTGTGGCTGCTGGAACAGCGAACCCAACTGGACCCGGCGTGAGCGTCGCTCCCACTCGGGCTGGTCGCCAGTCGCGCATCATCGCGCTTCTGGCGGCTCACCCTGTCCGAAGTCAGACGGAGCTGGCGGCCTTGCTCGGTGCCGAGGGCATCGAAGCAACGCAGGCGACGCTCTCGCGTGACCTCGAAGAGCTGGGAGCGGTGAAACTGCGTGCCGCCGACGGCGGCGCCGGTGTTTACGTGGTGCCGGAGGACGGGAACCCGGTACGCGGTGTGGCCGGCGGTACCGACCGCCTCTCACGGCTGTTGGGTGAGTTGTTGGTCTCCACCGATTTCAGCGGCAACATGGCGATCCTCCGGACACCGCCGGGAGCCGCGCACTACCTCGCGAGCGCACTGGATCGGTCCTCGATGCCGGACATCGTGGGCACGATCGCCGGAGATGACACCATCTTCGTAGTGGCCCGGGAACCGCTTTCCGGAGCGGAACTCGCGGCCATGATCGAATCGCTCGCCTGACCCCTTATTCTTTGATAGAGATTTTCAACCGAAGGAGCACAAAAACCATGGCCGATCGCGTCGTACTCGCCTACTCGGGCGGGCTGGACACTTCTGTTGCCATCAGTTGGATCGGTAAGGAGACGGGCGCTGAAGTTGTCGCCGTCGCCATCGATCTGGGGCAGGGTGGCGAGGACATGGAGGTCGTGCGTCAGCGCGCGATCGACTGCGGCGCAGTCGAATCCGTTGTCGTCGACGCCCGCGACGAGTTCGCGGACGAATACTGCCTGCCGACCATCGCGGCCAACGCCCTGTACATGGACCGCTACCCGCTCGTCTCGGCCATCAGCCGTCCGCTGATCGTCAAGCACATCGTCGAAGCTGCACGCTCGCACGGCGGCACCATCGTCTCGCACGGTTGCACCGGTAAGGGCAACGACCAGGTTCGCTTCGAGGTCGGATTCGGCGCCCTCGCACCCGACCTGCAGGTCATCGCACCGGTCCGCGACTACGCCTGGACCCGCGAGAAGGCCATCGCCTTCGCCGAAGAGAACAACATCCCGATCAACGTCTCCAAGAAGTCGCCGTTCTCGATCGACCAGAACGTCTGGGGCCGCGCCGTCGAGACCGGATTCCTCGAGGATCTGTGGAACGCGCCGACGAAGGACGTCTACGACTACACCCAGGACCCGACGGTCAACTGGAACGCACCCGACGAGCTCATCATCAGCTTCGACAAGGGCCGCCCGGTCGCCATCGACGGCCGCCCGGTGTCGGTTCTCGAAGCCATTCAGGAACTGAACAAGCGCGCAGGCGCTCAGGGCGTCGGCCGTCTCGACGTCGTCGAGGACCGTCTCGTGGGCATCAAGAGCCGTGAGATCTACGAAGCTCCCGGCGCGATGGTTCTCATCACGGCACACCAGGAACTCGAGCACGTCACCCTCGAACGCGAACTCGGTCGCTACAAGCGTCAGATGGAGCAGCGTTGGTCCGAGCTGGTCTACGACGGCCTCTGGTTCTCGCCCCTCAAGGACGCACTGGACACGTTCGTCAACAAGACGCAGGAACGCGTTACCGGCGACATCCGTCTCTTCCTGCACGGTGGAGCCATCACCGTCAACGGTCGTCGCAGCCCGGAGTCGCTCTACGACTTCAACCTCGCGACGTACGACGAGGGCGACAGCTTCGACCAGTCCGCATCGAAGGGCTTCGTCGAGATCCACGGTCTGTCGTCGAAGGTCGCCGCGAAGCGCGATCTGGGACTCTGAGCCATGACGGCTCACGGTGACGGAGACGCCCAAAAACACGGCACCAACGAAGGTGCGCTGTGGGGCGGGCGGTTCGAGTCCGGACCGGCCGCTGCCATGGCGGCGCTGAGCAAGTCGACTCACTTCGACTGGGTCCTCGCTCCGTACGACGTGCGGGCGTCGCAGGCGCATGCGCGTGTGCTGAACAAGGCAGGCCTGCTCAGTGAAGCCGACCTCGCAACAATGCTCGACGGTCTCGACCGTCTGGCGGCAGATGTTGCCAGTGGCGCCTTCGGACCGAGTGATTCGGACGAGGACGTACACGGCGCACTCGAGCGCGGTCTGATCGAGCGTGTCGGGCCTGAGGTCGGCGGACGCCTGCGTGCTGGACGTTCGCGCAACGACCAGGTGGCCACGCTGTTCCGCATGTGGCTTCGGGATGCGGTCCGCCGCATCTCCACCGGCGTTCTCGACGTGGTCGATGCTTTGGCGACTCAGGCCGGGGCCCATCCGGATGCCGTGATGCCGGGCAAGACGCACCTGCAGGCGGCTCAGCCGGTCCTGTTGGCGCATCACCTGCTCGCTCACGCACATCCGTTGTTGCGCGACGTGCAACGTCTTCGCGACTTCGACGTACGAGCTGCGGTGTCCCCGTACGGTTCCGGTGCACTCGCCGGTTCCTCGCTCGGTCTCGACCCCGAAGCCATTGCAGCGGAATTGAAGTTCGACAGCTCGGCCGAGAACTCGATCGACGCAACCGCTTCGCGTGATTTTGCGGCCGAGGCAGCGTTCGTGCTTGCGATGATCGGTGTCGATCTCTCACGCATGGCGGAAGAGATCATCATCTGGAGCACACCGGAGTTCGGCTACATCACGCTTGCCGACGCGTGGTCGACAGGTTCGTCGATCATGCCGCAGAAGAAGAATCCGGATGTCTCGGAACTCACGCGCGGTAAGTCTGGTCGTTTGATCGGTAACCTCACCGGCCTGCTGGCGACGCTCAAGGCTCAGCCGCTGGCGTACAACCGCGATCTGCAAGAGGACAAGGAACCGGTCTTCGACTCGGTTGCGCAGCTGGAGATGTTGCTCCCGGCCATCACCGGCCTGGTGCAGACTCTCGAGTTCCACACCGAACGCATGGCGGAACTTGCTCCGGCAGGGTTCACGTTGGCCACCGACATCGCGGAGTGGATGGTGCGCCAGGGCGTGCCGTTCCGGGTTGCACACGAGGCTGCTGGAGCGTGTGTGCGTGTCGCCGAAGCGCGAGGCGTCGGACTCGAAGATCTCACGGACGAGGAACTGGCCGGCGTCGACAGCGCGCTGACACCCGCTGTTCGTGAGGTGCTGACAGTCGAGGGTTCCATTGCTTCGCGCAACGCGCGAGGCGGCACTGCGGGGGTGCGGGTTGCCGAGCAGCTGGACGGAGTCAAAGCAGTGGCGCAGTCACTGCGGGAATGGACCCTGTGACCTCGCGGTCACGAGTGTTGTCGCTCTCTTTTCGGCAGTAGTCCTTCGGTCGTACGCGGTCAGGTAGCAGAATTTGCTCCCTGACCGCGTACGCGTATTCGCCGTCAGTAGGCTTGTCGCGCGCGGGAAAAATGAGACTGACGTCACATGGTGAGTAACTTGGGAGTGAAATGGTGGGATTGAATTCCAAGTCTGTGCTGGGCCCGATTCGTCGGGTGGTTGCGACAGCACAAAACGGCCTCGAGGTCGTCCGGTTGGGTGGGCTGGAAACGGATGCGACCACGTCGCCGTTCGAGATCGTCGAACGCGCAGCGATGTATCGGCTACGGCGCTACTTCCCGGACAGTGACCCGGAAACCGTCGGCGCACCGATCTTGCTGATCCCGCCGATGATGATGTCGGCGAACGTGTACGACGTGACCCGTGACCAGGGCGCTGTGGGAATTCTGCACGAGATGGGCCTTGATCCCTGGGTCGTCGATTTCGGTTCGCCCGACTCCGAAGAGGGCGGTTGGGATCGTAACCTCGCCGATCACATCATCGCTCTCAGCGACATCGTCGATCACATCCACCGTCACACCGGAAAAGATGTTCACATCTCCGGTTATTCGCAGGGTGGCATGTTCGCCTATCAGGCTGCCGCGTATCGGCGTAGTCGAAACATCGCCAGCGTCATCACCTTCGGCAGTCCGGTCGACACACTCGCCGCGCTACCCTTCGGCATCCCGGCGGGATTGGCAACCAAGGGTGCAGATTTCCTCGCCGATCACGTCTTCAATCGCCTGGCGGTCACCGGGTGGATGGCCCGTACCGGGTTCCAGTTGCTCGATCCCGTGAAGACGCTGAAGATGCGCGTCGACTTTCTGCTTCAACTGCACGACCGTGAGGCGTTGCTTCCGCGGGAGCAGCAACGACGCTTCCTCGCGACCGAGGGTTGGGTCGCGTGGTCGGGGCCCGCGGTAGCCGAACTGCTCAAGCAGTTCATCGTGCACAACCGAATGATGACCGGTGGGTTCGTCATCAAGGATCAATTGGTCTCGCTCGCCGAGATCACCTGCCCCATCCTGGCATTCGTCGGCGAGGTCGACGACATCGGCCAGCCGCAAGCGGTTCGAGGCATCAGTCAAGCCGCTCCGCGGGCGAAGGTCTACGAATCTACCTTGCGTGCAGGTCATTTCGGTTTGGTTGTCGGTTCCACCGCGGCCAATCACACCTGGCCGACCACCGGTGAATTCGTGCAGTGGACCGAGACGGGTGGACCCCTCCCGGACCGTATCGCGAACATGGTCTACGGCGCCGACCTCGAAGACCAGACCGGTGTGTCGATCAGCAATCGGATCATCCACACCGTCGCCTCGGTCGCTGAAGTAGGTGCAGGAGTCACCAAGGGAATCAGTGACCTTGCCGCCGGTGCGTTGCGCGGCACTTTCGAATTGTCGGGAGAAGCGGCACGAGCGTTGCCACGTCTGGCTCGACTCAACCAGATTCAGCCGCACACCAAGATCTCGCTGAGCCAGTTGCTGGCGGAGCAGCGTCGAAAGGCGCCGAACGGCGAGTGCTTCCTCTTCGACAATCGCGTGCACACCTATGAAGCGGTCAACGCGCGTATCGACAATGTCGTGCGTGGATTGATCTCCGTGGGAGTGCGTCCGGCAGCGCATGTCGGTGTCCTGATGGAGACCCGCCCCAGCGCACTCGCGGCCATCGCGGCCCTGTCGCGACTTGGTGCCGTCGCGGTCATGCTTCCGCCAGGCTCCGACATCACGGCGGCGGTCAAGCTGGGGTCGGTCGATCGGATCATCACCGATCCGGAAAACGTCGATGCTGCAGTGGTTACCGGTCGGCCGGTACTGGTGCTCGGCGGCGGCGATGCCCGTGGCCTCGAGGTGGATCCGTCACACGACGTGATCGATCTCGAACAAATCGATCCGACGAAGGTCAATCTGCCCGGGTGGTACCGACCGGATCCCGGTGTCGCCCGCGAACTCGCCTTCATCATCTTTGCGGAATCCGGCGGTGTGCTCGAGGCCAAGCAGATCACCAACTACCGGTGGGCACTGTCGGCCTTCGGCACGGCCACGGCGGCAGATCTCGATCGCGGTGACACCGTGTACTGCCTTGCACCACTCCATCATTCGTCGAGTCTGCTCGCGACCATCGGTGGTGCCATGGCCGGTGGCTCACGCATTGCGCTCTCACGTGGACTGAACCCCGCGAGGTTCGTCGAGGAAATCCACCGCTACGGCGTGACGGTCGTGAGTTACACGTGGTCGATGATGCGCGAGATACTCGACGAGGATCTTCTTCTCATCGACGGTAGTCATCCGGTCCGCCTGTTCATCGGTTCGGGCATGCCCCATGGTCTGTGGAAGCGGACAACGGAGGCGTTCGACCCCGCGCAGGTACTCGAGTTCTATGCGTCGACCGAAGGCGACGTGATTCTTGCCAATGTTGCAGGCTCCAAAGTTGGTTCCAAGGGGCGCCCACTGCCGGGTAGCGCGCAGGTGCGGTTGGCGGCATACGACCCGCTGAGTGGTCGGCTCCTTGAGAACGGAAACGGATTTGTCCGTGAGTGCGCCGAAGACGAGGTCGGATTGCTGCTCGGGCGCGCGGGATTCACCGCCGATCTCTCGGGCGGAGCCATGCGAGGTCTCTTCCAAGCCGGCGATTCGTGGATTCCCACCGAAAATCTCTTCCGCCGGGACGCCGACGGCGACTACTGGCTGATCGACCACAAGAACACGGTCATTTCCACGCTCCGCGGTCCCGTGTTCACCCAGCCGATCGTCGACGCGTTGTCGAGTGTGGCGCGGGTGGATCTTGCCGTTGCATACGGAGTCGGTGACGCGCCGCATCAGCTGGCGGTCGCTGCCGTGACATGGCGTCCGGGACGGCAGTTCCGTTCTGCCGAGCTTGCAGAGGCCCTCTCGCGCATCGCTTTCGACGCTCGTCCGGATATCGTGCACGTGGTTGACGAGATCCCGGTGGGTTCGTCGTACCGTCCGAGCTCCACTGCGTTGGCCGCGGCCGGATTGCCGGCGCCGGGGCCACGGACGTGGTTCCTCGATTCCGAGTCGCAGTCGTACAAGCGGCTGACCAAGGCAATTGCCGCGCAGTTGATGCCGACGAGGGTGAGCACCGGAGCACGGTAGCCTGAGGACATTCTGTTTGATCGGTTCGAGAGGACTCACGTGGCTATTGATTCGACGTTGCTCAGCATTTTGGCCTGCCCCCAGGACAAAGGCCCGCTGTTGCTGGTCGGGGACGAGTTGCTCTACAACCCGCGCCTGCGGCGTGCCTACCCGATCGAGAACGGCATTCCCGTTCTGTTGATCGACGAGGCACGCGATGTGGCGGACGACGAGCACGAGAAGTTGCTCGCGCGGGCTGAAGGCTAGATCGGTAATTCACCGGTCAGGTACCGCTGGAGGTTCGGAGCCACCAGCGGTACCAAAGCGTCAAAGCTCAATGATGCGAGTGGTTCGAGTCCGAGCACATATCGCGTGACAAGCAGTCCGGCCATCTGAGAGGCCACCAATTCCGCTCTGATCAAGCCGGTACCAGGTGGTGTGTCCACCCGCGGAATGATGTCGCGCAATACGACATCGAGCAGAAAGCTCTGGATCAGCTGCGATCCGTCGCCGGAAATGGCTGATCGAAAAGCCGCCAGAATCGCCGGCTGATGTTCCGAATCCCATAGCCCGATCACCGCCCGGAGAAGGCTTTCGCCGAGGTTTTCGGTCGGGGAGGTGTGAACCGGTCCCAGTACCTTTGCTGGATCGATCGGTAGCGCGATCGCAGCGGTGAACAACTGCTCCTTGCTCCCGAAATGGTGATGAATCATAGCCGGATCGACGTCAGCGGCCGCAGCTATCGATCGAACGGTTGTTCGTCGAAAACCGTTCTGGGAGAACGCCCGTCGCGCCGAATCGAGGATCTGCGCGCGAGTCTCCGACTTGCCCGGTCGTCGCCCCGAACGAATCGGTGCAGGACTCGTGTCCTTGTCGGTCATGGAGTGCGGCGATCGAGTGTGGCCGCGGCCAGCGATAGTGCGGCGGCGGCGAAGCCCGCCATGACGGCGAGATCACGCCACATCTGACCCGTCGCGTCGGCATGCATCGACACTTGCTGAAGTGCGTCGACGGCGTAGCTCAAGGGGAGGACGTTGCTGATCCATTCGAGCCAGGTCGGCAATTGGTCGCGCGGTACCAGGAGTCCGCAGAGGAAGAGCTGTGGAACCACAACTACCGGCATGAATTGCACCGCTTGGAACTCGGTCTTCGCGAATGCGCTGGCCAACAGGCCTAGCGCAACGCCCAGTATTGCGCCGAGAACTGCAATGACGATGACCCAGGCAAGACTGCCGGCGATGGTGAGTCCGAGGAATCCGAAAGCAACCGCGCACGCGAGAGCTGCTTGAGCGGCGGCGGAGAGCGAAAATGCCGCCCCGTATCCGGCGAGAAGGTCGAGTTTGCCCATCGGTGTGGTGAGCAGGCGTTCGAGGGTTCCTGAACTGCGTTCGCGCTGCATGGCGATGGATGTGACCAGGAACATCACCACAAACGGCAAGATTCCCAACATCGTGATCGCCACTCGTTGGAAGAGCGAAACCTGGCCGGGTGGCGTCGGGACGTCTTGGTAGAGGAAATACAGCAAAATCATCAACAACGACGGGACCAACAAGATCATGGCCACCGTGCGATGGTCCTGGCGGAGCTGAAGCAGAATGCGTACGGTCGTAGCGCCGAAGATCCTGATGCTCATGATATTTCACCTCCGACGGGTGAAGTCCGAATCAGCTCGAGAAAGGCGTCCTCGAGCCGTTCACATCTGGTTTTGGCGCGCAATTCATCGGGTGTGAGTTGAGCGAGGAGGTACCCGTCTCGCATCAGGATCAGCTCAGCGCAGTGGTCGGCCTCATCCATGACGTGGCTCGAGACCAACAGGGTGGTTCCGCTGCGAGCAAGGTCAGCGAATCGTTCCCACAATTCGACGCGAAGCACCGGATCGAGGCCGACGGTCGGTTCGTCGAGGATCAACACATCAGGTGACGCCACCAACGCGCAAGCCAGCGAGACTCGCCCGCGTTGACCACCAGACAGATCGGCGGCGGTCTGGTCGGCGTATCGGCTCAATCCGACGGCGTCGACCGCTGCTGCGACGTCTGCGCCGGATTTTCCGTACAGAGCGCCGAAATACTGAACATTTCGCGTGACCGTCAGGTCGCCGTACACACTGGGGGATTGGGTGACGTACCCGATCCGACGGCGAAGGGCAACGGACCCGGCGCGATCTCCCAGGACTCTGACCTCACCGCTTTCGACGATCTGCGTTCCGACTATCGCGCGCATGAGGGTTGTCTTGCCGCAACCGGAGGGTCCGAGCAGTCCGGTGATCGATCCTGCTGATACCTGCAGGTCAAGCGAGTGAAGAACTTCGTGCTTGCCGCGAATGACTCGTAGTCCGCGGATGTCTATTGCCGGCGTTGTGGTCACGGTTCGCCTCGTTTCAATAATTCATCACTTGTTGAATTATGCGACTCGGCCGACCGATGAGTCAACGGCGTGGGCACAATCGAAGGGTGAGCATCGAGACCTTGGAAAATGTGGAGAACCCGTTGGAAGCGGGCCTGACAATTCTCGGCTCGACCCTGACCGTCGACGACATCTCGCTGAGGATCGTCGAGGTCGAGGCGTACGGAGGGGAGAAGGACGGGCCATGGCCGGATCCGGCAGCACATTCGTATCGGGGGAGAACGCCGCGGAACAGCGTGATGTTCGGGCGGGCGGGGCGTCTCTACGTCTACCGCAGCTATGGAATGCACTTTTGTATGAACATCTCGTACGGCCCGGATGGTGTCGCGGGTGGTGTTCTGCTCCGAGCGGCCGAAATCGAGGCCGGTCACGATGTGGTGTCTGCTCGGAGATCGCCGGACCGGCCGTCTCACCAATGGGCCAGAGGGCCGGGTAATCTCGGTGCTTCTGTCGCAATCACGTTGGCGGACAACGGAACAGACGTGTTCAACCCTGCCTCTCGGATTCGGCTCGAATTGGGGGAGTCGAAGGAATGGGTCAGTGGACCGCGGGTGGGGGTCAGTACCGCGGCGGAGGTTCCGTGGCGCCTGTGGATTCCGGACTCGCGAGCGGTGTCCGCGTATCGCCGAAGCCCGCGAGCGCCGGTCATTTCGTGAAGATGGGATGATCGAGTCCGTGACTGAGAATATTCTCGACGAACTGACCTGGCGCGGGCTGATCGCCCAATCAACCGATCTCGACGCTTTGCGTAAAGATCTCGAGGCCGGACCGGTCACGTTGTATGCGGGCTTCGACCCGACAGGACCGAGCCTGCACGCAGGTCACCTGGTTCCGCTCCTCGCGCTCAAGCGGTTTCAGCGCGCCGGCAACCGCCCGATCGTTCTTGCCGGCGGTGCAACGGGCCTGATCGGAGACCCCCGTGACGTCGGGGAACGGACGATGAACTCCGCCGATACCGTCGCGGACTGGGCAGGTCGCATCCGTGGTCAGCTCGAACGATTCGTGGATTTCGACGATTCGCCGACGAGCGCGGTCATCGAGAACAACATGAACTGGACCGGCAAGATGTCGGCCATCGACTTCCTGCGTGATGTCGGTAAACACTTCTCCGTGAACGTCATGCTTGCGCGTGACACCGTGAAGCGTCGTCTCGAGTCGGACGGGATGTCGTACACCGAGTTCAGCTACATGCTGCTCCAGGCCAACGACTACCTGCACTTGCGACGCGATCTCGGCTGCACTCTGCAGGTCGGCGGGTCCGATCAGTGGGGCAACATCATTGCCGGCGTCGAACTCAACCGTCGTGTCGACGGTGAAAGCGTTCATGCAATGACGGTTCCGCTGGTGACCTCGGCCGATGGCAAAAAGTTCGGAAAGTCGACCGGTGGCGGAAGTTTGTGGCTCGACCCCGAGATGACCAGCCCGTACGCCTGGTACCAGTACTTCGTGAACACTGGCGACGCCGACGTGATCAAGTACCTGCGCTGGTTCACCTTCCTGACTGCGGACGAACTCGCGGAGCTGGAGACTGCAACAGCGGAGCGGCCGCATGCGCGAGAAGCGCAGAAGCGACTTGCCGCGGAGATGACGACCTTGGTTCACGGGGAACACAACACCCGTGCTGTCGAGCTCGCCAGTCAGGCGTTGTTCGGCAAGGCGGAGCTGGCGGAACTCGACGAGTCGACGCTAGCCGCGGCGCTGAAAGAAGCATCGGTCAGCGAATTGGCGCCGGGGGAGCCGCGCACGATCATCGATCTGCTCGTGACGAGCGGCTTGTGCGAGAGCAAGGGGGCCGCTCGACGCGCCGTGAAAGAGGGCGGTGCTTCGGTGAACAACCAGAAGGTGTCGGCCGACGACTGGGAGCCCACCGCATCCGATCTGCTTCACGGCAGCTGGTTGGTCGTCCGGCGCGGAAAGCGCAACTTCGCCGGCGTGAGAATCCTTCCGAACTGACGTGTGTGGGGTCACAGTTGTCTTGCGGGGCTCCTGTGGCCGCTGGTGGCCCGCCTCCGGGCGGGCTACCAGCGGATTTAACCTGTCGAACATCTGCGACCTGCACGTTTGACGCTCAGTTTTCATTCGCGTAACTTTGTCCAAGTCAGAGCGACACGGACACCAACCCCGACCGACAGGCCGGGGAAACGCGGTTGGACGAAGTCGGAGACAATCACGCTCAGCGGGAACTTGCTTCCTTGGAGCGAACAAGCTAAGATTGTAACCCTTGCCCCGGAGCTTTCAACCTGGTTGAAGTGATGGTGTGTGCGTGTTCTTTGAGAACTCAACAGTGTGTCGATGAATGTCAGTGCCAAATTTTTTTGGTACTTCACATCCGCGAATGATCAACCGCCTCTTGGGGTTTGGTTGGTTTGTGTGTGGTGTGAGTATTTTTCGTCGGTGATTGTTCATTCTTCCGTCTGAATGGTTGCCGACACATTTTTTGCTAGTTGAGTTTTTTTGCTAGTGATTTGACTCTTTTTGTCTATGACTGATTAGTGGGCTTGCCCGCGAAATCTAGAGTCTTCAACGGAGAGTTTGATCCTGGCTCAGGACGAACGCTGGCGGCGTGCTTAACACATGCAAGTCGAGCGGTAAGGCCTTTCGGGGTACACGAGCGGCGAACGGGTGAGTAACACGTGGGTGATCTGCCCTGCACTTCGGGATAAGCCTGGGAAACTGGGTCTAATACCGGATATGACCTCCTATCGCATGGTGGGTGGTGGAAAGATTTATCGGTGCAGGATGGGCCCGCGGCCTATCAGCTTGTTGGTGGGGTAATGGCCTACCAAGGCGACGACGGGTAGCCGACCTGAGAGGGTGACCGGCCACACTGGGACTGAGACACGGCCCAGACTCCTACGGGAGGCAGCAGTGGGGAATATTGCACAATGGGCGAAAGCCTGATGCAGCGACGCCGCGTGAGGGATGACGGCCTTCGGGTTGTAAACCTCTTTCAGCAGGGACGAAGCGCAAGTGACGGTACCTGCAGAAGAAGCACCGGCTAACTACGTGCCAGCAGCCGCGGTAATACGTAGGGTGCAAGCGTTGTCCGGAATTACTGGGCGTAAAGAGTTCGTAGGCGGTTTGTCGCGTCGTTTGTGAAAACCAGCAGCTCAACTGCTGGCTTGCAGGCGATACGGGCAGACTTGAGTACTGCAGGGGAGACTGGAATTCCTGGTGTAGCGGTGAAATGCGCAGATATCAGGAGGAACACCGGTGGCGAAGGCGGGTCTCTGGGCAGTAACTGACGCTGAGGAACGAAAGCGTGGGTAGCGAACAGGATTAGATACCCTGGTAGTCCACGCCGTAAACGGTGGGCGCTAGGTGTGGGTTCCTTCCACGGAATCCGTGCCGTAGCTAACGCATTAAGCGCCCCGCCTGGGGAGTACGGCCGCAAGGCTAAAACTCAAAGGAATTGACGGGGGCCCGCACAAGCGGCGGAGCATGTGGATTAATTCGATGCAACGCGAAGAACCTTACCTGGGTTTGACATATACCGGAAAGCTGCAGAGATGTGGCCCCCCTTGTGGTCGGTATACAGGTGGTGCATGGCTGTCGTCAGCTCGTGTCGTGAGATGTTGGGTTAAGTCCCGCAACGAGCGCAACCCCTATCTTATGTTGCCAGCACGTTATGGTGGGGACTCGTAAGAGACTGCCGGGGTCAACTCGGAGGAAGGTGGGGACGACGTCAAGTCATCATGCCCCTTATGTCCAGGGCTTCACACATGCTACAATGGCCAGTACAGAGGGCTGCGAGACCGTGAGGTGGAGCGAATCCCTTAAAGCTGGTCTCAGTTCGGATCGGGGTCTGCAACTCGACCCCGTGAAGTCGGAGTCGCTAGTAATCGCAGATCAGCAACGCTGCGGTGAATACGTTCCCGGGCCTTGTACACACCGCCCGTCACGTCATGAAAGTCGGTAACACCCGAAGCCGGTGGCTTAACCCCTTGTGGGAGGGAGCCGTCGAAGGTGGGATCGGCGATTGGGACGAAGTCGTAACAAGGTAGCCGTACCGGAAGGTGCGGCTGGATCACCTCCTTTCTAAGGAGCATCTCTTTCGCTCGCTGCACACAGGTGTGGTTGAGGAAAGCAGAGGCCATTTCGTTCCCGTATGTGGAACGGTGGTTGCTCATGGGTGGACGCTGACAAGCATTCGTTTTCGTTACTGCCGGCCTCAGTGCTGGTGGGAGAACAAATTATATCGGCATACTGTTGGGTCCTGAGAGAACACGCGAGTGTTTCCTCTCTAGGAAGTAACGACAAATGACTGCTGCAGTCATACCGCAAGAATTATTCGTGAGAGTGGTTTTTGTTGGTGTCTGCGTGTGTGTGGTTGTTTGTGTGTTGTTTGAGAACTGCACAGTGGACGCGAGCATCTTTGTTGTAAGTAATGAAGAGCGTACGGTGGATGCCTTGGCACCAGGAGCCGATGAAGGACGTAGGAGGCTGCGATAAGCCTCGGGGAGCTGTCAACCGAGCTGTGATCCGAGGATGTCCGAATGGGGAAACCCAGCACGAGTGATGTCGTGTTACCCGCGCCTGAATATATAGGGCGTGTGGAGGGAACGTGGGGAAGTGAAACATCTCAGTACCCACAGGAAGAGAAAACAACCGTGATTCCGTGAGTAGTGGCGAGCGAAAGCGGAAGAGGCTAAACCATGGGTGTGTGATAGCCGGCAGGTGTTGCATTCGTGGGGTTGTGGGGTTCATTTTGTCAATACTGCCGTGTTGGCCAACAGTAAGAAATCACAGGGTTAGTGGAAGTGGTCTGGAACGGCCTGTCGTAGAGGGTGAGAATCCCGTACACGAAAACTTTGTGACTGTTGTAATGGAAACCCAAGTAGCACCGGGCCCGTGAAATCTGGTGTGAATCTGTCGGGACCACCCGATAAGCCTGAATACTCCCTGGTGACCGATAGCGGACTAGTACCGTGAGGGAAAGGTGAAAAGTACCCCGGGAGGGGAGTGAAATAGTACCTGAAACCGTGCGCTTACAATCCGTCAGAGCCTTCGAGCAGTTTACTGCTGGGGGTGATGGCGTGCCTTTTGAAGAATGAGCCTGCGAGTTAGTGGCATGTCGCGAGGTTAACCCGTGTGGGGTAGCCGTAGCGAAAGCGAGTCCGAATAGGGCGATCGTAGTGGCATGCTCTAGACCCGAAGCGGAGTGATCTACCCATGGCCAGGTTGAAGCGACGGTAAGACGTCGTGGAGGACCGAACCCACTTAGGTTGAAAACTGAGGGGATGAGTTGTGGGTAGGGGTGAAAGGCCAATCAAACTCCGTGATAGCTGGTTCTCCCCGAAATGCATTTAGGTGCAGCGTCGCGTGTTTCTCACCGGAGGTAGAGCTACTGGATGGTCTAGGGGGCCCACAAGCTTACCGAAATCAGCCAAACTCCGAATGCCGGTGAGTGAGAGCGCGGCAGTGAGACTGCGGGCGATAAGGTTCGTAGTCGAGAGGGAAACAGCCCAGATCGCCAGCTAAGGTCCCTAAGCGTGTACTAAGTGGAAAAGGATGTGGGGTCGCGAAGACAACCAGGAGGTTGGCTTAGAAGCAGCCACCCTTGAAAGAGTGCGTAATAGCTCACTGGTCAAGTGATCCTGCGCCGACAATGTAGCGGGGCTCAAGTACACCACCGAAGCTGCGGCATTCACGCAATAGCCCCCCTTCACTCTGCGGAGTGTTGGGCAGGTGTGTGGATGGGTAGGGGAGCGTCGTGTGGCCATGGAAGCGGCAGGGTGACCTAGCCGTGGAGGCCACACGAGTGAGAATGCAGGCATGAGTAGCGAAAGACGAGTGAGAAACTCGTCCGCCGAATGACCAAGGGTTCCTGGGCCAGGTTAATCCGCCCAGGGTGAGTCGGGACCTAAGACGAGGCCGACAGGCGTAGCCGATGGACAACGGGTTGATATTCCCGTACCCGTGTGAACGCGCCCATGGTGAATCAGTGATACTAACCATCCTGAAGCCACGAGAAGACCTTCGGGTCTCGAGTTGGTGGATGCATGGGACCTGATCTGGTAGTAGCCAAGCGATGGGGTGACGCAGGAAGGTAGCTGAGCCAGTCAGTGGTAATACTGGTGTAAGCGTGTAGGGCGTGACCTAGGCAAATCCGGGTCGCACATAGCCTGAGACGTGATGCGTAGCCGATTGAGGCGAATTCAGTGATCCTATGCTGCCGAGAAAAGCCTCTAGCGAGCTTTCACACGGCCCGTACCCCAAACCGACACAGGTGGTCAGGTAGAGAATACTAAGGCGATCGAGATAACTATGGTTAAGGAACTCGGCAAAATGCCCCCGTAACTTCGGGAGAAGGGGGGCCCTGTCTGGTGACGACATTTACTGTCTGAGCTGGGTGGGGCCGCAGAGACCAGTGAGAAGCGACTGTTTACTAAAAACACAGGTCCGTGCGAAGTCGTAAGACGATGTATACGGACTGACGCCTGCCCGGTGCTGGAAGGTTAAGAGGACCGGTTAGTTCCTTCGGGAGCGAAGCTGAGAATTTAAGCCCCAGTAAACGGCGGTGGTAACTATAACCATCCTAAGGTAGCGAAATTCCTTGTCGGGTAAGTTCCGACCTGCACGAATGGCGTAACGACTTCTCAGCTGTCTCAACCGTAGACTCGGCGAAATTGCATTACGAGTAAAGATGCTCGTTACGCGCGGCAGGACGAAAAGACCCCGGGACCTTCACTACAGCTTGGTATTGGTGTTCGGTTCGGTTTGTGTAGGATAGGTGGGAGACTGTGAAACGGTGACGCCAGTTATCGTGGAGTCGTTGTTGAAATACCACTCTGATCGAATTGGACCTCTAACCTCGGACCATGATCTGGTTCAGGGACAGTGCCTGGTGGGTAGTTTAACTGGGGCGGTTGCCTCCCAAAATGTAACGGAGGCGCCCAAAGGTTCCCTCAGCCTGGTTGGCAATCAGGTGTCGAGTGCAAGTGCACAAGGGAGCTTGACTGTGAGACTGACAGGTCGAGCAGGGACGAAAGTCGGGACTAGTGATCCGGCACCGGCAAGTGGAAGCGGTGTCGCTCAACGGATAAAAGGTACCCCGGGGATAACAGGCTGATCTTCCCCAAGAGTCCATATCGACGGGATGGTTTGGCACCTCGATGTCGGCTCGTCGCATCCTGGGGCTGGAGTAGGTCCCAAGGGTTGGGCTGTTCGCCCATTAAAGCGGCACGCGAGCTGGGTTTAGAACGTCGTGAGACAGTTCGGTCTCTATCCGCCGCGCGCGTTAGAAACTTGAGGAAGGCTGTCCCTAGTACGAGAGGACCGGGACGGACGAACCTCTGGTGTGCCAGTTGTTCCGCCAGGAGCACCGCTGGTTAGCTACGTTCGGAAGGGATAACCGCTGAAAGCATCTAAGCGGGAAGCCTGTTCCAAGATGAGGTTTCTCACCCCCTCGAGGGGGTAAGGCCCCCGGCAGACCACCGGGTTGATAGGCCAGAACTGGAAGTGCAGTAATGCATGCAGGTGACTGGTACTAATAGGCCGAGGACTTACCACAAAGAAGCTACGCGTCCACTGTGCGGTATCTGAAACAACACACAGATACTGATGAGAAACCCTGTTTTCTCCATCCCCCAACACCAGAAACTGGTGTTGACGGGTGGTGAAACCAGGTGATCAGAAGAAGGTTACTGTGACAGTTTCATAGAGTTACGGCGGTCATAGCGAAGGGGAAACGCCCGGTCCCATTCCGAACCCGGAAGCTAAGCCCTTCAGCGCCGATGGTACTGCACTCGACAGGGTGTGGGAGAGTAGGACACCGCCGAACACCCGTTAAGAAAGGCCCCCCAACCATATTGGGTCCCCTTTCGTCGTTGTATGAGAGGAATGACTGTCGCCGGAGAATGGCGACGAGCGTCGGTCCTTCCGTCGGGGGAGGAGCGCCTCGATCAGGTGGCCCCCGTCGTGACAACGACGGGCGTGGATCACGCGGCGCTGCAGGCGGAGACCGCCGCGGTGGTGCCGGAGACAACAACCGTGGCGGTGCTGGAAACAGTAACCGCGGCGGCGGATTCAACGGCGGACAGCGTCGCGGCGGCGAGGGTGGGTTCACCCCTCGTGGACGCGATGGCGACCGCAACCGTCAGCAAGCACGACCTGACGAACCGGATTTGCCCGACAACGTAGAGCCCACGGAGTTGGACCCAGCCGTTCGTCGGGATCTGCTCAGCCTCGACAAGGACAACGCCAACACAGTTGCGCGTCACCTCGTCATGGCGGGCAAGCTCGTCGACGAAGATCCGGAACTCGCACTGCTCCACGCTCGCGCTGCCCGTCAGCGCGCCGGCCGAATTGCGGTCGTTCGTGAAGCTGCCGGAATCACCGCGTACCACGCCGGTGAATGGGCTGAAGCTCTCTCCGAGCTTCGTGCTGCCCGTCGAATGGCTGGCGGACCGGGTCTGATCGCTGTCATGGCCGACTGCGAACGCGGTTTGGGTCGACCAGAACGCGCGATCGAGCTCGGCCGTAGCGACGAGGCTGCCCTGCTTTCGGGCGACGAGGCGTCTGAGTTGAGGATCGTCGTCGCAGGCGCCCGCATGGATCTCGGTCAGTTCGATCAGGCAGTTGTCACACTGCAGACCAAGGATCTGGACGCAGCGCGTACCGGTGAAGCTGCGGCTCGGCTGTTCTACGCCTACGCCGATGCCCTCGTTGCAGCTGGTCGTGTCGAAGACGGACTGAAGTGGTTCCTCAACGCTGCAGCTGCTGACCTCGAGGGTGACACGGATGCTGAAGAACGGGTGGCCGAGTTGACCGGAGAAGATCAGTGACCGTGCTTCGTACTCAGTACGACGTACTTTTGCTCGATCTCGACGGCACGCTGTACGCCGGAGCTCATGCGATTCCCGGCACCCAGGCAGCTCTCGGTCAGGGCACGCAGGCCTTGTACTACGTGACCAACAATGCGAGTCGCTCACCTTCGGCAGTGTCGGCGCATCTGACCGAACTCGGTTTCGATTCCGAAGACGATCGTGTCGTCACCAGTTCTCAGACGGCGGTGCGTCTGTTGGCGGAGCGTCTCGAACCCGGTGCCGCTGTGCTCGTCGTCGGTACCGACGCATTGGCCGACGAGGTGACGCGCGTCGGGTTGCTTCCGGTGCGCGAATTCGCGGATTCTCCGGTTGCTGTCGTTCAAGGACATTCGACGGAGACCAACTGGTCGATCCTTGCCGAGGCGTGCTTGGCGATCCGGGCCGGTGCGCTGTGGGTAGCGGCAAACCTGGACACAACACTGCCGTCGGAGCGGGGTTTGGTGCTGGGCAACGGCTCGATGGTGGCAGCTCTACGCGCTGCGACCAAGCAGGAACCGTTGGTGGCAGGTAAGCCTGCTGCACCGCTGATGGAGGACGCGCTCGCTCGCAGTGGGTGCTCGCGTCCACTGGTGGTCGGTGATCGTTTGGACACCGATATCGAAGGCGCACACGCTGTTTCGATCGACTCGTTGTTGGTTCTCACCGGTGTGAGCACGCCGGGTGACGTACTGCGGGCTCCGGTTGAGCAGCGCCCCACCTACATTGCAGCAACTCTGGATTCGCTCAATCAGCCGGCCGTCGAATCGCTGGTCGGTGCGGACTCCAAGTGGTCTGTCTCCGTGAACGGGTCGGCGCTGGTTGTCGACGGCCCGGTTGTCGGGGACGAGATGTCGCTTCTACGCGCGGTTGCGCCTGTCGCATGGGCTAATCCGTCGTTCCGGACCCTGGAAGCGTCGGATGCCGGCGTGGCGGATCTGTTTGCATCCTGGCTCGTCTGATCTCTCGCAAATGTGTTCGACTCGCGGGGGTGCGGGTGTATGCGTAACCGAGAGCCATGCACTAACGTTGTGCCCGATGAGCACGCCGACACCGCACCCCGGAAACACGAGTAACGGATCTCCGTTGCCCGGGCCACGCCCTTCCGTCGATCCGGAACGCATACGTTCTGACGTCGACGGTTTGCTGGCGCGCCTCGGCGGCATCGAACAGGATCCGAACGATCAGCACGGAGCAGGTGTGATTCCGCAGAAGGCACATATTTTGGAACAGGCACACGAGGTGCTCGTCCAGGCACTCGCCTCTGTGGACAGGGCTTGACGTGGCACGTAGAGCACGGGTGGACGCCGAACTTGTCCGTCGCGGACTCGCACGGTCACGAGATCATGCGCAAGAACTGATTTCCGCCGGGCGAGTTCTCATCTCGGGAGCCGTTGCGACCAAGCCTGCGACGGCGATCGAAGCCGGAACGCCACTTCGGGTCGTCGAGGTGGAGCAGGAAGTTTCGTGGGCGTCGCGAGGTGCTCACAAACTGATCGGCGCACTCGACGCCTTCGGTGCCGAAGGATTGACGGTCGAAGGTCGCCGTTGCCTCGACGCCGGCGCATCCACCGGTGGGTTCACCGATGTTCTGCTGACGCGTGGTGCGAAGGAAGTTGTCGCAGTCGACGTCGGCTACGGACAACTGGTGTGGCGCCTGCAGTCCGATGACCGGGTGCACGTCATCGACCGAACCAATGTTCGTGCAATTGATGCAGAGACCATCGGCGGAACTGTCGATCTCGTTGTCGCGGACTTGTCGTTCATTTCTCTCAAACTTGTACTCGGGGCGTTTGTCGCCTGTACTGCTGACGGCGCGGACCTGGTTCCGATGGTCAAGCCTCAGTTCGAGGTGGGCAAGGACCGCGTCGGTGCCGGTGGCGTCGTACGAGATCCGGAATTGCGAATCTCGGCTGTGCTCGACGTGTCGGAGGCTGCTGCAAAGGTAGGTCTGCGGACGTTAGGTGTTGTGGCCAGCCCATTGCCCGGTCCGTCGGGAAATGTCGAGTATTTCCTGTGGCTTCGAAAGACAGGTTCGCCCGGTGATCACGAGCCGGACACCGAGGGAATTCCTTCGGTGGAGGACATGATTCGCAAGGCTGTAGAGGAAGGGCCCCAGTGAACGCGGTCACGAACGGCGAGTCGCGCGAGATCCTTCTTGTCGCACACCCTGGTCGACGTGACATCACGGAAACCGCCAAACGAGTCGGGAAGATTTTCGAACGGGCGGGAATCGGGCTGCGAGTCCTCGTCGACGAAGCAGACAGCTCGCGCATCGAAGCAATGACGGAACCCGCGGGCTTCTCTGCGCCGGGTCTCGACGTCACGGTTGTTCATCCCGGCCCTGATGCTGCCGTCGGATGCGAGTTAGTTCTGGTTCTCGGTGGTGACGGCACATTTCTGCGCGCCGCCGAACTCGCTCAAGAAGCGTCCATTCCGGTACTGGGCATCAACCTCGGACGGATCGGATTTCTGGCAGAGACCGAGGCCGAGCATCTCGACGAGGCGCTCGCACAGGTAGTTCGCAAGGAATATCGCGTCGAGTCCCGTATGACACTCGACGTTGTGATTCGGGTGGACGACGAGATCATCGATCGCGGGTGGGCGCTCAACGAGGCCAGTATCGAGAATCGTTCGCGTCTGGGAGTTCTCGAAGTTGTCCTCGAAGTCGACGGCCGACCGGTGTCTGCCTTCGGTTGCGACGGTGTTCTCGTGTCCACTCCTACAGGCTCGACCGCTTACGCATTTTCCGCAGGCGGCCCTGTCGTGTGGCCCGAACTCGAAGCTTTGCTCGTCGTACCCAGCAACGCGCATGCGCTGTTCGCGCGGCCGTTGGTCACCAGCCCGAATTCGATCATCGCGGTGGAGACCGTCGCCGGTAGCCACGACGGCCTGGTCTTCTGCGACGGTCGTCGTACGTTGGAACTGCCTGCCGGCGCTCGCGTCGAGATCGTTCGCGGCGCCACTCCCGTCAAGTGGGTCCGGTTGGACTCTGCGCCCTTCGCTGATCGGATGGTTCGCAAGTTCGAGCTTCCGGTTACCGGATGGCGAGGAAGGAAGCCTTAATCGTGCTCGCAGAGATCCGTATCGACAGTCTTGGTGTGATCTCCGAGGCCAGCGCCCAGTTCCACGAGGGCCTGACCGTCCTGACCGGTGAAACCGGCGCAGGTAAAACGATGGTCGTCACCAGCTTGCACCTCCTCAGCGGAGCGCGAGCCGATGCCGGGCGGGTGCGGTTGGGCGCGTCGCGAGCCGTCGTCGAAGGACGATTCATCGCCGACGACGTCTCACCGGCCACCGAGCGTGAGATCGTCCGAATCCTGGAATCGTCCGGCGCCGAGCGCGACGAGGACGGGACCATCATCGCCGTCCGGACAGTCGGCAGCGACGGCCGCTCACGGGCTCATCTCGGCGGACGAAGCGTGCCGGCGGGAGTTCTCTCCGAATTCACGGATCCACTTCTGACTGTCCACGGACAGAACGATCAGCTGCGATTGCTTCGTCCCGACCAGCAACGCAATGCGCTGGACCGCTTCGGGGACAAGGCAATCGGAACGCTGCTGACGAGGTACCGCAAACACCGTCGTGAATGGCTAGATGCTCGTTCGGAGTTGATCGAACGCACGTCGAAGGCTCGTGAACTGGCGCAAGAAGCAGATCAGTTGACCTTCGCGCTCAACGAAATCGACGGCGTGGCACCCGAGCCAGGCGAGGACACGGCAATCGTTGCCGAAGTTCGTCGACTCAGTGAACTCGATTCGCTCCGCTCGGCTGCGGAAGAGGCGCACGCTGCGCTCGCCGGTAGTGACGACATGGCCAACGGCGACGTCGGGGTCATGCCGGCGCTAGACCTGATGTCCGAAGCGCGGGCGCGTATCGAGTCGGTCACCGACGCAGATCTGGACGGCCTCGGTTCCCGGTTGGCCGACGCTATTGCCGTCGTCACCGATGTTGCCGGTGACCTGAACACCTATCTGTCCGGGCTGCCCGCAGACCCGGGTGCTCTGGACTCGCTGCTGTCGCGGCAATCGGAACTGAAGACTCTGACTCGCAAGTACGCCGCCGATGTCGACGGTGTTCTCGAATGGGCAGATACCGCTCGCGCTCGTCTGTCCAAACTCGACGTGTCGTCGGATGCGTTGTCGCTGTTGGCCAAGCAGGTCGAGGAGACGGCTGGCTTCACCGCGGAAGCCGCCACAAAGCTGAGCGCCGCCAGAGTCAAGGCAGCGGCAAAGCTCGCCAAAGCCGTCAGCGCGGAACTCGCCGGTCTGGCGATGGGACGTGCGGGCCTCGAGGTGACCGTCCGTTCTCAGCCTGCGGGCCCGCAGGACTCGGCGCCGCTCAGTGTCGGGGGAGTAGACCTTCATGCCGGGTCTGCCGGCGTCGACGAGGTGGAATTCCGTCTGTCTGCGCACAGCGGGGCACCGTCACTTCCGATCAGCAAGAGCGCTTCCGGTGGCGAGCTGTCACGCGTCATGCTGGCGCTCGAGGTTGTTCTCGCTGGTAGCGACACCGGCGCGACGATGGTTTTCGACGAAGTGGACGCGGGGGTCGGTGGTCGCGCTGCTGTCGAGATCGGCCGCCGATTGGCGAAACTTGCTCGTACGCATCAGGTTATCGTCGTCACCCACCTTCCGCAGGTTGCTGCGTTTGCCGACACCCACCTCGTGGTGGACAAGGTCGACGACAAAGGCGGAGTGGTGAGCAGTGGCGTGCGGACCTTGTCGGATTCGGATCGGGTGGTCGAATTGGCCCGTATGTTGGCAGGGCTGGACGACACCGAGACCGGTCGTGCGCACGCCGAAGAACTGCTCGAGATCGCGAATGCGGCCCGCGTCACAGATTGAAGGTTCTGTGGTGTTGGTGTGACTGATGTGGTAGTTGTCGGCGCGCCTCCACCGGTCAACGCGGTTTCAGGTTCATCATCGAAGCCATGAAGATGCCCGGATTGCTCTCACGTAACACCGAATCCTTGCCTGGGATCAGTGGCATCGCCAGGGCCGATCGGAACACGGCGAAGCTTCTACGCCGCGTCGGTCCTGGAGACATCGTGATCCTCGACGAAGTCGACATCGATCGCCGGACCGCCGATGCTCTGGTGAAAGCCGGAGTCATGGCCGTGGTCAACGCGTCGCCGTCGATTTCGGGGCGGTACCCCAACCTCGGACCGGAAGTGATCGTCGCCAACGACATCGTTCTGATCGATGCCGTAGACGGTGACGTCTTCAAGAACGTCAAGGACGGCAGCAAGATCCGCCTGCACGAGGGCGAGATCTTCAACGGCGAGAAGAGCCTCGTCAAGGGCGAAGAGCAGACCGAGGCCGAGATCTCCGATCGGATGATCGAGGCCAAGACCGGCCTGGTCGATCACCTGGAAGCGTTCTCGGGTAACACCATCGAGTTCATCCGCACCGAAAGTCCTTTGCTGATCGACGGAATCGGTGTTCCGGACATCGACATCGACTTGAAGGATCGCCACGTCGTGGTCGTCTCCGACGGACCCGAACACGAGGCCGATCTGAAGAACCTCAAGCCCTTCATCAAGGAGTATTCGCCGATCCTGATCGGTGTCGGCGCAGGTGCGGACGTGTTGAGCAAGGCCGGATACCGCCCCGATCTGATCGTGGGCGACCCGGAAGAGATCACCAGTTCCACCCTCAAGTCCGGCGCGGAAGTTGTTCTGCCCGCAGACCAGGACGGTCATGCGGCGGGGCTTTCCCGAATCCAGGATCTCGGCATCGGGGCGATGACGTTCCCGGCGACCTGCTCACCGACCGACCTTGCGTTGCTGCTCGCCGATCACCACGGCGCTTCACTGATCGTGACGGTCGGCAACGTGGTGTCCTTGGACGAGTTCTTCGACCGTGGGCGTCGTGAAAGCAATCCGTCGGCGTTCATGACACGGCTCAAGGTTGGGCCGAAACTGGTCGACGCCAAGGCTGTGGCAACGCTGTATCGAAGTCGAGTGTCCGGCGGCGCGATCGCGCTCCTGGTGCTCGCCGCCCTGGTGGCAGTGATCGTCGCCCTGGTCGTGTCCAATGCCGGTAGTGAAGTTCTCGACTGGGCAATCGCAACGTGGAACAGCTTCGCGCTGTGGGTTCAGGGGCTCTTCAAGTGATTTCGATGCGTCAACATGCAATTTCCATAGCGGCAATCTTCCTGGCACTCGCGATCGGCGTGGTGCTCGGTTCCGGAATGCTGTCCAGTGGATTGCTTTCGGGTCTGCGCGACGACAAGGCGGACCTGCAGAACGAGATCGAAGACCTCAATCAACAGTCCAATCAGCTTCAGCAGCAACTCAATTCCGCGGACGGCTTCGATGCCGCTGTCGGCGGTCGCGTTGTGCGTGACAGTCTCGCTGGTCGCACCGTCGTCGTCATCACGGCACCGGACGCCGATCCCGGTGATCTCGACGGTGTCAACCGACTCGTCACTGCCGCCGGCGGTGCCGTGACCGGACGCGTCTCGCTCACCGATTCGTTTGTCGACGCCACCGGTGGTGACCGCTTGCGGACCGTCGTCACCAATGTCATCCCTGCGGGGATCACCCTCAAGACCGGTGCGGTCGATCAGGGCAGTCTCGCGGGTGATCTGCTCGGTTCGGTTCTGCTTCTCAACGGGCAGAACAGCGAACCGCAGAGCACTCCGGACGAGATGAATCTCGCGCTCGACTCGCTGCGTAGCGCCGGTTTCATCAGCTACGACGACGGAGCGGTCAAGCCGGCTCAACTCGCCGTGGTTCTCACCGGCGACAACAAGAGTGAATCCGACGCAGCCACGGGTAACCGCGGCGCCGTCATCGCCCGGTTCGCCGGTGCTCTCGACGGACGCGGCGCAGGAACGATTCTCGCGGGCCGGCCTGGCTCGGCCGAGGGCAGTGGTCCGGTTGCCGTCGCTCGTGCGGACGCGGCGCTCTCAGCGGGCTTGACGACCATCGACAACATCGATCGGGAGTCGGGCAAGATCACCACGCCGTTGGCGCTGCAGGAACAGTTGAACGGCGGCGCCGGCCGCTACGGCACGGGACCGGGAGCGGCGGCGGTCACCGTCGGCGCACCCACCAACTGAACACCCCGGTATTGATACGCCGGTCACATCGGGGGCGGAAAGTCGGCGCGTTGTAGGCACCGACCCCCGATAGGTGTTACCGTGAAATCCCGTGGGTCGGCAGGCCCCAGCATGCTTCATCAGACCAAGCCCTGCACAGTCGTCACGGGAGCCCCTTTGCCACAGTCACGCACTAACACGCGTACCGCCACCAAGCACATCTTCGTCAGCGGAGGTGTAGCTTCCTCGCTCGGCAAAGGTTTGACCGCCTCGAGCCTGGGACAGTTGTTGACCGCGCGGGGAATGCGCGTGACCATGCAGAAGCTCGATCCCTATCTCAATGTGGATCCGGGCACCATGAACCCGTTCCAGCACGGCGAGGTCTTCGTTACCGAAGACGGTGCCGAGACCGACCTCGACGTCGGACACTACGAGCGGTTCCTCGACCGTGACCTCTCCGGCCAGGCGAACGTCACCACCGGCCAGGTTTACTCGACGGTCATCGCCAAGGAACGCCGCGGCGAGTACCTCGGCGACACCGTTCAGGTCATCCCGCACATCACCGACGAGATCAAGCGTCGCATCCTCGAGATGAGCGGTCCGGATCTGCAGGGACACCGCCCGGACGTCGTGATCACCGAAATCGGTGGCACCGTCGGCGACATCGAATCGCAGCCCTTCCTCGAAGCCGCTCGCCAGGTCCGCCACGACGTCGGCCGCGACAACGTCTTCTTCCTGCACGTCTCCCTCGTGCCGTACCTCGGCCCCTCCGGAGAACTCAAGACCAAGCCCACGCAGCACTCGGTTGCGTCGTTGCGCAGCATCGGCATTCAGCCCGACGCGCTGATCCTTCGTTGCGATCGTGACGTTCCGCAGGGCCTCAAGAACAAGATCGCCCTGATGTGCGACGTGGACGTCGACGCCTGCATCTCGACGCCCGACGCTCCCTCGATCTACGACATCCCGAAGGTTCTGCACCGTGAGGGCCTCGACGCTTACGTCGTTCGCCAGCTCGGTCTCCCGTTCCGCGACGTCGACTGGACCGTGTGGGGCAACCTCCTCGATCGTGTTCACCAGCCGCGTGAGACCGTGCGGGTCGCGTTGGTCGGCAAGTACGTCGACCTGCCCGACGCATACCTCTCCGTCACCGAGGCACTGCGCGCCGGTGGATTCGCGAACCGGTCCAAGGTCGAGATCTCCTGGGTCCCGTCGGACGCCTGTGAGACCGAAGCCGGAGCGCAGGCCGCTCTCGGTGACGTCGACGGTGTTCTGATCCCCGGTGGCTTCGGCATCCGCGGCATCGAAGGCAAGCTCGGCGCGATCCGTTTCGCACGTTCGCGCAAGCTGCCGCTGCTGGGTCTGTGCCTGGGTCTGCAGTGCGTCGTCATCGAAGCTGCTCGTAGCGTCGGCCTCGACGATGCCAACTCGGCCGAGTTCGAGCCGGACACCAAGCATCCGGTCATCTCCACGATGGCTGATCAGGAAGACGTCATCGCCGGTGACGCCGACCTCGGTGGCACCATGCGTCTGGGTGCTTACCCGGCCGTGCTGACCAAGGGTTCCGTCGTCGCTCAGGCCTACGGAACCGAGGACGTCTCCGAGCGTCACCGTCACCGCTACGAAGTCAACAACACCTACCGCGACCGGATTGCCAAGTCCGGCTTGCAGTTCAGCGGAACCTCACCGGACGGCCACCTGGTCGAGTTCGTCGAGTACCCGCGTGAGCAGCATCCGTTCTTCGTTGCCACCCAGGCACACCCGGAGCTCAAGAGCCGCCCGACGCGCCCGCACCCGCTGTTCGCCGCCTTCGTCGAAGCAGCGTTGACGTACAAGCTCGAAGAGCGCCTGCCCGTCGACGTCCACGGTGACGAGAAGATCGACACCGCTGCCACCGAGACGGCGCTCGACGCTGCAGTCGAGAACGTGGAAAAGGTCTAGCCACAGATGAGCGATCCCGGTCGGCACGAATTCGACACCCTCGGCTCCAAGACGGTCTACACCGGCGCGATCATCGCGTTGCGCGTCGACACCGTTGCGATGCCTGGTGGTCAGCGTGCCGATCGGGAAGTCGTCGAGCATCACGGCGCCGTTGCCGTCGTGGCACTGGACGAGCGCGACAATCTGGTGCTGATTCACCAGTACCGTCACCCGCTCGGGCACCGGTTGTGGGAAATTCCTGCCGGTCTGCTCGACGCTGCGGGGGAGAGCCCGGTCGAGGCGGCAGCGCGCGAGCTGGGCGAAGAAACCGGACTCGGCGCCGATCGGTGGTCGGTGCTGGTCGATGTCGCTCTCTCACCCGGGTTCACGGACGAGGCGGTTCGCGTCTTCCTCGCCGAGGGGCTGCACGAGGTGGAGCGCGACGATCCCGAACACGAAGAAGCCGATCTCGAGATTTCGCGGGTTCCGCTCGCCGACGCCGTCGACATGGCGCTACGCGGCGACATCGTCAATGCCACAGCGGTATCAGGCATTCTCGCGATCGCCACCGCACGCGCGACGGGAAAGCCGCTACGCCCCGCCGACGCACCGTGGCCCGATCGTCCTCGCGCATTCGGAGAACGCAAGTCGCGAGCCTGAAGTGCTTGCCCGACAGGTGGACTCGTATCTCGACCATCTAGCGGTCGAGCGAGGATCTGCGCGCAATACTCTACTTTCCTATCGCCGCGACCTGAATCGGTACGCGGAGTACCTGCACGGACGCGGCATCGACGACGTCGCGGGCGTGACGGAGAACGACGTCACCGAATTCGTGACACATCTGCGCCTGGGTGACAAAGATTCCGGCGTCGTACCATTGGCGGCCAGTTCGGCAGCACGCACCCTGATCGCGGTTCGCGGATTCCACAAGTTTTCCGCCGCCGAAGGTCTGGTCAGCGTCGACGTGGCCCGAACGGTCAAGCCGCCGACGCCCGGACGCAAGCTGCCCAAGGCCCTGCCTCTCGACGACGTGATCGCCCTGCTCGACGCTTCGGGTGGCGGTGCGGCCGGTGACGGGCCCCGCGACCTGCGGGATCGCGCTCTGCTCGAGCTCCTGTACTCGACCGGAGCGCGAATCACCGAGGCGATCGATCTGGACGTCGACGACATCGATACCGAAACTCGTTCCGTGCTGCTCAAGGGCAAGGGCGGCAAGCAGCGGATCGTCCCCGTCGGCAGGCCGGCGATCGCCGCCGTCGACGCGTATCTCGTCCGCGGGCGCCCCAGCCTGGCGACGCGCGGTGTTCCTGCCCTCTTTCTCAACGCTCGCGGTGGACGCCTCTCGCGTCAGAGTGCATGGCAGATTCTTCAGGACGCGGCGGCGTCCGCCGGGATCAAGGCGGACGTCTCACCCCATACGCTCAGGCACTCGTTTGCCACACACCTGCTCGACGGCGGCGCGGACGTACGCGTCGTGCAGGAACTTCTCGGTCACGCTTCGGTAACCACGACGCAGATCTACACACTGGTCACCGTCACCGCGTTGCGCGAAGTGTGGGCTCAGGCACACCCGCGTGCCCGTTAGGGGTTGGTTGGCTCATGCGTGTCTGCGAGACCATTCGGTGATGTAAGCGGTAGCGTTCAAGGAGCGCGAGCGGCCTCCACCGCAGTTTCGGGGGTTTGCCGGCGCCGAGAGCAACCGCCGAAAGAGTAGGGGAGCATCGGACCGTGTCGACATCGCAGCCACCAGCGGCGGAGTCCGCGCCGCCGCATGTCAATGCCCAACTCTTCGAGCGCGTGAACGAATCAGCACCAGCTGTACCCTCCGAACCAGAGGCGATGTTCGAAATAGATACGACGCCAGTAGCCTCTCCACCTGCGGAAACCCTCACCGTTTCCGCGGAAGAACTCGGCCCGACAGGTCGACCGGTCCGCGAGGTACCCCAACCGACACCGTTGGCGCACCACGGACCCGCGATGATCATCGCGATGTGCAACCAGAAGGGCGGCGTCGGCAAGACGACGTCGACCATCAACCTGGGTGCGTCGTTGGCCGAATACGGTCGCCGAGTGCTCCTGGTGGATCTCGATCCCCAAGGCGCGTTGTCTGCTGGACTGGGCGTCCAGCATCACGACCTGGAACTGACCGTCCATAACCTTCTGGTCGAACCGCGTGTGTCCATCGACGATGTGTTGATGCGAACTCGGGTCGACGGCCTCGACCTGCTGCCCAGCAACATCGACCTTTCGGCCGCCGAGATCCAATTGGTCACCGAGGTCGGACGTGAGCAGACCTTGGGACGCGTGTTGCACCCTGTTCTCGATCGGTACGACTACGTGCTCATCGACTGCCAGCCGTCGCTTGGCCTGCTCACGGTGAATGCACTGGCCTGCGCCGATTCGGTCATCATTCCGATGGAATGCGAGTACTTCAGCCTGCGCGGCCTGGCACTCCTCAACGACACCGTCGAAAAGGTGCACGATCGTCTCAATCCCAAGCTCGAGTTGGCCGGTATCGTCGTCACGATGTTCGACGCCCGGACTCTGCACGCTCGTGAGGTGATGGCGCGAGTCGTCGAGGTGTTCGGCGACGTCGTCTACGACACGGTGATCAACCGCACCGTCCGATTCCCCGAAACCAGCGTCGCCGGTGAGCCGATCACGACGTGGGCGCCGAAATCGGCTGGGGCCGAGGCATATCGAGCATTGGCCCGCGAGGTCATTCACCGGTCTGGTCGTTAGTGGAACTGATTGCATCGCAAGAAGATTCGGTCGAAGTCGAGCCGGATTCGATCGACCCGAACGTGCCGACCGACGCTCAGACCGCAGCCAAGGCTGCCGGTTTCCGAGTCACTCTCCGGAACTTCGAAGGCCCGTTCGATCTGCTGTTGAACCTGATCAATCAACGACAGCTCGATGTCACCGAAGTCGCCCTGCACACCGTCACTGACGATTTCATCGCATACACCAAGGAACTTGGCAGTGCGATGGGCCTCGATCAGACAACAGAGTTTCTGGTCGTCGCAGCTACGCTTCTGGACCTGAAAGCGGCCAGGCTGTTGCCCGCCGGGCAGGTCGAGGACGCGGAGGATCTGGCGCTTCTCGAAGCCCGCGACCTTCTCTTCGCGCGACTGCTGCAGTACCGGGCGTACAAACAAGTTGCGGCGCTGTTCGGTGAGTTGGAGGAAGCAGCGCTGCGGCGCTATCCGCGCTCGGTTGCCGTCGAGGATCAGTTCACCGAACTCCTGCCCGAGGTGTTGTTGGGCGTCGATCCTCAGCGTTTTGCGGAGATCGCGGCGACGGTGTTCACACCGCGTCCGGTGCCGACGGTGGGCCTCGATCACCTCCATGTGTCCAATATCTCGATACCCGAGCAGGCTGAGCGAATTCTCGAGTTGCTGCGCGAGCGAGGCATAGGGGAGTGGACACCCTTCGGGGACCTCGTTGCCGAGTGTGAGATCACCGTCGAGATAGTCGCAAGATTTCTCGCGTTGCTCGAGTTGTATCGCCGGCAGGTCATTGTGTTCGAGCAACCCGAAGCACTCGGACCGCTGATGGTGAGTTGGACCGGAGACGACCCGGCCGCGCCGGTCACAGAGGAGGACTACGGATGAACGCCGAGCCGACGGAACCAGAGTCTTCGCAGCTAGACGAGATGATCGAGCCTACCGAACACGCCTCGGAGTCCGAAGATTCCGCCCCCGATTTCGAACTCGACGACGATCAACTCGACGCAGTGCTGGAGTCGCTTCTGCTTGTCGTGGATTCGCCGGCCGAAGTGAACCAACTCGCATCTGTCACCGGAACCGCGTCGGAACGAGTCGAAGAACGCCTGACGTCGATGTCAGCCGCATTGACCGCTCGCGGCAGCGGAATGGACCTTCGCTACGCGGGCGACGGATGGCGTCTGTACACGCGACAAGAGTTTGCCCCGTACGTGGAAAAGCTGCTATTGGACGGCGCACGCACCAAATTGACCAGGGCGGCATTGGAAACTTTGGCCGTAGTCGCATACCGTCAACCGTTGACTCGTGCGCGGATCAGTGCGGTACGAGGCGTCAACGTGGACGGGGTGGTACGCACCCTCCTTGCCCGCGGACTGATCGCGGAAGCCGGGCCTGACCCGGACACCAACGCGACACGGTACTCCACGACCGAACTGTTCCTCGAACGGCTCGGCCTGGCCTCGCTCAGCGAGCTCCCGGAGTTGGCCCCGCTCTTGCCTGATGTCGATCTCATCGACGACATCAGCGAAAGCCTGGAATCCGATCCGCGATTTGCGAGAATGAACAAGGCAGACGTGCCCGCTGACGTAGTGGACACCGAAGTCGACGACTGACCGGAATTCCGGCGCTCGTCAGCACCGAGAAAGACCCGACCACGCTCGGGAAACAGTAGAAAACTGACAGGAAAAAAGTGAACAATCCCGCTCGCCGAGATGGCACACCGGACCGTAACAACTCCCGCGACAGCCGCGGCGCACGCAGCGATGCCCCCCGTGGTGGTCGCAGCGACGCCCCCCGCGGCGCACGTAGCGAAGCGCCCCGTGGTGGACGCAGCAACACTTCCCGTAGTACCTCGGGATACGACCGCAACGCCGGATCCGACCGTCCCCGCACGGACGACCGTCGCGGTGGATTCAATGATGACCGTCGCCCGCCGCGCAGCGACGACCGTCGCCCGCCGCGCAGTGATGACCGTCGCCCGCCGCGCAGTGATGACCGTCGCCCGCCGCGCAGCGACGACCGTCGCCCCGCACGCACCGACGACCGCCGTGGCGGTTACAACGACGATCGGCGCGGCCCGCGCACTGACGACCGCCGCGGACCCCGCAGCGATGACCGCCGTACCCCCCACGTCGACGCCCGTCGCGCACCGCGTGGCGGCGCTGACCGTCGTAGTGACGATCAGCGCGGCGCACGCCCCGACGCTCCTCGCGGCGGCGCATGGTCGAACGCACCTCGTGGGTCCAAGTTCGACGGACCTCCGCGCAAGCGCCCGGCAGCTCCGACACCGCCGGCGACCAACAAGCGTGGCAAGCCGAAGACCGAGAAGCCGCAGCGCGTCGTCTCTCAGAACCCGTTGGTCTCCAACGCCAAGCCGGCGCGTCATCAGCATGCCGAGATCACCAAGCACGACGGCCCGCCGAAGGGCGACGGCGTCCGCTTGCAGAAGGTGCTGGCTCAGGCCGGCGTCGCATCACGCCGCGCTGCTGAAGAGCTGATCGATCAGGGTCGCGTCGAGGTCGACGGCCGCATCGTGGTCGAACAGGGTCTGCGTGTCGACCCCGAGAACGCAGTGGTTCGTGTCGACGGCGTCCGCGTCGTCGTGCAGAAGGACCTCGTCTACCTCGCGATGAACAAGCCGCGTGGCTGGCAGTGCACCATGTCCGACGATCTCGGTCGTCCGTGCGTCGGTGACATCGTCTCCGAGCGCGTTCAGTCGGGTCAGCGGCTCTTCCACGTCGGCCGTCTCGACGCCGACACCGAAGGCTTGCTTCTCTTCACCAACGACGGCGACCTGGCTCACCGCCTGATGCACCCGTCGTTCGAGGTTCCGAAGACGTACCTCGCCACGGTTCACGGCGTTGTCGAGCGCAGCACCGGCAAGCAGTTGCGTGACGGCGTCACCCTCGACGACGGTCCGGCCAAGGTGGACGCGTTCACCGTGCTCGAGATCAACGAGGGCAAGACGCTCGTCAAGCTGGTTCTGCACGAGGGCCGTAAGCACATCGTGCGTCGCCTCCTCGATGCCGTCGGTCACCCCGTTGTCCGCCTGGTACGCACCAACGTCGGAGTTGTCGCCCTCGGCGATCAGCGTCCGGGAACGCAGCGCGTCCTCGGACGTAGCGAGGTCGGTGGACTGTACGAGGCGGTCGGCCTGTGACCGATTCGTCCATGCCGCTGGTAGTCGCTATGGACGGACCGTCCGGAACCGGCAAGTCCAGCGTCTCTCGCGCGTTGGCGCAGCGTTTGGGCGCTCGCTACCTCGACACCGGAGCCATCTACCGGATCGCGACCCTGCACGTGCTGCGTCAGGGAATCGATCTGGCGGATTCCGCCGCGATCACGGCCGCCGTTGCGGCGTTGCCGTGGTCCATCGGTACCGATCCGAGCAGCGAGCAGGTGCATCTCGACGGCGCGGACGTCAGCGAGGAGATCCGCGGCGACGCGGTAACCAAGGCTGTCTCCGCGGTGTCGGCTGTACCCGAGGTTCGTGACCTGCTGGTCGCCACTCAGCGTGAGTTGGCGGCCGGTGCGGAGCGGATCGTCGTGGAAGGTCGCGACATCGGAACCGTCGTACTCCCCGATGCAGACGTCAAGATCTTCTTGACCGCATCGGCGGAAACCCGTGCGGCACGGCGCAATACGCAGAACATCGGCCAAGGCCGTGAAGACAATTACGAAGCGGTGCTGGCTGATGTGCAGCGCCGTGACCATCTCGATTCGACTCGGGCAGTGTCGCCGTTGCGCCCTGCCGACGACTCCATTCTGGTGGATACGAGCGAATTGGGAATTGAAGATGTGATCGCCAAGTTGCTGTTGGTGGTCAGCGACAGAACTGGAGCAGTGCAGTGAGCGACGATCTGGTAACCGAATATGCCGGTGACGGAACTTGGTCCGAGGAATCGGAGTGGGATTACGCCGATCTCGAAGCGGACGGCGAAGGCGAAGCGCACATTGCCGTCCCGACCTTGGCTGTTGTCGGTCGACCGAACGTCGGCAAGTCGACGCTCGTCAACCGCATCATCGGCCGTCGTGAAGCGGTAGTCGAAGACATCCCCGGCGTTACCCGTGACCGCGTCTCCTACGAGGCGAACTGGGCCGGACGACGCTTCCTCGTCCAGGACACTGGCGGATGGGAGCCCGACGCAAAGGGCCTTCAGCAGGCCGTTGCCCGTCAGGCCGAGTTGGCCATGGGAACGGCTGACGCCATTCTCCTGGTCGTCGACGCCGTTGTCGGCGCTACGGCGACGGACGAAGCGGTCGCTCGAGTGCTTCGCCGCTCGAAGACTCCGGTCATCCTCGTTGCCAACAAGGTGGACGACGGACGCACCGAGTCCGAGGTTGCAGCACTGTGGTCCTTGGGCCTCGGTCAGCCGTACTCCGTGAGTGCGACGCACGGACGCGGTACCGGCGACCTGCTCGACGAGGTTCTCGAGAAGCTGCCGGAAACCCCGCGTGAAGGTATCCCCGGCGGCGGTCCGCGTCGTGTTGCTCTCGTCGGAAAGCCGAACGTCGGAAAGTCCAGCTTGCTCAACAAGCTGTCCGGTGACGAGCGGTCCGTCGTGCACAATGTTGCCGGCACCACCGTCGACCCGGTCGACTCCATCGTCGAACTCGGCGGGCGCCCTTGGCGTTTCGTCGACACAGCTGGTCTGCGCAAGCGCGTCAGCCATGCCAGCGGCGCGGAGTTCTATGCGTCGCTGCGTACGAAGAGTGCAATCGAGGCCGCTGAGGTCGCGATCCTGCTCATCGACGCACACGAGCCGATCACCGAGCAGGACCTCCGTGTTCTGAGCATGGTGGCCGACACGGGTCGTGCATTGGTGATCGCATTCAACAAGTGGGACCTCGTGGACGAGGACCGTCGACTCATGCTGGACAAGGAAGTGGACCGCGATCTGGTCCGCGTTCCGTGGGCTCAGCGAGTCAACATCTCCGCCCACACCGGTCGCGCCGTGGCGAAGCTCGTGCCGGCGCTCGACACGGCTCTCGAGTCCTGGGACAAGCGCATCCCCACGGGTCGCCTGAACACCTGGCTCAAGGAAGTTGTGGCGGCCACACCGCCGCCGATGCGTGGTGGCCGCCTGCCTCGCATCATGTTCGCGACTCAGGCAAGCACACGCCCGCCGACATTCGTTCTCTTCACCACGGGCTTCCTCGAGGCCGGCTACCGCCGCTTCATCGAGCGGCGTCTGCGTGAAGAGTTCAACTTCGACGGCAGCCCGATCCGCGTATCCGTCCGAGTGCGCGAGAAGCGTGACCGCAAGGGCCGCTGATTCTGCGTCCAATTCGGTACTGAAACGGCTCTGACCAGCCGATTGGTACTTCGGCCCGTCCCTGATGTAATCTTTCCAAGCGCCCGAAACAAGGGCGTGGGACGGGCTGTGGCGCAGCTTGGTAGCGCACTTGACTGGGGGTCAAGTGGTCGCAGGTTCAAATCCTGTCAGCCCGACCGAAGTTAGATCAAAAAGGCAGTTTCTCAGAAATGAGAAACTGCCTTTTTGTTTGCGCCTCAGAGGTTCGGCAACGGATCGCGCGGGAAGTCCTGCGGTGAAATGATCTCCGCGTCGGCAGCGTTCACGACTGGAACATATTCTTCGTCGATCTCGTACGTTATGCCCGCCGCAGTGAAGTGCGGCGTGGACGCAGTATCGACCGGTCCGAGAACGGTCATTTTCGGAAACTGGGTGAGGATCGACCTCGGTACTTTTCTGGACCGAAAGCTCGTCGAGAAGACGGTGATCGCCTTTCGGCTCGCCCGTGATCATGTAAGAGTCGGTTAGGTCCGCCAGATCAGTACTAGTGCCATGAGCAACCACAACTACATGGTTCCGGCAACTACCAAGAACTAGCTTGAGTGCGGGGATCAGGTACGAGAAGGTTCACTTTGGCGACTCCCCTTGGTTCCGGTGTTTTCAGTTGTGACGCTTGATGATCGGGTCTTGCTAGAGGCCCAGCGGGTGATGTGGATGATCCATCGCAACGAACCAATCTTCCTCTGGGAAAGGATTGAAGAAGCAGTCGATCTCGCCGATTTTCGCCAGTGCCTTGTTTAGCCTCTCGCGTACTTCCTCCGTCATATCAATCTCAGGTGAGTAGCGGATCTGGACTGTTTCGGCGCTGCCGTCACTGAAGAACTCATTGGGAAGCATGGAGATCTCGACGCGGTCTGTATCAAGGGTGGCGAGAACGATCTGCCTGATCGCTTCGCAGTGTCTCCTCTCATCGTCAGCCAGTCTCTTATTAGCCGCGATTCCAGCCACTCGCGTGTCCCGTTGCAGCTCATCTACGCGCTCAAGGATCAGTCGCATCATCTCTTCGGTCTTCGGGGGGACTGGGGCAGGAGTATCAGCCTTGATCTTCTCGATCTCCGCCCAGAACGTAGTCTTCTGCAGGTCGTAGCGATCCATCACTACGCTTTGTTTCATGTTCGTGAGCCCGATCAGCTGATCCAGGAGTGTCAGCCAGTTTTCCTCATCCAGTACGAATCCTTGATAGCCACGGAGCGGGCCTTCCAGCTCGTACATCTTCTCCATGTCGATGAGCAGCGGCACTACCCGTCGTTTCAGGTCACCCTTATGCATCGAGAGAGCACCAGCTTCATAGTTGATCCAGTCAGCGTGTTGGTTCTCCCTTGTCAGGATGAAAATGCCGACGTGCGAGTTACCAAGCTGATCTCTGATGGCTTCGATGTTGGTGTCACCAAAATGGATATCGCGTACGGACGTCCATGGGTCAAATCCCTCACCTAGAAGGTCCAGAGATTTACGTATCGCGTCGCCTACTCGCTGCGATAGATCCCCAGACCAGCTCACAAAGATCTTGAGTCGGTCAACCTTGTCAACGGAAGCTTCGTCCATCTGTGAATGTTAGCAAGGTGCGTTCCGTGTTCTTGCCGGCCGATCTGGTGACGGAATCGTTGTCTCATTTGTCCGCTGATTGTGTTGTCCAGCGGGCATTTCCCTGCACAAAAGTTAGATACAGGGTTTAATGTTCATGCAGGGAGAACCCCGATGGAAGGGTGCAGCGGTGCAGATCGCGATGGCGACAAACAGGACGATTTACTTGAGTGCATCGACGTAAGTCCGAGTCGTCAGTTGACGAGGAGTCGCAGATCCAGGCATCTCGCCTCGTGCAGCAGCACGCGTGCTCGAACTGAAAGACAAAGGTCACCCGATCCGAAGCGCCCATGACAAGGGTCCACTACGCCGCCGAAGAAATACGTTGTCACACAATGGAGTTCGTGCCTTCTCGCAACACACTTGGGGATCGGGTATGGGACGGTCGCGCGGATCTTGCGCGCGTACGACGTGTAGCCTTGGCGCAGTGAGACATTCAAGTTCTCTACCGATCCGGAACTCGTCGCGAAGGTCACCGACATCGTCGGGTGGTACCTCCACCCGCCCGGAGACCCGATCGTCCTGTGCGTTGAAAACGAGAAGTCGCAGCTCAAGCGTTGGACCGGACGGCTCCGACGTTGCCGATGCAGATCGGGATCCCGCAGAAGCAACCCATGACTATGTCCGTAACGGCACCACAACCTTGTTCGCGGGGTTGGAGATCGCGGCAGGGAAGGTGACCGCGGCACTGTCACCAGGAGTTTCTGGTTTTCGTCAAACGTGTTGCACGGGCGTATCCGAAACAGGAACTACATCTGCTGATGGACAACTTCACTCATACGAAGACCGAGGTCCGCGAGTGGTTGGCTGTGAACCCGCGGATCCACGTCCATTTCACCCTGACTTCTGCGTCCGGGATCATTGAACGTCAAGCGATTCACCGCGGAACTTTCCACAATGTCCGGGAACTGACGAGGATTCGCCGACGCTGGATATTTCAAGCGCGGCGATACACCCAACGTTCTTGCATCAATTTTGTGCATGAGCCTTCTTTGTGAATTCGAGGCCATCGACGCGCGATTGAATGCTGACAGGACAGTCCAGTGCGCGTTGAATCGCACCGGGTTTCCGGAGACTTTGATGTACCCCGAGTTTTTCGGAGTTCGTTTGTTTTACTTCAGGCATTGATCGACCCGAGAGAGGTCCGCAACGCCCCGAGGCTATCCGCCCGAGTTCCGCCGAAAAGTCCTCGACCTGTTGAAGTTAGGACGCACGGTCGCCGAGGCCGCATTAGGGCTCGATGTCACCGAACAGACCATCTACAACTGGCGCAACCAGGAACCCATCGACACGGGACAGAAGCCTGGGCTGAGCTCGATCGAGAGTGCTGAACTCGCTGCAGCTCGTCGCCGGATTGCCGGGCTCGAGACCGAACTTGCCATCGCCACGCGCTCCACGGAGTTGCTGAAGTCGGTGGCGGCCGAAAAGGCGGTTCGAAGCGATCGAAGTGATGGCCAAGTAGGGACTACCCGTCCAGACCGCGTGCCGCGTTCTGGAGGTACCGGAGTCCGGCTTTTACGAGTGGCGCAATCGCCCAGCCTCAGAACGCACTCCGCGTCACGCCTGGGGCGCAGCTGATCACCGAGGTGCACACCGCCTCGCATGGCACCTACGGTGCCCGCCGAGTTCATGGAAGAACTCACCCTTGGTCACGGAATTGCTGTTGGACACGGCTGCGTCGAGTTGTTGATGAGAGCCGCTGGTGTGAAAGGACTTTCGCGAAACCAACGTGCACTTCCAAGCATCAGCCTCCACCTCGAGCGATCTCGTGGACCGCAAATTCACCCGCGACGAGCCGAACAAGCTGGGGTCACGGACATCACCGAACATCCCACGCCTTGGATTCCAGCAATCTGACAGTCAATGCGCCGTCTGAGGCATATTAAGGGCACCAATCTTTCTTGTTGACACGGGTTTACCGCAAACTTTCTTGTTGACACGGGTTTACCGCAAACTACCGTGAAGGCCCGAGGTTAGTGAGGATAGACAAAACCGAGAACCGACTGATTCGGTTACTCGGTTGACCGCGATCGATTGGTCAGGAGCTCTTCTTAAGTAGGCCGGTTACTCCTGCTAACAGGATGGCAGTGAAGATCCAGGCCAGAATTCTCAGCACAGCCAAACCGGCCTTCAAAAGGACCGGTGCAGTGGAGCTGACCGACCAGTCCGGGCGAGTAATCCCTGTTGCGGCTGGGATGACGCCGGTGAGTGCGTAGCTGAACGTATCCATACACGGATATAGCGGATACAAGGAGCAATCGGCAGCCCCAGTGATCACTTCTGGCGGCGCTGACTCGGTGCGCGCACCCTGGGTAACCGCGGCTTCCGCCGCGGCACGGGGTGTGGAGGGCACGAAATGCACTCGATTCGCGTCAACTAGGACCATTCCGCCGATCAACGCAGCAGCAAGCCACACCACAGCGAAGAGTGGGTAGTATCCGTGGCCGGCGATGGCGAGATAAACTCCGCGGACCAATTTGGAAGGCAAGGGTGCAGTCTTGGTAACCTTGTTTGCCGCTTTCAAACGGAGTCTACGCGCGTCGGCAGGGTGTCCGTTGCGTTCGTAGACTTCAGCGATTGCAATCCACGGCTGAGGGCCCGCACCTGGCGTGGGGTCGGTATTGAGCCAGCGTGCAGCGGCTTCGCGATCGGTTCGGATCCGACCCTCGATGTTGCCGATTTCCCATCCGGTGGCCACCAGTTGGTACTTCGGTTCACCCGTTTGTGGGGTGATGAGCAGCGCGATTCTCGCACTGGAAAGGTTGACCTCTGCCAGCGAGTCCGCCGGAAGAGACAGCTGATTGATCGCAGAAGACTGAAGATTGAGGGCTGGCTTAGAACTATCATCTGAGGCGGAGGCGGAAATCAAGATTCGGAGGACGTCATTGAACTGCGCTCCGCGGGCTTGGACATCACCGTTTATAGCAATGGGTGCGGCGAATATTCCTCCGGTGATGGTTGTTCCGTCGAGGACAAGTGCATTTCCGTTGGGGTTGTTCAGGGTGGCGTCGGTCAGGACAAGTTGACCCCTTATCTCCGCACCCCGGGCGCAGACTTTGCCGTTGGCCGTTGTGGTGTCCGCGAACATTCCTCCGGTGATGGTAGCTCCGTCGAGGGCGAGCGCGTATCCGTTGGGGTTGTTCAGGGTTGCGCCTTCCAGGACGAGCTGCCCATCTATTTGTGCGCAAATGCCGCGGATTTCGCCGTGAGCTGTGATGTTGTCGGCGTTGATGCCGCCGGCGATGTCACTGCGGTCGAAGTTGAGTGCGATTTTGTCGGGGTTGTTCAGGGTCGCGCCTTCCAAGATGAGTTGGCCGCCTATCCGTGCGCCGAGGGCGCGGATTTCGCCGTGAGCTGTGATGTTGTCGGCGTTAATGCCGCCGGCGACGTCACTGCGGTCGAAGTTGAGTGCGATTTTGTCGGGGTTGTTCAGGGTTGCGTCTTCCAAGACGAGTTGGCCGCCTATCCGTGCGCCGACCCCGCGGATTTCGCCGTGAGCAGTGACGTGCCTTGCGAACAAGGCTCCGGTGATGTGTGAACCCTCAAGATTGAGGCCTGCAATGTTCGACGATGAGACAGTCAGTTCCCGTAGTTTCGAGTTGTTGAGGTAGATAGTTTCGTCGACGGCGCAGTTGATGAGGTGTAAAGGGAAGTCGATATCGATGTTGGCAAAGTCGACAAGTCCGATAATGTGCGCACCTTTGATCCGCAAGCCGTTCGGATCTAATTTATTTTGTTTGCAGGATAACACGGTGCGGATAGCACTCGCCGGGATGCTGCGGTTGGAGGCCCATTGATCGACCGATTCTGGTCCAGAGTGCTCCATTGATTCCCCGACCTGAAGGTCGACCACCTCCCCCTGTTGGGATGCCTCGATTAGACGTTTCACCCATACATCACTGCTTACTTCGTCGGTCATTTGCTCATTATCGGTGATTATTGGATTGGTGACTCGGTCGGGTATGTGCATTCGGCCGGACGCAGGTGCTGCCGATTTCGATCCGACTGTCATTGAACATGAAATTTGTTATGGTGACAGTTGCATTGCATGCCAGGCGTTCGGGTCGTTGGGCGGTACTCAACGGTGTTCCCTGGGTCCTCCCACCTGCTCGCATGCGGAGTTCACTGCGCAGTCGCGGCCGACGGCGGATCGGATGATTTCTTCCAGTGCACGCCCGCTCAATGTCGCAAGTGGCCGGGAGAAGGCGCGCTCTGTTGGAAGCCGTTCCCGGGTGAATCTGGAAAAGCCCTAAAACAGACATATTGGACCGCAGCCGCGCTGCAAGCCTTTGTTGACCGGGAAGGTCACGTGCGCGAAACTGTCTGTCATATCAAATACGCTCTCAAGCTTGGATCCTGGCCGGGAACAACTTGCGAACAGAGTTAATTTCAGCAACGAGCAACGGACACATTGGAAGCCCTACCCGGCTAAGTATGGAGTCCATCCGCCGATGCTTGGCTACAAACTTCGCGGCTGCACGCGCCTACGCCGGTCGCGAAGGTTACGCCCGCATCTCTGGAGGTCAAGTCGAAAACGGCATCCAACTCGGCACACGGGTTGCCGTGCAGCAGGGAAGAAGAGCTATCAAAGCGACGAGCGACGCGGGCCATCGGAATCAATGCCCGGGTGGAGCTGGAATCCTCAGGGTGACTCATGGGCGCAGAAATACGGAGCGTTACAGAACTACGTGAAGCGGGAGGCTACACGAAAGCCCAAGCGCCACGTCGCACCGCCCGCTTACGCAGATCGGGCGGGTACCTCTTGTTCGTTCCCGACGCATGACTCCAACTTTCCAAAAGGATGAAGTCTCCGGAAAACCCCGATGCAATTCACAGTGTTGTCTTCGCGGTGATCGACCACCTGACAGACTCCGTGTCTGTGGACCTAATCGGTGTAGACGTGGAATGGGTAAAGGCCGAGCTGAAACAACTGGTCGAGCAGCTAGCGCCGGTCGACGAGCGACGTCAGTTAGGCACAACATCTCGTCTAACAGGACAAAAGACGCCGGCGTGTGGGCGCGATATTGCCCTCGCTGCCGTTGAGCGAATCCGGCCGCTGTTCGATCGCCTATACCCACAATGGCAAACCGAAAATCGTCCGGATGAACTCTACGAGTTCGGCGTCGTGCGGGATGCGGCAGTCAGGTTGTTTGCCCGGATCGACAGCCATGAGAAGGTACTTCAACGGGTGGGTGGGGCGGACCCCTCACCGAGGTTATCCGCCGCGCAGTTGCATCCGCTGATCTGGCAAGCTGCGAAGGCCCAATGGTCAACGGATCATTTTCATGAGGTAGTTCTGGCCGCAGCGAAGGCTGTCAATTCCCAACTACAAGCGAAGATAAATCGACGCGATGTGGCGGAGCAGAGTTTGATTAACGAGGCCTTTAGCGAGAGCGTCCTCGCACGTGATGAGGTGCGAGGCGAGGTTGTTGATGCCTGGAACGGTGCTGCCCGGCCAGGGATGTTACTTGCGAAGGCGGGCTGGAAACGGTTGTGGGATTATGCGGTTTATACCTAAGCATACCTTGATAGCGGTGAGAAACGGATTGAAGCGGCTGCACCCCCAACCACTTCGATTCGGCTGTACCGTGCTTCTCCGGAAGAATTCAGGTTCAGCTTCAGTTGGACTTCGGAAGAGGAGCAGGCGAGGAAATGGCTTGGCATCCCGGAGGTCTGGGCTGCGGAATTCACTCCCGAGCGACTTCTTGCGCGCATTGAGGTGAAGACCAACGGGGAGCAAGAATACATCGCAATTCCGGATGGACTCCACTTGGAACGCATCAGATGATGGATCCGACTCTCAGATGCCTGGCGGCCAAACCTTACTGAGTACATGTTTGAGAACCCGTCATGTTCGGGCGAGTCGGCGGGTCATGAGGACGATCATGGCGATGGGACCATCGCTTCGTGGTGGTCGGGTCTGGTTTCGTAGTCGCGGACGCAGCGGCGGTGCTTGCTGATCCACGCGAGGGTGAGCTCGACCACCCACACGCGGGGGCGGAGGTGGAATCCGGTACTGCCTGGTTTGCGATTGATGATCTGAATTCGCAGGGCGAGAACATGTTCCGCCCAGACAAGTAACCGACCTGGGTAGCCGCCTTCGGCCCAGACCAGCCGTATGGTGGAGAACGCGACACGCAGTGCGGCGAGTAGCCGGTGCGCGGCGGCGCGGTCCTGGATGGACGCGGCGGTGACCACGACGGCGAGCAGCAGGCCGTTGACATCCAAGGCAATGTGTCGTTTGCGGCCGTTTGCGGCCGTTTGTTCTTTTCGTGCCGTGCCACCCGCGACAGGATCGGGGCACCGTGTCGGCTGCGGGCACGGTCTGCGAGTCGATGACCGCAGCGGTCGGGCACCGGTCCCGCCCTTCGTGCATGCGTGTCCGGTCTCGCAGCGTGTCATGCATGCGTTGCCACGTGCACCCTGCGAGCGAAGACCGCGTATACGGTCATCGGCGGTGGGTACTCCGCCGGTAGCTGCCGCCACGCGATACGACCCCGAACCAGCTAAAGGATGGCATCCAGGATCATTCGGCGGCAATGCTTCTCGGGCCTGCCGCCGAGACCTGCCGAGTTGCTCGGCGGCGGCAGCAACGGTTCCAGGATCACCCACTGGGCGTCGGTCAGCGACGACGACGGATACACCGCGCAGCAATGTCCGCGCGACGGATGGGGCGGGTACGACGGGCACAGCGAGATCGGCGATGAGGGCATTCGTGGGCTCCTGGGCACGGGCAGCGATATTGGTAATCACTGACCAAATCAGGAGCCACCCATCGTTCTACACCGCAGCACGGCCCACGATCACGAGTTCTCAATCACGTTCTCAGAGTGGATCAATGTGCAGCGAGGCAGTCCGAGGTTCCAATGAAACACCGCCTGCTTGGATAACACGCATAATCTGAGCCTGGGCTTCAGAGGACTGATGGGCTCCAGCTTCAAGCGCCGCAGGCAACCAATCGGGGCCCTTTGTTGAATCTTTGTGAAACCGCTCTAATTCTCCGAGTCGGACTGTCACAATGCCGATTTCATCCAGGCTTTCGAGTAGGCGTTCTCCGGCGGTTGAGTTGGCGGTGAACGCTCTGTCTCCAAAAGTCTTTAGGTCGCGCCAGGGGCTTTCAGTATGAAGCGCTTTTGCTATCCTCTCCTTTGTTGATTTATTATATTCCTCATCTGGGTTTTCGTCCAGAATTGCATCTATCATTGACTTGATGTCTTGCTTTTTCGGCTTAGGTCGTGGCTGTCTGAATTGTGCAGTTGCTGCTTTGTAGTCTCCGGAAATCTTGGACCAGTCACCGCCGACCGAGTTTACTAGACGACTCATTAAGGGCTCTTCGTTAAGTACGTCCAAATCGGGTATTGCTACAACGCGAACTCCAATGTTTCTTAGAGTGGATGATATTCGGGGCATTGCCCCCTTTCCGTATGTCGAGGTGAATAGTACTTCGTGCGGTTTGATCGATAGGTTGTGTGTGGTGTGTAGGTGATCGAGTGCGGCGGCATAGAAATTGCAATCTCGATCGTTTTCCGCCAGTACGACTATTTGATGAAAAAGACCGTCCAGTAGATTGGTGTACCGAAGGATAGGATCTCGCCATACTTCCGAGATTTCAGATGCGGACAATTGCTTCACCACCGTTTCATCTTCTTGGCGAGTAAGGCGGAGAACCGTGGTGTCTACATCCTTCGCCTCAAGTAGTCCAATAACAATGTTTCGATCGTGCGTGGCAATTACCACTTGAATGCCACGTCGGGTGGATAGGTCGGCCAGGGCGCGACCCAAGATTCGTGCTTGAGGTGGGTGTAGGAATGCCTCCGGTTCATCGATCAAAATAACTGGATGTGTTGAAGTTACTAGAGGTATCAAGACTCCCAACACACTTTGCATGCCATCGCCTTGTTCATGCAGGGGCTTTAGCTCAGATAATTCCTGAAGGTATTCTTCTGTTACAGAGTCAATTGGCGGGGGTGTCGAGTTCGTTTGACCCACGCGAAGCTGTATATTTCCGCTGATTCGATCTAGCGTAAGGGGTCTGCCGAAGATATCAATCGATAATTTGCTCAATTCATCGAGCAAAAGTTTCCTGTCCTCTAGTGCGTGGACGGGATGAGTGGGTGGATCGGTGAAGTTTCCTCGCCTACCGACGGGCTGAACCCATTGAAATCGATCTCGAGCATTCGCGTGACTGACCAAAAACGATGCCAGTGCTCCAAGCCTGTCGATCCCAAACGCTCCAGACCAGTACGTATTTGCATCGGCCGCTGTTATTGCCCCCACTCCGGCTCGATGGAAACTGCCACTCTGACCTTGAGCCCCTAGCGCAAAGATACTGTGCTCGCCTAGCCACGCGATCAGATCTGCCGCGGGGGCCGATCGTTCCATCGTGAGATCGGTCAGAACTGGAGGGATCGCCACCCTGGGCTGGCCAGGGCCATGCGACAAGTGCTCGTATATTTGTCGAAGTAGGGTGGACTTTCCGACGTTGTTACCCCCAACAACCGCAACGACGCCGGCGCGGGGCAGTTGCACGGCATCACCTGAACCCACGGTGATGCTCTCAATAGCAAAGGAGAAGTTATTGTGTTTTCCTGCTTTAAGGGTCTCATCGAGACCTTGCTCCCATAGTGGATACATCACTCCATGCTACTTTCTCTGGCTTTTCGTCCCGAGGAAACGGGTTACTTTGACGGAATCAGATACTGTTCAGGTTAATTCGTATACGGCCTTGCCATTTCGCTGATTTTCCTTCGACGCGAAATTACTTGTTGAAACAGGCCGCCAATCCTGAGTTCTACTAGAACGCTGCCGCCATCTTCGAGGTAAGCATCCTGAAATCTTGTGGGATTGCACTGATACCGGTCATGGGGAGGCGAACAGGTGCCGATGGCCCTTCTCGAATGGTCTCTGAAGGTGGGTTGTGTCATCGTTCGCCCGAATACCATTGCCGCAGGATACCGAACCGTCTGGTCTTTGATGTGCGTCACGGAGGACTACTTTGGCGGTTGGTGCGGCTTGGGGTGCGTGGGTGATGGCATGTGGGGGAGAGGCGCGGCGTTGGCGGTGGGTGCTGATAGGTGCGGCGTTTTATTCTCGGCGGTGACAACCGCCGTCTGAACCCAAGTGGTCGATGCCGGTTGATCGGGGGTAGTGGCATGTTTTCCCTGCGTGCGATGACGGTCGTGCTTGTTCGCCGATAGATTCGGACCATGACACTTGCCGATGCGTGGCAGGCCTATACGGACGTCCTTCGCGACTGTGCCCCGGTCACGGCCGCGGCTGTGCGTGCGCCTCGGGTTCTGGCGGATCGGGAGGCTGCTGAAGGCGCGGTCGCTTCGTGACAGGAGGAGCTGCGTGAGTTCTTCGCTCTGCACGACGGCTAGGCTTTCCGTTCGGAAGACGATCAGTTCGTCGGTGAAGTCTTACCTGGGGTGGAGCTGCTTTCCCTCGCCCGAGTGGTCCCTTTGCACCAGCTTTGTCGTGAAATGTTGCATCCGATCTACTATCTCGGGCCGTATTGGCCTGCCACGGTTCGGGCGCAGAATGCAGGGGAAACTGCTGAAATGTTTCTTCTGCCTACATTCCGTTCGCTGAGGACGGTGCGGGTGATTTTCTCTATGTCGACACCCATGAGGGCGAACAGCATGGGTTCATCCGCTCATTTGCTGCAGCGGTCGCGACGAGAGTGGTCCCCTGTTCGGCTCACTGGCCGAGTACGTTGATTCGGTTCGTCGAAGTGTCGAGTCCTGTTCTGAGCATTCGTATCTGGTGCCGTCGGTCACCGATGGGGTTGGCGTGGGATGTCGATTTTTCCGATCGACCTCCGATGGCGCCGCAGCCGGATCCGACGCCGCTGCACCTTCCGTTCGCGCTCAGTGACTTTCCGCCTTCACTGATCACTGCTGATGACGACCTCGTCGACCTCGATGTCGTCCGCGCGGCTGTCCCCGACACCGCATGGCCGCTTCATCCTGGTGCGCAGGTGCAGGGAGGGGAAGTAGTTTTCCGGCGGGTCCCATGCCAACGTGGGGTGACGATGAATTCGGTCGTCGAGATAGACGGTGAGCCCAAGTTCTTCCTGACGATGTCACCGGAGTCGGCAACGAGGTCCTCGTGCACGAGTTGCCGCCGGGCGGCTTCACATTCATTGTTGACCACTGACTCACGCGGCCTGCTATTTACTCGCGGGTGCCGCGGGAGGTAGATCTCCGGTAATCCGAAGCCCTATGCGGCCGCTGCCGGCACAACAGTTGTGGAAGATTGAACAAATGCTCGGAATTGCTGCTGCGTCGCGGGACCTCTTTAGTCTCCGGATAGCGTTGATGGCCTGTGGATTGTCGTGCGTGCTTGCGGGCTGTGGGCCGGAGCCGCAGGTTATCGAGCCGGGGTACGAGTCTTTACCGAGGTGCGAGGTTCAGTCGGAGATTCCGGTGGAAGAGCTCGATCAGGCCGTGCTGCACGATTGCGATGCGGAAGGTGTGAAGATTCGGATGCCTGACGGTTGGGGTGTCGTCGAGGTCGGCGCGGTGGGTACGACCGCCTCTTTTAGTGGTTCGGACAAGGACGGTGAGGTCACAACTGTCAACTGGGGTATCGAAGGGGTCGGGGTGACCTTTCGTGACGGCGACGATCGACGAATCTGTGGAAGCACGGAAGCCGCCCGCCGAAAACAATCCGCAGGTACTCGGTAGTCGTGTGACTCACGGATTTGGGTGGCGGCTTTCTACGAGGAGTGCAGTTATGGAACGATGAAGCCTGTCGATCAGGTCGAGGCATCGCCCGCCGCGAGGGGTGGTGCACGTGATCGACGAATCTGGCAGGTCTATTTTCTCGTCACCGTGGTCTTCGGGCTTTTCTTGCACTATGTGTTTGGTGTGTCACGTGGTTGACGGGTGGCCTCGCTGCGTTGGGGTGGGCCGCGTTCGAAATTGTTCGTTGGTTTAGCGTGCGCGGGCGGGGCGCGCACTGAGCGAGCCAGGAGGCGGACGAACGAAGATCAGAACCTGGACCCCTCCACCCCACCCCGACTAACTGATGCGACACTCGGCTGCCTTCCACTCTAACCGTCCCCTGGTGCATTTTCGACGTTATTTGTCCGAAATATGAACTGACACAGCGAAAGTGTCTCGTTCTGGAAGGTCGCTTACTTTACCCATGCCGTTCGTAGGTGGGAAGGCGGGAGGCTGAAGTCGTGGCTTTGGAAGTCTTCACAAATTAGGGATGCGGTGGCGCCTTGGGGTGTGCGGATGTGGACGGACACAATCGTCGCGTGGGTGAGTCGTTCATCTACAACGATTTGCTCACCGGTGGCACTCCGGATACGGAGAAGGCTCGCTTGGCGTTCCGGCTCATCCTCTCGCGTGACTAGTGTGCCGAGTTTCCGTTGTCTCAGTTTTCGTGAAAGCGCTTCGAATGCAAGCTATTTCATAGCTATGCCTGGTTGTATGACCCAATCAGGCTGGTGGGATCGGCACAAAGCTCCGCATCTCGTCCCGTCCGGGCCGGATGACGCCTGCGGCGGATTCGGGAACCTCGTTCCAGGCGCCGGGAAGGTCACGTAGAGGCTCGGAGACGACGATTCGGGTCTCCTCACTCAGATGGTGCAGGGCATCCACCTCAGGATGGAGCTTGCGCAACGTGGAAATCTCGGTGGAGAAGAACAACGACCTCGACTGGTGCTCGCTGGAATAGCGAAAGATCCAGGTGGAGATGCCATCCGACGTGGCGACGGTCATCTGAACCGGATTGTCGATTCCCTGCGAGCGGGCCGTGTGCTCGACGAATCCGACGGCCCTCGCGACACCTTCGAACGGATCGTCGGTCAGGCCGAACGTCAGCGCGAGGAAGAACAAGGTTTCCGAGTCCGTCGATCCTTCGAGATCCGGAAAGAGCGACGGATCAATGGCAGTCACCAATTCCCGTTTCATGTCGTGGAATCCGTGTAGTGAACCGTTGTGCATCCACAACCATTGCCGGTGCCGGAACGGGTGACAGTTGCTGCGCTGCACTGCAGTTCCCGTCGAGGCGCGGATGTGAGCGAACAGCAGAGGGGTGCGCAATTGGGAGGTGACTTCGCGCAGGTTCGAGTCGTTCCACGCGGGTTCGATGCTCTTGAAAACTGCCGGTTGGGGGCCTTCCCCGTACCAGCCGATTCCGAAGCCGTCGCCATTTGTCGTCGTGGCCCCGAGTTGAGAATGCAGGCTCTGGTCGATCAGCGAGTGCTGTGGCCTGAACAGCAAGTCATGGGCCAGTATCGGCTCTCCGGAATACGCCATCCACCTACACATACTTTCAACTCAAGCAGATCGAGTCGGCGTTGACGGTGCATGCGCAGCGGCGTGCGTCGTCTGGGTGGGCTTCCATGTCGACACAGCCCAGATCACGACGATGTTCAGCGCGATGATGAGAGTCGACCACCAGGGGTAGTACGGCAGCCACAAGAAGTTCGCGATGATCGAGATCGCGCAGATCACCACTGCCGACACCCGCGCCCAGGCCGCTCCGGTGAACAGTGCGAGCCCGACGAGAGCGACGAGCGCGCCCAGCACGAGATGGATCCAACCCCACGTCGTCAGGTCGAACTGATAGACGTAGTCGATCCCGACTACGAACACTTCGTTTTCGGCGACGGCAGCGAGTCCTTGGAAGAACTGCACGATGCCGACCGTCACCAAGATGACGGCTGCCCCGATCGATGTTCCTACCGCGAAACCCTGCTTGACTGATGTTGTATCCGACATGACGGTTTCCCTTGATTCGGTGGGGGGGCGACCGGACACGTGCCCGGCACGCTCGTTGTAGTGATCGTTGTTCCACCGGCTGACCGCTATGAAACGGAAATACCTGTCCAATGCGGTGAGAAATCAGTGCGATCTGCTCCGATGTGCGGGCGAAATGTAACTTCTGACCCCTGTTGATCCGATGTACCCCTTGCCGGAACGCGTGTGCGGAGAAATTGCTCGTAACCGAAGTTCACAGAAAACAAGAGGAATTCGGCACGGAATTCGACCTATTTGTCCAGCTGTACTGGTATTTTGACTGAATTGACCGGAAGCTACGGTCCGCGGAAAAAGGTAGCGAGAGAATGACGATCTTCGGCAGGCGTACCGCGGGCATCACCGCGACGGCCTTCGTCTTGGCGACCGTTGTGTCGACAGCACTCCCCGCAGTGGGATCGGCTGCCCCCGTTTCGCTCACCCGCGCGTGCAACTCGGAAATCAACGAAAATTCGATGTCACTCGATCCGGCCGTGATCGACGGTTGGTACGACATCTCGACTGGATCGCCTGGAACGAAAATCAACTCGATCGAGGCGTGGCGGACAGTGCCGGGAGACATCCTCGAGTTTCGCGCATCGGTGACGATCAGAGCCCACGGAAGTCCCGTCCGAGGGACCCTTCGGATCGACGGCGCCGGCTTGACCGGAGATCAGGATTTGATCTCCAGAATGACGTTGACCCAAGATCTCGGCCGGTCAGGGTCAACGGTCACCGACGCTGACGACGGTTCGGTCATCCCCGTACGTGCCAAGCTCGCATTCGACGTCACAACTCCTGGACAAGTGGCACAGAACCAGACGGTCAACCTCTCGGCAGTCAAGATTGTCTTGGCAGGAGACACCACCGATCCGGGAGGTGAATGCCCCGGCCCCGGCCCGGGCCCCGGCGGCGGCGGGAATGGAAGCGGTGGCGGGAACGGCGGTGGTGACGGTTCCGGTGGGAACGGTGGGGATTCCGGTGACGCACTTCCCGGTCGTAACGTAGGAAACCGAGTACCAATTGCCCAGATTCCGTCCGGCCCGACTTCTCGTCCGTGACAGCGGCACCTGGATCCACGGCCAGCCGAACGTGGGCCGCTGCAGTAGTGGCGACAATGCTCTTGATCGGCGGATGTTCCGACGACGGTGACTCGCCGACCCGCGTCCTCGCGACCGGCCAACAAGATTTGCCGCCAGAGATTCGCGCGGTGGTCGACGGTCCGGATGTCCCGACCACGCTGCGCACAGGCAACAGCACCGCTGACATCCTGCCGATCAAGACGACGACGGACGGCTCGCTCATTCCGCCCGAGGATGTCAGTGAGATCGGATGGTGGGCAGATTCGGCATTTCCCGGCTCCGGCGCGGGCACCGTGGTGATCACCGGACACATCAACGACATCTATCAGGGTGACGGTTTCGGAAAGAAGTTCTCGACACTGGAAATCGGCTCGGTCGTGACCGTGGCGGGCGCCGGGGGACAGACCTGGAACTACCGTATCGATGCGGTCGATCACTACAGCAAGGACGGCGAGCTGCCGGTCGAGCGATTGAACAGCCTCGACGGACCCGAAACCCTCGCGCTGATCACCTGCGGCGGCGAGTTCGTCGGTCCGCCGTTCGGATACGAGGACAACGACGTCGCGTGGGGAACTCCGGTGCCCGCATAGCCGAAAACCAGACGTCGGAACGGTTGATAAACTGGGTCCCGCGTTCGTGGCCATCCACGCACGTTTCGAAAGTCCGAAGAAGGAGATTGTGCTGTGGTTGACCTCGCCTATGTCATCGCTGGGTCCGAAGCGACTGGCGGTGCCGGCCTGCAGGTCGACCTGAAGACGTTCCAGGCATTGGACGTCTACGGCGTAGCGACCACCACATGTATCGTCTCGTTCGATCCCAAGAACAACTGGGGTCATCGCTTCGTACCGATCGCTCCTGACGTGATCGCTGATCAGATCGAGGCTGCCACTGCGGCTCACGATCTGGACGTCGTCAAGATCGGCATGTTGGGCACGCCCGCCACCATCGAGGTTGTGGCAGAGGGCCTGCGTCGGCAGTCCTGGCGCCACGTCGTCCTCGACCCGGTCCTGATCTGCAAGGGCCAGGAGCCCGGCGCGGCTCTCGATACTGATACAGCACTTCGTGATTCGATCCTCCCGCTCGCCACCGTCGTCACACCCAACCTGTTCGAGGCACGCACCCTCGCCGGAATGGACAGCATCGAAAGCGTCGACGACCTCATCGAGGCCGCACGTCGTATCCATGATCTCGGACCCAAGTACGTGCTCGCAAAGGGCGGTGTCGAACTCGCCGGTGGCGACGCCGTCGACGTGTTGTTCGACGGGACCGACGTGACGGTTCTCTCCGCCCCCAAGGTCGGCGAAGAGCGCGTCTCGGGTGCCGGTTGCACGCTGGCCGCCGCAGTGACCGCGGAGCTGGCAAAGGGCGCCGACGTGGGAGAAGCCGTCGCTCTGGCCAAGAAGTTCGTCACGGCGGGCATCGAAGGCCGCGTCTCGGCACACACGCCGTTCGACACCGTCTGGCAGGGCGCGTTCAAGGGATAGGCGCACGGCGGCTCACATCGCCGCGCGCGGCCTGGCAGGATCGAGTGCGTGAGTACTGCGAACCTGAATCGAAGCGAAGTCGCCGAACGATCTCGAGCCATCTCCGTCGCCGGTTACCGGGTGGAGTTGGATCTGCGATCGGCGGTCGACTCCGCCGTGAAGACCTTTTCGACGGTCACGACAATTGATCTGACGTCCTCGGTGGAGTCCACGTGGCTCGATTTCATCGGTGCTGCAGTCGATTCCGTGGACGTCGACGGTGCGTCGATTCCGGTGGAGTACGACGGATCCCGGATCGTGCTGCGCGGACTCGGCGGATCGAACGTCGTGCGAGTGGCAGCTCACGGCCACTACAGCCGTTCCGGCGAAGGGCTGCACCGATTTGTCGACGACGCTGACGATCAGACGTATCTGTACACGCAATACGAGCCTGCCGATGCCAGGCGTGTTTTCGCCTGCTTCGAGCAGCCGGACCTCAAGGCGCCCTTCACATTCGAGGTGACAGCACCTGACGGCTGGGAAGTCCTGTCGAATCAGCCCGCGACCCAGACTCTCTCCGTGGACGGTGCACAACGCGTCACTTTCGCCCCGACGCTGCCGATCTCGACCTACATCACCGCGATCGCGGCCGGGCCGTATCACCGCGTGGCGTCGTCGTGGAGTCGCGGCGAACTCACTGTCGAGTTGGGTGCGCTGTGCCGGGCGTCGTTGGCTCCGTACCTCGATGCGGAGAACGTTTTCGACATCACCCGTCAGGGGCTGGACTTCTACGCCGAGTACTTCGACTATCCGTATCCGTTCGGCAAGTACGACCAGATCTTTGTCCCCGAGTACAACCTCGGCGCCATGGAGAACCCGGGACTGGTGACCTTCACCGAGGCATACGTGTTCCGCGGCTCCGCAACCGACGAGCAGCATCAGCGCCGCGCCAACACGATCCTGCACGAAATGGCGCACATGTGGTTCGGCGATCTCGTGACCATGGTCTGGTGGGACGACCTGTGGCTCAAGGAATCTTTTGCCGATTTCATGGGATCGCTGGTCAGCGCCGAAGCCACTCGCTTCACCGATGCCTGGGTGGCATTCGCCATCAAGCGAAAAGCGTGGGCGTACCTCCAAGATCAGCTGCCGACGACTCATCCCATCGTCGCCGACATCGTCGATCTCGAAGCTGCGAAGCTTAACTTCGACGGAATCACCTACGCCAAGGGCGCCAGTGTCCTCAAACAACTTGTGGCGTTCGTCGGGCGTGACGCGTTCTTCGAAGCGGCACGCCGGTACTTCAAGGCTCACGCGTACGGAAACACCACGCTGGTCGATCTGCTCGACGTGCTCACGGAGACTTCCGGGCGCGACGTGCGCGAATGGGCCCGAATCTGGTTGCAGACCACCGGGGTGTCCACGCTGTCGCTCGACGGAACCGATGTGGTCCAGACGGACCCGCGGCCGCATCGGCTCGCAGTCGGAATCTACGACTACAACGAGTCCGGAGATCTTGTTCGCACCGAACGCGTCGAACTCGGCATCACCGAATCACGCACGTCGGTCGACCTTCCGCCCGGAGCACTCACACTGCTCAACGACGAAGACCTCACCTACGCCAAGGTGCGATTGGACGCGGAATCTCTGTCCACTGTCGAGGCATCCCTGGACCGCGTGAGCGATCCGCTTGCGCGCGGGGTGATCTGGTCGTCGCTGTGGAACTCGGTGCGTGATGCGCAGCTCTCGGTGTTCCGGTACCTCGACATGGTGGAACGATTCGCTCCCGCGGAGACAGATCTTGCGATTCTCAGCTCGATCCTGACCGATGCCCAATACGCGGTTCTTCACTACGTTCCGAAAAGCTTGCGGCCCAATGTAAGTGCAGGCTGGTTGGAAACGACCTGGAAGGCGGTGTTCGAAGCCGAACCGGAGTCCGGAAGACAGCTGGCATGGGCACGGGCTCTGTCGGCCGCTGCAGCGGTCAACGATGCTCGCGCCGACGAGGTGCGGTCGATACTCGACGGCACCTGCCCGGGGCCGGTCGGACTGGCTCTCGATCCTGATCTGCGGTGGGCATTGTGGATCGCCCTGTCGGCGACCGGCCATGCGAGTGTGAGCGACTTCGATGGTGAGCTGAGCAAGGACAGCACGTCAGCGGGTCGAACGGCGTACGTCCGCGCCGCGGCGTCGATTCCCGATGCCGAGACCAAGGCGGCTGCCTGGGCGTCGGCGACCACCGATGCCTCACTCTCGAACGACCGCCTGGATGCGACGATCGCCGGATTCCGTTCGGGCACGGACCCGTCGTTGATCGAGGGATATGCGGCAGAGTACTTCTCGTCCCTGGGGAAGTGGTGGTCCGAACGCAGCATCGAGATCGCCCGACGGTTGGTGAACGGACTCTTCCCGGCAGCTGAAGACACCTCTGCTGTCGATTCCTGGATCCAGGCCAATGCTGAGGCGCCCGCGTCGCTGCGGAGGCTTGTTCTCGAGCGTCGGGATCACCTGGCCCGAGACCTACGTGCCCAGGCGTCGAACGCGGTGATCTGACGCCATCAGCTCCGAAATGTCCTGTTCTTGGATATTGTCTAAACAGGGCTGCGACAGGAGACGACGTGCACACGATCACGGATCTGTCGCTGGTCACGGGCCCGGTTCCGCCCGTGGTGACGGTGCTCGGAATTCTGGCACTTCTCTGGCTGATCTTCTCGAGATCGAGGCGTCACGTGCTGATCTCGATTCCGGTCTGCATCGTCGCGGCAATCGCGATCACTCTCGTGCTGTACTGGCTGATCGAGAAGGTGTGGCACCCGTTCCCCGATCCGATTGCCCGTCCGGTCTACGTGTGGATCGGGTTGGGCATTCTCGGCGTGCTGCTGGGTGTTTCGCGGGTATTTGCGGCGACGCGGATCGACGGTCGCGTGCTCACCGTGGTCTCGGTGCTCCTGGTGGTCGTGTCGAGCGCGGCTCACGTGAATCTGCAGTTCCAGTCGTATCCGACGTTGGGAACAGTGCTGGGACTCTCGGACGCGGAGAAGGTTTCACTCGCCGACCTGGACGACGGCAAGGACGGGGCGGTACCGGTTTCGCAATGGAAGGCTCCCGCCGACATGCCGTCGGCGGGCAAGGTCAGCACGGTCACGATTGCGGGGACGGTCTCCGGATTCAGCGCCCGCGACGCCGAGATCTACCTACCGCCCGCGTATTTCACCAACCCACGACCGGAGTTGCCGGTGTTGGTCCTGCTGGCCGGCCAACCAGGCGCGCCCGAGGACTGGCTACAGGGCGGACGTCTCGTCCAGACCATGGACGCCTACGCCGCTGCGCATTCGGGCTTGGCTCCCGTTGTCGTCGTTGCTGACGGGACCGGGTCGGAACTGGCGAATCCGCTCTGCGTCGATTCCCAACTCGGGAACGTCGCGACGTACCTTTCGCGCGATGTTCCCGACTGGGTGCGCGGGAACCTCCAGGTGGATCCCGACCCGAGGAAGTGGGCGATCGGGGGACTTTCCTACGGCGGTACCTGCGCGTTCCAGATGGCGACGAACTTCCCCGCGGTCTATCCGACGTTCCTGGATCTGTCCGGTCAGATCGAACCCACACTCGGCGATCGCAAGCAGACGGTCGATGCAGCGTTCGGCGGCAATGAAGCCGCGTTCGTGGCAGTGAATCCGCAGGATCTGCTCCGGGAGAAGAAGTTCCCCGACAGCGCCGGGGTGTTCGTGGTCGGCAAACAGGACAACGACTACCGCCCAGGTCTTCAAACGCTCTACGAAGCCGCAAAGGCCGCAGGGATGGACGTCCAGTACGCCGAGGTCGACGGAGGGCACAGCTTCCAGGTGTGGTCGGCTGGATTGGCGAGTCAATTAGGTTGGCTGGGAACGCGACTCGGCCTGCCCGGATGAACGATCGTCCGGAAGTTCCGAAGACCCGATGATCAGCGGGTGAATTCTTCCGGTCGCCCCGGCTTCGGAGCCCAATCCCTGCGGATCCGCCACACTCGCGAGCCGAAGGTCGAGTGCGCCGGTCCATTCTCGGGTCAATTGCGCATCGAGTGCGTCGACGCGCTCGAGTAGCGGAGGGTGCTGGTCCGGCGGGCAGGCTTCGAGCAAGGTCGCGAATACCGCGCGCAGACGACGCTGGACCTGCGCGGAATTGGTACTGAAGTGCCGGATCTCGTCGGTGGCGACGGACACGTAATCGGTCCAGGTGCGTTGCTGCCCTCTGATCAGCGTGAGATCCGAGGTTGACGTGTCGAAGCGGACCCGCGGGGCGAGAAGTACCAGAAGATCTTCGATGTGGTCGAGAGCCTGCACGGCTCGGCCCGGGTCGTTGATGGCGGGTGACAGTGCCTTGAGCGCGATGTCCACGATCGACTGAAGCGCTGCACCGGGGCTGACGACCGGGCTGTGCGTGTCACCGAAGATCAAGCACGACATCAAAGTGTCCGGGCGTACCTTCAGCGAGGGTCCGCGTACCTCGAAGAGGGGCGCGTTCTGGGCGACGAACTCGCCGATGCTGGGGACGACTTCGACCGAGACGTCCCAGCGGCCGGCCAACCGCTGCAGTCGTGCGAGGTCGATCGCCAGCAGAATCCGGCCGTCGGGTGAGAGGTGGCGCAGGCGAATCACCAGTGCGTCGGCGCTCTCGGAGTTCTCGGACTCGCGCGGTTGGGGTAGGGGGAGCGGCTGACTGGGTTTCGGTGCGCCAGAGGGCAGGTCCTCGTACAGCGGATAGGCACGAATCGTCGCGCTCCGGCCCTGGGCCGCTATCCAACGCAGCAACCGACTGGAATTGAGAATCGACCCGACCTTCGCCACCAACGCGATGAACAGGATCGCACTGGCCAATGCCAGAAGCAGTGCGATCGCCGTGGAGATGGTCGGTGAGGAATTCTCCGAATCGAGCGCCAGATCGAGCGCAATGATCAAGGAGAAGACGAACGTGGCCAGAAACATGCCGATCGACCACCGCATCACCCGCTGCTGCGCGAGCATCGGGACCACCCGCACCGAAATCTGCGAGGCGCCGAACTGCATTGCGAGGGTGATGGCGGTGAACACCAGACCGGTGAGAGTGATCATCCCGCCGGCGATGACGCTGAGCAGCGTCGCGGTGGCCCCGGCGTCGACGCCCTCGGAAATGGTACCGACGTCGCCGTCGCTGACCAGGTCTCCGTCGATCCCGACGAGGATGTTCGCGGTGACGACGGACAGGACGACGAGGATCACGGGGAGACGCCAGACGGGGACTGTTCGTAGTCGTCGGCGAGTTCGACGCCAGCGAATTCTGTCCGAGAGCCGCCGCGACAATCCGACCTTCGACGTGGGGGTTGCGGTGTCGACGACGGGGCGCGGTGGTGGGGGCGGGGGAGTGGAACCGAAACTTCCCGACACCGTTTCCTGAACGTAGATCTTCGCGTGGATCATCGGCTCGCGATAACGCTGTTCACGGGCCACTGCCCGGCTCATCTTCGCCGGCTTGTCGCGGTAACGCGAGCGCGCCCACGGCGCACCCGGGCGACTCAACCGAATTGCTCCGATCAACAGAAGTGGGGTGAAGAACAGCCCGATCAAGCCGGTCCAGAGTTTGCCCTTCATCAACGTGATCACGGCTAGTCCGAGTTGGATCACGATCGCGACGACAACGCCGATCAACGTCGCCAGGCTCCGGTCCTGCTCGTACGGGTCGAACTCTCCCGCGAACCCGATCGGGTGGACCCCGAGAAGGAAAAGGAACGAGATCGCGATGGCAACGAACACCGCGTCGATGGACGAGCGACCTTCCTCGGCCCAGTAGACATCGCGCAGATGCAACACGAGCGCGTACTCGTCGAGGACCAACGCGCTGCCGATACCGAACACCGACGCGAGAACACAATTGGCGATCGGGGTGTGATAGTCGGCCAGAGCGATGAAGGCGAAGCCGGACACGAGCATCATCATCAAACCGAAAACCATGTGGTGGATGTGCATTCCACCGGGCGTGACATTGCCTGGCCACCACGAGACCTCGGCCCGGATCATCCGGACGCTGAAGCGGATGAACAGGAACGTCAGGACAAAGGCGAGTAGGAGGAAGAACAGCGGGAGCCTGCCGGTGTCGACGACCGTGTGCTCGAACCAGGACCGCACGGCGTCAACTCTTGCTGGTGGCGAGCTTGATCAGCTGAGGAGCCGTTGCGTCGGGCAGGTAGGCACGCGTCAGTGCGATTCCGATCCGAGGCAGGTCGGCCTCGTCGCGGAAACACAGGAAAACGGGTTCGTACCTCGGCTTGAACTTCTTCTTGAACGCGTGAAGAGACCGGAAGCCGTAGAGCGGTTCCATCGCGGCTCCGAGCATGTCCAGCAGGCGGTCCATCGATGCGGCGTCGGCGCCGTCGTCGCTGCGTGCGAGCGGTGCTCCGGACAGTGAGACGAATTGGGCACCTTGTTCTTTGAACTCGAGGGCCGACGATGCGATGAGGAACTCGACCACCGGACGGAACCCGTCGGGACGTCGACGCATGACGTCGAGTGTCCAACCCTGAACCACGCCGCCTTCGCCGTACACCGGCAACCACGAGGTGACGCCGTGAATGCTTCCGGTCGGGTCGACGGCCAAGCCGACCCGGACGTCGCGGTCGAGCGCCTCCTCGACGCTTCCGAGGGTGAACCCCATCTCGGGTAGCCCCTTGTCGCCCACCCATTCCTCGGAGATGGCGCGCACCTGAGCCAATACGGAGAACGGCTCGTCGGCCAATGTTGTCATCCGGAAGGTGATGTCGTCCTTCTTGGCCTTGTTGAGCGCCGAGCGGATGTCCTGCCAGGATTTACCGGTGAACTGCAGTTCTGGTAGGTCGACGATCGTGTCTTCGGCGACCTGAACGGTGCGCCAGCCACGCCGGGCGGCGGCATCGGCTGTCTCCTTCCCCACGGAGAACAAGCAGGGAGTGAGGCCGTTGGCTTCGGACATCGTCGTGAATTCGTCCACCGCTGCGGCAAGTCGGTCGGGGCTCGCTATCGGATCGGCCAGGACCACGACGACACCGACATGCCGTTGGAATGCAACGACGCTCTCACCCGACTCGCCGAAGTAGTAACTGTTGCCGTCCCACGTCGTCATCCACGACATGGTTCCGCCGCCGTGCCGTTTGAGCAGTTCCCGAGCGGCGGCGCGCGGATCGTTCCCGGACAACGGCCCGCCTCGAATCTTGCGCCGCATCGGTACGTGGAAAGCGTGGCGGCCCTTGATCAACAAGATGAGTTCGAGAAGCCAGAGCAGCGCGGTACCGACCGTGACGGCGCCGGCGCTCTCGTAGTCGAAGAAGATGACCGAAACGAGGACGAGGGCGGTGGCCAAGACCGTCAGTGAACCGAACACCACGGCAACCCACCAGGCCCAGCGGCGACCTCGTCGCAACTGGTCCGCGATCAGGGCAACGATGACCACGTCGATCAATGCCGTCCAGCCCGAACCGGTTTCGGCTTCCGTCGGCCCGAACGGTCCGCTTCCGGGGAACAGCCAGACGGCGATCTCGACCACGCCGATCAGGAGCAGGCCGATGAATCCGAGCAGGCGGATCTCGCGTCGCGTTCGGGGGATGAACCCGCGCTCTCCGTCGCCGAAGAACTTCTCGCCCACCGGCAGGAATATCGCGACCGCGATGAGGTGCTGCACGTCGGCGAGGCGGCCTTCGAAGAGGAACGCGATCGCAATGTACGCGCACAGAATGGCGCGCACTCGCATTCGCCAGGGCGAGCGGAGTGTTGCCGTGGTCGCGGCGAGTGCGGCGATGATTGCGGTGGTCACGCCGACGTCGCGGTGGGTGGCGAGGTTGCGAGCCCAATCCCAGTCGGTGTGGCTGCCCGCCCAGAGGAGGAGCGATGCACCGAGTTCGCCCGCCAACTGACCGCTGATCGTGACGATGGCCGCGTTCTTGGTTCCCAGGCGCCATTCGCACCAGCCGACCGCGAAGGCAAAAACGACGATGATCGAAACATACTGACCCGGCGTCAATCCGAAGAACCACCCCGTGACGAGAGTCCACCACTTGCCTTCCTGCAAGGCAGGAACTCCGTAGGCGATGTCGTTGAACCACGAGTAGGTACGGACGTGATTCCACAGGGCGCCGGTCGCGATCCCGACGACGGTGATGGTGAGCACGACGCTCGCGGTGAACGGCACACGCCGCAGGACGCTCAGCGTGTCGGAAGCAAAGCGAGAGGCCCGATTCGACGCGCCCGGCGCGCCCTGGTCGGTCTGCGGGGTGGGGGTCTGGGACTGCTCAGCCATCGAGGTTCTCTTCTCGCCATGCCGCACGGTGGATTCTGCCTGTTCAGCATGACAGGAATACAGACCGATAATCAGGCGAAGCGGCCAAAATGGACCAGACTGGCTGAGGGTCTCAGTCTCGTGGCGCTACTGTCGAGCCATGGTGAACGGAGATTTACTGAATCGGGACCACGTGGTCGCCTCACTTGCCGCTTTCGAACCTCGGTCGGTCGAATTGGACGGAAGGCGCTCGGCGTCGGTGGTCATCGTCGTCATGCGGACTGCGGACGGAACACCAGTGTTCCCGGTGACGAAGCGGCCGAGCAAGATGCGCGCCCACCCCGGTCAATTCGCGTTGCCGGGCGGAAGCGTCGACCCGGGCGAGTCGTCCGAACAGGCAGCGGTTCGGGAACTTTCCGAGGAGCTGGGTGTCGACGTTCCCGAGTCGAAGATCATCGGCCGGCTCGACGACTACGTCACTCGTTCGGGATTCGTGATCCGGCCGTTCGTCATGTGGTCGGGCGACGACATCGGGGGACTGGTACCCAATCCCGACGAGGTGGCCCAGGTGTATGCCGTCACGTCGGAGGAGCTTGACGTGGACTCGCGCTTCGTCACCATCGAGGAGTCACCGAACCCGGTGATCCAATGGCCGTTCCGAACGAGCCTGATCCATGCGCCGACCGGAGCCGTCATCTATCAGTTCCGCGAAGTGCTGAACGGACGGCACACGCGCATCGACAAGCTCGAGCAGCCGGTGTTCGCCTGGAGATAGGGGCAGCTCGACACGCTCGGGACAGTTCAGGCTACGGCGCCTCGGCGAATAGTCCGTCGTGCTGTGGAAAGCTGGCCGCACGGCAATCGAACGACGCGAGGTGTGTGCAGTGAACTCTGGCGAACAAGAACCGATCCCCACGGATCGGATTCTCACTGTTCCCAACGTGCTCAGTATCGTGCGTCTACTCGCTCTGCCGCTGTTCGCCTACCTGCTGCTCGTCACGCACTCGGACGGCTGGGCATTGGCGCTGCTGATGCTCAGCGGGTTCACCGACTGGCTCGACGGCAAGCTGGCCAGAGTGCTCGGACAGACCTCGCGTCTGGGAGCGCTTCTCGACCCGCTGGTCGATCGTCTGTACGTCGTGACGACACTGGTCACCTTCGTCGCCCGCGATTTCATTCCCTGGTGGGTCGCAGCGATACTCATCGGCCGTGATCTTCTGCTTGCGTTGACGCTGCCGATCTACCGCAGGCGTGGCCTGCCACCGCCCGAGGTGGTTTATCTCGGCAAGGCTGCGACCTTCCTACTGATGTTCGCTCTGCCGTTGATTCTTGCCGGGCACGGAGACTGGGCCATCGGACCGTTCACCCATGCCTTCGGTTTCGCTTTCCTGATCTGGGGAACCGTCCTGTACGTGTGGACTGCCGCGATCTACGTGCTCAAGGCCGTTGACGTTGCGCGAACCCACGAGGTCGTGCCCCGATGAAGTCGACCGGGGAGGACGTCCGTCGTAACCCGGTACCGTCGCTGCTTCGGTCACTCATGACCGAACATCTCGACCCGGGCTACGAGGCAACTGCATTCGAACGCCAGCACGAGCACACCAAGAACAGATCCTCGAAGACGGGGCCGTGGCTGGCCCTCGGCGCACTGTTGATCGGGTTCATCGTCACGGTCTCGGCTGTTCAAGCGACGAAGCAGGTGACCGGCACCGAAGAGGTTCGAAGCGAGTTGGTGGCGAAGGTCCGTGATGCGGAGGATCGAATCGATTCACTGGCCGCGTCCCGCGATTCACTCGGCGGCGCCGTCGACGCCGCGCGCGGCGTGGCGCTCGAAGGCGATGCACGCGGCAGCGCCGTCCTCGACCAACTGCGAGCGGTCGAATCCGGCGCAGGAGCCGAAGCTGTTCACGGGGAGGGACTGGTGGTGACGTTGACCGACCCGGCCGGACGCCCGAACCTCTCGGATGCGTCGCAACGGAGTGTCGGCGGTAAGACAGTTGTCCTCGATCGCGATCTGCAGACCGTCGTAAACGCCCTGTGGGCTGGGGGAGCGGAGGCGATCGCCGTCGGCGGCGTGCGAATCGGGCCGACGGTGACCATTCGTCAGGCGGGCGGCGCGATGCTCGTCGACAACCAACCTGTTTTCTCCCCGTACCTCGTCGAGGCGATCGGAGACACGCGAGCACTGCAGCGGAAATTCGTCGTCAGCGACGCCTACGTGAGAATGTCTAGCGTCTCGCAACTGTACGGAGTCGGTTTCGCGGTGGCCGAAGACGATTCGTTGACTCTGCCGCCTGCGGCGCCTCGCGCCGTCCGAGTGGCAACAGAACCAACAGAACCCAAGTGACAGAAGGAGTTCGATGAAGGCCGGTTCCGCCCTGTACGGACTCGCAGCACTGGTCGTCGGCATCGTCCTGGGCGTAGTTTTCAGCCCGCAGGTGCCCGACGTGATCCAGCCCTATCTTCCGATCGCTGTCGTTGCGGCGCTCGACGCCGTCTTCGGTGGACTACGCGCGTATCTGGACGAAATCTTCGACGCGAAGGTGTTCGTGGTTTCCTTCGTCTTCAACGTGCTCGTCGCGTCGTTGATCGTCTGGCTCGGTGATCAGTTGGGTGTCGGTACTCAACTCTCGACGGCGATCGTCGTCGTGTTGGGTATCCGGATCTTCGGCAACGCAGCGGCATTGCGACGCCGACTGTTCGGAGCGTGAGTCATGGCGGAACATTCCACGACCGAACCGGAAGAAGAACCTCCCGTCACCACTGCGGGTGAAGGTCGTCACGAGTTGCGTTCACCGTCCAAACACCGCACCAACGTCGTCTTCGCAATCCTCGCTGCTGTGCTGTTGGGCGTGCTCGGCGTTGCGATTGCCACACAGGTACGCAGCACAGTGGCCGGAGATTCACTCGACGCCGCGCGCCCTGCCGACCTCCTGGTGGTTCTCGACAATTTGAATCGGCGCGAAGCCGCGCTGAGGCAGGAAGTCGCGAATCTTCAGGAATCGCTTGCCACTTTGGAAGCCGGTGGCAACACGGGAGCAGCGCTGGACGAGGCGCGGGCGCGGCTGACCTCACTCTCCATTCAAGTGGGGACCGCTCCGGCCACTGGACCGGGTGTGACGATGACCCTGACAGATCCGGCGGGCGGCGTCGGATCGGAAGTGATTCTCGATCTCATCCAGGAACTGCGTGCTGCCGGTGCCGAAGCCATCTCGATCGCAGGTGCGAACGGCGAACCCATTCGTATCGGCGTGAACTCGTGGGTGAGTGGGCGCGGCGGCGAGATCGAATTGGACGGAACCCGGATCGAGCAGCCGTACACTGTGACCGCGATCGGAGATCCGCCGACATTGGCGGCAGCGTTGAACATTCCCGGAGGCGTCTTCGACAATGTCGCACGCAATGGCGGAACGTCGTCCGTCGAGCAATCGCAGCAGGTCACGATCTCCGTCTTGCGACAATTGAATCCGCGCCAATACGCTCAACCCGGAAATTGATCTTTTTGCGTCCGACTTTCGGACGGCCTGTGAAAGGAAGCCACTGTGAGTGAGCTCGATACACCTACCGATCTGCGCTACACCGCGGAGCACGAGTGGGTGAAGCGAACCGGCCCGACCTCAGTTCGAGTCGGTATCACCGACTTTGCTCAGTCGCAGCTCGGTGACGTCGTGTTCGTCCAGCTTCCCGCTGTCGACGAAGACGTGACCGCCGGTGAATCGCTCGGTGAGGTCGAGTCGACCAAGAGCGTCTCCGACATCTTTGCTCCGTTCACTGCGAAAGTTCTTGCAGCGAACGGTGAATTGGACGGACAGCCCGACCTCGTCAACACCGACCCGTACGACACGGGTTGGTTGGTCGAACTCGAGGTTGCCGACGAGGCCACACTCGACGCCGCACTCGCGGCAACTCTGGACGCGGAGGCATACAAGGGACTCACGTCCGAGTAGAAAACCTGCGCGTGGACCGGCCAACTCGTGTTGTGTCGCGGCCTGTCTCGCTGCACACGGCGGTCTGCGCAGGGTACGGTCGTTAGGTACGCATGTGCCGAGTCGGGGCGCAGGGCCGTATCGAACGTGACTGTGAAAGATGCTCGTGAAGAAAGTGCACTGCGTAGTCCAGTGATTCATGATCTGGATGATTGACCCAGGAGGAGAAACAGTGAGCGAGAACGGTAACGACGCGGGCTATGGGGAGTCGCCGGCGGAGACCACTTCGGTTTTCCGCGCGGACTTCCTCAATGAGCTCGACAACACCTCCTCTGCAGCACCGGCCGCCGAGCAGCCGGTTTCGGGCGTGGAAGGCCTTCCTGCCGGAGCCGCACTTCTGGTGGTCAAGCGGGGACCGAATGCAGGATCCCGCTTCTTGCTCGATCAGCCGACGACGTCGGCAGGTCGGCACCCGGACAGTGACATCTTCCTCGACGACGTGACCGTCAGCCGTCGTCACGCCGAGTTCCGTCAGGAAGATGCAGATTTCCACGTCGTCGACGTCGGAAGCCTCAACGGCACCTACGTCAACCGTGAGCCTGTCGATTCGGCAGTTCTCGCGAATGGTGACGAGGTTCAGATCGGCAAGTTCCGTCTGGTGTTCCTCACCGGCCCTCGTGCCGGCGGTTCGCAGGTCGGCGAGTCGTCAGCAGGTGCGGGTAGCTAATGACGGCAGTGCGGCAGCAGAGCCAGCCCGGAATGTCGATTGGTTCCGTGCTGGATCGGTTGCGTCCAGATTTTCCCGACGTGACGATTTCGAAGATCCGTTTCCTCGAGTCCGAGGGCTTGATCAGCCCGCAACGGACACCGTCGGGATACCGCAGATTCTCTGTCGAGGACTGCGAGCGTCTTCGCTTCGTGCTGACCGCTCAACGCGATCAGTACCTGCCGCTCAAAGTGATCAAAGAACAACTCGAAGCGATCGACAGTGGCGCAGCGACGGTGAGTGCAGAAGTTCCTGCGCCTCGTCGTGCTCGCGTCCTGTCGATCGCTACGGGCGATGTCTCACCCGAGGCGTTCCGGGTCGATCGCGAAGTTCGAGTCGGTCGTCAGGATCTTCTCGCGCGCGCTGACATCGACGATCGGTTTCTGACCGATCTGATCCGCACCGGTTTGGTCGTTCCCGGCGCGGCGGGCTTCTTCGACGAGGATGCCGTGACGTTGGCGCGCACCGCTAAGGCGATGTCCGAGTACGGCTTGGAGGTTCGCCATCTGCGGGCGTTCAAGTTGGCTGCTGATCGCGAAGCGGGGCTGGTGACTCAGATCGCCGGACCGGTTGCCAAGGGTCGTGACGCCGGAGCACGTGATCGTGCCGAGGAAATGGTGCGGGAGCTGGCCGCTCTGTCACTGACTTTGCACACGTGTCTGGTCAAATCGGCAGTTCGGGGAAGTCTCGATCGCTGAGTTCCTCGATCAGCGGGGCACACTCGAATAGAATTTCAGTACGACCGCATCGGAGTCGGTCGGCTGGATCACGTCAGGTTGGAGGCAAGCTCGATGGGCGAAATGCGTGTGATCGGAGTTCGTGTCGAGCAGCCTCAGAATCAGCCGGTCCTGTTGCTGCGAGAGTCCGACGGCGATCGGTACCTGCCGATCTGGATCGGGCAAACCGAAGCTACCGCGATTGTTCTCGAACAACAGGGAGTCGAGCCGGCGCGGCCGCTGACTCACGACCTGATCAAGATCTTGATCGAATCTTTCGGTCGGAGCCTCAAGGAAGTTCGGATCGTGGACCTGCAAGAGGGCACTTTCTACGCGGATCTCGTCTTCGACGAGCAGACCACTGTCTCGGCACGTCCGTCGGATTCGATTGCATTGGCCCTGCGCATCGGCGTTCCGATCTTCGCGTCGGAGGCTGTTCTCGCCGAGGCCGGTCTGGTCATTCCCGGCGAGCGCGAAGACGAGGTCGAGAAGTTCAAGGAATTCCTCGACACCATCTCGCCGGACGATTTCAAAGCCACTGATGGTTAGCCTGAATTGACTGGTTGCGGACTTTAGTCTTCAACTCTCAAGTAGAGGTTGAGTCTCGGTCGGCGTGTTGCGTTGACCATGCACCCTCCTGGACTTACCGTTGCGTGCGGTGGAGATCTTCTCGCCTTGTCGATCGAGGCGTACTCTGGGTAAGTCCACTCATGGAATTACCTGCCTTGGATTCACATCTGAAAGTTCGGTCGGCACGGGATTCTCGTGACTGCTGATAGCACAGGTTGGTTACATGATGGCGAAGCGAGAGGGAGACGGCAGTGGAAGAACAGTCGAATGAGCGCGGGACGGGCATAGCCGGTAGTGCCGCGACTGCAGAAATGTCTTCCGAAGAGCTGCAGCCGGGCCTGTTCCCGGACGATTCCATCCCCGACGACCTCGTCGGATATCGAGTACCCAGTGCGTGCCAGATCGCCGGGATCACGTACCGCCAACTCGACTACTGGGCACGGACGTCGTTGGTTGTTCCGTCGATCCGTGGCGCTGCCGGATCCGGAAGCCAACGTCTGTACTCCTTCAAGGACATTCTCGTTCTGAAGATCGTGAAGCGTCTGCTCGATACCGGCATCTCACTGCAGAACATCCGCGTTGCCGTCGATCACCTCCGTAAGCGTGGCGTCCGCGATCTTGCCAACATCACTCTGTTCTCCGACGGCACCACCGTGTACGAATGCACGTCCCCCGAAGAGGTCGTCGACCTCCTCCAGGGTGGGCAGGGCGTATTCGGCATCGCAGTCAGTGGCGCGATGCGTGAACTCACCGGAACGATCGCCGACTTCCCCGCCGAGCGGGCCGACGGCGGCGAAAGTGATCCCAACCCGGAAGACGAGTTGGCTTCGCGACGCAAGAATCGCGCCAGCCGCAAAACCGGATAACGTACGTCACATCTCTTTGGAGGATGCCACGGTGCAGGTAGGCGTTTCGGTCAACTAGACTGGGCCTGCGTCGCCGGCGTACGGGAGAGCCTCGGATACCGATTCACCGAACTTGTCTTTGTTTCAGTCTTTGTCTCAAAGGTCAGTCGTGAGCGGGATCAGGGCGCCGAAGGAGCAATACCTCCCCGTCAATCTCTCAGGCACCAAGGACCGTACGGGCTCCGACGCCTCTGGAAAGCGGTGGGACAACCCACCCGCCGACGGGGAAAGGCTGTGGCTTCCGCCTTCGGCGGATCACTACCGAATCTCTCAGGCGCTCGGGAATCGAGCATGCGACAGAGGGGGAGGAACGCACCGCAGTTCGGTGTGTGTCCTGATCCTCCGATCTGTCTGGGAGTTGTCGTGATCGACGCTGCAAGCCGTATATTTGCCGACCGCCATGTCGGTCCGAACGCCGCGGAACTCGCGCGCATCCTCGAACTCGTCGGGGTCGATTCACTCGACGAACTGGCAACCAAGGCCGTTCCCTCCGTCATCCTCGACGCTGCCCCGAACGGCATCGCTGCCGGACTCGACGCTCTGCCGCTTCCGGTCGGAGAGCACGAGGCACTTGCCGAACTGACTGCACTCGCAGCCCAGAACACCGTCGCGACGTCGATGATCGGTCTCGGCTACTTCGACACGTTGACGCCGCCGGTGTTGTTGCGCAACATCATCGAGAACCCGGCCTGGTACACCGCGTACACCCCGTATCAGCCGGAGATCAGCCAGGGCCGTCTCGAAGCCCTCCTCAACTTCCAGACCATGGTCGCCGATCTCTCCGGCATGGAACTGGCAAACTCGTCGATGCTCGACGAGGCCACCGCCGCTGCCGAAGCCATGACGCTCCTGCGCCGCGCGAACCGCAGCAAGTCCCCACGATTTGTCGTCGACGCCGATCTCTACCCGCAGACCCTCGCCGTCATCGAGACTCGCGCCGAGCCGCTCGGCATCGAGATCGTCTCTGCGGACCTCACCGCTGGTCTTCCGGAAGGTGACTTCTTCGGCGTCATCGCCCAGATCCCAGGTGCCTCGGGACGAGTCGTCGATTACACCTCGATCATCGCGGAAGCTCACGAGCGCGGCGCACTGGTTGCCGTCGGCGCAGACCTCCTCGCGATGACGCTCATCACCTCACCCGGTGAGCTCGGTGCGGATGCGTGCTTCGGAACCACCCAGCGTTTCGGTGTTCCCATGGGATACGGCGGACCGCACGCCGGTTACCTGGCCGTGCACTCCAAGCATGCGCGTCAGCTGCCCGGCCGCTTGGTCGGCGTCTCCATCGACGCCGACGGAGACAAGGCATACCGCCTGGCGCTGCAGACACGTGAGCAGCACATTCGCCGCGAGAAGGCGACGTCCAACATCTGTACCGCTCAGGTGCTCCTCGCCATCCTCGCTGCGATGTACGCGAGCTACCACGGCGCCGAGGGACTCAAGGCGATTGCGTTGCGCGTCGCTGCCCGCGCACACGCGTTGGCAAACGGCCTGCGCGAAGGCGGCGTGACCGTTGTCCACGATTCGTTCTTCGACACCGTGCTCGCTCAGGTTCCGGGCAAGGCGGCCGACGTCGTCGCTGCGGCCAAGGAATCCGGGATCAACCTGCGTCTGGTCGATGCCGATCATGTCGGTATCTCCTGCGACGAGGCCACGACCGCCGACCACGTCCTTGCCGTGCTCGACGCGTTCGGGATCGAGGATGCTGTTGTCGCCATCGAAGCCGAGGGCAATTCGGTTCCGGCTGCTCAGGAGCGCACCTCCGACTACCTGCAGCACGAAGCCTTCACCCGTTACCGTACGGAAACGGCAATGCTTCGCTACCTGCGCGCGCTGTCCGACAAGGACATCGCCCTCGATCGCAGCATGATCCCGCTGGGTTCGTGCACCATGAAGCTCAATGCGACCGCCGAGATGGAATCCATCACCTGGCCCGCGTTCAACGCGATCCATCCGTTCGCGCCGACATCGGATGCGCCCGGTCTGCTGAAGATCATCAAGGATCTCGAAGACTGGCTGGTCGCGGTCACCGGCTACGACAACGTCAGCCTGCAACCCAACGCCGGCAGCCAGGGGGAATACGCGGGCCTGCTTGCGATCCGCAACTACCACCTCAGCCGGGGCGACGACCACCGCGACACCTGCCTCATTCCGTCGAGTGCTCACGGCACCAACGCGGCTTCTGCCGTCATGGCCGGGATGCGCGTCGAGGTTGTCGCCTGCCGTCCCAACGGTGACGTCGACGTCGACGATCTGCGCGCGAAGATCGCCGATCACGCCGAGCGTCTCGCCGCGATCATGATCACCTACCCTTCAACGCACGGTGTCTACGAGCACGAGATCGCCGACATCTGCGCAGCGGTACACGACGCCGGTGGCCAGGTGTACGTCGACGGCGCCAACCTCAATGCGCTTGTCGGCCTTGCCCGTCCGGGCCGATTCGGCGGCGACGTCAGCCACCTGAATCTGCACAAGACCTTCTGCATCCCGCACGGCGGCGGCGGACCCGGCGTCGGCCCGATCGGTGTGCGCTCACACTTGACGCCGTTTTTGCCCGGACACCCGATGGCCCCCGAACTCGGTGGTGGAGGAACGATCTCGGCAGCGCCGTACGGCAGTGCGTCCATTCTGCCCATCACCTGGACCTACATCCGGATGATGGGTGCTGCGGGCCTGCGCCGCGCCAGCCTGACCGCCATCGCGTCGGCCAACTACATCGCGCGTCGACTCGACGAGTACTTCCCGGTTCTCTACACCGGCGAGAACGGCATGGTCGCGCACGAGTGCATCCTCGACCTCCGGGGGTTGACCAAGGACACCGGCGTCACCGTCGACGACGTCGCAAAGCGTCTGGCCGACTACGGTTTCCATGCTCCGACCATGAGCTTCCCCGTGGTCGGCACGCTGATGGTCGAGCCCACCGAGAGCGAGAACCTCGAAGAGATCGACGAGTTCTGCGAGGCGATGATCGCCATTCGCGGCGAAATCGATCGCGTCGGAGCGGGCGAGTGGACGGTGGAGGACAACCCGCTACGCGGTGCTCCCCACACTGCGGGAAGCATTGCAGCGCAGTGGGATCACCCGTACTCGCGTGAGATCGCCGTCTTCCCGCGTGGCAAGGCTCGCCCGAAGGTGTGGCCGTCCGTGCGTCGTATCGACGGTGCACATGGCGACCGCAACCTGGTCTGCTCCTGCCCGCCGATCGAAGCGTTCGCAGGCAACTAAGGCGTGTGCCCGCCGGAGATCATCACCTCTCGTGTACGAGTTCGAGAACGGTGATCTCCGGCGGGGCGCCGACGCGTACCGGCGGACCCCAAGCCCCGGCGCCACGCGTCGTGTACAGCACTGTGTTTCCGACCCTGTCCAAGCCTTGCACCGAAGGCTGCTGCAGCGGAACGAGATACCGCAGCGGCCACATCTGACCGCCGTGAGTGTGCCCGGACAGTTGCAGATCGATACCCATCTCGGATGCCTCGATCGCTTGACGCGGTTCGTGCGCGAGAAGCAAGGCGAAAGTATTCGGATCGCGACCTGCGAGCGCGGCAGTCAGGTTCGGCTCGTACGGGGCCGGCGACGTGTAGTCGTGGATGCCCACGATGTCGATGGTATCGCCGCCATGCTGGATCGAGGTGCGGCTGTTGCGAAGTGTGGTGATCCCCAATGTCTCCCACACGTCGAGCCATTTGCCGCCGTCGTCGGCGTAGAACTCGTGGTTTCCGCTGACTCCGAAGATTCCGTCGGGCGCCCGAAGATCGGCGAGCGGAGCAAGATCGGGAGCAACTTTCGCGACGGTTCCGTCCACGAGGTCGCCGCCGATCGCGATCAGATCGACATTCTGCGAGTTCACGATATCGACCACCTTGCGGGTGAAGTCGACCCCGCGGGCCGGTCCCACGTGCAGGTCGGTGATCAAGGCGATCCGGTATCCGTTGAAGCCCTCAGGTAGGCGAGCGAGCGGCACGCGGACGCGGGAAATCTTGGGGCCCGACGCCTCGTAGACGCCGTAGCCGGCGGTGCCGATCGCCGCGAGAGTGACTGCTGCCGTAGCCAACTGCAACGTACGACGCTTGGCTGGGTCGACTTCGGTCGTGGTATCCGTGTGGCGTGCACGTAGTCGACCGATCCCGGCGAACAGGCCGATCACGAGCAGTCCGGGAATCAGATACAGCCACGAAGCCAGCCAGACCCATCCGACAAATCCGATCGGTCGCGCCCACGATGTCGGAAAGACTTCGCCGCTGCCGACCCCGATGAGCGTCGAGACCGCCAAGACGACAAGCGCAGTGTCGGCGAGACGAGCCCATCGCCTCGGGATGCCGGTGGCGCGAACGAGTCGGCGATGCAGGAACCAGGTCAGAAGGGCGAGAAGGACTGCAAAAACCGCGACGCGCCCCATCAGGACAGCATCTTGGTCACTGCGGCCGCGAGAGCGGGGTCGGACGTCGAATCGACCCGAACCAATGTTCCGCCCGTCCGATCCGAGACGTCTTGGAGTGTGGAGACGTCGTCGCCCGCACCGACGACGATCACGTCGACCTGTACCGGACGCGACGGATTGCCCGCAGCGGCGATCGCGCTGAGCAGTTCGGCTCGCGTCGTGGTGGATTCGTCAGGCGTACTCGAGGTGATCAGCAGCACCGAGTTGACTCGCCCCGCGTCGAAACCGTCCACGGCGGCTTTGTAGGAGCTGGCAAGCGCCGGGTATTTGGAGGTCTTTCCGCCGGCCCGAAGCCCGTTGAGGAAATCGGTGATCGTGGCACGCCGATTCGGCTCGGACAGTGAACCGCCCGGAACCAGGATGCGCTCGGACGGTTTTCCGTCGGTGCCCGTGCTGAACTCGCGAAGGCCGATGTCCGAAGCGTCAGGGCTGCGACCCAATTGGGTATTCACCGCCGAGGCAATGTTCGCCAAGCGGGTAGTGCCACCGTCGTCGGTACCCATCGACGCCGACGTGTCCATCAGGATGGTGGCACTACGCGGCGAGACCGGGTTGGCGACTATGTCACCGAGCGCCGCTGCGGTCTCCGCCGAAGCCGGTTTCAACGTGGACGAGATCTTGGCCGGGGACACCGCCCCGAGATCGGGAAGGTCTTGGCCCTCGACCCGGAAACCGGCGCCGACGAACAACTGTGACTGATTCGGCTCACGCATGAAATCGGCAAACTGTGCCGCTGCGCGCGACGCGGTTTCGTCGATCCCGCTGCCCGAGACGATGACCGCCGGATAGTCCGCGACTGGCGTTGCGCCGGCGGGGGAGTACGTCGTCATCGCCGCGTTCGCGCTCTGCGCTATCGACTGTTCCGTGGCCGGAACGGCTTTCACCGAATCCGGTGTTCCGGCGCTCAGTGCTCCGAGGGCTTCGGCGGTGGACGAGGGGGGAGTCGGCAAGGATTGGAACTGCAACGCCCGTGCACTGAGCGCAGCGTTGACCTGAGCGGACTTCGCCTGATCCGTCGTGACCGGTCCGGCACCCGCATCGGCGACGTCGGCAGCGATCGCCTGTGCAGCCATCGAGGTTTCGGTACTTCCGACCGGCAGGGCGACCGTCAGATCGGAAGGCAAAGACTTCCAACTCGATGCTGCGCCGGCCAATGCTGCCGCGGTCTCGGGACCGGCTGCCAGAACGATCGGGGAACTCGCGAGCGAGCGAGGATCACCGTTGATCACGGCCTTGCCCGACAGTGGCGCGAGTTCGAACGAACTCGCCGGGATCCACAGGGAGGGACGTGGTCCCAATGCTGCGTCGTCCCAGGGGGCCGCCGGACCGGCTTCGAGTGCCGTCGAGACCGACGCGGACGGCGCACCGTGCACCACGACGGCGATGCAGTGATCACGCACCACCGGCGAGGTCTGGGTGTACCGCTTCGCCAGTTCCTCGACCTGTGGGGCTATGGACGGATCCGCGGTGACGTCGAGTGTCTTGTTGCCCTCGACGCACGTACCGGCTGCCTGCTGTCCCTGATCGTCGATCCGGTTGCTGAGGGCCTTCCATCCGAAGAAGCCTGCCACGATCAAGACGATCAGCACGACGACGAGAATCGGCCCCTTACTGATACCTCTGGCGCCTGACCCGCCGCGATGTTCGCCCACGTACCTTGCCCTACCTTGGTCACTCGAAGAATGTCTGTTGAACGGACTGTGTCCTCGGCCAGTCTAGTGACGAAACTTCGGGGCCTACGCGAACAGCCTCGACACCGGGAGCGGTGCCGAGGCTGTTCGGGTTCAGCTTCGAGTTCGAAGAAGGTGAAATCAGGCGTTGGCGGCCTTGTACTCGCGGCGGCGGCGATGCAGGATCGGCTCCGTGTATCCGCTGGGCTGCTTCGCGCCTTCGAGGATGAGTTCCTTGGCAGCCTGGAACGCGATGTTGGAATCGAAATCAGGTGCCATGTTGCGGTACTCGGCGTCGCCCTCGTTCTGACGGTCGACAACCGGGGCCATGCGCTCGAGTGCACTGACAACGTCGCTCTCGCTGACGATGCCGTGACGCAGCCAGTTGGCGAGTAGCTGGCTCGAGATGCGCAGCGTGGCGCGATCCTCCATGAGCGCGACATCGTGGATGTCGGGAACCTTGGAGCAGCCGACGCCCGCGTCGATCCAACGGACCACGTAGCCGAGGATGGACTGGCAGTTGTTGTCGAGCTCTTCCTTCTTCTCCGCGTCCGTCCAGTCGGTGCTGGGAGCGAGCGGGATGGTCAGGATGTCGTCGACGCTCGCACGCGGCTTTCCCTTCAGGCTGTCCTGAACAGCGAACACGTCGACGCGGTGGTAGTGCGTCGCGTGCAGCGTTGCGCCGGTCGGCGAAGGTACCCATGCGGTGTTGGCGCCGGCCTTGGGGTGACCGATCTTCTGCTCGAGCATGTCTGCCATCAACTCGGTCATGGCCCACATGCCCTTGCCGATCTGAGCCTTGCCCTGCAGACCGCAGGCCAGACCGGTGTCGACGTTCCAGTCCTCGTACGCACCGATCCACTTCTGCTTCTTCATCGAGGCCTTGCGCACCATCGCGCCGGCTTCCATGGAGGTGTGGATCTCGTCGCCGGTGCGGTCGAGGAAGCCGGTGTTGATGAACACCACGCGGTCGACGGCTTCCTTGATGCAGGCAGCGAGGTTGACCGTCGTACGACGCTCCTCGTCCATGATGCCGACCTTGAGCGTGTTCTCCGGAAGCCCGAGGACCTGCTCGACACGGCCGAACAGTTCGGTGGTGAAGGCAACTTCCTCGGGACCGTGCTGCTTGGGCTTGACGATGTAGATCGAGCCGGTGCGGCTGTTGTCGAGCGGTCCGTTGGCGTCACTGATCGAGAGGCCGTGCACTGCACAGGCACTGGTGATCAAGGCGTCGAGGATGCCCTCGGGGACCTCGTTGCCGTCGGCGTCGAGGATCGCGGGGTTGGTCATGAGGTGACCGACGTTGCGGACGAACAGGAGCGAACGACCGTGCAGGCTGAGTTCGCTGCCGTCGACTGCGGTGTACTTACGGTCGCCGTTGAGCGTGCGGGTGAAGGACTTGGCGCCCTTCTTGATCTCCTCGGACAAGTCACCACGGTTGAGACCCAACCAGTTTCGGTAGCCGACAACCTTGTCGTCGGCGTCGACAGCGGCGACCGAGTCCTCGAAGTCCATGATCGTGGTGACGGCGGATTCGAGAACGACGTCCTTGACGCCGGCGGCGTCGGTGCTGCCGATCGGGGACGAGGCGTCGATCTGGATCTCGGCGTGCAATCCGTTGTTCAGCAGCAGGATGCTCGTCGGTGCGTCCTTCTCGCCGAGGTAGCCGACGAACTTCTCCGGCTGGGCGAGCGTGGTGACAGTACCGTCTGCCAACGTGATCTTCAGTTCACTGCCGTCGACAACGTACTTGGTTGAATCTGCATGCGATCCCGACGCGAGAGGTGCTGCCGCATCGAGGAATTCACGCGCCCAGGCGATGACCTTGTCGCCGCGGACCTTGTTGTAGCCGGAACCCTTCTCGGCGCCGTTCTCCTCGGAGATGGCGTTGGTGCCGTACAGCGCGTCGTACAACGAACCCCAGCGGGCGTTGGACGCGTTGAGTGCGAAGCGCGCGTTGAGGATCGGCACGACCAACTGCGGGCCGGCCGTCGAGGTGATCTCGGTGTCGACGTTCGCGGTGGTGACCGAGAATTCGGCAGGCGTCGGCAGGAGGTAGCCGATTTCCTGCAGGAACGCCTTGTATGCAGCGGCGTCGATGGGAGCGCCGGCGTGATCGCGATGCCACTGATCGATCTGAGCCTGCAGATCGTCACGCTTGGCAAGCAAGTCGCGGTTCTTCGGTGCGAGCTCGGTGATGACCTTGTCGGCGCCGGCCCAGAACGTTTCGGCGTCTACACCGGTGCCGGGAAGAGCCTCCTCGACCACGAAGTCGTAGAGAACCTTGGCAACCTGAAGACTGCCGACCTGAACGCGCTCAGTCATGAATAGCCTCACTTTTCCGAAAGCGGAGCATCACATATGGATGCCATGAACCAACATCAATGTTACCTGGGAGTATTCCCACCGCTGTCCGCGCCCTGAGCTGCGATAATCGGGCGCGAAGAGCTGAAACGATCAAGTGAAATTCGTTCTGTCTAGAGTTTGCGCGCGGAAATCTCGAAACCAGCCGCGCGTAGACGCTCGACCAGGACGTCGCCGAGCGCTGTCGCTGGAGTCAAAACGCCGGTGGCCGGGGGAAGAGCCTTTTGGTCCTTCGCCAACGACAACGCAGATTCGCCGAGCATTACCGCCGTCGCGCTGTATCCCGGGTCGCCCTTCGCCTTCACTCGTGAGGTGTATCGGGCGCCGGTCGTGGTCGTGGTGAACACGTCGAGCGTGAAGTGGCCCTTCTTCTGGGTGCTCTCGCTCGGACCTTCACCGGGAGCCGGCAATACCTTGTCGAGAAGGAAGCGCGTCGGGGGAAGGGCGAGTCCGGCGACCAGCGCACCGAGGCCGACCGCCACGCCGCCCGCAATCACCGGTGACACCACCGAAGAGCCGACACTCATCACCTCGCTGTACTTGAACTTCTTGCCGTACGCCCACTCTCGGAGCGCATTGCTGCGACGGACGACTCGTGTGTTGTACGACGCCATCACGAACGGCGCTTTCCACCCCTTCAGCGAAGGATCGATCTTCTTGCCGTCGACCACGCTCACGTCGCTCTGGCGTCCGAGTTCGGGCTCCCGATCACGATCGGGGCTCAGCGAGTACGGCGAGGCAGCAAGTTTCCGCAGGCGCGCATCGTCTTTCGACACGTCGATCTGGTTGCGAAGCGAATCGATGGTGCCACCGCTCACGCCGCCGCGCAGGGCCGTGACCACCAGGGTGGTGTCGGTGAGCTCGCCGGCGCCGTCGGCGGCGACCTTCTCGTGCAGGACGTGAACTCCGAGATCGGAAGGGATGGAATCGAATCCGCAGGAATGGACGATCTTGGCACCGGTCGAGACCGCCAGCTCATGGTTGTCGTCGATGCTCTCGCGGTGGAACAGCACCTCACCGGTCAGGTCGACGTAATGAGTTCCGGCGGAGGCGCATTCGTGAACAAGGGCGTGGCCGTACTTGGCATACGGGCCGACCGTGGTGGCGACGACCCGGGTTCGCTGGGCGAGTGCCCTCAGCGCCGTGGCGTCGTCGGCTTCGGCGATGATCAGGGGGAGATCGGCAGCGGCAGTACCCAGATCGGCGCGAGTGGCTGCCAACTTCTCGAGGGAGCGGCCACCGAGGCCGATCTTCGTGCCTTCGGGAGCATGTTTGACGAGGTAGTCGGCGAGAAGCTTACCGACGAAGCCGCTCGCTCCGTAGACGATGATGTCGAGTTCTCGGGCGGGCGAGGTTCCAGTCATGGAGCCAGCCTACAAACGAGTAGTCGAAAGTGATGTGACCGCGGTCACTCGGCGGGGAGGGGCTCCTTCACGACGAGGATCGGAGCCTCGACTTCGAGCAACAGGCGTTGCAGCGGGCGTTCGAGCAGGAACTTGCCGATGGGGGACATCCGGCGTGTTCCGACGATCAGGAGATCGACACCCGCGTCGTGGACCAGGTCGACGAGCGCGGTAACCGGATCGCCGTCGTGCTCTGTGGTGCGCAGATCCCACTTCGTCTCCGAGAATCCACCGGCGTCGAGCGCTGACTGGATTTCGCCGCGAAGAGCGGCCCGATCGTCCTCGGTGTCTCCGAGGTTGACCGTGCCTCCGATGTTGACGTCGTCCAGGACGTGCAGAACCAGCAGTTCCTCGCTTCGACCCACGGATTCCCGTGCAGCGGCCACGATTGCGGCACGGCCTTCCGGGCTGTCCTTGTGTACGACGGCGATCGTCATGGTTCCTCCGAGTCGGTGAGCAGTGTCGGCTCCATTATCGCCTGCAATGCTGTGCTCTACCTGAAATGAGCTACTCGACACGGGGGTTCGGGGGTGACGAGATCGCCACATCGGGGCGCCTAGGTGCCGCCCATCACGAATGCGGCGTGCTGCCGATCACCACGGCGAGGGTTTGTAGTCCTTGAGGAAGCAGCCGTGCAGGTCGACGCCCAGTTCACCCTGAACGATGGGGTCGTAGACGCGGGCGGCACCGTCGACGAGGTCGAGTGGTGCGTGAAAACCTTCGTCGGCCAACCGCATCTTGGTGAAGTGTGGGCGTTCGTCGGTGATCCAGCCGGTGTCGACGGCGGTCATGAGGATGCCGTCGTCGAGCATTTCCTTGGAGCTGGTGCGGGTCAGCATGTTCAGTGCTGCCTTGGCCATGTTGGTGTGCGGGTGGCCAGGGCCCTTGTACGCGCGGCTGAACTGGCCTTCCATGGCGGAAACGTTCACGACGTACTTGCGTCGCGCAGCGGACGCAGCCATCGACGGGCGCAAGCGCGAAACGAGGATGAAGGGCGCGACCGAGTTGCAGAGCTGGACTTCGAGAAGCTCGATCGGATCGACCTCTTCGACGGTCTGAACCCAGCTGTTGGTGTGCGCGAGGTCGGGCAGCAGCCCGCCCGCGTCGATGGCGATGCCCTGCTCGATGCGATCGGGTGACGCCGACTTGGCGACGAGGGCGAGTGAACTGACCGCGTCGGCGGACAGATTTCCGGAGGTGATGCTTGCGACGTCCGACAGCGATCCGGCCAGAGCCGCGGGGTGGGCGTCGCTCGTCTTGCCGAAAGTCAGGACATCAGGCAGTTCACCGGCGGGAAGCGCACCGGACTCGGCGTCGACCAGAGCGCCGTAGGCACCGGGGGAGCGTCGGACGGTTTGCGCGGCGTTGTTGATGAGGATGTCGAGTGGACCCTGTGCGGCAACGGAATCCGCGAGTGCAACAACCTGGGCGGGGTCGCGGAGGTCGATGCCGACGATGCGCAGACGGTGAATCCAGTCGTTGCTGTCTTCCATCGCTTTGAATCGGCGGATCGCGTCGTTGGGGAATCGCGTCGTGATGGTCAGATGTGCGCCGTCACGCAGCAGGCGCAACGCGATGTACATGCCGATCTTCGCGCGGCCGCCGGTCAGAAGTGCGCGTCGGCCGGTGAGATCAGTGCTGGCATCACGTTTGCTGCGGCTGGTGGCAGCGCAATCGGGGCACAGTTGGTGGTAGAAGGCGTCGACTGCGGTGTAGCGCTGCTTGCAGATGTAGCACGGCCGCGCCTTGATGAGCGTGCCGGCGGAAGCGCCCGCGGTGTTCGACTTGATCGGAATGCCTGCGGTCTCGTCGTCGATGCGATCGGGTGAACCGGTGGCAGTCGCAGCGACCACTCGGCGGTCGGCTTCGTTGACGGCTGCGCGCGAGGCGAGGCGACGCTTCTTCTTGAGTCGCTTGAACAGATGGCCGACAGCGCGCTGCATGGTGATCGAATCGGGATGCTCGTCGTCGAGTTCGGCGGCTTCGGAAAGGACCTTCAGGCAGATTTCGAGTTCCGCGGGGTCGAGTCCGGTGAGTTCGGCTCGAGCAGATTCTGAATCGGCTGTTTCCAGCGAATCTGCCTGCAGTGCATCCGACTTCTTGGTGTCTGTATCCACTTCGAACTTCTGTTCCATCTCGATCGCCGCTCGCGCGGACTGTTCCCTGGTGCGGGAACTTCGCCAATTACGAGAAAAGCTCCGGTTCGATGAACCGGAGCTTTTCCTGTCTGTCTCAACACAGAGTGTCCGAGGGGGGACTTGAACCCCCACGTCCGTTAATAGGACACTAGCACCTCAAGCTAGCGCGTCTGCCATTCCGCCACTCGGACTCGGCCCCGATTTCTCGGTGCTGGGAAAGAGTATCCGATGCCATCCCCAGGTCCCAAATCGCCCCACTGCTGTGCGCCTTTATTAACCGCCGAGGGTTAATAAAGGCGCACAGCAAAAAGACCCCAACCTGATCAGGCTGGGGTCTTTCTGCTGTATTCGAGTGTCCGAGGGGGGACTTGAACCCCCACGTCCGTTAATAGGACACTAGCACCTCAAGCTAGCGCGTCTGCCATTCCGCCACTCGGACTCGGCCCCGATTTCTCGGTGCTGGGAAAGAGTATCCGATTAGGTCAGCTGCCCCAAATCGCCAGGTTGCGGGGCATTCCGGTCGCCCGCGTCGTTTGATTCGATGGTAGGAAAGTGGAATGACCACAACCCCGAATAATCCGAATCCGAGCAGAGCCGAAGCAGAAGTAGTCGAACTGGTCAGTTCCCTCATCCGCTTCGACACCTCGAACACGGGAGAACTCGAAACCACCAAAGGCGAGCGTGCGTGCGCGGAGTGGGTTGCCGCGCAGCTTCAAGAAGTCGGTTACGAGACGGAATACGTCGAGTCCGGAGCACCCGGCCGAGGAAATGTCTTTGCTCGCTTGAAGGGAGCCGAGTCGGGTCGTGGTGCGTTGATGCTTCACGGTCACCTCGACGTAGTTCCGGCCGAGCCCGCCGACTGGAGCGTCCATCCCTTTGCCGGCACCGTCCAGGACGGTTACGTCTGGGGGCGCGGCGCCGTGGACATGAAGGACATGGTCGGGATGATCCTGGCCCTCGCCAGACAGTTCAAGGCGGAAGGCGTCGTACCGCCGCGTGATCTGGTGTTCGCTTTCGTGGCGGACGAGGAAGCGGGCGGAAAGTACGGATGCCAGTGGCTGGTCGAGCACCGCCCGGATCTGTTCGAGGGAGTGACCGAGGCCGTGGGTGAGGTCGGCGGTTTCTCGCTGACGGTTCCGCGGCCTGACGGAACCGACCGCCGTCTCTACCTCGTGGAGACTGCGGAAAAGGGCCTCGGTTGGATGCGTCTGACTGCCAAGGGACGCGCCGGACACGGCTCCTTCCTCCACGACGACAACGCAGTCGCGACACTCGCCGGCGCGGTCTCGAGGCTTGCTGCCCACCAGTTCCCGATCGTGATCTCGGATTCGGTCGCGGAGTTCCTGACCGCCGTCGGCGAGGAGACCGGATTGGACTTCGATCCGGGATCACCCGACATCGACGGGACTCTCGCGAAGTTGGGGACGATCGCCAACATCATCGGGGCGACGTTCCGTGACACGGCGAACCCGACGATGCTCAAGGCCGGATACAAGGCGAACGTCATTCCGCAGACTGCCGAGGCGGTCTTCGACTGCCGCGTGCTGCCGGGACGGCAGGCCGAATTCGAGCGCACGGTGGACCAACTGATCGGTCCCGACGTGACCCGCGAGTGGATCACCAAGCTGGATTCGTACGAAACAACGTTCGACGGCCACCTCGTAGACGCCATGAACGAGGCGATCCTCGCCCACGATCCGGAGGCTCGCACAGTTCCGTACATGCTCTCCGGCGGAACCGACGCGAAGGCATTCGCGAAACTGGGCATTCGCTGCTTCGGCTTCGCGCCGTTGCAGTTGCCGCCCGAGCTGGATTTCAGCGCGCTGTTCCACGGCGTCGACGAGCGCGTTCCGGTGGACGCACTACTGTTCGGGACACGTGTTCTGGAACATTTCCTGCTCAATTCCTGACGAGCACGTAGATAGATCCGTGAGCTCGACGCACATCGAGCTCTCTTGTCACAGAAAGGATTCGCATGGCGCACGATCCGTACGAACCATTGCCGAAGTTGCCGAGTTTCGAGCTGACCAGTGACGACATCACTGCGGGCCAGCCGCTGAAGCTTGCTCAGGCCAGTGGAGCCTTCGGTGTCCCCGGTGGCGAAGACATCTCACCGCAGCTCTCGTGGTCCGGCTTTCCGGCCGAGACGAAGAGCTTCGTGGTGACGGTGTTCGATCCGGACGCACCGACTGCGTCGGGGTTCTGGCACTGGGCCGTGGCGAACATCCCCGCTTCCGTCACCGAGCTCCCCGCCGGTGCCGGCGCGGCGGACAGCGATGTCCTGCCCGCCGGAACCGTCACCCTCCGCCACGACGGTGGTGGGTTCGGTTTCATCGGTGCAGGCCCGCCTCCCGGGCACGGTCCGCATCGCTACATCGTCGCGGTGCATGCCCTCGACGTGGAGGCGCTCGACGGAGTCACCCCTGATTCGTCGCCGGCGTTCCTCGGTTTCAACGTGTTCCATCACGCGATTGCGCGTGCAACCCTGACCGGGACGTTCGAGGTCGAATAGTCACTTTGCTGTGCGCCTTTATTAACCGCGGGCGGTTAATAAAGGCGCACAGCACTCTCTAGCGAGGGTTCTCAGCTCCCACAGCCTGGGCGATCGACGAGAAACCCGCTGCGCGGACCCGCTTGGCTATCCCCTTGTGGATGCTGCGAGCCCAGAACGGTCCGCCGTAGATGAAGCCGGTGTATCCCTGCACCAGTGTCGCGCCGGCGAGGATCCGTTCCCACGCCTGATCGGCCGTCTCGATACCGCCGACCGAGATGATGGTCATCTTGTCGCCCACTCGGACGTACAGGCGCCGAAGTACTTCGAGTGAGCGCTCGGCGACCGGTGCACCGGACAGCCCGCCTGCGCCGAGTGCAGCTACCTCGGCGTCCGGGGTCTTCAAACCGTCGCGGCGGATCGTGGTGTTGGTCGCGACGATTCCGGCAAGCCCGAGTTCGATTGCCAGATCGGCGACCGCGTCGACGTCCTCGTCCGAGAGGTCGGGCGCGATCTTCACCAGTACCGGCACGCTGACGGTGTCGAGCACGGCCTGCAGGATCGGGCGCAGTGATTCGACGGCCTGCAGATCACGGAGTCCGGGCGTGTTCGGCGAGCTGACATTCACGACCATGAAGTCGGCCAGCGGACCCAGAAGCTGCGCGCTGGCGGTGTAGTCGGCAGCGGCGTCGGCGGCTTCGACGATCTTGGTCTTGCCGATGTTGGCACCGATCGGCACCGTGACGCGGCGCTGTCGCAGGAAATTCGCCGCGTGACCAGCGCCGTGGTTGTTGAAGCCCATCCGGTTGATCAGAGCGCGGTCGGCCGGAAGACGGAAGAGACGCGGCGCGGGGTTACCGGGCTGAGCCTGGGCCGTCACTGTTCCGACCTCGGCGAAACCGAATCCCAACGGGCCCCAGGCGTCGACTCCGGTGGCGTCCTTGTCGAATCCTGCGGCCAGGCCGAGAGGTGCCGGGAACGCCAGACCGAAAGCCTGACTGCGCAGAACCGGGTCGTCGACGACAAGGACTTTTGCGACCAGACAGCGAAGGGGAGCGAACCGTGTCACCAGTTTCATCGCGGTGAAGGCAATGTGGTGGATGCGTTCCGGTGGGACCCGGAACATCAGGCTCAGCAGCAGTTGGTACACGATTCTCCAGCTCTTCGATGGTGTGATTTTGTCAGCGGCGGGCTCTGGTCGTCTGTTGGACGATCAGTGCTGAATGCCGTCCGGATCGGTCACGTGCAGCGGCGTCTTCTTTCGCTTGAGGAGCACGCGACGACTGCCGTCGGGGTAGAGACGGACTCGGGAGAGTTCCCATCCGCCGAACTCGGCGGAGATCGCCAGACGCATCGACGCCGTGACCCGCGAAACGTTCGGCGGTAGTCGAAGGGGCACATAGTCGAACTTGTCGTCCGACGTCTCCCACTGCGCGGGGATCCCGCGCGCTCGCTTTTCCATCAGTTCTCCCGTGACGGGATGACCTGCAGCCCGTCACCGGTTGCCGATCCGACGATCAGATTGCCGTTGGAAGAGTCTACGGCCAACGAATTCGGCTGTCGCACCGTCTTGAACCGTCCGGTCTCCACGGGGATGCCGGACGACAGATCGAAGCCGACCACTTCGTTGGTCGCGGTCAGTGTCACCCACACCCGATCCGCGGTCTCGTCGTAGGCAACGGCGTACGGCGACTCGCCGACGGGGTAGCGCTGGTGCATCAGGAGCGGATCGGCAGTGAAGACGAGCAGTTCGTTGCCGGTGGTGTCGGTGACCAGAATGCGTCCGAAGCGATCGGTGGCCAGATGAGTTGCGCCCTCACCGGCGCGGAGAGCGACGCCGAGTTTGCCGTCTTCGAGGTTGATCGCCGTCAACGAGGTCTGACGGTGATCGAGGGCGCTCAGGTTGTCGCCGGTGACCGCGAGTTCGTCGACGGATGCGAATCCCGAAACCGTCTGTGACTGATCGGTCTTCGGGTCGACGATGTGAACTGAACCATTGTCCGTGCCGATCGCGATGCGGCCGTCGTTGAGTTCGACCGCTGAATTCGCCTGCCCGTCTACCGGGATGGACGTCTGTTCGCCCGAAGTCAGATTCAGCTTCACGACCTGGCGATCCATCGACAGAAGAGCGCTACCGTCAGAGCCGATCGAAACGTCGCGTACGTCGGAATCCAGGGCTGTTGGACGGCCTGCAGAGGCGGGGTCGGCGCCGGCCAAACTGTCCGTAGGAACGACCAGCACCGATCGGGGGTCGTTGGCAACCACTACAGCGCTGCGCGTGATCGGGTCGAATGTGATGGAATCGATCAGACCTGAATACGGGTGAACCACGCCGTCCGGGGTACTGATGGTGGCCGGTGAGGCCGCTGCCGTTGCGGGATCGATCGTGATGAGGTCGTCTCCGCCATCTCCGGAAGAACATCCTGTGACCAGCAGAACCGCCGCCCCCATTGCTGCTGCAGTGGTGCGGATCCCTAGGCGAGCCATGTGTAGTTCCTCTTTTTCTTGTCATCTGTTCTTCACGCAGTGCGACTGTCATCGATCATCCCTGATCGCAGTCGGGCGCCGTTCATCGCGTCGAGGAACTACCGACCATTCCGCTCACACCCCTGACGCGATACCGTACGAACAGCGATTGCGGTTGACGCTGCAATCACCGAGGAGATCATTGTGATTCCCACAGAACCCACCGATTCCGGCGCGCAGTCGCCCGAACCGGCGCGGCCGGGCTTCGAGATCGAGGACCTCACCGTCGGCGCTCACGCACACGGTTTCGGCAGGTCCGACGGTCGAACTTTCGCGTTCCGCGTACGAAAGAGCATGCTGTTCGTCGAGGTATACGGCGAATACTGCGAGCACAGTGTGCCGACCCCTGCAGACGTTGTCGCCACCGCGGAGCGATCGGTGACCGACATCGATCTGACCGACGAGCGAAGCATCGCCGGTGTGGTCCGCGACGCAGTTCTGTCCACGGAGGCTGATTGGTCACAGCCCGGTCCCGGTGACGGAGTTCGTGACGGCGACGGCCGCAGCCTGCCGACGGTGAGAGCCGTCCTGAACAGGCTGGGATCGATCATCGATTCTGTTCGGTGAATTCTCGGCGCGGGATGACCAGCGTTGCTCCGGTTGTCGGATGCGGGAACACCTCGACCGGATAACCGTAGACGCGGGTCAGAAGCTCTTCGTGCAACACCGATTCCGGGGGACCGTCAGCGGCGATGCGGCCGTTTTCGAGCACGACGATCCGATCCGCGTACGCCGCTGCCAACGCGAGGTCGTGCAAAACGACGACGACGGCATCGCCGTCCGCAGCGCGAGCGCGCGCCACGGACATCACCGCCTCCTGGTGTCCGAGATCGAGAGCTGCAGTCGGCTCGTCCAGCAGGATGGTCGACGTTTCCTGTGCCAGTACCCGGGCCAGCGCGACCCGCGCCTGCTCGCCGCCGGACAGCACGGCGAACGGCCGATTGGCGAACCCCTCGACATCGCAGGTCTTCATCGCCGCGGTGATAGCAGCGCCGTCGCGGTCTTCTCGGCGAGTTCCGGTCCATGGCGCACGTCCCATACGAACCACCTGGCGAGCGCTGAACGAAAATCCGATGGTGTGTTTCTGGGGGAGCACCGCGCGTCGGCGCGCCATGTCGATCGGCGACCACTGAGTGAGGTCGGTGCCGTCAACGTCCACCCGCCCAGCGATGACGGGCTGATCACCGGCCAACGCCGCAAGAAGAGTCGACTTACCGGCGCCGTTCGGTCCGACGAGAACGACTAGCTCGCCTGCCCGGACTTCGATGGACACGCCTTCCAGAATCTGCCGACCACCGCGTTCGACTGTGATGTCGCGCGCCTCGAGGGTGACATCACCGACGGCTGGGCTCTTCGGTTCGGGGGTGACGCGGCCGAACAGTTCGCGCCAGTTTCTTACGAGGCTGCTCATGCCCACCCGCCCTGTTGCGCGCGCGTGCGTCGGAGAAGCCAGAAGAAGAAGGGGCCGCCCACCAGAGCGGTCAGCATTCCGAGGGGCAGGTCTGCGTTGTCGATCAGCGACCGCGAGCCCAGATCTGCGACAAGCAGAACCAGTGCGCCGGCGAGGGCGCTCGCCGGAATCAGCGCGCGGTGGCCAGGTCCGACGAGAATGCGCATCAGGTGCGGAACGACCAGGCCGACGAAGAGGATGATTCCCGTGAAGGCAACACTTGCGGAGACGAGGAGAGCGACGATCAGTACCGCGAACTGGCGCAGCCGTTCGACGTTGACGCCCAGGTGACGGGCCGCGTGTTCACCGAGCGCCAGCAGGTCGAGACGTGGGGCGATCATCATGGTCGCGGCGATCCCGACGACGGTCATCGGCGCCACGATCAGGACTGCGTTCCAGGAAGCGCCGTTGAGTGAGCCGAGTTGCCAGAACACGATCTGATCGCGAGCGGACGGGCTGGCGACGAAGGTGAAGAACGCGATGAGCCCGCCGGCGAACGCGTTGATCGCGACGCCCGTCAGCACCAACGTCACTACTTCGGTTCGGCCTTCGTGCCGAGCCAGCAGGTAGACCGCCGCGGTGGTGACCAGCCCGGCGACGAACGCAGCCGCAGCAACGGCCCAGCCGGCCACGAACGTTCCCCCGACGACGATGACAGCACTCGCGCCAACTGCCGCGCCCGCAGACACTCCGATCACTCCGGGTTCTGCGAGCGGATTGGAGAACACACCCTGCAGGAGCGCACCGGAACATCCCAGCGCCGCGCCGACACAGATGGCGAGCACGACGCGGGGGAATCGAACCTCCCACAAAGTCACTTCACCGCTGGGATGGGCGGGCATCGGACCGAGGTCGAGCCCGATGCGATGCAGGATGCTGCCCAAAACCTCGAGAGGCGACGTCGGAACTTGACCGATGCACGCCGACAGCACCGCGACGATCACGAGGGCGAGAGTCAAGCTGACCAGAACCGCACTCACCCGCGACCGCGACGCGGGGCCAGACGCCGACTTGTCGGCGCCCCCGACGTCATGGGAATCCTCGGCTGCGGACACAGTCTTACCTGCTTCGGAACTACCTGTCTCTGTACTCACGAATCAGCACTCACGAATCTTTGCTCACGATCCACCGGGCTCGTAGATCGCTTCGGCGAGTGCCGCCATGACGCGTCCGGTGTTCGGCCCGAAGCTGAGCAGTACTCCGTCCGCCATGTCGACTACTCGTTTGTTCTTTCCAGCCGGCGTCTGAGCGATGCCAGGGACCTTTTCGAGGCCGTCGATTCCGCCGATCGATGCCAATCCGTCCGTCATCATCAGCAGGGCGTCAGGCGCTGCGGCGATGAGCGCTTCGCTGGTGATGGGCACGAACTGTTGTGTGATGCCCGAGGCGGTTCCTGCATCGGTGGCGCCGAGTGCCTCGATCAAGGAATCTGCTCCGGACCCTTCACCGCCGATCATGGTGATGGCCGATCCGCGCATGTAGAGGAATGCGATTTTCAGTGGATCGCCCTCGGTGGGGACCAGATCGCGAGCTCCAGCGATTTCCGATTCGGTCCGATCGACCAGCGCTGCGCCCTGGGCGGGTACGCCGAGCGCGTCGGCGACGGCCTGGAGTTGTCCTGGCACACCCTCGAGTGTTCGGGTCGGATCGAAGAAGACGACGGGAACACCGGCGGCGCGCAACTGATCCTGGACGCTCTTGGGCCCGATACTCGTGTCGGTGAGAACAACGGTGGGATTGAGGTCGAGAATTGCCTCGGTATTGAGCGATTGGCCGCCGACCGTGACAACCGGCACGTCCGCGACTGCGGGGAACTTGGCTGCGGTGTCGCGGCCGACGAGATTGTCACCGAGGCCGAGCGCCACCGTCGTCGTCGCGAGCGTCCCGTAGCGGTCGGCCGCAACGATCCGGCTGTTGTCGGTGATGGTCACGTCGACGCCGTCGAAGCTCTTCACCGTCACGGGCAGTGTCGCGGTCGGGTTGTCGGACACGGGAACCGGGCTGGAATCTTCGAGTACCGCGGTCCTGGCGCCCTGAGATGTCGTGGAATTGTCGCTGGGACCGCAAGCCACCAGACCGAAACCGGCTGCTGCGACCAGAGCCGCCGCGGCCAAGCGCTTCATCATTTGACGAGGTAGCTCTCGATGTCGCCTTCGAGGTCGGCGAACAGGTCGCCGTTGAGGCGGTATGCCAGATTCACCTCGTCGATGAAACGCTGCTGTTCCTCGGCAGGAATCTGCAGTGCATCCAGATTCGAGCGGTAGTCGTCCTTGAAAGGCTTCGGCTTGGGGATGCCTTCGAAGATGTAGAAGCGAAGTCCGTCGGTCTCGAATCCGTAGGCGCGTTCGAGCATCCGGCGGATGATCTGTCCGCCCGAGAGATCGCCCATGTACCGAAGGTAGTGATGTGCGACGAAGCCGGCAGGCCAATCGAACGCCACCTCCTTCAGGCGGGCGATGTAACGCTCGGTTGCCGGCAGGGCCACGAGTTCGTCGCGCCAGTTCGGTCCGCCGAGGAACTCGAGATCGGCTTCGAGTGAAGCCACGCGCAACAGATCCTCGGACAGGAACGGGGCGACCAACTCGTTGTCGGCGTGTGTGCGGCCGGCCTCTTCGAGGCTCGTGTAGACGAGGTACGTCTGTCCCAGAAGTGCGGCGTAGCCAGCCGTGGTCAGCTCACCGCCGAGTAGTGCGCCTACGAATCGCGACTGCTCCGTCTCGCGGTGTGCTGCGTCCGTCTCGGTCTTGATTCGTTCGGAGAAGGCTGGGCCTGCGTCTGCGGAAAGGCTGTCTACGTCGAGCGTGGTCATTGATTCTCCTGAGGCTGTAGTCAAGCGTTGCCTACTAGGTTAGCCTGCCCTCGCCAACACGATACCTCCGGTATTTCGATCAGCGGGACAGATCAAGCGCTCACATCGTCGAGAGCCGCGGCAATCGCTTTCGGAAGTTCCAATTCTTCGGTTGCCAGTACTCCTGTCAACTGGGCGAGATCACGCGTGCCGACGACGGCGCTGGCCACCCCGGCGCGATCGCGCGCCCAGGCCAGTGCCACCGCCAGTGGGGAAGTACCCAGACCGTCGGCAGCGGTAACGACTGCGTCGACCACCCGGATCGAGGAATCGGTCAGATAGCTCTGCACATCCTGCGAATGTGCTTCGTCGGCGCCGCGGGAATCGACGGGAATGCCGTCGCGGTACTTGCCGGTCAGCACACCGCCCGCGAGGGGTACTGCGGCGAACACTCCGACGCCGTGATGGGCCGCCGCTGCGAACAATTCTTCCTCGACGCCGCGTGCGAGCAACGAGTACTCGGCCTGCGTCGCGGCGAGTGTTGTTGCGCCACCGGCTCCTACGGCCGTCGCGAGCTGCCAGCCGAGGTAGCCGCGAACTCCGACGTACCGCACCTTGCCGCTCGAGACGGCGTAGTCGAGGGTTGCTGCAACCTCGTCGACGGGCGTGAGCGGATCCCAGGTTGCGACCTGCCACATGTCGAGGAAGTCGGTTCCGAGTTCACGAAGAGTCGCGTCGAGCTGGCGGAGCAATCCGCGCCGCGAGCAGTCGACGCGGTCGGTGCCGATCGGTGTGGGGTCGATGCCGGCGCTCGAGCTGATGATGAGTTCGTCACGTGGAACGACGTCGTCGAGCAACTCGGCGAGGATCCGTTGCGCCGCACCGGCGCCGTAGGCGGGCGAGGTGTCGACCAGGGTTCCGCCGGCCTCGGCGAACGCAAGTAGCTGTGCAGCAGCCTCGTCGCCGTCCGTGTCGCGTCCCCATGTCAGTGTGCCGAGCCCAAGTCGCGAGACCCGAAGTCCGCTCGTTCCGACAGATCTGTGCTTCATAACCGCCTGCATCTCGCGCCCGACTCGTGTGCGCAAGTGCGGCACCCGAGAGATCTCACCACGTGCAGACTAGTAGGCGCTCGCCTCGAGTCGGGGTATTCGGACACGGACGTGCCGGGCGCGGCGCGGCGCCGTGGGCCCCGGTAGCGTGGCGCCGGTGAAACGTGAACCCGACACACGAAACCTGTGTGCAGTAACCCCATTCGAATCAGCCGGGATCGGTGAGTGATGGGCGAAGCGATGACCTGGCTCCAGGCCGTGATCCTGGGCCTCGTGCAGGGCTTGACCGAGTTCCTGCCCATCTCGTCTTCCGGACATTTGCGAATCGTGTCGGAGATATTCTTCGGCAGTGACGCCGGCGCGTCGTTCACCGCCGTGACGCAGCTCGGCACCGAGTTGGCGGTCCTGATCTACTTCGCACGCGACATCGTGAGGATCATCACTGCCTGGTTCCGAGGTGTGTTCAATGCCGAGCACCGGGGCGATCTCGATTACCGGATGGGCTGGTACGTCATCATCGGCACCATCCCGGTCGGCATCCTCGGGTTCTTCTTCAAAGACCAGATCCGTACCGGCGCACGCAATCTGTGGCTGATTGCTACGATGTTGATCGTGTTCGCGCTCGTCATCGCTGCTGCCGAGTACTACGGACGCAAGACGCGCCCGATCGAATCGCTCACAGCACGCGACGGCATCATCATGGGTTCGGCTCAGGCGCTCGCGCTCATCCCGGGTGTCTCACGTTCGGGTGGCACGATCAGTGCCGGCCTTTTCCTCGGACTCACCCGTGAGGCCGCAGCCCGTTACTCGTTCCTGTTGGCGATTCCGGCAGTTCTCGCCTCCGGTTTGTTCAGCCTCCCGGATGCCTTCGAGCCGGCTGGTGAGGGTCTGAACGCGAGCGGTCCGCAGTTGCTGGTGGCAACCGTCATCGCCTTCGCGGTCGGTTACGCAGCGATCGCCTGGCTGCTTCGATTTGTTGTCGATCACTCCATGTACTGGTTCGTCGGATACAGAATCGCTCTCGGCGTAGTCGTCCTTGCGTTGCTGGCCACAGGGGTCGTGTCCGCGACATAGGGCCCGTTTCGACGTCGACCACCCGTCCGTGCGGCCACCGCCCCATTAGGGTTGTGGAATGACAGTTGTCCTACTGCGGCACGGGCGGTCGACGTCCAACACTGCCCATACCCTGGCCGGTCGAACGCCGGGTGTGGAACTCGACGACCACGGCCGGAAACAGGCCGAAGGCGTCGTCGATCGGCTGGTCGGTCTGGACATCGCGGAGATCGTCCGCTCGCCGCTGTTGCGGTGTGAGCAGACGGTCGGCCCCATTGCCGTCGACCGTGGTCTGACGCCGGTGGTCGAGGATCGCCTCATCGAGGTCGATTACGGCGACTGGACGGGTCGCCCGCTCAAGGAACTCTTGGAAGAACCGCTCTGGAAAGTGGTGCAGCGCCACGCTTCCGGTGCAGTGTTTCCCGGCGGTGAAGGGCTGGCCCAGGTACAGGCGCGAGCCGTTGCCGCGATCCGAGAGCACGACGCACGGCTGGCCGAAGAACACGGCAAGGACGTCGTCTGGATTGCGTGCACGCACGGTGACGTCATCAAATCGGTTCTCGCCGACGCGTTTGCGATGCATCTCGATTCGTTCCAGCGCATCGTCGCCGAGCCCGCCTCGGTCAGTGTGATTCGCTACACGGCGACACTGCCGTTCGTTCTTCGCGTCAACGACACCGGAGACGTGCTCGCCGCGATCGGTGCGGCGAAGGCCGCGACCAACGGTTCGGCTCCCGCGCAGGAGTCCGTCCCCGGCGGAGAGGTCGGTGCGTGAGCTGTGACGGATAATGGGTATTCAGTGATGTTCTGCTCGAACTCGAGGAGGTGCAATGTCGCGCGCGATTCACGTATTTCGCACTCCTGACCGATTTGTCGCAGGAACGGTGGGCGAACCCGGTGACAGGTCTTTCTATCTCCAGGCCGTGCACGAATCACGGGTGGTGAGTGTGCTGCTCGAGAAGCAGCAGGTTCAGGTCCTCGCCGATCGCATGGGCTTACTCCTCGAAGAGGTACATCGACGCTTCGGAACCGAGGTTCCGCCACAAGCCGACGACGTCTCCGACCTCAGCCCGCTGGTCACACCGCTCGACGCGGAGTTCCGGGTCGGCACGATGGGGCTCGGTTGGGACGCCGATGCCGGGGCGGTCGTCGTGGAGCTGCTTGCCGTCAGCGAGACGGAGTTCGACGAATCGGTTGTCCTCGACGACGCCGACGACGGTCCGGACGCAGTCCGTGTGTTCCTGACTCCGGAGCAAGCGCGCGAGTTTTCGCTGCGGTCCGAACGCGTCATCGCGGCGGGACGCGCGCCGTGCCCGCTGTGTGGTGAACCGTTGGCGCCCGAGGGGCACGTCTGCATCCGCACCAATGGGTACCGACGCGGCGAGTCCTTCGGTTTTGCGATCGACGACGCAGACGACGACGAGGTCTGACGTCGTGTCCGAACCTGGTGTGCCGGACGTGCTGCTCGAGGGTGATCTGACTCTGATCGGTCAGATCACCACGGCGAGCAACGCCACGCTGGTATGTGAGTCGACTCTGGGGGAGAAGTCCACCCGCGTGGTCTACAAGCCGGTCCGGGGTGAACGCCCACTGTGGGATTTCCCGGACGGCACTCTGGCGGGGCGTGAGGTCGCGTCGTACCGCGTGTCCGAGGCGCTGGGTTGGGGAGTGATTCCGCGAACAGTGTTGCGGGACGGCCCCTTCGGTCCAGGCATGGTGCAGCGATGGATCGACACCGTCGATCGCCGTGCGGATGGATCTGGCGGACTCGAGATGGTGGACCTGTGCAGTCCCGGCAACGTTCCGCCGGGGTGGTTCGAGGTCCTGCAGGCCTTCGACTCGGAGGGTGAACCAGTCTCCCTGATCCATGCGGACGATCCACGGCTGCAGCGAATGGCCGTTCTGGACGTCCTCATCAACAACGCCGACCGCAAAGGTGGTCACGCCCTCGAAGGCGTCGACGGCTCGGTGTACGGCGTTGATCACGGAATCTGTCTTCACTCGGAGAACAAGCTGCGGACCGTGTTGTGGGGGTGGGCCGGGCAGCCCGTACCCGGTGCTTTGATCGCCGACGTCGCCGAATTCGCGACAACTCTCGACGGGGATCTCGGCGACGAGTTGTCCGAACTGATCACCGAGGAAGAGATCGTGGCTTTGGCGGTGCGGGCGATGCAGTTCGCCGAGTCCGCTGTGATGCCTGAGCCGAACGGCCATCGAACGATTCCCTGGCCGGCCTTCTAGTCGCGAGACGTTTCCTGCTGTTCGCGAGTTGCCGTCAATCCGGGTGAGCGAACCAATCGCAGTAGTTGTTCGCGCAGCGCGGCGACATCCCCGACGCCGACGGTCAACGCCGCATCTTCCTTCTCGAGCGTCAGTAGTCGCTCGTACGTCAGTCTTCCGGCGTCGGTTATCGCGATCACGCGCCGACGCTCGTCCCTCGGATCGGTGTCACGAGTGACGTAACCCGCTCGTTCGAGACGGTCGATCGTGCGGCTCATCGTCTGATCGGTGACTCGGGCGTTCTTCGCGATGTCGCGTTGAGACGCCGCCCCACCGGCGATCGAGTGGAGCACGATCAGGCCCGCGTGCGTCATGTCCTGAGACCGCAAGACCTTCTCCCACGAGTGCTCCACCAGGCGTGCAGCGGTGGACAACAGCCGGCCGGTGGGCCAGTCGTCCAGGCCGTCGCTGCTCATTTTTCTGCCTTCCGTTTGCAATTACTCAGCATGCTGAACAAAATAGTCGGCAAGTCCTCTGCTGCCGATCCCTGGAGACCCAGTGAGCACACCAGTACAAAATCGTCCTGTTCGTCGCCTTCGATGGATTGTGCCAGCTCTCCTCGTGATCGGCTGGCTGGCAATCGGAGGATTCGGCGGTCCGTTCGCCGGAAAGCTCAGCACGGTGCAGCAGAACGACAACACGTCGTTCCTGCCTGCGTCGGCCGAAGCGACCGAGGTGGCAAAGCTTCAAGAGAGCTTCACGGACACGCGCTTCGTGCCGGCCATCATCGTGGCGGAACGACCGGGTGGCCTCGAGCCCGCCGACTCCACCTTCCTGTCCCAGACCGTCGATTCGTTTGTCGGTACCGAAGGATTCGGTGACGCGTCATCGCCGCCGATCCCGTCGGCCGACGGCCAGGCACTCCAGATGTTCCTGCCGGTCGACAGCACCCTCGAAGTCAAGGACAGCGTGAAAGCGCTGCGCGCGGCGCTGGAGTCGAGCCCTGACGGACTGACAGTCAAGGTGACCGGCCCCGCTGGGCAGGTTGCGGATCTGTCGGCAGCATTCGCCGGTATCGACGGATTGCTGTTGTTGGTAGCCGGATCCGTCGTGATCGTGATCCTGATCATCGTCTACCGGAGCCCGATCCTGCCGTTCGTGGTGATCTTCTCGGCGATTTTCGCACTCGGATTGTCGAGCTTGCTCGTGTATCTGCTCGCGGACGCGGACGTCATCGCACTGAACGGTCAGAGCCAGGGCATCCTGTTCATCCTCGTGTTCGGTGCCGCCACCGACTACGCGCTACTTCTGGTCTCTCGCTATCGGGAAGAGTTGCGGATCGAGAAGGACAAGTACGCAGCAATGCGCACTGCGTGGCGCGCGACGCTCGAACCTGTCGCAGCGTCTGCGGGAACGGTCATCGCGGGCGTTCTGTGCCTGTTGCTCTCCGACCTGAACTCGAACCGCGGACTCGGTCCGGTGGCCGCCATCGGTATCGCCGCGTCCTTCCTCGCATCGATGACCTTCCTACCTGCTGTTCTGGTTCTGTTCGGGAGGACGGCGTACTGGCCGACCAAGCCGAAGTTCGATGCCGACCGCGAGCACCACGACGAGGCGAACGATCACCGGTTCTGGGCCGGGCTCGCTGCTCGAATCGGTAGGCATCCGCGCCGCTTCTGGGTGGCGTCGACGCTGGTGCTGGTGATCTTCGCGATGATGATGCCGCAGTTCAAAGCCAGCGGTGTCTCGTCGTCCGACATCTTCTTGCTCGATGTCGATTCGGTTGCAGGCCAGGAGATTCTCGGCGAGCACTTCGACGCGGGTTCGGGTTCACCGGCCGTGGTCATCGCGAATGCAGACCAAGTGGATGCCGTTGCGGCGGCCAGTCGCGTGGAGGGTGTCAGCGACGTGAGCGTCGTGCAGAACGGGGGAGCGCCTCTGGTTGTCGACGGGCGAGTCTCCCTGCAGGCGACGTTGACTGACGCTGCCGACTCGCTCGAGGCCGAAGACACCATCGTGCGACTGCGTGATGCAGTTCACTCAGTGGAGGGCGCCGACGCATTGGTCGGTGGTGTCACTGCGACCGACCTCGACACGAAGACCACCTCGACACGGGACCGGACACTCATCATTCCCGTGGTGATCATCGTGGTGTTCGTGATTCTCTCGCTCTTGCTGCGTTCGCTTCTCGCACCGCTGCTTCTCATGGGCACCGTGGTGCTCTCGTTTGCTGCGACACTGGGCATTTCGTCGCTGGTGTTCGACCACGTCTTCGGTTTCCCCGGTGCGGATCCGGTGGTCCCGCTCTTTGCGTTCGTGTTCCTCGTGGCTCTGGGAATCGACTACAACATCTTCCTCATGACGAGGGTGCGTGAGGAAGCGCTGAAGATCGGCACCAGGGCGGGTGCTCTGCGGGGACTCACGGTGACCGGCGGGGTGATCACATCTGCCGGAGTTGTTCTGGCAGCAACCTTCTCGGCGTTGGCGGTGATCCCGCTGTTGTTCCTCGCCCAGATCGCGTTCATCGTGGCGTTCGGTGTCCTGCTCGACGCTCTGATCGTCCGATCCTTGCTGGTCCCGGCCTTGACCTACGACATCGGTCAGAAGATCTGGTGGCCGAGCAAGCTCGCGTCGACGCCCGAACCGGAGCAGGATCAGCCAGCACCTTCCCAGCCTCAGAGCAGTCTCCACTAGGCTCGGCAGCATGCAGTCTTGGTCCGATACCGCACTCCCGTCCGTTCCCGGTCAGGGGCCGCCGTTGCGGCTGTACGACACAGCCGACCGTCAGGTTCGCCCCGTCACCCCGGGCGAGAAGGCGACGATGTACGTCTGCGGCATCACCCCGTACGACGCCACCCACCTCGGCCACGCGGCCACGTACCTCACGTTCGACCTCGTGAACCGAATCTGGCGCGACGCCAGACACGATGTCCACTACGTCCAGAACGTGACCGACGTGGACGACCCGCTGTTCGAGCGAGCCAATCGCGACGGCGAGGACTGGATCGTCCTCGGCATGCGTGAGACGGCACTCTTCCGAGAGGACATGGAAGCGCTGCGTGTGCTTCCGCCGAAGGACTACATCGGCGCCGTCGAATCGGTGAACGAAGTAGTGGAGTTGGTGGAGAAGTTCGTGGCGTCCGGCGCCGCGTACATCGTCGACGACGCGGAGTTCCCCGACGTCTACTTCCGTGCCGACGCGACCGAGCAGTTCGGCTACGAGTCGGGCTACGACCGCGCGACGATGGAGAAGTTCTTTGCCGAACGCGGCGGAGATCCCGATCGCGTCGGAAAGCGCAATCCGCTCGACGCACTTGTCTGGCGTGCGGAGCGTCCGGGCGAGCCCTCGTGGCCCTCACCTTTCGGGCCGGGTCGCCCCGGCTGGCACATCGAATGCGCGGCCATTGCACTCAACCGCATCGGCTCCGGCTTCGACGTCCAGGGCGGTGGCAGCGATCTGATCTTCCCGCACCACGAGTTCTCGGCTGCGCATGCCGAATCGGCAACGGGTGATCGCCGATTCGCGCGGCACTATGTGCACACCGGCATGATCGGTCTCGACGGCGAAAAGATGTCGAAGAGTCGGGGAAACCTGGTCTTCGTCTCCAAGCTGCGCGGCGAGGGGGTGGACCCAGCAGCAATCCGTCTCGGACTGCTGTCCGGCCACTACCGCCAGGATCGCGCGTGGACCGATCAGGTCCTCGCGGATGCTCAGTCGCGCCTGAAGGTGTGGCGCGAGGCAGCAGCTCTCGGTTCTGCGCCGTCTGCCACTGACACTGTTGCGCGTTTGCGTCAGCACCTGGCCGACGATCTCGACACCCCGAAGGCGCTCGACGCGCTCGACGGTTGGGCCCGCCGCGCCATCGAGGGCGGCGGATCCGACACGCAGGCACCCAGCGAGTTCGCCGATGCCGTCGACGCCCTACTGGGTATTTCGCTTCGCTGAACCCCTGCTGTGCGCCTTTATTAACCGCCCGCGGTTAATAAAGGCGCACAGCAGTTTCTAGGCGTAGTCCAACGCACCTTCGGCGGGTGTCGGCACCCGGCGCCGTAGCGGCGAGCCCAATGCCCTCGCCAGATCCGTTCCGTCGTGCTCGGCAAGCAGCTCACCGTTCGACCAGACCAGCAGCGCGGCGCTGACAGCCTGTTCGGCCGTGGAGTGCGCGAGGTCGTAGTGCGCACACCCGGGGACGTCTGCGTATGTGATCCACAGGTCGTAGCCGGTCATGAAGAGGTCCAGGTCGAACTGAACGCTCAAGCCGAGAAGCTCGCTGCGACCGTTGTCGTCGACACCGGCGAAAGCCTCGTCGAGTGCCAGCAGACGCGGGGCGTGCGGGTCGGCCGAGTCCAACATGACGTGCGCCGCCGCGAAGAGCGGAAGGTGCAGCGAGACGGACTGCTCGCCACCGGACAGCGCGCTGTGCCGCGCGACGGTAAGACGGTCTTCCTTGCCCTCACCGCTGATGAGGGTGAACGAGAACACGCGCCATTGACGGTAGTCGAGCGCCGAGGACAGAATCTCCGGGTACGAGCGTTCGGGGTGCGCCGCGCGGGCGGTACGGATCTGCGTCGCGAAATGTGCTCGCAGAGTTGCCAGTTCATCGACGCCGAGGGCCGACGCGTCTCGATCCAGCAGCTTGGAGATCGCCCGCGAGCTGTCGTCGAGGTTGTCGGCGAGCACCCAGTGAACGCCGATGGTATTACCTGAGGACATCCGACGCTCACGCATCTCGGTGCCCATCTGTGCGATCAACTCGCGTGCGTCGACCGTGCGCTCGTGGATCTGCTGAGCCAATCCCGTCAACAGGGCATCTTCGAGAATGCGACGCTCGGATTCGGTGAGCAACTGCTCCTGATCGCCGCGAGCGTCGTGGATCCGCGTTGCGAACTCGCCGATCGACGAATAGCCCTGATCGTCCTGGACTCGTACGACGGTCAGCCCATCCGGTGCATCCCACTGCAGACGGTAGTCCTGTCCGGCTGCTGCGAGTTGCGCGTCGAAGTCCTGCAGCGCCGAGGTCAGTGCCGTGCGGGTTGCCTTTCGGGCGCCGTCGGTGACTCGGACTGCCGAGGTCGCAGCCTCGAGCGCTCGGTACAACTTGTCGACGTCTTCGGGGAGGACAGGCGGGTGGGCTGCGTCCTCGCTGCGATCTTCGTTCTGGATGCGGTAGACCAACTGATCGGGGCTCATCCACGCCGCTGAACTTGCCGGCCAGCTCAGATGTTCCTTGACGCCCAACAACTGGAGAAGGTCCGGGCGCGCGTAGGGTGCGAGTCGCTCTGCATCACTGCGGGTTTCGGTCAGGGTGTGACGCAAGGTCTCCACGGCGGTGTTGTACGCACCCTCCGCCGTGCCGATCTGGAGGACGGCGGCGTCGTACGCCTTTCGCGCCGCACGCTGTTCGACCTTGCATTCTTCGATCTTCGCGCGGGCTTTTGCCAGGTCCAGGTCGATCTGCTCGGCGCTGGCACCGAGGGTGTCGCGCAGCGTCTCGAGACGCTGCACCTGCTGGAGCAGACTCTCCTCGGCGATGGCGGCTTCCTCGGCGAATTCCTCCGCATTGGCGCGTGATTCGTCGAGACGGTCGCGAGACTCGCGTTCGAGTTCGACTTCCTTGGCATGCTCCCGTCGGCAGCGCAGCGCCAGTTCGCCCTGCTTCTCGAAATGGCGGATCGCCGCCGCGAGGGAGTCGAGTTCACGGCCGATATGCGGCGTCCGGTGCTGCGACGCCGTCGCTCGGAGTTGCTTTTCCTTCGCCGCGAGATCAGCGATCGCCGCATCGAGTTCGCGTTGTGCCGTTTCCGTGGCCTCCGAGCGAGTACGGAGTGCGCCGGCGGATTCGGTGACCGTCTTGAGTGCGCGCAGGATCGAACCTGTCTTCGGCAATTCCTTTGCCGCAGAGTTGATCCGGCTCAGTTGCTCGTTGGTCTGCGCTACCAGTGCCTTGGCCGTATCGACTGCCGCGGCAAGTTCTTCCAGAGCCGCGTCGATCTCGGTGATCCGAGCTTCGCGTCGACGCGCCCGTGCTGTGGTGCCGATGTACTCGGCATCGGCCTTGACGTGCCGGCCACGCGCGACGCCCTGCCAGAAGCGGCCGTCGACGCCGATCGCGACGCTTGCATCGGAGTCTCCCGGTGCCTCGACGAGACTGATCGACGCGAGAATGTCCTGTACCCGAGCGTCGGGTACGTCGGCATTGCCTTCGACCTCGAGGACGTCGGCCAGCGTTCGTCCCTTCGGACGCTGCTTGACGGGCAGAGCCGTCAGGAACTGCTCGCTCACGTGCTCGGGAATCTTCTCGTCCGGGCAGACCCAGCCGTCGAGCAGATTTGCCGCCTGGAGTGCGGATTCGATTCCCGTGGCCACGTCTGGTTCGACGGAATCGGCGAAGCGCACCAACTGCCATAGCGGTGCACCTCCCAGTTCACTGCGGTTATCGGTGCGTGCGTGGAAGGCAGGCGGAGCGTCGTCGTGTTCCGCGGAGACGGCCTTGCGCTCGGATTTGAGAGCCGCGATGGAGGCGTGTGATGCAGATATTTCAGCTTCGGCCTCACGTCGACGCTCGCGCAGCGTCTCGGTGCCGGCCTCGGTGTGCTCGGCGAGAACTGCGGACAGCGCCGGAGCGTCTTCGTCGCCGACCTCGGCGAGCGCCGCGTCGAGAGCTTCGAACAGCGACGTGTCGGCGCCGACAGCCGAAAACAGGGAGGAGTGATCGGTCCACCACGCGCGCAGCCCGCTGGCGCACTGACTGCGTGCGAGTTCCACGGCAGCTTCGCCCTCGAGCACAGCCGCCTTGGACGCTTCGAGCAGCTCTTGTCCACGGCGAGAGCTGTTTTCGGCCCGGGTTCGTTCGGTCGCCGCCTTCTCGACGGTCGCCAGTGCGGTGCGGACGACGCGTACGTCACCGTCACGCTCCTCGGCATGGCCACGGACGGCTGCCGTGATCTGGTCACTGCGTGAGCCGTCGGGCAGGGGAGTCCAGACGATGCCGGCGTCCTCGGCTGCTGCCTGAAGTTCGTCCTCGGCGCGCGAGAGTGCTTCGGCCGCACGCTTGACCGACGATGCAGCCTTGTCGGCTTCGTCGCCGCGTTGTGCGAGTGCGGCCTGCGCTTTCCGGGACTTGTCTGCCTGCTGCTCGGTCGAGAGCTTGAGCGTCGCGACGGCCTGGGCGAGGTCGTCGAGTTGCTGTTTGCCTTCGTACGCGCTCGAGCGTTGCAGTGCTTCGACATTGGCGCGCGCGTTCTCGAGTGCCTGCTCGGCCTGGTTGAAGCGCTCCTCGGCTGCTGCCCGCGCCTCACGGCTGCGGGTCTGGGCGAGCGACGACTCGTCCATGGCGGCAACACCTCTGGTGACCGCTGCGAGGCGGGTGCTGACCTGTTCGATCTCTCCGCGAGACTGCTGACGCAGGTACTTGGTGTAGACCCCGATGAAACTCTGGGCTGCCTGATCGGCGGCCGCGAGCCCCTCGAGCGCGCGGCCGACTTCCTCCATGTCGCTGAACGAACGCGCAGCTTCGAGGACCAACTGATCGTCGAGTGGACGGAGACCGTCGGTGAGTGCCTGCGAAAGGCCCTTCGGGTCGAGGTTCTTCGCGAGCTGGGGGCGGCGAAGCGTGAGAATGAGATTGATCAGCTGGTCGTAGCGCTGCACACCGAGACCGAACATTCGCGCGTCGATGGCTGTGCGGTAGTCGAGGGGACGGTCGGTGATGGAATCGCTGCCGAGTTGTTCGGCCAACTGCTTCTTGGTGAGAGGACGATCGTCGTTGCCGATCAGCGAGAAGTCGACTCCGACGCGGCCGTCGGCGACGAAGTACCAGCGGGTGACCTTGTCGTTGGTGCGGGTTGCGCGCATGCCGATGCCCACGGTCACCGACTCGGGATCTTCGAGGGAGCCGCGGCAGAACTCCATCCACACGTAGGAGTGCGCGCTGTCCTGACCGCGGTAGAGCAGGTTGGACTTCATCGTGCGCTCTTCACCGGCGAACGGGTTGAGGCGCCGCGGTTCGATGCGGCCGTCGAAGACGAACGGGAACAGGACCTCGAGGGCCTTGGTCTTGCCGGATCCGTTGGGTCCCCGCAGAACCAGTCGACCGTCGGCGAACGAGAACTCTTGGTCTCGGTAATCCCAGAGGTTGATGATTCCAGCCCGAGTAGGTCGGAAGCGGGCGTTGCTCATACGTTCTCTACCTCTGATAGTTCGCCGTTGGGGGAAGGTTCGGGGCCGAATTCGTCGACCGGATCCGGTGCGGAGTTGTCCACCGCGAAGTCGATCTGAGGATCGCGTTCGCGCACGGAGACCACGACGTCGCGGTACCGGGCAAGGACGGGCAACACCAGTACGCCGCCGTCGACCGCATGCGTCAGGCGCAGACGTTGCAGCAACCCGAGCGCCTGCTTGCGCAGCCCGTTGTGATCGGCCTGCCACTGCGCCGCGAAAGTTCGCCCGAACTGGTCCACCAACTCGGTGACCTTGTCAGCGAGCCAGTCGTCGTCGATTTTCGGGTACGTGACGGGTTCCGGTGGCTCGGTCGGTTCGCCGGCAGGAAGCGGGAATTCTTCTTCCTCGTCGGCGAGGTCCTCGAAGATTCCAGCCTCAGGGATGGCGGCATCGAGTTGTTCGATCAGGTGATCGTCCGACACGTGCGGGATCGGAAGTTTCGGCAGTTCGGGAGCGTCGACGTCGAGTACGCGGTCGGCAATCTCGCCGGCCAGGAGAAGTGCCACCTGAGCGATCGTTCCGGTGCTCGGGAAGCGGACGTCGGAGAGTCGGCCGGTGGGATCGATCATCGCGATTCCCTCGGCGCGGCGCTCGGCCACCAACCCCGTCAGTAGTTCGACTTCCGACGCGGTCTTGGGCTGCGCCAACGCGATCAATTCGTGCTGATCGAGTTCACCGGCCAGTACGACCGGGCGCTCGACGAGTGCCCGACGCACTCGGCGTCCGATCTCTTTCGCGTCCACGGGAATTCCGTCGTCCTCGGAGGCGCTCGAGGTCTCCGCCGCCAGCAGCCCTCGGATGGAGTGCAGGTGCTGCAGGGCGCGCGGCGGACGGAACAGGGCCACGACGACGGAACGATCGATGTCGTAGAGCGCTTCTCCCGCTTCGGGATTGGACGCCCAGCCGTTTGCGTCACCGTCGGCGAGGGCGATGGCGCCCCGGACGCCGAGCCAGCCGACGGCATCGACGAAGGCGTCGCGGTTCGACGCACGATCGGTGGAGAGTTCCACGCCGTCGACCTGCGCGGCGTCGGCCGCGACGTGATCGGCCAACTCCGACAACGTGATCTGGTTTCCGGCGCGGCCCAGCGCGGCCAGGCACAACGCCAGGTAGGCGTAGCGCGTGCGATCGAAGGTTCGCTCGGAGGCAGTTCTGGCCGGTGCCGACGGGTTGAGCCGATCCGACACCGTGAACAGGCGAGCGGTGGTCTCTGTCACCTCGAGGCGGTATCCGAACAGCTCCAGTAAGTCGTCACGTAGCTCGGTGGCCCAACGGCGCAAGAGCGGCAACGCAATTCGATCCGGGTACGTCGAGGTGATCAGGTGATTGGACAGAATCACACGCGCCGCTCGTTGGTACGAATCGAGGGCTAGGGGCGTGATCTCGCGAGCTCTCATCGAACACTGACCTCGATGCCGTCGAGATGCATTCGTCCGCGAGCAGTCTTGATGGTGGTCGAACCGTCCGAGGGACTGAGCGTCAGCTTCACCCCGTTCTCACTACCGGTGGAGCTCTTGACGCGTCCCACCACCGGAACGCGCGCGGTCAGTGCTGCATTGAGCAGACTCAGCAAAACTTCGGTCTCCTGCTCGTTGAGTTCGCGCTGATAAACACCGTTCGACGCGAGGGATTGCGCCGCGGCACTGCGCGTACGTTGCGCCGCCAACTGCTCTTCGCGCAGGCGGCGGATGCTGCCGTCGTTGCGGGCGACTTTGCTCGGCAAGCCGGGTGAGGGCGGGCGGCCGGTTTCGGCGAGTGTTCGCGCGATCTCGACCGGCGGTGCCTCCCACCACGAGCGTGAGTGCGAAATGATGTCGGCGTCCGGATGCACCATCGAGAGATGGCGTGGACGACCGAGGTCGAACACTGCCTGGAACAGAGCATGAGCTGCGTCTTCGGACGGCGTGGCGGCGAACCAACCGGCGAGGTGCCGGAGCTGGCTCTCACGGCTGACGCCGCCGCGACGGGTTTCCGTGACGCGGCGAAGGAGCGCCAGAACCGCGGCGATCGCGCTCATCGTGCCCTCACGTAGACGCTCGGACTCGCTGATCCCCGATTCCGCGGAGACGAACCAGGCGGTCAATCCTCGCCAACGCGCAGCCCAGTCGTCTTCGCGTTCGGTGATCGGGACGAACACCCGTTCGTCACTGGCGGCGGCGAGGCGGATCATGCGATCGACCCCGGTGGATTCGACGTGCTCGATCGCTTCCTTGAGCTTGGGGGCGTAGCGCGCCAGATCGGAGCTGAACTCCCGCATGTGCGTGAGCAGAGCGTCCTTGTGCGTGAGGAAAGCCTGCGGAGTGATCTCCGTGGTCCGTACGAGGTCGCCGAGGGTGAGATAGAAGTGCGCGGCTCGATCAGCCATGTCGGAGAGTGTCGAGTCGAGGCGCTTGAGCTTGCGGAAGATCAGATCGCCGTCGGAGCTTCGGTTGGCCTCGGCGAGTTCGGACATGTCTGCGAGCAGGTCCGGCAAAGCGAGACGCGAGAGCGACGCCGAGTCCAGGCGTGCGGCGAGAACGTCTTCGACTGATCGATAGACCTGGTATCCGGCCTGACCGAACTGGTAGACGAAGTGGCGATTGCGGTACTCGGCCAGCGTGGCCGCGCGGGTGCCGTCGTAGCTGCGCTCGAGGATCTCCCACACGTGGAGCTGATCCAACAGGGGAGTGACCTCTGCTGCCGACAGATCGGCCGCCGGATCCGATCCACCGATCTTCTCGAGGATGTGCGCGACGGCTCCGGCATGCAGCAGGACGGTGTAGTTGGCGCGAGCATGGTCGAAGGCACGAAGTACCCAGAGGTACTCGGCCCGTTTTTCCGCGATCGTGAACGAAAACAGCTTCAGTCGATTGGTGTCGGCGTACGCGGCGTAATCTGGCGCACTCGTTTCTTCCACCATGACAGGGTAGGCGAGAGACGCCCCCTCTTTTTCCTACGGGCGATCCGTAGCAGGGGATGCGGCGCGTCGCCACTGCGATTCGTTCTCGATCATCCATGTGAGCAGGTGCTCGGCCGCCGCCTCGTCGGAGTCCGGGCCGACCAGCAGATCGGCGAACGCTTGGCTGGGGGCGACGATGCGGATGCCGTCGCGGGTGAGCAATCGGTCGAAGGCAGACGGTGAGAGGGGAGCGGTGATCCACACGTCACCGCCGGATTCCACCCGCCGTAGTCCGAGAGCGTCGGCGAACTGATCGACGTTGTCGGCATGGAAGTGGGCACGTCGAGTGGGCGCGTACCGAGCAAAGGGTGCGGCGGCCACCGAGGCGGTACCGGCGTAGATGTGACCGCTGAGCTGACGCAGTTGATCGAAGAGTGCTTCCAACCCGTCCGGCGCGTGAAAGCCGTGAGGCGTCGGCGCTTTGGCCCCGGCCTCAGCCGCCCATTCACGAAGCATCTTCGGCCAGCGGACGTCACCGATCCCACCGCGGGGGAGCCTGGTCACCAGTTCACGATCCGACAGTGTCTGAACCACCCGATAGGTTGCTCCCGTCGACGCACCGGCCAGGCGCACCAAGGCAGTGATCGCCAGTGGCGCCGCGAAATCGGCAAGCGCTCGCACAACGCGAGCTGACGGATCGCCTGTCAACTGTCCGGAAGGACGTCCGGGCCCCCGCCACGGATCGGCGTCGGCTCCGCGTCCACGCACCCAGACGGCGGGTCGATCAGCGGTCAACGACACGTTGCCCGTGGCGTCTGCGTACGAGATCGCGTGGGAATCGAGCTGCCGGCGAACCGGCTCGGACAGATATTTTGCGCACACGAAGCCCGATTGACCGGTGGGGAAGCGATCGGCGATACCGGGAACGTCGCTGCTCAGGACACCGTGAGCGGCGTACACGCCGAATTTGGCCACCGAGCCGTCAGGGGAGCGGAGGTCGAGTCGGAGTGGCGCCTCGGACAGGTCGGGGGAGCGCTGCGTCGACAAAGACCAGGTAGGAGGCAAATTTTCTTCGATGACGGCAACCGATCGCCGAAAAATGTCGATCGGCCGTTCCGGTTCCGACTCAGATTCGCTCATGTTCCAATGGTATCAATATCTGTCGACGACGGAAACACAAGATTTGCCGAATAATGTTCGCCCTGACAGCCTCGCGACAACGGTGGTCGCTTTCGCCGAGAAACTCACTACCTACACAACTTCAAATTCGAAATTGCCGAGATCGATCAGCGTTGCTTCGGCATGATCAGGGGAGCGACGACGGCGAGCAGTAGTGCGGGGATCAGGAAGCTCGCGGCAGGCGAAGAGTCGTAAATCGGTGTCAGGGCCAGGGGAGCAAGAGCGGCGCCGCCGAAGCGCATCGCTTGGACGACGGACACGGCGCCGCCACGGTTCGGCCCCGCGGATCCGAGGACCGCCGCGTTGACGCCGACCAGCACGAACTGGCTCGCGACGCCTGCGACAAACCATGCGATCGCGATCACCGGCACCAAGCCGGCAAGGCCGACGACGGAGACCAGAACTGCTCCGCCCAGGGCGCCGATCATCACGGAGGAGCGTGCGCCGATGCGATCGATGAGGATTCCGATGCGCCGGGCCGAGAGGATGCCGGCCACGCCGAAGACGGTGAGCAGTAGGCCGCGGACGGTGGGGGACAGCCCGAACTCGTCTTCGAAGCGGAAGGCGAGCAGGAAGCTCAGTCCACCGAGGGCGCCCCAGCCGAGCAATGCAGCGATACCTATGCGGAGCACTTCGGGGCGTAATGCATCGCGGAGACGGGCGGGAGTGGTCGCTGCCGGTGCTTCGGACTTCGGAAGTCCAACGGCTCCCAGAATGCCCGCGACCACTGCGATGACGAGAAAGGCCAGACGCCAGTCGAATTCGGCCGCCAGTCCGCCGATCAACGGAGCCGACGACTGCCCTGCGGCCTGGAAAGCGCCGAAGGCTCCGAGGGCTCGACCCAGCCGTGCCTGCGGTGTTGCGGCCGCCAACGAGGCAAGCAGTAGCGGCGTGGTGAATGCGTTCGCGGAGCCCTGCAGTACCCGGGCGGCAAGGAAGATCTCGAGTGTCGGGGCGAGGAAGCATGCCAACGACGCGAGGACGTAGACGCCGTATGCGATGCGCACCGTCCGAACCTTGCCCCACCGCGTCCCGAGCGTCCCGGACACCAACATCAGAGCGGCGAAGGGGAGCAGGTACGCGGTGAGGGAAGAGGCGGCCGCCGACGGACCGACCCCTAGATCGTCACCGATCTCGGGAAGGATCGAAGCAACCACGCCGCCGCCGAACGGGCCGAGGAACCCGCCGGCGTACAGCGCGATCAGTTGAAGCCGGAGGCGCAGTGGGCGCTGCGTACTTCCACCTTCTTCTGGAGTGTTCTTGCTCACAGTCCGAAGCTGCCGGGGCCTCGCCGTCTGAGGTAGCGCTCGAATTCCGCGGCGATGGCATCGCCGTCGATCTTGGAGATTGCTTCGCTGATGTCGGTTTCGGCGTCTCCCCGTTCTTCCAGGGTGCGCACGTATTCGCCGATTTCCTCGTCGTCCGCGGTCATTTCGTTGACCGCTTCCTCCCAATCCTCCGACTGAGCCGGGAGCTCCCCGAGTGGGACCTCGATGTCGAGAACATCCTCGACTCGTTGAAGGAGGGCCACTGTGGCCTTCGGGTTGGGTGGCTGCGAGACGTAGTGCGGAACCGCCGCCCAGAACGAAATAGCGGGTACACCAGCACGAACGCACTCGTCCTGAAGAACCCCGGTGATGCCCGTCGGGCCTTCGTACCGCGTCTGTTCCAGGTTGAATCGGGCGGCGGATTCACTGCTGTAGGCCGTGCCCGTCACCGGGACCGGTCGGGTGTGCGGAGTATCGGCGAGCAGGGCGCCGAGGATGACGACCGTCTTGACGTTCAGTTGGTCGATCAGCTCGAGCAGATCCTCGCAGAAACTGCGCCACCGCATGTTGGGCTCGATCCCGCGAAGCAGGACGATGTCGCTCTCGCTGCCAGGAGGCGAACAGACCGACAAACGTGTTGCCGGCCAAACGATTTCGCGAGTGACACCGTCGACCTGCCGGACTGTGGGGCGGTTGACCTGATAGTCGTAGTAGTCCTCTGAATCGAGTTCGGCGAGCGGCTGGGCATCCCAGATCAGCTCGAGATGTTCGACCGCACCGCTGGCTGCGTCACCGGCGTCGTTCCAGCCCTCGAAAGCTGCAACGAGGATGGGATCACGTAGGACAGGGATGTCGCCCTCGAGGCGGTCGCTGCTGTCGACGGCAAAGCCGTCAGGGCTCTCGAAGGCCGCGGAATCATCGAAATCGACCGGGCCGTCGGGAGTGACGGGGAACTCACTTGGACTCACCCACCCAGCCTACGGCCAGAGCTTGTCGGTGCGCCCACTACTCTGGACGGCATGTCTGCCCCATTTAACTCTGCCCTGCTTGATGCGCTGAAACAGCGCGTTGTCATCGGCGACGGAGCGATGGGCACCATGTTGCAGGCCGCGGACCTCACCCTGGACGACTTCCTCGGCCTCGAGGGGTGCAATGAGATCCTCAACGACACCCGTCCCGACGTGCTCAAAGACATCCACCGTGCGTACTTCGCCGCTGGTGCCGATGCCGTCGAGACCAACACCTTCGGTTGCAACCTGCCCAACCTCGCCGACTACGACATCTCTCACCGGATCCGCGAACTCGCGGAAAAAGGCACTGCTCTCGCCCGTGAAGTAGCGGACGAGATGGGACCAGGCCGCGACGGCATGGCCCGATTCGTACTCGGCTCGATGGGACCGGGAACCAAGCTCCCCAGCCTGGGACACGCACCGTACGCAGTCCTGCGTGACGCGTACACCGAAGCTGCGCTCGGCATGATCGACGGTGGCGCCGACGCCATCCTCGTCGAAACCTGCCAGGACCTGCTTCAGGTGAAAGCTGCAATCCTCGGCAGCCAGCGTGCGATGGAGCAACTCGGACTGCGGTTGCCGATCATCACGCACGTGACGGTCGAGACAACCGGAACGATGCTCCTGGGCAGTGAGATCGGTGCGGCGCTGACGGCACTCGAGCCACTCGGTATCGACATGATCGGTCTGAACTGTGCCACCGGGCCGGCCGAGATGAGTGAACATCTCCGTCATCTGTCCAAGTACTCCACGCTGCCGGTGTCGGTCATGCCCAATGCCGGCCTGCCGCAGCTCGGCCCCAAGGGTGCCGAGTATCCGCTGACTGCCGACGAATTGGCCGAAGCCCTCAGTGGTTTCGTCTCCGAGTTCGGACTCGGCCTCGTCGGTGGCTGCTGCGGTACGACGCCCGAGCACATCAGCGCGGTCGCCGACGCGGTTCGTCAGGTCGAGAAGGCCCAGCGCACGCCGATCCACGAGCCGAGCACCTCTTCGCTGTACTCGGCGGTGCCGTTCGAGCAGGACGCCAGCATCCTGATGATCGGCGAACGCACGAACTCCAACGGCTCCAAGGCTTTCCGCGAGGCGATGCTCTCCGCGGACTACCAGAAGTGCCTGGACATCGCCAAGGACCAGACCCGCGACGGCGCACACATGCTCGACCTCAACGTCGACTACGTGGGCCGCGACGGTGCCGCCGACATGTCGGAACTTGCCAGCCGCCTGGCGACGTCCTCGACGCTGCCGATCATGCTCGACTCCACCGAGCCTGCCGTGCTGCAAGCCGGCCTCGAGCACCTCGGTGGCCGCTGCGCCGTCAACTCCGTCAACTACGAAGACGGCGCCGGCCCCGAATCGCGTTTCCACAAGATCATGACTCTGGTCAAGGAGCACGGCGCGGCGGTCGTCGCCCTGACCATCGACGAAGAGGGCCAGGCTCGCACCGCCGAGACGAAGGTCGCCATCGCCAAGCGTCTGATCGAGGACATCAAGGGAAACTGGGGACTCGCCGAGTCCGACATCATCGTCGACGCCTTGACCTTCCCCATCTCCACCGGTCAGGAAGAGGTGCGACGCGACGGCATCGAGACCATCGAAGCCATCCGTCAGCTCAAGGCTGCGTACCCGGAACTCCACTTCACCCTGGGTATCTCGAACATCTCGTTCGGTTTGAACCCGGCCGCACGGCAGGTTCTCAACTCGGTGTTCCTGCACGAGTGCACCGAGGCAGGTCTGGACACGGCGATCGTTCATGCTTCCAAGATTCTGCCGATGGCCCGAATTCCTGACGAGCAGCGTGAAACCGCACTCGACCTCGTCTACGACCGTCGTAGCGAGGGGTACGACCCGCTGCAGAAGCTGATGGCTCTGTTCGAGGGTGTCTCGGCTGCGTCGGCGCGCGAGTCCCGTGCGCAGGAACTGGCGGGACTTCCGTTGTTCGACCGGCTCGAACGCCGCATCGTCGACGGCGAGCGCAACGGCCTCGACGACGACCTCACCGAGGCGATGACGATCAAGCCTCCGCTGGCCATCATCAACGAGACCTTGCTCTCGGGCATGAAGACCGTCGGCGAGCTGTTCGGCTCCGGACAGATGCAGTTGCCGTTCGTGTTGCAGTCGGCCGAGGTCATGAAGGCTGCCGTGGCATTCCTCGAACCGCACATGGAAGCGAGCGACGAGGACGGCAAGGGTCGCATCGTGATCGCGACCGTCAAGGGCGACGTTCACGACATCGGCAAGAACCTGGTCGACATCATCTTGAGCAACAACGGCTACGAGGTCGTCAACATCGGTATCAAGCAGCCGATCGCGACCATCCTCGACGTCGCGTTGGACAAGAAAGCCGACGTGATCGGCATGTCCGGACTGCTCGTGAAGTCCACTGTCGTGATGAAGGAAAACCTCCAGGAACTCAACGCACGCGGAGTCGCCGAGAAGTTCCCGGTTCTGCTCGGTGGTGCGGCGCTCACGCGCTCCTACGTCGAGAACGACCTGCAGGAGGTGTACGAGGGCGACGTCAGCTATGCCCGCGACGCCTTCGAGGGTCTGAACTTGATGGACCAGATCATGACGACCAAGCGTGGTGGCGGCCCGGCGCCGGACAGCCCGGAGGCCATCGCTGCTCGCGAGAAGGCTGCCGAGCGTAAGGCACGTCACGAGCGTTCCAAGCGCATCGCCGAAAAGCGTAAGGCTGCAGCGGTTCCCGTGGTCCTGCCGGAGCGTTCCGATGTCGCAGCCGACATCGCGGTGCCGACACCTCCCTTCTGGGGCTCGCGCATCGTCAAGGGAATCTCGCTGTCCGAGTACTCGGGGCTGCTCGACGAGCGCGCTCTTTTCCTCGGCCAGTGGGGCCTTCGCGGTCAGCGCAAGGGCGACGGTCCGACGTACGAGGAATTGGTCGAGTCGGAAGGCCGTCCGCGACTTCGGTACTGGCTCGATCGGTTGACGTCCGAGGGCATCCTCGCGCATGCCGCGGTCGTGTACGGGTACTTCCCGGCGATCTCGGAGGGCGACGACGTCATCGTGCTCACCGAGCCGAAACCGGATGCACCCGAAAGGTTCCGGTTCACCTACCCGCGCCAGCACCGCGACCGCTTCCTGTGCATCGCGGACTTCGTTCGCTCGCGCAAGGACGCCGAGGCCACCGGGCAGGTCGACGTACTCCCGTTCCAGTTGGTGACGATGGGTCAGCCGATCGCGGACTTCGCCAACGAGTTGTTCGCATCGAACTCGTACCGCGATTACCTCGAGGTTCACGGAATCGGTGTCCAACTCACGGAATCTCTGGCCGAGTACTGGCATCGACGCGTCCGTGAAGAGCTAGTGCTTCCCGAGGGTCACACCGTCGCGGAGCAGGATCCCACCGAGGTTGCCGGTTACTTCGATCTCGAGTACCGCGGCGCTCGTTATTCGTTCGGATACGGCGCGTGCCCGGATCTCGAGGATCGAGCCAAGTTGGTTGCGTTGCTCGAACCCGAACGAATCGGCGTCGAATTGTCCGAGGAGCTGCAGCTGCATCCCGAGCAGTCCACGGACGCTTTTGTCCTGCACCACCCGGAAGCAAAGTATTTCAATGTCTGAGTTGTTGACCGAAGTATCCGAATCAACGCTCGGTGGTGTCCTGTGGGACATGGACGGCACCCTGCTCGATTCGGAGAAGCTGTGGGACATCGCGCTTCGTGAGCTGTCCCTACGCCTGGGCGGACCGATGACGGAAGCGACACGCGTTGCCGTCATCGGTGCGTCGAGCCCCTTCGCCCTTGCGACGGTGTTCGACGCTCTCGGCCTGGAGAAGCATCCCGATGCCATCGCCGAGGCGAAGGACTGGATGTACACCCGCGTCGGCGATCTTTTCGAGGACGGCGTGACCTGGCGGCCGGGTGCTCGCGACGCACTGTCGACCGTGCGTGACGGTGGTCTGCGTTCTGCACTGGTCACCAACACCGAGCGAGTTCTGGTCGATCGGGCACTCGGCATGCTCGGCCGTGAGTTCTTCGACCATTCGGTGTGTGGCGACGAGGTCCCCAACGGGAAACCGGCAGCGGATCCGTACCTGCGCGGCGCGCATCTGCTCGGACTCGAGCCGGCGCAGTGCCTCGCGATCGAGGACTCGCCGACCGGCACGGCGTCGGCCAGCGCTGCGGGTTGCGCGGTGCTCGTCGTTCCGTGTGAGGTCGACGTCCCCGCCGGCCCTGGACGCGTGTTTCGAGAGTCCCTGTTGGACTTGTCCATTCACGATCTTCACGACGTTCACTCGAGCGCGGCACGTTAGGCTGGATTTGCTGTGGCTATTCCGAAAATTGTTCTCTTCTACCAGTTCACGCCGTTGGCGGACCCGGAAGCGATCAAGCTGTGGCAGCACAGCCTGGCCGAGTCCAACAACCTGACGGGCCGGATCATCGTCTCGCCGCACGGGATCAACGCGACGGTCGGCGGAGACATCGAGGATGTCAAGCGATATGTCCGTGGTACGCGTGGTTACGAACCCTTCCGTACCGCTGACATCAAGTGGTCGGACGGCCTCGGGAACGATTTCCCTCGTCTGAGTGTCAAGGCACGCTCGGAGATCGTGACGTTCGGTGCCCCAGACGAGCTGAAAGTCGACGAGAACGGTGTGGTCGGCGGAGGAGTTCACCTGGTGCCCAAGGAACTACACGAACTCGTCGAAACTCGCGGTGACGACGTCGTGTTCTTCGACGGGCGCAATGCCTTCGAAGCCGAGATCGGCCGTTTCCGAGATGCGATAGTTCCGGACGTCGCCACCACTCGGGATTTCGTCAACGAACTCGACAGTGGCAAATACGACCATCTCAAGGGCAAAGCCGTGGTCACGTACTGCACCGGCGGAGTGCGCTGTGAGGTGTTGTCTTCGCTGATGCGCTCACGTGGCTTCGACGAGGTCTATCAGTTGGACGGCGGAATCGTCCGTTACGGCGAGACTTTCGGCGACCGCGGCCTCTGGGACGGTTCCCTGTACGTGTTCGACAAGCGGATGAACATCGAGTTCTCATCCGAAGCCAAGACACTCGGCGTGTGTGTCGATTGTGGTACTCCGACCCCGCGGTACCGCAACCGGATCGACGGCGACGGCCGAACCCTCGAATTGCTCTGCGAGAGTTGTTCACCAGACCTCGAGCAGGACTGAGCTGTGCCCAAGGCTCCGTTGCCGATCCGAAATGGTCTCGGACCTGACCGGCTGCGGATGCCGGCGGAGTCGTCGGCGCGGACCGTCCTCGAGCACCTGGTCGGCGAGCATCCCGGGGAGCGGGACCTGTGGGCGGACCTCGTCAGCGCCGGGGACGTCGTCGACGAGCACGGGCGGAAGATCACGAGCCGAACGCCCTATCAGCCGACCCGGTTCGTGTACTTCTACCGCGAGCCGGCCCCCGAGATTCCGGTTCCGCACGAGATCGAGATCTTGTACCGCGACGACTCGATTCTCGTGATCGACAAACCGCACTTCCTGGCGACCATTCCACGGGGAGCGCACATTGTCGAAAGCGCAGTCGTGCGCCTGCGTCGTGACCTGGACCTTCCGGATCTTGCGCCAGTTCACCGCCTCGACCGGATGACGGCGGGTGTCATCGTGTTCACCGTGACACCGGACCTACGACGGCCGTACCAGGAACTTTTTGCCGAGCAGCGGATCGTCAAGGAGTACGAGGCGATTGCGGGCTTCGATCCGGAACTGACTTTCCCTCGCACGGTGCGCAGCCGCATCAACAAAGTTCACGGCGAGATGACGGCTACCGAAATCGCGGGCGAGCCGAACAGTGAGACCTCGATCGAACTGATCGAGGTGATCACCGACTCGGCGGGCCGGACGCTCGGGCGATACAGGTTGCTCCCACGGACCGGCCGGACCCATCAGCTTCGGCTGCACCTCAACTCGCTGGGCGTCCCGATCGTCGGTGACAATTACTATCCGGAGTATCTGCCCGCAGTGCCCGGTGACTTCTCGACTCCGTTGCGATTGTTGGCGCGAGCGTTGGAGTACCCGGATCCGATCACCGGGCAGACCCGCAGGTTCGTGAGTTCGCGCAGCCTCGACGCAGGCCTGTGAACACCGCTGTTCGTGGGCGTGTGAAAACCGCTTCCGTCCTCGTGAAAGAATGGCTACCCGTGAAGACCTTCGAATCCTTGTTCGCCGAATTGACCGAGCGCGCTGCTACTCGCCCCGAGGGGTCCGGCACTGTCGCCGCCCTCGACGCCGGTGTGCATGCTCAGGGCAAAAAGGTCATCGAGGAAGCCGGTGAAGTGTGGATCGCTGCGGAATACCAGAGCGATGAGCAGCTCGCCGAGGAAATTTCCCAGCTGCTGTACTGGACGCAGGTGTTGATGGTCGGTCGCGGACTGACCCTCGAGGACGTGTACCGACATCTGTGATCGGAGCTGACCAGCGAGGTGTACTCCCTCTCGCTCGTCCAGGGCTTCCGATTCATGTCGTCTCACGTCACCCACACCTTCCGAAAGGACATCCACCATGCTGCGCGTAGCAGTTCCCAACAAAGGCTCACTGTCCGAGTCCGCCGCCGAGATTCTCAGCGAGGCCGGCTACCGTCGACGCACCGATTCCCGTGACCTGACGGTCCTGGATCCGGCCAATCAGGTCGAGTTCTTCTTCTTGCGCCCCAAGGACATTGCGATCTACGTCGGCTCCGGTGAGCTGGATCTCGGCATCACCGGTCGTGATCTCGCCGGCGACTCGGGTGCTCCCGTATCCGAGCGTCTGTCACTGGGCTTCGGCCGTTCGTCGTTCCGTTACGCAGCACCGGCCGGCAAGGACTGGGCCGTCGAGGATCTGTCCGGCCTGCGCATTGCAACGTCGTACCCGAACCTGGTCCGTAAGGACCTCACAGATCGCGGACTCGACGCCACCGTCATCCGTCTCGACGGAGCAGTGGAAATCTCGATTCAGCTCGGCGTCGCCGACGCGATCGCCGACGTGGTCGGATCGGGCCGTACTCTCCGCCAACACAACCTCGTGGCTTTCGGTGAATCGCTCTGCGATTCCGAAGGTGTCCTGATCGAGCGCACCGGCGCTCCGCAGGACGATCCCGCCCGCAACCAGCTCATCGAACGCGTTCGCGGAATTGTCTTCGCGCAGCAGAATCTGATGATCGACTACGACTGCCCGCGCACCATCCTCGACGACGCCATCAAGATGACTCCGGGTATGGAGTCGCCAACGCTCTCACCGTTGGCCGATCCCGACTGGGTCGCGGTTCGCGCGATGGTCCCGATCAAGGGACACAACCAGGTGATGGATGCCTTGGCCGAACTCGGTGCCAAGGCCATCCTCGCGTCGAACATCCGCTCGGTACGCGCTTTCTGATCACTGCCTGAATAGATTTACGCGCATTCGCGCCCGTTCCTGGAAATCAGGAACGGGCGCGAATCTGCAAAGTCTGGGCGATACGGCCCACGGCACCCTGCTCGTCGTAGAGCACGCCCGCACACATGCCGACGCCGTCCGGACCCGTTGTGGTTTCGGCGGCGACACCGACCCACTCTCCCTCGGGCACACGGAAGATATGCACCGTGAGATCTGTGTTGAGAAACGTCCAGTGCTCCGGGTCGAGCTTGGCGCCGACCCCGTTTGAGATGTCGGCCACCGCGAACAAACGCTCGAGAGCAGACATCTTCTCACCCTCGACCAGCTCTGGCTTGGGGCGCGCCCATACCTTGCCGGTTCCCACGCATCCGATTGGAGCAATCCAGGACCAGTCGAGGGTCTTGAGATAGCCGACGCTCCACAGACCCTCGAGAACGCCCGGGGTGCCGCTGTCGCGGGGTTCGAGCGGGGGATCGACTACGTGGACGACGTCGCCGGTATCCACCGTCTCCATCCGCCACGCCGTACCGCGCGCAACCGCGCGTGCAGTTCCATCGGCGGTGGTTGCCCACAGTTCGGCGACGATCAATTCGATTCGGCGACCGGGTCGTTCGATCCAGGACCGGACTTCGAGGTCGGCAATCGGAATCGGTCCGAGAATCTCGACGACGACGCGCGTCAGACGGGTTTCGTCGCGCGCACCGCACCGCTCGAGGGCTCGTACCAACAGCGCCGACGGGGGAGCGCCGTGCTGCAGTGTCGGGCCCCAGATGCTGACAGTTGCCTGCGTGCTCGCGAACCGCTCGTGCCCTTCCTCCGTCGTTCCGAGGTAGCGGTAGTACGAACTGTCCGTCATGTTATGAATTCTCCTTTGCAGCAACAGGTTCGGTGCTCAGCAGGTCCGGCCAACCTGGATACGGCGGAGGTGTTCCGCCGAACGAGGGGCACAGTGACTTGTGATCGCACCAGTCGCACAGTTTGCCAGGCTTGGGTCTGAAGTCTCCGGTCGCACCTGCTGCGAGGATCGCTTTCCAGATGGCGGAGAGGGTTCGCTCGAATCGGATGAGCTCGTCGTGATCCGGGGCGTACGTGAGAATCGAGCCGGAGGCCAGATAGATCAGGCGCAGTTGTGCGGGAACGATTCCGCGAGTGCGCAGCAGTACGAGCGCGTAGAACTTCATCTGGAAGAGCGCCTTGGATTCGGTGAACTCGCGAGGCGCTTTTCCGGTCTTGTAGTCGACCACCCGCACCTCACCCGTCGGTGCAACGTCTATCCGGTCGACGAAGCCGCGAAGTCGAACGCCGTTCTCCAATTCGGTCTCGACGTAGACCTCGCACGCCTCGGCATCGAATCGAGTGGGATCTTCGAGCGTGTAGTACGTCGCGACGAGCTTGCCGACTTCGTCGAGGAACGAATCCAGCTCGCCCTCCGGAACAAGGTCAGCGGCCTCGGGAGACTCGGCACTGACACGTTCCCACGCGGGACGGACGAGTTCGGCGGCGCGATCGGGAACCCGGTGACCGGTCGGGAGTGCAAACAGTGCTTCCAGTGCCGCGTGTACGACGGTGCCTCTGACCTGGGCTCTGGTTGGCGTTTCCGGAATTCTGTCGACTGCTCGGAAGCGATAGAGCAGGGGGCATTGTTTGTAGTCACCCGCCCGAGACGGAGAGAGCGCCGGCCGACTACGCGGGCGCTCGTGTGATGTTGCACCCGTTGGAGTGGGGGTTGGCAATTCGACAGAGCTCACACCTGGCAGGCTATGCGGTTGGTCCGACAACTCCGTCGGAGCCGGTGGCGAGGACACCGGAAACAAGCGAACAGGGATCATCTGCGCATGGCGAACGAGCTGCAACCAGAAGAAGGCACGACCGAAGTGGATGAGGTTGTGCAGTCCGCTGTCGCCGAGATTCCCGAACAAGAGCTTCCAGAAGCTGATCTCACTGCGCCGGGCAAGCGGCCGTCAGGTCCGTTCCGCGTCGGCGACCGAGTACAGCTGACCGACGGCAAGGGACGCCACTACACGATCGTTCTCGAGGCGAACCGCGAATACCACACCCACAAGGGCGGAATCGTTCACAACGATCTGATCGGTGCCGACGAGGGCAGCGTCGTCAAGTCGGTCAACGGCACGCCCTATCTCGCACTGCGCCCCCTGCTGGTGGACTACGTGCTGTCCATGCCGCGCGGTGCCCAGGTCATCTACCCGAAGGACGCAGCTCAGATCGTCCACGAAGGCGACGTGTTCCCCGGAGCACGCGTGCTCGAGGCCGGAGCCGGCTCCGGCGCACTGACATGTTCGCTGCTGCGTGCCGTCGGACCCGAGGGCAAGGTCATCTCCTACGAGGTCCGCGACGATCATGCCGAACATGCGGTTCGCAACGTCGAGACCTTCTTCGGGGAACGTCCGCCGAACTGGGAACTGACCATCGCCGATCTCGCCGAGTTCGATCCGGAAGCGCACGGAGGCAAGGTCGATCGCGTCGTCCTCGACATGCTGGCCCCGTGGGACGTCCTGCCCGCCGTCTCGAAGGCACTCGTGCCGGGCGGCGTGTTGATCGTCTACGTCGCGACCGTTACTCAGCTCTCGAAGGTCGTCGAGGCGATGCGGGAGCAAGAATGCTGGACCGAGCCCCGCTCGTGGGAATCGATCGTGCGCGGTTGGCACGTCGTCGGTTTGGCGGTGCGGCCCGAACATCGGATGCAAGGCCACACCGCGTTCCTCGTGAGTGCTCGTCGTCTCGCCGAAGGAACCGTCACCCCGAAGCCGCAGCGGCGTGCGGGCAAGGGCTCGAACACCGCGGCCAAGTAGTCACACGAAAACAACAAGAGCGGCGATCCGGTATCCGGATCGCCGCTCTTGTCGTAGCTGGAAGTTATGCGGTGCAGGAAGCGCGGCCCATTTCCAGGAGCACGCATGCCGAGGTGTCGGACAGCTTCCAGGAGCCGTCTTCGAGCTCCCAGGTCCACGGGGTGGCCGGGGCGGCGCCGTGCGGGCTGACGACGGCGACGTCTGCGGTTGCGGTCTGACCGTCGACCTTGACGTTGTCCACGTTGAACGTGATCGCGTAGGCAGGGTTACCGCCCAGCGCAGCACTCATCGTCTCGATGTTGGCCTGACGCTTGGTTCCGTCGACCACCAGAGCGGTCTTCTCCTCGATCGGCTTGGCCGGATCGATCAGAGCGACGAGCGAAGCGTTGAGCTCCTCGGCCGTCGGAGCCGCTGCGGCAGCGGCAGCTGACGTCGTGGCGGAAGCCGAGGCCTTGGCCGTGGTGCTCGAGGCGGCGGCGGAAGTCGAACTTGCAGCCGTCGAATCCTTGTTGTCGTCCGAGCTGCATGCACCCATGGTCAGGACGGCAGCGACAGCACAAGCGCTGATGAGAGTCTTGCGGATGATCACAGCGTTACCTTTCGTTGTAAAGAGAGACAGGCGCTGTCTCCATCTTGTAGGCAAGGCTAACATGATCAAATTCTGGCTCGAGACCAGTCGGCACGGTCCGCGCGCAGGTGTGAATTCGCACTCGCGCACCGTGTCTGGCGACAGTTGGGGCCTTATGCCGGTAGCGTTGATGGATCGCACTGGGAGGAGACGCACATGAGCTCGACAGAGAACCCGGATTCGGTTGCGGCAGCAGAAGAACTCCACGCGCTACGAGTGGAAGCACAAGTACTGCGCCGACAACTTGCACAATCGCCGGAGCAGGTGCGTGAGCTGGAGTCGAAGGTGGACTCGTTGTCCATCCGAAACAGCAAGTTGATGGACACCCTCAAAGAGGCCCGTCAGCAGCTCATCGCGCTTCGTGAAGAAGTCGACAGACTCGGTCAACCGCCGAGCGGTTACGGAGTCCTTCTCTCGGTACACGAGGACAAGACCGTCGACGTGTTCACGTCGGGTCGCAAGATGCGGTTGACGTGCTCACCGAACATCGACACGGACACCCTCGCCCTCGGGCAGACGGTTCGCCTCAACGAGGCACTCACCATCGTCGAGGCCGGCACCTACGAGCAGGTCGGTGAGATCAGCACGCTCCGTGAGGTACTCGACGACGGCTTGCGCGCACTGGTGGTCGGCCATGCCGACGAAGAGCGCATCGTCTGGCTCGCAGCACCGTTGGCGGCCGTCTTCGCCGACCCCGAAGCCGACATCATCGCGTACGACGCCGATTCTCCGACCAGGAAACTGCGTCCGGGTGACTCGTTGCTCGTCGACACCAAGGCCGGGTACGCCTTCGAGCGCATCCCGAAGGCCGAGGTCGAAGATCTGGTTCTCGAGGAAGTTCCGGACGTTCACTACGACGACATCGGTGGTCTCGGGCGTCAGATCGAGCAGATCCGTGATGCCGTCGAACTCCCGTTCCTCCACAAGGATCTGTTCCACGAGTACTCGCTGAGGCCGCCGAAGGGTGTACTGCTCTACGGTCCGCCTGGTTGCGGCAAGACGCTCATCGCCAAGGCCGTCGCCAACTCGTTGGCCAAGAAGATCGCCGAAGCTCGCGGTCAGGACAGCAAGGACGCCAAGTCCTACTTCCTGAACATCAAGGGCCCGGAACTTCTGAACAAGTTCGTCGGCGAAACCGAGCGTCACATCCGGATGATCTTCCAGCGTGCTCGTGAGAAGGCGTCCGAGGGCACGCCGGTGATCGTCTTCTTCGACGAGATGGACTCGATCTTCCGTACCCGTGGTTCGGGAGTCTCCTCCGACGTCGAGACAACGGTTGTTCCGCAGCTGCTCAGCGAGATCGACGGCGTGGAAGGGCTCGAGAACGTCATCGTCATCGGCGCCTCCAACCGTGAGGACATGATCGACCCGGCCATCCTGCGTCCCGGCCGACTGGACGTGAAGATCAAGATCGAGCGCCCCGACGCGGAATCGGCTCAGGACATCTTCTCGAAGTACCTGGTGGACGGTCTGCCGATCAATGCAGACGACCTCGCCGAGTTCGGTGGAGATCGCACTGCCTGCTTGAAGGCGATGATCGTTCGCGTCGTCGATCGCATGTACGCGGAGAGCGAAGAGAATCGTTTCCTCGAGGTCACGTACGCCAACGGCGACAAGGAAGTTCTGTTCTTCAAGGACTTCAACTCGGGGGCGATGATCCAGAACATCGTCGACCGCGCCAAGAAGTACGCGATCAAGTCTGTGCTCGACACCGGTGCTCCGGGCTTGCGTGTGCAGCACCTCTTCGATTCCATCGTCGACGAGTTCGCCGAGAACGAGGATCTGCCCAACACCACCAATCCTGATGACTGGGCACGTATTTCGGGCAAGAAGGGTGAGCGGATCGTCTACATCCGCACTCTCGTCACGGGCAAGAACGCCAGTGCAAGCCGCGCGATCGACACGGAGTCGAACACGGGCCAGTACCTGTAACGAAACGAACATCGATCGGGCCGGCCGCTCCGCGAGAGTTGTCGGCCCGATCTCTGCGTCGCTGCCGTTGACTTCGTTGCGATTGGACCGGTCGGTCGCGCTGGTTTAGAGTCCCGCCGTGCAGATACATCTTCGACACAATCCGTCGTCCACAGTCGCTCGCTGCTACCTCGCGCCCGGCGAACCGCTGCGCGTGGAGAGCGGGGCGATGCTCGCGCATTCTGCCGGCGTAGTTCTCGAAGCGAAGGCGCAGGGCGGCGTCCTGCAGGGACTCAAGCGGTCGATGCTGAGCGGCGAATCATTTTTCGTCACGACGTATACCGCTCCGCCGCAAGGTGGTTGGGTCGACGTGACTGGTGTGCTTCCCGGAGATCTGATCCCGCTGACCATCACCTCTGATCGCCCGTTCTTCCTCAACCGTGGAACCTGGTTGGCCAACTCCTACGGTGTGACGGTCGAGTCCAAGTGGGGCGGCATGTCCAACCTCTTCGGCGGTGAGGGAGGCTTCGGCCTGCGGGCAAGTGGCGACGGTGAAGTAGTGCTGGCCGTCTACGGCGCGATCGACGTCATCGACTTGCAGCCAGGCGAGACAGTCACGATCGATACCGGTCACGTGGTCGCCTACGACCTCGGCATGAATTTCAACATGCGGCGCGCCGTTCAGGGGCGCACCATTCAGTCGATGAAGTCCGGTGAAGGATTTGTCTTCGACTTCACCGGCCCAGGACGCGTTCTCGCGCAGACCCGCAACCCCAGCGCGTTCGCTGCTTGGCTCTCGGCGATCACCCCGGGCTGATCACAGGTCCCACCAGTGTTCAGTCCCAGCGGTGTTCAGTCCCAGCGGTGTTCAGCTCCAGCAATAGTCGGCCAGCAGCGCGCGTGAGTCCGGAACGAACGGCCACGACGGGTCCTGCAGGTGGGCGCCGAGTTCTTTCGGCGTCCACCACCAACCTTCGGCGATCTCGCTGGGCTGATGTGCCATCGGCCCGTCGTATCTGAGTTCGAACGCAAACAGGTGACAGCGCAACGGAGAGTTGTTCCACTCGCCGTCCCAGGATTTTCGAGCGATCTCCGTCAGTCGGAGTGGCTGGTCTGCCGTTCCGAAGATTCCGAGTTCTTCACCGACTTCACGGATCGCAGTTTCCTGCGGCGTCTCACCTGGATCGACGACACCTCCGGCCAGACAGTCGTGATAGCCCCCGAACACCGCTTTCGTGTCGGTTCGGCGATGGACGTAGATGCGGGAGCCGTCCCCGGTACGAACCAGGACGCCCGCACTCGCGTGCCAGAGCCCACCCGAGTAGACGACGGAACGTGGTGCTCGGCCGATCGGATTACCCGTCCGGTCGTACACGGCGACTACCTCGTCCGCGGGATTCAGGTCTGCGGTGAGAGGTTGGTGCATTCCTCCAACTGTGCCACGCCTGTGGGTGCCGCGCCGCAATCACATAGGCTCTTGTGTCATGCAGCGGATCATCGGTGTCGAGGTCGAATACGGAATATCTTCACCCAGTGAGCCGTCGGCGAATCCGATTCTCACTTCAACCCAGGCGGTGCTTGCCTACGCCGCCGCAGCGGGCGTGCCACGGGCCAAGCGCACACGCTGGGATTACGAGGTCGAATCTCCGCTGCGAGATGCCCGAGGCTTCGATCTGGGGCGAATGAGCGGTCCCGCGCCGGTGATCGACGCGGACGAGATCGGCGCCGCGAACATGATTCTCACCAACGGGGCACGGTTGTACGTCGACCACGCACATCCGGAGTATTCGGCGCCCGAGGTCGCCGACCCGCTCGACGCCGTGATCTGGGACAAGGCCGGCGAACGCGTCATGGAAGCGGCTGCGCGGCACGCATCCAGCGTGCCGGGTGCGCCTCGGCTCCAGCTGTACAAGAACAACGTCGACGGCAAGGGTGCCTCGTACGGCACGCACGAGAACTACCTCTGCTCACGTGAGACCCCGTTCGCCTCGATCGTGACAGGATTGACGCCGTTTTTCGCGTCCCGGCAGGTCATCTGCGGTTCCGGGCGTGTGGGTCTCGGTCAGTCCGGCGACGAGGCCGGATTCCAGCTTTCGCAGCGATCCGACTACATCGAGGTCGAAGTAGGCCTCGAGACCACTCTCAAGCGCGGAATCATCAACACCCGCGACGAACCGCACGCGGATGCGGACAAGTATCGCCGCCTGCACGTCATCATCGGTGACGCGAACCTCGCGGAGATGTCGACGTACCTCAAGGTTGGAACAACGGCGCTGGTACTCGACCTGATCGAGGCAGGTGTCGACCTCACCGATCTGCAACTGGCGCGTCCGGTCACGGCCGTCCACCACATCAGTCACGACCCCACTCTGCGCAAGACCGTTGCGCTGGCCGACGGACGTGAACTGACAGGGCTTGCGCTGCAACGCATTTACCTCGAACGTGTCTCGAAGTTCCTCGACCGTGAGACCGATCGTGATCCGCGAGCGGACGATATCGTCGCCAAGTGGGCGATGGTTCTCGATCTCCTCGAGCGCGATCCCATGGAGTGCGCGAACATCCTCGACTGGCCGGCCAAACTGCGTCTGCTCGAAGGGTTCCGCAATCGTGAGGGACTCGCGTGGTCGGCGCCGCGATTGCATCTGGTGGATCTGCAGTACTCCGACGTGCGACTCGACAAGGGCCTGTACAACCGCCTGGTTGCTCGCGGCTCCATGGAGCGGCTTGTCACCGAACAGCAGGTTCTCGACGCGGTCACGAACCCTCCCACCGACACTCGCGCATACTTCCGGGGCGAGTGCCTACGCCGATTCGGTGCCGATATCGCGGCCGCGAGCTGGGATTCGGTCATCTTCGATCTCGGCGGTGAATCGTTGATCCGTATCCCCACCCTCGAGCCGCTTCGAGGTACCAAAGCGCACGTCGGAGCGTTGCTCGACTCCGTGGACAGCGCCGCGGAACTGGTTGATCAGCTCACTCACTGAAATCAGCCGATTCGGCTCGCCGTCGCGTCTCTCCACACCTGACGGTGCCGCTCGGTAGGGTGAAGGTCCGAGCGGGATCAGTTACCGACTCTGCTGGGCCGAACAGGATGCTCGCGAGAGCTCCCTTCACACAAGGAGGTCGACGGCGATGGCTCAAGAACAGACGCAGCGTGCCGGTGGCGGCGAAGACGACGAAACCACTGGTGGCGACGGCAGTGCCGGCCAGGAACGTCGCGAGAAGCTCGCTGCAGAAACCGACGACCTGCTCGACGAGATCGACGACGTGTTGGAAGAGAACGCCGAGGACTTCGTCCGTGCCTACGTCCAGAAGGGCGGCCAGTGACGGTGGATCGCGCGCCCCGGATCACAGACGGGGACACACGGTTGAGCTTCGGCTCGAATCTGTCGTCATTCTCGGAATACCTTCGGGTGCATGCACCGGAGCATCTTCCGCAGAACCGCTTCGCCGACACAGGAGGTGTTGTCATGGGCGGGGGAGACGTAGCTCCGCACGGCACCACCATCGTCGCGATCAGCTATGCGGGTGGTGTTCTGCTCGCGGGTGATCGCCGAGCGACGATGGGCAATCTCATCGCCAGCCGTGACGTGCAGAAGGTGTACGTCACGGATGACTACTCGGCTGCGGGTATTGCCGGTACGGCCGGGATCGCAATCGAACTGGTCCGGCTCTTCGCGGTCGAGCTCGAACATTACGAGAAGATCGAAGGCGTCCCACTCACGTTCGACGGCAAGGCCAATCGACTTTCGTCGATGGTTCGAGGAAATCTCGGAGCAGCGATGCAAGGTTTGGCGGTTGTGCCACTGCTCGTGGGTTACGACCTGGACGCGGTCGATCCGTCCACCGCCGGTCGCATCGTCTCCTACGACGTCGTCGGTGGGCGATACGAGGAGCGCGCGGGCTATCACGCAGTCGGATCCGGCTCCCTGTTCGCGAAATCGGCGCTCAAGAAGCTGTATTCACCGGGAATCGACGAGGACACCGCGCTTCGGTTCGCCGTCGAGGCGCTCTACGACGCGGCAGATGACGATTCGGCTACCGGTGGTCCTGATCTGACACGAGGGATCTATCCGACGGCGGTCACCATCACCTCGGCCGGCGCTGTGGAGTTGTCGCCCAGCAGGGCTGCCGAGATCGCCCGGGAGATCGTCGCGGCTCGCACGGCGACCGCGAGTCCGGAAGGGGAGTCTGCGCTATGACGATGCCGTACTACGCATCAGCCGAACAGATCATGCGCGATCGTTCGGAATTGGCGCGCAAGGGAATTGCCCGCGGGCGCAGCGTCGTCGTTCTCACCTACCGCGACGGAGTGCTCTTTGTCGCCGAGAACCCGTCGCGTGCTCTGCACAAGGTCAGCGAACTGTACGACCGTCTCGGATTCGCGGCAGTGGGCAAGTACAACGAGTTCGAGAATCTGCGCCGCGCGGGCATCGTCCACGCAGACATGCGTGGGTACTCGTACGACCGTCGGGACGTAACCGGGCGTTCTCTCGCCAATGCGTACGCACAAACCCTGGGAACGATCTTCACCGAGCAGCCCAAGCCGTACGAGGTCGAGATCTGTGTTGCCGAGATCGGTCGCTTCGGAAGCAGTACGCCGGCTCAGCTCTACCGGATCACGTACGACGGATCCATCGCGGACGAGCAGGAATTCGTGGTCATGGGCGGCACGACCGAACCGATCGTGACGGCGATGCGCGAGTCGTACCAGCGAGACCTCGACCTCGAATCCGCAGTGCGGATTGCAGTCGGGGCGCTCCAAAAGGGCGGCCCGGCACCGGCCGGAACCACTGAGGCGGAACCACGAACTCTCGATGTGAGTGCACTCGAGGTTGCCGTACTCGACAGCAATCGTCCACGCCGTGCGTTCAAACGGATCGCTGGAACGGTTTTGGAAGAGATGCTTCCAGCTCCGGCAGCAGTCGAGGATGCGCCGCCGGCAAACGGCGACGCACCCTCGTAGATACTCCGTAGGTCTGGGAGTTACTGCAGGTCTGGAGTTACTGAGTGACTCGGTAGACGGCCACCGCGCCCGGTTCGGTGTCGAAATCGAACCGGCGCGCGTCTGCCACCACTTCACCGTCGGTGGCGATGGCTACCGGTGAATCGGCGACTCGAACCGACATCGACGAGACGAGTTCGCGAACGTAGACCCGCGAGCTGCCCAATGTTCCTGTGGCAGCCGCAAACAGCAGACGTGAGCGCGAGAATTTCTTGTCCGCGCGCAGATAGCGGACGTCGAGTAGTCCACGGTTCATCTCCGGACGCGACATCGGCACCTGATCGGCGGGGGAGTATCGCCCGTTTCCGACGAACAGCATCCAGATTGTGGTCCGCTTCCCGTCGATGGTCACCGTCATCGGCTCCGCCGCTGCGAGAACCCGGATCATCGCGGCTCCTGCGGCCGGCCACTTACCGAATCGTGGTTCCCATTTTTCCCTCAGGCGCACAGCATCCGGGTATCCACCGAGGCTGGCTGTGTTGAGAAACCGTGCAGTCACTCCGGAATCCGTGCGCACCACCGCGTGGTCGACGAATGCCGCCTGACCGGACTCGACTGCCTGTGCGGTCTCCTCGACATTCACCGCCCCGACGTCGCGGGCGAAATGGTTCAATGTTCCGCCGGGAAAAACCGCAAGTGGTAGCTCGTGCTTTGTCGCCGCGGTCGCGACCGTGACCACTGTTCCGTCGCCGCCGCATACACCCAACGCTTTCGGCGAGAGCTCGGGGATCTTGGCATCGATCTGCATGTCGAAGTCGATGTCCGCGTCGAACTCGTAGACGATCGCTTCCGGTAGTAGTTCTCGAATCGATTCCACGATCCCGTCGTCCTCGGAGCCTGAACCAGGATTGGTGAAGACCAACAAGCCTTCTCCGCGCGGGAGCGCGGGAACCACGCACTCGGGTCCGAGTTCGGCGGGTTCTTCGTCGCGCACCGCCCACCAACGACGCGTGCCGGCAGCGATAGCACCGCCGACCGCGAGGCCTGCGAAGACGTCGGACGGCCAGTGGACTCCGTTGTGAACGCGTGAGTACGCCACTGCCGCGGCCAGTGGTGCGAGAGCAGCTCCAGCAACCGGGGACTCCATGGCCACTGCCGCGGTGAATGCCGCGGCCGAAGACGAATGTCCGGAGGGGAACGAGGACGACGTCGGAATGTCGACGCCTCGCTTCGGGCTCAGCCAGACGCGTGCCGGTGGGCGTCGGCGGGGAAAGAGGGGCTTGAGTATGCCGTTGGCCAGCGCGCTGGAACCGGCCAGTGCGAGCAGCCCGCGTGCTGCTGCCCTACGGGGCCGCCCGCCGATCATCGCGAGCAAGGCGGCGACAACCATCCACAAAACGCCGTGATCGGCGGCTCTGGAGAGAAACCGCATGGTCGGGTCGAGCACGGAAGGGCGCAGTGCTCCAGTGCTTTCCATGACTTTGACGTCGCTTCGGACAACTTTTCGGCGAATAAGGCTCACACCGTCACACTATGCTGCCGCCCGACGTTGTCGAGTCGTGACTTACGACGCGATCGAAGTACACGGGTGAACCTCGCATTCTGGTTGTACTGTCGAAGTGTGCAGAGACGAATCATGGGTATCGAGACGGAATTCGGCGTTACCTGCACCTTTCACGGGCACAGGAGACTGAGCCCCGACGAGGTTGCTCGTTACCTCTTCCGTCGTGTCGTGTCGTGGGGTCGCAGCTCCAACGTCTTCCTCCGTAACGGAGCTCGCTTGTACCTGGATGTGGGTTCGCACCCGGAGTACGCGACGGCCGAGTGCGACAGCCTCATCCAGCTGGTCAATCACGACCGTGCCGGTGAGCGTGTGCTCGAAGAACTGCTGATCGACGCCGAGGCGAGACTCGCCGAGGAGGGTATTGGTGGCGACATCTATCTCTTCAAGAACAACACCGACTCGGCCGGAAACTCGTACGGCTGCCACGAGAACTTTCTCGTCGCGCGCGCCGGTGAGTTCTCCCGCATTTCGGATGTCTTGTTGCCGTTCCTCGTCACGCGCCAGTTGATCTGCGGCGCCGGAAAGGTACTGCAGACTCCGAAGGCCGCGACGTTCTGCCTCTCGCAGCGCGCGGAACACATCTGGGAGGGCGTCTCGTCGGCTACCACTCGCTCGCGTCCGATCATCAACACCCGCGACGAACCGCACGCGGACGCCGAGAAGTACCGCCGCCTGCACGTGATCGTCGGCGATTCGAACATGGCCGAAACGACGACGATGCTCAAGGTCGGTTCTGCCGCACTGGTGCTCGAGATGATCGAAGCCGGGGTGTCGTTCCGCGATTTCGCGCTGGACAACCCGATTCGTGCCATCCGCGAGGTCAGTCACGACGTGACCGGTAAAAAGCCGGTTCGCCTTGCTGGTGGACGTCAGGCCAGTGCCCTCGATATTCAACGCGAATACCACGCCAAGGCAGTCGAACATCTGCGTAACCGCGAACCGGACCCGCAGGTGGAGCAGGTAGTCGACCTGTGGGGTCGCACCCTCGATGCCGTCGAAGCTCAGGATTTTGCGAAGGTCGACACGGAGATCGACTGGGTCATCAAGCGCAAGCTGTTCCAGCGCTACCAGGACCGTCACGGTTTCGACCTGTCCGATCCCAAGATCGCGCAGCTCGACTTGGCGTACCACGACATCAAACGCGGCCGGGGTGTCTTCGACGTTCTCCAGCGCAAGGGCTTGGTCAAGCGGGTCACCGAGGACGAAACGATCGACGACGCCGTCGAGAATCCGCCGCAGACCACGCGCGCCAAATTGCGGGGCGACTTCATCACCGCAGCCCAGGCCGCAGGCCGGGACTTCACAGTCGACTGGGTTCACCTCAAGCTCAACGATCAGGCGCAGAGAACGGTGCTGTGCAAGGACCCGTTCCGCTCCGTCGACGAGCGTGTCGAGCGTTTGATCGCTTCGATGTAGGTCACTCAATTTCGAGATGTACAAGACGGCAGGTCTGTTTTGCGGCGACGCGCCGGGCACGAAAGTGTCCGGCGCGCGTTCGGTTATCGGATAGCCACTAGGATTTCGGCGTGGCGACATCAAAAATCGAGCGGTTGATGAACCTGGTGATCGCATTGCTGTCCACCAGACAGTTCCTCACGGCGGAGAAAATCCGTGACAGTGTGGCCGGGTACAACGATTCCGCGAACTACGAAGCGTTCAGTCGGATGTTCGAGCGCGACAAGAACGAACTTCGTGACCTGGGTGTCCCGTTGGAAACCGGTCTGGCAGGACGGTTCTCGACCGTCGAGGGGTATCGGATCAATCGCAATGCCTACGAGCTTCCGGACGTGGACCTCACCAGCGAGGAATCTGCTGCAGTCGCCGTCGCGGTGCAGTTGTGGGAGTCGCCGGAACTGATTTCGGCAGCCCAGAGTGCACTACTCAAACTCCGAGCGGCCGGCGTCCAGGTCGACTCAGAAGTCAGTGCCGCCCCGGTCACCGCGATTCCCGCGCGCACCCGCGGTTCGGAGCCCGCGCTCGGCAAGCTTCTTGCAGCGGTCGACGCCGGCCGAGCAGTTCATTTTCAGCACCGCGGCGCATTGAACGAACCGTTCACCGAGCGCACCGTCGAGCCGTGGGGCGTCGTCACGCACAACGGCAAGTGGTACCTGGTCGGGCACGACGTCGACCGTGATGCGGTGAGGACCTTCCGGCTCTCACGGATCGGTGACGACGTCAGGGAGTTCGGCCCGGCCGGTTCGGTTCACAAACCTGAAGGTGTCGACCTTCGCGAGGTCGTCGATCGCGTGACCGGTTCGGGCGTCGTGACCGGGACGGCTACGGTGTGGGTCGCAGACGGCCGCGCCCATGAGCTTCGGCGGCTTGCGACGTCGTCGTCCGAACGGCGGTTGACCGATCGCGACGGCAGCGTGCTGGCCATCCCCGTCCGATCCTGGGAATGGACCGCTCGGTTGATCGCCGGTCACGGGTTGGACGCATTGGTACTGGACCCACCGGATTTGCGTGCTGAGGTCGTCGCGAAGCTGCGCGCCGCCGCGGCGAGCCCGATCACCGGCAATGGACAGGGGGACCACTGATGAGCAATCGACTGTCGTCGCGGTTGGCACGGCTGCTCAACCTCGTGCCGTACTTCATCGCGAATCCTGGCATCAGTCCCGCCGAGGCCGCCGAGGAGCTCGGTGTCAGCACCACTCAACTGATGACCGACCTCAATCAACTGTGGGTGTGCGGACTGCCCGGTTACGGTCCCGGTGATCTCATCGACCTGTCCTTCTCCGAGGAAAGTATCGAGGTCACGTTCTCGGCCGGGATCGATCGCCCGTTGCGCCTCACGTCGACGGAGGCGACGGCGTTGCTGATCGCCCTGCGGTCCTTGGTGGAAATGCCGGGCATGGTCGATCCGTCCTCGGCGCAGCGTGCCATCGCGAAGATCGAGGACGCAGCAGGCTCGGCCGCGGCACGAGCCATCGGTCAGGACCGGGACACATCGCCGGCGCCGGATATCGCCGAAGACCCGATAGCCGCGACGGTCAGAGCCGCGCTCGCAGACAAGACCGCCCTGCGATTGACGTATTACTCGGCCTCGCGTGACGCGGTCTCCGAGCGCATCGTCGACCCCGTTCGTATCGTGTTGGTCGACAACTACAGCTACCTCCAGGCGTGGTGCCGTCAAGCCGAGGGCGTGCGGTTGTTCAGATTCGATCGGATCGACGCCGCCGTCCAACTCGCCGAGCCCGCCGACCCGCCGCCGCAGGCCCTCGAGGAGGATTCGAATCTCGAATTGTTCAGCGGCGACGGTTCCCTTCCGGAAGCGCGGTTGTTCATCACCAAAGAGTGGGTGTGGATGCTCGACTACTACCCGTTGGACGTCGAGCACGTGAACGACGACGGGTCGGTCGAGGCGACGATGAGTTTCGGAACACTTGAATGGATGGCAAGGCTGGTGTTGGGATTCGGTGAGGGCGTTCGGGTCCTTCATCCGCCGGAACTGGTCTCCGAAGTCCATGATCGAGCCGTTGCGGCGCTCGACGCCTATGACGTAATCGGTTCGTAAAACTTCGGGAAACTTCACGTTCAGTGAGTTCGCAGGAAACAAACAGGTAAAAGGTAGCTGAAGTAAGTGCTTTGGCACCTCCGAGCGCCGGTTGTGTCCGGTAGCATCGAGGAATCTGATCATGGGAGGTCGTTATGGGTGCAATGCAGCCGATGCATTGGCTGATTGTCGCTGTTGTCGTCGTAATTCTGTTCGGGTCGAAGAAGCTTCCCGATGCAGCACGCGGTCTGGGTCGTTCCCTCCGCATCTTCAAGAGCGAAGTCAAGGAAATGCAGAACGACGATGCGGCGCCCGCAAGCGCGCCGGTCGCACAGCCTGCTCCGGCACAGTTGCCGACGGCCAACACCGCGGTGGTCGCAAACGGTGCAGCAGCACCTGTTGCGCAGCCGACCGAAGTCAAGCCGCTCTAGTACACACTGCGTTCTAGCCGGGGTGAAATATTCGTTCACCCCGGTTGTCTGCTGACCAAGACCAGGATGCACAGTGCGTATTCCGTTAGACCCGCGTAACCGCAAGCGGAAGGTCAACCCAGACGGCACCATGTCGTTGGTCGACCACCTGTACGAATTGCGGACTCGTTTGTTGTTCGCATTCCTCGGCGTGATCATCACCACGGCGTTCGGCTTCTTCTGGTATTCACACTCGATACTCGGTCTCGAAAGTCTGGGCGATCTGCTTCGCGGACCGTACTGTGAGCTTCCGTCCGAGAGTCGCGCCAACCTCAGCACCGACGACGCGTGCCGATTGCTGGCGACCGGGCCGTTCGAGCAGTTCATGCTGCGATTCAAAGTGGCGCTCACCGCCGGCATCGTTCTTGCCTGCCCGGTGTGGCTTTACCAATTGTGGGCATTCATCACCCCGGGCCTATACGCCAAAGAGCGTCGCTACGCGGTCGGATTCGTCACCGCGGGTGCCGCTCTCTTCATTCTCGGCGCAATCCTGGCGTACCTCGTCGTGGCGAAGGCTTTGCACTTCCTCCTGACCATCGGTGACAACGTCCAGATCACCGCGCTCAGTGGTTCGGAGTACTTCGGCTTCATCATCAATCTGCTGCTCATCTTCGGCGTCAGCTTCGAAATCCCACTGCTCGTCGTCGTGTTGAACTTTGCCGGCATTCTGACGTACGAGCGTTTGAAGGCCTGGCGTCGAGGATTGATCTTCGGGCTCTTCGTATTCGCTGCAGTTGCCACGCCAGGGTCGGATCCGTTCTCGATGTTGGCGCTCGCGCTGGCTCTGACGCTTCTCTTCGAGGTCGCGGTCCAGATCGCTCGCCTCAACGACAAACGTAAGGCCAAGCGAGCCGGTGAAGACTGGGGCGCACTGTCCGACGAGGAAGCTTCCTCCATCTCGGCTCCGTCCGATCTGAACGAGGCTTTCGACAATCCGACCAAACCCAAGGCCGAATCGAGTGGATTGTTCGGACGTAAGTCCAAGTCCAAGGCTCCGGTCGCGGAGAAATCCGACACCGCCGGCGACAACGCGCCCGGCCAGGATTTCACTGACACTCTCTGAGCGCCGTGCCACCACGTCGGCGGCGTGTGAAACCCTGACGAGGTGGTTATGAACAAGAGTGAACTGAGCACGTTCGCGTCCAGCCTGAAGTTCGAACTCGATCCATTCCAGGTGAAGGCATGCGTTGCGCTCGAAGCGGGCCACGGCGTCCTTGTCTGCGCGCCGACCGGTGCAGGCAAGACCGTGGTCGGCGAGTTCGCTGTCCACCTGGCTCTGGCGGCGGGCCGCAAGTGTTTCTACACGACGCCGATCAAAGCGCTGAGCAATCAGAAGTACGCCGAACTCGTCGAGCGGTACGGCCCCGGCGAAGTCGGTCTGCTGACGGGTGATTCGAGTATCAACTCCGACGCACCGGTGGTCGTCATGACCACCGAAGTCCTGCGGAACATGCTCTACGCCAACTCCGAGGCACTGCGCGGGCTTTCGCACGTCGTCATGGACGAAGTGCATTACCTGGCCGACCGGTTCCGTGGGGCGGTGTGGGAGGAAGTGATCCTGCACTTGTCCGAGGACGTACGCCTGGTGAGTTTGTCGGCGACCGTGAGCAATGCCGAAGAATTCGGTGCCTGGATGGAAACCGTCCGCGGCAACACCACTGTGGTCGTGGACGAGACTCGGCCGATCCCGCTGTGGCAGCACATCATGGTCGGTAGGCGAATCTTCGATCTCTTCGACAGTCGTAGTCATCCTGCTGCCGGGCCGAAGACCGTGCTCGTCGACCAGGATCTGGTTCGCCACGTCAAGCAGCGTCAGGCTCTCGAACGCGTCGAGAGCTGGCAGCCGCGTGGCCGCGGACGACGCGGCAGCTACCAGAGTTCCAACGATTTCCGGCCCTTGCCACGACCTGACGTCATCGCTCAGCTCGATCAGTCCGGACTGCTCCCGGCCATCACTTTCATCTTCAGCCGAGCCGGTTGTGATGCGGCTCTTGCACAGTGCCTGCGGTCCAGACTGGATCTCACTTCGCCGGAGCAGGTCCGCGAGATCGACACCATCATCGAGAAACACACCGGGGAACTACCCGAAGAGGATCTCGAAGTTCTCGGATATCGGGACTGGTGCAAGGCACTACGACGCGGACTGGCATCTCACCATGCCGGCATGCTGCCGGCATTCCGCCAGACAGTCGAGGAACTGTTCGTCAAGGGGCTCGTGCGGGCGGTCTTCGCGACCGAGACGCTGGCCCTCGGCATCAACATGCCGGCACGCACGGTGGTGCTCGAACGTCTGGTCAAGTACAACGGTGAATCGCACGCCGAACTGACGCCGGGGGAGTACACGCAGCTGACGGGTCGGGCCGGCCGACGCGGCATCGACGTCGAAGGCCACGCTGTGGTCCTGTGGCAGCCCGGGGTCGAGCCGACGGATGTCGCCGGTTTGGCGTCGACACGGACGTTCCCGCTCCGCAGTTCGTTCCGCCCCTCGTACAACATGTCGATCAATCTCGTCGAACGCATGGGCGCGGCGGATTCACGGAAGCTGCTCGAACGTTCCTTCGCGCAGTTCCAAGCGGATCGCTCGGTGGTCGGCCTGGTGCGTGGCATCGAGCGGAACGAAGAAGCACTGAAGGGTTTGCAGGAGAAACTCGGCGGTGCGGACGGCGAATACTTCGAATACGCGTCGTTGCGTGAGCGGCTCAGTGCGCGCGAGCGCGCGCTCGAACGTAAGGGCCGCGAAGACCGACGCGGAGATGCGGTGGAGTCCCTCCGTGCACTCGCCCGCGGTGACGTGATCGCAATTCCCATCGGTCGTCATTCCGGGGTGGCAGTGGTCCTCGTCCCGGACAACGATCCGAAGGACCCGCGTCCGCTGGTTCTGACGGCCGACCAGTGGGCCGGCCGACTCTCCTCGAGTGATTTCCCGGAAGCAGCCGACGTTCTGGGAAAGATGCGACTGCCCAAGCATGTCGATCACCACACCGCCCGGATCCGGCGCGATCTGGCCTCGGCGTTGCGTAGTACCGGGATCAGTGCCCCCCGGCGAAAGAAGCGCCACAAGGCGGGCGCATCCGAAGATGCCGAGGTCGCTACTTTGCGACGTGCTATTCGCTCGCATCCGTGCCACAGCTGGCCCGATCGTGAACATCTGAGCCGGATCGGTGAGCGCTACAACCGGCTGGCCAGGGAAACGCAGTCGATGAGGGAAAAGGCTGCGGCCACCACCAACTCGTTGGCGCGGACGTTCGACCGCATCATTGCGCTACTCAAAGAGCGTGAGTACATGACTGCCGAAGCAGCGCCCGAAGTCACCGAATCCGGACGACGACTCAGCCGCATCTACTCGGAAAGCGACCTTCTGGTCGCCGAATGCCTGCGGACCGGGGCGTGGACAGGTCTCAGCCCGGCCGAGCTGGCGGCCGTCGTGTCCTCGGTGGTCTACGAATCACGTCGGGACGGGGACACCGTCGATCGGGTGCCGACAGCGGCGCTTCGTCACGCCCTCAACGACACTCAACGATTGTGGAGCGAGCTGCGGTCGGACGAGATTCGCCACAAGCTGCCGCCGACGCGGGAACCGGATCTCGGATTCGTCACTGCCGTTTATCACTGGGCGAGCGAAAACTCGCTTGTCGACGCACTGATCGCGGCCGGAGTGCAGGGTCGTGCGCTGTCTGCGGGTGACTTTGTACGTTGGTGTCGTCAGGTGATCGATCTCCTCGATCAGGTCCGCCTGACTTCGACGGATGCCGACGTCGCGAAGACTGCGGCGCGGGCGGTAGCTGCAATTCGTCGCGGGGTAGTTGCTGTCGACGCAGCATGACCGCAACTATGTGGTTTGATTCGCAGACTGGTATTTCGAGTGGGAGGCGAACATGAGCGGGCCTTACGGACCGAACGATCCGAATCGGCAATGGGGTCCTGGTGATCAGCAGCAGCCGAACGAGCAGCAGTGGGGGCAGAATCCTCAGCAGCCGGGCGGACAACAGCAGCCTGGTCAGCAGCCCGGCCAGCAACAGCCGTGGGGTCAGCCTGGTCAAACACCGCAGCCCGGTCAGCAGCCCGGCCAGCAACAGCCGTGGGGACAACCTGCCTACGGCCAGCCGGGTGGTCAGCCTGCGTACGGTCAGCCGCAACAGCCTGGACAAGGACAACCCGGCCAGCAACAGCCGTGGGGACAACCCCAGCAACAACCTCCCGCACAGCCGTGGGGTCAGCCCGGGCAACAGCAGTCACCTGACGCAACCCAGGCGTGGGGTCAGCCTCCGGCTGCCGCACCGCAGCAGGCGTGGGGCGCCACGGCCCCCGGGCAGACTCCGGGACAGCAGAACCAGTGGAACCAGGCTCAGCCGTTCCCGAGTCCCGGTGCGCCCGGAAACCAGTCGGGTAAGTCGAAGAAGCCCCTGATCTTCGGTGCGATCGGCGTTCTCGTCGTTCTTGCCGCTGTCGTGGTGGCCCTGGTGTTCGGAGTCTTCGGCAAGAACACACTCGATCAGAGCGCGGCTCAGGCCGGCGTCGAGAAGATCGTCACCGAGTCCTACGGGGCGAAGAACGTGAGCAACGTTCAGTGCCCCGCGGACCAGGAAGTCAAGTCAGGCAACAAGTTCACCTGCACGCTTTCGATCGCGGGTGTGAAGTCGAACGTGACCGTGACGTTTGTCGACGACAACGGCACGTACGAGGTCAGCCGCCCGAGCTGACGCCCTATTGGTCGGAACGGCCTGCCGCCGCAGCCTCGAGCGCGGCGGCAAGCCGGCCGGCCGAGCGCTCGATGTTGAGCGAGGCCGCCACTTCCTCGAGGCGTGCGGGATCGACGGGGGTCGCCGGGAGTCGGTCGTCCTTCGAGAACTGAACGTCCGCGTCGCGAACCACTCGTACGACCGGCAACGCAGCATCAAGGTAAGCCATTGCCTCAGGTGAGGTCAGTTTTGCGCGAATCCCCTTGGCCATATCCGATTCAGGATCAGCTGCGGCCGCCCGAAGTCCGGCCAACGAGCCGTAACGGAGCATCAGTGTCGACGCAGTCTTCTCACCGACACCCTTGATGCCGGGTAGACCGTCGGAGGCGTCTCCGCGCAGTACCGCGAGTTCGGCGTAAGCCTCGCCCGCACGGTCACCGGGGACTCCGTATTTCTCCGCAACCTCGACCGGTCCGAAGAGTTCCGCCTTGGACAGGCCACGGCCCACGTACAGGACACGGACGGGCACGTACTCGTCGGTGACGACCTGCAGTAGGTCTCGGTCACCACTGACGACGACGGTGAGATCTTCGCGCTCGGTGGCGGCAAGCGTTCCCAGTACGTCGTCGGCTTCGAGTCCGACTGCACCCGCCGTCGCGATACCCGCTGCAGCGAGCACGTCCATGATCATGTCGACCTGAGGCGTCAACGTGTCCGGAACTTCTTCGGACGCACCGTCAGAGCCTTCCTCGACGCGATGCGCTTTGTACGTCGGGACTGCATCGACGCGGAACTGCGGTCGCCAGTCCAAGTCCAGGCACACGGCGAGACGACTCGGCTGGTGTTTGGTGATCAGGGAAGCAACCATGTCGGTGAAACCGCGCACGGCGTTGACAGGTCTTCCGTCGGGGTCGACGAATGACTCGGGCAGCGCGTAGAACGCACGAAACCACAGGCTGGCACCGTCGAGGAGAAGCAATGGCCCACTCATGGTCACCATCCTGCCAGTCGGCACTAACCTGTAAGCCATGACGTCTCCAGCCGAACAGGATTCCCGATTCTCCAGCGCCGTGTACGGCGCACGTATCGCTCGCGCCGCGGAGTTGGCTCGATCAGCAGGTCTCGACGGTCTGGTGGTGACTCCAGGTCCGGATCTTCGGTACCTGACAGGTTCTCGGGCTGACTCGTTCGAGCGCTTGACCGCGTTGGTCATCGCCGCGGACACGGCGAAGGCATCCGTCGTACTTCCTCGGTTGGAGTTGGCGTCGCTGAAGGAATCGGCAGTGGGCGATCTCGGGTTGACCGTCCTCGACTGGGTCGACGGTGTCGACCCGTATGCGATTGTGGCGGCGCAACTCCCGACCGGCGCGAAGGTGGCGGTGACGGATGCGATGCCTGCGCTGCATCTGATCCCGCTCGCAGACACCTTGGGCGCGTTGCCGATTCTCGCCACCGGCGTCTTGCGCGAATTGCGGATGGTCAAGGACGGCGCCGAGATCGAGGCGTTGCGGCGAGCCGGTGCGGCCATCGACCGTGTTCACGCCCGCATGGCCGAGTTCTTGGTCGTCGGACGTACGGAAGCTGAAGTAGGCGAAGCGATTTCGGCGGCGATTCTCGAAGAGGGGCACACCGAGGCCGCGTTCGTGATTGTCGGTTCGGGCCCGCACGGCGCCGATCCGCATCACGAGGTTTCGGACCGGGTGATCGAGAGCGGCGATATCGTGGTCATCGACATCGGCGGACCGGTCGAGCCCGGATACAACTCGGACTCCACTCGCACGTACAGCATGGGGCAGCCGTCCGCGGAGGTTGCCGCACAGTTCGCGGTACTCGAGGCGGCGCAGCAGGCTGCGGTCGATTCGGTGCGGCCAGGAGTCTCCGCAGAATCCGTGGACGTTGCAGCCCGCGAAGTGCTTGCCGCACAAGGGCTTGCAGAGGTATTCGTTCACCGCACCGGTCACGGTATCGGGCTGTCCGTGCACGAGGAGCCGTACATCGTCGAGGGCAACACCATCGAACTCGTCGAAGGTATGGCCTTCAGCATCGAACCGGGAATCTACTTCCGCGGCAGTTGGGGTGCCCGTATCGAGGACATCGTCGTCGTGACCGCCGACGGTTGCGAGTCGTTCAACAACCGTCCGCACGGCCTGACTGTCCTCGCCTGATCAGCTTTTCTTGAACGCAGCGGACCCGAGTATGCGTGTGACGTCGATTTCGATGACCACGCGCGCGGGATTGACCCGTGGCTGGCGGTACCGCTCGGCATAGCGCCGAACGGCGTCGGCCACGGAGTCCGCGTCGGTGAGCACGCGTGCCGGCCCCTCGAGCGTGAGCCAGCGGCCACCGTCGACCGAACTGACGGCGGCGTATCCGCCACGCGCTGCGTTGATCGCCTTCTGTGAGCCACCGCTGGTGATCACGCGCGCCTTTCCGGCTTCCTGGTCCCAGGTGAACCCGACGGCAACGACGTGTGGGGTGCCGTTCGGACGCAACGTCGTGAGTGTCGCGAGGTGGTATTCACCGACGAACTTCAGCCCGTCTTCGGTGAGAGTCTGTTGTGACGATGGCGTGGTGGAGGGGGTGAGCGTCATGCCACGACGGTAATCCAGGACACTGGAGCGGTGACTGCGGGTGCGAACGTGAATGACATCGAGACGGTACTGCTCCTCGGCGGACGAAGTGAGATCGGCCTCGAGATCGCGGTCAGGCTCGCGCCGGGCCGCAACATCGTTCTGGCTGCCAGACGCAGCGGAGAGCTGTCGGACCAGGAGCAGATGCTCAAAAATGCCGGCGCTGTCGACGTCTCCACCGTCGAGTTCGACGCCGACGCCGTCGACACGCACGGAGACCTCCTGGGCGCCGTAGTCGCCGAGCACGGTCGGATTTCGGTTGCAGTGCTGGCCTTCGGAATTCTCGGCGATCAGGCGCGTGCCGAAACCGACGCGGCGCATGCGGTCGCGGTGGTGCACACCGACTACGTGGCGCAGATCAGCATCCTCACGCACCTCGCGGAGATCATGCGCCGACAGGGAACCGGAAAGATCGTGGTGTTCTCGTCCGTCGCCGGCGTCCGGGTTCGCCGCGCCAACTACGTCTACGGGAGCGCAAAGGCCGGCTTGGAAGGTTTTGCCAGCGGTCTGGGCGACGCGCTGCACGGTTCGGGCGTCCAATTGATGCTGGTACGGCCAGGGTTCGTCATCGGCAAGATGACCGAGGGAATGTCGCCTGCCCCTATGTCGAGCACTCCGTCGCAGGTCGCGGACGCCGTCGTGCGGGGACTGAACTCCGGGGCGACGCGTGTGTGGGTACCGCGAATTCTGCAGCCGGTGTTCTTCGTCATGCGGCTTCTGCCTCAGACGATCTGGCGCCGGATGCCGCGATGACCACACACCCGGTGGTGATCGTCGGCATCGGCGCCGACGGCTGGGATGGGCTGTCCGAGAGCGCAAAGGGCGCAATCCTGGGCGCGGAGGTCCTGATGGGGTCGCCGCGCCAATTGGACTTGGTCCCGGCGACACATCTCGGGGCACGGCGTGCGCCCACCAGGCTGACCTGGCCGTCTCCGATGATTCCGGCGTTGCCGTCGATGTTCGCCGAGAACGCGGACCGCAGAGTATGCGTGCTCGCCAGCGGTGACCCGATGTTCCACGGTCTCGGTGTCACATTGGTCAGGCTGCTCGGCGCGGACAACGTGCGAGTGATCTCCCACCCGTCGTCGGCGGCGTTGGCGAGCGCGCGAATGGGATGGGCATCGGCCGAGATCGACGTCGTGAGCCTGGTCAACCGAGACTCGGCGACAGTATTGGCTTCCGTGACTGACGGTGCGCGACTGCTGGTGTTGAGCAACGGGCGCTCGACACCGGGGGAGGTGGCACGTCTGTTGTCCGGCGCGGGCTTCGGTCGATCGATCGTGACCGTGCTGGCCCAGCTGGGCGGGGCCGGGGAATCGCGGACCGTCACGGTCGCAGACGAGTGGGATCACGCGGACGAGGACGTGGACGCGTTGAACGTTCTGGCCGTCGAGTGCATCGCGGCCGATCCTCTCTTGCGGCTGACTCGAATCCCGGGGCTACCGGATGCTGCTTTTGTCGGCGACGGTCAGATGACCAAGCAGGAGATCCGTGCGTTGACGTTGTGCGCGCTTGCCCCGGCGCCGGGAGAACACCTCTGGGACGTGGGCGGTGGGTCGGGAACCGTCGCCATCGAGTGGATGCGAACTCACCCACGTTGCACTGCAACAATATTCGAGAAGGTGGCGAGCCGCGTGTCGCAGATCGGTGCCAATGCACTCAATCTCGGCGTGCCCGCGTTGAACGTGAAAGGGGACGCGCCGGAGGCGTTTGCGGACGAAACTCGACGTCCCGATGCGGTGTTCGTCGGCGGCGGCGTCACGCAACCGGGAATGCTCGAAGCGTGCTGGGAGCAGTTGAGCGTGGGTGGTCGTCTGGTCGCGAATGCCGTGACCGCCGAGTCCGAATCGTTGCTGCTCGGCTGGATGAGTCGCCACGGTGGGACGCTTCGACGCTTTCAGGTGCAGCGCGCCGAGCCGTTGGGAACGTTCAACGTTTGGCGACCGCAACTTCCGGTGGTCCAATGGTCCGTCACAAAACGTCAGCCGTCTGCAGGCGCAGACACAGATACGCCGGAGGAATCCACACAATGACCGTTCATTTCATCGGTGCGGGTCCCGGTGCGGCAGATTTGATCACTGTCCGCGCGCAACGGATCATCGCTGCGAGCCCTGTGTGCTTGTACGCAGGCAGCCTTGTTCCAGCGGAGTTGCTCGAGTGGTGCCCGGTCGGAGCTCAGGTCGTGGACACTGCTCGGCTGAGCCTGGACGAGATCACCGCGATTCTTGTCGAAGCGGATTCCGCTGGGCTGGACGTCGCGCGTTTGCATTCCGGTGATCCGTCGATCTTCAGTGCAGTGGCAGAGCAAGCTCGTCGCCTGGACGCCGCAGGAGTCGATTTCGACATGATTCCCGGTGTTCCTGCATTTACCGCGGCTGCAGCCGCGCTGGGGCGCGAGCTGACTGTCCCAGGCGTCTCGCAGACCATTGTTCTCACCCGAGTCTCCACCTTGTCGACGGCGATGCCGGAGGGCGAGGATCTGCGGTCCCTCGGCCGCAGCGGCGCGACGATGGTGATTCACCTCGGCGCTCATCGCATCGAACAGATCGCATCCGAGTTGGCCGACAATTACGGCGAGGACTGCCCGGTCGCGGTGGTCGCCTTCGCCTCACGGCCCGAGGAGATCGTTGTTCGAGGCACTTTGAAGACGATCGTCGAACTTGTTCATGCGGCCGGCATCACGAAGACGGCCGTCGTGATCGTCGGCCGAGTGTTGACTGCGGAGGGGTTTCCGGACAGCTACCTCTACTCGGCAGCGCGCGAGAGAAGCACACACTGACCTCGACAGGTACTCGTCGTCGCGTGCTCCTGCTCGGCGGCACAGGCGAAGGTCGAGTGATCGCTTCTCGCTTGGCCGGTTCAGCCGACCTCGAGGTTGTCACATCGCTGGCCGGCCGGGTTCGTGATCCTCGATGGCCCGAGGGGGAAGTGCGTATCGGCGGGTTCGGGGGAGCCGAAGGGCTGTCGGAGTGGTTGTCGGCCAATGATATTCGTGCAGTGCTCGACGCCACGCATCCGTTTGCCGCTCGCATCACCCAGAATGCGTTCGAAGCGTGCCTTGCGAATTCCGTGCCGTACGCCATGTACCGACGCCCGCCCTGGCGCGAGCAACTCGGTGACACTTGGCTTTCGGCACACGATCTCGATCACGCCGCAGAGTTGGTGCCGACGGTCGGCTCACGCGCTTTTCTGACGATCGGGAGGCAAGGAGTTTCGGCGTTCGACCGCGTGAAGAGCGTCTCGTTTCTCGTCCGCTCGATCGATCCGCCTTCAGGGACATTGCCGCCTCACTCGCAATTGCTGCTCGCACGTGGTCCATTCGACATCGAAGCGGAAGTCGATCTGATGCGAACTCACAGCATCGACGTCGTGATCACCAAGAACAGTGGCGGCGAGCAGACGTACGCAAAGATCGCCGCAGCCAGGCAATTGTCGATCCCGGTGATCGTCGTCGAACGACCACCGATCCCGGCGACCGTCCCGGCATTCGATACCGAAGCCGAGGCGATGGACTGGCTCACGGCTTTCGGTCGTGGAACGGCGCTGTGAGGCCGACATCGCGTTCGCTTCAGGTTCGTCTAAGGTTCCGTGACCATACTGGAGGGATGTTGGGATTTTTCGACGCCGCACTGCGGGACCGCGCATGAGAGTGTCGGTTCCCGGAATGAGCCGTCGAAAACCATCGGGAATTCACGTGCGGACGCTCCATGCTCGCGTGAAATTGCTGACTGCAGGCCTGGTGGCGATCGCGGTGATCGTGTCGGCGTCGGCGGTGTACATAGTGTTCAACGCGTATTTGCAAGGCAACGTCGATCGGCAACTCGAGCGCACGAGTGACGCGATCACCGACACCGTCAATTTCGGCGGTGTCACACCGGTTCTGGGATTGACGGCCGGCGCGGATACAGCGGTCATCCAGGCGGTGGGGCTTCTTACTGCCGACGGCGCCTTGGTGACGGCGACTCCCGGTCTGCCGCCGTTCAGCACGAGCGCAGACGCCATCAGGTCGATCGCAGACGGCAATTCGTCGCAGACAATCGCGACGGTTGATGCGTATCGAATTCTTGTCGAGCCCTCGGTTGCGGGCCAGACTTTGGTTGTCGCGCAATCCCTGGGGCCGACGCGTTCGGTACTCAAGCGACTGGCAGTGGTGTTGGCGGCACTCGGGGCGGCCGGAATCGCCCTAGCTTACGCGGCCGGAGATGCTGTGGCACGCACAGGATTACGGCCGATCGCGCGACTTACTGCGGCGACGCGGCGGGTCGCCGAAACGGATGATCTTGCGCCGATCCCGGTGACCGGTGACGACGAGTTGGCGTCGTTGACAGTCAGTTTCAATCGGATGCTCGGGACGTTGTCGGAATCGCGGGCACGCCAGAGAAGTCTGATCACCGAAGCGGGCCAGGACCTTCTGGCTCCTTTGACTGCACTTCGCACCAATATCGAGTTGTTGATGTCTTTCGATACCAAGTCCGGCGCGATTTCCGAGGCGGATGCAACGCAGCTGCGTGAGGAAATCACCGACCAGATGATGGAGTTGACGCTCCTCGTCGGAGAGTTGGTGGACCGTGCGCGGGTTGACGAAAGCACGTTGGGGAGAGGAGATTCCCTCTAAATCGGACGTCTGACCAGCGACTTTGTTGCATTCGTAATTGAAGCAATGGAAGGAGCGCTGGTAATGTGGGGCAATTGTGAAGTTTTTGGGTATAGCTGGAATGTGGCGCGAACCGTGGGGTTTGCTGGGCGGGGGCCTTTGGAGGACGAGAGGGATTCAGTGGTCAAGCAAGCACGCGCCGAGCTGACTCGGCAGCAAATCGTTGCCGGCGCGGCCGCGCAGTTCGAGAAGACTGGTTACGGCAGCACCAGCATGGCCGACATAGTCTCGGGGGCCGGTACTACCAAGGGCGCGTTGTATTTCCATTTCGCGTCGAAGGACGAGCTCGCGCAGTTCATCATTGCCGAACAGCATCGGCTCTCGATCGAGTCGGTGCAGGCGATTTCCGCGACGGGCAAGGACCCGTTGGAACAGATGATCATGCTCACGCACGAAATGGCACGCCAGATTGTCGACGAGCCGATCGTTCGCGCGGGCATTCGCCTCACGCTGGAACTGAGCACGTACGAGGGGCCGGTGGAACCGTACGCCGAATGGATCTCGGCAATCACCGATCTCACCGCCAGAGCTCAGGCGGAAGGTGAAATCCGAAAATCGGTCAGCGCAGAGTCGTTCGGCAGGTTCATGCCCTCGGCATTCACGGGGGTACAGCTGGTTTCGAACGTTCTCACCCGACGCTCGGATCTTCCGGATCGTGTCGACGAGATGTGGCAGATCCTGCTTCCGGGGATCGTCAGCGACGAACTTTCCGGTGACATCGAGCGCCTCGTCAAGTCGCGGTGGACTCCGGCGGCGGCGTAACCTGCGGGACATGGCCGTCACGCGGATAGTTTCGGATCTGTCGAGTAGTTCGCTCGAGGCCGCGCAGCGCTTCTACACCGAAGTGCTGGGCCTCGAAGTTGTCATGGATCACGGGTGGATCGTGACGTTGGCTTCGCCGACGGATCCGTCATTGCAGATCAGCATCATGACGCACGACGCTCATGCGCCCGTAGTACCGGACGTCTCCGTCGAGGTGGATGATCTCGACGCGGCGTACGAGGCCGCGGTGCAGCGCGGCGACACCATCGTCTATCCCGTCACCGAGGAGCCGTGGGGTGTCCGCAGGTTCTTCGCTTCCGACCCCGACGGCCACGTGATCAACATCCTCAGCCACCGACGCGAGCAATGATGGCGTCCCGCCCGGACGGGCTGACGTACCTCGAGGTGGGCGCAACGTCAGGCGTTCTCCCCGCCGGCTATCACCACGTTCACGAGAGCGCGACGGTCGGATCCGGACGGGAGGATTTCGAGGTTGCCGCTCGAACCGTCGCGAATTGGGGAATGCACCGCGGAGCCGGACTGGCCGTACGGACGGCAGCCCCGACCGCCGTGGCGGGTCAAGATGCGACCTTCGGACTCGGTCCGGTAACTATCCCCGTTCGGATCGTCTATGTCGTAGACGAACCCAATCGCAAGGGCTTCGCGTACGGAACCCGCGCAGGCCACCCCGAATGCGGGGAGGAGTTGTTTGTCGTCCAGTTCGACGAGACCAGCCAAGCGGTTCGTATCGAGATCGTCGCATTCTCCAAGCCTGGAACGTGGTGGGTACGTCTCGGCGCTCCGATCGGACGTCGAGTACAGGCGTTTGTCACGCGCCGCTACATCCGTGCCGTCCGCCAGAGCGTCGCCCGATCGCGGGTCTGACCCGTTGTAGGCGTCAATTCAATCCAGCGTACGAATGCAATCCCGACACGACGTAGTTGATCGCAAACATGTTGAAAAGCATGGTGGCGAGCGCAGCAACATTGATCCATGCCGCACGCATGTTCTTCAACCCGGCGGTAGCGCGCGCATGGAGGTACGCGGCATAGAGAACCCAGGAGATGAACGAGACCGTCTCCTTGGGGTCCCAGCCCCAGAAACGTCCCCACGCGGCCTCCGCCCAGATCGCCCCGCAGATCACCCCGATGCTGAACAACGGGAACCCGACGACCGTTGTTCGGTAGGCCACGCGGTCAAGCAATTCGGATGACGGCAGTCGTGCCGCAATCCAACGCAACGCGCGTTTCTTCGACTGCGGGCCCACCTCGGCAATCATGAAAAGTGCGCTGACCGAACTTGCGAACGTAAGGATGCCGGAGGCGGCGACGATGATCGTGACGTGCACGCCGATCCAGTACGAACGAAGAGCGGGTACGACCGGCGCTGCCTCGGCATACATGCTTGCGGCGGCGACGAACAGAAGCACCACGGTGGGTGACAGAACGAAGATGGTCAACGATCGAATCGGGCACCGCCGCAGAATGACCAGCCAGCATGCCACCAATGCCGCGCTGAGGAAAAGCGCGTACTCGTAGAGGTTTCCGAGAGGCCATCGGTGCGTCGAGATGCCGCGAAGTGCAAGCGCGGTGACGTTGAGGACCAGGGCGACGACGATGAGAGACATGGCAGCGCGACCCGCACGATGGGCGCGGGTTCGATTCGGCAGCAATGCGATCCGGCCGGGCAATGCAGGATTCGATGCACTTCCGGCATGTGCGAGTGCCGGTCGCACCGTGGCAGAGAGGGGTGTGCTGGAGAAGTCGACGACGGAAAGAACCAGGGCGAGAACGTAAATCGCGAAAGACGACGCGAAGGCGTAGTCGCTGTACTGCGCGAGAACTGGATCGACCGACATCAGACTCCTCATAACGACCGGTTGGTTGTCATTTGGAATCTACTACACACGATCGTAGAACTGGCAGGGCCGTCTGTCGGATCAGTGGCCCGGAAAATGATTGGACGAGCTTCGGTTGGGGTTGATAGCTTGTGCGAGACCGTGACAACACGCCAGGAGGTGAGACCCATGAACGCTGTAACCATGTGGGTGCTCCCACTCGTGTTCACGGATCGGCGATTGACGTAGGTGTCGCCGGGAGCGCCCCGAGTAGGCAATCCCGAAAGGTAACACCATGCAATCCAATTCTCCGACCATCGAATTCACTTCCGAGACAACGTCGAACGGTGTCATCGAACGCCATTTCGTTGTAGACGACATCACCGGCGTGCTCTGGTCACTCGCGTCCGGATCTGTCGAATCACCACTTCTGCTGTCCGGGCACTCCGGCGGCATGCACAAGAAGGCGCCGGGACTTGTTGCCAGCGCACTCCACAGTGTGAGCTCCCACGGGTTCGCAGTCGCCGCGATCGACGCGCCCGGACACGGCGACCGGCCGCGGAACACACAGGACGAACAGTGGGTCGAGGCGATCCACCAGGCTAGGGCGGCCCACGAACCGATCGCCCCGATCGTCGTCGAGTACAACCGATCGTTGGCGGAGCGTGCAGTGCCGGAATGGCAGGTGACCATCGACGCTCTGCAAACGCTGCCCGACGTCGACGCCGACGCTCCGATGGGCTTCGGCGGCGTGTCGCTAGGGGTCGTGACCGGGCTGATGTTGGCCTCGGTCGAGTCTAGGATCGCTGCCGTGAGCTTCGGGGGAGTTTTTGTGGACGACTCCCTCATCGAAGCGGCACGAAAGCTCGCGGTCCCGGTCGAGTACCGGATCCCTTGGGACGACAAGGATTACGACCGCACGTCGGGGATAGCGTTGTTCGATGCCTTCGGCTCGAAGGAGAAGACGCTGCACGCCTACTCGGGCAGGCACTATCCGGTGCCCGACTACGAGCGCGACAGTTCGGCTCGGTTCTTCGCCCGCCACCTCGGCGGGAGCGGTGGCGCTCCTGTGAGCTGACGTGAACACGTATCGGCGTCCGGCCTGTGTCGGACGCCGATACGATTTTGATCCTTCGCTCGCTAGAAGCCGTCCAGCTTGGCCATTTTTGTTGAGGCGCGCGAGGGCGCGCGCAAGCATGGCCCTCGACCGGGGGTGCTTACAGCTCGAGGTGCAGTGCCCGTGGAATAGGGGGCCAGAGTGTTCGATAGCGACGAGTGGTCCTTACGGTCCGCCGGGCGGAACGAACTTGTTCGTGATCCAGTTCGATGCTTCGATCTCGTTGAGGATTGTCCGGAGACTTCGGTGGCTAATGCTCGTGCTGTGCCGAGTGTCCGGTCAATACCGAACATCGAACAAGACTGGAAACTTTCTCGTGTCCGACCTGAGGCGACGACATGTCTTTCAACCGCGCATGTCCAGCCATGCGTCGACTAACCGTCCGATACCTGACCTGGGGGCGGTACTTGAGTGGGCCGATATCGCACGGCGACTGCACCCGACTGGAACTCGTGGCGATCGACGAGTTCGAGTTGGATGCGCTCGTGCAGACCGGCGAGCAACGTCGGTCCGTGTCCGGCAAGGACCGGTTGCACAACGAACTCGTACTCGTCGATCAGTCCCAGGTCTGCCAATGCCAGGGGGAGTGTCACGCCGCCAACCCACAGACCTTCGCCGGGCTGCTCCTTGAGCCGTTGAATCGCTGACCCCAAGTCGCCTTGCACGAGTTCGGCATTCCAATCGACCCCGCTCAGCGTGCTCGACACGACGTACTTCTTAGCCCGGTCCATTGCCTCGGCGAACGGGATCTCCCACTCGTCCATCCAGTCAGGCCACGCCCCCGTTGCGGGCCGCCGCCACGCCGACTCCATCATCTCGTAGGTCACCCGGCCGAACAGCAAAGCATCGGCTCGTTCCATCTGAGCGGTCCAGTAGCGCATCGACTCCTCGTCGGGTGGAAGCCCCGCCTCGTGATGGCAGCAGCCGTCGAGGGTGACGTTGATCGAGTATCGAAGTGGTCTCATCTCGTTGTTCTCCCCTGATACGCGCAGAGTGACAGCACCGGACCGTACTCAGACTACTGCCGGGCCGTCGGTGTAGATCAGGTTCGGGACCTGGAGTCACGCGGGGGTCGACCGAACAGTAACCAGACGAGCGCACCGAGTACAGGCACCGCGATCACCAGTGCCGACCACCAGAATTTGCTCCCCAAGCGGTCGAAATCGGTGCACACGATCGCCACGAGCGCGCTAATCGTGATGAAGATCCAGGCAAGAACGAAGACGGTGAAGGTGATGTCCATCCAAAGCGGAATGGTGGGGTTGGGGGTCGATTCGTTCACGCTTCCAGACCACTTTCGACGACTGTGCCTTGATGAAACAACACGCTCCATCGATTCTCGGTGAACCGCCAGATGGATGATCGCTCGGTAACTCGTTGCGCTTGCGCCAGCCGGTACGTCACCAGATACGTGTCAGGCGCAATCCGGCTCAGCGCTGGCCGGTCGGCCGTCCACCCGAGTTCGGCGGCGTCGTTCACCTCGCCGCGGAGGCGTCGGCGCTCAACTACCGACTGCACGTAGTCGCGGGTGTATCGAGCGCCGGAGGCTCCGATCTCCCGGAACTGCGGGTCGACGACCGCATCGAACTCGTCTCGTGACATCGCTACTCGAGTTCGGTGAAACAGAGGTTCGAACTCCATCAACTCGTCGAGGATCGGGCGAAACTCGTGTGGGGTCGTCACGACTGCTCCGAGAACTGCGCCCTCATCTCGATCCCTATCTCCGCGTGTCGCAGGAGGAAGGCCTTCTCGTCATACCCCTTGCGCCGCAACCAGAGAGTGACCTCGCTGTTGCATTTGCTTGCATTGCACGAGCGGCACGCCGGTGCGATGTTGTCGAGTGTGTAGCGCCCACCGCGGGAGATCGCCAGCACGCAGTCACGTTGCGGCGACTCGTCCGACTCGCCGCAGTACGCGCAGCCACCCCAGGCCGCTTTGAGCGCGGACCACTGCTCGACGGACAGATCGTGCTCCACCAAATCCATCCGGCGTTTCCGTTTACGCGCGTATCTTGCTTTCCGGGTCCGGTTGACGGGCATGACGCCATGCTATCGCCGTGCGGCGTTCACTCCGGGTAGCGCCGCGGGGTGAACACCTGACGGCCCGAACCGGTTTCGACGACGGTTGTCATCGACGAACCGACGATGAGCAGCGTCCGCATGTCGATCTCGGAAGGCTCGAGCTCGCCGAGGGTCACGACGCGAACTGATTCCTCGGCACCGGCAACATCGCGGCCGATGACGACGGGAGTCTCGGGGGAGCGGTGCTCGAGCACGAGGTCCTTCATGGCTTGGACCTGCCACGTCCGGGACTTCGACGCCGGGTTGTAGACCGCAAACGCCATGTCCGCGGCTGCAACTGCCGAGATACGGCGCGCGACGACATCCCACGGCTTGAGGCGATCAGACAACGAGAGCACCGCGTAGTCGTGCCCGAGGGGAGCACCGACGCGACTGGCGACAGCGTTTGCCGCCGTCATGCCGGGAAGGATGCGGACCGGCACGCCGCGCCACTGGTCTTCGGCGGCAACTTCGAGAACTGCTGCAGCCATGGCGAATACGCCGGGATCTCCCGACGAGACGACAGCTACACGGGCGCCGTTCTTCGCCAGGTCCAACGCCATCGCGGCGCGTTCCGCTTCGACGCGGTTGTCGCTGGAATGGCGACGCTGGCCCGGACGCGTCGGCACGCGATCGACGTACGGGCCGTAGCCGACGAGGTCGGTTGCCAACGAAAGCTCATGCGCCACTTCGGGTGTGGTCCAGGCGGTGTCGCCCGGCCCGAGTCCGACCACGACCACCTCGCCGCGAGACTCGGTCGCAGGTCGAGGGTTGTTCGACGGGCTCGGAACGATGGCGATCGAAAAGTACGGAACTCCGTCCGGGTCGACCTCGGCAGCGGATTCGACGCGTTGACGTGTGGTGCTCGCGCGCTCGACGTAGTGGGCCTCGCCGAGGCGACCGGAATCCTCGAGCGATTGGAGGACCGGTGGGAAGGTACGTCCGAGCTTGAGGATGGCCGCGGCGTCGGTTTCCTTGAGCCGCCTGGTCAGCTCGGCCTGCGGCAACGTTCCGGGCAGGATCGTGAGGATCTCTTCACCCTCGACCAGCGGCTTTCCGAGTGCAGCAGATGCCGCGCTGACGGAGGTGACGCCGGGAATCACTTCGGCGTCGAAGCGATCGGCCAGTCTCTTGTGCATGTGCATGTAGGAGCTGTAGAAGAGCGGATCGCCGGCGGCGAGCAACGCGACGGTTCGACCGGCCGCGAGGTGAACTGCCAGCCGTTCGGCAGCTGCTTCGTAGAACTCGTCCATCGCGCCCTGGTATCCGCCGGGATGATCAACGGTCTCGGTGGTCACGGGGTAGACGAGGTGTTCTTCGATCTGTCCTTCGCGCATGTACGGCGCTGCAACTCCGCGGGAGATGCTCTTGCCGTGCCGCGCGGAGTGGAACGCAACCACATCGGCCTCGCCGATGACGCGGGCGGCCTTGACGGTCACCAATTCGGGATCGCCGGGGCCGATACCGACACCCCAGAGCTTGCCTGCACTCATTCGACTTCGCTCGCAATCGCATTGACGACGGCGGCGGTGATCGCGCTGCCGCCGCGTCGGCCGCGGAGAACGAGATGATCGATCCCGCTGGCGTGTTCGATGAGGGCTTCCTTCGACTCGGCAGCGCCGATGAAGCCGACCGGACCTCCGACGATGGCGGCCGGACGGGGTGCGCCGGCTTCGATGAGATTCAGAAGATGGAACAGTGCGGTGGGTGCGTTTCCGATCGCGACAACAGCGCCCTCGAGCTTGGCTCCCCACAGTTCGAGAGCAGCCGCCGAGCGAGTGTTGTCGATGGTCGACGCCAGCACGGGAACCCGCGGATCGCCGAGGGTGCAGATGACGTCGTTGCCGGCGGGCAGACGCTTGCGCGTGATGCCGGCAGCCACCATCTGGGCGTCGCAGAAGATCGGCGCGCCGTCGCGCAGAGCTGCGCGCGCAGCCGAGACGACACCGGGTGTGAAGGCGACGTCGTCGACGAGATCGACCTGGCCACTTGCATGAATCATGCGCACTACAGCTTGCGAGACATCCGCCGGGAAACGGCTCAGGTCGGCTTCGGCCCGAATGGTGGCAAAGGACTGGCGATAGATTTCCGCGCCGTCACGGATGTACTCGATCATGTGCCACACGATAGAGGCATCACCGATCGGGCGGATTCACCCGGTAACCGTCACCCGTCGCGATCACATCCGCTACGTCCCCGCGGGGACGTCCGCAGCTGCGGTCGCACCCGGCCCAGTGCTGGCGCCCGACAACCGGAAGTTCTGCCTGCTCGACCGCGGTGATCGCGTCGGCGCGCACATCGGCGAGCGACTTCTCGCATCCCGGACTTCCGGTGCAGGCGGTGACCTCGAGCCACGGTGAGTTCTCGTCGAAGATCAACCCCATGGGTGCCAGCACCCGGACTACCTGCTCGGCTGCCCATTCGTCGAGGTCGAAGATATGCACCGATCGCCACGGCGTCACGACGACGGGCTTGTCGACGGCGGCGAGGAACTCGGCCAGCCGAGCGTCGAGCAGCCCGAATCGCAGGCCGCCGCCCAGAGCTACGGTCCCGTCGCGCTGCTCGAGCCAGCCGATAGTGGGCCGTGCATCCGGCGTGAGGTCCGCCGCAACGGTGGACTCGGCGCTCAGACCCAGCTGCTCGAGGGTGCGTTCGATTCCGTCCGGAACCTCGGCCAGGCGCCAGTGCTTGTCGCGGACGTCGAGGAATGATCGAGCCGCCTCGAGGAGCAATTCGACGGCGTCGTCCGCCTGGACGAGATGAGTGGTGTGGTGACCGGCGAGCACCAGTGAATGCTCGGTGGCGCTGCGCGCATGGAGTCCGAAATCGCCCCGTAGCCCGGTGATGTCTCCGCGCCCGTCGTCGAGGGTGAACAGGGTTCGCCCTGGCAGATCCGCCAATGCTTGATCTGCTTGGATCGCCGAATCGAGACGGTGGACCAGTTCACGAATGTCGGCTACGCCCCCGATACGGCCGGACAGTGGGGACGCGAGGATGTTGCGCACTCGCTCGTGCGTCGCGGACGGCAGCAGGCCGGCCGACGCGATTCGCGCTGCGAAGGCTTCGGGATCCGAGACCGAGCGCAGTTGTACGTTGCCCCTCGAGGTGAGTTCCATCTGCCCGTTGCCGAGATCGCGCGCCGCGTCGGCGAGCGTCTGCAACTGGGTGGGGGTGAGGAGTCCGCCGGGTAGGCGCACGCGTGCCAATGCGCCGTCGGCGGCGTGGTGAACTTGCAGTGCACCCGGGCACGCGTCTGGCTGTGAACGGTCCGTGGGCATGGCTCCAGGGTACGACCTGTCATGAGTGCCTTCTGCGGACCGGTAGCATCACCACCACCAGTGACGGCAGTTGAGGAAACCGGTGAAAGTCCGGTGCGGTCGCGCCACTGTGAGTGTTGCTCGAGCGGGACGTGTTTCCGCTCGGAAACACGAGTCAGACCCTCAACCGCCGTCGATGACAGATCTGTGCCACGGGGCGCGAAACCCCAGGAAGGCTTCACCCGTGATTCTTCTGCTCTCCACGTCCGACACCGATCTGCTGAGCGCCCGCGCCAGCCAGGAAGCCGGCGACGGAGTCTCCTATCGCTGGGCCAACCCCTCACGCTTGCTGGTCTCGGAGGACTTGCCGCCCTTGCTCGACGGCGTCGACCTCGTGATCGTTCGTATCCTCGGCAGCCGTCGCAGCTGGGAAGACGGCCTGGACATGGTCCTCGCCTCCGGACTCCCCGTAGTCGTTCTCGGCGGCGAGCACGCGCCGGACGCCGACCTCATGGAGTGCTCGACGGTCTCCGCCGGCGTTGCTGCCGAGGCGCACAACTACCTGGCCGAGGGTGGCGCACAGAATCTGGCACAGCTGCACCACTTCCTGTCCGACACGGTCCTGCTCACCGGCCACGGTTTCGAGCCGCCGGCTCACCTGCCTTCCTGGGGCATCGCTGATTTCGCGCCCGATCTCGACTCGGCGAGCGGTCCGGTCATCGCAGTTCTGTACTACCGTGCTCAGCATTTGGCCGGCAACACCCGGTACATCCAGGCGTTGTGCGACGCGGTCGCCGAGGCCGGTGGCACCGCGCTGCCGATCTACTGCGCATCTCTGCGAACCGCTGAAGCCGAACTTCTGAGCACGCTCCGCCGCGCCGACGCCATGGTCGTGACAGTTCTCGCTGCCGGTGGCACGAAGCCCGCTACCGCGTCCGCCGGTGGGGACGACGAAGCCTGGGATGTCGCCGCACTCGCTGCACTCGACGTCCCGATCCTGCAGGGGCTGTGCCTGACCAGTAGCCGCGCCACCTGGGACGAGAACGACGACGGACTGTCGCCTCTCGACGTCGCGACCCAGGTCGCGGTGCCGGAATTCGACGGCCGCATCATTACCGTCCCGTTCTCCTTCAAGGAAATCGACTCCGACGGACTGTCCACGTACGTCCCCGACGTCGAGCGCGCCGCCCGTGTCGCCGGGATCGCGGTCCGTCACGGCAAGCTGCGCCACATTCCCACCACCGAGCGTCGCGTTGCTCTGATGCTCTCGGCGTACCCGACCAAGCACGCCCGCATCGGCAACGCGGTCGGTCTCGATACTCCGGCGAGCGCAATCGACCTGCTCACCGAAATGCGTTCTGCCGGTTACGACCTCGGTCCGGTCGACGGCCCGGACGCAGTTCCCGGCCTGGCGGCGAAGGACGGCGACGCGCTGATCCATGCCCTGATCGCGGCCGGCGGCCAGGATCCTGACTGGCTCACTGCCGAGCAGCTCGAGGGCAATCCGATCCGCATCTCGGCAGCAAAGTACCGCGAATGGTTCGCCACCCTGCCCGAGGAACTGCGCAGCGGCGTCGAAGAGCACTGGGGCGCAGCGCCCGGAGAGCTGTACGTCGACCGCTCGCAGGATCCGGACGGCGAAATCGTCATCGCGGCACTGCGATTCAACAACATCGTGCTCATGGTCCAGCCGCCGCGGGGATTCGGTGAAAAGCCCGTCGCGATCTACCACGACCCGGATCTGCCGCCGAGCCACCACTACCTCGCGGCCTACCGCTGGATCGCTGCAACACCGGACAACGGCGGATTCGGCGCCGACGCCGTTGTGCACCTCGGCAAGCACGGCAACCTCGAATGGTTGCCGGGCAAGACGCTCGGCATGTCCAGCAACTGCGGCACCGACGCAGCCCTCGGCGACCTGCCGCTGATCTACCCCTTCCTGGTCAACGACCCGGGTGAAGGAACACAGGCAAAGCGTCGTGCCCACGCGACACTCGTCGATCACCTGATCCCACCGATGGCCCGCGCCGAAAGCTACGGCGACATCTCCCGTCTCGAGCAACTGCTCGACGAGCACTCCAACATCTCCGCACTGGACCCGTCCAAGCTGCCGGCCATTCGCCAGCAGATCTGGACGCTGATGCGGGCAGCCAAGATGGACCACGACCTCGGCCTCGCGGAGCGTCCCGAAGAAGACGTGTTCGACGACATGCTCCTGCACGTCGACGGGTGGCTGTGTGAGATCAAGGACGTCCAGATCCGCGACGGCCTGCACATTCTCGGCCGCGCACCCGAGGGCGACGCCGAAATCGAACTGGTCCTGGCTATGCTCCGTGCCCGTCAGATGTGGGGCGGCGAACAGAGCGTCCCTGGTCTGCGCGAAGCTCTCGGGCTCAGCGAAGACGGCGACGAGTCCCGCAACCGTGTCGACGACGTCGAGGAAAAGGCGCACGCACTGGTTCGCGGCATGTACGACGCCGATTGGAACCCCGCTGCGGCAGAACAACTCAGCGACGACGAGACCGTCGTGAAGATCCTGCAGTTCGCGGCCACCGAAGTGGTTCCGCGTCTTCGGCAGACCGACAACGAGATCAAGCAGGTCCTGCACGCGCTCGACGGCGGATTCATCGCCGCGGGTCCGAGCGGTTCGCCGCTGCGCGGCCTGATCAACGTTCTTCCCACTGGTCGTAACTTCTACTCCGTCGACCCCAAGGCAGTTCCTTCACGCCTGGCGTGGGAGACCGGTCAGGCGATGGCCGAGTCGCTCGCCGCTCGCTATCTCGCCGATCACGGCGAATACCCGCGCTCGGTGGGTCTGTCGGTGTGGGGAACCGCCGCCATGCGTACCTCCGGCGACGACATCGCCGAAGTGTTCGCGCTCCTCGGTGTTCGCCCCGTCTGGGACGAAGCGAGCCGACGCGTCGTCAACCTCGAAGTGATCGATCTCGAAGAACTCGGCCGCCCGCGCATCGACGTCACCGTCCGCATCTCCGGATTCTTCCGTGATGCGTTCCCGCACGTGCTCGCACTGCTCGACGACGCCGTTCAGCTGGTCGCGGCACTGGACGAGACGGACGAGCAGAACTACGTGCGCGCCCACGCACAGGCCGACCTTGCCGAGCACGGCGACGCCAGGCGTGCGACCACCCGTATCTTCGGTTCGAAGCCCGGAACATACGGCGCCGGACTGCTGCAACTCATCGACTCCAAGACCTGGCGCGGTGACGACGACCTCGCCGAGGTGTACACCAACTGGGGCGGCTTCGCGTACGGCCGTGGGCTCGACGGAATCCCGGCAGCTGACGACATGCGCAGTGCTTACCGTCGAATCAACGTGGCGGCCAAGAACACCGACACGCGTGAGCACGACATCGCCGATTCGGACGACTACTTCCAGTACCACGGCGGCATGGTTGCCACCGTGCGCGCGCTGACCGGAAAGTCGCCCGAGGCATATATCGGCGACAGCACTCGACCGGAATCGGTTCGCACACGCACACTTTCGGAAGAGACCGCACGTGTCTTCCGGGCGCGCGTGGTCAATCCCCGCTGGCTCGACGCGATGCGCCGTCACGGGTACAAGGGTGCCTTCGAGATGGCAGCCACGGTCGACTACCTCTTCGGGTACGACGCCACCACCAACGTGGTCGCGGACTGGATGTACGAAAAGCTCGCCGAGACCTACGTTCTGGACGAGCAGAACCAGAAGTTCATGATGCAATCCAACCCGTGGGCACTACACGGAATCGCCGAGCGGCTCCTCGAAGCTGCCGAGCGCAACATGTGGGAGCACCCCGAGCAGAAGACACTCGACGGCTTGCGTCAGGTGTACCTCGAAACCGAAGGCGAGCTCGAGGGGGAGTAGACCTCGAGCATCACCGGCAGATCCGGGCGCTGAAGTGAGTCAGCGTCCGGACTTGATGATCTGAGCGATGTTCCGCTCCGCCAGGGCAGTGATGGTCAGTGACGGGTTGACGGTGCCGGTGCTGCCCGGAATAGCGGCGCCATCCATCACGTACAGGCCGTCGTAGCCCTTGACTCGCCCGTAACCGTCGGTGGCCTTGCCCAGAACCGCACCGCCTAGGGGATGCGCGGTGAACGAGGAATTGACGTCCTTCGCGAACGGCAATGCCGACGGCAGCGTGGTGCCGGCGAAGGCCATCTTGTTCTGGACGGCGCGTAGTGCCTCGACGGTGGCGTCGTTGCCGTTCTTCGGCCAGTTCAGCACCACCCGATCGGAGCCGCCGTCGTAGGCGAAGTCGGCGCGCTGCGAGTCGAGGGTCATCCCCAAGGTTCCGAGCATGCCGATGTTGAGGGGCAAGCCGGGGACGTACCAATTTTCCAGGGAGAGTGGCATTCCCGACTCGTCGACGATGCGTGATGCCGACGGTGCGGCTTGCGCAGTGCCGTCACTGAAGCCGAACGAGCGCACCATCCCGGCGTCGCCGTTCGTTCCCCAGCCTTTGCCGACGTGTTCGTTGAGGTTCGGCAGCGCACCGGTCGCCTGGGCGCGTACCAACAGTTCGGACGTGCCGATCGAACCGGCGCCGAGGAACAGACGGTCACAGGTAAGAGTCTTCCGGGCCAGAACGCCACCCGTCGGATCCGTCGATTCGACGTCGACGACGTAGCGTCCATCACGTTCGCGACTGATCGCGAGCACCTGATGTCCGTAACAGACGGTGGCTCGTCCGGTGGCTTCGGCGGCAGGAATGTAGTTCTGTGTGAGGTCGAACTTAGCGCCGTTGGAGTTACCCATGTTGCTGTCACCGACAGTGGCCGAGGCTCGGGTTCGGCCGTCGAGTTCTGAGCGCACCACGTCCCAGTTCCAGATCCCGTCGATCCGCTGCGGATCGAATCCGGCACGACGAGCGTCCTGATCCCAACGACGCGAGTGACCGAAGTTCGGGGTTTGGTAAATGTCTTCGGGCAACGGGCTCAGACGCAGCATCTGGCGCACTTTGGGGTACCAGGTGGACGCCATCTCGTCGTAGTCGAGGGAGTTGCCGAAGACTGCGTCGAAGAATCGGCGCTCGGGCGCGATCATCACGCCGGTGAAGATGATGGAACCACCGCCGACTGCAGCGCCGCGCCAGACCGAGATGTGTTGGTAGTCGGTGGCATCGAGGACGCCGCTGAAGTAGTCGCACGCCACGGGGAGTCCGGTGAGGTTGGTGAACGATGTTCGCCGGAAGACTCCGCGGCCGTCGGCCAGCATGTCGGAGGTGTGAATCTCCCGCTGCGGATCATGCGGCCATCGGAGTCCGCGTTCGAGGATGGTGACCTGGGTGCCGCTCTGCGCCAACCGGAGAGCGGTGGCGCTTGCGCCGAATCCGGACCCGATGACGATGGCTTCGGAATGCTCCGGGGGAGTAGGAGAGGGTGCGAACAACTCGGGGACGAGCGCGCGGTAGTGATCAGCACCCATCGGGAGCGCCCGCAGTGGTGCGGGGGTGGCGTGGCTGGTCGACGTCGACATGAGCGGTGTCGCGGCGGCAACTGCCGCCCCCGCCCCGGCGGCTTTGAAAAAGTCACGACGCTGCATGTCACGGCGCTGCATGTGTAAGTTCGACTCCCCAGTTCGACGGTTTGCCTCAGAATAACTCGAGATGGAGTTCGGGGACGAAACGGCGTGTCCGACGTCAAGAAGAACCGGATAAAACGTGCATAAGTGGCACTTCCTGGGTGGTACTGATCGGTCGCCAGATAGTCGCGGAATCTTGTCGGTGTTCAGCGAGAGGCGCTCGCACCTATCCTCGAGGAGTGAACCCCGACTTCAAGCGCGTCTCCGAGGCCAAGTACGTCCTACTCACGACCTTCCGCAAGGATGGAACTCCGGTGGCGACTCCACTCTGGGCCGCGCCGGACGGCGACAAGCTCCTGATGTGGACCGTCACCGATTCCTACAAGGTCAAGCGCATCAGGCGAAACCCGTCGGTCACCGTCGCTGCGTGTGACGCTCGGGGAAATCCCAAGGGTGAACCGGTGGCCGCCGTCGCCGAGATCCTCGACGGACCGGGCACCGATCATGCTCGCGACGCGATCGCGCGTCGCTACGGAATCCTCGGCTGGATCACCATGAAAGGCAGTCTCCTTCGCCGCGGCAAGACCGGAACGATCGGACTTGCCGTCACTGCAGCCTGACCGCGCGTCAGTTGCCGAGCAGATCGTCCAACGTTGAGTCGAAGCGCGGATACGTGAAGGGGAAGCCTTTGTCGGCCAACACTTTCGATACGGCATGACGACCCGTCAGGCCCAGGGCAGCGTCGCTGCGAAGAAGGAACGCGCCGATTCTGACCATGAAAGCGGGCGTCGGCGGCGCAGGTGGCCGGTGAAGGTGCTTGCGCAGCCCGGCCATCAGTTCTGAGTTTCGGACGGGATCCGGAGCAGTCGCGATGACCACGCCCGAGGCAGCCGAATCGGGTTCGAGTGCCCAGCGCACGATCGACAGCCAGTCCTCGATGTGAATCCAACTGGTCCACTGCCTACCCGAGGCGACGCGTCCGCCCAGTCCGAGACGCACGAGCAACAGCAATCGCTCGAGCGCCGGTGTGCCCTTCTCCAACACGACACTGGTTCGCAGGATCACTACTCGTGACGTGTTTGCTCCCTCGACCGCTGCCTCCCAGTCCTTTGCGACGTCGGTCATCTGAGGTGGCCCGTCAGCGAGTGGGGAAGCCTCGTCGAGCCGGGTCTCTCCGGCGTCGCCGTAGATCGCGAGCGTGCTCGCCTGGATCCACACCGGAACAGGGTTCGCCAGTAGTTTCGACGCTTCGACCAGCGCGCGGGTCGGATCGACTCGGGAACTGGTGAGTAGTGCGATGTTTGCCGGTGTGGGTCGGCGATCGACCAACTCGCCGGCCAGATTGATCACCGATGCGCCGTCGAGTTCTCCCGCCCAGTCGCCCACCGTGACGCCGTCCCACTGAACCTGCCTGTGCCTGCCGGGTTTCGGTGAGCGAGTCAGGACCACGACGTCATATCCGCGGTCCGCGAGATCGTCGCTGATTCGGCGGCCGAGAGCGCCGGTGCCGCCGGCGATCACGACCTTCGTCATCACTGCGCCTGGCTGACCGAGGACATGTGGAAGTCGGGAATCCGCATGGGCGGCATGGCCGTGCGGGTGAACCAATCTTTCCACTCCCGGGGAAGCGTGATCTCGGTGCGTCCAGCCTCGGTGACCCGCCGCAGGAGATCGAGCGGACTCTCGTTGAAACGGAAGTTGTTGACGGCACCGACGATCTTGCCGTCCTCGATCAAATACACCCCGTCACGGGTGAGTCCGGTCAACAGCAGCGTCGTAGGATCGACCTCACGGATGTACCAGAGGGTTGTGAGCAGTAGACCCTTCTCGGTACCTGCGATCATGTCCTCGATCGAGGTGTCGTCACCACCGGTCAGGATGAGATTGTCGCCGGGAACTGCGACAGGTCGACCGAATTCTCGTGCAGCGTGGCGCGGGTACGCCAACGCATTGACGACGCCGTCTCGGACCCAGTCGACGGGTTCGATCTCCATACCGTTGTCGAACAGTGAGACGGATTCACTCGACGACGTCGTGATCACGAACGGCGCGGATTGCAAGCCCTCGGCGCCGGGGTCAGAGGTGAGTGTCAGTGGCAATCCGAGCTTCTCGCCGATCCGGGTACCACCGGTGGTGGACAGTGCGGTGTGGCCCTCTTCGGCGCCGCGACCCTCCATGGTCCACATCAGATAGATCATCAGGTCCGCCACAGCAGACGGCGGAAGAATTGTCTCGTAGCGGCCGGCAGGCAGACTGACGGAGTTACCCGCCCAGTCGAGTCGAGTGGTCAACTGCGACAAGAGCTTCGGTATCGAGATATCGCTGAAATCGACGGTTCCGGATCCGACCCAGGCGCTGGCGTCGTCGCGCTTGCCGTTGATTTCCACGGAGCCGGTGGCCTGAGCCGTTCTACGTCGCACGCCCGTCGAGGTTCCGAGCCAGGTGGTGTGCAACTGGTGGTGGGCGAAGCCGAACAACTGGTCGCCGCCGTCGAAGCCCTTCGCCAGGTCGGCAGCCAACTGAGCGAAGACAGCGATGTCGGTCAGGGCGGCCGGCAGGTCCCAGTCGGTCTCTGCCGCCGACTGCGTGATCAGGTCGGACGCGTCGTCAGCCGGAGTGGCTGTGCGCGCAGCTTCTTCGCTTGCCTGTACGAGTGCGGAAATCTGCTCCGGATCGACACTGCTGGAACTGACAGTGCCCACCTTCGCGATGTCACCCTCGCGCACGATCGAGATCACCGTCCACGTCCGGGACAGCGAAACTCCGTTGGTGGTCATCGAATTGTTGGCCCACCGCAGCGACGCCTCACTCGCATCGGTCACGATCACCAACGATTCGTCTACCGTCCTCGCGGCCAATGCACGCTCGACGACCTGCTGCGGATCGATCACTGCTGAGCCTCCGAACGAGTATTGAGGATGTTGACTCCGCGGAACAGAGCGGACGGGCAGCCGTGGCTGACCGCCGCAACCTGACCGGGTTGCGCCTTGCCGCAGTTGAACGCCCCCTGCAGGCGCCAGGTCGACTCACCGCCAACGGCTTCCATCGAGCCCCAGAAATCCGTCGTCGTCGCCTGATACGCCACGTCGCGCACCTGACCGTCGAGCTTTCCGTCACGGATCTTGAAGAACCGCTGACCGGTGAACTGAAAGTTGTAGCGCTGCATGTCGATCGACCAGGACTTGTCACCGACGACGTAGATGCCGTTCTCGACTCGCGAGATCAGGTCTGCAGTCGAGGTGTCCGTAGAAGGGTCGGGGGAGAGCGAGACGTTGGCCATTCGCTGGATGGGAACGTGATGTGCGGAGTCGGCGTACGAGCAACCGTTGGAACGCGTCAGCCCCAGCCTCGGCGCGAACACACGGTCTAGTTGATACCCGACCAGTGTTCCCTCTGCCACCAGATCCCACCGTTGAGAGGCGACGCCGTCGTCGTCGAATCCGACGCTGGCCAGGCCGTGCTCTTCGTTTCGGTCGGCGGTCACGTGCATGAGTGGCGTTCCGTATTTCAGCGTTCCCAGCTTGTCCGGCGTCGCGAACGACGTACCGGCGTAGGCCGCTTCGTAGCCGATCGCGCGGTCGTATTCGGTGGCGTGTCCGATGGATTCGTGGATCGTGAGCCACAGATTGGTCGGATCGATCACGAGGTCGGTCGGACCTGCTTCGACGGTCGGTGCCTTGGTCTTCTCGGCCAGCCACTCCGGGATCTGCGCGAGCTCATCGCCCCAGTTCCATGTGCTCTCCGCCCCGAGGTACTCCCATCCGCGCCCTACCGGCGGCGCCAAGGTACGCATCGATTCGAAGCTGCCGGCCGACTTGTCGACGGCAGTGGCCTCGAACTCGGGGTGTAGACGCACCCGTTGCTGGGTGATCGACGAACCGGCCAGATCCGCGTAGAAGGTCTGCTCCTTGACCTGGAGGACACTCGCCGTGACGTGATCCACGCCGTCGGCGGCTTGAAGCCGTCCGGAGTAGTCGACCAGCAGGCCTACCTTCTCGGCCGTCGGTGTCGCGAAGGGATCTTCGAGGTACGGCGACACCCACGTCGCGTCGGCGTAGACGGGCTCGTCGGCGAGGGTGACCGGATCCCGATTGAGCGAGCGCAATGCCTTCGCGACCTCGACCGCTTGGCGTGCCAGCGCAGCAGCGACATCGGGGGACACCTCGGCGTGCGAGGCGAATCCCCACGTGCCGTCGACGATCACACGGACGGCGACCCCGATCTCGTCTCCGTCGGACACCGCCTGAACTACGCCGTCGCGCAAGCGGATCGACTGTGTGAGCACGCGGTGGACACGAACATCGGCGTGCTGGGCGCCGGCCGTTCTCGCTGCCGACAGCGCCGCATCAGCGACAGCTCGCAGCGGGAGGGCGAGGAAATCTGCATCGACATCTCGGGTGACGGTCACGCACACGACGCTAGCCGACGACCGCCGATCTCAGCCGAACTGCTGCCATCCGAGGCGAATCACCATGGCGATCACGACCACCAACAGCGTGATCCGCACGAATCCGGATCCCTTGCTCAGCGCCATCCGCGAACCGATGACCGCGCCGAGAACGTTGCACACCGCCATCGCCAAACCCAAACTCCACCAGACATGCCCGGTGACGGCGAAGTAGGCGAGCGCGCCGAAATTGGAACCGAGATTGATCACCTTCGCCATGGCCGCGCTCCGAACGAATTCGGTTCCGAGGAAGGTCGCGAAGCTGATGATGAGGAAGGTGCCGGTGCCGGGTCCGAGCAGACCGTCGTAGAGGCCGATGAGTCCGGCGGAGAGCAGCAGGACGAGGACGGTCTTGCGCTGCGTCGGACGATGAGTGGCGATCGTCGTGCCCAGCGTCGGACGCATGGTCACGAAGACGGCGACGGCGACGAGGACGACCATCACGATCGGAATGAAGTACTTCTTGTCGATCAGCGAAACGGCCGCCGCCCCGCACGCGGCCGTCACCGCAGCCAACGCGGCTGCCGGCGCCATCTGCCGCCATTCCATCGGGATTCGGCGGGAGAACGTGTACACCGCAGCACTCGTCCCGGTGAATGCCGTCAATTTATTGGTGGCCAGTGCCGCCTGTGGGGTCAATTGGGGTGCGACCAGAAAGAGCGCCGGCAACAGAATCAATCCACCGCCGCCGACCACGGCGTCGACCCAACCCGCCGCCGTCGCTGCCGTCATCAGCAGTCCCCAATCAGCAATATCCACGGCGGTGACTCTTTCACAGCTGTGACACTCTTGAGCACATGCGGAGGTTCAGCCTGTGGCTGCGAGGAAAGCCGATGATCGCGGACAGCGCGCTGGCGCTCGTGTTCTTCGCGCTCGAGGTAGTCACGTTCGTCAGTTCGCCGCGTGAGGAGCGGTGGCCTCAGCTCGTCGTCGGATTTCTGATCTGCCTTCCCGTCGTGTGGCGTCGCAAATATCCGCGTGTGTCCGCTGCGTCCATTTTGTCGATGTCGTACTTCGCAACCTTGATGATGTGGGCGACCGGGGATCCGGCTGCGGAACATCCAGGCCTGTTGGCGCTCGGGGTCTCGCTCTACACACTCGTTGCGTATGTCGATCGACGCACCGGGGCGATTTTCGCGTGCTTCCTTGCCCTGGACATGACACTCTCGTTGCTCGTCATCCGCGAAGACGTGATCCTCACGATCATCATCGCGACCCTGCTCTATGCACTGGCCTGGATCACCGCCGAGTTCTTGAGCGCCCGCCGCGCCTACGACGAGGAAGTGGCCGCCAGACTCGAAGTGGCCGAATACGAACGGGATCGGCGTGCCGAGGATGCGGTGGCCACGGAAAGAACCCGAATCGCCCGCGAACTCCACGATGTCGTCGCCCACGCGGTCAGCGTGATGATCGTCCAGGCGGACGGCGCGTCGTATGCGGTCGATTCCAATCCCGCGTTGGCCAAGAAGGCGCTCGGCAACATCTCCAGCACCGGACGCGACGCCCTTGCCGAGCTTCGCCGGACCGTCTCGCTGCTGCGCACCGAGGTCAGTAGTGATGCGATGCCGCAACACGGAACTGCCGGCATCGCCAAGGTCGTCGAGATGATGCGGGCCGCTGGTCTCGGCGTGCGCCTCGAGCTGACCGGCGAGCTCGACGACGTCAGTCCTTCAGTCAGCCTGGGAATTCATCGCCTCGTTCAGGAATCACTGACCAATGTCCTCCGCCACGCCGGCGCAAACCCGAAGGCACGAGTCACCGTGCGCCGCACCGACACCGCGGTACTACTCGAGGTCGTCGACAACGGAACGTCGAGTTCGACCTTCTCCCACGGTTCGGGGAATGGACTGGTCGGAATGCGTGAGCGGGTGGCGGTACTGCACGGGACGCTCGAGACCGGACGACGCCCCGACGGCAGTTGGCGTGTGTACGCAGAGCTGCCGCTCGAGATCCACGATTGATACCGGCTCGCCGCAATCGCATTGGCACCGACGTCTCAGGCCCGATAGGTTTACGCCGTGCCCATCACCGTGCTGCTAGTCGACGACCAGGAACTCATGCGGATGGGCCTGAACATGGTGCTCGAAGCACATGAAGACATCTCGGTTATCGGTGAGGCCGGCGACGGGGCCGCGGCGGTCGCAGCGGCGGTGGCGCTGAAGCCTGACGTCGTGTTGATGGATGTGCGGATGCCGATTGTCGACGGGGTGAAAGCGACCGAGCAGATTCTTGCCTCCGGGATCGAATCCAGGGTCCTGGTGATGACGACCTTCGACCTGGACGAACACGCTCTCGGTGCCTTGCGCGCCGGAGCCAGCGGCTTCCTTCTCAAGGACACCCCGCCCGAGGATCTCGTGTCGGCTATCCGCAGCGTGGCAGCCGGTGACGCGGTTGTTTCCCCGAAGGTGACACGTCGTCTGCTGTCGAGGTTCATCGTGGACGGTCCGGCGCCCCGGCGCGATCCGGTAGTTCTCGACGTCCTGACCGAACGCGAACGCGAAGTCCTCGGACACGTGGCCACGGGGCTGTCGAACATCGAGATCGCACAGCAGCTGTACCTGTCCGAATCGACGATCAAGTCGCACGTCGGACGCATTCTCACCAAACTCGATCTGCGTGATCGTGTGCAGGCTGTGGTGCTGGCCTACGAGACCGGACTGGTGACTCCGGGCGCGTAGGCCAGCCGTCTGTCAGGCAGCGAGCGTTTCGCTCTGCTCAAGCATCAAAAGCGCCCACTGTTGGCAGCACGATGCAGGTCTTCCCGTCTGCGTAATCGACATTGCCGAACAGAGCGGCAAACACCTTGCCGTCACCGGTGTCGACGACCTTCGAGAGCAACGGCGTATCGAGTACGGGCAACTTCTCGTCCAACGGGACGATGCCGCCCTTGAACGTGCCGACGTTGATCCAGGCAACACTCAACCCTGAGGTCTTGGGTATGCCGACGTAACCCGGGATTGCCTGGAAACGGAGATGGTCGGCCTCGACCCACGGCGGCAACGGGAAGTTCGGACCGGCCTGTGCGGAGCTGAGGGTTACGGTGACGGGTTCACCGGCCACGCCACACCCGACCGTCGGTGCGGGGTACATGAACGACTGCGGCTTGGTGACGCCGATGTCCGGGAGATCGAGAGCGGTCGTGATCTGATCAGCGCCTGCCGTGCCGATCAACTGCTGAACAGCAGCAGAGGCTTCGGGGGAGATGGCTGCGGCCTGCGCGATCAGTGCGGCAATCCCTTCGGGTACTACCGGTTCTGCGGCCGCGGTTCCCGCGCTGATCATCGCGCTGCCGGCGGTGAGTGCCACGACGGCGGCAGTGCCGGCGATGGCAGCGGGAATGCGTCGGGCGAGTGTCTTGCCGGGGAGTCGGCTCATGTCGGGCTCCTTCATTTCATGAGGCCGGGAAATGCGGCCCGAAGTGACTTGACCATGCGCAGAGTCTCAACGTCAACTTGAGGTTTAGAATCGTTAGCGGAGCGTTAGTTAACGCCAGGCAAGTCGCACGTGCGTGAGAGAAGGCCCGTGTGACTCACGGCACCCACCTGTTTTGCACCTCTGCGTCGTTGTCGGGAGAAAAACCGGCCCCTCGAGCGTTGAACGAATAGACCGTCTGAAAGGGGACGTCATGATCGCCGCCGTATTTCTCCTCTACGTGATCGTCGAGATCGCAGCCTTGGTCATCGTGGGCAACGCCATCGGTGTCGCCTGGACAGTGCTGCTGTTTCTCGCCGGATCGCTTGTCGGATTGATCCTCATGCGCTCGCAGTGGCGACGGGTCATGGACGGGTTCCGTAAGGCCACGCGGGGTGAGGGATCGCCGTCACTGGCGGTCGCCGACGGCGCCCTGGTCGCGGCGGGCTCCGCGTTGATGTTCGTACCCGGACTCGTGACTTCGGTTCTGGGCCTGCTGCTTCTGATTCCGCCGACCCGCTGGGCGCTGCGCCCGCTTGCAGTGCTCCTGGCAGGTAAGCGCGCAGCAGCATTTGCCGCCGGTGGTGACGCCTTCGCCGGAACCGTCGGCTACGCGGCGCGGATGCGCGGAAACGGCGAGGTGATCGACGGCGAGATCATCGTCGAGACACCCGAAACCACCGAGTACGTCGCCAGCAACGGCAAGGAACTCGTCCTCGAGGGTGAGATTCTGGACACGGATACACCCACCCGTTCGCGGGGGCCGCAGTACTAACAGGCAGACTGGGTGCTCGTGACTACTCGTCTGCTGGTCAACGGCCGGATCTACAGTTCATTTGCACCTGACGCGACCTCGATCGCCATCACCGACGGCACCGTCGGGTGGGTCGGCGACGAGCGCGCCGGACGGGCGTTGCACCCCGCCGCGGAGATCGAAGACCTGGGTGGTGCGTTTGTCACTCCCGGGTTCGTCGACACCCACGTCCACATCACCGCGCTGGGACTCAATCTCGTCGGCCTCGATCTCGTGGGCGCGAACTCTCTGGACGAATGTCTCGCGCGAGTACGAACATTCGCAGCCGCGAACCCCGAAACTGCCCATCCCGACGCAGTCATCTGGGGACACGGTTGGGACGACACCGAGTGGGCCGAACAGACCCCGCCGTCGACCGCAGATCTCGACGCGGCCGCCCCTGGCCGCAAGGTGTATCTCTCGCGGATCGACGTTCACTCGGCCGCGTGCTCGAGCGCACTGCGCGACGGGATCTCCGGCCTCGCCGCCACCGCTGGATACTCGGCCGAAGGCCCGTTGACGTTCGACGCACACCACCTGGCGCGCAATGCCGCTCGGAATCTGCTGACGGAAACTCAGCGCGCTTCTGCTCGTACCGCTGCGCTCGATCTCTGCGCCTCACGCGGAATCGTGGCCGTTCACGAGTGCGGGGGACCGGACATCTCGGGATTGACCGATTTCCAGGAACTGTTGGCCCACGATCACGGCGTGGAGGTTCGGGGCTACTGGGGTGAGCGTGTCGACAGCGAAGAGGATGCTCGCGCGCTCCTCGACAAAACCGGAGCAGACGGACTCGGCGGGGATCTCTTCATCGACGGCTCGCTCGGTTCGCATACCGCGTGGTTGCTCGAACCCTATGCAGACCAACCTGATTCGACGGGCAATGCCTACCTCGACGTCGACGCGATCGCCGCACACATCCGGGCCTGTACCCTCGCGGGCGTCCAGGCCGGGTTCCATGCCATCGGTGACGGCGCCGTCTCGTCGGCAGCTGCCGCGTTCCGCAGGGTCGCCGACGAACTGGGTGGCCCCAAGGTCGCCGCGTTGGGTCACCGCCTCGAGCACGCGGAAATGATGTCCATGGCCGACGCGGAAACCTTTGCCGCCTTGGGTGTCATCGCTAGCGTCCAACCGGTGTTCGACGCACTGTGGGGTGGCACCGACGGTCTTTACGCCACGCGCCTGGGAGTAGAGCGCGCAGCAGCGTTGAATCCGTTTGCACCTGCTGCCGGTAAGGGTGTCTCGCTCGCATTCAGCTCCGACGCCCCGGTCACCCCCATCGAGCCGTGGGCGATGCTGCGCGCCGCTGTCCAGCACCGCACCGACGGAAGTGGAATCTCGCCGCGTGCGGCCTTCTCCGCGGCAACTCGCGGCGCCTGGCGCGCGGGCGGAGTGCGGGACGGCGCCGCGGGAACCCTTAATCCGGGCGCACCGGCCTCCTACGTGTTGTGGGAGGCAGGCGAACTCGAAGTGAGCGCACCCGCCGACTCGGTTCAGCGATGGTCTACCGATCCGCGCTCGCGCGTACCCGCTCTGCCGAGGCTGGCGGAAGATGCGCCGATTCCGGTCTGCATCAAGTCGGTGCATCGCGGACGCGTCGTCTATCAGCGCGGCTCGTCGAGTGAGTGAGGCCGGCGCAGAGGCGTCTGTCGGTGATCGCTCCCGTGTGAGCGCTGTGCTCACCGGTTCCGCATGGCTACGTTCGCTGTACGCGGCCGCAGGTGGATTCCTGATCTTCGCAGGGTTCCCACCCCGCCCGCTGTGGTTCTTGGCGCCCGTCGGGATCGCTCTTCTGACGTGTGTGTTGACGAACTTCGGGCGCGGCGGACTGCGCCTTCGTGCCGGCTTCGGTTACGGATACTTGGCCGGTCTCGGATTTCTGGTGCCGTTGCTTCCGTGGATCGGTGTGTTCGTAGGTGCGGTCCCGTGGATCGCGTTGGCCGCGGTGGAGTCGTTGTTCATCGGACTGTTCGGGCTGCTTGCGGTTCTGGTGGCGAGGTTGCCATGGGCACCCTTGTGGATTGCCGCGACCTGGACGCTCACCGAGTGGCTTCGTTCCAGCGTTCCTTTCGGCGGATTTCCTTGGGGCAGGCTCGCATTCGGTCAATCCGAAGGGTGGCTCCTCCCACTTGCGAGTGTCGGCGGTGCGCCGCTGCTCAGCTTCGCGGTGGCCCTGACCGGTACCGGCTTGGCAGCAGTTGCAGTCGCTGTCGCGGCCAAACGATGGGACCGAGGATTCTTCGGAGCTGTTGCCGCTGCCCTCGTGCCCGTGATCATTGCTCTCGCGGTGTCGCCGTTCTTGTCCACCATGGATTCCGGTGATCGAACGATCACCGTCGCCGCCATTCAGGGAAGCGTTCCGAGGTTGGGCTTGGACTTCAACTCGCAACGCAAGCAGGTCCTCGACAACCATGTCGCCGAAACCGTGAAACTTGCTGCCGAGGTGGACGCGGGCCGCGTCGATCAGCCTGACGTCGTGATCTGGCCGGAGAACGCCTCGGACATCGACCCCCTGCGAAACGCCGATGCCGCTGCCGACATCACCCGGGCCTCCGAAGCGATCGGAGCGCCGATTCTTGTCGGCACCGTACTCGTGAACGCCGATCGTACGACCACCAATTCGGTGATCGTGTGGGACGGCGCCAACGGTCCTCAGGAACAGCACGACAAGAAGATCATTCAGCCGTTCGGCGAATACCTGCCCTACCGAAGCTTCTTCCGGAACTTCTCCTCGTACGCCGATCGCGCGGGCAATTTCGTTCCCGGCGAGGGCAACGGCGTTGTCCATGCAGCGGGGGTACCCATCGGTGTCGCGACTTGTTACGAGGTGGCGTTCGACCGGGCGTTCCAGGAATCTGTGCGCAACGGTGCACAGTTGCTGGCGGTACCGACCAACAACGCCACTTTCGGGGACACCGAGATGACCTATCAGCAGCTGGCAATGTCGCGTGTGCGGGCAGTCGAGCACGGCCGCGCCGTCGTTGTCGCCGCAACCAGTGGTGTCAGCGCCATCATCGCTCCCGACGGTGCGGTGACTTCGCAAACCGACCTGTTCGTGCCGGCGACCCTGGTGGCGAAGGTGCCGCTCTCGACCAGCTCCACCCTTGCCAGCCGAGTAGGTCCGGTGCCGGAGATCGTGCTCAGCATCATCGCGGTCGGCGCGATTGCCATGGCAGTGCTGGCCCGGCGCCGAGATCAGGCTGAGCACTCACCCGAGGAGACTGCGGCAATCTGAGCCGAGCATCGGATATTAGGGCTGCCGATGTTCCGAGGAGCGCCTACGCGGGTACTCGCTGTGCCACCCGTTCCTGCGTAAGGCGGCTTCTTGTGACCGAGCCTGAGAAAACCGAGCCAGACAAGTCCGAGCCCCGGGATGCAGTTCACAAAACCAGTGTCGTCGACGCGGTTCTGCAGTCACCGCTCGCCGGCCTGTCACCGTGGATCTTGCTGTCTTTGCTCTCCGGGCCGGGAAGGTTCGAGGAATCCGCGGCCGCAGCCCTCGGGTTGTCGCTGCTGATCTTGGCGGCCAGTCACCGGCGCGGCGGCACCGTGAAGCTGTTGGAGGTCTTCGACGTCGTGTTCTTCGGCGTTCTGGCGGCCATCGGCCTCCTCGCGTCGGCGAACACGATTCGGTGGTTCGAACTCTGGGGAGGCGAACTGACCAACATCGCGCTGGTGGTCTTTGCCTTCGGATCGATCCTGCTCCGCAATCCTTTCACTTTGCAGTACGCGAAAGAGTCGACGCCTGAAGAGTATTGGACGACGCCACTGTTTCTGCGCATCAACTACGTCATTACGGCGGTGTGGGCTCTCGCCTTCACCTGGTCGGCCGTGGTGGGCCTGTTCGGAGACGCACTGCTGCACGACGGTGACAACTTCTGGACCGGATGGATTCTGCAGTTGCTCGGAACCTTCTTCGCGATCTCCTTCACCGAGTGGTACCCCGAGTATGCGCCGAACAAGGCCGCTCAGGCTCAGGGCCTCGAAACCGAACCACCGCAGTCGATTTTCAGGCTGTTCGACTTTTTGCCGGTGTTCGTAGCCGTGACCGGCATCGCGGGGTTGGTGACCGACTCCGTTTCCGTGACCGCAGGCGTCACGTTGATTCTGGTCGGCGTGTTCGGACATCTGGCGATGCGAAGATTCACAGTCGACTAGGAGCTCTCGGTGATCTCGCGCCTACGGGAACTTGGTGCACGATCGTCTCGATGACCGGCAGGTGCCGGCTGATGCACGGAATTTGTCCGTTTCTGCGATAGTCAGTGCACCTGCTGTGCAATGGAAACGAGGGAAATTGAGCGTTATTTCGAGTACTGCACACAAGCACGAGCCCCTACACGGAAGACGTCCACCAGCGGATCACCGCTTCCTCGGATTCGACACACGAGTCTTCCCACACGCCCTCGCGATCTTGGCGGTGTGGATGCTCTGGACCGTGATCGTGCCCGCCATCGATTCCGCTGTCTCCTCCGAAGATCCAACCGGCGCCGGAGACCGGATGGCCGTGACCGAAACGGTCTCCTTCGCCGTACCTGCGGGCTGGAATGTCGACAGTGGTTTCCGAACCGACCAACATGGCGCGTCCGATTCGCTCCCACGTGTGACGTTGACCGATGGCACCGTCACCGTGAGCGTCGACGCCGACACATTCAGTGGAACTGCCGACGAGCTCCTCTCCCAAACAGATGCCGTGAGTCTTGCGACGAACGGCAGTTCCGTGCTTGCGGTCTCCGGTGCGCGCCAGCCGATCAGCACCGCCGGGGGTCTGAGCGGCGTCCAGGTCAGCTTTGACACTCCGCGGTCCGCCGGATCGGTGACCACATTCGTCGTCGACGGCAAGGGAATTCGGGTACAGGTAGTCGGCCCACCCGATCAGATCGCCGCCCGCAGTCGAGAAATCACCGACATGATCGCCTCTATCGGCACACACGAGGGAGACACCAAGTGAGCACCGATCTCCTCGAAACCCGCTCCCGCGCATTCGATACGACGGCCTGGGGCGAGAAATTTCACTTCTTCCAGCCACGCAACGTCGTGTTCTGGATATACCTGTGGATGTGCGGATTCGGCCTCGTCAAAGGCTGGCAGATGTTTGCTCCCTTCGCCGGATACTTCGGGCGCGCACTCCTCGTTGCCGGCATCGTCGGCGTCATCAGCGCCGCGGTCTGGACATGGTGGTTCCGGCACATCGACCGCCACGAACGCCAACCCGTAGGACTAGTGGTCACCGGCTTCATCTGGGGCGCCACCGCAGCAACGTTCACTATCGCAGTACCCGCGAACGGAGCAGTCGGTTCGCTCTACTCGAAGATTTTCGGGCAGGTATGGGCTCAGGACTGGCATGCGGGCCTCTCTGCACCCTTCGTGGAGGAAACCGCCAAAGGCATCGGCATCGTAGTCCTCCTCGCGCTTGCACCACGCCTGGTGCGCACCGCAACCGACGGCCTGCTCCTCGGTGCTTTCATCGGCTTGGGATTTCAGACCAGCGAAGACTTTCTGTACTCGATTGCCGGCGCAACACAGGGCTTCGGCGCCCACCAAACCGACGGCCTGCTCGGTTCCATCGCCACCCGCACCTACTCCGACATCGTCTCTCATCCCCTGTTCACCGCCCTTTTCTGCGCCGGCGTGATCTATCTGATCGGCACCCCGGCCCAGCCCCGGCGGATCGGACGCGGATTGGCGTTGATCGTGGCACCCATCCTGATCCACGGCGTGTGGGATTCCATGCTCGCGATCGCCGGCGGCAGCAGTTCGCTCGTGTTCGTCATCATGATCGGCGACATCGTCTTCGCGTTCACTGCCTTGTGGATCGCGTTCGTCTGGGCGCACCCACGTGAATCCCACTTCGTCCGTGACATTCTCGCCCCGGAAATCGAGTCCGGCGTCCTGACCGACGCCGAGGTGACAGCCGCCGGCGGATGGCGACAACAACGCACTTACGCGAAAGCCGCACCCACTCGCACCGAACGTCGCCAACGACGACATATCGTTCGTGCCGCGCTGGATCTGTGCAGCGACCTAGCTGTCAGCAAGGGCGACGACAGCCCCCAGGTCGTCGAATCACGCAACGAAATCACCCGCCTCCGCCAAGGAACCGCGGCACAGAGCATCACTCGGTGACCGGGAAGTAGCGGAAGAACCGTTCAGCACCGCAAATCATTCACCCACACCCCAGTCGGCCGGGTTGCTTGCCATCGTCACTTAGCAAGCAACCCGGCCGAGTGACTGGGCTACCAGTTCACTCCGTATCGAAGTTTGGTGTACCGAAGTTTGGTGTGTCGCGGGGTGGGGGATACAGCTCACACTGGTGCACGAAGCAGTGCCGATGGTTCTCCAGCGCAAGTCCAGGATTTGCGCACTGTCGGCCCGCGAGTGCGCCTGGATGCTGAATGACGTTGCCCTGAAGTGTCTTTGAGGACCGCGAAGCATCCTGAAGTTGCCACGTCGAAGAAGGGCCGAAGTATGACGTCGACTTGTGAACGATCACTCCCCGAAGAACGAGAAAGACCGCCCGGTGTAGAACCGGACGGTCTTGATCGAAGTGCTAGTTCATGCGCCGCGACGCTTGGCCTTCAGCAAATCGAGACGCTCTTTGAGGAGCTCTTCGAGTTCCTCGACCGAGCGACGCTCGAGCAGCATGTCCCAGTGGGTGCGGGGAGGCTTGACCTTCTTGGCTTCGGGAGCAGTCCCCTCCATGAGGGTGCCTTCGAGGCCGTTTCGGCACAACCAGGTGCCGGGGATCTCGGCTTCGTCCGCGAACGGGATGTCGAAGATCTCGCCGTTCTCGCACTTGTACTTGGCCATACGACGGGGCGCGAGGTCATGGTCACGGTCGGTCTCGTAGCTCACAGCTCCGAGTCGGCTACCTCGAAGTACGCGATCTGCCATGGTGGTGTCCTCTCTTCGTTCGTCACCGCTGGTGGGCGCCCTGACTTGGGGAGTAGACGCTCACACTCATCTACAACGCCACGAGCACCCGATTGGTTCCCGTGTGGCGAGAAGACGCAACCTCTCCATCTTACCGGGTACCGTGCGCGTTCATCGAAGGCGTCCGAATCTCGAGTACAGTGTCGATTCATGGCTGAGAGCACACGCGTCGGATCACCGCAGTCTGCGCGTTCGGGAAACCCGTGTGTGTGGTGTGGTCGAGAGGTCGCGGTGACCGGTGTCGGTCGTCGACGCCGGTACTGCAGCCAGTCTTGTCGACAGCGTGCGTACGAGCAGCGCAATGCCGTCAAGGGCACGTCGATCCCGGCTGACGCCGTCATCTTGACCGCAGTCGAAGCGGTCGAACTCGTGGATCGGATGTTCGAGGTCCGATGCGCTGCCGAAGATGTGGCGACAGCAATTGCCGAGGGCGCAGAGAGTTCAGAGCTCACACAGTTGTGTGAACGGTTGACCGAGCTTGCCCGCGAAGCCGAACGTTTCCGGTAGAGCAGGTGTGGGCAACCGGTTTCTAGCCTTGCGTCGAGCACTGCAACACTGCGGTGCTCCTGACGCCTGACGACGACAAATTTTGATCCTGAGTTCGGACCTTCGGGGAGGTTCGGACTTCGAAGCGACCCTTCGTCGAGGTCGATGACCTTCGGCTGCGCTCTCGCAGGATCGCCACATGGTTTCCACTCGATATCGAGGCGGTGCGATGTTTCTCTTCAATCCCCGAGCCACACTTCCCGGCGCTGATCGTGACAACGCTGATCGTCACAACGCTGTGTGGGGGTGGTCGTGATGGATACCGACAAGAGGATCGACCCGCTCACCGGATCGCGAAGCCTGCCGGCAGGAGCGTTCCCCCTGTCAGCGGTGCAGCGCAGCATGTGGTTTGCGCAGCAACTTCACCCGACGGTCCCGTACTTCATCGCGCAGTACATCGAGTTCCACGGCGATTTGGACATGCAACTGCTCAGTCGCGCCGCGGTGGAGGCTGCCCACGAGTTCGAATCACCGTTTCTACGGTTGATGTACCCGGATGGGGAGCCCTGCCAGATCGTGGACTTCACGATCGACCCGGGCATCGACTACTTCGACTTCCGCGAGCGTGAGAACCCTCGGCAGGCTGCCTCGGAGTGGATGGACAACGATTACGCGACGACGCTCGATCTGACTCGCGATCGTCTCGTCGAGATGACAATTCTTCAAACTGGTGATCGGGATTACCTGTGGTACACCAGGATTCATCACGTCGCTCTCGACGGATACAGCGGTATGACGATCGTCAATCGGATTGCGGCGATCTACACCGCAGCCGTCGAAGGTCGAGAGCCTGCGGTGAACAAGGCGCTCGACGTCACGACGCTGTCCGAGCTCGACCAGAAGTACCGCGAATCGAGCCGATTCGAAGCCGACCGCGAGTACTGGGCCCAGCGTGTGTCGGGCGTCGAACACGGTTCGACGTTGGCCACCCGTGAGGGACCCCCGACTGCACGCAGTGAACTCGTCAGTGCCGCGATGTCGGCGAACAGCCTTGCTGCCTTGGACGAGTGGAATTCACGTTCCGGTGCAACTCCGGCCGCAGTGTTGATTTCGGCACTGGCGTGCTACCTGTCCCGCAGTACCGGCTACGACGACGTGCTGATCAACCTGCCGGTTTCCGCGAGGACGACGGCACCGCTGCAGCGGTCCGGCGGAATGCTGGTCAACGTCGCGCCGCTACACATCCACGTAAACCCGGACGAAAGTGTCGACGATCTGGTCGGGCGCGTGCAACTCGAACTTCTCGGTGCGCTTCGTCATCAGCGATGCAGCCTCGAGGACATCCGGCGTGATGCCGGTCTGACCGTCGGCGACGCGCGTCTGTCCGGCCCGATGATGAATGTGATGCTCTTCCGGCAGGAGATAACCCTCGGGCCACTGACCGGTGAGTATCACATCGTCACGTCGGGTCCGGTCGAGGATCTGCTGGTCAACGTGTACCAGAGCGGCGATCCGGCGCAGACGTTGATCGACTTTCGCGGAAACCCCAATCGCTACGGACACGACGAACTGGCCGAGCACCACCGGGCGTTCACCGAGTTGGTCGCAGAACTGACAGCAGCACCGGCCGGTACGCCGATGAACCGGATTCATCCGGCAAGTGCCGAGGCAGGGGCGCGCAGTGCACAGCGCAGGGAACTCGAGCGGTTCTGGGCGAGATACCTGGGGGACTCCGACGAGGGCTCCACACTGGACCTCGAGACACTGGGCCTCGAGCGAATCGACGCCGAATCGGAGCCCACCGGTACGAATCGGCTGAGCGTCCCACTCGATCCCGCGGTCGCCGAACTTGCGCGCACGGAAGGCGTCTCCCTCTTTGCCGTTGTCCATGCCGCATTTGCTTCGTTGCTGTCGAGATCGACCGAGCGCCGGGACGTGCTGATCGGAACGAGGACCGAGTGGGGAACTTTGCCCCTGCGCTGCGAGGTCGATCCGGCGGCGCCGTTCGACGAGTTCGTGAGTTCTCTTGCTCGAGAACGCGATACGTTGTCGATTCGATCGGCGGCAGGTGTCCCCGCACTGCCCGAGTTGCACGTCCACCTCAACGACGGCTCGCAGGAGACCACGATTGCCGGCCTCGACGTGGCGATCGACGTCCACGCAGATACCGGCGCCCTCGAGGTTGCGTACTCCACGCAGCACTACGCCGAATCCACGGTCCGAGCCTTCCTCTCGCGACTGGTGCGGATCCTTGCAGGCGCAGCAGCAGCCCCGCGAACGCCGGTCGGAGACCTCGATCTCCTCGACGACTTCGAGCGTGAGTCCCTGGTACCGGCGCGGGGAGCGACCGCGTCCTCCCCGTTGACCCTCCCCGATATTCTCCGCCGGGCCTCGGCTGTGAACCCCGATGCCCCAGCGCTCGTTTTCGGTGATCGTGAGGTGAGCTACCGGGATCTCGACGCCGAGTCGAACACACTCGCCCGTGAACTGATCAACAGGGGAGTCGGCCCCGGCACCTATGTCGCCCTTGCGCTGTCGAGGTCTCTCGAATCGGTGACCGCGACGTGGGCGGTGGCCAAGACCGGCGGTGCCTTCCTCCCGATCGATCCGCACTACCCCGAGGATCGTATTCGGCACATGCTCACCGATTCGGGAGCTGTAGTCGGAATCAGTGTGGGGGAGCACCACGGCGGGCTCGCCGATTCGGTGGATTGGCTGCTCCTCGACGAACTGGACACCTCGCACCATTCCGATGCACCGGTCGACGACGCCGAGCGGCGTACGCGCCTGAGCTACGACGATCCGGCATACCTCATCTACACGTCCGGCTCCACTGGTGTCCCCAAAGGCGTCGTGGTCAGTCACCGCGGGCTGAGCAGCTTCGCCGACGAAGAACGAGTCAGGTTCGGAGTCGAACCTGGAGACCGCACCCTGCATTTCTCTTCGCCGAGCTTCGACGCTTCGGTCCTCGAACTCCTCCTTGCCTTCGGGGGCGCGGCAACGATGGTGATCGCGCCGCCCACCGTGTACGGCGGCGACGAACTGGCACAGGTGATGCGTATCGGACGGGTCACCCACGCCTTCGTCACCCCGGCCGCGCTGGCAACAGTCGATCCCGCCGGCCTACCGGATCTACGAGTGGTCGTGACCGGCGGCGACGCATGCTCACCCGCGCTGGTGGATCAGTGGTCACACGGACGCTCGATGTTCAACGCGTACGGACCGACCGAAACCACCGTCGTCGCCACTCTGACCGGACCGCTGAGCAGCGATGTTCCCGTCACCATCGGGAAGCCGATGCGCGGAGCCGCAACCGTCCTCCTGGACTCGCGGCTTCAACCGGTGCCGATCGGTGTCGCCGGCGAGCTCTATGTGAGCGGTGTCGGTTTGGCGCGCGGGTACCACGCGCGTGCCACGATTACGGCCGAACGATTTGTTGCCGACCCCAACGGTGTTGCGGGAGAGCGCATGTACCGCACGGGTGACCTCGCGCGGTGGAACGGCGAGGGTGAGCTGGAGTACCTCGGCCGGAGCGACTTCCAGATCAAGATCCGCGGTTTCCGCGTCGAGCTCGGCGAGATCGACGACGTGCTGCGCCGCCACCCGAGCGTCGCACAGGCAGTCACCGCCGGAGTTGCGGGCCCGAGTGGGGAAACACTGTTGGCGGCGTACGTCACGGCGGCTGCGGGCACACACATCGACAACTCCGAGCTGGTCGCCCACGCGAGATCTTCGTTGGCAGCCCACATGGTTCCGGCGCGGATCGTCGTCCTCGACTCCATTCCGTTGACTCCGGCAGGAAAGATCGACAGGAAAGCGTTACCGGACATCGATTCTGTGGGCGGGTCGGCTGAATACCGTGCCCCTGAGACCTCGACCGAGAAGCGAATTTCGGCGGTGTTCTGCGATCTGCTCGGTATCACCCGGGCGGGAGCAGACGACAGTTTCTTCGACCTCGGCGGTGACTCGTTGATCGCGACCCGCGTCGTGTCGCGAGTCAACGGAGCTCTCGGAACGACGCTGAGCGTTCTCGACCTCTTCGAGGCGCCGACCGTCTCCGCTCTGGCAGCACGTGCCGACCTCGCGGACTCGCGGAACACACGTGCCCCGGCACTGACGCGTATCGATCGCCCTGACCGGATACCGGTATCTCTGGCGCAGCAACGAATGTGGCTGACCAATCAACTCGATCCGAGTTCGCCGGCGTACAACATTCCGATCGCGGTTTCGATGACCGGCGATCTCGACGTCGATGCACTGTTCACCGCGCTGCGGGACGTGATCGTTCGACACGAGATCTTGCGGACCGTTTTCCCCGAGAGTGCGCGTGGCCCCGTCCAGCACGTTCTCGGTGTGGACGAGATGTTCGATCATCTCGAGGTGGAAACGGTGCCTGCCGCAGTGACCTCGGCGCGGGCGAGTGAGCTCGCGCGAGAGGGATTCGACGTCAGCGAATCGGTGCCGATCCGCGCGACTCTGCTCGAGGTGAACGAACGCGAGCACACCTTGGTCCTCGTCGTGCACCACATTGCAGCAGACGGCCTGTCGATGGCGCCGCTGGCTCGTGACGTGATGGTGGCGTACGCCTCGCGGGCGAGCGGACGCGTGCCGGCGTGGCTGCCACTCGAAGTGCAGTACGGCGATTTCAGCGAGTGGCAACGCGGAGCGCTCGGTGAAGCGTCCGACCCGGATTCGATTCTTGCCGAGCAGTTGCGGTTCTGGTCGCACACGCTCACCGAACGCGGTGAGCTCGCGGAACTGCCGATGGATCACCCGCGGCCTGCGGGTGTCTCGCTGCGCGGTGACGATCTCGATTTCCGGATCGACTCCGCGACGTACCGCCGGGTCGGCGAGATCGCGGCGCGCAGCGACGTCAGCGTGTTCATGGTGATCCACGCCGCGCTGGCCGTCCTGCTCAGCCGAGAATCCGGAGCGAACGACATCACGATCGGCACTCCGGTGGCCGGGCGGAGCGAGCGCGCTCTCGACGACGTCGTCGGAATGTTCGTCAACACGGTGGTGCTGAGGACGGTTCTCGAGGGGGGACTCACCTTCGGTGAAGTTCTCACCCGCGTCCGCGACGTCGACGTGGCGGCCTTGCAGCACACCGAAGTGCCGTACGACGTACTCGTCGAATCCCTCGCAGACAACCAGGCGCCGCTGTTCCAGGTGATGCTGGTGATGCAGGGCGCCGCTCCCACCGAGGTCACTTTGCCCGAGCTCGAGGTCACGGTCGACGAACTGTCGACGGGCGCGGCAAAGTTCGACCTTCAGGTCATTCTCACCGACCGCGGCGACCATCTCGACGGCCAGTTGAACTACGCCAGCCAGCTTTTCGACTCGGACACCATGTCCGGCCTCGCTGATCGCTTCACGATGCTCCTCGACGCGGTAGCTGCCTACCCGGAATCCGTCGTCGGCGACGTCGATCTCACAGCTCCGGGCGAGGCGGAACTGGTCCTCGAGCGTTGGAATGCCACCGAACACGCCGTACCGATCACCACCCTCTCGGACCTGGTGGCGGAGCAGGCAGCCCGGACACCCGAGGGGGCCGCGCTGGTCTACGGCGAGCGGACACTGACCTATGCGGAGTTCGACGCGAGGGTCGATGAACTTGCCAGAACCCTCATCGCCCGCGGGGTCGGCCCGGACATGCGCGTCGCGGTGTCGATTCGACGGTCACCGGAACTACTCGTCGCGGTCCACTCCGTGATCCGTGCCGGTGCGGCATACGTCCCGGTGGATCCCGATCATCCCGCCGAGCGCATCGCGTACGTCTTCGACATCGCGGAACCGATCTGCGTGCTGAGCCGGCCCCAGGACCACGGCGCTCTTCCCGCGCGAGTCCCGATCGTGGACGTCGATCTCGATCGTCAGGTGTCCACGACGGCGCCGATCACCGACGCTGATCGGCTCGGACCCCTCCGCCCGGACAATGCTGCTTACGTGATCTTCACGTCCGGATCGACGGGTCGACCGAAAGGTGTTGCAGTATCACACCGTTCGATCGTCAATCGCCTGCTGTGGATGCAGGACACGTACCCCCTTCACGCGTCGGACGTGGTGCTGCACAAGACCCCGGTGACCTTCGACGTCTCGGTGTGGGAACTGTTCTGGCCCCTGCAGACCGGCGCGCAGTTGGTGATCGCGGAACCGGACGGGCACCGTGATCCCGGGTACCTGTCGGCGTTGATTGCCGACAGAGGCGTCACGACGGCGCACTTCGTTCCGTCGATGCTCGCGGAATTCGTCGCTGCCGCGACTGCCGGGCAGTGTGCGAGCCTGCGTCAGGTGTTCTGCAGCGGTGAAGCCCTCGCGCCTACCACTGCGGAGGCGTTCACCCGTCTGAGTTCTGCGGGACTGTTCAACCTGTACGGACCCACGGAGGCTGCCGTCGACGTCAGCGCCGCCGAATTCACCCCCGACATGACCGTCACCGTTCCCATCGGTGCGCCCGTGTGGAACACCCAGCTCTATGTCCTCGACGGGCGGCTGCATCCGGTTCCGGTCGGCGTTCACGGCGAGCTGTATCTGGCGGGAGTGCAACTGGCGCGTGGATACCTCGGGCGCAGCGATCTCACCGCCGACAGGTTCGTGGCCGACCCGTACGGCCCGTCTGGCACCCGGATGTACCGAACCGGTGATGTCGTCCGGTGGCGCGCCGACGGGCTGCTCGACTATGTCGGTCGACGCGATTTCCAGGTCAAGATCCGCGGCCAGCGCATCGAACTCGCCGAGGTCGAAGCAGCATTGCTCAGGCTGCCCGGTGTCGCGCAAGCTGCTGCTCTCGTCCATCACGACGACGTGGTCGGTGACAGTTTGGTCGGCTACGTCATCGCCGACACCGGCACTTCGATTGACACGGACGGCCTACGCACCGAGTTGAGAGGTCTCCTTCCGGCCTACATGGTTCCCGCGGTGGTCATCGCCCTCGACGTGTTCCCTCTCGGTTCGACCGGCAAGCTTGATCGGAAGGCTCTGCCCGCGCCCAGCTTCGACAGTTCGCAGACGTATCTGGCGCCGCGAACACCGCTCGAAGCGCAGTTGGCGGCGATCTTCGAGGAGCTTCTGGAATCCGGGGCAGTCGGTGTTCACGACAACTTCTTCGAGATCGGCGGAAACAGCCTCGTCGCTGCACGCGCTGTGGCGCGCGTGAACGATTCGCTGTCGTTGAACTTGTCGATCAGAGAGTTGTTCGACGCGCCGACCGTTGCGCAGTTGGCGGTCGAGTGCGCCACGGCACGAGGGGGACCGGCAGTCCTTCCGCTCGAGGCATTGCCGCGGCCACAGACGATCCCGCTGTCGCTGGCACAAAAGCGCATGTGGTTCGTCAATCAATTCGACGTCACGTCCGCGGCGTACAACGTCGCCATAGCGATCAGGCTGAGAGGCCGGTTGGACGTTGCCGTGTTGGAGGGCGCGATCACCGACGTGCTTACTCGCCACGAATCGCTGCGCACGCTGTTTCCCATGGTCGAGGGAGTGCCGGCGCAGGTGATCGTCGAACCCGGTGAAGCGTTGGGCGCGCTGCCGGTTGTCGCCGCAAACGCCGAAGCGGTACTCGGGGAGATCGAACGTCTCACCTCGAGGGGCTTCGACGTCACGCAGGCTCCACCGATCAGGGCGGAACTGATCGAGGTCGACGAAGAAGATCACGTCCTGACCGTGGTCGTCCATCACATCTGCGCCGACGGATTCTCGATGGCACCGTTGGCGTTCGACGTGATGAGCGCGTACTCGGCAAGGCATCGAGGTGAGGCGCCCGACTGGTCTCCTCTTCCGGTCCAGTACGCGGACTTCGCCATCTGGCAGGAAAGGGCTCTCGGTCGGATCGACGAAGCGGACAGCACTCTTGCCGGTCAGCTCGAGTACTGGACACGTCAACTGGCGAGTGTTCCCGAAATTCTTGCGCTCCCCGCAGATCGACCGCGTCCGCGTGTGCAGGATCTCTCGGGCGGCGTCGTTCGATTCGACATCGATGCCGGCATCCACCGTCGTCTGAGCGAAACCACGATCGAACACCGAAGCAGTATGTTCATGGCGGTACACGCCGCATACGCAGTGCTCGTGGCGAGATTGTCCGGCATGGAAGACATCACGATCGGCTCACCGATCGCCGGGCGCGGAAATGCCCTGCTGGATCCGATGGTCGGTATGTTCGTCGGCACGTTGGTCCTGCGCGCCGACGTCGACCCCGCCGCCTCGTTCACCGATCTGTTGGCCAGAGTTCGCAGCACCGACCTCGACGCCTTCGCTCACGCAGACGTCCCCTTCGAGCGCGTCGTCGATGCGCTGGCTCCGGAGCGGTCGACGTCGCATTCACCGTTGTTCCAGGTGATGCTGGAGTTCAAGAACACCACTCGGCCAGCAGTTCGTCTGACGGATTTGGACGTCGAGGTCCTCGAACTCGAATCCGCCGTCTCGAATTTCGATCTGCAACTCACGCTTGCCGAGACCTTCGACGACGACGGCCGGCCGGCCGGAATCGAGGCCGGGTTCACCTACGCGAGCGCCCTGTTCGACGAGTCGACCGTCGAAGGTTTCGCTCGATACCTGGTTCGGATTCTCGGTGCTGTCACCGAGTCACCGCACACGCCGGTCGGCGACATCGATCTCGTGAGTGATCTCGACACGATTCGCGCCGTCGCACCGGAACTTCCCGAGCAGGTTCACTTCTCGACGTTGCTCGAGCGGAAGTACGTCGACGAACCGCAGAGGGCTGCACTGATTTTCGGCGACCGCCATCTGACCTACTCCGATCTGGACCGCCGCGCCAACCGGCTTGCACGACTGTTGATCAGCCGCGGGGTCGGTCCGGAATCCGTTGTCGCCCTGGCATTACCACGCTCACTGGAATCCGTGGTCGCGATCTGGGCGGTTGCCCGGTCCGGCGCTGCATTCGTACCCGTCGACCCGGCGTATCCCGTCGACCGCGTGCACCACATGATCAACGACTCGGGAGCGGGCGTCGTTCTCACCACCGCCGAGCATGTGGGTGTCGTCCCCGACGAGGCAGACGCCGTTCTGCTCGATCAGGCAAAGACACTCGCAACCCTCGAACAGATCGGTGATCAGCGGATAGATGCCTCGGAGCTGCTGGCTGCGGTGTCCCTGGACAACCCGGCCTATGTCATCTACACCTCCGGTTCCACCGGCGTCCCCAAAGGCGTCATGGTCACTCACCGTGGGCTTTCGGCACTCGCCGAGCAGGAACGCAGTCGCTTCCGCGTCGAGTCGACCTCGCGCACGCTGCATTTCAGCTCACCGAGCTTCGACGCCTCGATTCTCGAACTCCTGATGGCTGTTGGTGCCGGGGCCACGATGGTCATCGCCCCACCGAGCATCATCGGCGGAACCGAACTGACGAGTCTGATCGCCGACCAGCACGTCACGCACGCCTTCATCACACCAGCCGCACTGGCCACGGTCGATCCGAGCGGACTGAACGAGCTGGTGTGCATCGGAACCGGCGGCGACGTCTGCCCACCCGATCTCGTCGCCGCCTGGGTCAGCGATCACCGGATCATGATCAATGCCTACGGACCAACCGAATCGACGGTCGTCGCCAGCATCACCGAGCCGATGTCCCCGACCGATCGAGTCACGATCGGTCGCCCGTCGACAGGCATCACCGCGTGGGTCCTCGACAATCGCCTACACCGCGTCCCGGTCGGAGTGACGGGAGAGCTGTACGTCAGCGGCGACGGACTCGCCCGCGGTTACCGAAACCGCGCCGGCACGACCGCCGAACGATTCGTGCCCAATCCCGCGGGCAGTGCGGGCACACGGATGTACCGAACCGGCGACCTCGCCAGGTGGAACAAGAACGGCGAACTCGAGTACCAGGGTCGAGGCGATTTCCAGGTCAAGATTCGCGGATTCCGCATCGAACTCGGCGAGATCGAGGCAGTTCTGGCTCGCTATCCCGGCGTTGCACATTCCGTGGTGACCACGCTCGAACGTGACGGAGGCGCCGCACGGATCGTCGGATACGTCGTGCCTGCCAACGACGCTCAGACTGTGGATCCCGAGGCCGTCATCGCGTTCGCGGGCTCGGCTCTGGCCCCGTACATGGTTCCTGCGGTCGTGGTCGTTCTCGACGAACTGCCGATGACTGCCAACGGAAAGCTCGACCGCCGAGCCCTGCCGGTTCCTGACTTGCGAGCAACCCAGGCACGCTCGCGGGCCGCCGAATCCGATACCGAACGCACGCTGGCCGCCTTGTTCGTCGATGTCCTCGGTGTCGAATCGGTGGGCGTCGACGACTCGTTCTTCTCGATGGGCGGCGATTCGATCATGTCGATTCAGCTCGTCGCCCGTGCCCGCGATGCCGGGCTCGTCTTCACCCCGCGTGACGTCTTCGAGGTGAAATCGGTCGCCGGTCTTGCGGTTTTGCTGGCATCGACCAAGGACGACGAACCCGAGGTGCTCGAGGAACTTCCCGGAGACGGCGTGGGCCACGTGCCGTTGATGCCGGTGGCTCAGTGGTGGCTCGACCGGCTCGGCTCCGATCTCCGAGGTCTCGATTCGTTCTCCCAAGCGACTCTTCTCAACGCGCCGCACGGGCTTCACAGTGTGGAGCAGTTGACCGCGGCTCTTCAAGTTGTTCTCGATCGTCACGACATCCTTCGCGCACGCCTCGAGCTCGACGGCGAGCGCAGGCTTGTTGTCGGCGAGCCGGGATCTGTTGCAGCCGAGAATATTTGCCGGGTGATCGAGGTAGAGGCCGAGCCGGGCACCGCGGTGTTCGACGCGGCGATCGTCGACGCACTGGGCGGTGCGCGTCGAGAACTCGACCCCGGCCGGGGCGCGATGGTGCGGGTCGTCTGGTTGTCCGGCGTGCGCAACACCGGCCGGCTGCTCCTGGTGATCCACCACCTCGCCGTCGACGGTGTCTCCTGGCGCGTCCTCGTGCCGGAACTTGCGTCGGCTTTCCACCGCATCGATGCAGGCGAGGAACCGGAGCCGTCGTACTCGGGCACGTCGGTTCGTCGTTGGTCGCATGCGCTCCGCGACATCGCGCCCGATCGAAGAGTCGAATTGCCCCGGTGGCGTTCGATACTCGAAGGTGCCGACCCGCTGATCGGAACCCGGCCGCTGGACCCGCGGCTCGACACGTTCGATTCGGTCGGCCGAGTTGTCGCCGACGTACCCGTCGAACTGTCCGACACAGTCCTGACCACGCTTCCGGCGCTTTTCGGTGGATCAGTCAACGACGGTCTCGTTGCTGCTCTCGCACTGGCACTGACGCAGTGGAGGCAGGCACAGGGCATACGAACCGACAACGTGCTCATCTCGATGGAGGGCCACGGACGCGAAGCTCACGTGGTGCCCGGTGCGGACGTCCTGCACACGGTCGGCTGGTTCACCAGCGTCTTCCCGATGCGGATCGACCTCGCCGGCATCGACATCGCGGAAGTGATGAGCAGCGCCCCAGAGGCAGCGGTGGTGCTCAAGCGTGTCAAGGAAGAACTCTTGGGTGTTCCGGACAGCGGCATCGGCTACGGAGTTCTGCGTTACCTCGACGAGGTGGGTCGAGCGGAACTCGAAGACCTCCGCCAACCGCAGATCTCGTTCAACTATCTGGGCCGTTTCTCCGGCACCGAAGCAGGAGAGTCACTGGGGGACTGGGCACTGGCCCGGGACGTCGATCTGGAAGCGGCAGCGCGGTCCGAGATGCCAGTGGGTTCGGTCCTGGACGTCAACGTCGTCACCACCGAGATCTCGGGCGCACCGCACATCGGTGCCACTATCGCCTATCCCACCGGCGTGCTGGCAGAGCGCGATGCTCGCGCCATCGCCGACCTCTGGGTGCAGGCGTTGCGCGCGCTGGCCACCTATGCCGAACACAGCGAACGCGGGGGACTCACCCCGTCCGACATCGACCTGATCGACCTCGACCAGGATTCCATCGACCACCTCGAGCGCGAGTTCCCGACACTGACCGACGTCTGGTCCCTCTCACCGCTGCAATCCGGACTGCTCTTCCACGCCCGCTACGCCGAACACACAGTCGACGCGTACACCGTCCAACTCGCACTCGAACTCGACGGCGTCGACGCGTCCCGGTTGCACCGTGCCGCACAGGCACTGCTCGACAGACACGAGAACCTACGCGCGGCGTTCACGACCGACACCGGTGGACGATCGGTGCAGGTGATCAACGCAGACGTTGACGTGCCGTGGACCGAGATCGACATCTCTCCGTTGGCCCCCACCGAACAAGCGACCGAGATACGCGAGCTTCTCCATGCGGATCGGGTCCGCGGCTTCGACATGGCCACTCCGCCCCTGCTGCGGTTCCTGCTTCTGCGAACCGGTGACGACGCGTATCGGTTGATCCTGACCAACCACCACATCCTCCTCGACGGATGGTCGATGCCGCTGCTGGTCCGCGACCTACTGACGCTCTACGCGACAGACAGTGATCACAGTGCCATCCCACGCGTACACCCCTACCGGGACTATCTGAGCTGGATCAGCACTCGCGACGACAGCGTGTCGATCGAGGCCTGGGGCGAAGCACTCCGCGGACTCGACGACCCGACGCTGCTCACCGGAACTCACGCCGTCGACGAGGACGGCGCTACCTCACGCTCGACGACCACAGCGCTCGGAGAACGTGAGACGGAACTTCTGCGTGGATTCGTCCGCTCCCGTGGCCTGACGACAGCCTCCTTGATCCAGGTGGCCTGGGGAATCGTGCTCGCCGAACTCCTCGGACGCGACGACGTCGTCTTCGGTGGAACCGTCTCCGGCCGACCACCCCAGGTGTCCGGCGTCGAGTCGATGGTGGGTTTGTTCATCAACACCGTCCCCGTCCGAGTTCGCCTCGATCCAAGAGAGTCCCTGGCGGCGCTGTGCGTTCGCGTCCAAGCGGAACAGGCGCGGTTGTCCGATCACCATCATGTCGGGCTTTCGCACATCACTTCGGCTGTGGGGTCCGCTGCATCGTTCGACACGCTGACTGTGTTCGAGTCGTATCCCGTCGACCGCGGTGGACTCTCCTCCGGCACCGACATAGCCGGAATGCACGTTCTCGACGTCCACGACGCCGAGGATGCCGCGCACTATCCACTCGCGATCGTTGCCTCTGCGGCAGACGGGCGACTGCGGCTCAAATTTGAGTATTTCCCGGGAGTCCTGGGCGATCACGACATCGACGCGATCGCCGACCGGCTGCTCCGCACCCTCGAGCTGATCACCGCGCAACCGGATCTCCCGCTGGCGAAACTGCGCCTGATGCCGGATTCGCAAGTGCAGCAATTGGTTCCCGCGCGCGGCCGGCAGGGCCGCTCGGTCAGGACACTCGATCGCATCTTTTCGGACACCGCGAGCAGATTCCCCGAACGGGTCGCACTGTCCTGTGGTGACAGAAAGATGACCTATCGAGAGCTGGACGAGGCGTCGAACCAGTGGGCGCGCGTGCTCATCTCGGAAGGCGCCGGCCCGGACTCACGGGTGGCGATCTGTGTGGAACGGTCCTTCGAATCCGTCGCAGCGGTCTGGGCGATCACCAAGACCGGCGCCGCCTTCGTGCCGATCGATCCTCGCTACCCGAGTGACCGGATCTCGTTCATGCTCGAGGACTCGGCATCCTCGCTCGGATTGACCACGGCTGCCCACAGACCCGGCGACGGCGGTGTGACGAAGTGGCTCGAACTCGACGACCCGACGAGCATCGCTCGGCTCTCCGGAGTGTCCACGGCGCCGCTACGCGAGGACGAGCGTCGAGGAACCCCGCGGTTGGAGAACACTGCCTACCTCATCTACACCTCGGGCTCGACCGGCCGACCCAAGGGCGTCGTCGTCACGCACACCGGTCTCGAGAACTTCGCCGACGAACAGCGTCATCGCTACGGTCTCACCGAGAATTCACGCGCACTGCATTTCGCCTCTCCGAGCTTCGACGCCTCCGTTCTCGAGTATCTGCTCGCCTTCGCCGTCGGCGGTGAACTGGTCGTAGCTCCCACCACCGTCTACGGAGGAACCGAACTGGCCGACGTTCTCCGCGAGGGACATGTCACCCACGCGTTCATCACGCCTGCAGCGCTGACGTCGGTGGATCCCGAGGGAATCGACGAACTGACCACCATCACGGTGGGCGGCGAGGCGCCCTCGGCGGACCTGGTGCGCACCTGGGCGCCGGGAAGATCGTTCGTCAACGTCTACGGACCCACCGAAACCACCATCTCCTGCAACCTCAGCGACCCCATCCCGGCCGGCGAGAAAGTCTATCTCGGACCGCCGAACCGCGGATTCAGCGAGGTCGTCCTCGATCGCAGACTTCAACCGGTGTCCGTCGGAGTTCCCGGCGAACTGTATGTCGCCGGAGTCGGACTCGCGCGCGGCTATCACGGGCGCTCACCACTGACGAGCGAACGATTTGTCGCCAACCCGTACGGCGAGCCGGGGGAGCGGATGTACCGCACGGGCGACGTGGTGCGCTGGCGCAGCGACCGCACCATCGAGTACCTCGGACGCAGCGACTTCCAGGTCAAGATCCGCGGCTTCCGGATCGAACTCGGCGAGGTCGACACGGCGTTGGGTCAGCTGCCCGGCGTGGAGTACGCGGTCACGTTGGCGGTGCGCGGACCCTCCGACGAGCAGGCCTTGGCGGCATATGTCGTCTGCGACGACGAACGCCGGGTGAGCGCCGAGGACATCCGGGCGGCGGCACGGGAGCTACTGCCGGCACACATGGTGCCCGCAAGCGTCGTCGTGCTCGACGAACTACCGCTGACCGGCGTCGGCAAGGTCGATCGGGCTGCTCTTCCGGCGCCTCGTTTCGACACCGATGCCGAAACACTCACTGCACCGGCCACCGAGTTGGAACGGCTGGTGGTGGGCGTTTTCGAGGACGTGCTCGGAGTGTCTCCGATCGGTATCGACACTCACTTCTTCGACGTCGGCGGAAACTCACTGACCGCGACCCGCGTCATCGCCCGCGTCAACGCACTTCTCGGCACCGACATCGGCGTTCGAGGATTGTTCGAGTCTCCGACAGTTCGGCAGCTGTCTCGTCTGGCGGAGAGCGTCGGCCGCGGCGAGAACCCCAGACCACCGTTGACTCGGCGATCCCGCCCGGACCCACTGCCCGTGTCACTGGCACAGAAGCGGATGTGGTTCCTCAACCAGTTCGACGTGACGTCCCCCGCCTACAACGTTCCCCTGGCAGTGCGCCTCGACGGCGATCTGGACTTCGCCGCATTGCAGGCCGCGGTAGCGGACGTACTGGGGCGCCACGAGAGCTTGCGGACGAAGTTCCCCTCGATCGACGGACAGCCGGTTCAGCAGGTGATGTCCAGCGACGAGGTCATGCCGATCCTGGAGCCGGAAATCGTCACTGCTGCCAGAGTGTCCGATCGAATCCTCGAGCTGGCCTCGGCAGGCTTCGACGCCTCGGCCGAAGTTCCGATCCGCTGCGCGGTCCTGCGCGTCGACGGGGACGAGCGCAGGCACGTACTCGTGATCGTCGTCCACCACATCGTCGCCGACGGGTTCTCGATGAACCCCCTCGCAGCGGACGTGGCAGCGGCTTACGCGGCCCGCAGTGCCGGCAGTGCGCCGAACTGGTCGGAACTGGCCGTGCAGTACGGCGACTTCGCTGTGTGGCAGCACGAAGTGCTCGGCTCCGAGGAAGATCCGGACTCGGCTCTGACCCGTCAGCTCGATTACTGGAAGGACCGACTCGCGGGACTGGGCGAGCCGATCGCGTTGCCGACGTCGTTCCCACGTCCGGCAAAGCCGTCCATGGTCGGCTCGGTCCACCGGTTCGCGGTATCGCCGCAGACCCATCGGGCGCTGACCGACCTGGCACGTGAGCACGGCACCACCATGTTCATGCTCATGCACGCAGCACTGGCGGTACTTGCGGCGCGCCTGGCCGGTACCGAGGACATCGCCATCGGGACACCCGTCGCCGGCCGCGGCGAGGCCGAACTCGATCACCTGGTCGGTATGTTCGTCAACACTCTTGTGCTGCGAACACAGATCACGCCCGACGCGTCGTTCGAGGACGTCCTCGCCCAGGTTCGCGAAGGCGACCTCGGCGCGTTCCAGCACACCGATTTGCCCTTCGAAAGGTTGGTCGACGCACTCGACCCGGAACGCTCGACTTCGCACACTCCGTTGTTCCAGATCCTCATCGAGTTCCGCAACAATGCACTCCCACAACTCGAATTGCCGGGGCTGTCGGTCTCGGGAGTCGAGTTCGACCTACCCGTCGCCAAGTTCGATCTGCAACTCTCGGTCACCGAGCGTTACGACGCGGATGGCGGAACGGATGGAATCGACGCCGAATTCATCTACGCCACAGACCTGTTCGACGGTGACTTGATCGATTCGTTCTCACGCAGACTGCTCACCATCCTCGAGGCGGTCTCGCGAGAGCCGTCGACTCCTACCTGTGACATCGACGTCGTGAGCGCCGACGAGCGTCGACAGATGCTGACCGAGTGGAACACTCACGCCGAACCGGCTCCAGCGGACAACATCGCGGACCGATTCTTCGAGGCTGTTGCAGCACATCCGTCGTCGACCGCGGTCAACGACAGCGACGGCGCCATGACGTACGCCGAACTGGACGGGCGCGCTAACCGCCTGGCGCGGCTCCTGATCGGCCGCGGTATCGGTCCGGAATCCGTGGTGGCTGTTGCAATGCCCAGAACCACCGATCTCGTGCTGGCCCTCGTCGCCGTCATCAAAACCGGAGCGGCATACCTGCCGGTCGACATCACCTACCCGGCCGAGCGCATGCGGTTCCTCTTCGACGACGCGCGGCCGGTATGCCTGGTCACGACCGGAGACTTCCGAAGCGACCTACCTTCGGAGATCATCGAATCCGGCATAGACGTCGTCGAACTCGGATCGCCGGAGATCGCGGTACGCCTCGATCACTCCGCGCCCCATCGCATCACCGACGCGGACCGGACGACACCACTTCTGCCCGACGCGATCGCGTACATCATCTACACCTCCGGATCCACAGGGCGCCCCAAAGGTGTCCAGGTCAGCCACCGAAACGTCCTGACTCTGACGGACAACACCGCCCCGACGTTCGGGTTCGACGACACGGACGTGTGGACCATGTTCCACTCGTACGCATTCGACTTCTCCGTCTGGGAGCTGTGGGGGCCGCTGCTACACGGGGGCCGGCTGGTCGTCGTCGACTACTACACGACCAGATCACCGGACATGTTCCACGAACTGCTCCGCCGTGAGCGAGTGACGGTCCTGAACCAAACGCCCACCGCCTTCTACCAACTCGCCGAAGCCGACCGTGCGTACTCACCAAACGGCACGGATCCCGACCTTGCACTGCGTTACGTCGTCTTCGGTGGCGAAGCGCTCGACCTCGGGCAGTTGCGCAAGTGGTACGACAGGCGGCCCGACACGGCCCCGACGTTGGTCAACATGTACGGGATCACCGAGACGACAGTGCACGTCAGTCGAATCGCACTCGACCGCAACGACAGCGAGCACGCGTCGGCGAGCATCATCGGGCGAGCAGTACCGGGATTGTCCGTCTACGTACTCGATCGGCGACTGAACTTGGTACCACCAGGTGTCGTCGGCGAAATGTACGTCGCCGGTGATCAGGTGACTCGGGGATACCTCGGGAAACCCGCATTGACTTCGGTGCGGTTCCTTCCCGATCCATTCGGTAGTTTGGGGGATCGAATGTATCGGAGCGGGGACCTGGCGAGGTGGAACGACGCGGGGCAGTTGGAGTACGTGGGCCGCAGTGATTTCCAGGTGAAGGTGCGTGGTTTCCGCATCGAACTCGGAGAGATCGAAGCCGCAATGCTCCGCTGCCCCGGCGTCGCGGCCTCGGTAGCACTTGTTCGGACAGAGGGAGCGTCACCGCGGATCGTCGGGTACGTGGTCGCCGAAACAGGCAGTACCGTCGATTCAGCGACGGTGACCGACTTCGTCGCCGCCGAACTCGCGGAGTACATGGTGCCCACCGCCATCGTCGTCCTCGAATCGCTTCCACTGACGGTCAACGGAAAGCTCGACCGACGCAGCCTCCCGGCTCCGGACTTCACCGTCACGGGAACAACCGAGGCGACGCGGGCGCCGGCCACCGCTACCGAAGCGGTCCTCGCGGACCTCTTCGCGGAGGTGCTGGGTCGGGGCAGTATCGGAGTAGACGATTCCTTCTTCGGTCTCGGCGGCGATTCGATCATGTCGATCCAACTCGTCTCACGGGCGAAGTCCGCAGGCCTCGTCTTCACTCCGCGGGACGTCTTCGAAGCGAAGACCGTGGCCGGCCTCACCAAAGTGCTCCTCATCGAATCATCGGAAACGGCACCGGTTCTCACGGAGCTACCCGGCGGGGGAGCCGGCCCGCTACCGCTCACGCCGATCATGGAGTGGCTCGTCGAACGCAGTCGCGGTGACCTGAGCACGATCCGCAGTTACAGCCAGAGCGCGCTGATCGCACTGCCCGCGGATGTCTCCGGCCCCGCGCTGGAACGAGCATTGCAAACGATCCTCGATCGTCACGACGTGCTGCGGGCGCGCCTGGACGCCGCGACTCACCAACTCGAGATCCGCGAGCCAGGGAGCATCACCGCCCCCGACATCCTGCGCCGAACCTCCATCGTGTCCACCAGCGGCGAAGAATTCGTCGCCGCTGCGGAAACCGCGATGCAGGACGCATCCAGCCGCCTCGATCCCGAACACGGGAAGATGATCAGCGCAGTCTGGTTGGATCCCGTCAGCTCGAACGGCAACCGGGCCGAAGCCGGACGGTTGCTCCTGGTCCTTCATCACCTCGCGGTCGACGGTGTGTCCTGGCGCATGCTCGTCCCGGGCCTGGTCACTGCTTATGCCTCGGCGTTCGACGGAGAAACACCGATACTTCCGCCGGGTGGAACGTCGATACGTCGCTGGGCGACAGCGCTCGCCGAGACCGCTGCGCAGCGACGCGACGAGATCGACCTGTGGTCGAGAATGCGGACCGACGAGCCATTGCTCGGGGCACGCGGGCTCGACCCAGCCGTCGATGTCGGAGCCACCGTCGACCGAGTCAGCGTCGACGTTCCGACCTCCGTGACCGAGAACGTCATCTCGACGGTGCCTCAGCATTTCGGAGGCTCGGTGAACGACGGGCTGCTCGCTGCTCTCGCGATTGCCGTTACCGCCTGGCGTCGATCGCGCGGACAGCGCAGCGGGGACGTGCTCGTCAACCTCGAAGGGCACGGCCGGGAGGAGAACGCCGTACCGGGCGCCGACCTCTCGCGCACGGTCGGTTGGTTCACCACCTTGTTCCCCGTCCGGATCGATCTCACCGGACTCGATGTCGTCGATGCACTGGCCGGGGGATCAACCGCCGCCTCCGCCGTGAAACTCGTCAAGGAAACGCTGCTCGGCCTGCCCGACAACGGAATCGGGTTCGGCATCCTGAAGTACCTCGATCGAAACGAGGAACTTCGTGAGCTGCCCACGCCGCAGATCTCGTTCAACTACCTCGGACGATTTGCCGGCTCGGATCCCGAGCACGGCGAAGTGCCGTGGCTGCCGATCTCGGAAGTGACCCTCGACGAAGCGCACAGCGGCGAATTGGCCGCCGCGTCGGTGCTCGACATCAACGCCGTCACGACCGATACCGCACACGGTCCGATTCTGCGCGCTACGTGGTCCTTCCCCCGCGGCATTCTCAGCGAGGCCGAAGTCACCGAACTGGCGGAGCTCTGGGCCCGAGCACTGGGCGCACTGAGTGAATACGTGGAGGAACACTCCGAGCGCGAGCTCACGCCCACCGATCTCGATCTCGTCACCGCGGATCAACAGAGCATCGAACAGCTCGAGCGCAGATTCCCCGACCTGACCGACATCTGGTCACTGTCACCTCTGCAGTCGGGCATGCTCTTCCACGCCCAGTTCGACGAAACCGAAATCGACCCGTACATGGTGCAACTGACCCTCGAGCTCGGGGGTCGGGTGGAGGCGCCGCGCCTGCGCCGCGCCGCGCAGGCCTTGGTTGATCGTCATCCGAGCCTGCGCGCGGGATTTGTCTCCGCACCGGGAGGGCGGGCACTGCAGGTGATCCGTTCCGGTGTCGACATCGGCTGGGCCGAGATCGACCTGTCCGGAGCCGAAGACAGTGAAGTCGCGTTCGGTCAGCTGCTCGAACGCGATCGCGCTCATCGTTTCTACATGGAAACAGCCCCGTTGATCCGCTTCATGCTCGTGCGAATCGGACCGGACACAGCACGCCTCGTCGTGACGAACCACCACATCCTGCTCGACGGCTGGTCCACCCCGCTGTTGCTTCGAGACCTGCTCACTCTCTACGCAACCGACGGTGACCCCGAGATTCTGCCCCGAGTTCAGTCGTATCGCGACTATCTCTCCTGGATCTCGAAGCAAGAACCCGAGACTTCGCTACGGGCGTGGCAAGAAGCGCTACGGGGCGTCGACACGTCCACCCACCTCTCGAGGGCAGACACCGCCGCCGAAACCGTGGCAAGTGAAATCCACTCGTACTCGCTGCCGACAGAACGAACCGAGACTCTTCGAGCGTTCGCGCGAAGCCGCGGCCTGACCATGGCGACCCTGGTACAGGTGGCATGGGGAATCGTGCTCGCCGAACTTCTCGGACGCGACGACGTCGTCTTCGGCGGAACGGTCTCAGGACGCCCACCACAGGTGCCCGGCGTGGAATCGATAGTCGGCTTGTTCATCAACACGGTGCCTGTCCGAGTCCGCCTCGACGCCCGAGAAACCCTCGCCGAAATGGCCATTCGCGTCCAATCCGAGCAAGCGTCATTGCTCGACCACCACCACATCGGACTGTCGGACATCGCCGGAGCAGTCGGCGCCGCCGGCTCCTTCGACACCCTGACGGTATTCGAGTCGTATCCCGTCGACGAGACAGCCCTGACCGCCGAAACCGACATCGCGGGAATGCACGTTCTCGGCATCGACGGACGCGACTCGGCGCACTATCCGATTGCCGTGGTGGCGTCCGAAAGTGACACGCTGAATCTGAAGATGGAGTACTTGCCGACGCACTTCTCCGCCCGCGAAGTCGCCAAGATCACCGAGCGCGTGGGCATCGTCCTCGGGCAACTCGCCTCGGCACCGGATCAGCCGCTGGCCCGTCTGCAGGTTCTCACAGAGTTCGAGAGCCGTGATCTTGCGCCGGTCTTCGGCTCCCCGGGGCGCTCCGCGCGAACGCTCCCAGAGATTCTCGCCGACGTCTCTGCCACCTATCCCGACCGCATCGCGCTCTCGGCCGGCAGCCGTTCCATGACCTACGCCGAACTGGACCGGCGCTCGAACCAGTTGGCCAGAGCCATGATTCGCCGCGGCGCCGGGCCCGAGACGTCGGTTGCCATCGGCATCGAAAGGTCCGTCGAATCCGTACTCGCGGTGTGGGCGGTGGCCAAGACCGGCGCAGCGTTCGTCCCCGTCGACCCCACCTATCCGGCTGACCGAATCGAACACATGCTCAGCGACTCCGAGGTGCTGTTCGGGTTGACCGTCGTCGACGCCATCGACACACTTCCACCCATCGTGTCCTGGTTGGTGCTCGGAGAAGAGGCATTCGACGACGACGTCGCCACCAGTTGCACGCTGCCGATCACCCAGGACGAACGGCGTGCACCGGTGGTCATGGACAACGCCGCCTACGTGGTCTACACCTCGGGATCCACCGGCCGACCCAAGGGAGTTGTCGTCACCCACACCGGACTCGACAGCTTCGCACTCGACCAGCAGCGTCGATTCCACGCAGATCACCACTCTCGAACCCTGCACTTCGCCACCCCCAGCTTCGACGGAGCCGTCTTCGAGTACCTGCAGGCATTCGGTGTTGGAGCCACCATGGTGATCGTCCCGACCGACATCTACGGCGGCGCCGAACTGGCAAGTCTCATCCGCCGCGAACACGTCACTCACGCGTTCGTCACCACGGCAGCGCTCGCCACCGTCGACCCGGCCGGCCTGGACGAGTTCCGGCACGTCGTCGTCGGGGGAGAGACACTACCGCCGCATCTCGTCGGCCTCTGGGCTCCCGGACGAGAATTCGTCAACGCCTACGGCCCGACCGAGACAACCGTCATGGCAGACATCAGCGAACCCATGACAGTGGGCGCACCCATCACGATCGGTGGACCGATCCGCGGCGTGCACGAGATGATCCTCGATTCGCGCCTGCAACCCGTACCCGTCGGAGCTCCCGGTGAGCTGTACATCGCCGGCATCGGCCTGGCTCGCGGATACCACCGGCGTCCCGGCCTGACCAGCGAGCGATTTGTCGCCGACCCCTTCGGCAAGCCAGGCGACCGGATGTACCGCACGGGCGACATCGTCTCCTGGCGAAGCGATCACACCATCGAATACGTCGGGCGCAGCGACTTCCAGGTCAAGATTCGCGGATTCCGCATCGAGCTCGGCGAGGTCGACGCCCAGATCACCGCAATGGCGAGTGTCACGAACTGCGTGACACTCGGCGTCGACGGACCGGCCGGCGCCACAGTTCTCGCGTCCTACCTCACCGTGGAGGAAGGATCGACGCTGACCGGGGCAGAGATCACCGCGCACCTCGCCGGACGTGTTCCCTCGCACATGGTTCCGGCCAGCATCATGATCGTCGACGAGCTACCGCGCACCGCGGTCGGCAAGCTCGATCGAAAAGCGTTGCCGACGCCGGAGTTCACCGGAACCGGTGTGGAATTCCGGGCGCCCGGCACCAGCCTCGAACGTCGGATCGCCGATGCGTTCATCGACGTACTCGGCGTCGAACGGGTCGGCGTCGACGACAATTTCTTCGAGCTCGGCGGCAACTCGCTGATCGCCACTCGCGTGGTCTCGCGGCTCAACTCCGCACTGAACATCGACGTCGGGGTGCGCGTGCTGTTCGAGGCACCGACGACGGCTCAGCTCGCCGAACGGCTCTCCAGCGCTGTCACTGCCGTCGGCGCTGTGCCGCTCACTCCCATGGAGCGCAGTGGCAGCGTCCCGCTCTCGTTGGCGCAGAAGCGCATGTGGTTCCTGAACCAATTCGACACACGCTCAGCCGCGTACAACATCCCACTAGCGGTTCGCCTTACCGGTGACCTCGACGTCACGGCCATGCAACAGGCCATCGCCGACGTCGTCGAGCGGCACGAAACACTGCGGACGGTGTTCCCCGCCGTCGGCGGCGATCCGATTCAGCAAGTGCTCACCGTCGACGAGGCAGTACCGCCGGTCCGTGAAATGACGTTGGGGGAGGACGAGCTCGCGGAGCGCATGCAACGACTCGCCACGACCGGCTTCGACGTGTCGGTGGACCTGCCGCTGCGCGTGGCACTGTTCCGACTCGACACCGCTGAACCCGTTCACATTCTGTTTGTCGTGGTCCATCACATCTGCGCCGACGGTTCGTCGATGGCGCCGCTCGCACGCGACGTGATGACGGCCTACCTGGCGCGTACGGCTGGGACCGAGCCCACGTGGGCGCCGCTCGAGGTGCAGTACGCAGACTTCACGTTGTGGCAGCATCGCGTCCTCGGATCGGAAGACGACCCGGAATCCGTCATCAGTCGCCAATTGCACTACTGGAGTGAGCAACTCGCCGGACTCGACGACGTCATCGCACTGCCCGCCGACCACCCGCGACCCGTGCAACAGACCTTCCACGGTGACCGATTCACCTTCGACATCGACGCGAACACCCACCGCGCCCTCGCGGACCTCACCAGGGCAAACGGTGTCACGATGTTCATGGCGCTGCACGGCGCGCTCGCAGTGCTGATGTCCAAGTTGTCGGGCGCCGACGAAGTCACCATCGGCACACCGATCGCCGGCCGAGGTCAGGCAGCGCTCGACCATCTCGTCGGAATGTTCGTCAACACACTGGTCCTGCGAACCAGCGTCGATCCCGACATCACGTTTGCCGACCTGTTGGAGCACGTCCGGGAAATCGACCTGGCCGCATTCCAGAACTCGGACCTGCCATTCGAACGGCTCGTCGACGTCATCAACCCAACCAGATCCACGTCGTACTCACCGTTGTTCCAGGTCGCCCTCGAACTTCAGAACAACGAACCCGCACATTTCCACCTACCCGGCCTCGACATCGACGGACTGACCGTGGAAACCAAATTCGCGAAGGAGGACCTGGAGCTGATCGTCGACGAGAAGTTCGACGAGTTCGGCATCCCGGCTGGGATGTCCGCAGCCTTCGACTTCGCAACCGATCTCTTCGAACCCGCCACCATTCGTCGGTTTGCCGACCGACTGCGCCTGATCCTGGACGCTGTCGGACGCGACCCCGCAACACGTATCGCCGACATCGGCATCCTCGGCGCCGATGAAACAGCTGCCCTGGTGCCGGCATCCGGTGCCGCCGCGACTCGAGCGCGGGTGTGGCCGGAGATCCTCGCCGAAGCAGTCGCCTCGAACCCGGATGCCCCAGCCCTCTCGAGTCGCGAGAGGTCGATGACCTACCGCGAGCTCGACGAGGAATCGACGAAGCTGGCGCGCGCGCTGTGTCGGCGCGGCGTCGGTCCCGAAGATTTTGTGGCGCTGGGTCTGCCGCGGTCCACTGCGGAGATCGTCGCGATCTGGGCGGTCACGAAAACCGGTGCAGCGTTCTTGCCGGTCGACCCGAACTATCCCGACGATCGCATCAACCACATGCTCGACGATTCGCGGGCCGTACTCGGCATCACCGACGACGCTCACCGCAGTCAACTTCCCGACACGGTCGAGTGGATGGTCCTCGATGAAGCCGAGACCGTCGACGAGATCGACGCCCAGAGCGCAGCCGCGATCACCGATCGCGACCGCACGATCCCCTTGCATCACGGGCATCCCGCGTACCTGATCTACACCTCGGGTTCAACCGGGAAGCCGAAGGGCGTCATCGTCACCCACCTCGGGTTGTCAAACCTCAACGCCGAGGAACATCAGAGATTCAACGTCCAGCCCTATTCGCGGATCTCTCACCTGGCATCACCGAGCTTCGACGCCTCGGTCTTCGAACTCATGATGGCATTCGGCAGCGGAGCGTGCCTGGTCGTCATCCCACCGACGGTCTTCGGCGGATCCGAGTTGGCCGAAATCTTTGCCGACGAACACGTCTCACACGCGTTCATCACTCCGACCGCGCTCAGCTCGATCGAAAGCTCCGCGCTACCCGAACTCCGCGTACTCGCAGTCGGTGGCGAAGCCTGCCCACCCGAACTCGTGGACATCTGGGGCCGCGACCGTCGCATGTTCAACGGATACGGACCCACCGAATCCACCATCCAGGCCAGCGTCAGTGAACCCATGCGACCGGGCAAGGACATCAACATCGGACGACCGGCCATCGGCTTTGCCGGACTGGTCCTCGACGGGCACCTCAAGCCCGTGCCGGTGGGAGTCATCGGGGAGCTGTACGTGACCGGCCCCGGACTCGCCCGGGGATACCACAATCGTCCCGACCTCACCGCCGACCGATTTGTCGCCGATCCGTTCGGCGAACCAGGCCAGCGGATGTACCGCACGGGCGACCTGGTGCGCTGGCGCTCCGACAGCACCCTCGAATACCTGGGCCGCAGCGACTTCCAGATCAAAGTCCGCGGATTCCGCATCGAGCTCGGCGAAATCGACTCTGTCCTGATGGCACACCCATCCGTCTACTTCGCCGCCACACTCGGGCACGAAGCGCCGTCGGGGGAGACGATGATCGCCTCCTACATCCAGCCCGTGGAAGGACAGACCGTCGACGACTGGGAGCTTCGCCGCCATCTGTCTTCTCGCCTGCCCGCGCACATGGTTCCCGGCGCGATCGTCGTCGTCGACCGCATTCCGGTGACACCGGTCGGCAAGCTGGACCGCAAGGCACTGCCGACCCCGAGCTTCGAGCGACGCACGGTCCCGTACGCACCGCCGACAAACAACACCGAACGAACGGTCGTCGACATCTTCGAGACGGTGCTCGGGCACGAGCACATCGGCGTCGACGACGACTTCTTCGAACTGGGCGGAACGTCGATCGTGGCCACTCGCATCACCATCGAACTCGAGAAGCGTCTCGGGATGCGAGTGCCGTTGCAATCGCTTTTCCTGGATCCGACACCTGCCGGTGTCGCCCGGGCTGCCGACGGAATGGACGCACACTCGCCGGACGATTCGTCGGATCTTCTCGCCCCGATGATCACGCTGCGCGCCGGATCCGATCGTGCACCATTGTTCTTCGTCCATCCGGGTATCGGATTGTCCTGGGGTTACGCAGAATTCGTCAAGCATCTCGAGCTGGATCAACCCGTCTACGGTCTTCAGCTGCCGTCCCTGAGCGGCGGGCCCAGCTTCGACTCGCTGATCGAGCTCGCCGACGACTACGCGAATCGCATTGCAGCCGTGGCATCGACCGGCCCGATCCATCTGGCCGGCTGGTCGCTCGGCGGCGTGATCGCACACGCCGTGGCACACAGCCTCACTCGGAGCGGACGTGACGTGACTCTGTCGATACTCGACAGCTATCCGTCGTCGGATTCCGATCAGCCCGCAGAACTCTCGGTCTCCGAACTACTGGCCGGGCTCGCGATGCCGGCGGGATCCAAGACGGTCGAGACCTTCGAAGAAGCGGCGGAATTGCTGGAGCAGACCCTGGGTGCCGGAATCGGAATCGAAGCGGAGCATCTGGCGCGGATCAGTCGCGGTTACTCCCACTCCGTCGAATTGACGAATCGGCACCAACCGCCTGTCCACGTTGGAGCCGTCGAGTTCTTCGTAGCCGGAAGATCTACGGAGAACGGACACGATGTCGCCGAATGGCGAAGGTTTGTAGAAGGGGACATCCGAGTCACCGAAGTCGATTGCGAACACAACCAGATGATCGAACCGGGTCCGGCGGCAACCATAGCTGTACGATTGCGAGAAGTTATCGCTCAGTGGGGTGTCTGAACCAGGTTCGACATGGGTATGAGTGAAACACACAGGGTGATGGACCCCGGGTGGGTCCGGACGAGGGGAAAACGTTGAAACTGCGAACCACACGCGTGTTTACCGGATCGATGCTGACTGCCGCTGCACTGACTGCCGCACTGCTCTCCGGGGGGACTGCACAGGCCGATCCCGCATATCCGGCACCGGACCCGGACCCGTTCTACTCGCAAGCAGCGGCCGAGGGGACCGCCGGCACGCCGATCTCCGTGCGCCGGGCCCCTGACCTGATGACCTTTCCCGGCGTCGCGATCTGGCAGGTCAGTTACAGGTCCACGAACTCAGAGAACAAGCCTATTGCCGCGGTCAGCACGATCCTGGTCCCGCCGAATCAAGCACAAGACGGCCCGTTGCTCTCGTATCAGCACATCGTCAATGCACTCGGTACGGGATGTGCGCCGTCTCGCGCGCTTTACGCATCGGATCCCAACATCGTCATCCGTGAAGCGCCCATCCTCAACGTCGCGCTGCAACGTGGATGGACCATTGCCCTTCCCGACCATCTCGGACCCAACAGTGCGTACGGCGCCGCGCGCCTGGGCGGACAGATCACGCTCGACGGTATCCGCGCCGTTCAGAAAGTCCCCGAATTGCGTAGTGGCGCCAGCCCTGTAGGTATTGCCGGCTACTCCGGCGGCGGCATGGCCACCGCGTGGGCGGCCGCACTGGCCCCGAGCTACGCACCCGAGGTCAACCTTGTCGGTGTAGCCGAGGGCGGCGTCCCGATGAATCTGTCCAAGATGGCAAACGGCCTCGGACAGGATCCGCACCCGGCATTCGGCCTCGCCTTCGCCGCAGCAATGGGCCTCGAACGCGAGTATCCCGACCTACTGCCGCTGAGCAACCAACTCAACGACCTCGGACGGTCGATGCGGGCCGAACTCACCAACGCGTGCACCAACGACATCCTCAGGGTCGGTGCCGGGCGCAGTGCCTCTCAGGTGTCGACGTCGACATCCTTGCTGTCCAGCCCTGAAGTGCGAAAGGTGATGGACGACAACAGCGTCGAACTCTATCCCGGTGTGCCGACTGCCCCGGTGTTCGAATGGCACACGCCCGACGACGTTCTGATCCCCATCGATTCGGTGGTCAACACGATTTCGCGGTACTGCGCCGCCGGAGCCACGATTCAATCCCAACTGTTCCCCAGCCCGGACCACCTCACCACTGCGGTCCTCGGTCTGCCCACCGCATTCGAGTACCTACAGGACCGATTCGACGGAGTGCCGGCCCCGCGTTCGTGCTGAATGTCTCCGGAGTGACGTATCGAGCAGGCGCGGCACATGGCCAACTCGGTGTGCCCGTGGCATCGTTGATCGTATGAGCGACACGGATGACACCGGCGCGGCCGGCAATGGCGATTACAGTCTCGATCCCGACGACCAGCTTCAACCTGAAGACACTCTGATCGATCGAGGCGTCGACGACATTCTCGACGAGGGAATCTCACCACCGGAACGCCCACTGGGACTTGATGCCCACGGGTTGACCGGCAGCGAGGAATCAGCGGGGGAGACCCTCGACGAGCGCCTGGCCGAAGAAGAACCCGATCCGTACGCGTCGCTCGGAGATCCTTTGAAGGATCCCGCCGATGCCGACGAATTCGAACGGGAAGAAGAATTCCCGAACGGTGACGAAGTGGGTAACCGTCGGGTCGGCCGTCTCGTTGCCGAAGACGAGGGCAGATACGAGGACGAGGAAAGTGAACTCATTGCCGGAGACGTCGGAATCGACGGCGGCGCAGCGTCGGCAGAGGAAGCCGCGATGCATCTGATCGACGATTCAGAGGACTGAACGACCGCCTGACTGTTGTGGCTGTTGTAGCTGTTGATCGGTGAGAACGATGGAGTGGACGTGATTTCCACCCATTCTCTTGCTTTCGTACATCGCCGAATCGGCGAGGCGATGTAGATCGTGAACGCCACTTTCTGCTGCTTGTACGTCCGGCCAGGCGCCGTTGTGGATGGCTATGCCGATGCTTGTCGTCGAGATTGGTTCGCCTGTAGGGGAGTTCATGATGGGCGCGATCCGGGCCAGTAGATCGCCGACGTACGGCAACGGCATCATCTGAACGACGACGAACTCGTCACCGCCGAAGCGCGCTATCGCCGCGTCCGATCTGGCCCAGTCGTGTAGTCGATAGGCCGTGCGCAGTATGACTCGGTCGCCGACGTCGTGACCGTAGGTGTCGTTGAAGTGTTTGAAATTGTCGATGTCGATCACCACCACCAGCAAAGACTGGTCGAGGCTGGATTTCGCTTGCAGTAGTTCGGAAGTCCGCCGTGCGAGTCCGCGCCGATTCAGCAGGTCCGTCAACGGATCGAGTTCTGAGCTTTGAGCGTCGTTGCTCAGGAGCGCCAGAGCAATCTGCGTGACCACCGGTATGACAGTGATGACAGGAATGGCAAAGGCAATGCGTCCCAGGACGTCTGGAAGGCCAGAAGGTACATCGGTGAACACGCCGATGCTGGCAACAACGATGACCGCCCCGGAAAACAGCAGGTGCCACAGCTGAGTTCGAAGATTGTGAAAGAAGGCTATGTACGAGCCGACGAGCCCGAAGACGAGACATCCAAGCAATCTCTGATCCGGATTCGCCTCGGCCAGCACGATCACCGCAACAGCGAAGTCCCCGGCAACGACGAAGAAATACGACCTTTCACGGGTGGTCGCTACGACAGGCAGGGCAATTCCGCCGATCATCACAAGCACTGCGACGACGACGTCCAACGGAAATCCGATGGTCTGTACCGAATGAGTGCCCAGTCGCTTCAGCAGAATCGTGATACCCAGGAGGAAAACCAATACGCCGATGCCTATCCGAGTCGGCATCAGAATTCCGTTGTCGCGCAAGAATCGCGTGAATCGGTCAAACTGGTCTGGCACTGCGAGCCAGCGATGCACGACCTTGGGTGTGTCGCTCATCGCGGCCACTGACCATGAGAAGCGGCCGGTCGAATACAACACATGCGGCGATAGTAGTCCGTGGCGATGACAATGGAACTGAACTCGCCTCCAGCCTGTCAACCATAATACGTCACAGTGACGAATTGAGGTGGGGTAGCCGGAAGTCGGTGAGACGTGTTTATCGGCATCAATCCACATCAGAGCACTTATTGGTCGTTCCTGCTCGTGAGCGTCCAGGTCGCGCGGCGTAGCCGCAGTCGCCGGCGAGGCCAGGCGGTGATCGGCAGCAATTCAGCCGGCGATCGCGGAGTCGCAATGGTCGAGTCGTGCAAGCCGGTCGCAGATCTCGGACTGAAACGCAGGAAAGCCGGCAAATGTACCGGCAGACAGACATGAGTGGGCGGAAACAAAGAAGGTTGCACGAACCAGGCGTGAGGCGGATATCGCCAGTTCGAGAATTTGCCGATAATCTACATTATGTCAAGTAATGGATATTCGAACGTCCCCCGTCAGCTTGTCCGCTAGCTTTACCCACATGGATTCCGTTGCACTCGTCCTCGGTTCACCACGTGGCCGTCGCTTCTGTGCGAACGTCGGTTACGCATGCCAGCAGAAATGTCCGAACTCGAGATTCTGCACTGTCTTGCGTATGCCGTAGATTGCGCACGCTACTGGGAGCCGCCGGACGAAGAAGACCTGATCTTCGTCCGGCCGGATGTCGCAGCGGCGCTGCGACCGATTGCCGAAGCACTACTCGACTCGCCACACACTGCCTGGTGGACCGAGCCGATCGACCGTCTGAACCAGAATCTGGTTGAAAAGCGAAACCCTATTTACGGCTGGTCGGACCTACCCTTGCGGATTTACCGCACAGAAGACGGCCTCGAACAGTGGCGTGCTGAGGCACTCGACAACGAACGTCAGTTTCTGGAATACCAGATCGAAGATCCGGACCGTCACATCGGAGGCGAATGGTGGTCTATCCCGTTTGCCAACGGCACAACCGAAACAACCAGGGCCCGCGACGGTATCGGGGCCCTCGGGGTGTTTCTCGAAGAAGACAGCTCCTCGAACGAGGCGCGGGTGCAGCCGGTAAGGATCTACGGCGCGCCCCGGATCTACGAGATCACCGGTCCGCAGGACTGGGCGAATCTGGTCGATACCTATCCCCTGCCTGTGCCCGCTTCACGTCGCTCCGTGTGGTACGACACGACCGGTGAATACCGTGACTGGTTCATTCCGGACTGGGTTTCGGTCGCTGCAGATTACGACGCCGTGCACCTGACCATGATGGCTTATCTGACCACGCCAGGCATCGCGATCCCGTTGTCGGCCAACTCGGGGGCCACCGTGCTCGCCGGGTGGGATCCGGACGCCACCTTCTGGCTACGTAGCAACAACATCACCGTTCACGACGACCCGACGGGCTGACGTTCGGCTACACCGAGTTGAGCAAGTGCGGCCGCACTGCCAGCCACCGCGCGGTGTCCTCGATCCCCTGTTCCAGGGTGAATGTCGGAACCCACCCGAGTAGTCGCAACGCACGATCGTTCGACGCATAAGCGCCGGCAGTGTCACCGGTGCGTCGGCCGGCAGCGACCACGTCGATATCTTCACCGAGCACGTTCTCGAATGTGTGTACCAGCTCCCACACCGTCGTCCCCCGCCCGCTGCCCAGATTGACCACAGTCATGCGTGATGATTCAGCGGTGACCCGGTCGAACCTTTCCAGCGCTCGAACATGAGCGTCTGCAAGGTCCCAGACATGAACGTAATCACGCACTCCGGATCCGTCGCGCGTCGGCCAATCCGTTCCCGTAACCCTGAAAGGCGTTCCTGTCGAATATGATTCGAACAGCTTTCCGAGTGCGTGGGTCGGGCGTGCCGATGGTGTACCACTTCGCAGCTCCGGATCTGCCCCGACCGGATTGAAGTAGCGTAGAGATATCGCCGATAATTTAGTGGCCGCCGCAATGTCGTCGAGCATCGTTTCGAACTGAGCCTTGCTGTGCGCATAGGGACTCTGCGGTGCGATCCCCCAATGTTCGTCGACACACCCACCGTCGCTCGGCGCATACACCGCCGCAGAGGAACTGAACAAGAAGCGCTCACACCCGTTCCGAAGGACACTCGATACCAGCGTCAGCGACTTGGATACGTTGTTCTCGTAGTACCGCGCCGGGCTACTCACGGAATCTCCGACCACGATCAAGGCCGCACAGTGAACTGTCGCATCGATATCGGGATGGTCGGCGAATATCTTGTCGAGCAGTTTCTCGTCCGCGATGTCGCCGCAGTAGAACGGGAATCTGTGCGCAAATTCGGCGCGGCCGGTCAGCAGGTTGTCGAGAATCACGACATCGATCCCGGCGTCGACGCACTTCGACGCTACGGTGCTTCCGATGAATCCCGCTCCGCCCGTGATCAGTACTTTCACGCCGCTCCCCCGGCATCTTCGACGGCAGTCCTCGCACGACGGACGAAGTGGGACACGCGTGAGCGGGCCAAGTCCCATCCACGTAGGTCGCGCCCGTCCCGGATGGAAAGCCGATCACGGTCGAGAAAGAGCGGCACCATGACCAGATCGCGGTAGAGCGAGTGCAGGCGTGGGCGATCCGCCAACCACAGCGTCCATCGCCACCACCAACGCGCCGAGATGGTCGTCATTCCGGTACTGACGCCGAAGATCGATTCCACCGCCGCCCAGTGGACGTTCACCGCCCGACGGACATCGCGTGGCAACTGGCGTCTGGAGAGCGTCACAGCGAGTTCCGGTTCGGAAGTGAGCAGGTACCCCACGTCGAAGACACTGTTCAACGACAAATCGGCTCGAATCAAGGCCCGATCGGCAAGCCGCGCGTGAGCGATGACGTGCAGCGTCACGTCGGCCATCGCAAGGCGGGATCCTTCCGCCTCCGCGCTGATTCCTCGGACCGCGGCCTCCCGGGTCAGCGCGTGACGTGCGAACCGCGGAAGCAAGTGCGAATGGATTTCGACGGAGCCATGACGGTCGTCGCGAAGGAGTGCCGGTTCCTGGTGATCGTCGTGATCGATGGAGTCGGAGTCCACTTCGTCGGGGCGGACCATTCGGTAGCCGAAATCGAGGATCGCGTCGTTGGCCGGAACGGCATGTGCAGGGTCGACGACCAAAAGGTCGATGTCCGTCATCCGTCGAGCTGCCGGGTTCGGCCAGATTTTTCGCTCGAGAAGGGCGGCACCCTTCAGTGCAACCGTCGGAAATCCGTTGCTGTGTAACAACTCTTGCAGTTCCACTCGCTGCGCGTCGAGGTCCGAGATCCTTATGGTGTTTCGGTGATGGACAAGGCTCAGCGTCAGTTCCGGACTCGATGCGGTGGCCGAGGATTCCGACAGCATTTCCGCGAAGCTCGCAGGTAGGACCGATGCGAAGCCGGCCTCGACCGCTCGGGAGGCGAGCAGCGGCAATACCTTGTGCCTTACAGCGGCGTCGATGACTCTGGGCCAATCCTGCTGCGAACACAAGCGGATGACGTCGGCCCCACACTCGGGTTTCAACATGGAAATCAGGTACCGGGTGTCACGCATGACGCCACCAGTTCCTCCACGGTGTCGGCGCCGGTGTCGCCGTGATGTCGAATCAGTCTGTAGCACGGGGCATTCGAGAGTAGAGCAGCGATGTTTCTCAGGGTCAATCCGTGGTTGTCGGACCACAGTGCGGATTGCTCGGCTAGCGACTGTATCGCTTGGGGTACGGGCATCGGAGCGAGTCGAGTCGGCCCCTCGTCCCATCCATCGAGGATCAGCACCAGGTCGATTCCGCGAACCGCCGAGCTGACGTTTCGTTCAGCAGGCAAGGTCGACGGGTCCAACGCCCACACCGGCGGGGCGTACGGAAGATACAGCGAATCGTGCGCTTTGATCTCCGGGAGGACGTCGAACGTACCGGCTTTGAGGTGAACCCGCCGCGGTAAGCCCACAGCTTCGGTACCACGAATGAAGACGCCTTCGTCAGCACGCAGTTGTGCACCCCGCATCGCAAGGGCGAGCGCCAAGGTGGTCTTGCCCGCCCCTGAATGCCCGGCGATCGCCACTCTCACACCGTTGCAGTCGACCAGAGCGGCGTGCAGGCGTGTCCACTGTCGGGCGTGCGCGGCCGTCATGACATCCCGGTGCACCGTGCGGTACACGCTCTCCGCGAGCTGGAGACCGTCCAGACCGATCAGCGTTTCATGGCTGCCGCCGATGGTCGATTCGATGGTGACGTCCCAGCGACCGAATGTCGCTCGATTCCGCTGAATCCGAACTTCGACGTTGTTGTCCGCAGGCCACGGGCTGGCAATCCGGTGCTCGACGACACCGACCTCGGGTATGCGGAAACCGCGCACAATCGCGTCAACCCAAAGGTAGTGCGCCCGGAATTGTGGTACGTGGTTGCCTGTCACGGAATTCTCACACCAGCAGACGAGAGGTGCTCAGCTGTCCGTACGTCTCGTTGACTACCGACTTCGCCTCGTCGTCAGGGATCTCGAGCACTTCTGCCACGGCCTGGACAATTTCGCTGACGGTCCGGCCGTCACACAGTTCCCACACCAACGTCGCGACCGGGTTGAGGTGATGGGCAACCTCGCTGGAACTGTCGTACAGCACAACACCGTCGGTGAGATCGTTGCTCTCCACCGTCTGAGAGCGTTGCGGTCTCACACCTTCGAGTAGTTCGGTCAAGATATCTCCTTGATTCAGCGAATCCGATTTCGTTTTGGTGGTGGTCTCACAGTGCGAAGCGTCGTGAGTATTCGGATTCGATTGCGCCCGAACGAATCAGGCTGCGTGTGGAGGCGATGCCGGGCGACAGCGTCAGGCACGTGAGCGCTCCCCCGGCACTCGCATCCACCAGGTAGTCGCCCAGAGTTCGGTAGTGACCCGCCCATTGTCCGAATGCTGCGGGATCTGACTCCGGATCCGCAATCTCATCGAGAATTTGCTCGAAGGCGCGCGAATGTACGAGAACGGCGTGGACTCCACGGTTCTCAGGACTGGTGCGCAAGAGTGCCGAACCGTCGAGCAGAGCTCCGTCCCTCGATTTCGGGTCGTGTCCGAGGTGGACGACATCCCAATCGCCGTGATCCAACTCTTCGCGGGCATGGCCAAGGATCGATGCGGCGGCATCCAGCAAACTGACGTCGTCAGCGGCGATGAGGACCGAATCCCAGCCCTTCTCAGTCGCCCGAGCGAGCGCACGACGCCACGAGACGGTGAAGGCCGCGTCCTGATTCATCGCGTCCTCGAAAGCCGACACTCTTTCCACCGCTGTTACGCGCGGTAAGCGAATGAATCTATGCCAGGACGCTTTCCATCTGTCGATGTCAAGATCGAGATTCACGACGGCAACACCGAGGTCCGACTGAGAATCCTCGACAACGGGGTTGGGTTCTCCCCCTACTCGGACAGGCGACAGTGGGCGATCGAGCACAACGTCGACTGCGCCTCGCTCGAGCAGATAAGCCGCCAGTGAGAAGTCGGACGGCACGGGTCCGTTGATCCTTCGTGAGAGTTCGTCTCGCAAAGTTCCGTATGTCGCCGCGCGAACAATCAGTGCAGCTCCGACCAGATCTTCGCCGTGTGCGTGGATGACAGCCGTATCGGCTTCGGCGGGGAGGTCGTCGACGATGTTCCGTAGCTTGTACATAACCGCGGGTTCGATCACGCGCGCCTCGTCCAGAAAAACCACCGACTTCCAGCCCAGCAGAATTGCCTTGTCGAGTCCGGCGACGAACGCAGAGACCGTCCTCCACCCATCCGGACCGTCGTCCTCCGCCGGAATGGCACGGTGAACGGTCAGTTCGATCGACTCGGCCTCCGCCAGGCATGAACGCCACGGAGCGACTCGGCCGTCGTCGCTGAGAACGACCACCCCACCGAAGACCAACTCGGGTCGCTGGACGCTCAGCTCGGCACGGCGACGAATCTCGGGATACGAATCACCGAGGTACCTGGAGAACTGACGATGGAGTGAGTCGAGATCCCATCCGACCTCACTCCAACCGAGCAGGTAATTGTGAACACGATCTTCCCAGTTTATTCGATACGGGACACCGGCCGGGCGCTCGAATCGATGGTGCCAACCAAATGTCGGAAGGCAGACGACCTTTCCGCCGTTGATCCGGAACTTCTCGTGGATGTATCCCTCTTCACCGCCGAATCCGGTGAAGTGCGAGTTCAATCCCGGCCATGCCTCACGCCTGCAGGCAAATGAGCCGAGGCCCTGCATGACGATCTCGAAAGGCACGTCAGGGTGTTGCTTCGCTCGCGGATCAACTCCCCACGAGCCGAACATCCCGTTGCGCCACTTGGGGTCCATGTGGGTGGCCGCGATGTGCGAGGAATCCTGGGAGAGCATCGGTCCCTGGATCAGATCGTCGGTTTCCGGGTCCGCATCGAAATACGCCAGCAACGCCGACAACGATCCCGGTGCCAAGATCACGTGGGAGTCGAGGACCAGGACGTACTTTCCTGTTGCCTTGCGGAACAGGACGTCCCGCACCGCAGTCGATCGAACGTCGGTGAACGGAACGTAGCGGAACCGATCGATACACCCCCCAAACGATTCGAGCATCGGCGCCGGCAACCCCTCGGGGTTGTTGTCCAACAAGACGAATTCGACTCTGTCCAGAACCTCGCGATGATGGACCAAGATCGAGTGGATCGTGAAGTACGCGCCGTCGAAATCGTCGTAGGTCGCGATCGCGATAGTCAGATCGGCCGGTTCTCCGTGCGGTGGAGTCTCCTTCACCTGAACCGACCCCGCGCTCTGAAACTTCTTCAGAGCGCGGTGTAGCGCGACATCGAACTCTGTCATCGTCGGTGTTCCCCCTCGGAACCAGTCGCGTCGTGTCGGCTACGTAGGTTCCGTGGGATTCGTCGGCTGGGTCGGAGGGGTCGGGAAGGTCGGCTCGGTGCGAGTGGTTGGCACTGTCGGTACGGTTGGCACAGTCGGGACGGTCGGCTCCGTCGGCACAGTCGGCCCGGTCGGCTTAGCCGTCGTCGTTCCACCGGAACCTGACGAGCTACCGGTTGATCCGGCACCTGTGGAACTTCCAGACGATCCCGAACTCCCGGAACTACCCGAACTGCCTGACGATCCCGAACTTCCCGATGATCCGGGGTTGCCCGGCTCGTTTCCGCCCGGCTGGTTCCCTCCCGGAGTATGGCCACCGGGCTGATTCCCGCCTGGTTGTTCGCCGCCTGGTTGATTCGGGTTCTGCTGGCCACGACTTGGCGCTCCGGAGAGATTCGGCGTGTCTCCGGCTGCGAAGGCCGGCGCCGCACCACCGAGGCTGATCGACGTCACGACGGGCACAGTTACCGCCGAGGCCGCTAGAACTGTCTTGACGAACTTGCGTCGATCAACCGGAACATTCTGAAAAGCGTCGTCGCCCATAGTGTTTCTCCCATGCGTCCGAGACGAGGTCGTCCTCACTCGATGTCGGGCAAAACGCTAGCATCCTTCCGGCAACTTTACAGACTGAACCCGCCGAAATTTGGTTCTTATGCGAAGTTGAGACCGGACTGGGCCGGCAATTCGGACGGGAGTACGACAATTCCCTCCAGCACAGGGAGCACGTTTGTCCTGTTCCATCACCGTCAGCCGGCCGGCATCTCCCACGGCGCCACCGGAAGAGTGCTTCCGGTTTCGAGGTAGGACTTCAGGTTCGACAACACCGCCGACCATCCACCGGCCACCTCCATGCGAGCCGATTCGTCCGCCAAATCGGTGTGCTTGACGGTCAGTCGCACGATCGCGCCGAAGGCTTCGATGTCGAAACTCACCCGAGAGATGTCGACGCCCGGTTCGCCGTTCGGATCAGCCCAGGTGGTGACCAACCTCGACGGAGGGTTGCTCTCGACTACGGTGCCGACTACATCGGCAATGTTCGAACCGTCGATCCGGCGGTGCTCCCAGGTCGATCCCGGCTGCCAGTCGGAGACGTTGCTGTGTCCCCAATACTCTGCGGTGGCCTGTGCGTCGGTGAGCGCTTTCCAGACGTTGTCCGCCGTGCTCGCAATGTAGGTGACGTACACAAAACTAGGCTTGTCGGTCATGGCTTCCTCCGCAATTTTTTTGACGGTACTGAGCGCACGAAGGCGCGGTACCTCGAACTTGTTGATCCACCGCTCTCGAATCTCCTCGAGCGCAACGGGATTGAGATAGTGAAGCTTTGCCCTCCCCTGTCGGACCGTGCTGATCAGATTGGCGTCCTCGAGCATGGTGAGGTGTTGAGTGACAGCTTGCCGACTCATGTCGAGGCTGTCGCACAGCTCGCCGAGCGACTGACCGTTGGCTACGAACAAGCGGTCCAGGAGAAGCCTTCGTGTGGGATCGGCCAGTGCTTTGAAGGCTGCATTCATCCGGTCGTTCACAACTTCACAATATGCAAGCATTTACTTGCATGTCAACGGTTGGGCGTGCCGGGTTTCGAAAGTTGGGACGGATGAGGTGTGATGTCTCTAGGCAGATGTGATCTGAATCCCGGATTACACCGTAAGAGAGGTTGGGCACATGGACTGGGCAGCAATTGGAGTGGGTGTCGGGTATGCCTCGGTGGCCCTGTCGATCCTGGTTTTCGTCGGCGGGTGCATCGCACTGTTCATCTTGTCCGTCCGCCAGTAGCTGACACCTCGACAAAGTGGTGATCACCCCGGGGTCCGGCCAAGCCGATCACCTCGGGAGCGATCACCCTCGAGGCCGCTTGATCGATTCGGACACACCGGCGCGCGTCGGACTGCTCGCAGAGAAGCTCGGCCGCGGTGGGACTACCGTAGGACTGTCGCCTAGAACTCGAGGAGTACGGAATGAGCATCCAGTCGGTTGAACCGCACCGCCATCGCGTAGTGGTGATCGGTTCCGGCTTCGGAGGATTGTTCGGCACTCAGGCTCTCAAAAAAGCCGATGCCGACATCACGATGATCGCGCGTACAACCCACCATCTGTTTCAGCCGCTCCTCTATCAGGTTGCGACCGGCATCCTCTCGGTCGGTGACATCGCTCCCGCCACGAGACTGGTGCTGCGCAAGCAGAAGAACGCACAGGTACTGCTCGGTGAGGTCGAGACCATTGATCTCGAGAATCAGACCGTGACCTCGCGCCTGCTCGAACGCGTCACGGTTACGCCGTTCGACAGTCTGATCGTGGCAGCCGGTGCCGGTCAGTCGTACTTCGGCAACGACCAGTTCGCGGAGTTCGCTCCCGGAATGAAAACGATCGACGACGCCCTCGAACTGCGCGGACGAATCCTCGGGGCCTTCGAACAGGCCGAACTGTCGGACGATCCCGCCGAGCGTGCGCGCTTGCTCACCTTCGTCGTTGTCGGCGCCGGCCCCACCGGCGTGGAGTTGGCCGGGCAGATCGCCGAGCTTTCCCGTCGAACGCTGGACGGCGCGTTCCGCAAGATCGATCCTCGTGAAGCGCGCGTCGTGCTCCTCGACGGCGCCCCTGCCGTGTTGCCCGTGTACGGCGGGAAGCTCAGCCGCAAGGCTGCCGAGACGCTCGAGAAGCTCGGCGTCGAGATCCAGCTCGACGCGATGGTCACCGACGTGGACAACGACGGTCTGATCATCAAGGAGAAGGACGGCACGCTTCGCCGTATCGAGTCGCAGTGCAAGGTGTGGTCCGCCGGCGTGCAGGCCAGCCCCCTCGGCAAGCAGCTCGCAGAACAGAGCGGCGGAGAAACCGACCGCGCCGGCCGCGTCATGGTCAATCCCGACTTGTCTCTGCCCGGGCACCCCAACGTCTTTGTCATCGGCGACATGATGTCGCTCGACAAGCTTCCCGGTTTGGCTCAGGTTGCCATGCAGGGTGGCAAGTACGCGGCCAAGCAGATCAAAGCGTCACTGGACGGCAAGTCCCCGTCGGAACGAGTTCCGTTCAAGTACTTCGACAAGGGCAGTATGGCAACGATCTCGCGCTTCAGCGCGGTAGCCAAGGTGGGCAAGCTCGAGATCAGCGGCTTCATCGGGTGGGTTGCCTGGCTGGCAATTCACCTCCTCTACCTCGTCGGATTCCGTTCCCGTGCCTCGACGCTGTTGTCATGGGCGGTGACGTTCTTCGGGCGTGGCCGTGCTCAGATGGCGTCCACCGAGCAGCAGGTCTTCGCGCGAAACGCGATGGGCGAATTGGAGAAGAAAAACAAGGAAGCGACGGAGTCCGGCAGCGCTTCGAATGGCGAAGCCAAGAAGGCTGCCGGCAAGCAGCAGAAGGCCGCCGGCTGATCAACACCTGAGTGACCGGCGGAGGGCGGCTGTGGAGTTCAACTCCACAGCTGCCCTCCGTCATTCGATCGACTGCCGTGTTGTCAGTTTCCGATCTTCGCCACCTCGGTGATGTTCGCGAGGCGAACCTGTCCCTTGGAAACGAGTCGGTCGTTCTCGTCGGTGATGCGAACTTCCCAGAGTTGCTGGGTGCGTCCGCGATGAATCGGGGTGGCTTCAGCGGTGAGAGTGCCCTCCCGCGTTGCGCGCAGGAAGTCGGTGTTGTTGTTGACTCCGACCACGTGTCCTCGCTCACCCAGCCACACGGTGCCACCGACGCTGGCGAGAGACTCCACCACCGAGCAGTACACACCCCCGTGCTGTATCCCGGCGGGCTGGTGCAGCGTGGGCTTGACGGTCCATTGCGCCCGCACGCGATCTGGGCTCAGTTCGGTGTATTCCAGGCCGATGGTGGCGTCGAAGCCCGTTCCGAGCCGTTTCATCATCTCTGCGGTCTCAGCAGTGTCGACCATGCCATCTCCATCTGTGATTCTCTGGCGCCGGTGTGGCTGCCACTCCCTACCTGATTACACGAGAGGTAACTCGAGCTTGGAATCAGGTCTGGAAAAAGAACCGGCGGGTTTCACATCATTCGATGTGAAACCCGCCGTGGGAAGGACCGGGAGTCTCTGCAGCCCTCAGGACTCCGGCGCGGTCCGGCAGTTTCGTCACTCTCGCGGGGTGTAGCTCTCCGCGCGGTGTTCCACAATCATAGGCAAGGCTGACCTAATTTAGCAAGCCCTTCGTCGAACTGGTTCCAACGAGGACGTAGCGAGACCTTGCGGCGTGCACGCACGGGCAGTCCGGCGGCGACAAAAGCGTCCAGCAGCCCCTGCCCGCGGCGCTGAGCGGCTGATTCGCCCCCGCCGGCCAAGATGGGGACATATGCCGCTGCGCCCAGGATCGACTCCCCTACCAAGCCCCAGAATCTGAACTGGTCGACGGGCGCACACCTGGAGACGGCGTCGTAGATCGCCCGTAGCGAGGTCAGGCAACGGTGCGCGGTCCAGACGAGGAGCGCTTCTTCGCACGGCATGTCGACGACGCCGTCACTGCCGGACTCCCGTCCGTTCGGCGCAACGCGCAGAGTTTCGTCGATCACCCCGGCCCAGTCGATACCGCCGTCGCTGTCCATGTGGATGAACAGGTTCTCGAGGCCTGGATCCCAAGCGGCACCTTCGGAGACGATCGATGCGGCAACCCTGCCGACCACAGCGTGAATCAGTGATGTTGCGACCTGTATCGCCGCAGCTTCGGCACTGTCGAGATCCTGGAGCGAGCGGGCGAACATCTGATGCACCCGATCCCCGCACAAGCCTTCACTCAACTGCCACCAACGCCGTTTGCCTTCACCTGACATGGCGGCAACCGCGTAGACGCGCGGGTAGTCAGGGTTGAGTGCTCGTAGGCGAACGCTGGTGCGGCTCAATGCGTTCGACCGGAGTTCGAATTCACGAACATCCGCATGCTGGGTGGTCAAGGTGATTGTCACCGTGCACTCCAATCGGCCGAAGTTGTCTTGTGGTTCTTAATGTAGGTTAGCCTCACCATAATTCAAGAGTAAAGAACTGTGACGCTGGGCACCGCATATTCACAGGAACTTGCCCCGCAAGGAGCACACCCACATAGGGTTCCGTAACCTAAGATGCGAATTCCCTGCGCACAAAGACCAGGAGCTCGAACCGCCAGTGACGATGATCAAACCGCTCGGGAACGGACATCCCCGAGGACCCAGCGAGACGTACGGACGGCGCATAGTGCCGCGCGGCCCGGCTCCTGTCCGAATGCGTGTTCTAGCTGGGATTTTCGACGCGGGGGTGTTCCTGCTTCCGTTGCTCGTCGGCTGGTACGTCGTTCAGTCGCTCCGAGACGAGAACGGTGGCGGCGAAGCCGACCGCGCAGTATTCGGTGGGACGGCAATAGCCATTGCCGTTGGTCTCCTCGTGTGGAACCTGGGATTCCGCGAAGGTGCCACAGGCCGGACCTCGGGAAAGGGATGGGTAGGTCTGGTCACGCGTGACGCGAAGACAAAGCAGCCCATCGGTGTTCGCCGGGCTCTGCGCAGGCCGTTCGATCGAACCGGTATCGAGGTGGTCCGTGAAAGCACGGCGCGCGAAGAAGGGTTCGAGGAACTCGCGCGCGACAACAGCGTCGGGGCAACTCGTCGACGCCGGCTGATCGGTCTCGCGGTGCTCACGGTTCTTCTCGCGCTCGTCATGCTCGCGAGCATCGCGGTGGGCGCACGTCCGCTGACGTTTGCCGAGATCTTCCACGCCATCTTCAGTTCGGACGGCACCCAGACGGACATCATCGTGCGAACGTTGCGCGCTCCGCGGACCATCCTGGGTCTTGTCGTCGGCATCGCACTCGGTATCGCCGGCGCCCTGATTCAGGGACACACGCGTAACCCGTTGGCAGATGCCGGACTACTCGGCCTCAACGCCGGCGCGGCTTTCTTCGTAGTCATGGCGATCTATCTCTTCGGCTTCACCGCACCGAGTCAGTACCTCTGGTTCGCGTTTGCAGGATCGTTCGTCGCCAGCATCGTCGTCTTCGGCTTGTCCTCCATCGGAAACGGCGGCGCAAGTCCTCTGAGTCTGGCTCTGGCGGGCGCGGCCGTCGCGTTCTTCCTGCAAGCCATGACCAACGCCGTGATAATCCTCGACCAGACGAGCCTGGACGCCTACCGTTTCTGGGTAGTCGGGTCGGTGTCCGGTCGCGGGTTCGACGTTCTCTGGCAGGTCCTCCCCTTCCTGATACTCGGGTTGGTCATCGCCCTGGCGAGTACGCCTGGTCTCAATGTCCTCAGCCTTGGTGAAGACGTCGCAAAAGCGTTGGGAACGAACATCGCGTTCAGTCGCACCCTCGGCATCATCGCGATCACCCTGCTGACCGGCGCCGCGACCGCAGCGTGTGGACCTATCGCGTTCATCGGATTGGTGGTCCCCCACGTGGCCCGGGCCATCACCGGACCCGACTATCGCTGGCTGGTCCCGTACGCGGGCTTGCTCGGTGCGGTCATGTTGATCACCGCGGACATCATCGGTCGCGTAGTCGTGCGCCCCGGCGAGTTGCAGGTCGGAATCATCCTGGCCCTCTTCGGCGCCCCGTTCTTCATCGCTCTCGTACGCCGCAGGAAGTTGGCAAGTCTGTGACGCTCAAGCAAGAACTCCGGGTACTCCCCCGGACCGTCCCCTCACGTAAGTCGATTCGTATCGGTGGATTCTCGCTGGTCTACCGTCCACTCGCGGTGTCGGTGTGCATTGCGCTCGCGGTCGCACTCTTCCTTCTGCTCTGCATCAACATCGGACGCGGCGACTATCCGATCTCGATCCCCGATGTCATTTCCGTCCTGCTCGGTAATGGAAGCAAGACACAGAACCTGATCGTCTTCGATCTCCGACTTCCTCGATCGCTCACCGCACTCTTCATCGGCATGGCACTCGGTATTGCCGGTGCGGTCACCCAGACGATCGCTCGCAACGCCCTCGCCAGCCCCGACATCCTCGGAATCACGGCCGGATCGAGTGCTGCCGCGGTTGCTCTCATCGTGCTCGGTGGTGGCGGGTCGTTCGTGGGACTGCTTGCCACACTGGGGATTCCGTTGGCTGCACTCTGCGGCGGCCTACTGACAGCAGTGGTGATCTACGCCTTGGCGTGGCGCAAGGGCGTCGAGGGGTTCCGCCTCATCCTGATCGGTATCGGCATCAACGCCATGCTGGTGGCAGCGACGGGATGGCTCCTCATCTCGGCGGACATCAACGATGCTTCCCGCGCACAGGTGTGGCTCAACGGTTCACTCAACGGTGCCACCTGGAATCAGATGTGGCCGGTAGCCATCGCCGTCGCAGTAGTCGGCGGCTACGCGGTGATCGCATCGTTCACCATGGGAGCGCTGCGGTTGGGCGACGACAACGCCACCTCACTCGGTGTTCGCTTGCAATCATCGCAGGCCAAACTGTTGCTCTCCGCCGTGGCGCTGGCCGCCATCGCAACCGCCGCAGCAGGTCCGGTCGGCTTTGTCGCCCTGGCTGCGCCACAGGTCGCTATGCGTCTGGTGCGCTCTGCCGGCCCGCCCATCGTGGCGTCCGCGCTGACCGGTGCTGTACTGGTGGTCGGCAGCGACGTCATCGCTCGAACAATTCTGCCTGTGGAACTCCCCGTCGGAATCGTGACTTCCGCACTTGGTGGTCCGTTCCTGCTCTACCTGTTGGTTCGTAACAATCGGAAGGTCACAGCATGACCACCATCGCCCAGTCCACCGATACTCCTTCGCGTCTCGTCGCCAAGAACCTGACGCTCGGGTACGGGGACCGCATCATCGTCGACGGACTCGATCTCGAGATCCCTACCGGCGTGATCACGACGGTCATCGGCCCCAACGGTTGCGGCAAGTCGACGCTCCTGCGTGCGCTCGGTCGTCTGCTCAAGCCCAAGGGCGGATCGGTTGTCCTGGACGGCAAGGCGATCAGTTCGATGAAGACCAAGGAAGTCGCACGGGTGCTCGGAATGCTCCCCCAGACTCCAGTTGCGCCCGAAGGACTCACCGTCGCCGATCTGGTCTCACGTGGGCGCCACCCGCACCAGTCGTGGATCAGGCAGTGGTCCGCGGACGACGAGGGCGAGGTCGCCGAAGCGCTGGAGCTGACCGGTGTCTCGGATCTCGCCGATCGACCCGTCGATCAATTGTCCGGCGGTCAGCGCCAGCGAGCCTGGATCTCGATGGCTCTCGCCCAGGGAACCGACATTCTGCTTCTCGACGAACCGACTACCTATCTGGACCTCGCGCACTCGATGGAAGTCCTCGACCTGGTGGATCAACTCCACGAGGAAATGGGGCGCACCGTGGTGATGGTTCTGCACGACCTCAATCTCGCGGTCAGATACAGCGATCATCTGATCGTGATGCGCGACGGCGCCGTCGTCGCTTCTGGTGTCCCCAAGGACATCATTTCCGCGGAACTTCTGCTCGACGTATTCGGTCTCGAAGCTGCGGTCATCGACGATCCCGTCTCGGATCGGCCGCTGATCGTTCCGATCGGAACCCGGCACGTGTTCGGCGCCGTCGGCGGGCCGGCAAAGCCTGCGTGACGATCGCGAATCAGCGACCCAGAATCGTCCGAACAAGTTTGAATCCCTGACCGATCGTCACGGTCGGCAGGTACGCCCGTCCGACCGCGTTCCCGATGCTCGGCAACGCGGCTGGATCGGCGAAGGTCATGTGCATCGGCACGTACCGAGGCTGGAACTTCGATTTGAAGGCCAACAGCGAACGAAATCCGTACACCGGTTCCAGGGTGCGACCGAGCAGGTCGAGCACGCTGTCCATCATCGCCGAGAAAGTCGTGGCCTCCGGTTCGTTCGCATTCCTCTCGGAATCACCGGCGATTGTTGCCAACGGTGCACCGGACAGACTGAGGAACTCGACGTCCTCCTCCTCCTCCAATTTCAGTGCAGCGGAGGCGATGAGGAACTCCATCGCGGGACGGAATCCTTCGGAGCGTCGCCTCATGAAGTCGAGTGTCCACCCGACGACTTTGCCGTCGCGGTACACCGGTAGCCACGACGTGACACCGTGCACGGTGCGATCCTCGTCGACGGCGATCAGGCACCGCACTTGTTCGTCGTCGATCTCGTCGAGTCCGCCGAGGGTGAATCCCATCTCGGGCATCCCCTTGTCCGCCACCCATTCCTCCGAGATCGCAACTATCTGATCCTTGATCGCGAGAGGTGCATGAGGGAAGGAAATCCACTCGGCCGTGATCCCGGACTTCTTCGCCCGGTTCAGTGCTGTTCGCACATCCTGGAACCGCTTTCCTGTGAACGCGACCTGTCCGAGGTCGAGCACGGTTTCCTCGGCGACCTGCAGGCCGCTCCAGCCCATGGAATCAGTGATGCTTCGGGCGTCGTCGGTCACTGAATAGAAGCAGGGAATCCAACCGTTCGACGAAGCGAACTCGGCAAACTCCTCGATCGCCGTGCGCATGCGATCTGGAGGACCGACCGGATCACCGGTTGTGAGAGCAACACCGGCGATGACGCGATACGCGACGTAACTCGAACCGTCCGCGCTGAACCAGTATGTGTTTCCCTTCCACGTCGTCATCCAGGACAACGGGCTGCCGGTACCGGCGATCAACATGGATCGTGCTCGTTCGGCGGCTTTGGGATCGGCGGTCTTGACCGGCTTGAGGAAACTCACGAACACCAACACGGCGGCGACGCCCCAGAACACGACGCCGGTCCACTCGAAGAGCAACGTCGACTCGATGTCCACGGGAAGCAGACGCGGATCGATCAACTGCAGGTACACGGGCGGTACAAGGCGCTGAGGGAAGTCCGCGAGCAACATCGTTACGGTGGGCTCGCGATCGAACCCGTGCCTGGCGAGCATTCCGCCGCCGACGTAGATCACGGCGAGGACCGCGAGCAAGGTCACGATCGCAGCACCGAGACGTCGGTATGTCTTGGCCGGGGCCGCGACGTCGAAGTATCGACGTGTCGCGATCAGCAGGATCAGTACGAAGAGCGGTGTCAGGAACGGCACCAGAGTTCGGTACACGTTCGGATCGCTGATTCCGTAGAACAAGCTGTCACTGTCGACGGCGTCGACGAACCTGATGACGAAGTTCCCGATCGAGAGGACGAGTAGGACTACCTGAGCACACACTGTCGCAATCCAGGCAAATCTGCGGCCACGACGGAGCCCGTCACTCAACACGAGAACGAAGATCGACGGCATCAGCGAGAGCAGAGTCGGGCCGATACCGGAGAGTCTGAGCTCGAGGAGTCCTCGTCGGCAGTCCGGATCCGACGAGGACTCCTCACACAGTTCTCGAACCTCGGCGACAGTCCAGGGAACTCCGCGGAAGAGGTCACGGAGGACCGCGAGTGGGCCGACCGCCTGCGGGGACAATGCGGCGATCATCGGGCCGATCGCACTCGCCGCGACGACGATGGCGACCAGGACGCGACCCTCTCGCTGTGTCCCGGCGATGCGCTCACCGCGCGCCGATCGTCCGACGATCCACTGTCCGATCACCAAACCCACCACAGCGGCAAAGAATCGGATGACGTCTTGCAGCTGACCACTGAACAAGGCCAAAGTGATCGTCAACGCCAAAGTTCCGACGCGAATGCGACGGCGCCACAGGGTGCCCATGTTCGAGCTGGCGGCCATCGCAGCGCCGACGATCCATGCACTGGCTCCGACCGCGGAGCCCACGTGGAGGCGGAATCCCCAACTGGAATCGAACACCTTCGCAAACGACGCCCAGCCGAGCCCGAGCAGGACTCCCAAGATTTGAGTGCTTGCGCCGGCGATCGCAAGCTTGATCGTTCCCATTCGGCGTTCGAGGGGTGCGGCGACTGCGATCAGGAGCACGGTCGCGCCGAGGTACCCGAGCAGGTTTCCTGCCCACAGCACGGACGTGAGCGGAGTCCAGATGCGGCCGTGCTGGATCGAGCCCATTCCGGCACCGATCGTGTGCTCGAGATCGCGGGACGGTCCGTGAACGAGGCTGCCGGTTGCGGCACCCACGATCCACATGGTGAGAAGTAGAACGACCGTCAATGGTGCGTCGCGAATGCCGAAACGGATGATGCCGGCAGCTTTCTGCGTGACTACCCGCGCCCGTGATGTCGATTCTTCGGTGCCCGGCGAACTGTCGATCGTCATCTACGTGCGGCTACTTTCTGCGGATCGACTGTTGGCTTGCAATTATCGGGCATCGTCATTGTCGGGAATTCCGTCGTCTCACACCACCGTAACCGTCACGCAGATCACTATGGCCAATACCACACCCCCACCGAGGTGGTTACTACTACCAGTAGTACGTATTTCGTCGTGGAAGTCCGTAGAATCGAAGAATGGCAGGTCTAGGTGAACTCGAACGCGCGGTGATGGATCATTTGTGGTCCACATCGGAACCGCAAACTGTGCGACAGGTGCATGAAGCACTCGCGACGCATCGCGAATTGGCGTACACGACGGTAATGACCGTTCTGCAGCGCCTGGCGAAGAAGCATCTGGTGATTCAGCAGCGTGACGATCGCGCACATCGCTATCTTCCCGTCAACAAACGCGAAGAACTGGTCGCGAGTCTGATGGTCGACGCGCTGGCCCAGGCTCCGGAGTCCGGCGGTCGCGCCGCGGCGCTCGTCCACTTCGTGGGACAGGTCAATGCTGACGAAGCCGATGCTCTCCGCGAGGCGCTCGCTGCCCTCGAGGTGCGCGAGTCCGCGAAAAAGGCTGCGCAGCCCGGAATTTCTAGGCCGAACTGATTTCGTCGTGCATGATGTGTAGGACATGAACGCCACTACTGCACTGGTTTTCGGACTGCTTGCCTTGTTGCTGGCCGGTCCGGTTCCCGCACTCCTGAGCCGCTCCACGTGGCCTTACCGCGCTCCACGCGCGGCGTTGGTTCTGTGGCAAGCCGTCGCAATTGCTGCGGTGCTGTCGGCATTCAGCTCGGGCCTGGCCATTGCCAGCCAGCTGCTCGTTCCCGGCACTGACGGTAGGCCGACGACGGCCCCGACCGCCGAAATCGATGCACTCGGGCTCCCGCTGTGGATTCTGTACGTGGTTGTTTTTGCCCTGACGCTTCTGATCGGCGCGAAGCTGATCTTCTCGATCATCCAGGTCGCTGTGAGAACCCGACGTCGCCGTGCACGTCACCGCGTGTTGGTGGACCTTCTCGACGACTGCGCCATGCCCGCGTCGGTGGAACGCACACCCGATCTGCGGGTACTGGACGTCGACGAACCGATCGCATACTGCCTGCCAGGTCTGCGTCAACGCGTGGTTCTCAGTCAAGGCACTCTGCAGAACCTCGATCATGCCGAGGTCAAAGCCATCCTGACGCACGAGCGTTCCCACCTGCGAGCTCGTCACGATCTGGTCCTCGAGGCTTTCACTGCCGTCAACCACGCGTTCCCCCGTTTCGTTCGTAGCAAGTCGGCCCTGGGATCGGTGCAGCTACTGGTGGAGTTGCTCGCCGACGATTCAGCCGTGCGGGCTACCGGTCCCACTCCCCTCGCGCGGGCGCTTGTCGCGTGTGCCGGATCGACGGCACCCCGCGGGGCAATGGCAGCGGGCGGGCCGTCGACGCTCATCCGAGTGCAACGCCTCTCGGCCGACGACGCAGATCCCCGCATCGCAGTTTTTGCGTATCTCGGGGCGGTCGCGATTCTCGTTGTTCCCACGGTTGCGGTGGCTGTGCCCTGGCTCACCGAACTTCGACTGCTTTTCAACGCATACTGAGTCTTGACCTGCGTAACCCCGTGTAGTAGTGCAGGTCACAGGCGGGGCTACCTGACTTCGGTGTCCCCGGTGGCGTAGAGTGGATCACGGCCACCATCGTGGTCCGTCAACATATAACGGCACACAGCCCAATTCCCCGCAGTATGCGTTCGGATTGCCAGGTGACATGTGCCCTGGCTCGTCCCTTTGCGAACTGTGTCGTGTATTTCAGCATGGCTTCTTCCGCTCCGCGACGTGCCCGTAGTCCGGAGAGGTTTCCGCGTGACCAACGCTGTCCAAATGTCGTCTTCCGAGAACATCGAAGACCCCACCGTCAACACCCCCGCTGCCGAAGAAGCAGTCGCCACCGAGCCGGGTATCACCTTCGCCGAGATCGGCCTGCCCGAGCAGCTTGTTGCCGCATTGGCGCGCAACTCCATCACCGTCCCGTCCCCCATCCAGGCGCAGTCCATCCCGGACGCGCTCGCCGGAACCAACGTTCTCGGCCGCGCACAGACCGGATCGGGCAAGACCCTCGCCTTCGGCCTGCCGATGCTGACCCGCCTCTCACGCCACGAAGATCGCCCGGCCGCCAAGCGTCCCCGCGCACTCGTGCTCGTCCCCACCCGTGAGCTTGCTTTCCAGGTGGTCGACTCCCTCAACTCCTACGCCGGCGCACTCGGACTCACGGTTCGTCCCGCTGTCGGTGGAACGCCGTTCGCCAAGCAGGTCGATCAGCTCCGACGCGGCGTAGACGTCCTCGTCGCAACGCCGGGTCGTCTCGGCGACCACCTGCGTCAGGGCACCTGCATCCTCGACTCGGTGGAAATCACCGCACTCGACGAAGCCGATCAGATGGCAGACATGGGCTTCCTGCCCGAGGTTCGCTCGATCCTCGGTGAGACCCCCGCAGACGGACAGCGTCTGCTGTTCTCGGCAACCCTCGACCGTGAGGTCCAGTCGCTGGTTCGTCAGTTCCTGGCCAACCACGTCACCCACTCCACCGAAGACGGCCGCGCAAGCGTCGACACGATGGAGCACTACGTTCTCCTCGTCGATCGTGGACAGAAGGATTCCGTTCTCGCCGAGATCGGTGCCCGCGACGGACGCACCATCATGTTCGCCCGCACCAAGCTCGGTTGCGAGGGAATCACCGACCGCCTCCGCGCAGTCGGCATCGCTGCCGAGTCGCTTCACGGCGGCAAGGCACAGAACCAGCGCACCCGCGTCCTCGAGCGTTTCAAGAACGGCCGCACCCCGGTCCTCGTCGCAACGGACGTCGCAGCACGCGGCATCCACGTCGACGGCATCGACCTCGTCGTTCACGTCGATCCCCCGGCCGACCACAAGGACTACCTGCACCGCGCTGGTCGTACCGCTCGCGCCGGCGAGAAGGGCACCGTTGTCGCCATCGTGCTGCCGAACCAGAAGCGTCAGTTCAAGCGTCTGACCGGTATGGCCGGCGTCAATGCCGCAGCCGTTGCCGTCACCCCGGGTTCTGCTGAACTTGCTCGCATCACCGGCGCCAAGAAGCCGACCGGAGAACCGTTGCGCGAGAGCTCTTCTCGTGGCGAGCGTTCCTTCGGTGATCGTGGTGGAAGCCGTGGCGGCTACCAGGGCAACCGCTCGTCCGGTGGATACCAGGGCAACCGCTCTTCGGGTGGCTACCAGGGCAACCGCGACGGCGAGAGCCGCGGCGGATACCAGGGTGATCGCTCCAGTGGTGGTTACCAGGGCAACCGCGACAGCCGCCCCTCGACCGGATACCAAGGAAACCGCTCTTCGGGTGGCTACCAGGGCAACCGCGACGGCGAGAGCCGCGGCGGATACCAGGGCAACCGTTCGTCCGGTGGTGGATACCAGGGTGATCGCTCCAGCGGTGGTTACCAGGGCAACCGTGACAGCCGTCCGTCCTACGGAGACCGCGACAGCCGCCCGTCGACGGGTTACCAGGGCAACCGCTCGTCGGGCGGATACCAGGGAAGCCGTGACGGCGAGAGCCGCGGCGGATACCAGGGCAACCGTTCGTCCGGTGGTGGATACCAGGGCAGCCGTGACAACAACCGCTCGTACGGCGATCGCGACAGCCGCCCCTCGACCGGCTACCAGGGCAACCGCTCCTCCGGTGGATACCAGGGAAACCGCGAAGGCGGCGACAACCGTGCAGCCTCGACCAGCGGTGGCGGCTTCCGCAGCCGCACCGACCGTCGTAGCTATGACGGATTCGACGGCCCGAAGCGCGATCAGCGGTAATACCTGCGCTGAGCTGCGGCTCGACAACTGAACACTGAAAACCTTCCGGCTGTGCCGGAAGCTGTATCGAGACGGATGCAGGTCACTGCAATTAAAGTGATCTGCATCCGTGTTTTGTATGCACGGTCTGATGTTCACGCGCGTCGCGGCCGCACCGTTTTCGGCTGCGCACAGCGCAGGATTTCACAGCCGCGGACCGAGAGGGAAAGCTGTAAGCATGTCAACCACTAGCACCGAATCACCCCGAGCTCAGATCGGCGTCACCGGCCTGGCCGTCATGGGTTCGAATATTGCCCGCAATTTCGCCCGCCACGGTCACACCGTTGCCCTGCACAACCGCAGCATCGCGAAGACCGATGCCCTGATCGCCGAGCATGGTTCCGAGGGCGATTTCGTGCGCACCGAGACCGTCGAGGAGTTTGTTGCCGCACTTCAGAAGCCGCGACGCGTCCTGATCATGGTCAAGGCCGGCGCCCCGACCGATGCTGTCATCGAAGAGCTCGCAAACGCCATGGAGCCCGGCGACATCATCATCGACGGTGGCAACTCGCTCTACACCGACACGATCCGTCGTGAAGCGGCGATCCGCGCCCGCGGACTGCACTTCGTCGGCGCCGGTATCTCCGGTGGCGAAGAAGGCGCACTCAACGGTCCGTCGATCATGCCGGGCGGCCCGAAGGAGTCCTACGAGGCTCTCGGCCCGCTTCTCGAGTCCATCTCCGCTCACGTCGACGGCACCCCGTGCTGCACGCACATCGGCCCCGACGGCAGCGGTCACTTCGTCAAGATGGTGCACAACGGCATCGAGTACGCCGACATGCAGCTCATCGGCGAGGCGTACAACCTATTCCGCGACGCTCTGGGCTACGACGCCGGTCAGGTTGCCGACGTCTTCACCGAGTGGAACAAGGGCACCCTCGAGTCCTACCTGATCGAGATCACCGCCGAGGTGCTCCGCCAGGTCGACGCCGAGACGGGCAAGCCTTTGGTCGACGTCATCGTCGACGCTGCCGAGCAGAAGGGCACGGGCCGCTGGACGGTCAAGTCCGCTCTGGATCTGGGCGTGCCGGTCACCGGCATCGCCGAGGCCGTATTTGCTCGCGCACTGTCCGGTAGCCGCAATCAGCGCGCCGCAGCTCAGGCGCAGGGTCTGGCTGCCGGCTCTCTCGGCGACAAGCCTGCTGACGCCGAGCAGTTTGCCGCCGACATCCAGGCCGCGCTGTACGCGTCGAAGATCGTGGCGTACGCGCAGGGCTTCGATCAGATCGCTGCCGGCAGCGCCGAGTACGACTGGAACCTCAAGCCTGCCGACCTGGCGACGATCTGGCGCGGTGGCTGCATCATCCGTGCGCAGTTCCTCAACCGCATCAAGGACGCGTTCGACGCCGATCCGAGCCTGCCGAGCTTGATTCTGGCGCCGTACTTCCGCGAGGCCATCGAGGCAGGCATCGACAGCTGGCGCCGCGTGGTCGCCACCGCGACGATGCTCGGCATTCCGGTACCTGCGTTCGCGTCCTCGCTGTCGTACTACGACGGTCTGCGCGCGGAGCGTCTGCCGGCCGCCCTGACTCAGGGTCAGCGCGACTTCTTCGGCGCGCACACCTACGAGCGCATCGACAAGCCGGGCAAGTTCCACACACTGTGGAGCGGTGACCGCAGCGAAATCGAGGCCTGATTCACAGCGGGTATCGGTAGATGCGGTCATCTGCGTCTACCGATACCCGGTAGCCTGGACAAATGCAGGAATCGACGATCGACTCGCCCACCTCGACCGAAGGGCGTTCGTTCGTCGACCTCGGAATCCCCGCCGTGATGGTGCACGCGTTGCGCCGAAGCGGCATCGATGCCCCCTTCCCCATTCAGTCGGCAACCATCCCCGATGTTCTTGCCGGTCGGGATGTACTCGGGCGCGGTGCGACGGGTTCCGGAAAGACTCTGGCCTTCGGGCTTCCGATGCTGGTGCGCCTCAAGGGTGGGGCGAGCAAGCGGAATCGTCCGCGCGGTTTGGTGCTCGCTCCCACCCGTGAGCTGGCGATCCAGATCCACAAGGCACTCGACGACGCCGCTACCGAGATCGGTTTGCGTGTGGCAAATGCGGTCGGGGGCGTTCCGATCAAGCGTCAGGCCGACATCCTTGCCCGCGGCGTCGATCTGCTGATTGCGACCCCCGGGCGCCTGCTCGACCTACTCGAGCAGAAGTCGGTGATTCTCGACGACGTCGTGATCACGACCATCGACGAAGCCGACCACATGGCAGACATGGGTTTCATCGACGAGGTTGCGAAGATTCTCGACACGACTCCGAAAGACGGTCAGCGTCTTCTCTTTTCGGCGACACTCGACGGCAAGGTCGACGATCTGGTCGCGGGTTACCTGCGCAATCCGGCGTCGCACTCGACTGCTCCCCCGGTTGCGACCGTCTCGACCATGGAGCATCACCTGCTTTTCGTCGACCGCGACGACAAGAGATCCGTTGTCGCACATATCGCTTCGCGCGCGGGGCGGACCATCATGTTCGTCAAGACCAAGCACGGTGTGGATCGTCTTGCGCAGCAACTGCATTTGATCGGCGTCTCGGCCGGGGCTCTGCACGGCGGCAAGACGCAGAACAATCGGACCAAGACCCTCGCGTCGTTCTCCGACGGGACAACACCGGTCCTGGTCGCCACCGATGTCGCCGCGCGCGGAATCCATGTCGACGACGTGACGCTCGTCGTTCACGTCGATCCCCCGGCCGAGGCGAAGGACTACCTGCACCGGGCCGGCCGGACGGCACGCGCCGGGGAATCAGGCGTCGTCGTCACCATCGTCACCGACGAAGAACGTGATTCGGTCGAGAAGTTGACCAAGCAGGCAGGCATCAAGGTTCACGGTGTGCGGGTTCGTCCTGACGATCTTGAACTCACGCGCATCACCGGTGCGATGGAGCCGACGGGAATTCCGGTCGAGGCTCCCGATACGACGGTTGCCGTCAAGCACACCGCCAAGCGTGGCCGTCAGGAACACGACACTGCAGGCCGGACCGCTGCCGGAGGCCGGATGAAGAAGGACGGCGACAAGCGCGCCGCCTCCTCGCGGCGCGTCACCGATCCGAAGAGTGTGAAGAAGATCCGTGCGGACGGCACTCCGGTCCCGACCCGTTCGGAGCGTCTGGCGTCCAAGGGCTTGACCCCGCGTCGCGGCGCACCCGGCGCAGGAAAGCCGTCTGCCGGAAATCGGGCGGGCAAGCGCGCACACTGAGGGAATGGGTGATCTTCCACTGATCTCGGTTCTCTGCGCACTTCTCGCTGCACTGCTCTTCGCGTGCGCTTCGGTCGCTCAGCAACGGGCGGCGTCCGCGGTTCCCGAGGGCGAGGCGTTGGTGGCGTCGTTGATTCGCAGTCCTCGGTGGTGGGCCGGGCTGATCGGTGACGGCGGCGGGTACGTCATGCAGGCCGTTGCACTGTCGTTGGGTTCGGTGTTGGTGGTGCAGCCGCTGATCGTGACCTCGTTGCTGTTCGCGCTGCCTCTCTCGGCCAAATTCTCGGGAATCCGCATCACCCGTTCCGCGTGGTCACTGGCGATCATGCTCGCGATTTCCTTGGCGATCTTCCTCGTCGTCGGCGATCCCACCGAGGGAGACAGCAATGCTTCATGGTCGGATTGGGCTGTGCCCCTGACGATTACGGTCGCAGTGGCCGTGGCCGCAACTGTCGGCGGCTTGTCCAAACTCGACGGCGGCTGGCGCGCACTGCTTCTCGGCTCTGCGGCAGGCATCTTTTACGGCGTCGCCGTCGCATTCACCAAGTACGTCACCGACCTACTCGGCCACGGCGTCGTCGGGGTGATTTCGGCATGGCAGACGTGGGCGCTGATCGCCTCGGGCGCAATCGGGGTCTACCTGCAACAGCGCGCGTTCCAGGTCGGGCCGCTGTCGGCGTCGCTACCCGCCCTGACGATCGGCGAGCCGATCGCGGCCATCTTCCTGGGGATGACAGTGCTCGACGAACGCCTCCGCGTCGACGGTCCCGGAATTGCTCTCATCGGGTGCGCCGTCGCCGTCATGATCATGACCACGATCGCCCTTTCCCGCTCACAAGCGCGCGATACCGAGGGCGCTACGGCGGAATCGACGGTAGGCTCGTGAAACGTGCAGTTCCTCGAAGGGCAACGCCCCCCATACGACCTGACCTACGACGACGTCTTCCTCGTCCCTAACCGGACCGAGGTCACCTCTCGGTTCGACGTCGATCTCAATTCTTCCGACGGATCCGGAACGACCATTCCCGTCGTGGTCGCCAATATGACCGCAGTCGCCGGCCGCCGCATGGCGGAGACTGTCGCCCGCCGCGGCGGACTGGTCATCATTCCGCAGGACGTCCCCACCGAAGCTGTCGCCGAGACCGTGGCGTTCGTCAAGAGCCGCCACCTCGTCGCCGATACGCCGGTCACGCTGAGTCCGGACGACGCCGTCTCCGATGCGCTGGCGCTGCTTCCCAAGCGCGCTCACGGCGCGGTCGTGGTGGTCGAGGACGGTAAGCCTCTCGGTGTCGTCACCGAGGGTGCCTGCGCGGATGTCGATCGGTTCACTCGCCTACGTACCGTCGCGATCACCGACTTCGTCACGGCCCCGGTCACCGCCACACCGCGTGAGGTCTTCGAACTGCTCGAAACCAAGCACGATCCGCTGGCGGTCATCGTCAACGAAGACGGGACTCTTGCCGGCGTCCTCACCCGCACCGGCGCGATCCGTGCCGGCATCTACGACCCCGCAGTCGACGAGCGCGGCGCACTCCGGGTCGCTGCGGCGGTCGGTGTGAACGGTGACGTGGGCGCCAAGGCCAAGGCACTCGTCGACGCCGGTGCCGACGTGATCGTCGTGGACACGGCTCACGGTCACCAGCAGAGAATGATCGATGCACTCACCACCCTCAAGGCGCTCGATCTCGGCGTCCCGTTGGTCGCAGGCAACGTGGTCTCCGCACAGGGAACCCGTGATCTGATCGCCGCAGGCGCGGACATCGTCAAGGTCGGCGTCGGACCCGGAGCCATGTGCACGACTCGCATGATGACCGGCGTCGGACGCCCGCAGTTCTCGGCCGTCGCGGAATGTGCTGCAGCGGCACGTGAGCTCGGCAAGCACGTCTGGGCCGACGGCGGCGTTCGCCACCCCCGCGACGTTGCACTCGCCCTCGCGGCGGGCGCGTCGAACGTCATGATCGGCTCGTGGTTCGCCGGCACGTACGAGTCCCCCGGCGACCTCAAAGTCGATCAGGCGGGCAACGCGTACAAGGAGAGCTTCGGTATGGCCTCCAAGCGCGCTGTTGCCGCTCGCACAGCCACCGAAACGGCTTTCGATCGCGCCCGTAAGGGATTGTTCGAGGAAGGCATCTCCAGTTCGCGGATGCGTCTCGATCCCGAGCGCCCCGGAGTCGAGGACCTGATCGATCAGATCTGTTCCGGCGTGCGCAGTACCTGCACGTACGCGGGTGCGCGCTCTCTCGAGGAGCTGCACGAGAAGGCCGTTCTGGGCGTGCAGTCCGCCGCCGGATTTGCCGAAGGACGGCCGCTTCCGTCTGGTTGGTGAACCACGTTCTGTGACTGTCGGCGGGTGCTCGGGTCCCTACTCCCGGGCACCCGCCGGTATCATTGGATCCGTAAACAGAAAACAAAACTCGGTCGGGTGCCCTTCGGCGACCCGACCGAGCCCGCTACAGCCGAGAACTACTCGGCTCTGACGAAAGGAACCCGGTGCCCGAGGCACCCACACACTTACCCGGCGCTACACCCGTCGTATTATCCGAGGAATCTTCTGATTCCGCCGGTTCGGAGGGCTCCTCTAGCGAGCCGGGAGACAAACCCGGCGGCCCCCGTGCACATCTCAGGTGGCGATGACACATGGACATCGTTTTCACCATTCTCAGCCTGGTCGGCTTCATCGCGCTGACTGCAGGCACCGCCCTCTTCGTGGCGGCCGAATTCTCACTGACCGCGCTCGAACGCAGCACCGTCGACGAAGCTGCTCGTGGCGGCGACCGACGCTCGCGGCAGGTTCAACACGCGCACAAGACTCTTTCGTTCCAGCTCTCCGGCGCTCAGCTGGGCATCACGATCACAACCCTGATCACCGGTTACCTGGCCGAGCCGGTCCTGGCACGGTTCATCACACCGGTCACGAAGGCCGTCGGGCTCAGTGAATCCGCGGCATCGACAACGTCTTTGATCCTGGCGCTCGTGATCGCGACCTCGTTCTCCATGATCTTCGGTGAGCTCGTACCGAAGAACCTCGCAATCTCCAAGCCGATGCCCACCGCCCGCGCGACTGCGGGCCTGCAAGCAGGGTTCTCGCTGATCTTCCGGTGGGCCATCAACGGCCTCAACGGAACCGCCAACTGGATCGTGCGACGCCTGGGCATCGAACCCGCGGAGGAATTGCGCTCCGCGCGATCACCGCAGGAACTCGGGTCCCTCGTGCGGACGTCCGCGCAGCGCGGGTCCATCGACAAGGGCACGGCGATGCTCGTCGACCGTTCACTGCAGTTCGGTGACCGCACGGCAGAAGAGCTGATGACTCCGCGAGTGAAGATCGAATCGCTGGAACTCTCGGACACCGTCGCAGACCTGATCGTGACGGCGTCGCGGACCGGCTATTCGCGCTTCCCGGTCGTTCGCGGCGATCTCGACGACACGGTCGGCGTCGTACACATCAAGCACGCGTTCACCGTTCCGGCCGAACGTCGGCGCACGACGCGCGTCGACAGTCTGGCTCAACGTGTTCCCGTCGTGCCGTCGAGCCTGGACGGAGACACCGTCATGGAGCGAATCCGCTCCGACGGTATGCAGGTTGCGCTCGTCGTCGACGAGTACGGCGGAACTGCCGGCATCGTCACGATGGAAGACCTCATCGAGGAAATCGTCGGCGATGTGCGCGACGAACACGACGAACCCGAACTCGACGTGCAGCGCGTCGGCGACGGATGGTCGTGCTCCGGTCTCCTGCGCATCGACGAGGTCACTTCGGCTACCGGGTACACCGCTCCCGAAGGCGACTACGACACGCTCGGCGGCTTGGTGCTCACCGAACTGGGCCGCATCCCCGACGAGGGTGACGAGGTGGAATTGCCCGACGTCGACTCGTCCGGTGATTCGCGCGGAAAGTGGATTGCACGAGTGACCGGCATGGACGGCCGCCGTATCGACCGGGTGACCATCACGCCGGTCCCCGCTTACGTCGAACCCGAATCCGCAGACGACAGCAAGAAGGAGTCCGACGATGAATAACCTCTTCGGTGTACTCCTCACCGTCGTGCTGCTCGCCGGCAATGCATTCTTCGTCGGTGCGGAGTTCGCACTGATCTCCGCACGACGTGACCGCCTCGAAGCACTGGTCGCGCAAGGCAAGAAGCGGGCGCTCACAGTCATCAAGGCCGGTGAGAACCTCTCGCTCATGCTTGCGGCGGCTCAGCTGGGCATCACGATCTGCTCGATCCTCCTCGGTAAGGTCGCCGAGCCCGCCATTGCGCACCTCCTCGAGGTGCCGATGGAAGCCGTCGGCCTGCCCGACGGATTGCTGCACCCGATCTCGTTTGCCATCGCGCTGTCGCTCGTCGTCGTGCTGCACATCCTGCTCGGCGAGATGGTGCCCAAGAACATCGCGTTGGCCGGCCCCGAGAAGACGGCCATGCTGCTCGTTCCCGTGCATCTGGCGTTCATCAAGATCGCTCGCCCGATCATCGCGTTCTACAACCTGTGCGCGAACGGAGTGCTCAAGCTTCTGCGCGTCGAACCCAAGGACGAACTCGACGTCACGGTCTCGGCGGTGGAGTTGTCCGCGATGATCGGTGAGTCGCGATCCGAAGGTCTGATCGACGCCGAAGAACACCGGCGCTTGAAGCAGGCACTCGAATCGACCGATCGGACCGTCTCCGAGGTCCTGATCACTCTCGACAAGGTGCGGACCATTCCCCTAACACCGTCGGGAACAACACTGGGTGAGATCGAGCGTGCGGTCATCGAGACCGGATACTCGCGTTACCCGGTGCGAGCGAGCGACGGATCGCTGGCTGGGTACGTGCACCTCAAGGACGTGCTCGACGAGGTGCTCGACGAGGCCGCTGGACCGGACACCGTCGTTCCGACGTCGGATATCCGGCCGCTGCCCATCGTTCCGCTCAGCACACCGCTGGCCGAAGCGTTGGCCGGCCTTCGTCGGGCCAGCTCGCACCTCGGCGCTGTCACGGACGCTGACGGAGTGGTGATCGGTATCGTCGCGCTCGAGGATCTCCTCGAGGAGTACGTCGGAACGGTCCGCGACGGCACGCACCGCGGCACGGATGCTGTTCCCGGACAAAGAAACAGCTGATCGATGACACGTTCGGTGCATTCACTCGCACTCGCGCAGAGCGAGTGGACGGCTCGGCGGGCGCTTCACCTCGAGGAGGTGGAGAAGCTCGTCGAGCCGCACCGAGCGCGTCGTAGCGCCGGTATCTCTCACCCGGTGCACGACTTCCTCTTCACGTACTACAACTTCAAACCCGCCCAACTGCGCCGCTGGCACCCCGGGTACGGAGTCGCGCTCGAGAACGCCGCCGAATACGCAGCCTTCTCCGGCTACCGCGTCGACGAGTCGGGTACCGCGACGGTCGAGGCCTCAGTGCTGGAGCGTCGGCGTCACACAGTCGAATTCGTGTGGAATCTGTTGAATCAGACGTCTGCGCGGCCCGCTGTGCTGGGTTGCTTCGGCCTCCACGAATGGGCGATGGTCTATCGCGGGGGCGAGGACGCAATCCGTCACCAGTCGGTGCCGCTGCGACTCGGGTTCGCCGGTACCGACGCGGTCGTCGAATCCCTGCCACTCAAATGCACGCACTACGACGCGTTCCGGTTCTTCACACCGGACGCGGCCCCCAAGAACTCGCTCCCGCTTGCACGCGAAACTCAGATCGATCACGAACAGCCGGGCTGCCTGCACGCCGGTATGGACCTGTACAAGTGGAGCTTCAAATTGTTGCCACTCGTCGATTCCGACCTGGTGATGCGGTGCTTCGAACACGCGCTCCTGGCCCGTGAACTCGACATGCGCGCGAGCCCATACGACCTTGCCGAGTACGGGTACTCCCCCATTCGTATCGAAACTCCCGCGGGCCGCGCCGAATACGTGCGTCAGCAACAACAGTTGGCGGATCGTGCTGCGCCGCTCCGCGATACGCTGGCAGAGAAGTGCCGGGAGCTTCTCGGCCACTGAACTGCCGAAAGGCGTCGCATGGATCACGGGTACGGGTTCTATCTCGACGAATACCAGCGTGACGTCGGGGTGCACACCGACGACCGACGCGGGCACATCGAATGCCCGGACTCGGCGGGTTTCCTTGCGGCGCACTTGCCGGTGTTCGACCTCGCTGCGGGCTCGGTAGCGGCGTTCGCCTCGGCGATTCATCGGTCAACCGGCCCGGGCGACGGACACTGGACCCTCGATCCCGAGCGCATCGCCGCGTCCTTCTCGAGCGATCGACTGTTCCGGATCGGCGGCGAGCCGATCAACGGGTTCTCCGAGCACTCGGGGTTCTTTGCCGCCCGCGACGGTTGGGTCCGCACGCACGGCAACTATCCGCACCATCGCGACCGCCTGCTCGCCGTCCTCGAGCTCGATCACGGATCACCCAAAGATGCAGTGGCGCAACGGATATCCGAACTCAGCGCCATCGAGATCGAGCAGCAGGCCGCCGAGATCGGAGCCATCGCGGTCCGTGTTCGTACCGAGACCGAGTGGCGCCTGAGTGAGCAGTGCGCAGCTGCGAGGTCTGCGCCTCTGGTATCCATCCGAGCACGCGACGAGGGAAAACCCCGCACGCATCCGACGCGCCCACGCGTTCTCGACCTGACCCGCGTCATCGCCGGTCCGGTCGCGACGCGCGCCCTGGCGTTGGTCGGCGCTGACGTTCTGCGGATCGATCCCCCGGCGATCCCTGAGATCGGATGGCAGCACCTCGACAGTGGACAGGGCAAGCGGTCGGCGCTTCTCGACCTGAAGTCCTCGGCGGGAGCGACAGCGTTCCGAGAACTCCTCGAAACCGCAGACGTACTGGTCACCGGCTACCGGCCGGGTGCACTCGAAGCGCTCATCGGGCAAGATCTTCCCGCCCACCTGATTCACGGGCGCGTCAGCGCATGGGGATGGGAAGGTCCGTGGGCGAATCGCCGTGGCTTCGACAGCATCGTGCAGGCCGCGTCCGGCATTTCGTTTCTCGAGGGCGGTGAGAACCCTGGTGCACTTCCGGCGCAGGCACTCGACCACTCGACCGGATACTTCTTGGCAGCGGGGATCCTCGACGCGTTGACGCTGCGCTCGCAGGACGGCGGTGGCCGCGATGTCGACGTGTCATTGGCCAGCACCGGCGCCCGTCTTCTCGACGCACCCGGCCGAACCGTCCATCCCGGTCTGCCGACCGCTCCCGGCCTGAATGTTGTTGTCAACCATGCCGACGTGACCACCGCACGACCCGCGCTGGCAGAGTTCGAGGACTACCCCGAACCGGCGCATCCGTGGGGATCGGATCGCGCGGAGTGGGCACACTGAGGGACCGGCACATTCAGGGCAAGATGGACCTGTGAAGTCACATACCTACACACTCGACCTTCAGTGGACGGGCGATCTGGGAACCGGAACGTCCAGCACGCAGGGATATTCGCGCAATCATGCAATATCCGCGGTCGGAAAGCCGGAACTTCTCGGCAGCTCCGATCCCTCGTTCCGCGGTGACGCGCAGCGATGGAACCCCGAGGAACTGCTCGTTGCCTCCCTCGCCCAGTGCCACATGCTCTGGTACCTCGGTCTGGCAGCTGCCGCTGGGGTCGTCGTTCTCGACTACAGCGATCAGCCGGTCGGCAGCATGATCGAGGAATCCGATGGCGGCGGCCAGTTCATCGAAGTGACGTTGAATCCGACGGTGTTGGTCGCGGAGGCGTCGATGGTCGAGAAGGCCCAGGAGCTTCACGGCCCCGCACACACGAAGTGCTTCATCGCTCGGTCGGTGAACTTCCCCGTCCTGCATTCCCCGACGATCCTGGTGGCCACCGATGAGTGACATGCACAAGCTCATCGTCGACGTCGACACCGGTATCGACGACTCGTTGGCGCTTCTCTATCTCCTTGCCAGCCCCGAAGCCGAGATACTGGGGATTGCGAGCACCGCCGGCAACGTTCCGGTGGAACAGGTCGCGGCCAACAACTTGAACTGGCTTGCGCTCTGCGGCGCCCCGAACATCGAGGTTGCACTCGGCGCCCGCGAGCCATTGGTCATACCGTTGCGCACCACCGAGGAGACTCACGGTCCGCAAGGAATCGGCCATGCGGTCCTCCCCGATTCGGGTCGCAAGCGCTCGGTCCGAACCGCCACCGACCTCTGGGTGGATCTCGTCCGGGAGTACCCCGGACAACTCACCGGGCTGGTGACGGGGCCGCTCACCAACCTGGCCTTGGCGATCAGACGTGAACCCGATCTGCCGTCTCTGCTGAAGCGACTGGTAGTGATGGGTGGGTCGTTCAACTATCCGGGCAACACGACGCCGACCGCGGAGTGGAACGTCTCGGTGGATCCGCACGCCGCCAAGGAGGTGTTCGACGCGTTCTCCGTCGTACCCGCGCACCGGCGCCCGATCATCTGCGGCCTCAACGTCACCGAATCCATCGAGATGTTCCCCGAACATGTGCGTCGGCTCGCCGAAGCTGCCGGGAGCACCCCGGAAGAGATCATCTCGCCTGACGACGGTCCCGACGTCCGCAGTTCCGCGTCCAACAGCGTGATCAGGCATATGTCCGACGCAATCCGGTTCTACATGGAATTCCATCGTGAATACGACCAGGGATTTCTTGCTCACATGCATGATCCCTTCGCTGCTGCCGTCGCGCTCGATCCGAGCCTGGCGACGCTGAAACCGGCAACGGTAGATGTCGAAACCGAGAGCCCACTGCTGATCGGAACGACGGTTGCGGACTGGGTCGGGCACTGGAAGCGTGAGCCCAACGCGGATATCGCGGTCAGCACCGATCCGGCGGAATTCTTCGATCGACTTGTCCACCGAGTGGGAAATTATGCCCGCGTCGTGAGTTGACCGAGCCGGGCACCGGCTATGCTCGCATGGACAGAACACCAACGAACGAGAACAAAGGACCTGACGTGCAGATTTCCAGCCACGATGCCTCCCCGGCATTTGCGCTCGGATTGATGGCGTTCTGGCCCACTCGTCGTAGCGCATGCTTCGATCAGGCGTGTTGCTGAGCGGCGATTTCTCGCTGCCTGCACCCCTGACTTTGTCGCTTCTTCGCTCGGAGTCTGTCTTCTCATGTTCAATCTTCTTTTGTTCACCCTTGTCGGCGTCGGCGCCCAGCTCGTCGACGGCGCCCTCGGTATGGCCTTCGGTGTCACCGCAACCACTCTGTTGATGATCGGTGGCCTCGGTCCGGCTCAGGCCAGCGCCGCTGTTCACCTGGCCGAGGTCGGCACCACCCTCGCTTCGGGTGTGTCGCATTGGAAGTTCAAGAACATCGACTGGAAGCTCGTCGCCAAGCTCGGTGTGCCCGGCGCAGTCGGTGCATTCATCGGCGCAACTGTGCTCTCGGGTCTGTCCACCGAAGCGGCAGTCCCCATCACGGCGACGATCCTGCTGGCCATCGGTATCTATGTGGCACTACGCTTTTCGGTCCGCCCACCGGCCGTCGCAGACGCTCGTACCACCCCGCACACTGCACGTTTCCTGTCCCCACTCGGCCTGTTCGGTGGTTTCATCGATGCATCCGGCGGTGGTGGTTGGGGTCCGATCACCACCAGCACGCTGCTCTCACGAGGAAAGACCGCGCCGCGCACCGTGATCGGCTCGGTCAGTGCCTCGGAGTTTCTGGTCGCGTCAGCCGCGTCGCTGGGATTCCTTGTCGGATTGGGACGTGAGTCGGCGGGAAACCTCCTCGTTGTCGCCGGTCTCGCGCTCGGCGGTGTCATCGCAGCTCCGTTCGCGGCGTGGCTGGTCAGCCGCGTACCTGCAACCTTGCTCGGAACGGCGGTGGGCGGCGTCATCGTGTTGACCAACGCACAGAAGCTGTTCAAATCCTTCGACATCACCGGGGCGGTCACAGTGGCCGGTTACCTGACCATTCTCGGCGCGTGGGCAGCGCTGCTGTTCTACGCGTGGAAGCGGTCCACTCTCACCCCGGCCGAGGCAGAAGGCGATTTCACGGGAGTCGAACTCGCTGTCGAGACCGAACTCACCGAGCCTGCAGTCAAACGCGAACGATAGCTCGTCACAGAAGAAATCCCGGGTATCCGCGCTCGGATACCCGGGATTTTGTTCTTTCCGCGCTAGTTGCTTCCGTCGAACGCGTCGAGAATTCGCCCCGCCGCCAACGCTGCCGTCAGCGAACCGTCACGCACGCTCTGCTCGACGTCGGCCCGGATCGCACGCACCCGATCGTTGCTCGAGAGCCTGCGTAGCAGCTGATCGTTGACCATCGTCCAGGTCCAATCGACCTGTTGCTTGCGACGCTTCTCCTCGAACTGTCCCGCTTCGGTGAGCACCTCACGGTGTTTGGTGACAGTTCCCCAGAACTCGTCCAGCCCGACACCTTCGAGACCGCTCATCGTGATGACGGGCGGCTTCCAGATGGCGTCGTGCGGGTAGATCAGGCGAAGCGCACCCGCCAATTCACGGGCAGCGCCCTTTGCCTCGCGCTCATGCTTGCCATCGGCCTTGTTGACCGCCACCAGATCTGCGAGCTCGAGGACACCCTTCTTGATGCCCTGGAGCTGATCACCGGTACGAGCGAGGGTCAGGAACGTGAAGCAGTCCACCATGTTGGCAACAGTGACTTCGGACTGGCCGACACCCACCGTTTCCACCAGGATGACGTCGAAACCGGCAGCTTCGAGAAGCACGATGGTCTCGCGGGTTGCCTTGGCAACACCACCGAGCGTGCCGGACGTCGGTGACGGCCGGATGTACGCATTCGGTTCGACGGTGAGCCGAGCCATGCGTGTCTTGTCGCCGAGAATCGAGCCGCCGGTGCGGGTGGACGACGGATCGACCGCCAACACCGCAACCCGATGTCCCTTGCCCAGCAAGTACATTCCGAGCGCGTCGATGAAGGTCGACTTGCCGACGCCGGGAACGCCGGTGATGCCGATCCGGTGCGCTCCCCCGGCCTCCGGCAGCAACTTCAGTAGAAGTTGCTGCGCGAGGGCCCGGTGGTCGTCGCGGGTGGACTCGACGAGGGTGATCGCCCGAGCGAGGCCGGCACGCTGATTTCCGCGCACCGCCTCGGCGAGGGAATCAATGTCGATGGGCTGACGTGCCATCTTCAGTGACCCCCTTCTCAGCTGTTGTCGTGACCCAGTTGGGCGGAGAGCTTCTCCAACAATCCGCTGGCAGCGTCGGCGATGACGGTGCCGGGCGGGAAGATGGCAGCAGCGCCGGCCTCGTAGAGTTCGTCGAAGTCACCGGGCGGAATGACGCCGCCGACGACGATCATGATGTCGGGACGACCGGCCGCAGCCAAAGCCTCCCGCAGCGCCGGCACCAAGGTGAGGTGACCGGCTGCCAACGACGACACACCGACTACGTGGACGTCGTTGTCGGCCGCCTGATTGGCGACCTCTTCGGGGGTCTGGAACAGCGGTCCGACGTCGACGTCGAATCCGATGTCCGCGAAGGCGGTGGAGATGACCTTCTGGCCACGGTCGTGACCGTCCTGGCCCATCTTCGCGACGAGGATGCGGGGACGACGTCCCTCGTCCTCGGCGAACTTCTCGACCAGTTCCATCGCCTTGCTGATGTTGCTCACCGTTCCTGCCTCGTCGCGGTACACACCACTGATGGTGCGGATCTCGGCCTGGTGGCGTCCGTACACCTTTTCGAGGGCGTCGGAAATCTCGCCGACGGTAGCCATCGCGCGGGCGGCGACGACAGCGAGGGCGAGGAGGTTGTTCTCCATGCCGCCTTCGGTGGATGCGGCAGCGCGAGTGAGGTTCGCCAGTGCGGCCTCGACGGCTTCCGGATCACGTTCCGCGCGAAGGCGAACCAACTTCTCGAGCTGTTCCTTGCGGACCTTGGAGTTCTCGACCTTGAGAACTTCGATGGTGTCGACCTCGTCGGGAACGTACTTGTTGACGCCGACGAGCGGCTGCCGACCGGAGTCGATGCGTGCCTGGGTGCGGGCGGCAGCTTCCTCGATGCGCAGCTTCGGGATGCCTTCGTTGATGGCCTGAGCCATTCCGCCGGCTTCCTCGACCTCTTCGATGTGCTTACGAGCCCGGTTGGCGAGTTCGTTGGTGAGCCACTCGACGTAGTACGAGCCACCCCACGGGTCGATGGGACGCACTGTGCCGGATTCCTGCTGCAGCAGCAACTGGGTGTTACGGGCGATGCGGGCGGAGAAGTCCGTCGGCAATGCGATCGCTTCGTCGAGTGCGTTGGTGTGCAAGGACTGGGTGTGGCCCTGGGTGGCAGCCATGGCTTCGACGCAGGTACGCGGCACGTTGTTGAAGACGTCCTGCGCGGTCAGGGACCAGCCGGAGGTCTGCGAGTGGGTACGCAGCGAGAGCGACTTCGCGCTCTTGGGGTCGAACTTGGCGACAAGCTCGGCCCACAGGAGGCGTCCGGCGCGGAGCTTGGCGACCTCCATGAAGAAGTTCATGCCGATGGCCCAGAAGAAGGACAGGCGAGGTGCGAACTTGTCGATGTCCATACCGGCGTCGAGGCCGGCGCGGATGTACTCGACGCCGTCGGCGAGGGTGTACGCCAGTTCCAGATCGGCCGTCGCTCCGGCTTCCTGGATGTGGTAGCCCGAGATGGAGATGGAGTTGTACTTCGGCATTTCCGCGCTGGAATACGCGAAGATGTCCGAGATGATCCGCATCGAGGGCTTCGGCGGATAGATGTAGGTGTTACGAACCATGAACTCTTTGAGGATGTCGTTCTGGATCGTTCCGGCCAGCTTGTCCGGAGTGACACCTTGCTCGCCTGCCGCAGCGACGTACAGCGCGAGAATCGGCAGCACGGCGCCGTTCATCGTCATCGAGACCGAGACCTGCGAGAGGTCGATTCCGTCGAAGAGCTGACGCATGTCGAGGATGGAATCGATTGCGACACCGGCCATTCCGACGTCACCGGCAACGCGAGGATGATCGGAGTCGTAGCCGCGGTGTGTGGCGAGGTCGAAGGCGACCGAGAGACCCATCTGACCGGCCGCGAGGTTACGACGGTAGAACGCATTCGACTCCGCGGCAGTGGAGAATCCGGCGTACTGGCGAATGGTCCACGGCTGGTTCACGTACATGGTCGGGTACGGACCACGCAGGAACGGCGCTGCGCCCGGGAAGCTGTCGAGCGGGTAACCCGACTCGGCGGCGGCCGTGCGGTCCGCACCGGTGTACACCGGCTTGACGTCGATGCCTTCGGGGGTGGACCAGACAACCTGCTCGGCGGCGTAGTTGTTGGCGTTGGCGCCCTCTTCGATGAGCGCCTGGGCCTGCTCGACCGACGGCGGTGTGGGTGCCGGAGACTGCGGGTCCTCGAGTGGGACCTCGGCGAAACTGCCGATCACGTGCTTGACCTCTCGTGTCGTCACTTGGAGCTTCCCGTCTCGATGAAGTCGAGCAGTTCGGTCAGAGCCGACACTGCGTCGATGCGGGCGGTGAGGAATCCGTCCGGGCGAGAATCGCCGGTCGCGTCGGCGACTGCCTTCTCCGGTCCTGCGAGCAGCACCTTGGTGATGCCGGCGGCGCGAAGTTCGGCGACGGCCGCTGCGGCGCTCTCGCCGTAGCGCTTGTCCGTGCCGCACAGCACGGCGACGGTGGCACCGGAAGCCTTGACTGCAGCGGAGATGGCCTCGGCGCCCACCTCGAGCGGGCCGGGGTTGACTGCGTCGATACCACCCGAAGCGAGCAGGTTGGACGCAAACGTGGTGCGCACGTTGTGTTCTGCAACCGAGCCCAGCGGCGCGAGAAGCGCAGTGGGACGGGCGCCGCCGGCGGCGAGGAACGCGTCCGAACGGTCACGAAGCGCTTCGAATGCAGCTGCGTAGCGGGCGACGGACTGGCCGGGCTCGACGGCTTCGGCGGACAGCGGCGTTTCGCCGAGGTTCGGGAACTCGTTGACACCGGTGACCGTGGTCTTGCGGTGTGCGATGTCGGAGTCGCGCTTGGCCTTGGTAGCGGCGATGCGACCGGAGACGATTCCCGCTTCGAGTGCCGCCAGATATCCGCCGGCTGCTTCGATTTCCTGGAAGAACTCCCACGCGGTGGCGGCGATCTGCTGTGTCAGGTCCTCGACGTACCAAGACCCGGCCGACGGATCGAGGACACGGCCCAGGTGCGACTCCTCGAGCAGGAGCAGCTGTGTGTTGCGCGCGATGCGCGAGGAGAAGGACTTGCTGACACCGAGGGTGCCGTCGGCCAGGGCGACGTCGAACGGAAGAACAGTCACTGCATCTGCTCCGCCGACGCCGGCGCCGAATGCAGCGAGGGTCGTGCGCAGCATGTTCACCCAGGGATCACGCTGAGCCATCATCGCGGCGGAGGTGACTGCGTGCTGCGGCGCTCCACCAAAATCGGAAGCTCCGCAGACCTGGGCGATGCGTGCCCATACGAGACGTGCGGCGCGGAACTTCGCGATGGTCTGGAACTGATCGTCGGTTGCCGCGTAGCGGAAAGCCAACTGCGACAACGCAGCACCGATGGTCAGGCCGCTCTGGGCGGTGAGTGCACGGAGGTACTCGAGGCCGGCGGCGATTGCGGCTCCGAGTTCTTCGGCGTCGCCGGCACCCGCGTTGTGAAAGGCCGTGCCGTCCACGGTGATCGCGTGCACGGTTTCCGCACGAGCGGCGGCGAGGGCGGCCAACTCGACTGCGCCTGCAAATTCGACGTCGGCTGCGCCGGAGAACGAACTGGTCAGCGGTGCTGCACCGAGGTGAACTCGGATACTGCTGCGATCGCTGACACCGTCGCCGGCTTCGCTGCGTGCATCGAGGAGTGAGAAGAGTGCTCGGGCTGCATCGTTTGTCGCTGCGCCTGCATCGAGCGTGAGCGGTGCGAGGTCGAGAAGCACGCCCTCGAGCGCAGCGGCGAGGTCGGTGACCGGAACGCCGTCGGCGCCCACCTTCAACCAGAGTGCGCTGACTCCGTTTTCGAGGGCGTCCAGGATGGCGCGATTGGTCTCGGCCGCCGAGGCGGTTCCGAATGCAGCGGAAACCAACCAACCGGCATTGACATCACGGTGAGCGTCGACGCCACGCACGTACGGAAACGTGCCCGGCAAGCTCTGCTCGGGACGCTCGTCGCGTGGGCTGTAGAGCGGTGCGACAGTGACACCGTCGTAGGTGACGGTTTCGAGCAGTTTCTGTGGCTCGGGGCCCAGTTCTGCCGCATCGACTCTGCGGGACTTGGCGAGCACACCGGCTACGGAGCGCTGCCACTCCGCGTACGCCTGCTCGACAGCCTCGGCTTCTGAAGCTAATGACACTGTGTCCGCTCCCTCTCATTTTTTGCGTGAGCGCTTTACCGATAATCGGATTTGTTCGTTAGTTCTGTGATGCTAACCCGCGGTTGAGCCCAGATATCGTGAGGATCACGTCATGTTCTTCACAGGGCTGTTCGTGGCCACTTTCCGACCGGCCGGGCGACGTGCGGATTCGGTCGTTCGTGCACGTGTAACCGGCCCTTACCTAGCGATTGTTCAGCATGTTTGCGGGTTACCCGCGAGTTCGTTTCACTGGCCGGGACTGCAGGTGAAGGCCACTCCGAAAGCCTAGTGGTTTTCGTCACAGCGCCGTTTCATTGTCGCCTGGAGCACGTCGCTTTCCCGCCCCCGTGGCGATGTTCGACTCACGATTGCGGGTCGGCAGTCGGCCCGGTTCACCGTTCGCAGGTAGCCTTGTGACCTGTGATGGGACGCCTGCTGGACCGAAGATTGATCGCAATAGTCCTGGTAGTGCTCGCTTTGTTCCTCGCAGCCCTCCTCGCCCCACATCCCACGGTGTCCCAGGTGCGAGAGTGGGCGGACTCGGTTGGCCCGGCGTTTCCCCTCGTGTTCTTCCTGGTTCATTCGATAGTCACCGTCGCGCCGTTCCCGCGCACCGTCTTCACGCTCAGCGCGGGGGTTCTTTTCGGCTCGGTGACCGGCATCGCTCTTACCGTGGCGGCAACGACTGTGAGCGCCGTTCTGGCCCTCTACCTGGTCCGCGCCATCGGCCGCGACGTCGTGTGGCAACGGATTTCGAGTCCGACGATCCGGCGGGTGGACGAGCGGATCGAAAAGCGGGGGTGGCTGGCCGTCGGCTCTCTGCGCTTGATCGCGTTTGTCCCCTTCTCGGTGGTGAACTACTGCTGCGGCATTTCGTCGATCCGGATCGTGCCCTACATCCTTGCCACCGTCGTCGGCATCTTGCCCGGCACTGTTGGGATTGTCGTTCTGGGCGATGCGCTCTCCGGCGAAGCCGATCCTCGTCTCCTGATTCTGTCCGGGATCTGCATTGCGATCGGCATCGCCGGTCTGGTGTTCGACGCTCGCCGTCAGCCTTCACCGGGCGAAACCATCGTTGACAACGGTCAACCCCAAGAGGTTGATTTGATTGAGTCAACCCAAAACGATTGACTATTGAAAGTCAACTATCTAGCATTGACTAATGTTTGTACTGACGGTGGATCAGCGAGGTAGCCGACGGGATGTCGACCGCGTCGGGGACATCATCGACGACATGGCCGATCGCAGGCTCCTGCGGCCGTTCGAGCGCACAGCGGGCGACGAGATTCAAGCGGTGACCGACGATCCGGCGCTACTCGTCCTCGTCGCACTCGAGCTGATTCGGCGCGAGCACTGGAGTGTCGGGATCGGGATCGGTCCCGTCGAGCAGCCTCTCCCACGGCAGACCCGGGCCGGACGCGGACCGGCATTCGAAGCTGCTCGGATCGCCGTCGAGCGAGCCAAGCGAGCTCCGGCCAGAATTGCCGTCGAACAGGCGCCGGCGGATAGCTCACGCGACGAACTCGCCGCAGATGTCGATGCCGCGTTCACCTTGCTCGGAACGATCGTCACGAGACAGACGAAGGACGGACGCGAAGCCATCGCCCTGATGGACAGCGGACTCACTCAGGTCAGCGCAGCGGCCCACCTCGGAATCACCAAACAGGCCATGTCCAAGCGACTCCTGACAGCCGGGTGGCACGCAGAACTCGCCGGGCGCAGACTCGCAGAACGACTTTTGGTCAGACTCCAGCCCTAGACTGCTCACGCTCGCACCGGTACAAACTCGTCGACACAGCAGGGGGCTCGAATACATGGTCGTTCTGGCGTTGATCGCGCTCGCCGTCGCCGCCGCGGCACCAGCAGTTGCAGCGGCACTGGGACCGCTCAGTCGTGGTCGACTCGAAGTCCCCGAATGGGCGTCGTCCGTGGTGGCTCTTCCGGCGCTGGGTGTTGCCGCACTGGCATCGACCCGAACGACCCCGGTCACCGGTTTCGCTCTCGGGGCGACGCTTGTCCTGTGCGTACTTGCCGCCGCCACGGCCGGTGCACCGTTGGTACTTGCCACCTTCAAGATCGCTCGTCGCCAACCGGACGGGAGCCCGGCACCGGACGCCGGACCTCTTCGCGGCGGACGTGTGATCGGCATCCTCGAACGGCTCGCGGTGGCGGCATCGATTCTCGCAACCTGGCCGGAAGGCATCGCGATCGTCTTGGCAGTCAAGGGGCTCGCGCGGTACCCGGAACTTCGCGAACCTCATGCGTCCGAGCAGTTCATCATGGGAACCTTCGTCAGTGTCCTCTGGGCGATCGCCGTATGCGGAACGGGACGGGCACTCATCACGTAGGTGATGAGTGCCCGTCCCGATCAACGTTCGCTACGAGAGGCGTCTACTGGCGCTGGCCACCCTCGGGCGGCTGCCCCTGGTACGGGTACTTCTGCTGGAAATCTTCACGCTCGGGCGGCAGCGGCAACTGACCCGGCCAAGGATTTTCGCCCTGCTGTGGCAACGCGGGATCTACGAATCCAGGCTGCTCGGGCGCACTCTCACGGCGGTGCCTGACCGCAGCTGCCGGGTCTTCGACCGGTGTGCGTGCAGCAACTTCAGCAGCGCGCACTGCTTCCGCGATAGCCGGATCGGATTTGGTCTCGAACCACTCCGCCACCTCGGCTGAATCGTCCTCAGGATTGGGAAGATTCTCTTCGGCGGCCGGCGGCTCGTACCGGAAAACGCCATCCTGCCCTTGCGCGCCAAGCGTTTTGGCAAATCCCTTCAGCGCGTCACCGAAGTCGCTGGGTACGAGCCACACCTTGTTCGCATCGCCTTGCGCCATCTGCGGCAACGTCTGAAGATACTGGTATGCAAGCAATTCCGGAGTCGGCTTACCGGACTTGATGGCAGCAAAAACCTTCTCGATGGCCTTGGCCTCGCCTTGAGCCTGCAAGTACTTGGCCGCGCGGTCACCTTGAGCGCGAAGGATCTGGGACTGGCGCTCACCCTCGGCGTTCAGGATCGAGGCCTGCTTGTTTCCCTCGGCAGAAAGAATCTGGCTCTGCTTGGCACCCTCGGCGGTCTTGATAGCGGATTCGCGGTGACCTTCAGCCGTCAGAATCATCGCGCGCTTCTCGCGGTCCGCCTTCATCTGCTTTTCCATCGACTCCTGGATCGAGGGCGGCGGATCGATGCTCTTGAGCTCGACGCGGGCCACTCGCAGGCCCCAGCGACCAGTCGCCTCGTCGAGGACACCACGAAGCTGACCGTTGATGGAATCACGCGAGGTAAGCGTCTCTTCGAGGGTCATTCCGCCGACGACGTTTCGCAGCGTGGTGGTTGCCAACTGCTCGACGGCAGCGATGTAGTTGCTGATCTCGTACACCGCAGCTTGCGGATTGGTGACCTGGAAGTACACCACCGTGTCGATGGACAGTGTCAGGTTGTCCTGGGTGATCACCGGCTGCGGTGGGAAGGAGACCACCCGCTCACGAAGATCCACCTTGGCGCGCACACGATCGGCGAACGGGATCAAGAACGTGAGCTGCCCGGACACCGTCTTCGAATACCTACCGAGCCGCTCGATCACCGCGGCTTCTGCCTGCGGTACCAGTGCTACCGACTTCGCGACCACCAAGATCACGAATAGCACCAACACACCGAGCACTATGAGTGCTGCCATTAAGGTCCCCTCCAGACGACTGCTGTTGCGCCGTTGATTTCCATCACCGTCACCTTGGTGCCCGGCGGGTACACCTCGGTGGTGTCGTACGGCCTGGCAGTCCACACCTCGCCGTCCAACTTGACCTGCCCGGAATGCTCGCCCACTTCTTCCAGAACCAGAGCGTGCTTACCTTCGAGTGCCTGTATTCCGGTCGGGGTCGGCGGCGGACTACCGAAGCGACGCAACATGATCGGTCGCACGCCCAGGACGAGGGCGGCGGAGAACACTCCGAACATGACGGCGTCGACCCACACCGGGAAGTCGGTGACAGCACTGACACCGGCAGTAGCGAGCGCCCCACCGGCGAGCATCAGCAGGAAGAAATCCCCCACCAGCGCTTCGGCCCCGGCGAGCACCAGTGCTCCGATCAGCCAAATAAGTGCAGCCACAACACCATCTAACCAGAATGTGTGACCCAGGCCGCCGCTACGTCAGTTCGGCTCGGTAACGAAATCGACAAGTTGTTCGACGGCACCGATCAAGGGAGCTTCCAGATCGCGGAAGCTCTCGACCGAGTTGTAGACCCGCCGCCAGCCCTCCTGAGGTGTCCCCCAGCCCAGTTCGCGGCAGATTCCCGTCTTCCAATCCTCGCCGCGTGGAATCTTCGGCCAGGAGGCGATTCCGACAGATTTGGGACGAACGGCCTCCCACACGTCGATGTACGGATGTCCGGTCACCAACACGTTCGGGCCGAGGCCCTGAGTCAGTTGGGTTTCCTTGGAACCGGTGACCAGGTGGTCGACGAGGACACCGACACGGCGGCCGGGGCCCGGCCCGAATTCGGCAAGCCGCTCCCCCAGATTGTCGAGCCCTTCGAGATGTTCGACGACAACACCTTCGACGCGAAGGTCATGGCCCCACACCCGCTCGACGAGGGCAGCATCGTGTACTCCCTCCACCCAGATCCGGCTGGGCAGTGCCGTGCGTGCACGTAAGCCTTCGACTCGGGTCGAACCCGAAGCCGACCGTGCGGGTTTGGTGGACACGGGCTTGGGGGCCGGGCGTACGAGGGTGACCGGTGAGCCGTCGATGAGGAAGGCCGCCTCGCGCATCGCGAACAACCGCGTCCGGGAACGACCGTCCTCGAGCCGCACGAAATCGCCGTCGTACGTGCGCTCGAAACCGACTACCGCACCGCAGAATCCCGTCGCCGCATCCTCGACGACAAGATCACGCTCGGCCGCCACTTCAGGCGTCACGCGCTTCTGTTTGCGGGTATGACCCGCAAAAATGTCACCGTATCCGTTGCCACCGCTCACGCCGGTTCACGCTAGGTCACAACGCCGGGGCCGCGCATGTCGCCACGCCGAACTAAACTTCACGGTCATGAGTTCTCCCAGCGCAACCCTCACCGTGTGGGCAGCGTCATGGCTCGCCGGCGACGCTGCGCCGGACGACGTCATCGACGCCCTTGCCGCGTGGGCACCGATGCACCTGATCGGCGCCGCCGATGCGGAAACCGCGGTCCGCCACGATCTCGAATGGCCGGGAGTCACGGCTTCCGGTGTGCCCACCCTGCTCAGAATCGCACGCTCGGAGGCTGCCGAGGTCCGCCTGGTCCTTCCTACGGCCGGTGATGTACGTGGTCTGCCCACCGGGACCGAGTTCGCGCGCGCTGCGATCGCAACGGGTGAAGGGTTACAGATCGGCGCCGTCGGCAAGCCGGGAGTCGGACTCGTGCCGTCGAAGGAAGGCCCGGACGTCCTGCGATGGACGGTCTTCTCCATTCCCACTGTGGCGGGCAGCGCCGAATCGATCGGACTCCGCGAAGCCGAATACGAACTGCGCCAAGCTGTTCGGGACGCAGCCGAGGTGCTCGGCGGGCTTCCGACCGTAGCCACCGGAATGCCTGGAAACGACGCTCGCACGCTGGTCGCCGAAGCCCTGCAGGCACAGGCCGGACATCGCTGGCCGTCGACACTGTCACCTCGGCATTTGCAGGTGATCGACACCGCCGACAACGTGGCAGCCATTCTCACCGTGGCTGCGTCGGTATCGACCAATCAGGCCCCGAGCGTGTCTACTGCGCAGAGGCGTGACGACCTGCTGCGACGACTGTGGGACGTTGTTCGCACTGCCCGTGTCGCGTCGGCGAACAGCGTGTCGATCAGAGCTTGAGCACGAAGTTCCGGCGTTTCTCGGCAAACCCGTTGCGGTCACCGAACATGTCGATCTTCATCTCTTCGAGCTCACGCTCCTCGTAGGGCTCCACCGGATCACGTTCCAGTCGAAGACGTTTGCACTCCAGCATCGATTCCAGCCGATCTCCTTCGAGCAAGTCGGTGGCGACCTCGCGCAACCACGCCTCGAACAGATCCGGCCGCCTGGGGCCGATCGCGTCGACAAGTCCGATGTCCAAGGCTCGACGGATGCCGATCGCACTGCACTCGGCCAGCAGACTGCGGGCCTGCTGCTCGCCGACCCGAGCCGGAAGTGTGTACGTGTGCAGTTCCGAGCCGAACAGGCCCATCGTGGCGTAATGAGGATTGAGAACCACACCGTCCCTGGCCACGACTACGTCGGCTCCAAGCGGGAGCATGACCCCGCCGGCACCGGCGTTGCCTGTGAATGCCGCCACCACAACCTGTTCCGTACAGGTGACGATCGCTTTCGCGATCTCGTTGATGGCTTTGATGTTGGCCCACGCTTCTCCGGCTTGATCCGACGCGGCCTCGATGACGTTGAGGTGGATACCGTTGCTGAATCTGTCGTAGTCACCCGTCAGGACAAGGATCTTGGTGTCCTGCGCGATCGCCCAGCGGAGCCTGGAGGTCAGTCGCGCGCATTGCTTCGTACTCATCGCACCGTTGTAGAAGCGGAACGAGAGATATCCGATTTCGCCGTCGCGGTGATAGTCGGTCTCGGGGTAACGACTCTCCCAGACCTGTGGAACGAACACGTCCGGACGTACGACCGCGGTCGACGGAAGTTTGACATTGCCGGCGCCGACGAGCCGCGCATGTCCGATCCAAACGGAGCCCGCACCGGTGGCAACACGTATTGCCTGGTGGAAGTACTCGACGATGGTGCCGGGCGCTGCATCGACGTGGGTATCGAGGTGAGCGTCGTAGACGTAGACCCGGTCGAGCCCCAACTGAACGGCGACGCCGGGAAACCCGTCGGCGGCGTTGACGGCGCGGACGATGCTCGACGCGTCTTGCTCCCAGCTGAAAACGCGATCGGCCTGTTTCATGCTGGGCCTCGATCGGGTCGAAGCCACGGGCCGCGCAACTAGGTCCGATGGGATCGCCTGGAAGTCAGGAGTCCGGAAATGTTCGACGACCTCCGTAATGCACTCCATCGCCGCGTCGGTGACTTCCTCGTTGTATACCGAGGATTTGGTTGCCCCGTTCCGGAGTTCGAACGTCCGCCAGGCCCACACCGGCCCGGCGTCGAGTTCCTCAGCGGCCTGCAATGCCGTGACACCCCAGATCGGTTCGCCATCCGTTATCGCCCAGTCCAGCGACGACGGCCCGCGATCTCCGGGCGGGCCGGGATGGATGATGATCGTTGTCCACCGCTGCCAAACAGATTCCGGGACATAGGCTTTCAAGAACGGGCAGATGACGAGGTCAAAATCTCCCGAAGAAGTCGCGGCCAGCACTGCGTCCGCGTCGGCGACGACGGCTGTACGGACTTGGTGTCCCGCCTCGCGAAGAACAAGACCGGCCCGCTGCGAGAGACCGTTGTCGGAGGTGACGAGAAGAAGCACGCTCAACGGTGGCGCGGAAGTCGTACGTGGGCGTGAGCGCCGGAACAGCGCCGCCGTCGCCGCTCGCAGACGGCCCCTGCCCGATACACCTTCACGTAGCTTCGCCGTTGCTCCATCGCTGGAAATAGCCACAGAAGTCGTGAGCGCGGCCGATTTGGGCATCGGTCGCACTTCGGGGGTCGAAACCATGAATTCCTGCTCGCATGCTCGGGTATCTGCAGCGCAGACCAGACTCCCCCCAGAGCAGGACCGACGCACCGATAGATTGATTGAGGTATTTAGGGACTTTATACCTACCGTCGGTTTGTTTCAATAGCTATTTTCAAGCAAACCGTTTGATCGATCAACCCACAGACTTGTGATTGATCGCGATATGGCGGTCGATGCGAATATGTTCATCCAGCGTCGGGTAGCGCAAACCGGTGTCCTGGCTGTACCCCTGACGGCGCAACCAATCCAGGACGTCGCCCCAGAACCAGATCCCCCCGGCAACCGAGTTGTACGGAATCGGGAAAGGCGTAGCCGCCTGCCGGACCCCTCGCACCCACTGCCCGACAGCTTGCCGCGTCACCCCCGCACGGTCGGCAATGTCCTGACGTGACACCAGATCGGGATGTGTCCGCTGGGGACGCACGCCTGCAGCCACCAACTGGTCCACCACGGTGATAGCCGTTGTCGCCGCTCGCATACCTTCCGAGGTGAGCGTCAGCAGCTGCAGCCCGCGTCGGTCCTCGACCCTTCCGCCCAAGCTCTCTTCGATCGCCTGCTCTTGCGAGACTGTCAGCATCTGAACGATGAATGTGAATTCGTAACGGTGATAGAGGTCTTCGGCCACGCAATGAACATAGCCGTAAGCTGCACTGTTTCCACATGGACACACCCGGGTCCCGCCCCCGCACGCACAATGGGCAGATGATCGACGTGGACGACAGCCAGTTCGAGGACATGGTCAAGCGGGCGCTCGACAGCCTGCCACCGAAATTGGGTGCGGAGATGGCCAATGTCGCAGTGACCGTTCAACTCGAAGGTGGACGACCGGGGCTACTCGGGCTGTATCAGGGCATCCCACTGACCAAGAGAACCACCACGTACGCCGGCGTCCTTCCCGATCGCATCACGATCTACCGCAGGGCCATCTGTGCGATCTGCAGCACCGAAGACGAGGTGATCGAGCAAGTTCGCCGAACCGTGATCCACGAAATCGGCCACCACTTCGGGATCGGAGATCCCCGGTTGCGTGAACTCGGATGGTGACAACCGACTCATCTACAAGTCGGAAATCAGCTAGAGGTTGATAATCGGCGAATTGTCATGTCAGCTGTACCAAGCCCGCAACAATTGAACACTTACAGGAGTTCGCATGGTCAATTTGATCCAGATCGCCCCGAAGAATGCCCCGACGTTCGCGATGAGCCGACAGAAGGCCGCAGAACTGCTGGGCATCTCGGTCGACAGCGTCGCGTTTCTCCTCAAGTCTCGCTATCTCCCGGATCTGGACGCCGGTCGGTTGATCAAGATGGCCAACCAGCCCTGGTTGTACTCGGACGGCGACTTTCCCGTCCTTCAGCAGGGCGCATCCGAACTTGCCCCCAAGAAGATGCTGCCCGCACGTAAGTACATCGGCGAGAGCGCAATTCACTCCGATGCCGAATGCGTGGAGGCCAACCAGGGGCAGTGGGCGGGATTCAACGTCGACCACGTTCTCGGCGCCCGCTTCCTGCCTGTGACGCTGCGCAAGTTTCCGGTGTCGGTGCTGCAGATCCACGACGTCAACGACGACGACGAAGAACGCGTCTCGTTTGTCGCGACCCTCGCCGGGCGAGTCCGCGAACTGGGCGCGCCCGAACTCAACTACATCGACCCGTCACTGAGCCCCGAGGATCGACAGATCGTCGAGACGCTCCTCACCTCGCGCAGCACGTCCACCGTTCCCGGGCCCTGCGGAAAGCTCAAGCATCCGAACACCTGAGCGCCGGACCGTCAGCGGGGACGCTGAACGGCCGCGCAGCAATTGAGCGCACACGAGAGACCGTTGGTGGTCGAGCCGAGCAGCGGCTCGACCCCCAGTCGCAGTGGCTGCTCGGCCTCGGCCAGTTCCCGAACGAGCGTGGGCACCAGCTGCGCGAAACGCTGATCGCGGCCGGGCGTTGCTGCCCGAACGAAATCCATCCCGAGTTCGGCTGCCTTGTCCTTGGCCTCGGTGTCCAGGTCCCACACCACTTCGAGGTGATCGGAGACGAAACCGACGGGGCACACGATCACGGCGCGAACATCCTTGGCGGACAACGTATCCAGGTGATCACAGATGTCGGGGTCCAGCCACGGAACCTGCGGCGGGCCTGATCGCGACTGCCACACCAGATCGAAATCCTCGGCGCCGACGGCCTCGGCAACCAACTTCGCGGCCTCGGCGACCTGTCGACTGTAGAGGTTTCCGCCCTCTGCCGGCGGCCCTGCATTGCGGTCTGCGGCACTCGGTACCGAATGCGCGGTGAACACCAGGCGCGCAGTATCGCGAGTCGCTTCGGGCAACTCTGCGCGGGCCGCGCGCACACCGTCGGCGAACGCGCCGACGACCAGCGGATGGTCGTAGTACTGGCGAAGTTTTGTCAGCGTCGGTGCGCCGTCACCGACCGCCTCACGGGCACGGGCGATGTCCTCGTGGTACTGCCGACATCCGGAGTAACCACCCCACGCCGACGTGGCGAACACGGCGGCGTTGCGGACACCGTCCTCGCGCATCTTGGCAACGGTGTCTTCGACCATCGGGTGCCAGTTGCGGTTGCCGAAGTACACGGGCAAATCCACGCCGGCTGCTGCCAGCTCACCTTCGACCCGTTCGATCAGGTCTCGGTTGAGCGCGTTGATGGGCGAAACTCCACCGAAATGCATGTAGTGCTCGACAACGGCGTCGAGCCGCTCCGGTGGCACTCCCCTACCGCGCGTGACGTTTTCGAGGAACGGCCGTACGTCTTCGGGTTTTTCGGGACCGCCGAACGACAAAACGAGAAGAGCATCGAACTGCATGTCCATACTTACGGTCATGAGTTCAATCTTGCGCGATGCCGTTCGGCGGGAGTCACCCGGGTACTCACCTGCGTAGTAGAAGGGGTGTTACTAGCCGACCATCGCGTGGAAGCCGCCGTCGACGTAGATGATCGACGCGGTCGTGCCGGGCAACCAATCCGAGAGAACGGTGCAGACCGTTTTGGCGACCGGCTCGCGATCGTCGACGTCCCAGCCGATGGGCGCAGCACCGTCCCATGCGGTGTTCAGCTTGTCCAACTCCGCGCCCGGGCCGGTGCTGTCGCCGGCAATGGCCTTGGCGGCCAGGGTCTTGATCGGGCCGGAGGACACCAGGTTCGAGCGGATGCCGCGGACGCCGACTTCTTTGGCCACGTACCGATTGACGGCCTCGAGGGTTGCCTTGGAGACACCCATCCAGTTGTAGAAGGGCATTGCGCGTGCCGGATCGAAGTCCATTCCGACGATGGACGCGTTGTCGTTGAGCACCGGCAGCAAGGCCTTGGCCAGTGCGCTGTACGAGTATGCGGACACCTCGAGTGCGACCGCCACGTCTTCCCACGGCGCGTCCATGAACGGGCTTCCCAGGCAGGAGCGGGGAGCGAAGCCGATCGAGTGGACGACGCCGTCGATACCCTCGGGAGCCAGCTCGCGCACACGCTCGGCGAGAGATGCGAGATCCTCCGAGCTCTGGACGTTGAGCGAGATTGCCGGCGGCACGGGCTGCGGCAGTCGCTGGGCGATGCGATCGATGAGGCGCAGACGATCGAATCCGGTGATCAGTACCTTCGCGCCCTGTTCCTGCGCGACCTTGGCCACGTGGAACGCGATCGACGAATCGGTGATGATGCCGGTGACAAGAATGGTCTTACCCTCGAGCAAGCCGCCCATGAGATGTCCTCCTGATTTCAGACGTACGAGAAAGGTGTGTGTACGAAAAGCGGGTCAGTGCCCCATGCCGAGTCCACCGTCGACGGGGATGACCGCACCCGAGACGTAGGCCGAATCGTCGGAGGCGAGGAAACTGACAACTGCTGCAACATCTTCCGGCTTTCCGGTCCGCTGCAACGGGATGAACTCGGTGGCCTTGTCCTTGACGTCGTCGCCCAGTGCTGCCGTCATGTCGGTCTCGATGAACCCGGGAGCGACGACGTTGGCGGTGATCGAACGTGAGCCGAGTTCCCTTGTCAGGGAACGAGCGATACCGACGATGCCTGCTTTGGACGCGGCGTAGTTGACCTGGCCGGCTTGTCCTGCCAGACCCACCACAGAGCCGAGGAAGATGAACCGTCCGAAACGCGCGCGCAGCATCGACCGGGTCGCACGCTTCGAGAGGCGGAACGTACCGGTGAGGTTCGCGTCGACGACGCTCGTGAACTGCTCTTCGCTCATTCGCATGATCAGTGTGTCGTCGGTGACGCCGGCATTGGCGACGATGACCTCGACCGGCCCCTGGTGCGCTTCGACCTCTTTGAACGCACGGTCGATCGACTCGGTGTCGGTGACGTCGCACACGACGCCGAACAACCCTTCGGGGACACCGGAACCGCGGTGCGTGACGGCTACCTTGTGGCCGTCTGCGGCGAGCCGCTGAGCGACGGCCAAGCCGATTCCGCGGTTACCGCCGGTGACGAGCACCGAGCGCGGTGTGGTGACGGTCCGTTCGGAAACCACTGTCGTGGGAGGGGTAGACATGGCGATCAACCTATCAATTCTCTGCGGGCCGCGTACCAGCGGTATTTGGACAATTCGGAACTGCTCTCGATCAGGGCAGACGCTGCCTGCGTACCAGGGCAATCGTCAGACCAGCGGTCGCGAACACGACGCCGAGAACCAACCACGGTCGACTCGCATCGCCTCGTGTCGTCTCGAAACCGATCTGCTCTTCGAGCGTGTCGTACACCTGGCGCAGTTCTTCGAGGCTCGATGCCGTGAAGAAACTTCCGCCGGAAAGGTTGGCGATCTCCTTCAATGACGCGTCGTCGACCGGGACGGGGATTCGGTCTCCTTCGATCTCGACTCGCCCGTATGTCGTTCCGAAGGAAATGGTCGAGATCGGAACGCCCTTGTCCTTGGCCTGACGGGCAGCGGTGAATCCGCCCCGCGGATCGTCCGAGTTCTCGGGAACGGTCTGCTTACCGTCGGACAGCAACACGATGCGCGCCGGTGGCGCCTGATCGCTGCCGCCGAGAACAGCCGACAGCGTGTCGATCGACTGCAACGAGGTGAAGATCGCTTCGCCCGTCGCCGTTCGCTCACTGAGCTTGAGGTTGTCGATGGCGACCTTCGTCGCGTCACGATTCGTGGTGGGCGACACCAGAACCGAAGCGGTTCCGGCAAATGCGACCAACCCGAGGTTGATGCCGGGAGTCAGACCGTCGGCGAACGACTTCGCAGCTTCCTGCGCTGCTGCCAATCGCGTCGGCTCGACGTCGGTGGCCTGCATCGACAGCGACACGTCGATCACGAGGATCACCGTGGCACGGTTTCGCGGGACCTTCTTGTCTGCCGTCGGACCGGCAAGGGCGACGGTGAAGAACACCAATGCGATGACCATCAGAATCGCCGGAATATGACGCCACCGCCCGGGCCGCGAAGGCGCGACCTTCTCCAACAGTGCGAAGTTCGTGAACCGAAGTGTGTGCTTGGCTCGCTGCTTCTGCACGAGTACGTAACCGACCACCAACGCGGCGATGACAGCGAGGAACAGCAGCCACCACGGTGCGGTGAATTGAGAAAGACTCACGAACGAACGCCCCCAGTTCCGGCGCCGGCACCATAACTGTGTCGGCGTGCCGAGATGAATCTCACGACGTCGGCGATCCAGTCCCGATCGGTGTGCAGGGACATGAGCGGTGCGCCGCAACGACGTAGAGCTTGCCTGACCTCGACGCGGTGCTCGGCGGCGACTCTGGCGAAGTCGGCGCGCAGTTGCGGCGTCGTGGTGAATTCTCTGGTCCGGCCGGACTCGGGATCGTGGAGCACCACGTCGCCCACGTCGGGCAGTTCGAGGTCTCGCGGATCGACCACTTCCACACCGAGCACGTCGTGCCGTCCTGAAATGGCGCGCAGCGAGCGTTCCCAGTCGATCGGTCCGAGGAAGTCGCTGATGACGACCGCGAGTCCGCGCCGACGCTGTGGGCGTCTGAGCGCTTCGATCGCGCCGACCAGATCACCGCGTACCCCGTCCGGCGCGTGCGGAGTCGTCGCGATCTTGCGGAGCATCGCCTGTGCGTGAATTCGCCCACCGCGGGCCGGAATTCGAGTTGTCTGTGCGCCGGTCGAGATGATGGCGCCGACGCGGTTACCGCCCGAACTGGTCAGGTGAGTGATCGCCGCGGCTGCGGCGACGACCAGGTCGCGCTTCTCGCATCCGGCGGTCCCGAAGTCGAGACTTGCGGACAAGTCGATGACGAGCCACGTCTCGAGCTCACGATCTGCGACCGTTTGACGCACGTGTGGGTGCGTCGTCCGTGCGGTGACGGACCAGTCCATCTGCCGCACGTCGTCGCCCGGCTGATACTCGCGGGCATCTCCCGGCTCCGAACCCGGACCGGGAATCAGGCCGAGATGATCGCCGTGCAGCACACCGTCGAGGCGGCGGCGAACCGTCAGCTCGAGGGTGCGCAGCGCAGCGGTGAGTTTGGGGTCGCTGAGCTCGCCGGATCGGAACGACGGCGGAGAACCGGTGGATCCGGCGGGTGTCGCCTGGCCACCGTCGCGGCCTTCGGTCACTGCGGGCGACTCATCGTCTCAGCGGTCGCGATCGGCGCGCCGTTGCCCTGCGGATTAGCTGTGCCCGGTGCGTTGAACTGCGGTGCTTGCGGTGCGCCCTGCTGGGGCGGTCCGGGAACGGTAGGAACCGGCCGCGCGGCGATCTGCGGCAGTCCGACGGTCTGCAGCACCCGGGCGATGACGGCGTCGGGAGTCACCTCGTCGGCCATGGCGTCGTAGGAAAGAACGAGACGGTGACGCAACACGTCCGGGATCACCTCGATGACGTCCTGCGGCACTACGTAGTCGCGCCCGCGGACGAGAGCGAGGGCCCGCGACGCGGCGATGATGCCGAGCGTCGCGCGGGGTGAGGCGCCGTACGCGATCCAGCCGGCGACGTCCTCGAGTCCGACCTCACGCGGCGTACGCGTGGCGGCGATGACCCGGACAACGTAATCGACGAGCGCGTGGTGAACGAAGACGTTGCTGGCGACGCGTTGGAGCCTGACCAACTCCTCCGGACCGAGGATCTGGTGCGGCTCCGGCGCTGCCACGCCCATCCGGTAGACGATTTCGCGTTCTTCCTCCACTGTCGGGTAATCGACGAGGATCTTGAACAGGAAGCGGTCGCGCTGCGCTTCGGGGAGCGGATAGACGCCCTCGTTCTCGATGGGGTTCTGCGTCGCCATCACCAGGAACGGATCGGGCATGTGGTACCGCTTGCCACCGATCGAGACGTGGCGTTCTGCCATCACCTCGAGGAGCGCGGACTGCACCTTGGCCGGGGCACGGTTGATCTCGTCGGCCAACACGAAGTTGGCGACGACGGGGCCGAGTTCGGTGTCGAACTCCTCGCGGCCCTGACGGTAGATGCGCGTGCCGATCAGGTCGGTGGGCACCAGGTCCGGGGTGAACTGGACGCGGGAGAACGAACCGCCGACGACCTTCGCGAAAGTCTCGACGGCCAGCGTCTTGGCGACACCGGGTACGCCTTCGAGGAGGACGTGCCCCTTGGCGAGAAGTCCGACGAGAATGCGCTCGACAAGCCGGTCCTGCCCGACGATGACTCGCTTGACCTCGTAAATCGCTCGTTCCAAGGTCTGAACGTCGGCTGCCAGGGAAGGTGCTGCTCCGTCCGCACTTCCACTCGCCTTGCTTACGTCGACCGTTCCGACCGAATCTTCACGTGAGGTCACCAAGAATCCATCGCTTTCACCTAGAAAAGTACCGACAGTAACGTGTTCCCCGTCAACTATTCCAGGTAGTTGCGCTCGATGCCGTAACACCACGTCGGGAACTTGATACTTCCCTGACAATGCGGGTGTCAGCGGCATTTCCTCTGACGGTCAGGACACCAGTCGGACGGCGTACGGCGTCATTCCGCCCCACCGAACCGGTGAGACCATGACACTCGAACCGGATTGTGGTGCCTCGAGCATCTGACCGTTACCGAGGTAGAGCGCCACGTGTTGGCTGGCGTTGGGGCCGTAGAAGATCATGTCGCCGCGCTTCATCTCCGAAGACGGAACCTGAGTGCCTGCGGTGTACTGATAGCCGGTGTAGTGCGGCAGCGAGATCCCGATGCCGGCAAAGGCATAAATCATCAAGCCGGAGCAGTCGAACCCGACCTTGTTGAAGTCGCCGTAACTGTCAGCGACGCCGCCGTCACGGATGCCTCGCGTCGGACCGTTCTCGTCGCCGCCGCCCCAGGCATACTGCACGCCTAGCTGAGACATTCCGCGGTCGATGACGGATTCGATTGCAGCGCTTCCGGTGACGGAAGGCTTCGGAGTGGTGGGTTTCGGCGTCGTCGGCTTCGGGGTGGTGGGCTTGGGCGTCGTGACCGTTTCCTCGTCGGTGCCGGTCTCTTCGTCCGTGCCTGTTTCCTCGTCGGTCCCTGTTTCTTCGTCAGTCCAGGTGTCGTCGTCGTCCGGGATGACGGTCGGAGTCGGGTCTTCGACCGCGGTGTGCGGACGCTGGGCTGCTGCCAATGCGGCAGCTCGATCCTTGGCTGCCTGGTCGGCAGCGGCACGGGCGGCGGCCTGAGCGGCCGCTTCCTTGGCAGCGGCTTCGAGAGCCTTCTGATGAGCTTCCTCGGCGCGGCGCTGTTCGTCCCAGGTCGCGTATGCCTGGCGTTGACCCTGCAAGCCGGCGACGGCGTTGCGGGCGGCGTCGAGCTGAGCCTGGGCAGAGTTGCGCTCGGCTTCGATCGCGGCCTTCTTGGCTACCTGCTGATCGAGAGCGTTGCGCGCGATCTGAATCGCCTGCTCCGCCAGATCCTTCAGCTGCGCGGCGACCTCGGCGGCGGCATCGGCCTGCTGCTTGGCCTGGCGGGTCGCGGAATCCTTGTTCGCCTGCTCGGTACGTGCTCGCTGGAGACCGTCGAGCACTGCACTCTGCGTATTGGCGAGAAGCTTGAGGACCTGGGCGCGGTCGAGAACGTCGCCAGGACCCTTGGCGTCGAGGAACGACGAGATCGACGCAGTATTGGTGCCCTTGACGTAGCTCGAGCGTGCGTACTTGTCGAAGTCCGTCTGAGCGACCTCGATCTGCGCCGACGCGTCCTTCAGAGCTTGTTTCGTGACTCCGACGGCCTGCGCTGCGGAGTCTGCGGCGCCGCGAGCGTTCTGCAGATCCACGAGAGTCTTGTTGACGTCTTCACGCTTGATCGCAACTTCGTTGTCGAGTGCCGACAACTGTTCGTTTGCCGATGCGACTTGATTGATGAGCGCGCTGACGGTGCCGACGCTCGACGAGACCTGCGAATCTGCCGCGGCGATATCCGAGTCACTCGGATTCGGCGGCGGTGGCGGTACGGCCGAGGACATGGCCGGCGTCCCGACGATCAGGGATCCGACGACGCCGAATCCGATGACCAGTTGCGCCAGGCGCATCGATTTACGGGAAGGACCACGACGGGACTCGCCGCCACGTGTTACTTGCCTCACAAATAACTCTCCCTCGCGTGTAACGCCACGGCCCGCTGGGTCGCCGATCCGTGCGGGGAGGGAATGCGCAGACCAAGCACCGGTCGCCCACAGCCCGAGAGCTGCTCGTCGACCTGGACGTGCCGTACGAACGCCACCGTCGACACCCCGAGAACGAGGCAACCGACAAGTACGCGTCGAACAACATCAGCCTGTCTGCGACACTTCTTCCCCAAAAAGTGCCAGTTGTACCGTACGACACTCAAGCGCTCTTTGGAAACTTTAGCCACAAATAACACAAACGGTATTTGAGCTGGTCGAATGGCATGCAGGCACCAAAAAGGGCAGGTACTCACCGCAAACAGCGGTGAGTACCTGTTTTCGACGAGTTACTGAAAATCTCGCAAGAGGACCAAGGTCAGACGGAATCGGCCCGGTGGTCGGATGGTACTGGTGTTTCCGAAGGCGAAGCGATATGTCTGGTTTGCGCGTTTTCTGGCTCTCGCCGCCACTTGACGGCAAAGGTAATTCCGGCAATAACCGCCACCACTGCGATGACAAGGACCGTGTAAAGCGTCCACGGCGGACCTGGCGCCACGATCTCGTGCGAGAAGCGGTCCGCGGTCACGCTTGCGCTTTCGCCGAAAGATCGGTCCTGTGCAGTTTCGAGCTGCACTCGACTGATCGAATCGCTGTAGCTACCCATCCAGTCAGGGCTCAGAACGAGAACCGTTCCGCCTTCTGTTTTGCCGACCGTCGTGGCCAGGTCTCGAAGATCGGACGGCCGGCCCGGATTTGCGTCGACTACTACGACGCTCAAGTCGACACCACGTTCACGAGCGTCGGTCACCACCGCGGTCAGCCCCGCAACATCATCCGCGGGGGCGGAGACGCCGTCCGTCGAAATGTCCGCGAGCACGTCGTCGAGATCGACGTCCGACGGAACAGCGACGTGCAACGGGGACTTCACGTGCACAGGCGCAAAAGCGTGATTTGTAGGAGCAGACATCTCTCATCCGGGTGCTGTTCGGATTCCGTCCACCGCTGAGATGCGGGGAGTTCTTCCGAGGTCGTTTTTCGGCGGCCGACCCGCGACGGGCCTGCATGCACCCTACTTCAGGTCGACTGCCACCAGGCGTCACACACAACCGCCGCGCGTGCCGCCCGAGCGGTAGCTGTGGGTGCGGTCACCCAGCCAAGCCTGCGTTGCGCAGGCCCGCAGTCTGCATGAAGATTGTTTCGGTCAACTTGCCCTGAATTCTCACAGGACAAGCGTACTGTTAGACTTGGACCAAGAGGTACCACCGGTCAGGACAGGTTCTACTGCAGCTCCGATGTTCGGACAGTTCTCACGCGAACTGTGCGATTGGCGTGAGCTACGGAGGATCTTCCCGGCCGAAGTACCTCGCTTCAGCTGCCGACACAGCCCCGTCGGTAGCGACCCTCATAGACGAGTGGAGCAGACGTGAGCACCAGTATCGATTCATTCGGAGCCAAGGGAACCCTCGAGGTCGGTGAGAACTCTTACGAGATCTTCCGCCTCTCGGCCGTCCCCGGCACCGAGAAATTGCCCTATTCCTTGAAGGTTCTCGCCGAGAACCTTCTCCGCACCGAAGACGGCGCCAACATCACCGCGGATCACATCCGCGCAATCGCAAGCTGGGATCCCTCAGCCGAGCCGAGCATCGAAATCCAGTTCACGCCTGCCCGCGTGATCATGCAGGACTTCACCGGCGTTCCTTGCATCGTCGACCTCGCCACCATGCGTGAGGCCGTCACCACCCTCGGCGGCGACCCGAACAAGGTCAACCCGCTCTCCCCCGCCGACATGGTCATCGACCACTCGGTCATCCTCGACGTCTTCGGCCAGGCCGACGCACTCGAGCGCAACGTCGACCTCGAATACGAGCGCAACGGCGAGCGTTACCAGTTCCTCCGTTGGGGCCAGGGCGCATTCGACGACTTCAAGGTCGTCCCCCCGGGAATGGGCATCGTTCACCAGGTCAACATCGAGTACCTGGCACCCACCGTCATGTCGCGTAACGGACAGGCATACCCCGACACCTGTGTCGGCACCGACTCGCACACCACGATGGTCAACGGCCTCGGCGTGCTCGGCTGGGGCGTCGGCGGCATCGAGGCCGAGGCAGCAATGCTCGGCCAGCCCGTCTCCATGCTGATCCCCCGCGTCGTCGGCTTCAAGCTCTCCGGTGAGATCAAGCCCGGCGTCACCGCAACCGACGTCGTGCTCACCGCCACCGAGATGCTCCGTAAGCACGGCGTCGTCGGCAAGTTCGTCGAGTTCTACGGCAACGGTGTTGCCGAGGTTCCGCTCGCGAACCGCGCGACGCTGGGCAACATGAGCCCCGAATTCGGTTCCACCGCAGCGATCTTCCCGATCGACGCCGAGACCATCGAATACCTGCGCCTCACCGGCCGCAGCGACGAGCAGCTCGCTCTCGTCGAGGCGTACGCCAAGGAACAGGGCCTGTGGCACAACCCCGACAAGGAACCCGTCTTCTCGGAGTACATCGAGCTGGATCTGGGAACCGTTGTTCCCTCGATCGCCGGCCCGAAGCGCCCGCAGGACCGAATCCTGTTGTCGGAGTCCAAGACTGCGTTCCGCAAGGACATCCACAACTACGTGGAAGAGAACCACCCGACCGAGCACACCCAGCTCGACGAGGCCGTCGAAGAGTCCTTCCCGGCTTCCGATCCCGCGGTTCTGTCGTTTGCCGACGACGGAGCGGTCGACGTTCTCTCTGCTGCCAACGGTGCAGAAGGCCGTCCGAGCAAGCCGGTCGTCGTCAAGTCCGACGCCGGTGAGTTCGTTCTCGACCACGGCGCCGTCGTCGTTGCAGGTATCACCTCCTGCACCAACACGTCCAACCCGTCGGTCATGCTCGGCGCTGCACTGCTCGCACGCAACGCCGTCGAAAAGGGCCTCGCCACCAAGCCGTGGGTCAAGACCAACATGGCTCCCGGTTCGCAGGTCGTCACCGACTACTACGAGAAGGCCGGCCTGTGGCCGTACCTCGAGAAGCTCGGTTACTACCTCGGTGGTTACGGCTGCACCACGTGCATCGGTAACACCGGACCGCTGCCCGAGGCAGTCTCGAAGGCGATCAACGACAACGACCTCTCGGTCACCGCGGTGCTCTCGGGTAACCGTAACTTCGAGGGACGTATCTCCCCCGACGTCAAGATGAACTACCTGGCTTCCCCGCCGCTCGTGATTGCCTACGGCCTCGCCGGAACCATGGACTTCGACTTCGAGACCGATTCGCTCGGTAACGACACCGACGGAAACCCCGTCTACCTCAAGGACATCTGGCCGTCCACGCAGGAAATCGAAGAGACGATCAAGTCCTCGATCGACCAGGACATGTTCCGCAAGTCGTACGCCACCATCTTTGCGGGCGACAGCCGCTGGCAGAACCTCGAAACCCCGAAGGGTGACACCTTCGAGTGGGACGAGAACTCCACCTACGTGCGGAAGCCACCTTACTTCGACGGCATGACGATGGATCCGGCTCCGGTCAAGGACATCAAGGGCGCTCGCGTCCTCGCACTGCTCGGCGACTCGGTCACCACCGACCACATCAGCCCGGCAGGTCCGATCAAGGTCGGTACCCCCGCTGCGCAGTACCTCGACTCCCATGGCGTCGAGCGTGCGGATTACAACTCGCTCGGCTCGCGTCGCGGTAACCACGAGGTCATGATTCGCGGAACGTTCGCGAACATCCGTCTGCGCAACCAGCTCCTCGACGACGTCTCCGGTGGTTACACCCGCGACTTCACGCAGGAAGGCGCACCGCAGGCATTCATCTACGACGCGTCGCAGAACTACCAGGCAGCCGGCATCCCGCTGGTCGTCCTGGGCGGCAAGGAGTACGGCTCCGGATCCTCGCGTGACTGGGCAGCCAAGGGCACGAGCCTGCTCGGCGTCAAGGCCGTCATCACCGAGTCGTTCGAGCGCATCCACCGCTCCAACCTGATCGGCATGGGCGTTGTCCCGCTGCAGTTCCCGGTCGGCGAGTCCGCAGGTTCGCTCAAGCTCGACGGCACCGAGACCTTCGACATCGAAGGTGTCGAGAAGCTCAACGAGGGCGTCACCCCGAAGACCATGAAGGTCACGGCGACGCGCGAGAACGGCGAGAAGGTCGTGTTCGACGCAGTCGTACGCATCGACACCCCCGGCGAAGCGGATTACTACCGCAACGGTGGCATCCTGCAGTACGTGCTTCGCAACATGATCCGCGGCTAGTAGGCACTACGTGCCTGTGAGCACTTTCGGCCCCTGACGGGTCACAAAGCGCTCACGACCACTTTCGCCGGAAGGCGAACCAGGTTTCATCGGTGGTCGTGAGCGCTTTGTGCACTGAGTCGACATTCAGCGCCTACGGCCGAAAGTGTTCACAGGCAACCCGACAAAGGAGGGATGCCCGTGCCCAAGGTCAGTGAAGACCATCTCGCGGCACGGCGCAGTCAGATCCTTGACGGCGCCCGCCGCTGCTTTGCGGAATACGGCTACGACGGCGCCACAGTTCGCCGTCTCGAAGAAGTCACCGGTTTGTCCCGCGGAGCGATCTTCCATCACTTCAAGGACAAGGACGGCCTGTTCCTCGCTCTCGCAAGCGAGGATGCGAGCCGGATGGCAGATGTCGTCGCCGAAGAGGGCCTCGTCCAGGTCATGCGGGACATGCTCGCGCAGCCCGACCAATTCGATTGGCTGGGAACGCGACTGGAGATAGCGCGTCGACTGCGCAACGACGCCGATTTCCGCGAGAAGTGGTCGCAGCGCTCCGTAGAACTGACGGAAGCGACCAGTGCGCGCCTCGCCAGACAGAAATCGGCCGGTCGGCTCCGTGACGACGTCCCCACCGAAATTCTGATCGGGTATCTGGATCTGGTGATGGACGGCCTGGTCGCGAGAATCGCCTCCGGCCACGGCGTCGACAACCTGTCAGCGGTTCTCGATCTAGTCGAGGAATCGGTGCGGCGGAGAGATTGAGGGGCTTCGCCCCTGTGCGCCTTTTTGGTAGTTCCCACTACCAAAAAGGCGCACAGGGGGTTAGGCGAGCTGGATCAGCTCGAGGTACTCCTGCGACCAGTGGTCCTCGTTGCCGTCGGGCAGGAGGATGACCCGCTCGGGGTTGAGGGCCTCGGCAGCGCCCGGATCGTGGGTGACCAGGACGACGGCACCGGTGTAGCTGCGGAGCGCGTCGAGCACCTGCTCGCGCGAGATCGGGTCCAGGTTGTTGGTGGGCTCGTCGAGAAGCAGAACGTTGGCAGCCGAAGACACCAGACCGGCCAGAGCCAAACGCGTCTTCTCACCACCCGAGAGCGTTCCGGCCGGCTGTTCGAGCTGCGGGCCGGTGAACATGAAGGCACCGAGCAGCGAACGCAGTTCCTGCTCCCCTGTGTCCGGCGCGGCGTGGCGGATGTTCTCCCAAACGGACGCGTCGTCGTCGAGGGTGTCGTGCTCCTGAGCGAAGTAGCCGACCTTGAGTCCGTGACCGGCGATCAGCTCACCAGCGTCCGCCTTCTCCGCGCCCGCGAGGATGCGGAGCAGCGTGGTCTTACCTGCACCGTTGAGTCCGAGGATAACCACACGAGACCCACGATCGATCGCGAGATCGACACCGGTGAAGATCTCGAGCGAGCCGTACACCTTGGTGAGGTTCTTGCCCATCAGAGGAGTCTTGCCACAAGCGGCGGGTTCGGGGAAACGAATCCGCGCAACCTTGTCCGAGACACGTTCGGCATCGAGGTTCGCCATCAATTTGTCGGCTCGCTTGGCCATGTTCTGAGCCGCGACGGCCTTGGTTGCCTTTGCGCCCATCTTGGCGGCCTGAATCCGCAGCGCACCGGCCTTCTTCTCGGCATTGGCGCGCTCGCGGCGACGACGCTGCTCGTCCGTGGCACGAGCGTCGAGGTACTTCTTCCAGTTCATGTTGTAGACGTCGGCCTCACCGCGGACGGCATCGAGGAACCACACGCGGTTGACGACGTCGTTGAGCAGGTCGACGTCGTGGCTGATGACCACCAGTCCACCCTCGTGGTTCTGGAGGAAGCCACGCAGCCAGGTGATGGAGTCGGCGTCGAGGTGGTTGGTGGGCTCGTCGAGCAGCAGAGTCGTGTCCGAGCGGGCACCGCTGCCGTCGGAGGCGGCGAAGAGGATGCGCGCCAATTCGACGCGACGACGCTGACCGCCGGACAGCGTGCTGAGCGGCTGCCCGAGAATGCGGTCTTCGAGACCGAGGCTGCTGGTGATGCGTGCAGCTTCACTCTCGGCTTCGTATCCGCCGAGGGCCGAGAACCGATCCTCGAGCTGACCGTACTTCTTGACCGCGCGGTCCTGCGATTCCTGATCGAGCACCTCGCCCATCAGAATCTGCTGCTTCTCCATCTCGCGGAGCATCGTGTCGAGGCCACGTGCGGAGAGAACCCGGTCCTTGGCGAGGACGCTCAGGTCGCCCTCTTTGGGATCCTGCGGGAGGTATCCGAGTTCACCGGTACGTACGACGCTTCCGGCATATGCCTCACCTTCGCCGGCGAGGATGCGCAGTGTGGTCGTCTTTCCGGCTCCGTTACGTCCGACGAGTCCGATCCGGTCGCCCGGCTGGATGCGCAACGAAGGCCCGGGAGCCGTGAGAAGGGTGCGGACACCGGCACGAACTTCGAGGTCAGTGGCGGTAATCAAGCAAACTCCTCAGGAAAAACGACGAATACGGGTAAACAATGCCTGACTACAGACACAAGAACTATCGATTTTACCGTGACCTGACGGTCGTTCCGACCAGCAGCGTGTGAGTCCGCTAACGTTCGGGACATGACTAGCGAAAACAGCACTCGTCCTCGCGACCTCGAAGGCCGTGCCGCCATCGTCACCGGCGCAAGTCGCGGAATCGGCAAAGCTGTCGCCGCCGAACTCCTCGCTCGCGGTGCCGACGTCTTGATCACAGCCCGCAAGCCGGAGCCCCTCGAGGCCGCCGCATCCGAGCTGTCCGCTCTGGGGCACGGCGGAAAGGTCGTCGCATTCGCGGGCAACGCAGCCGATGCCGAAGCCCGCTCCGGTGCCGTCTACCGCGCCGTGTCCGAATTCGGTTCACTCGACATTCTGGTCAACAACACCGGAATCAACCCCGTCTTCGGTTCGCTCATGGAAGCGGACCTCGACGCCGTGCGCAAGATCTTCGACGTGAATGTGGTTGCCGCCCTCGGTTACGTCCAGCAAGCACATCGGGCATGGATGGGCGAACACGGTGGAGCCGTCGTGAACCTGGCAAGTGTGGCCGGGATCCGGTCGACGGGCGTCATCGCGGCGTACGGCGCGTCGAAGGCTGCGCTCATCCGCCTGACGGAAGAACTGGCCTGGCAACTGGGACCGAAGATTCGTGTCAACGCCGTAGCTCCCGGGATCGTCAAGACGCAGTTCGCGGCAGCCCTGGTCGCTGCCGGCGAGGACAAGGCGTCGGCGGGCTACCCGATGAAGCGGCTCGGCACCCCCGAGGACGTTGCCGGTCTGGTCGGCTTCCTCGTCTCCGACGCGGCGGCGTGGATCACGGGCGAAACGGTCCGGGTCGACGGCGGTCTGCTCGCAACGGGATCGATGTAGTGCGCCGGTCGTGAGCACAGACAACTCTTCCGCCGACGTGGTGATCGTCGGTGGCGGCCCGGCCGGGCGGGCACTCGCCACCCGCTGTATCGCCCGGCAACTCACCGTCGTCGTTGTCGATCCGCATCCCCATCGGGTGTGGACGCCGACCTATTCGGCGTGGGCTGACGAGCTGCCGTCGTGGCTGCCGGTCGATGTGATCGCAAGCCGGATCGAACGCCCGAGCGTGTGGACCCGCAGACAGAAAACGCTTGATCGCACATATTGCGTATTGAATACATCTTTACTGCAATCATTTCTCTCGGGCACATCCGTACAGTTCAGAGCCTTGCGTGCTCAAACACTGTCACCCACCGCCGTCCTGTGCGTGGACGGATCGCAGCTGAGGGGATCAGTCGTCATCGATGCCCGAGGTACCGAACTGACGGTGACAACAGCGCAGCAGACCGCCTTCGGAGTGATCGTCGACCGCGCTCTGGCCGATCCGATTCTGGGTAGTGGCGAAGCCTGGTTCATGGACTGGCGACCAGACAACGGCGCCTCCGACGCCGACACTCCGTCGTTTCTCTATGCGGTCCCACTCGATGACGAGCGAGTTCTCCTCGAGGAGACCTGCCTCGTCGGCCGGCCGGCGTTGGGGCTCCGCGAACTCGAAGCGCGTCTGCGCACCCGGCTTCGCAATCGGGGCTGCGAAGTCCCCGACGACGCACCGGTCGAGCGGGTCCGTTTTGCAGTCGAAGGCCCGAAGGAGTCGTTCCCCGACGGTGTACTCCGTTTCGGCGGGCGAGGCGGTCTGATGCATCCGGGAACCGGATACAGCGTTGCCTCGTCACTCGCCGAGGCAGACGCTGTCGCCAAAGCAATCGCCGACGGTGGAGATCCCAACGCGGCGCTCTGGCCGCGGTCGGCCAAGGCGGTGTCTGCCCTTCGCCGCGTTGGCCTGAACGCACTTCTCAACCTCGGCTCGAGAGAGGTCGCGACATTCTTCGACACGTTCTTCGATCTACCGGTCGAGGCTCAGCGGTCCTACCTGTCCGATCGGCGGGACGCGTCCGCGACGGCGAAGGTGATGGCAACCCTGTTCCGATCGTCACCGTGGCACGTCCGAAAGACGTTGATGCGCGCGCCGTTTCTGAGGTGAGCACTCCGGACCGACTACTGCGCTCCCATCGAGCCGGCGATCATCGGCCAGGAATTGTGTAGGTCGTCCTGCCAGTAGCCCCACGAGTGGGTTCCGGTCGGCTTGAAGTCGAAGGTCGCGGGGATGCCCAGTGCGTTCAGTCGGTCCGCCAAGCCGTGCGTGCACCCGTTGACCGCGGATTCGATGATGCCGCCGACGACGATCTGATTAAGGAGGGCTCCGGGATTTCCGTTCACATCGGGTGCCTGGAGGTTGTCGTGCGGACCTGGCAGACCGGATCCGCTGGAAACGTACAGTGCGGTCCCCCGCAACTTCTCCGCGTTCACGACCGGATCGTTCTCGCGCCACCCCGGACCGTCGAACGGTCCCCACATGTTTGTCGGATCAGCGCCACCCCGCGCGCCGACCACCAACCGCACATAGTCCTGACCCGGCTGCGTGGAAGTCTCCGCGCACCCGCTGTAGGCCCCGACACTCCGATAAAGCCCTGGTGCCGAGATCGCGAGATTGAGTACCGACGTCGCCGTCATCGAAATCGCCGCGATGGAGTTGACCCCGTTGGTACCGAACTGCGCATCGATGACGGGCGGCAGTTCGCGAGTGAGGAACGTCTGCCACTTGTTGCGCCCGAGTACGGGATCGTCTTTCTGCCAGTCGGTGTAGTAGCTGAACGCTCCTTCCAGCGGCGTCACGACGTTGACGTTCTTGTCGGCGAAGAAATCCAGGACATCGGTCCGTCCTTCCCACGTTGCACTGTCCTCGCCGCCACCGGCACCGTTGAGCAGATACAGCGTCGGGCGTGGCGCACTGGTGTCGGCGGGGAGGATCACCTCGAGAGGTATGTCGCGGTCCATCGCTTCCGAATGAACAGTGATCCGGACGGTACGGGCCGGATCCGCGCCCGCATGCCAAGGAGCCAACAGCAACGAAACCAGTGAAATCGCCAGCGCCGCGGTGACGCGTCGACGGTGGGTTCGGATTCTCATCGGAGCGTCCCCCCAGGTGTGCGAGTCGGGTTCTCGAAGCGGATACCCGCTCGATACGCCCCGAACCGACCCATCCACACGCAACGGTTCGGGATCAACCGTGATCGTTTGCCTCGCGCAAACGGCCGGCGGCGACCATCATGGGAGGCATGCGCTCGATTTGGAAAGGCTCGATAGCCTTCGGTCTGGTCAACGTCCCGGTCAAGGTGTACTCGGCGACCGAGGACCACGACATCCGATTTCACCAGGTCCATGCAAAAGACGGTGGCCGCATCAAGTACAACCGTGTGTGTTCCGAGTGCGGAAACACGGTTCAGTTCGCGGACATCGACAAGGCGTACGACTCGGAAGACGGATCGCGCGTCATCTTGAGCGACGAGGACTTCAACAAACTCCCGGCTGCGGAGAAGCACGAGATTCCGGTGCTGGAATTCGTGCCGAACGATCAGATCGATCCGATCTTGTTCGAGAAGAGTTACTTCCTCGAACCCGATTCGGCGTCGCCGAAGGCATACGTCCTGCTTTCGACTGTACTCACCGAGAGTGATCGAACAGCACTGGTGCATTTCACTCTGCGACAGAAGACGCGCCTGGCCGCGATGCGCGCTCGCGACGGCGTCCTGGTGATCCAGACGTTGCTGTGGCCCGACGAAGTTCGCGCAGCAGAGTTCCCTTCGCTCGACGACGTGGAGAAGCCGAAGGCCAAGGAACTGAAGATGGCGCAGACGCTCGTCGAGAGCATGGCGGGCGATTTCGATCCGACCGAGTTCACCGACGACTACCAGCTCCAACTGCGGCAGTTGCTCGACGAGATGATCGAGAACGGCGGCAAGAAGGTCATCCCCGCCGCCGAGGTCGACCAAGAGGGCACCGATGCGGAGGTGGTCGACCTGGTTGCCGCACTGCAGCGCAGTGTGGACGAAGCGAAGTCGAACGCCTCCAAGGCCGGCTCGTCGAAGTCGACCACACCGAGGAAGAAACGAGCCTGAGTCAGCCGCGCACGTCTTGGACCTCGATCAGAGCGTCCAACTCTGCGTCGACGTCCGGGGCCGCGTGACGACCCGTTCCGACCGCAAGGTTGATCACGGGTCCGATCGCCTCCAGACCTGCCTCGGTGAACATTTCGGCGTGTGACGTGGGCACCGGACGGTCGATGATCACCCCGGAGACGAACGGTCGCCACGCCGACGCGGTTCGCAGCGGGTCGAAGGTGTCGGCGTGTGCCGAGAAGAACAGCAGATCGCCCACGAACTTGCCCGGGCGGTATCGGTGAGCCAGTTCGGCGCCTGCGGAGTATTCCTCGAACAGTCGCTCGATCCGATCGCTCGAGACCAAAGGGTGATCGCCGATGGCTTCGAGCAAGAGCGCTTCGGCGTCCTCGGGTGTCAGATCACGCTCGCCGGTGTCCGGGACCGAGATCCCCAACCCGCCGATCAGTTCGGCGAGAGAAGGCTGCGCGCCCGCCATCGTCGGGTCTTCGAGAACGAAGCTGTCGAGCAGAATCAGGTCGGCGACGCTCTCACCCGCGGCTTGCAACTGCACCGCCGCCGCGTGAGCGATCAATCCGCCGATGGACCACCCCAGCAGGTGATACGGACCGTGCGGCTGAACTCCGCGAATTTCCTCGACGTACCGCGCCGCGAAGTCCTCGATCAGCTCCGCCCGAAATTCGGAGTCCGTCAGGACCGGCGACTGCAGGCCGTAGAGCGGCCGGCTGGAGTCGACGTAGCGATCGAGCGCTCCGTAGCACCAGGCCAATCCGATGGCCGGATGGATGCAGAACAGTGGCTCGGCGCGGCCTTCCGGACGTAGTGGCAGGACTACCGCAAGTGCGGAGGTATCCGCGTCACTTGTCACAACTGTTGCCTCGAGTTCGAAGAGTCTGCGCGCCAATGCCTCCGGAGTCGGGTCGGAGAATATCCACGCGACGGGGACGGTCATGCTGGTGCGTTCTTTGATGGCAGCGACCAAACGCGTTGCCATGAGTGAGTTGCCGCCGAGTTCGAAGAAACTCGAATCGGCGTACGTGTCTACGTCGGCCAGATCGAGTACCTCTGCGAAAGCAGCGCAGATCGCGATCTCGTCGCTGCCTTCCGGACTGCGTCCACTCGGCGACTCCCAGTTGGGAGCAGGCAGAGCGCTGCGATCGAGCTTGCCCGCCGGTGTGGTCGGGACTGCGTCGATCACGACAACAGCGGACGGGATCATGTGCGCAGGCAGCGATATACCTGCGTGACGGCGTAGCGCGGCGGCGTCGAAGTCCGCATGTGCCGGGACGACGTACGCGACGATCCGAGCGTCGACGCCCTCCCCGACGACGACGCTGACAGCCGAATGCACGGACGCTTCCGCTGCCAGCACCGCGTCGATTTCTCCGAGTTCGATTCGGAACCCTCGGATCTTGACCTGGTGGTCTGCGCGTCCGAGGTAGATCAGTGCCCCTGAGCGATCTTCGCTCACAAGATCCCCGGTGCGGTACATCCGAGCGCCTTCGGGTCCATGCGGGTCGGCGACGAAGCGCGCGGCTGTGAGTGCGGGGTTGCCGAGGTACCCGCGGGCGAGACCGTCGCCGCTGACGTAGAGCTCACCGACGACCTGGCCGGGAACCGAGTGCAGTCGGGAATCGAGAATCATCGCGTCCACGCCGCGGATCGGACCGCCGATCGTCACGGGCTCCCCCGCGACCAGCGAATCACTGATGGTGACTGCGACGGTGGCCTCGGTCGGGCCGTACGCGTTGAACATTCGGCGCCCCGGTGCCCACCGAGATACGAGGTCGGCGGAACAGGCGTCGCCGCCGACGACGACGGCTTCGAGATGGTCGAGCCCGGCGGGATCGACAGTCGCCAAGGCGGCTGGAGTCACGAAAGCATGGGTGATCGTCTGCTCGTCGAGCAGTTCGTGCAATTCGACACCGCCGAGAACTGTCGGAGGCGCTATCACCATCGTTGCGCCGGCGCCGAAAGCCAGAAGGAGCTCGAGAACCGACGCGTCGAAGCTCGTCGAGGCGAAGCTCAGAGCGCGAGAGTGCGCGGTGACGCCGAAACGCTCCCGCTGTTCGTCGGCAAACGCTGCCAGTCCCGCGTGAGTGACCAACACGCCCTTGGGTTTTCCTGTCGAGCCCGAGGTGTAGATCAAGTAGGCCGGGTTGTCGAACTCGAGTGGCGCGTCCGGCAGTGTCTCGGAATGGACTGCCTCGATTTCGGTGGTGAATTCGATCGCATCCAACTCGATCCACGATGTGACGCCAGGAAGGTCGGCCGCATACTCGCCCCTGGTGATACCGAGTACCGCTCCACTGTCGGTGAGCATGTGCTCGATCCGCTCGGCGGGGTACGCCGGATCCACGGGAAGAAACACTCCGCCGGCTTTCGCTACGGCCCAGAGCGCGATCACATAGTCGGCCGACCTCGGAAGCGCCAGTGCCACCATCATTTCCGGCGCTATTCCGCGAGCGATCAACGCAAACGCCATAGCGTCGGAGCGTCGGTCGAGTTCGCCGTACGTGAGCGTGACGGATGTGGCGACGTCGACGATTGCCGGAGCGTGCGGATCGGCAGCGCCGCGAAGCAGCAACTCCGGCAAGGTCAAAGCATCGCCGGCCGGACGTCCGGGCAACGCACGCAGGCGACGTCCCGCAAGATCCACGTCACCGACGACGGCGGAGGGCTGGGCAGTCAGTGTCTCGACGATCGTTTCCAGCATCACTGCAAACGACTCCGCCGTATCGGTGTCGAAGAGATCCTTCGCGTAGGTGAGGGAGGCCTCGTAGCCGCCGCCTTCCTCCGCGGTCTGTTCGACAACGGTGAACTGCAGGTCGTACTTGGCGATGTCCGGTGTGATCTCGTGGGCACGAACGGCAAGTCCAGGCAGGTCCCACGTCGTCGGGTGGGCGCCGTGGAACGAGATCATCGTCTGGAACACCGGATGACGGTCGGTGCTCCGGGTCGGCGCCACCACGTCCACGACCTGCTCGAACGGAATGTCCGCGTGGGCGAAGGCGTCGAGATCGACGGAGCGGACAGTACGCAGAACGTCGACGAACGTCGACCCGGGATCGACCGTCGTGCGCAGTCCGACCGTGCCCACGAACATTCCCACGAGGTCGTCGAGAACTCGGTGTCCTCGCCCGGCGACCGGAGATCCGATCACGATGTCGGTGCTTCGACTCAGCCTGGACAGCAGGACGGCATAGGCAGCGTGCAGCACCATGAACGGCGTCGCCGCATTGGCTCCAGCAACCGCCTCGACCGCGATCCGGGTGTGCGCCGGAAGCGAGACCGCGGTGTGGGCACCGCTCAACGACTGGGTGAGCGGGCGCGCTCGATCGCTCGGAAGGTCGATCAATTCAGGTGCGCCCCGCAACGTCTCCCGCCAGTACGACGCCTGTGCCCCGAGCACGCTCGCGGATTCGTTCACCGCGCCCAGCGCTTCCCGCTGCCAGATGGCGAAGTCCGCGTAATGCACCTCGAGCGCGGTGAACTCGGGAGCGTGTCCCGAACTTCTCGCGACGTAGGCGGTGAGCACGTCCTTCATCAACGGCGCGATCGACCATCCGTCCGCCGCGATGTGGTGGATCACGATGACAAGTGTGTGGTGCTGCGGCGTCGATTCGAGCAGGAGCGCGCGAACGGGAGCTTGGGTCGTGATGTCGAATCCGCGCGACGCGAATTCTCTGGCTAGCTCTGCCGGTTCACGGGTGTCCGCATTTCCGTACTCGAGCGAGGTGAATGCATCCTGGATCACCTGGTGTGGACCGGAGTCGGAGTCGGGGAACACCGTGCGCAGGATTTCGTGCCTTTCGATCACATCGAGGACCGCAGCTTCGAGGGCCGGCACGTCGAGTGCACCGTCGAGGGAGATCGCAGCAGGGACGTTGTACGCGGGTGAGCCGGGATCCATCTGGTTGAGGAACCAGATGCGTGCTTGCGCGTAGGACAGCGGAATTCGCTCGGGGCGGTCTACGGCGGTGATCGGTGGAAGCGCCTTCGCCCCGGCGGATGTGTCGAGCGCGGTGGCAAGTTCCCGAATTTCGGGGTGCTCGAACAGCATTCGGACAGGCACCTGCCTGCCCAACGACTCGCCGAGTCGCTGGGCCAGTCTGGTGGCGAGCAGTGAGTTGCCACCGAGTTCGAAGAAACTGTCCGACGCACTGATCTGTTCGATACCCAGCAGTTCCGCCACGACGCCGGCAACCTGGAGTTCGGTCGCGGTCGTCAGCGGCTCGACACTTCGCTCGGGCGAACGCAGTGTCGGCGCCGGCAATGCCGATCGGTCGAGCTTCCCGACGGGGGTCAGCGGTACGTGATCGATCGGGGTGATCGCCGACGGCACCATGAAGGCGGGCAGTGAGCGGCGCGCATGGCTCAGCAACTCGTCCATCTCGACCGCATCGGCACCGAGCACTACGTACGACGCCAACATCGTCTCACCGGAAGCTGCGTCGACGCCCACGGTGACCGCGAACTCGACGCCGGGGTAAGTGCTGAGGACGGAGTCGATCTCGCCCAGTTCGATGCGGAATCCGCGCACTTTCACCTGGTGATCGGAGCGCCCGACGTATTCGATCGTCCCGAGCGGCGTCCACCGAACCAGGTCACCGGTCCGGTACATGCGGGTGCCGGCCGGGCCGAACGGCGCTGCCACGAATCGCGTCGCCGTCAAGGCGGGTTGGTCGAGGTAGCCGCGGGCAAGTCCCAGGCCGGCGATGTAGAGCTCACCGGTGACCCCGACAGGTACCGGCTGAGCCGAGCCGTCGAGAATTACCGCGGACACGCCGCGGACGGGCCCGCCGATGGTCACGGTCTCCCCCACGCTCAAGGCATCACTGATGCAGACCATGACGGTGGTTTCCGTCGGCCCGTAGCCGTTGAACAATCGGCGACCCGGTGCCCACTTACGGACCAGTTCGGGTGGGCATGCCTCGCCACCGACAACGATCGACTGCAAGACGTCCAGCCCGGTGGGATCGACCGAGGCCAGCGCTGCCGGTGTGATGAACGCGTGGGTCACCTGGTGATCGGTGACCAATTCGGCGAGGTCCTGGCCGCCGTAGACGTCGGGAGAGGCGATCACCATCGTCGCGCCTTCACCGACTGCGAGCAGCAGTTCGAGGATGGATGCGTCGAAGCTCGGTGAGGAGAAGTGCAGCGTCCGCGACTGCGCCGAGATGCCGTAACGCGCCGTCTGCTCGGCCGCCAACGCGCTAAGGCCACGATGAGTGATGCTGACGCCCTTGGGCTTTCCCGTCGATCCGGAGGTGTAGATGATGTAGGCGAGGTTGTCGATTCGGATCGGCGCGGCCGGAACCGGCTGCCCGACACCGTCGCCGTGGATGTCGTCCATTGTCATCCACGGAACCGGGCGGGGCAGTGATTCGATCACCGCTTCCGTCGTCACTCCGCGAGTGGCTCCGGAGTCGGTGAGCATGTGCAGAATGCGATCGGCGGGGTATCGCGGATCGACCGGAACAAACGCGGCGCCGGTCAAGGAAACGCCCCACAAGGCGACGATCGAGTCGATCGAGCGCGGAATCGCGATCGCCACAATGTCTTCGGCACCGATCCCTTCCGTGGTCAGACGGCGGGCAAGCGCCGATGCACGGGCGAAGAGATCTCGGTAGAGCACGGTGGTGTCACCGGATCGAAGGGCCACCGAATCGCCTGAACGGGTGGCGGTCCGCGTCAATATTTCGGCCAAGGTGCGCGAACTGGTCCACGCCGGACCTCGTACCGGCATCAGCGACGCCCGCTCGAGGGTGCTGAGGAAATCTAGGTCGTCGATCGCGGCGTCCGGATCTGCGGCGACGGCGCGGGCCACCGACTGCACACGCGCGGCGATCGTTTCCGCGGTGGCAATGTCGAAGAGCGCCTCGGCGAACCTGAGCGACCCGGTGATCTCGGTCTTCTCGGAATCGCCTGCCAGCAGGGTGAACTCGAGGTCGAACTTCGCGACGGACGGTTCGAGTGCTTGCGCTTCGAGATGCGCGTCGTGGACCGTGACCTGCGGCGAGACCACATTCTGGTGGTACGACAGCATGACCTGAAACAGGGGGTGTCGCGTAGTCGACCGGTCGAGATCGAGGGCGTCGACCAGCACCTCGAAGGGCAGCTCGGGGTGCGCAAAGGCGGCAAGGTCGCGCTCACGGACGACCTCGAGCAGGGAGGTGAACGGCGCTCGGTGATCGACCGGCGTGCGAAGCGGTACCGAATTGACGAACATCCCGATCAGGGAATCCAGCTCGGGTCGCCCGCGGCCTGCCACCGGGGTGCCGACCACCACGTCGTCGGTTGCACCGAGACGCGCGAGAACAACCGCCAGGATCGCGTGTACGACCATGAACTGCGTCGAGCCACTGCGCCTCGCCAAGGCGGCGAGACGCTCCCCGGTCGCCGCGTCGATGACGATCGGCACCGATCCGACGGCGGTCGTGGAGACAGATCCGCGTGGGCGATCGACCGGTAGCAGTACCTCGTCCGGGGCACCAGCCATGGCAGTGGTCCAGAAGGTCAGTTCGCGGGCAACCAGAGACTCCTGGTCGCCGACCTGTCCGAGCGAGTCTTGCTGCCACACCGCGTAGTCGGCGTACTGCACGTCGAGCGGTGTGAAAACCGGGGCGTCTCCAACGACGCGTGCGGAGTACGCCGCGACGAAATCTGTCGCAAAGGGAGTCAGGGACCAGCCGTCGAAGGCGATGTGGTGGATGACGACGACCAGTACGTGAGCGCCGGCGTCCTCGCGCACCAGCATGGCCCGAATCGGCAGATCCGAACCGAGATCGAACCCACACGCCGCGAACTCCGTCGTCGCCGCGTCCACACCTTCGGATCCGCAGTAGCGCTCGACGGAGAACTGCACGTCGGAGAGCGCTCGGATGACCTGGCTCGGGCCGTCGGCGCTGTCGACGTAGATCGTTCGAAGCACCTCATGGCGTGCAATGACGTCCGCAAGCGCCTCCTCGAGTGCATCGCCGTGGATGTCTCCGGTGATGCGGATCGCGAACGGAATGTTGTAGACCGCGGACTGGGGGTCGAAGCGATTGACGAACCACAGGCGCTGTTGCGCGGCGGAGAGCGGTAGGCGGTCCGGCCGAGCGCCGGCGCTCAGGGCAGGTCGATCGTCTGATTCTTCGGCGCTCGCCGCCAGACGTGCAGCGAGCGCTTCGACGGTCGGCGCTTCGAAGATCGAGCGAACGTCCACCGTGAGTCCCGTCGCTGCGCTCAACCGCGCGGACACCTGCGTCGCGACGAGCGAGTTGCCCCCGAGATCGAAGAAGCTGTCTCCGGCCCGGACCTCGGGCACGTCGAGCAGTGAAGCGAACACGTCGGCAACGGTTCGTTCGAGTCCGGCCTCGGGTTCACGGCCCGTTCCGAGGATTTCGCGCGGTATCGGCGTCGGCAACGCTCTGCGATCGAGTTTGCCGACCGGAGTCAACGGAATGGCGTCGATCGGGGTGATCGACGACGGAATCATGTACCGCGGCAGCGTGTCGGCGAGTCCCACGAACAGCGACTCGATATCAGCGTCGCCGCTCAGCAACACGTACGACGCCAGAGTGGTACCCGCGGCGGATTCGACGGGAATCGTCGTGGCGAACTGGACGAGAGGGGAATCCATCAGAGCAGCGTCGATCTCGCCGAGTTCGATGCGGAACCCGCGGATCTTGAGCTGATGATCGCTGCGGCCCACGTAGCGAAGGGTCAGGTCCTTGGTCCAGCGGACCAGGTCACCGGTTCGGTACATCCGGGCACCGGGCGTCGAGTACGGATGCGCGACAAACCGATCCGACGTCAGCGCGGGACGAAGGTGGTAACCACGTGCAAGGCCCGGCCCACCGATGTACAGCTCGCCGACGCCGCCGATCGGGACCGGTTGCAGCCGAGAGTCGAGCACCACGGCGTCGATTCCGCGGATGGGACCGCCGATGGTGATCGGCTCCCCCGGTGAGAGTGGGTCACTGATGGCAACCATGACAGTGGTTTCGGTCGGACCGTATCCGTTGTGCAGTCTGCGCCCGTTGCCCCAGCTCGAGACCAATTCCGGCGTGCACACGTCGCCGCCGACGACTACGCATTCCAGTGACGTCACGCCCGCCGGATCGACGGTCGCCAGCGCAGCCGGAGTGATGAAGGCATGAGTGACCTCGCGGCTTCGGAGGAACTCGCTCAACGCCTCCCCTCCGTAGATGTCGGGAGGGGCGATCACCATCGTCGCGCCGGTCGAACCGGCGAGCAGTAGCTCGAGTACGGCGCCGTCGAAGCTCGGTGACGCAAAATGCAGAGTTCGCGACCCGGCGGTGATCCGGTACCGATCCTGTTGTTCGCGAGCAAGATTGGCCAAACCCGCGTGAGTGACGACGGTGCCCTTCGGCACTCCGGTCGAGCCGGACGTGTAGATGACGTACGCAGCCGACGCCGCAGTGATCGACGCTGTTCTGTCAGCGTCGTCGATGGCAGCGTCGGAGTAGGCGGCACATTCTGCAACCGTGTCCGCGTCGCCGAGGTCGATCCAGACTGCGACGTTCCCACCGGCTGCCGGACCAGCCGCAACCTCGGCGGACCGAATTCCGATCCGCACACCCGAATCCTCGAGCATGTGCGCAACTCGATCTGCGGGATAACGGGGATCGACCGGGACGAAAACGCCACCGGCTTTGGTGACCGACCAGACTGCGAGCACGGAGTCGACCGATCGGGCGACGGCCAGTGCGACCGGTGTCTCGGGGCCGACTCCCAGGTCCATGAGGTATCGAGCGATCCGATTCGATCGACGCTCCAGCTCCCCGTACGAGAGTGAGCGCTCGGAGTCTTCGAGGGCGATCGCGTCGGGATACGTCCTCGCGGTGTCCCCGAGGATCTGCGCCAGCGTCGATTCGCCCACCGAAGCCACACCGCGTCGCGGCAACGTCGCGGCACTCTCCCGCGATCCGAGTACACGAAGGTCACCAACCGATGCAGTCGGTTCCGACACTGCCGATTCCACGAGTGTCACGAAGTTTCGCGCCAACGCTTCGACGGTCGCGCTGTCGAACAGGTCGGTGGAATAGGTGAACGTGGCATCGATTCCTGCTGCGGCCCCGGCCTCGTGACGTTCGGTGACGGTGAGCTCGAGGTCGAACTTGGTCAGCCCCGTCTCGACTGCCCGCGCCGTCATCGACACCCCTGCCAGTTCGGCTGTGTGGGTGGTGGCTATCCGCGAGGTGATGGCCGCTTGAAAGACCGGGTGGTGTGCGGGCGAGCGGTCCAGTTCGAGCGCGTCCACGACGACGTCGAAAGGCACGTCCGCATTGTCGAAGGCATCCACGTCGACGGCCCTGACCTGTGACAGGTGTGCGGCGAACGTTGCGTCCCGATCGACGACGGTCCGCAGGGCAAGAGTGTTGACGAACATGCCGACGAGCAGATCGAGAGATCTGTCCCCTCGTCCGGCCACCGGTGTTCCGATGACGATGTCGTCCGTGCCGCTGTACCTGGCCAGAAGCAGGGCGAAGCACGCGTGCAGGGCGATGAACGGCGTGGCGTCGTGATCGGCGGCAAGTACAACGAGCTTCTGATGCGTGGAAGCGCCGATTCTGATGTCGACTCCGGCTCCGCGCATGGTCGGGTCGAGTGCGCGCGGACGGTCCGTCGGCAGGTGGAGCTGCTCGGGCGCTCCCGCCAGCTGCTGCTTCCAGAACGCGATCTGTGAGTGGGCAAGTGAATCGGTGGATGACGCGTCGCCGAGGTGTTCTCGGTGCCAGAGCGTGTAGTCGGCGTACTGCACCGGAAGGGGTGCCCACTGCGGGCTGTTGCCGCCGACGCGGGCGGCGTAGGCGCCGGTGAGATCAGCAGCCAACGGCGCGAGCGACCAACCGTCGGCCACCATGTGGTGCAGAACCACTACGAGGACAGCTTCCTCGTCATCGCCTTCCTTCTCGGCGGCGACAGTGATCAGCAGGTAGCGCACCGGACGTTCGCGGACCAGATCGAAACCGGCCGAAGAGAATTCGAAGATCACTCTCTCGAGGCTTCCGCGTTCCACGTCGATCGACTCGAGCCCTGCGATCCCCTCGCCCAGGCCCAGAACCTTCTGCGTCGCGTTGTCCCCGATCTGAGGAAACACGGTGCGTAGTGACTCGTGACGTGTCACGACGTCCACGATCGCGGCACTGAGTGCGTCGGGATCGACGGCGCCGCGCAACGACACCGCCAGTGGAATGTTGTACGCACCTGATTCCGGTGCCACGCGGTTCAGGAACCACAGTCGCTGCTGCGCGGGAGCGAGAGGCAGTACCGCCGGCCGGGCCACGACCTGAATACCGTCGGCGTCCGGGGTCTGTGCCGCACGCTCGATCGTCGCCGCGATCCCGGACACCGTGGGATGGTCGAAGAGTGCACGCAGCGGCATTTTAACCCCGGTGGCTTCGGTCAAGCGCGCTACCGCCGTCGTCGCTACCAGCGAGTTTCCGCCCAGATGGAAGAAATTATCGTCGAGTCCGAGCGGTCCACTACTCAGGATGTCAGCCAGAACCGCCGCAACCTTGCCCTCGGTCGGGGTCGTCGGGGGTCGGAAGACCTTGGTGGAGGCCAGGATAGGCGAAGGCAGCGCACGCCGGTCCAGTTTTCCGTTGGTGGTCAACGGAATCGAATCGAGGACCATGAAGGCATCGGGAACCATGTAGGTCGGGAGGGCTTCGGCGGCGTGAGCTCGGAGGGCTTCGGCGTCCACGACGTCGGAAGCGGTCACATAGGTCACGAGAGCGCCGCCCGCCGGCGTCGGAGCCACGACGGTCACGGCATCGTCGATTCCCGGCGCGCTGAGGATGACGGAGTCGATTTCGCCGAGTTCGATCCGGAATCCGCGGATCTTGACCTGCGCGTCGCCGCGTCCGAGGTACTCGAGTTGTCCGGGCGCAATCCATCGTGCGCGGTCGCCGGACCGGTACAACCGTCGTCCGCCGGCATTGAACGGATCGGCGACGAACCGGCCCGCGGTGAGGTCTGGACGGCCCAGATAGCCACGGGCGAGTTGACCGCCCGCGACATAGATCTCCCCCGCGATCCCCACCGGGACCGGGGAGAGATGCTCGTCGAGCAGGTACACACGAAGTCCGTCGATCGCGTCACCGATCCGGCTGCCGGTCAGCGCACTCGCGCTCGCCCGGTCGAGTTCGAGATGGGTGACGTGCACCGTCGTCTCGGTGATGCCGTACATGTTGACGAGTGCAGGCCCGGATTCCGTGTGACTTTCGTACCCCGGGTGATTGTCGTACCAGCGCCCGAGGCGACGAAGATCCAAGGCTTCGCCACCGAAGATCACGTACCGGAGCCGGGTCTCCGAATCGGCTCGAAGGTCGGCTTCGATGTACTGGTAGAAGGCCGAGGGCGTTTGATTGAGCACGGTGACGCCTTCTGCGGCGACCAGCGCCCGGAAGGCGTCAGGGTCGCGTGATACCTCGTGATCGACCAGGACCAGCGTTCCGCCGTGGAGCAGCGCGCCCCACAGTTCCCAGACCGAGAAGTCGAAGGCGAACGAGTGGAACATCGTCCACACGTCGTTGCCGTCGAATCCGAATTCGACGTGCGTGTTCTCGAACAATCGCACCACGGTGGCGTGGGTGACGGAGACACCTTTGGGTCGGCCCGTCGACCCCGAGGTGTAGATCACGTACGCCAGATTGTCGGCTCCGTGTCCGCGCGGGCGCTCATCGGTTTCCAGACTCTCACCGGAGTACTCGTCGGATTCGACCCCGACGACCACCACGTCAGAGTTCGGGAAGGCGGAGTTCGGGAAAGTGGAATCGGAGATGACGCACACCGGTTGCGCATCCTCGACCACGTATGCCAAACGCTCGGCGGGGTGCGCACGATCGAGTGGGAGGTATCCGCCGCCGGCCTTCACTACCGCGACAGCGGCAACGATCATGTCCACGGATTTCGGCAGCATGATTCCGACCAACGACTCGGATCGCACGCCATGATCGACGAGCTTGCGCGCCAACTGATTCGATCGTCGATCGAGTTCGCGGTACGACACGCGCTCGCTGCCCGCGACAACGGCGATCGCTTCCGGGGTCGCCCGAATGCGGTCGGAAAGGATCTCGGAGAGCGTTCGGACCGGGGTAATCGGCAGAACGGGCGGCACCAGCGCCTGGCGCGCCTCCGGGCGCAGTAGATCCACTGAGCCGAGCGCCGAGTGCGGAGTACCGACCATCGCGGTCAAGATTCGTAGATAACGGTCGGCGAGGTCCTCGGCTTGCTCCTTCGTGCCGAGCCAATCCAGAACACCGGAGATCGGCTGATCGAAATCGGCATGCTCACCAGTCGGAATCGCCAGGGAGACAAACAGTTCCGGCACGGTGGCCAGATCCGATCCGATAGGCGCACCGACCATGAGCCCCGGAAATCTCGGGTGAGCATCCAGCGGCTCCTCGAAACAGACCATCGCCCGGAACAACGGGCCCGTCTCGACCCAGCGGCCGTCACCGAGTGCGGCGGTCACCGAAGACAGAAGAATGTCTGCGTGTTCGAGAGCTTCGATTGCGACGGTGTCCACCGCACCGACCAGGTCGGTGAGCGTCATGGTGTTTGACACCGTCGAGCGAAGCACCAACTGGTTGGCGAACATCGAGACGAAATCGTCCGGATTGGAGGCGCCGTACCCTCGGACCGAGACGCCGATCGACACCTCGTCGGCCGAACCGACGCGGCGCAGCAGTCCGGCCATCGCAGACTGGAACAGCACGAACAGACTCGTGTTCATCGTCGTCGCCATCGTCTCGAGGCTCCGGCAGAGGCCTGCCTCGATCTCGAGGGGCGTGGACGTTCGACCGGATCCGGCGACGACCGGCAAACCCAGTTCCTCGGCGGGGTTCGACAAGGTCGCAGACCAGTACTCGACGTTGCGGGCGTGTTGAACTTCGGCGATCCATTTACCCGCGGCGTCGGGGTCGATATCCATCAATCGAGTTCCCGATTCCGCAGCGCAGAACAAGTCGAGGAACTCGAGGAAACGCCGGTGGTGACGCGAGATGTCCTCGTTGGTGTACAGGTCTGGATTCGCGGCGAAGTCGATCTGGATCTCTTCGGCTGCGGAAGTCTGATAGACGTTGACGGAGAGGTCTTCGATCGGCCCGGTCGAGATCACGTTCAGTTCGCCGTGCGCGTCCCCGAGAGTGATTCCGGAATGGAACAGCATGAGGTTGATCAACGGCCCGTGGAAGCCTCGTCCGTCGGCGATGCTGTGATCACCGGCGTTGAGGTCGCGTCGTAGGTCCTCGTGGCGGTACTTCTGATGACGCAGTGCGCCGGTGAGTTCGATCTTCACCTCGTGCAGCAGGTCCCCGACCGCGAAATGCGGATCGACGCTCGCACGTATCGGGACGACGTTCGACATCATTCCGCCGGACCTGCGAGCAGCTTTTGTCGTCCGCCCCGAGACCGGCAGGCTGAGGACCACGTCGCGGGTCCCGGTGGCCCGGGCGAGGTAAGCCGCCAGTGCACCGATCACCACTGACGACGTCGTCACGTCGTGGGCGGCGGCCAGCCGTTCGAGGGAGCTCCGCAGTTCCGTAGGTACCGTGGCCGACCGTAGGCGTGACCATGCCTGCGACGGAGCAGTCGAGGACGCGAGCGAGGTTCCGCCCGGCTTGTCGGCCATCTTGGTGTTCCAGTAGTCGCGATCGCGTTCCCACCGGGTTGAGCCCAGATAGTCGGCCTCTGCCTTCACCAACGATTGGAGGGGGGCAGTTACCGCTGGGGGAACTGGCAGATCCCGCACCGCGGCGGTGTAGATCTCGGCTGTGCGGTTCATCATCGACATCGCGCCGAAACCGTCGAGCGCCACATGATGAATACGGCTGTACCAGTAGTAATGGTCGTCGCGAAGCACCAGGACTGCCAGCCTGACCAGACGATCGGTGAACGGATCGATGGCGGTGGTGTGCTCTCTGCGCATCCATTCCTGCGCTGCAGATTCCGGATCCGATTCGGCGCGAAGATCGACCACGTCGAGGGAGTCGTCCATGTCGAGATCGAGCCACTGACGCGCAACCCCGTCCACCTCGACCAGGCGCAGATATCCGGAGCCGATCTCACGACCGGTCTGTTTGCTGGCAGCGGTCAGCAGCTCGATGTCGAGTGGGCCGTCCACGTCCACGTACTGAGCGATGCTGACGGGAATCTCGGGTCGAAGCTGTTGTGCGACAAGCAGGGAAAGTTGCGCGGCAGAAAGAGGGAAGGTGAGTTCGTCGTCCGGACGAGCTGCGGAAACGATTCCTCGGTCGGGACTGCCATCCACACGAATCTCCCTCTTACAACTTGATCATGATGCAAACAGGTTTATGCGTCCGCTGGACGCTTCGAACTGATCGGGGCACTTCGAAAATGAGACGAATACTTTGGAAAGCTCGGGTGGAAACTGGCTAATCGCCCGCCGGAGATCACATCGTGACAATCAGCTGCGATGTTACCGATCAGTCAGCTTCCAGCAAATATTCATCAAACAACCATTTGGGACTATTGTCCTGAATATCATGGCTAAAACGGCCCTATATAACAAACCGAAGCGCCGGTACCCGACGAACGGGCACCGACGCTCCGGTGAAATGTATTCAGTTGATCGTGCCGAGGTTGCTTGTCAGACCGTGAAGCCGAGTGCGCGCAGTTGCTCGCGTCCGTCTTCGGTGATCTTGTCCGGTCCCCACGGCGGCAACCACACCCAGTTGATCTTCATGTCGGTACACAGATCGCTACGCACAAGTGCGCCGCGCGCCTGGTCCTCGATCACGTCGGTCAACGGGCACGCCGCCGACGTCAAAGTCATGTCGATCGTGACGACACCGTCGTCTTCGAAGAGTCCGTAGACCAAGCCGAGATCGACGACGTTGATTCCCAGTTCGGGATCGACGACGTCGCGCATCGCTTCTTCGAGTTCGTCGAGTCGCTCAGGCGACGGGACAGTGCCACTGCCCTGTGCGCCACCGAATTCCGCAGTGGAATCGGGATTCGGATTCACCGGAGCGCCGACCTCGGCGTCCTGCACTGGTTGTGTCTCGGTCATGATCCCTGTCCTTCAGTCGTGTCGACCAATTCACTGCTGCTGTCCGCCGTCGTCACAGCACTGCCGTCGACAATCTGGACTACAGCATCCTTGAATGCCATCCATCCGAGCAAGGCGCACTTCACGCGTGCCGGATACTTCGAGACTCCGACGAACGCGATACCGTCGCCGAGAACGTCCTCGTCCCCCTCGACGGTGCCCCGACTGCTCACCATCTCGTTGAACGCCGTCACCGTCTTCAGTGCGTCGGTGACCTGCATCCCGATGACGAGGTCGTTGAGCACCGACGTCGACGCCTGGCTGATCGAACAACCCTGACCGTCGTACGAGACGTCGGAGACCGTTCCGTCCTCGGATATCTGGACGCGCAACGTCACCTCGTCGCCACACGTCGGGTTGACGTGGTGCACCTCGGCGCCGAACGGCTCACGGAGTCCGCGGCCGTGCGGATGTTTGTAGTGATCGAGGATCACTTCCTGATACATCTGCTCCATGCGCATGATTCAGTTCAACTCCCCTGCGACACCGAAAAATTCCTGCGCACGCTTGATCGCTGCAACGAGAACATCGATTTCCGCGGTGGTGTTGTAGAGCGCAAACGACGCACGGGCCGTCGCAGCGACACCGAACTTACGATGCAGCGGCCACGCACAATGGTGTCCGACGCGAATCGCGACGCCCTCGTCGTCGAGGATCTGTCCGAGGTCGTGGGCGTGAATACCGTCCACGACAAAGGAAATCGCTCCGCCGCGGTTCTCGGACGTCTGTGGTCCGATGATGCGCAGACCTTCGATCGCCGACAACTTTTCGAGAGCAGCCTCCACCAACACGTGCTCGTGCGCAGCGACGGCGTCCATCCCGAAGGTGTTCAGGTAATCCACGGCAGCGCCCAGTCCGACCACCTGTGAGGTCATCGGTACGCCGGCTTCGAAACGCTGAGGCGGCGGCGCGTAGGTGCTGACCTCCATGGTGACCGTCTCGATCATCGACCCGCCGGTGATGAACGGAGGCATCGCTGCCAGCAGTTCACGACGGCCGTAGAGAACTCCGACCCCCGAAGGGCCGAGCATCTTGTGGCCCGAGAACGCCGCGTAGTCCACTCCCAGTTCGTGGAAGTCGACGGCCATGTGAGGCACCGACTGGCACGCGTCGAGCACGACGAGTGCACCGACGGCGCGTGCTCGTCGCACCAATTCCTCGACGGGCGCGATCGCGCCGGTCACGTTGGACTGGTGGGTGAACGAAACGACCTTCACCGCGTCTGTCAGCTCCAGCGAATCGAGATCGATCCGGCCGTCGTCGGTGACTCCGTACCACTTGAGCGTCGCACCGGTTCGGCGCGCAAGTTCCTGCCAGGGAACGAGGTTGGCGTGGTGTTCGAGTTCGGTGATGACGATTTCGTCGCCAGGACCGACATGGCGGTCGAAGCGATCGTCACCGAGAACGTAGGTCACCAGATTGAGAGCCTCGGTGGCGTTCTTGGTGAACACCAACTCGTCCGAATCCGCGCCCACGAAAGAAGCGATGGTGGCGCGAGCATTCTCGTACGCGTCCGTCGCCTCTTCTGCGAGCTGATGAGCACCCCGGTGTACTGCCGCGTTACACGTGGTCAGGAAGTCCCGTTCGGCATCGAGAACCTGGACCGGACGCTGCGAGGTAGCGCCGGAATCCAAGTACACCAAAGGTTTTCCGTCGCGCACGGTTCGCGCCAGGATCGGGAAGTCGGCCCGAACCGCTGTGACGTCGAGCTCGCGCACCGAGGTGGTCATCGTGATTACGCTCCCTGGGTAGCTGCGGTGTCCGCGGTGAAACGAACGTAGCCGTTGGTCTCGAGCTCGTCGGCCAGCTCCGGTCCACCGGACTCGACGATGCGGCCACCGACGAACACGTGAACGAAGTCGGGGTTGATGTAGCGCAGAATGCGCGTGTAGTGCGTGATCAGCAGAACGCCGCCGTTCTCGCGCTCCTTGTAGCGGTTGACGCCTTCCGAGACGGTGCGCAGAGCGTCGACGTCGAGGCCGGAGTCGGTCTCGTCGAGTATCGCGATCTTCGGCTTGAGCATGCCCAACTGCAGGATCTCGTGGCGCTTCTTCTCGCCACCGGAGAAGCCTTCGTTGACCGAGCGCTCGATGAACGAGGGATCGATCTCGAGCTCGCTGAGGGCTTCCTTGACTTCCTTGACCCAGTGGCGCAGCTTGGGAGCCTCGCCTCGCACGGCCGTAGCGGCGGTGCGCAGGAAGTTGGACATGGAAACGCCGGGAACCTCGACGGGGTACTGCATGGCCAGGAAGAGCCCGGCACGTGCACGCTCGTCGACGCTCATTGCGAGGACGTCTTCACCGTTGAGGGTGATGGAGCCGGACGTGACCTGGTACTTGGGGTGACCGGCGATGGCGTACGACAGAGTCGACTTGCCGGAGCCGTTGGGGCCCATGATCGCGTGGGTCTCCCCGGAGCGGACCGTCAGGTCGACGCCCTTGAGGATCTGGATGGGCTCGGCGTTGGCATCGGAGTTGGCGACCTCGACGTGCAGGTCACGAACCTCGAGGACCGAGGTGGTGGTGTTGTCACTGGTAGACATGAAATTCCTTCAAGATGAGGCGGGCGAGCGTAGCGACGGGGTGGTGTCGCAGGCGGGGCGGTCAGGAGCCGACGGCTGCGAGTTCGGCTTCGACTGCGGCTTCGAGGCGATCGCGCACCTCGGGAACAGCGATCTTGTTGATGATTTCGTGGAAGAACCCACGTACGACCAGACGACGAGCCTGATCCTCCGGGATACCACGAGCACGCAGGTAGAACAGCTGCTCGTCGTCGAAACGTCCCGTTGCACTTGCGTGGCCGGCCCCGACGATCTCACCGGTTTCGATTTCGAGGTTCGGAACCGAGTCGGCGCGGGCGCCGTCGGTCAGCACCAGGTTGCGGTTGAGCTCGAACGTGTCGGTGCCCTCCGCTGCGGCGCGGATGAGAACGTCGCCGATCCACACGGTGTGCGCGTCGGGCTTGCCGGATCCGGGATCTCCCTGAAGCGCACCCTTGTAGACCACGTTGGACTTGCAGTTGGGCTGCGAATGGTCCACCAGCAGACGCTGTTCCAGATGCTGGCCGGCGTCGGCGAAGTACAGGCCGAGCAGTTCGGCGTCGCCGCCCGGTCCGTCGTACTTGACGGTGGCGGACAGGCGAACCAGGTCGCCGCCCAGGCTGATCGAGGTGTATCGAAGCACTGCGTCGCGGTTCAGGCGAGCGTGGTGTGACGTCACGTGAACTGCGTCGTCCGCCCAGTCCTGGATGGCCACCACGGTCAGCTGCGAACTGTCACCGAGAACGAATTCGATGTTCTCCGCGAAGGTTCCGCTGCCGCGCTGGTCGATCACGAACGTCGCCTTGGCGAACTGCGCCAGACGAATCTGGGTGTGTCCGTAGGCGACGTTGTCGACTCCGGGGCCGGTCATGGTGACTACAACGGGCTTCTCGACCTCGACCTCGGCACCAACCGAGATGACCGTTGCCGTCTCGAAGCTCGAATACGCCTGCGCTGCAATGCGATCAGCGGGAACGCCGGCTTTGCCCAGACGTGCGTCGTCACGCCCGACGGTCTCGACGGTGATGTCGCTTCCGCCGTCGACCTCGACGGTGACCTGTCCGTTGGCGACGGCGCTGCCGTCGTGCAATCCCCGGAGGCGACGCAGCGGGGTGAACCGCCAGATCTCGTCACGTCCGCCGGGAACCTCGAAAGCATTGACGTCGAACGAGGAGAACTGCTCACCCTTGTTCGTGATGGGTGAGCCTGTGGCTGCACCCTTTACAGGAGCGGTCGGGTTCTCCCCGGCAACAGCTCCGATGACTCCGGTCTCTGGCGTGGTCACTAACCCACAGCCCCTTCCATCTGAAGTTCGATAAGGCGGTTGAGCTCGAGCGCGTACTCCATCGGGAGCTCCTTCGCGATGGGCTCGACGAATCCACGCACGATGGTGGCCATCGCCTCGTCCTCGGTCAGTCCGCGGCTCATCAGGTAGAAGAGCTGATCGTCACTGACCTTGGAGACGGTGGCCTCGTGACCCATGGTGACGTCGTCCTCGCGGATGTCGACGTACGGGTAGGTGTCGCTGCGGCTGATCTGGTCGACGAGCAGAGCGTCACACTTGACGGTCGACTTGGAGCCGTGGGCACCCTTGTTGACCTGCACCAGACCGCGGTACGACGCACGTCCACCGCCGCGGGCGACAGACTTGCTGATGATGGTCGAGGACGTGTGCGGCGCGAGGTGGAGCATCTTGGCGCCGGTGTCCTGGTGCTGGCCCTCGCCGGAGAACGCAACGGAGAGAACCTCACCGCGGGCGTACTCACCCATCAGCCACACGGCCGGGTACTTCATGGTGACCTTGGAGCCGATGTTGCCGTCGACCCACTCCATGGATCCGCCGGCCTCTACCTTGGTGCGCTTGGTCACCAGGTTGTAGACGTTGTTGGACCAGTTCTGGATGGTCGTGTAGCGGCAGTGGCCGCCCTTCTTCACGATGATCTCGACGACGGCCGAGTGCAGTGAATCGGACTTGTAGATCGGCGCGGTGCAACCCTCGACGTAGTGCACGGAGGCATCTTCGTCGACGATGATCAGGGTGCGCTCGAACTGACCCATGTTCTCGGTGTTGATGCGGAAGTACGCCTGCAGCGGGATGTCCACGTGGACTCCCGGCGGAACGTAGATGAACGAGCCGCCCGACCACACGGCGGTGTTCAGCGCGGAGAACTTGTTGTCGCCGGCCGGGATGACCGATCCGAAGTACTCCTTGAACAGCTCCGGATGCTGCTTGAGACCGGTGTCCGTGTCGAGGAAGATGACGCCCTGCTCCTCGAGGTCCTCACGGATCGAGTGGTAGACGACCTCGGACTCGTACTGAGCTGCGACGCCGGCAACGAGGCGCTGCTTCTCCGCCTCGGGGATGCCGAGCTTGTCGTACGTGTTCTTGATGTCCTCGGGCAGGTCTTCCCACGACTCGGCCTGCTTCTCGCTGGACCGGACGAAGTACTTGATGTTGTCGAAGTGAATACCTTCGAGGTCGCTGCCCCAGTTCGGCATCGGCTTCTTGTCGAAGGTGCGCAGCGCCTTGAGGCGGATGTCGAGCATCCACTCGGGCTCGCTCTTTTTGGCGGAGATGTCCCGCACGACAGCCTCGGACAACCCGCGCTGCGCGCTGGCTCCGGCTTCGTCGGAATCGGACCAGCCGTAGCCGTAATGACCGAGGGACGCGATGGTCTCTTCCTGCGTGAGCGGCTCGGTGCCTGCTGCCGCAGTGGTAGTCGCCTGGTCTGATGTGACGGTCATGCGAGCTCCTTCCGGAGTCTTGTTTCTTGACGGCTGCTCGGGCTCAGCGAGGGCTGGTCGCTGTGGTCGAGCAGTTCTGACTTTGAAGAACTAGCTGAAAAATCTTTATTCGAACGCTGCACGGTGGCAACGCTCTGTAGAACACTCTGGTCCGGTCATCTACTCCCGGTGGACACGAGGGGCACGTGCGTCGTGCAGGCGCAGTCACCGTTGGCGATGGTCGCCAGACGCTGAACATGAGTCCCGAGCAATTGCCGGAATGCTTGCTGCTCTGCCTCGCACAGTTCCGGAAACTCTTCTGCCACATGGGAAACCGGGCAATGGTGTTGGCAGATCTGCACGCCGTTGCCGACCGGCCGGGTCGACGCCGCGAACCCCACCGCGTTGAAGGCTTCGGCGATTGCGTCCGCTGTCGCCTCGACGTTGTCGACATCTGTCGGATCAGCCGGTTCGACGTCTCCGACGATCGCCTGAACCCGACGCTTGGCGAACTCCTCGATTGCCGCGTCTCCGCCGATTTCACGGAGTTGCCGCATCGCGGCTCCCGCCAGATCGTCGTAGGTGTGGCCGAGGCGGCCGCGACCGGTCGCGGTGATCTGGAACTGCTTGGCGGGACGACCTCGTCCACGCTGACGCAGCGACGACGCCGAAGCAGTTCGGGCTTCGCCGGACTCGATCAACGCATCCAAGTGACGTCGGACACCTGCGGCACTCAAACCGAGGCGCGTGCCGATTTCGGAGGCGGTAATGGGGCCTTCTTCGAGTAGCAGCTTGACCACTGCCGCCCGCGTCTGACCTTCGACGCTCACTGTCACCGGATTTGCGGCAGCACTCGGCGAGGCCGCTACAGTGGGCTGACCTGCAACTTCCTTGCTTCGTGGGTCTGACGCATTTCTTTTCACAACACAAGTGTGACGGAATTCTTTTCGCAGGTCTACTAAGGGCAACCTGCATTACATTCGGGAATATCCGGACAACGTACGTTGTTTGTGCTTGTCTGTCCGGCTGGATGGAGCCGCTACGCTGCCTGGTGTGCCGCAGACCCCCGAGAAGACGACGACCGCCCGATCGGCGCGCGCGATCCTGCTGGAAAAACCCAAGGCACTCGCGCTTTCCACAATCGGCGTTCGACCTTTCGGATCCGCTCCCCGGCAGAGTATGGCCGCGGTGCTGCACGGCGACGAGGACGAGCGCCCGGGCCTGAACGCGAAGGAAACCGCACAACTGCGAGGGATTCGCCGATTCGGCGCAACCGGCGCGGTCTTGATGGCAGTCGGAGCGCTCGGCGCCGGCGCACAACCCGTCCTGCAGAATCCGACCGCAGGACTTCGAGTCCTCAGCCTTCCCGGACGTATGCCGACGGTCTCACTCACCATGACGATGACCGGAACCGTGCTCGTCGTTCTGGCCTGGCTGATGATGGGCCGATTTGCAGTCGGGGACATACGCAGCCGTTCCGGCGCACCGCGGCGCATGACCCGTTCCCAGTTGGACCGCACACTCCTGCTGTGGATCCTGCCGCTCTCGGTCGCACCGCCGATGTTCAGCCGCGACGTCTACTCGTATCTGGCTCAAAGCGAAATCGCGGCCCGTGGACTCGATCCGTACGCCATCGGCCCCAAGGCGGCACTGGGCGTCGACCACGTTCTCACCCGCACGGTTCCGACGATCTGGCGCGACACCCCGGCTCCGTACGGTCCGTTCTTCCTGTGGCTGGGACGCGGGATCAGCTCACTGACCGGCGACAACATCGTGGCCGGAATCTTCTTGCACCGCTTGCTCGCATTGGCCGGCGTCGCGCTCATCGTGTGGGCGATACCGCGACTGGCCAAGCGATGCGGTGTCTCTGCCGTCAGTTCGCTCTGGCTCGGTGCCGCGAACCCGCTGTTGCTCTTCCACTTGGTGGCCGGCATCCACAACGAAGCACTCATGCTCGGGTTGATGCTCGCCGGAATCGAGATCGCTCTTCGCGCAGTCGAAGGGTCCGGGCCCATCCGTGGGCGAGCGCTGTTCTATCTCGTTGCGGGATCAGGTTTGATCGCATTGTCGTCGACCGTCAAAATTCCGTCCTTGCTTGCACTGGGATTTGTCGGCATGGCCTTGGCCCGGCGTTGGGGTGGAACCTGGAAAGCCCTGGCGGGAGCCGCGATTCTCCTGGGCATCGTTGCCGCTGTCGTCACGTTTGTCATCAGCGTGGCCAGTGGGCTCGGTATGGGTTGGATCAACACCCTCGACACCGCCACGGCAGTCCGGAGTTGGATGTCCATCCCGACGCTCCTGGGCGTCGGCACGGGATTGGCAGGCGTACTGCTCGGACTCGGCGATCACACGACGGCGATCCTCACGATCACGCGGCCCATCGCAACTCTCGTCGCCATGCTCGTCACCGCACGGATGATGATCTCGGTCTACATGGGCCGCATCCATCCGGTCGGCGGACTCGGCATCGCGCTCGGCGCGATCGTTCTCCTGTTCCCCGTCGTTCAGCCGTGGTACCTGCTGTGGGCGATCCTTCCGTTGGCGGCGTGGGCCACCGCGCCGATTTTCCGCATCCCTGCCGTCGTCTTCACCTCGATCGTCAGCGTCATGTTGATGTCCAACGGCGCCGAATACCTTCCGTTCATGATCGTGCAGGCCGTCATCGCGACCATCCTCACCGCCGGAACGCTCATCGTCTTCACCCGCAATTCACTCCCCTGGCGTAGCGACAAGCCAGTAGCGGAGATCACGAAAGGCGGACCGGTAGACGAAGACAACTCGGCGGGGGCTTACGCTGATTCCCCGTGACCTCGAGAGCCTCCAGATCGTCGACGCCGGCGGTACAGATCCAGGGTGTCGTCAAGTCCTTCGACGGTGTTCGAGCCGTCGACGGTATCGATCTCACTGTCGAGACGGCCCAGGTCGTTGCCCTGCTCGGCCCCAACGGAGCCGGCAAGACAACCACCGTCGAGATGTGCGAAGGGTTTGTCACCCCCGATGCCGGCACGGTTCGAGTGCTCGGTCTCGACCCCATCGCCGACTCCGGTGAAGTCCGCTCGCGAATCGGCGTCATGCTGCAGGGCGGCGGCGCGTACCCCGGGTCCAAGGCCGGGGAAATGCTCGACCTCGTGGCCGCATACTCGGCCGACCCGCTCGATCCCGCCTGGCTCCTTTCCAAACTCGGCCTCACCGATGCGCGCAAGACCCCGTACCGCCGCCTCTCCGGAGGCCAGCAGCAACGACTGTCCCTGGCGTGCGCGCTGGTCGGGCGTCCCGAGTTGGTATTTCTGGACGAACCCACCGCCGGCCTCGACGCTCAGGCGCGCCTGCTCGTGTGGGAACTCATCGATGCTCTGCGACGCGACGGCGTGAGCGTCCTGCTCACCACACACCTCATGGACGAGGCCGAAGCGCTCGCCGACGAACTGGTCATCATCGACCACGGCAAGATCGTCGCGTCGGGAACGCCGGCGGAGGTCACCAGCAAGGGCGCCGAAGGACAACTCCGTCTGACGACGGTTCCCGGTTTGAGCCTCGATTCGCTGGCCGGTTCACTCGCCGGGTTCCGCATCGAGGAATCCAACCCCGGCACCTATGTCGTCGAAGGTGCAATCGATCCGGCAACCGTGGCGACTGTCGCAACGTGGTGTGCCGATCAGGACGTGCTGATCAACGACATTCGCGTCGATCAACGGAGTCTGGAAGACGTCTTCCTCGAATTGACGGGCCGGGAACTGAGGGGATGACGGAGATCAAGGTCATGAACGAAACAGCGTCGAACGGCCAGAGCAGTCCCATCAGCGTTGCCAGAGACCGACGGCTCGCCGAGAACCGCTTCGAGCCACGCACCTTCTCGCCGGATCCCCGCCCCAATTCGGCGGCCAAGATGCTGGCGGCGCAGACCAAACTGGAGCTGACTCTTCTGCTCCGCAACGGTGAGCAATTGCTGCTCACCATGTTCATCCCGATCACCCTGCTCATCGGACTGTGTCTACTTCCGATCGGCGATTTGGGCGATTCTCGGGTCGATACCGTGCTCCCTGGTGTCATGATGGTTGCCGTGATGTCGACGGCGTTCACCGGACAGGCCATCGCCGTCGGATTCGACCGCCGATACGGCGCGCTCAAGCGACTCGGTGCAACGCCGCTACCGCGGTGGGGAATCATCGCAGGCAAGAGCGCTGCCGTCATCATCGTCGTGGCTCTGCAGTCACTCTTGCTCGGCGCTATCGGTTTGGCGTTGGGATGGCGTCCGTCATTCGTCGAACTTGTACTCGGCGCAGTGGTCATTGCCATCGGTACTGTCACATTTGCAGCGCTTGGCCTACTGCTCGGCGGTACTTTGCGAGCAGAGATCGTTCTCGCTCTCGCCAACATCCTGTGGTTCATCATGGTGGGCATCGGCAGTGTGGTCTTCGCCAGTGGTGAACTTCCGACCGCCGTCCACACGCTGGTCCGCATTGTTCCGTCCGGCGCTCTCGCACACGCACTCGAAGCGGCCCTCGACACCTCGATGGACTGGTTCTCGATTCTCGTACTTCTCATCTGGGCCGCAGTGGCCGGAGTCTGCGCAGCAAGGTGGTTCAAGTTCACGTGAGTACACGACGGACAGCTCAGATCGTCGGCTGTGTGGCCGCAACAGTCATGTTGTGTGCCGGACCCGCAACGGCGACCCCTTCGGTGTCCGGTCCCCTCGCACCTGCAAATCCGTACCTCGGTCCCGTCGGTACTTCCACCATGCACGGTGACGCGGGCTCGTCCGACGTCACGCCGCTGCCTGGTCCAGGAACCGGCCCACACGAGGTGACAGCTTTCCCGATGATGGCCGCCTGCCCGACGGTCCTCCAGGGTTCCGACGGCATGGTCGTCTCGCTCTGCACGACGATGATCGGCCAGATCCCGACCATCCATTTGATCGATCCGAAGGCCGACGCCACGCCGTTGGGTAGATCCGTAGCACAACTGCCGCTCGCGAAGGGCAGTCTGCTCGGCGGCGTCTACGCCTACCTCGACAACGAGAACCGTCTCGTAGCCGTCGACGGAAACCGTCAACTGGTCCGCATTTCCCATGCGCAGAATCCGGACGGCAGTTGGCGGCTGGAACTCGCGGAGGTCATCGATCTCAGTGGTGCGGTTGCCGCCGACGACAACGTCACCGGCCTCGCTCCGGACTGGGACGGCAATGTCTGGTTCGCCACCGGGCACGGCACCGTCGGGTATGTCGGCGCGGATCGAATCGCGCACAGCATTGCGCTCCCCGAAGGTGAACAGGTGCAGAACAGCATCTCCACCTCCCCGACGGGCACTGCTGTCGCAACTACCCACGCGCTCTACCAACTGAAGCGAAATGGCGACGAGGTCGTCATCGACTGGCGTCAGCCGTACGACCGCGGGCCGGCCCGTAATCCGGGTCAGCTCAGCTGGGGAACCGGATCGACGCCGACATACTTCGGCCCGTCGACGGGCAGCGATTTCTTGACCATCGTCGACAACGCCCACCCGACAGTGAGCTTGCATGTCTATCGCGCTGACACGGGCGCCGAGGTGTGCACGCAGCCGGTGTTGTCCGCTGCCAGCCAGGACGGCTCACCGAGCGGCAGCGAGAACTCCCCCGTCGGCATCGGTCATTCCGTCTACGTCGCCGGCACTTACGGATACCCGTACCCCACGACTCCTGAAGGTGCCGGTCCAGCGGTCCCCGCCACGGCACCCTTCAACGGCGGAATGACCCGCGTCGACATCGATCCGGTCGGCTGCCATGTCGTGTGGGACAACACGATTCGCAGCTCCGCGGTACCTCACCTCTCGACGGCTGACGGCTCGATTTACACGGTGACACGGGACGGTGCTCCGAACACCTCTCCGCTGGACGGTTACTCCTTCGCGGTGATCGACTCGAAGGACGGGTCTCAGATCGGTTCGACTCCGTTGCCGTCGACGATCCTCAACGACACCCTTCAGATGTCTGCACTCATCACCGAGTCGGGCGAGTACTTCCAGGGAACGATCTCGGGAATCGTGCGAGTTCGCGCGAACTGACGCGAGCTGGCCCCACGGCTGCGCAGTTCTGGTCTCGACGAGTCGGGGCAGGCGCGGAGCGAGCTGGCCCCAACGACGCGGGGCAGGCGCGGAGCGAGCTGGCCCCAACGACGCGGGGCAGGCGCGGAGCGAGCTGGCCCCAACGACGCGGGGCAGGCGCGGAGCGAGCTGGCCCCAACGACGCGGGGCAGGCGCGGAGCGAGCTGGCCCCAACGACGCGGGGCAGGCGCGGAGCGAGCTGGCCCCAACGACGCGGGGCAGGCGCGGAGCGAGCTGGCCCCAACGACACTGTGTAGTTGATGGGGAACTACGATCGTTGGCGTGGTGAATCGTGTGTATGCCGGATTTTTACGCTTGGTGGATCGACTACCTCTCCCCTCGCTGAAAACGCAGAAAATCATCGCGTTCATCGTGATCCTGACGCAGGGCGGCATCGCTGTCACCGGCGCGGTGGTGCGCGTGACGGACTCGGGACTCGGTTGCCCGACGTGGCCGCAGTGCTTCCCCGGTAGCTTCGTCCCGGTCGGCCACGGACAGGTCGCGGTGATTCACCAAGCCGTCGAGTTCGGCAACCGCCTGCTGACCTTCCTGGTCGTCATCGTCGCCGCTGCGATCGTGCTTGCGGTGACTCGCGCTCGCCGACGCAAAGAGGTGCTTGTCTACGCCTGGATGATGCCGCTCGGCACTGTCGTTCAGGCAGTGATCGGCGGTATCACCGTCCTCACAGGCTTGCTGTGGTGGACGGTCGCCATTCACCTGGTTGCGTCGATGCTGATGGTCTGGGTTGCCACGGTGATGTACGCGAAGATCGCGGAACCCGACGAAGCAACAACTCTGGTCGTGATGCCGAAGCCGTTGCGCTGGCTTACCGCGCTGTCAGGTGTCGCGCTCGCCGGCGTTTTGGTCGCTGGAACTCTCGTAACGGGCGCAGGCCCGCACGCCGGCGACAAGGGACTGGACCGGACGGTGCCTCGCCTGGAGATCGAGATCGTGACGCTCGTCCATCTGCACTCACAGCTTCTGGTCGGATATCTCGCGCTGGTCGTGGGTCTGACCTTCGGCCTGTATGCGGTCGGGACATCCGCAGCCGTGAAGATCCGTCTGAAGGTCCTGCTGGGACTGATCCTCGCGCAGTCGCTCATCGGTGTCGTGCAGTACTTCACCGATGTGCCGGAAGTTCTGGTGATCATGCACGTCGCCGGTGCAGGACTGTGCACGGCTGCGACCGCAGCAGTTTGGGCTGCGGGTAAGACCCGCCAGTACACGCCGACCAATTCGCCGATACCAGCTGTCTGACGCTTCAAGACACGTGTGGGGCGTAGGAACACCAAAAGGTGTTCCTACGCCCCACACGTCATTTCAGGATTCGTTGCGAGCTTTCGGGAACCGAGTCTGGTTGGCGACCCAACCGGCCATCTTCTTGAAATGGCCTTCCTGCGGGGTGACGATGCTCGTCAGTTCGCGCTCCCACTCGGCAACGGTGACGTTGTCGAAGGACGCAACGACGGCATTGGCCGTGGCGAGGTCCTCGACGACCTGATCACCGAGGATGCCGTCGGCACCTACGAGGGTGATGCGAACGCCGGCCAGGCCGACCGGCTGGATGACGGCGCTGGCGGAGCCGCCGTGCTCGGCGACGAACTTGGTGATGGCGTTCACCGTGGACTTCGGCAGTTCCGGCGCGGACGGGGTGGCGTCCGACTTCTCGGTATCGGTGCTCATGACTCGACAATACTGGTCGGTAGCCCGGAAGCGACACCAGGCATGGACTGAGCGTCGGCCGCCTCGGGTGTAGAACAGAAACCATGCGAGCCATCTACGTGACCGAGACCGGCGGACCAGAGGTTCTGACTCTGACCGAACAACCCGAACCGACACCCGGCCCAGGCGATCTACTCGTCAAGACCGAAGCGATCGGCATCAATTTCATCGACACGTACTTCCGAATGGGCCAGTACAAGCGTCCGCTCCCCTACATTCCCGGCGACGAGGGCAGCGGTGTCGTCGAAGCTGTCGGCTCCGAGGTCAACGAATTCTCCGTGGGCGACCGGGTCGCGTGGGCCGCTGCCACTGGCAGCTATGCCGAGAAGGTGGCTGTTCCCGCCGCAGTCGCAGTGAAAGTGCCTGACGGTGTCCCGGCATCGGCCGCAGCGTCGGCGCTCCTGCAGGGGATGACAGCGCACTACCTCGCGAAGTCGACGTATCCGATCCAGAGCGGCGACACCGTGCTCGTGCACGCAGGCGCGGGCGGCGTCGGGTTGATCCTGACGCAGATGGCCGTCAGCCTCGGGGCGAAGGTCATCACGACTGTGTCATCGGATGCAAAGGAAGGACTCTCGCGCGGCGCCGGTGCCTCGGAGGTTCTGCGGTACGACGAGGACATCGCAGCGCGAGTCCGGGAGTTGACCGGCGGCGAAGGAGTAGCGGCGGCATACGACGGCGTCGGCGCGACAACTTTTGATTCGAGCTTGGCTTCCGTGCGCATCCGCGGCACGGTCGCTTTGTTCGGTGCGGCCAGTGGACCGGTTCCGCCTGTCGATCCGCAGCGGCTCAATTCGTCGGGTTCGCTGTTCCTGACGCGTCCGACGCTCGCGCATCACATTCGCACTCGAGAGGAACTGACCTGGCGTGCCGGCGATGTCTTCGACGCCATTGCGGCCGGGAAGCTCGATATTCGTGTCGGCGCCGATTATCCCCTCGCCGACGCGGCAACAGCCCATCGGGATCTGGAAGGTAGAGCAACGACCGGGTCGATCGTTCTGATCCCCTAGCGAAGTGCTGTGCGCCTTTATTAACCGCCCGCGGTTAATAAAGGCGCACAGCAGAATCAGCTGAGCATGTCGCTGATCGTCTGCAGTCCGAGAACCGAGTCGACAGCGAGGCCGACGAACACGATCGCAAGATAGTTGTTGGACTGCAGGAACAGGCGGAGCGGTTTGACCTGAGCACCACCGCGAACGCTGCGGTACAGCTGATGTGCCATGAGCAGGAACCACGCACCGGCGACGATGGTGATTGCGGCGTAGATGACGCCCGACGCGGGGACGAGGACAAGCGTCGTGACGACCATTGCCCAGCTGTAGAACAGAATCTGCTTGGTGACGTGCTCTTCGGTGGCGATCACCGGAAGCATGGGAACACCGGCAGCTTTGTAGTCCTCTTTGTATCGCATCGCCAGCGCCCAGGTATGCGGCGGCGTCCAGAAGAAGATGATCAGGAACAGCACGACGGGCTGCCAGCTCAGCGACCCGGTGACAGCGGCCCAGCCCACGAGGACGGGCATACATCCGGCTGCGCCACCCCAGATGACGTTCTGCCAGGTACGACGCTTGAGAACCATCGTGTAGATGAGGACGTAGAACGCGATCGTGATCACGACGAGGATGCCGGCTAGGAGGTTGGCTCGCCACCACAGCCACAGGAACGACGCGAGTCCGAGAAGGAGCCCGAAGACGAGCGCGTTGCGCGTCGGCACCGCCTCGCGGGCCAGCGGACGCTTCGCCGTGCGCTTCATGACCTTGTCGATGTCGGCGTCGACAACGCAGTTGAGCGAGTTCGCACTCGCCGCGCCCATCCAGCCACCGAAGAGGGTGCTGAGGATCAGAACGATGTCGACCGTTCCGCGATCGGCCAGCAGCATTGCCGGAATGGTTGCCACCAACAGCAATTCGATCACTCGCGGCTTCGTGAGCGCGATATAAGCCAGAACCTTGCCCGTTGCGCGACCCCACACCGTATCGGTATTGGTCGCCCGCGGGGCGGCACCTGGGCTGCCGAAGCCATGTCCGCTCGGCTGTTGCCCTGTCCGCACGTTCTCTCCTTGCACCACGCGTTACCGCACTAACTCTTCACGACACACTGCTGACACTGTTCTCTACTACGAACGATGGTAGACCGCAGCCATTGAGGAACCGAATCGACCCGGACAGCCAGGACCATTAGGCTGGGTTACGCAGTGGAGGGACACCCCACCCTCGCAATCCACGTACACCATGTCAGGAGACATCTGCCAGTGTCGATCACAGACGAGATCCACGTCCTCACGCAACCCGTCCACCCCTCGGACTGGACCGACCTGGACACCAAGGCTGTCGATACCGCCCGCGTGCTCGCCGCCGACGCGGTTCAGAAGGTCGGCAACGGCCATCCCGGAACTGCAATGAGCTTGGCGCCGTTGGCATACACCCTCTTCCAGCGCGTCATGCGCCACGATCCTTCGGATGCAGAATGGGTCGGCCGTGACCGCTTCGTTCTCTCCTGTGGCCATTCATCCTTGACGCTGTACACCCAGCTCTACCTGTCGGGCTACGGTCTCGAGCTCGCTGACCTCGAAGCTCTCCGCACGTGGGGCGCACTGACCCCCGGCCACCCCGAGGTCGGCCACACCGTCGGCGTCGAGATGACCACCGGTCCGCTGGGCCAGGGCCTTGCGTCCGCAGTCGGTATGGCGATGGCTGCGCGTCGTGAGCGTGGGTTGTTCGATCCGGAGACCCCGGTCGGCTCCTCCCCCTTCGACCATCACATCTACGTGATCGCGTCCGACGGTGACATCGAAGAAGGCGTCACGTCCGAGGCCTCGTCGCTCGCCGGTGTCCAGGAACTGGGCAACCTCATCGTCTTCTACGACGACAACAAGATCTCCATCGAGCACGACACCACCATCGCTCTCGGCGAAGACGTCGGAAAGCGATACGAGGCATACGGCTGGCACGTTCAGCACGTCGAAGGTGGCGAGAACGTCTCCGGCATCCTCGACGCGGTTGCCGCGGCCAAGGCCGTCGTCGATCGTCCGTCCATCATCTTGCTCCGCACCATCATCGGTTTTCCGGCTCCGAAGAAGATGAACACCGGCGACGTCCACGGCTCCGCTCTCGGTGCCGACGAAGTTGCAGCGGTCAAGGAAGCCCTCGGCTTCGATCCGGCCAAGTCCTTCGACGTCGACGCCGACGCTCTGGCTCACGCCCGTGAGGTCGTCTCCCGCGGCGCCGACGCACGCAAGGCATGGCAGGTCGAGTTCGACGCGTGGGCTGCACGTGAGACCGAGCGCAAGGAACTCTTCGACCGCCTGTTCGCCGGTGAGTTCCCCGCCGGCTGGGCCGACGCTCTCCCGACCTACGAGGCCGACGCCAAGGGCGTTGCGACTCGCAAGGCCTCCGGTTCGGCACTCAACGCGCTCGGACCGATCCTGCCCGAGCTGTGGGGCGGCTCCGCCGACCTCGCCGGCAGCAACAACACCACCATCAAGGGCGCAGATTCGTTCGGCCCGTTCTCCATCTCCACCAACGACTGGAATGCGCAGCCTTACGGCCGCACGCTCCACTTCGGCATCCGCGAGCACGCGATGGGCTCGATCCTCAACGGCATCGCGCTTCACGGACCCACCCGCCCGTACGGCGGAACCTTCATGGTCTTCTCCGACTACATGCGTCCGGCGGTTCGCCTGGCCGCACTGATGAAGACTGCCGTCACCTACGTCTGGACCCACGACTCCATCGGTCTCGGCGAAGACGGCCCGACCCACCAGCCGGTCGAGCACCTCGCTGCTCTTCGTGCGATCCCGAACCTCGCCGTCGTCCGCCCGGGTGACGCCAACGAGACCTCGTTCGCATGGCAGGCAGCACTCGAGAACAAGACGGGCCCGACGGCTCTGGCACTCACTCGCCAGGACATCCCGGTTCTCGAAGGCACCAAGGAGAAGGCTGCCGAGGGTGTCAAGCGCGGCGCTTACGTCCTCGTCGACGCAGCCAACGGTTCGCCCGAGGTCATCTTGCTGGCGACCGGTTCCGAACTGCATCTGGCCACCGAGGCTCGCGAAACCCTCGAAGCTCAGGGCGTCGCAACCCGCGTCGTTTCCGTGCCGTGCCTCGATTGGTTCCTCGAGCAGGATCAGGCGTACCGCGACGAGGTCATTCCGCCCGCCGTGCGCGCGCGTGTGTCCGTCGAAGCCGGCATCGCGATGCCGTGGTGGCGCATCCTCGGCGACGCCGGTCAGGCCGTCTCGCTCGAGCACTACGGCGCTTCCGCCGATTACAAGACCTTGTTCCGGGAGTTCGGCATCACTGCCGACGCGACTGTCGAAGCCGCGCAGCGCTCCCTCGCAGCTGTGAAGGGATGATCTCGATGACACAGAACGTGACTACCGAAAAGCTCTCCGCTGCAGGCGTTTCCATCTGGCTCGACGACCTCTCGCGGGATCGCATCCAGTCCGGCAACCTGCAGAACCTCATCGACACGAAGTCGATCGTGGGTGTCACGACCAACCCGTCGATCTTCCAGGCGGCACTGTCCAAGGGATCGGCGTACGACGCTCAGGTCCGTGAGCTCGCACAGCGCGGCGCCGATGTCGACGCCACCATCACCGCGGTGACCACCGACGACGTGCGTGCTGCGTGCGACATCCTGGCTCCGCAGTTCGAGGCGTCGAACGGCGTCGACGGCCGCGTGTCCATCGAAGTCGATCCTCGCCTGGCACACGACACCGACGCCACCGTCGCGCAGGCGATCGAGCTGCACAAGATCGTCGATCGTCCGAACGTCCTGATCAAGATCCCCGCGACGCTGGCAGGCATTCCCGCCATCGCCAAGGTGATCGGTGAGGGCATCAGCGTCAACGTCACCTTGATCTTCTCGGTCGAGCGCTACGAGGCAGTCATGGGCGCATACCTGGAAGGTCTGGACACCGCCAAGGCTGCCGGCCGCGACATCTCGTCCATCGAGTCGGTCGCCTCGTTCTTCGTCTCCCGCGTGGATTCCGAGATCGACAACCGCCTCACGGCAATCGGCACGCCGGAAGCCCTCGAGCTTCGTGGCAAGGCTGCACTCGCAAACGCGCGTCTGGCGTACAACGCGTACCAGCAGATCTTCGAGGTGCAGCCGCGCTTCCAGGCTCTTCTGTCCGACGGCGCCAAGGCTCAGCGTCCGCTGTGGGCGTCGACCGGCGTGAAGAACCCGGATTACCCCGACACTCTCTACGTCACCGAGTTGGTTGCGCCGAACACGGTCAACACCATGCCGGAGAAGACGCTCGACGCTCTCGCCGACCACGGCGAGATCACCGGCGACACGATCTCGGGCACCGCTCAGGAGTCACAGGCGGTCTTCGATCAGCTCGCTGCAGTCGGCATCGATCTTGCGGACGTGTTCAAGGTCCTCGAGACAGAGGGCGTCGACAAGTTCGAGGTGTCCTGGAACGAGTTGCTCGACGCAACCGCCGAGCAGCTCCGCGCAGCAACCCAGAAGAGCTGAGCCTGTGAGCGATTCCGCGGCGGCATCAGATTGGGTGAATCCCCTTCGGGACAGCACCGACAAACGGCTTCCGCACATTGCGGGGCCCTGCGCCCTGGTGATTTTCGGTGTTACCGGCGACCTTGCCAGGCGCAAGCTCATGCCCGCCATCTACGACCTCGCCAACCGTGGACTGTTGCCGCCCGGATTCGCTCTGGTCGGGTTCGCCCGGCGTGACTGGACGGACGAGGACTTCACGAACGTCGTCCTCGAAGCAGTCAAGGACGGCGCTCGCACCAAGTTCCGTCAGGACGTCTGGGAGAGGCTCGCCGAAGGTATCCGGTTCGTGGAGGGCAGTTTCGACGAGGCCGAGGCCTTCCAGAACCTGTCCGACACGTTGGCCACGCTCGACAACGAACGTGGTATCGGCGGCAATCACGGTTTCTACCTTGCGATTCCGCCCAACGCGTTTCCTCAGGTGCTCGAGCAACTGTCGGCGTCGGGCCTCGCGCAGGCCGAGGACGGTCAGTGGCGACGAGTCGTCATCGAGAAGCCGTTCGGCCACGACCTCGAGAGCGCTCGCGAACTGAACGCCGTCGTCAACAAGGTGTTCCCCGAGGACACGGTCTTCCGTATCGACCACTACCTCGGTAAGGAAACCGTCCAGAACATTCTGGCTCTGCGCTTCGCGAACCAGTTGTTCGATCCGATCTGGAACGCGCACTACGTCGACCACGTTCAGATCACGATGGCCGAGGACATCGGCCTCGGTGGACGCGCGGGGTACTACGACGGCATCGGCGCGGCCCGTGACGTGATCCAGAACCACCTGCTGCAGTTGCTCGCGTTCACGGCGATGGAAGAACCCATCAGCTTCGAGCCGCTCAATCTGCAGGCGGAGAAGATCAAGGTCCTCTCGGCTACTCGCCTTGCCGAGCCCCTCGACGAGACCACCGCCCGCGGCCAGTACGCGGGCGGCTGGCAGGGTGGGCTGCCGGTGGTCGGGCTCCTCGAAGAAGACGGCTTCGCAGCGGACTCCATCACGGAGACCTTTGCCGCCATCACCCTCGAGGTCGACACCCGCCGCTGGGCGGGTGTGCCGTTCTACCTGCGCACGGGCAAACGACTCGGACGCCGTGTCACCGAGATCGCGGTGGTGTTCAAACGTGCACCGCACCTACCGTTCGACAAGACGATGACCGAAGACCTCGGCCAGAACGCTCTGGTCATCCGCGTGCAGCCCGACGAGGGCGTCACCATGCGGTTCGGCTCGAAGGTTCCCGGATCGAGCATGGAAGTCCGTGACGTCAACATGGACTTCTCGTACGGCCAGGCTTTCACCGAGTCGTCTCCGGAGGCGTACGAGCGGCTCATTCTCGACGTGTTGCTCGGCGAGCCGTCTCTGTTCCCGGTGAATGCCGAAGTCGAATTGTCTTGGGAGATCCTCGATCCCGTCCTCGAGCACTGGGCTGCCGGCGGTAAGCCGGAACCCTACGAGGCCGGAACGTGGGGACCACCGTCTGCGGACGAAATGATGCAACGCACCGGACGCGAATGGAGGCGACCCTAGTGATTCTCGATTTGCCGTCCACCACCACGGTCCAGGTCAGCAAGAAACTGGTCGAGGTACGTAAGACCGGCGGCGCTGTCACCTTGGGACGAGTGTTGACGCTCGTCGTCTGCACCAGGGACACCGGGAATGCCGAGGAAGCCATCGAGGCCGCCAACGAAGCAAGCCGCGAGCACCCATGCCGCGTCATCGTGCTTCTGCGTGGCGACGAGCAGAGTGAGCCCAGGCTCGATGCTCAGATCCGTGTCGGCGGGGACGCCGGCGCCTCGGAGGTTGTCGTGTTGCGTCTCTACGGTCCGCTTGCGGATCACGAGAGCAGCGTCGTCATCCCGTTCCTGCTCCCCGATACACCGGTAGTCGCGTGGTGGCCCCTCGAGGCACCCGAGATTCCGGCCAAGGATCCCGTCGGGAAGCTCGCGATACGGCGCATCACCGATGCCACCGGCGCCCCCGATCCGACCGCCACCATCAAGGGGCGACTCGCGTCGTACACCGCCGGCGATACCGATCTCGCCTGGAGTCGCGTCACCTACTGGCGCGCGCTCCTCGCGTCGGCTCTCGATCAGCCGCCGCACGAGAAGATCACCTCAGCGGTGGTCTCCGGTCTCAAAACCGAACCGGCACTGGATATTCTCGCCGGTTGGTTGGCGGCCAAGATCGACGGTCCGGTCATTCGACGTACGGGTGAGCTGACGGTCGAGTTGAAGCTCGAGACCCGCAGTATCTCCATCAGTCGTCCGCAGGAGGGCACGACCGCTACGTTGATCCGCACCGGTCAGCCTGACGCGCTGGTTTCTCTGGGTCGTCGAGAGACACGCGATTGCCTCGCCGAGGAATTGCGTCGGCTCGATCCGGACGAGATCTACGAAGAAGCTCTGGCCGGATTGGAGAAGGTGACCTATGAGTGATGTTGTCGTGGAGAAGTTTTCCGACGCCGGCCAACTTGTCGACGCTGCCGCCGCACGCCTGGTCACGACCATCGTCGATGCCCAGAAGGCTCGCGGGTTTGCGTCCATCGTGCTGACTGGCGGTGGAACCGGCATCGCACTTCTCGAGAAGTTGCGTGAAGCTCCCGGCGACATCGACTGGTCGCAGATCGATCTGTACTGGGGCGACGAACGGTTCCTGCCGTCCGGCGATCCCGAGCGGAACGAAGTGCAAGCACGTGAGGCGCTTCTCGATCATGTGCCGGTCGATCCCGACAGGGTACATGCGATGGCCGCATCCGACGGTATCTACGACGGTGATCCACACGGGGCGGCGACGGCGTACGAACAACTGCTGGGCGCTCAGGCACACGGGAATCAGGTTCCGACGTTCGACGTGCACCTGCTCGGTATGGGCGGCGAAGGACACGTCAACTCGTTGTTCCCGCATACCGACGCTGTTCGCGAAGAAGCGCGTTTCGTAGTCGCGGTGATGGACTCCCCCAAGCCGCCACCGGTGCGGATCACCCTCACGTTGCCTGCTGTTCGGCGAGCCAAAGAGGTCTGGCTGCTCGTCTCGGGTGCTGCAAAGGCCGAGGCCGTTGCCAAAGCCGTCGGAGGTGCTTCGGCCGACGACTGGCCGTCTGCCGGCGCCACCGGTTTGGTTGCGACACGTTGGTTCCTCGATTCGGACGCTGCCTCGCAGCTTCCCTGATCTGATTTCACAGATCTGATTTCACACCGGTCGGGAATCGTCTTCGGGCGATTCCCGGCTTGGTGGTACGTCGACGACTTCCTCACCGTGGCGACTTTCGATTACCCGCCGAGTCCGGATCCGATGCGAATTTCCTTTTGACGGAACGGAACTCAATCCCGAGATCCCGTTTCTCCAACCAGCACTGCGCCCCACACAACGATCCATCTCTCCCCTACCTCCTTCATCCGAGTGATTACTACCTTGGACGCCGCGAAGTAAGGTTCGGTTCCGCAGATCGCGTTCACTCTTGAACGAAGCAATCCAGGCGAGAACAATCGAACAATGTCGTGGACACCGAATCCGGACGCACTTCGCGGGCGAGTGGCTGTAGTTGCCGGGGCGACGAGGGGCGCCGGACGCGGAATCGCCGCGGCCTTGGGCGAGGCCGGTGCAACCGTCATCTGCACTGGCCGGAGCACATCTGCCGGAATTCTTCAGTCGGACTATCCGCGCGGAGAGACCATCGAAGAGACGGCAGAGCTGGTCACCGAGCTGGGCGGCGTCGGCGTGCCGATTGCCGTCGATCATCTCAAGAGCAAACAAGTGGCTGATCTCGCCGAACGCTTGCGAATCGACTATCACCATATCGACATCTTGGTCAACGACATCTGGGGCGCGGAATTACTCAAGGGTGGGCCGGCGGAGTGGAACACGCCGGTATGGGAACACGATCTGGACAAGGGGTTTCACATCTTGCGTCTGGCGATCGACACCCACATCACCACGTCGCACCACCTCCTGCCGCTCATGACTGATCGGCCAGGCGGACTGGTCGCCGAAATAACCGATGGCACTACCGAATACAACGCATCGAACTATCGCATCTCGGTGTTCTACGACTTGGCCAAGGTGTCCGTGAACAGGCTCGCATTTTCGCAAGGCCACGAACTTGCCCCGTTCGGCTGTACTGCCGTCGCCATCACTCCCGGGTTCCTGCGATCGGAGATGATGCTCGAGAATTTTGGTGTCGGCGAATCGAATTGGCGTGACGCTTTGTTGCCGGAGCGGGATGGTCCGACTGCGCCCGCGGATTTCGCACGCTCCGAGTCACCGAGATTCATCGGACGTGCGATCGCGGCCATCGCTGCCGATCCGAATCGACAGCGATGGAATCAGCGATCGGTCAGTTCAGGCGAACTCGGAACGGAATACGGGTTCACCGACGCGGACGGCAGCCGCCCCGATTTCTGGCGGACCAAATGAATCCGGCTGCGATTATGATCCGCGCATGGCCGAATTCGCGACGATCAACGAATACATCGCTTCGTTTCCCACCGACGTGCAACCAGCCCTCGAGAGTATCCGCGAGACGATTCACAACACGGTTCCAGGCCTCGATGAGACCATCAGCTATCAGATGCCGACCATGACGGTGCACGGAAAGAACCTGATTCACTTCGCAGGCTGGAAAAACCACATCTCGATGTACCCGCTCCCGGCGGGTGACGCCGAGTTCGAGAAGTCCGTCGACCCTTACCGGGCTGCGAAATCAACGGTGAAGTTCCCGCTGAACAAACCGATCCCTCTCGATCTCGTGGCTCAGATCGTCGAATTGCTCGCGCAGCGCCACTAACGTCCGTTCTCGTCGGAGCCTTGTGAGAACGTATGGCCGTGCAGAGACAACCCATCCGCCGCATCAAGGCCGGGCCATCGTCGGGCGCCGACGTAGGCAGCTGGCCGATGACGGTGCCTGCAGTCGCGCAGATCGTTCAGCACGGTCTCGAGCTACCACCGGGTGTCACCATTCTGGTCGGCGAAAACGGAGCGGGAAAGTCGACCGTCATCGAAATTATTGCCGCCGTTCTCGGTCTCAACGCCGAAGGCGGGTCGACCAATACGCGGCATCAGACTCGATCGAGTGAACCGGGCGGCCTCGACCTTGTGCTCGAGCGGAGTCCCGGAGCATCGAAGTGGGCGTACTACCTCCGAGACGAAACCCTGCACGGTTTGTACACGTACTTGGAGGACAACCCCAATCCCAAGCGACCTGAACCGCTTTACCATCACCTCTCCCACGGTGAGGCGCTGCTCGAGATCCTGTCGTCGAGGACCTCCGACGGCGGCTTCTATCTCATCGACGAACCCGATGCCGCACTCTCCTTCCAGGGGACCCTGACACTGGCCGCGCTGCTCGGCGAGCTGGTGGAATCCGGCGCGCAGGCGGTGATCGCGACGCACTCGCCGATCATCGCGGCGCTGCCGAACGCCAACCTGCTCGAGATCGGCGAATGGGGAATCCGAGCCTCGAGCTGGGAGGACCTCGATCTGGTCTCGAACTGGCAGCGGTTCCTTCACGACCCGCACACGTACCTGCGCCATCTGATCTAACCTGGAACTCCACCCCAGGAGGCCTCCATGGCATACGACAAAGCGCTGGCTGAGCGTATCCGCGATGCGCTCTCGGGCGAGGACGACGTCGAGGAAGTAAAGATGTTCGGTGGGCTGAGCTTCATGGTGAACGGGAAGCTGGCCGCCAGTGCGAACTCACACGGCAACATCATGGTTCGGTGTGACCCCGATCGAGTCGACGAGCTTCTGACGCACAAGGGTGCAAGCTGGCCCGAGATGCGGGGTAAGCCGATGAGCAAGGGATGGATCGTCGTCGACCGAACCGGGACGAGTTCGAACGTCGAATTCAACGCGTGGATCAAGGAAGCTCTGGACTTCGTTCACTGACAGCTGGGGTGCGTTGCCGAAGATATCTGACGAGACTGGTGTGGCCGCGGGCTCTCGCGTCGATGAGAGACTGAACCGTGCCCGATCGACCTGAGATTGTCTGTATCTGCGGCTCTGCGCGATTCGCTGAAGAGATGCGGGAGGCGAACCGCGACCTGACGTTCGCGGGCGTGATCGTCGTCGCGCCGGTTGAAGCAGACGAGGCGGTCTCTGTCGAGCAGAAGAACCTGCTCGACGCGCTCCATCTGCGCAAGATCGACCTCGCCGATCGGGTTCTGGTCGTCAACCCTCGCGGATACATCGGTGAGTCCACGCGCCGAGAGATCGCGTACGCGCGCGCCGCCGGCAAACCAGTGTCGTTCACGACGCCGTTTGATCAGTAAGCGCCTCGTCGGTGCGGGCCGCAACGAATATTCTCACGCCGAGTTGCTCGAGCCCTAGCGCCGGTTCGATCAATTTCGCTCGATTCGGCAAAAGTGAACTGGGCGGCCCTTAGACTCCGGAAAAGCATTGGATTGGGCGGCTCGACGCCGCGGAGGAAAGGTGGTCCGTCGCGTGACGTTCACACCCAATCAGCCGGATCACCAACGCGCCTTCGGGTTTCAGACGCCGTCGACCCGCGCAATTCCCTCCCTCATGCCCGACCGTTTCGGACCTAGCCTCATCGGATCGCTCTGGGCGTGCGCCGGGATCGTCGCCGGAAGCCTCGGCCCGTGGACGTCATCCTCTGCGCTGGACCACAGTGGTGTCGACGAATGCGGAGCGATCACTCTCGTCCTCGCTCTGTGCGCGGTGACCGCGTTGATCACCCTCATGGTTCGAGACGTCACGCCCGAGATCAAGAATCACTGCACCGGCCCTTTGGTCGGAATCGCGGTATTGATCGTTGCCGTCGGAAACGCCGCGTCCATCGTGCGACGTAGTACCGAGTTCGCAGGGCACACTGCCGGACCGTCCATCGGGTGGGGACTGTGGGTGGTCATCGCGTCCGCAGTGATCCTGTGCATCACGTCGTCGACCGTCGCGCACATGATCAGGTTTCAGGCAGCAATGATCACAAGGTCTTGATCAGACCGCCGTCGATCACGAAATCCGCGCCTGTCACGTTCCCCGCACGATCGCTGGCGAGGAACAACACCAGGTCGGCAACCTCTTCGGGGAAGGTAAACCGCCCAGTCTCGGCTCCGGCCGCGGCGCTTTCGACGATGTCGTCGGCGGCTGATCCACTCGCCTTCGCCAGCGTCGAGGCCACTCCGTGCTTGCCGAGCCACAACTCCGTTTGCACCGGGCCAGGGCTGACGGTATTGACGCGGATCCCCTGCCCGCCCAGTTCTTTCGACAACGACTTCGAGAAGTTGGTCAATGCCGCTTTGGCGGCGCTGTAGTCGATCACCGTGGGGTCAGGTAAGAATGCGTTGACCGAACTGATCGTCACGATGCTCCCTCCACCTCGGCGGATCAACTCCCGCAGCGCAGCGCGAACAGTGCGTACAGCAGACAAGAACGTCAGATTGAACGACGCCGCCCACTCTTCGTCCGTGATGGCCGCGAAACCGCTCGTTCTCGGGGTGACGGCGCCGACGTTGTTGACCAGGATGTCGACGCCGCCCCTCGCTGCTGCAACCTCGAGCAGTCGGGTTGATCCTTCGACACTCGCGAGGTCGACGCCGACAAAGGTGACGGCGCCGCCGGACTGCAGCGATTCGAGTTCCGGCGAGAGCGTCCGCGAGCCCGCGACGACGTGGACTCCCTCGGCCACCAGGGCCCGAGTGATCGCCAACCCGATACCTTTTCCCGCGCCGGTAACGACGGCAGTTCGTCCGTCCAATTGCAGATCCACTGCGGTCCCCGTTCGGTCCGGTGCGCAGCGTTGGGTGTGCGTGCGACAGCTCTAGAGTCGCCGCACGCACACCCTGGTAAACCTGCAGAACCAGCCGCTGTTACCTAGCCACTGTTACGAAGCGCAGTGGCCAGGCCGTTCATCGTCAGCTGGATACCCCGACGCACCTGATCGCTCTCGTCGCCGGAACGGTACCGACGGATCAGCTCGACCTGTAGATGGTTGAGAGGTTCGAGGTACGGGAACCGGTTGTGGACCGAACGCTCGAGGCCCGAGTTGTCGGCAAAGAGGTTCTCGTTGCCCGTGATTGCCTTGTACATGCGAATTGTGCGTTCGTGCTCGTCGGTGATCATTCCGAAGACTCGATCGCGCAGTTCGGCGTCGGGCACGAGGTCCGCGTACCGGGCCGCCAAACCGAGATCCGACTTCGACATCACCATGGCCATGTTCGAGAGCACGGTTCGGAAGAACGGCCACTTCTCGTACAGGGCCGTCAACGTGGCAAGCCGAGTATCGTCTCCGTCTATCCATCTTTCGAACGCGGCGCCGGTTCCGTACCAACCCGGAAGCATCACGCGAGACTGACTCCACGAGAGCACCCAGGGAATCGCTCGCAGGTCGGAGATCGCCTTGGTCTGCTTGCGAGAGGCCGGACGAGAGCCGATGTTGAGTGCCCCGATCTCGGCGACCGGTGTCGACGCTTCGAAGTACTGCACGAATCCTGGTGTGTCGTGCACCAATTCGCTGTACGCGGTGCGGGCGAGGGCCGCGAGCTCGTCCAGTACCGCGTAGGCAGCGTCGGCATCGCTGCCGAGTCCTTCGACGTCGAGCAACGTCGACTCGATAGTCGCGGCGATGAGTGTTTCGAGGTTGCGATGTGCCAGACGCGGTTCGGCGTACTTGGCCGCAATCACCTCACCCTGCTCGGTGATTCGCAGAGAACCCGCGACTGCACCGGGAGGCTGAGCCAGAATCGCTTCGTAACTCGGTCCGCCGCCACGTCCGACGGTTCCGCCGCGGCCGTGGAAGAGCCTCAACCTGATTCCGCTCTTACGCGCGGCATCGACGAGGTCGAGTTCGGCACGGTACAGCGCCCAGTTGGCTGCCAGGTACCCGCCGTCCTTGTTCGAGTCGGAGTACCCGAGCATCACTTCTTGACTGTCACCACGGGAACGGACGATCGCACGATAGATCGGGATGTCGAGCGTCGCCAGCAATGTGTCGGCGCCGCCCTGCAGATCCTCGATCGTCTCGAACAACGGCACGATGCCGATCGGGCACGAGGGCTCGCTACCGACGCCCGGATCGAGCACCCCGACCTCTTTGAGCAGCACTGCAGCCTCGAGCATGTCACTGACCGAGGTACACATGCTGATGATGTAGTTGGGTACCGCACCCGCTCCGAGAACCCGCACTGCCTTGGCACCGGCCGCCATGATGGCCAGTTCCTTGGTGGTCAATTCGCTGAACTCGGCGTCCGGCGAAGTCAGTGGTCGCCGCGTCGTCAACTCGGCCGACAGCAATTCGACTCGATCGGCTTCCGGCAAGGACGCGTAGTCCGGGTGAACTCCGGCCCACGCCAGAAGTTCTGCGACGACGCTTTCGTGTACCTCGGAGTTCTGCCGCATGTCCAGACCGGACAGGTGAAAGCCGAACACCTCCACCGCTTCTCGGAGCCGATCGAGTCGATCGTCGGCGATGGTCTCGTCACCGAAACGACGCAACGAGGTGTCGATGATTCCGAGATCCCGCTGCAACTGTGCCGGGTCGGTGTACGCCTCGAGTCCGTCGTCGGACCCGTGGGCGGGCAACTCCCCCAGTACCGTCAGTGCTGTGGCGCTCAAGCGCCCGCGGATACCGCGAATCGCGCGACGGTACGGCTCGTCGGCCCTGAAGGCAGAGTCGTCGCCGGAGGTAGACGCCAGCAGATCGAGTTCGGGCGTGACGGAAACCAGCCGCGCCGACATCGACAGTTCACGCTCGAGATGTTCGAGTTCCTCGAGGTGATGCTCGAGAGCAGTCGCCGCAGCGCGCGACGTGGCGCGCTGGACGATTTCGCCGGTCACGTACGGATTGCCGTCTCGGTCACCGCCGATCCACGAACCCGGCCTCAGGATCGGTTCCGGCAGGAGCCCGGCGTCCGGCCAACGAGTGCGCAGAGCTTTGCGAACCTCGGCGTTGATCTTCGGAATCACCTCGAACAACGCTGCGTCGTAGTAGCGCAGGCCTACCTCGATTTCATCCTGGATGCGGAGGCGGCTGAGCCGGATCAGAGCCGTCTGCCACAGGGTCAGGATCTGACGGCGCAATTGCAGATCGACATCAGCGGTTTCTGCGACGCTCAGCGCCGTGCGCTCGCGGTATCGCATCAACTCGGTGATCCGACTCTGCGTCTCGAACACCGTACGGCGTCGAGTCTCCGTCGGGTGAGCGGTGATGACGGGTGAGACCAGAGCGCCCCGAAGCGCTTCTTCGACGGTGGCCGAATCGATATCGGCTGCATCAAGTTTGGTGTACGTGGCCGCGAGAGTGCTGTCGCGGGGCGGTTCCCCCGCGTTGACGTGGATGGCCCGTCGACGCTCGCGATGGATGTCCTCGGCCAGGTTGGCGAGCAGTGCGAAGTGACTGAACGCCCGGATGACGGGAATGGCGTCGTCCGTACTGATTTCGGCGAACAGCGACACCAGTTCGGCGCGATCGATCTCCGAACGACGGACTCGGAACGACTCGACACGGGCTCGCTCGACCAGATCGAACACATTGTCGCCGGCTTGCTCTCGCACTATTTGTCCGAGTATTCCGCCGAGAAGCCGGATGTCTTCGCGCAGCGGCTCGGTGGCCTCTCGCGGTGTTTCTCGATGCGACGCGGTTTCAGTCATCACACAATTATCGACCGAAACAAAGAACCCCGCTCGATAGGCGGGGTTCCGTGTCTGAAATTCGTGTGTGAAAAACTACCGGCTGTAAGTCATGAGCCGAGAATCAGGCGAACTTGATCTCCAGGCCGATGCCGACGATCGAAATGAGCCAGATCAACGCGGTGAAGACCGTCAACCGGTCGAGGTTCTTCTCGACAACAGTCGATCCGGACAGGCTGGACTGGACACCGCCACCGAACAGACTCGACAAACCGCCGCCCTTACCGCGATGCAGGAGCACCAAGGCGATGAGGAGCAAGCTGGTGATGACCAGCAGGATATCCAGGAACAGTTTCATGTCTGTCTACGTCCACCAATCCAATAGGGACAACTACAACCGATAACACCATACAGGCGCGCGCAGATAGCCTGACCACATACCCGCCTCGCACATGACTTTGCACCCGGCCAGGCACGACTCTTGGTCAGTGGCATCGATCACACTGTCGAGATACCGATTCAGTAGTTTTTCAGTTGACGCGACTCTACCTCCGAAAGGCCGGCTCCATGCTTTCCGACACTGCCCTGCCCAACACTGCCCTGCCCGACACACCCCTGCCTGACACACCGCGTCTGGCTTCGATTCACAACTTCCGCGACGTGGCCGGCCCCGGGTACGTCACGACCAGCGGACAGGCGATGAGCCGCGGAGTCTTCTACCGTGCAAACGTACTGACGCCCTCGCCCGAGGATCTTGCAATCGTGGAATCGCTGGGGCTGACCGCCGTCTATGACGTGCGCTCCGAAACCGAGGCGAACGAAACTCCCGACATCGTGCCGGCGCCGGCGATGTACGCCCACATTCCCATCCTGTCCGGAAACATCCACGCCGAAGCGATGGCTCTCCGAACAGCGGACGCTGCAACAGCTTTCATGCAGAACATCAATCGCAGCTTTGTCGCAGACCCCGTCACTCGGAACGGATTTTCGCAGTTGTTCGCCGCCCTGGCGACCACCGCGGGGCCGCAACTCTTCCACTGCACGGCGGGCAAGGACCGAACAGGTTGGGCGGCAGCACTACTGCAGACACTCGCTGGTGTACCGCGCGAAACGATCACGGCGGACTACCTGCTCACGAACACGTACTCGGCCGAGTACATCGAGGCAACAGTCGCGAAGATCGCCGCTGCCACAGATGCAGACAAGGGCGAGGTGATCCGGTTGCTGCTTTCCGTCGACGCGAGTTACCTGGGCGCTGCCTTCGAGCAGGTCGAGCACCACTACGGAACCGTTGAGAACTATCTGACCGCCGGGTTGGAGCTTGCTCCCGAACTCGTCGGCGCTCTGGAAACCAAACTCCTGACCTGACTCGCGAACAAAAAACTGCGGGCGTGTGACCTAGTCGGTCACACACCCGCAGTCTTAGTCTCGAGCAGTTTCAGCTCACTACCCGATCATCACGGGAGTGGACCGCCTGCAGCGATCGCAGACAGTGTCGCGAACTCGTCAGCCTTGAGTGACGCGCCGCCGACAAGAGCGCCGTCGACGTCGGCCTGGCCGACGATCTCTCCGACGTTCTTGGAGCTGACGCTACCGCCGTACAGAACGCGAACGCCGGCCGCGACCTCGGCGTCGGCAAGTTCGGCCACTGTTGCTCGTACCGCAGCACACACTTCCTGTGCATCGGCGGCAGAAGCGACACGGCCGGTGCCGATGGCCCAGACAGGTTCGTACGCGATGACGATCTTGGAGATCTCCTCCGCGCTCAGGCCCGCCAACGAACCCTTGAGCTGGTCGACGTTGTAGGCGACATGCTCGCCCGCTTCGCGGATCTCGAGGCCTTCGCCGATGCACACGATCGGCGTGAGGCCGTTCTTGAGAGCAGCCTTCGTCTTCGCGAGGACGGTCTCGTTGGTCTCACCGTGAAGGGTGCGACGCTCGGAGTGACCGACCACGACGAAGGTGCAACCGAGCTTGGCCAGCATGGAGCCGCTGATCTCGCCCGTGAACGCACCCGAGTCATGAGCCGAGACATCTTGCGCGCCGTATGTGAGGAGGAGCTTGTCGCCCTCGATCAGCGTCTGGACGCTTCGGATGTCGGTGAACGGCGGGATGACCGTGACGTCCACTTTGTCGAAGTACTTCGCAGGCAAGGAGAAAGCGATCTTCTGCACCAGGGCGATAGCCTCGAGGTGGTTCAGATTCATCTTCCAGTTGCCGGCGATCAACGGCTTACGTGCCATGTCGGATCAGCCTTCCAGTACTGCGATGCCAGGCAGCTCTTTGCCCTCGAGGTACTCGAGGGAAGCGCCACCACCGGTGGAAATGTGCGAGAAGCCCTCGTCCGGGATACCGAGCTGACGAACGGCTGCTGCGGAGTCGCCGCCGCCGACGACGCTGAAGGCGCCCTTCTCGGTTGCCTCCACGATTGCCTCGGCGACACCGCGGGTGCCTGCCTCGAACTTCGGGAACTCGAACACGCCCATCGGGCCGTTCCAGAACACCGTCTTGGCGCCGGTCAGGATCGCGGCAAAACGCTTGACCGACTCCGGTCCGATGTCCAGACCCATCCAGCCGTCGGGAATCTTGTCGAACGGAACGATCTTCGACTCGGCATCGGCCGAGAAGGAGTCCGCGACGACAACATCCTGAGGGATGTGGATGACGTCGGCGTACCGGTCGAGGAGATCCTTGCAGGTCTCGATCATGGACTCTTCGCACAGCGAATTGCCCACGGACACACCCTGAGCCGCGAGGAACGTGTAGAACATTCCGCCGCCGATCACCAGAGTGTCGACCTTCGGCGCCAGTGCCTCGATGACGGCCAGCTTGTCCGAGACCTTGGAGCCACCGAGCACCACCGCGTACGGACGCGCCGCGTCCTGCGTGAGCTTGGCGAGCACCTCGACCTCGGCGCCGACCAGGTATCCGGCGTAATGCGGGAGCAGCTTCGCGACGTCGAAGACCGACGCCTGCTTACGGTGAACAACACCGAATCCGTCGGAGACGAATGCGCCGTCGTCACCGACCAGCTCGACGAGAGCCTTGGCGAGCTTGACCCGCTCGGCTTCGTCCTTGCTGGTCTCGCGAGGGTCGAAACGGATGTTCTCGAGCATCAGGACGTCACCGTCGGTGAGTCCTTCGGAACGAGCCAGCGCGTCCTGTCCCACGACGTCACCGGCGAGTTGCACGTTGCGACCGAGGATTTCGGCCAACTTCGCGGCAACCGGTGCGAGGGAGAACTTGGGATCGGGCTGACCGTCGGGGCGCCCGAGGTGCGCGGTCACGATGACCTTCGCTCCACCCTCGGCGAGTGCCCGCAGGGTGGGAGCGGACGCGACGATGCGACCCGGGTCCGTGATTTCTACGCCATCCAACGGGACGTTGAGGTCGGAACGCACCAGTACGGTGCGCCCCTCGACCCCAGCGTCCAGCAGATCCTTCAGCGTCTGAACTGCCACTGTTATCGAAACTCCGCTCAGAGAGACTTGGCGACGAGGCCGATGAGGTCGGCGAGGCGGTTGGAGTAGCCCCACTCGTTGTCGTACCAGGAGACGATCTTGACCTGGTCGTCGATGACCTTCGTCAGACCCGAGTCGAAGATCGACGAGTGCGGGTCGGTGACGATGTCCGAGGAGACGATCGGTGCGTCGGTGTACTTCAGGATGCCCTTGAGGGGTCCTTCGGCAGCAGCCTTCATCGCGGCGTTGATCTCGTCGGCGGTGGCCGACTTCTTCAGGTTCGCGGTGAGGTCGGTGACCGAGCCCGTGGGGATCGGCACGCGCAGTGCGTAGCCGTCGAGCTTGCCGAGCAGCTGCGGGAGAACCAGGCCGATTGCCTTGGCTGCACCGGTACCGGTGGGAACGATGTTGAGGGCAGCTGCGCGGGCGCGACGGAGGTCTGCGTGCGGAGCGTCCTGCAGGTTCTGATCCTGGGTGTACGCGTGGATCGTGGTCATCAGACCCTTGACGATGCCGAACTCGTCGTCGAGAACCTTGGCGATGGGGCCGAGGCAGTTGGTGGTGCACGACGCGTTGGAGATGATGTTCTGGCTGCCGTCGTACTTGTCGTCGTTGACGCCCATCACGATGGTGATGTCTTCACCCTTGGCCGGAGCCGAGATGATGACCTTCTTGGCGCCGGCTTCGAGGTGTCCCTTGGCCTTTGCGGCGTCGGTGAAGATGCCGGTGGACTCGACGACGACGTCGACGCCCAGCTCGCCCCAGGGAAGTTCGTTCAACGGGCCACGGTGTGCGAGGGCCTTGATGCGCTGATCGCCGACGACGATCGTGTCGTCACCGTCGAGCGACACGTCGTACGGCAAACGGCCGAGGATGGAGTCGTACTTCAGCAGGTGAGCGAGCGTCGCGTTGTCAGTCAGGTCGTTGACTGCCACGATCTCGATATCGGTGGTTCCGAGCGCCTTCTGCGCATCCACCGCCCTGAAGAAGTTACGTCCGATACGGCCGAAACCGTTTACGCCAACCCGGACAGTCACAATTCGCTCCTTTGACCATGATTCTGGTGTGCAACTTGACCCACGCATACTCCGAATCCGTGTGTGCACGACGCGGACGTGGGGTTCATCGGTCGATGTGACTCATACCCTAATGCGCGTGGCCCGAACGTGCGCAGCCCACCCTGACGGAGGGCAGGTCACCCCTCTTCGAGTAGCTCCACATTCACTGCGGATTCGGTGTCGGGTATGCCCGTTTCCTTGGCCTTGCGATCAGCCATGGACAGCAGGCGACGGATACGTCCGGCAACGGCGTCCTTGGTCATCGGCGGGTCGGCCAACTGGCCGAGTTCTTCGAGGGACGCCTGCCGATGCTCGACGCGCAGTGCACCCGCCGCCGCGAGGTGATCGGGCACGTCCTCACCGAGGATCTCCAACGCACGCTCGACGCGCGCAGCAGCCGCAACGGCAGCGCGAGCAGAGCGTCGCAGGTTTGCGTCGTCGAAATTGGCGAGACGATTGGCGGTGGCGCGGACCTCGCGTCGCATCCGCCTCTCCTCCCACACCAGACGTGTGTCCTGGGCTCCCATTCGGGTCAGGAGATCGCCGATGGCCTCACCGTCGCGGATCACCACACGATCCGTTCCGCGAACCTCACGTGCCTTCGCCGAGATCCCCAGACGCCGCGCAGCTCCAACCAGAGCAAGTGCGGCTTCCGGGCCCGGGCAGCTCACTTCGAGCGCCGACGAACGGCCGGGTTCGGTCAGGGAACCGTGCGCGAGGAACGCACCGCGCCACGCTGCTTCGGCGTCGCCGACACTTCCGCCGACGACCTGCGCAGGCAAGCCGCGAACCGGGCGCCCGCGAAGATCGAGCAGTCCCGTCTGGCGCGCGAGGGCCTCACCCTCCTTCGCCACACGCACGATGTAGCGAGCGGACTTTCGAAGCCCGCCCGCACTGAGTACGTGCACATCGGCACTGTAGGTGAACAGGTCGAATATCTCCCGGCGCAGACGTCGCGCCGTGGAGCCCAGATCCACCTCTGCTTCGACGACCACCCGGCCGCCGACGATGTGGAGCCCACCGGCAAAGCGCAGCAACGCGGAGACCTCTGCCTTGCGGCAGCTGACCTGAGTCACCACTAACCGGCTCAGTTCGTCCTTGACCTCCGCTGTCATTGCCACGAAGCGTTCTCCCTCTGTTCTTCGGATTGCTGTTCTTGCAGGGAAGACTGTGTCGAATCCCCTACTGCCGCACTGCTCGACAGTTCAGCCAGTACATCGGCCAGTTTTGCCGGATCGTGTACATGCGCTGCGCCCGGTGAGGTGTCCGCGACATCCGCGTACCTGACTTCGGCTGAAAATTGATCCGCCGCACGCTGCAGATGTTCACGTTCACGCCCGGCCGGTACCGACGCCGAGTCGACCACCACGTAGTCGACCCGGAAATCGGGCACGTGTTGGGAGAGTACGTGCAGGTGACGCTCCGCGGAGAATCCGGCGGTCTCCCCCGGCTCGGGTGCGAGATTGAGCACCAGTACCTTTCGAGCCTTCGTCGACGACAGTGATTCGACGAGTTCGGGTACCAGGACGTGTGGGATCACGCTCGAGAACCACGATCCCGGGCCGAGAACCACGAGATCGGCACGATCGATCGCAGTCACGGCATCGGGGCACGCGGGCGGATTGGACGGGAGCAGTCTCACACGCCGAACCTTGCCCGGGGTGGTCGCGACGGCAACCTGTCCACGAATGCAGCGGCTGACGCGGGGGTCCTCTTCGAGTCCCTGAACGTCGGCTTCGATCTCGAGCGCGATCGGCGACATCGGCAGCACACGGCCACGGATTCGCAGCAGTCGCGCCATCTCGTCGAGCGCGACGACCGGATCGCCGAGCACCTCGGTCAGTCCGGCCAGGATGAGATTGCCCACCGAATGCCCGGCAAGTGCGCCGACACCGCCGAAGCGATGCTGAATGGTCCGAGTCCAGTCGACTATCTCGGGTTCGTCCGACGCGAGAGCAGCCAGCGCCATCCGGAGGTCTCCAGGCGGGATGACGCCGAGTTCGGCGCGTAGCCGGCCCGACGAACCACCGTCGTCGGCGACCGTGACCACGGCGGTGACGTCGACCGTCAAGCGTCTGACGGCCTGGAGCGTGGCGAACAATCCGTGCCCGCCGCCGAGCGCGACGATGGCCGGCCCTTCGGGTGTCTCCCGCGAGCGATGTGTCGGTTCACTCATTCGCGCCCCAGATCCCGGTGCACGATGCTGACCGAGATGTCGTCCTCGGAACCCAAACGCCTCGCGAGAGCTTCGGACATGGCCACGCTTCGGTGCTTACCGCCGGTGCACCCGACCGCAATTGTCATGTAGCGCTTTCCTTCTCGTCGATATCCGGCGATCGTCAAATCCACCAGATGTCGGTAGGTGTCGAGATAGTCTTCCGCGCCCTCGCGGGACAACACGTAGTCGCGGACGTCGGCATCCTGACCGGTGTGCGGGCGAAGTTCAGGGATCCAGTGGGGATTGGGCAGGAAACGAACGTCACAGACGAGATCGGCGTCCATCGGCAGGCCGTACTTGAATCCGAACGACTGGACCGTCACCTTCATCGTTCGGTTGGCATCGTTTCCGAACGCCGTTTCGATCTTCTGACGCAGCTGATGCGCCTTCAGTGCCGACGTGTCGATGACCAGATCGGCGGCCGCCTTCACCACGGCCAACTGCCGACGCTCGGCTGCGATCCCTTCGGACAACGTGCCGTCGATGCCGTCGTTCTGCAACGGATGACTGCGGCGCACCTGTTCGAACCGTCGGATCAACACGTCGTCCGACGCTTCGAGGTACAGCACCCGAGTGTGGATCGGTTCCGCCTCGAGTTCGGTGAGCACCCACCCGAGATCGCCGGTGAAGAGTCGACTCCGCACGTCGATCACGACGGCGAGACGATCGACCGGCGGATCGGAGGTCAAGCTCAGACCGACCATTCGGGAAATGAGCTCAGGTGGCAAATTGTCCGCGACATACCAGCCGAGGTCTTCGAGCACCTTGGCAGCGGTACTCAAACCTGCTCCGGACAATCCCGTCACCAGCAGGAAATCCATCGTTCGACTGTCTTTGGCGCTGTCGGTAGTCACTGTGCACTCGGCCCCGTCGTCGGCATGGACAATTCTCGCGACTCGGAGCCCTCGTCATCGCTACCGGATTCGGCGCTGGGCGCGTCAGCAGACGTAACAGACGATTCGGATTCCGTGTCCAGCTCATCATCCCCTACCGCGGCTGGCAGCGCTCGAGCTTCAGCACCCGCGTCGGCTGCAGCCGAATCCGTGCCGAGTGCGGCCAGAACTGCTGTGGCGGTGGTCTCACCGATACCGGGGACCTGCATGATCTCCTCGACCGTTGCCGTTTTCAGCTTCGCCACGGAACCGAAGTGAGCCACCAGAGCGGTTCGACGAGTTTCACCGAGCCCCTTGACCGAATCCAGAGCCGAAGCCGTCATCCGCCTCGAGCGTTTGCTGCGATGGAACGTGATCGCGAAGCGGTGGGCTTCGTCTCGGATGCGCTGCAGTAGGTACAACGACTCGCTCGTCCGAGGGAGGATGACCGGATCTTCTTCCCCCGGCACCCATACCTCTTCGAGTCTTTTGGCCAACCCGACTACCGCGACGTCAGTGACCCCCAGCTCGTCGAGGACCGCCGCTGCCGCCGTGACCTGAGGGGCGCCGCCGTCCACGACGAACAGATTGGGCGGATAGGCGAACCGCCGAGGCCGGCCCGTCGCCGGGTCGATCGCCGCTTCGGGAGCCAGATCCCCACCGTCCGAGTCCATGGTCGACGCCGACGCCGCGAGGACGCCCAGGTCGCGGTTGTGGCGCAGGAACCGCCGACGCGTGATCTCCGCGATACTCGCGACGTCGTCGGAATGACCGTCGCCGGCAGCTTCCTTGATCGCGTAACGGCGGTAGTCCGACTTACGCGGGAGCCCGTCCTCGAACACGACCAGTGACGCCACGACGTCGGTTCCCTGGACGTGACTGATGTCGATGCATTCGATTCGTAGCGGAGCCGAGTCCAGGTCCAGTGCTTCCTGGATGCCCTGCAGCGCCGCGGAACGCGAAGTGAAATCGCCGGCGCGCTTGAGCTTGTGCTGCGCCAGAGCCTCTTTCGCGTTTCGCTGGACTGTTTCGGCGAGGTCTTTCTTGTCGCCGCGTTGCGGAACCCGCAGTTGCACTTGCGATCCCCGAAGCTTGCTCAGCCACGCCTGGATCTCGGTCGCGTTTGCCGGCAGAACCGGCACCAGAACTTCCTTGGGAACTGCGCTGATCCCGGCCTCGGAACCCGCTCCCGGGTCGAGGGCCGCCTGCTCACCGTAGAACTGGGTGAGGAACTGCTCGACCAGGATCGGCAGGTCGGACTCGGCGTCGAGTGCGGCCCAGTCGATGGCGTCGCCTGCCTTCTCCACGACCCATCCACGCTGACCCCGCACGCGTCCGCCCCGCACGTGGAACACCTGAACGGCGGCTTCGAGATCATCGGTGGCAAAGGCGACGAGATCGGCGTCGGTGCCGTCACCGAGTACGACGGCCTGCTTCTCGAGCGCCTTGCGCAAAGCCCCGATATCGTCACGCAGACGGGCTGCGGTCTCGAAGTCGAGATCCTCGGAAGCCTGCTGCATGCGCTTTTCGAGATCTTTGACCAACTTGTCCGTGCGGCCGGCGAGGAAGTCGCAGAAATCTTCGACGATCTGACGATGCTCCTCGGCGCTGACTCGCCCGACGCAGGGCGCCGAGCACTTGTCGATGTAGCCGAGCAGACACGGACGACCGATCTGGTTGTGCCGTTTGAAGACTCCGGACGAGCACGTTCGTGCGGGAAAGACTCGTAGCAGCAGATCGAGAGTTTCGCGGATCGCCCAGGCATGGGAGTAGGGACCGAAGTACCGGACACCCTTGCGCCGCGGACCGCGGTAGACGAACAAGCGCGGGAACTCTTCGTTGAGCGTCACCGCGAGAACCGGATACGTCTTGTCGTCGCGGTACCGGACGTTGAACCGCGGATCGAATTCCTTGATCCAGTTGTACTCGAGCTGAAGCGCTTCGACTTCGGTACTGACGACGGTCCACTCGACGCTGCCGGCGGTGGTCACCATCTGCCGAGTACGGGGATGAAGTGTCGTGACGTCCGCGAAGTACGAGTTCAAACGTGAACGGAGGCTTTTCGCCTTTCCGACGTAAATGACCCGACCATGCGGATCGCGAAATTTGTAGACGCCCGGCGCAGCCGGAATGGTTCCGGTAGCGGGGCGGTAAGTCGAGGGATCCGGCACGGTTTCAGGTTAGTCGCCGCCACCGACCGACTCGGAAACGCGCAGGATGCGGGCACCGAACCGGTCGGAAGACGTCAGTTGCTCTTGTGCGCGACCGGTGCGTAGCGGTCGGCCAGTTCGCGGAACTTACCGACCGTGTCGACGGCGTACTCGCGGTCGTTGGACTGGATCGCCATCACTGCCATGTACTCGTCGTCGGGCAATTCGATGCGTGCCCAGGCGGCACCGTCGGGGAACGAGAGTCCCTCGAACAGATCCCAGTCGACGATCTTCTCGCCCAGGATGTTTCGTACGGCAATACCCTGCTTGCCCACCTTGACCCGGGGCCGCGTCAACATCAGCACACCGAGAGCCAGAATGGTGCCGATGCCTGCCATCGCGATCTGGTCCGCGGCACGGAAGTACACGCCGGTGGACCCCTGGCGAAGCAGGAGCGCCAGTGTGACGTGAACGATCACCAGAAGGACAGCAACTCCGATCGCGTATCGCGTCGACTTACGCGGTGACGCAATCAGTTCCCAGTTCTCGTTGTCGCCGGGTGTACTCATCGAAACGAATCCTCGGTCCATGGTGCTCGGAGATGGCGCAGGGTCACTGCGGTGTCCAGTGCGGCCGCGCAGGCCTGTGCGCCCTTGTCCTCGACGCTACCCGGCAGACCCGAACGGTCAAGAGCCTGCTGCTCGGTGTCGGTGGTCAGGACACCGTTCCCCACGGGGGTGCTTTCGTCGAGCGAGACGCGTGTGAGGCCCGCGGTGACCGCGTCGCACACGTACTCGAAGTGCGGCGTACCGCCGCGGATGACAACACCGAGAGCGACGACGGCGTCGTGCGTGCGCGCCAATGCCTGCGCAACGACCGGCAGTTCGATCGCGCCGGCGACACGGACCAGTGTCACGTCCTTGATCTGTGCTTCCTGCGCGACGCGCTGCGCGCCCGCGATCAGAGCCTCGGAGATCGTCGCGTGCCACTGCCCGGCAACGATCGCCAGCTTCAGATCCTTGGCCTCGGCGATCGCGAGCTGCGGCTGACCTTCGCCGCTCACAGTGCGGTTCCCGGCTGTGCGGTGTTCTGGTTCGCCTCGTACTCGTCCAGTCCGATCAGATCGTGACCCATCCGATCGCGCTTGGTGCGCAGGTAGGTGAGGTTCTCCGCATTCGCGCGCAGCGGCATCGGAACACGATCGGTGATCTGCAGGCCGTAGCCGTCCAGACCCACACGCTTGGCCGGGTTGTTGGTCAGCAGACGCATCGACGAGATCCCCAGATCGACGAGGATCTGGGCACCGATGCCGTAGTCACGGGCGTCCGCCGGTAGGCCGAGTTCGAGATTGGCGTCGACGGTGTCGGAACCGGCGTCCTGGAGCTGGTAGGCCTGCAGCTTGTGCATGAGACCGATGCCACGACCCTCGTGCCCGCGCATGTACAGAACAACGCCGCGGCCCTCCTGGGCGACCATGTCCAGTGCGGCGTCGAGCTGCGGGCCGCAATCGCACCGCAACGAACCGAAGACGTCGCCGGTGAGGCACTCGGAGTGAACGCGGACGAGTACGTCGCTACCGTCTCCGTCGGGGCCTGCGATGTCGCCGCGCACCAGCGCAACGTGCTCGACCTCGTCGTAGATGCTGGTGTAGCCGACAGCGGTGAACTCACCGTGGCGGGTGGGGATGCGGGCCTCGGCGATACGCAGCACGTGCTTCTCGTGCTTGCGACGCCACGCGATGAGGTCCGCGATCGAGATCAGAGCAAGGTTGTGTTCGTCGGCGAAGACTCGCAGCTCGTCGGTCTGAGCCATCGCGCCTTCGTCCTTCTGGCTGACGATTTCGCAGATGACGCCGGCAGGACGCAGGTCCGCCATGCGGGCGAGGTCGACTGCAGCTTCCGTGTGGCCAGGACGACGCAGTACTCCGCCTTCCTTCGCGCGGAGCGGAACGACGTGACCGGGGCGAGTGAAATCGTTGGCACCGGATTCGGGGTTGGCGAGCAGACGCATCGTCGCAGCGCGGTCCGACGCCGAGATGCCGGTACCGATTCCCTCACGGGCGTCGACGGTGACGGTGTACGCCGTACCGTGCTTGTCCTGGTTGGTGGCGTACATCGGGGGCAGGCCCAACCGATCGCAATCGTCACCGTCGAGCGGCACGCACAGGTAGCCGGAGGTGTACCGGACCATGAACGCCACCAGTTCCGGGGTGGCTTTCTCGGCGGCGAAGATGAGGTCGCCCTCGTTCTCGCGATCCTCGTCGTCCACGACGACAACAGCTTTACCTGCAGCGATATCTGCTACTGCGCGCTCGATACTGTCGAACCTGGTCACGTGCTCGCACTCCAAAGTCTTGACTTTTCACATCATCGAATACAACAAGTGCATCCGACGGATGCACTGACAACCCTACGACCAATCGGACGGGTCCGATCAGCCTGGTCCTACCGACCGGCAGAGTGAAGCCGCTCGACGTACTTGGCGATCACGTCCACCTCGAGGTTGACCGGCGTACCGACCACAGCGGTTCCGAGCGTCGTCAACTCGAGCGTTGTCGGGATCAGCGAGATCTCGAAGTACTCGAACCCGCGGTCTCCGCCCAGCGCGGAGACCGTCAGCGAGACTCCGTCGACGGTGATCGAACCCTTCTCCACGACGTAACGGGAAATGGAGTCGGGCAGTGCGATCCGCACTACCTCCCAGTTCTCGGACGGCGAGCGGGAAATGACGTGGCCTGTTCCATCGACATGCCCTTGAACCAGGTGGCCGCCGAGTCGGCTGTTCAGCGCCGCGGCACGCTCGAGGTTGACGCGAGAGCCGACATCCAATTTCGCCAGGCTCGAGCGGTTCAGGGTTTCCTGCATGACATCTGCGGTGAACGAACCGTCGGCAAGCACGTCGACCACCGTCAGGCACACTCCGTTGACCGCGATCGAATCACCGTGGCCGGCGTCGGAGGTGACCAGTGGCCCGCGCACCGTGAAACGTGCAGCATCGACCAGTTCTTCCTTGGCGACAATTTCGCCGAGTTCTTCCACAATTCCTGTGAACACGCGCCCTACTCCTCGTTCCCCGGAGCAGAACTCTCCGGAACCAGACTCAACAAAATATCGGGGCCGATCGTTACCGCAGACTCCAAACGGAATCGGTGGGCGTCGGTGATGGTGTGCACTCCGGCATCGACGAGCGCGGAAGCGCCCGCGCCGAGCAGGATCGGAGCGATGTATGCCTCTATGACGTCGACATATCCGGCGGCAAGGAATGCTCCGGCCAGACGCGGCCCACCCTCGAGAAGTACGTCCGTGTACTCCCCCAACGCCTCGACTACTTCGTCGATGTTGTCGGTGTTGAGCACCAGAGTCGGTGCGGTGTCGTCGAGAATGCTTGCCGTCGAGGGTATTTCGCGCTTTCCGACGACGACGCGAACGGGCTGGTGCGCCGCGAGCTCACCGGTGGGCTGACGTGCGGTCAGCCACGGATCGTCGGCGAACACGGTGCCGGTACCGACCACGATCGCATCGATCTGCGCTCGCTGCGCATGCACGCGCGCCCTCGCCTGCGGACCGGTGATCCACTGACTCGTTCCGTCCTCGGCGGCGCTGCGTCCGTCCAGACTGGCCGCGTACTTCCACGTGATGTGCGGGCGACCGGTGCGCTGTTTGTGCAGCCAGGCCCGCAGTGGACCAGCTTCCACCTCGGGTGCTCGCAGTCCGGCCGTGACGCTGATTCCAGCGCGCATGAGGGTCGCTGCGCCGCCGGAAGCCTCGGGATTGGGATCACCGACGGCGTAGACAACCGCCGAGACTCCGGCGTCGATCAATGCCTGCGAGCAAGGGCCGGTTCGTCCCTGGTGATTGCACGGTTCCAGTGTCACCACGGCCGTACCGCCACGTGCCGCATCGCCGGCCTCGTCGAGAGCCACGACCTCCGCGTGCGGTCCACCGGGCGGTTGCGTCATACCGACGCCCGCGATGGTTCCGTCGGCAGCGAGGATGACCGCGCCGACCGGTGGGTTGGGGCTGGTGAATCCGCGCGCGGAATCAGCTGCGGCCAGCGCGATCTGCATCGCGGCGTCGAGATCAGCCGTCGACGCCTGTCCACCCTTTGCCATCGAGCGGCTCAGACCGACAGCGTCAGGTGCGGCGACGCCGAGGCGGCCTGCGCGCGCAGCTTGCGCACCGCCTCACCGGGATCACTCGCTCCGTACACCGCCGAACCGGCGACGAAGCAGTCGATCCCTGCTTCAGCGGCCTGCTCGATCGTGGAAGCGTTGATGCCGCCGTCGATTTCGACAAGGAGCGTCAGCTCACCCGAGTCGACGAGCTTTCGAACTGCGCGTGCCTTGTCGAGCACCTGAGGCATGAAGGACTGACCACCGAATCCGGGTTCGACGCTCATGATCAAGAGGGTGTCGAAGTCCTCGAGGATTTCCAGGTAGTCGTCGATCGGGGTTCCAGGCTTGATGCTCAGCCCCGCCTTGGCACCAGCTGCACGAATATCGCGGGCAACCGAACGCGGATCGTCGGTGGCCTCGGCGTGAAACGTGACGTTGTACGCACCGGCCTCGGCGTACGGCGGCGCCCAGCGCTCCGGATTCTCGATCATGAGATGGCAGTCGAGCGGAATATCCGTCGCCTTCAGCAGACTCTCGACCACCGGCAGACCCAGCGTGAGATTGGGAACGAAATGCGCGTCCATCACGTCGACGTGAAGCCAGTCGGAGCCGGACACGGCAGTCGCTTCATCAGCGAGTCGAGCAAAATCTGCGGACAGAATGGACGGTGCAATCATCGGGGAAGCCACGACGCCGAGTTTAGCTGTGTCTCATTGCCGACCGTGCATGCACATCGGAGCCGGTGCAATCAGATCAGTTCTTGACGACGGTGTGGAGCTTTCGCACCTTGGCCGGTGCCTTGATCCGCCACGCGTCTTCGAGCATCTCACCCAACTGCACCTCGTCGATCAGTTCGAGGTGCACGAGGATCGAGCCGTGCCCGTGATAGTGATCGGTGGTGAAGAAAGCCGCCTCGCCACTGGCGAGTAGCGCCTCCTTCTCGTCCAGACCGCACATCACGACCAAAGCGCCCTCCGCTTCGGTGCGGAGCCGCGCAAAAGTCTTACCTGCCACCTTGAGTGCCGGGGTGTTGTACGAGGTCGACTCTTCCACGGAGGGAAGAGCCGAACCCAGTACTACAACCTGTTCCCACGTAACCATGTAGGCACCATACGACTACCGATGCCCAGAAGTCATCCGATCAGGCCAGCGGCTTGCGCAAAGCGGCCATGAACATCGCATCGGTCCCGTGTCGGTGCGGCCACAACTGAACCGACGATCCGTCGCCGACGTCTGGGACACCTGGCACCAATTCCTTGGTGTCGAGTTCCACGACGCCGTGACGTCGCACTGCATCGGCGACCACTGCCAGCGTTTCCGACAAGTGCGGCGAGCACGTGGAGTACAGCACCACTCCGCCGGGGCGAACCAGTTCGATTGCGGCAGCGAGCAATTCACGCTGTAACTTCACGAGCGGAGCCACATCGGACGGCTGGCGACGCCAACGTGCCTCCGGGCGCCGACGCAGCGCACCCAACCCGGTGCAGGGAGCGTCGACGAGGATGCGGTCGTATCCGGGTTCGAGCCCGGATTCGCGGCCGTCCGCCACGTGTACGTCGACGGGAAGTTCGCGAGTGGTCTTGCGGATCAGTTCGGCGCGATGTTCGACGGGCTCGACGGCGTCGAGTCGACCACCTTCAATGCCGGCAAGAGCACCGAGAAGTGCCGCTTTTCCTCCTGGACCTGCACAGAGGTCGAGCCAGCGTCCGGAGTCTTCACCTTCGAGAGGAGCAATGCTGAGGGCGCGGGCCACCAGCTGACTGCCCTCGTCCTGCACGCCCGCCAAGCCTTGGCGGACCGCCTCGAGCTGTCCGGGGTCACCGCCGTCGAGATGCACGGCGTACGGCGAGTACGGCCCGATCTCGCCGCCGGTCACCAGTGCTAGCTCCTCGGCGGAGATCTCGCCGGGGCGGGCGACGAGGTGTACTGCAGGGCGGGCGTCGTCGGCGATCAGGACGTCTTCGAGTTCACCGGCAGCAGCGCCGAGCGAGTCGGCAAATACCTGCGCGATCCACAGGGGGTGAGCGTGCTCGAAGGCGAGCCGGCCGACCGGGTCCTTCGGGGCCAGCAGCTCGACCCACTCCTCCTGGGTGCGTTCGGAAACACGGCGCAGGACCGCATTGACGAATCCTGCTCGGCCCTGGCCGTTTTCGGCGCGGACCAGATCGACCGAGGTTGCGACGGCAGCGTGCGGTGCGACACGAGTGCGCAGCAATTGGTACGAGCCGAGTCGGAGTACATCGAGCAGCGTTCCGTCGATCTCTTCGATCGGCCGACCCGCTGCATGGGCGATCACCGCATCCAGCAGTCCCTGAGCACGTGCCGCGCCGTACGCCAGTTCGGTTGCCAGCGCAGCGTCGCGTGCGTCGAGTTTGCGGTCACGCAGGAGCCCTGGCAGAACCAGGTTCGCGTACGCGTCACGCTCACGGACCGCGCGCAGGACGTCACGCGCCGCCAGACGCGGTTGATCGAGCCCGGCGGTTGCCGGATCAGGCCGCTTGGCCTGCTTCGGCTTGGTGTTCTTGGCGCCGCCGCCGTTCTTGGCTCCGGGACCCTGTGTCCGCCGTGCCGGTCGTCGTGATTCGGTCACTGTGCTCGTACCTCCGCGTCGAGTCGGGCACCGCGTGCCCAGTCCCCTGCCGACATCAATTTCTTGCCCGGGGGCTGAATCTGCCCGAGTCGCACCGCGGTGGTCGCGGTACCGATGTACAGACCATCCTTGCGTACCGAGATCTCACCGACTGCCAGGGTCTCGTCCGTAACGGTGACCGGGCCGACCTTGACTCGAAGATCACCGATCATCGTCCAGGCCCCGGGTGCGGGTGTGACGGCTCGGATGTGCCGGTCCACCGTGCGAGCGGGCAGTTCCCATCGCACGCGGGCCGCGTCCACCGTCACCTTGGGGGCGTACGAGACGCCGTCGTCAGACTGCGGAACCGCGTTGATCTCTCCGGCCTCCAGGCCGTCGAGTACCGATTCGAGCAGGGCAGCGCCGTTTTCCGCCAGACGCCCGAGCAGGTCGCCTGCCGTATCGGTGTCGCGAATCCGCTCGGTCATCACTCCGTACACGGGGCCGGTATCCATGCCGGCTTCCAAACGGAACGCGCTCGCACCCGTCACCTCGTCACCGGCACTGATCGCGGCCTGCACCGGCGCGGCGCCGCGCCACGCGGGAAGCAACGAGAAATGCAGATTGACCCAACCGTATTTCGGAATGTCGAGGACGTTCTGTGGCAACAGGTTTCCGTAGGCGACGACGGGTGCACAGTCCGGTTCGAGGCGGGCGAGTTCGGCCGCGAAGTCGGGATCGGACGCCTTGGCCGGCGTCAGCACCGGGATGCCGTGCTCGTCGGCAAGCAGACCGATCGGCGATCGGGTGACTTTTCGACCGCGGCCCGCCACAGCGTCCGGACGCGTGACGACAGCTACCACTTCGTGGTTGGCGGATTCGATGAGCCGACGCAGTGAAGGAACCGCGGGTTCGGGTGTTCCGGCGAACACGACGCGCATGTCAGCTCTCCCGTTTCGTTGGGCTCTTCGGACTCTGATCAGCCGATCGGCCTGTCGAACGCGGTGGACTGCAACTCACGAAAATGCTCCCGGATGTGTCGGTGGGTGGAACTGTCAGTCTAAGGACTGCGAGAGCTACGACCTACCTCGCGCCACACCGAACCACTTTCTCAGCAATTTCTTTGATCAGAACCCTGCACATTCACCGGTCCTCGGTATTGACTGTTTCTGTCGTCGCCACTCGGCGGAGGCTGATACGGGATACACCGATCACACGGAGGAACTTAGATGGCAGGCATCGACAGTAAGTTCGACAAGGCCTACGCAGGAAAGTCCGTCGAAGAATTGGCGGACGCCCCGGTCGCGGCACTCAACGGCGTAAGCGATTCGGACGCAGAACATTTGAAGGCAGCGTTCAACATCAAGACCGTCCGCGACCTCGGAACGAACAAGTTCTTCCTGTGGGCGCAGGCCACTGCCAAGCTCGCCGAGTAAACATCCCGACCCACGTGATCTCGGTGCTCACGAGTTAGCAGCTCACGAATTTGCAGCTCACGAATTTGCGTCGATGACCACTTGCGGAATATCCGTGCCGAGCGGCACCACGCTACACGAAGCGTGCCGCTCGGCATCGGGGTCGAGGACCGTCCGGATGACGTCGATCACGTATGGGTCGTACGGCATGCGGAAATGGCCGGTCAGGTTCGACGGGCACAGATCCTGGAGGACGATGTTTTCTGCACCGGCATCGCGGAGCGCGATGTTCGAGGACGGCTGGATCATCTCGTCGACAGTGGACCCGATGGTCGTGTAGCGCACTCCGGGAACGGTGTCGCCTCCGGCGTTGAGGGCGTTCAACATATCCGACCCTTGCATCTGCTCGCGGACAGCTCGCGAAAAGACGTCTTCGACAAAGTCTTCTCCGCCGGGGATCGCACGAACAATGGGAACCAACCCGAACATCACCCCACCGTAGGTCGGCGAAGCCAAACCGACCCAATGATCGACGTAGGCGTCGCCGCCCATCTTGTTGACGTAGTACCGCGTCACCGTCGCGCCTTGGGAGTAGCCGATCACGTCGACCTTGTCCGCTCCGGTCGCGGTCAGCACCTGATCGACGAAAGAACCGAACGCGGTGGCACTACCGACTATGTCGCCGACGCCGTAGGTCTCGTGTGCGACGTCCCCGTCTACTTCTTTGATCGCACCGCCGTAATTGAGGGCGAAGACGCAGTAGCCGTCAGCTGCCAGTGCCGGCGACAGGGCCGCCCAATCCGCGTACGCCTCGGTGTCGGTTCCGTGGGCGAGTACAACCGGTCGGGGATGCGTGGCGGAAGGCTCACAGCCGAAATCGTTCGATCCGGCAGGTGCGGATGCTGGATGAGCATGCGCATATGCCGTAGCAACGGAACGGGTCGCCTGACCCGGACCGACGTCGAGAGGAACGTCCATCGCGTCGGCACTCGCAGACGGAAGCGTCGGTGCGGCACCCGATATAGCCGGCGGTGCTCCGATCAGCAGCGCCACTGCTACCGAAAATGTCAGTCCCACAGACCGTTTGACGCCAGACATTGTTCCTGCTCCTGCTCTAATCCTACGAGGGAGCTGACCGTAACACCAGAAACTTCGAGGCGCATACCCTACCGAACAGTAGGTATCCGACGTCTCAATTGCCGCCTTCATCGGCGTCATCACCGGCAAGCACTCGGTAGAGCGATTTGCGCGCCTCGACAAGCACGTCGGCTGCGGCCTTGACCTGCGCTGGTGTGCCTACAGCAGCCACTTGACCGGCCGCGCCCATCAGCTGGCCGATCAGTTCTCGAAGGTCCTGCTCCGGCTCCCCTACGCTGAGACGAACGTCATCCCACGGCGCCCCGAGATCGGCGCGATGTTCCTCGACGTACGCGACGCCTTCTTCTGTCAGCTTGGCGGTCTTGCGGCCGGCAACCTTTTCGATGATCACCAGTCCTTCGTCCTCGAGTTGGGACAGCGCGGGATAAATGGAGCCCGGACTCGGCTTCCAGACGCCGCCGCTGCGCTCGACGATCTGCTGAATCAATTCGTAGCCGTGCATCGGCTCTTCCGCGATCAACAGCAGAATCGCAGCGCGCACATCTCCTCGACGACCTCGTCCGCCACGTCCTCGCCCGCGACCGAACTGAGCGCCCGGACCGAAGCCGGGGCCGGGTCCGCCGTCTGGACCGAAACGCCCCCGCCGATGGCCTCTGCGTGGCATGTCACCGAAGCCCGGCCGCTCGTGCGGTCGACCGCGTCGTCCACCGTCTCGATCGCCGGGACCATCGCCCGACGCGCCGTCGTCCGTCGGCACCCACATCACAAATGGTGGCCGTTGCTCACGGCCGAAACCGCCGAAGAAACCGCGCCGGCCGAACATCCCCTCGTTCGGGAAACTTGCATCCATCGTCGAACCTCCATCACTATCGTTGATAGTTCGACGATATATCGTCATATCGGGTAGCGCAAGGATTCCTCCGACAACTCGAAACTCAGCCGATGCGGCGTGGGTCGATCTGAATGCGGACCGGACCCGAAGACTTCCGCGCACTGCGCGCGGCCCTCGCATGTGCCAGAGCGTCCGCAAGGCCGCGACCGTCCTTGCGTGGAACGCGGACCAGCATTCGCTCCGGCGCGACACCGCTCTCGTCCTCACCGGAATACGGAAGCCTCTCCCCCGCAGGCAATTCCACTGGTCCGAGCAGTACAGCACTTGCCGGCAGATCAGCTGAATCCACCAACTCCGCAATTGCCGCGGATCCACCGTCGATCGCAGCCATGTGAACGGCCGGAGGAAAGCCGACCTCGTCCCGTTCCTCGAATTGAGACTGTGCGTGCCCCACTGGATCCCATCGGACCAACGCCTGCACCGTCGGGATACCCGAGTCTGCGACAACCACAACTTCACCGCCTTCGGACAGCGGAATCACCATGGCAGCAGCCGACATCCAGCGTCTGAGTGTTTCCTCGGCGGCGCGAAGATCGGGCCGGCCGAGCAGTGCCCAACCGTCGAGCAAGAGCGCGGCGCCGTAGCCGCCGGTCATCACCGGCTCCGCACCCACTGTCGAGACCACCAACGCGGGCCCGTGTGGCAGTTCCTTGACCACATCACTGCCCCCGGACAGAACAACTTTCACACCGGGAAACGCCCGCCCGAGTTCTTCGGCGGTCCGGCCGGCACCGACCACCACCGCGCGCAACGCTTTCGCCCCGCACGCGTGACATCGGTAGGCGGCATCGGCAACCCCGCACCAGCGGCACGCCGGTGTCCCGGCGCCGTCGGGACCTGCCGCAGCGGGAAGAGCCAGTGGGCCGTTGCACCGACGGCACCGTGCCGGGGCACGGCACTTTCCGCAGGCCAGGGTCGGTACGTACCCCCGCCGAGGCACCTGTACCAGGACTCCGTTGCCCTCACCCAGAGCGCGCCGGGCGGCCGCGAATGCAATAGCGGGCAAACGAGCCGCTCTGGCTCCCGGATCGCGGGCCAAGGCTTGATCGCTGTCGGCAAGCGCGGTGATCTTGGGTGCGTGGGCACGAACGACGTCCCGCGTAGCGACCAGATCGTGCGCCCATCCCGAGTCGACGAATACCTGCGCTTCTGCCGTACGGGAGAACCCACCGATCACGACGGCGCACCCGGCGACGTAGCCACGCAGGACGGCAACTTCGCGGGCATGTGGATACGGCGACCGCGGCTCGGACAAGTTGTCGTCGCCGTCGTCCCAGACGACGACAAGACCGGTCTCGGGCGTCGGCGCAAAAACAGCACTCCGCGTGCCGACGACGATCCGGGCGGTCCCGCGCAGTGCAGCGAGCCACCTCCGATATCGCATGGCCGGCCCCAGGCCCGCGGACAGACCTACCACCGCATCCGCTCCGGAGAGTTCGGTACAAGCGGCGACGACGCGGTCCAGGTCGCGTTGATCGGGCACAACCAGGATCGCGGATTTACCACTTGCCGCTACGGCCCCGGCCAGTTCGGCCAGGCGCAGTGGCCAGTTTTCACCAGGCAACGCCTGCCAGACCGCACGTGGGCTTTTCGACTCGCGAATCGCGGACAGGAAGGCGTCACCGAATCTGTAGAGATGCCAACCATTTTCGATCGGTTCAGGAGCGGACGGCGGCTCGGCGGGCCCCCACGGTTCCGCCTCGACCTTCGCGTGCCGCGGCGGTACCGCCAAACGGAGAACATCGGCACGGGTTCCGGCATAACGCTCCGCCACACGATCGACGACTTGCGCGATTTCGGCCGTCAGGACCCGCTCGGACGAGATGACGCGTTCGAGCCAGCCGAACTTCCCCTGATGGTCACTGGTCGCCTCGCGCGAGACGATGAAACCGTCCACCAGACGACCAGCGAAGCGGATGCGCACCCGGACTCCGGGCTGCGCATCCGCTTCGAGTTCACGAGGAACGAGGTAGTCGAATTCACGGTCGAGGTGAGCGAGCGGGAGCATCGGCAGCACCCGGGCGACCGGATCGACTTCTGCCGCTACTCTTTCCGCGCCCACCCGCGCCCCGTCTGTACGTCAGTGATCAGAGACCAGCTGCGCTACGCAGCTTGTCGGCGCGATCGGTGCTCTCCCACGGGAGGTCGATATCGGTGCGACCGAAGTGACCGTATGCCGCCGTCTGCGCGTAGATCGGGCGCAGCAGGTCGAGGTCGCGGATGATCGCTCCCGGACGCAGGTCGAAGATCTCGGTGATCGCCTTCTGGATCCGTGCCGGATCGGTCTTCTCGGTGCCGAAGGTTTCGACGAAGAGTCCGACCGGAGCTGCCTTGCCGATGGCGTAGGCGACCTGAACCTCGATGCGGTCGGCCAGACCTGCGGCAACAGCGTTCTTGGCCACCCAGCGCATGGCGTAGGCAGCGCTGCGGTCGACCTTTGACGGGTCCTTGCCGGAGAACGCGCCGCCACCGTGGCGAGCCATTCCGCCGTAGGTGTCGACGATGATCTTGCGGCCGGTCAAACCGGCGTCACCCATCGGGCCACCGAGGACGAACTTGCCCGTCGGGTTCACCAACAGACGAACATCGGAGGTGTCGAGATCGGTGAGGTTGACGTCGGTCAGCACCGAGTGAAGCACCTTCTCGCGAAGATCGGGCGTCAACAGGTTGTCGAGGTCGATGTCAGCGGCATGCTGGGTGGAGATGACCACGGTGTCGAGACGGACAGCCTTGTCACCGTCGTACTCGATGGTGACCTGGGTCTTGCCGTCCGGGCGCAGGTACGGCAGCACGCCGGACTTACGGACCTCGGTCAACCGGCGAGAGAGACGATGAGCCAGCGCGATGGGCAGCGGCATCAGTTCCGGCGTGTCGGTGGTGGCGTAGCCGAACATCAGGCCCTGGTCGCCCGCACCCTGACGGTCGATCTCGTCGTCGCTGATTCCGTCGACGCGAGCCTCGTGCGAGTGATCGACACCCTGCGCGATCTCGGGCGACTGGGCGCCGATCGCGACGTTGACGCCGCAGGAGTTACCGTCGAAGCCCTTTGCGGAGCTGTCGTAGCCGATTTCGAGGACCGTGTCGCGCACGATCTTCGGAATGTCCGCGTACGCAGTGGTCGTGACCTCACCGGCTACGTGAACCTGGCCGGTGGTGACCAGTGTCTCGACGGCCACGCGGGCGCGCGGGTCCTGGGTGAGCAGCGCGTCGAGGATCGAGTCGCTGATCGCGTCACAGATCTTGTCCGGGTGCCCCTCGGTGACGGACTCGCTGGTGAATAGCCGACTGCCGGACTTGCTCACAGATCTCCCTCTCGACGACTGAGTTCTTGACTACAGCTTATTGAAGTATCCGAATCACCGTTCGGTGACCGTTTTGTCATGCTTTGTTAGCTGGGGGCTGAGCCGACGATAACGGTTGGACCGCCTGCGCAACACCCTTGTACTCACCCGATTATCGTGGGGTAACTCTCACCACCGGGCGCGTGTCGCTACTCGGGAAAGAGCTTGACCAGGGCGTCGAGTACTCGACTGGCCATCAAAGCCTTGGATCCGTGTTCGAGAGCGGACTCCGAGCCGTCGGAACCGAGCAGCCAACCGTCGTTGTGATCGACCTCGAACGCCTTGCCCTCGCCGACCGCATTGACCACGAGGAGATCGCAACCTTTGCGGGCAAGCTTGGAGCGGGCATAGGTGAGTACGTCACCATGGGCGTCACCGGTCTCAGCGGCGAATCCGACGATCACCGTTCGAGCATCCAAGTCGCCGTCACGACGCGCTTCGACGAGACCGGCGAGGATGTCGGCATTTCTGGTGAGGCTGATCGAGTCGGGTTCGTTTGCGCCCTTCTTGATCTTGCTGCCTTCGACGGTGGTGGGGCGGAAGTCCGCGACAGCCGCAGCCATGACGACTCCGTCGTGTCCCGGTGCGTGCTTTTCCACTGCCAACCGGAGATCTTCGGCCGTCTTGATGTGCACGACGTCGACAGCGGCGGGGTCGGCGAGATCAGCCGTGTACCCGGCGATCAGTGTCACGTGCGCGCCGCGTTGCGCGGCAAGACGGGCGAGCGCGTAGCCCTGCTTGCCCGAGCTGCGATTACCGAGAAAGCGCACGGGATCGAGCGGCTCGCGAGTACCGCCGGCGGTGACCAGAATGCGGCGACCCTCCAGGTCGCGCGGCAACGCGTCCGAGCGCTCGAGGAGCAACGATGCCAACCCGACGATCTCGTCGGGTTCGGGAAGTCGACCGGCTCCGGTGTCTTTCCCGGTCAAACGCCCGGAGGCAGGTTCGATCACGTGGACGCCGCGCGAACGCAGTGTCGCCACGTTCGAGACCGTTGCGGGGTGCTCCCACATCTCGGTGTGCATTGCTGGGGCGAAGACGACCGGACAGCGCGCGGTCAACAAAGTGGCCGTCAACAGGTCGTCTGCGCGACCCATGACCGCTCGCGCCATCAGATCAGCGGTTGCCGGCGCGATGACGACCAGATCGGCTTCCTGTCCGAGACGGACATGCGGAACCTGCGGGACGTCGTTGAAGACGCCGGTGTGAACCGGGTTGCCGGAGAGTGCTTCGAACGTCGCGCGCCCGACGAACTCCAGAGCGGATTCGGTCGGAATCACGCGGACGTGATGACCGCTCTCGGTGAAGCTGCGGATGATCGAGCACGCCTTGTACGCGGCGATACCCCCACCGACACCGACGACAATGCGCTTACGTATCGATGTGGGCGCGTCGGACACTCCCCCGACACCCGAACGAGGTTCGGGTGCGGCAGATGTGGTGCTCACTCGCCTTCGGTGTGCTCGAGGAGATCAGCGTGGATTTCACGCAACGCGATGGACAGCGGCTTTTCCTGCAGACCGGGCTCGACCAGAGGTCCGACGTATTCGAGGATGCCGTCACCGAGCTGGTTGTAGTAGTCGTTGATCTGGCGCGCGCGCTTGGCCGAGTAGATGACCAGGGCGTACTTGGAAGAGGTGCGTTCGAGCAACTCGTCGATCGGCGGGTTGGTGATGCCGAGCGGGGTGTCGTAGGCAGGCAGAGCGCCCTGACCTGCTGCGGACGCGGCTGAAGTGCTGCTCACTCTTGTGTCTCCTGAATTAGATCTTCATTGAAGAACTAGTTTTATCGATCCGGATATCTGAGAAACGGGGTGGAAATCGGTTCCCGAAGGGTGCGGAATCAGTTCCCAACCAACAAGGATACCAACTCATCGCAAGCACGGCTTACATCCTCGTTCACGATGACCGTGTCGAACTCGTCCTGTGCGGCCAATTCCACTCGGGCCGTCTCGAGTCGGCGCGCCACGACGTCTTCCGTTTCGGTTCCACGTCCGGTCAGCCGTTGCACCAGAACGTCCCAGCTCGGTGGAGCCATGAACACCAACAGAGCCTCGGGCATCGCCTTGCGGACAGCTCGTGCTCCGGCGAGATCGACCTCGACGAGAACGGGCTTTCCAGCTTCGAGCGCTTCTTCGACCGGAGCTGCGGGGGTGCCGGAGCGCTGCAGGCCGCCGTGGATTTCCGCCCATTCGAGAAGTTCACCGGAGTCGATCATCCGTTGAAATTCTTCACGGGAGGTGAATCGGTAGTCCTTGCCGTCCACTTCACCTGGACGGGGATCGCGAGTGGTCGCCGAAACACTGAAAACGAGTTCAGGCAACCGAGTTCTCAGCTCGCGAACGACGCTGGACTTACCGACAGCCGAAGGGCCGGCCAGTACAACCAGCCGACCCCTCCGCACTGCGGTCTTGCTCTCTGACACTGTTGCGTCAGCAATCATCAGACACTGCCGCGTCAGCAATCATCACTTGTCGGCTCAGGCCTCGAAGTCGAACTTGGTGAGCAGAGCCTTGCGCTGCCGATCACCGAGGCCACGAAGGCGACGGGTCGGTGCAATCTCCAGCTCGGTCATGATCTCCTGAGCCTTGACCTTGCCCACCTTGGGCAGCGCCTCGAGCAGTGCCGAAACCTTCATCTTGCCCAAGATTTCGTTGTCTTCGGCGTCCTTGAGGACCTGCTTGAGGTCGGTGCCGCCACGCTTCAGGCGCTCCTTGAGCTCAGCCCTGGCCTTGCGGGCAGCAGCTGCCTTCTCCAAAGCAGCAGCGCGCTGCTCATCAGTCAACTGGGGAAGGGCCACGGTTCCTCCGTCTCGTCGTGTGCAAATTTTGTCTATTCCGCTGATAACCAGCAGCGATAGCGACCGTACTCACGCCTGGCGCGAATTGCTAACCCACCCCCCGCGGTCCGATGCAGATCGCGGTGGGTTATGCGCGTCGAATCGATGTCACGGATCGTCACCGTTTTCGGCTGGATCGAGACGAATTCGACGCCACACGAACGTGCGTACAGTACCGAAATAGACTGTAACACAATGTATTTCGACCCATAGCGTGCGACACCCCCGTGCGAGTGTGCGAAATCGTTACCTGCGGGAATGAACGTGGTCGCCGACACATCCAAAATTTTCGAGCATTTTCGACGCCTATGCGCGTGTCGCGGCCCGTTTTCAGGTCTGCAGCGACGATTTCGGATCGCCGGCGTCGACCGTCTCGGGTTCGATGCGACTCACGCCGGGGGCGGCCAGAGCGAGCACTACCGCGAGGCTCGCCCAGAGCAATGAATTCTCCAGCACGAAGCCGACTACCGGGATATCCATGTCCGCGCCGACTCGAGGAAGCCGAAACAGCACTACGACAGCGGTGAGACCGATCGCGATCCAGGACCACACAGGGACCGATCGAGTGCCCTCCCCCACGCCAGACTTGATCGGAACGAGGAGTACACCGACCGCCGGCACCAACCACACGAAGTGGTGCGTCCAGGCAATGGGAGTCACGATTGCCGCCAGCAGAGCCACCACCGTGAAACCGGCGAGATGGCCCCGCAGGCGCTGAGCGCGCCGCGTCGCGACAATTCCGAGGACACCCAACACCGCACAGGCGACGAGCCATGCCGGACCCACCAGGCCCTCGGGAAGTAGCCGCAAGGCCATTCCACGCACGGACTGGTTACCGAACACGGACGGGTCACCGACGGCGACGCGCCCCGAGAGTGAGGCGATGTCGCCGAAGTAGTCGATCGTCTGGCGCGGGAGAACCGCAAAGCCCAGAGCCGTGGCGCCGAGGAAGCCGGCGAGGCCGCCCGCAACTGCTTTCCAGCGCCCGGTGATCACGTAGTAACCGATGTAGACGAGTGGCACCAGTTTGACCGCGCCGGCGATCCCCACCAGCACACCCTCGGGAATCCACCGTGGTCGAGCCAGCACGTCGATCAAGCACAGGAGAGTCAGAAACAACCCGACCTGGCCGTACCCGAGGTGATCGGAGATCGGCGATGCCGCCGTCCACAGGACCAGGAAACCCACGTAGACGACGACTGGCCGCTTACGTGTGAACGGGACTTCGCGATAGCTGAGCACGATGATCGCGGCCAGCATCAGGAGGCTGACGAAACTCCATCCCCACTGGACCGCACCCCAGGAACCCAGGGCGACTGGAACGGCGACGAGCGCAGCGAAGGGCGGATACGTGAACGGCAGTCTCGCGTTGAACGACTCGTCGTACAGGTTCGAGCCGTCGAGGACGGCCTGACCCGCCGTCCGGTACACGGCGAGATCGTCGCCGTGTACGCCGGTGACGGATTGGAACCCGGTGGCCAGCAGCGCGCACGCCGCGACGAGAAGTCCGATCTGCCACCAACGATTCACCGACGGACGGTACCACCGGGTTCCACCGCTCGAACGAGCCTCGAGGTCACTCACGGATCAGTTCGCCAATGCGGCTTCGATCTCGTCTCGGTCACGCATTGCTGCCTCCCGAAGTGCCGATACCGAAGGACCATGCTTGAGCACCCCACGGGAAGTGTTCGGCAGCAGGAGCTCGGTCGATCCCGCGAAGATGTCTGCGAGATCCGCTGCCGTCGCACCCTGAGCGCCGAGTCCCGGAGCGAGAATCGGGCCGTTGAACTGCGACAGGTCCAGACCGTGGTCCCGAGTTGCACCGACCACCAGTCCGACGGTGTCACGGCCGTCGCCGTTCGCATCGACCGCAGCGTCGACGATCGACTGAGCCACGCTCACACCGTCAGTCGACGACTGTTGAAGTACGCCGCCTTCCGGATTGGAGGTTCGTGCCAGGACGAAGATCCCGCGGGCGTTCTGCCGTGCCAGTTCGAGTGTCGGAGTCAGCGCCCCGAATCCCAGGTACGGCGAAACGGTGACCGAGTCGGAGGCCAACGGCGAATCACCCAACCAGGCTTGCGCGTACGCGTCCATCGTCGAACCGATGTCACCGCGCTTGGCATCCGCGACGACCAGAGTTCCCGCATCACGAAGAACCGAGATGGTCCGCTCCAACACGGCGAAGCCGGCGCTGCCGTAAGCCTCGAAGAACGCGACCTGAGGTTTGACCAGTCCGACCTCACCGGTGAAGGCCTCGACGCAGATCTCGGCGAAAGTCTCGAGACCTTCGGCCGTACGCGGCAGTCCCCACGCGTCGAGAAGCGCGGGATGCGGGTCGATACCGACGCACAGCCGCCCCCGGTCCGCGATCGCGGACCGGAGACGCTGCCCCCAACTGTGACTCACGACTGCTGTGCCGGCTGACGAAGACCTGCGTGCAATTCCTGCAGGGAGTGAACTCCGATGTCGCCGCGAATGGCTGCTTCGATGCCCTGCACGGCAGCCGAGGCGCCCTGCACCGTCGTGATGCACGGGATGTTCGACGCAACCGCTGCGCTTCGGATCTCGTAGCCGTCGACACGCGGGCCGTTGTTGCCGTACGGCGTGTTGATGACCATGGCGACCTCGCCGCTGCGGATCTGGTCGACGATGGTCTCGGCACCGGCCGGAACATCTTCACCCGACTGCTTGTACACCTGCTTGCACTCGATACCGTTGCGCCGCAAAACATCTGCGGTTCCTTCGGTGGCAAGAATGGTGAATCCGAGGTCTGCCAGGCGCTTGACCGGGAAGATCAGCGAACGCTTGTCCTTGTTGGCGACCGAGACGAACACCGCGCCCGTGGTGGGCAACGAACCGTAGGCGGCAGTCTGCGACTTGGCAAAAGCCGTACCGAAGTCGAAGTCGATTCCCATGACTTCACCGGTGGACTTCATTTCCGGGCTGAGCAAGGTATCCACGCCGGTACCGTCGGCGCGGCGGAAGCGGTTGAACGGCAACACAGCTTCCTTGACCGCGATCGGTGCACCGGCCGGGGTGTTTCCGCCGTCGCCCTTCGCCGGCAGAATGCCGCTCGCACGCAGTTCCGCGATGGATTCGCCGAGCATGACGCGGGCGCATGCCTTGGCCAGCTGGACGGCCGTCGCCTTGGACACGAACGGAACCGTGCGGCTGGCGCGGGGATTTGCTTCCAGCACGTAAAGGATGTCGTCCTTGAGGGCGTACTGGACGTTGAGCAGGCCCTTGACGCCGATGCCCTTCGCGAGAGCCTCGGTGGAGCGGCGGACGTTCTCGAGATCCGCCCGGCCCAGAGTGATGGGCGGGAGCGCACACGCCGAGTCACCGGAGTGAATGCCGGCTTCCTCGATGTGCTCCATGACGCCGCCGAGGTACACCTCGGTGCCGTCACACAGAGCGTCGACGTCGATCTCGACCGCGTCTTCGAGGAAGCGGTCGACCAGGACCGGACGATCGTCGGAGATCTCCGTGGCGCGCGAGATGTAGTCGGCGAGGGAAGCCTCGTCGTAGACGATCTCCATGCCGCGACCACCGAGCACGTACGACGGACGCACCAGCACCGGGTAGCCGATGCCTGCTGCGATCTCGCGGGCGCCGTCGAACGTGGTGGCGGTACCGAACTTCGGTGCAGGCAGACCGGCTTCGGTGAGCACGCGACCGAATTCGCCGCGGTCCTCCGCCAGGTCGATGGCTGCGGGGCTGGTTCCCACGATGGGGACGCCGGCAGCTTCGAGACGCTTCGCCAGTCCGAGCGGGGTCTGGCCGCCGAGCTGGACGATGACGCCGGCAACGGTGCCCGACTGCGCCTCCGCGCGGTAGACCTCGAAGACGTCCTCGAACGTCAGCGGCTCGAAGTACAGGCGATCAGCGGTGTCGTAGTCCGTGGAGACGGTCTCGGGGTTGCAGTTGACCATGACGGTCTCGTACCCGGCCTCGGACAGCGTCTGCGCCGCGTGGACACACGAGTAGTCGAACTCGATGCCCTGACCGATGCGGTTGGGGCCGGATCCGAGGATCAGAACCTTGGGTCGCTCGGTCTGCGGAGCAACTTCGGACTCGGCCTCGGGATCGAGCTCGTAGGTCGAGTAGTGGTACGGCGTCTTGGCCTCGAACTCTGCGGCGCAGGTGTCGACGGTCTTGTAGACAGGGCGCACGCCCAGCTGATCACGCAGAGCGCGAACGGCGTCCTCACCTGCGTGCGTGTCACCACCGAGTTCGGGGCGCAGAGCCGCGATCTGGCGGTCCGAGATGCCGTGGTACTTGGCCTGACGCAGGGAAGCCTCGTCGAAAGACTCTGCAGCGCGCAGCTTTTCACCGAGCTCGTGAATCTGCTGGAACTGGTCGAGGAACCACGGATCGATCTTGGTGGCGTCGAAGAGCTGCTCGACAGTTGCGCCGAGCGCGAATGCCTTCTCGATGCCGTACATGCGGCCGTCCTGCGGAACGCTCAGATCGGCGAGCAGTGCATCCAGGCTCTCCGTCTCGATGTCGGCGCCGGTCCAGTAACCCGCACGCTTGGTCTCGAGCGAACGCATGACCTTGCCGAAAGCCTCGGTGAAGTTGCGGCCGATGCTCATGGCCTCGCCCACCGACTTCATCGTGGTGGTCAGAGTTCCGTCGGCACCGGGGAACTTCTCGAAAGCGAACCGCGGAGCCTTGACGACGACGTAGTCGAGCGTCGGCTCGAAGCAAGCCGGGGTTTCCTTGGTGATGTCGTTGACGATCTCGTCGAGCGTGTAGCCGATGGCAAGCTTGGCCGCCATCTTCGCGATCGGGTAACCGGTCGCCTTCGACGCCAGAGCCGACGAGCGGGAGACACGCGGGTTCATCTCGATGACGACCAGGCGGCCGTCCTTCGGGTCCATCGCGAACTGGATGTTGCAGCCGCCGGTGTCGACGCCCACCTCACGCAGAATGTCGATGGAAAGGTCGCGCATCGCCTGGTACTCGCGGTCGGTCAGCGTCATCGCCGGGGCGACGGTGACCGAGTCTCCGGTGTGGACACCGACCGGGTCGACGTTCTCGATGGAGCAGACGATCACGACGTTGTCGCGACTGTCACGCATGAGCTCGAGTTCGTATTCCTTCCAACCGAGGATGGATTCCTCGATCAGGACGTTCGCCGTCGGCGACGCGGCCAGACCGCCACCGGCGATGCGGTTGAGATCGTCGACGTCGTACGCCATGCCGGAACCGAGGCCGCCCATGGTGAAGGACGGACGCACGACAACCGGGTAACCGAGTTCGGCGACCGTGGCGTGTACTTCGTCCATCGTGTAGCAAACTGCGGACTTCGCGGATTCGCCACCGACCTTGGCGACGATGTCCTTGAACTTCTGGCGATCCTCGCCGCGCTGGATGGCGTCGAAGTCGGCGCCGATCAGTTCGACGTCGTACTTCTCGAGGATGCCCTGCTCGTGCAGCGCCACTGCGGCGTTGAGCGCAGTCTGACCGCCGAGCGTCGCGAGGACGGCGTCGATCTTGTTGCCCTGCAAGGCTTCCTTGGCGATGACCTTCTCGAGGAACTCGGCCGTGATCGGCTCGACGTACGTGGCGTCGGCGAACTCGGGGTCCGTCATGATGGTGGCCGGGTTGGAGTTGACCAGGCTGACGCGCAGGCCCTCCTCCTGGAGGACGCGGCAGGCCTGGGTGCCCGAGTAGTCGAACTCGCAGGCCTGACCGATGACGATCGGACCGGAGCCGATTACCAGGATGTGCTTGAGATCTGTACGGCGTGGCATTAGTTCTTGACTCCGGTTTCTTTCCGTGCGGAGAGCAGGCTGGTGAAGCGGTCGAAGAGGTACGCGGCGTCGTGCGGGCCGGCTGCCGCCTCGGGGTGGTACTGCACCGAGAAGGCCGAATCGTCCAGCAGGCGAACACCTTCGACGGCTCCGTCGTTGGCGCAGGTGTGGCTGACCACCGCGCGGCCGAACGGGGTGTCGAATTCCTGACCGGCTTCGCCTTCGAGCGCGAAGCCGTGGTTCTGAGCGGTGATCGCGATGCGACCGGTCTGATGCTCGATCACCGGGATGTTGATTCCGCGGTGGCCGAACTTCATCTTGTAGGTGCTCAGGCCCAGGGCGCGGCCCAGGATCTGGTTGCCGAAGCAGATACCGAACAGCGGCAAGCCCTGTCCGATGACCTCTTTCGTGAGGTGGACTGCGCCGTCGGCGGTGGCTGGGTCACCGGGACCGTTGGAGAGGAACACTCCGTCGGCCTTCAGGTCGAGGATCTGTTCGAGACTCGCGTTGGACGGCAACACGTGGACGCGAATACCGCGCTCGGCGAACATGCGCGGGGTGTTGGTCTTGATACCGAGGTCGATGGCGGCAACCGTGTACAGCGCCTCCCCGCCCTTCGGCTCGACGACGTAGCCGCTGGTGGTGCTGACCTCACCGGCAAGATCGGCGCCGAGCATGGTCGGCTGATCCTGAACCCGTCGGACCAGTTCGTCATCGGCGGCGATGGCTTCACCGGAAAAAATTCCGGCCTTCATCGAACCGCGAGTACGCAGGTGGCGAACCAGGGCGCGGGTGTCGATCCCGGCGATTCCGACGATGCCCTGCTCTTCGAGCTTGGCCTGGAGCGAACCGGTTGCACGCCAGCTCGAGGTGACGCGCGAGGGGTCACGAACGACGTACCCGGCAACCCAGATCTTGGCGCCGGCACGCTCGCCGGTCGGTCCGACCGACTCGTCGTCTTCGTCGTTCCAGCCGGTGTTGCCGATCTGCGGTGCGGTGGAGACGACGATCTGGCGGTGGTAGCTGGGATCGGTGAGCGTTTCCTGGTAGCCGGTCATTCCGGTGCTGAACACCGCTTCGCCCAGGGTCTGTCCAACCGCACCGAAGGTGGTTCCGCGGAACACCCGTCCGTCTTCGAGGACCAGTACTGCGGGGCTGTTGTCAAAGCCGCTCATGCGTTCTTTCCGTTCTGCTCGATGTCGCCAGAGCTTGCGTCTTCGTTGTCATTCGTCTTGTTCGAAGCGGTCTTGTTCGAAGCAGTCACCGGCTTGACCCAGTCCGGATAAACCGTCTTGTCGTCACCGCGCACGCCCGTGTCGATCTCGGTTCCGCTCGGCAATTCCCAGCGAATCACCAGGACGCCGTCCTTGCTCATGACCTTGCCGGCAAGACCGTTCTCCGTGCGGATCGCGCGGATCGACTTCTCCGGAATCCAGATGGCCGACGCGCCGTCACGCTCGACCAGAATTCCGCCGCTGTAGTGGCTGATCTCGCAGGTGGCGCGGAAACCGAGGTCGCCGACGGCGATTCGGTCCTGCCAACTGGGTGCGATGGTGCTGCCGACGTACAGGCCGGTGGTCGGCAGGACGAGCAGTTCACCCAGGGTTGCCGGTACCGTCGGCAGTTCGCCGATCTTGTCTTTCTGGCGTCGAGCGCGTCCACGCCAGCCGACGTACATCAGGCCGATCATCGCGACCCAGAAGATCGCCAGACCGATGATCCACAGTGCTCTGTCCATGACGCGCTACTCCTCGCTACTCCGCAGCCGCACATTCCCGTCGTGTGCGGTGATGCGGCCACGTAACAGTGTGGTCGTGACCCGAGCGGGCAATGTCATCGACTCGTACGGAGTGTTATGCGCGACACTCGCCAGGTCGGGACCGTGGACCGTCCACTCGGCCGACGGATCGACCAATGTCAGGTTCGCGGGCTCCCCCACCTCGATGGGACGGCCCTGATCGTCGAGGCCGACGATTGCCGCGGGGCGCTCGCTCATGACCCGGGCAACACCGCGCCAGTCCAACAGGCCGGGCTGGACCATCGTCTGCACGATGATCGAGAGTGCGGTCTCGAGGCCGAGCATTCCAGGGCGAGCGGCTGCGAACTCGCAGCACTTGTCCTGCTCGGCGTGCGGAGCATGGTCGGTCGCGACGCAGTCGATGATTCCCTCGGCCAGACCCTTGCGCAGCGCGGCAACATCACTGGCCTCACGCAAGGGCGGGTTGACCTTGTTGATCGCGTCGTACGTCTCGAGCCGTGAATCGTCGAGGAGCAGGTGATGCGGGGTGACCTCGGCGGTGATCGAAATCCCTTGGCTGCGAGCCCACTTCACGAGTTCGACGGTTCCGGCGGTGGAGGCGTGGCAGATGTGAACGCGGGCGCCGGCGTCACGCGCGAGCAGTGCGTCGCGGGCCACGATCGATTCTTCGGCTGCTCGCGGCCATCCGGCCAGGCCGAGACGCGCGGCCGTGGGGCCCTCGTGGGCGACCGCACCGACGGTCAAACGCGGCTCTTCCGCGTGCTGGGCGATCAGGACGCCCAGTGAACTGGAGTATTCGAGCGCGCGACGCATGATCAGTGGGTCGTAGACGCAGTGGCCGTCGTCGGAGAACATCTTGACCTTGCCGACGCCTGCGGCCATGGTCGCCATCTCGGCGAGTTGTTTGCCTTCCAGGCCCGCTGTGACTGCGCCGACGGGGTGGACGTCGACGAGGCCGACTTCCTGCCCGCGTCGCCAGACGTGATCGGTGATGACCACCGAATCGGCGACGGGACTCGTGTTGGCCATCGCGAAGACCGCGGTGTATCCACCCAGAGCCGCTGCCGAGCTTCCGGTTTCGATGGTCTCGGTGTCTTCGCGGCCGGGCTCACGCAGATGTGTGTGCAGGTCCACGAAGCCGGGAAGCAGGATCTGCCCGCCGGCATCGATCACCTCGGATGCCGTGGCCGGATCGAGGTCCACGCCGATCTCGAGGATCGTGCCGTCGCCGACGAGTACGTCGGTGGGCTCACCTTCTCCGTAGATCAGGACTCCGCGGAGCAGGACACTCACGGGTGATTCTCCGTTCTCGTTTCTGGTCACAGCGCACCGTCCTCCGACCCGACCAGCAGTCGGAACAAGACAGCCATGCGCATGTGTACGCCGTTGGTAACCTGTTGCAGTACAGCAGTTTTGGAGGAATCGGCAACGGCGGATGCAATCTCCATGCCGCGCAGCATCGGGCCGGGGTGCAGGACCACCGCGTGATCGGCCAGCATCGCCAGCCGCTTCTCGGACAGGCCGTAGTTGATCGAGTACTCGCGCTGCGACGGGAAGAAGCCACCGTTCATGCGTTCGGCCTGAACCCGCAGCATCAGCACCGCGTCGAGTCCGGGCAGTTCCGCGTCGAGCGAATGCGAAACCGTGACCGGCCACGTGTGCGCACCGACCGGCAGCAGTGTCGGCGGCGCAACAAGAACAACCTCGGCACCGAGCATCGAGAGCAGCAGTGCGTTGGAGCGGGCGACACGGCTGTGCAGGATGTCGCCGACGATGGCGATCCGCTTGCCCTCGATGTCGCCGAGACGCTGGCGAAGGGTCAAAGCGTCGAGAAGCGCCTGAGTGGGGTGCTCGTGCGTGCCGTCACCTGCGTTGATGACTGCCGGGCCACCGTCGTCGGCCGCTCCGGTCCACTTTGCGATCTGGTGGGCGGCGCCCGAAGCCGGGTGGCGCACGATGAGTGCGTCGGCACCGGCCGCGCGCAGGGTCATCGCGGTATCGCGCAGGGATTCACCTTTGGACACCGAGGAACTGGATGCGCTGACATTGATGACGTCGGCACTCATCCATTTGCCTGCCACCTCGAAAGACACCCGGGTGCGCGTCGAGTTCTCGAAGAACACCGTCATGACCGTGCGTCCGCGCAGCGTCGGGAGCTTGCGTACCTCTCGTCCCAGAAGTGCCTGCTCGAACCGTTCTGCCTCGTCGAGAAGTTCTACCGCGGACTCACGATCGAGGTCCGCGATGGAAAGTAGGTGCTTCACGCGCTCTTACCCCCGGAGATGACTACCGCTTCCCTGCCGTCGTGCTCCTGGAGGAGAACCTTGACGTCCTCGGACCTCGCGGTCGGGACGTTCTTGCCGACGTAGTCGGCGCGCAGCGGGAGTTCGCGGTGACCACGATCCACGAGCACTGCGAGTTGGACCGCGCGGGGGCGGCCCAGATCGCGCAACGCGTCAAGTGCCGAGCGCACGGTGCGACCGGAGAAGAGGACGTCGTCCACGAGAACGACCAGCGCATTGTCGACGCCACCTTCGGGGACGGACGTGCGCTCGAGCGGGCGGTGCGGCTTGTTCCGGAGATCGTCGCGGTAGAGGGTGATGTCGAGAGATCCGATGGGAAGTCGCACACCGGAGAATTCTTCGATCTTGGCGCGCAGTCGCGTGGCGAGGGTGGTTCCACGCGTCGGGATCCCGATCAGGACCACACGAGGGGCAGTTCCCTCGGGTCCGTCGAGTGCGGTCTTCTCGATGATCTCGTGAGCGATCCGCGCGATGGTCCGGCCCACATCCTGGGCGGACAACAATTCGCGGGTTTCGCTACCTGCCTCGGCACCGACCGGCGCCTTCGAGTTACCTGGACCTGCAAGATCGGATGGGCGAGACCCTTCGGGCACGCTCATGCAGCGACCTCCTTCTCCGCCTCACTGGACGGATCGTTAAAGGATGTCTGACGGTCCCCACCCTATCAGCCGACAGACCTGATCCCGCCGTGCGAGCAGCGACTCCGACCGGTTGTGTGCAGACACACAACGCGCTCGGTGACACTCGCACGGCGGTGGTGGAACAAAACTTGCTACTCGGTACCCGAATCCGATTCCTGCGCGCGCTGGGAGGTCGCGGCCGCAGCCGATCGAACCTGCGGCGCAACGAGAACGACCTGGCCGAGGATTCCGTTGACGAATCCCGGAGAGTCGTCCGTCGAGAGCTGCTTCGCGAGTTCGACGGCCTCGTCCACGGCGACAACCGGCGGAACGTCCGTCGCGTGGAAGAGCTCCCACACGGCGATACGCAGAATCGCACGGTCGACGGCGGGCAGACGCTCGAGCGTCCAGTCCTGCAGATGCGAGGAGATGACCTGATCGATCCGGTCCAGATTCTCCGCAACGCCGGACACCAACGTGACGGTGTAGGCCGCGACGGGTGCTACCGCGTCGTCCTTGACGGACAGATCGGAACGCTCCGACGCCAGTGCGACCGGATCGAGGTCACGTGCCTCGGCTTCGAAGAGGAAGTCGACGGCACGCTTGCGCGCCTTGTGGCGTGCACCGAGTTTCTTATGTGTGCCGGACACTCAGGAATTCACACGCCCGAGGTAGTTGCCGTCACGGGAATCGACCTTGAGCTTGTCACCGGTGTTGATGAAGAGCGGGACGTTGATCTCGGCACCGGTCTCGAGGGTGGCAGGCTTGGTGCCGCCGGTGGAGCGGTCGCCCTGCAGGCCCGGATCGGTGTGCTTGACGACGAGCTCGACGGTGACCGGAAGCTCGACGAAGAGGGGAACGTCTTCGTGGGTCGCGACCTGGACTGCCATGTTCTCGAGCAGGAAACGCGACTGGTCGCCGACGGTGGATTCGCTGATCGACACCTGGTCGTAGGTGTCGCCGTCCATGAAGATGTAGTCGCTGCCGTCGTGGTACAGGTACGTCATGTCACGACGGTCGACCGTGGCGGTCTCGACCTTCACACCGGCGTTGAACGTCTTGTCCACTACCTTGCCCGAGAGCACGTTCTTGAGCTTGGTGCGCACGAAGGCAGGGCCCTTGCCGGGCTTGACGTGCTGGAACTCGATGATCGTCCACAGCTGGCCTTCGATCTGCAGAACCAGACCATTCTTGAAATCACTGGTGGAAGCCACTTGCTTCGCGTCTCCTAGGGGTCGGGAAACCGTCTCAGATGACGGTAAGGTCTTTTGCGGTCAGTGTGAGCAGCTCTGGCCCCTGCTCACGAACAACGAGCGTGTCCTCGATCCGTACACCTCCGCGCCCGGAGAAGTACACGCCCGGCTCGACGGTCACCGCCGCGCCGGAAAGAAGTGTACCGGTGCCGAGCTTGCCGATCCCCGGTGCTTCGTGGATTTCGAGCCCCACACCGTGGCCGAGGCCGTGCAGGAACAACTCGCCGTAGCCTGCATCGTCGATCACCGCACGGGCGACGGCGTCGACTGCCGCACATTCGACACCCGGCGCGAGCGCGTCGCAACCGGCAGCTTGCGAACGCGCGACGAGCTCGTAGATCTCCCGTTGCCAATCGGAAACGGACTCGAGCACGTAGGTCCGTGTCATGTCCGAGTGGTACCCACCGACCTGGGCTCCGAAGTCGAGTTTGACGAAGTCACCCGACGCCAGGATCGCATCGGTCGGTCGGTGATGCGGAATCGCCGAGTTGGCGCCGGCCGCCACGATCGTCTCGAAGGAAATACCGTCCGCCCCGTTGTCGAGCATCAGATTTTCCAGCTCGCGGCCGACCTCTCGTTCCGTTCGGCCAGGTCGCAGGCCACCGCGAGCGATCAACTGCGCCAACGCGACATCGGCTGCGGTGCACGCGGCTCGCAACAACTCCACCTCGTACTCGTCCTTGACCATGCGCAATTGTTCGACGAGTCCGCTCACCGGTTCGAACCGGATCTTCGGCGCTGCTTCGGTCCAAGCCCGATGTTCGGCGAACGTCGCCACATGTGACTCGAACGCGAGAACGGGCGCCGTGGACTTCTCGATCAAGTGCGCAGCACTCGAACGGGCGATTTCGGCCCGAAGGTCCGGCACCTGCTCTGACACCTGCGTCACGTAGCGGCCGTCGGTGCAGATCACCGTCTCACGCTCGTCGGACGCTGAATCCGATGCACTGACGACGAGCGCCGCATTGGAACCGGTGAAACCGGTGAGGTATCTGATGTTGAGGAGATCTGTGACGAGAATCGCGTCGAGTTCGCGCTCCGAGAGGAGGCGTCTGAGGGATTCACGGCGTGTTCTGAAGTCGACCGGCATCCCTCGAACCTACCGCCCGCGCAGACCTGCCGATCAACTCGAAACTCGCGGTTACAGCAATAACTGTGGGTTAGGCCACAAGGTGTAATGGGTTCTAGTTAGGCTGTACCCATGAATGCGTGGTTGGTACGTGGCCTCGGCATGGCCCTGATACATGTTGTGTTTCGTGCGTTGCTCGGTGCAGCGATCGCACAGTGGCCACTTCAGGGGTCCACCCTGCGCTGGCTGTCCCTGTTGATCGTCATCGTCTTCGCCGCGATCTGGGGTGGCATCGACGGCATTCGCGACCGCCGGAATTTCCCCGAACCAGAGGACGGCGCCGATCTGACCATGCTGTGGCTCAAGGCCGCATTGGTCGGCGGGTTCGTCGCCGGCGCTGCCAGCTGGGCACTCAGCCTGGTCCCCTCCCTCGAACTGACCCAGCAGGGCTTGTTCTTCGAGGTGACCTCCGGTGCGGCGTTCACGATCCTTCTCATCTTCGTCCCCGCCATGATCGCCATCACCGTCGGACGCTTCTTCGTCAGCCGTGAACAGCGCAAGAACGGAACAGCTCCGCAGACCCCGTCCCACGAGCGTCACCACGAACCGGTGCCCGTCAGCGAGGGCTACGACTCCCCCACCGAGCAGCACGCATACAGCGGAGCCGCCATGTCCGTCGAGGAATCCGACGCCGATACCGCGGTCTTCCCGGCGATCGATCTGGGCAAGCGCGAGCAGTAACGCCCGCCGTCCACACAACCGAATGCGGCCCCGAGGATATTTTCCTCGGGGCCGCATTCGTGTGGCTGTTTTTTCGACTTCCCTCGTTCAGCCTCGCTCGGCGAGGAACCTGATCGCCAGCGGATACGCGGCGACGCCGAGTCCGACGATCACTCCGGTCGCAATCGGACTCAGGTAGGAGTGGTGCCGAAACTCTTCTCGCGCATGAACGTTCGAGATGTGTACCTCGACGAGACCTGCGGTCAGTTCGGCGCATGCATCTCGCAGGACCACCGACGTGTGCGTCAAGCCACCGGCATTGAGGATCACCGGTTCCCCCGCGTCCGCCGCATCGTGGATCCAGCCGAGCAGATCACCTTCGTGATCGCTCTGACGGACGATCACCTCGACGCCGAGCTCCTTGCCTGCCGCGACACACAATTCGATCAGATCGTCGTGTGTGGTCGCGCCGTAGACCTCGGGCTGACGCTTACCCAGACGCCCCAGATTGGGTCCGTTGACGACGTTGATCCTCACAACAGGACCGTTCCGCCGGCCGGCCTCGCATCGCGGGCAATCGCGGAGTACGCCGCAACCAGCAGACTCGGATCCGGCCCCTCGAGGCGACCCGGCTTGGCCAGTCCGTCGAGGACCACGAAACGCAGCAGCCCGGCACGGTTCTTCTTGTCGGTCTGCATTCCCTTCATCAGATCGCCGAACGCATCACCGTCGTACGACGTCGGCAGCCCGACGAGATCGAGGATCGACTTGTGACGATCCGCGGTGGCGTCGTCGAGTCGGCCCGCGAGCCGTCCGAGTTCGGCAGCGAAAACCAGGCCGACGGAGACAGCGGCACCGTGGCGCCACTTGTAGCGCTCACGACGTTCGATCGCGTGGCCGAGGGTGTGGCCGTAGTTGAGGATTTCGCGCAGATCCGACTCGCGCAGATCCGCGGCCACGACCTTGGCCTTGACCTCCACGGAGCGCCGAATCAACTCGGGCAGAACAGTTCCCGACGGATCGAGAGCTGCCTTGGGATCGGCTTCGATGAGATCCAGGATCACCGGGTCGGCGATGAATCCGGTCTTGATGACCTCGGCCATGCCTGCAACGATCTCGTTGTGCGGCACAGTCTCGAGCGTCGCGAGATCGATGAACACCGCTCCCGGCTCGTGGAACGAACCGACGAGGTTCTTGCCCGCTTCGGTGTTGATACCGGTCTTGCCGCCCACTGCTGCGTCGACCATCGCGAGCAAGGTGGTGGGGACGTGAACTACCTTGACACCGCGCATCCACGTAGCCGCGACGAAGCCGGTGAGGTCGGTCGCCGCTCCCCCGCCCAAGCTCATGATCGCGTCGCTGCGAGTCAGGCCGATCCGGCCGAGCACGTCCCAGCAGAAGCCCGCCACAGCAAGATCCTTGCCGTCCTCGGCATCGGGGATCTCGATACGGTGGGCGTCGATTCCCTTCTCCGCCAACGCAGCCCGTACGGCCTCCGCGGTCTCTGCCAGCGGCGGCTGATGGAAGATCGCGACAGTGCGCGCGCCGTCGAACTCGGCAACGAGATCACCGAGCAGGCCGCGGCCGATCACGACCGGGTAAGGACTTGCGGTCTTCACCTCTACACGTACGGGTTCGGTCACTGCTCCACTACTCCGCTCCGGTTGTTCATTTGTCTTGAAGTTTCGACACCAGTTGCCCGACGACACGCGCCGGACTTCGGCCGTCGGTCCGAATCCGAATCGTGGCCGAACGCCGGTACAGCGGACGACGACGCCTCATCAACTCCTGGTACTTGACCTTGGGATCTCCGCCGGCCAGCAGCGGGCGATGATTGTTCGCCCCCGTGCGGCGAAGCCCTTCGGCGACACTGATCTCGAGGTAGATGACCGTGTGCCCCTGGAGCAGTTCGCGCGTGCGATCGGAGAGGATCGCACCACCGCCGAGCGAGACGATTCCGTCAGTGGCCTGCAACGCTTCGCGAACCACCGATTCCTCGATTTCACGAAACCGAGGCTCTCCGTCATGGGTGAAGATCTCCGGGATCGTCCTACCCGTGGTCCGTTCGATCTCGGCGTCGGTATCGACCAACTCGAGTTCGAGTGCCTGCGCGAGACGTCGACCGATGGTCGATTTGCCGGCACCGGGCGGACCGATGAGTACAGCCTTCGGCTTCATCGATACGTGAGTCCTATCGAGGCGGTCGGGCTGCGATGCCCTCGGCGTAACGACGGTAGTTGGCAGTGGTTTCAGCAATGGAATCACCACCGAACTTTTCGAGTGCGGCCTGAGCCACGACGAGCGCGACCATCGACTCGGCGACGACGCCGGCGGCCGGAACCGCGCACACGTCGCTGCGCTGGTGGATGGCAACCGCTTCCTCGCCGCTCTCCATGTCGACCGTCGCCAGAGCGCGCGGAACCGTCGAGATCGGCTTCATCGCGGCGCGAACTCGAAGAGCCTCACCATTGGTCATGCCACCTTCGATTCCGCCTGCGCGGTTCGTGGAGCGCACGATGCCGTCCGGGCCCGGACGGATCTCGTCGTGAGCTTCGCTGCCACGACGGCGCGCGGTCTCGAAGCCGTCGCCGACCTCAACGCCCTTGATGGCCTGAATTCCCATGAGAGCAGCAGCAAGTCGTGAATCGAGACGCTCGGCGCCGCTGACGAAAGTGCCGAGTCCGACCGGCAGGCCGTGGATGACGACCTCCACGACGCCACCGAGGGTGTCGCCGTCCTTCTTCGCCGATTCGATTTCGGCGATCATCGACTCTTCTGCAGCCTTGTCGAATGCGCGGACCGGGCTCGCGTCGATCGCGTCGAGATCCTTGCCCTCCGGCACGGGTCCGACGTACGGCTCGGAAGCACCGATGGAAATAACGTGTGAAACGACCTCGGCACCGAATACCTGACGCAGGAAGGACCGTGCGACGGTTCCAGCGGCCACGCGGGCTGCGGTCTCGCGAGCGCTGGCGCGCTCGAGGACGGGACGCGCGTCGTTGAAGCCGTACTTGAGCATGCCGCTGTAATCGGCGTGTCCGGGACGCGGGCGCGTCAACGGGGCATTGCGAGCCTGATCGGCGAGCAGGTCCGGGTCGACCGGGTCGGCGGACATGATGGTTTCCCACTTGGGCCACTCGGTGTTGCCGATCTCGATGGCCACGGGGCCACCGAGCGTAAATCCGTGGCGGACACCGCCGATGATGGTGACCTTGTCGGCCTCGAACTTCATCCGTGCGCCACGGCCGTAACCGAGTCGACGACGGGCAAGTTCGGACGAGATGGCCTCAGAGGTCACTTCGACCCCCGCGACCATGCCCTCGAGCATCGCGACGAGGGCGGGACCATGGGATTCTCCGGCAGTTATCCAACGCAGCACGCCGACCATCTTTCCACGTCGCAGACCTCAGTTGTCACAGTGGTCCTCCCGGTGAACACAGATGGCCCACACGCACGAGGCGTGTGGGCCATCTCAGAGGTACCTGTGGGTCTAGAACAGGCGGAATCCTCCACCGTTTGCGTTGATGTCAGCCAAACCGATGTTGATGTCCGCCGAGTTGTCGGGAGCGTGGAACGGCGGCGGAAGCGGCTCGAAGCAGTACGGCGGGTAGCCATTGCTGATCAAGCCCACCAGGCGGTCACCGACGACGAGCGGTCCACCGGAATCACCGGGAATCGAGCACGTGTGCTCGACGATCTCACCGTAGACGGAGTCGTAACCCCAGGTGATACCGCACGTGTTGCCGGTCGAACGGCCTTCCTTGCACACGATCGTGCCCGGTGCCGGCGGGGCGCCGATTCCGTTGATCGTCGTGCCGCCGACGGTACGCAGCGGAGCTACCTTGGCGTCGTCGAGATCGATCACGGCGATGTCCGAGACCGGACTCGAGTAAGAGAACCGACCGATGGGTCCGGCCTCGGGCAGATACTCGGCGAACACCCGGTCCCCGACAACTCCGCAGTGTCCGGCGGTGAGTGCCACGAGAGAACCGGCGTTGTCGTAGCCGACCGCGGTCAACGTGCATGCTGCAACTCGGTCAGGATCGGAGTGATCCACGTCCGGCAGCAGGATTCCTGAGCCCCCGCCCAGTGCCACCGATGAAGGTGCAGGCGCGGCGCCGGCGACGCCCGCTCCTGCAGCCACAGCCGCCAAACAGGCTGCCGCGGCGACGAAAAGCCTTGTGCGCATAGGTTCCCCCGATAATCGAGTGCGAAACGAGATTCGTTTTGTCCCATTTCCGAAACCTCAGTGAACGTCAGGATGTGGACATTCGGCAAGTCCGACTCGCCGCATATTGGGACCGCGCGCTGGCAATACCCGCATTTATGAAACCGACGGTTACGTCTTTCCTGCAGTTCACCGTCCGTCGTTGAACGGTCAATAACGCCAGACTTCTCGCGGATGTTGCACTCGTCACGTCAGCCAGGCAAACGCAATCGAACCGCAGGCTGCCAGGCACATCGAGGGTCCGTGCGCAATGGGCGAATTGTGGGCTACCGGCCCTCGTCTTCGCAGTTCCAGCGCGGTGCCCAGCGTTGCGGTGAGCACCGAGGCAGACACCAACGACCACAGCCAGGCGTCCGCTCCCACCAATCCGGTCACGGCGCCCAGAGGAAGCGACAGCTTCACATCGCCGACGCCCATGGAACCAGGCGACATCACGTGCGCCAGGAGGTGGATTCCGGCGAGCAGTGCCGACCCCACCACCGCCACCCACACCGTTCCCGACACCGTCGCGTAGACCATCACGACGGCGTAGCCCGGCAGCGTGAAACTGTTGGGCAGCCGACGCACAGCCAGGTCGACAGTCGAGATCGCGACGCACCACCACACCACGGCGAGACCGGAAAATAACTGCACCACCGAGGTATTCAGCGCACCGACGACAACCCAGCCTGTTGCGACGGCGCACTGCGGCACACAACAGAAAGTCACGACTGGTCGATAACCGTGTCGCCGCAACCAATTGTCGACGATCGCCCGAGCTCCGAAGCCAGCGACTACCCCCGAGCCTGCCAAGACCATCAACGTCCACATGGTTTCGAGCTTGGCGTCTGCCGTTCGCCAGCGGCAGACTACGAATCGTCTTGTGGACTACCTCGACACTGTGAACAGACCTAAGCGATAGCGGCTGCCATCGCCTCTCGCGGAGCGGGCTTGCCCGTGAACTGCTCTACCTGCCCGAAGGCCTGATTGAGCAACATCTCGAGGCCACCGATCACCGTGCCATCGGCCGCCTCGACAACCGAAGCAAGTGGCGTCGGCCAGGGGTTGTAGATCGCGTCGAGGACAAATCGCGCCTTCCCCAATTGCTGGGCAAAGGGCGCTGCCGCTTCCGCGGGAACGGTACTGACCAAGACCGAGGATTCGGCGCAGATCCCGCCTAGCCGTGCGTCGTCGAAGGCGACCAGATCAATGTCCAACCCGACAGCACCGCCGCATTCGATGGCACCGGATGCGCGCCCCGGATCACGCGCGACCACGGTGACTGTCCGAACTCCCATGTCGGCCAACGCGACCAATGCCGGCCGCGCGGTGCCGCCCGCGCCGACAACTACCGCCGAAGTGCCGCTGAGATCGCCGACACCGCCGGCGATCAACGCACCGCTGACTCCGTCGACGTCCGTGCAGTCGGCACGCCAACCGCCGTCGATGCGAACCAGGGTGTTGGCCGAGCCGATGGTCACCGCTCGCGGTGTGCGTTCGGTGGCATATTCGAGTGCTGCGATCTTGCCCGGCATCGTCACCGAGAGGCCGATCCATTCGGGGCCGAGTGAGTCGACGAGGGCAGGCAACTGCTCGCCGGTGCATTCGATCCGCTCGTAGGTCCAATCGCTCAGCCCCAAAGCCGCGTACGCCGCAAGATGCAGCAACGGGGACTTCGAGTGAGCGATCGGGCTTCCGAGAACTGCCGCCTTACGTGGCGTCGCGAGCGAAGTCGCGGTACTACCGTCCACTGTCGAGAATCCCACTTTGCTGTGCCAGTTCGATGTTGGCCAAATGCTCCTCGTAGCTCTTGGTGAAGAGCGTCTGGCCTTCCTTGTTGATCGTGACGAAGTACAACCAGTCACCGGCCGCCGGCGATTCCACGGCCTTCAGCGCGTCGATGCTCGGCGAAGCGATGGGCGTTGCAGGCAGACCCGGCATTGCGTACGTGTTCCACGGCGTGACGCGCTCACGGTCGGCATCCGTGGTTGCGACCTCGGTGGTGTCGAGTGAGTAGTTGACCGTGGAGTCGAACTGCAGAGGCTGATCGACTGCGAGTCGGTTGACGATCACCCGCGCAACCTTGGCCATGTCAGCGGGCAACGCCTCACGCTCGACCAGCGACGCTGCCACCAACAACTGGTACGGAGACATTCCGACCCCGCTGCCGGCTGTCAGAATTCCCGTGGCCTCGTACTTGGCGGCGCTACCCTCGACCAACGACCGCAGGATCTCGGTGGGCGTAGCAGTGGGATCGAAATCCCAACTGCTGGCGGCGATCAGGCCTTCGAGCTGACGGTCCTTGTCCGGCACGCTCTTGACCGACGACATCGCCCAGTCCGGCACGCCGAGCGAAGCCAGATCGGAAGATGCTCCCGCAGTGTTCAATTCGTCTGTCGAGACACATTTCTGAGCGGAAACCGGGCCGACACAACTCGCCTCGGAAATGAGGTTGTAGATGCCCTTCTTGAGCGAGCCGGTCTGCGCGTCCGAACTGTCGTGCAGCTGACGCCCTTCGGCGATGACAACACTGCCGACTCGGGAGTCCGGGGCAACCAAGGTGTCGAGTGCGCTCGCGGCGCTACTCTGCACCGGCACCTGGTAGAAGCCGGGTTGCACCTTCTGGATCTCAGACGGATTGGCGATCGCCGCGTTGTAGAAAGCAGCGGAACTCGCGACGACGTTCTTCGCCTCGAGCGTCGCACCGATCTCCGATGCGGTTTCTCCACTGTTGATCTGGATGACCACGGGTGCGCCGCCGGGGCCGGCAAAATCCTCCGCGGTCTTGTTGCGATCCATGTACCAGAGAGCGCCGTATGCACCGACACCGAGGACTGCGATCACCAACACCAGCAGGGCGAGAACGCCGACCTTCTTGCCACGCTTGGCGCGCTTGTTGCGCGCTTCGCGTTGCTTGCGTGCCTCGGCTCGCGACATGTGCGGCGGATCGATGTTCTGCGGCAGTGCACGCATGACCATGGTCTCGTCGTTGTCGAAGTCGAACGAACTGGTGGGCCGGCTTCCGCCGCCCTCATCCCACCGCGCGTTCACAGATCGCCCTCCAGTGCAGCGTCCTTCGACGACTCCCCTGGTTTCACAGCTCTACTCCGCTCGTCCAGCCAGCCTTGCAGGATTTCCACCGCCGCAGCCTGATCGATCATCGGTCGCTGGCCGCGTGCCTTGACTCCACTTTCGCGGAGATTGCGCGCAGCCGTGACGGTCGTCAGTCGTTCGTCGGACAGTCTCACCGGGATCGGTTCGACGGCCCGCTGCAGTCGTTTGGCGAATGCAGTCGCGATACCGGCGGCTTTACCTTGCTCACCGCGCAGCGTCTGTGGCAGTCCGACGATAACCTCAACGGCCTCGTATTCGGACACGATGGCGATAATGCGCCGGATATCCGGCGCGTCGGGCCCACGCTCCTTCGAGCGTGGAACCGTTTCCACCGGTGTCGCGAGGATGCCGTCGGGGTCGCTGGACGCGACGCCGATGCGAACACTGCCCACGTCGATGGCGATGCGCCGCCCGCGACCAGGGTCGTCGATGCCGGGGCGATCGGGACCCTGTTGCGTAGCCACCACCGTCAGCTGCCGCCCGCCAGCTCTCCGACTCTGTCCCGGATCGCATCGAGCGCCGCCGGGATTCCTGCGGAGTCCGAACCCGAACCCTGGGCCATGTCGGGCTTTCCGCCGCCGCGGCCGCCGATCTTGGGACCGAACGACGCGACCAGCTCGCCGGCCTTCACACCGAGACCTTGAGCTGCCTTGCTCGAGGCGACCACGAACGGAACCTTGCCGTCGACGTCACCGAGCAGAGCTACGACGGCAGGTTCGGAGCCGAGGCGACCCTTGATGTCCGTGACGAGGCTGCGCAGGTCGTTTCCGCCGACTCCGGCGGGAGCAGGCTCGGCGATGACGAGGACACTGCCGATGCGCTTGGCCTTGGCGACGTACTCGCCTGCCGACGCCAGCACAGCCTTGGCCTTTGTCTGCTCGAGTTCCTTCTCGGCCACCTTGAGTCGCTCGACGAGCGCCTCGACGCGGGCGGGCACCTCTTCCGAAGGAACCTTCAGCGAGGAGGAGAGTCCGGCCAGGAGCGCGCGTTCCTTGGCGAGGTAGCGGTAGGAGTCCAAACCGACGTACGCCTCGACGCGTCGGATTCCGGAGCCGACCGACTGCTCACCGAGCAGCGTTACCTGACCGATCTGTGCGGAGCTTCCGACGTGAGTGCCACCGCACAGTTCCATCGAGAACGGGCCGCCGATTTCGACGACGCGAACCTCGTCGCCGTAGTTTTCACCGAAGAGTGCCATCGCACCCATCGCCTTGGCCTTGTCGAGATCCGTGACAAATGTGTTGACCGCGTAGTTCGACGCCACGGCTTCGTTGGTGAGTGCCTCGATGTCCTGCTTCTGGGAGTCGGACAGCGCGCCCTGCCACGAGAAGTCGAAGCGGAGGTAACCCGGCTTGTTGAGCGAGCCCGCCTGCACCGCGTTGGGGCCGAGCACCTGACGCAGCGCCGCGTGCACCATGTGGGTGCCGGAGTGCCCCTGGGTTGCACCCTTGCGCCACTCGGCGTCGACGTGCGCGAGTACGACGTCGCCCTCGGTGATCTCGCCCTTCTGCACCGTCACCTTGTGCGTCCAGACCTTCTTGGCGATCTTCTGCACGTCGTTGACCTTGGCTTCGAGGCCCGGAGCGGTGAGCGAACCGATGTCGGCGATCTGTCCACCGGACTCTGCGTAAAGCGGGCTGCGGTCGAGGATGACCTCGACGTCCTGACCGGCCTTCGCGACCGGCACGCGGACACCGTCGACGATCAGTGCGAGGACGTGAGCCTCGGAGACGAGCTCGTCGAAACCGGTGAACTCGGTGGCGCCTCGGTCGAGCAGTTCCTTGTAGACCGTGAGGTCGGCATGGGCGTGCTTGCGCGCTTGAGCGTCGTCCTTGGCGCGCTTGCGCTGCTCGGCCATGAGCGTGCGGAAGCCGTCCTCGTCCACGGTGAGACCGGCCTCGGACGCCATCTCGAGCGTGAGATCGATCGGGAAGCCGTAGGTGTCGTGCAGTGCAAATGCCTGATCGCCGGCGATGACCGACTTTCCGGACGACTTGACCGTCTCGGCAGCATTCTCGAACAGAGCAGAACCCGAAGCCAGCGTCTTGAGGAACGCGGTCTCCTCGCCGACGGCGACGTTCTCGATGCGCGTGAAGTCGGTTTCCAAAACCGGGTACGACGGCGCCATCGTGTCGCGGACGACGACCATGAACTCGCGCATGGTGGGCTGCTCGCTGCCGAGCAGTTTGGCCGAACGCACGATGCGACGCAGCAACCGGCGCAGGACGTAGCCGCGGCCGTAGTTGCCGGGGTTCACACCGTCGGCGATCAACATCGCTGCGGTGCGTGCGTGGTCGGCGATGACGCGGAAACGGACGTCTGAAGTGTGGTCGGTCCCGTAGACACTGCCGGTCAGTTCGGCGGCCTTGTCGATGACGGGGCGGAGAAGATCTGTCTCGTAGACGTTTTCGACGCCCTGCAGGAGGAACGCAACGCGCTCGACGCCCATGCCGGTGTCGATGTTCTTCTTCGGCAACGGTCCGAGGATCGGGTAGTCGCCCTTGTTGGTGCCCTCGCCGCGCTCGTTCTGCATGAACACGAGGTTCCAGATCTCGATGTAGCGATCCTCGTCGGCTTCGGGGCCACCCTCGACGCCGTATTCGGCGCCGCGGTCGTAGAAGATCTCCGAGCAGGGGCCGCACGGCCCGGGAATGCCCATGGACCAGTAGTTGTCCTTCATGCCGCGGCGCTGGATGCGCTCTTCGGGCACTCCTACCTCGTCGCGCCAGATCGAGAACGCTTCGTCGTCGTCGAGGTAGACGGTGGCCCACAGGCGCGTGGGATCGATGCCGTATCCGCCGTCCTCGACCGAACCTGTCAGCAACTGCCAGGCGTGGGAGATGGCTTCCTTCTTGAAGTAGTCACCGAAGGAGAAGTTGCCCGCCATCTGGAAGAAGGTGTTGTGGCGGGTGGTGATGCCGACCTCTTCGATGTCCAGGGTGCGGACGCACTTCTGCACGGACGTCGCCCGTGAGTAGGACGGCGTCTGCTGCCCGAGGAAGAACGGCACGAACGGAACCATGCCCGCGTTGACGAACAGAAGGTTCGGGTCGTCGAGAATCAGCGAGGCGCTGGGCACCTCGGTGTGGCCGGCCTTGACGAAGTGGTCGAGGAATCGCCTGCGGATCTCGTGGGTTTGCACTAACCGGTCCTTACCTTCAAGAGCGTCGAGCTATGGGTGTCCAGACTAACGCGTCGGCCGGTGGAACCTGGCAGGCGTCAGCCACGAACTATTCGGCGAAGTTTGCTCACCCGATCGGCGATCTCCCGCTCGTTGCCGTGCGCGGTGGGCTGGTAATAGTCGACACCCACCAGATCGTCCGGTGGATACTGTTGCCGCAGAACACCATCACGTGTGTCGTGCGGGTACTTGTATCCGACTGCGTTGCCCAATTGCTCGGCGCCCTTGTAGTGCCCGTCACGCAGGTGCGGCGGTACCAGTCCGGATTTTCCGGCGGCCACGTCGGCCATGGCCGCGCCGAGTGCGGCGATGACCGCACCCGATTTGGGAGCCGTCGCCAGATGAATGGTGGCCTGTGCCAGCGCCAGACGAGCCTCCGGCATACCGATCAGCTGCACTGCCTGCGCCGCGGCGGTGGCAGTCTGCAGCGCCATCGGATCAGCCATGCCGATGTCTTCGCTGGCGTGAACCACCAGACGCCGTGCGATGAAGCGAGGGTCTTCGCCCGCGGTCAGCATCCGTGCGAGGTAGTGCAGGGCGGCGTCGACGTCTGATCCACGAATGCTCTTGATGAATGCACTGATGACGTCGTAGTGCTGATCTCCGGCACGGTCGTACCGAACCGCGGCCTTGTCGACACTGGCCTCGACGGTCGCGAGGTCGAGCACCACCGGGCCCGAAGCGTCACCGGCCGTGTCCAGTGCAGCTCCGGCGGCAGCCTCGAGTGCCGTCAGGGCTCGGCGGGCGTCGCCGGCCGTGTCCAGTGCAGCTCCGGCGGCAGCCTCGAGTGCCGTCAGGGCTCGGCGGGCGTCGCCGGCCGCCAGACGAACGAGGTGTTCCATCGCGTCGTCGTCGATCGTGATCGCTCCGCCGAACCCGCGTTCGTCGGCGACAGCGCGCTCGAGCAGTTCCTGGACATCCGCAGCGGTGAGCGATTGCAGTTGCAGGACCAACGAGCGCGACAACAGAGCGGAGACGACCGAGAACGACGGGTTCTCGGTGGTCGCGCCGACCAAGAGCACGATGCGGTTCTCGACCGCGGCGAGCAAGGCGTCCTGCTGGGTCTTGGAGAAGCGATGAACTTCGTCGATGAACAAGACGGTTTGTTCGCCGTTCAGCAGGCGGCGGCGCGCGAGTTCGATGACACCGCGGACTTCTTTGACTCCGGCGGACAGAGCCGACAGAGCCTCGAACCGGCGGCCGGTAGCACCCGAGATCAACGATGCGAGCGTGGTCTTGCCGGTGCCGGGAGGTCCGTACAGAAGTACCGATGCGGCGCCGGACCCCTCGACCATTCTGCGGAGTGGCGCGCCGGGCCCGAGTAAGTGCTGTTGGCCGACAACTTCACCAAGAGTGAGCGGACGCATGCGGACAGCCAGAGGAGCACCGGGCGGCACCGAGGACAGGGCGCGCTCGGCTACAGACACGACATCTGGTTCGTCGACGATCGCGGATTCCTCCGGAGTTGCCTCGAACAGGCCGTCTTCCGCCACCACGCCGTCTTTCGCCCCCACACTGTCTTCCGCTTGCCAATCGCTCACGAATCGACGCTACTAGAGACCACCGACGCCCGACACAATCCGCTGTTCCGCCAGCCCTCACCCAGTCGTGAATCCGCATTGGATAGCGTTGTCGCCATGAGCACCTCCGAGATCGCCACCGTCCTCGCGTGGCACGATGCACTCAACTCCCAAGACGTCGACACTCTGCTGCAGTTGTCGAGTGACGACATCGAGGTAGGCGGCCCCAAGGGCGCGAGCCAGGGACTCGCTGCCCTGCGCGAGTGGGCCACCAACGCCGGCATCACGCTCGTCCCCGGAAAGATGTACGTCCACCACGGCGTGGTCGTCGTCGAACAGACCGCAACGTGGGCGGCCGAACCGGACAAGTCCGCGACCCTGGCCTCTGCTTTCCGAGTCGTGGCCGACCAGGTGACGTCGACGTTCCGGCATCCCGATCTGGCGACGGCGCTCGCGGCGACGGACCTGTCCGAGAACGATCTGGTCTCCGACAACTGAGCGGACTCGACCGAGAAAGGGCGCTCGTGCTTCGTGCACGGGCGCCCTTCTGTGTGTGATCGGTCAGGGCCTCAGCTGAACTCGGTCCGCAGCGCCGCCACGACGTCGCGGGCGTGTGCTTCGACGGCGTCGTTGCCGGCGAGCTGAGCCGAGCGTGCGAGCCTGGCCCAGCGTCCGACCAGTGCGTCGGCGCGTGGAATCGAGAGATAATGTTCGCGGACGGCGGCGATACGCGAATGATCCTCGGGCAGGTACAGATAGGTACTGAGCCAGACCCAGATGAGTTGGGCCTCGACGATCCTGCGCCCCAATTCGGCCTCGTCGGCCAGGGCGGGCCACATCCCCACGACCTCGGCCCGCCAGGCATCGACCATCGCCGACGCCCGCTCTTCGGTCAGGTCGATGTTGCACAGGCAGCCGGGAAAAGACACCAACGCGTAGGTGATGTCGAGGAGGGCGTCGCGGTAGCCACCCCACTCGTAGTCGAGGAACTGCACGCCGTCGTCGTTGACGATGATGTTGTCGGGGCACAAGTCCGACGGACTGAAGGCACGGAACCGACCGCCACTGAACAGTGTCTGCGCGTGCTGAACCTGCTCGAGAATGTCCGAACTCACATCGATCCCGAGACTTTCCACCAACATCGCGGGAACACCGGTCACTGCGCGTCCCACCTGATCCGCAACTTCATCGGAGCAATGGGCAACCTCGGCTCGACGCAGCAGTGCGGTGAAGTCGTCCTCCCGGCCGACGGTCGCGGCGTGCATGCGTCCCATTGCCTGAGCCATGGCCATCAACGTGTAAGTGACGGTGTCCGGGTCGGAGTCTTCGAGTCGGACGCTGATTGCGGTGGCGTCGCCGAGATCACTCAGGATCAGGAGGCGAGCATCGAGGTCGGACGCCAACAGTTCGGCGCCGGGGCGTGCGTCCTTGGCAAGCGCGTTGGCGAACTGATACGACACCGCTTCACGAAGGAATGCGGTCTCGACGTCGAAGTCACCTTCGGACGCGGCCGGGAGCGCAATCGCTGTTTTGGTAGCTCCCTGGAAGTTGTCGCGGACCTGCTTGATCACCAAAGTTCGGGGCAGGGAGAACGGGTTCTCGGCGACACGAACGCGCAGCACGACGGTGCGGCCACTCCCCCCGAGATCTACGGGATCCACCAGGGTTACGGGTGCCCCTGTGCGGCGTGTCAGCAACTGCTCAGCAGCTGCGACGACTTCGGAAACGGGGTCTGCCAGTAATGCGGTCATCACCGACCAACTTACCCGTTAGTGACTCCGATCATGCCCAGCTCGTCCGCTCGCAGCGGAGAATTCAAGGCCTCACAGCAACAGAAATTGCCGACTACCTGCGGCGATGACAAAAGTCCCCAATCGCCACACCGGCACACAGTTCTCTCGAGAATTTTGCTGTCGGTGAGCAGAACTCCGAACCTGCGACGTCATGGAGTCTTGTCCTCGTCGACAAATCGAGAAATGCCTTTCAACGCTGCTTCGAATTCCTCGTCGGCCCGGGTTCTGAGCCAGAGAACAAGCACGCAGGCAGTGACGATCCCGAGCAGGTTGACAGCCAGTTGCAGAGACGACAACCCGGCGATCCGCCATTCTCCGTTTGCTGCCGCAACCACCGCGAAACCGGCGGCAGGAACCGTGGTGACAGAGATGAACACCCCGACCAAGGCAGCGGACTTCGACGAGACGAGTGCCAGCATCCCAGCCGCACCGGCAAGAAGCGCGACGACAAACGAAATGGGCCCGACCTTGTATACGAAATCGACCTCGTGGAGTGACTCGAGACTGACGACGTCCATCCATCCGAAGAACTTCACCACGAACGTTGCGGCAAGCGTCACGCCCATCGCGATGGGGAATCCGACGGCAAGCGCGAGAATCGAACGCCGACGCAACCGTCGATCCCGCCGTACGAGTGCGACTGCCAAAGCAGCCAGCGGACCGAACTCCGGACCGACGACCATGGCGCCGACGATCGTGATCTGAGAGTCGGTCACGACGCCGATCGCGGCCAGCAGACACGCAATGGTCAGGAACGCGACGAACAATCCGTTGAGAGTCGACTCTTCGCGAGTGCGGGACAGCAATTCCTCCCACACGACGGAATCCGCGGGATCACCAGGCACGTCACGCTCGGCTTTGCGCGCCGCCGCCGACAACACCGTCTCGACCGGTACGAGCGTCATTCCGCCGTCCTCGGCGACGCCGAGTTCGTTCAGGGCATCGACGACGTCGTTTGCCGCCTCACGGGCGACGTCGGCCTCCACCATGTCGCCGGCAGGATGAACCGCGACGTCGCGCATCACGACGATGTGTGTCGCGCCCCGCTGCGACGCGAGCGCACCGAGAACTTGCTCGGTGCGCTCGGTCGGGCAGATCACCCGCAAATGCAGCATGGCGATCCGGTGTCGGCTCTACTTGGCTTCGCCGGTGTCGCCTTCGGACTTCTTGTCCTCTGACTTCTTCTCGGGCTTCGCGTCGATACCCGATTCCTTGCGCTGCTGAGCCGAGATCGGTGCCGGAGCATCCGTCAGCGGGTCGACGCCGCCGCCGGACTTCGGGAACGCGATGACCTCACGGATGGAATCCATGCCGGCGAGGAGCGCGGTGATGCGGTCCCAGCCGAATGCGATTCCGCCGTGCGGCGGCGCACCGAAGGCGAAGGCGTCGAGGAGGAAGCCGAACTGCTCCTGCGCCTCTTCCTCGGAGATACCCATCACCTTGAACACTCGTTCCTGAATGTCCTTGCGGTGGATACGAATACTGCCGCCGCCGATCTCGTTGCCGTTGCAGACGATGTCGTACGCGTAGGCGAGAGCGGAATCCGGATCGGTGTCGAACGTGTCGAAGAACTCCGGCTTCGGCGACGTGAACGCGTGGTGCACGGCGGTCCACGCGGAGTGGCCGAGAGCGACGTCACCGGATGCAGTGGCGTCGGCGGTCGGCTCGAACATCGGAGCGTCGACGATCCACACGAACGCCCACGCGTCAGGATCGATGAGGTCCTTCTTGCGGGCGATCTCACCACGGGCAGCGCCGAGGAGGGCGCGCATCGGCTTCGTTGCACCAGCTGCGAAGAAGACGCAGTCTCCCGGCTGAGCTCCGACGTGGGCGGCCAGGCCCTCACGCTCGGCGTCGGTCAGGTTCTTGGCAACAGGTCCACCGAGAGTGCCGTCTTCACCGACCAACACGTACGCCAGACCCTTGGCCCCACGCTGCTTGGCCCATTCCTGCCAGGCGTCGAGTTGCTTGCGCGGCTGGCTTGCACCGCCGGGCATCACGACGGCGCCGACGTACTCCGCCTGGAACACGCGGAACGTCGTGTCCTTGAAGAAGTCCATGCACTCGACGAGTTCGATGTCGAAACGCAGGTCCGGCTTGTCGCTGCCGTAACGACGCATTGCCTCGGTGTAGGTCATGCGGTCGATCGGCGTCTTGATCTCGTGGCCGACGAGCTTCCAGAGCGCCGTCAGGATTTCCTCGGCGAGCAGGATGATGTCGTCCTGGTTGACGAAAGCCATCTCGATGTCGAGCTGAGTGAACTCGGGCTGGCGATCGGCGCGGAAATCCTCGTCGCGGTAGCAACGTGCGATCTGGTAGTAGCGCTCGATGCCGCCGACCATGAGGAGCTGCTTGAACAGCTGCGGGCTCTGCGGCAGTGCGTAGAAGCTACCGGGCTGAAGGCGCGACGGCACCAGGAAGTCACGGGCACCCTCGGGCGTCGAGCGCGTGAGCGTCGGAGTCTCGACCTCGACGAACTCGTGATGCGCGAGAACGCCGCGCGCTGCAGCACTTACCTTGGAGCGCAAGCGAATTGCGGAGCCGGGGCCTTCACGGCGCAGGTCGAGGTAGCGGTACTTGAGGCGCGCTTCTTCGCCGACCTGATCGTCGAGCTGGAACGGCAGCGGTGCGCTTTCGTTGAGAACCTCGAGTTCAGTGGCGTTGACCTCGATTGCTCCGGTGGGGATCTCGAAGTTCTGGTTGCCCTCGGGGCGAACCTCGACCGTTCCGGTCACGCGAACGCAGTATTCCGCGCGCAGACGGTGCGCCTGCTCGGCCACGTCACCTGCCCGGAAAACTACCTGCGCAACTCCGGATGCATCACGGAGATCGATGAAGATCACTCCGCCGTGATCACGACGCCTGGCTACCCAACCGGTGAGCGTTACGGTCTGCTCTGCCTGCTCGGGTCGCAATGAACCGGCGAGATGTGTGCGCAGCACGGGATTCCTTTCGAACTACTTCCAATAACCGACGACCGACTACTTTGCCTGCGATCCTACGGAGCGAACTGCACAGAGCGGAAACGCGGACCCGCATCGCATGCGAAGCTATCTCCAGAAGTGACGGCAAGCACTTGTTCACGACAGCAGAAAGCGGACATAGATGACCTTCAACGAGGGGGCCCGCGGCGAAGCGGGACGCGTTCAGGTTCAAGGCGGCGGGGGTGGCGGTGGCCGCGGCGGCAAAATCGCGATCGGCGGTGGCGCGGGCGGCATTATCGTTCTGATCCTGGCGCTGTTGTTCGGCGGTGACCCCGGCTCACTCCTGGGTACGTCTACCGAGACTTCGAGTTCGTCGACCGGACTGTCGTCGGTCGACGAGTGCACCGGTGCTCAGGCAAACGCCGATGTGAACTGCCGCGTCACACTGACCGTCGGAAGCCTCGACGACGTTTGGGAACAGCAGTTGGTCAAGCAGTCCGGCACGGCGTACGTGCGACCCGAAGTCATTCTGTTCAGCGGTTCGGTCAACACCGGTTGCGGCCAGGCGTCGAGTGACGTCGGTCCGTTCTACTGCCCGGCCGACCAGACTGCGTACTTCGACACGAGTTTCTTCCAACTACTCGTCGACCGTTTCGGTTCCAGCGCCGGACCGCTCGCACAGGAGTACGTGGTCGCGCACGAGTTCGGACATCACATCCAGAATCAGCTCGGCGACATCGGCCGCGCGCAGGCCGACCCGCAGGGTGAGCAGTCGGGTGCGGTTCGCACCGAACTCCAGGCCGATTGCTACGCCGGCGTCTGGGCACATTTTGCGGACACGATTCCCGACGAAGCGACCGGTCAACCATTCCTGAAGCCCTTGTCCGAGAGCGATATTCGAGACGCCCTCTCGGCGGCGTCATCGGTGGGCGACGACCGCATCCAGAAGTCCACGACCGGTCGGGTCAACCCCGAAGGCTGGACACACGGCTCCTCCGCACAGCGGCAGGCGTGGTTCAAGACCGGATACCAGACCGGCCAGATTTCGTCGTGTGACACGTACTCGGCGCGGGATCTGAACAACCCGCCCGACCTCAAGCGATAGCGAACCTTCGAAACCATCCCACCGACAATTTTTTCTGTCTTGACAGATTCAGTTGTCGGTGGGATGGTTTTCTCATGTTGGACGTAGCAGTCATCGATCGCCCCGGCGCTGCCGAGGCGTCGCTCGATCCGATTCGGCAACGGATTCTGGCCGAATTGGCGGTGCCGGGATCGGCATCCTCGCTGGCGCCCCGGATCGGGCTGACACGCCAGAAGGTGAACTACCACCTGCGCACTCTCGAAGACCACGGACTTGTCGAGCTCGTCGAGGAACGCAAGCGAGGCAACATGACCGAGCGAATCATGCAGGCCAGTGCCGCGTCGTACGTCATATCCCCTGCCGCCATGTCGGCGCTCGCCCCGGACCCGGGCCGGTTCCCCGATCAACTCTCGGCGCGCTGGCTCGTCAGTCTCGCAGCGCGGATCGTCCGAGAGGTCGGCGAACTGATCGCCGGAGCAACTGCAGCCGGAAAACCGTTGGCGTCCTTTGCCATCGACAGCGACATCACCTTTGCCACGGCGGCCGACCGTGCCGCCTTCGCCGGCGAACTCGGCGAGTCGATCAACTCACTCGTCGCCAAGTATCACGACGGCAATTCCGAAGGCGGACGCAAACACCGCCTCGTTGTCGCCCTGCATCCCAGCCTCACCACACCCCAAACCATCACAACCCAAGCGATCGACGCGCCCGAAACGGAGAAGTAGCAATGTCCGAGAAATTCGAAATCCGCCGCGAGGTGGTCGTCCCAGGAACCCCCGAGCAGATCTGGGCCGCCATCTCGGCCGAAACGGCCGGCTGGATGTTCCCCTCCCCTCTCGAGATCCCCGCCGACGGCAGCCGCCCGGACAGCCCGATCATCGCGACCTGGGAGCCGCCCCGCGAACTCGCCATCCACATGCAAGGCCCCGACGGCTGGTTCAACAACCTCGAATACGTCGTCGAAGCACGCGACGAGAGCACCGCCGTTGTCCGCTACGTCCACGCCGGAGTGTTTGCCGATGACTGGGACAACCAGTACGACGGCGCGAGCAAGCACACGGACTTCTACCTGCACAGTCTCGGCCAATACGTGCGGTACTTCGCCGGAAAAACCGTCACCTATGTCTCGGCCGAAGGCCCGGAATCCTCGTCCGCGCCGCAAGCGATGGGAACGCTTCGCAGCGCCCTCGGAATCACCTCGGGCGCCGGTGTCGGTGACTCCGCGTCGGTGGAAGTCCCCGGAATCGGAACCGTCGACGCGATTGTCGACTACATCAACGACTGGTTCATCGGCTTGCGCACCGAGGACGCATTGCTGCGGTTCTACGGCCGAAATGCTTTCGGCGGCAACGTCGACGCGGCCCATCACCTCTTCGCAGAGGGCGCTGACGGTGGATCAGCAACGGCAGCGTGGCAGGGCTGGCTCGACGGCGTGTTCGCCTGAGTCGTCACACTCCCCGCTCTGCTGACACGCGACCGTCGTCGATCGCGGTCAGCAGAGCGGCGTGATCGCGAGCATTGCGCTTGGCGTAGGCAGCCGCGAACTCCCCGATCGCGAAATCGAATTCGGTTCCGTCACCGAGATATTCGGCGATCGCTATCCGATCGGACGAGCGAGCGTGTGCGTAGGCAAGGACCCTGGCGCACAGGCGCCCGTAGAGTTCCAGCCCCTGCGGCACCATCTCTTCGATGACTGCCGACCCTTTACCGTCACGCAGTTGACGAATGTAGAAATCGTGCTCACCCTCGTCGAGCCCCGGCCCTCGTTCCCAGCCGAGAAAGATGTCGCTTGTCGCTTGCATCAAGCGTTGCCCGTTGACGACGCGTTCCCCTTCGTTCTTGAAGGTCGGACCATCGACGTAGCCGGACAATACCGAGGGTTGCGCTTCCTTGACCTGCAGGATCAACGGATCGTCGTCGTCGACGCCTTTCATGAGGATCATCCATGCGCGTGTTCCGACGCTCCCGACACCGACAACCTTCCGCGCAATGTGCGTCATCTCGAAGCTTTCGAGCAACACCCGACGGTCCCACTGCAGCGTGCTCCGATACGACCGAACGCGCTGACGTAGCAACTCCTCGATCTGCGTGAGATCGGTCCCTGCGAACAACTCGTTTGCGGGCACGATCAGCGGCGGATCACTGATGAATTGCCGCCGGCCGTCGACGATTTCGGTGAACTTGCCTGCCGCCTGCACACTGTCGCGGCGACGAGCCTTGTCCAGCGTCGCTTGTGTGCGAGCAAGCATGCGCTTCTTCAGGTCGATCTGGAGAGCCTCGAGCCCGTCCTCGGGTGCGATGTGCGAGTACCAGACTGCAAGATTTCCCAATCCTGCCTGGGTGATCATGGTTTCCCGATACTCGGCCGCGCATCCGCGAACGATCTTCTTCCGCTCCTTGCCCGAAAATCCGTTGTCCTTTGCGGCGATCACCAAACTTGCGGCCAGACGCTTGACGTCCCATTCGAACGGTCCCGGGTACGTTTCGTCGAAGTCGTTGATGTCGAACGCGAGCTTTCGCTCGGGCGTCGCATAGATACCGAAGTTGCTCAGGTGCGCGTCGCCGCAGAGTTGGCTGGCAAGACCCGAATCCGGACTGCGTGACAAATCGTCGGCCATCACCAGCGCAGCGCCGCGGAAGAACGAGAACCGCGATGCCGACATCCGCCCGTATCGGATGGGCACCAGGTCCTGTACCCGCGACTTCGCCTGCAATTCGAGCAGTGATATCGGATCACGGTCACTCTCTGCCAGATCCGCGAGCGCGGCCAATGGCGTATCTCTACGCGCCTGGCGCCCGCGCGCCCGCCTTTCGTCGACCGTGAGATGCTCGGTGCGCACTGCTGTCATCTGCCCGACCTTTCACTCGCAACGGCTATCGCTACGAACTCGACGCGTCGGGCGTCGTGCGGCCTCCTGATCCGCGCGCTGCGCGTACCAGGAGTTCCGGACTTGACACCAACGCCTTGCGCCACGGAAGTACCCCGTCGATCTCGATCTGAATCGACAGGCTCAGCACGGTCCGAATAAGAACGATCATGCCCAGAACTGCGGCGTCTGTCAGCGACGGCGACGACGTCACCGTCTTCACCAGATCAGCGGCGACAAGGATCTCGAGGCCGAGAAGGATGACCGCGCCCATGGTCTCGCGCAGAGTACGAAACGCCGAACTACCGTCCCGCGTTCGACTCCATGCGCGCCCCGCGATCACGAATGCGAACACGAACCCGAGAACCATGGCGACAACACCGAGTACCTCGAACCATTCGGTGACCAGCTCGAAGAACCTGATTTTGTCCATGGTCATGATTCTCGAGGTAATGCACCGATAAGTCGAGGTGACACGACGGCGTCAGCTGAAGATCCGCTCGATGTCGTCGAGTCGCAGCTCGGTCGCGCGGGGAGAATAGCCCGAGCCCCACAGGCTGTCGTCGACGTAATGGACGTTCCCCGAGCGGACAGCGGGAAGACGCTCCCAGAGCGGGTTCATCGCCAACTGCGCGCGGACGTCCTGCTGGTCCTGGAATGCGCCCACGATGATCACGTCGCTGGTCACCTGATCGAGTTGCTCCGCTGTGAGTGTGCGCGTGAACTCCTCCGATGTAGCTCGTTCGCCGGGGAAACCGAGGGCGTCGAGAAGAGCGTCGACCTGGTTGTAGACGACACCGTTCTCGCCGGTGCGGAGGAGGGTCACCGACGGCAACGAACCGAGGGCGGAGAGTCGATCCTTGATTGTGAGGAGGCGCTCTTCCGTTCTCGCGTTCAATTCCGCAGCAGCGTCTTCGCGTCGGACCGCGACGCCCATCGAGGTGACCAACTTCTTCATCTCGGCCCACGTGAGGTACCCGTTGAAGCCGGCGAATACTGGAACACCGGTCGCGGAGAGTTCGTCGTAGGACTTTGCCGCATAAGCATTTCCGGCGGTCAGGAGCATGACGATCAGATCCGGCGACGCGCCGATGATCGCTTCCTTGTTCCACGTCCCCGCCGTGCCGAGGTTCGGGATGTTCGCAGCCTCCGGCATCGTACGCAACACCGCGTCACCGCTCACACCCTCGAGACCGAAGAAGCCGCCGACGATCTTCTCCGGCGGCACACCGAGGTCGAGCACCGTCGCCATGGCGCTGACATGGGCGATGACCATTCGCTGCGGGTCCGACGGAATCTCGACACTGCCCGTCTCATCCTGCACTGTGACGAGACCACTTGGCGCCGAGCCGTTTTCGTCGCTGCTGCACGCTGCAAGCAAGGTCGCGGCCGCGGCACCGAGCCCGGCGCCGAGGAAACCCCTGCGCGTCAGCGCATCGACGATGCGTTTCCACTGCTCGTCTGTATCGAGTGCGGTGTTATCGAGTGCGGGCGCCAGGCAGATCGAGTTCGGCACAGTTCGGTCCATTCGTTCGAGCGGTCGAGAATCACCTCGATTGTGGCTATCGAACCGTCGAAACTGAACAGGATTTCGAGCCGACAACTATCGCTGTCCGGTCACACCTTCTTGACGACGCTCGACTTCAATTGCATCGGTCCGATGCCGTCGACCTTGCAGTCGATGTCGTGGTCACCAACACCCTGAACAAGGCGGATGTTGCGAACTTTCGTACCTGACTTGATGCCGGTCGGACTGCCCTTCACCTTGAGCGTCTTGACGACCGTCACCGTGTCGCCGTCCGCAAGAATGTTGCCTACGGCATCTTTCACCACACCCAGGTCCTCGCCGGCACTATCGGTCGGCGCCCACTCGTGCGCGCAGGACGGGCAGACCATCAACGCGCCCATCTCGTAGGTGTATTCGCCGGCGCATTCAGGGCAAGGGGGCAAGGTGTCTTCCACGCGGTTCATCCTATCCACCAGGCACCCGATCCCCATTTTTGCATTTCATGAGGCATTCTTGGGCGAAATATTGCATTCGATGAAACTTTGCACTCTGTGCAATTATGGATGAAATGGGAACCGAAACTCTCGGATTGCGCGAACGAAAACGAATTGCGACGAGGCAGCTGATCGAGCACACCGCCGTCGAACTCGTTCTCGACCTGGGCTATGACGAAGTGACCGTCGAGAAAATCTGCGAAGCCTGCAATCTGTCGACCCGCACGTTCTTCAACTACTTCCCCACCAAGGACGCAGCGATCGGTGGGCTCATGCTCGTCGTGCCAAGTGAGACGACCATGCTCACGCTCATCGGCGAGCACCCGGACGATCCGCTGCGCGGCGCTCTCGCGGTATTCGAGGCGGCGATGCAAATCGTCGACGAGCGACCCGATCTGCTCGCGCATCGACGCGAATTGTTCGAGCGTCATCCCACGCTGTTGCAACAACATCTGGCCACCTTCCACGATCTTGAAGACACGCTCACCCGGATCCTCACGCGGGAGTTGTCGAACAGAACCGAGTATCGCCGCCTGCACTCGGACACAGCCGCTGCCGACGAAGCCACAGCAACGGTCATCACCGCAGGCGCCGCGATGCGTTACGTCTTCCGAAAATGGCAGAACAGTGAACGGGCAAGCCCCAGAACAGATTTGCTCGATCCGGCACTACTCCTGATGGCTCGAATACTGAGGTCCGAGAGCTGATCCACACTCTCGCACCCGCCGTCACTCAACTAAGGAACTACATGTCCACTCGAGAAGCTGCGACCGTCGAGCCCGACGGCACGCATACCGACACCGAGGCCTCGCCGGACAAACGGTCGATCATCCTCGTTTTTGTCGGGCTGATGATCACGATGCTTCTGGCTTCGCTCGACCAGATGATCTTCAGTACCGCTTTGCCCACCATCGTGGGCGAATTGAACGGCGTCAACCACATGGTCTGGGTGACGACGGCATACATCCTCGCCTCGACCGTCATGATGCCGGTGTACGGAAAACTCGGTGACCTGATCGGCCGCAAGGGCCTCTTCATCGGCGCCATCAGCATTTTCATCGTCGGTTCGGTGATCGGCGGTCTGTCCCACGACATGACCACACTCATCGCTGGTCGAGCCGTGCAGGGACTCGGCGGCGGCGGATTGATCCTGCTGTCCCAGGCGATCATCGCCGACGTCGTCCCCGCCAGGCAACGCGGCCGGTACATGGGTGCGATGGGCGGGGTGTTCGCACTGGCTTCGGTTGCCGGTCCCCTACTCGGCGGCTGGTTCACCGAGGGCATCGGTTGGCGTTGGGCCTTCTGGATCAACATCCCCCTAGGCCTACTCGCCATCGCGAGCGCGATGGCATTTCTGCACCTGCGGAAGCCGAACCTCGGCAAGCCTCGCATCGACTATCTGGGCATGGTTCTCGTCGCGACGGCAGCGACGTGTCTGATCCTGTTCACGACCTGGGGCGGAAACACCTACGCCTGGGGATCGGCCGTCATCATCGGGTTGATCGTCGGCTGCGTCGTGACGGCAGTGGCTTTTGTCTTCGTCGAAAAGCGTGCCGACGAACCGGTGATTCCGATGCACCTGTTCGCTCAGCGCAACTTCGTGTTGACCACCGTCGCCGGCCTGATCATCGGAATCGCCATGTTCGGTGCGCTCGCCTACCTGCCGACCTACATCCAAATGGTGACAGGCAAGAACGCCACCGAAGCTGGATTGATGATGATTCCCATGATGGCGGGCCTGCTCGTCGCCTCCATCGGGTCCGGCCAGCTGGTCAGCAAGACCGGCCGCTACAAGATCTTCCCCATCGTCGGAACATCCATCGTCGCTGTTGCTCTGGTCCTGCTCTCACGTCTGACGCCGTCGACCTCACTGCTGGTCTTCGGTTGCTACATCGCACTCATGGGTATCGGACTCGGCCTCGTCATGCAGATCTTGATCTTGATCGTGCAGAACACCTTCCCCGCGGCCGAAGTGGGAACGGCCACCGCGTCGAACAACTTCTTCCGCCAGATCGGTGCGTCGTTGGGCAGCGCGATCGTGGGCAGCCTGTTCGCCTCGCGTCTGACCAATCTCCTGGCCGAGCGACTCCCGGCGAATGGCGGCGCGGTCGGTGGTGACGAGAACTCCTTGACCCCGGGAATCCTCTGGAAGTTGCCGAGCCAGGTTCGCGAGATCATCGTCGGTGCATACAACGACGCGCTGGCGCCGATCTTCCTGTACCTCGTCCCCTTGGTCATCGCGGCGGTTGTCCTGTTGCTCTTCGTCAAGGAGAAGCCCCTCGCGACGACGATCGATCGCTCGGCGCCCCCGCTCGAGTAATTGACTATCGTGGCGTGATGTCGCACGCACCGAATACGCCCAGACGCACTCTCGCTGTTCTGGGCGTATTCGGCGTTGTGGTGGTCGTAGTTGTCGCCGGCGCACTGTGGTGGTTCGCGCGCGGCGACGACGCTCTTGCCGGCGAGAATCTCGATTCGTTCCCGGCCGTCGACCACAGCATTCTCAGCGCTCAGCAGAGTGCGCTACTGGGCGTCCTCGAGCAGGAGTGGGAGTCAGGGAGTCCCGGCACCAAATACGCCGAGGGTGTCGAAGAATCGTGGTGTGCCGATTTCGTGAGCTGGTCGATGAACCAGATCGGCACGCCGTTCTCGAACCCCAACTCAGGGTCGTGGCGCATCCCCGGGGTGTACACGCTGCAGGAGTATTACGAGTCCGTCGACGCGTTTGTCCCCTACGGTCAGGACTACCAACCCAAGGTCGGCGACACGATCCTGTACGGCGACTCGAGCCCCTTCGGCCAACACGTCAACGTCGTTCTGGTCAACGACGCCGGCACTCTGACGACCGTCGGCGGCAACGAGAACAACAAGGTCATGCTCCATCGCATCGTCCCGTCGGAAGTCCCGGGCATCGTCGGGTTCGGCGTCATCTGAGCCCGAGCCCCACCGTCGTTGCTTGATGGTTCTTGCGATGTCCAGAGGTGAGGCTACAGATTCGTGGTTGCCGTTGGATGGCACTTGCTATTAACCGATATTCTGATAATTCCGTGTTTCCGTCATTGACAGACATTAGACATCTGTGAAGAAGTTTCCCTGCCAACTAGATTCGTATCCAGCTGTCCCCCCACCCAGAACAGGAATTCGATGCGCCCTGGTGAGCTCTCCACTCTCGAGCAGATACAACTCATGGCCCGCGCGGCTGCTGCGCAGGCCATGAGTGCTCCGTCGATGCTCCGACTGCGGCTCGGCCGCTACCCCACTCGCACACCCGAGCTGCGCAAACGCCCACTCCCCGACACCAAGCTGTGCAGCGAAGCGCTCGATCACGCCAGAGGAACCCTCTCCCCCGCGGTCTTGAACCACAGCCTGCGCTGCTGGATCTGGGCCGACGCCTTCGCGCAGATCGATGCGATCGAGTACGACCCCGAAGATCTCTTCACTGCGTGCGCCCTTCACGATGTCGGACTGGGCGCAGAAGGATCGGCCGAGCACGGGTGTTTCACCTACATCAGTGCCGCAGACGCAGAAGAACTCGCGACCCGAGTGGGAACTTCGGAGAGGTCGGTACAGCGAATCGGCGAAGCGATCCGTCTGCACATGGATCTGACCGTCGACCGCGGCGCGGGCGCTGACGCCTATCTACTGCATGCCGCAGCGCATTTCGACGTTGCCGGTCGGCGTGCGCCCGAAATTCCGCGAGCAACTGTTGATGCAGCAATCGCGGAGTACCCGCGAACAGGGTTCACCGACGAGTTCACGCAGTCGATGCGGCGCGAGGTCCAGCTCCGTCCGCACTCTCGCGCGGCGACGCTCTGGAGATCGGGCATGGCACTGCCGCTCCGAACCAATCCCCTGGATTGGAAGAGCCGCTAGCTACGTCCAGTCCTCGAGCACCGCGGTTCGTGATCCTCCGACGTTCCCGGTATTCACCACGCCCACGGGTTCGATCAACATCACCTCCGCTTCCTCTTCGGCGATGGGACAATGCTCGACTCCGCGAGGCACAACGAACAATTCACCGGGCCCCAACGAAACATCTCCGTCGCGCAGTTGGATTCGGATCTGCCCCTTTGTCACCAGAAACATTTCGTCGGTGTCGGTGTGGGAGTGCCAGACGAATTCACCTTTGATCTTGACGATCTTGATCTCGTAATCATTGAGGGCCGCAATCTTCTTGGGCGACCAGTGCTCGGTGAACTGACCGAACTTCTCGCGGAGCGATACCGCTGTTGCCGAACTGTTCATGTTGTTCCTCCCTCGGTCGCGCCACCACCGCGATGACGACCCCGCCACTCTTCGTCACCCGAGGCAGCTGCGTCTTGTACGTTTCTGACATGGACCCCCGCGGCGCACAGATCACCGCGTGGGCACCGAGCCTCGCGGGAATCACCGAGGTCTTCCATGCCGATTTCGTCGGACACGCCTATCCCAAACACACGCACGATCAGTGGTCCCTGATGCTCGTCGACCGCGGCACGATTGCATACGACCTCGATCATCGCGCTCATGGCGCAGCACCAGAGATCGTGACTCTGTTGCCGCCAGGCATCGCACACGACGGAGTTCCGGTCACCGAGGCCGGATTTCGTCAACGAATCCTCTACCTCGACACGTCAGTTCTCGGCGAGGTCCTCATAGGCCCGGCGGTGGACAGCCCCGAGATTCGAGACCCTCTGCTGCGCCATCGCATCGATCAACTGCACTCTGCACTCGGCCCGGACGGCGAATCACTCGAAGCCGAAAGTCGCCTGGGGTTCCTCGCTGAAAGATTGAACGAGATCCTCACACCGGCCACAGGTCGATCCCTTCACACGCCGACCGTTGACGAACGCGTTGCCGATCAACTTCGGGACCTGCTCGATGCGCGACTCACAACGGGAATCACGATGCGGGAAGCGTCGAACATCCTGCAACGGAACCCCACGTATCTGATCAAGAACTTCGCGAAGCATTTCGGGCTTCCGCCCCACAAGTACGTGACGGGACGTCGAATCGATCTGGCGCGACGCGCAATCCTCGCCGGGCGCGAATTGGCGGACGTGGCCGTCGACGTCGGATTCCACGATCAATCCCACCTGTCGCGGCACTTCGTCAAGCATGTCGGGGCGCCGCCCGGTAAATACGCACTGAACGTGGTCGGCAGAGCGCGCTAGTCGAAGCACCTGGCACCGGTTTCGTCGAGCAGACACTGACTCCGATCAGCTGGAGTCTGTGTCCACTGAATGAAAACGGTGTCAGGTCCCAACGATCAAGCAGCCGTCTCGAGGTCGACCAGGAGGAAGTCCTCGCGCCGCGGCCCGTATTCACGATCGGTCAGCTGATACGAGCGCAACGCACGAGGTGCACGGGCCAACTCGTAGAACCGCTCGGAGCCAGGCACGAATTGCCTCGTAGCCCAACCCCAGTTCGGGCCGTGCGGAAACTTCGGGTCTGGCAGCATGTCGGACTCCATCGACATCAGCCGTAGACGGCGAACCACTCCGGTAGTGGAGGCATTATCGTCGAAATCGGCCCACGCCTGACGCGCGTTTGGGTCGTCACGAGGAGTTCCGGCGCGTAGTTGCAAAGCGCCCGCGACTTCGGCAACCGCCCACCGGCGCGGGTTGTCGACATTCCAGGAGAGTCCCCACCGGACGGTCTCCCCCAATTCTGGAGGAACAAACCACCGAAAACGCAGACCGTCGATGACTACCGGCGTGATCATCGCGTCGAGGTTCGCCGACGCACCGACCATTCGACCGGCTCGACCGCATCGTCGAGCCCGAGAACCACGCGAGCTGCGTTGCGCCCTTGATCGAACAGGGACTGGCGAACCGTTGTCAGGCCGGCGTCCGATGCGGCTGTTGTGTCGTCCCATCCGACGACTGCGACATCGTCGGGCAGCGCGAGGCCGAGTTCACGGATCGCGTCCAGAACCCCCAGAGCCAGTTCGTCACTCATCGCCAAGATGACATCGGGCCTTCGGCTCTCGGGAACGTCGAGCAGGGACCGAGCCATCCGCGCACCCTCGCTCCGCTCGTTGACAGTGACGACCCCTACCCGCACCGAGGGCCAATCGAGGCCCGCGTCGCGGACGGCGCGCTCGTAGCCCTCGAGCCGATGGCGGGACACCGGAAAGAACGCTTCACCTGGATCCACGTCCATCCGAATCTCGGACCGACGCTCACGATCCCACGGAAGGCTGATCACCGCGGGCCGCTGCGCCCCCGACAACCCGACTGCCGCGATCGCGACGGCGCCGGCAACATCGTCCATCCCGACGAGATCCACACCCTCGTGCAACGGACCACCCTGGATGCATGCGGGTTTTCCGGTGCCGACAATCGCGTCGAGGATGGGATCGTCGAAGACGGTGGTCCAGACGACAAAACCGTCTACTGCCGCGTCGCGAACTCTGTCGACGTCTCCCGGTTTCCCCGAGTTCGGCAGCATCATCAGCCCGGCGTTCGCATCCAGGCACGCTTCGGCGACTCCCGAGAGGAACCGCCGAGCTACTGCGTCTTCGAAGGCGTACGTCAGCTTCTCGCTGAAGACGACCGCGATGTTGTTGAATTTCCCGCTCCGCAAGGACTGCGCCGCCCGGTTCGGGCCCGCGTACTCGAGCTCTTCGGCGGCGGCGAACACCTTGGCCCGCGTTGATTCAGACACGCGCTCGGGCTGCGCGAAGGAGTACGACACCGACATCACCGACACGCCTGCGGCCTTGGCGACGTCGGCCATCGTCGGACGACTCGAACGCTGCGCACGTATGGCCATGAGCATCAGCATAGCGAGTGCAAAATATCCATTGCGCAGTTGTGTATCGATACATGTATCGTTACACAACATGACTGCTCGACTGCCGAAGGCAACCACGCTACGGCTGATGACACTGGCCGGAGCAGCCTTCGCCTACGTGACGGCCGAAATGCTCCCCGTCGGACTGCTCAGCGAAATCTCGACGGACCTCTACGTCACCGAAGGGCGTGTCGGCCTACTGCTGACCTTCTACGCATACGGTGTCGCGGTCTTGACGCTTCCGCTGATCGGAGCGGTCAAAACCTGGCCGCGACGACGCGTCGTCGTTCTGACGGTGGCCACCCTCGCGGTGTCGCAACTGGTCGCAGCATTGGCCGTCAACTATCCGATGCTCGTGATCGGACGATTGCTCTGCGCTGCGACGCACGGAGTGTTCTGGGCTGTCGTTGCACCGGTCGCTGCCACCCTGGTTCCGCGCGGACAACAGGGCAAGGCCATCGCGATGGTGTATGCCGGTACGTCTCTCGCTTTTGTTCTCGGAGGACCCCTGTCTTCGGCGATCGGCCAGTCCTGGGGTTGGCGGACCGCGTCGGCGGCAATCGGTGTGGTGGCAGTGGTCATTGCTTTCTCACTGCATCGTGCGTTGCCAGAAATGCCGGTCGATCAACACCATCGGAGTAAGCGAGACAAACCGAAGCCGACACCGGCGATGAAACGGGCACTCGCCGTCATCTGCGCGGCAACGCTGTTTGCCGCCCTTGGGCAATTCGCTTCGTACACGTTCTTCACACTTCTGGTGGAGGAAAGCCTCGGCTCGTCCGGTGGCATCCGTACCGCGATGCTTCTGGTCTACGGCGCCGCCGGCGCCGTCGGAGTGTGGGTCGCCGGCAAGTACTACGACCGCCGACCACGCCTCTTCACGCTCATCTCGATCGCGACGGTGGCAGGCGCGCTGGCCATCTTCTGGCTCTTGGCGCCGTCGATGGGAGCGTTCGCTGTCGTCGCCACGATCTTGTGGGGTGCGGCGTTCACCACCGTTCCGATCTGCCTCCAGTCCTCGGTTCTGCGCGCCGTCCCGATCGGGACCGACCGTGCCTCGGCCATCTACGTTGTCGTGTTCCAGATCGCGATTGCAACGGGCGCTCTGCTCGGTGCGGCCGTCGTCGACAGTGGCGGGCTCTCACATCTGGCGGGCATCGGGGTCGCTCTGATGATCGCTTCGTTGGCGATAGTCGGGTTCGGCCGACGCGCGTTTCCCCAGGAACCGGAACGGTCTACTCACTCCCCCACCGACGCGCCGGCCGGACTCTCGTCGTAGATCAGGGTGTATCGCCAGAACAGTCGTCTCCTGATCCGGCTACCTGGCAGACACAACGCGGCCGCGCGCCGGACGTCAGCCATCGACTCACCCGGTTCCGCGGTGGGAGCTGTCATCGCCTTCAGTGGCTCGGAGGCAACCCGTCGATGCTTGACGACGCCGACGACGGGATTGCACACGGTCGCCAACACCGACAGGAGTGCGTCGGTGGCTGTGGTCGATCGATAACACCCGACCACGACGAGCCGCCCGCCCGGTTCGAGCAGGCTACTCAGCTGCTTCATCGATTCTTCGAGTGGAAGATGATGCAACGCTGCGACGACTGTGATCGCGTCGTACTTCGCCTCGGATGCAAAGTCCTCGATCCGCTGCGCGTCGATGATCACGTTCTCGTCGTCGACAAACCTTGCGCGCACGGCGGCCGAGGTTGTCGGGTCGGGTTCCACACCGACCACCACGTCGAACCGCCGACGCAAGAGGTCGATCAGATTGCCCGTCCCGCACCCCACGTCGAGAGCGCGACCGGACCTGACCCCGCGCAGTTTACGTAGAATCCGCCGGCGGTAGTGATCGTTGTGACTCCACGGATGGCGTCGGTTGAAACCGTCCAAGCGAGCAATCACACCCATACCCGACGGTATCAATCCGAGCCTGCGCACCGACCGTCACAACCGCGGGTCGACCGGCTCCGATTCGAGAGCCAACACCGCGAACACGGCCTGGTGCGCTCGCCACAAAGGTTCACGGTCGACAAGCCTGGAGACTGCCTCCATGCCGAGCGCGTACTCGCGCAGCGCCATCGACTGCTTGTGCCCGAGGTTGCGATTGCGTAGCCGAGCAAGTGTCGACGGTTCGAGGTAGTCGGCACCATAAATCAATCGCAGGTACTCCCGGCCGCGAACCTTGATCCCTGGCTGAACCTTCGCGTTGTACCCCCGCGGTCCGTGAATCTGATTCGCCAGCGGTTTGACGACCATCCCCTCACCACCGTCGCCGGTGAGCGACTCCCACCACTTCGTCGCTTCGGACACCGAGTCCTCGGAACCGAGATCGACCACCAGGCGACGTGTAGTGGTAAATCGACTCGGGTCGGCCGCGGCCAGGCGATCCGAAATACCGAGGTGCCATTCGTGATCCCGTTCCCCGTACGACTGGCCCTCGGCCGCCAGAATCTGGAACGGCGCGATGGTGACGCCGTCCAGTCCGTTCGTCGGCCACACGTACCGTCGGTACGCCTCGCCGAAGCGCTCGATACTGGCGGCCCGAACAGTTGTCTGTTCGAACATCTCCGCCACGTCCAGGCCCCGCGCCCCGGCCCGCGCCAGCACGGCCTCGCGAGCTGTGAGGTCTGATCGCCCGGCCGCCGCGACCGACGCGTACTGCGAGCGCAGCAGACCTTCCGCTTTGACGTTCCACGGCAACAGTTCGCAGTCGAGGAGCAGCCAGTCGGTGCCCAACTCTTCCCACAACCCAGCGGAGGTGACTGCGGCGGCGATGTCGTCGATCAACTGCTGAGTCAGGTCGTCGTCGAAGAACTGGCGGCCGGTGCGGGTGTGCACCATCCCGGTGAGCGCATCCGGTGCGTCGAAGCGGGACTGAGCAACCGATCGATCACGGCACACGAGCACCACTGCCCGCGAACCCATGTGCTTCTCTTCGCAGATCACTGTTCCGATTCCGCCGGCCCGGTATGCGTCGAACGCGGTCGACGGGTGTTCCAGATAGTCATCGGATTGGGCGCTCGCGCAGGGCGCCATGGTCGGCGGTAGGTATCGCAGCCATTGCGGCGCGACCGCGAATCGGCTCATCACTTCCAAGGCGCCGGCAGCGTTGTCGGTGCGAACGGACACTCGACCGCGCAGTTCGGTGTCGACGCCGGTCGTTTCGAGGACGTCGGCGAGATCGAGCACATCCGGATCACGAGTCGGCGGTGCCAGCGGTACCACCGGCTCGTACCAAACCTGCTCCGCCGGAACCGACACGATCTCTCGTTCCGGGTATCGAAGGGCGGTGAGGGATCCACCGAAGACGCACCCGGTGTCGAGGCACGCGGTGTTGTTGATCCATTCCACCTCGTGCACCGGCGTGTGACCGTAGAGGACCGTCGCTGATCCTCGGTAGTCCTGCGCCCACGGGTATCGAACGGGTAAGCCGAATTCGTCCGTCTCACCGGTAGTTTCACCGTAGAGCGCAAAGCTCCGGACTCGACCGGATGCCCTGTTGTGGTAGTCCTCCTTGAGACCGGCGTGCGCGACAACGAGTTTGCCGTCGTCCAGGACGAGGTGCGCGACGAGGCCGTCACAGAAGTCGACGACGCTTTCGCGGAACTCCGCCGACTCGGTGGCCATCTGCTCGAGGGTCTCGGCGAGTCCGTGACTGGCCGTGACCTTCTTACCGCGCAAGGCCTTGACGAGTTTGTTCTCGTGGTTACCCGGAACCGCTATCGCATGTCCCGCCGCGACCATCCCCATGACCAGACTCAGCACACCGACCGAATCCGGTCCTCGATCCACGTAGTCACCGAGGAAGACGGCAGTTCGCCCTTCCGGCGGCACCGCATCGACAGCTCTGCCATCGGTCCCGTAGTCGACGGTGTAGCCGAGTTTCACGAGGAGCGTCTCGAGCTCGCTTCGACATCCGTGGATGTCACCGATGACGTCGAACGGACCACGCTCGACACGCAGATCGCTGCGGAGCGGGTGGCGCAAGAATGTGGCTTCGGAAACCGCGTCCTCACCTCTGAGTATGTGAACCGAACGGAAACCTTCCTTGCCCAACCCGCGAAGCGAGCGAGTCAGCTGTTGGTGCTGGCGGCGAATGACGTCGCGTCCGAACGTCCGATCAGAGCGTGCGTCGTTGCGCGCAGAACAGACCGATTCCGGAATATCGAGCACGACTGCCACCGGCAGTATGTCGTGCTCGCGAGCCAACGCAACGAGTCGCTTGCGCGCGGCGGGCTGGACGTTGGTCGCGTCGACCACCGTGAGGCGTCCGCGTCGCAAACGCTTGGCCGCGACGAACTCCAGCACTTCGAAAGCATCGGACGTCGACTCCTGTGAGTTCGGATCATCACTGACCCACCCTCTGAATGTGTCACTCGAGAGAGTTTCGAACTCACCGAAGTGGCGCGCCGCGAAGGTCGACTTTCCCGAGCCACTGACGCCGATGAGTACTACCAGGGCGAGATCTGGAATCTCGTACACCGTCATGACGTTCGTGCCTCCTTCGTGAAGATTGCCATCTGTGTCGGTCCGCCAAGGACCGGATCAATTGCTCCGACAAATTCGAACTCCACGCAATAGCCGTGGACTCGGGCCGTTTCGGTTGCCCAGTCGCGGAATTGGGTCCGTGAGAACTCGAACCTGTGATCGGGGTGCCTGAACTCTCCCTCTGCCAACGCCGGATACAGCACGTTGTAGTCGGCATTCGGAGTAGTCAGCAGCACATACTGCGGTGCTGCGTCCACGAAGACCGATCTGACCAGAGCCGGCAGGCGCGCCGTGTCGACGTGCTCGACCACCTCCATCAGCACGGCTGCGTCGAAGCCTTTCAAGCGTGCGTCGCGGTACGTCGCGGACGACTGCATCAAAGACACACGATCACGTTGGGCGTCGGACATTTCGGTGAACTTCAATCTGCGTTGCGCCCGTGTCAGTTCGCGCGCGCTCACATCGACGCCGACAAGTTTGTCGAATTGAGCGTGCGGCATCAGCGCCTCGATCAGTTTGCCTTCGCCGCAACCGATGTCGACAATCGTTCTGACGTGCAGTCGCTGAAGCGTCGCCAAAACTGCGTCGACGCGAAGCCGTGCCAGCGGCGGATCCGGTCGCGGTAGTTCGATCTGCGCCTCTGCTTGGTCGGGAATCAGTCGATCGACCACCGATTCGACCAGGTCGCGTCGACGCGCCAGGTAGCGGGACATGATCAGCGCGGAATCCGGATGCGACGCCAACCACTCTCCAGCGACGCGGATCAACTTGTCTGCCTCGTCAGGTCCCACCCAGTAGTGCTTCACATCGTCGAGGACCGGCAACAGCACGTAGAGGTGCCGAAGGGCACTCTGCACCGTGTGTTCCCCGGTAAGTATCAGCGACACGAAGTCGGAGTTTCCCCACGTCGGCAGGTGCGGATCAAGCTGCACCGGTATCGCGGTCACATCCCAGCCCAGCGGCTCGAACAACCGACGAGGCAATTCCGCATCGCCGCCACACGGAACCACCGGAATCGAGACGGTCAACGCGAGTTCGGTTCCAACGAGTTCCGGGTGCGACTTGCACGTTCCCGTCAACGCGGTCCGAAACAGCTTCGACAGAGCAACCGAGAGTATGGACGACGCCGCATACGGCCGATCATTGACATACTCACCCAGCGAAAAGTTGTCGCCACTCTTGCCGCGGCGATACCTACTCTGCACAAGTTCGATGGGGTCGACGTCCACAATCACTGCCACCGTGGTCTTTTCGGCCGAGGCCTCCGGGTACAGAACCGTGGCGGTGCCGATCGCCAAGTCGAAGCTTTGCACGCGGTCGGGATGTTTGTGCAGCAGGTAGCTCAACGCGGTCGCATCAGGAGTCTGCGGGGTCGGGGTGGACGTCAGTGTGAGTAGCACCAGGCGAATGTAGCCCGGCAAACGTCCGGGGCGCCTCCGATTTACGCGCCCGCGGCCGTCAGAACAAAGTGAGAGCTGCTCCCGCACCCACCAGTTCCCGGGGCGCCTCACGCGGCTCACTGCCAGCCGCACTGACGTCTCGATGCCCCGAACGACCACCCAACCCATGACGCTCGACCAATGGCTCGACACGGCTTGCGAGCCAACGCTTGTATTCGGGAGTGACATACGCGCCCCGCCCGTACAGCTCGCGGTAGCGACGGATGAGCGCCGGATGTTCCTGAGCAAGCCAATTCATGAACCAACCCCGAGTACTCCCCCGCAGGTGCATCGGGAAGACCGTCACACTCGTCGCACCGGCTTCGGACAGTGCCTCGAACAGCCCGTCGAGATGACTGGTGGAATCGGTGAGGAACGGAATGACCGGCGCCACCATGACATTGCACGAGAATCCCGCGTCGGTGATGGCCCGGATCATCTCGAGACGCGCCCGCGGCGACGGGGTACCAGGCTCGATCTGCTTCTGAAGTGCAGCGTCGTTGATCGCCAACGACACACCGATTCCGACGTCGACCTGCGCTGCCGCCATCTTCAACAGCGGCAGGTCCCGTCGGAGCAGAGTTCCCTTCGTCAGGATCGAGAAGGGAGTTCCCGATTCGGTCAACGCGCGAATAATGCCGGGCATCAAGCGGTATCGGCCCTCCGCTCGCTGATAAGGATCAGTGTTGGTACCCAGTGCCACCGCCTCCCGTTTCCAGGACTTTCGCGCCAACTCCTTGCGGAGCACCGCGGCAATGTTCGTCTTCACGACCACTTGGGAATCGAAATCCGCGCCGGCGTCGAGGTCGAGATACTCGTGACTCGGTCTCGCGAAGCAATATCGGCATGCGTGCGAACAACCACGAAAAGCGTTGACGGTGAAGCTGAACGGCAACGTCGACTCTTCGGGCATCTTGTTGAGCGCGCTCTTGCAGAGCACCTCGTGAAACGTGATTCCCTCGAACTCGGGAGTCTGCACGGAGCGAACCAACCCGGCCCGTTCGAGTCCGGGTAGCGCTCCGTCATCTGCATCCAATGCCTGACCCGACCACCTCATGGCCCCAAGTCGAACACTTGTTCTAAGGTATGTCAAGATGGAGCGAATACCCGACCGTGCCTCACCACGGCCGGGAAGTTGTTGGCAGAATTCGGTGCATGTCGAACAGAATCAATATTTCGTCCGGTTCCGAATGGGAACCCAAGATCGGTTACTCCCGTGCCGTGCGCATCGGTAACCAGATCGCAGTCTCCGGCACCACCGCTCCTGGTGAGACCCTCACAGATCAGACCCGCGCAGCGCTCGAAACGATCAAGGCAGCACTGGTCGAGGCCGGCGCCTCGCTCGACGACGTCATCCGCACTCGCATGTACCTGCGCGACATGACGCAGTGGGAGCAGGCCGCTCTCGCGCACGGTGAAGTGTTCGGCGAGATTCGTCCCGCCACGACCATCCTCGAGGTCAGCTCGCTGATCGACCCCGCTCTGCTCATCGAGATCGAGGCCGACGCGGTCCTCAGCTGATCGCCAATCCGGACGTTTGTGACAGTGGGCGCCTAGTCTGAGCCGATGAAACCGATGCGGCTGTATCCGTTGACGCTCGCGCTCGGCATCACCGCCGCTTTCCTCTCGCCCGGCTCTGCACTCGCAGAACCGGGCGAGAGTCTTTCGACGGCTTGCGGCAGCCCGCTGAGCAATGCCGAGGTCGATAGGATTGCCGAACTCAGCGACGTCACGACACTGACCGGCGGCGGGCTACCTCGCCTCGAGACCGCTGTCGAACGTCATCGTGAGATCACGTCGATCCTCGTCTCCCACCACGATTGGCGAGGCCTGTTCTCCGTCGGCCTCGACGCTGTCGAACACGAGGCGGTGATGCCGCTGCAGCGAGACCCCGCGGCCTTCGACGATGACGAGTGGGCCCATTCGGTCAGCTACGAATTGCTGCGCAGGTACCTGGTGAACGTCCATGCGGAGTTCACCGGCACTCCCACCGATCCGGCGTGGACCAACTACTTCACCCTGACGCGTCAGTGCGACGCCAGTCCGGCACGAGTCGCCATGGCCGGCTACAACGCGCATCTCACCGTCGACCTCGCTCACGCCGTCGCCACGTCCGGAACCACAGCGGAGGATGTCCCCGATTTCTACAAGATCGTCGATTCGATTGCCGTCAAGGGTGGTTCGATCGTGACGCTCACCAAGGCCGAGTACGACGCCGATCTCGGGCCCCTCTGGCGGTTCTACTTCGTCGGCGAAGGACTCGACCGATTGGCCGGAAACTCGCAGCCCTCGGAACTGTTGCTCCGCGCCGCCGACAGCGGATACAACACCATCACGCTGGCCAACGGGTTCGCCCTCCAGAATCCGCAGACACGTCCCGGCGCAGAACAGGAGATCGACGCGCTCTGGCGTACTACAGATTCCGCTCTCGACGTACTCTCGCGACTCGGTGGTCTCTGACATCTCACCCTCCGCTGCCTGAACCGGACACACCTGCGACAATGACCCCATGACGGGGCACTCGACGGGGCAAGGCATCCAGAGTCCCGCCATGCGCCGGGTGCGAGACCTGTTGCGCGGGCCCGCAATTGTCTGCGACGGCCAGGCAACCATCCGCGAGGCCGCGAAGTTGATGACCGATGCGGGCCGCCGCGCCGTTGTGATCCCGACGGAGACAAGCGGTTTCGGAATCTTCACCGAAGGTGACCTACGCGCTCGCGTGGTAGTCGGTGGTATCGACAGCAATCAGCCGGTATCAACAGTGATGACGCCGTCAGCAGTGACAGTCGATCCGGATCGATTGGGCGCCGACGCCGTGACCGACATGCTCGAGTACGGATTGCGCCATCTCCCGGTCGTGACCGAGGCAGGCGCACTGATGGGCGTGCTCGAACTCAGCGACCTCCTGACTTCGGCCACCAATCAGGGTTTCGAACTGCGCGCAGCGCTCGCCACAGCACAGGACGACGCCCACCTCGTCGAAACAGCCCGCGCGGTCCCTGTTCTGGTGACGGAATTGGTGGCCTCACGGGTCTCACCGCTCGACATCGGCGCGACGCTGGCCGTGCTGATCGACGTGACGGTCAGGCGAGCCATCGAATTGGTGGTGGGCGGAGACGAGCGACCGGATTTCGCGTGGCTGTCGCTCGGCAGCGTCGCCAGGCGTGAAGCGCTCCCCTCTTCGGATATCGACAGTGCGCTGGTGTGGGGCGGCGAATCTCATCACGAGGGAGCCGACGCCGCGAAGACCATCCACGACATCCTCGATCTCTGCGGGTTCCCTCGCGACACCAAGAACGCCGTCGCGACCCAGGCCAGGTTTGCTCGGACGCTCCCACAATGGCGCACTGCGCTGCGGAAATGGGTATCCAATCCGTACCAGGACCAAGCCCTGGTCATGTTGTCGATGCTGGCGGATGCCCGCGTCGTCGCAGGCGATCCGGCGTTGGATCCTCGCCCTGCGGCGTTGGATCAACTGCGACTGCACCCGGCCGTCATGCGACTGCTCCTTCGCGAAGCGGTCGGAGACAAGGCAAAGCTCCATTCGTTCAAGGACGTGATGACGCGTCGGACCGGAACCGTCGACCTCAAAGCCAGCGCCGTCCAACCGATCGTGAACATCGCTCGATGGGCGGGGATTTCCGTGGGCGCCCGCACGAGTTCGACACTCGAACGCCTCAAGGCTGCAGCGGGAAGCGGTTTCCTACTCGACGACGACGCCCAGGTACTGATCGAATCTTTCGAGGTGTTGCAGCAGATTCGTGTCCGCCACCAGACCGATCAGTTCGCGGCAGGTCGGCCACCGACCGACGAAGTCGTGATCTCCGAACTCACTCCGCTCTCGCGGAGCTTGCTGAGCAATGCAGTACGCGAGGTCGCGGGTGTGCAACGACGACTCGAATATGCCGCGTCCGCGTCGGCGCTACCCGACATCGACCCGTGAATCGCACTGCGCTCGAACAGGTTCTGGCGGCGGAGCGCCTCGAAGGCTGGGATCCGAGTAACGAGCAGATCGCGGAACTCGAGGCCGTCATGATCGGGATGCTCTCTCGGCGTGAGTATTTCGAGCAGGAATTGGCGCGAGCCGTCGGCCTGTCGTCAGCAATTCCCCCGCGAATCCGCTGGCGAAGATCAGCGCCGTACGTCTATCGCGGTACATCGGTACTCGAGAACAATTTCGACGTGCGAGATCCCGCCGCACTGCAATCACTCGAGTTCGCGTCGACCGCGCTTCGTCTGGGTGAGGCGCATCTCGGCGGCGACCTCGTACCGCACACGCGAGACACAGCCGAACTTCTCCTACTTCACCAGCACGTTTTCCAAGATCTGTACCAGTGGGCCGGCCACATCAGAACCGTCGACATCAGAAAAGGTGCGGCAACGTTTGCTCCGGTCTCGGCGATTCGGAACTACCTGTCCGAGGTGGAAGAGATCATCGCCGCCGTCGATTGGGTAGCGCTCGATCACGGCGCTGCGTCGTTCGCGCTCGCATCGGTGTACTCGACGCTCAATCATGCCCACCCGTTTCGGGAAGGAAACGGGCGAACCGGAACACTCTTCCTGCACCGACTCGCCGCCGACACCCGGTATCAGCTCGACTTGTCGCGGGTGAGCAGAACCGAGTGGGTATCCGCGTCGAGGGATTCTGCGCCTTTCCGGCCGACCGGAACCCCGTCGCCTCGCCCGTTCATCGATCTGTTCAATCGCGCGCTGACTCGCTGACGAGCCCGGTGAACGGAGTGCCGCTTTGCACTATCACCACAAGCATCCCGTCATCCGAACCGGACTCGTGGATCTCGCCAGGGCTCCACAACACTGCCTCGCCTGACGCCATCGAGACCCGTCGACCGTCGCCTTCGGCTACCCAGCCCGAGCCGTCCACGACGACGTACAGCTGCCAGAGGTTCGCAGAGTGCTTCCCCAACAGGCTGTTCGGCCGACACCACGCGAAGTGACTCCTGAATTCTCCACCGTCCACCGAACGGGCGAGCTGCATCATGGTGATGTTCCGGCTGCCGTACTCGTCGGCGTCCAGGCTTCCTTGGGGCAGTGTCACGAATCGCATGGCTGAGTGTCGCTCACGTCGTCGACCTCCACAATGACCAACCCATGAATGACCAATGATGACAACCACCGCGGACTGAACATCGTTACTGCTGAGTGAGCACCGCTTCCGACACTCTGGAAGCGGTGCTCACTCTAAGACGACTGTGCTCACTCGACCATCAACCGGGCAGCGCGAACTCCCCTGCGTCGGACCAGCGCTGACGCTCGGCCCCGAACGCGACGGACTGCATCGCACGGAACTCCTCGATCGAGCGCGAGTTCGACGCGAGGAACTCCTGATGCTCGGCCAGCGAGAAGCTGCCGTCCTCGATCTCGACGCCCCCGCCGCGGCCGGCCGCAGTGTCAGCGCGCAGATCCATCAGCTCTTCCGGCTCGACGGGGTACCAGGAGATCCGGTCGAAGAATCGCAGCAACCACGGAGTGCCCTCCTCGAACGGGCCCGACTTCGCGGGGTGGCGGTGATTCCACACCTGCGTCGTACGCCCGACGAACTGGTACCCGCCCGGGCCTTCCATGCCGTAGATGCAGAGGTAAGCCCCACCGATCCCGACGGCGTTTTCGGGGGTCCAGGTGCGGGCGGGGTTGTATTTGGTCGTGACAAGGCGATGACGTGGGTCGAGCGGCGTCGCGACCGGAGCTCCGAGGTAGACGTCGCCGAGCCCGAGCACCATGTATTCGGCGCCGAAAACGGTGTCGAACACGTCGTTCACGGATTCGAGACCGTTCATCCGGCGGATGAACTCGATGTTCCACGGGCACCACGGCGCGTCTGCGCGCACTCCGTGCATGTACCGCTGGATCGCTTCGCGCGTAGCCGGGTCGTCCCACGACAGTGGCATCCGCACAGTGCGACTGGGCACAACGAGTTCGTTGGCCGCAGGCAAGGTGTCCTCCGCCTCGGCGAGCATTCCCATCAGTTTGCCGACGGGCAGCACGTCTGGGTCGACGCGGACCTGCAGGCTACGGATTCCCGGGGTGAGATCGAGTAGTCCGGCCGGCTTCTCGGCTTCGAGTCGCTGATGCAGTGCATGTGCACGCGCACGTAACGCCAGGTCGAGATTCATGTCGCCGTATTCGACCAACACATTGTCATCGCCTGAGCGCCGGTACGTGACCGCGGTGTCGCCGTCACGGCGAGCTATGACGCCGTCGTCGCCGTCACCACCGGAGGAATGCACAACCGAATTGGACGCTCGACGCGATACTCCGAGGTCACGCCGGGAGGCTGCCCGTTCGGCGCGGACCGGCACGAAGCGAATCTTGTTCCCGGGAGCCAACTGTCCAAGCTTCCAGCGATCAGCAGACACCACCGTGATCGGGCAGACGAAGCCGCCGAGGCTCGGTCCGTCGGGCCCGAGGAGGATGGGCGTGTCGCCGGTGAAGTCGAGTGCACCGATCGAATACGCGTTGTCGTGGATGTTCGAAGGGTGAAGTCCCGCTTCGCCGCCGGTGGTTCTGGCCCAGTCAGGTTTCGGACCGATCAACCGGACTCCGGTGCGGTCGGAGTTGAAGTGGACCTCGTACTCGGTCGCGTACAGCGTGTCGATGTCGGAGCGGGTGAAGAACTCCGGCGCCCCGTGCGGGCCCTCGGTCACCGCAAGTTCCCAGCACGTGTGTATCGCCGGAACATGCTCGGCGGGAACACCTCCCGCTGCGCCGGTCGCCTGTCCGAGTTTGAGAACGTCCCCCGCCCGCAAAGTCCTACCTTCGTGTCCACCGAACCTGCCCAGGGTGAAGGTCGACGCACTGCCGAGATAGTCGTCGGTCTCGATTCCGCCCTGTACGAGTACGTAGATGCGCAGTCCTGGGCCGCTGAGCGTCCCGACGTCGAGCACCGCTCCAGCGGGGACGAAAACAGGACGCCACTGACCGTGGGCGATGCCGTCGACGGTCACAGACACCGGAGCGCCCGTGACGCACACCGTGGTGTCCTCGTCGAACGTCATCGCAGGTCCGGCCATCGCGCATTCGATGCCGGGTGCGCCTTCGGGATTTCCGAGTGCGGTGTTTCCCAACCGAAACGACAGGTCGTCCATCGGGCCCGACGGTGGGACACCGATCTGCCAGTACCCGACGCGCCCTGGATAGTCCTGAACCGTCGTCAACATTCCGGGACGTACGATGGTCAGTTTTGCGTTCATTCGTCTGCCTCCGGCCGTGTGACGATCATGCGGACGGCCGTCGGATCGAAGCCGTTGCACGGGTTGTTGATCTGCGGGCAGTTGGACACGAGGACGAGCGCGTCGCGTTCGGCACGCAACGCGAGCCGCTTGCCTGGCGCAGACATTCCGTCGACGATTCCGAGTGTGCCGTCGGGGTCGACCGGGACGTTCATGAAGAAATTGATGTTGGACACCAGGTCCCGCTTCCCGAGCCCCCATTTTGCGCCCTCGACGAGGAAGTTCTCGACGCACGCGTGCTGGTGCTTGGTGTGGTGGCCGTATCGCAGGGTGTTCGATTCCTGTGAGCACGCGCCGCCGACGGTGTCGTGGTTTCCGACCTCGTCCGCGACCAGGGTCATGAGCGGAGTTCCGTCGTCACTGCGGAGCACGGATCCTGTGGTCAGAAACAGATTCTGCTGCGCTGTGACCGTCGCTGCTGCCGAGTACCGAACGCTGTGATCGTCACTGGCATAGACGAGTGTGTCGACGGCTTGATTTCCGTGCAGATCGACGATGGTCAGGACGTCGCCGGCGCGGACAACTGCGGACCACGGCCCGAACGCTTCAGCAATCTCGTCGAGGATCACCGTTCCGGGAACGAGGGCGGGGACATCCAGGGTGGTGGTCATGCGATCTCCTCCAGGTTCGAAGCCGTCCAGGCGTCTTCGGTATTGAGCACTGCGCGTTGGTATTCCGGCCCGAGATCGTCAAGGCTGCCGAGTTCGTCGGCCGCGTTCCACGCGAGCACTTCGAGGGACGTGGTGGGAAACTCCAGCGCCGGATCGAGTGGGTGCGCGGTGTTGGCGATCATCACGATGACCGGCAGGTGGATCAGAAGGTCGACCGTCGCGCCGGCGCCGGCGGAACCCGTACTGGTGAGAGCGCCGTCCGCCTCGACGCGGACACCATGGAAGAAGGACAACGGCGGCGCAATGTCCTGCGGCCCGAGTCCGTTCTTCGCGACAGCGACGGTGAACAGTTCACGACCGGCGGGTGAGGCACTGTGCAGCGAACCCTGCCCGTACTTCGCCTCGTTGGTAGCGCGTGACGTCGTTCCGCAGAACGCGTCGTGGTGACCCGACGTGTCGGCGACCACCGTCGCGAGTACTCGCCCCTGATCGGAGAGCAACGGGTGCCCGACACCGAGATAGGCCTGCCATGGCACCTTGACGGTATCGGCGACGTTGAGACGCTCCCAGGGGGCGTCGGCGCGGTAGAGCAAGATGTTTGCACAGGCGCTGCCGACGATGTCGCGAAGTCGCAATCGGGTTCCACGGGCGAGAACCTTGGTCGTGTATCGCCCACCTGGCACTGTTTCAGCCCAGGTCAGACGTTCGGGAGCGACGTCGTCGGGCGGGTTCGGCCAGCGGGTGGCCGGCAACACCGGCATGGAGTCTGTGATTGTTCCGGCCTGGGACCGGGCATGCTCGCGCGCTCCGGCGGTGGTCTGAGTACTCATGGTCAGGCTCCGATCGTGACGGGATTCGGGGTGGCGCGGCCACGTGGGAAGCAAGCGACTCCCAGCCCCACGACCAGCGCTACCGTGATGGGCGCGGCCCACTGCAGAATGGGGTACTCCCCGGTGGGGTTGAAGATCTCGGCTCGTGGCCATGACAGGTTGATCACCATCAGCGCGCCGTACACAACCGCGGCGATGTTGACCGGAACTCCCCAGATGCCCAGGGAGAAAAGCTTTTTGCCTTCGGCGTCGAACTTGGGGCCGACTGCCGTGCGAGGCCATCCCTTGAGACGCTGAACCAGCAGCGGCACGGTCACCATGAGGTAGGCCAAGTAGATCAAGATGATGCATACGCTGGACAGGGTTGCGAAAATTGCCGAGTTGCCCACGTTGACGGCCAGGACGGCAATGCAGACCAGACCGATGAGGACGGACGGCGCGATAGGTGTTCCGGTGCGGGGGTTGACCTTTGCCAGTACCTGCGAGGCAGGAAGCCGCCCGTCGCGGGCCATGGAGAACATCAGCCGTGAAGCAGCAGTCTGAATGGCCAAGGTGCACACGAACACTGCGATCGAGACGTCGATCAACAAGACCGTGCCCCACGGCGAACTCAGAATAGAGGTCAGTACGTACGGCAAACCTTCCGTGGCCAGGCGTCCGTCGGTGAGTGAGGGCGCTGCCATCAACGCGCCGAGGATCATCAAGCCGCCGCCGAGTGCGGAAGCGGAGAGTGCAAGGCGGATCGTACGAGGTGCGACGCGTCGGGGGTTGCGGGTCTCCTCGGCCAGTTCGCCTGCCGAACCGAAGCCGACCATGACGTAGGCAGCCATCAGTCCGGACATGATCCACGCCCAGGCGTATCCGGGCTGACCGCCGGCACTGCCGGTGTCGAAGACGACGTCCGGTCCGCGCTGAGCGTGGGTGAAGAACATCCCGATCACCGCGATGACACCGACGATTTCGCAGGTCACGCCGATGTTGTTGATACGCGACATCCAGTTGACGCCGATGCAGTTGATGAAGGTGGTCAGAACCAGAAGTACCGAACCGAGCAGCACGGCATTGGCAGCACCGCTCGAGGAGGTGAGTGCACTGTCCTCACCGATGATCTGGAACCCGCTCCACACATTCGGGAGCACGACCTGCAAGGCGATCGCGGCGGCGGACGCGGTGACGATCTGAGCGAGAATCATGAACCAACCCGCGAACCAGCCGACGATTTCACCACCCATCCGCCGCGACCACTGGTAGATGGCGCCCGAAATCGGATATCTGGCAGCAAGTTCCGCGAAGTTGAGAGCAACCATGAACTGACCGATGAAGACGACGGGCCAGGTCCAGAAGAACGCCGGACCCGCGAAACCGAAACCGAGGCCGAACAATTGGAAGATCGTGGTCAGGATGGAAACAAAGGAGAAGCCCGCGGCGAACGACGCGAACTTTCCCAGCGATCGATGCAGCTGCTGCTCGTAACCGAACTCCGCGAGGTCACCGTCGTCGTGAGGCGAAGAGGCGAGTGCGGATGCGGTGGTGGGCTGCGCAGCCGGGGTGGTTGCACTCAACGGCGTACTCCTTCGGCGAAGCGATTCAGAGGCGAATAACTGTCGATTGATAGTTTTCGCGAAATCCACTCGCCGCAGGTGACGCCCGCGTATACGATTCGCCTGATTCTGTAACAGGCTCGTTGAGTACGTTTCGAGCACGTGACCGAATGCTCACAGCGACGGCCACCCCGCATGTAAGGCCAGAGCCTGCCACTATGGAAGGCGTGACCAACGCCGGCCCCGGACGACCCCGCCTGACCGCTCGCCGACGCCCGGGTGGGACTGCCCGGGCGGAGATCTTGGATGCAGCCGCTGAACTGTTCACCACCCGAGGCTTCGCCGCGACGTCGACACGCCACATCGCCGAAGCAGTCGGAATGCGTCAGGCGTCGCTGTACAACCATTTCGCCACCAAGGACGACATCCTGGTTGCACTGCTCGCCGACACCGTGACTCCGGCGCTCGACTTCGCGGAGAATCTCAGGCCACGCGGCACTTCACCCGAGGTGAAGCTGTACGCACTTTCGTACATCGACGCCGCCCAACTGATCACCGGACGGTGGAACCTCGGCGTCCTCTATCTCTTACCGGAACTGAGAAGCGACAGGTTCATGTCGTTCCGAGCCGATCGCGATCGGCTTCGCGAGCAATACCGGGCCCTCGCCCAGGCAGTGCTCGACGCGATTGACGATCCAGCATCAACTCACCTGGCCGAGCTTCCGTTTCGCCTGGTAGAAAGCGTGATCAGCGCGCGAGCCGACGCACTCGAAGGCACCCCGATCCCCAACGCCGCCGTCATCGCCGGGTCGGCACTGCACATTCTGGGGTGGCGCCAGGATCTTGATCCCATCCACACGGAAGCGGCAGAGCTCATTGCGAACGCAGAAACGCCGAAATTGTCCGGGGCTGCATCAGCTCCGGACAATTTCGACGCAATGAGGACCTAAACGGCCACGAGACTAGACCGAGAGGGACTGTCCCGGGAAGATCAGGTTGATGTTCGGGACCTGGCTGGCGAGGTTCTCGAGCGAGATGCCGTGTGCAGCAGCGATCTTCGACAGGGTGTCGCCTGCCTTGACCACGTAGTTGCCGCTTCCGGTGCTTGCTGCCGGAGCCGACTCGACGGAAGCCTCAGCGGTGACGGGGGCTGCTGCGGCCTCGTAGTTCCCTGCGGTGGTGCCGGTGGTCAGGTACTGACCGCAGACGGGCCATGCGCCGACGCCCTGGCCTGCGAGAACGTTCTCGGCGACACGGATCTGCTCAGACTGGCTGGCGTTGGCAGCGTTGCCCGATCCACCGAACGCGTTCCAGGTGCTCTGCGTGAACTGCAGTCCGCCGTAGAAGCCGTTTCCGGTGTTGGCGGCCCAGTTACCGGAGGACTCGCAGTTTGCGACTCCGGACCAGTCGTGGCCGGCTGCCGAAGCGGTGCCGGTGCTCATGGCGAGCGGGATTGCGACGACTGCGCCTGCGGTTGCAACTGCGCCGAGGGCGCGCTTGAAGGTGATGCTGGTCATTGGGTAAATCCTCTCCGCTACCGCGGACGAGGTCGGCCCGGACGCTTTCACGTCTCGTCGATCGACTCGCCTGTTTCACTCCTGCCCCGCGAAGGTTTCGGGAGTACCGGACCCGCGGGGCAGAAGCACGCAGTTGCGGGTCGGTGTTTGCCCGGTAGTTTCGGGCTGTCAACGACCGTAGGCGATGGTCACGGATTGGTCACGGGGCAGTTTTCCGGCACTGCCGTACCAGATTCAGTCGAGATGCAAGAAATAACCACAGGTCAACTAGTTGATTCGAGCTTCAACCATACCGATCGTTATCCGTCCGTTATGTGGCAACCGTCACTGCGATTTTGTGACCCACCGCACCGAAACGGGCGTGTCGGAACGCAAAACAGCCCCATTCAAATGTTAAGAGAGTCCTGGCAACGAGCAAAAACCAACCGCCCCAATCATTATGGAGAATGAACTGGTGATCGTCGCAGTAGAAGGACCCAGCGCCGCCGGCAAGACCACCTGGTGCCGAACCCAACTCGGTGGACAAACCGCAGCGGAAGGATTCGTCGCCGAGTATCAGCCCACGGGGCGCGAGCCGGACGGCACGGATCTCGACGTCCAGGCAAGTTACTGGGCAACGGTCAATTCGAAGCGATGGTCGCAAGCGGAAGAACTCGAATCGAGAACCGGGATCGCGCTCTGCGACAGCGACCCGCTGAAACTGCACTACAGCTGGTGTCTCGCCGCGGTGGGCGCCGCACCTCGGGAGCGATTCGAGTACGAGCTCGAGGCAGTCGAGACGGCTTTTACGCGCCTCGAACTGGGTCTCGCGGATCTGACCGTCATCTCGATACCGTCACCGAAGCAACTTCGACTGCAGCGCGAAGGAGACCCCAGCCGCCGACGACGGCATTTCGAGCTTCACGCGGCGCTCGCCGAGCCGCTCACCCACTGGTACTCGGCGGTGGACAGGGTGGATCCAGGTCGCGTTCTGTGGGGCTTCCCGACACTGCTCGATCTTTCGCGCTGTCCCCCACCTCGATCGGATCGCAGCGATCCGGGCCTCCTGCGCGCGATGATCAACGAGTTGCCGCCACTCCCCAGATAGCAAGCGGCTACTCGATCTCAGCGCGCTCGTTCGACCCTGGCCTCGTCCCACACCGGAGACTCGCTCTCGTACACGTTCCCGTCCGATCCGAATACCAGGAACCTGTCGAACCCGCGCGCGAACCAACGATCGTGGGTTACCGAGATGACGGTGCCGGCAAACTGTGCGATGCCCTGTTCGAGCGCGTCAGCCGAATGAAGGTCGAGGTTGTCTGTCGGCTCGTCGAGCAGCAACATCGTGGCGCCGGAAAGCTCGAGGAGCAGAATCTGCAGGCGCGCCTGCTGTCCGCCGGACAGGTCGTCGTACTTCTGTTCGGCTGCTTGGGACAATCCGTAACGGTCGAGCGCGCGGCTCGCCGCTTCACGCCCCATTCCGTTTCGGTGTTCGTCGCCCATGTGCAGGATCTCGAGCAGCGTGTTCCCGGTCAGATCAGGCCTGGAATGGGTCTGCGCAAACAATCCGGGACGTACCCGGGCACCCAGCGTCGCAGTACCCCCGTGCTCGACCGGCGCGATGTCGAGCGCCTCGACGGGCAGATGCTCGGTCCCCGGATCGGTCCCACCACCCGCCAAGAGACGAAGGAAATGTGACTTCCCGGATCCATTGGAGCCCAGCACGGCAACCCGATCTCCGTACCAGATCTCGGTGTCGAAAGGCTTCATCAATCCGGTCAGCTCGAGATCCTGACATACCAACGCGCGCTTGGCGGTTCGCCCGCCCGCCAGCCGAACTGTCACCTTCTGCTGAAGTGGAATCGCTTCGGGTGGCCCTGCCTCCTCGAACTTCGCCAACCTGGTTTGCGAGGCGTGATACCGCGCAGCGACGCCGTCGTTGAACTTGGCCTTTTCACGCAATCGCAGAACCAGGGCACGCAGTTTCGCGTGCTCCTCGTCCCAGCGTCGACGCAGTTCTTCGAATCGAGCGTTGCGATCCTCGCGGGCCTGGTGGTAGCTGGCCAGCCCAGCGCCGTGGGTCCACGACGTTGCGCCGCTGATTCCGGGCTCGAGCGTCACGATGTGGGTGGCCGCGTTGGCGATCAGTTCGCGGTCGTGGCTGACGAACAAAACCACTTTCGACGATTCCGAGATCGTCTTTTCCAGCCATCGCTTGCCCGGAACATCGAGGTAGTTGTCCGGCTCGTCCAGCAGGAGTGCGTCGTCGGGCCCAGCGAACAGTGCTTCGAGAACCAACCGTTTCTGCTCGCCACCGCTGAGCGAGTTGGCCGCGCGCCACTTCGCACGGTCATAAGGAACACCGAGAGCCGCGGTAGTGACCTTGTCCCAGAAGTCTTCGGTCTCGTAGCCGCCCACATCGGCCCAATCGGCCAGCGCATGCGAATACTTCATTTGAGTTGATTCCTCGTCGCGCTCGATCATCGCGTTTTCTGCCGTATCGAGCGCCAGTGCTGCATCCCGGATCCGCGCCGGAGAGACGGACAACAAAAGATCGCGCACGGTGGACTCGTCGCGAACCTGGCCGACGAATTGCCGCATCACGCCCAGTGTTCCGGATCGAGTGACAGCGCCCTCGTCGGCGACGGCGTCTCCGGCGACAATGCGAAGCAATGTCGTCTTACCAGTCCCGTTGGGCCCGATCAGTGCAGTTTTTGCACCGTTTCCGACCCGAAAGCTGACACCGCTGAGCAGTTGTCGACCATCAGGAAGGAAGTAGTCGACGTCGGCGATGTTGAGGTGGGTCACGCTCTCAAGGGAACCCTACCCACGGCGATCTGCCAAACCATTATTCCTGCCTTCGCTGTCGAGTTCACGACCGTCATGGGATCGTCCGACCGCATCGAGCGCGGCCAGATATCCGAAAACCATTGCGGGACCGATAGTTGCACCTGGACCGGCATAGGTATGACCCATGACCGGCGAGCTGGTATTACCTGCTGCGTAGAGCCCGTCGATGACCGAACCGTCGGCGCGCAACGCTCGCGCGCGAGCGTCCGTGTTGATGCCGCCCTTGGTCCCCAGGTCTCCGGGCACCATCTTCGCGGCATAGAACGGACCCTTCGTGAGTTCTCCGAGGCTGGGGTTGGGCTTGTTGGTGCAGTCGCCGTAGTAGTGGTCGTATCTGCTTGTCCCACGGCCGAAGTCGCGATCGACTCCGTCGCGCGCGTGACTGTTGAATCGTGTGATGGTCGCGGACAGCGCATCGCCCGGCACTCCGATCTCGGCAGCGAGTTCGGCAATCGATCCAGCTCGCACGATCGCACCCGATTCGATCCACGACCGAGGTATCGGCCTGCGCGCCGGCACTCCCGCGAACAGGTAACGGTCACGGTACGTCTGATCGAAGATCAGCCAAGCGGGGATGTTTTCAGCGGGTCCTTCACCTCGGCCGTACTTTCCGCCGAACATGGCGTGCGCGGCTTCGACGTAGGGAAGCGACTCGTTCATGAAGCGCTGACCGCTGGCGTTGACCATCAGGCTTCGAGGCAACGAGCGTTCCGCCAAGGCGAACCACGGGCCTTTGGGCAGCGGAATCGACGGGGCCCACCACGCGTCGTCCATGTACGAAATTGCCGCGTCGACGCGCAGAGCGGCACGGATACCGTCCCCGGTATTGGTCGGTGCCCCGAGAGTCCACTGCGCACTACTCGGCCGGCGCTGGTACTCGCCTCGCATGTCGTCGTTGTTGTCGAACCCGCCGCATGCGAGGATGACACCGCATCGAGCGTGCATGGTTCTCCGCACTCCCCCGGACTCGAGTCGCGCACCCACGACACGATCATTGTCGGTAACCAAATCCACAAGCCTCGTTCCGAGCTCGACCGTCACTCCGGCGTCCCGAACTCCGAGCATCAGTTCCGCCATGAGCGCCGGCCCGAGCCCGATCAGCTTCTTCTTCCGAGCTTTTGCGACCAGGGATCTCATTCCCACCCGAAGCATTCGCACCGGCCCCCGCCAATGCCGAACCCCCGTGCTCAGCCAACGGTAATCAGATTGTTGGACAACCATGTTGAGCGGCACCTTCATGTACGGCGGATGAAGGGTCGCGAGATCGTCGCCCAGAGCTCGCGCGTCGAACGGGCGCGGCTCGCACGAGCGGCCGCTTGCAAGTCCGCCAGGTGCCTCGGGAAAGTAGTCGGAGTAACCCTTCACCCATTCGAGCTCGAGTGCAGAGTGCCGAATCAGGAAATCGAGGGCTTCCGGGCCTCGATCGATATACGTGTCGATACGGTCGGTGTCTGCATCCTCTCCGACAATGCTCTTCAGATATGTTCGCGCAGAGTCGATATCATCCGCCGGCGCCTCGCGGCGAAGTATCGAGTTTCCCGGAATCCACACTCCGCCCCCGGACCGGGACGACGAACCGCCCCAGTACTCCGACTTCTCCACGAGAATTGTCGAGAGTCCGTTGCGGGCTGCAGTGATGGCTGCCGACATGCCGGCAGCCCCCGATCCCACAACGATCACATCCACCGCTGGTACATCCACTACCGAGCGCTCGGAGTTTCGAGAGTTCTCGTTCATCACTGATCACGACCTTTCATGTCATCGTCATCCTGCGTGCGCCACCGGGATCCCTGAACCGCGTCGAGTGCCCCCTCGACGCACACGGGAAGTGATGCCCCACGCTTCTGGGGGTTACGTATCCATTGCCGATAGCCGAACTCCGCCGCCGCCAACATCAAGTGAACGAGTAGTCCTGGTCGGCTGTCATTTTCAGGATCGAGTTGCATTCGTTGTGCCACCAACTCCACCAACCGATCACGATGCTCGGGCGCGATCAGCGCGACTCGATCCATCAGGTGCGGCGCGGTGCGGAACGCTGCTCGCCACTGATCGATCTCCGCGGACTCGAAAGCATTGGAACGCTCGAGGATTGCCCGCGAGATCGCAAGATCAGCCGACTCAGATGCCGGGCGATCCTCGAGCAGTGTCACGATCCCGGCACCGCCCTGCCTGACCGGGTCCAACAGCAGATCCTCCTTGTTACGAACGTGCCGGAAGTACGTACTCGCCGACACCCCCGCTGCTGCCGCAATCTGCTCGGTGGTCACATCCTCGAAACCGTCACGCGCGAACAGATCGAATGCCGCACGTTGAATGTCTGCTCGCACCTGCAACCGTTGTCTCTCCCGTAGTGACATCAGCAACGTCCTCCCGCCTCGGCCGAGATCCGGCCATTCTCGATAATGCGAGTCTCACCTATTGTGACAGTCACTGTCAATATCCAATACTCTGTCAGATATCAGCAGACCCCGGCATTTCGTTGACAGGGCATTCGATGCCACGACAAGCTTCGAAGATGAAACGATGGTTCGCGGCGGGCTTCGGAACGGCGATCGTCTCGCGATCACTTCTGCGCAAAGCACTCATCTTCAAGTTCCGACGCGACGTCCGTGCACTCAATTCCGGCAACTACCGGCCGCTGTTGAATTCCTATCACCACCACGCGGTGCTCAGATTCGCCGAGGGTGATCATCGGTGGGCAGGAGTGCATGCCGGACGGGACCAAATCGAGACGTTTCTCCAGGAATTTGTCGACGCGGGGCTTCAAGGCGCGGTCACCGAAGCGTATTTCGGTGGTCCGCTCTGGCGCATGACACTGCTCGTCCGATTCGACGACCGAGCCCTAGGCCCGGACGGCGCCGTCATCTATCAAAATCGAACAGTGCTTCTCGTTCGAACCAAGTGGGGAAGAATCGTCGAGCAGGAGGACTACTACGAGGACACCGCCAGAATCGGTGACTTCGACAGACGGCTCCGCGAAATCGAAGCCGGACGAGCCTGTGGCACAGTCGCGGAATGACGGACGTCAGGATTGACCGCCACCGGAAACTATCAGCATTCCTGTCTTCCCAGAACGATGTCGAACTGGCCCGACTGGTCGACACCGCTCGAGTCTCGAGCGTAGGCGTGGGCGGCGCCGCAGGACTCGTCGGTGTCTGCGAAAACGGGTTCGACAGCGTTCCGGTATTCACCAAACGCATCCCACTGACCGAACAGGAACTCGCCGACGTGGGCTCTACTTCCAACCATTTCGACTTGCCGACGTTCTGCCAGTACGGCATTGGGGGCCCGAGCTTCAACGCCTGGCGAGAGCTGGCCGCGAACGTCTTGGTCACCGAGGCCGTTCTGGCCGGCGAAACACAGTCGTTCCCAATGCTTTACCACTGGCGGGTGCTGCCCGGTCGATCGCCGGTTGCACCCGAACACGCCGACATCGCTTCCGTTCCCACCGCCTGCGCCAGTAGTGAAGCGCGGGTCCGCCTCGAAGCACTCGCCACTGCGCCGTGCAGCCTCGTACTGTTCTGCGAGTACGTCGCACACCCGATCTCGGATTGGCTGCATGACAACCCGGCCGCCAAAGCTGCCGAAGTCGAGCGACAGTTTTCGGAGATCGTGGCGTTCTTACGCGATCGACAGTTGCTGCACATGGACGGACATTTCGGCAACATGCGCACAGATATGGAGCGGATCTATCTCACCGACTTCGGACTGGCCACATCCCCACACTTCGACCTGTCGACTACCGAACATGACTTCGTCCGGCGCCATGCCACCCATGACGCCGACTACGCCGCCATGCTTCTGGTCAACTGGCTGGTCACCGAGGTCTGCGGAGTGCCGAGACCGAAACACGGCGGACCAGTCGCCCGCAACCAGTACGTACGACGATGCGCCACAGGTCATGTCCCAGGTGATGTGGCAGCGGAGGAGGCCGCGATCTTGACCCGGCACGCGCCCGCCGCTGCGAGAATGAATGACTTCTACTGGCGATTGTTCGACGGCGACTTCGACGCGCCCTACCCTCATGCCGCGGCAGTTCCGACTTCCGGTCGAGGACAGGGTTTTCCCTGAACTGCCGTCTCCACATCTCAGGGTCCATGTCATCCTCCGGACCGATGTGCTGGTCAGCGCCGTAGGGCACAGTTCTCCTCATGATTGAACTGAGGGGATTGACCAAGGTTTACGGACCGACGAAAGCGGTGGACGATTTGTCGTTCACGGTCAAGCCGGGCATCGTGACGGGCTTTCTGGGCCCCAACGGTGCGGGTAAGTCGACGACGATGCGGATGATCCTGGGTTTGGATCAGCCGACGTCGGGTGCGGCGTTGATCGACGGCAAGCCGTACCGCGAGCTCAAGACACCGCTGCGGACTGTGGGCGCGTTGTTGGATGCGAAGTGGGTGCACCCCAATCGCAGTGCGCGGGCGCATCTGCAGTGGATGGCCGCTTCGAACGGGATCCCGAAGTCCCGCGTCGACGAGGTACTCGGGTTGGTCGGATTGTCCGAGGTGGCGGGCAAGAAGGCCGGCGGGTTCTCGCTCGGTATGTCGCAGCGTCTCGGGTTGGCGGGTGCGTTGTTGGGTGATCCGAAGGTGTTGTTGTTCGACGAGCCGGTCAACGGTCTCGATCCGGAGGGCATCGTCTGGATTCGTAAGTTCATGCAGCGGTTGGCGGCCGAGGGCCGCACGGTGCTGGTGTCGAGTCACCTTCTCTCGGAGATGGCGTTGACGGCGGAGCAGTTGGTGGTGATCGGTCGGGGTCGGTTGATTTCGGATTCGACGGTCGCGGAGTTCGTGGATCGCTCGTCGGAGTCGACGGTGCGCGTGCGCAGCCCACAATTGGACGCTCTCCATGCCGCATTGACTGCCCACGGACTGACTGTCCGCGAGGAGCATTCAGGATCGGAGGCGGTGTTGGTGGTCGTAGATTCGACGACTGACGTGATCGGCGGTCTGGCTGGTTCGCAGGGAATCGTGTTGCACGAGTTGGCGTCTGTGCAGGGATCGCTCGAGGATGCGTTCATGAAGTTGACCGGAGACGATGTCCAGTACCACGCATCCGGTATCGATCCGGGTGCCGGAGCCCACCACACAAACACACAGCACGCTATGGGAGGTGCACTGTAATGGCTGTTCTCAGTGCTGAACGTATCAAGATCACCACGACCAAGTCGCCGCTGTGGTGCACGATCACAATCATCGTCCTAGGGTTGGGCGTCGCCTGGATGATCGGGCGTTCGTCGAGTTCGAGCATTCAGGCGTACAACGACGAAGCCGCATCAGGAACTCCTGATTTCGAGAAGTTCCTCCCCACGTTCAATGAAGCGGGACTGGGCGTTTCCGGCTTCGGCGTCATGGTCCTGATGATCATGGCGGCCCTCGCGATTACCAGTGAGTACCGCTTCGGCATCATCCGCACCACGTTCCAGGCCATCCCGAGCCGGGCTTCGGTCCTGATCGCCAAAGCCGGCCTGATCGGCGCCTTCGGCGCGGCGCTGTCCTTCGTTCTCATGCTCGGCGCGGTATTCATCACCAAAGCTGCTGCAGGCTCTGAAGGTTCCACCAATCTGGCACTCGACAACGCCGATGCCTGGCGCGCCGTCTACGGCGTACCGATCTTCGCCTTCCTCTGCGTTGTCCTTGCCATCGCCGTCGGAGCACTCCTGCGGCAATCTGCCGGCGCTATTGCATTGCTCCTGCTCTGGCCGCTGCTCATCGAGAGCCTGTTCGGCATGTTCGGATCCTTCGGTAGAAACGTCACACCGTTCCTCCCGTTCGCCAACGCCGACCACTTCCTCTCTTCGGGTTCGAGCACCAATTTCCATTGGGGCCCTTGGGGAAGCCTGTTCTACTTCGCAGCATTTGTGCTGGTGGTTTTCGGAATCAGCATCGCCGTCGTCAACAAGCGCGACGCCTGACCTAACACCAAGACTGGCCGTACCGGAGATGTTCCGGTGCGGCCAGTTTCTTGTTGCCACAACCGCGATCCACAGAAGTTAGGATAGCCTCACTTCCATCTGATTCGGCAACGAACTGAGGCAACGGACAGCGATGCAGACTCTGACAACCCAGACTATTTCCACTCCGGGCACCGAAATGCGTGTGTGGCGCACGCCGGCGCTCGATCGGAAATGCATCGTCTTCCTGCATGGCGCCGGAGTTGATCATCGAATGTTCGACGACCAGGTCGCGGAACTCGCGGGCGCCTATTCCCTGGTGCTGCCCGACCTACGTGGTCAAGGGCTGTCGATTCTCAAGAAAGGCCACCGCGCCACTCTCGACACTGTGATCGACGACGTGAAGGTCATGCTCGACTCGCTCGGAATCGATCGCGCAAGCATCGTCGGACACTCGTTCGGCGGAAACATCGCGCAGGAGTTCACCCATCGTCATGCGGATCGAGTAGACAAGCTCGTCATGATCGGCAGCCCTGGCCAGCACCGGGAAATGAGTGGAGCCGCTGCCTCGGCGATCAAAATCGGCACGCATTTGTATCGACGGATTCCGTGGGGTCCCTTTGCCTTTTACAGTGGCCGGTGGTCGAGTCGAAATCCCGCAACTCGCAGATACGTTGCAGACTGCATGCTGGCCGCCGGACGGCAGACCTGGCTGGATCTGGGAACAAGCGGGTTCGCGTCACTCTGCCCGGTGGATACGGCACCCCGAAAGGAGACCCTCCTGATGCGGGGAGAGGTCGACATGCCGCGCCAACTCGATCGAATCTACGACGCCCTGAGCGATCAACTACCGGACCTGACTCGCCGGGTGGTGATCACCGGCGTCGGACATCAATGCACACAGGACAATCCGGAAGAGGTCAACCGCGCGCTGGTCGAGTTCTTGGCAGACTGACCTCACGTGTCAGCGTTCCAGGTGCGCGGCAAGCTCTTTCATCCAATCGAGGAATGCCGGCGGGCCGTCGAACTGGACGCCGTCGACAGCAGCCACTTCCGGTGCAATGTCATCGCCCTTGACCACCAACGCTTCTCCACCCGAGGCAAGGACAGCAGCAAAGGCAGGTAGGTCACCACGGTCGTCGCCCGCGTACGCGACGACGTCGACGCCTGCGGTGGCGATCGCGCGAAGGAGGCCTGTCCCCTTGTCCTCCTCAACGGGTGGACGCAATTCTTCGACCAACTTGCCGGGCTCACGCCGCAACCCGGTCCGGCTCGCGATTTCTGTCGTCGCTGCTTCCACCAGGCGCTGCGCGACCGCTCGATCCGCGGCCCGACGCCAATGCACAGCCACCGCAAGGCCTTTGCTCTCGACGTGGATGCCAGGAACTGACTGAGAGTCGAACAGGCGACGCAGTTCGGCTTCTGCTTCGGCGACGGCATCACTGAACGCAGCGACGGCCGGAAGCACTTCGATTCCGTTCTCCGTCCAGGTCTCGACGCCGTAGGAACCCATGAGAACAACCGAATCCAGACTCAGTCGTTCTCGCAAGAACGACGCCGGCCGTCCCGAGAGCAAGCCCACCACGCCGAAGTGCCTCGACAAAGTCGCGAGCACCTCCTCGGCACCGGGCAGGAGCGCACTGGCCGACGGATCGTCGACGATAGGTGCAAGCACGCCGTCGAAATCCATCACCAGCCCACACCGAGCTGGATCGGACGTGAGTCGGAGGATGACGTCCGAAGCGGTTCGCATGGTTCGAGTGTGCCAAATCGATCGCACCCGCATAACCAACACCGGATCAGAATGTAATCTCTGCCACTTCGTCCAGGTTGTCCGGAAAGCGCAGGGTGAGCCGTGTCCACTCCCCTCCGGCGCCGCTTCTCTCCGATACAGTTCTCACGACGCTTACCAACTGGGGGGGTAATGATGAGCGAATTGACTGTCGTCACTGACGACATCCGAAGGTACGGCTCGACGTCGGCCGAAGCTGCAGGACACATCGCGCAGGCCGCCGCCGTCGATCTGGGCGCCAACATCGCGGCAGTCGCACCAGCCGTCGGTCCTGTCGGCATCGAGTTTCTCGCGGCATTCGCGCGCGCCCAGGCAACTCACACCAAAGATGTTGCAGCACTGGCGTCCTTCTACGCCGGCAACGCAGCAACGGCGAGTGCAGCAGCTCAGGCCTACGACACCACAGATCTTTCAACCGCGTCAGATCTGGCCGGCATCGCTGGATCGACGGACGTGACCGCGTGAATACCGACCGCGTGAACAGCGATCGCGTCGACACCGATCGTATGAACACCGAAGACGACTCGACGACGGTCCTCGAATTCCTTCAAGGTGGTGCTCCGGCCCCGGCATTGCCGAACAACACGGTCGAATCGATGCTCGCCGGCATAGCGGTTCCGGCACTACCCGGAATCGAAGATCTGTTCGCGCCTTTGATCGAACTCGGGAAGAGCCTCGGCACCGGCACTTTTGCCAGCGTCGATCCCGTCGGCATCTTCAACCAGGCGTCCACTCTCATCGACCAAGCCATGGGACTGTCCCAAAGCGCGGTCGCCGAGGTGGGCCAGACCTGGAACAGCACCGGCAGTGAAGCCGCGACCGAACTGTCGCGATCCGCCCAGAACAGCGGCGCAGAATTGAGCGAACGCGGAACCGCGATATCGAAAACCGCTGCTGCCGCCGCGGAATCGGTGCAGCGAGGCAACGCGAATCTCGCGGCGATCGCGCAGTCCTTCGCGACCACGGTTGCAGCTGCTGCACCGATCGCGTGGACACCACCAGGACAGGCGATGCTGATTGCCTCCGCAGCCGAACACATGCAGGCAGCCGTCGCGGCGGTGACACAGACTCGCGGGGAAATGCTCGGGCACACCGCTGCCATGAACGCCCTTGCCGGGTCGATCCCCGTGCCGACTCCACCGATCGGTGAGGCTCTCGCCAACCTTGCCACTCCGGAGGCGCTCGCCGACGCCGCCCGTCAGATCGCCCAACCTCTGGCGGCATCAGCCGTGTCGGCATCGCCGCTGTCTGGATCGCCGCTGTCTGGATCGACCGATGCCGGCGACGCACCGTTCTCCACCCACTCAGGCGCCGACGCCGTTCGGACCTCGGCAGCGCAGGCAGGCGCCGGACTTCCGACCGGCGTCGACAAGCTGTGGGGCGCAGGCAATTCGTCGACGTCACTCGCAGCCGGCGGGTCGCCGTCGTCCAGTGCGACAGCGAGCTCCGGCGGAGCATGGGTGGGTGGAAGCGGCACTACCGGTGGAACGATGAGAGGTGCAGCGGGAGTTGCTGCAGTTCAACCGGTTCCGGTAGCAACGCCCGGCCTGGGTGCACCATCTTCGGCGGTCGGCAGTAGCGACATATCGCCGGGCGGCATGATGGGCGGCGGTCCTCGCGGAACGCGGGACGACGAGTCGTCACGCACTACTCCGGGGTATCTCGTCAGCGCCGGTGACGAAAACTCGATGGTCGACGATCTACCGATGGTGTCACCGCCCGTGCTCGGTGCCGAGAATCCCGATCAGTACCTGTTCCGAGATCTCTGATCGGGACTCCCCGGCCGGGGCGGCATTACAACCTCAAACGAAGCCCAACTCCCGTACCGCCGCACGCTCCTGCTCCAATTCGCTGACGGACAGGTCAATCCGTTCGCGTGAGAAGTCGTCGATCGCGAGATCCGGAACGATAGCGAATTCACCATCGGCACAGGTCACCGGGAAGGACGAGATCAATCCTTCGGGCACCCCGTAGGAACCGTCCGAACAGACGGCCATGGATACCCAGTCGTCCTCGGCCGTTCCGATCACCCAGTCGCGGACGTGGTCGATCGACGCGCTGGCCGCACTTGCCGCAGAGGACGATCCACGCGCAGCAATGATGGCGGTGCCTCGCACCTGCACAGTCGGGATGAAATCGTTCTCCACCCAGTCGCGGTCGTTGATCACCGCGAGCGCAGGCTCACCCGCGACGGTCGCGTGGGACAGGTCCGGGTACTGCGTCGCCGAATGGTTTCCCCAGACGGACACCTTGCGCACCGACGACGCACGAACGCCGGTCTTCTTCACCACCTGCGCAATCGCTCGGTTGTGGTCGAGGCGCGTCAGCGCGCTGAACCGAGTATCGGGTACATCCGGCGCGTTGTTCATCGCGATGAGAGCGTTGGTGTTGGCCGGGTTTCCGACGACCAGCACCTTGACGTCCGAGGCTGCGTTGTTGTTGATCGCCTTCCCATGCGCTGTGAAAATAGCGCCGTTCGCGCTCAGCAAGTCGGCGCGCTCCATCCCCTTGCTCCGCGGACGTGCACCGACCAGCATCCCGACGTTCGCGCCGGAGAAGGCGACATCGGGATCGTCGGTGATGTCGATGGAGCTCAGCAAGGGAAACGCGCCGTCTTCGAGCTCCATCGCGACGCCTTCGGCAGCGGACACGGCGGCGGGAATCTCGAGCAGTCGAAGTTTGATCGGTACGTCAGCGCCGAGCATCTCCCCCGCAGCTATGCGGAAAAGCATGCCGTAGGCGATCTGACCCGACGCTCCGGTCACCGTGACGGTTACGGGCGCAATACTCATTGCCGACTCCTCACCTGCCGTTTTCACGACTGTCCGTTCTACAACGCTGTAAGAACGGTTTCCACGCTAGTCGAGTAATCCGGCCACTTCGTGGTCTGTCAGTGTGGTTCTCGGCACTCGTCCCTCCGCCGTCACGAGTTCGACGGCGCGGTAGAGCGGACGCTCGGCCAGTCCGGCGCCGCGGGCTTCGGCACGCAACTGTTCGATCAGCACCGAGGACAACGCGGCAGCCGGTACCAACTCACTGGCCGCCAGGGCGTCGGCGAGCTTGCGGAGTGCAAGGATCTCCAATTCGCGCCCGCCCCCTGCCGTGTAGAGCGCGAGCGGTATTCGCACGGTGGACCGACCGTCACCGAGTGTCAGGCTGACCTCGCTGATCCGGCCGGATCGCACCGTCAACGCCGCCGTGAGCACCTCGGCCACGTCGACGTCGTTGGTGCGAAAACCAGCTTGTGCTCGAATCCTGTTGCCATACAAGGTGATATGCCGGCGCAGCGTCATCAGAATCGCCAGTGACGTCGGAACCGCGATGACGGCACCGACGATCACTCCGACCGTCATCGTCGAGAACACACTGACGATCAACCCGACGACCACACCGAAGACCACCACAACAACGGCGAACTTCTTCAGCCGCGGCGCGATCAACGCCACGGGAACCAGATCGAGCGAAACCGGTTCAGCCTCAGTGCTCAACGAGATCCCCGAGCTTGTCGACAACTTGGTCGAGCGGCACCGTCTCCTGCTCACCTGTCGCCAATTGCTTGACAACGACAACGCCCTCTTCGAGCTCGCGCTCGCCGAGAACCAAGGCGACTGCGGCGCCCGAGCGATCGGCCGCTTTCATCGAGCCCTTGACGCCACGATTTCCGTACGCCAGGTCGACGCGAATCCCATTGGCACGCAACTGGTGTGCGATCTTCACCAGTGCCGCCTTCGCCTCGGCTCCCATCGGTACACAGAAGACGTCGACACGTGCCGGTGGCGCAACCGACTTACCCTCGGCCTCGAGCGCGAGAACCGTGCGGTCGACGCCGATTCCGAACCCGATCCCCGAGAGCGGCTGTCCGCCCAGCTGTTCCATCAGTCCGTCGTATCGACCACCACCACCGATTCCGGACTGCGCGCCCAGTCCGTCGTGCACGAATTCGAAGGTCGTCTTGGTGTAGTAGTCGAGGCCGCGGACCATGCGCGGGTTGACGACGTAGGGAACTCCCAAGGCGTCGAGGTGCGCTAGTACCTCGTCGAAGTGCGCCTTGCAGCTCTCCGAGAGGTTATCGAGCATGAGCGGTGCGCCGGCCGTCATCTCGCGTACATCTGGGCGCTTGTCGTCGAGCACCCGAAGCGGGTTGATCTCGGCGCGTCGACGCGTGTCTTCGTCGAGCGGGAGTGCAAAGAGAAACTCCTGCAGCAGTTCGCGGTACTGCGGTCGGCAGGTGTCATCGCCGAGAGAGGTGATTTCGAGGCGGAAGCCGTCGAGCCCCAACGACCGGAATCCAGCGTCAGCGATCGCGATGACCTCAGCGTCGAGCGCGGGGTCGTCGATCCCGATGGCCTCGACGCCGACCTGCTGCAACTGGCGGTAGCGACCGGCCTGCGGGCGCTCGTAGCGGAAGAACGGGCCCGCGTAGCTGACCTTGACCGGCAACTGTCCACGATCGAGGCTGTGCTCGATGACGGCACGCATGACACCGGCGGTTCCCTCGGGACGCAACGTCACCGAACGGTCACCGCGATCGGCGAACGTGTACATCTCTTTGCTCACGACATCGGTCGACTCGCCGACGCCGCGCGCGAACAATCCGGTGTCCTCGAAGATCGGCAATTCGATGTGGCCGTACCCGGCCAACCTGGCGGCGCGCGTCAAACCGTCACGAACGGCGACGAATTCGGCTGACTGCGGCGGAACGTAGTCCGGAATTCCCTTGGGTGCAGAGAAGGTGCTGGCTTTACTCACGAGAGGTACTTTTCCTTATTTCTGTGCGCTGAGTCCAACGAGAAACGGGTTCGAGCTTCGCTCGGCGCCGATCGAACTGTTGCCACCGTGCCCGGGCAGGACCACGGTCTCGTCACCGAGTACCAGTAGCTTGCGGGCGATCGAAGCGAGCAACTGCTCGTGATTTCCGCCTGGCAGGTCGCTGCGCCCGATGGAACCCTGGAACAGGGTGTCACCGGTGAACGCCAAGTCCACGGGCCCGCTCTCGGTGTTCGCCTGGGTGCGGAACACCACCGATCCCTGCGTGTGCCCGGGTGTGTGGTCCACCACGAACGTCATTCCGGCCTCGGTGATCTTGTCTCCGTCACTCAGTTCGATCACCTCGTCCGGCTCCACGAACGTCATGCCCTGAATGAATTCCTTCATCGTCGGGCCGATCCCCCGTGCCGGATCGCTGAGCATGTAGCGATCCTCGGGATGGATGTACGCGGGCACGGAGTACCGCTCACAGACCTCGCGGGCCGACCACACGTGATCGAGGTGACCGTGGGTCAGAAGTACTGCATTGACCGACATGTCCTTGGAGTCGAGATATTCGAAGAGCGGCTCGGCTGCATCCTGACCCGGATCGACGACTACGCATTCGCACGCGTCGTCCTGAGCGAGTATGTAGCAGTTGGTTTGGAACATCCCGGCCGGAAAACCAGTGACGAGCACGGGGGCAACTCCTCTTCGAAGGGTGGAAACGAACAACACGCTGTCGGTTACAGCCTAAGCTGCTGCCCCGCCAGTAAGTTCTCAGGTTGCAATGGGAGACTCTGACGACGAGTAGAGCCGCTTGCCGAAGCCGACCCCAGGGTGTCGCTCGGCGGGCCGACCACGATCCACCCGCGATACGGAGGACTACAGCAGTGCCGAGTAACGAGCAACGCCGCGAGGCGGCGAAACGCAAGCTCGAGCGTCAGCTCGAACGTCGCGCAGAACGTGCCCGCAAGCGCAAGCAGATGACGATAGCCGGAACTGCGCTCGGCGTGGTCGTCGTAGTCGGCGTCGTCGGTGGACTCATCTGGTTCAGCAATCGCAGTGACGACGACGCGAACACCACCAACACTGCTGCCGACGATTCGAGCCTCACGCCACAGACTGCGGGTGCAATGCCGGCCGGTCTGTCGACGCCGCTGGCCGACACGGTTTCCTGCTCGTACCCGGCTGACGGCGCTACCGCGTCCAAGGCCAACAACCCTCCTCGTACCGACGGGATTCCCACCACCGCGCCGGACGCGACGCCGAGCATCAGCGTCGAGACCTCGCAGGGAAACATCGGGCTCAAGCTCGACGGAACGAAGTCTCCGTGCACGGTCAACAGCTTCGTGAGCTTGGCGCAGCAGGATTACTTCAACGACACCACCTGCCACCGCATGACGACGAGCCCCTCGCTCCAGGTTCTGCAGTGCGGTGACCCGTCGGGCACCGGCACCGGCGGACCGGGCTACGGATTCGACAACGAGTTCCCCACCACGGCGTACGCCACCACCGACCCGGCAGCGCAAGAGCCCGTCACCTACGCGCGCGGCACGGTTGCGATGGCCAACACCGGGGCACCCGGTAGCAACGGCAGCCAGTTCTTCCTCGTCTACGGCGACTCACAACTCCCGCCGCAGTACACGGTTTTCGGCACGATCGACGAGACCGGTCTCGCCACTTTGGACAAGGTCGCGGCCGGCGGATCGACACCAGAGGGTGACGGCAAGCCGAATCTGACCACCGACATCAAGACAGTAAGGCTCGACTGATGCGACGTAATCCTGTGATGCGCTTTCCTGTAGTTATTGCCGCTGCAAGCGCCGCAGCGCTGCTTCTGGCTGGTTGTTCCAGTGATTCCGGTAGCTCGGACTCGCCGTCCAGCACCTCCAAGGCGAAGACGACAACGGCTGCCATGCCACCGCTCGACATGTCACAGTTCGACGCACTCCCGCCTGTCCCGACTCCGGCGTCGGCGACTGTCGACTGCTCGTACCCGAGCGCGGCGGGCGCTGCAAAGACAGTCAATCCGCCGAACTCCACGGGCGTGTCCACCGAGGGAACCGTCAACGTCGCGCTCACGACTACGGCCGGCCCGATCGGGATGGAACTGAATCGCGCAGCAGCCCCCTGCACTGTCAACAGCATCGTGAGCCTGACCGAGCAGAAGTATTTCGACGACACCCCGTGCCATCGACTCTCGACGATGCCGGGTCTGCAGATTCTCCAATGCGGCGACCCGTCGGGTAAGGGCACCGGTGGACCGGGGTACCAGTTTGCAAACGAGTACCCCACGACCACATACGCTGGGAACGACCCGGCGCTGTCGCTGCCGGTCGTCTACCCCCGTGGCACTCTGGCGATGGCTCATTCGTCCGTACCTGACAGCAACGGTAGCCAGTTCTTCCTCGTCTACGAGGATTCGATGCTGCCGCCTGACTACACGGTCTTCGGAAAGATCGACGACGCCGGCCTGGCGACGATCGAGAAGATCGCAGCCGACGGCGACGACGGAGGCATGGGCGCAACCGGTGGCGGCGCACCCAACACCCCGATCACCATCGAGACTGCAGTAGTCGCCTAACCCTGCTGTGCGCCTTTATTAACCGCCCGCGGTTAATAAAGGCGCACAGCAGTTTACGAAGCAGAGGTCACGCGGTAGACGTCGTAGACGCCTTCCACATTGCGAACCACGTTGAGCACATGACCCAAGTGCTTCGGGTCGCCCATCTCGAAGGTGAACTTGCTGATCGCCACTCGGTCACCTGAGGTGGTGACCGAGGCCGATAGGATGTTCACTTTCTCGTCGGCCAACGCCTTGGTGACGTCGGAAAGCAACCGATGACGATCGAGCGCCTCGATCTGGATCGCGACCAGGAACACCGACGTCGCTGAGGGCGCCCATTCGACGTCGATGATTCGCTCGGACTGATCGTGGAGCGAGTTGGCGTTGGTGCAGTCGGTACGGTGCACGCTGACCGCCCCGCCGCGCGTGACGAAGCCCAGAATCGAATCGCCCGGAACCGGCGTGCAACACTTTGCGAGTTTTGCCACCGTACCGGGTGCTCCGGGAACCAGAATTCCGGAGTCGCCCGTGCTGCGGGTGCGCACCGGCATGGTCGACGGCGTCGAACGCTCGGCCAGTTCCTCCTCGACGGCGCCGACGCCGCCCAGATGAGCAACCAGTCGCTGCACGACGTGGTGCGCAGACACCTGGCTCTCGCCTACCGCCGTGTACAACGCCGAGACGTCGGGATAGCGAAGTTCATGCGCGATCGTGCTCATCGATTCGGCATTCATCAACCGCTGCAACGGAAGTCCCACACGGCGGACTTCCTTCGCGATCTGATCCTTGCCGGACTCGAGCGCCTCTTCGCGGCGTTCCTTCGCGAACCACTGACGGATCTTCGCCTTGGCACGCGGCGAGACGACAAACGTCTGCCAATCTCGGCTCGGCCCGGCGGTGGCAGCCTTCGACGTGAAGACCTCCACCACTTCGCCGTTTTCGAGAGTTCGTTCCAGCGCGACCAGTCGGCCGTTGACCCTGGCACCGATGCATCGGTGCCCGACCTCGGTGTGCACCGCATACGCGAAATCGACGGGAGTCGATCCGGCAGGCAACGTGATCACGTCACCCTTCGGCGTGAAGACGAAGATCTCCTTGACCGCGAGGTCGTAACGCAACGATTCGAGGAACTCCCCCGGATCGGCCGCTTCACGTTGCCAGTCGAGTAGCTGACGCATCCACGCCATGTCGTCGACCTCGGCGATGTCGCCCGCGTGCTTGCCCTTGGTCTCCTTGTACCGCCAGTGCGCGGCGATACCGAACTCCGCGGTCCGGTGCATGTCCTGGGTCCGGATCTGGACCTCCAGGGGCTTGCCTTCCGGTCCCACGACGGTGGTGTGCAGCGACTGGTAGACGCCGTAGCGCGGCTGTGCGATGTAGTCCTTGAAGCGTCCGGCCATCGGCTGCCACAGTGAGTGGACAACGCCGACCGCGGCGTAACAGTCACGCACTTCTTCACACAGGATGCGGACGCCGACCAGATCGTGGATGTCGTCGAAATCGCGGCCCTTGACGATCATCTTCTGATAGATCGACCAGTAATGCTTGGGCCTGCCTTCGACGATGGCGTTGATCCGCGAGGCGGACAGGGTCGAGTTGATCTCGGCGCGAACCTTGGCCAGATAGGTGTCACGAGAAGGCGCGCGATCGGCGACCAGTCGAACGATCTCGTCATACTTCTTCGGGTGCAAGATGGCGAATGAGAGGTCCTCGAGTTCCCACTTGACGGTCGCCATTCCAAGTCGATGTGCAAGTGGCGCAATGACTTCGAGAGTCTCTCGCGCCTTACGTGCCTGCTTTTCTGGCGGCAGGAATCGCATCGTGCGCATGTTGTGCAGACGATCCGCGACCTTGATCACGAGCACGCGCGGGTCCCGCGCCATCGCGATGATCATCTTGCGGATGGTTTCGCCCTCGGCGGCGGTGCCCAGAACGACCTTGTCGAGTTTGGTGACGCCGTCGACGAGGTGAGCGACCTCGTCACCGAAGTCCTTGGTCAACTCTTCGAGTGAGTACCCGGTGTCCTCGACGGTGTCGTGCAGCAGGGCTGCGACGAGGGTGGTGGTGTCCATACCCAACTCGGCCAGAATGCTTGCGACGGCCAACGGATGCGTGATGTACGGATCGCCGGACTTGCGACGCTGGCTCGAATGTCTGTCCTCGGCGACGTCGTACGCACGCTGGAGCAGCGCGAGGTCGGCCTTCGGATACAGCTCACGGTGGAGGCTGACCAACGGCTCGAGCACCGGGCGGATGGTGGCGTTGCGCTGACCGGTGATGCGCCGAGCAAGCCGAGCGCGCACCCTACGGGAGGCGGAAGCGGGCACGGCCAGATTCTGCCCACCCCGATTGCCGGTAGTTTGCGCAGATCCCGAATCGTCGGGCACCGCGGACTTCGATGGTGTCGTCTCCGGAGCCGGAACTGCACCCGTCTCCTGCGACACTGCACCCGAGTTCTGTGATCGATCAAGATTCGACGTCATGTCGCCACCTCCTACCACCGAGTTGGTTGAGGCAACCGCCCTGCATCGGGTAATTGCCCTGGAGGTCTAACTCGACCCCCAGGAGACAACTTTAATACTCAGACCTTCACCAGTGATGTCAGTGGGTACTTCAAGAAGCGATCTCGACCGCGCAGTTCCTCGATCTCGAGCACCACTGCGACGCCGACGACGTTCGCTCCACCCAACTCGATCAACTGTACAGCCGCCTCGAGTGTCCCTCCGGTAGCCAGAACGTCGTCGATCACCAGAACATTCCGCCCGGTGAGATCGAAGCCGTTTGCGGGAATCTCGAGAGTCGAGGATCCGTACTCGAGGCTGTACGAACGAGAGAGCACCGGCGGCGGCAGTTTGCCGACCTTCCGCACGGCAACGACTCCCGCACCCATCTTCGCGGCCGCACCGGCACCGAGCAGGAAACCGCGAGCATCGACGGCGGCGATCGTGTCGGCGTCCGGAGCACAGGCGACAAGGGCATCGAGCACGGCCCCGAACCCCTCGGCGTCGGCGAACACCGGAGTCAGATCGGCGAACCGAACACCGGGACCGGGAAAGTTGTCCGCCCAGCGGGTCAGCCGAACAACGGCGTCCCCGGCAGCCCGGTGGATTGCGATCAATTCTTCAGTCGTGTGCAAGGCAACACCATTCGAGACGCTCATCTGCGTAGTACCCATCTGTCCATGTTCCAGCCGGTAGCGGCCCGAGTCGGATTGACCAACACTGCCGACATGCCTGGAGCTACAGCGACAGTTCGTAGTTGATTGAACAGTGGAATCGTAGGCACCTGGGTCCACAGGATGTTCTCCGCCTCCACCGAGAGTCCCAATTGCGCACTCGTGCTCGCATCCACGTTCAACTGATCGATGATCTGATCGATCCTGGCATTTCCGTACGTACCGAGGTTTGCGCCGTTGCCCGATCGCAGCGCTCCGCGCGCGTCGATCATGCTCGCTGTTCCGCCTGCGCCGACTTTGCCTGCCATGCCGGAGAGCACGGCGTCGACTCCCCCACTCTGCAGACTCGCGGGATCGAAGCTGTCGCTACTTGCGTCCTCGACCGTGATTCCCGCCGGAGCACACGCGGCTTTCGCTTCGGAGACGATCTGCGCCCGCACCGGGTCCGGTGCGAGGTACCCGACCCGGACGGTCAACTGGTCGAGGTCGGCTTCCGACAACGACGTCTTCGCAGCCTCGATGTCGGCATTGGCGTACCGATCACCGTCGACCGCAGCGGCGTCGCTGTAAACGAGTGAATCCGGCGCCATCAGTCGCGAATCGACCACGCCGGAACCCAAACCCGCCTGCGGCGCATTCTCCGTCTGCCCGAACTTCTCGAACAGAGTCGTACGCGGAACACAATGCGCGAACGCTCGACGGGCGGCTTCGTCACCAAGCGAACCAGAGGTCGCGAGAACGAACTGCTCGATCGACCGCGACGGAATCTGTTGGACGTCGAACCCGGACGGAGTACCGAGTTCGCCAGCCGAGCCGGAAGCGACGTCGACTACCTCGATCGAGTTCTTGTCGAGATCCTCGGTCAGATTCACACCACGTGGCCAGACGACGATGCGATCGGTCGCCGGCTTGTTGCCCCACCACCGCTCGTTCGCGACCAGCACCAGGCCGTCGTCGGTACTGTACGAGTCGATTCGATACGGACCAGCGGAGGGCAGTACGGAGGTGTCCACCTGACCTGGAGTCAGGTTCCACCCGGTGTTCCAGAAGTCCGCGATCTTCGACAACGCTTCGGTGTCACCGGCATTCACCGCGCTCACCACGTCGCTGACACCCGTGCGCTGCGTCACGATGTGTGAAGGCATCAACGCAGTCGCACCGAACAACGACCGCCAATCGGTGAACGATCGCCCGGGTTTGAAGAACACCGTCGCGTCCTTCGCCCCGCTCTGGCAGTCGATCCGGTCGATGTCCGCGTATCCGAGATTGTTCGCCGTGTCGAACATGGGCTTCACGGCACCATCGACGTCTTCGGTGAACTTGCCACTCGACGCCGCCCAGGTGAGGACGAGATCGTCACAGGACATCGGAATCCCGTCGGAGTACACGGACGCCGGATTGAGCTTGTACGAGACCGTGAGCACGTCACCGGGCAACTCCGACGCCGTTCCGATGTCGGTGTCGGAGACAGGTGCTCCGGCCGGGCCGGTGAACGTGAAGCCGGGAAGCACCCGGCCGAACGCGGCCATCGCCCCGGACACCGATCCAGCTGTCGTGTTGGCGTTGTACGTGGAGATGGAGTTGTCGATGGCATATCCGATGGACGGAACCTGCTCGGCGCTTTCCGAGCAGGCCGCCAACGAACCCGCAGCCACAGCGGTGGCCGCAACGAACGTCATCGATCGAACCAGTGTGCGTGTTCTTGGGAGCATGTTCAGTGCCCCTTCTTGTTTCGCTTTCCGGTCGGCCGCGCACCCGGCTGCGGAGCAACCGGAGCACGGCGTGCAACTGGTGCGCCGACGGCAACCGTCTGCGTACCCTTCTCGGCCAGCGTAGCCCGGCGCGAGAGCACCTTACGAGTGTGCGCGGCAACGGGTCCCCAGCGTTCCTTCATCGACACCAGGAGCGGCGTCGCGAAGAAGATCGAGGAGTACGCACCCACGATGATGCCGACGAGCTGAACGAGCGCAAGGTCCTTGAGTGTGCCGACGCCGAGCATCCAGACCGCGACAACCATCAGAGCGATCACCGGGAGCACGCTGATGACGGTCGTGTTGATCGATCGCATCAAGGTCTGATTCACCGCGAGGTTGGCCTGCTCGCCGTACGTCCGGCGCGTCAGATGCAGAACACCGCGGGTGTTCTCTTCGACCTTGTCGAACACCACCACGGTGTCGTACAGCGAGAAGCCGAGAATGGTGAGCAAACCGATCACCGTCGCGGGTGTCACCTCGAAACCGACGAGCGAGTAGACGCCGGCAGTGACGATGATGTCGAAGAACAACGCAACGATCGCAGCTACCGCCATGTCCCGCTCGAAGCGGATGGCGATGTAGATACTCACGATCACCAGGAACACAATCAGCGCGATCAGCGCCTTCTTGGTGATCTGGCCGCCCCAGGTTTCACTCACGTCCGCAAAACTGATGGCTTGCGCCGACGGGTTCCCGTTCTTGTCCTTGGGCTGGAACTCGTCGAAGAGAGCCGACTGAAGATCGTTGATCTGCGTCGCGTTCAACGTCTCCGACCGGATCTGCACGGTTGCGCTGGCACCCGAGCCGACTGTCTGCACGCTGACCGGTTCGAACCCGAGTGTGTCGGAGTAGACGGTTTCCACCGCCGACGTCTCGACTCCGCCCTCGGCCGGGAACTGAATGCGTGATCCGCCTTCGAAATCGATACCGAAGGTGAAGCCGCGCAGAATGATGCTCAGCAGCGCAATGGCGACCAGAGCGCCGGTCAGTCCGTAGTAGAAGCGACGCTTGCCGACGACCTCGAACGCACCCGTTCCGGTGTACAACCGCGAGAGCCAGCTGTGCTTGGGCATCGCGCCCTGATCGACGCCTGAGTCGGTGATCTCCGACCGGGCCGCCGCATCGGCGGACTCGGCGGCGGAACTGTTGGTGGACCCCACCGGGGAGTTGTTGGACTCGCTCATGCTCGTGTCTCCTTAGCCGACGCAGCGGCGGCAACCTTACGTTCGCGGGCAACCTCTTGCACTGCGCCGAGACCGTTGACGCTGGGCTTGGACCAGAACGCCGAACGGGACGCCATGCTGACCAGTGGCCACGTCACGAGGAACACGACAATCACGTCGAGAATGGTCGTCAGACCCAAGGTGAAGGCGAAGCCGCGCACCTGTCCGACCGCAAGCACGTACAGAACTGCAGCGGCGATGAAGCTCACCGCGTTGCCGGAAAGAATTGTTCGGCGTGCTCTTGCCCAACCGCGTGGCACCGCCGAGCGGAAGCTACGGCCCTCACGCATTTCGTCCTTGATGCGTTCGAAGAACACGACGAACGAGTCGGCGGTCATACCGATACCGATGATCAGACCAGCCATGCCGGCCAAGTCGAGCGTGAAGCCGATGTATCTGCCGAGCAGAACCATGATCGCGTAGACCATGACTCCGGAGAGAATCAGCGACAACGCCGTCAGGACGCCGAGCATGCGGTAGTAGACGAGGCAGTACAGCAGAACGAGAACGAGACCGACCGCGCCGGCGATCAATGCCGCCTGCAGTGAGGCCAGGCCGAGCGTGGCCGAGACCGTCTCGGCCTCAGAGGCTGCGAACGAGAGCGGAAGCGAACCGTACTTCAGTGTGTTGGCAAGTTCTTTGGCACTCTCAGCAGTGAAACTGCCCGTGATCGAGGTGGCGCTACCCGCAGGCGTTGCACCTTGAATCGTGGGAGCGCTGACGACCTTCGAGTCGAGCGTGAACGCTGCCTGCTTGCCGATGTTGGCTGAGGTGAACTCGGCCCAGGTGTTGCTGCCGGTCGTCTTGAACGAGAGGCTGATCTCGTGGCGCGACTGCTGCGAGTTGAAGACCGAAGACGCGTCGGCAATCTCCTGGCCGTCGATGATCGAAGGACCGAGGAGATAGATGTTCAGTCCGTCTTGCGAGCACGCGACCAGCGGCAGGGTCGGGTCGTCGTTTCCACGGAGTGGATCCGCGACGGAGCAGTCGAGGTTCGCCACTGCTTGCTGCTGCACGGTCGGATCGCTGCTCTGCCGGAGGGCGCGCGCTGCGGCGATTTCCGCTGCTGCTGCGTCGCCTTCGTCGGTGCCGTCGCTCGGCGCGTCCCCGGTGGGGGCCGGAGTCGTTGTCTGCGGCGCGGGCGTTGCCTCGGGAGTAGTCGGGTCCTGAGCCAGGAACGGACGGTTCTGCGGCGTCTGCGTCCCGTCAGCGGGTGCTTCGGGGGCCGGTGCATCAGTGGCCGGAGTTTCGGCCGCCGGCGCCTCAGGCGTAGCTGTCCGATTCGCGTCACGGGTGGCGACGTCGATCGAACCCGTCACCGGGCGGATGTACAGACGAGCGGTCTGGCCGAGCGAGCGAGCCTGCGCACTGTCGTCGCCGGGAACGGTGATGACGAGGTTGTCACCGTCGACAACGACCTCGGAACCGGAAACGCCGAGACCGTTGACGCGGGTCTCGATGATTTCCTGAGCCTGCTTGAGACTGTCCTGACTGGGAGCGCTGCCGTCCGGGGTACGAGCGGTCAACGTGACGCGCGTTCCACCCTGCAGGTCGATGCCGAGTTTCGGCGTGGCCGACTTGTCTCCAGTGAAGAACACCAGGGCATACAGTGCCACTACCAGGACCCCGAAAAGGGCCAGGTAGCGGACCGGATGCACCGTTCCGGTGGAAGGTGCCACGATCTTTAAGTCTCCTCGGTAGGTGCAGAGCTTCAGTAAGTGCACGGCTCGGGTGGTCGACGACCACCCGAGCTGCGGCGTTCGAACTGCAACGATTGATCAACGGGGTGAACTGAGCTGCTGGTGTAAGAGCGGACAAGACAATCTGGACGTGTGTCCGAGTTCACAACTCTAGAACACGTACCAGGTCGACGAAGTCAGGACTCCTTGGTGAGCCGGATTTCGGTGTCGGCAGCAGACTCTTCGATCTCGGAAATCGAGTCGTCGTCGTACTCGTCGGTCTCGGTCGTCTCGACGACGCGCTCACGGATGACCAGACGCGACCAGGTGGTGATGACACCGTCCGCGATCTCGAGGTCCACGGTGTCGTCGTCCAGGGAAGCGATCGTGGCGTAGAGCCCGGCCGTGGTCTGCACCCGATCGCCGACCTGCAGCGAGTCCTGCATCTCGGAAGTCGCGGCCAAGGCCTTCTTCTGCTTGCGCATGCCCAGGAACATGGGCACCAGCAGTGCGAGGATCAAGAGGGGGAAAAGCAAACTCGACATGTGTTGATCAACCTCGGTTGTGTTGCACGTTTTACGCCGCGATGGTCCCGGATGGACCTACGCAATACACCAGTGTGCCATTAGTTGCTGAGGATTCCTGACAGATCGGCCGTTCAAGTAGGCCTTTCCAGTCGAAATTCACTCGCCGTTCGGATCGAACAACGTGGCCTGCGGTTCGTTGACACGAACCTCGATACCGCCCGTTGCGGCATCCGGCGGCGGTGTCATTCCGAGTTGAGTCCAGGCAGCGGCGGTAGCCACACGTCCTCGCGGCGTCCGGGCGATCATCCCGGCCCGGACCAGGAACGGCTCGCACACTTCTTCCACCGTCGACGGTTCCTCGCCGACGGCCACCGCAAGCGTCGACACGCCGACGGGCCCGCCGCCGAACGAACGCACCAAAGCACTCAGTACCGAACGGTCGAGACGGTCCAAGCCCAACTGGTCCACGTCGTAGACGGCCAAGGCCGCCTGAGCGACGTCCATGGTGACGATTCCGTCGGCGCGCACCTCGGCGAAGTCGCGAACCCGGCGCAGCAATCGGTTCGCGATACGCGGTGTCCCCCGCGAGCGTCGTGCGATTTCGGCGCCGGCGTCAACTTCGAGATCGACGCCCAGAATTCCGGCCGAACGCATCAGAATCTGTTGCAGCTCTTCGGGTTCGTAGAAATCCATGTGAGCGGTGAACCCGAAGCGGTCGCGCAACGGACCGGTCAGCGCACCCGACCGCGTAGTCGCACCGACCAGCGTGAACGGTGCAACCTCCAGAGGAATCGACGTGGCACCCGGCCCCTTACCGACGACGACGTCGACACGGAAGTCCTCCATCGCCAGGTACAACATCTCCTCGGCCGGACGAGCGATTCGGTGAATTTCGTCGATGAACAACACGTCGCCCTCGACGAGGTTGCTCAGCATCGCGGCCAGGTCTCCGGCGCGTTCGAGCGCCGGTCCGGACGTCAACCGCAGAGAAGAGCCCAACTCCCCCGCGATGATCATCGCCATCGACGTCTTGCCGAGCCCGGGGGGACCGGACATCAGGATGTGATCAGGCGTGCTGCCGCGAAGTTTTGCTCCGGTGAGCACGAGCTGCAGTTGTTCGCGAACACGAGGTTGACCGATGAAGTCGTCGAGACTCTTGGGGCGCAAACTCGCTTCGACATCACCGTCTCCCGCCACCAATTCGGCAGAGACCTGCGACTCGTCGTCGAAATCGTCGATCGGGTCGAAGTTCATCGAGTCTTACCGAGCAGCGACAGAGCAGAACGCAGTGCGACCGACGTAGTGGCCTCGGGCGATTCCGCCAGAACCGAATCCGTGGCCTGCTCAGCCTGCTTGATCGGGAAGCCCAGACCTTCGAGAGCCTCGACGATCTGATCACGGATCGAGCTGCCGACGACGACACCGGACGCCGCGCCGGCCGTCGTCGCGACCGCGTCGACCTTGTCACGCAGTTCGACAACCATGCGCTCAGCGCCGCGTTTTCCGATACCGGGCACCCTCGTCAACGCCGTCAGGTTGCCTTCCGAGAGCGCCCGCCGCAATGCGTCCGGTTCGAGCACTGCAAGAGTTGCCATCGCCAGGCGCGGTCCGACTCCGGAAACCGTCTGCAAGAGGCTGAACAAGTCCTTCGACTCGGTATCGGAAAAACCGTACAGCGTCATCGAGTCTTCGCGAACGATCATCGTCGTGAACAGTCGCGCTTCGCTTCCCCGGTGCAGCGCACCGAGAGTCACCGGGGTGGCATTGACCCGATAGCCGACACCTGACGCTTCGATGACCGCGTGATCGAGCGCAATATCGAGTACCTCGCCGCGTACCGACGCGATCATCGTGAACCTGCCTTCTTCATCTCGGCCAATTTTGCCTGATACTTACGCATTTGTTCAGCGGCCATCGCCTCGGCGCGGGCCATCCGCTCGATCATCGGTGCTCGCCAGCAGTGACAGATCGCCAGCGCCAGAGCGTCGGCAGCGTCAGCAGGTTTCGGCGCCGTCTTCAAATTCAGGATTCGCGTCACCATCGCAGTGACCTGCGCCTTGTCGGCGTTACCGCTGCCGGTGACGGCGGCCTTCACCTCGCTGGGCGTGTGGAAACACACCGGAATGCCGCGTCTGGCGGCAGCGAGCGCGACAACTCCGCCTGCTTGCGCCGTCCCCATCGCGGTACTGACGTTGTGTTGCGCGAACACGCGCTCGATCGCGACGACCTCCGGCTTGTACTGCTCGATCCACAGTTCAGCCGCATCGGAGATCCGCAGAAGCCGAGAACCGAGGTCCATCTCGGCCGGAGTCCGCACCACGTCGACCGCAATGGGGCGCACTTTCCTGCCGTTGCTCCCGTCGACCACTCCCAACCCGCAGCGAGTCAAGCCTGGGTCCACTCCGAGCACGCGCACTTGTCACACCTCTCCATACCGAACAGCTGTTCGATAGCTTAGCGGTGCGCGGGACTACTCCCCCGCATCAACACGCAACCCGGCCCGGACGCGGACGTCAGGACCGGGTTGAGTTGAAAAGCAATCAGTCTTCGAGAGCCGCGAGAACCTCGTCGGAAAGATCGATGTTGGTGTAGACGTTCTGCACGTCGTCAGAATCTTCGAGCGCGTCGACGAGCTTGAAGATCTTGCGTGCGCCGTCGACATCCAGGGGAACCTCGACGGAAGCGCGGAAATCGGCTTCAGCGGAGTCGTAGTCGATGCCGGCTTCCTGAAGTGCCGACCGTACGGCAACCAGATCCTGTGGCTCACTGACGATTTCGAAGGTTTCACCGAGATCGGTGACTTCCTCGGCACCGGCGTCGAGCACAGCCATCAGGACGTCGTCCTCCGACTGGCCGTTCTTCTCGAGCGTGACGACACCCTTGCGAGCAAACAGGTAGGAGACGGAACCCGGGTCAGCGAGGTTGCCACCGTTACGGGTCATCGCGGTGCGAACTTCACCGGCTGCGCGGTTGCGGTTGTCGGTGAGGCACTCGATCAGAACGGCGACGCCGTTGGGTCCGTAGCCCTCGTACATGATGGTCTGCCAGTCTGCGCCGCCCGCTTCTTCACCGGCGCCGCGCTTGCGCGCACGCTCGATGTTGTCATTGGGAACAGACGTCTTCTTCGCCTTCTGGATGGCGTCGTACAAGGTGGGGTTGCCCGTGGGATCGCCACCGCCGGTTCGTGCCGCCACCTCGATGTTCTTGATCAGCTTCGCGAAGGATTTGCCACGACGTGCGTCGATCACAGCCTTCTTGTGCTTGGTGGTGGCCCATTTTGAGTGGCCGCTCATGCGATTCAAGCCCCTTTCCTGCTGCGTTGCGCACGCCGAATGCGCGTCTTTCAGCTCTGCCGATGTTACCCGTCCCACGTCACAACTCGCTGCATCCCCCGACACGAATTAGTCAAACCACGCATTGTTTGCATAGAATGCAAACATGTTGGTGCGAATAGATCACGCCTCCACAACTCCACTCGCGGAGCAGATTGCGGCCGGGGTTCGTGGCTCGGTCATCCGCGGTGAGATCGGTCCCGGTGACCGTCTGCCGTCCGCTCGCGCTCTCGCCGACTCGATCGACGTCAATCTCCACACGGTTCTTCGGGCGTACGCAACACTCCGCGACGAAGGCCTGATCGACCTCCGACGCGGACGTGGCGCCGTTATTCGCGCCGAGTTCGACTCGGGAAGAACAGCTCTCAACGAATCTGCGCGCGAGTTCGTGCGGCAGGCCCGAAATCTCGGACTCGACACCGCGCACATGCTCGACCTCATCAAGGAGACCAGCACACAATGACGACCAGCAAGATCCGACTCTGGACAGCAGCTTCACTGACGTTGATCCCGACCCTGATCCTGGTTCTCGCGCGCTTCGCGTGGGATGAACGCCTGCCCGAAACCGTCGCGAGCCATTGGTCCGGATCGACCCCGGACGGGTTCAGCACCACGACGACGTTTTTCGCCATCGCGCTGGTGATTTCACTGGTGGCTGTCGTTTGCGCCTGTGTCGTCGCGGCCCGTTCGAGCGACAACGCGCCCCTGTTTCTGGCCGTCACCTCAATCTCGAGTGCGACACTGGCGACGATCTGGATTCTGAGCGTCGCCCTGACGATCGACGCCGGGTCGCCGGAAGACGCGCGTATCGGCTGGTGGATTCTTGCGCCGATCGCGGCGGTACTCGTAGGAGTTCTGGCATACGCGCTGCCTGACCAGCAACGAAGCGGCCCGGAGTCGGCACTGCCGACCCCGACGCTCGACACTCCGCTGACGGCCTCCGAACGTGCAGTGTGGGTCGGGCAGGTCCGCAGCGTCTGGCCGTGGATCGTTACCGCCGGCCTCGTAGTTCTCGTGATCGCGACTGCCGCGTACTCGGATTGGTGGGTTGCCGTGATCCTGGGTGTGTCCACACTCGCCGTCACAGCATTCGCGTCGATCACCGTGCGCGTCGACCGTCACGGTGTCGGCATCAGTTCCTGGGGCGTTCGATGGAAGAAGATCCCCATCTCGAAGGTGAAGTCCGCATCAGTCGACGCGATACGTCCAGCCGAATGGGGCGGATGGGGTTACCGAATGACACCGCGCGGAACAGCCGTCACTCTCCGCTCGGGTGAGGCCATCGTGGTCACTCTCGAGAGCGGACGACTGTTCGCCGTAACCGTCGATCACCCGGAAGACGGTGTGAAGCTGATCAATTCGTTGGTTCAGGCTGGTTGATTCACGAACAACGTCAATTCACGAACAACACGGCAGCGGCATTGCCGGCGAGGTAGAAACCGGCAATGCCGAATACCCAACCCATTGCGCTGTCGCCGTAGCGAGACATCAGCGAGTCCACTCGGCGCAGCGGCTTGTCGAGGCGGTTGCCGGCCACGACCCGCCCGCACAACAGAAGCACTGCGGGCATGGCCATGATCAGGCAGTATCCGGCAAGTATCGACGCAGACGCGACTGCGGGCAGCCCAGCAGCGGTGATCATCGCGATCGCCGCCAAGTAGGGCAACATCGTCACCAATTCGGCGGTTCCGGCAGCAATCGCCAGAAGTACAACACTTCTCGCGGAACTGGCCGAGCCGAGCACCCGCTCTCGCCAAACATGGGTTCGATCGGCCTGACCGGATGTGCGTCTCTTCTCGGAATCGAATCGAAAGCTCCACGCGAACAACGCGATACCGAGAATCAACTGCGCAACGCGGGCGGCGGGGGTGTCGAGTAGCGGGGCGACGACTGGCATGCCTACCCGTGCCGTCGTCCAGACGACCACCCCGACAACAAAATAGAACGTCGTGATGACCACCAGATATGTCAGCAGCCTGCGAACCTGCGGTCGTCCCGGCATCAACAACATCCAGACCGGGACGACCAATGTTCCGATGCTCGTACTGTCCAGCAGGGCGAGCCCGCCCAGCGTGGTGAGCAGGACGAGTTCCACGTCAGTCGTTTCGGCGCTCGGGTATCGCTGTCTCCCTCGTTCGGACTGCATTCACGATGTCGAAGGCACCGATGATCGCGAGGATCACGCCGAGTGGTCCGCCGCGAAACCAGAAGAACTCGGCGTCACGCGCGAACAGCCACAGACAGCCGCCACCGACGACCAAGAGAATGCCGATCATCAACTCGAAGCGAATTTTCATACGTCGAGCCTGTCTTCTCTATCGAATCCGCACATCAGCCATCGGAACAACGCCGACCTCATCATTTGGTATGACAAGTCAGGCGCCCCGATGTGCTCTGATAAGTCTGTGGTGACCAGAAGTCGGAGTGTCGGCAAGTGGAACGATCCGCTCATCGCCTTCGGCCTGTTCGCGATCGGGGTACTCCTCTACCTGGTCGGCCTGTACCAAATGTGGACCGATGTCGGAGGTGTCGCCGACGTTCCCGCCGGGGTTCGGATCGGGATGCTGGCTCTGCTGTGTGCGATCGACTCGTTCCGGCGGGTGCGTCCGGCAACAGCTTTGGCGGCGGGGGCCGTCATCGTCGCGGTCGACGCTGCCCTGGGACCCACTCTGCCGATGTGGCTGGTCCTCTCGGATCTCACCTACGCCGCAGTTCTGTACGGGACGGCGCGGCTGGGCCGAGTGGTGTGTTCTCTGACCGCGGTGACGGTTGCCGCGCTAACCGCACTCGTCTACCTGTCCACCCAGGACGTCCGCGCTGCGGCTGGGGCAGGCGTGGTGACCGCTCTGTTCTTCGGTACACCGGTGTGGTGGGCACTGGTCATCCGTCGACAAGTCGAACTGACCGAGGCCGAACGCGAGCGTTCCAGAGTCCACGAAGCACTCGCCACTCTGGACCGCGAGGCCGCAGTCGCTCACGAACGAGCAACCATGGCGCGCGATCTGCACGACGTCATCGCAAGCCACCTCTCCGCCATCGCAATCCATTCGGAGGCGGCACTGTCCACCTCAGCTCTCTCCGGTGAACGGGGCCAACCAGACGACGGATTGAGGGAGATGATCGGAGCGATCAGATCGAGCAGTCTCGCGGGCCTTTCCGAGATGCGGTCGATGATCGAACTGCTCCACGCCGGGGACGACGAGACCCCGGACCCGCGTTCCTCTCCCCCGCGGCTGACCGAGTTGCCCGTCGTCCTGGACGCAGTTCGGGCAGCCGGCGCCGCCGTGCACGTTGCGATCGACATCGATACTGCCGACCTGCCGAGCGTGGTCGATCACACGGCGTACCGGATCACCCAGGAGGCGTTGACCAATGCGCTCAAGCATGCGCCTGGTGCACCGATCTCGATGTCGATCTCTCTCCAGCACAATGCATTACAGATCGAGATCCGAAACCCCATCGGTCGCGACACATCCAGTTTTCGGGCGGGAACGCACGGACTTGCAAACATGCGTCACCGCGCCGAACTGCTGGGCGGTTCACTCGACGCACTTCCGGTCGACGGAGAATGGACGGTATGCGCACAGATACCGGTCCCCGCGCCGAACGGAACGGATCGGTGATCACCGTCGCCCTGGTCGACGACCACGCCGCGATCCGGTCGGGACTCGCGATGATCCTGCGGCAGCACGACGACATCGATGTCGTCGCAGAAGCCGGTGACGGAGCGTCGGCGATCACCGTCACCCGCACGCATCAACCCGACGTCGTACTCATGGACGTCCGGATGCCAGGCACCGACGGCATCGAGGCGACGCGTCAGATCATCGGGACGACCCGCAGCCGGGTTCTGGTGTTGACCACCTTCGACCTCGACGAATACGTCTTCGCGGCCCTGCGCGCCGGTGCTTCGGGATTCCTGCTCAAGACTGCGACCGCGGACGAGCTGACCAGCGCTATCCGCAACGTCGCGGCCGGAGATGCAGTGCTCGCTCCGCGCGCGGCGCGTGTCCTGATCGGCGAGTTCGTGCAGCGCGCACCCAAACCCACCGAACCGCTGGGATTGAGCGAGCTCACCGACCGTGAACGCGAGGTCCTCGCGCTGTTGGGGACGGGTATGTCCAACGACGAACTGTCGCGTGAACTCGGGGTCGGTGCTCCGACGGTGAAGTCGCACGTGTCGCGAGTTCTGTCGAAGTTGCACCTCACCTCACGCGTCCAGGCGGCGATCCTTGCCCGCGAACTGGAGCTGTAGGTTCGGCCGAGGCTGACTACTCCAGTTATCCGCGAACCAGATCGACGAACATCTCGTGCACTCGACGGTCCCCGGTAACCTCGGGATGGAAAGAAGTGGCGATCACCGAGCCCTGCCGAACCGCGACGATCCGGCCCGCGGCCTCCCCCGCGGCGGCGGGAACCTGCGCAAGGACCTCAACGCCCGGCCCAACTCGCTCCACCCACGGCGCGCGGATGAAGACAGCGCGAATGGGATCACCGATGATGCCCTCGAACTCCAGGTCGGACTCGAAAGAATCGACCTGCCGACCGAAAGCGTTGCGGCGCACCGTCATGTCGATGGCGCCGAGATGCTCGGCGTCCGGCCGGGTGTCTAGTACCTCGCTGGCGAGCAGAATCATGCCCGCACACGATCCGTAAGCCGGCAGCCCGCCGCGGAGTCGCTCACGAAGCGGTTCCAGCAGCTCGAATACCTGCAGAAGCCGGCTCATCGTGGTGGATTCGCCACCGGGGATCACGATGCCGTCGACCTTGTCGAGTTCCTCCGGGCGCCGGATACCCACCGCATCCGCTCCCGAATCATCGAGTGCGGCAAGGTGTTCGCGAACATCACCTTGGAGGGCGAGTACACCGATCAACGGACGCGTCATCACACAGTTCCTGTCTTGTTCTCACGGCTGTTCTTGCTCTCATGGCTGTCGGGTTCGCGTTCGAGACGCGTCAAACCCTCCTGAACCACCGCTGCCACCATGTTGCCATCGCGATCGTAGATACGCCCCTGAGTGAGCGCGCGACCAAAACCTGCCGACGGCGACGTCTGGTCGTAGAGCAACCACTCGTCGGCCCGGAACGGACGCAGGAACCACATCGCGTGATCGAGCGAAGCAGTCTGCGTCTTCACGCCGCGGTGCGGGACTTTCGAAGTTCCGAGCAGGGTCATGTCACTGAGGTACGCGAGGGTGCAGATGTGCAGCAGCGGACGATCCGGCAGAGCCTCGCGGTAGCGCATCCACACGCGTTGTTGCGCGGCGAGATCCGGCGCTGACGCGCTCTGCTCAGCGGGCACAATTCTGATGTCCCAGTTCTTCCATTCCTGATAGAACTGCGATTCAGCCAACTTCGGAACAGTCTGCGCATCCGGCAAGTCCTCCGGCGCCGGAACGGAGGGCATCCGGTCCTGGTGCTCGATACCTTCGTCGTCGACGTGGAACGAGGCCGACATCGTGAAGATCGTCTTGCCGTCCTGAACTGCATTCACCCGGCGGGTGCAGAACGAGCGCCCGTCGCGGATGCGGTCCACCAGGTAGACCGTCGGAATCTTCGGATTGCCCGGGCGCAGGAAATATCCGTGCAACGAGTGCACGTGGTAGCTCTCGTCAACGGTGCTCACGGCAGAAACCAACGACTGCCCGGCAACCTGCCCGCCGAACGTCCGTTGAAGTGCGGTGGGATGGACCGCACCACGGAAGATGTCCTTCTCCAGGTGTTCGAGCGCGAGGATCTCCTCGATACCAACCATGAGTCCTCCGAAAACATAGACCGCCGCACTGGGCGCGATGACGGTTCACAATATCGCCTCGGCGAGCGGGCACGGCACCATGGTGGGCGTGAGTACATTCATCCCGTCCAGTCCCCTCGCCCTGGCCGAGCAGATTGCAACGCTGAGCGGATCGTTTCCGTCGGTGGCGGTAGTAGCGATCGACGGACCTGATTGTGCACAGCCGTCTCGGCTCGCGGATCTGGTCGGCACCGCCGTCGAGTCGCGCGACAGGCCGAGTGCTGTTGTGTCACTGCACGACTACGTGCGGCCGGCTTCGCTGCGATACGAGTTCGGCCACGAGGATGCGCTGAGTTACCGCACTATCTGGTTCGACTATCCGGCACTCGATCGTGAAGTGATCACCGCAGCCCGCACAAAACGGGCGTTCTTGCCGAAACTCTGGGACGAACCCACCGATCGATCGGCTCGGTCGACCCGTATCCCCGTCCATGAGCGCGCGGTCATCGTGATCGCCGGTCCGATGTTGCTCGGGCGCGGGCTGGAGTTCGACGTCAGCGTCCGCCTGGACATGAGCGAACCTGCCATGCGGCGGCACACACCGGAGGCAGATCTGTGGACCGTCGAGGCACTCCTCGAACACCGATCAGAAGTGTCCGAGGAGGTCGATTTCGAGGTCAGATACGACCATCCGGCCCGGCCTGCGGTGCGGTCTCGCCAGTGAAGGTCTCACTGCCATTGATCTCACGTCGGCCGACCTCACTTCGGGCGATACAGCCTGGTCAGACCCTCCTGGACGACTGCAGCAACCATATTTCCTCGGCTGTCGAAGATTCGTCCCTGCGTCAGGGCGCGACCGAAGCCCGCTGACGGCGACGTCTGGTCGTACAACAGCCACTCGTCGGCGCGGAACGGCCGCAGGAACCACATGGCGTGATCGAGCGAAGCGCTTTGCATGGCGACGTCCATGTGGGGGCCGCGAGAAGATCCGAGCAGCGTCATGTCGCTCATGTAGGCAAGCGTGCACACGTGAAATACCGGGTCGTCCGGGAGTGCCTCGCGGGAACGGAACCACACTTGCTGCTGCGCGGCAGCGCCCGGACGTTTGTTGATGTCGGCCTTCGGCACCATTCGAAGGTCCCAATCGGACCACTCACGCGCCAGCCACGCAGTCTCGGGATCCTCCGAATCCTGGGCGATGGCCAAGGTCTCGGGGTCAGGAACGGGTGGCATCTCGTCCTGGTGCTCGATGCCTTCGTCTTGGACGTGGAAGGACGCCGACATCGTGAAAATGGCTTGCCCGTCTTGAATTCCGGTGACCAAGCGGGTCGCGAACGATCGACCGTCCCGAACACGATCGACCAGAAAGACCGTCGGCTCCATCGGATTGCCCGGACGCAGGAAGTATCCGTGCAACGAATGAACTGAATAGGCCGGATCGACCGTGCGTACCGCCGACACCAATGCCTGGCCGGCGACCTGGCCGCCGAAAGTGCGGGTCAGGGTGGTCTCCGCGATGATTCCTCGAAAGATGTCACGCTCGAGGCGTTCCAACTCCAGAATTTCTTCGATCCTCGCCATCGATGCTCCACATCTTCCCATGTACCGACGTCTACCGACCTTCACACAATGCCTGACGCACCCCCAGCCACCAAAGTGGGCATCCGAAAACACTGAGCGACGGGGCGCATCGACTCAGAATGGCGGTGGATCGTCTCCGCCGTCGAAGGTCCTCCTCTGTGCCTTCTTCATCCGCCGGTGCATCCGTATCCGCTGACGCCGGCGTTCACCCCGCACACGAGAGGCCTTGTTCTCCAGACGTGTGCGCCGACGCCGACCACCCTCGGGCAGTACAGGCTCGAGCATTCCCGCCAGCAGATCTGACGGCCTGGTTCGGTAGCAATGTCCGGTCGGCGAGGTCAGCATGACACTCCGGTCCGGGTTCGAGATGTGCAGCCACTGACCGGAATGTCTGAGGCGGTGATGGTTTCGACAATACGCACTCAGATTCGACGCCACGGTCTTTCCACCACGAGCGGGATTGCGATGATCAAAGGGCTCAGTGTGATCAAGATCTGAATTCCATGCAGCGACATCGCAGTGCAACCACTGGCAGCTTCCTGCGATCACCCGCACCCAGGTGTCGAGGACAGTGCCGGGGCGGTAGACCGACGCCGAAGGAACAACGGGTGGAGGTACTGGCTCGCCCTCACCGGAAGACTCGAGCGCGGCATCGGCTGGTACCTTCACCTTCCGAATCAGCGCAGCCGCGGCGATGTCACGCGCATGCTCTGCACTGATCACTCCATAACCGTCGAGGTGAGCGGGTTCGTCTGCACCTGGTGCGTCACCGCCCTGAAGCGTTGATTCCAGCATGACCACGTGAACCAACGGCCGACGCACCACGACAATCCCGCTTCGATCTTGTGGGCAATCGTCCAGGCCGCAATCGCACCGCAGAATCGTCGACCCGGATACCAACACTCCCAATGCGTCAGCTCGTCGTTGCTCGTACTTACGGGAATCGTGTCGACACACCGACATTGCCAACTCCCGCAACCGACGGTCGAAAGCCCGTGCTTCCTCCGCCGGAATACTCCCCAATATCCGCGCCATTCCGTCCTCGGCAGCGCTCACACCCACGAACCGATCAGCCAGGGCGCGGCGTCGACGTTCGCGTATCCCCTCGGGATCCACCACGGCGACGATCCGGTCGATAGCCGCTGTCAATCGGCGACCGGTCAAGCCGGTACCGCCAGGCATCGGTGGCGCCGAGACCTTTTCGAGGAGTTGCCGTTCCACCTCGTCGATCAAATCGTCGGCGACGTTAGCCGTAGCGGAGTCGATCAATCCGACTCGATACAGATCCAGTTCTCCGCGCGCCATGGCGGCACGCGTGCGATGGAGGCGAGTCTTGAGAGAAAAGCCGAGACCGATCAACTTTCCCGCTGCGGCACGGCCCATGGTCAATGCCGCGCCGAGCTCGGCCTCAGCCAGTTCGTGAGCGGTAGACGACCAAGCACCGTTATCAGTGTGGTCAGCGCTGCGACGCTCGCAAAACTCGGCAATGGCAGCCAGTTTCCGTTCCACGAGCATCGATTCGCGCGCATGCAGATCGGCGATGAGATCAATGAGGGCGCAGTCGGATTCGGCACCAGGCAGCTGCGCTGCGGTACCCGAACTTCCTACTCCGTCATCGAACATTCCTCAACATTATTCGAATATACGTTCGATATCCATGATTTCCAGGAATCAGTCCGAACAATCCCGATTGACCGAAAATTGTTGCGGAGCAACCTTTGCGGCCACTCGTGTTCCGGCAACGGATTCCCCTACTGAACCAGGGCGTTGATAATGCGGGCAGCTTCGGCCGGGTAGATAGGGCGGTCGGACCCACCACTCAAAACCCAGTGGACTGGACTACCTTCGTCGAGGACTCGGAGTTGCACGTCGAGCGGAAACGCATCGATGTCAGCTGAGTCGACTGCAAAGACATGGACAATCTCATGCCCAGGTCGCCCCTCGAACTCGAAGATGTTCTCGACGACCTCGAGCAACTCGACGCTTCCCAACGTGACGCCGAGTTCCTCCGCGAACTCGCGTCGCAACGCTGCCTCGGCCGTCTCACCGAACTCGATACCGCCACCGATCAATCGATGAAAGTTCTCCCCCGTGACAGAGTCCGTGCCGTCGAGCATGAGTACGTGACCGGAACGGACAGGTATCCCCAGTGAGATGTTACGAATTGACGACATACGACACAGTTTAGGTGGCCAACTCGAACACCATTTGAATCCGACGACGGCGAATATCACCAAAAGTGATGGGGTGGGCGCAAATACGACTTGGACTTGCCGAGACTCCCGATGACAGACTCGAACACCATTCCCGGACAAAAGACCCCATTGAGGAACCGATGAACGACGCAAGTACCTGGACCGCACGACTCGCCGCACTCGACCTGACCCTCCCGCCTGTTGCCACCCCCGCAGGCTCATATCTTCCCGCCGTTCAGACCGGGTCATACGTCTACACGTCGGGGCAATTGCCGCTCGTCGACGGCACTACGACGTGCATCGGCAAGTTGGGCGAGGGCGTCTCCGTCGAAGACGCCGCCCAGGCGGCGCGGTTGTGCACTCTCAACGGACTCGCGGCCGTTGATGCCTTGGTCGGTCTCGACCGCATCGTTCGGGTCGTCAAGGTCGTTGGATTTGTTGCTTCGGGATCCGGATTCTCGCAGCAACCCCAGGTGATCAACGGTGCGTCCGACCTGCTGGCCGAGATCTTCGGTACCGCTGGACAGCACGCCCGCTCTGCGATCGGCGTGGCCGAACTCCCCCGAAACAGTGCCGTCGAGGTCGAGTTCGTGTTCGAGGTATCGGACAGCATCTGACGGTCCACCACACCCCGAAGGGCGGCGGTTGCCAATGCAACCGCCGCCCTTCTTGTGTGAAGACTTTCAGGCACTGAGCCCGGTCGTCGAACCTGCTGTCACCAACCGCGCTCTGCGAGGCGGTGTCCGACGGGCAGGTCGTCGACGTTGATGCCGACCATTGCCTCGCCGAGTCCGCGCGAGACCTTGGCGAGCACGTCCGGGTCGTCGTAGAACGTGGTGGCCTTGACGATTGCCTCGGCGCGCTGCTTCGGGTTGCCGGACTTGAAGATACCTGATCCGACGAAGACGCCTTCGGCGCCGAGCTGCATCATCATCGCAGCGTCTGCGGGGGTGGCGATGCCGCCGGCGGTGAACATGGTGACAGGCAGCTTGCCTGCCTTGGCGACCTCGACGACCAGTTCGTACGGGGCCTGCAGTTCCTTGGCGGCTACGTACAGTTCGTCCTCGCTCAGCGAGGTCAACCGGCGGATCTCGCCGCGGATGGTGCGCATGTGTGTGGTGGCGTTGGAGACGTCTCCGGTGCCGGCTTCACCCTTCGAGCGGATCATGGCCGCGCCTTCGTTGATGCGACGGAGTGCTTCACCGAGGTTGGTGGCGCCACACACGAAGGGAGCGGTGAACTTCCACTTGTCGATGTGGTTGGCGTAGTCGGCCGGGGTCAGGACCTCGGACTCGTCGATGTAGTCGACGCCGAGGCTCTGCAGGATCTGCGCTTCGACGAAGTGACCGATGCGTGCCTTCGCCATGACGGGGATGCTGACGGTGGAGATGATGCTGTCGATCATGTCCGGGTCACTCATGCGCGAGACGCCGCCCTGTGCGCGAATGTCTGCGGGGACCCGCTCGAGTGCCATGACGGCGACGGCGCCTGCGTCTTCGGCGATCTTGGCCTGCTCAGCGGTGACCACGTCCATGATCACACCGCCCTTGAGCATTTCAGCCATGCCGCGCTTGACGCGGGCGGTGCCGATGGCGGTGGTGGGGGCAGAGTCGGGGGTGCTCACAGCAAACTCCTGCAGTAGTGGCGTGACAAAAGAAACGAGGCACGGCGAACACACGAGTTCATTCGCTCGGAGGCCTCTGGCCAGAACTCTAGGACTAACCGGCCTTCGATTCCGTATCCAATTTGCCATTGCTGGCCTTAAACGGCCGCAAGCACTGAACGACCGAACGATCAGCGGATGGAACGCACTTCCGGATCCTCGGAACCGTCCGCAATCGTCGCGGCCTCCACCAGGAGGTTTGCCAGATCCAACGGGTAGACGGGCTCACCGGACTTGGCCAGTCGGCGGATCTCGTCGGCGCTGCACCAGCGATGACCCGTAATCGCACGCTGCTCCAATTCCGTGTGGCCTTGGAAGACCGGCTCGAAGCCGTGAGTGCGCGTAGCGAAGAACAGCTCTTCCGAACGGATCAGCTCACCGTCGAACGGGAAGATCGCCACCCGACGCCAAAGCGGACCTCGCAGATTCTCCGGCGCCACGACGAATCCGGTCTCCTCCTCGATCTCACGAACCGCGGCCGCTCGCAGATGTTCGCCGCGTTCGAGCCCGCCGCCGACGGTGAACCAGAAGTAAGTGTTCGGGATCTTGGGATCGTGCCCGCGCAACAGCAGCACCCGATCTTCCTCGTCCAGCATCACCACGCGGGCAGAGGTCCGTGACGTATCCACGGTGATTCCCTCGGGCACCGCCGCCGCGGTCGTGCGCTCAGAGATCTCGAAGTATTGAGGCAGTGGCGCCGTTCCGCCGAGATGTAGCCATCGAACAAGTCGTCGGGTACGCAACGCGAGAGTGTCTCGCACCGCGTCGTTGTGGAACCGCCGGGCGATCAGCACGCGCGCCTCGGCATCGGCCAACTCGGCCACCAGTTGAGGTCGCAGCGACGTCGTGCCGTAGGCAGCGAGAGCATTGGACAGCCGGTTCTCGGCAAGCTCGCGATCCTGACGATCCGCCCGTTCGGCGGCGTCCGCCAAGGTGACGAATCTGCGGGCGTCGTCGGCGCTCATGTCCACAGCCGCCGCGCGGACAACCGCGGCACGACGGGACAGAGCCGCATCGAGCGCCAACCAAGACTGATCCGAACGCACATGCAGTCGATCGAGTCGGTTCGCCGTCCCGTACGCCCACAGTCCGACGACCAGGACGACGGCAGCGACGAGCCCGAGAATGAAGATCGTCAGAGCGGAGAAGGTCATGAACCCACCACGCGTACGCCGGTGCCGCCAACCGTGACGGTCTCGTAGACACGCAGGATCTGTTCGGCCACCACCGGCCAGTCGTATTCGGCAACAACACTTGTCGCGGTGTTGACCAGCGCGCGTCGTCGATCCGGGTCACCGAGAACGGAATCGATTGCCTCGGCCAAGGCATCGGAGTTCCCGATGGGGACCAGCAAGCCGGCCTGACCGTCGCGAAGAACACGGCGGAAAGCGTCCAACTCACTGGCCACGACGGCAGTTCCAGCCGCCATGGCCTCGACCAGCACGATCCCGAAGCTCTCACCGCCGAGATTGGGCGCGCAGTAGACGTCCGCACTGCGAAGCGCCGACGCTTTCTCCTCATCGCTGACCTGCCCGAGCAGGCGGAGATGCTTGAAGTAGTTGCCCGCCTCTTTGCGGAGTTTCTCCTCGTCGCCGCGTCCGACCACGATCACTTCGAGATCCGGGTGACGCTCGACCAACTCCGGCAACGCACCGAGTAGTACGGCCATCCCCTTGCGCGGTTCGTCGTAGCGACCGAGGAACAGAATGGTTCCACCTTCGCGCGGGTAGCCGGGCAACAGATCGGCCTCGGCAAACGCTGCGACATCGACGCCGTTGGGGATCTCGACGGCGTCGGATCCGAGGGACTCGACCTGCCAACGACGCGCCAACTCCGAGACTGCGATCCGGCCACTGATCTTCTCGAGATACGGAGCCAAGACACCCTGAAAAGTGCTCAGCACCAACGACTTCGTGGTCGACGTGTGGAAGGTGGCGACGATCGGGCCCTCCGCGATACGCAACGCGAGCATGGACAGACTCGGCGCATTGGGTTCGTGGATATGCAGAACGTCGAAGTCACCTTCCGCGATGAACTTGCGGAGGCGGTTGTTCGCCGTCGGGCCGAAAGACAACCGCGCAACAGAACCGTTGTAGGGAATCGCGACGGCTTTACCTGCGGAAACCACAAAATCCGGCAACTCGTCGTCATCGGACGACGGCGCAAGCACACTCACTTTGTGACCACGTTCGATCAGCACCTCGGCCAGATCCACCACGTGCGCCTGCACGCCACCGGGGACGTCGAAGGAGTACGGGCAGATCATGCCGATCTTCATTCACCCTCCATGCGGGCGAGCCGCGATTCGGAGAGGTCGGAGCGCCACAGCGGCTGAAGCATGTGCCAGTCAGCGGGGTGCGCTGCGATGTTGACGGCAAAACGGTCGGCAAGTGCCTGCGTGGCCGGGCCGACTCCGCCGGATACGTCGATCGGTGGGTCGATCTTGAAACCCCAACCGTCGGGAGTGAACCAGCAGTGGACCGGAAGTAGCGGCGCGCCGGTGTCGATCGCGAGCTTCGCCGGGCCGGCGGGCATGCGAGTGGGTTCTCCGAAGAAGGTGACGGGCACACCCTTCTTCGCCAGATCGCGCTCCCCCAGCAAGCACACGATCTTGTTCTCGCGCAGATGCTTGGACAGTTCGACGAACGGAGGATGCTCCCCGCCGCTGAGCGGAAAGATCTCGAAACCGAGACTCTCGCGGTATTCGACAAACCGTTCGTACAGGGATTCGGGCTTGAGCCGCTCGGCAACGGAGGTCAACCCACCCCATTGCTGAACACACCACACGCCGGCCATGTCCCAATTACCGCTGTGGGGCAGCGCCAATACCGCGCCATGACCTGCCGCCATTGCCTTTTCCAGATGTTCCTGGCCCTCGACCAGCGCATGCAGCGCTTTACCGGTCGCGACCAGATCCATCGACGGAAGACGGAACGCCTCACGCCAATACCGGGCGTACGAGCGCATCGAATCCTTGATCAACTGATCCGGAACTTCCGCCGGCGTCGTGCCCAGAACTCTCGCGAGGTTCTTCCTGAGTTGTTCGGGTCCGCCCTTGCGTACCGCGAAATCTGCTCCGGCGTCGAACAGCTTGACCGCCACCGATTCCGGCAGGCTTCTCACCAGCCGCCAACCCGCGGCATATCCCAGATCGGTTGCGCGCTCGGAAAAACTCACTGCTCGGCCTCACCTTCAGGCTTGGGATCGCCCTCGGTGTTCGGCGCGCCTTCGACCGTCGATGCCGCCGGGGCGATCGGCAGAAGTTCCCGGGCGCCAGGCGAATTGCGCACCGCGAGCACTCGTTGGAAGACCGTCACGATACTTCCGGCGGCAAGTACCCACATCGCGATGTGAATCGCCCACGGTAGACCCATACCTGTCAGGCCAGATCCGACCAACACGATGATCAGTCGGTCCGGGCGCTCGATCCACCCGCCGTCCGCAGTCAGCCCGCTCGCCTCCGCGCGCGCCTTCGCGTACGAGATGACCTGCGAGGTGACGAGGCAGATGAGCGTCGCGACGAGCAGCCACTTGCTGTTCTCGTGGTAGACCGCCCACCAGGCCAGGCCGGCAAAAATCGCGCCGTCGGCCACGCGGTCGCAGGTCGCGTCCAGTACCGCCCCGTACCGCGTTCCGCCGCCGCGAGCACGAGCCATTGCGCCGTCGAGCATGTCGAACATGACGAAGAACCAGATGAACATGGTTCCCCAGAACAGATGTCCGGACGGAAACAGCGTCACCGCACCGGCGACGCTTGCCACCGTGCCGATCACCGTCACCGAGTCCGGCGTCAGACCGGTCTTGACCAGCGCCTTGCCCATAGGTGCCGTCACCTTGGACACCGATGCGCGCCCGAAGAAGCTCAACACCGCAGGAACCCTCCCCGTCGTGAGTTCCGGTTCGGAACTCGTTGCAGCAATGCATCCTGCCATGAAGCCGGGTGCATCAACCTATTGTTGCCAGGCACCGGCGAGTAGTCCCCTGGTCTCCCGCAGCAATTGCGGCATCACCTTGACCCCACCGAGCACGGTGATGAAGTTGGCGTCGCCGCCCCAACGTGGGACTACGTGTTGGTGAAGGTGCTCGGACAGCGAACCGCCCGCGGCAGCACCGAGATTCAGACCGACGTTGAATCCGTGCGGATTCGACACGCTCTTGATCACCCGCAACGCACGCTGGGTGAACGCCATCAACTCGGCGCTCTCCTCGGGCGTGAGGTCTTCGAGGGCCGCGACCTTGCGGTACGGCACCACCATCAGGTGGCCCGGGTTGTACGGGTACAGGTTCAAGACCGCGTAGACGTGTTCACCGCGGGCGACGATCAACCCTTCCTCGTCCGACATTTTCGGAATGTCGATGAACGGTTCACCCGTCGTACCCGGGGTGTTGGGCGCCTCGGTGATGTACGACATCCGATGTGGCGACCAAATACGCTGCAAATGATCAGGATCGCCGACGCCGTGGTCGATCAGCGAACCCGGACCATCGTCACCGGGGGCGCTCACTGCGCCACGCTTGGCTGCACCAGTTCGGCTGTCGGCGAGGCATTCTCGCGGCGGCCGATCCACTCGGTGATGATCCGGACGGCGTCGTCGACGGGAATTCCGTTGATCTGGGTGCCGTCGCGGAAACGGAAGCTGACCGCGCCGGCTTCCACGTCACGCTCGCCCGCGAGGAGCATGAACGGGACCTTTTGCGTGGTGTGGTTACGGATCTTCTTCTGCATCCGGTCGTCACTGAAATCGACCTCGGCGCGAACACCGGCTGCCTTGAGCTTCTTCGTGACGTCGAACAGGTGATCGGCGAAGGCCTCGGCCACCGGGATTCCGACGACCTGCACCGGCGCCAGCCACGCCGGGAACGCGCCCGCGTAGTGCTCGGTCAGGACACCGAAGAACCGCTCGATCGAGCCGAACAGCGCGCGGTGGATCATGACCGGACGAGTCTTGACGCCGTCGTTGCCGGTGTATTCGAGCTCGAACCGCTCGGGCAGGTTGAAGTCGAGCTGGATGGTCGACATCTGCCAGGTGCGGCCGAGGGCGTCCTTGACCTGAACGGAAATCTTGGGACCGTAGAAGGCGGCTCCGCCCGGATCCGGCACCAGCGTCAGGCCGGAAGCTTCACCGACCTCGGCGAGGGTTGCAGTTGCCTCTTCCCAGACGTCGTCGCTACCGACGAATTTGTCCGGGTTCTTGGTGGACAGCTCGAGGTAGAAGTCGTCGAGGCCGTAGTCCTTGAGCAGGTTCAGCACGAACTGCAGCGTGGTGGTCAGCTCGTCGCGCATCTGCTCACGGGTGCAGTAGATGTGAGCGTCGTCCTGGGTCATGCCGCGCACGCGGGTCAGGCCGTGGATGACGCCGGACTTCTCGTAGCGGTAGACCGAGCCGAATTCGAAGAGCCGCAACGGCAATTCACGGTACGAGCGTCCGCGAGCACGGAAGATCAGGTTGTGCATCGGGCAGTTCATCGGCTTGAGGTAGTAGTCCTGGCCCGGCTTACGCACGGTGCCGTCCTCGTTCAGTTCCTCGTCGACATGCATCGCCGGGAACATTCCGTCGCGGTACCAGTCGAGGTGACCGGAAACCTCGTACAGATGTCCCTTGGTGATGTGCGGAGTGTTGACGAACTCGTAGCCCGCCTCGATGTGGCGGCTGCGCGAGTAGTTCTCCATCTCGGTGCGGATGATGCCGCCCTTGGGATGGAACACCGGCAGACCCGAACCGAGTTCGTCGGGGAAGCTGAAGAGGTCCAGTTCGGTACCGAGCTTGCGGTGATCACGACGCTCGGCCTCGGCGAGCAGTTCGAGGTACTCGTCCTGAGCCTCGGTGGACTCCCACGCGGTGCCGTAGACACGCTGAAGATCGGCGTTGTCCTGGTTGCCACGCCAGTAGGCGGCGGAGCTTCGGGTCAACTTGAATGCCGGAATGTGCTTGGTGGTCGGAATATGCGGGCCGCGGCACAGATCGGACCAGATCTTGTTGCCAGTGCGCGGATCGAGATTGTCGTAGATGGTCAGCTCGTTGCCGCCCACCTCCATGATCTCGGGATCGTCGATACCGGACTTGTCGTCGATCAGTTCGAGCTTGAAGGGCTCGTCGGCCAACTCGACCCGAGCGTCCTCGATCGAATCGACCACCCGACGCGAGAAACGCTGCGATCCCTTGATGATCTGCTTCATACGCTTTTCGAGCTTGGCCAGATCCTCCGGAGTGAACGGACGATCCACTGCGAAGTCGTAGTAGAAGCCATCCTTGATCGGCGGACCGATGCCGAGCTTCGCGTCGGGGAATTCCTTCTGGACCGCCTGCGCGAGGACGTGGGCCGCGGAGTGCCGGATGACGCTGCGGCCGTCCTCGGTGGATGCTGCCACCGGCTCGACGTCGACATCGACCTCAGGTGTCCACGACAGATCCTTGAGCGTTCCCTCGCCATCGCGGACAACGACGATCACGTCGGGCCCCTTCGTGGGGTATCCGGCTTCGCGCACTGCAGTCCCGGCGGTCGTCCCCGCGGGCACCCGAAGTGGGGCGGCTGAGTGCTCTGGCGCGGGACTGGTCACGGCGATGTGCTCCTAAAGGTATTGCGACAAGTTAGACAGGCGTCGTACCCACTGCGAGCACGCGCACGATCATGTTATCGGCCCTACCGACATGGTGAGACAACCGAGTGAAGGAAACCGGGCCGCGTTCAGCTCACAGTGGCGACTCGAGCCACGAGTAGTCCAGGCCCACCCATGTCCCGATCAGGCCGAAGGTGCCGAGCACCCACAAAGTCGCCAGGACGATCACTGTGGTGAACAGAACGCCCAACCCCTTGACGAACAGCGACTGCTTGCCGAACCATTCCATGAACCTGTCGTATCGAGCCTTCGCGAAATGAAGGAGTCGATGTGCCCACGCGAACTCCGACGCCAGTATGCCGAGGCCGGCGAAGACGATGAGCCAACCGGGCCCGGGGTACGGAATAGCCACGATGCCTGCGGCGAACACGATCGTGCCCACGACTCCCACGCCGATGCGGTACGCAAGATTGAGGGTGGGCCGCGCGGCGATTCCAGCGCGCCACCGCTCCCAGCGGGACTCTGCGTCTTGGAAGACGGACAGGTCTGAATCGTCGACGGCAGAATCGACCTTTTCGGTACTCAAGTCGGTCACCTTTTCGGTCGCGAAATGTCTCTTCGACCAGGCTACCGAAATCGTCGGCCGGCGACCTGCGACGACGGTCTGCATGCCGAAACAACCGTGCCCTCGAACAGCTGTGCTCTCAAACAGCTGTGCTCTTAAACGACTGAAGGCGTCCCCGATGATCGGGAACGCCTTCAGTGTTTTCTGTGGTCCCGGCTGGGATCGAACCAGCGACCTTCCGCGTGTGAAGCGGACGCTCTCCCACTGAGCCACGGGACCGTAAGTCATCCGAACGCATGCGCTCGAACGAGTTGGAACATTAACACGGCTGCGCGATGAATACGAATCACCAGGTTGGCATTCGTTTTGCTCCAGGCGACCCCGAAATCTACGAATTCGAGCTGATTTCAGACCGTATTCATCGCCAAGACGGACAGTTGCAACGCGCGCGACGGGCCAATTCGACTCCGAACACGCCACTGAGCTGGTGATTTGTGTGTATCCGACACGGTCGGCTAATGTTTCCAACGCACCGAGGAGAGCGAGCAGCTCCCCAAGCAACACGGTGCGATGCGGACGTGGCGCAGCTGGTAGCGCACAACCTTGCCAAGGTTGGGGTCGCGGGTTCGAATCCCGTCGTCCGCTCGAGAGGTGTGACTCAACCTTTTACGGTGGAGTGGCCGAGTGGTGAGGCAACGGCCTGCAAAGCCGTGCACACGGGTTCGATTCCCGTCTCCACCTCGCGCGATTAGCTCAGCGGGAGAGCGCTTCCCTGACACGGAAGAGGTCACTGGTTCAATCCCAGTATCGCGCACCACGTCAGGCCCTCGGGCCTGATGGTCAAGACCTGCTTGCAGGTCTGATAAGTTAGAAAAGTACTGAGTTCCGGTAACGGAGTTCATTGCTCATGCGGACGTGGCGCAGCTGGTAGCGCACAACCTTGCCAAGGTTGGGGTCGCGGGTTCGAATCCCGTCGTCCGCTCCATTTTTCTCCAGAACCCGCGCGATTAGCTCAGCGGGAGAGCGCTTCCCTGACACGGAAGAGGTCACTGGTTCAATCCCAGTATCGCGCACCATTTGAAATTGCAAGAAGCCGGAACCTCAGGGTTCCGGCTTTTTGCGTTCGAGCGCCGAACACATCAACCGCAGTACAGACGCAAGCCCTCTCGGGAATCCACGTCAGTACTGCGGTTGATGTAGCTGATCAGATTGTTGTAACTGATCAGTGAGAGAAGCGGTTCGCTGCCGAAGTCATCGCGCGCAGCGAGGACTCAGTCGACGACTCCGCAATCCCCATCGCCCAGCTCCGACGGCCCTCGCACTCGGTAAAGATGAACGTCGCCGTGCGGTGGCCGATCTGGTGCTGATGGAAAGACAGGATCTCGAGCGAGATTCCCGCGTCGTGCAGCATCGACGTCATGGCCGAGATCGCGCCAGTCGAGGTGGCGGAAGCCTTCTGGATGCGCTCCCCCAGACCGAGAGTCGCTTCGAAAGTCCAACGACCCGGCGCAATCTTCTCGGAGGACCACGCGCCCAAACGGATCGGGCCGCTCATAGCCGCATACGTGGACTCGAACTCGGTCCAAGACATCGCTGAGCATTCGGCGCGCAGGCCGGCTGGCAGAGATTTTCCGTGACGCGTCGCGAAAGGATCAGCAGCGGTAGAAGAAGAATCAGAAGCGAAGGCAGAATCAGAAGCGAAGGCGAAGTTGTAAGTCATGATCGTGGTCTTCCTGGAATGAAGTGGAGGACCAACTGGTAGCAAGACGACCCGCAGCGAGGGGTCGGTCCGATTCAGACCCCGCTACGGCGGCTTACTACGAGAATTCGCTTCATGAGAGACGAGGCTAGGCGGCCCGGTTCGAGAATGCAACCCGGACCGCCTCCGCACAGGTCAGACCTGAGCCGATTTGTGCCCGGCGATCAGGGCGCGATACCACTCGAACGAGGTCTTCGGTGTGCGCTTCTGGGTATCGAAATCGACGTGGACCAGGCCGAATCGTTCCTGGTAGCCGGCTGCCCACTCGAAGTTGTCGAGGAGTGACCACACAAAATAGCCACGGACGTCGACACCGTCGTCCATTGCCGATCGGAGGGCGCGAAGGTGCGCATCGTGGTAGTCGATTCGCGCTTCGTCCTCGACGACGCCTGCGGCATCCGGTGCGTCGTGGAATGAACATCCGCTTTCCGTGATGTAGATCGGCGGCAGTGCGTCACCGAACCGAGCCTGGAACGTCCGCAGGATCTCACCCAGCCCTTCGGGAACGATCGGCCATCCGAAATCGGTTGTGGGATAACCGGTAATCGCGACAGGCGCAAAGGGCAGGCCCGGCGGTAGGTCGACCTCGAGCACACCTTCGGTCCCCTGGCCTTCCACCGGAGCGGCAATCATCGTCGGCTCGTAGTAGTTGATCCCGTACCAGTCGAGCGGCGCCCCGATGATTTTCAAGTCCTCGTCGACGGGACCGCTGAGCAGCTGAGCGAACTCGTCGGCGGGGTACTTACCGACCAGAACCGGGTCGGCGAACATCCAATTGACGACGTGGTCGTAGATGTCGGCAGCCATCACGTCTTCCGGGGAATCGGAAGCGGCCCGCACCGGTGCATGGTTCGAGGCGATTCCGATGTTCGTGCATCCGGTTGCCCGAAGCGCTTCGACAGCGAGGCCGTGCCCGAGCAGCTGGTGATGTGCGGCTTGGAAAGCCTCGAACCCCAAGGCCAGGCCGGGGGCATGAACTCCCAGGGCATGTCCGTAGAGCGTGTGCACTACCGGTTCGTTGAGCGGCATCCACATTCCGACGCGATCGGACAACCGTTCGCCGACGGCCTGGGCGTACTCCCCCAGCCGGTACGAGGTGTCTCGGTTCATCCAGCCGCCCTGCTCTTGCAGTGCGAGGGGCAGATCCCAGTGAAAGAGAGTGACGGCAGGAGTAATTCCCACCGAACACAGTCGATCGATCAGGCGGTCGTAGAAGTCGAGCCCTTTCGCATTCACAGCCCCCGATCCGGTGGGCAGAATTCGCGACCACGACAGGGACAGCCGATAAGCGTCGAGCCCGAGGTCTTTCATCAACTCGATATCCGATTCCCAGCGGTGATAATGATCGGCAGCAACCGCTCCGGTGTCGCCCCCGACGACTACACCGGGGCGGTCACAGAACTCGTCCCAAATCGACGGTCCGCGACCGTCTTCGGCCACAGCTCCTTCGATTTGGTAGGCCGCGGTGGCGGTTCCCCAGACGAAGGAAGACGGAAATTCTGGTGTCGGCTGCCGAGTCATGTCGGTCAGTTAATCAAAGAAACGTGCAAAACACGCAGCTTTGTTGGACACTCGACCAGTATCAAGATCCAGTACCGTTCGGCCTAACCGAACGAACGAGACAAAGGCCCTGCTTGATGACGGATAACACCCGCACCCTGACGAGGGCTCGGATCGCCACTTCGGTGGCCTTCGGACTTCAAGGATTTCTGCTCGCCGCCATTCTGACGCAGCTGCCGCAGTACAAGGACTTGTTCGAGCTGAGCGAGACACTGGTTGTGGTTGCGGTTGTCACCGTGTCCGTCATCGCCGGGCTCGGCAGCGTGCTCGCCGAGATTCTGGCCGTGAGAACGTCGAGCAAGATGACTCTGCGAACCGGACTCGCCGTCATCGCAGTCTTCGGCGGGGCAACCGGAATTGCGCCCAACGCGGCGATGTTCTTCGTCTTCCTGGCGATCTACGGCATCGGACTCGGCATGGTCGACGCGGCCGCCAACATGCAGGCAGTCTCGATCCAACACGCCAAGGGCCGCTTCATCCTCTCCTCGTTCCATGCTTCCTGGAGCGTCGGAGCGATTGTCGGCGCTCTGTTCATCTCTGCTACCGCAAGCCTCGACATCTCGATCCGCATAACGCAGGTGATCGCGGGAGTTGTTGTCGGACTGATGCTTCTGGCCTTCGGCCCGCAACTGCTCGATCGCTCCGAGTCTCCGGTTGCCGATGCAAACATCACGAGCACCGCGAAATTCACCGTACCCACCCGCGCGTTCGTCCTCCTCGGCGTCGCGATGGCATTGTTCTATGCGGTCGACTTCAGCGTCGGAAACTGGTCGACGCTGTACGTCAAGGACGAACTGCTCGCCGACGCCGGGACGGCCGCCCTTTCCGTGGCGGCGTACCAAATCGCGGCATTGGTCGCACGACTGACCGGCGACTACTGGGTCGGCAAGTTCGGTGAGACCACCGTCGTGCGGATCGGCTCTCTCATCGGCGTGGTCGGCATGACGATCGTTGTCCTCGCGCAATCTCCCGCCGTTGCCATCGCCGGCTTCCTGATCGTCGGCCTCGGCGTACCGGTGATCGCCCCGATCTGCTTCAGCGCGGCCGGACGGATGGCTCCCCCGGATCAGGTCGACGCGGTGATCGCACGCATCAACCTCTTCAACTACGTCGGCACGGTGGTCGGCGGCGGCATCGTCGGCGCGGTCGCTGCCTTCAGTGACCTTCGAATCGGGTTCCTGATTCCGCTGGCGTTCTGCGCGATCTTGATAGTTCTTGCTCCCGCGTTCGCACCGAAACGAGCCACGACGCCGGTCGCCGAGAACGCCGCTTGAGCATCACGCTCGACGAAGGTGGTGTACTTGATCAACCGAATCATGTGCGCGAGAGGTAGAAACTGACGTGACGATCACCGTTGACCGGGCCGGAATCTGGGATTCCGAAGCAATCGCCGACGTGGCAGCGGTGACGTTTCCGCTGGCTTGTCCGCCGGGCGCATCCGACGACGACATCAGTGCCTTCATCGACAACGTCCTATCCGTCGACAAGTTCTCCGAGTATCTGACGGACCCGACACGAACCGTTCTCAAGGTCATTCGCGACGGCGCGATCGTCGGCTACGCGATGCTCGTCGACGACGAGCCCGCCGACCCGGACGTCAAAGCTGCTGTGACACTTCGCCCGACGACGGAACTGAGCAAGCTGTACGTGCTTCCGGGAAACCACGGAACCGGCGCGGCAGCATCCTTGATGGACGCGGTTGTCGACCATGCACGACGCAGCGGAAGTGCCGGGATCTGGCTGGGTGTCAATCAGGAAAATCTGCGCGCCCAGAAGTTCTACGCCAAACACGGCTTCACCCAGGTCGGCACGAAGACTTTTCTCGTGGGGGCACAACTCCACCACGATTTCGTGATGGAGCGCCCCGTCAGCTGACAGGCCTGCTGATCAGCCGGCCGCGACCTCGAAACGAGAAAGTGCGAGCAGACGCGAGGTCGCGCGCAGGTACTTCTTCTTGTACCCACCGGCGAGCATCTCGGGAGTGAAGATCTCGTCGAGGCGTGCGCCGGAAACGGTGACCGGGATGCTCGCGTCGTACAAGCGGTCGGCGAGAACCACGATGCGCAGTGCAACAGACTGATCCGTGGCCGGGTGAACGCCGTCGATGAAGACCGCCTTCACCCCCTCGACCAACTTGTTGTAGCGCGACGGATGCAGTGTGCTGAGGTGCTTGCACAGCTCGTCGAAGTTGTCGAGCGTGGCGCCGTCGATCGCCTCGGCCCGAGAGACCAATTCCTCCGAGGAGATGGGCTCCGGTGCGGGCGGGAGATCGCGGTGACGGTAGTCGGGGCCGTCGACGCGAATCGTCTCGAAGATCGAGCCGAGCTTCTTGATCTCACGCAGGAAGTCCTGAGCCGCGAAGCGACCCTCACCGAGCTGGCCGGGAAGCGTGTTCGACGTCGCGACGATGGACACGCCGCGCGCGGAAAGCTCCGAAAGGAGGCGAGAGACGAGCATGGTGTCGCCCGGATCGTCGAGCTCGAACTCGTCGATGCAGAGAACGCTGTGGTCGGCGAGCGCTTCGACCGCTTTGTTGAAGCCGAGAGCGCCGACGACGTGTGTCAGCTCGACGAAGGTTCCGAAAGCCTTCGGCGACGGGACGCTGTGGAAGATCGACGCCAGCAAGTGAGTCTTACCGACACCGAACCCGCCGTCGAGGTACAGGCCGGCGCCGGTCGCCTGGGTCTTCTTGCCGAACAGTCCGCGGCGTCCACCACTACGGATCTTGGTTACGCGCTTGGAGAATTCCTCGGCCTTGGCGACAGCAGCTGCCTGGCTCGGTTCCTTCGGATCAGGAATGTAGGACGCAAAACTCACCTCGTCGAACATTGCGGGAGGCACCATTTGAGCTACCAGTTGATCGGCGGGTACCACCGGGCTGCGATCGACAAGACGTTCATGCATCCGTCAAGGGTATCTACGTGATGTGATCTCTCATGTGCACCGTATGGATATTGCGACCTACTTCACACCAGGCCACGAAGACGAACTCCGCGGCTTGTACGCCTATCCGGCGAACCTCTCCCAACCCTGGATGCGCGTGAACTTCGTTTCCAGCATCGACGGGTGCGTCTCCGTCGACGGAGTGAGCCATGGACTGGGCACACCTGCAGACAAGTCGGTATTCGGGATCTTGCGCGAACTTTGTGACGTCGTCGTGGTCGGCGCAGGCACAGCGCGAGCCGAGAACTACGGGGGTGTGCAGATCTCGGACGAAGCCCGGGCGCGACGAAAGGCGGGCGGCCTCGCTCCGGTCCCACCGATCCTCGTCGTCTCGGCGCACGCGTCGATCGACCCTGAAAGCCGGCTCCTACGAGATACCGAAATTCCGCCGATTCTTGTTGTCGGTAGCGCCGCGGACAGCGCAGCGATTTCAGCGCTGAGGTCGGCCGGAGCGCAGGTGGAGGTGACGGACTCACCGAATGTCAGCAGCGGCGACATCGACAGGGCCTTGTCGGCTCGCAAGCTCCGTCGCGCGCTGTGCGAGGGCGGGCCGTCACTTTTCGGGCAGTTGATCGAGGACAATGCCGTCGACGAACTCTGCATCACCACTTCACCTCAGCTGGTGGGGAGCAAAGTCGGCCGAATCTCGCTCTCCCCCAATGCAATGCCCACGTCGATGCGTCCCGCTCACATTCTCGGCGATTCGGACGGCACGATCCTCACTCGATGGGTTCGTCAGCAGCCACGTCGGTGAACCTGGCACTCTGGTCGGCATGCGCAGAGTTGCTTTGATGGCCGTCGTCCTCGCGACGTGTTGTGCGTGCGGAGCCGGTCCGTCGCTTCGGCCCGCCGTCGCGGTCGAAGGCCGCACCGACGGCAGCCCTGCCCAGAGCGAGGTACCGTCACCCGATGCGCCGCCGGTTGACCCCGGCGTCCCGACCGACGACATACCGTGGCGAGACTGCACCGGCACGTCACTCGCCGACCAGGCTCTCACAGCGTCGAGCGCCGGCGTCATCCTCGAATGCGCGGAATTCAGTGCCCCCATCGACGTGACCGGCGCCATCGACGGCAACTTCACTGCCGGCTTGACCCGCGCTCGAACATCCTCGACGCCTGCCAACGCGTATCCGATCGTGTTCACATCCGGCACCGACCGTTCGTCGGGAAACTCTCTGGCCATGCTCGCTACGTCCGGCTTGACGACGGTACTCACGGACCACCCCGTCGTTGCCCTGGATCGACGCGGAATCGACAGGTCCACCGCAATCGACTGCATGACGCCGGAGATTCGGCGCGGCCTTCACGATCTGGGCCAGTTCGACGCGGACTCCACCGGCGACGCCGCCGACGCGGTCGCCGCTCTCGGTCACGATGCAACCATCGCCTGTACCGACTATCTCGATCCTCAAGAGCTGAAGTTCGGCGCGGACTCCGCTGCCGAGGACATCGACGCTCTACGTACGCGGTGGGGCGTCGAGACCATCGCTCTGTGGTCGGCAGGGTCCGGCTCGGACATCGCGCTGAGCTACGCGGCAGCCCACCCCGAGAACCTCGCGAGGTTGATCCTCGATTCTCCCGCTCCGGTGGCCACCGACGCTGCCACCGAGGCAGAGAGCCGCGTGCAGGGCGAGGAAGCGGCGTTGACCGCATTCGCTCAGCGATGTGTGGCGCTGGGGTGCTCTCTCGGACCTGATCCGAAGAAAGCGGTCACGGACTTGATGGAGCGCGCTCGGGCCGATGAATTCCAGCCGCTGTCCGCCGCTGCGGTGTCGAACGCGATTTCGGCGAGCCTGTGGACTGCCGGAACCAACCGTGAGCAAGAGACCCGCTCGCTCTCAGACGCTCTGTCCGCGCTCGGTACCGGCAACGCTTCGCCGATTCGAGAGCGCGCCGCCCGGGCAGAGAACGAGGTGGACGGTGACGGCCAGTTCATCGGACGATGCACCGACGGCATGCAGTGGCCGGGGATCGGGCGCGTCCGCGAACTGGCGGACACCTGGGGCACCAACTATCCGGTATTCGGTCGAGAAGCCGCGCTCGGTTTGCTCGCGTGCGCCAGCTGGCCGTCGACCGCCAACTCTCCCCTGCCGAATCAGTTGAAGCCCGCCGTCCTCGTGCTGAGCGGTCAGGGCGACCCGGCCGTCGGGAACTCCGGACTCTCGACCGTCACCGGCGTCGTGACCAACGCGGGGTCGCGCTTCGCAACCCTGGACTGGCAGGGTGCAGGTCACCCCGCGGCACAATCCACCTGCGCGCAGCAGGCGATGAGGGCATACCTCACCGATGCCTCCCTGCCCAGCAACGGAAGCGTGTGCCCGGCCTGACTCGGGCGCTTGTCCACCACGACCGAAAAGGGGTGCATCCCCCGATCACACCCTGCTCCGGTGTACCGTGCCGAAGTGTTCCTTCGACAGCTCGAGCCGCGTACCGGGCGGACAACCCAACAAGTCGTCAACTTCGTTTTGTGGCCGATCGCCGTGATGACCGTGCTCAATCGTGTCATCGTCACAGCAGTCAACGGCGCCATCACCGATGACTTCCGACCGGTCTACAACGCCGCGCTGGCGTTCTGGAACGGGCGCGACGTCTACACCGCAGATTTCAACTCCGTAGACCCCCATTATCTGTACCCACCATCGGGTTCCTTGTTGATGGCACCCCTGGCGATCCTCGATCCCGAGCGCTCGCGGTGGCTGTTCATCGGTGTCAATGCCGTCGCCATTCTCGTGGCTCTCTACCTGCTGTTGCGCTTGTTCGACCTGACGATCAGTTCCATCGCGGCGCCGATTCTGGTGCTCGGCGCTTTCATGTCGGAGACGGTCACCAACACGTTGGTGTTCACCAACATCAACGGCCTCGTACTACTCGGCGAAGTTGCCTTCCTCCTGCTGCTGATGCGCAAGAAGGATCTGTGGGCCGGCGCCGCGATCGGTCTCACCATCGCAGTGAAACCCACTCTCGCGCCACTGCTCCTGCTGCCGCTCGTTCGCGGTCAGTGGAAGGTGCTCGTCACCGCCCTGGGCATCCCGTTCATTCTCACGGTCGTGGCATGGCCGCTTGCGTCGGATCCGATGGACTTCGTCCGCCGCACCGTGCCGTACCTGCTCGAATCTCGTGACTACTTCAACAGTTCGATTGTCGGAAACGGCGCTTACTTCGGTCTGCCCGAATGGTTGATCCTGCTGTTGCGCGTCGTGTTGGCCGCCATGGTCGTCGTCTCTCTGTGGCTTCTTTACCGCTATTACCGCAACGACGAACTCTTCTTCCTCACCACCGCGACCGGTGTGATCATGACCGCGTCGTTCCTGCTGCCATCGCTCGGCCAGATGTACTACTCGATGATGCTGTTGCCGCTGTTGATGTCCGTGGTGCTCAAGAACTCGGTCATGCGGAACTGGCCGGCGTGGCTCGCCGTCTACGGCTTCATGACGTTCGACAGCTGGTGGTCGAACCGCTGGCCGACCTTCGGCCGGGCAGCCGAATACACCAAGAGCACCCTCGGCTGGAGCCTTCTGCTGATCGTGATCTTCTGTGTCCTCGGATACCGGTATCTGGTCGCGCGTCGCGAGGGCCGCTTGGATCGCGGAATCGATCCCGCCTACCTCCTCGATCCCCCACTCGATACCGTCTCACCTGCCGACGAAGCCGAAACGGCGACAAAGCATTAGCGTGGAGGCATGAGTTCTTCACACGATGGCATCGACAGCACACCTGAGGTCACGTACACCGAGAGCGAGTGGCGCGAAAAGCTGACGCCGGAGGAGTTCGCCGTCCTGCGCCAAGCCGGCACCGAACGCCCCTTCGTCGGCGAGTACACCGACACCACCACGGAAGGCGTTTACTCCTGCCGTGCGTGCGGAGCCGAACTGTTCCGCAGCACCGAGAAGTTCGAATCGCACTGCGGGTGGCCGTCCTTCTTCGATCCGGCGGATTCGGATGCCGTGATCCTGAAGGAAGACAGCTCACTCGGGATGCGCCGTGTCGAGGTCATCTGCAAGAAGTGCCACAGCCACCTCGGTCACGTCTTCGAGGGCGAGGGATACCCGACGCCGACCGATCAGCGGTACTGCATCAACTCGATCTCGCTGGTTCTCAAGCCCGCTCAGTAGCCAGGTCGTGGGCTACCCCGTGTCACTGGTAGCCCACGATTCGAGACTTCAACTCAGAAGTCCCAGTTCAGCGCAGTCGGGCTCAGACCAGCCGCGTTCAGGTCCTCGTTTCGAGCGACAAGACCGTCCTTGACTGACCCGATCCCACCACCGATCGCGCCGGACGTGATGTCCGTCAACGAGGCATCGCCGCCCGTGACTTCCTTCGTCACGATCGCAGCGGACGCTCCCGATACCGCATCGTCGAAAGCCCCCCGCGCGATCTGCTGCAATCTCGAACCGGTCGGGAGCGGGTTCGGGTCGGGGCCGACACGATCCGGCGTCGTCTTCAACCCTCCGTTCGCAAGTCCCTTGATGAAACCGTCGCGCCCCTCGGTCACGACCTTGCCACCGTCGATCGACTGGCGATGATCCATCGTCATCTGCCCGAGTTGAATGGCGAGGCCGGAGAAGACGGCAGCGGCAGCTTCCACTGCTGCAGCCTCGATCACTCGTATCAACAATTGCTGCAACAGCATTCGGACCGTGAGTGTTGTTGCCACCTCAGCCGCCACGATTCCGGCGGTACTCGCACCCAGTGTCGGGACAGCGGCCGCCACCATGGCGGCAATCTCGAGCGCCAGTGCGCCCAGCGCCGCGAGGATCGACAGTTTGGTGTACTCGATGTCCGTGCCGGTATCGGTGCATGACTGACCCAGTTCGGCCGCGGCAGAGGACAACCGCTCGAAGACCTCCGCAACTCCCCCGGCCTCCGACCAATACCGAGACAACGAGTCGCCGGCTCGACCGTCGATCGATGCCAGTAATGTTTGCAATCCGTAACCACCGGCAGCGGCCGAAGCCTCGATCCGATCAGCCGCGCCTGACCAGGCATCACCCAACCTCCATAGTGCCGTTTCGTCTCCTTGCGGCCAGTCACTGCCCACCGCAACCGACGCAACCGCCTGTAACCAGCCTGGAATCTCGAGTCCCATCAGAGCCCACCCGCCATGTCGTCGGCAAGCGAGGTGTCGATCGATTCGAAACGATCGGTGATCTCGATCAGCGTGGCAGTCAATGCGCGAAGCGCGCCCGCGACCAGTGTCATCCCGCCGACTGCTGACTCCGCACCGGGAACATAGGCGTCCGAGAATGCGGTTCCGAACTGGTCAGCGCCCCAGCACCCCTCTTCGGCGCCGGCCACTGTTTCCAGAGCACTCCGCGCCTCGTCGAGATCGGCAGCGACCACCTCGAATGCTGGTGCAGCACTTCCCATCGCGGCCACGTCCACGTCCAGTTCAGACATTGCCGGAGCTCCTCAGAACGGTGCGGTCCCAGTGCTCGTCGCCGCCGACCGGCACCGACGCCGGACGAGGCGCGAGAATCTCACGCAATCCGAGCACACCGGGAACGAGGTCGGGCAAATCGATCCTGGCCGCTTCGGTGAACGGCCTCGACATCTCGGCAATCTGTCGGCGCATGTCCTCCGCCGCAGATGTGGCCGTGGCCAGGATCAGATTTCCCAACGCTACCGGCGAATGCTTGCCGTAAGCGCTCCCGGAGAGGGTGACTCCCACGGTCGCCCCCGAAGCGTCTACGACGACTTCCACGCTGCCATCACTCGAGCGTGCACTCGCCGTTGCTCGTGCGATCTTCTCCTGCATATCCGCCAGCGATCGCGTTCGCTCCAACAGATCAACCTGCATCGAATCGATCTGAGCCCGAAGAACTTCGACGTGTCCCCTCATCGAACCAACATCCGCTCGACTCACGATGGTCCCCACCTTCGATAGATCGTGACACCTGATTCAGGCGCTCACGAGGTTCGACGCGGGAGGTGGCCGATCGGTTCCGTCAGCGCGAACGAAGCACGGGCGGATCGAACGCCTTGACCGGCGGCAGAACCCCTTGGAATTTCTCGATCTGCACCAGAACGTGCTGGCCGGTGCACCCGTGCGAAAGCGAAGACGTGCCGACGTCTGGCGTCAGAACGTTGGGATTTCCGTGAACACACAGCGAATCGGGGTCGGCAGGATCGAGCGGGTCGTACCACGCCCCGGTCGACAACTGGACGACGTCGCTCCGCAAATCCGAATCGACGATCACACCAGCCAGGCACGCCCCGCGATCGTTGAATACGCGCACCACGTCCCCAGCCGACACGCCGCGCGCGGCCGCTGCATCGGGGTGCATACGAATCGGCTCGCGTCCCTGAATCTTCGATGCCTGGCTCGCAGCGCCGTGATCGAGTTGGCTGTGCAGGCGCGTCTTGGGCTGGTTGGCGATCAAGTGAAGCGGGAATTGCGTGGCCCGTGGTCCACCCAGCCACTCGTCGGGCTCGTACCAGCGCGGATTGCCGGCGCAGTCGTCGTAGCCGAAAGACTCGATGGTCTCGGAGAAGATCTCGATCTTCCCACTCGGAGTCGAGAGCGGATACTTCTCGGGGTCCTCGCGGAAGTCACCGAAGAGCACGAGGTTGTCTTCGGTTCGCATCCGGTAGTGCCCGTCCGACCAGAAATCCTCGAACGTCGGTGTGTTGCCGCCGTCTGCATCGACGAACGGCCGCCATTGACCGTAGAGATGCTCGATCCACTCCTGTGAGGATCTCCCCTCGGTGAACTGCTCCCCGAATCCGAGCGCAGAAGCCAGAGCGGCAAACGTGTCGTAGTCGTCTCGCGAATTCGCGAAAGGTGGAACTACTTGCTGCATCGCGACCAGAAGTGGATCATTTCGTGTGCAGCTCAGGTCATTTCGTTCGAGCGACGTTGTCGACGGGACAACGATGTCGGCATTGCGAGCCATCGGCGTCCAGTAGGGATCGTGAACGACGATCGTGTCCGGACGCGCAAATGCCCGTCGCAGCCTCGGGAGATCCTGGTGGTGGTGAAACGGATTGCCACCGGCCCAGTAGACCAACCGAATATCCGGATAGGTCAGGCGCCTGCCGTCGTAGTCGAACTCCTCGCCGGGCGAGAGCAAGAGATCGGAGATCGCGGCCACCGGAATGAAATCGGGCACCGGATTCACACCTTGCGAGAAGGTCGGCAACGGATACGGCACCGGAGCCAGACCCGGCTCGTTCATCGAACCGTAGCCGTGGCCGAAACCGCCACCCGGAAGCCCGAATTGGCCGAGCATCGCGGCGAGTGTCACGCCCATCCACGGTGCCTGTTCACCGTGTTTGATGCGTTGCAACGACCACGTGACGGTCACCAGCGTCCGGCCGGACGCCATTCTCCGAGCCAGGTCGGTGATGAACTCCGCCGGCACCCCGGAGATCTTCTGCGCCCAGCGCGGATCCTTCGGTACACCGTCGGCACGTCCGAGCAGGTAATCCTCGAAGCGTTCGTAGCCGACGCAGAAGCGGTTCAGGAAATCGCGATCGTGCAGGTCCTCCGACGCCAGGACAAACGCCAGGGCAAGCATGATTGCCACGTCGGTTCCCGGAATGGGTGCGATCCACTCGCAGTCGCCATCGACGTCGTCGCGCAACGGACTGAAGGAGACGATCTTTCCGCCGCGGGCACGAAATGCGTCGAGCGCCCCGCGCGTCGGATGATCGCTCGTACCACCGGCATTGACGCCGGTGTTCTTGATCGGCACTCCCCCGAACGAGACGAGAAGATCGGAGTGCTTGGCGATGACGTCCCACGACGTGGAGCGCGCGAACAACTTCCAGTGTGTTCCGACCACACGCGGCATGATGACACCGGTGGCACCGAGCGAGTAGCTGTGGACCGACTTGGTGTATCCACCCAGCTGATTCAGAAATCGGTGAACTTGGCTCTGCGCGTGATGGAATCGACCGGCGCTGGCCCAGCCGTACGAGCCGCCGAAGATCGCGTTGTTCCCGTGCGTGTCGACCACGCGACGCAACTCGCGGGAGAGGAGTTCGGTCAGTTCGTCCCACGAGACCGAGACGAACTCGTCCGCGCCACGTCGGTCGCTGGGACCAGGTCCGGTCTCGAGCCAACCGCGGCGCACCGCCGGGCCCGAAACGCGAGCCCGACTGCGCACCGAACCGGCGAGGTTCCCGAGCATCGGCGAGGGATTCGAATCACCCTCGTACGGATGCACGGCGGTCACCTCGCCGGCGACCGATTCGGCGGTGAACATTCCCCAATGGGACATGTGTTGACGACGCCGGTTCGGTGCAGTTGTCACAGAAACTACTTTCGAAGTAGATCAGGGTAGGGAAAGGACCAGCTTCTCGATGTCCACGCGCGGCCCGGTGAAGAACGGCACCTCTTCGCGAACGTGCAAGCGAGCTTCGGTGGCACGCAGATCGCGCATCAGATCGACGATACGGATGAGCTCAGGCGCTTCGAACGCGAGAATCCACTCGTAGTCCCCCAGAGCGAAGGCCGGGACCGTGTTGGCGCGAACGTCCTTGTACGAACGAGCAGCCATACCGTGATCGGCGAGCATCTTGCGACGCTCCTCGTCGGGGAGCAGGTACCACTCGTACGAGCGGACGAACGGGTAAACGCAGATGTAGTCGCCCGGATCCTCACCCGCGATGAACGAGGGCACGTGGCTCTTGTTGAACTCCGCGGGGCGGTGCACCGCCGAGTTGCTCCAGATGGGAGCACTGGCCTGTCCGAGGACGGTGGTGCGGCGGAAATCCGCGTACGCGGCCTGAAGTTCCTCGATGCTGGCCGCGTGGGTCCAGATCATGAAGTCCGCGTCGGCGCGCAAGCCGGCGACGTCGTAGATGCCGCGAACCACGACGCCCTTGTCTTCGAGACCCTCGAAGAACAAGCGGGCGTCCTTGACCGCAGCTTCCCGATCATCGCCCAGCACACCGGGTTCCACCTGGAACACGGAGAACATGAGGTAACGGATTTCAGAGTTCAGTTTGTCGAAATCAAGGCGTGCCATGGGTCTATCGTGCCACTCGCTCGAATATCCGTGTAGCCGCCGTCGTGCCGACTGCGACACACGCCGGAACCCCGACGCCGTGCAGCCACGACCCGGCCACTTCGAGGCCGTCGAACTGCGTCATCCCGGACTCGATTTCAGCCACGATTTCCGTGTGACCTGGGGAGTACTGGGGAAGACCGCCGTGCCACCGCTGTACGAAGCTCGCTCCTGGCTCCTCGGTGATTCCGGTCACGGTCTCGAGATCGGCGCGCGCAAGTTCGATCAGTTCACCATCCGGCCGGTCGACGATCTCCGATGCGCCGAATCGACCGAACGACACCCGAACGAGATGCTCGCCGCGATCAGCGAGGTGCGTCCACTTTCGGCTCGACAGCGTGAACGCCTTGGCGGTCAGGTCGGCGTCGGTGGCAACCAGGATCCCCGAATTCTGCGGAAGGTCGACCTGACCGGGCAGGCGGAGCGCCACCACCGCGGACGACGCCAGTTCGATCCGCGACGCGATACGCGCAATATCCGCATCGACGCCGGCCAACAGCACCGCTGCGCGCGGCGCCGGAACAGCCAGAATCACCGCGTCGACGCTGCCGAGCGGATCGACGTTCCAACCTTTCCCGTCCCTGCGTAACTCGGAAGCCTCGCCGCGGACGAACGTCGCGTCGGCGGCCTGCCGCAGCGCATCGAGCAAGATGCCGTAACCGTCCCTGAGCGCTCCGAACACTGGTCCGGGTGCAGGTGTCGGCACTGCGGCTGCAACTGCGTCCGTGAGGCTCTGAGCGCCCGCATCGAGCGCCGCAGCGAGTGTCGGCAAAGCTGCACGCACTCCGATGGTCTCCGCCAGGCCCGAGTACACCCCGCCGAGAAGGGGATCCACCGATCGGCTGACCACCTGATCACCGAATCGCTGTGAAACCAGTTCGGCAACACTGCAATCGGAACCGCGGGTCCACTCGAACGGAGCGCCTGGTTCGGCAGCTATGCGCGACAGTGTCTGCTCGTCGACTAGATCTCTCACCGACTCGGACGATGCCGGGATTCCCATCAGGGTTCCGGCAGGAAGTCGATTCAGTGAGCCCTGGGACCAGATCAACGGGCTCAACCCCGCGGGGTAAACGATCTGATCGGTCAGTCCCAGCTCGGCGAGAAGCGCAGGGACTTCGGGCCGACGGGCGATGAACGCCTCGGCGCCGATGTCGATCGGGCCACCGCCAAGATCAATCGTTCGCAGCTTCCCGCCCAGTCGCGGAGAGTCGTCGACGACCGTGATGTCGGCAACGGAGCCCAGACTGCGCCGAAGCCGGTACGCGGCAACCAGACCGGAGATTCCGCCTCCGATCACCGCGACCGACGGCCGAGTGGTTGTCACAGCGAGTGCACCAGCTCCACCGCCGAGGTGATCGCCGTGGGATCGGTGTCGGGAAGAACTCCATGGCCGAGGTTGAAGATGTGGCCGATGGCACCGGCTTCGATCGCGCGGTCACCTTCGGCGGCGATCCGGCGCACCTCACGATCGATCACCTCGGGGCCCGCGAACAGTACAGCGGGATCGAGATTGCCTTGCAGCGCCTTGCCCGGACCGACACGACCGGCCGCGACGTCGAGCGGAATCCGCCAGTCGACACCCACGACGTCGGCACCTGCCTCCCCCATCGCGCCGAGAAGTTCACCGGTTCCGACACCGAAGTGGATACGCGGAACGCCGGCAGCGGCAACCTCGGCAAACACCCGTTCGGAATGCGGGAGAACAAATTCCCGGTAATCGGCCAGCGAGAGCGCGCCGGCCCACGAGTCGAACAGCTGAACCGCGTCGACACCCGCCTTGAGCTGCGTCTGCAGGAAGCAGATCGTGGTGTCTGCCAGGCTTCCGAGCAACGCGTGCCAGGTCTTCGGATCGGAGTGCATGAGCGCCTTGGTCTTCTCGTGGTTCCGGCTCGGACCACCCTCGACCAGATACGACGCCAAGGTGAACGGCGCTCCGGCAAAGCCGATCAGCGGAGTCGAGCCCAACTCGGTGGTGAGAAGTCGAACGGCCTGCGCGATCGCCCCGACCTCTTCGGGGACCAACCGCGGGAGGGCTGCGACGTCGGCGATGGAGCGAATCGGATTGGCAACCACCGGTCCGACGCCGGCAACGATGTCGAGATCGATTCCCGCAGCCTTGAGCGGAACAACGATGTCCGAGAACAGGATTGCCGCGTCCACGTCGTGACGGCACACCGGCTGCATCGTGATCTCACAGACCAGCGCCGGATCGAAACACGACTCCAACATGCCGATCCCCGCGCGGATCTCGCGATACTCCGGCAACGAACGTCCGGCCTGGCGCATGAACCACACCGGCCGTCGACTCGGAGTGCGTCCGGTCGCCGCGGCGAGCAACGGTGCGTCGGGCAAAACTCGCCGAGCGCTGTATTCCGCCGACCCGGTCATGCCTGAATTCATGTTGTCCAACCCGCTCATCAGTCCTCGCGCTCTCCGCCAACGTGTGTCTTCGATCGACTCAATGCTGCCATGTCCCACACTCGGGATCGGACACCCGAGCGGTTCGTGAGCGGCCACACACCCGAACCACACTCGGTCGGCGCGCCTCCACCTACCCGCCCTTATCCCCGACTAACGTCCTGACCTGTGACGACATCCGGATCGACAGCCGACCCGGCCGAGTTCCGTGCCGCCGTGGAGGCGATGACCGCTGCGCGGGTTCGGCCCGAGATAGAGGTCGGTCCCATCCGTCCGCCGCAGCGTCTCGCTCCGTACAGCCACGCAGTGGGAGCCGAGGTTCTGCACCCGGACTCCGACGTCGTGGCCGAACAGTCCGAAGGCGACGCTTTCGGCCGCCTGATCCTGTTGTTCGATCCGGACGGCGACGAGGCATGGAACGGCACCATGCGGTTGGTGGCCTACATCCAGGCCGATCTCGACGAAGCCGTCGCCGCGGATCCACTACTTCCCGAAGTAGCCTGGAGTTGGCTGGTGGACGCACTCGAAGCCGGACCGGAACCTTTTGTGGCCCTGGGCGGTACGGTCACAGCCACAACTTCCGTGCGATACGGCGACATCGCGGGCCCGCCGCGAGCCCACCAACTCGAGTTACGTGCATCCTGGACTGCAACGTCATCGGAATTGGCTCACCACGTCGAGGCTTTCTGTGAAGTTCTCGCGTACGCGGCAGGACTTCCGCCTGCCGGGATAACCACGCTGTCGCGGCAGGGCGACTAACTCCACTACTCGTTTACGCATTCCCCCGGAAAAATACTAGAACCTGTTCTAAAATGAGTCATGCAACGTCTCAGCGGACTCGACGCGACCTTCCTCTACTTGGAAACACCGACCCAGCTATTGCACGTTTGTGGACTCGTACTGCTCGACCCCTCGACCATTCCGGGCGGTTACGACTACCGGAAGCTGCTTCGCGAGTTGGACTCGCGGATGGCCACGATGCCGACCTTTCGGCGCAAACTCAAAGATTCCCGCCTCAATCTCGACTACCCGGTATGGGTCGACGATCACGATTTCGACATCGAGCGGCACTGCCACCGGACCGCGGTACCTGCTCCGGGCACACACGCGGAACTGGCAGAACTCGCCGGACACATCGCGAGCCAACCGCTGGATCGTTCCCGCCCACTATGGGAGATGTGGGTCATCGAGGGACTTGCCGACGGACAGATCGCCGTCATGTCGAAGATCCATCACAGCGCTGCCGACGGCGTCACCGGCGCGAACATCCTCGCTCAGCTGTGCAGTCTCGAACCGGATTCACCGGCGCTCGTGGATCCCACCGCACAGGGTGCGGGCGACGCGGGAACGCTGGACATCGCGATCGGCGGACTCATGGCCGTCATCGCCCGACCCGCAAGAATTGCCCGTCTGGTCCCCGGCGGAATCGCGATGCTCCCCAAGTGGGTGACGCGTGCACGCAAGGGTGAAGCGATGCCTGCTCCGTTCACCGCGCCGCGGACCTCGTTCAACGGCGCTATCACCGGTCACCGCAACGTCGCCTTCAGCCAGCTCGATCTCGCGAAGGTCAAAGCCGTCAAAGACCGTCACGGGGTGAAGGTCAACGATGTGGTTCTCGCGCTGTGCGCGGGTGCTTTGCGGACCTACCTCGAGGACCGCGACGAACTGCCGGAGGACTCACTCGTCGCGATGGTCCCCGTATCGGTCCACGGTAAATCCGATCGGCCGGGCACAAACCAGATCTCGGGCATGTTCACGCAGCTGGGCACCCAGATCGGCGATCCGGTCGAGCGTCTGCACGCGATCAGCGATTACAACGCCACCTCGAAGAACCACAACGAGGCTCTGGGTGCGAACATGCTCCAGGACTGGTCCCAGTTCGCATCACCAGCGGTGTTCGGCGCCGCCATGCGGGTGTACTCGTCGCTCAAACTCGCCGAGCGTCACCCCGTCGTGTCCAACCTGGTCGTCTCGAACGTGCCCGGGCCGCCGGTCCCGCTCTACTTCCTCGGCGCCCAGATCAAGGGAATGTTCCCGCTCGGCCCGATCTTTCACGGGGCAGGACTCAACGTGACGGTGATGTCACTCGACGGAAAACTCGACGTCGGCATCGTCAGTTGCTCCGATCTGGCACCCGAATTGGACCAGCTCGCGCAAGGTTTCGGAGCCGCACTCGACGAACTGTTCGACGCTGAGGTGACAACCCCGGCCCCGACTGCGACGTAGAGTCAGTGACCATGTCCGAAGTCACCGATGATGCAACCGAGCCCACCTCCGACGTAGTTCCGCTGCTCGTTCCGCGTGACGGAGTTCCGGACGTCATCACCACTGCCGCCGGTGTCGCCGACGCCGCGGCCGCGCTGGCCTCCGGCCACGGCCCGCTCGCCGTGGACGCCGAGCGGGCATCCGGATTCCGTTATTCGGCACGGGCGTACCTGATCCAGCTCCGACGCGAAGGAGCGGGATCGTTCCTGCTCGACCCGATCCCGACAGCGCAGGACCTGCAGCCGTTGGCCGAGGCGATCAATCCGTTGCAATGGGTGCTGCACTCGGCCGATCAGGATCTCCCCGGCCTCGCCGAACTGGGCCTGACACCGGCCGAGCTGTTCGACACCGAACTGGCCGGTCGACTGGCCGGGTTCGAACGAGTCGGACTCGCCGCGATAGTGGAACGAACCCTGCGGGTGGAACTTCGCAAGGGTCACGGGGCCGCGGACTGGTCGACACGTCCGCTACCGGACGCCTGGTTGAACTACGCCGCCCTCGACGTCGAAGTGCTTCTCGAACTGCGCGACGCCATGGAAGCCGAACTCGAATCCCAGGGCAAGCTCGAGTGGGCGAAGGAGGAGTTCGAGTACATCCGTCTGGCCGGCCCGCCCAAGCCCAAGCCCGACCGTTGGCGTCGTACATCGCACATCACCTCGCTCAAGACCACTCGGCAGTTGGCGGCAGTACGGGCGCTGTGGCAGGCGCGTGAGGATCTCGCGCGCAAGCGCGACGTGTCGCCGAGCCGGGTTCTCCCTGACTCCGCCATCATCGACGCCGCCCTCAAAGATCCTCAGTCGCTGGATGCGCTCCGTTCGCTTCCCGTGTTCGGCGGACCACGTCAACGCCGGTATTCGCGTGTGTGGATGGACGCGCTGGAAGCTGCGCGCAGGCTCCCGGACAGCGAGCTTCCGCCGAAGACCCCGCCGATCGTCGGACCCCCTGCCGCCGGCCGCTGGGCTCGCCAGGACCCGGCGGCAGCCGACCGACTGACGGCGGCTCGGGCAGCACTGTCGGACCTGAGCAAGGAAGTGTCGGTGCCCGTGGAGAATCTGCTCCAACCCGACCTGGTCAGGCGCCTGTGCTGGGACTGGAAGTTGGAACCCGACTCCGACATCACCGAAGTCGAGAGTGCAATCGAGACCAAGCTCACTTCCGGTGGCGCACGTGGCTGGCAACGCACTTTGACGGTTCCCGTCCTCGCCGAGGCACTGAACTCCGTGGTCCCGGCCGAGCCCGAAGTAGAAGAGTCTGAATCTTGACCTGACCCCGGTGTGAGGTTGGAGCAATTCGGCACGTTAAGTTACCGGTCAGTAATGGGCAGTAGTACGCTCGATACGAGGCCGGACGCCTGGCCGTGATCGCCGAACCAACGTCTCACCGCACTTCGGAGTGGTGGGCAGCTCCATCAGGAGGAATTCGCGTGGCTCCATCCACAAACAACCAACGCAACGTCGTCTTCGTCGACGGCATTCGCACCCCGTTCGGCAAGGCCGGCCCGAAAGGCATGTACGCCGACACGCGCGCAGACGATCTCGTCGTCAAGGCGATTCGTGAGCTGCTTCGCCGTAACCCGCAGCTCGATCCCGCACGGATCGACGAAGTGGCTGTCGCAGCCACCACGCAGACCGGTGACCAGGGCCTGACCATCGGCCGCACCGCTGCGATCCTCGCCGGTCTCCCCGAAACCGTTCCCGGATTCGCCATCGACCGCATGTGCGCCGGCGCGATGACCGCCGTCACCACCACCGCGTCGGGCATCGGCTTCGGCCAGTACGACGTCGTGATCGCCGGTGGCGTCGAGCACATGGGCCACCACCCGATGGGTGAGGGCGCAGACCCCAACCCGCGCTTCCTCGCCGACCGCCTGGTCGACCCGAGCGCCCTCGTGATGGGTAACACCGCCGAGAACCTGCACGACCGGTTCCCGACCATCACCAAGGACCGCACGGACGCCTACGCCGTCAACAGCCAGAACAAGTACGACGCTGCCAAGAAGGCCGGCTTCATCGCCGACACCCTGGTCCCCGTCGCCACCCGCAGTTCCGCGGGCTGGGGTCTGGCCACCGAAGACGAGCCGCCGCGCCCCGGAACCACCGTCGAAGATCTCGCGAAGCTCAAGACGCCATTCCGCCCGGCCGGACGCATCACCGCCGGTAACGCCGCCGGACTCAACGACGGTGCCACCGCAGCACTGCTCGCCGGTGAGGACACCGCAGCCGAGCTCGGCCTGCCGGTCGGCATGCGCATGGTGGGCTTCGCCTACCAGGGCGTCGACCCCGCCGTCATGGGTATCGGCCCGGTTCCCGCCACCGAGAAGCTCCTGACACGCACCGGCCTGAAGATCGAGGACATCGGACTCTTCGAGATCAACGAGGCGTTCGCCGTTCAGGTCCTCGCGTTCCTCGAGCACTACGGAATCGCCGACGACGACCCGCGCGTCAACCAGTGGGGCGGCGCCATCGCGTGTGGCCACCCCCTCGCTTCCTCGGGCGTTCGCCTGATGACGCAGCTCTCCCGCCAGTTCGCGACGCGTCCCGACGTGCGCTACGGCTTGACCACCATGTGCATCGGACTCGGCATGGGCGGCACCGTCATCTGGGAGAACCCGAACCACGCTGACTACCAGGCAGGGGTTAACTAAATGTCTGATATTGCAACAGCATTCGCCGACGAGGTCGTGACGAACGCCTACACGAAGATCATCTCGGTCCCCGGCATCGAGGGCCCGTTTGCACTGATCACCCTCGACAACGGCTTCGACCACACCAAGCCGTCGTCATTCGGTCCCGGCGGACTCACAGCATTCGACGCCGCCCTCGACGAAGCCTTCGCAGCCAACCCGGTTGCCATCGCCGTCACCGGCAAGCCGTTCATCTTCGCCGCCGGCGCGGACCTCAAGGGTGTTCCCGCGATCACCTCTCGTGAGCAGGGACTCGAGCTGGGCCGCTTGGGTCACAAGGTGTTCCGACGCCTGCGTGAGTCGTCCGTTCCCACGTTCGCCTTCATCAACGGTGTCGCTCTGGGCGGCGGCCTCGAGGTCGGCCTGCACAGCCACTACCGCACGGTTGCCGCCAATGCGGGCGCACTGGGTCTTCCGGAAGCATTCCTCGGTCTGGTCCCCGGTTGGGGCGGAACGCAGTTGCTCCCCAACCTCGTCGGCCCGTCGAACGCCGTCACCGTGGTGATCGAGAACTCGCTGAACCAGAACAAGGTGCTCTCCCCCAAGAAGGCACTCGAACTCGGCGTCGTCGACGTCGTTCTCGATTCTGCCGACTTCATCGAGCAGTCCCTCGCCTGGGCGTCGCAGGTCCTCGCCGGCACAGTGACCCCCGCTCGCCCCGAGATCGATCGTGGCCAGGGCTGGGACGACGCGATCGCTCGTGCGAAGGCGATCGTCGACGGCAAGACCAAGGGCAACGCTCCCGGCGCCGTCAAGGCCGTCGAGCTGCTCGAACTGGCTCGCAGTACCGACATCACCGATGCCGCTTCGCTCGACAAGGGCTTCGCGGCCGAGGACGAGGCTCTTGCCGACCTCCTCCTGACCGACGAACTCCGTGCAGGTCTGTACGCCTTCGATCTGGTGAACAAGCGCGCCAAGCGCCCCGCCGGAGCACCCGACCGCTCGCTCGCCCGCAAGGTCAGCGGCGTCGGCATCGTCGGTGCCGGTCTCATGGCCAGCCAGCTCGCGCTGCTCTTCGTCCGCCAGCTCAAGGTGCCGGTCATCCTGACCGACATCGACCAAGAGCGCATCGACAAGGGTGTCGGTTACGTCCACACCGAAATCGAGAAGCTCCAGGGCAAGGGGCGCCTGTCCCCCGACGCTGCGAACCGCCTCAAGGCGCTCGTCTCCGGTTCCCTCGACAAGGCCGCGTTCGCCAAGACCGACTTCGTCATCGAAGCCGTCTTCGAGAACATGGACGTCAAGAAGAAGGTCTTCGCGGAACTCGAGCAGTTCATCGCTCCCGAAACCATCCTCGCCACCAACACCTCCTCGCTCTCCATCACGGAGATGGCGTCCGGCCTCGAGCATCCCGAGCGTGTGGTCGGCTTCCACTTCTTCAACCCGGTTGCCGTTCTTCCTCTCCTCGAGATCATCAAGGGCAGCAAGACCGACGATGCCACTCTCGCAACGGCTTTCGCCACCGCGAAGTCGCTGAAGAAGTCCGCCGTCCTCTGCGGCGACAAAGCAGGCTTCGTCTTCAACCGCCTCGTCACCCGCACCTTGGGTGAGGTCATGTCCGCCGTCGACGAAGGCACCCCCTTCGACGTCGCGGACAACGCCATCGCCGAACTCGGCATGCCCATGTCGCCGTTCACCTTGCTGGCCCTCGTCGGACCCGCAGTGGCTCTGCACACCGGTGAGACCCTGCAGGAGTCCTACCCGGACCGGTTCAAGAGCTCACCTGGACTCGAAGCACTCGTCGAGGCTCGCAAGCCCGGCGTGTGGACCTGGGGCGAGAACGGTCAGGCCGTCGATCCCGAGGTCGCCGCACTGTGGCCGCAGGGTGACAAGGTGTCCACCTCGGAAGAGGTCCTCGAGCGCACACGTCGTGCGTTTGCCGAGGAAATTCAGATCATGCTCGACGAGGGCGTCGTAGCGGCAGCCGAGGACATCGACCTCTGCCTGCTGCTCGGCGGCGGGTTCGGATTCTGGAACGGCGGCATCACGCCGTACCTGGACCGGACCGGTACCTCCGAGGCTGTCAACGGCAAGCGCTTCCTCGCGCCTGGTGTTGCCAGCGTCTGAGTCAGTCGATCGACCCGTCACGGACGGCGTGCCTTCTGGTACGCCGTCCGTGGCGTTTGCGCAGGTTCAGAATAGTTTTCCCACATCGTCTTTCACGATGTTCTCGAGCGCACGCTCCGCGACGGCGGCGATAGTCATCGACGGATTGCACGCAGCGGAGTTTCCCGGCAGCAGAGCGCCGTCGAGCACGTACAACCCCCGCTGGCCCAGAACCCGCCCATCAAGATCGCACACCGAGTTCATGCAGGCACCGCCGAGGGGATGCCACGTGGACGGCAGTATCGCGTTCGTATCGGTGAGCAGTCCTCCTGCCGCGATCCGGTGGGCGGCCGGCCCGATGTGGCCTTGCTGGATCGCCGAATCCCCGTCCTTCGGCCAACGGAGCACCGCCTCACCCCGCGCCGAGTCGTACACGAACCGACCTCGGTCGCGGCTCACACCGAATCCGACCATCACCGTGCTGTGAGCGTCGAACGCCACCGGCGGGAACGACGCCTGAATGACGGTGAACGCGTTATGCGGGTCGTCCCAGTTCCGGCTGCCGTAGACGACCGGCCCGCCCTGTGTCGCACCGAAATTCTCCGCGAGATCCGACCAGATGTAGATCCGGTCGGCATTGGTCCCCCATCCCGCGCCGAGTTCGTCGGGCAGATCCGTGATCCGCCCCGTTGCTGCGGCGCGGACCAGGAGTTTGGTGGTGTTCATGCTGCCGGCAGCCATCACGAGCGCATCCGTCGTCAAAATCTTGTTCTCGAGAATCTTGCCGGAAATGTCGGTCCGGTCCACGTACACACGCCACCGTCCGTCGGCCGCCCGCTCGACATCGGTGACCTGGTGCAGAGTCTCCACATTCACCAATCCGGTCGCTTCCGCTGCCGCAACGTAGGTGACATCCACCGAATGCTTGCCCCCGTTGTTGACACCGAGCGCGCCGTCACCGTTGGTGTACGACGGCTTCATCTCACCCCTCAGTTCGGCCAACGCGTAGTTCCAGTCGATCGGCATCGGAATCTTCGACACGGGTAGACCGGAACGCGTTGCGTTACGCGCGAATACACGTGCCGCCTCGTAGTTCGGGCTGGAAATCAGTTCGTCGGGTGCAGTTTCCACTTGCAACATCCGCGCCACCCGCGGGTAATGGACGCGGTCCATTCGTGCGTAATCGAGCTCCTCCGGAAAGTGCGTGTTGAAGACCGCTTCTTCCGGTTGCAGCGTCATCCCTTGGTACACAAGCGATCCGCCGCCCACCCCGGCTGCGCAGATCGCGGTCATGTTCTCACCGGTCACCGTCTCCAACAAACCCGCGTATGGCTCGAAGATCGCCGGCCTGCCGAACAGAGTCGGGTTGGACTGATGCCAGAGGATACGCTTGTCTGGACTGGCGGGATGCGGAAAAGTTTCGGCATTCGGCCCGGTCTGCCACCGAATCCCTCTCTCCAGCAGGGTGACCGGAACCCCGGCCTCGGCCAAGCGAAGTGCCGTCACCCCTCCGCCGAACCCCGAACCGATAACCACGACACGGTGCACTTCACGTGTCAGCGGAATCCCTGTTGCAGCCTTGGCAGTGCGTGGCGCCATCATCGCGACTCCCACGGCGGCCGTACCGGCCAAGAACGATCTACGTTTCACTCCGGACATGACTGGTGCTCCCTCGAAGAATGTCGCCAGAGAATTCCGGGCACGCCAAAACTAGACACTCTGACGCTTAAGTGTCAAGGTTTTGGCGGAGCAGGCGAGGAACTACGAGTTCGACCGGATTGCGGGCCCGAGCCACCTCGAGAGAAAGGCCCGCAAAGAGTCATCGGAATGGACGAGGTCACTGTCGAATGCAACAACCGAAAGCCCCAGTCGCACGGCAATTTCCACTATCTCATCCAACTCCGCCTCCGTGGCGAGGCCACGTTCGACCATAGGGGCGAGCATCTGACCAGCGAAAGGTATTGCTCGACTCATCATTTCGAGATCGAAGACAGGGTTTCCCCGCTCGGCGAGGAGCAGAGTCGCGAGCACCGGGTGAGCACGCACGGCAGTTCGCGCGGCAACGATGAATTCGACGACGTAGTCGCACGCCGTGTCGACCGACTCCACCTGTGCCGTGATCTCCCCGAGAACCTCGACAGCGAGACCGCCCATCGCCTGGGAGACGACCTCTTCACGTGTACCGAAAATCGAGTACACCGTCTGGCGCGAGACACCGGCCGCGGTGGCAACTGCGGCAATGTTCACAGCCTCGAATCCGCCACCTTCGATCAGTCCGAGGGCGGCGCCGAGAATCTTCTGCTGTGATCGCACGAGGAAAGTATCGCCCACCGAAACGGCGCCCTGAGAAACGCGGTCCAGATCCGACTCCCACCTGCATAAACGGCACAATCGGTTTCGTTTGGCTGCCGAAATTCAGTAGGTTAGGCTGCCCTTCATGAAAACTTCTGTTCGGGGCTTCTCTGCCCTCGGTGCGGCTGCAATCGCGGTCACCGCACTTGTCTCGTGCTCCTCGGATTCGGGCACATCCACGACATCCCAAGGTACGGACGGATTCCCCGTCAGCATCGAGAACACCTTCGGCACCACGACCATCGACTCGAAGCCCGAGCGCCTCGTCACCCTCGGATGGAACGCGCAGGACATCCTGTACGCACTCGATCTGACTCCGGTCGGACAGCCCAAGTACACCTACGGTGCGGACGACAACGGCGTCATGCCCTGGGCCCAGGACTACTTCGACGCGGACAAGACAACGCTCTTCGACATGCCGGCCAGCGGAGAACCGCCGATCGAGTCCATCGCGTCGTTGACCCCCGACGTCATCCTGGCGCCGTACGAGGGCTTCGAGGAATCCGTCTACAACCAACTGAGCAAGATCGCACCGACGGCCGCTTATCCCGGCGCAGCGTGGCAGACGTCCTGGCAGGACCAGACCCGCATCGTCGGCAAGGCAGTCGGCAAGAGCGAAGAGGCCGAGAAGCTCGTCGACGGCCTCGACGCGACTCTCGCCGATACCGCCGCAGCCCACCCGGAGTTCGCCGGAAAGACATTGGCAGTGGTCAACTTCGACACCGATTCGAGCAACATCAACGTCTATCTGCCCACCGACCCGCGGGTCCAGGTGCTGACGGAACTCGGATTCGTCAACGCGCCGGGCGTCGAGAAGCTCGCCGCGGACAATGCAGGTGGATCGTTCTTCAAGACGATCTCCTACGAGAACATCGCCGACATCGACGCCGACGTGATCGTCGGCTTCACCGACGGCTCCGGTGATCCGTCCGGCATACCCGCAGTCGGTGGACTCGACGCGGTCAAACGCGGATCCACCGCATTCCTCAGCGACACCCGCGTCATCGGCGGACTGAGCAACGTCAACGTCCTGAGCACGCCTTGGGTCCTCGGCCAGATCACACCGACGTTGAGTGAAGCCGCAAAGCGCGCGACCGCCTAGAAACGGGATTTTCACGACACCCTCAAAGCCAACTCCCACGCATGAACTACACGAGCGGGTTCACTCTGAAGCCTGACGCCACAGACACGATCCGCGAGATGTACTTCTCCGGGGAATCCGAATCCACTTCACGTATCTCGAAGATCTTCACAGCGGTATTCGGTCGATTGGGCGCGCGGGTGACCCGGAAATTCATGGCAAAGGATCTCGAGGACATCGCAGCCAAAGCTGAGAGTCTCGCGGGTAAGTAAACCGCCCTCACCTGCATCGACATTATTGTTTGCATAGTCACTGCAATCAATACCTTGTCTCTGCGTCCGGTTGTTTCGACCTGGGAATGGACTCAGCTGGATAACGGCGCGTGAGTCCCCGCCAAATCTCGTCCGGTGGGCGTAGCGTGCAGAGTGCTCGCGGATGGATCGACGCATCGGGGTGTCGACCGTAGGGCCTTTGAGGGGGCAGGAATGGCATTCAGCGGAACCGCCTCCGGCGGTGGATCCGGCGCTACTCGCGCCGACGTCGGACATGCAGTGCTCTTCGCCGGCGCCGCCGCGCTCGGTGGTTTTCTGTTCGGATACGACACCGCTGTCATCAACGGGGCAGTCGGTGCGATCCGAGACAAGTACGACATCGGCGCCTCGGGCACCGGGCTCACGGTCTCACTGACTCTGCTCGGCGCAGCACTCGGCGCCTGGATCGCAGGCACACTCGCAGATCGCCTCGGCCGCATCCGCGTCATGCAAATAGCCGCGGTGTTGTTCATAATCGGCGCCGTCGGTTCCGCAGTTCCGTTCAGCGTCTACGACCTCACGTTCTGGCGCGTGGTCGGTGGCCTGGCCGTCGGTTTCGCATCGGTCATCGCTCCGGCGTACATCGCGGAGATCTCTCCCGCTGCGATTCGCGGCCGTCTCGGTTCGATGTACCAATTGGCGATCGTTCTCGGAATCGCTGTGTCGCAGTTGGTCAACTACGCACTCCAGGCCGCGGCCGGCGGCGATCGCAATCAGATCGCGGGCCTCGAGGCCTGGCAGTGGATGTTGATGCTCGAAGCCGTTCCCGCAGTTCTGTATCTGATCATGACGACCACGATTCCCGAGTCGCCACGATTCCTCGTAGCGCAGGGCAAGGACGATCGCGCTCGCAAGATCATCTCCGACCTTGAAGGCGGCGATCACGACGCCGTCACCGAGCGGATGAACGAGATCCGCGACTCGCTCAGCGAGAAGCAGGCCAAAACAACGGTCCGCCAACTCTTCTCGAAGCGGCTCGGCGTCTCCCACCTGGTGTGGGTCGGTATCGCGTTGGCCGCACTGCAGCAGCTGGTCGGTATCAATGTGATCTTCTACTACTCCAGCACCCTGTGGCAGGCAGTGGGATTCGGCGCCGACCGCTCCCTTCTGATCAGCGTCGTGAGCGCCTTGGTCAACATCGTCGGTACGTTTGTCGCCATCGCCGTCATCGACCGGGTCGGTCGAAAGCCGCTGTTGTTGGTCGGTTCCGCCGGTATGGCCATCTCACTGGGCACCGCGGCGTTCTGTTTCCATTCGGCAACAGTGACCAAGAACGAGATCGGCGAATCGGTGGCCACGCTGACCGGAGCCAACGCGACTGTCGCACTTATCGGTGCGAACGCATTCGTGTTCTTCTTCGCTCTGTCCTGGGGCCCGGTGGTCTGGGTGTTGATCTCCGAAATGTTCCCCAATCGCGTGCGTGCTGCAGCAGTAGGAATTGCGACCGCCACCAACTGGGTCGCGAACTTCCTGGTCTCCTGGACGTTCCCGGCACTGGCCGATTGGAATCTGTCGTACACCTATGCCGGCTACGCCGTCATGGCAGCGTTGTCACTGTTCGTCGTCCTGCGATTCGTGAAGGAAACGCGAGGCAGCACACTCGAATCCGTCCAGTAGCGAGATCTCACGGTTTCACACCGAAAAGCGGTGGCCCTCGGATTGATCCGAGGGCCACCGCTTTTCGAGATTATCGTGAGACGAGCCGTCAGCCTTGCGCGACTTCGCCCTGAGCCGAAGCCGACGACGCGTCTTCCTGGACGTGGACGCCGACGCTGCCCATCCCCGCCACCCAGCCGGTGATCTTGCGGGAGAGGTCCTGAGCCGTGAGTCCGAGTTCCTTGTGGATGGCTTCGCGGCTGGCGTGATCGAGGAACTGCTGAGGAACGCCCATGTCGCGGCACGACGTGTGCACTCCGGCGGCACGCATCGCGGCCGAGACCGTCGAACCGATGCCGCCGTGCAGACCGCCGTCTTCGATGGTGACCACGAGGGCGTACTTGTCCGCCATCTTCACCAGCGAATCCGCGACCGGCAGAACCCATCGCGGATCAACGACGGCAACCGAGATGCCCTGCTTGTCGAGCCGCTCGGCAATCTCGAGCGCCAAGGATGCAAACGGGCCCACCGCGACGAGGAGCACGTCGCCTCGCTCACCCTCGCTGGCCTTGAGGACGTCGACCATTCCGTCGAGTCGCTTCACTGCCGGAATCGCTTCGGGTACAGCACCCTTCGGGAACCGTACGACCGTTGGACCGTCGTCGACGAGAAGCGCCTCGTCCAGTTCTTCCCGCAGTGTGTCTGCATCACGCGGTGCCGCGACGCGAATCCCCGGGATGATTCCGAGCAGCGAAAGATCCCAGACGCCGTTGTGGCTGGCGCCGTCGACTCCGGTGACCCCGGCGCGGTCGAGCACGACTGTCACCGGTTGTTTGAGCAGTGCGACGTCCATCAACAACTGGTCGAAAGCCCGATTGAGGAAGGTCGAGTAGATAGCAACGACGGGGTGAAGTCCGCCAAGTGCAAGACCGGCGGCCGAGGTCATCGCATGCTGCTCGGCGATACCGACGTCGAAAATCCGATCGGGGAACTTCTCCCCGAAGGCCGCGAGGCCGGTGGGCCCGGCCATCGCCGCGGTGATGGCGACGATGTCCTCACGACGCGAAGCCTGCTCGATCAATGCGGCCGAGAAGACCGACGTCCAGTCCGGCGCGGACGACTTGGTGCCGCGACCGGTGACGGGATCGATGACGCCGGTGGCATGCATCTGGTCGGCCACGTCGTTCTCGGCGTGTGCGTAACCGTTGCCCTTACGAGTGACGGCATGCACGATGACCGGTCCGCCGTAGGCCTTCGCCCGGCGCAACGCCGATTCCATGGCGGCTTCGTCGTGACCGTCGACCGGTCCGAGGTACTTGATACCCAGATCGGTGAACATGACCTGAGGGCTGACCGCGTCCTTGAGACCCGCCTTCATTCCGTGCAGGACGGAGTACGCGGTGCGCCCCACCCAGGGCAGTCTCTTGACCATGCGTCGGCCACTGTCGAGGGCGCGCTCGTAACTCGGCGCGGTGCGCAGTGCCGAAAGATGGTCGGCGAGGCCGCCGATGGTCGGCGCGTACGAGCGGCCGTTGTCGTTGACGACGATCACCACCGAACGGTCTTTTCCGGCTGCGATGTTGTTGAGGGCCTCCCAACACATTCCGCCGGTCAGAGCGCCGTCACCGACGACGGCGACAACGTGGCGATTCTGGCCCGTGAGCGCGAAGGCCTTCGCGAGGCCGTCGGCATAGGACAACGCGGCGGAAGCGTGAGAGGACTCGACCCAGTCGTGTTCGCTCTCGGCGCGGCACGGATACCCGGACAGTCCCCCCTGCTTACGCAGAGTGTCGAACTGATCCTGACGACCGGTGAGGATCTTGTGCACGTAGGCCTGATGGCCCGTGTCGAAGATGATCGCGTCCTGCGGCGAGTCGAAAATTCGGTGCAGTGCGAGGGTCAACTCCACGACGCCCAAGTTGGGCCCGAGGTGACCACCGGTCGCAGCGACCTTCAGCACGAGGAACTCACGAATCTCGTCGGCCAACTCCGTCATCTCGGCGTGGCTCAACTGACGTAGATCGTCAGGACCCTGAATGCGGGCAAGAACACCCAACGAGATCGCTCCCTCCGTGCTTCACAGCTGCACCGGTGCGCGCCGCGGCTGTCTTCGCGACAGTGCTGCCAGTCTACGGAGCGTTCCGGCGAACCGACACGCGGACTCGGCCCGAATCCGGTGTGACTTCGCGTAACAGCGAAATCCCACGGATCGCTCGTGATCGCAATCACAGACAAATGGGATCCGTCGCAATCGACTCGACAACTCTTGTTCCACAAAACGACCGCCATGTCGGCTTAAGGTCGACACATGGGAACTGTGGTCGAAGACCTGATAACGCGAGTGTTCGACGAAGTCCGATCACTCGACGAGGGCGAGTTGGCCGACTACATCCCCGAACTCGCGGCGGTCGCCCCCGATTCGTTCGGAATCTGCATCGCCACCGTCGACGGTTACGTCTACGAGATCGGCGACTCGCGAATCCCGTTCACCATTCAGTCGATCTCGAAACCCTTCACCTACGCCTTGGCTCTCGCCGATCGGGGAAGCGAGGCGGTTGCCGCGAAAATCGACGTCGAACCATCCGGCGAGCCGTTCAACGAAATCAGCCTCGACCCGCTCACCGAACGGCCACGAAACCCCATGATCAATGCCGGGGCGATCACCGCTGCATCACTGGTCGCCGGCCCGAATCCCGAGGCCCGCTTCGAGCGCATCCGCTCGGCGTACTCGAGGTACGCGGGCCGCGAACTGGCATTCAACGAGTCGGTCTACACCTCCGAGGCGCGCACCGGTCACCGCAACCGCGCGATCGGACACATGCTGCGATCCTTCGACGTCATCACCGGCAATCCCGACGAGGCCGTCGACCTGTATTTCCGTCAATGCTCGATCGACGTGACCTGCCGCGACCTGAGTCTGATGGCTGCGACGATGGCGAACAACGGTGTCAATCCGCTCACCCACGAGCGCGCGCTGGCTCCCGCGGGCGTCGAACAGGTCCTCAGCGTCATGGCTACGTGCGGAATGTACGACGGCGCCGGCAAGTGGCTGGTAGAGGTCGGATTGCCGGCCAAGAGCGGCGTCGGCGGCGGAGTCCTGGCGGTTCTGCCCGGCCAGATCGGCATCGCGGTGTACTCCCCCAGGCTCGACATTCACGGAAACAGCGTTCGCGGAGTTGCGTCTGCCCGTGCACTGTCGAAGGAACTCGAACTGCACTTCCTCCACGTGACGCGGGCGTCACGCTCGTCGATCCGGGCCAGATACAGCGTCATCGAAGCACCGTCGCGAGTACGACGCACCCCGACCGAACAAGCTGTGCTCGACGACGTCGGCAAGCGCAGCCGGGTCTACGAACTGCACGGCGATCTCCTCTTCACCGGTGCCGAATCGGCGGTCCGCGAAATCGGCTCGGTGGACGAGGGCCTCGAAGTTGTAGTCATCGACGTCCGCCGTGTCGACGACGCAAGCGACGTCGCAGTACGCATGATCACCGCGCTGCAGGTTCAACTGGCCGAGCAGGCTTGTGCGGTGGCCGTCGTCGATCCGCAAGGACTGCTGGGACAACGAAGTTCGAGCATCGACCCCGCCAGAAGAAGTGGTCGGGTTTTTGCGGATCTCGATTCCGCCATGCAGTGGTGCGAAGACACGTTGCTTGCGGTGCATTGTGAGGCCGAACGGCAGGCGTCGACGATCTCGATCGAGGACCACCCAGTTCTCGATGCTCTGTCCGCGGCACAGATCGAGGGATTCTCGGCAGAGTTGGAGACCCGTACCTATGCCCGCGGCGAGAAGATCGCCCGCCGAGGTGAATCGGCGTCTGGCTTCTACCTGATTCTCAGTGGCCAGGTCAGCACCATGTTTACCGACGCGCACGGGGTCGAGCACCGCATCACGACGCTCTCCGCCGGAATGACGTTCGGCGAGATGACGATGTTCCTCGACACTCCGTTCCTCAACGACATCCGCGCCGATTCCACGGTCACCGTGGCCGTGCTGACTCCGGAGCGATATGCAGAACTGACCGCGCAGGCACCCGAGTTGAAACTTGCGCTGCTCGAACGACTGGCTGCGGGCGCCTACGAGCAATTGGGCCTGATGTTGCGGAGTGTCATATCCGCCGGACGAATCGGATAGGAAGTACACATGCCGACCACCGCCCTCACCTCGGAACCGTCCACTGTCACGGTGACCGGAACTGCCACTGCAACAGCTGTTCCCGACATCGTGCGGCTGACGATCGGAGTATCGGTGACACAGACGGCCGTTTCCGACGCATTCGACGCCGTCGCGCGTCTGTCCACTGCGCTGACCGAGACCCTGCACGCGCGCGGTGTGCGCGGAGCGGACCTCACCACCGCCGGGCTGAGCGTCCATCCGCAGACTCACTGGAGTGACGGAGGCCGCCAGGAGACAACAGGATTCACCGCATCGACAACTTTTCGAGTCGTACTGCGAGAACTGGAGCCGGAAGCGGCGAACTCCCCCGCCTCCGTCATCGCGGCGTGTGTATCGGTGGGCGGCGACGCGATTCGGCTCGACGGGCTCGAGTTCGACCTCGACGACCGCAGCGATCTGGCGACAAAAGCACGCGAATTGGCATGGACGGCAGCCGAATCGAAAGCCAGACAGTTCGCAGACCTGGCAGACAAAGATCTGGTCGAAGTTCTCGAGGTGCTCGAGGACTTCGACCAGATCGTGCCGATGCGCGGACGTGTCGCGGCGATGAAAGCGGATTCGGCCCCGATAGCCGTCGAACGCGGAGAGATCGAAGAATCGATCTCTGTCCGCGTTCGATGGGCTATGGCGTGACAGAACTGTTCAGAAGACGCGGCCGGCGGTAGACCAGCCGGGCATGCGGATCAGCGAGTGAGGTTCTTCTCTTCGTTCTTCTCTTCGCGCTCTTCTTCGTACTTCTGCTCGGCGTCGGGAGTCGCGATGTCGATCGTGGTGCGCAACGGACGGTTCGGGATGAAGATGACCGACACGAGCGTGACCACAGCGACGACGGCTGCGACCAGGAAGATCCGTCCTGTTGCGTCGCCGTAGGCGAACCGAACGATCTGCGAGACGAAGTCAGGCATATTGCTCAGGTCGAGGCCGTCCTGGAGGCTCTTTCCAGCTACTGCCTGCTGCTCGGGCGGCAAGGTGGAGACCGAATCGACTGTCAGTGTCTTGACGCGGGTCGCAAGAATCGAACCGAGCACCGACACGCCGATCGCGCCGCCGAACGTGCGGAAGAACGCCACGATACTGCTGGCCGCACCGATGTTCTCGACGCTGACCGTGTTCTGCACCGCGAGCACGATGTTCTGCATCAACATGCCGGTACCCAGACCGACGATGGCGATGAAGATTCCGATGGTCCAGAGGCTGGTGGCGTGGTCGATCGTCGACAGCAGCCCGAAACCGACCAGCAGCAGAACTGCGCCGGCGACGATGAAGGGCTTCCACTGACCGAACTTGGTGATCAGCTGTCCCGAGCCGACGGAGGCGACGAGCATGCCTGCGACCATCGGAATGGTGAGCAATCCGGCTTCGGTGGGATCGAATCCGCGTGCGGTCTGGAAGTACTGCGTCAGGAAGGTCGTCGCACCGAAGAGGCCGACACCGACTGCGATCGAGGCGATGATCGCGAGAGCAGTTGTGCGCTCGGTGATGATCTTGATCGGCAGGATCGGATCCTTGACCTTGGATTCGACGAACATCGTCAGGCCGAGCAGGGCCAGACCACCGATGACGAAGAAGGCCGACTCCTTCGAGAACCAGGCGTAGTAGTCGTCCTGACCGGCAAACGAAACCCAGATCAGCAGGACGCTGACACCGGCGGTGAGCAAGGTGGCGCCCATCCAGTCGATGGAGACGTTGTCCTTCTTCACGGTCTCGACGTGCAGTGTGCGCTGAAGCAGGAACAGTGCGATGACTGCCAACGGAACACACACGTAGAAGCACCAGCGCCAGCCGGCAGTGTCCACGAGGACGCCGCCGAGGATCGGTCCACCGGACATCGAGACGGCCATTGCCGCACCCATGTATCCGGAGTAGCGACCACGATCTCGCGGCGGGATGATCGTGCCGATGATGGCTACGACGAGAGCAGTCAGGCCGCCCATGCCGATGCCCTGGATGACACGTGCACCCAGCAGCAACGGAACATTGTGCGCCGCGCCGGCGATGACCGAGCCGATCACGAAGATGACGATCGCGGTCTGGACCAGGACCTTCTTGTTGTAAAGGTCGGCCAGTTTGCCCCAGATCGGCGTCGATGCCGCAGTGGCGAGCAGTGCCGTGGTGATGATCCAGGCGTACTGCGTCTGAGTTCCGTGCAGTTCACCGATGATCGTGGGAAGCGCTGTCGAAACGATGGTGCTGCTGAGCAGCGCGGTGAACAGCGCTGCGATGAGTCCGGTGAGTGCTTCGAGAATTTCGCGGTGAGTCATCGCGCCCGCTTCGCGAGCCGATCCGTCACCTCCGGTACTTGCCCGGGTTTCTCCTACTGTTGCTGCCATGTGCCTTATCTCCCAATACTTTCTACGCCCGTGTGCGGAACTGCCGGTGAGGCCTGCCGATTCGATGCGCCGAACGTCTCGTTGAGACGTTGCAGCGATGTCACTGCGGCCATGGCCTCTTCCTGGCTCCAGTCTTCGAGCATGTTGCGCAAACGCGCCGCACGCCGCTGCGTGGTTCTCCGTAAAACGTCGTGTCCCTCTTCCGATACTCGGATGCGGAACGCCCGCTTGTCAGCCGGATCGGGATTTCTCTCGACATACCCAGCGTCGACCAGATCCGACATTTGCCGGCTGAGCGACGACTGACTGACACACAGATCGACGGCCAATTCGTTCTGTCGGCACTCCCCACGCGCTGCCAGCATGAACAACACACTGACCAGCGCAGGCGGCAGCAGGCTGTCTGCACCGGTGGTGACCGCGGCTCGCAGCGATCTGCCGAACATGAAGATCGTGTCGACGAGCGCTTGGGCCGTCTCCGGCTGTACCGACATTGCCTACCCCTGAATTCGAGTGGCTCGAACGAGCCGTGACTTGAAAACGGAAAACTACTTGCAGAACGAAACTATACGATTAGTTGCGTAATGCAAGCAACTGTTCTGAACGCGAGAAGCGTCACACCGTTTCAGGGAAAGATTTCGGGACGCGTCAGCGTTCTAGGAGCGCGATGCACTCCATGTGGTGTGTCTGAGGGAAGGCGTCGAACGCCCGGAGGCCGCCGATTCTGAAGCCCTGCTCCAGGTAGAGACCGATATCGCGGCCGAACGACGCCGGGTCGCACCCGATGTGCACGATCCGTTCAGCGCCCGTTGCGGCGAGAGCTTCCACGACCGGACGGCCGGCTCCCGCACGTGGCGGGTCTAGCACGACGACGGCAGGCGAACGCTCCAGCTCCGCGATGACGTTCTCGACGCGGGCGCTGTGGAAGCGCACGTGACCGAGATCGGACAGAGCCGCCCGCCCGTCCGCGACTGCGCGCGCCGAAGATTCGACTGACTCCACCACGCCGGACGGCCCGACAAGGTCGGCGAGCACGGATGCGAAAACCCCGACTCCGCCGTAGAGATCCCACGCCGTGTCCGCGGTAGCGGCGCCGGCCCACTCCCCGACCACCTGTGAGTACGCGTTCGCAGCGCCGCGATGGGCCTGCCAGAAACCGGTCGCGGCCAGCTCCCATTCTCGATTGCCGACGCGCTCGATCACTGTGTCCGATCCGATGGCCACTCGGGTCTTTCGCGGGCCGCCGCTCGCCGCTCGGCGTGCCATCGCGCCGCGACGCCCCGGCGTCCGCCGTCCCGTCTTGGACACCGCGGGTGCGGCAACTTCCACGACGTGCCGCTGACCGGCAGCGTCGAGAACGACCTGCAGCTCGCTCCCTGGCGCCCATTGCGCACCGCCGAGACCGTCGTACGCGCTCTGATCGATCTGGGTGCAGCGCAAGTCCGTGACGATCCGGTTGCTCCGGTACGCGTGGTATCCCGCGACCCCGTGCCCGTCCACCGCCAACCGGACTCGCGTGCGCCAACCCGTTCCGTCTCCGGTTCCAGGTAGTTCCTCTACCGCGACGTCCGATTCGACACGAGCGAGTCGCAGAAGCTGCTCACGCACGACCGAGGTCTTCATCTCACGTTGGACACTCAGATCCGCATGCGAGTAGTCGCAGCAGCCCGCCCCGCCCGGGCCGGAGATCGGGCATGTCGGATCGATGCGATGCGGAGATGCGTCGAGAACTGTGATCGCGTCGGCGCGGCAGAACGATCCACCCTTGTCCTCCGTCACCCGGACCAGCGCCCGCTCCCCCGGCAAACCGTGACGGACGAACACGACCCGTCCCTCGTGCCGGGCGACGACGAACCCGCCGTGACCGGGGTTGCCCAGATCGACCTCGAAGGTCTGCCCGGTCCAATTCTCACTCAACGAACTACGCCTGCCATTTCGATGTTGCCGATCATTTTTCGCCGGTGATCATTTCTCGCCGGTGTCGTAACCGCGACGCGTGGCGCCTGCGGTCTTCTCGATGTCCAGCGGCTTTGCCTTTGCCGACGAACTCAGCTGCCACGGAACGCTGGTCACCATCACGCCGGGCTGGAAGAGCAGACGACTCTTCAGACGAAGCGCGCTCTGATTGTGCAGGATCTGCTCCCACCAGTGTCCGACGACGTACTCGGGAATGAAGACGGTGACGACATCACGCGGAGCATCGCGTCGTACACGCTTGACGTAATCGAGAACCGGCTTGGTGATTTCGCGGTACGGCGACTCGATCACCTTGAGCGGAACCGTCACGTCGCTCTTCTCCCACTCACGCACGAGTGCACGGGTGTCGGGCTCGTCGACGTTGACCGTGATGGCTTCGAGGGTGTCCGGTCGCGTGGCTCGCGCGTAGGCGAGAGCTCGCATCGTCGGCATGTGCAACTTCGAGACGAGCACGATCGAGTGCGTGCGGCTGGGAAGTACGCCGTCCCACTCCTGCTCCTCGAGCTCGGCTGCGACGCTGTCGTAGTGCTTGCGGATCATCTTCATCACGATGAAGATCGCGACCATCGCGACGATGGCGATCCAGGCGCCGGCAGCGAACTTGGTGATCAGAACGATGATCAGGACGGTGGCGGTCATTGCGAGACCGATCGAATTGATCACTCGCGAGCGCTGCATCCGGGCCCGCTGTGCCTTGTCGGTCTCGGACTTCAGATGCCGAGTCCAGTGCTTGATCATGCCCGTCTGGCTGAGCACGAACGAGACGAAGACGCCGACGATGTACAGCTGGATGAGCTTGGTGACCTCGGCGCCGAACACCACGACGAATGCGATCGCAGCACCGGAGAGGAAGAGGATTCCGTTGCTGAATGCCAGTCGGTCGCCGCGCGTGTGCAGCTGACGCGGTAGGTACCGGTCCTGCGCCAGGATCGATCCGAGTACCGGGAATCCGTTGAACGCGGTGTTCGCGGCCAGAACCAAGATCAGTGCCGTGACGATCGCCATGAAGAAGAATCCGATCGGGAAACCACTGAACACGGCTTCGGCGATCTGCGCGATCAAGGTCTTCTGGTGGTAACCCTCCGGCGCACCGACCAGCTGTTCCTGCGGATTGTGTGCGTAGACGATGCCGATCTTCTGAGCCAGGATGATGATGCCCATCAACAGGACGATGGCGATCGACCCGAGCAGCAGCAAGGTCGTGGCCGCGTTGCGCGATTTCGGCTTCTGGAACGCCGGTACGCCGTTACTGATGGCCTCGACGCCGGTCAATGCAGCACAGCCCGAGGAGAAGGCACGCGCGATCAGGAACGCGAAGGCAATTCCGTACAGATGCGAATCCTCGGCGTTGAGTGTGAACGACGACGATTCCGCGTGCACGTCTTCACCAAGAACGTAGATCCGGAAGAATCCCCACCCGAGCATCAGGAACATGCCGACGATGAATGCGTAGGTCGGAATTGCGAACGCGGTACCGGATTCACGGATACCGCGAAGGTTGACCGCGGTCAGCAACACGATCGCCGCAACCGCGAACAACACCTTGTGCTGCGCGACGAACGGCAGAGCCGAGCCGATGTTCGACGCCGCCGACGAGATCGACACAGCGACCGTCAGCACGTAGTCGACCATCAGCGCACTACCGACGGTCAGACCGGCGGTCGGGCCGAGGTTGACCGTCGCGACCTCGTAGTCGCCGCCACCGGACGGGTATGCATGGACGTTCTGGCGGTAACTCGCCACCACCACAGCCATGACGATGGCGACGGACAATCCGATCCAGGGTGTGTACGCATACGCGGAAATACCAGCGACGGAGAGAACCAGGAAGATTTCTTCGGGGGCATACGCGACGGACGACATCGCGTCGGACGCGAAGACCGGTAGTGCAATTCGCTTGGGTAGCAGCGTGTGCCCGAGTTTGTCGCTTCGGAACGGCCGACCGAGCAGGAGCCGCTTGGTAGCGGTCGAGAGCTTAGACACGTGCAAAGCGTAAGCCGTCTCGCCCGATTCGGAGTCATCAGAGCCCCAACTTCACCTTTTGTCGTGACACCCGGCACGCAGGCGACCGTTGTACTTGCTCTTCCCGTGAGGGGCTGTACCGTTCGATTCGGCGTGCAATCGCGCCATGAGGGTCCATGAACGGAGTAGGGCGTGTATGTCGTCATCATGGGGTGCGGTCGAGTGGGTTCTTCCCTCGCCGCGTCTCTGACCAGGATCGGACATGAGGTCGCCGTCATCGACCGCGATCAGAGTGCGTTTCTGCGTCTCGATCTCGACTTCCCGGGAACCAAGGTTCTGGGAATGGGGTTCGACCGTGACGTGCTGGTCCGGGCGGGCATCGAGCGGGCCGACGCCTTCGCTGCGGTGTCCTCGGGAGACAACTCCAACATCATCGCAGCGCGAGTCGCACGCGAGACTTTCGGCGTCGAACGCGTCGTCGCGCGTATTTACGACGCCAAGCGTGCCGCTGTTTACGAGCGCCTCGGCATCCCCACCGTCGCGACCGTGCCGTGGTCGACGGATCGCTTCCTTCACACGCTGACCAAGGAAAGTCAGACCGCGAAGTGGCGCGATCCTTCGGGCACTGTTGCGATTACCGAACTTGCCCTGCACGAGGATTGGGCCGGCAAGCCGATCGCACTACTCGAGAGCGCGACCAGTTCGAGAGTCGCCTTCATCATCCGATTCGGAACCGGCGTGCTCCCCGATCGCAAGACCGTCATCCAGGCCGACGACCAGGTCTACATCGCCGCGGTATCGGGAACCGTCGCCGAAGCGATCGCACTGGCCGGCAACCCGCCGCCGAGTGACGACTGACGGAGGCCGCAGATGACTGATCCGAACGCCGCCCCTCACAACAAGCCTGCGACTGTGTTGCACTACAACGTGATTGGAAGTTCTCGATGAAGGTCGCCATCGCCGGAGCCGGCGCAGTAGGCCGCTCCATTGCGCGAGAGCTGATTCGAAGCTCACACGACGTCATGCTGATCGAGCGCAAACTCGATCACATCGAACCGGAGTCGGTGCCCGAGGCGAAGTGGGTACACGCGGACGCGTGCGAACTCAGCCGCCTCGAGGACGCGTCGATGGAGTCCTACGAGGTCGTGATCGCCGCAACCGGAGACGACAAGGCCAACCTGGTCCTCAGTCTGCTCGCGAAAACCGAGTTCGGCGTTCGCCGAGTTGTCGCCCGCGTCAATGATCCCCGCAACGAATGGCTCTTCGACGAGTCGTGGGGCGTCGACGTCGCCGTCTCGACACCGCGGATGCTCGCTTCGCTCGTCGAAGAAGCCGTCTCCGTCGGTGACCTGGTCAAACTGATGACACTGCGGCAGGGGCAGGCCAATCTCGTCGAGATCACGTTGCCCGACAACACACCTCTTGCCGGAAAAGCCGTCAAGAAACTCGAACTTCCGCGGGACTGCGCACTGGTCACCATTCTGCGGGGCGGGCGTGTGATCGTCCCGCAGATGGACGATCCCATCGAAGGTGGAGACGAACTCCTGTTCGTCGCGGCCGTCGACGCCGAGGATCAGTTGCGCGTTGCACTCCGCCTGGAGAACTGACCGACGAACACACTGACGACGAAAGGGAATCACATGGCACAAGCACCCGAAAACACCGTAGTCACCGACAATCCAGCCCAGAGCCGGTACGAGATCCATGCAGACGGCGACCTCGCCGGCATCGAGGACTACACCACGTCCGGTGACGTCGTCTCGTTCAACCACACCGAGATCTACCCGGCCTTCGAAGGTTTCGGGCTGGCCGCGATTCTCGTCCGCCAGGCTCTGGACGACCTACGCGCCCGTGGCCTCGAGGTTCACCCGGTCTGCCCGTACGTCGTGAAGTTTCTCGACAAGCACCCCGAGTACCAGGACCTGATCAGCTGAGATCGCGGTCTTCGCGCGGCTTCGTCAGATTCACCGAGCCCACCTCTTCGGACCCTGCGTCCGTTGCGGTGGGCTCGCTGCTTTCGGGCTCCACAACCGGTTCCGGCTCGACGATGCGATCGGCCTTCCGCACAGCCCAGACCGTCACGAGCAGCACCAAACCGGTCAATGGCCAACCCATGCCGATACGCGCGACTGCGAGCCATCCGGTGTGGTCGGTGTCGTAGAGCTGTGACTGAACGAGATACCGTGCACCGAAGACCAGCGCCCACGCCGCCGTCGCGATGTCGTAGAGCCGGACGGCGGAGCTGTGCTTGCGCCACAGATTGCCGTGCCCGTTGAGATAACCCCAGATGATTCCGACGAGGGGCCAGCGCACGAGGATGGAAATCAGGAAGACCGCACCGTAGGCGAGGCTCGTGTAGATACCGAAGAGGAAATATCCTTTGGCATCGCCGGTGCGATAGGCGATGAACGCGGAAACTCCGACTCCGAGAAACCCGGAAATTGCGGGTTGGAGGGAATCCTTGCGGAAAAGGCGCCAGGCCGCGATAGCGACAGCGACGCCCAATGCGGCCCAGATTGCCGCGGTGAGGTTCCAGATGCTGTTGACCGGGACAAAAATCAGAATCGGCAAAGACGAATAGATCAGACCACTCAGCCCGCCGAGTTGGTCGATTACCGATCGCTGTTGTGTTTCAGTCACCTGTCGAGGGTGCCACAGTCACCGAGTTGCACGGTAAATGCGGGAAACGCGCCTATTCGCCGCGCAGTTCGTAGTAAGGGTTGAAGATCGCCTTGCGACCGTCACGCTCGCCCACACGACCGCGGATCAGCAGGGTCTTACCGGTCTCGATTCCCGGGATCCGGCGACGCCCGATCCAGACGAGATTGATCACCTCGGTGCCGTCGAAGAACTCGGCCTCGATGCTGGCATTTCCCGACTTGGGACACGCGTCGACGCTGCGGAGTCGGCCCACCATCGTGACTTCTTCACCGCGACGACAATCGCAGGCCTTCTGACCTCCGGAAGCCTTGTTGGACTCGGCCATCTCCTGGGCGTCCAACTGGTCGACGTCCTCGGTCAGACGCTGGGTCAGTCGACGAAAATATCCTGCGGCGGCGGGTGCCATTGCGCGCTCCTGCGAACATGTGTGACGCAAGGGTTTCGCGTCACGTGAAGGGCTGTGTGATCGCCACTGTAGACCCATTACGAGCGTGTAACCACACCGGTCAGTCCGCGTCTCGGGGGCACCGGGCAAGATCAGAAGATGCAGAACTCAGAATCGGCGACCGTTGCCGTCGTTCTCCCAGGTACAGGCTCTGACGCCCACTTCGCAGACCGCGCATTCCGGGCGCCGCTAGCGGCTCTGGGTGTGCGCATCGTCGCAATTGAACCGGACCCTCGGCGTGTCGTGGACGGCTATCTGGACGCGATGGACCGAGCCGCGGACACACACGGCCGAATCATCGTCGGAGGCGTCTCGATCGGGGCCGCCGTGGCGCTCCAGTGGGCCGCCGAGAACCCCGATAGAACCGTGAGTGTGTTGGCAGCGCTTCCGGCCTGGATCGGGTCGGCGGACGACGCACCCGCTGCAGCGAGCGCGAGGTTCACCGCAGCACAACTGCGCTCCGAAGGATTGGAGGCGGTGATCGCAGCGATGCTCGCGTCGAGTCCGGCGTGGCTCGGAGCCGAACTCGAGCGCTCCTGGCGCTCTCAATGGCCCGATCTCCCGGCCGCGCTCGACGAGGCGGCGTCGTACCACTCGCTCAGCGAGAGCGCGTTACAGGCGGTGGGCATTCCGGTCGGCATCGCTTCGGCGGTGGACGATCCGGTTCATCCCGCGGCAGTGGCGCAGGCCTGGGCGAATGCACTCCCCCGCGGCGCAGTCGCCACGACGACGCTCGACATGATCGGGCGCGACCCCGCGGTTCTCGGGTCCACCTGCATCAAAGCGCTCGCGGCGATCGAATCCGATACCACCGCGAGCGCCTGAAAGAAAACCTGCTATTGACCCAATTGCTGCATGGCAGAACCGGATTCGCCGCTACGCGGCGGCGGGGTCGGTCGCGCTGGAGGTGACGGCGGAGCGGGCGGAGCTGACTGCTGTTGCTGCTGGGCGGCGACTTGTTGCTGCTGCGCTGTTGCCAACTGCTGCTCGTGTGCGGCCGCCAGCTGCTCGGCGAGTACCTGCGGGAGCACGACGGGCAGCGGTGTCCGCACCGGATGCGGCTCCGATCCTCGGTTGACGACGGTGTCGCGCAGGATGTCGCGTGCGATTGCCACCAAAGGGGTGTTCGCGGCGGTGGATCCGCTCGGACCCGCTACCACGCAGCGGACCATCCACCGCGGACCGTCGACGCCGATGAACCGCAGGTCCATGTTGGCCGTCACGGCAGCCAGTTCCCGGCCCCAAGGGCCGTTCTCGACGCTCACCGCAGAATTGTCGTCGCGAAGCGACTGCGCGAGTTCGGCAACGACCTCACGCCACTGACCGGGTGATTTCGGGGCGGCGTATGCAGCAACCGTGATGCGGCCATGTTCGGTGACCAGGTGCACGGCCTGCGGCGAACCGTTGGGTGCCATCTCGACCTGCAACTGTCCGCCGGTCGGCATCGGCACCAGAACGGAACCGAGATCCAGGCGCTGACCGTCACGGCCTGCCGTCGGATCGTCGGAATCGATCTCCGTGATGTCGTAAGGGCCTTCCGATTCGTCACCGAACTCGTCGCCGGCGACGTCGAGATCGTCTTCGACCTCGTCGATCTCCACCGACTCGTCGTTCTCGTCACCGAAGAAGCTGGTGGTTTCCTCGTCGACGTCTGTCTTCTTCTTGCGTCCGAACATGATTCAGACTCCCTCTCCGACGACCGCGCCAGGCGCATCGGTATCGAGTATCGCGTGACCGCCGCTGGAACCGTAGCCTCCGGTTCCTCTGGTCGTGTCGTCCAGCGACTCGACTTCCTCGAAAACCGGAAGTTCGACTCGTTGAACCACGAGCTGAGCGATTCGGTCACCGCGGCGGATGTCGATGGCTGTGGCCGGATCGAGATTGATCAAGCAGACCTTGAGTTCGCCCCGGTATCCCGCGTCCACGGTTCCGGGCGCGTTCACGATCGACAGTCCCGATTTTGCGGCAAGTCCGGAACGCGGATGGATCAACCCGACGGTGCCCACCGGCAAAGCGATCGCGATCCCCGTTCCGACCAGTGTTCGGTGGCCGGGTTCGATGGTGACATCGCTGGTGGAGCACAGATCCACACCCGCATCTCCGGGATGCGCACGCTGTGGAACGGGCAGGTCTGGATCCAGTCGCTTCAAGGCGATGGAGAGATGGTCGCTCACGTGGGCCAAGACTACTCGTAGCGACGGACTATCCTTGACAGGTGCCCGAAACATCTCGACCTGACGTCGCCACCACAACGCCCCCGTCCACGACGCTGTTCTCCGAGCGCTTGTGGGTGCCGATCTGGTGGTGGATCGCCGGGCTGGCCGTAGCCGGACTCCTCGCGGCCGAGGTCCACATGGGCCGTCCGGGGCTTCTCTCGTACCTGGCGTACGTCGTGCTGCTCCCCATCCCGATCTGGGCGGCATTCTGGCTCAGCCGGATGCGCGTCGAGGTGGTGGAGACAGCAGGGGTGAAAGAACTGCACGTGGGTCGAGCCCACCTGCCGGTCGAACTGATTTCGCGGGCGGCAGCAGTGCCGGCTTCCGCAAAGAGTGCGGCGATGGGGCGCCAACTCGATCCGTCGGCGTTCGTCCAACATCGCCCATGGGTCAAGACAATGGTGTTGATCGTGCTCGACGACCCGGAGGATCCCACGCCGTACTGGCTGGTGAGCACACGTCGTCCCGCTGATCTGCTGGCTGCGCTGGATCGCTGACCAGCGCGGTCACAGCAAAGCAGTACTTCCCGACCCTTGGTCGACCCGCGAGCTGACGGGTCGACCACCGGGAAGGGAGATCAGGCAGCGCAGTCCATGCATACGAGCTGTCCGTTGGCATCACTGGCCAGGCGGCTGCGGTGATGAACCAGGAAGCAGCTCGAACACGTGAACTCGTCTGCCTGCTTCGGAACAACTCGAACCGAGAGTTCCTCGCCGGAAAGGTCGGCACCCGGCAGCTCGAAGGACTCCGCGGTGTCCGTCTCGTCGATGTCGACGACGGCTGACTGCGCTTCGTTGCGTCGCGCCTTCAGCTCCTCGAGAGAGTCCTCCGAAACCTCGTCGGACTCTGTACGCCTCGGTGCGTCGTAGTCAGTTGCCATCTCGTCTACCCCATCCTCTTCGTGTATCCCGGTCCCGTGTGCGCCGAGAATCCGGTAGATCCTTGATGCGCATGGAAACCGCCGTGGCATCCAGATCATTCCCTGTCGCTGCATAACGCTGCAGGACTGGAATTAGTGCCCGGAAGTTCCTTCCGGGAACGTGATCTGCGCCTCATTTGGTTGTCATTTCGGCGTCCGGCCGATGCCCAGTTGAACGACCTGGGCCGCCAGACAGTAGCCGACGTGAGCACGAAAGTAGTAACCGAATCGGAAATTTCCGAAAAATGACTGCGAATTGCCACCAAGGCAAGAGCAAGCTGTGACCTTTCGGCGACATTTTCAGACCGGATCCGGGTAGAAACTGCCCGCTAGTTGCCCAACTACCGTTGGGCGATCGCCAGCGGCTCGACGCGTCGAGCCGCGCTTCGGCTGTGTCGTCACACAAGCCCTCTAAGGTAGGCACCGAACGTCATGCCGGCGCCGCTCGGCCCGATGGCGAAGTAGAAGTTTCGTCAAGAAAGTCGAGGGATACCGTGGTTTCTCTGATCACCGAAGGCAGCTCTACCGATGACCAGGGACGTCCGTTCCGCCGTCGGCGCGCGTGGCCGGTGATCGCCGTGTTCGCGGTACTCGCATTGATCGGCAGTGTCTTGTGGGTCCGCATCCTGAGCGCCGAGGCAGAAGTCAGTGACACCGTCGCCTGCAACCTCCCGCAGCCTTCCTCCGATCCCTCGGCAGCGGCGCCACTACCGCTGGGAACCGTCGTCGACCGTTCGAAGCTGCTCGACGTTGATCCCGCTCCCCTGGCGGCCACCAAGGTTCGTGTGTTCAACGCCAACGGCGAACACGGTCAGGCCGCCCAGGTGGCAGCGCAACTGAGCGAGTTCGGCTTCTCCAGCGCGCCGGACGTCCAGGTCGGAAACGACCCCGTCTACGTCGACCAGAACATGGAGTGCCAGGGTCAGATCCGCTTCGGAGCGAACGGCCTCGCCGCCGCCAGTTCCGTCTGGCTGGTCGCCCCCTGCGCCGAACTGGTCCAGGACGGCCGCGGCGACGACACCGTCGACCTGGCTCTCGGCACCTACAACAAGGGCGCCCTGACCCCCAACACCGACGCCACCGCGATCCTGCATGCTCTGGCCGAGCAGCCCGCAAACGCCGAAGTCGCTCCGATGGACATCGCACTGCTCAAAGCAGCGCGCACGGCGCGCTGCTGACAAACCCGGTTCGGCCTCAGCTCGGAATCGGCTGATCTGCGCCGATCGAACTGAGCATGTGCGCGAACTGCTCGGCGATCGCCGGAGCCACCGCATAGACGACATCGCCGTCGGCCGACGTGGAATTGGGCGCCGGGACGTTGATCACGGCGCCCGCTTCGGAAGCGATCAGGGAGCCCGCGGCCCAGTCCCACGGACTCAGCCCGTGCTCGAAGTGAGCGTCGACCCGGCCGGTGGCAACCATGCACAGATCCAAAGCAGCCGAACCTATGCGTCGGATGTCGCGAACCTGCGGCAGGATCTGCCCGATCAAGGTGCCCTGCACCTTTCGGCGATCCGCTCCGTAGCCGAAACCGGTGGCCAACAGAGCCATTGACAGTTCGGTCACCTCATTGGCGTGCAGTTCGCTGACGACGCCGTCGGCCGTGGCCATGGTTGCGCCGCCGCCCCGGTGCGCGGAATACGTTGTTTCCAGCGACACGTCGACGACAGCCCCGGCCACTGAGATCCCGTCGATCTGTACGGCCACCGAAATGGCGAACGCGGGGATTCCGTAGAGAAAATTCACCGTGCCGTCGATGGGATCGACAACCCATCGAACTCCCGCGGAATCGTCGGTGTCTCCGCCACCTTCCTCACCCAAGATCGAATCTGCAGGGCGCAATTGCGCCAGAAGGTCGCGAATCACCTGTTCGGTTTCGGTATCGACCACCGTGACGGGATCGGTCGGCGTGCTCTTCGCAGCAACCGAACCACCCTCGGAGGCACCGGAACCCACCAGGCCGAATACCTCGGGCCGACGCACGCGGACGTGTTCGGCTGCGCGTTCGGCGACGGCTACGGCAACTGCCCGCAATTGTGCGGGGTCCAGAGAATCGGCGGAAAAGTCGGGCAACGTTCTTTCTGAAGGGCGCACCGGACCATCGCAACACATCTCTACCGAGGGGCACCACTCGAACGCCTGGAGTCGCACGCGCCCGAGTCCTTGTTCGGGTTAGTGTTTGCAACGGTAGATCGTGACCTCGAATTCGACACTCAGGAGCGCAGGACGATGACAACCACAGGTTTCGGGATCGACGTCGGCGGCAGCGGCGTCAAGGGCGGCACGATCGACCTGAGCACCGGGGAAATGATCGGTGACCGCATCAAGATCCTGACCCCGCAGCCGTCCACTCCCGATGCGATCGCGGGCACTGTGGCCGAGATCGTCGAGCAAGCAAAGTGGACCGGGCCGGTCGGCATCACGTTGCCCGCTGTCGTGACCGGCGGCGTCGCGCGCAGCGCCGCGAACATCGACAAGTCCTGGATCGACACCGACGCGGCCGCGCTCTTCGGCAAGGCCCTGGGCGGGCGCGAAGTCACCGTCCTCAACGACGCCGACGCCGCCGGAATTGCCGAGGACTCGTTCGGCGCGGGCAAGGACACCTCCGGCGTCGTGATCCTCTTGACCTTCGGCACCGGAATCGGATCTGCCGTGTTGCACAACGGAGTTCTGTTGCCCAACACCGAGTTCGGCCACCTCGAGGTCGACGGCAAGGAAGCCGAGCATCGAGCGGCGTCGTCGGTGAAGGAAAAAAAGGACTGGAGCTACAAGGAGTGGGCGGTCGAGGTCTCCCGAGTTCTGACCACCTTCGAGAACCTGCTGTGGCCTGATCTCTTCATCGCCGGAGGCGGAATCAGCCGCAAGCACGAGAAGTGGATTCCGCACCTGACCAACCGCACGAAGGTCGTCCCCGCCACCCTCCTCAACACCGCTGGAATCGCCGGAGCTGCGCTCGCGTCGGTCGGACTGACCAGGCCGGCCCCCGTCGCCGGATGAGAAAACCTGCACGTGAAAAGCGGAAAATCTACCTGTTACGGCCCGCCGTGACGTAAGAGTTTCCTGAGAGTCGTTACAATGGTGAAGTCCGGCTGCGCGCCGGCCAACAACCATTGACCTCTCCGCCGGATCACCACTCTGGCGTGACGCCGCACGACACCGTCACGAAAGGGCGTACGTGGCAGCCACCGATACACGTCAGACTGCTGATTCTCCATCAGAGTCAGAGCCACAATCTCCAGCCGTGGAGGCGGCCACCGTCACCGCTCCGGCAGCCAAGAAGGCTCCGGCGAAAAAGGCTCCCGCCAAGAAGGCAGCAGCAAAGAAGGCTCCGGCCAAGAAAGCTCCGGCCAAGAAGGCAGCAGCTAAGAAGGCCAGCCCCAAGAAGGCCGGCGATCCTGATGCCGAAGACGGCGATGTCGAGTTGGAAGACATCGACATCACGGACGGCGACCTTGCCGAGGTCGAGTCCGATGTCGTCGAGGTCGTAGCAGTCGGCGAAGACGAAGAGACCGCTGCAGAGCCGTCCGAGAAGGACAAGGCTTCCGGCGACTTCGTCTGGGACGAGGAAGAGTCCGAGGCTCTCCGCCAGGCACGCAAGGACGCCGAACTGACGGCGTCCGCCGACTCGGTTCGCGCTTACCTCAAGCAGATCGGCAAGGTCGCACTCCTCAACGCCGAAGAGGAAGTCGAACTGGCCAAGCGCATCGAGGCCGGCCTCTACGCCGTGCAGATCATGCAGGATCTTGCTGACAAGGGCGAGAAGTTGCCTGCAGCTCAGCGACGCGACATGAGCTGGATCTGCCGCGACGGCAACCGCGCCAAGAACCACCTCCTCGAGGCCAACCTTCGCCTGGTCGTCTCGCTGGCCAAGCGCTACACGGGCCGCGGCATGGCGTTCCTGGACCTCATCCAGGAAGGCAACCTCGGTCTGATCCGTGCAGTCGAGAAGTTCGACTACACCAAGGGTTACAAGTTCTCGACCTACGCCACGTGGTGGATCCGTCAGGCCATCACCCGTGCAATGGCCGACCAGGCTCGCACCATCCGCATCCCGGTGCACATGGTCGAGGTCATCAACAAGCTCGGCCGTATCCAGCGTGAGCTGCTCCAGGACCTGGGCCGTGAGCCCACGCCGGAAGAGCTTGCCAAGGAAATGGACATCACGCCGGAGAAGGTGCTGGAAATCCAGCAGTACGCGCGTGAGCCGATCTCTCTCGACCAGACCATCGGCGACGAGGGCGACAGCCAACTCGGTGACTTCATCGAGGACTCCGAAGCTGTTGTCGCAGTCGACGCCGTCTCGTTCACTTTGCTGCAGGATCAGCTGCAGTCGGTACTCGAGACGCTGTCCGAGCGCGAAGCCGGCGTGGTTCGCCTGCGCTTCGGCCTCACCGACGGCCAGCCGAGGACTTTAGACGAAATCGGACAGGTCTACGGCGTCACGCGTGAGCGTATCCGTCAGATCGAATCGAAGACGATGTCGAAGCTGCGCCACCCGTCGCGTTCGCAGGTTCTGCGCGACTACCTCGACTAGTCACACCAGCTATACGAAGAAGAGCCGCTCTCCGGATTTCCGGAGAGCGGCTCTTCTTCGTTTGCCGCCTCAGGCCAAGAGTGTGTCCCGGAGTTGTGCGATGTCCCCGTCGCTCAACTGCAGGCCGTCCCGGACGTAGTTGTCGAAGTTGCCGTACACCCGATCCACCGTGGCGAAAGACGTGTCCAGCCACGACTGTTCGACGCCGTCGATGAACGCACTCCCGGTGCGAGGTCCGGTGAGGTACTGGTTGCTGAGCATGTAGTCGGCGTTCACGTCGGCGCGGCTCACGCCGAGGAGGGTCAGAAGAACCGCAGTCATCCAGCCGGTACGGTCCTTGCCCGCCGAGCAGTGGTAGAGGACTGCACCCTCGGTGTTCGCGACGTTCACCAGAGCATCGTGGAATGCGCGGCTCGCCCCCGGATCGGTCGCCATCAACGCGTACATCGTGGGCATGTCCACCAGAGCCGGGAGGTTGGCGGGGTTGGTTCCGATGACGTCGAACCAGTTGGTTCGTGCCCCGTTCGGAATGCGGTCCTGCGAGAGCGTCCGTTCGACGACCGTGCGGAAGTCGTCCACCGATTCCACTCCGCGTTCGCTCAACGACGCGAGATCCGACGGCGTCAGCTTGTCGAGGGCATTCGAGCGAAACACCTTCCCCCACCGAACGGTCCGCCCCTCCTCGGTGACGTAACCGCCGATGTCACGCGCGTTCGACGCACCCTCGAGATGCAGCGATCGGTCTGCGGCAACCTGCGCAGCTGCAGGTCCGGCTTGTTCGAGCGCGGGTATTCCCCCGGCGAGCGCCGGCACCGGACCGCACGAGAGGATCACCGCGCACAGGACTGTCGCGGCGGGACGGGCGATTCTGTTCGACATCCGGACAGAATAGGGCCGCAATCAGGACTTCGTACGAACCTTGATGTACAACGAGGCAACCGGTTCGATAACTCTTGCCGCCACTGGACCGATGACCGCCATCAGGAGCACGTAAGCCGTTGCCAATGCCGCCAGTTCGGCGTCGACCGCACCCGCGGACACCGCCAGCCCGGCGATGATGATGGAGAACTCACCGCGGGCGATCAGGGCGGCACCGGCGCGCGCTTGACCCATTCGCGCGACACCCTGACGTCTGGCCGCCCAGGCGCCGGTGATCAGCTTCGTGATCGCGGTGACGACGGCCAGGATCGCAGCCCACCCGAGGACGGGCGGAATGGAACTGGGATCGGTGTTGAGACCGAAGACCACGAAGAACATTGCAGCGAACAGATCTCGAAGGGGCTCGAGCACGCGACTGGCATTGTGCGCCGTCGACCCCGAGATCGCGATCCCGAGGAGGAACGCGCCCACAGCCGCCGACACCTGCATCGCCGAACTGATGCCGGCAACCAACAGTGCGGCACCGAGCAGCTTGAGCAGGAGCGTCTCGCTGTCGGGACTGTCCAGGAGCGCGGAGACGTACCGCCCGTATCGCAGGGCCACAACAAGAACCACGGTGATGACCAACAACGAGATCCCGACCGCTTCGAGCCCGCCCATGAAGCTGACGCCCGCAAGCATCGCGGTCAGAATCGGCAGATACAGCGCCATCGCCAGGTCTTCGAACACCAGAATCGACAGCACGACCGGTGTTTCGCGGTTACCGAGGCGCCCTAGGTCGCTGAGCACCTTGGCGATGATTCCCGAAGACGAGATGTAGGTGACGCCGGCCATGACCGTCGCCCCCACGACGCCCCAGCCGAGAATCAAGCCGACCACCGCGCCGGGAGTCGCGTTGAGGACGATGTCGACGATGCCCGCTACGCGTGAGCGTTTGAGACCGGTCACGAGCTCGGCCGCGGTGTATTCGAGCCCCAACAGCAACAAGAGCAGGACGATCCCGATCTCACTTGCCAGATGGGAGAACTCGCCGATGTCTCCGAGTTGGATGAAACCGCCCTGTCCGAAGCACAGGCCGCCGATCAGGTAGAACGGGATCGGCGACATCCCCACGCGAGCAGCGAGTCGTCCGAGCAGTCCGAGCGCGAAGAAGACCGCGCCGAGTTCGATCAGTGCGAGGGTGGTTGTGTCCACGCGCCAGTCAGCCGTTGGCCAAGATTTTTGCCGCTGCGGCCAAACCGTCCGGCGTTCCGACTGCTACGAGAAGATCTCCCCCGGTGAAGGTGAAGTCGGGGTTCGGGGACGGGCTGACCTGTCCGGCACGCATGACGGCGACGATGGAGACTCCGGTACGCGTGCGCATGCCGGTGTCCCCGAGGGTCTGCCCGTCGTAGCGCGAACCGTCCTTGATGTAGAGCTGTTTGGTTCGAATGCCCGGAAGGTCACGGTGCTCTTCTTCGAGCTGCGCAACGAGCTGTGGGGCACCCAGGAGATTGCTGAGCGCTGCCGCTTCCTCGGTGGTCAGAGGCAGCGAGGCAGCACACGCGTCAGGGTCGTCTGCCTTGGACACGATGAGGTCGGTATGACCGTCCCGATGGGTGACGACACCCACGCGACGACCGGAAGACAGAACAAAATCCTTGCGCGTCCCGATCCCCGGTAGTGGGGTGACTTCTACGTTCATATACCAACGGTAGCGCCGATCGGCGACCTGCATCGCGTGAGGGCCACAATCCGCCGGGAGCACTTCGCGGCGAGCGAACCGGCGACCTACCGAACCGGCGAAAACACGCCGTTCTCGTCCGGAAGATACTCGACGACAGCGGTGACGGCTGCGACCGGAATCGGGGCGTACAGATGCGGGAATCGCATCGATTCCGGGTCAGAAGGGACGCCCGGTTCGTACTTGACCTGACCACCGAGCAGGGCCGGATCGATGGCGAGAAGGACTATGTCGTCGCGGCCGGCGAAGATCCGATTCGCCGGGAGATGAACTTGCGCCGGAGTCGACATGTGAACAAATCCCTCCGCCTCGAATCCGTCGGGGATACGTTCGCCGTGCTGTTGTGCCCGCGCCCATTCCTCGCGCGTGCATATGTGGAGCAACTCGACGCTCTCGTCGACAAGGGGTTCGCGTCCCGGGTTCATCCGCCCAGAATATCGGGCTGAGGTCGGCGATTCGAATCAGCTGTCAGCGAACAATCTTCACCCGAGAATGCCTGCCCAGCGCATTTCCAGTGAGACACAACACTAAGAAACGCCTTCGGGAACAACCCGTAAACCCCAAACGTCTGTAAGAGTGGATCTACCGCGCCATTCCGACGCGGCGGACCAGGCCCCAGGCACGCGGCCCGAATGCCGCAAAGCCAGTACGGAGGAGTCATGCCCGGAACACTGACCAGCCCACAGTTGACCGCTGCCGACCGGTGCGACCGGTGCGGTGCCGGAGCACGCGTACGCGCCGTGCTTCCCACCGGCGGCGAGCTTCTCTTCTGCGGACACCACGCAACCGAACACGCGGATCGACTTCGCGAGATGAATGCCGTCGTCTCCGAAAGCGAACCCGCAATCTGACCTGTCAGCCGGGGGTGGCCTCTTCACGAGGCGCGCCATGAACGCCAGAACGGGCGATCACATTCACTGTGATCGCCCGTTCTGCCGTTCCGGGGCCGCAAGCACGCGAAGCGTGCGGGATCGGTATCGGCTGCTACCAGCTGCGTAGGATCGCGATGCGCTCGGTCAGCTGATCGACAGTCGCGATGGCCGTCGGCGGGCCTCCGCACACTCGGCGAAGTTCCGCGTGAATGATGCCGTGTGGTTTGCCGGTGCGGTGAACGTTCATCGCCACCAACCCGTTCAGCTCCTTGCGGAGCGCTCCGAGCTGATCTGCCGTGGCCGCTCGATCGGATACCACTGCCGCCGTGGGTTGCGGTGCGGCGGCCTTGGCCGAGTTGGCCTCGACCTGTGTCTGCTGGCGTTGACGCAGCAATGCCCGCATCTGATCGGCGTCGAGTAGGCCTGGCAGACCGAGGTAGTCGGCTTCCTCGTCACTTCCGGCGAATGTCGCGGTACCGAAGGACGATCCGTCGTAGATCACCTGGTCGAGTTCGGCATCGGCGCCCAGGGACGTGAACGCCTTCTCCTCCTCGCCCAGCTCGTCCTTCTGCTTGTTCGCATCGGCGAGCAGGTCGTCTTCGAGGCCGTCCTTCTCACGATGCGGCTTGCCGAGTACGTGGTCACGCTGAGCCTCGAGCTGTGCAGCAAGGTCGAGAAGCACCGGCACCGACGGCAGGAAGACGCTGGCAGTTTCGCCCTTACGACGCGAACGCACGAAGCGCCCGATCGCCTGAGCGAAGTACAGCGGGGTCGACGCGCTGGTCGCGTACACACCGACCGCCAGACGGGGAACGTCGACGCCCTCGGACACCATGCGCACCGCGACCATCCATTTCTGGTCGCTCGCACCGAATTCGGCGATTCGCTTGGACGCGGTGGGGTCGTCGGACAGCACGACGGCCGGCTGTTCGCCGGTGATCGCTGTCAACGCCTTCGCGTACTCGCGGGCCACCGTCTGGTCCGTCGCGATGACAAGTCCACCGGCATCGGGCATACCCGTACTGCGCAGCTGCGCCAAACGGGTGTCTGCTGCTTGCAGCACGGCAGGAATCCAGTCGCCGGCAGGGTCCAAGGCCGTACGCCATGCCCGAGTCGTCTGCTCGGCGCTCAGCGGCTCGCCGAGCCGAGCGGTGAATTCCTCGCCGGCGTTGTTTCGCCACCGTGCCTCGCCCGAGTAGGCGAGAAACACGACGGGGCGAACCACGCCGTCCTTGAGGGCATCCGAATATCCGTAGGAGTGATCGGCTTTCGAGCGGAGCAGACCTTCCTTGTCCGGCTCGTACTCGACAAAAGGAATGGCACTGTCGTCACTGCGGAACGGAGTTCCGGTCAGTGCGAGACGCCTGGTCGCGTCGCCGAACGCCTCACGAATGGCGTCGCCCCAGCTCTTGGCGTCGCCGCCGTGGTGGATCTCGTCGAGGATGACCAGCGTCTTGCGGCCCTCGGTGCGCACACGGTGCTTCGACGGGTGCGAGGCAACCTGGGCGTAGGTCAGCACGACGCCGTGATAGTCACTCGAGGTCTGGCCGGTCGAGTTGGAGAACCGCGAGTCCAATGCCAGGCCGGATCGCTGAGCGGACTCCGCCCACTGGTGCTTGAGGTGCTCGGTCGGCGCCACGACGGTTATCTGGTCGACCGTCCGGTCACGGAGCAATTCCGAAGCTACCCGCAGAGCGAAGGTGGTCTTACCTGCTCCCGGCGTTGCGACCGCCAGGAAGTCACGCGGACTGCTGGAAAGGTACTTGGTCAGTGCACGGCGCTGCCATGCACGAAGGGAACCGGTAGGGGCGCCAGGTTGGGTTCCCGCGGATTGAGCTCCGGCGGGTTCGGGCGAATTGCCGAACTCGGCTGCCACGGTCTCAGACGTCATAGGCCGCGCCTCCACTGGAATCGCACTGTTGTCTCGCGCTCCTCGAATTTTCATCAATGTCCGGCGACGAGCCTAGCCGCCGCCACCGACGAAAGCCGCACTCGAAGCGCGTACTCATGGCCGTTCTCACTCCGGCCGGCGAGGTTTCGCTGCTCTCGCATCCTGCCGACCTGCACGCGAATTGTCTCAGAAATGTGCGACACGTCGGCGCCATGGTTGGGCAACCGGGTGTGTCGTCAGGGATGCTGGAGACATCATGAGTGAAGCGCGAGGCGAGAAGTCGAGCGGAAGTGATCTGCACCACCGCAGATGGCATCCGCTACGCCGCACCGGGCAGTTGATCGGTCGCACACTGAGCAAGGCCTGGGACGATTCCATCTTCGGAAAGGCGGCTACGGCCGCGTTCTGGCAAACGCTGTCACTGGCTCCCCTGCTTCTGGGCCTTCTCGGAATGATCGGCTACATCGGTGGGTGGTTCGGACCCAACACCGTCGAGATCATCGAATCCAAGATCGTCACGTTCAGCGGAACGATCTTCAGCGAAAGCGTCGTCGACCAGATCATCCGCCCGACGGTGACGGACGTCCTTCAGCGCGGACGACCGGAGATCATCTCGGTGGGCTTCCTGCTCTCCCTGTGGGCGGGATCATCGGCGATCAGTACGTTCGTCGACTCGATCGTGGAAGCACACGGTCAGCAGGATGCACGCAATCCCATCTGGCAGCGCATCTTCGCCCTGCTGCTCTACGTGATGTTCCTGGTGATGGCTGTGTTCATCCTGCCGCTGGTAGCTCTCGGGCCGACGCTCGTCGGGCGAGCACTGCCGGCCTCCTGGTACGTGGTCGGATCGAATCTGGTCGACACGTTCTACTACCCCGCTGTCGGTCTACTGGTGATCATCGGCCTCACGACGCTCTACAAAGTCGCTCTACCGAAGTCGCTGCCGTGGCATCGGCTGCTCGCGGGCGCGCTGGTCGCCGGTGTGTTCTTCATGGCCGCCAGTACCGGATTGCGCTGGTACCTGGGATTTGTCACCAGCACCGGCTACACGTACGGCGCACTGGCAACGCCGATCGCATTTCTGCTCTTCACGTTCTTCCTCGGTTTCGCCGTCGTCCTCGGCGCCGAGTTCAACGCGACGGTTCAGGAGTTCTGGCCGGCTCGTGCCACTCGGATGGAGCAGATGCGAGAGTGGCTTGCGGCTCAGAACACCGACGACGAGACCGGTCCGGTCACCAACCTGACCTGGCACCTGGCCACCAGCCCGATCCGCATCTCGGGCGACAAAGCGGATCCGGCCACGGTCCCCTCGTACGGGCGGCCCCGCAGCAGACAAACAGAGTCGCGCCAGAACTCGTGCGCCGACCAAGATCCCTGCGATGAACCGCAGGCAGACGCGAAGAGCCCGGCGGCCGACTGCGTCGAGGCTGTCGATCCGCCGAGCTCCGGAAGTACTCCCGCTCGCGTGACCCGAGGTCAGTCGCCCTTGCGGAGCCCTTCGTAAATCTTCTTGCAGTCCGGGCACACCGGTGATCCCGGCTTGGCGGACTTCGTCACGGGAAACACCTCGCCGCACAGCGCGACGACATGGGTTCCCATGACGGCGCTCTCGGCGATCTTGTTCTTCTTCACGTAGTGGAAGAACTTCGGGGTGTCGTCGTCGGTCGTTTCGTCGGTGGAGACGTCGGGACGTTCCTTGGTTTGAGTGCTCACCCCTCCAATAATGCCGTCTCCGTCACAGCGGTGCGACCCACGGGTCGTGTGCAATTGTCGGCCGAGAGTGGAACAGTGGAGTCATGGCACGAAATGGCGCGTTCGGCAGGTCCGACGAGGCCGGGACTCCCGATAATCCCGTACTGATCACCGAAGCGCAGAAGTCCGTCGAAGAACAGCACAAAGCCCGAGTGCGCAAGTACATGATCATCATGTCCTTCCGGTTCCCGGCGTTGATCCTCGCGGCGATCGCGTACGGCATCTGGGCCAACGCCTGGATCTCGATGCTCATCATCGGCGCATCCATTCCGCTTCCCTGGATCGCCGTCCTGATCGCCAACGACCGACCACCGCGCACCAAGGACGAACCGAGCCGATACGACGGACGAAAGAAGACCGCAGGCGAGATCGAATCCGCGACGCACCACACCATCGAAGGCTGACAAGTTCCGCCTGCGAGAATGACGGGGTGAGAAGCGAAACGCTCCTGTCCATCACCCCTGCGCTGCGTGAGGCCCTGCTTCGCAATCGATTCGACACGGGAACCATGCTCGAGGCATTGGGTCCCGAAGTTCACGCCGCTCTCGGCCGAAGTGAGCCGGTACCCGTGCGCCGCGCCACCCGAGAACTCGGGGACCTGGGCGTTCTCATCAGACTGTTCCTTCTCGCCGATGATTGCCCAGCAGGCGACGTCGCCGCGGCGTTGACTCCGCTGACAATTGCGCAGTGCGTCGACGCCGGCCTGCTCGAAGGTGAAAACTTCGACAGTGAGAATCCGCTCGTGCGGGCCGCGGTCGATCTTCGCCCCATCGACGTCGGCGACGGCGACCGTTGGGTGATCTCGGATCTCGACGGCGGAATCCGTCCCAAGAAGGCCATGGCCGATCACGTGCTGGGAGTCGGACATGCGTCACTGTCCTTGCTGCAGGCCACGCCCACCGCGAAGGTCGGCAGCGTGCTCGACCTCGGTACGGGATGCGGCATCCAAGCCCTGCACGCGAACACATACGCGGATTCGGTCACCGCAACCGACATCAATCAACGCGCCGTCGACCTCACGGCCGCAACCATGGCGCTCAACGGACTGGACGTCGAACTGCTTCAGGGGTCCTGGTTCGAACCCGTCGAGGGTCGAACCTTCGACCAGGTGGTCGCCAATCCCCCGTTTGTCGTCGGCGAGGCACGCGTCCATCACACGTACCGCGATTCCGGCCTCGATCTCGACGGTGCGAGCGAATTGATGATCTCGCGCTCGATCGACTATCTGAACCCCGGCGGCACGGCAGCACTGTTGGCCTCGTGGGTGCACATCGAAGGACAGGACTGGCGTTCGCGGATCGCGTCGTGGCTGCCGGCGCACGGCGTCGACGCCTGGGTGGTGCAGCGCGACGTGGCGGACCCAGCTCTGTACGTCGGCACGTGGCTCAAGGACGGCGGGCAGGATCCGCGAGATCCGGAATCGGCATCGAGAGCAAACGCCTGGCTGGATCACCTCGAAGAAGCCGATGTCGAGGGCGTCGGCTTCGGTTTCGTGTTCCTTCGCCGCACCGACTCCCCCACCGACCTGATGGCCGAGGACCTCATGCACGGCTTCTCGGACCCGCTCGGGGCCGAGGCGCTCGCTTACTTCGACCGTCTTACCTGGTTGCGTGAACACGACGTCCTCGAGGAACGATTCGTCCTCGATCCGGACACGGCTCTCGAACGCGTCTACCTCCCCGGCGACGAGGGATGGCAGCAAGTGGTCACGCGTGTGCACCGCGGCAACGGACCGCACTGGCAGCACGAGATCGACGAGCTCGGTGCTGCGCTGCTGGCCGGGCTCCGAGCGGACGGACTGGTGGTCGACGAACTGGTCGAACTTCTCGCCGCGGCGAACGGCGAAGACCCGGACCAGCTACGTGAGGCCGTCGTCACATTGCTGGTCTCGCTTGTCCGGCACGGGTTGGTGCTTCCCGTCACGAACTGAGTTCCCGGTGAGTTGCAGATTTTTGTGTTCTCAGCAACTTCTCAGGACGACTGGGAAATAACTGCAGGTCACGGCGTTTTAGCGGAAATCGGCGCGGGAACTTTCCCGGAACTCTCACACGTTGAACTGTGTGAGAGACCGCCGATAGGGAGGCAAGTCATGACAAGCCCCAGCACCACTACTCGCATTCGTCCGAGCGCCGCAGATCTGGACGCCCAGAGCCCGGCCGCAGACCTGGTCCGCGTCTACCTGAACGGGATCGGTCGTACTGCACTGCTGACAGCAGCAGACGAGGTCGAACTGGCGAAGCGAATCGAAGCGGGGCTGTACGCCAGCCACGTCCTTGCCACGGGAAAGCGCCTGACAGTCGCCAAGAAGCGGGATCTCGCAACGATCGTTCGCGAGGGACAGTCGGCGCGTAGCCACCTCCTGGAAGCGAACCTGCGACTCGTCGTGTCGCTGGCCAAGCGCTACACCGGCCGCGGAATGCCGCTCCTCGATCTCATTCAAGAAGGCAACCTCGGACTCATCCGTGCCATGGAGAAGTTCGACTACGCCAAGGGCTTCAAGTTCTCGACGTACGCCACCTGGTGGATCCGTCAGGCGATCACCCGCGGAATGGCTGATCAGAGCCGCACCATCCGGCTCCCAGTCCACCTCGTGGAGCAGGTCAACAAGCTCGCCCGCATCAAGCGTGAACTGCACCAGCAGCTCGGGCGCGAAGCGACGGACGACGAGTTGGCCGAAGAGTCGGGCATCCCGGCGCACAAGATCGCGGACCTGCTCGACCACAGTCGCGACCCGGTAAGCCTGGACATGCCCGTCGGTAACGACGAAGAAGCACCCTTGGGCGACTTCATCGAAGATTCCGAGGCGACTTCGGCGGAGAACGCCGTCATCGCCGGTCTGCTGCACAGCGATGTGCGCAGCGTGCTCGGGACGCTCGACGAGCGCGAGCAGCAGGTCATCCGACTTCGCTACGGTCTCGACGACGGCCAGCCTCGCACACTCGATCAGATCGGCAAGCTCTTCGGCCTCTCGCGTGAGCGGGTTCGTCAGATCGAGCGTGAGGTCATGGGCAAGCTCCGCGTCGGCGATCGCGCCGAGAAACTGCGTTCCTACGCGAGCTGATCAAACAACACAGCACGTGCGTCAGCGCGCCACACCACTCGCGCTGACGCACCGCACAAAGCACCGGCCACCGCTTATTCCCTCCCCCTCGGGAATGTGCGATGGCCGGTGTTGTTCGTTGTACCTACCGCAGACGCTGTATCTACCGCAGACGCCTGGGCCCCAGGTCGATTGCACTCGGCTCGGGCCCGATGCGTACTCGCGAATCGGTGATCTCCGCGCCGGTAGCCGAAGCAAGTACCGGCTCACAGGCCAGTTCGCGGACTTCGGGAATGTCGTCGGCCAGCGCCGAGATCCGCTGGACCAGATCGACCAAGGCACCCTTGTTGACCGGAACGGCATTTCGATATCCGGAGAGCAGCGGTGCTGCCTTGGGTGCGTCGATCAACTCCGTAGCAGCGTCTTCCGTGAGCGGCAGTACGCGATAGGCACGGTCCCCGAGGAGATCGGAGATCACACCGGCGAGACCGAACGAGATCAGCGAACCGAACGACGGGTCGTCTTGGACACCAACCACACACCCGATGCCCTTGGTTGCCATTTTCTGCACGTGCAGCAGCGGTTCACCCGACGCGGCCGCAAGATCTCGGTAAGCGAGGCGCACCGATTCCGGTCCACTCAGATCCAGCCTGACGCCGCCCAGATCCGGTCGGTGTCGCCACATTTCGCCGGTTGCCTTGACCGCGACCGGGTAGCCGACAGCATCCGCTGCCTCTACAGCTTCGTCTTCGCTCAGGACCGAACGGAATTCGACGACTGCAACCCCGTAGCACTCGAGAAGAGCTGCTGCTTCGACGTCCGAAAGCCAACGGCCAGGCGAGTTTTCAAGCCAGGCGGCCACCATCTTCTGGGCTCGTTCGGAGTCGATTCCCGCGGGGCGAACAACCTTCGACGCAGGCTTGCTGCGCCACTCCGCGTAACGCCAGGCCCTCGCCAACGCCAGTGCGGCGCGCTCCGGCCCTGGGTAGGACGGCACCGAACCGCGGGTCGGGTTTCCGACTTCGTCGCGGACCGCCAGGACGTCCGGCACACCCTCGGCTGCGAGGAACGTCGTGAGAATCGGCTTGTCCGAGCCGGCGACGGCGTCTTTGAGCGCTTTCGCGAACGGCTCGACCGGAATGGCAACCGGAGGAACGAAGACGGCGATGACGGCATCGACGTCGAACGACGCCAACGCGTCGCGCACGGCAGCGGCGAACAATTCCGGACTCGCCTGGGCGCCAAGGTCGACCGGGTCGCTGACCTGCAAACCTTCACTGCGGGCGGCGTCCGCGGCAAGGACACCGAGCGCGGTCGAGTTGCCGATGACAGCAAGCCGCGGACCCGCCGGCAACGGCTGGTATCCGAAGAGCAAGGCACAGTCGAACAATTGTGAAATGGAGCCGACCTGGATGACGCCCGCCTGTTCGAAGAGGGCGCGGACGATCGAATCGTCGATCTCGACTCCGGTGGCGGCGAGAACCGGCGGAACCGCGTGCCGACCGCTCTTGACCGCGACGATCGGCTTCTTCCGCGCAACTCGGCGGGCGATCCGGGAGAACTTTCGCGGGTTGCCGAAGCTCTCCAGGTAGAGAAGGACCACTTCGGTGGACTGGTCGGAATCCCAGTACTGCAGAAGGTCGTTGCCCGAGACGTCCGCACGGTTGCCGGCAGAAACGAAGGCGGACAACCCGATTCGGCTGCGCGCGGCTTCGTCGAGAATGGCGATACCGAGCGCGCCGGACTGACAGAAGAAACCCACGTTGCCTGCCACCGGCAAGACCGGCGCGAGAGTCGCATTCAACGAGATCGCGGGGTCGTTGTTCGCGACACCCAGCGCATTCGGACCGATGAGGCGCATTCCGTGAGCGCGTGCTGCATGGACCAGTTTGCGTTCGGACGAGCGTCCGTCCGGACCGCTCTCACTGAAGCCCGACGAGACCACCACCAGCGCTTTGACGCCCTTGTCGAGGCAGTCGTCGAGTACCGAATTGATCGATTCCGCAGGTACAGCCACGACGGCGAGATCGACGTCGTCAGGAATGTCACGAACAGTTGGGTACGCCCGCACCCCGTGAACCGAACGATGCTCCGCGTTGACGGGGTAGACCGGTCCGGTGAATCCGCCGCGCAGCAGGTTGGTCAACACCGCGTTACCCACCTTGGCGGGGTCCGCTGATGCGCCGATCACTGCCACCGATCGTGGACTCAGCACGTTTCCCATGCTGCGGGCCTCAGCTGCCCGCTCACGCGAATTACGCACTGAAACAAGCGCTTCCGTCGGGTCGATCGCGAATTCGAGTCGCAGCACGCCACCGTCGAACGAGCGGCTCACCTGATACCCCGCCTCACGGAACACCGTCACCATGTTGCGGTTCTCGGACAGGACCTCGGCGACGAACATCGTCAGGCCGTTCTCGGCCGCTGCTGCTGCCAGGTATTCGAGCAGGATCGGGCCGAGGCCGCGCCCCTGGTGTGCGTCGGCGACGACGAAGGCGACCTCGGCAGACTTTCCGTCACCGACGTCGAGGAGTCGCTCGTAGCGACCCACCGCGATGATCTCGTCGCCGAGCATCATCACGAAGGCGACGCGGTTGTGGTGGTCGACCGTCGTGAAATTCTTCACGTCGCGCGCCGACATCGTGGGGTACGGGCCGAAGTAGCGCAGGTACCGGGTCCGCTCGGAGAGTTTGCCGTGGAATTCGACGAGCTTGTCCGCGTCCTCGGGAACGATGGGTCGCAACGCCACCGCGCCGCCGTCGGAGGCGAGAACATCGACTACCCACGAATGGGGATAGGTGTGAGCGGGGTCGGTGTTCGGCGCCTGGTCGCTCGCGCCGCCGGCATCGGTATCGGACTGTTCAGTCACGGGGATCCTCCGGGTCGAGTCCGAGTAGCGGGAACGAAGCGCGGCGTGTGGCGATGATCGCCGAGTCGATTCGGGTGAGTGCACGATCTACCGAGGCGACACCTGTCTCCGGTGTACCACCCGGGCCGTCCCACGGGGTGTATGCGACATCTCCGCCGTCGCCCATGGTCGGCGGGAGGTCGACGCTCGGCGCTCGCAGCTTCGTCGATTCCTTCCACTCGTCAGGCACAGCTGTGTCGACGTCGACCTCGCGATCGAGCGCGGCAGCGATCAGGTGAGTCCATGCCCTCGGCACGACGCGAACCAGTCCGTATCCGCCGCCGCCGACTGCCAGCCACCGGCCCTCGGAGTAGCGGTCGGCAAGATCGCGCATTGCCAGGAACGCTGCTCGCTGGCCGTCGACGGTCAGAGCGAGGTCCGCGAGCGGGTCCTCGCGGTGCGAGTCGACTCCGCACTGGCTGATGATGATCTGCGGGCGGAAGGCTGCAATGGCTCCCGGGACGACGGCGTGAAATGCGCGCAGCCACAACGCGTCGACGGTCCCGGGAAGCACCGGGATGTTCACTGCAGTGCCTTCAGCGGCCCCGTCGCCGACCTCGCTCGACCATCCGGTGTTCGGCCACAAGGTTGCCGGGTGCTGATGCAGCGAGACCGTGAGCACCCGGGGGTCCCCGAGGAACGCATGTTGCACTCCGTCGCCGTGATGAGCGTCGACGTCGATGTAGGCGATGCGGTCGTAGCCGTTGTCGAGCAGCCACGAAATCGCCACAGCCGCATCGTTGTAGACGCAGAATCCCGAAGCCCAATCCGCCATCGCGTGGTGCATGCCGCCGCCGATGCTGACCGCGCGTCGCGTACGTCCCGAAGCGATTTCCTGCGCTGCGGCCAGCGAGCCGCCGGCGAGGATCGCACTTGCTTCGTGCATGTGCGGGAAGACCGGGTTGTCCTCGGTACCGAGCCCGTGGGGAACATCCTGGCCGCTCACACCGTTGTTCGCAGAGTTACCCGCGTCTTTGACCGCTGCAAGATATGCCGGTGTGTGGATTCTGAGGAGGTCGGCATCGGACGCGGCGCTCGGTTCGAGAAATTCGATGCCCTCGAGAAGTCCGAGGCTTCGCGAGAGTGCCATCGTGAGATCGAGGCGAGTGGGATTCATCGGGTGATCGGCGCTCCACCGATAGCTCAGGTACTCCGGACTCCACACCACGACTCGATTCGCTCGAGACGCCGCGGGGTCCCCGTCAGATCTGATCGACGCGGTCATGGGATCACGCTACTTCCTTCTCGTTTCGTGCCGCACACCACACTCGCGGCCCGCTTCGGAGACCGAGATCGAGTGACACGAATCCAATTCGGACACGCGCTGGACTCGCCGCAGTGGAGGCGGCACCGGAACCACGAACTGAACGGTAGAATGATCAACTGACGAAGGGGTTGAGTGTGAAGGATCTAGTCGACACCACGGAGATGTATCTCCGGACGATCTACGACTTGGAAGAAGAGGGCGTAGTCCCACTCCGGGCGCGGATCGCCGAACGGCTCGAACAGAGCGGACCCACCGTCAGCCAGACAGTTGCGCGTATGGAGCGCGACGGCTTGCTGATGGTCGCCGGCGATCGACATCTGGAACTCACCGACAAGGGTCGCGATCTCGCGATCTCTGTCATGCGTAAGCACCGGTTGGCAGAGCGCCTACTGGTGGACGTCATCGGTCTCAAATGGGAAGACGTACATGCCGAGGCATGCCGTTGGGAGCACGTGATGAGCGAGGAGGTCGAGCGTCGACTCGTCGTCGTTCTGAACAACCCCACGACGTCGCCATACGGCAACCCGATTCCGGGCTTGGACCAGTTGGGACTCGACGGCCCGGTTGCCACCACCGAAACGTTGGTGCGCCTGACCGATATTCCGCACGGCGCACAGACAGCTGTGGTCGTTCGGCGACTCGCCGAGCACGTGCAGTCCGATCCCGAGGTGATCGCGCAGCTGCGTGACGCCGGCGTCGTTCCCGACGCCAGGGTGACGGTCGAAACCCGTCCGGGCTCGGTGACCATCATCGTGCCGGGTCACAGCGGGTTCGACCTGTCCGAGGAAATGGCTCACGCCGTTCAGGTCAAGCAGGTCTGAGGAACTAGATGAAACTCCTGGTCACCGGCGGCGCCGGTTACGTCGGCAGTGTGTGCAGCACTGTGTTGCTCGAGCGTGGACACGAAGTTGTCGTCATCGACGACCTCTCCACCGGAAATGCCGACGCGGTGCCTGCCGGTGCCGAGTTCATCGAAGGGGATGTGGGGGCGCTGGCCGCCGACATCCTCGGCAGTGCGGGTTCACCGGTTTTCGACGGCGTACTTCACTTCGCTGCGCAGTCGCTGGTCGGCGAATCCGTGCTGCACCCCGAAAAGTACTGGCGCGGAAACGTCGTCACGACCATCGAACTGCTCGAGGCGATTCGTGTCTCCGGCACTCCCCGGCTCGTGTTCTCTTCCACCGCCGCGACGTACGGCGAGCCGGAGCAGTCCCCCATCGTGGAAACCGCTCCGACCCGCCCTACGAATCCGTACGGCGCGACCAAGCTCGCGATCGATCATGCGATCACCTCGTACTCGATCGCCCACGGCCTCGGCGCTACCAGCTTGCGCTACTTCAACGTCGCGGGTGCGTACAAGTCCGCCGGCGAGAACCGGGTGATCGAAACCCACCTGATTCCGCTCGTCCTTCAGGTCGCACTCGAGCAGCGAGACAAGATCTCGGTATTCGGAACCGACTGGCCCACGCCGGACGGCACCGCGGTACGCGACTACATACACGTGCTTGACCTCGCCGAAGCGCATCTGCTGGCGCTCGAATCCTCGGTTCCCGGCGAGCACCGCATCTACAACCTCGGAAGTGGTGCCGGCTTCAGCGTGCGCGAGGTGATCGCTGCCTGTGCGCGGGTCACCGGCCTGCCGATCAACGTCGAAGACGCGTCACGACGGCTGGGTGATCCGGCCGTACTGATCGCATCGAGCGACAAGGCGATTGCCGAGTTGGGTTGGACGCCCACGCGTACCGATCTCGACGTCATAGTCGCCGATGCATGGCAGTTCCTCCAGGATCTGGGCGACCGCTCACACGCTGCTCGCTAGCTTCCACTCGGCAGCGCCGGCGGCAAGCCGGCAATTCCGAGCGATTCGCCGATGGACAATCCGACGGCCGCAAGGTCACGGATCCCATCGGGGTGCACACCGGATTGGAGCGATAAATCCAGCAATCCGGCCAAGGTATGTTCCGAATCGGCCGACAGTGCGGCCGACAGCGCAACACCTGCCAGGGGCCCGTCGCCGCGCACGTATGCAAAGAACCCGAGAAGTGTTGCCGGCCAAGCTCGTTCGGGAGACGGTACTTCATGGGTAAGTACGAGCCACAATTGTTCGGCATGTGCGGCAACCGACGTGATCGCCAGACCCAACACCACGTCGCGCACGTGAACGTCCGTCAAAGCGACCACCAGATCGGCGCATTCCTGCGGGTCAGGGTAGTAAGTGCCCGCCTCCACACGGCGGACATGTTCCAACACCAGATCGACCCGGCGCTGAACTGCTGCATCACGGCCTGATCCTCCGCTGCACTCACTCGATTCTCGGCGGCTCGCGATCAGTCGGGCAATCGCGTCGTGATTGCGAGCGGCACCCTGTACCCACCGGACCAGTTCCTCACGCGAACGGCGAATGACCCTCCCGCCCAACACCTGCGCCGCCGCGACCGACGAAGATGCCGGGTCTGGCAGGGTGCCGCAGTGAATCGAACGCGTGACGCTCGTCCACGGCTGGTCAGATTCTATTGCGGCCGTGCACAATACGTCAGCCAGCTCGACGCAGGTTCCGCCGAGCATGTCTTCGAATACCTCGGCCAGTTCGATGGTTTCGTCGATGAGAGTTTCAGCTGTCGAGCAATTGGTGATCACCACGAGAACGACCGCACGCGCTCCTTCCCCGTCACACACGGCGGCGAACTGGCGCAGCGCCGCGCTCATCTGCCTCGCAGGCTTTCCTTTGACGCTTGGAAAGTAGTCGTGTCGCATTACCGGGCCGAGCGTCGAGGCGGAAGCGCCCATCAGAGACAGCGCAACGACGGAGTTGGACGGATGGAATCCCAGGAGGGCGGGTATTGCCGCGATCAATTCGCCTGGATCGGAAACACGTTCAACGCGTCCGAAAAGGGCCAGGTCGTCGTCGGAGAATTCGAATTCTCCTGGAAGAGGTGATGTGGTCATGCACAGACCCTCGCCGATCGCCCCGATGCCGCCATCCGCTCGACCAGGGAAAACAGCGACGTCGAATTCGTCTGTGGATTATCGAGTCAGTTGGGGACGAATTATCGCGCCGCACCGAAAAGGTCCGCTCTGTGTCGGACCCGTGTGCTGCGAAATCACTTGCCTGCTTTGACCTTCTGTACGGCTGCGGTGAACGCTTGATCCAGAGGTGCCGTCGAGGGCGTCGCAGAACCGAACGTCATCAGTGTTGTTGCTACCCGTACGTCGCCGACCTGCGCGATCAATGTCAGCATCGTCTGATCGCCGGCTGCGGCTTTGGGGGACACGACGGTGCGGCGAAGTGACATCGTCTTGTCGGCATCGATCGGCGACGGCGGAAGAATTTCCGTCGTCACTGTAGTGGTGACGCCGTTCGCAGTGACAGTCATGGACGGGCACTGGCGAGTTTGCGCTTCCAACTCGTCCAGTGGTGCGTCGACCTTCGTGAGTTCGACCGAAATCGTTGCCCTCGTCGCATTGTCGGTCCCGACCGCCATCACGGTCCCGTTCGGACCGTAATCCTGTTCCGGTGGCTCACATTCGGATGGATCGACGGTGGCACCGCGTGGGACGCCGACTAGATCCGGCGCTGCCATCGGAACGGCCTGCGGGGGCAGCACAACGGCGCCGAAGGGCTCGGGAAATTCCTCGGGAGTCAGCAGCAGTTCGGACAACGGTGCCGCCGTTTTCGGAGAGGTGGATTTCGGCGTCGAGGATTTGGGTGCAGCCGTCGTACTCGGTGCCGCTGAGCCGCTGTCGGTCGCACCGGCAGTCGCCGGCGCGGAGTCCGGAACGGGTGCACCTTGGACCGACCCGGAGCAGCCCGCGAGTAGTGCAACGGCGGCCACCGCAGCAAGGGAGCATGCGGCCACTCGCCTGGACGATCGTGGACACACCCGCATGTAAGCCTCCGCACTCGACCTCGACCGATCCCGACAATCGACCAATGCATTTCGGACAAATCGGCCGTGCCGACCTTGTCTTCCACTCTGCCATGTCCGAAGCCGCGCACCCGACATCTAGCGAACGCCCAGGCCAAGTGTCGAAAGATACCGCTCGGCTTCGCTCTCGGCGAACGTCCGTCTCGTCGGATCGGGAATGATCGGTCACCGACTCGGTGTTCTTACCGATGAACGTCTGATCCAGTGCTGTCGGGCACCTGACTCCGATGCTGTCGAGCGTGCGCCGATAGTGGACACTTGAGATCAAGACCGAAGAGCGAAGGGGACTGCGATGGACGAACAGTCGAGGATGTACGAGCTGGAATTTCCGGCGCCCCAGTTGGCGGCTGCCGACGGCCAGGGACCGATCCTGATTCACGGACTCGAGGGTTACTCCGACGCCGGTCACGCCGTGAAGTTGGCGACGACGCATCTGCGCGAAAGCCTGGAAACCGAGCTTGTCGCGTCGTTTGCTGTCGACGAGCTGATCGACTACCGCTCACGTCGACCAACGATGACGTTCAAGGCCGATCATTTCTCCGATTACGACGCTCCGGCGCTCAATCTGTACGCACTGCGCGATACGGCCGGCACGCCGTTCCTGCTGCTCGCAGGGATGGAACCGGACCTCAAGTGGGAGCGGTTCACCACAGCCGTTCGTCTGTTGTCCGAACAGCTGGGAGTGCGTCGAACCATCGGGCTCAACGCGATTCCGATGGCAATCCCGCACACCCGACCGCTGGGTGTGACAGCACATTCGACCAACAAGGACCTGATCCAGGACCATCAGCGTTGGTCAGGTGAACTGCAGGTTCCCGGCAGCGCATCGTCACTCCTCGAGCTTCGTATGTCTCAGCACGGGCACGAGGCGATGGGCTTTTCGGTGCATGTCCCCCACTACCTCGCGCAAACGGACTACCCGGGCGCCGCAGAGACTTTGCTCGAAAACGTTTCCGAGGTTTCGGATCTGGAATTGCCCTTGGTTGCACTGGGTGAGGCCGCGGCGCGCGTTCGGGAACAGGTTAACGAGCACATAGCCGGGAACGAAGAAGTTCAGACTGTAGTCCACGCTTTGGAGCGTCAATACGACACTTTTGTCGCCGCTCAGGAACAACAGTCGTCCCTTCTGGCCGGCGAGGCCGACCTTCCCAGCGGTGACGAGATCGGCGCAGAGTTCGAAAAGTTCCTGGCCGAACAGGCAGGAAATGACGACTTCGGCTCAGCTGGAGACCTCGATCGAGGCGACAACTGACGAAAATGTGACGGGCGGGGCGCATAATTCGACATTGTGCGCATTCCGCAACCCCTCCGTTACCTGGGCTGTTGTTCAGGACACATCCGTCGGATAGCCTCAAACTCTGTGTGATTTTCGTTGACGGCTCAACAACTGGAGCAGACAGTCAACGTGGTCACACGCCGAGCCAGGAGGCGACATGAGCAGACCACGGAACCGTCAGCTCCGACCGGTCCCCGACGAGGAACCGCGGATGATGTTCCGGACGATTCACGGCTACCGACGCGCATTTCGGATAGCCGGCGAGGGTCCGGCAGTACTGCTCCTGCACGGAATCGGCGACAACTCGTCGACGTGGACCGAGATCATTCCCCACCTCGCCAAGAAGTACACCGTCATCGCACCTGACCTGTTGGGTCACGGCCGCTCCGACAAGCCGCGCGCAGATTACTCGGTAGCCGCGTATGCCAACGGCATGCGTGATCTTCTGTCGACGCTCGGCATCGAGCACGTCACCGTCATCGGGCATTCGCTCGGCGGCGGCGTCGCGATGCAGTTCTCGTATCAGTTCCCTCACATGGTCGATCGCCTCGTGCTGGTCTCAGCCGGTGGCGTCACCAAGGACGTCCACCCGCTGCTGCGGCTCATGTCCGTTCCTGTGGTCAACGAGGTCGTCAAACTGCTCCGGATACCTGGCGCGATGCCGCTCGTCCGGATGGCCGGAAACCTTGCCGGTGTCGTCCACGGTTCGAATCTGCGCCCCGGCACCATGCTGCACGACACGCCAGACCTGATTCGAGTGCTCGCTGATCTCCCCGACCCCACTGCCTACGAGGCTTACCTTCGTACGCTGCGGGCAGTCGTGGACTGGCGCGGACAGGTCGTCACGATGCTCGACCGCTGTTATCTGACCGAGAATCTGCCGGTTCAACTGATCTGGGGCGACGACGACTCCGTCATTCCCGTCTCCCACGCTCACCTCGCGCACGCGGCGATGCCGAACTCACGTCTCGAAATCTTCCGCGGCTCGGGCCACTTCCCGTTCCGCGACGATCCGATGCGTTTCCTGCAGATCGTCGAAGATTTTCTTTCCAGCACCGCACCACTCGTCTTCGACGAGGCCCGCTGGCGTCACATGCTGATCTCCGGCGTCGGCGAGAACACCATCACCGGAACGTCGTCCACCCGCATGGCAGTGCTCGACGCCATGGGCTCGGACGAGCGAAGCGCAACCTGATCCGCGGTTGCGGCTAGCCTGTACGAGTGCTGCTGACGGAACTTCTCCCCGACAACGCGGATCCTGATTCCGTTTTCGACGCCTTCTCTTCGTGGACCCTCGAACGAGGTTTGACGCTCTATCCTGCCCAGGAAGAGGCCGTCATGGAGTTGGTCTCGGGTGCAAACGTGATCCTTGCGACGCCGACCGGGTCCGGCAAATCGATGGTAGCGATCGGCGCGCATTTCTATGCGATGTCGCTCGGCAAGCGCACCTACTACACAGCGCCGATCAAGGCCTTGGTGAGCGAGAAGTTCTTTGCGCTGTGTGAGGTCTTCGGTGCCGAGAACGTCGGCATGATGACCGGCGACGCCGCCGTGAACTCGTCGGCGCCGATCATTTGTGCGACGGCAGAGATCGTCGCGAATCTCGCACTGCGAGAGGGCCCGAACTCCGATATCGGCCAGGTCGTGATGGACGAGTTCCATTTCTACTCCGAACCCGATCGAGGTTGGGCGTGGCAGGTTCCGCTCATAGAGTTGCCGCACGCGCAGTTCCTCTTGATGTCGGCAACTCTCGGTGAGGTCGACTTCTTCTCCGAGGATCTGACGCGTCGCACCGGGAAGCCGACCACCGTCGTCTCCGGCACGGAACGCCCTGTGCCTTTGATGTTCTCGTACGCGACCACGCCGGTCGGCGAAACCATCGAAGATCTGGTGACCACCAACCAGTCCCCCGTCTACATCGTGCATTTCACGCAGGCGGCCGCGCTCGAGCGCGCCCAGGCACTGACGAGCGTCAACTTCTGTTCCAAGGCAGAGAAGGAAGCGATCGCCGAAGCGCTGGGCGGTTTCCGCTTCACCACGGGGTTCGGAAAGACACTCTCGCGCCTGGTCCGGCACGGCATCGGCGTTCACCATGCTGGCATGTTGCCCAAGTACCGACGGCTCATCGAAGTTCTCGCGCAGGACGGACTTCTCAAGGTGATCTGCGGTACCGACACTCTGGGCGTCGGAATCAACGTCCCGATCCGCACAGTGCTGCTGACCGGTCTCGCCAAGTACGACGGCGTCCGCACACGGCATCTGAAGGCCCGCGAGTTCCATCAGATCGCCGGCCGCGCGGGTCGTGCAGGCTACGACACGATGGGCACCGTTGTCGTCCAGGCACCGGAACACGAAGTGGAGAATCTGCGGGCAGTCGCCAAGGCCGGCGACGATCCGAAGAAGATCAAGAAGATTCAACGCAAGAAGGCTCCCGAGGGGTTTGTGTCCTGGAGCGAAGCGACGTTCGACCGCTTGGTCGCGGCATCGCCCGAACCGTTGGTATCGCGATTCTCGGTCAGCAACTCGATGCTGCTCAATGTCATTGCCCGCCCGGGCAACTGCTTCGACGCGATGCGGCATCTGTTGGAGGACAACCACGAATCGCGTCCGGCGCAACGTAAGCACATCCTCAAAGCGATCTCGCTGTATCGCGGATTGCTCAGCGCCGGCATCGTGGAACGCCTCGACGAACCCGACGAGTACGGCCGCATGGCTCGGTTGACGATGGACCTGCAACGCGACTTCGCCTTGAACCAGCCACTCTCACCGTTCGCCTTGGCGGCATTCGAACTTCTCGACGTCGAATCCGACAGTTACGCACTCGATGTCGTCTCGATCATCGAGTCGACGCTCGACGATCCGCGTCAGGTTCTGATGGCGCAGCAGCACTTCGCACGCGGCGAAGCGGTGGCGCAGATGAAGGCGGACGGCATCGAGTACGAGGAGCGCATGGAGCTTCTCGAAGAGGTCACCTGGCCGAAACCGTTGTCGGACTTGCTGTTCCCGGCTTTCGAAATGTACCGGGGTGGCCACCCGTGGATCACCGAGTTCGCCCTCTCCCCCAAGTCCGTGGTGCGCGACATGATCGAACGCGCCATGACCTTTGCCGAATTGATCAGCCATTACGGACTTACCCGGTCCGAGGGCCTCGTCCTGCGCTACCTCGCCGACGCCTACCGCGCGCTGAGGCAAACCGTCCCGACCGAAGCGCGCACCGAGGAACTCGAAGACATCATCGAGTGGTTGGGCGAGCTGATCCGTCAGGTCGACTCGAGCCTGCTCGACGAGTGGGAGTCACTCACCGACCCCGGAGCCGAGGCAGACACGGAAGAGGTTGCGTTCGGCGCCGACATTCCCCGTCCCATCTCGGCGAACCCGCGCGCATTCCGCGTCATGGTGCGCAATGCGATGTTCCGACGCATCGATCTCGCGTCGCGTCGACAGTGGAACGAGCTGGAAAACCTCGAGGACGGTATCGAGGCCGCCGAGTGGGAAGAGCAACTACTGCCGTACTTCGAGGAGTACGCAACCATCGGAACCGGGCCGTCGGCGCGCGGTCCGGCGCTCTTCCAGGTCACTGAGGACGGAGAGTTCTGGCGGGTGCGGCAGGTGCTCGAGGATCCGGAGGGCGATCACGGATGGGCGCTGCTTGCCGTCGTCGACATCCCGGAATCGGATGCCGCGGGTGAAATCGTGTTCGACGAACTGAGCGTCGTAGAAGGCTAGCGCCTGTGCGCCTTTCCGGTAGTCATCGCTACCGGAAAGGCGCACAGGGGGGGCGTCAGCCCCTTCGAGCCTTCCGCGGCTGGTTACGACGCGCAGCGCGCTTTTCCTTGATGCGAACGTTTTCGGCCCGCACGTCGGCCTGAACAGCGCGTTCCTTTTCGAGCCAATCAGGCTTCTCTTCGAGGAGTGCGGCGATCTGATCCGTGGTGAGTGCTTCTTCGACGCCGCCGCGGGCCAGGCCGGCGATCGATACGCCCAGCTTGGCGGCGATGACCGGGCGAGGGTGCGGTCCGGTGCGTCGCAGCTCCAGCAGCCACTCCGGCGGATCGGTCTGCAGAGCGGTCAGCTCGTCACGAGTCACGTCGCCTTCCTGGAACTGCGCAGGTGTTGCTTCCAGGTACACACCCAGCTTCTTGGCAGCCGTCGTCGGCTTCATCGTCTGGGGAGTTTTGTTCGACGTCATGCAACAAGAGTAACCAGCCGATACGGGTGCTTTTACCAAGGCGGTAGCCTTGCCTGGTGACAGACGCGGATAGTCAGGCAATTTTTCGACTCGCGTACGCCCCGGGGGTGACGCCCACCAAGTGGGTCCGGGTGTGGCACGAGCGGCTCCCCGAGGTGCGTCTGGAACTTGTTCAGTTCCCGGTTCTCGAACTCGAAGCTGCACTTCGCGCAGGTGAAGCAGATGCAGGGTTGGTTCGCCTGCCGATCGACCGGACCGGCATCAGCGCCATCTCGCTGTATGCGGAAACCCCGGTGGTGGTGGTGCCGAAAGATCACGTGTTCACTACTGTCGATCAGATTTCCGTCGACGATCTGGCCGACGAGATAGTGCTCGATCCGCTCGACGACAGACTCGACTGGCCGACCCGTCCCGGAAAGACCGCCGCCGAGCGACCCGCGACCATCGCCGACGCCATCGAGTTGGTGGCCGCCGGCGTCGGAGTTGTCGTGGTTCCCCATTCGCTGGCGCGGTTCCACCATCGCAAGGACCTGACCTTCCGTCCGGTGGACGGTGCGCCCGAGGCTCCTGTGGCTTTGGCATGGATGGAGTCCAAGACCACAGATCTGGTCGAGGAACTTATCGGCATCGTGCGGGGCCGAACGGCGCAGAGTTCCCGCGGCCGAAACGGTGAGCCGGCGGAGAAGATCAAGGGCTCCGTCAAGGCCAAGATCGCGGCCCGCGAGCGTCGCGCAGAAGCTGCCAAGAACGGGCAGAAAGCTAAGGGCGCCGGCACCGCAAAGAACATATCCGGACGCAACGCCGGTTCCGGTAAGGCCAAGGCCGGTGGCAAATCGGGTAGCGGCAAGTCCGGCGGGACCAAGAGTTCGGGTGGCCGGTTCTCCGGAAAGCAGAAGGGCCGTTAGGGCTTTCACACAACCCCCTCGACCGCGAGGACGATGACGCGCCCCTCGAGGTCGGGTCATCTGGCATGCTCTATCCTCGATTCACTGTGATCTCGCAGATGAATTCGGGGGGATTCGTTCATGGGTGTGGATACTTTTTCAGCTGATCCAGCCGAATTGGCAAGTACTGCGGAGGGGCTGACGGCACCTGCCGAGGAACTCGGTGGATTCTCGGCTTCGGAAGCCGCTACCGCCGCATCGGCCGGAGCCGCCGGGTCGGCGTTCGCTGCAGCCATAGCCGACAACGTCGTCACCGTCGACGAACTCGGCCGCGCAATCGGAGCGGGGATCACCGCTACCCGCACGAAACTGGAAAACTCCGCACGAGAGTTCGCCCGGGTCGACATCACCAACGGCGCACGGATCGAGGATTCGGGAGACGTGCGATGACACTGTCGATCTCGCAGATCCGATCCTGGGATCTGGACGCCCTCGACAACTATGCCGGCTCCCTGGGCCGCGGACATGACGTATTCGACAGCAACGTCGACATCGGGCACCGAATCATGGACACCGCAACCAGCGATTGGAGCGGCAGCGCGGCGACCGCAGCGTGGGATTCGGCAACGCAGCAGCATGCCTTCGGGCGAGACGCCGTCGCGATAGTCGGAGACGCCGGGCGCTGTGTCGCAGCGCAATCGGCAAACCTCCGGTACGCCCGCGAAACACTGGTCAGCCGCGTCGACTACGCGAGCGCCGACGGTTTCACCGTCTCTGACGACGGTTCCGTCACCGCGACGCCCGCAACTCTGGCGAGCACAGATCCGCGCGAGGTAGAAGCCCGCCTCGAATATCACTCGTGGCGCATCGGCACGGCACTCACGGACGTCGACGAGACTGACGCGAGCGCCGCCAGAATCCTCACGGAGATCATCGCCGCAGGCACCTCGCTCATCGACCGCAAGGCCGATTTCGGGATCCCCGATGCAGCGTCGACCACCCCTTCACATCACGTTCGGTTCGATGGTCAGGGAGCCCACGACTCCGACATTCTCGCGCAGTCCCCGGGCGCAACACCCGAGAGCGAGGCGGCCAAGCAACGGTTGATCGCCGCGACGACTTTCACTCCGGAACAACAAGCGCAACTTGCTGCCGGCGGGCCCGTGGTCGTCGACCCGGAACAACTCGCCTACCTACGTGAGTTCTACGCCGATACCAACCTCGACGAGCTGAAGAATATCGGTGCAGGAGCCGAAGGATTCCGCACGGTCAACTTCCCCGATGCGAATGTCCCCGCCGACGCGCGAATCCCCAGCGCCCTCGCCTCGGGCATGTTCACCGTCTCCAATCCCAACGTCACCGACGGCAACGGCAACGGCAACGTGGGCAGCCTCGACAACCTTCCGCCAGACGTCCGCAGAATCTTCAGCGACCCCGCGTACAGCTCGCAACTCCAACCCGGCGGGTACTCCACCACCGTGAACGTCAACCATTTCGACGATTCGAATGCCCTCGCGGACATACTTCGAAATGCAGACCCGGCGACACAATCCGGCAGCGCTCTGAGTTCTGCACTGCTCGATCGCAGCGCAGATCTCGCCCCTCTCCAATCGCAAACTTCATCGAGCGCCCCGATGCGATTGGTCTTCGACGACGACGGCCAGCCCGTCAGCAACGATGAGCTCGACTCCAGCCTCACCAAAGCCCTCGACGTTGCCACTCGGGACATACCTTCGAACGCCGACTTCCTCACCACCCCTGCTCATCAGGACGACGTGGTGAATCTGTTCACCCGCGAATGGAACGATGACGGACGAGCCGTCAGCGGCCTCACCGATTGGATCGGACCCGACGCCACCAACTCCAACCCAGCTGTTGCCGAACGGGCCGGCGCCTCTGCCCTTGCGCTCGCCCACAATCTCGCCGACAACAAAGGTGCCTACCTCGACATCGCCGGCCTGGACAACAGATCCATCGGAGAAGTGAATCCCGCGTTGACGCAATCCATTGGTTCCGCGGTGACCCCGTACATCGGGAATCTCGTCGGATTGGAACCCGATCAAACCGGTACCCTCGGTTTCGAAAATCTCGATGCCTACGACGACAGATTCGCCAATGCAAAATCGGTGATCGCGATCATCGACAGCGACCCCCACGCAGCCGCAAGTTTCAATGCGAACATGCTCGGAGCCGCGGGCCAACTCCAAGGGACCTTCGTCGAAACCAGCATAGCGGAGACATCGCCGCGGGTTCTTCGCAATATGCAATATATGCGGGACGCGTCCAGGCACTGATGGACGGCGCTCTGGAGGAAGAAGCCTTCAACCGAACCGGTGACGCTGCGGCGGCGCAACAGGACATCATCAGCAGACGTGGGAAAACATACGACGAACTCGGTTGGCTGATTTCCGGCGGTGCCGCCATGATCCCAGGCTTCGGACCACCGACCAGCGTTGCAGTCAGCATGCTGGGAGTCGAACTCAAAGATCACGTCCTGGGCTCCCCGGTCGAAGTTCCTCCGGCACAACTCAACTTCACAGACCAGAGTTCGGCTTCGACGACCCTTCTCGACTACCGATTGGTTCAGGCACTCGACAACGCCTACGGAAGAAAAGACTTCGAGCAACTGAACGGTTTTCGAGTCAATGGCGATCCGAGCGAATCCCTCAGACCAGTCGATCTGGAGACCCTGGGTCTAAACGGCAAATTCGACAGCACGCTGCAGGACTATTTGACGTTTCGGGGATTCAATCGCGATACGTTCATGACCAACATGAGAGACGGACTCGACGATGTCGGATAGATTTCCTGCGTTTACAAGGCGAAACCACCGCGCCGCAACCGCTCTTGCACTGGCATTCAGCATGGGATCATGTATCGCGGGTTGCGCGGCACCCAACTCAACCGAAAACGTCAGCGCCACAACCACGCCCGCCGCGTCAAACGTCTATGTACTACCGAGCTACATGACCGACTATCACAACCAATGGCTCGCAGACCCCGGCATCGACCTCTTCAGCGAAGAGGCCACCATAATCCGAGCATTCATAGAATCCGACTACATCGTTGACAGTGGTGGCGATCGCAGCGACGCCTACCACGGGTTCTCGAGAATCACTGCGAACACTCATGGAACGGTCTCGAGCGATCGCCGCTACGGAGAACCCGCAGACACACCACCACGCGTCTACCGAGGTACCAGCATCAACCGGATCTTGAGTATTCAAACAATTCCCGCCGGATACCCTGGCGATTCGACCGTCGTCGCTTACGCCTGCTCCGACGCCTACGATACCGATTACGACGGCCGCAAACCGGATTCGTCGCGACTCCCGAGCAGTAGTTACGAGATCTGGATGCACAACACCGCTTCTACGGCTACCCCCTACCCTCGATTCGAAGGGCCCCGCAATGCACCGGAAGGGGACGTCTTCGGCGGCTGGATCGTCGACAAATTCACCAGCTCCACCAGCGACCGTGTGCAACAGGAGACTTGCTCTGACTGGTTCAAATCGCGTCACGACGGGAATCGACTCCGGATGAGCACCGACTTCGCCCCATCCCTCGTCCTCCCCAACTACCCCGGCTGGCCAGAAGATGCGGCCCGGTAGGGGCCAGGGCAACGGTGCCGCGCCCAAATCTGACCAAGTCAGGACCTCAGCGGCGCTGCCGGACGCATGATGGAGTGATGACGGTCGAAAATTCGTACGCCTTGGACGAACTTGTAGCGGCACTCCCCGAGGGAGCCGTCCTGCTGGATCCGGATGTGACCGCGGGCTACCGCCAGGACTGGGCCGCCGACCCGACCGCCGGCCATCCCGCTGCCGTGGTTCGCGCAACGTGCACCGAAGACATCCAAACAGTGATGCGCTGGGCAACCGCCAACCGCGTACCGGTGGTTCCCGAGGTGCCGGCTCGGGCCTTTCCGGTGGATCCAGCGCCGTCGACGGTTGCATAGTGGTCAGCACCGAGCGAATGCGACAGATCACGATCGACCCGGTCGCCCGTGTGGCGGTTACGCAGCCCGGTTTGATGAATGCCGAGGTCAAGAAAGCAGCCGCAGAGCACGGACTCTGGTACCCACCTGACCCGTCGTCCTTCGAGATCTGTTCCATCGGCGGCAATGCAGCCACCAACGCCGGCGGACTCTGCTGCGTCAAGTACGGAGTTACCACCGACTACGTTCTCGGACTCCGGGTCGTGCTGGCAGACGGGACAGCGGTCAGCCTCGGAGGTCCCCTTCTCAAGGACGTCGCCGGACTCTCCCTCACCAAACTGTTCGTGGGCAGTGAGGGAACTCTCGGCATCATCACGGAAATCACGTTGCGTTTGATTCCCGCGCAGCCGCCCGCATCAACCGTCGTCGCGTCGTTCGACTCGGTACAAGAAGCTGCGGACGCGGTCTTGGCGATCACCAGCAACATGCGTCCGGCGATGCTCGAGTTCATGGATCATGCCAGCATCAATGCCGTCGAGGATTCGGTACGCATGGGTCTGAACCGCAAGGCTCACGCACTGCTGCTCGCGCAGTCCGACGCACCCGGCGCGGCAGGCGTGCTGGAAATCGAGACGATTGTTCAGGCGTGCGAAAACAACGGAGCCACCGAAGTATTCGCCACCGATGACCAGGCCGAAGGTGACGCTTTTGCGGCGGCACGGCGGGCAGTGTTCCCGGCAGTGCTCGCGATGGGAAGTCTGCTTCTCGAAGACGTGGGCGTTCCCATGCGCGCACTCCCGCAGCTGGTAACCGGGGTCGAAGCCATCGCCGACGACCTCGACGTCCTGATCTGCACGGTGGCGCACGCCGGAGACGGAAACACACACCCGCTCATCGTCTTCGACCCCGCAGACCCGGACATGTCCGAACGCGCACAGATCGCATTCGGACGGGTGATGGATCTCGCCATCGCGCTCGGCGGCACGATCACCGGCGAACACGGGGTCGGTCGACTCAAGCGCGACTGGCTGCCGTCACAGTTGGGTGAAGACGTCATGGCCCTCAATCGCAAGGTCAAGGATGCGCTCGACCCGCTGGGAATTCTCAATCCCGGAGCCGTCATTGCCGCGAAAGAAGGCTCTCTCGACTAGCTTTCACGTCGACGTCGAACGAGTTACGTCATCGAGGAACCGTCGGGCTGACCGAACGGACCAGCTCGGCCAGCTGACGGAATCCTTCTGCTCGGCCACTCGACGAGCGGAACACGACGCCGATCGTGCGACCTGGAGCCGGCGAGGCGAAATGCGCCGTCGACAAGTCCCCGCGTCGAACCTCCACGGCAACAGCCGATTCCGGGACCAAAGTCACCCCGAGTCCCCCGGCCACACATTGCACGACTGTCGCGAGAGAGGTAGCCCGCGTGTCGCCGGCAAGCGGATGGGCGTCTACCGAACGGCACAGATCCAACGTCTGGTCGCGCAGGCAGTGGCCGTCGTCGAGCAAGAGCAACGGCAGCGCGTCGAGCACGTCCGCCGTGAGATCGACACGTCCGGCCAAGGAATGATCGTTCGGCACGACCATCACGAAATCCTCTTCGTACACAGGAACTTCCACCAGGCCAGGTGTTCCGGCAGGAAGCGCCAACACCGCGACGTCGAGCGCTCCCGATCGCAGGGCATCAAGCAAGCGCGCCGTTTGATCCTCGACTATTTGCGGCGCCAACGACGGTAGCTTCTCGCGCAGCTCCGGCAACAACCCCGGAAGAATGTACGGCGCAACGGTCGGGATCAACCCGATGCGTAGCGGTCCGGTCAGAGAGTCGCCGGAGCCGGCCGCGCTCGCGACGAAACCGTCGGCAGCCTCGAGGATTTGCTTCGCCTGACCGAGCAAGCGCTGTCCGTCCGCGGTCACGAGCACGCGCCGCGTACTACGTTCGATCAGTTTGACCCCTAGTCCCGCCTCGAGAGCCGCCAGCGCCTGCGACAGTGTGGGTTGGCTCACACCGGAACGTGCTGCGGCAGTACCGAAGTGCCGGTACTCGGCCACCGACACAAAGGCACGCAGCTGTGACAAGGAAGGTTGATAAGTCTGATCAGACATGCCTATCAGTGTAGTGCCACCCATCACCTTTACCTTTTGAACGGTTTGATGCAGAATGGACTCATACCAAAAAGCGCCGGTCACAACCTCGACACTCCAGTCGAAACCGTCCGACCCGCTGACGGTGACAAACCCTCTCGATCCAGCACGTTCGGCCGTCACAGTCCGAACAGCCGGATCGTGTGCGCAAGAAATTCCTGTTCACGAGACACGTAGGAGAATGAGACACATGGCTCTGCTCACAATCGGCGACCAGTTCCCCGCTTACAACCTCACGGCTGTCATCGGCGGCGACCTGTCCAAGGTCGATGCCCAGCAGCCCGATGACTACTTCACCACCGTCACCAGTGACGACTACGCAGGCAAGTGGCGCATCGTCTTCTTCTGGCCCAAGGACTTCACCTTCGTGTGCCCCACCGAGATTGCTGCATTCGGCAAGCTCAACGAAGAGTTCGCAGACCGTGACGCTCAGGTTCTCGGCGCTTCCGTCGACAACGAGTTCGTGCACTTCCAGTGGCGTGCACAGCACGAAGAGCTCAAGACCCTCCCCTTCCCGATGCTCTCGGACCTCAAGCGTGAGCTTGCCGAGGCCACCGGCGTCCTCAACGCCGACGGCGTTGCAGACCGCGCGACGTTCATCGTCGACCCCAATAACGAGATCCAGTTCGTCTCCGTCACAGCCGGTTCCGTCGGCCGTAACGTCGACGAGGTTCTCCGCGTCCTCGACGCTCTCCAGAGCGACGAGCTGTGCGCATGCAACTGGAAGAAGGGCGACCCGACCATCAACGCCGGCGAGCTCCTGACTGCGAGCGTCTGAGTATGAGCGTCGAGAACCTCAAGAACTCGCTTCCCGAGTACGCGAAGGACCTCAAGCTCAACCTGAGTTCCATTGCGCGCACGACGGTCCTGAACGAGCAGCAGTTGTGGGGAACGCTCCTCGCAACGGCCGCAGCCACCAAGTCTGCGTCCACGCTCAAGGAGATTGCTTCCGAGGCTGCCGACAACCTGTCGGCAGAGGCGTACAACGCCGCTCTCGGCGCAGCGTCGATCATGGGCATGAACAACGTCTTCTACCGCACCAAGGGCTACCTCGACGGTAAGTACGACGACCTTCGTGCCGGCCTGCGGATGAACATCATCGGCAACCCGGGCGTCGACAAGGCCGACTTCGAATTGTGGTCGCTTGCAGTGTCCGCGATCAACGGCTGCAACCACTGCCTCGAAGCTCACGAGAACACCCTCCGCCAGGAAGGTGTCGACCGCGAGGTCATCTTCGAAGCGATCCGCGCCGGTTCCATCGTCGCGGGCGTCGCACAGGCTGTCGAAGCCAACGAGATCCTCTCTGCCGCACAGGTCTGATCACTCGGACCTGAGTGCAGTTCGACGAGCCCTCCCCACAGTGAAGGTGGGGAGGGCTTTTTGCGCGCTAGGGTGGACCGATGGGTATCGAGGTGAGTGTGGTCCGGGTCTTCACGGACGAGAACGGCAAGCACGGGAATCCGTTGGGAATCGTCGACGCGTCCACGGTTGCAGAATCGGATCGACAAGCCGTCGCGAAGGAACTCGACTACAGCGAGACCATCTTCATCGACGTTCCGGATGACGGCGCCTCACGTGCGCGGGTCCAGATCTTCACTCCGGCAGCAGAACTCCCCTTCGCCGGACACCCGACCGTCGGTGCCACGTGGTGGCTGGGCGAACAGGGCCGTCGCGTGAGCGCCCTCGACGTTCCTGCCGGCAGTGTCGACGTCCGCCAATCCGGCGCTTTGACGTGGGTACGCGCGCGTGCCGAATGGGCACCGGAATTCGCGATCTATCCGATGGACACGGTCGACGACGTCATCGACGCAGATCCGTCCGACTACGAGGCGGATCATTCGTATCTGTGGGCATGGCAGGACAAGCTCGAAGCTGCCATCCGCGCACGCATGTTCGCACCGGTGATGGGAATCGCCGAGGACGAGGCGACCGGATCTGCAGCGCTGCGCATCACGGACCGGTTGAGGAAATCACTGCTCATCACCCAGGGACGCGGATCGGTGCTTCACACCACCTTCTCTCCGGAAGGGTGGCTCGAAGTCGGCGGCCGCGTCGTCGCCGAGCCGTCACGAACCTTGTGAGTACCCGGCGGGATTGCGTCCGGCCTCGAGGTCACGTGCGCTGAGTGACACCGAGATCTCGTCACCGAGCGCAACTCCCGGCGCGAGGGGCAACTGATCTCCACTCCAGAACTTGCCCGGATCGAACCAGTTGATACGACGGTTACCGACAAGCAGACCCATCGCCTCATAGGTCTTGGCAACCACTTCGGCGCAATAGGCGCTCTCGACGGCCACTGCGGACACGTCGGACTTCTTGCGCAGCTTCGGGATTCGGCCTCCGAACCAGCGTGAGGCAAGCTTCGCCGTCGACGGGAACGGCGTACCGTCCAGCCGTGCGATCGTCTCGAGCAGAGCGTCTTCCTGCTCCCGGGTGACTTCGTGGTCGAGCTGGCGCAACCATCCACGCTGCCCGTACTTGGCGCCCCAGACCTGAACCGCCGATCGCAGATCGTGCAGTTGGACACCACGCTGGAAGCGTCCGGTCCACATGTCCTGCAGCGAGTGACCGAGTTCCGCATGCCACATCAGCGGCGGAAGGTCGTCGATCACGACCGACATTCCGACGTGGTTGACCGGGCTGTTGGTCAGCGTCTGGATGGCCCGGTCCGCCGTCGACTCTCCGCGGAAGATCCAGATGTCGCCCGTGCGGGTCGCCGCGGCGGCCTCCTCGAGACTCACCTGCGAAAGCAATCGTCGGTCCATGCCTCTAGCGTAGAGGGATGAAACTCCCTACTCCTCTGCGCGCCTCGCACGTTTGGAAACTGGTCGGCCTCGCCGGTGCAATGGGCGTTGCCGCCACCGGGGTTCTCGTTGCGCGCGGCGAACGCCAGCGTCGGGCCTACTCTCCGGACGAAATTCGCTCGGTACTGCACGAGCGGTACACCCAGGCCTACGCCAAGCAGTCGGAACAAGAGGTTCTGGAACTCGAACCTGCACCCAACGCTGTGCGGCGCCGAATCGAGAAACTCTTCCGGCGCCGCAACTGAACTCATCCGAGAGCTGCGAGGATCCCTGCTGCCATCTCCGCGACCTGATCGTCGGTCATGACGAACGTCGGCGAAATCTGCATCGCACCCTGACCCGCCGCGCGACCCGAAATACCGTGCTCACGCAACGTCTTCACAAACGGCAACGCCTCCGCCGGATCAGCCAACTGCACCGCAGCGACCGCACCCAGTCCACTACGAACCTCCGCCACCCGCGGATGCTCGGCCAACGGCTGCAGATGCGTATGCAACGACGCCTCCAGACGCTTCGACTCCCCAAGCAAATTCTCACGCTCGAGAATGTCGAGGTTCGCCATCGCCGCCGCAGCAGCACCGGCATGCCCGCCGTACGTGTAACCATGACGCCACCACGAACCCGCATAGAACGGCTCCGCCACCCGCGGCGCGATGAACACCGCACCCATCGGAACGTAACCGGACGTCAAACCCTTTGCCGTGGTCATCATGTCGGGCTGCAAATCGAAACGAGTAGACGCGAACCACTCGCCGCCGATACGACCGAAACCGGTCACGACCTCGTCGACGACAAACAGAATGTCGTGCTCGCGGCAGATGTCGCGCACCTCGGCCAGGTACCCCTCCGGCGGAAGATACACCCCACCGGCACCGATGATCGGCTCCGCGAAGAACGCGGCGATCTTGTTCGCACCGATCCTCTCGATCAACTCGAGCAGACTCTTCGCATCATCCCAGCCGACCGTGGCCGCATCCGCCATCAGCTCGCCGTAACCCTCACGGTTCACCGGAATACCCGCCAGAGCCGTTCCCGCAACATGCATTCCGTGGTACGCCTTCTGACGACCGACGATGATCGCCTTCTCCGGCTGCCCCACCTCGTGCCAGTACCGGCGAGCGAGCTTCGCCGCAGTGTCCACCGAATCCGAACCACCCGAAGTGAAGAAGATCTTGCTCCCGGCAACCGGCGCGATCGTCGCCAACCGCTCCGCCAACACCTGCGTGGTCTCGGGAACAAAATCACCGAAATTCGAGAAATGAGCGATCTTCGACAACTGAGCCGCCACCGCATCCGCGATCTCCGTGCGCCCGTGCCCGACATTGGTGAACCACAGGCCCGCCGTCGCATCCAGATACCGAGTGCCCTCGCGGTCCCAGATGTACGCGCCCTCACCGCGAGAGACGACAAACGCGCCGTTCTTCTCCACAGCGCCCATGTCCGCGAACCCGTGCCACAATGCCGAAGCCATCATTGTCCCCTTCGAATACAAACGATGCTGGTGTGCAAACGATGTGCTGCGACTATATCGACACCGGGAATCGGCGGACGACGGCGCTCGCCGGGCACCGGCATTTCCGGGTACACACGTAATCTGTCGACCATGACCTTTGCCGACAATCTCGCCGCACTGCCCACCATCGATCATCTGGCCGCCATCGAGGTACTCGACGCCGACGGAACCGTCATCGACACCGTCGAGAACAAGCCCGGAAAGTCCGGCTCGGTCAAGGTGTACAACCATCTCGCTCAGGTCTACGGCGCGCTCACACCCGAAGCCGCCTCGGCAGGACTGACGATCTTTGCCGAACACACCGAGGACGCGCGGGCCAACCCCGGTAAGCACCCGAACGTGGACCGCCTCGAGCAGGTGCTCGCCTCCGGCAATCCACTAGGACTTCGCAGCGTTCCGTCCGCGTAGCCCGGCTCCCAGCCGTCCGACGGCATTGACCGCCAACGCCATCAGGGCCATCGCGATGCCCAGTACGACAAATCCGATGAACAGGGCCACATAGCCCTGGTGGCGAGGATCCATGAACGGATACGGATACCAGTCGACGATCGGCCCTCGAATCAACGTGTACACCGCGTAGATCACTGGAAACAGCAGCCACTGCAGCGAGCGGATTTCGGAGATCCTGTGCCTCGAAGCGAAGAACACCCAGTCGAGGAGCATCACCAGCGGAAGAATGCGGTGGAGCGCCGAGTTGATCCACGCGTCGTTCAAATTGACGTCGATATTCGCCAGTAGAACGGCGTAGATGATTCCGGTGATCACCATGTAGAGCGTCACCGCACCGCGAACCGACTGCCATGTCCGAGACTGCGGATCCCGAAGGGCGCCGACCAGCAATACGATCACCGCAAGGATGTTGCTCTCGATGGTGAAGTAGCTCAGATAGTTCGACAACGAGAATCCGTCGGCGTTTCGAATCGGAATCCACAGCAGCGCCGTGAGTCCGTAAATCGCGAACAACAAGCGAAGTACTCGCACGGCAACAGGCGTCGACGCGACCGGTGCAGCAGCCTCATTTGCGGTATTTGTCGTCACTGGTCGATATTTGCACATCAAAACGATCTGCGAGCGGTAGTTGTGAACGCGTTCGATAGGCTGTCATCAGCATGTCTACAACACCACCGGCCCCACTCTCCCCCAAGCGGAGTGACCTGAAGAGCGCGCTGGCGCAGGTCTCACTCCGCGACGAGAGTCGACTCCGTCGCAAACTCGACCGTGCCCGCACACCAGACGCTTTGGTGGCGCTGGCCGAGGAAATTGAAACGGCGCGCACACGGTTGGCGGCACGATCCGCCAATGTTCCCGCAGTCTCGTATCCGGAAGCTCTGCCCGTCAGTCAGCGCAAGGACGACATCGCGACCGCGATCTCGGAGAATCAGGTTGTCATCGTCGCCGGCGAGACCGGCTCGGGTAAGACAACTCAGATCCCGAAGATCTGTCTCGAACTCGGACGTGGCGTCCGCGGCCTGATCGGACATACACAGCCTCGCCGGCTGGCAGCACGCACCGTTGCCGAACGTATCGCCGAAGAACTCGACACCGAACTCGGCGACGCCGTCGGATACACCGTGCGGTTCACCGACCAGGTCTCGGACCGCACCTACGTCAAGCTCATGACCGACGGCATTCTCCTCGCCGAAATTCAGCGCGACCGTATGCTCCGACGCTACGACACGCTGATCATCGACGAAGCGCACGAACGCAGCCTCAACATCGACTTCATCCTCGGTTACCTGGCTCAGCTGCTCCCCCGCCGACCCGATCTCAAGGTCATCATCACGTCGGCGACCATCGATCCCGAACGCTTCGCCAAGCACTTCGCTGTCGACGGTAAGCCCGCGCCGATCGTCGAGGTATCCGGGCGAACATTCCCCGTCGAAATGCGTTACCGGCCACTGACCGTCGAGTCCGGCGACATCACCTTCGACCGCGATCCCGTCGATGCGGTCTGCGAGGCGGTCGACGAGCTGAGCGCGGAGGGCGAAGGCGACATCTTGGTCTTCCTCTCCGGCGAACGCGAAATTCGCGACACCGCAGACGCTTTACGCGATCGGCGTCTTCGCAACACCGAAATCGTCCCGCTGTACGCGCGACTGTCTGCTGCCGAGCAACACAAAGTGTTCTCGCCGCACACCGGCCGACGCGTCGTCCTTGCCACCAACGTAGCCGAGACCTCGTTGACCGTTCCCGGCATTCGGTACGTCGTCGATCCGGGAACCGCGCGCATTTCGCGATATTCGGTGCGCACCAAGGTTCAACGATTGCCGATCGAGCCCATTTCGCAGGCGTCAGCTCGTCAACGTTCCGGGCGTTGCGGCCGCGTCGCCGAAGGAATCTGCATCCGCCTGTATTCCGAGGAGGACTTCGAGTCACGGCCGGCGTTCACCGAGCCGGAAATCCTGCGGACCAATCTCGCATCCGTCATCTTGCAGATGACGGCCCTCGGTCTGGGCGACATCGCTGCCTTCCCCTTCGTCGAACCGCCGGACCAGCGCGCCGTCAAGGACGGAATCGGACTGCTCGAAGAACTCGGCGCCATCGCGCGAGGTTCCGAGGCAAGCCACCCCGAACTGACGCCGGTCGGCCGCGAGCTGGCCCAGATTCCGGTGGATCCGCGGATGGCACGAATGCTGGTGGAAGCCAAGAACAACGGTTGCCTTCACGAAACCCTTGTCATCGTCGCGGCGTTGTCCATCCAGGACGTTCGCGAGCGGCCCGCCGAGTTCCAGCAGGCCGCCGACGAAAAGCACGCCAGGTTCAATGTCGAGAACTCCGACTTCCTGGCATACCTGAAACTGTGGGACTACTTACGCGAACAACGTAACGATCTGTCCTCCAACCAGTTTCGCAAGATGTGCCGGAACGAGTTCCTGCACTGGCTCCGCATCCGCGAATGGCAGGATTTGCACGGGCAACTCCGGCAGATCACCCGCGGCCTCGGCTGGACGGTGGGTGAGACACCCGCAAGCGAGAACGCGATCCATCAGTCACTCCTCGCCGGTTTGCTCTCACACATCGGGCTACGCGAGGGCGAGAAGCGGGACTACCTGGGCGCCAGGGGCAGCCACTTCGCGATCTTCCCCGGATCAGGACTGTTCAAGAAGCCACCACGCTGGGTCATGGCCGCCGAACTCGTGGAAACGTCGAGACTGTGGGCTCGCATGTCCGCGCGCATCGAACCCGAGTGGGCTGAAAAGCTCGCCCCGCACCTGGTGAAACGGACCTATTCCGAACCTCACTGGTCCTCCAAGCGCGGCTCGGCGATGGCATACGAGCGGGTCACTCTCTACGGAGTTCCTCTGGTGACCGGCCGCGCAGTGACGTACTCACGAATCGATCCCGAGGCCTCTCGCGATCTCTTCATCCGCCATGCGCTCGTGCAGGGCGAATGGCAGACGAACCACAAGTTCTTCCACGAGAACCGTGCACTGCTCGACAACGTCGAGGAACTCGAGAACCGCGCGCGCCGCCGCGACATCCTCGTCGACGACGAAACTCTCTACGAGTTCTACGACGAACGTATCGGCCAGGAAGCCGTATCCGCCAAGCATTTCGACCAGTGGTGGAAGACCGAGCGGCGCAAGAATCCGAGTCTGCTGACTTTCACGCCGGAAACGGTGGTCAACTCCGACGCGGCTGCAGTACTGGGCGGCGAGTACCCGGACGCCTGGCGCCAGGGCGACATGCAGTTTCCGCTCACTTACCAATTCGAGCCCGGAAAGGACGACGACGGCGTCAGCGCGCACATCCCGGTCGGCCTGCTCGCGCAACTTCAGCCGGTCGGCTTCGACTGGTTGGTCCCCGGTATGCGCGTCGATCTGGTTACTGCTCTGATCAAGACGTTGCCCAAGAACATCCGACGCGCTGTCGTACCCGCACCTGACTACGCCGCCGCAGCATTGGCAGCAGTCAAACCTCGATCCGAGCCGTTGATGACCGCAATGGCCCGCGAACTCTCGCACTTGGGCGGGATCCAGATCGACGCCAAGGACTTCGATCCCGCCGCGCTGCCCGACCATCTTCGGATGACATTTGTCGTCGAGGACGAATCGGGCACGGTTCTCGCGAAGGGTAAGGATCTGGCGCAGCTACGACGCACGCTCGCCCCGCGCGTACAGAAGGAAGTGGCCAAGGCGGCAACCGGTACGGAACGGGCAGCGGCAACCGTCTGGACATCCGAAACGCTCGGCGCACTGGAACCGACCATCACTCGCTCCATCGGCGGACAGCAGGTAACCGGCTACCCAGCACTGGTGCCGGAAAACGGCGGCGTTGCCGTTCGTGTCCTGAGTACGCCGGCTGCGCAGGCGCAGGCGATGCGGGAAGGCACTCGGGCGCTTCTTCTCGCGGCCGTTCCCACCCAGCTCAAGGCCGTGACCGCCGGCTTGTCGAACACTCAGCGTCTGGCTCTCGGCCAGAATCCGGACGGCGGCTTGGAGGCCCTCGTCGAAGATTGCCGGGTGGCAGCTGCCAACGAAGTGATAGCTGCCCACGGCGGACCGGTACGCACGCCTGAGGCGTTCGACGCCCTGGTGAAGATCGCACGCTCCGAACTGGCCGGACGCGTCTCCGCGATCCTGCGCATGATTGTTCCGATCCTCGAACAAGCACACCAACTGAGCGTCGTTCTGGACCGCTCCCGCGGCGAAGCAGCAGACGACGTCCGAGAACAGTTGACCTCACTGCTGTTTCCGGGATTTGTCGCCGAATTGGGCTCGGCCCGCCTACGCGATTTGCCGCGGTATCTTGCCGCAGCAAAATTCCGTCTCGAAGCTCTACCCGCAAGTGCACAACGAGATCAGCAGGCGATGGACGTCCTCGACCGGGTGTACGCAGCGTACGACCGGTTGTTGAGTTCACTTCCCGAAGAGCGTCGCACTGCTCGAGATGTCGACTCGATCAGCTGGATGATCGAAGAACTGCGCGTGAGCCTGTTTGCGCAGTCCCTCGGTACACCCACACCGATTTCCGAAAAGCGAGTCCTGAAAGCTATCGAAGCGATCAAGCGTTGACGTTCGGCGAGAATTGCGCGATCAGTAGATTGTCTGAATGTTGACGTTGGTGAGGAAACCACCAAAGGTGGCAACAGTGTTGGCGAACCCGAGGGTTACCAGGCTGTTCACGACTCCGAGAACTGCAACTAAGTTCATAACGCCTCCGTGAAGATCCGAGATGCGGACGAACGTACTTGGTCGACACTAAGCGAATAACTTGCCCGATTTGTTCGATTGTTCGCTTTGTGTTCTCAGCGTTACCTACGGCCGCTTTGTGCTCTCAGCGTTATCTAAGGCAAAGGCCTCAGTCGACGGAAACGGTCTCGGCGCCGGAAGCCTTGTCGGCAGCACGGGTCTCGGCATGTTCGCGCATGTCGGTGATCTCACGTTCGAAATCCGCGGCAGAACTGAAGGACTTGTACACCGATGCGAATCGCAGGTATGCAACCTCGTCGAGATTTCGAAGCGGATCGAGAATCGCGAGCCCTACCTCGTTGCTGGGAATTTCGGCAGAACCCGAAGCACGTACGGCATCTTCGACCTGTTGGGCCAGCAAATTCAGCGAATCGTTGTCCACTTGGCGGCCCTGGCATGCGCGACGCACTCCTTTGACCACCTTTTCTCGGCTGAACGGCTCCGTCACGCCGCTGCGCTTCACAACCGAGAGAACTGCCGTCTCAACCGTGGTGAATCGGCGGCCACACTCGGGGCACGAACGGCGCCGCCTGATCGCCTGGCCCTCGTCGGCCTCGCGCGAATCGACCACTCGGGAATCAGGGTGCCGGCAGAACGGGCAATGCATCGGGGTTCCTTCGTTGTCGCCGAAATGGCCGCAACTCAGATTCGCTACCGACTGCAAATCCTCCGACGATTTACAGAGCAGATCCACGTACTCAACGCGACCACCCGAGGTGGTGGGACTGTCAAGTGGACAGCTTACTCGCTGTGAACCGACTGCTCTCACGCTCGGTACGCCCCCGCCTGGCACGGGGTACGGTCAGCGGCCCGAGGCCGGCACGATCAGCGTTTGCCCAACGGACAGTCCGGAACTCGACATCGCATTGAGATCCATGATCTGCTCGATCACCGAGCCGACAGCCTGGCCAGGCGCAACCTTGGCAGCAATATCACTGAGGGATTCACCCGCAGCAACACGAACCACTTCGGTCGCACCGTTTGTCGCAGCGACATCACCACTCGACAAAGCGCCGATCCCCACCAACGCCAACACTGCCAGTGCAGTGAATACGGCGCCAAGGAACACTGTCTTCCAACTGACGTCCTCGGCAGGCGCTTCATGTTCGACCCGTGAGACACCGACTCTGTTTCGGTGCGCGAAACTTCCTCCGTACGGGCGTGACGAATCGTGCTCGCCGTCCCACCGGCGAGGAGATTCACGCAATGAACGCGAACCTGAAACCGCGCCAACCGCCGGAACACGACGAACGACGGCCGCCTGCGGTTCGTTGTCGACATACCTGGCCACGCCCCGCATTTCGGCCGTGCCGCGCCGTTCGAACGACACACCGTCAGCGTCGGATCCACCATCGGGCCCATAGAACGAGGGGTGGTACTTCAACGCCGACGTGCCGTCGAAACCAATCGCGTCATCACCAATCGCGTCGTCACCAATCGCGTCGTCGAAAACCCTGTTGCTTCTCAGTGCTGCGTTACCCATCGTGACCTCCGCTGGTCGACACCGATCGATGTGTTCGATCATGCGTTCGATGGAACGCATGTTCGAATTTCTACCACGCCTGGCCGACAATGTCTCTACTTCAAGCGACACGAATCGAACAGATGTTTGAAACCGCGAGCAAATCCGGCTAGATTCGTGTCAGACCACACAGCGGGAATTGCGAAAGCCTCCGTGTTTGTCGACAGCTCGAATGTTGACAGGAGGCACCGACAGGTTTCTGCGCGATTTGCACCAGGCACTTTTTCAGACACAGCTTTTTCAGACACAGCCTTTACAGACACGACTTCTTCAGACACGACTTCATCAGACACGGAGGCAACAGGCCATGAAGGACGATCGCTCCAGCACAGCCGCGGAGGCAGGAGCTTCTGCAGTTCCGTCTCCGTCGAGCGAGACGCTCACCGAGCGTCAGCGGCGCGTTCTCGAAGTCATCCGCGATTCGGTGACGGAGCGCGGGTATCCGCCGAGCATTCGCGAGATCGGTGATGCGGTGGGGCTCACCTCCACGTCGTCGGTCGCACATCAACTGCGAACGTTGGAGCGCAAGGGCTTCCTTCGACGCGATCCCAATCGCCCTCGCGCAGTCGATGTTCGAGGTCTCGACGAGGTTGCGGCCGATACCGCCATCGCGTCGGTGTCAAAGCATTCCGGCGAGTACAACAGTGCCGACCCGCTACCGGAGCCGGCGTTCGTCCCTATCCTGGGTCGCATCGCTGCCGGCGGACCGATCCTTGCCGAGGAAGCGGTAGAGGACGTGTTCCCACTCCCCCGCGAACTCGTCGGCCAGGGTTCGCTCTTCATGCTCAAGGTTGTCGGCGAGTCGATGATCGATGCAGCGATCTGCGATGGCGACTGGGTTGTGGTCCGTCAGCAGAACGTGGCGGAGAACGGTGACATCGTGGCCGCCATGATCGACGGCGAAGCCACCGTGAAGACGTTCAAGCGTACGAAGAAGGAGGTGTGGCTGATGCCGCACAACGAACTCTTCGAGCCGATTCCCGGCAACAACGCCGTCATCCTGGGCAAGGTTGTCACCGTCATGCGGAAGATCTGAGTTCGCTCGCACCCTCGATCACAAGACTCTGGGCCCCGGCATCAGCCGGGGCCCAGAGTCTTTTCGTGACGATCAGCGGTCCATCACCCGAATCAGAGATTCAGCGAACGTCCGATGATCTCCTTCATGATCTCGGTTGTGCCACCGTAGATGGTCTGCACACGAGAGTCCATGTACGCCTTTGCAACCGGGTATTCCTTCATGTAGCCGTAGCCTCCGTGCAGCTGGAGGCAGCGGTCGATGAGCTTGACCTGAGCTTCGGTGGTCCACCACTTCGCCATCGCAGCTTCCTGCACGGTCAGCTTCTCGGCATTGAGCTGCTCGATGAACTTGTCCACCAGGATGCGCACTGCCGTGGTCTCCGTTGCCAATTCGGCCAGTACGAATCGGGTGTTCTGGAAGCTGCCGATCGACTTGCCGAATGCCTTGCGGTCGCGGCAGTACTGGATCGTGCTCTCGAGAACCGATTCCATTGCGGCAGCGGCAACGACGGCGATCGAGAGTCGTTCCTGGGGAAGGTTCTTCATCAAGTAGAAGAATCCCATTCCCTCCTCGCCCAGCAGGTTGGCAGCGGGAACGCGTACGTCGGTGAAGCTGAGTTCGGCAGTGTCCTGAGCCTTCATGCCGATCTTGTCGAGGTTGCGTCCACGCTCGAAGCCAGGCATGTCCCGCTCGACCACGAGGAGGCTGAAGCCCTGAGCACCCTTGTCCGGGTCGGTGCACGCGACAACGATGATGATGTCGGCGTTGATTCCGTTGGTGATGAAGGTCTTCGAACCGTTGAGGACCCAGTGATCCCCGTCGCGAACCGCTTTCGTCTTGATGCCCTGCAGGTCGCTACCGGTACCCGGTTCGGTCATCGCGATCGCCGAGATCAGCTCACCCGACGCGAATCCGGGTAGCCAACGCTGCTTCTGCTCCTCGTTGCTCAACTCCAGGAGGTACGGTGCCACCACGTCGTTGTGCAGCGTGAAGCCGATACCGCTGAACCCACCCTTGGTGGTTTCCTCGGTGATGATCGCGTTGTAGCGGAAATCCTTGACACCGCCGCCGCCGAATTCCTCAGGGACCGCAGTTCCCAGGAAGCCCTGCTTTCCGGCCTCGACCCAGACGTCACGATCGACGATGTTCTGCTCTTCCCACTTCTCGTGGTTCGGTGCCACGTGCTGTGCCAAGAACTTCTGGTACGACTCCCGGAAGAGTTCATGTTCCGGTTCGAACAGGGTGCGCTCCACGCCGACTCCTTGCAATTCGATATATGGCACTTCAGTGATGTACCCGCTGGGGATGTACCCGCTGGGGTGTATTCGCTGAGACTGGGCACGCCGAAGTGCGCGGGCCCACGTCACTGCCTCCGACGGTAGAACCTGTTGCGATACCCGTCGATGACCCGAACGATCACGATTCGTGACTGTAGCGGTTATCTGTTACTCGAAGTACGGAATTTGGCGAGATATCGCATGATCGGGTACGCGACGAGGATGCCGATCGAACCCCAGGCGATGCCGCCCAACTCGACCGAACCGATGGTCAGCGTCAAGTTCCCGATGCCGGCGACCAACGCCGCCGCGGCGACCGTGAGGTTGACCGGATCGGTGAAGTCGACCTTCGCTTCCATCCAGATGCGCACACCGAGAATGCCGATGAGGCCGTAGAGAACCATCGTTGCGCCGCCGATGACGCCGTTCGGAACCGTGAAGACCAGTGCGCCGAATTTGGGCGAAAATGCCAGGATCACAGCGGTAGCGGCGGCTACCCAGTACGCGGCGGTCGAGTACACACGCGTCGCTGCCATGACACCGATGTTCTCGGCATACGTGGTGGTTCCGGATCCGCCACCGGCGCCCGCCAAGGTAGTGGCGAGACCGTCGGCAAACAGTGCATTTCCGGCCAGATCGTCGAGGGACTTACCAGTCATGGCGGACACCGCTTTGACATGTCCGACGTTTTCGGCGACCAGAACGATGACCACGGGGAGCGCGAGCACGATCACCGACCAGTCGAACGACGGTCCGTGCAGACTCGGCAGCCCGAACCAGTCCGCTTCGCGCAGAGCGGACACTCGTTCACTGTCGAGTCCGCCGATGACCGCGGCGAAGACCCAGCCGATCACGACGCCGACCAGAATGCCCAGCCGGCCGAGCAGCCCGGGACCGACGACCGTGACCAGCAGGATCGAAACGAGCGTCACCGTGGCGATCAGCGGCTGCGATTCGAAGGAGCCGACCGCCGTCGGAGCGAGGTTGAGACCGATCAGCGCGACGACAGCTCCCGTCACCACCGGCGGCATGACGGCGTCGATGACCCGGCTGCCGATCAGACGTACGGCGACGCCGATCAACATCAACACGATGCCGACGGCCATGACGGCACCGAGTTGCGCGGCCGGGCCCGATCCTGCCGACGCTGTCAGCGGGGCGATGAACGCGAAGGACGAACCGAGATAGCTGGGGATCCGGCCCCGGGTGATGAGCAGGAACAGCGCGGTGCCGATACCCGAGAACAGCAGCGTCGTCGTGACGGGGAAGCCGGTGATGGTCGGAACGAGCAGTGTCGCTCCGAACATCGCGATGACGTGTTGCATCCCGATTCCGATGGTGCGCGGCCAACTCAGTCGTTCGTCCGGCGCCACGACGGCTCCGTCGGCGATCCGCTTGCCGTCTCCGTGGACAGTCCAGCCGATTCCGCCGGCCCCGGTCATTGTTTCTCGTTCGATCACAGGTCGAAATACTAGAGGTCAGGCGCTCGGTCTCCGACCGAGACCGACCAAACCAGTTCAGCTGATTGCGTCGGCCGCCGCTTTGCGCGCTGCCACCGGATCACCGGTTGCCAGCACCGCCGCCGCAGCCGCCTCACATTGCGCCATGGTGACGGACCCGACCTTCGCTCCCACACCCGCGACCGACGCCGCAGCGCACGACAGCGACGAAACGCCGAGACCGGCAAGCACGCAGGCCAACAGCGGATCGGCGGCCGCCTCACCGCAGACGCCGACGCGCTTGCCTGCCGCCTGACCGGCCTGGGCCGTACGTGCGACAAGGGCGAGCACCGCGGGCTGCCACGGATCGGTCAGGTCGGCGAGTTCGGAGGACATCCGATCAGCGGCCATCGTGTACTGAGCGAGGTCGTTGGTACCGATCGAGAGGAATTCGACGTGTTCGAGAATCTGGTCGGCCAACAGCGCCGCCGCCGGGATCTCCACCATCACACCGGGAACAAGATCGCGTGCCCGCACCGCATCGGCAAAACGTTTCGCCTCGGCCGGGGTGGCGATCATCGGTGCCATGACCCACGGGGACGAGTTGGTCGACGCCGCGGCTGCCGCGATCGCGTCGAGCTGGCGGTCGAGAATTCCCATGTCCTGCCAGGCGATTCGGACCCCACGAACGCCGAGTGCCGGATTCGCTTCCTCTTGATGGTTGGCGAATTTGAGCGGCTTGTCCGAACCCGCGTCCAACGTGCGAATGATGACCTTCTTTCCTGCGAAGGCCTCGAGAACCTCGGCGTAGATCGCCGCCTGCTCGTCTACGGTCGGTTCGGTCTCACGGCCGAGGAAGCAGAGTTCGGTCCGGAAGAGCCCGATGCCCCCCGCAGCAGTCGACGCCGCGGCGCGAGCGCCCGCGCCGTCTTGAACGTTGGCGAGAACGTCTACCGGCCGGCCGTCCGCCGTCTGGCCCGGTCCGGTCCAGGTGCTGACGCGTTCGCGATCGATCCGGGATTGTTCGACCAGTTCACGCGCGTGCCCGGGATCCGGCTCCGCGATCACGTCGCCGGTTGTTCCGTCGATCAGAATCGGTATTCCTGCCGAGATGGATTCCAATTCCTTCGCGGCGACGATGCACGGGATGCCCAACTGCCTCGCGATGATTGCCGTATGGCTGGTCGGGCCGCCGTAAATGGTCACGAGTCCGATGATCTTGGATGCATCGAGGCCCGCGGTGTCTGCAGGAGCCAGATCGTCCGCGCACAGCACCGACGGTGTCTCGGGCATCGGAACTCCAGGTTCGGGTAATCCGGAGAGTTCGGCGATCACGCGATCGCGGATGTCCTCGAGGTCGGTGACGCGCTCGGCCATCAAACCGCCGACCTTGGTGAACAGCACCACGAACTGCTCCGTCGCCGCGATCGCAGCCTGCACCGGGGGCACTCCGCCGGCGATCGACTTCTTGGCCGCCCCGATCCAGCCACGATCAGCTGCCATCGCCGCGTTGGCCTGCAAAACCTCTGCGGCCGCGCCGGTAGCTTCGGCGGCCCGTCCGAGAAGGCGGTTCTCGACAGCCTTCGCCGCTGCGACGAAGGCGTCCACGGCGGCTTCTCGATCGGCCTCGTCGAGTGCCGGCGCATCGGTGACGAGTTCTGGTCGGCTGGACGGCCAGATCGCCGGGCCGTAGGCGATTCCAGACACCACGGGGGTGCCGTGCACGGTGATTCGGTTGAGCTGTTCGGTCATCTGTCCTCCTTGAGCGATGGGCCCGGTGTCACACCGGATCACCTCGAGCGCGTAAAGCCCTCACCTTCGTTGTGACGAAGATTACTCCCAAGTCTTGACATGTCAACACACTCGGGCGTAAAACAACATAAAGCAACATTCACTGTGATCCACAACGCACCGTCGGATCACACTTCGGAATCGGAGAGCACGTGTACGCGGAAGAACGCCAACAAGCGATCGGCACCATGGTGTCGCAGCGCGGACGCATGTCCGTGGCGGCTCTGTCGGAGACCTTCGGTGTGACCACCGAGACCGTGCGTCGCGATCTGGCCTTCCTCGAGCGGATCGGACAGATCAGGCGTGTACACGGCGGCGCCGTTCCCACCGGATCCCTCCACGTCACCGAACCGGGCATGGCGGAACGCGATCAGACCCGCGCGCAACAGAAGGACCGGATCGCCCGCTGCGCGGTCACCTACCTCCCTCCCACCGGCGGCAGCGTGATCTTCGACGCGGGCACGACCACGGGCCGCATGATCCCCGAACTGCCGACCGAGAACGACTTCACAGCCGTCACCAATTCCGTCCCGATCGGCGCACGCCTGGCATCGATGAACTCGATTTCCCTGATACTGCTCGGCGGTCGAGTACGCGGGGTGACTCAAGCCGTGGTCGGCGAGGACGCCCTACGACTGCTGAGCACGTTGCGAGTCGACGTCGCCTTCATCGGAACGAACGCGATCAGCGTCGGGCACGGACTCTCCACTCCGGACAGCGAAGAGGCCGCCGTCAAACGAGCAATGGTCAAAGCCGCCAATCACGTTGTGGTGGTGGCCGATTCCACCAAAGTCGGCCGCGAGCACTTGATCAGCTTCGCCCCGCTCGACAGCATCGACGTCCTCATCACCGACGAAGAGATCAGTCCCTCAGACACATCCGAGTTCCACGACCACGGAATCGAGGTGGTGATCGCATGATCGTCACACTGACAGCCAACCCGAGTATCGATCGGACCGTGCAACTCGAGCAACGGCTCGAACGAGGCTCCGTCCTACGTGCCCACTCCACTCGCAGCGACCCCGGCGGCAAGGGGGTCAACGTCGCGCGTGTTCTCGCCGCCGCCGACCTCGACGTTCTCGCGGTTCTACCGGGAAACGGTGGTGACCCTCTGCTCTCGGCGCTGGCAGCCGGTGGGATTCCCCACATCGGTGTCGCCACAACGGGTCTGGCTCGCACCAACATCACCATTGCGGAACCGGACGGGACAACGACGAAGATCAACGAACCCGGCGCAACGCTGTCCGGTTCGACGCTCGACGCCCTGGCACAGGAGTTGATTGTCCGCGCCGATACCGCACTGTGGTTCGCGCTGTCCGGCTCACTGCCCCCCGGCGTTCCGCTCGGGTGGTACGGCGAACTTGTCGCGGCGCTGCGCGATCACCCGTGCAAGGTTGCGGTCGACACCTCGGACGCCCCGCTGACGGCACTCGCCGAAGCGTTCCCCGGCTCGGCACCCGACCTGCTCAAACCCAACGGCGAGGAACTCGCACAACTGACCGGCGTCGACGGCCACGTCCTCGAACGTGCTGCCGAGAACGGTGATCCCGGGCCTGCAATCACGGCGGCGCAGCGATTGGTCGACCGCGGCGTCGGCAGTGTGCTCGCCACGCTCGGCGCAGCAGGTGCTGTCCTCGTCACCGCCGACGGCGCGTGGATCGCCACTGCTCCCCCGATTGTCGCAGTCAGTACCGTCGGCGCAGGCGATTCTTCGCTGGCCGGCTACATCCTCGCCGAAGCGGGAGGCGGCTCGGAATCCGAGCGGTTACGTCACGCGGTCGCCTACGGAAGCGCCGCTGCCTCCCTTCCCGGCACAACTCTTCCCACGCCCGAACAGATCGATCTGGCAGCGGTTTCGGTATCTGCAGCCGATGCCTCCTCTCCCATCCCCGTCCCCACCGAACTCGCCTGACGCCCTAAGGAACCTGACATGTCCGATACCAACGCAGCCGGCGGTTCCGGCCCCGAGATCATCAGTCCCGAACTGATCTCACTCGACACCGACCTGGGTACGACCAAGGAAGATGTCATTCGTTCTCTCGCAGCGCGACTGACTGCAGCGGGACGAGCGAGCGACGCCGCGGGGCTGGTCGATGCCGCACTCGCTCGCGAAGCGCAGTCCGCGACCGGACTGCCGGGCGGAATCGCCATTCCCCACTGCCGCGCCGAGGCCGTCTCGTCCGCGTCCCTGGGATTTGCTCGACTGGATCCGAAGGTCGATTTCGGTGCACCCGACGGCCCCGCCGATCTGGTGTTCCTGATCGCGGCACCCGAAGGCGCCGGAGCCGAGCACATGAAGCTGCTCTCGTCCTTGGCCCGAGCGCTCGTCCGACCCGCGTTTGTCACGTCGCTTCGTGAGGCGTCGACGCCGAACGAGATCGTGAGACTGGTCGACGAGGTACTCAATCCCGCGCCGAAGGATGCACCAGCAAAAGCTGCGGCAGCCACACCCACTCCTCCTGTTTCCACCGGGAAACACGCCACCGAGGAGGCCCCGGCTCCAACGCCCGCGGAGCGTCACATCGTCGCGGTCACCGCGTGCCCGACCGGAATCGCTCATACCTACATGGCTGCGGACTCGCTCGTCGCCGCGGGTGAACGCGCCGGGGTCAAGGTTCACGTCGAAACGCAGGGCTCGAGCGGAAGCACCCCGCTTGACCCTTCGGTCATCGCCGGAGCCGCCGCGGTTATCTTCGCCACCGACGTCGGAGTGAAGGGCCGCGACCGGTTCGCCGGCAAACCCGTTGTCGCTTCCGGTGTGAAGCGGGCGATCAACGAGCCGGACAAGATGCTTGCAGAAGCGTTGCGCGCCTCCGAGAATCCCGCCGCCGCCACCGTGGACGGCACCGCCGCCGCGGCTGCGGATTCCGATGCCGGTTCCGTAGGGTTCGGCACCCACCTCCGTCAGGTCCTCCTGACCGGTGTCAGCTACATGATCCCGTTCGTCGCGGCCGGCGGTCTGCTGATCGCACTCGGCTTCCTGCTCGGCGGATACGAGATCTCCGGTCCTGCCAAGGACATCGTTCTCAACAACTCGATCACCAACCTTCCCGACGGTGGTCTGGCCACCTATCTCGGCGCAGTGCTGTTCCAGATCGGTTCGTTGGCATTCAGCTTCCTGGTGCCCGCGTTGGCCGGCTACATCGCCTTCGCTATCGCCGACCGGCCTGGCATCGCTCCCGGCTTCACAGCCGGCGCGGTCGCCGTGTTTGTCGGTGCCGGATTCATCGGCGGCCTGGTCGGTGGTCTCATCGCCGGTGTCGTCGCGCTCTACATCGGCCGGATCGCCGTCCCGCAGTGGCTGCGGGGCCTGATGCCGGTGGTGATCATTCCGCTGTTCGCGACGCTGGTTGTCGGAGCACTGATGTTCATCGTCCTCGGTCGTCCGCTCGCCGCGATCACCTCCGGTCTCACCGACTGGCTCAACGGACTGTCCGGCAGTTCGGCCATCTTCCTCGGCATCATTCTCGGCCTGATGATGTGCTTCGACCTCGGCGGACCGGTCAACAAGGCGGCTTACGCCTTCGCTGTAGCCGGACTCAACGTCAACGACCCGGCCACTTTGCGCATCATGGCGGCAGTCATGGCTGCCGGTATGGTTCCGCCGCTGGCCATGGCACTTGCCTCGACGGTGCTGCGTCCCAAGCTCTTCAGCGAAGCCGAACGTGAGAACGGAAAGGCTGCCTGGTTGCTGGGCTCGGCATTCATCTCCGAGGGCGCGATTCCGTTCGCCGCTGCCGACCCGCTTCGCGTGATCCCCTCGATGATGGCGGGCGGCGCCGTCACCGGTGCACTGATCATGGCTTTCGACGTCACTCTCAGCGCCCCGCACGGCGGGATCTTCGTCTTCTTCGCAGTCGGCGGAATCGGCTGGTTCCTGGTCTCGCTCGCCGCGGGAACCGTGGTAGCTGCGCTCGCCGTCGTCGGAGCCAAGGAGTTCTTCCGCAAGGGGCCGTCCGATGCCGAACTCGACCCCGAAATCGTGCCCGCTGCGGCATGATCGACAGCAGGCAACACTGCAGTCACCACCTGAGTCACCAGATCTGCCCGAACACCCCATAACGTCCGCAACGACAGTTCTACAACGAGGAGATCCCATGCCCAGCAAGACAGTTGCCGTCGGTTCCGCAGTCGGCCTCCACGCCCGCCCCGCCGCTCTCATCGCCGAAGCAGTCGGAGCCTCCGGCGCCACGGTCACCCTCGCAGTCGCCGACGGCGAACCCGTGGATGCAGGTTCGGCACTGATGATCATGACGCTCGGAGCCGCCAAGGACACCGAAGTCACCATCGAGTCCGACGACGCCGACGCACTCGCCAAGGTCGCCGAACTGGTAGCCGCTGATCTCGACGCCTGACCTGATGTCAGTCGGTGCTGTGTAGCGGGCCGGACACTCTCACGGAGTCAGTGCGAGTGTCCGGCCCAGCCAGTCCATTTCGAGTTCCAGAGCAGTGCCCCACACATCACCCGAGTGCCCGCCGGGAAGGGTGTAGTAGTCCACGTTCATGTCGGCGGCGCGCGCAGCCTCGAACATGATCTCCTGCTGAGGGCGGTAGATGTCGTCGTCTTCACCCGCGACAAATACACCAGACAACTGCGGATACCGATTCTGCGCCATCAGGTCTCGGGCGTTGACCGCGTCGAAAGCGTCTTCGTCGCCGTTGAACATCGCAGCCACAGTGTCCTCGTGGTCACCGGTCGACGGTTCGTCCTGGCCGGAGAAGTCCAGGAACGACGGGTATCGGTCCGGGAAGTTCACGGCCATTTCGATCGCGCATGTCCCGCCGTACGAAAACCCACCGATAGCCCATTGCGCAGCGTCCGGATTCACTTGAAGGTTCGATTCGATCCAGTTCGGGACGTCCTGGTCCAGATACGTCGCGACGTTGCCGAGCGCCGAATCCATGCAGCCGGGGTTGGCGTCGTAGTCCCCCAACGCGTCGGGCACCACCACCACGGGAGCAAGCCCGGCATGCCTCGATGCATAGGCGTCGACGGTGGTCGCGAGACGGCCACTGTCCAGCCAGTCACTTGGGCTGCCGGGCTCACCCGCCACCAACACCAGGACGGGCAACTCCGCACGTGGATCGGCAAGATAGGCCGGCGGGAGATACAACGTCGCCGGCCTCGCGTCGAAACCCGAGATGTTTCCCGGAATCGACGCTTCCGTCACGACGCCGTTGCTCGGCATCCGCACCGGAACCTCCCAATGAGTTTCGGTGGGAAGTCCCCGCTGTAGCCGAGGTTCGGCCCCGGGGAGCGAATCGAAAGCAACGTGCTCGACCGAGCCGACCGGCCAGTGCCCGACCAGTGATCCGAGCGTGGGGTAAGTGCCGGTCTGGGCATTGACCTGACCCACCGCGACGATCGCGGCCAGACCGGCCAACACCGTCACGGAAAGGCCGCGGGCCAGTCCTGGACGCCGAAGGAGGACAAGCGCCGCGCCGATGACTCCGAATATCGCCAACGCTATCCACACAAAACTCGACAGGGGTAGCTGCGCGGGCAACGGTCGATAACTGAGCCACACGAACATCGCGCCGCCGGCGGACCCGACCACTGACAAGCCCAGTGCGACAAGCACGGCCCGACGCGGCAACCAACGAAGCAAAAGCAGCGTGCCGACGCCGACGAGGACGGAACCAACGAGCAGCGCTGCGGTGATGTGTCCGTGCTCGAGTGACATACGCGAGAGCCGCGTCAGGAGTTGATGCCCGTGCATTCGTTCCAGTATCCACATCTACCGGCAGTCTGCGAATTCGTGGAATTGGTGGGAATCAGCGGCGTCGTCGAGATCTCACGAACGCCGCGCCCCCGAGCGCGCATCCTGCCGCGACCAATCCGGCCCACACGAACGTCCATGGATCGACCCCGACGCCGACCGAACCGGCAGACGAGTCAGCCGTCGATTCGGTCGCTTCCACGAGCGCGCGCATCACGTGAACCGGCGGCAAAGCTCCACCCGCAGATTCCGATCCGATCAGAACATCGCCCGCGTCGTTGAATGCCACGGCCTCGCCCTGAGGCTCCGTCGGGAGCGGGATCCGCAGGGGTTCGGTATCGGTGAGCGTCGCGCCGATTCCGCCGTCCACGACCTCGTACAGGTACAGATCGGAGTAACTCCGAAGCGCGATCGCCGAACCGTCCGACGACACCGCTCCCCCGGTGAACATCACCGACACGGACTTCTCCGGTCCGAGAGATACGGCTCCGACGCGCTCGAGCGGCGTCGGGCCGGGTTGCGCCAAGTCACTCAGTTTCTGATCCCCGACGGGTGTGTAGACACTGCTGGAGCCGAACAATTCCTTGGTCACGACAAACACATGGCCATCAGGGTCGAGCAGAATCGATTCGGTGTCGTGCGCGCCGTCCGGGTACGTGAGGCGGTGCAACGTACCGTCACCGGAATCGAGGTCCATCGTGACGAACGCCACCGTGTCGCGGGTTCGGAGGTTGTCGCCGGTATCCGACAGAACGAGCGTTCGACCACTCACCGCAAGATCTTCGACGTCGTATGGATCGATCGGAACCGGAATCTGTTTCTGGACAACACAGTTCAGGTCCATTTCGAATACGAAGTCGTCACTGCCGCCGTCACCCATCGCGTAGATCCGATCGTCGACGACGACCATCCCCGACAACTCCTGGAGCGCAGGATCGGTAGGTGTACAGAGTGGGGCGAACTCGCTCGGTTCGAACGACGACGCCTGTGCGAGCGCTCCGGGAAGCAGTGCGGTTGCCGTAGTCGCAGCAAGCACCGCAACCACGGCCCCGAAACTACGCACTAGGTGCGTACTCCACCAATGCCGAGGCCAACATCTGTGGCACGCGTGCGTGCACCCGCGTTCCCGCCTCTTCGTGAGTCGATTCCAAAATCGTTCCGTCCGAGTGGATTCGAGCCATCAGATCACCGCGCGTGTACGGCACCAGCACGTCGACCTCGACCTCCGGCCGAACCAGCACCTCGCTGAGATGTGCTCGTAGTTCAGCGATTCCTTCACCGGTCCGCGCCGAGACGAACACGGCACCAGGCAACAGACCACGTAGTTGCGTCAAGGTAACCGGATCTGCCGCATCGATCTTGTTGACCACGATCAACTCCGGCGGAGCCTTCGAATCCGTCTCGCGCAGAACATCGGTGACGACTTCCCGCACAGCCTTGATCTGTTCTGTCGGCAACGGATCCGAACCGTCGACGACATGCAGAAGCAGATCCGCGTCGGTCACTTCCTCGAGAGTCGAACGGAATGCCTCGACCAACTGAGTCGGAAGGTGTCGCACGAAGCCGACCGTGTCGGTGAGTACGTACTCGCGGCCGTCGTCGAGTGCAGCGCGGCGAGTTGTCGGGTCCAAGGTGGCGAACAACGCGTTCTCCACGAGCACACCGGATCCGGTGAGCGAATTGAGCAGACTCGATTTGCCCGCGTTCGTGTATCCGACGATGGCGATCGACGGGATGTCACTCTGCAGTCGACGTGTGCGCTTGGTGTCGCGGGCGGCCTTCATGCCCTTGATCTCGCGGCGCAGTTTTGCCATGCGCTCACGAATACGGCGACGGTCCGTCTCGATTTTCGTCTCACCGGGACCACGCAGGCCCACACCGCCGTTACTGCCGGCACGGCCACCGGCCTGGCGCGACATCGACTCGCCCCAACCACGCAGACGCGGGAGCATGTATTCCATCTGAGCGAAAGCCACCTGGGCTTTACCCTCACGAGACGTGGCGTGCTGAGCAAAGATGTCGAGAATCAGAGCCGTCCGGTCGATGACCTTGACCTTGACGATCTTCTCCAGCGCCGTGAGCTGCGCCGGCGTCAGCTCACCGTCGCAGACGACGGTGTCGGCGCCGGTCGCCAGGACTACTTCGCGCAGTTCCTGAGCCTTGCCGGAACCGATGTAGGTGGCAGCGTCGGGTTTGTCGCGGCGCTGAACCAGTCCTTCGAGGACCTCGGAGCCGGCTGTCTCTGCCAGTGCGGCCAGCTCGGTCATGCTCGCCTCGGCCTGCTCGGCAGTTCCCTGCGTCCAGACGCCGACCAGGACAACTCTTTCGAGTCGAAGCTGGCGGTACTCGACTTCGGTGACGTCCTCGAGCTCGGTCGACAGACCGGCCACGCGGCGCAGAGCGCCGCGATCTGCGAGTTGCATCTCACCGGTCGACGGGTTGCCCGATGCGGACGCTGCCGTGTATTCGGCTTGCGCGTACTCGGACTGCTCGTGAGCGGTGGACTCTTCGTTTTCATGTGTGTTCGTCATACAAGATCCATGGTCCCACGAAACCTGGCCACGGTGCATCCGTATTTCCTGCAGGCGTATTTCCCGCGGGCGATATCACACGAGTTTCCTGCAGGCGTATTTCCCGCGGGCGATATCACACGAGCGATTGCCACCAGGCATCGCTGATCGTCCCGTTCGCCACCAGAACCGAGGGCCCCCGCAACGACCCTTCGCCGCCTTCGACGGTGACCTGCACTTCGCCGCCGCGCACGCGCACCAGCACCGAGCCTTCGTCTCGGCCGTCGAACTTCAGCGCCGCGGCCGCAGCTGCGACCGTTCCGGTTCCGCAGGAACGAGTCTCGCCCACACCACGCTCGTGTACGCGCATGTGGACCCCACCGTCGTGGATCGGCGTCACGATCTCGATGTTGACCCCGTGCGGGAAGAACCCCGGATCGAAGCCCGGAGAAACACTCAAATCGAGCGCACTCAAAACTTCTGCCGTCACGTGCTCGTCGACACACGCCAAATGCGGATTACCGACGTCGATGCCGACGCCGGCGAAGACGCGGCCGTCGATTGTTGCCGAACTGGTGCCGAGGTCCTTGATCGGGCCCATCGCCACGGTCACGTCACCATGTGTGGCGTCGTAGCCGTGCACCACGACCGGACGCGCTCCGGCACGACTGCCGACCACGAACTCGTCCTTGCTCTCCAAGCCCGAGGCCTTGAGATAGTGGGCGAATACGCGAACTCCGTTTCCGCACATCTCCGCGATGGAGCCGTCGCTGTTGCGGTAGTCCATGAACCAGTCTTCGGCAGCGACGCCGTCGGGCAGCGCACCGAGCACGCCCGCGTCCGCAAGTGCGCCTGCCCGGGCGACACGAAGGATGCCGTCGGCGCCGAGGCCACGCTGACGATCACACAACGCTGAAACTCGCGCCGGCTCGAGATCGACCCGAACGTCGAGGTCAGGGAGAACAACGAAGTCGTTCTGCGTGCCGTGGCCCTTACTGAAATCCATGGTCGCCATCCTATCCGGACCTACCGACCGACTCACGCAGGTGACGCGGTGACCACCACGTTCTGTTCGTACGTGAATCCAGACGGCAACGAGGGGTCGGGCACGGTTGCGCCGCCGCAGGTCACGAGGACCAGCCTGGGCGCACCCGTTTCGGAAAAGAACTCGGCCGGCAAAGCCACCTTTTCGTACAGCTTCAGGCTCGCTGCGTGATAGGTGAACATCGTTCCGGTGTCGTCGCTCACGTAGATCGGTGTTCCGGGCTTCATCTGGTGCAGCGCCCACAAGGCGCCGTGCGTGCGATCCCCGTCGTCGACGTGGCCGGCAACAAGATTGGTGCCCTCCGAAGATCCGAACTGCACACCGTTGGTGAAATGCGAAACCTTGTCAGGATGCGGAAGGATCATTCCGCGGTTGGCGCCGAACCCACTGGTCACGATGTCGGCTCGCACATCGAGATCGGGAATCGCGAGCGTGTTCGGCGGCAGATCCGTTGGCGCAGGCGCCCAACTCGCCCCTGGATCGGTTGGGGCTCCCACGTCGAAGGGTGCTTCGGGAACAGGTGCGCTGATGGGCTTCCCGGCCGCACTCACCGCAAAATAGACGAGCACCCCGCCGACCGCGAGAAATGTGACGAGCAGTAGGAGAAGCGGCAGCCGACCCGCGCGTCGGCCTCTCGGTCGCGCGTGTGCCCCGGTCTGCGCCATGTTCGTTGTCCTCCAGTCCGTCGATCGCGAAACGAATGAATCGCGAAAAGAGCTAACTGTAAGATAGCTGATCGGCACGATCGTGTTACAGGCCGCGATCTGCAAGGGCAGCGAAGGCCGAGCGAGCCAGCTCCGGATCGGCACCGTCGAGCCAGTGCACGCGTGCGTCACGACGGAACCATGATCGTTGGCGGCGAACGTAGCGCCGCGTCCCGATGAACGTCCGTTCGAGTGCCTCGGCCAGATCGTATTCACCGTCGAAATGTGCGAGCACCTGTGCGTAGCCGATGGCTCGCGGCGCTGTGATGCCCTCACGCAATCCTTGCTCGACGAGTACGGCGACTTCGTCGACAAGTCCGCCTGAAAACATCAGTTCGGTTCGCAACCGAATCCGTGTGTCGAGTTCTTCCGTATCCCGATCCACGCCGAGAATGCGGGTTCCCCAACGAGGGTCACCGATCTGCGGAGCTGAGGCCGCGAACGGCAGACCTGTCAGCTCGACGACCTCGAGCGCCCGAACCATCCGCCGACCGTCCGTCGGCAGTATCGACGCCGCCGCTACCGGATCAGCAGCAACAAGCGCCGTATGCACCGCACCGACCCCACCGTCGGCCAGCACTGCCTCCCACTTCGCGCGAACTTCGGGATCCGTTGCCGGAAAGGACCATTCGTCGAGCAGAGACTGGACGTACATCATGGATCCGCCGACGATCACCGGAACCTTGCCCGCCGCGATCAGATTCTCGGCGATCGCGATCGCGTCGCTTTGATAACGCGCGACGGTGGCGGTCTCCTTCACGTCGAGAACGTCGAGCAGGTGATGCGGAATCCCGCGACGCTCGGCCGGCGTCAGTTTGGCGGTCCCGATATCCATGCCGCGATAGAGCTGCATCGCGTCGATGTTGATGATCTCACCGCCGAATTCTTCGGCCAGTGCCAACGCGAGATCGGACTTTCCCGATGCGGTCGGACCGACAACTGCGATCGGGCGAAGTTCTTCAGGGACGTTCACGGCCGCCACGTCCCGACGTGGTAAGCGACGCCGAACGGCGCGTCGCTGTAGTCGACCACCGAACGTGTCGTGGTTGACCGAGACGAGTCCATGAAGACACCGGCCAGGACCTGCCACGCCGCACGCCCCTGGGCTCCGACACTCCGGCAGAGCTGCGGATCGAGAGCAAGAAGCGCCTCCGGGTCACCGGCGGTCAGGGCATCGTCGATCGCTGATTGCACGCCCGCGGCGCGCTCGTCGAAGCTTCCGGGCGCCTTTGCCGTCAGCGTGGACGCACCGTCAGCCACGATCAGAAGCCCTTGCGGTCGGTTGTCGCTGTCGAGTTGCTTGCGCAGCTGCTGCCCGAATTCACGACATTCATTCACCGACGCCTTTGCACTGACGACGTGCATGTCGACGGTGATCTCCACGTCCGCTCGGGCACGCAGCCAGCCGGCAACAAGGGCGCACAGTTCGAGAGATGGCAGCGGTTCACCTGCCGCATCCGCGTCCAGGGACGTCCGGACATCGGCGCCGAATCCCGCGAAAGTACCGATCTGCCCACGTCCGACGCCCGATCGCCAGCGTTCGCCTGCTGCATTCTCGGGTTCTGCATTCTCGGGGCCGACACCGACGCCCACCCAGTGAACCGCCTCGTGAGAGAGCCGGCGCACGGCGGCTATCGCTGCAGCGCGCACCTGAGCGGACTCGGCCGAATCACCGGACAATTCCGGCACGAGTAACGGCGCCGAGGGGACGAGAACAGCGGAAGTCAACACAGTTGCCACGCTAGTCGACCCCGAGGTGGCGACCTCACACCCTCTTACCTGATTCAATAGTCGGAGAACGTGAGTACCGGGTTCAATGGAACCAGGAATGCGATCAGGCAGCCGTGACGCGCGGCAGAGACGAGGACCGATGACCGAGAACAGTGAACCCACCACCGGCGCCGACAGCAGTTCGGCCAGCCCGAGCCCGGCAGCACCCAAACCCGGTGCTCCCAAACCTGGTGGACCACGCCCCGGTGCGCCCCGCCCCGGAGCACCTCGCCCCGGCCCGGCAGCCTCGCATGCCGTCACCGCCGCGCCGGCCAGCGACCCGAGCAAGTTCGGCCGCGTCGAGGAAGACGGAACCGCCTGGGTGAAGACCGCTGACGGTGAACGCCAGATCGGTTCGTGGCAGGCCGGGGACGCCACCGAGGGCCTCGCCCATTTCGGTCGTCGCTACGACGACCTCGCGACCGAGGTCTCGCTACTCGAGGCTCGTCTGACGTCGGGCGCCGGAGACGCCAAGAAAACCAAGGCTGCCGCCATCGCTCTGTCCGAATCCCTCTCCACCGCTGCCGTGATCGGTGACCTCGACGCTTTGGCCCGCCGACTCGACGTGATCGTTGCCGGGTCCGACGAGGCCGCAGCGCACGCGAAGGAAGAGAAGGAACAGTCTCGCGCCGCGAGCACCGCCCGCAAGGAGGCCCTCGCAGTCGAGGCCGAACAGATCGGTTCGGAGTCGACCCAGTGGAAGACCGCGGGTGATCGACTGCGCGAGATTCTCGACGAGTGGAAGACGATTCGCGGAATCGACCGCAAGGTCGACGACGCACTGTGGAAGCGGTACTCCAAGGCTCGCGAGTCCTTCAACCGACGGCGTGGAGCGCATTTCGCCGAACTCGATCGTGATCGTGCGAGCGCACGTTCTACGAAGGAAGAACTGGTCGAGCGCGCCGAGAAGCTGTCTACCTCCACTGAATGGGGACAGACCGCTGGAGAATTCCGCGATCTGCTCAGCGAGTGGAAGGCTGCCGGCCGCGCACCGCGCGAGGCCGACGACAACCTGTGGAAGCGCTTCAAGGGCGCTCAGGACGTGTTCTTCGCCGCACGCAACGCTGCTGCATCCGAGCGCGACGCCGAATTCGAGCAGAACGCAGTCGCGAAGGAAGAGCTGCTCGCTGCGAACGCGAACATCGACCCGGCGCACGGACTCGAGAATGCTCGTGCAGCGCTGCGCGACCTGCAGGAGAAGTGGGACGCGATCGGCAAGGTGCCGCGCGACCGGATGCAGGAACTCGAAGCGAAGCTCCGGGCCATCGAAACCAAGGTGCGCGACGCCGTCGACGCCGAGTGGCGTCGTACCGATCCGGAAGCACTTGCCCGGGTCGCGCAGTTCAAGGAGCGGGTGAGCCAGTTCGAGGAGCAGGCCGCCAAGGCTCAGGCTGCCGGCAAGACGAAGGACGCCGAGAAGGCTCTCGCTCAGGCAAAGCAGTGGCGTGAGTGGGCCGAAGCAGCCGAGAGCGCTGTCAGCGAGTAGCAGACGACAAACGAGTACGACTACAACGCCGGCTGACTCCGAAAGGAGTCAGCCGGCGTTGTAGTGCGCTATTGGCTAAGAGAACTTCCGTGTCAGCCGACGTTCCATTCCTGATGCTTCTCGGCTTCAGCCGCAGCGATCCGGCGTTGCTCCTCGGCGGCGAGCTGAATGTTGGTTCGCGTCCAGACCACCTTGAGCCAATGGAACGTCAAGAACACGACGGCAAACCATCCGACGACCAGCCCGATCGACGGTCCTGCCACGTTGAATCCGGCGGGAATGGTCTGACGTGACCAGACGGCCATCATTCCCAGCGCACTCGCCACGGCACTACCGGCCAGCGCGACCCACGCCAGACTCCAGCGCCGCGTCACGAGCGCGAGCATCGAGAATCCGATGCCGAAGATGACAACGAACCACACGAACAAGCGTGAGAACAGTGCAATCCGTTCACTTTCGGCGTCCTGGTTGTACGCGAGCACATCCCAACCGTTCGCCACTCCCGCATGGGGCAGTGCAAGGGTGCCGACCAGCACGAGCACCGCAACCGCGACAACCATGGCGCGCGCACCCGGATCGATTTCTCCCGCGACCTTGCGTTCCGCGTCGTCGAGGTCCTTGCGGTAGCCCTCGAAGGCGTCGTCGCCCGGCTGAGGTGTCTTGTTCTCGTGTTGCGAGGTCATGCGTTGCATCCCATCTGGACGGGTTGTGGGGCTGGGGCACCGATCTTCGGTAGTCCGAGACCTACGCCGATGGGCGGGGTCTTGGGTGTGATGCCCTTTTCGAACGAATCACCGGCGCGGGTCCGACGGTGTGTGAGCACTCCGTCATCTGCCACGAGGTGATGGGGTGCTCCGTGGGTGACGACGACCGTCACCACGTCGCCGGGTCGGATTGTGCCGTCGAGGTTTCCCTCGGGTCGGAAATGCACCAGGCGGCCGTCTCGCGCGCGACCGCTGAGACGGTGAGTCGCTGCGTTCTTGCGGCCCTCACCCGCAGCCACCAGCAGTTCTACCTCGGTGCCGACGAGTTTGCGATTTTCCTCGATGTTCACTTCTTCCTGAACCGCGAGCAATCGCATGTAGCGTTCCTGGACAACCTCTTTGGGGAGTTGATCGGCCATCTCCGCCGCCGGCGTGCCCGGGCGCTTGGAGTACTGGAAGGTGTAGGCGTTGGAGAATCGCGCCTTACGCACGACGTCCAGCGTCTCCTGGAAATCCTCTTCCGTCTCCCCCGGGAACCCGACGATGATGTCCGTGGTGATGGCGGCGTGCGGCATTGCGGCGCGCACCTTCTCGATGATCCCGAGGTACTTCGACTTGCGGTATGAGCGCTTCATCGCCTTGAGAACCTTGTCCGAACCGGACTGCAACGGCATGTGCAGTTGCGGGCAGACGTTGGGAGTGGTTGCCATAGCTTCGATGACGTCATCGGTGAACTCTGCCGGGTGCGGCGATGTGAACCTGACCCGTTCGAGGCCGTCGATGTGTCCACATGCCTTCAAGAGGGAAGCGAAGGCTCCGCGATCGCGCGGTTGTTCCGGATCGGCGAACGACACGCCGTAGGCGTTGACGTTCTGTCCGAGCAGGGTCACTTCCGAGACACCCTCGTCGACGAGTGCCTGCACCTCGGCCAGAATGTCGCCGGGACGTCGATCCACTTCCTTGCCACGCAAAGCTGGAACGATGCAGAACGTGCACGTGTTGTTACAGCCCACCGAGATGGAAACCCAACCCGCGTAGGCGGATTCGCGCTTGGCGGGCAGTGTCGACGGAAATGCCTCCAGCGCGTCGAGGATTTCGACTTCGGCGCGCTGATTGTGGCGCGCACGGTCGAGCAGCGCGGGAAGCGAGCCGATGTTGTGAGTGCCGAAGACGACATCGACGAACGGCGCCTTCTTGACGACGGTGTCACGATCCTTCTGCGCCAGGCACCCACCGACCGCGATCTGCATGTCGGGGTTCGCCTCCTTGTTCGGGGCGAGCTGGCTGAGGTTGCCGTACAACTTGTTGTCCGCGTTCTCGCGGACCGCACACGTATTGAAGACGACAAGATCAGGATCGGTTCCGGTCTCCGCCTTCGAATACCCGGCGTCCTCGAGCAGACCGGACAGTCGCTCGGAATCGTGGACGTTCATCTGACAGCCGTACGTCCGCACCTCGTAGGTGCGAACAGGCGTAGCAGTTGCCTCCGGAACTGCAGTCGGCTCCGGAAGTGCAGGGGACATTTCGTCGATCAGTGACACGCTTCAGCCTAGCTCACGTCCACTACGACGTGTAATAACGCCCTGATAAACAGCCGAAACGCGACATAAACGTCGTCACAGTAAAATTTCCATTACATATGGCAAGAACCATGGCGAAATCACGGGCGTCGACGCAAACTACGCCTAAGGTTCTCGTTTATGACCCAAGCCGACGATGCGACGACGCCGACCACCTCCGGCGATTCCACATCCATGATTTCGATGACCTCGGTGAACAAACACTTCGGGGAACTTCACGTCCTGCAAGAGGTCAATCTCGAGGTACCCAAGGGCCAAGTGGTGATCGTCCTCGGTCCGTCGGGCTCCGGTAAGTCGACTCTGTGCCGCACCATCAATCGCCTCGAACCCATCGACTCCGGCACCATCGCCGTCGACGGAAAGACGCTCCCCGAAGAGGGCAAAGCACTTGCCGCACTTCGTGCCGACGTCGGGATGGTCTTTCAGTCTTTCAACCTGTTCGCGCACAAGACGATCCTCGAGAACGTCATGCTCGCACCGATGAAGGTCCGCAAGGCAAAAAAGGACGAAGCCAAGAAGACCGCGCAGGCGTTGCTCGAACGTGTCGGTATCGCCAATCAGGCCGACAAGTACCCGGCGCAGCTTTCCGGCGGTCAGCAACAGCGTGTCGCCATTGCTCGCGCTCTTGCGATGCAGCCGAAGGTGATGTTGTTCGACGAGCCCACCTCCGCTCTCGACCCCGAGATGGTCAACGAAGTCCTCGACGTCATGACCTCCCTCGCGAAGGAAGGCATGACCATGCTCGTGGTCACGCACGAGATGGGCTTCGCGCGCAAAGCCGGCGATCGTGTGCTGTTCATGGCTGACGGCCAGGTCGTCGAAGACACCACGCCCGAAGAGTTCTTCACCCATCCCAAGTCGGATCGGGCCAAGGACTTCCTCGGCAAGATCCTCACGCACTGATTACAGTCTCCCCTCCGACAGTCCTGTCCTCGTCCACAAGACAACTTGCTCGACTGCACCGTTCACCTCGGCTGCACCGTTCATCTCGACTGCACTGTTCGTGTGTCGACAACTGAGAGGATCTTCATGAAGATCAATCGTTCCGTCCGTTTCGGAATCGGAATCATGGCCATTGCGTTCGCTGCCACGGCCTGTGGCGGCGGCGAGGAGAACAAGTCGATCACCGAGAGCGCTTCCGACGGCACTCTCACCGTCGGCATCAAGTTCGATCAGCCCGGCCTCGGTCAGCGCAACCCTGACGGCACCTTCTCCGGCTTCGACGTCGAGGTAGCCCGTTACATCGCAAACGAACTCGGCGTGAAGCCCGAAGGCATCACCTTCAAGGAATCTCCGTCAGCCCAGCGCGAGACCCTGATCCAGAACGGCGAGGTCGACTACATCGTCGCGACATACTCGATCACCGACACGCGCAAGGAAAAGGTCAGCTTCGGCGGCCCGTACTTCATCGCAGGCCAGTCGCTGCTCGTTCGCTCCGACAACACCGACATCACCGGCCCCGATTCCCTGACCGGCGGCAAGAAGCTCTGCTCGGTGTCGGGTTCGACTCCGGCGCAGAACATCCAGGACAACTACGCAAAGGACGTCCAGCTCCAGCCGCTCGACACCTACTCCGCTTGTGTCGAGGCTCTGCGCAACGGCGCTGTCGACGCTGTCACCACCGACGACATCATCCTCGCCGGCTACGCCGCCCAGTACCCGGGCGAGCTGAAGGTCGTCGGAGAACCGTTCACGACCGAAAAGTACGGTGTCGGCCTGGCCAAGGACGATTCCGAGGGTCGCGGCAAGATCAACGATGCCATCGAGAAGATGATCTCCACCGGCGCGTGGGAAGAAGCCTTCAACAACACCGTTGGTGCTTCGGGCTACCCCATCCCGGCCCCGCCCACCGTTGATCGTTACTGACCTGCTTTTTTCACCGTCAATCGCGCTGCGGCTCCCCACTTCGGGAGCCGCAGCGCGTGACGCCACCAACGGAGATCCCGTGATCTGGGGAGACGGCAAGTGAACCTTCTGAGCAAGTACGGCGACCAGATTCTGGAAGCCTTCTGGACCACGATCCAGCTGACGTTCTTCTCCGCGATCGGCGCCGTCATCATCGGTGTCCTGATCGCGGCCATGCGCGTGTCACCGGTTCCGGTCGCCCGATTCCTGGGTACCGCGTACGTGACCGTGTTCCGCAACACCCCCCTGACACTGATTCTGCTGTTCTGTCTGTTCGGTCTGTCGCAGACGCTCGGAGTCAATCTCGCCAAGTCGGACTCACCGACGTTCTTGACAGACAACAACTTCCGACTCGCAGTACTCGGCCTCAGTGTCTATACCGCCGCGTTCGTGTGTGAGTCACTTCGATCGGGAATCAATACCGTTCCGGTCGGCCAGGCCGAAGCGGGCCGATCACTCGGTCTGTCGTTCGCACAAAATCTTCGGCTGATCGTCCTGCCTCAGGCATTTCGCGCGGTCACAGCACCGCTGGGTAGCGTGCTGATCGCACTGACCAAGAACTCGACCATCGCCGCGGTGATCGGCGTATCCGAAGCGTCAGCGCTGATGAAGAAGATGATCGAAAACGAAGCGGCGATCTTCGTCGTCGGTGGAATCTTCGCTGTCGGTTTCGTGATCCTGACACTTCCCATGGGCTTGATCTTCGGCAAGCTGAGCAAGCGATTCGAGGTTTCACGATGAGCAACCGCGCAACAGTCCTCTACGACGCGCCCGGCCCCAGAGCGCGAAATCTCTACCGATTCGCATCCCTTGTCGTCGCTGCACTCATGGTCGCAATCGGTTACGTCATCTACCGCGCACTCGACGAAAAGGGCCAGCTGACAGCAGCGAAGTGGGATCCGTTCCTCGAATCCACGTCGTGGACAACGTATCTGATACCCGGCATCCGGGGAACGCTGATCGCGGCTGCGATGTCCATCGTCTTCGCGCTCATCCTCGGTTCTGCCCTGGGTATCGGCCGACTCTCCGAGCACAACATCATTCGGAAGATTTGCGGCGTCATCGTCGAATTGTTCCGAGCAGTACCGGTTCTGATTCTGATGATCTTCTCGTATCAGGTGTTCGCCGAATACGAGGTCTTCAAGTCCAAGTACCTCGCACTCGCGGCAGTCGTCGTGGGTCTGACTCTGTACAACGGGTCAGTGATCGCCGAGATCGTCCGTGCCGGAATCAACTCACTCCCACGAGGGCAAAGTGAGGCCGCCAAGGCACTGGGCATGCGCAAGACGCAGATCATGGTGACGATCCTGCTCCCCCAGGCGGTTACCGCCATGCTCCCGGCACTGATTTCACAGATGGTCGTGGCGTTGAAGGACTCCGCCCTCGGTTACCTGATCGGGTATGTCGAGCTGGTGCGTCAGGCCCAACAGCTCGGCACCTTCTACGGAAACTTCCTGCCGGCGCTCATCGTGGTCGCCGCGATTATGATCGCTCTCAACTCGGCTCTGACCTTCCTGGCAACCAAGGTGGAGAAGCGCCTGCGTTCCGGAAAGCGAAAGGGCAAGGGCCCCATCGCGGCTCCGTCCGCCGACCCAGCCGTTTCGGTTCCGGGCATGGACCTGACCAAGCCGTGAATCAGATGGAGCCGTGAGTCGAATCCGGCCGCGTTAGCGCGAATACACAACAGGGCGGGGGTACCACCGAATTTCGGTGGTACCCCCGCCCTGTTGTTCTGAATGCTGCACTTCGTTAGGAGTCGGTGACCGCCGCCATCTCGGCTTTGACCACCTCGTACGACATCCCAGCTGAATATCCCTTGCGTGCCAGCATCGAGACCAGTCGACGCGTGACCTTGTCACGATCATCGACGGGCTTGTTCTTCAGCTTCCGCCGAACCAGCTCCGCTGCTCGCTCGCGCTCATCTTCCGGATCGATCTGCGACAACGCTTCGGAAGCGACGTCCTGGTCGATTCCTTTGAGCCGCAACTCGACTGCAAGCGCACGCTTTCCCTTGCCCGAGTACGTATGCCGCGAATGAACCCATTGGTTCGCGAAGTCCGCGTCGTCGATCAACCCGATTTCCTGGAGTCGATCGAGGACCTTGGTAATGATCTCGGGTTCGAAGCCGCGTCCGCTCAGCTTGGTTTCCAGTTCGGAGCGGCTGCGCGCCCGGTCGGTCAGGAGGCGCAGGCAAGCATCTTTGGCCTGCGCCTCTGTCCCGCCTTCTGCGCGTTGCGACGGCTTCTCGGATCGTTGACGGGATCGACGCCGAGTAGCGCCGTACTCTTCACGAGCATTCTCGCCGTTGTCACCGTCGTCGAAGCTCATGACTGAACTCAGAAGTCGGCGGGAGCTTCGTCGGTTGCAGTGACGTCAGCACCGATACCGAGCTTTTCCTTGATCTTCTTCTCGATCTCGTCACGGATATCGGTGTTCTCCAGCAAGAACTTACGAGCATTTTCCTTGCCCTGACCCAACTGGTCACCTTCGTAGGTGTACCAGGAGCCGGACTTGCGGATGAACCCGTGCTCGACACCCATATCGATGAGCGAGCCTTCCTTGCTGATGCCCTGGCCGTAGAGAATATCGAACTCGGCCTGCTTGAACGGCGGCGCGACCTTGTTCTTGACGACCTTGACTCGAGTGCGGTTACCGACTGCGTCGGTACCGTCCTTGAGAGTTTCGATACGACGGATGTCGAGGCGGACCGAAGCGTAGAACTTCAGTGCCTTACCACCGGTGGTGGTTTCGGGAGAACCGAACATCACGCCGATCTTCTCGCGAAGCTGGTTGATGAAGATGACGGTGGTGCCCGAGTTGTTCATGGCACCGGTGATCTTGCGCAGTGCCTGGCTCATCAGTCGAGCCTGCAAACCGACGTGGCTGTCACCCATCTCGCCTTCGATCTCGGCGCGAGGAACAAGAGCGGCCACGGAGTCGATCACGACGATGTCGAGGGCGCCCGAACGGATCAGCATGTCGGTGATTTCGAGGGCCTGCTCACCCGTATCGGGCTGCGAAACCAGGAGTGCATCGGTGTCGACGCCCAGCTTGGCTGCATAGTCGGGATCGAGTGCGTGCTCCGCGTCGATGAACGCCGCGATGCCGCCGTTGGCCTGAGCATTGGCAACTGCGTGCAGTGCCACGGTGGTCTTACCCGAAGATTCCGGGCCGTAGATCTCGATGACGCGGCCACGCGGCAGTCCGCCGATACCCAGCGCGACGTCGAGCGCGATGGAACCGGTGGGAATGACGGCGATGGGCTGACGAACACCCTCGCCCAGGCGCATCACCGAACCCTTGCCGAAGTTCTTGTCGATCTGCGCCAACGCGAGGTCGAGTGCCTTGTCCCGATCAGGTGCCTGTGGTGCCATCGTGATCCCCATCCTTGTTTCAGTCTTCAGTGCCTGCCTGAGCAGACTCCGTCTCTTCAGCGCCTGCCTGAGCCGACCCTGTTGGTGTGTTGCGATCAGATTAGATCCGGCCACCGACAGACTTTTCGATCTTGCTTTCGCGCTTGTCGATCACTGTGCTTGTCGATCACTGTGCTTGTCGATAACCGTGCTTGTCGATAACCGAAAGTTCGCAGTTACGAAAGGAGCGTCACCACCGAACAGCTTCAGCATAGACGAACACGTGTTCGAACAGAAGATGGGAGGCGTTCGACACGCCGAAAAAATCAGCGGCGGGCGGGCGGTACGTCGAACTCCACACAGAGCGCACGCCACACTTCGCGAGGCTCCCAACCTGCTTCGACGGCCTCCGCAGCAGTCATTCCGTCGAGACTCTGGAGTACATGGTCGATCAGCATCGAGTCGCCTCGTACCTGCCCGAACTCTTCGCGCACCATTTCATGAAATTCGGTCAACCGCACAGCCGCCACCGTAGTCCACAGAGCGGTGCACCTGCATTCAGGCGCAACATGCTCACGCCGTCACACCGCCGTTGACCACCTGTCGGCACACCGCCACCGGATCGGTGACCTGCGACGCAGTCGCGGCAGCGGACATCGCAGCTTCCGCGAATCGTTTGTCGGAGAGCACCTGCAGTACGGCATCGCGAATCGAGCGGGCATCTGCGGGCCGCACGATCACCGACGTCCCTGCCCGCGCAGCGCGATTGGCCAACTCCCACTGGTCCCCACCCCCGGGAACGACGACCGTCGGCACGCCGGCCAGCAAGGCCTTCGCCAACATGCCGTGCCCGCCGCCGCACACCAACACCGACGCGTCACGCAGCATCGCGTCCTGGCGTCCGAGACCTGCACGAACCCAATCGGGATGCTCGCCTTCGGCTCCGTCGAGCATCGACGCGATCAGCCGCACACCGGCGCCGCCGAGTCCTTCGACCGTGCCCTCGAACATTCCCACTGCGCCGGTGTGCGCCGTGGAGGGCGCCACCATAACCAGCGGTTCGTCACCTGGCGGTGGATCCAGAATCACCTCGGTCGGCTCCCAGAGAAGCGGGCCGACGACGTGAGCGTGCTCCGGCCAGTCGGGACGCGGCACTTCCAGTGCCGGAAGTGTTGCGATCAGGCGAGCATGCGGGCCTGGATCCAGGGCGGGTAGCCCGATGCCGACACGGGCCTGCGAGCGCTGCGCCAACCCTTGCTTGATCGAACGTCCTGTTGCGGCGCGCATCAGGGTGTCGCGAAGTCGACCACGAATTCCGATGCCGGGCGCGAGCCCACTGCCGATCGGCGGTAACCCCCGCGACGGTGAGTACAGCGGGTGAGGCGAAAGTTCCACCCAGGGGATGCCGAGTCGTTCGGCGGCCAATCCGCCTCCGGCAGTGAGGATGTCGGAGACGACGAGATCCGGGGAGACGGATTTCAGGTCGGGAAGCAGTTCGGTGGAAATATAGGCGGCGCGCGAATGAATCCGAGCGCCTGCATCAAGATCGTCGTCTCCCGGCCGCGGGGCCAAGCCCTTGAGAGGCTCGGATTCCACGCCGGCCGCTCGCGCTGCCTCGACCCACCGGGTCCCCGTGTACAGAATCGGGTCGTCGCCGGCCTGGATCAACGCCAGCGACAACGCTATTGCGGGAAAAGCATGACCCGGGTCCGGCCCGGCAACAACGGCTACACGCACCGGATCAGAGTGTCACACCGAGTGAAAGGCCTGTTCCGCCGCACCCAGTGCGCGTTCGCGATCCGAAGCCACCAATCCGATTCTCGTCCTGCGATCAAGGACGTCGTCGACGTCGAGTGCGCCTTCATGCGATACCGCGAAATCGAACTCGGCGCCGCAGATCTCCAAGTCCGCAACCGATCGGAGTCGATCGCTGCTCGCCGCGGCCACGACCTCGGCCTCTGCGCCGTATCGCGCCACCAACGACGCCGGTGCCTTGATCTTTTTCAATTCCACCGGTGATGCAGCGCCTACCAGCGGCAACGCGCGTGTCCGACACGCCCCGGCGCTCAGCGATCCGACCTCGACCGCGGCGTCGACGGCGTCTTCGGCCATCTTGCGGTACGTCGTGAGTTTTCCGCCCACCACCGTGACCAAGCCCGAGTCCGAACGGACTACAGCGTGATTGCGCGAGAGGTCGGCCGTCGAGCCTTCACCGGTGTCCAGCAGCGGACGCAGACCCGCGAAGGTCCCCAAGACGTCCTCACGGGTCAGCGGAACTTCCAACGCCGTGTTCACGGTGTCGAGCAGGAAGTCGATCTCGTCCTCGGACGCCGTCGGTACGTCGGGCACCGGTCCCGGCGCTGCTTCGTCGGTCAACCCGAGGTAGATCCGGCCGAGCTGCGCGGGCAGCGCGAAGACGAAACGGTTGGTCTCGCCGGGAATCGGCACGGTCAGTGCTGCCGTGGGGTTCCCCAATCGCGCTGCATCGAGCACCAGGTGCGTCCCGCGGCTGGGGCGCAGGGTGATGCTGGAGTCGACCTGATCAGCCCAGACACCGGTCGCATTGACCACGACGCGGGCACGCATCAAGAACTCGGACCCGGTCAACTCGTCGCGCAAGGTGGCCGACGTTCCGGATACGTCGTATGCACCGACGCGGGTCAGGATTCGCGCGCCGTAGGACGCTGCGGTTCGGGCGATGCCGACGACGAGCCGGGCGTCGTCGATGAGCTGCCCGTCGAACGCGGTCAAGGCGCCTCGTAGGTTCTCCTGCTTGACCGCGGGAGCCAATTCGCGCGCCCGCGCAGCGCTGACCGTCCGTGATCTGGGTAAAACCGAAGCCGGGGTTCGCGCCGACATGCGCAGAGCGTCACCGGCCAGGAAACCGGTACGCACCAGGGCCTTCCCGAAGAACGACGTTTCGGGCAACAGCGGTACGAGTTGAGGCATGGCGCGAACGAGGTGCGGCGCGGTGCGCGTCATGAGAATGCCGCGCTCGACCGCACTTTCACGCGCTATACCGACATTGCCGGAAGCCAGGTACCGAAGGCCGCCGTGTGCCAGTTTCGAACTCCAGCGGCTGGTGCCGAACGCGAGGTCGTGCTTTTCGACCAGCGCAACACTGAGCCCACGAGTCACGGCGTCGAGAGCGACACCGACACCGGTGATTCCGCCGCCGATGACCAGGACGTCAACCGAATCGCCGTTCGCCAACTGCTCGAGCTCACGAGTACGCCGGTGTGCATTGAGAGCTGAATCGCCGCCTGCTGAATCACTGCCTGCTGAATCTCGAGGGTCCACAGCTATTCTCCCGAATTCTTTGCAGGTGCCAGATACGCAGCGACCGCATGTCTGAGTTGCTCGACCGACGCGTCGGCGGAAAGTTCCGGCTCGAGAGTCGGTGCGGAGATGACGACGGACTGAGCCATCAGTAGAACCATCGCCGCAATCTCGTTGACGCTTCCCTCGCGAATCGAACCGTCTTGTTGACCGGCAGCGACGACGGAAGTGATCAGTTCGAGAATCGACTTCTGGCTCGCGCCGAGTCGGTCCACGATGTAGGTGGTGAGCAACTCTTGATCAGCGTGCCGAATCTTCACGAAGAGCGGATGGTCGCGAATCTGGCCGACGACGTCCCCGATCGCTTCCACGAGCAATGTGGCCGCAGACCCGGTGAAGGTCACCTCGGGCAGCACCGATCGAATCTCCCGGGTGAGCAGATCCGCGACGACGGCTCGCGTGTCCGGCCATCGCCGGTAGACGGTCGGCCGGCTCACGCCGGCGCGACGCGAGATCTCCGCCAGTGTGGTTCGCTGCATTCCGAAATCGAGGACACACGACCTTGCTGCGTCGAGAATCACGTCGTCGATCTCGCGGCTGGGGATGCGCTGACCGTCTGCCTTGCGAGGGACAATTGGGCCATCTGCGTTACGGATTACCATCGTATGTAACACAATACCGGACAAGTCACCGGTAATCCCGTCGGGACTTGCGAGTTCTCTCGCTCAGAGATCATCAGAAATAGTACAACTCGAAACCAACTGCGCGCTCGGCGTCGAATCCAGGCTTCGGTCCGCTGACCATGTCGATCTGTGCGCGCGCCTGTTCCCGGATCGGCGTGGAACTCAACGCCGCCAGATATCGCGCATGTTCCGCGAGCGAATCCACGGCGCGATCGACCGTCGACGTCACGTCGACGCAGTGTGTAGGAGTCATCGTGTTGACCGCAACCCACCGAACGCCGGACCACGGCGCCAGTCCCTGCGCCGTCAATGACGGAAAGATCCATTCGTTCGCCGCATCAGCGGTCGCGTCCAGGACGCTGATCCCGAGCGCTCGGTGATCCGCGCTGTTGAGGTAGCCAGGTCCCCAGGTATGGGAGAAGTTCATCGTCACCACTAATTCCGGGCGGTGACGACGAATTGCTGCGGCGAGAGTCGAGCGCAACTCCAAGCCTTCCACGAGACGACCGTCGGGCAGGCCGAGGAACTCCACCTCACTGACACCGACGATCGCGGCCGAGCGACGCTCTTCTTCCTCGCGGACCGGGCCGGACTCCTCGGGCGACAGACCGGCGATTCCGGCCTCGCCGCGCGTGGCCAGGACATATCGCACGTCTTTGCCGCGATCGGTCCACTGCGCCACTGCTGCGGCTGCGCCGTATTCGATGTCATCGGGATGCGCCACGATGACAATCGCGCGCTGCCAGTCCTCGGGGAAGTTTTCCATAGGGCAGATCTTGCCCGTCAGAACCGCGAAGCGGGCGAATTGTCGTCACTTCCCGACATCGCCTTCACCAGGAAATAGATTCCGAAGCCGACGGCGCCGACAACCAAAACCCAGAAAAGCCCCTTGATCAGGGCACCGACCACCGCGAGTGCGACCCACACCAGGACGACGGCCAAAACGATCTTCCAAAACATGCTTACCTCCAACGTGCCGTTGAATAATCAGTCGAATCGGACAGGTGCTGCTTCATCCGTAGAACCAGCCTGACAGGTCTGGCGTGACAAAGCAGCAGCTCAGCGGCAAGTTCAGGTAAAGATCAGGGTTCACCCCGAGACCGGCCCTCACGCAGGTCAGGTGTCCAACCCATCGGAGCTTGCTCCTGGCGTAAACTCGCGAAGTTCGATCCCGTATGCCGAAGGAGCACGTCCGCAGTGTCTACGACCCGTTTCCCCGCTCGCGATCTCGCGCATGTAGCCGTCTTCGCCGCACTCATCATCGCGCTGGGCCTCCCCGGGTCGATCAACATCGGCATTTCCGGCGTGCCGATCACACTTCAGTCCATGGGCGTCATGATGGCCGGCGCTCTACTCGGACCGCGCAAGGGTGTTCTCGCCGTCCTGACGGTCATTGCCCTGGGATTGGTCGGTCTACCGGTCCTTGCCGGCGGTCGCACCGCACTCGTGTCTCTCTCCAGCCCGACAGCCGGATTCCTCATCGGTTGGATCCCGACGGCGTTTGTCATCGGATGGCTGACTGCCAAGATGCTGCCCAAGTACCGGATCATCGCGGGCATCGGCATCAACCTTCTCGGCGGCGTGGTCATTCTCTACGCGTTCGGCATCGTCGGAATGATGGTCCGCGGACACATGAGCTTCGTTGCCGCATGGTCGGCCAACGCCGCCTTCATTCCTCTCGACGCCGCAAAAGCGGTCGTCACCGCGTTGGTCGCGTCCCAGGTTCATCGGGCATACCCAGCACTGCTGCGCGACTCGGTGATCTCGTCGAACAAGACCGTGGTGGCGAATTAATCTCCGATGAGTGAGATCGTCTTCGAGAACGTCGGACACAGCTTCGGTGAACGAACGGTCCTGCAGCAGATAAATCTGCGACTGAGCGAGCAGCGAATCGGAATCGTGGGTGCGAACGGAAGCGGCAAGTCGACCCTCGCTCGCATGATCAACGGACTGGTCGTTCCAACGGAAGGACACGTCCACGTCAACGGCTTGGACACGGCGAAGAAGGGCCGCGACGTACGCAAGCAGGTCGGATTCGTCTTCACCGATCCCAACCACCAGATCGTGATGCCGACGGTTGCCGAGGACATCGAATTCTCGCTCCGCCGTAGCGGATTGGGCAAAGCCGAGCGCGCCGCAAAGGTGGCCTCGGTGCTCGAACGCTACGGCCTCGCCGGGCACGCCGACCATCCCACCCACCAGCTTTCGGGCGGGCAGAAACAGCTCCTCGCGCTCGCGGCCATCATGGTGACGGAACCGAACGTACTCGTCGCCGACGAACCCACCACGCTCCTCGACCTTCGCAACTCTCGGCTGATCAGCTCGGTATTCGCGTCACTCGATCAGCAACTGATCGTCGTGACCCACCAACTCGATCTCCTCGAATCCTTCGAACGGGTGTTGGTCGTCGACCAAGGCCGCGTCGTCGCTGACGGCTCCCCCGCCGACTCCATCGATCACTACCGGTCGTTGGTCTCGTGACCACTCTCGGCGTCTACCGACCGGGCTGCTCACTCCTGCACCGGATGCCGACGGGAATCAAGCTCTTCGCCTTGGTCGTGGCCATTCTCGCCGTCTCGATCTTCGTGCGTGAGCCGTGGCAACTGGCAGCTCCCACGATCGTAGTTGTGGCCCTGTACGCGATTGCGCGCATTCCTCCGATGACTGCAATCCGGCAGCTGCGTCCGGCGCTGTGGATGTTGCTCTTCATCGGGGCGTTCCAGCTGGTAGTCGCGGGATGGCAGCGAGCGGCCGTCGTTTGCGGGGTTCTGATCATTTCGATCGCCTTCGCGGCGATCATGGGTCTGACCACACGGATCTCCGAGATGCTCGACGCGATCACCAGATTTCTGACACCCTTGCGACGCTTCGGCGTCAATCCCGAACGGATCGCCTTGCTCCTCGCAATGACGATCCGGTGTATCCCGCTGATGTTCGAGGTCATCACACAGGTGTCCGAGGCACGCAAGGCGCGAGGGCTCGGATTCTCGCTGCGATCCTTCGCAGTGCCGGTCATCGTCGGCACCCTGATGACCGCGGACGCAATGGGCGAAGCATTGGCGGCCCGCGGCGCCGACGACTGAGATGTCGAACAGGGAGCATTGATCAGGCGCGAGAGCCGATCAGTTGTACTTGCGGGTGATGTCGTCCACCTCGCCGATGGCGTCGGCAAGCGCCGAGAGCCGCTCGGCGGCCGCGTGCAGCGCCGAAAGCTCTCGGTTGAATCCCACGAGCGCCGACGGGCTGTGAGGCGCTGTCAGAGCAGCTGCCGAAGTCACCAGATCCTCGTACTGATCCAACCCCGACTGCAACTCACGGACTGCGCCGTCGATGGTGGGATCAAGAGGTTCGGTTACCTTCGGCGTCGCGGCCACAGCGCGTTCCATCGCGACGACATCCGAAGACACCGCGAACATCGCTCTCAGTGCCGAATCGGCGGTAACAGTGATTTCGTCCAACTCACCGGGGTCGATGGTGTCGGCGCGTCTGAGCACACTCAAGATCTCGAACAGCGAAGTCTCGGCGCCGATGAGGCGCGACATCGGGATGAACGCGCGAGACGACGACGGTGGCAGCCGCCGGCGAATCGGCGCTGACGGCGGCGGGCCGGAACTCATCGAACGGTAGCGGCCGACCGCGATCACGGCGGGAACCGCGAACAGTGCCGCTCCCCCGCCTGCCACGACCACCGACCACTCTGGAGCCGACGCGACAGCGAGGCCGGCCGTGCCGACCACGGATCCGCCGGACATGAAACCCCAACGCTGAGCGCGTCGGCGCGCACGGGCACGCTTGCGCTCGAACTTGGCCCGCGGGTCCTGCCACCGCCGAGCGGCATCCGCCGCCGAAAGCCCGACCTCGCGCAATGTATCCGCGGTGCGTCCCAAGGCTCCGAAAGCGCCGGATACGGAAACGGGAACGGCCGACCGGGGCTCACGCCCAGATCGACCGTCTCGTGAAGAAAACATCAGAGCATCACTGCCGACATCGAGGATTCGGCTACTGCCCGGTCTGACCGGCAGCCGGGGGCTGCTTTTCGACGGACGGAGTCGCGGGAGTGGCTGCTGCGCCGCCGGACGGCAGCGCCTCGCCCTTCATGGATGCACGAATCTGCTCGAGACGACTGTGCCCTGCCATCTGGACCGAGGCCTGCTGGACCTCCATCATGCGGCCCTGAACGGAGTTCTGGGCGAGCTCGGCAGAGCCGAGTGCGTCAGCGTAGCGACGTTCGATCTTGTCGCGCACAGCATCGAGGCTGGGTGTGTTGCCCGGAGCCGACAGCGTGCTGTCCATGGAACGAAGGGACTCGCTCACGCGCTCCTGCATCTTGGCCTGCTCGAGCTGGCTGAGCAGCTTGGTGCGCTCGGCAACCTTTGCCTGCAGTGTCATCGCGTTCTGCTCGACGGCCTTCTTGGCCTGAGCGGCTGCCTGCAAGGACTGGTCGTGCAGTGCTTTCAGATCCTCGACGCCCTGCTCGGCCGTCACCAACTGGGCCGCAAAAGCTTCTGCAGCGTTGGTGTACTGAATCGCCTTGTCGTTGTCGCCGGCAGCAGCGGCCTGATCGGCGAGGTTGACTGCCTGGCGCGCGTTGGCGTTGAGCTTTTCGACCTCGTCGAGTTGACGGCTGAGCTTCATCTCGAGTTGACGCTGATTACCGATCACCGACGCAGCCTGCTGGGACAACGCCTGATGCTGGCGCTGTGCGTCCTCGATCGCCTGCTGAATCTGAACCTTTGGATCTGCCTTCTCATCGATCTTCGAATTGAAGAGCGCCATCAGGTACTTCCAGCCCTTGACGAAAGGATTAGCCATTGGTTTGATCCTGCCTCCATCTGATGCGCCGCGCCGAACGCGACCCGGAGCGCGACCGTCGCGCACCGAAACAAGGGCTGCGCCCTATCTGCTCTGACCCCACCTGCTGGAAACCGGCGGTTACGTACAAAATCTATCGGTTACGGCCGGTAGTGGCTACGCCGCCGCCAACCTTCGAGCGTTCGGTGCCGGAATCACGACGCGGGTATCGCGTGCGATAGTCGGCGAACCGGAAGCCGAGACAGAGCCGGAAGCCGACACGGCAGGTTCGGCAACCTGCCGACCAGCTACCGGAGCGCTCTTCTTCGTGGCCAGGGTCTCGCTCACGTCGACCAGCACGTCGGACAGTGGGACTGCGAGCGCATCACAGATCGCCGCCAACAATTCGCTCGATGCTTCCTTACGTCCACGTTCCACTTCGGACAGATAGCCCAAGCTCACACGCGCGCTGTTCGAGACCTCACGTAGCGTGCGGCTCTGCGAAACGCGCGTACGCCGGAGACTGTCACCGATTGCCTCACGCAATAGCAGCGCCATCTCGCTCCTCCTTCATCCGTGACCTCATCGTGCATGGTCGTACGTCTTCACAATCGTCAACGTCCGAACACATCCGATTGGTTCCCGAGCCTATCGTGCCGCACGCTCTACGACACGATCACGCAACCGCGACACGGCAGTCGCGACCGCGGTTGTCCGAATCTCCCACCGTTCGCCGCCGAGCGCGAGCGGTTCGCATTCGGTTCCGTCAGGGCCGGCGATACCGAGAAACACTGTTCCGACCGGGTGTCCGTCCTGCTCACTCGGACCGGCGACTCCGGTCAGACCGATACCCCAGTCCGCACCGCACTTCGTCCGGGCGCCGAGCGCCAATGCCACCGCCGTGCTCTCGGACACGGGGCCGTCCGTTGCCAGGCGGCCTGGATCCACACCAGCCAGTGTTGCTTTCAGGTCGGTCGCGTACACGACCAGACCCCCACGCAGCACCGCGCTCGACCCCGGCACCGACGCGACTGCAGCCGTGAACAGCCCTGCTGTCAGAGATTCGGCGGCGGCGACAGTCTGCTTCGCGGCGCCGAGGGCCTCGACAAGTTCGACCACTCCGAGTCCGAGCAGCGGGTCGGTCATGACTCGACTGCGCGAACTCCGGCGCGAAGCCTGATCGCCTGCACGATGTATTCGATTCCCGTCGCCACCGTCAGCACGACGGCAGCGGCCATCAGCAGCCCGCTGACGATGTCCCAACTGCTCGGCAGCGGGCAGAGGTAGAACCCGATCGCAACGGCCTGCACGAGGGTCTTGAGCTTGCCGCCCTTGCCCGCCGGGATGACCGCGTGCCGCAGAACCGCGAACCGCAGCAGCGTGATTCCGAGTTCCCTGGCGATGATCACTCCGGTCACCCACCACGACAGATCACCGAGAACCGAGAGCCCGATCAGCGCGGCTCCGATCAGCGCCTTGTCCGCGATCGGGTCCATGAGTTTCCCGAAATCGGTGACCAGACCGTACTTCCGAGCCAATTGGCCGTCGATCCGATCCGTGATCGCGGCGACGATGAACACGCCCATCGCCCCGAGACGCCACCACGTCGAGTGTCCGCCGTCGACGAACAGAACAACGAGAAACACCGGAACAAGAACCATTCGGATCATCGTGAGAATGTTCGCGATGTTCAGCAACGGAACCGGGTTGTCCGCGACAGGTGTGCCGTCGGACGGGCCGACGGCGGCGCGATGGGCGTCGGTCTGATCGCGCGGGGTACTCATCGGATCACCGCACAGGCGGTGAGCCGAACCCGGGATACAGCCGAGCGGCGCGGGAATTGCGTGGGGCGGACAGGCACGCGACTTAGAATATCGGTAGGGCCATTGACTAATGTGCACCACATGACTTCGACCGCGCCGACCTATACCGAGAGCCAGTTGATCGTGCGTCGCGCGCGAACGTCGGACATCCCCGAAATCAAGCGTCTGATCGACATCTACGCCGGCAAGATCCTCCTCGAGAAGAATCTCGTGACGCTGTACGAGGCAGTCCAGGAGTTCTGGGTCGCCGAGCGGGGTGACCAGGTAATCGCCTGCGGCGCACTGCATGTGCTGTGGGCGGACCTGGGTGAGATCCGCACCGTAGCAGTCGATCCGACTGCGAAAGGGCAGGGCGCAGGTTTCCACGTCGTCGACAAACTCATCGAGGTCGCCAAGGAATTGGAGTTGGAACGGTTGTTCGTTTTGACGTTCGAGACCGAGTTCTTCCACCGTCACGGATTCGCGGAGATCGACGGCACTCCCGTCACCGCCGAGGTATATGCGGAAATGTGTCGGTCCTACGACGCCGGCGTCGCCGAGTTCCTCGATCTGAGCTATGTGAAACCCAACACACTCGGCAATACTCGCATGCTCCTGACTCTCTGAACCGTTCAGACTCTTCAAACACACCTGTCTCGATCACCAGCCTCCGAAAGCGGTTCACGATGTCGTTGTTCCTCGTCGAATACACCTACGCACCCGAGAAGACCCCTCAGCGCGACGAAGTCCGCAGCGATCACCGCGCCTGGCTCGCGGATCTGGTTTCCCGCTCGATCGTTCTGTCATCTGGCCCGTTTGCAGATGGAAACGGCGCGCTGATCATCGTCGACGCCGCTGACGCCGACACCGTTTCACTCCTCTTCACCCACGACCCGTTCGCGATCGCCGATTTGATCGAGAAGGTCCGGATCACCGAGTGGGTTCCGGTGTTGGGTCAGTTCAGCGCCTGAGAGCGTCGGCCTACTCCCCGGCCCGGTCGCGAGTCTTCAACAGGCTCGCGACCGTCGTCACCGCCAATACTCCGATGATCACTCCGAGTGAGAGTGCCGTGGAGATTTCCGGCACGGAGACGTGTTCACCTCCGTTGACGAACGAGAGGGTGTTCTCGTGCAACGCGTGAAGTACCAGTTTCACACCGATGAACGCCAAGATTATCGAGAGCCCGTACGAGAGATAGACCAGCCGTTCGAGCAACCCGCCGATCAGGAAGTACAGCTGCCGTAGGCCCATCAGTGCGAAGGCGTTGGCGGTGAACACCAGATACGGTTCCTGAGTCAGACCGTAGATCGCCGGAATCGAATCGAGCGCGAAGAGCACGTCGGCAAAGCCGATTGCGATGAGCGCCAACAACAACGGAGTCACGACGCGCTTGCCGTCGATCCGGGTGATCAGTTTGTCGCCGTCGTATTCCTCGGTAGTCGGCAGCACCCGTTTCACGAGCGAGATGATGCGACTGTCGCGCTTCTCCTCGGCTTCCTTCTCATGCCCGTGATCGCGGATCAGGGTGTACGCGGTGTAGATCAGGAACGCACCGAAGAGGTAGAACACCCAGCTGTATGCGTTGATGGCGGCGGCACCGACACCGATGAAGATTCCGCGCATCACCAACGCGAGGACGATGCCGATCAGCAATACCTTCTGCTGGAACTCTCGTGGTACCGCGAAGGTCGACATGATGATCACGAAGACGAACAGATTGTCGACCGAGAGCGCCTTTTCCGTGACATAGCCGGCGAAGTACTCACCGCCGTACGTGGTGCCCCAGATCCACATCACGACGAGGCCGAAGACGATGGCGATCGAGATGTAGACCGTCGACCAGAACGCGGACTCCCGGAAGGTCGGCGCATGCGGAGTGCGGACGTGGGCGAAGAAGTCGAAGACGAACAGGCCGAGGATCACCACGATCGTGATTCCCCAAGCCAACGGCGTCACATGCACGGGTTCCTCCGGTCGTCTGTCGACGGCTTGTCCGCCGAGGTGTCCCTACTCGTCTGCGGGTGCCTCATCCGGGTCGCCGCCGCGAATCGACCACAGCAGACCGTCGAGTTCCTCAGGCTTCATGAGTACCTCGCGGGCCTTCGAGCCCTCGCTGGGTCCGACGACGCCACGATTTTCCATGAGGTCCATCAGTCGGCCGGCCTTGGCGAACCCGACTCGCAGCTTGCGCTGAAGCATCGACGTCGAACCGAACTGGCTGGTGATCACCAATTCCACGGCCTGCAAGAGGACATCCATGTCGTCGCCGATGTCGGGGTCGACGTCTTTCTTCTCCCCGGCCTTCTGCGCGGTGACACCTTCGGTGTACTCGGGCTCCGCCTGGTTCTTCGCGAAGTCGACGACCGCCGAGATTTCTTCGTCGGTGATGAACGCGCCCTGCATACGGGTCGGCTTACCCGCACCCATGGGCAGGAAGAGGCCGTCACCCATACCGATGAGCTTCTCGGCGCCTGGCTGATCGAGGATGACTCGCGAGTCCGTCAGTGAAGACGTCGCGAACGCCAGACGAGACGGCACGTTGGTCTTGATCAGGCCGGTGACGACGTCGACGGAGGGGCGCTGCGTTGCCAGCACCAGGTGGATACCGGCAGCACGGGCTTTCTGCGTGATGCGGACGATCGCTTCTTCGACGTCGCGGGGAGCGGTCATCATGAGGTCGGCCAGCTCGTCCACAATTGCCAGGATGTACGGGTACGGACGGTAGACGCGCTCGCTGCCCAGCGGGGCGGTGATTTCGCCGGACTTGACCTTGGAGTTGAAGTCGTCGATATGACGCACCCGGTTGGCCTGCATGTCCTGGTAACGCTGTTCCATCTCCTCGACCAACCAGGCCAGCGCTGCCGCGGCCTTCTTCGGCTGAGTGATGATCGGCGTGATCAGGTGCGGGATACCTTCGTACGGCGTGAGCTCGACCATCTTCGGGTCGATGAGGATCATCCGTACTTCTTCCGGCGTTGCTCGGGTGAGCAACGAGACGAGCATCGAGTTCACGAAGCTCGACTTACCCGAGCCGGTCGAACCTGCCACCAGAAGGTGGGGCATCTTCGCGAGGTTGGCACTGACGAAGTCACCTTCGATGTCCTTGCCCAGACCGATCACCAGTGGATGGTGATCGCGTCGGGTGCTCGGCGCGTTCAGCACGTCGGCGAGGCGAACCATTTCGCGGTCGGAGTTCGGTACCTCGATGCCCACCGCGGACTTACCCGGAATGGGGGCCAGGAGACGGACGTTGTCGGTAGCCACTGCATAGGCGATGTTGCGGGCGAGCGCGGTGATCTTCTCGACCTTCACGCCTGGGCCGAGTTCGACCTCGTACCGCGTCACTGTCGGGCCCCGCGTGAATCCGGTAACGGCGGCGTCGATCTTGAACTGTTCGAGGACCTCGCTGATCGCTTCGATCATCGCGTCGTTCGCAGAACTGCGGAGCTTGGGCGGGTCCCCTTCGATCAGCAACGTCGTCGGAGGGAGGTTGTAGTCGCCGTCGGTGACCCGATCGGTGACGAAGTGTTCCTTCTCCTCCGGCTCCGGTTCGGGTTTCGGCACAGGCTTGGCGATAGGGACGGAACGGGCCGGCACCTTGGGGCGCGGCGCCGGAGTCTCCACGACGGGCGCGGCAGCAGCCACGACGGGCTCGTCGGGTACTGCGGTGTCGTCGGCGTTCCACAGACCGAGTACTTCGGTCTTCTTGTCGCCGGATTCGAACTCGTCCGTCGGGTAGTTGTCGATCGGTGCGCGTCGGCTGGTCCGCTTGGCGGGCTTGAGCGGTGGCTCGGCGTAGGTGTCGACCGGGTAGCCGTCGGCGTCGAACAGTGAAGGATCGTAAGCAGATTCGCCGTAGTGGTGCTCGCCATCCTCGTCGAATTCGGATCCGTAGTCGCCGTATTCGTCCGAGCGATACGAGGCACCGAAGAAGGACTGGAACTTGCTCGGCACCTCACGCAGCGTGGTTCCGGTCAGAAGGAGGATTCCGAATCCGGCGGCGATGACCAGCAGCGGCGCAGACAGCCAGACGGTGAGCCCGTTGGTGAGCGGGCCCCCCACGACGTACCCGACGAACCCTGCTCCGTTGGAGCGACCGGTGGAGTCTGTCGGTGAACCCGAGATGATGTGCCAGAGGCCGAGCGCCGGCAGACCGACCAGCAACGATCCCATGATCAGTCGGGGGCGGATCTCAGGTTTCGGTTCTGTGCGCATCAACAGGATCGCGAGGCCGACGCCGACGATGGGGAGCACGGCCGAGGCCGCGCCGAAGATAGCGCGCACAAGGGTGTCGATGCCGCCGCCGATCGGACCACCGGCCTTGAACCAGACGCCGCCGGCGATGACGACGCTGAATGCGATCAGGCCGAGCGCTATTCCGTCGCGGCGGTGGCCGGCTTCGATCTCGCCGACCTTACTGACGGTGCGTGTGGTGGCGCCGACGCCGCGGGCAGCCAGGGACCACCCGGCTCCGATTCCCTTGCCGACAGCCGCCAACGGGCTGGCCCGCTGAGACGTTTTCGATACCGGGCGGCGCGCGGCCGACGACGTACCGGAGGCCTTCTTGGGCGCTGGCTTGGAGCCTTTGCCCGAGGCCGGGCGCCCACCAGCCCTGGCCGAAGTCGTGACGTTCCGAGGAGTCGACACGGTCCGTGTGGTGCGCGAGGTGCGAGGTTTTGCGGTCGTGCGCGCACTCGGAGTGGAGGCTGACGACCTGGTCGATGCCCTGGACGTGGACGTGCTTGTACTGGATCCCCGGGCGCTCGACTTACCTGCCATGGAGTTCAGGCTAGTCTGTGCGACCCCATCTGGACCATCCGCAACACCAGCAACACTGGTCGCGAGTGCGAAACGTGATCTTCGCAACCCGTCGTTCGAGCGCCACTCAGGTAGAAAAAGGCAATCAGAAACTGCGATCGAGCGCCATCACGGATTGGACGTCGGCCAGTTCACCTTTGGCTTCGATCTTCACTTCGTTGCGACCGAATGCGTGCAGCAGCAACTCGGCGGGTTCGCCCTGCAAGACAACACTGCGAGAGCCGGATTTATGGACGACCGCACTCTCGCCGGAGGGAAGTTCGAAAATTACCTCGACAGCAGCCTTGCGGTAGCCCATCTTGCCGATCTGGCGTGCGTACTTCCACAGCTGAGCCTGCCGACCCTCCGACAACGGACGCGGCGCCCAGTTCAGATGTGCGCGGCGTACATCTTCGTGGTGAACGAACATCTCGGTGGTGTTGACCTGCGCGTCGAGCCAGTACATCGGCGACCATCGCGGCGGCCCGCTCCGAACGTCGTCGAGGATCTCCTCCCACGGACGCGCCGCTGCGGCCTTTCGAACGCTCTCGGTGTGACCGGCAAGAGGGCTCAACATGATTCCGGGAGCGGCGTCGAGACGCCGCTCCCGGACAATCAGATGTGCTGCCAGGTCACGATTGGTCCACTCCCCACACAGTGTCGGAGCATCGGGGCCGAACTCGACCATGCTGTCCACCAGGGCGAGTCGTTCGTCATGAGCGAAGGTCACCTTCGCCAAAGTACTCGAACCGGACCGGGTTCGAGCGGAAGCGACCTGCTGTGCCGAATCTACGGAACCGCGATGACCGTCGGAATGATCATCGGACGGCGGCGGTACTTGTCCGCGACCCAGCGTCCGACGACGCGGCGCACGGACTGCGCGATGCGATGAGCGTCGATGACGCCTTCGCTCGCCAATCGGGCCAGGTCCGATTCCACGAGATCCGCGGCGGCCTTGAGTGCCGTCGGATCGTCGGAGAAACCGCGGCCGGACACCTCGGGAGTGCTGACTGCGCGTCCTGTCGACTCGTTGATGACGATGGTGATGGCGATGAAGCCGCCTTCACCGAGTACGAGTCGATCGGAGAGCGTCGGCTCGCCGACGTCACCGACTGAAAGACCGTCGACGTAGACGTGTCCGACCGGTACGCGTCCGACGATCTCGGCGAGGCCGTCGACCATGTCGACCACGACGCCGTCCTCGGCCAGCACGATGCGCTCTTCCGGAACGCCGGTGGCCTTGGCAAGGGCGGCGTTGGCACGCAGGTGCCGCCATTCACCGTGGACGGGCATGGCGTTGGTGGGCCGAACCGCGTTGTACAGGTAGAGCAACTCACCGGCGGACGCGTGGCCCGAGACGTGAACCTTGGCGCTCTGCTGCGTCACGACGGTGGCACCGCGCTTGGCCAAGCCGTTGACCACGGCAAAAACGGAGTTCTCGTTACCCGGAATCAGCGAGGATGCGAGAACGACCAGGTCGTTGGCACGGATGTTGATCTGGCGGTGTTCGCCGCGTGCCATCCGCGAGAGCGCTGCCAACGGCTCACCCTGCGAACCCGTCGAAATGAGCACCAGGCGATCGTCGGGAAGGGTGGCGGCGGTGTCGATGTCGACGACCAGTCCGTCTGGCACCGTGAGGTAGCCGAGATCCTGGGCGATCTGCATGTTGCGGACCATCGAGCGGCCGACGAAGACGATGCGACGGTTGTACCGAGCGGCAACGTCGACGACCTGCTGGATGCGGTGCACGTGGCTGGCGAACGATGCCACGATGACGCGCTGCTTCGCCTTGCCGATGACGTTGTCGAGCACTCCCCCGATTTCACGCTCGGGCGTGACGAATCCCGGGACCTCGGCGTTGGTCGAGTCCACGAGGAACAGGTCGACACCCTCGTCGCCCAGGCGGGAGAAACCGGCGAGGTCGGTCAAGCGGCCGTCGAGAGGCAGCTGATCGAGCTTGATGTCACCGGTGTGCAGTACAACTCCGGCGTCGGTGCGAATCGCGATCGCGAGCGCGTCGGGAATCGAGTGGTTGACGGCGAAGTACTCGCAGTCGAACGGGCCGTGAGTGGTGGTGTTTCCTTCGACGACCTCGACGAGGTTCGGTCGCAGGCGATGCTCGCGGCACTTGGCGGCAACGAGGGCGAGAGTGAACTTCGCGCCGATGACCGGAATGTCCGCGCGCAAGCGCAGCAAGAACGGCAGAGCACCGATGTGGTCCTCGTGGCCGTGAGTCAAGATGACGGCTTCGACGTCGTCCATACGGTCTTCGATGTAGCGGAAGTCCGGGAGGATCAGGTCGACGCCGGGCTGCTGGTCCTCGGGGAACAGCACACCGCAGTCGACGATCAGCAACTTGCCGCGGTGCTCGAACACCGTCATGTTGCGACCGATTTCGCCGATGCCGCCGAGAGCAACGATGCGCAGACCTGATGCCGGCGCCTTCGGGGGTGTTCCGAGGCGACCTGTGGGATCGACGGCCGGACGGTTCTCGGGGCGCTTGTTTCCGCGCCCGTTGCCCGCCTTCGACGCTGCCGGACGGTTGCCGCCGGCAGATTTGCGCGGCGACCTGTCTTCGGTCGATTTCTTGGGTGCAGCAGATTTGGTGGCGGCGGACTTGGTCGCTGCAGATTTGGCTGCTGCGGCCTTCTTGGGCGGGGCGGCCGCGGCGGGGGCCGCTTCTGCCGCCGGCGCAGCTGGTGCCTCTACCGGTGCGGCCTTCGCGGCCGTTTCGGGAGCCGGAGGCGAAGGCGGACCGGCTTGACGACTGGCACTACGACGTCGGGGGGGACGGGTCATTTACAAAACTCCTGCCGCATGCAGATCGGCGGCAAGACCGTCGATCTGCTCTTTAGTGGGTGCAACCTGCGGAAGGCGTGGTTCTCCGACATCGATTCCGATGAGTCGCAGACCCGCCTTCGAAGCGCTGACACCGCCGAGGCGGGCAACGGAACGAATCACAGGGATCAAACTGAGGTTTATTTCGCGTGCGCGGGCGATGTCGCCGGACACGAACGCGGTGTGGAGGTCGCGGAGGCGACCCGGAACGAGATGGCCGATGACGCTGACGAAGCCGGTAGCACCGACAGCGAGCCACGGCAGGTTCAGCGGGTCGTCACCGGAGAAGAACTGAAGCTCGGTGGTGCCGATCAACTCTGCGCCGGCGTTGAGGTCACCCTTGGCATCCTTGACGGCCTTGATCCGCGGGTGCTCGGCGAGTCGGCGGATCGTTTCGGTCTCGATGGGGACGACGGAGCGGGGCGGAATGTCGTACAACATGACGGGCAGGTCGGTCGCGTTGGCGACGGCGGTGAAGTGTGCAAAGAGTCCGGCCTGGGGCGGACGCGAGTAGTACGGGGTGACGACGAGCAGACCGTGCGCTCCGGCGCGAGCCGCGTCACGGGCGAGTTCGACACTGTGGGCGGTGTCGTTGCTCCCGGCGCCTGCAACGATCTTCGCGCGGTTGCCGACGGCGTCGATCACTGCGCGGAGCAGGTCGAGCTTCTCGGACTCGGTGGTGGTGGGAGACTCACCGGTCGTGCCGGCAAGAACGAGGCCGTCGCAGCCGTTGTCGACGAGATGGGCTGCGAGGCGCACTCCCGCGTCGACGTCCAACTTCCCGTCGGCAGTGAACGGGGTCACCATCGCAACGGAAATGGTGCCGAACGGACGCTCGACAAGAGAAGCGGAATCACCGTAGGTCATGGTCAGAAGGTTACCCGGTTCAGCTCTTACTTCTGCACACGAGTCACGACTCGGCCGCAAATGCACTGACGGCGATTTCCGATCCGTCGCTTCCGCGGAGAATCTCGTAGTCCCCGAACACATTTGGGGCGACGTCACGAAGCTGACGTAGGCACTCGATCGCGACTCGCCGGATCTCGACGTCGGCATGTTCGGTGGCGCGCATCTCGACGAAGTGCCGCCAGGCCCGATAGTTCCCGGTCACGACCAAGCGCGTCTCGGTTGCGTTGGGCAGCACCGAGCGCGCAGCTTGCCTGGCTTGCTTCCCACGCATCGGGGCACCGGGCACTGATTGCAATTTCCCCTCGAGGGCGGTCAGCAGTTCGCCGTAAGCGCGACGGCTCTCGTCGGTGGCAGACAGAAACAGTGATTCGAGCTCGGGATCACCTTCGACCGCGGGAGGCACGACAACGTTCGCATCATTCTCGCGAACGAATCGCTGCGAGAGTTGCGAGTACGAGAAGTGCCGGTGACGAATCAATTCGTGAGTGCACGAGCGCGAGATACCAGTGATGTAGAAGCTCACCGTCGCGTGCTCTAGCACCGAAACGTGTCCGACCTCGAGCAGATGTCTGAGGTAGCCGGCGTTGGTTGCGGTTCGCGGATTCGGCTTGGACCAACTCTGGTAGCAGGCTCGGCCGGAGAACTCGACGAGCGCTTCGCCGCCATCCGCGTCCGTCTCCCACGGAATGTCCTCGGGCGGGAAGAACTCGGACTTCGCCACCAACTGCACTTTCAGCGACACCGTGTTCGGCACAACCCACTCCTCGACAAGCACGAAACGACCAGCACGAAACCCGGGCGCCGTTCGCCTCAGGTGCTGGGCAACTCTATAGCGGTTGCGCTCCCCCGAGATCGAGTGACGTCACCACGCCCTTGACTGACGTCACTTTTGACGCCACTCTGGTGTCATGGACATTTCGGAGTACACCGCGAAGCTGCAGAATGACCTCGTCACCGCAGCCGAACTCGGCGACGATCACACGCGCCGGATTGCGGCGTCGTTGTCCGCCGCCATCGAACCCTCGGTCCGCCTGGTCTTGTTGGCCGCGGCGACGGAGTTGGCCAAGGAGATCGGGACCAAACTCGACGGCCGCGAGGTCAGGGTCAATCTCGACGGCAACGAGATCGTGACCGACGTCGTCCGCCCGACGAATTCGACCGGCGGCGAGGGCGGAAACGAGAAGGCAGACGACGAGAAGAAGGACTCCACTTACTCGTTCGACGACGTCAGCGGCGATATCAGCCGAGTGACGTTGAGGATGATGGATCAGATCAAAGCCCGCGCCGAGGAGGCAGCCAATCAGAACGGAGTCTCCCTCAACTCGTGGGTTTCACAAGCCGTTCAGGGCGCATTGCGGGACCAGATGCGCAAGAACGGCATGGACTAGTTCGACGCCACCCTGATCGCCGATGATCTAATTGCGCAACTGCAGTAATCACGAACCGTTGCCGCAAGGCGAGAAGGAGCACGTTCATGGCCGTTTCGGGCGTCAAGGAATTCGAGATCAAGGCTGATCCGGCGACGGTGATGAAGGCCGTAGCTGCAGTCGATCGGCTGCCGGAGTGGTCGTCTGCGCACAAGAAGATCACCATCGAGAGCACCCACGACGACGGTCGCCCCCATCGCGTTCGCATGGCCGTGTCCATTCTGGGAATCAACGACGAGCAGGTAGTCGACTACACCTTCGAGGGCGACGACAAGGTGACCTGGACACTCGTCGAGAGCGGCCAGCAGAACCAGCAGGACGGCTCGTACGTCTTGACTCCCACCGACGGTGGAACCAAGGTCACCTTCGAACTGACCATCGATCCCAAGATCCCGCTGCCGGGCTTCCTGGTGAAGAAGGCGCAGAAGACGGCCCTGGAAACTGCAAGCAAGGGCCTGACGAAGTTCGTCGAAAACTTCTGAGCGCACACGCAATTCAGGCGGCCCTTACTTCGGCGTTCATCGCCGGGTAGGGGCCGTTTGCTGTGAAGCCCAGCTGCGATTTCTCGGAAGTTCTTGCCGATGTTGAACATTCGCCGGTAGCCGTGGACCGCCCGGAGTAACGTCGGCCGCGTGTCCGCCGAGACCGCAGAGCCCAACTCCATGGCACCCGTGCGCATCCTCGTCTACAGCGACGACGCACACACCCGCGAGCAAGTTCGGCTCGCTCTCGGAGAGCGACCACATCCTTCGATGCCCACCATCGACTACGTCGAGGTCGCGACGGCGCCGATCGTCGTCGACAAGCTCGATGCCGGCGGAATCGATCTCGCCATCCTCGACGGCGAGGCGAGTCCGGCGGGCGGCATGGGCGTCGCGAAACAACTCAAGGACGAGATCGTCGACTGTCCACCGATCCTCGTACTGACCGGTCGACCCGACGATGCGTGGCTGGCGTCGTGGTCGCGAGCGGAAGCCTCAGTGCCGCAGCCGATAGATCCGATGGAACTCTCTTCCACCGTCATCGCGCTTCTGCGTCGGCAACTGAGCCGGTGAGCACCCGTTGCAGCGGTGATTCGTTGCAGCGCCGACTACTTCGGACTTTCGAGAGCGAAACTCGGCACCTCGAAAATCAACCCAATGTCGGAGGCCTCCCCTAGTGTGGGTGTCGCAGGTCACATAAGTGTCGAATTGCTGGCAGTATCGAAATCGAACGGCACCTTCGGGTTAACGGCGCCTTCGGGTTAACGGCACCTTCGGGCTAGGCGGACATCCGCACAGCGGAGAGGAGTTCGGGTGAGATGAACGCTTACATCCCCATTCTCGTTCTCGGGGTCATCGCGATGGCCTTCGCTGTGGTGTCGGTTGTTCTCGCGTCCGTGGTGGGCCCGAAGCGGTACAACAGGGCGAAACTCGAAGCCTACGAATGCGGAATCGAACCGGCACCCCGTACCGCTGGTGGCGGACGGTTTCCCGTCAAGTTCTATCTGACGGCAATGCTGTTCATCATCTTCGACATCGAGATCGTTTTCCTCTATCCGTGGGCGGTGCATTTCGATTCGCTCGGCTTGTTCGGCCTCGCGGCGATGGGCCTTTTCATAGTCAACGTCTCGGTGGCATACGCATACGAATGGCGACGAGGCGGTCTCGGTTGGGACTAGCTCAGCGAACACAGGAACAGCACACACGAGTCAGACAAAACCGGTCACACCGCAGCTGTTACGACTGAAAAGAGTCGGATATGGGTCTCGAAGAAAAGCTCCCCAGCGGATTTCTACTGACCACGGTCGAGGGCCTGGCAGGTTATGCCCGCAAAGGATCACTGTGGCCTGCCACCTTCGGGCTCGCGTGCTGCGCCATCGAGATGATGGCAACCACGTCGGGTCGCTTCGACCTTGCGCGGTTCGGCATGGAGGCATTCCGCGCGTCGCCGCGACAGGCAGACCTTCTGATCGTGGCCGGGCGGGTCAGTCAAAAGATGGGCCCGGTACTTCGTCAGGTCTACGACCAGATGGCCGAGCCGAAATGGGTTCTGGCCATGGGTGTATGCGCGTCGTCCGGCGGAATGTTCAACAACTACGCAGTGGTTCAGGGCGTCGACCACATCGTGCCGGTCGACATCTACTTGCCCGGCTGTCCACCGCGGCCGGAGATGCTCCTGAACGCGATCATCGAACTGCACCGAAAGATCCAGGAAATGCCCCTCGGCGTGAACCGCGAAGAGGCACGCGCGGCAGCCGAGCGCGCCGCACTGGCATCCACCCCCACCATCGACATGAAGGGGCTGCTGCGATGACCTCGGGTAACACCGGCGCGAGAGGGATGTTCGGGGTCCGCGGCACTGGCGACACCTCGGGCTACAGCAGGCTTGCCCCTCCGATCTCTCTAGAGGACAAGGCATCTCGACCCTTCGGCGGTTATTTCGATGCAGTCGCGGATTCGTTGGACGCGGCATTGAGCAGCGCGGGTGGCACTTTCGCCGCTGCAGTCGAGCGTGTGGTGATCTTTCGAGACGAGATGACGCTGCACGTCGAACGCTCCCACTTGCCGCAGGTTGCGCGAAGACTGCGCGACGAACCGGACCTTCGCTTCGAGCTCTGCCTGGGTGTCGACGGAGTGCACTACCCGCAGGACACCGGTCGTGAACTGCACGCCGTGTATCCACTTGCCTCGATTACGCACAACCGCCGAATCAGGCTGGAAGTATCTGTGCCGGATTCCGATCCGCATATTCCGTCGATCGTCGGGATCTACCCGACCAATGACTGGCATGAACGCGAGACGTACGACTTCTTCGGGATCGTCTTCGACGGTCATCCAGCCCTGACCCGCATCGAGATGCCCGACGACTGGAAAGGCCACCCCCAGCGGAAGGACTATCCGCTCGGCGGTATCCCGGTCGAGTACAAGGGCGCCCAGACTCCACCTCCCGACGAGCGTAGGTCGTACAACTGATGAACGAGACGACAGGAAGCAACTCCGGTGCCACGACGGAAACCGTCGTCACGGCATCGGGTCAGGACTGGGACGACATCGTCACCGCGCCCGCCCGCCAGCGAACCGGCGAGGCGGAACGGATCGTGGTCAACATGGGCCCACAGCATCCGTCCACTCACGGGGTCTTGCGCCTCATTCTCGAGATCGAGGGTGAGACGGTCGTGGAAGCTCGATGTGGAATCGGCTACCTGCACACAGGAATCGAGAAGAATCTCGAATTCCGGAACTGGACGCAGGGCGTCACTTTCGTTACTCGAATGGACTACCTGTCACCGTTCTTCAACGAAACCGCGTACTGCCTCGGAGTCGAGAAACTTCTCGACATCACCGACGACATTCCCGAGCGAGCCACCGTCATTCGCGTGATGATGATGGAACTCAATCGGATCTCCTCACATCTCGTGGCCCTGGCGACCGGCGGAATGGAACTCGGCGCCGTAACGGCGATGCTGTTCGGATTCCGCGAACGCGAATTGATTCTGGACGTGTTCGAGACGATCACCGGACTGCGGATGAATCACGCCTACATCAGGCCTGGTGGTCTCGCTCAGGATCTACCCGACGGGTCGGTCGCGAAGGTTCGGGAATTGTTGAAGGTCCTACCGAAACGGTTACGTGACGTCGAACTGATGCTCAGCGACAACTCCATCTGGAAAGCACGTACCCAGGGAATTGGATATCTCGATCTCACCGGCTGTATGGCGCTCGGGGTGACGGGGCCGGTCCTTCGCGCCACAGGTCTCCCCCACGATCAGCGTCGAGCGCAGCCGTACTGCGGCTACGAGAACTACGAGTTCGACGTAGTGACACACGACGGATCCGATTGCTACGGAAGGTACGTCATCCGCGTCGAGGAGATGAAGGAGTCCCTCAAGATCGTGGAGCAGTGCCTCGACAAGCTACAACCGGGCCCGGTCATGGTGGACGACAAGAAGATCGCCTGGCCTGCCGATCTCGCTGTGGGACCGGATGGCCTCGGCAACTCGCAGAAGCACATCGCCAAGATCATGGAGTCCTCCATGGAAGGTCTGATTCACCATTTCAAACTGGTCACCGAGGGTATCCGCGTGCCGCCAGGTCAGGTGTACGTCGCCGTCGAGTCTCCGCGTGGCGAACTGGGGGTGCACATGGTCAGCGACGGGGGAACCCGGCCGTACCGCGTCCATTTCCGGGACCCGTCGTTCACCAACCTTCAGGCAGTAGCCGCGATGTGTGAGGGAGGCATGGTGTCCGACGTGATCGCTTCGGTTGCCAGTATCGATCCCGTCATGGGCGGAGTGGACCGATGACCGGCCCGAACGGCTCGTCACGCGTGTTCATCGAACTCGGGCCGCGCCCGGAGGAGCCCACGCAATTGGTACGCCCTGGCGCACGATCGAGCTATCCACCCGACGTACTCGCCCGACTCGACGCCGACGCCGAAACCGTCATCGCTCGTTACCGTGAGCCTGACGCCGCCGCGACCACCAGTCGATCCGCCCTGTTGCCGCTCCTTCATCTCGTGCAATCCGAGGACGGGTACATCACCCCGGCCGGGATCGATTTCTGCAGTGCCAAGCTGGGTTTGACGGGCGCCGAGGTCGCCGCAGTTTCCACCTTCTACTCCATGTATCGCCGGGGGCCGACGGGTGAGTATCTGGTCGGAGTCTGCACCAACACGCTGTGCGCGATCATGGGCGGCGACGACATCCTCGCGGCACTCGAAGAGCACCTGGGCTCGACAGGCTCCAGAGACGAAGGCGGACACTCCATCTCGACGTCCGACGGTAAGATCACCCTCGAACACATCGAGTGCAATGCGGCGTGCGACTACGCCCCCGTCATGATGATCAACTGGGAGTTCTTCGACAATCAGACCCCGGAATCGGCGCGCTCACTCGTCGATGCGCTCCGCGCCGGAGAGCGCGTGACACCCGATCGCGGTGCCACGCTGTGCTCGTTCCGGCAGACTGCGCGCACTCTGGCTGGTTTTCCGGATACGCGAATCGAGGCAGCCGAAGCGCAGACCGTCGGCGATGCAACTCTTGCCGGACTACGTATCAGCCGATCTCTCGACGACAACCCACCCGGCTCGGCTTCCGCGGCCGACGCTCCCGGCGAAGGGAAGTGACATGACACTCGCCCCCGTCCTGAGTCGATACTGGGATCAACCGAATTCATGGACCCTCGACAGCTACCTTCGCCGCGACGGCTACCAGGCGCTGCGCAAAGCGCTGGCCACGCCCCCCGACGCCGTGATCGAAACCGTCAAGGACGCGGGCCTGCGCGGACGTGGTGGCGCCGGTTTCCCGACAGGCCTCAAGTGGAGCTTCATCCCCCAGGTCTCCGAAGACAAGCCAGGAGACGGCAAGCCTCACTACCTCGTCGTCAATGCCGACGAGTCCGAACCGGGCACATGCAAGGACATGCCGTTGATGATGGCGACCCCACACACGTTGGTGGAGGGAGTGATCATCGCGGCGTACGCAATTCGAGCAGCAAAGGCGTTCATCTACGTCAGAGGTGAGGTTGTCCCGGTTCTGCGGCGCCTACAGACCGCTGTCGCCGAGGCTTACGCGGCCGGATATCTGGGCCGCAACGTCCTCGGTTCGGGTTTCGATCTGGATCTCGTCGTCCATGCCGGAGCCGGCGCCTATATCTGTGGGGAAGAGACGGCCCTCCTCGATTCGTTGGAGGGACGACGCGGTCAGCCCCGACTGCGGCCGCCGTTCCCCGCTGTCGCCGGTCTCTATGCCTGCCCGACCGTCGTCAACAACGTCGAGTCCATCGCGAGTGTTCCGTCGATCGTCCTGGGCGGCCCGGAGTGGTTCCGGTCGATGGGAAGTGAGAAGTCACCGGGATTCACGCTGTATTCGCTCTCGGGTCATGTCACCACACCCGGCCAGTACGAGGCTGAACTCGGGATCACCTTGCGCGAGCTGCTCGAATACGCAGGCGGGGTCCGCGCTGGACACACCCTCAAATTCTGGACTCCCGGCGGATCCTCGACACCGATCTTCACCGACGAACATCTCGATGTCCCACTCGACTACGAAGGCGTCGGCGCCGCGGGATCCATGCTCGGCACCAAGGCCTTGCAGATATTCGACGAGACAACCTGCATCGTGCGTGCGGTGTTGCGATGGACCGAGTTCTACGCTCACGAATCCTGCGGTAAATGCACGCCGTGCCGCGAGGGCACGTACTGGCTGGTGCAGATCCTGCGACGACTCGAAGGCGGAACAGGAACCGAGGCCGATCTCACCAAACTTCTCGATATCTCGGACACGATCCTCGGAAAGTCCTTCTGCGCGTTGGGTGATGGAGCGACCAGCCCGATCATGTCTTCCTTGAAGTACTTCCGCGAGGAATACGTAGCGCATTTCGACGGTAACGGATGCCCGTTCGATCCTCACCGGTCCGTTCTCGCGACAGGAGCGTTCGTCTCATGACTGCAGCCGACGCCGCCACTGGAACCGATGCGGCACCGCCGACCGATCTCGTCACCCTCACCATCGACGGCCGGGAACTCCAGGTCCCCAAGGGCACGTTGATCATTCGCGCTGCGGAGATGATCGGCACCCAGATTCCGCGGTTCTGCGATCATCCTCTTCTGGACCCGGTCGGTGCTTGCCGCCAGTGCATCGTGGAAGTCGAGGGTCAACGCAAGCCGGTGGCGTCCTGCACGACACCGGTTGCGGACGGAATGGTCGTCACCACACAGCTCACGTCGCCTGTGGCCGAGAAGGCGCAACGCGGGGTGATGGAACTCCTGCTCATCAACCACCCTCTGGACTGCCCCGTGTGCGACAAGGGCGGCGAGTGTCCGCTCCAGAACCAGGCGATGTCGACCGGTCGCACCGAATCCCGGTTCGGTGAGGAGAAAAGGACCTACCCCAAGCCCATCCCCCTCTCGTCCGAGATCCTCCTCGACCGCGAGCGTTGTGTCCTCTGCGCCAGGTGCACGCGATTCTCGAGTCAGATCGCCGGCGACCCGTTCATCGATCTCCTCGAGCGCGGCGCGCTTCAACAGGTCGGGATCTACGCCAACGAGCCCTTCGAGTCCTACTTCTCGGGCAACACCATCCAGGTTTGCCCGGTCGGCGCGCTCACCAGTACGGCATATCGATTCCGGGCGCGACCGTTCGATCTGGTGTCCAGCCCCAGCGTGTGTGAACACTGCGCCGACGGATGTGCTCAGCGCACCGACCACCGTCGCGGAAAGGTTCTCCGTCGTCTCGCCGGGGACGACCCCGACGTCAACGAGGAATGGAACTGCGACAAGGGGCGCTTCGCTTTCACGTACACGACCCAAGGTGATCGGATCACCACTCCCCTGATCCGCAATGCTGACGGCGAATTGATTCCGGCGTCGTGGCCCATGGCACTCGACCTCGTTGCGCGATCCTTCGCGCAGGCCCGCGGTGACGCAGGCGTACTCGTCGGCGGACGCTCTACCTTGGAGGACGCCTACGCCTACGGTAAGTTCGCGCGAGTTGCTCTCGCTACCAACAACATCGACTTCCGAATCCGCGCTCACTCAGCCGAAGAGGAAGATTTCCTCTCAGCTCACGTCGCTGGCCGCACACTCGAAGAGTCGGTGACTTACCAGGACCTCGAATCTGCCCCGACCGCGTTGCTGGTAGCTCTCGAGCCAGAGGAGGAGTCACCGATCATCTTCCTGCGACTGCGCAAGGCCGCACGTTTCGGCAAGACGACGGTGCTCTCCAGCGCGCCATTCGCTACGCGCGGCCTGCAGAAGATGGGCGGTGGTCTACTTCGGACCGTACCCGGAAGTGAAGCAGCTCTGATGGATTCGTTGTCCCACCCCAGCAGTGAGGAGGGTCAACTCCTCCGGCGGCCCGGTGCTGTGATCCTGCTGGGTGAGCGACTGAGTGCGGTAGCAGGCGGCTTCGCCGCGGCGCTGCGACTCGCCGAATCGACGGGAGCTTCTTTGGCTTGGGTCCCACGCCGCGCTGGTGATCGCGGCGCCGTCGAGGCCGGCGCGCTACCGGGATTGCTTCCCGGCGGACGCCCCGTTGCGGACCCGGCAGCACGTCAGGAGGTGGAATCAGTGTGGGGGGCCTCCATCCCGGCATCCGACGGTCGCGACGCCGCGAGTCTGCTGGATCCGGGGCAGACGACTGCTGCGCTTCTTGTCGGCGGCGTCGAGTTGAGTGATCTCCCGAACCCGGCGAAGGCAAGGGCCGCGATCGAAGCCGCAGGGTTCGTTGTGAGTTTGGAGATCCGTCACAGCGGAGTCACCGAACTCGCCGACGTCGTCTTCCCTGTGGCACCGGTCGCCGAGAAGCCCGGAACCATCCTCGACTGGGAAGGCCGCGAGCGCGTGTTCGACACCGCGTTGAGAACGACAGGAGTAATGCCGGATCAGCGCGTTCTCCACGCGATCGCAGCCGAGATGGGCATCGATCTGGGCCTACCCGACGCAGATTCCGCACGCTCGGAGATACACCGCCTCGGCGCTTGGTCCGGATCGCGCCCCATCTCGCCTCAGGTCCCGTCAGGCACCCTGCCCATACCGGCGCAAGGCGAGGCAGTGTTGTCGAGTTGGCGAATGTTGCTCGACAACGGTCGATTGCAAGACGGCGAGCCCAACCTGGCGGGTACGGCACGTCCGTCGCTCGTGCGTTTGTCGGCCGAGACCGCTGCCGAGATCGGCGCCGACAACGGCGATCACGTTGCGGTGTCGACTGAATCCGGTTCCATCACATTACCGTTGGAGATCACCGAACTCCCGCCTCGAACGGTCTGGCTCCCGCTCAATTCACCGGGTAGCACGATCTACGAAACGCTCTGCGTCACCGCGGGGTCCGTGGTGAAGATTGCGAAGGCGGGAGCGCAATGAACACCCACGAGTACGGGACGGTCGCAGCTCCGGTCGACCTGTCGGCGTTTGGGCACGACCCGTGGTGGTTGGTGATCGGCAAGGCTCTCGCAATCTTCGTGTTCCTCGTACTCACCCCGCTGGTGGCGATCTACGCGGAACGAAAGGTCATGGCACGCATGCAGATGCGTGTCGGACCGAACCGCGTCGGCCCCCGTGGAATGCTCCAGAGCCTCGCTGACGGAATCAAGCTCGCCCTCAAGGAGGGCATCACACCGACCGGCGCCGACAAACCGCTTTACCTCCTCGCGCCCGTCATCGCGGTCGTGCCCGCCTTCATGGCTTTTGCTGTCATCCCGTTCGGTCCACAGGTGTCGATTTTCGGAACCCGGTCACCCCTGCAACTGACCGATCTACCGGTCGGCGTTCTGTACATCCTGGCCGTCACTTCTATCGGTGTGTACGGGATCGTCCTTGCCGGCTGGTCTTCGGGATCGACGTATCCCCTACTGGGCGCACTTCGATCGACCGCGCAGGTCATCTCGTACGAGGTAGCGATGGGCCTGTCTTTCGCTGCCGTTTTCCTCTACGCCGGCACGATGTCCACGTCCGGCATCGTCGACGCCCAACAGGGAGCCTGGTACGTCTTTCTCCTCCTGCCGTCCTTCCTGATCTACGTGACAGCCATGGTCGGCGAAACCAACAGGGCTCCCTTCGACCTTCCCGAGGCCGAAGGTGAGCTGGTAGGTGGGTTCCACACCGAGTACTCCTCCCTCAAGTTCGCGATGTTCATGCTGGCCGAGTACGTGAACATGGTGACGGTGTCCGCTCTGGCCACCACGCTGTTTCTGGGCGGGTGGCACGCACCGTTCCCGTTCAATCTTTGGGACGGCGCCAATTCCGGTTGGTGGCCGGTGCTGTGGTTTGTCGCGAAAGTGTGGGGCTTCCTCTTCGTCTTCATCTGGTTGCGCAGCACGCTTCCTCGATTGCGCTACGACCAGTTCATGAATCTCGGCTGGAAGGTTCTGATCCCAGCAGCTTTGGTATGGGTGATGGTGATCGCGACCGTTCGTGCGTTCCGCAACGAGGGCTACAACACCTGGGTCGTACTTCTCTGCGTCGCACTGGTTCTCGGAGCTGCGCTCCTGATCGTGTTGGCCGGGACCTACCGCGGCCGACGCCGAACTGCCGCGTTGGTCACCGCTTCGGGGACCTTGCCTTTCGATGCAATGTCGGGCGGCTTCCCGGTTCCACCGCTGCCTGGTCAAAAACTGCCTGGTCAAAAACTGCCTGGTCAGAACGTGCCACCGCCGCGACGCACAGATGTTTCCGACACATCGGAGGACTCCCATGCCTGAATTCCTCGGACCTATCGCGGGTTTCGGAGTGACGCTCTCGACCATGTTCAAGAAACCCGAGACCGAGTTCTATCCGGAGGAGAAGCGCCCCACCGCGCCCGGATACCACGGTCGCCATCAACTCAACCGGTATGCGGACGGACTCGAGAAGTGCATCGGTTGCGAACTGTGTGCCTGGGCCTGCCCCGCCGACGCGATCTATGTCGAGGGTGCTGACAACACCGAAGAAGAACGGTTCTCCCCCGGAGAGCGCTACGGGCAGGTGTATCAGATCAACTACCTGCGGTGCATCGGCTGCGGCCTCTGCGTCGAGGCCTGCCCCACTCGGGCCCTCACGATGACCAACGAGTACGAGATGGTCGACGACAATCGAGCTGGATTGATCTACGAGAAGGACCGACTGCTCGCGCCCCTGAAACCCGACATGACAGCGCCACCACACGCGCTGCGTCCCGGCACAACTCAGGACGACTACTACCGCGGCGACATCACAGCAGCACCCGAACAAGCAGCACCCGAACAAGCAGCACCCGAACAAGCAGTATCCGAGCGAGAGCCGAACCCGGAGACCGAGAAATGATCGCGGCGGTCACCACCACGATCCTGGCGGAGGGAACGATGACATCGACCTCCACCGGCGAGGCGGTGCAGTTCTGGATCCTCGGAACCCTTGCGGTGATCAGCGCTTTGGGTGTCGTCGCCGCGCCCAAGGCCGTCTACTCTGCACTCTTCCTTGCGATGACGATGATCATCCTGGCCGTGTTCTACATCGTCCAGGGCGCACTGTTCCTGGGTGTCGTCCAGATCGTCGTCTATACCGGCGCGGTGATGATGTTGTTCTTGTTCGTCCTGATGCTGGTGGGCGTGGATTCTTCGGACTCCCTGGTCGAAACGCTACGCGGACAACGAGTCAGCGCGATCGTGATCGGCGTCGGATTCGGGCTACTCCTTATCGGCGGCCTCGGAAATGCGTCGATCTCGGGCTTCACCGGATTCACCGGACTCGACCAGGGCAACATCGACGCTCTCGCCGATCTCATCTTCATCCGCTACGTCTGGGCCTTCGAACTGACCGGCGCACTGCTGATCACGGCGACACTCGGCGCAATGATGCTCGCACATCGGGAGAAGATCGGAGCCACACTCAGCCAACGCGAACTCTCGCAGCAACGATTCGCGTACCTGGGTAGCGATGAAGACAATCCCGAAAAGGGCTCGGCCACTCCACTCCCCAGTCCCGGCGTGTACGCACGTCACAACGCAGTGGACATGCCGGCCTTGTTGCCAGACGGAACGTTCTCGACGCTCTCTGTCAGCAGCGCGCTCACTCCACGTTCCCCGTATCCGAGCACCGGTGAGGAGACTCAGCGATGAATCCCGAGAACTATCTGTATCTGTCCGTCCTGTTGTTCACGATCGGAGCTGCAGGAGTCCTCCTGCGCCGCAACGCCATCGTGGTGTTCATGTGTATCGAATTGATGCTCAACGCCGCCAACTTGGCGTTCGTGACCTTCGCGCGCATGCACGGCAATCTGGACGGCCAGATCTTCGCCTTCTTCACGATGGTGGTCGCTGCGGCCGAAGTAGTCGTCGGCCTGGCAATCATCATGATCATCTTCCGATCTCGGCGTTCTGTATCCGTCGACGACGCAGACCTGCTGAAGTACTGATATGTCAGGAGGAATCACGTCCGCCATCTGGTTGCTCCCCGCCCTGCCGCTGTGCGGCGCCGCTGTCCTTTTGCTGGCCGGTCGTCGCACGAACGCGTGGGGTCACCTGCTTGCCTGCGTCATGGCTATCGCGTCGTTTGTCGTCGCAGTGGTGTTTTTCATCGCCATGCTCGGCCGTGACACCGCCGACCGCACCGTCACCGAGCACCTGTTCAGTTGGGTCCCGGTCGACAGTCTTCAGGTCGAGTTCGGACTGCAACTGGACCAACTGTCGATGTGTTTCGTTCTGCTCATCACCGGTGTAGGTTCGCTGATCCACATCTACTCGGTCGGATACATGGCGCACGACCCCGAGCGTCGTAAGTTCTTCGCGTACCTCAATCTTTTCCTCGCTGCAATGCTGCTTCTGGTGCTCGCCGACAACTTCCTCGGACTCTACGTCGGCTGGGAAGGCGTCGGGTTGGCGTCATACCTGCTGATCGGCTTCTGGCAGCACAAGCCGTCGGCGGCGACTGCCGCCAAGAAGGCTTTTGTCGTCAATCGGGTGGGCGACATCGGATTGATGATCGCAATGATGTTGATGTTCAGCACATTCGGCTCGCTCTCGTTCAGCAATGTCTTCGGCGACGCGTCCGGCGCAAGCGAAGGTGTCCTGACGGCGATCGGTCTGATGCTCCTCCTCGCTGCGTGCGCGAAGTCGGCGCAAGTGCCGCTGCAGTCGTGGCTCGGCGACGCGATGGAGGGCCCCACCCCCGTTTCGGCTCTGATTCACGCGGCCACGATGGTCACCGCCGGCGTCTACCTGATCGTGCGCTCCAATCCGATCTTCGATCTCGCGCCCGACGCTCAACTCGTGGTTGTCATCGTCGGTGCCGTGACGCTCCTGTTCGGTGCGATCATCGGCTGTGCGAAGGACGACATCAAGAAAGCGCTCGCCGCATCGACCATGAGTCAGATCGGATACATGGTCCTGGCCGCGGGTCTCGGACCAGCCGGATACGCCTTCGCAATCCTTCATCTGATCACCCACGGATTCTTCAAGGCGGGCCTGTTCCTCGGCGCCGGCTCCGTGAGGCACGCGATGAACGACGAAACCGACATGCGGCGCTACGGCGGACTCCGAGCGTTCATGCCACTGACTTTTGTCACGTTCGGGCTCGGATATCTTGCCATCATCGGTGTTCCGCCGTTTGCCGGGTTCTTCTCCAAGGACAAGATCATCGAGGTTGCAATCGGCGAGGGCGGCGTCAAGGGCGTTGTGCTTGGCATCGTCACGCTCTTGGGTGCGGCGCTCACTGCCTTCTACATGAGCCGCGTGATGCTGATGACCTTCTTCGGGAAGGCCCGCTGGGAGAACCAGAAACCTCACGAATCTCCGGCGGTGATGACGTCTCCGATGATCATTCTGGCGGTGGGATCCGTCGGGGCCGGCATGCTCCTGACCATCGGGTCCAGCTTGCAGAACTGGCTGGAACCGGTAGTCGGCTCCCATCACGTCGAACCGCCGATACCCGCATGGTCGATCACCGCGCTGGCGCTGCTCGCAGTCGCCGCCGGCGTCGCGATTGCTTATCGCGAGTACGCCACACGGGAGATTCCCGTGGTGGCACCGACTCCGGTTTCTCCGTTGACCGTTGCGGCTCGCCGTGATCTGTACGGTGACGCCTTCAACGAGGCGGTGTTCATGAAGCCGGGACAACAACTCACCAAGTCGCTGGAAGTGTTCGACACCAAGGGAATAGGCGGCGTCGTGGGTAGCTTTGCGGTGGTCGTCACCGGGTTGTCCACGCTCACGCGGAAGCTGCAGACCGGGTTCGTTCGTTCGTACGCGCTGGTGATGTTTGTCGGAGCAACACTCGTGGTCGCGACAATGATGGCGGTGACACTGTGGTGATCGAAGCGGCGGTGAGCGACTCTGTGACCAATACCGGCTTCCCTGCGCTGACGGCGCTCTGGCTGCTTCCGCTCATCGGAGCGGGTGTTGTCCTCGCTCTGCCTGCACGGTCGTACCAATTTGCCAAATCTCTCGCACTGGCAGTGTCCGTGGCAGTCCTGGTGATCGCCGGCGGTCTCGGAATTGCGTTCGACCGCGGCGGCGAGCAGTTTCAGTTCGTCGAAAGCCACAGCTGGATACCGGCTTTCGGTACCAGCTACACACTCGGACTTGACGGCATCGCACTCGTTCTGGTTCTTCTCACCGCAGTGCTGGTGCCATTACTACTGATCGCGGGCTGGAACGACGTCCCCGCGGACCCGGCATCACCCAAGCGGATGCCGCACACCTATTTCGCGCTGATCCTTGTTGTCGAGTCCATGGTGATGATTTCGTTCAGCGCCTTGGATATTCTCCTGTTCTATATTTTCTTCGAGGCAATGCTGATACCGATGTATTTCCTCATCGGCGGGTTCGGTGGAGTTGGCCGATCGCGGGCCGCCGTGAAGTTTCTGCTCTACAACCTCCTCGGCGGCCTGGTTATGCTCGCTGCGGTCATCGGCCTGTACGTGGTCACCACGCGCGACGAGAGTCCCTTCACCAGCGGCACTTTCGACTTCCGAGCGATCGCGTCCGCGGCGAGCAGCGGTGAACTCGGCGTCGGACCCGGGGTGCTCAATGCCTTGTTCCTCGGATTCATGTTCGCGTTCGCGGTCAAGGCACCGCTCTGGCCGCTACACAGTTGGTTGCCGGCCTCCGCAGTGGAATCGACTCCGTCGACAGCAGTGTTGATGATGGCGGTCGTGGACAAGGTAGGCACCTTCGCGATGATTCGCTACTGCCTGCAACTGTTCCCGGAGTCGTCGTCGACTTTTGCACCGTGGATCATCACGCTCGCCGTGATCGGGATCGTCTACGGCGCAATACTGGCGATCGCGCAGACAGACGTCATGCGACTGATCGCCTACACGTCGATTTCACACTTCGGCTTCATCATTCTCGGAATCTTCGCGATGACCAGCCAGAGCCAGGCAGGTTCCGCGCTGTACATGGTCAATCACGGAATCTCCACTGCCGCGCTGTTCTTGATTGCGGGCTTCCTGGTCTCGCAGCGAGGTACACGATCGATCGCAGCGTACGGCGGCGTCCAGAAAGTCGCACCCGTCCTGGCCGGCACATTCCTCGTTGCGGGGTTGGCAACACTGTCTCTGCCGGGTCTCGCGCCGTTCGTCAGCGAGTTCCTGGTGCTGATCGGAACGTACTCGCGCTACCACGTGGCCGCTATCGTGGCGACTGTCGCGCTTGTACTGTCCGCGATCTACATACTCTGGCTCTATCAGCGCATGATGGGCGGACCGGTGAAGGAAGGGCAGGGAACGATCCGCGACCTCGCGCGACGCGAACTCGTGGTGGTCGCCCCGCTGATCGCACTCCTCCTGCTCCTCGGCATCTACCCCAAGCCTGCCTTGGACGTCATCACTCCTGCAGTGAGCCACACCGTCGTCTACGAGGCACCGACGCCGCTCGTCGCCGACCACGAAGGAGGTGCCCACAAATGAGTTCCTTCAACGACGTGACCATCCTCGGCTCGGCCGACGCGGCATCACCCAGTATCGAATACAGCCTGCTCGCGCCGATGTTGATCGTGTTCGGTGTTGCGGTGGTCGGGGTACTCATCGAAGCCTTTGCACCCCGGCGTATTCGGTACCCAGTGCAACTCGTTCTCGGTGTCGGAGGTTTGGCGGCCGCATTCGTGGCAGTGCTTCTGCTCGCCGGCACGCGGTCGACGGCGATGATGGGTTCTGTTGCGGTCGACGGACCGACGCTGTTCTTGCAGGCCACGATCCTTCTTGTGTCGATCCCCGCGGTACTGCTGATTGCCGAGCGAGGCTCGGGCAACACTGCCGAAGTGATTGCGCAACATGACGCGCTCGGCAGTTTCACCCCTCAAGCGTCGAGCGTCCCGGGAAGTGTTGCGGAGCAAGAAGCAGTGAAGGTCGGTATCGCCCAGACCGAAGTCTTTCCGCTCACGCTCTTTGCGGTCGGCGGTATGTTGCTGTTTCCGGCTTCGAACGATCTACTGACGATGTTCGTTGCGCTCGAAGTGTTCTCACTGCCTCTGTATCTCCTGTGCGGTCTGGCACGTAGACGTCGCCTGCTCTCCCAGGAAGCTGCGCTCAAGTACTTTCTGCTCGGGGCATTTTCGTCGGCGTTCTTCGTTTTCGGAATTGCGTTGCTGTACGGCTATGCCGGGACGGTCACGCTCTCCGGTATCGCCGACGCAGCACGCATCGGGTCGGGCACCGACGCCTTCCTCTGGCTCGGAACGGCCCTGGTGGCAGTGGGGTTGCTGTTCAAAGTCGGTGCAGTGCCGTTTCATTCGTGGATTCCCGACGTCTATCAAGGGGCGCCGACGCCGATCACCAGTTTCATGGCGACTGCGACCAAGATTGCCGCGTTCGGCGCCATCCTTCGCGTCTTCTACGTGGCCCTGCCCAATGAATACGTGAACTGGCGCCCGCTGATGTGGGCGGTCGCGATTCTCACGATGGTTGTCGGATCGATCGTTGCAGTGACGCAGACCGATATGAAGCGAATGCTGGCCTATTCGGCTATCGCGCACACCGGATTCATTCTGACCGCCGTGGTGGCGGACTCGGATGCCGGCCTCGCCTCGGCGATGTTCTATCTTCTGGCTTACGGATTCAGCACCGTGGGTGCGTTCGCCGTCGTCAGTGTGGTCCGGGACGCTGACGGTGAGGTCGCTGCGCTGTCGCGCTGGGCCGGATTGGGCAGACGCTCACCATTGGTCGGCGTTGTGTTTGCACTGTTCCTGTTGGCTTTCGCCGGGATTCCGTTGACCAGTGGGTTCATCGGAAAGTTCGCGGTGTTCAGCGCGGCCGCCGAGGGTGGGGCCGCGCCTCTCGTGATCGTCGGCGTCCTGTGCAGCGCGATCGCCGCCTACTTCTACGTGCGAGTGATCGTGTTGATGTTCTTCACCGAATCGGCGGAAGACGCACCGACCGTCGTGGTGCCGAGTGCACTGACCAGCAGTGTGATCGGCCTCGGCGCCGGTGTAACGCTCATCCTCGGCATACTCCCCCAGCCGGCGCTCGATCTCGCCGAGCGTGCAGCGGACTTCGTACACTGAGCCGATGCGTGAATCTGTTGGCGACGCCGGACTGCCGAGCACCTTCCGGTCGCCATGGTTTGTCGGGTTTTCCGCGGTAGCGATTCTTCATCTGATCCTGAATGCCGCTGATGCTGCGCCCTGGGACGGGATCACCAAGGTCATGCTCGCTCCGATTCTGGCTGCCTGGGTTGTCGACCAAGGCGGACCGAGGATCGTTGCTGCTGCGCTGATTGCCTGCGCTTTCGGAGACCTGTTCCTGATCTGGGACTCCACGTTTGTCATCGGGATGGCCGCCTTCGCGATCGGTCACGTCTGTTTCATCCGATTCTTTCTCTCGCACGACGCTCTTCGGGAGATACGAAGGCGGCCATGGTTTTTGTGCGCGTACGCCGTTGCCGGAATTGCCCTTGTGTCGTACGCCTGGACCGGTCTCGATCCGGCACTTCGGATTGCCGTCCCTGTGTACGCCGCAATCCTGGTGGGAACCGCGTCCACCGCACTGGCCTACAACACGATCACCGGTATCGGCGGCGCACTGTTCCTCACCTCTGACGCCCTGATCCTGCTCGGTCAGGCGAACAAGTGGCAGCCTGCCGCTGCCGGCATCTGGATCATGACGCTGTACATCCTTGCGTTGTTGCTCCTGACCGTCGGAATCCTCGGCCGGAGTAACACGGCATACCGTCCATTGGCGCCCACGCTGTAAGGATCAGCAACCAGCCGGACATCTCTTCTTATGACGCCGAAATCCGAGGACGGGCCACCACCGAGCGACGAAGAGCGTTTCACCGTCCTGTGGGACGCCTACGCCGGTCGGGTGTTCGCGTACACCTGCCGCCACGTTGATCACCACAGTGCACAGGAAGTTGTCTCCGAGACGTTCCTCGTTGCCTGGCGACGCTTGGACGAGGTGCCCGAACAGGCACTTCCATGGCTGTTGGTGGTGGCTCGAAACACCATGAACAACAACCGTCGAAGTGTTCGGCGCCACGATGCGTTGACCGAGAAGATGCGACGAATCGAGCAGATCGCGGCATCGACGCCGGGCGCCGACGTCACTGTCACCGACCGCACAGAACTGCTCGAAGCACTGACAACACTCACCGTCACCGAGCGTGAAGCCCTACTCCTGACTGCCTGGGACGGATTGACCGCCACCGAAGCAGCGCGGGTCGCCGGATGTTCGGTTCCAGCCATGCATGTTCGACTCTTTCGCGCTCGGCGTCGATTGAGCACCGGGTTGGCTTCAGAACCTGACACCGCGATCCCGATGAACACCGCCCGACCTTGCGCTGCCGCCGAACACGGGAGTACTCCATGAGCAAAGATTTGCTGACCACCCTCGAGAAGCTGCGGCCGACCGATTCTCTTTCCGCCGAGCTCTGGCCCGAGAACGTCCAGGTTGCCACTCGCATCCGAATCATCGCTGACGAAAACAACATTGGAACACCCAGAGTTCCACGCCGCCGAGTAGGCGCCGTAGCTCTCGTCGCGATGCTCTGTGCAGCGGGAATGGTGGGCTGCGCCGCTGCCACGGCGATGATGCCAAAACCGTTTACGGATATGTACTCGGGTTGGCAGACCATGCCGGGAACCAACGGCGGAATAGATCCGTCCACCGCCGATCGGGTCGGGTCCATCCCCGGACCTGACGGAACCCGGTTCAGCGTCTTCGTTGCCTACGGCGCTGATGGCTGGAGGTGCGTCGCCCCGGTTTTCGAGACGTCAGCCGACATCGACAAGGTTGGTCCGTCGAAATTCATCAGCCTCGGACACGGCTGCAGATCGAACGACGACTTGTACGGCGCAGATTCATTCGGAGGCGGAGCCGGGATCATGGTTGCTGGTCCGCACGAGGCGACCTACGACGCAGGGGCAGGAGGCGCCGTTCGGGCCGAACTTCACACCGCAGACGGCCAAATCTATCCAACAGTTCTTGCCGAAGACCGCTTCTACGGATGGATTCCCCTCTCGCTCACCTCCCCTCGTCCAACCCTCGTCGGATATGCCGCAGACGGGACGGTCGTCGGCACCCGGTGAGCTGTCGGTACCCTCGAAAGATGACTGCACAGGCCCCGAACGAGCGCATCCCCAGCCAGTGGGAAGAGATCACTGCAGCCGACTCGACGCATTCCACACGATATGTCGAGCGTTTCCGTTCCATGAGAGCGGACGGCAAGGACATTGTCGGGGAAGCACGTTTGATCGACGCGATGCTCGGACGCGGTGGCCGGGTTCTCGATGCAGGGTGCGGGCCGGGCCGACTCGGCGGTTATCTGCACGACGTCGGGCATGTGGTTGTCGGAGTCGACGTTGACCCGGTTCTCATCGCTGCCGCGGAGGAGGACCACCCCGGCCCGACGTGGCTTGTCGGCGATCTCTCCGAGCTCGATCTACCGGCCCGCGGTGTCGAGGCGAATTTCGACGTCATCGTGTCGGCAGGCAACGTGATGGCGTTTCTCGCTCCGCCAACCAGGCACGCAGTATTGTCAGGATTTGCTCGTCATCTCGCTCCGAGCGGCCGAGTGGTCATCGGATTCGGTGCCGGCCGCGGCTACGAGTTCCCCGAGTTTCTCGCCGACGCGGCCGCGAGTGGCCTCGAGGCTGATCTGCTGCTGTCCACGTGGGACCTGCGCCCGTTCAAGGACAATTCCGAATTCCTGGTCGCGGTGTTCTCCCGCGCCTAGCCCGCCAGTTCACCGCCTTCCCTACAATCCGTCACATGGCGATCAATTCACCCTGATCACAATCCTGGCGACTGTTGTTCACTACGAACATAATTGGATCAATGCGGGTGTGGCCGAGCGGCAAGGCAGCGGTCTGCAAAACCGTCCACGCAGGTTCGACTCCTGCCATCCGCTCAGCTTGCGAACCAGCGACTCATGCCGCGACCAACCACCTACCAATGACATTCGGTGCACGCAGCCTGCATCGCTCCGCTCTGTCTCCGCGCACAGGGCTCCGGACAGTTACCCTCGATCGATGCACCCTCTCCCCGAGACTGGCCAGTTGCCTCCCGGACCGATGGCCTTACAGGTGGAACACCTCTGCATGGCGTTCGGCGCGAAAGTTGCTGTGAACGACCTTTCCCTCGCGGTGCCCTCAGGTTCGTTGTTCGGCCTGGTGGGCCCTAACGGTGCGGGAAAAACGACCACACTGTCGATGGCTGTCGGATTGCTTCGCCCGCACTACGGTCGCAGCCTGGTGTACGGCTACGACGTGTGGAACGACCCTGTCGCAGCGAAGAGTCTGCTCGGCGTTCTACCCGACGGTCTGGCGCTACCCGCCCAGTTCACCGGCCATGAACTACTCACCTATTTCGGACGCCTGCGCGGCATGCCAGAGGACGTCATCGCGTCACGACGCGACGAACTGTTGGCCGCGCTCGATCTCGCCGATGCAGGCGGAACGGTCATCGCCGACTATTCAGCGGGTATGACGAAGAAAATCGGGTTGGCCTCCGCCTTGTTGCACGGCCCTCGCCTCCTGGTCCTGGATGAGCCGTTCGAAGCTGTCGACCCCATTTCTTCGGCCGGAATTCGAAGCATTCTGCTCTCGTTCGTCCACTCAGGTGGATCGGTCATTCTTTCCAGTCACGTGATGGCCCTTGTCGAACAACTGTGTACTCACATCGGAGTCATCGCAGACGGTCGCGTCGTGGCTTCAGGAACGGTCGACGAGGTGCGCGCAGGCAACACTCTCGACGAGGCATTCGTCCGCCTTGTCGGTAGCCGCAGTCCCAATCCCGACGGACTGTCATGGATGCGCGCATGACCACCACCAGCTTTTCACCGACACACTGGAACACGTCGGACTCTGTGTGGCGCACGGTCCTTCGAATGCGCATGACCCTCTACAAACGTCAGTTCACCGGCGGAAGAGCTGTAATCAAGGTCATTGCAGCGTTGTTCGGGGTTCTGGGGGCAGCTCTACTGTGCCTACGAGCTTCGGGAACAAACGGTGTTTCTCCCGAACTCGTCAGTGGCACAACCAGTCTCGCACTGTCGGCTATCGGCGTGATGTGGATCCTGATGCCGATCATGTCTGGTCTGTCAGATGACAATCTTCACCCCAGACAGTTCCAACTACTCCCCCTGAAACCCGTCCGACTCGCCAGAGCACTGTTCTCGACGTCACTGTTCGGTATGACCGTGCCGATTACCGCGTTGGCTGCAGCAGCGATTCCAATTTATGCCGCTACACACCACCCTGCCGCACTGCCATTGGCCATTATCGCTTGGCCCGCAACGGTCCTGCTCATTGTCGGCACCTCACGGGTCGCGATGCTGGCGATGTCGCAGCTCCTGCGGAGTCGTCGCAGCCGCGAACTGGGACTGTTGGCATTCGGCACGTTCTTCGGCGGGCTGTATCTGCTGCAATTTCCGCTGCAGAGTCGCCTCGGCACGGTCGTGGACGGCGACGTCACGTGGCCGCTCACGGTCGCGCATTCGATCCCGTTCGCGTGGGGAATCACCAGTGTCGACGCAGCAGCAGGAGACGCCTGGCTCCTCGCCGCCGGAGCAGTCCTCGCCCTGGTGCTGGTCGATCTCGCACTGCTGTGGTCATGGCAACGCCTGGTCGTTCGCTACTTCAACGGGAAGGTCGCAGAATCAGCGGGCGCCACTTCCGTGCAATTGAAGAACCAGGGCCGCGACATTCGAACCGGTTGGCGCGCATCCCGACTGGGCACCGTCATCTCTCGCGAGCTTTCGCTCTGGCACGGAGACATGCGCCGACGAACACAACTGCTCTCCGTTGCCATCATGACCTTGGTCTCCGGCTTCGGACCGCTGATCTCGTCATCGATCCCCTTCTCCGCCGCATGGGGTGCCTGGTTCCTGATCTACCTGGCAATGGCAGCCGGATCGAATCTGTACGGATTCGACGGCGCATCGATCTGGCATCTGGTGATGATCCCCGAAGCCGCTGCCGCTGACGTCCGGGGCCGACAAATCGCGTGGGCAATCGTGATGACACCCTTCGTGGTCGTCGCAACAGCTGCTGTACGGATCTTCGGGGACCTCGGGACCGACCGACTGGCCGTGCCGATCGCCGTCGGCATTTCGATGATGGGAGTCGGTGCAGGATTGGTAGTGGCGATATCCGCCAAAGCGCCCTACCCGGTTCCGGAGATGAAGAAGACGTTCTCCTTCAACACCCGCGGGTCCTTCAACGGCTCGTCCTTCGGACTGATCATCCTCGCCATCGTCATCTTCGCCGCGACAACGGCGCCCGGCGTTCTACTCGGGGCGCTGCTACCGAACCCGGTGAACTATTTCGCCATCCCTGTCGCTGTTGCGATTGGTGCACTTGGTGCTTGGATCGGGGGCCGCGTCGCGATCACCCGTATGCAACGCGAGCCGGATCGGATTCTGTTCGCGGTTACCACCACATGATCGTTGCCCAGATAGTGCGAGAATTTCTGGGCGTCAGCGCAGTAGCCGCAGCTTGCACCAAAAAAACTCAGTCTGGGCAATCGGATTATCAGGTATCCAGGTAGCCAGGTAGCGCCGCCTCAACGCGTTCGGTCCTCGCATATCGCCGCCGGCGCTTTCGTGACATAGCTTCCGCTCGAGCCGAACCATTGCCCTGGAATCATCGCACCACCAAGATGTTTGGCATGCCCCCGGAGCACCACGGTTCCGTACGTGTCGCCGAACGTCCCGGCCGATGCGGGAACTGCGCGCACCCGGCCCCTTCGCTCGAGCGCGGCTGGATCGAGCGCTGCCTCAGGTTCGCACCGCAGCCCGCTCGGTGTGCAGAAATCCTGGTGATGGACCACTACACCGGAGCGATGGAATTCTGCCGGTGCCGACATCCGTTCCACGGGTCCTGATCGCGCCGGATCCTCGAGATCCGCTGCCGAGCCGAGTCCCTCGGCGCCCCGGCTCGACAGCGAAATCACACCTGAATCAGCTCAGCGAACTCAGCAGCGGCTCGAGCAGCTTGTAGAGCTCGAAGATGCCGATGATCGTTGAAATAGAACCCATGATGATCCTCCGTGATTCGTGAACTTTCCGTGACGTCGCGTCACAGGCAGAAAGCTAACAAACCCGGCATTCAAACGGGGACCTTGGATGTGTCCGGCAGATGAACTCCCTGCTGGCAGAGCCCTTTTGGTGACCAGCGTCATGTTCGACGAGAAATACGCCTCATCGTCACATCACCTGACCCTGACCGACCACAACAGCGAAAGTCTGCCGGTTGTGGTCTCGCGATACTTCGCGCCAATTCCGCCCCATCCGGCTCTTGCTTTGTGCGCTGAATCCGATTACATTTCTCCACAATAACGGTACGCGTAACGAAATAACAAGACGCTCTACCGCACTGACCTATATACCCAGTGCCACAACCCTTCCGGACTCTTGCTGGGGCGGCGCTTCGTCGTGTCCAGAAGCCCCTCACTCCCCGATCGAAAGAGAGCACGATGACCACAGAGAGCATCTCCGGAAATCAGCCGCGACCGGTAGCAACTATCGCAAGCCTGACCCTGCTGATCGCTGCCGTCGCCGCGCTCGAAAGCATCATCGTCCCCGCACTCCCCCTGATACAGAGAGACTTCGGAGTGACGGCCGACGTCGGAGCGCTCGCATCCGTCGCTCTGACGTTGAGCACTGTTCTCGTCACACCGATGGCCGGGCGAATAGCCGACGTGTACGGCGCCCGCCCCACCTTGCTCGCGATCACGACAATCGTCGTCCTGGGCGGCAGCGTGTCCGCTCTTGCAACGATCTTCCCGCTGTTCGTCCTCGGCCAGTTTCTCCAGGGATTCGGGCTCGGGTTGCTTCCCGTGAGCTTCGTGGTCCTACGACGCACTTTGTCCTCGGACCGACTCAAGACGGCCACGGGTTTGCTCGGGGCTGTCGTCGTGGCCGGCGGCGCTCTGGGAGTCGTATTGGCCGGGCCCGTCGCGGAAAACGTCTCACGCAGCGCGATGTATGCAGTTCCGACCGCGTTCGTTTTGCTCGGGGCAATTGCTTTTGCCGTGAGCGCACCACGAGATCACATGTCGAACGTCGGCGGCCGCCTCGATTGGCCGGGAGCGGGCGGATTGGCGCTGGGGTTGTTGACGCTGACGGCGTGGCTGGCGAGCGCATCGAGCAACGGGTGGGGCGCACCGACGTCGATGCTGCTGCTTCTCGCTTCCGCTGCCGTGTTCACGATCTGGGCCAGGTATCAGAGCCGGACAACCGAGCCGATGGTCGACCTGACGATGATGCGGCATCGTTCGATGTGGAGCGCCGTGGTCGTCGGCGTGGTTTTCGGGTTCACCTACGGCGCTGTTGTCTATCTACTTCCGCAGCAACTCGCCGTGCCGGCAGAGAGCGGATTCGGCCGCGGTGCGTCGACCAGCGCCATCGGCTTCCTGCTGTGCGTCGGCTACGGCGCAGCGGTGATCGCGTCGGTGATCTCCGGAAAGCTCGCACAACGGGTCGGCACGAAAGCCATTGCGGTAGCGGGAGTTGCCTTTCTCGGCCTCAGCGGCGCCGTCGGGGTCTTTGCAACCACGATGTGGCAGATCGTTGTGGTGCTGATCCTTGCGGGTACCGGCGTTGCCGCCGCGTCGACGGCAGTGTTCGTCATCTCCGCCGACAGCGCACCGGCAGACCGCGTAGGTGTCACGACGGCAATAGTCACGATCGCCAGATCGCTGGGTTCTGCTGTGGGAACCCAAATTGCCGCCGGGATCATCGCGAGCGCGACTTCATCCGGCGGCCTTCCCCAGCACTCGGCATTCGCCACGGCTTTCGGAGTAGCGGCAATCGTTGCGATTGTCGGACTCGTTGTCGCGGTGACGATGCCGAAACCGGCGTCAACCGATGTTCAGTGGTCGTCGTCGTCCTCGTCGAAGTCTGCGACTCCGCGCTTCCAGTAGCCCGTGATCAGGTGGTCGCCCGAACTCAGGCCGAGTTCGTCGCGTACGAATCTGCGAATCGGCTTGAGACTGGTGGCCTCACCGGAGATCCAGGCGTAGACGCGCTCACCTTCGGGCACGGTGACCGTCCGGACTGCCTGCTCGAGCAGATCCGAGTGACCGGCTGGGACGTCACCGCGGTGCAACCATCGCACCTCGACTCCTTCCGGAACAGTGAGTTCGATTTCCTGTGAAGGGTCGGTGATCTCGACGAACACCCACCCGGCGGCAGCAACGGGCATCATCTCGAGCCAACGAGCAATGGCAGGAAGGGCGGTGATGTCACCGGCCAGCAGATAGCGGTCGTACGTCCATGGAACTACGACGCCGCCGGGCGGACCTGCCACGTGCACCCGAGTGCCGACGGTGGCCGCCTGAGCCCAATCAGAGGCGTATCCACCTTCGTGGAGCGCGAAGTCGAGGTCCAGCTCCCCCGCCTCGGCGTCGTATCGACGGACGGTGTACTCACGCGAGATCGGCAATGGACGAGGCCACTTCAGGCTGAATCCGTCGCGTTCGGGTAGACGCAAAGTTCCGTCTGCATCCGGGTAGACCAGGCGGACATGCTCGTCGGGAGCGTGCGATTCGAAGCCCGCCAACTCCGGTCCACCCAAGGTCAGACGCAACAGTCCGGTTCCGACCATTTCGCTGCGAACAACTTCGAGTTCGCGAATGCCGATGGGGTACGGCACTTTTGCGCCGGTGGTTCCCGCCAGAACTTCGGCGATGGTCGCGAGGTGGTCTCCTCGGTTCATGAACTACCTTCCTTTTCCGGCGGAGCATTCCCCACCGGCACAGTGTTTTCGGAGTGATCGACTTCGTTGATCTCCGAAGTTACCCGGCGCACCGAACCCAATGCTGTCAGGAGCACCAGGCCCAGTGTCACACCTGCGAGCCCCAAGGCCAGCAGCGCAGCGCCAGGCTCGAGCCACTGCCCGAGGAACCCGGCTGCCATCGAACCGATCGCCGTACCCGTGACGGCTTGCACCATCCAGAGACTGGACACGCGTCCGCGCAATTCGTCCGGCGTGTTCTGTTGAAGGACTGCAAATCTCAGAATGTCGTTGAGTGCGCGGCCGAGGCCGAATCCGGCCAGGCCCAGGAACACGACAATCGCTGCTCCCGACGCACCCAGTACCACCAGGCCGAGAGGCATCAGCGCAACAGAGATCAACATCGCGGCGCCGTTGCGGTGGACTCGTCCCGTCCACCCGCTGGTGAGTGAACCGATCACAGCGCCGACAGCGGGGGCGCCGTAGAGCAGACCGAGCATGGTGGGTCCGCCGCCGAGAACCTGGTCGACGAAGGCAGGCAGCAACACCATCGGCCCGCTGACGAACATGACCAACAGACCGCTGATCAGGATGCCGCGAATGACTGTGTGCGTGCCGGCGAATTTCACGCCGGTCACCAGTGCGCGCATCGGGCTTTCGTGATTCGTGCCCGGTGCAGGGGAAGGGCCGATGGCTTGGAACAACGTGACAGTTGCTGCGGTGGCCACCGCAGCAACAAAGTATGTCGCGGGGATGCCGCCGGAGGCGATGATCACGCCGGCGATTGCCGGCGAGATCATCGTCCCGATGTCGGTGGTCAGCGCTACCAAAGCGCCGGCCGCAGCCATCTTGTTGCGCGGCAACAACGTCGGCATCAAAGCCATCAAGGCCGAGCTGCTGACACCGCCGGCCAAGCCGTCGACAGCTGCCGCGACGTAGATGACCCACATCGACGGGTGTGGCAAGAGCGCATTGCACCCGAGAATGACAAAGCCGAGACCCGCAGCACTGCGGGCCAACTGGATGGTGCGTCGCCGGTCGTAACGATCAGCGAGCACACCGCCGAACAGGCTGCCGAAGAACATGGCGATGGCCATCGCCGTGGACACTCCGGCAACCTGCAAGGTCGACCCGGTGAGCTGGTACGTCTGCGCGGGAACGGCTACGACGAGCAGTCCGATCCCGAGCAGCGAGATCAATCGCGCGGAAAACGCGTACCTGAATGGACGGCTGGTCCGCAACGGTGAAACATCGATCACCAGCCCACCGAATCGAGTCATGCGAAGGTCTGGCCGATCAGGTCGAGCGTAGCCATTGCGCCGTCGTAGTCAGGACGGTAGCTGGTGGCGGGGAGCTCGAACGTCGTGCCTGCCTTGAAGGACGGCAGCTGCGAGTAGAGCGGATCGGTGGCAAGTTCGGCCATCGGGCGACCGGACACCGGAATCACAAAGGCGACAGGAGCATCGGCGACCTGCGAGAGCAGTTCCGGGCTGACCTCGAACGAGTCACCCGAGCCGAAGAGCTGCGGGTTGCCGGCCTTGGCCATGACGTCGTCGGCCTTGAAACCGAGCTCGGCGAGCATTGCGGGGAGCGCTGCCGTCGGCGGCACGAGGTACGGCTTGTTGTTGGCGAGCGAGAGAATGTAGACGACGTTGCCCTCGGGAACCTTGATCTTGCCCTTGACCTCTTTGACCTTGTCGTCGTACGCGCTGATCAGTGCCGGAACCTTGTCCGAACGACCTGCGGCATCGGCGACGATCTCGAGCTGCTTGTCCCAGTTGGCAACCGTCTTGGGGACCAACACGGTGGGTGCGATAGCGGTCAGCTGGTCGTAGAGTTCCTCGGCCTGAACCGAGGTGATGCCCTGTCCACCGCCGATGATCAGGTCGGGTTCAGCCGCCGCGACGGCTTCGATGTTGAGCTGCTCGCCGGCCGGCAATTCCTTGGTGCCCTGCGCCTTTGCGGCATCCGACCATGCCGGCGGGAATCCACCGTCGAGGTTCGTGACACCGAGGACGCGGGTATCGGTGGCAACCACCGGTGCGTCCAGGGCGTACAGGTATCCGGCGAGACCGCCGCTCAGAACCACGATGCGCTCCGCCGACGCGGGCACGGTGACCGAGCCCTTTTCGGTTTCGATCACGCGGGTCGTGGGCTCTGCGGCCTTGGTCGGTTCGTCGTTCGAATCGCTACTGCAACCGATCATCGCCACGAGTGCGACGATCAGCAACCCTGCGATGGCGACGAATCGTCGCCAACTCCGTATCGCGAGGGGCGGTGTGGACTTCATCATTGAGCTCCCATTGTGTTTCAACTGTGTGGTTTTCAAACTATGTGGCCGTGCGTTTCGACAAATGGCTGTCGAGCAGCGGGGCAATGGCCGCCCACCCGGCTGGGGTCACCAATCCGGCGTGGTCGTACGGCAGATGGTGTACTGCCATGTCCCGGTCCCCGCGGACTCTGCGCCAGCGATCGGCCAGCAGCTGTCCGGACGCCTCGGCGTCGGCGGTGATCAGAGTAACCGGTCCGTCGTAGGTTGTGTCAGTCGAGCGGGCCACGAGCAAACGAGTGGCATCAAATCCCGCCCGAACAGCCTCGACCAGTCCCGGTGCCTGAGTGAGGATCTCGGGTGGCAGGGCGGCGGCCAGATCTCGGTCGTCGGCGTCGTCGCGACCGCGATCGTCACGATCTCCCAGTGGATGAGTATCGATCAGACCGGCGAACTCCACCGTCTCGCCGATATCGACCAGCTGAGCCGCCATCGCGGCAACGACGTTGCCACCGAACGAGTAGCCGAGCAGGTGGTACGGCCCACTCGGCTGAACGCCCCGAATCGACTCGACGTACATCGCTGCCAGTTGGTCCACGTTCGTCGGTTCGAGTGGCTCACCGGCAACTGTGGGCAGCTGCAGGCCGAACAGTGGACGGTCAGCCTCGAGAACACCGGTCAAAGGCGCAAAGGGCCAAGCGAATCCACCGGCCGGATGCACGCAGAACAGTGGTTCTCCGCTGCCTTCGGCTCGCAGTGTCAGGAGGCGATCGCGACTTAAATCGATTTCGGACGCCGACTCGCCAAGGTGTGCTGCAAGTTCTGCAACTGTCGGACGGGCCATCAGCGTTCCCACACCGACGCTCACCGACAGGTCATGCTCCATCTCCCCCACCAGTCGCATGGCTCGAAGCGAGTCGCCGCCGAGATCGAAGAAGCTCTCGTCGGGATCGACGGCCTCGACGCCGAGTACCCGCGCAAAGACCTGGCACAGTTGCCTTTCCATCTCGGTTCGCGGTGCTCGGGCCGCTGCTCGGGCGGGGGGTGCCGGCAACGCACCGCGGTCCAGTTTTCCGTTGGGCGTCAGCGGAATCGAATCCACGACGACGATGTCCGACGGAACCAGGTGTGCCGGTACGCGTTCCCGCAACGCAGCTCGCAGATCGGTTGAATCAGCGCCGGGTTCTTCGATGACGTACCCGACCAGTCGCGGCGGCCCACCGCCTTCGCTACGGACTGACGCTGCCGCTCTCAACACTCCCGGCAACGACGCCAGCGCGGATTCCACTTCACCCAATTCGATCCGAATGCCTCGGATCTTGACCTGATGGTCTGCGCGACCCAGATATTCGAGTTCGCCGTCGCGGCGACGCAGAACGACGTCACCCGTGCGGTACATGCGGTGACCGACCGAGTAGGGATCAGCGACGAATACGGAAGATGTCAGCGCGGTCCGGTGAAGGTAACCCATCGCCGTGCCGTCACCGGACATGTACAGCTCGCCCGCCGCTCCGATCGGAACCTCCCGCAGCCCCGAATCGAGTACCCGCGCGGACGCGTTCAGAATCGGACGACCCAAGCACGGTGTCTCGCTCCCCTGAACCGGGGATCCCATCGCGTTGATCGTGAACTCCGTCGGCCCGTAAAGGTCGTACCCGTCGACACCGTCCTGATCGCGCAATCGCGACCACAGTTCGGCAGGTACAGCTTCTCCTCCGAGCATCACCAACACAGGCGTCCGCTCCCCGTCGAGGAGACCGGCGGCCATCAGTTCCCGTGCATACGAGGGGGTTACATTCACGACGTCGATACCGACTTCGCGGTAATGCTTCACCAGAGACGCGGGGTCCAGTCGCGCCTGCTCGTCGATCACGTGAACTTCATGCCCCGCGAGCAACCAGAACAGTTCCTCCCACGACATGTCGAACGAGAACGAGACTGTGTGCGCGATGCGCAAACGTCGGCCACCCACACTGTTTTCGGTCGGAGTGAAGATCTCGGCCTTGTGATTGTGATACATCGTCGTCAACCCGCGGTGACCCACCACGACGCCCTTGGGTTTTCCGGTACTGCCCGAGGTGTAGATGACGTAGGCAGGCTGGTCCGGTGAGGTCGGCCCGCACACCGCGGCCTCGTCGACTACAGGTGCCGGGGACTGCCCGTCGAGTACCCCGGTTACGTCCGGGTCGTCGAGGACCAGACATACCTGTCCGTCCGGAACAACAAGGTCACGCGTCTGAGTCGTGGTGATCACCAGCGCCGCATCGCTGTCGAGGATCAGTTCGCGCAGGCGTGCCGGCGGGTGAGCCAGATCCAAGGGAAGGTATGCCGCTCCGGTTCTCATGACCGCGAAGATCGCTACGACGTGATCGGCGGTACGCGGAAGTGCGAGCGCCACAACACGGGTCGATCCCGCGCCTGGCACCGACTGCCCCAGCGCCGAAGCGAGTATCCGTGCCAGCCTGTCCACTCGAGTGTTCATCTCGGCTGCGCTCAGTGTGACGTCTCCGAAGACCAGCGCCGTCTCGTCCGGAGTTGCCGCTGCCCTTTCGCGGAGCAAGGCGTCCACGCTACCGCCGGCCTGGTCCGGCCGCGGCATCACAATGTGCTCCGAAGCGAATTCCGCGGGGGTGCGCGAAAGCGGAACCGCCGTGTCCGCCACCGTGGCGGTATCGGAATTCGCCATCACTTCGAGGATCGTGATGGTGCGTGAAAGAACGTCCCGAGCCACGTCGTGGGGAATCAGGTCGGGACGATTTTCGAGAGTGAGCGCCATCGGCGCATCCCCGACCCCCGGATCCACGTCGAGCGTGAGCGCATAGTGGGTGCCGTCCACTGCGTCGAACCCGACGATTCCACTGCGCCCGAACGTGTCTCGACGTGCCTGTTCGTCACGAGGCGTGTTGCGGAAGACGTAGAGCGTGTCGAACAGTGTTGCGAACCCAGCGCTTCGCTGCACGTCGCCGAGCCCGAGATGGTGATGCCCCAGCAGCGAACCCTGTTCACGGAACAGGCGTCCGAGCAACGCCGAGATCTCCTCGCCTGGCCGGACCCGGACACGCACGGGAATGGTGTTGAGCGCCAAGCCCACCATGCGGTCGGCGCCCTCGACCTCGGGTGAACGTCCCGAAACCGTCGATCCGAAGACCACGTCGTCACGCCCCGTCACGGCGCGCAATGCCAGGCCCCACACCGCAGAGACGACGGTGGACAGCGTCACTCCGCTACGTCTGGCCAGCTCGCGAACGTGCTCGGTGATGCTCTGTTCGAGCTGAACGCGGGTGAACACCGGCAACGGAGCGCGTCCGCCTGATCCCGTACCACCCACGAGTGTGGGTTGCTCGAGATCCGCGAGGTAGTCCTTCCAGGACGAGAGGGCGTCCGTGCGATCCGCTTCGGCGATCCATCGCAGGTGATCACGGAAGTCCGCAGGCTTGTCGAGCGCGCCGTCGAGTCCAACCGGGTCCGTGCCGTGAGTGCGAGCAAACTCGTAGAGCGCAAACAACTCCGCGTACATCAAGGTCTGCGACCAACCGTCGGTCAGCAGGTGGTGCTGAGTGAAGACGAGATGCGCTCCCCCACCCGGTAACCAGACCAGCACCATTCGAATGAGTGGTGGTGCACTCAAGTCGAAGAGCGTGCCGAATTCGGCCTCGTCGACGGCGCGAACCTCGCGATCGATGTCCTCGGTCGCAACTGCGCTCAGATCGATCTCGCGGAAAGGCATTTCGGCTGCCCTGGGCACGAACTGCACCGGAGCGTCGAAACCGGCGTGTGTGAAGCCGGCCCGCAGGTTCGGATAGCGCCGCAAGAGCGCATCCCCCGCTGCTCGGAGTGCGCGAACGTCGACGGCAGCATCGGCGGAGAACTCGAATCGCGGCTGCATGTGATAGACATCCGTACCGCCGGCGCCGTCGAGAACCGACTGGAAGTACATGCCTTCCTGCAATGGACCGAGTGGTAGCACGTCCTGCCATCCCGGGCTTAGCGACTCGAGCCGTGCCCGACGATCCACATCGACGGCTACGAGTGGGCTCGGCACACGATCCGGCGCGGTGTCGGGCAATGCCTTTCGGTCCACCTTGCCGTTGAGGGTGAGCGGGAGTGCTTCGAGCACCGTGATGCTCTGCGGCACCATGTGCTCGGGGAGCAGCCGCGCAATCTCCTTGCGCACCAGTACCGAATCGAGCGTGGTTCCACCTTCGGGAACCACATATCCGTGCAGACTTCCGGTACCCGCCGCATCGACACGGACGGTGGCTGCCGCGCGGAACACACCGGCCACCGATCCGAGCGCGCCTTCGACCTCGCCGAGCTCGATGCGGAAACCGCGAACCTTCACCTGATCGTCCGCACGACGAAGGAAGTGCAAAACCCCTCGCCTGCGTCGGACCAGATCACCGGTGCGGTAGAGGCGTGCCCCCGGCAGAGAAGGATCGGCAACGAACCGAGCTACGGTCAGATCGGGGCGATTCAGGTATCCGCGGACCACCTGCGCGCCGCCCAGATACAGCTCGCCCGCAACGCCTTCCGGAACCTCACGCAGGTCGTCGTCGAGGATTCGCACGTGCACGTCGGTCCAGGGCTGACCGATCGTGACTCGGTCGCCGGTCGTGATGACCGAAGATGTCGCCCACACCGTGGCCTCGGTGGGTCCGTAGACATTCCGGACCGAAGCAGCGTTGGCCACCAGATCGTCAGCCAGATCCTGCGGGAGGGCTTCCCCTCCCACCAGGGCTCGCACCATGGCGAGCCCGACTGCGTTCTCGTGTTCGGTGACCACTCGCCACAGCGCCGGCGTTGCCTGCATCACTGTCGCATCGCTTGCGATGATCAACGCCGACAACGCATCCGGATCGCGAACCGTCCTGCGGTCTGCGATCACGACAGTCGCGCCCGCTGCGAGCGGGCACAGCAACTCGAGTGCGGCGATGTCGAACGACACCGTTGTCACCGCGACGATGCGATCGCCCGGCCTGATCCAGCAATCCTCGAGTACCGTGTCCGCGAAGGCCGCGAGGTTGCCCGTCGAGACCATCACGCCCTTGGGGCGACCCGTCGAACCGGAGGTGTGGATCATGTAGGCGAGGTGATCACCCGCCGCGGGCGGTGAAGGAAGCACAACGCCCGAGTTGGTGAACTCACCGTCCACGAAGACACTCGTGGCGACCGTCGACGGAAGTTGCCCGGCGCTGTCGATACTGGTCAGGACACACACCGGGGCCGCGTCCTCGATCATGAACTCGAGCCGCTCACTCGGGTAGTCGACGTCGAGTGGCAGGTACGCCGCACCAATACGCAGTACCGCGAGCAGTCCGGCCACCAGATCCGCATCTCGATCGAGCGCGACGGCGACTACCTTCTCGGGTCCGGCGCCGGCCGCGAGAAGTTCGCGGGCCAGCTCGTCGACGCGCGCCGACAGTTCCCCATAGGTAATTCCGACCTCGCCGGAGATCACCGCGACGTCGTCGGGGTGACGGCTGACGTGTCGAGCGAACAACTGCGAGATCCCCGACGGCGGCGTCGCGCGTCGGCCCGGATCGCGATCCCACTTGCTTTCCGACAATCGCAGATCCGCGACGACAGTGCTGTTTTCGTGACCGAGGACCGCGATCACACCGTCGAGCAATGCGTCCGCAGTCGCGCCGTCGAACAGCCCGGCATCAACCGTCAATCGAAGTTCTGTTGCGGTTCGGACGAATTCGAGGTCGACGCTATTTCCGGGCGAGTGACCGACACGGGCAGCGAACAGACTGCTGGTGGGACGCCCGAGTAGATCGGCGATTCGGTCCAGGCTGACATCAGAATGCGCAAGTGCCTCAGAGACAGCGTTTTCGACTCGTCGAACGACATCGGCAATTCTCGGCCGACCGGACAGATCGACCCGAATCAGGCTGTCAGTCCCTTCCGAGAACAGTCCGACCGCAAGGTCCCGACCGCCACCGAAGCCGTTCAGCGTCGCCGCCACTGCGGCCAACAGCACCGCGTCGAATCCTGATCCGTCACCGAACCGAGCATCGCGTAGCTGACGAACGTAGGTGTGCGGGCGGTACTCTTCGCCGCGCGGGCGATCGTAGGGAAGGTCCGTTTCGAGGGGCAAGCCCGCGAGCGTGCGAACCCAATACCGCTCGTGATCAGGATTTCCCGCCACTGCCGGGGCGCGGAACGTCGCCACGGTCACGGCGGGTCGATCGACGACAGCAACCGAATCCGGCGAGAACTTCTTCTGATCGACGCGTGCGGCCACGGCAAGACCGAGGGGGGTCGGGGTGTCGAAGACATCGGAGACGACGACGCGTATTCCCAGCTTCCGCAGACTTCCCACCAACCGCATCGCTGTGAGCGAGTGACCGCCGAGAGTGAAGAAATTGTCACCCGGATCGACGTCGGGAATCTCCAACACCGTTGCGACACAGGCGCACACTGCATCGACGACCGCGGGATCGACATCGATCGCAGGATCGGACGCGGCCACCTTTTTCGTGACAGCCACATTTTTCGTGACAGACACCGCATCGGCAACGGACGCTGCCTGTCGGACAACCGTGAGCACCGCGGATGCGGGAGCTGTCGGCTCGGTCAGCAACCCACGCAGGATCTCCGCGAGCCGTGTGACCATTCGCTGCGCCGTGGCTTCGGAGACAACTGCCGGATCGTGGTACAGGACCAGATCCAGACCGGTGCTCGGCGGCGCCATCAACGTCATCGGATAGTGCGTGACTCCGCGGTTGGTGAATCCCTCGACTCGAAGTGTGTGCGATGCAGGCTGTCCCGCACCGGAGTTCGGGAAGTTCTCGAACACCAGGAGCGTGTCGAACAGTTGACCGATCCCGGCGATGCGTTCGATCTCGGCCAAACTGGTGTGCTCGACGTCCACGATGTCGAACTGCGCGTTCTGCAGACCGACGAACTGATCCAGCAAGGGCTGATCCGCGACGATGTCGAGGCGGGCCGGAATCGTGTTGCTGAACAACCCGACCATTCCCTCCACCCCGGAGAGTTCGGCAGGTCGGCCGGACACCGTGGCCCCGAACACGACGTCCCACTGTCCCGTCGCTTCGGCGAGCGCCGCTGCCCACGCACCCTGAACCAGGGTGTTGACCGTCAGCGCTCGCGCACGACCGAGTTCGATCAGCGCTTCGGCGTCCGATGTCGCGAGAGGAACCTCGAGCGCGACGGGCACACTTCGCGGCGCCCCTGCGTCGGCAACGAGAGTCGGCGCGGTGAGCCCACGCAGACGCTCACTCCACACTGCGCGGGCAGAGTCCTGATCACGGCCGGCGATCCATGCCAGGTAGTCGCGATACGGCGTCGGCGCAGGAAGGTGCGCATCGCCGTCGTGGTAGACGTTCATCAGCTCGCGCAGGACGATCGGAGTCGACCACCCGTCGGTGAGCAGGTGATGCGCATTGAGGACCAAACGGTGCACCCCGCCGGGCAGCCGAATCAGCAGCGCACGCAGCAGAGGCGGTGTACTGACATCGAAGACGTAATCGGCGGCCTCGTCCTCGAGCTGATCTGCAGAGCGGAATGCAGTGTCAGCTGGAACGGAGGTCAGGTCGACCGAACGCCACTCGACTTTTGCGCCGCGCGGAATGATCTGAACGGGCCGTTCGAACTGCTCGTAGTGGAAAGCTGCGCGTAGGTTCGGGTGCCTGTCGATCACGGTCTCGAACGCGTCGGCCAACTTCACCTCGTCCAACGGGCCGGAGAGGTCGAAGCGTGCAGTAAGTGTGTAGACGTCTGCTTCGCCGTCACGGACCGCATGGAACAGGAGGCCTTCTTGTAGCGGCGACAGCGGAAGTACATCGGCAAGCGGTCCGTGGACGGCTTCGAGTTCGTTGATCCCGGCTTGATCGACCACCGCGCCCTGGCCGAAGATCGTCGCCGAGCAATCGGAAGGCGTCAAACCACCCTCGAAGAGCGCGGCATGCGCGGTCAGTGCAGCGAGCGCACGTTCCCAATGCTCTTGCAGCTCGACGATCGTCGCGGCGTCGAGCACTGAACCCGCCGCAGTCCATTCGACTGCCAGCGTCGTCGAGTCGTCCTCTCGGACAAATGCGTTGAGCGCCAGCACTTCCGACATTGCCTTGCTCGCCGGTTCGATGACCGCGAATGGATCCTGCTCCGGCAATCGCCATCCGGTTCCGGGTAGGGACGGGAAGCGGCCGAGATAGTTGAGCAACAGTTCAGGTGTAGCGCACGCGGAAAGGTCAGGTGCGGTGTCGCGATCCAGATGCCGCAGAACTCCGTAGCCGACTCCACCTCCGGGTACGGCGCGTTTTGCTTCCTTCACCGCACGAAGCAGATGCCCGGCAGCTGCTCCGCCGCTCAGTGCGTCGGCAAGATCGTCTGCGGTGAGCAGTGCATCGGTGGGAACCCGGACGGGGAACTCACTGGTGAACCACCCGATGGTTCCGGCGAAGTCGGTGTCGCTGGTGAGCGCGTCGCGGCCATGGCCTTCGACGGTGACTGTCTGCGCGGGCAGGCCGATGAGGCCGCGGCCGTGCTGCCATGAGCGCAAGGCAAGCATCAAACCCGCGAGAAGCACTTCGTCGGCCTTGGCTCGATACGCCGCCGGAAGCGTGGTCAACAGCGCGTCGGTGACAGCCGGGGGTGCAACAGTTGTCGTGCGAGAGGCGGTTGCGGTGAGGTCGACTTTCGGGTCGAGACGACGACTGCCGATCGGCTCGTCGTCCGCCTGTACCGACGCGGACTTCCAGTACTCGAGCTCCGATGCCATGCTGCCCGAGGTCCCGAATTCTGCGAGCAACCCCGCGTATCGGCGCCACGAACTTCCGCCAGCACCCAGCCGGGCCGACCTACGCTCGCGCGCTGCATCGGTAGCTTCGTGGAGGTCTGGAAGCAGAATTCGCCAGGACACACCGTCGACGATCAAATGGTGAGCCACGACGATCAATTGGCCGGGTCGACCGGCCTCGGTATTGACCAGTACGACTCGCAGGAGTTCACCGGCGCGTGGGTCGAGACTCGCCGCCGACGCCTCCGCGAGCTCTCTGATCCGGGACGGCTCGGAGGTGTCGGACACCTCGTGAACGAGCCCCTCGCTGCGCACCGCGCCGACGTCTCGGACGATCAATTCGGTAGTGCCGCTGTCATTGTCACGGCGCAGGAGCAGACGTAGAGCGTCATGGTGATCGAGGATCGTCTGCACGCCGGACTGCAGGTCGCCAAGCGAGAGGCCGTCGTCGATGCGCACTGCGGTCCACTGCGTGTAGCCCGCGATTGCCTCGTCTGTCGGATTCTTGTCGATCAGTGCCCGAACGATCGGCGGAGCGATCACGGTGCCGGTCGCCACGTCCGCAACCGAGGCTACGGCGTCGGCGTCATCGGCAATCTCACGCGCCGCAGCGGCGATGGTTCCCAGATCTCGCTGTGCCAGTAGCTCTTTCGGAGCGACGACCAGTCCGCGCACCCGCAGGCGACTGCTGACACTGATTGCCGTGATGCTGTCACCACCGAGGCCGAAGAAATCCTCGTCCACACCGACGCGCTCGCGGCCTAGCACCTCGGCCACCACGTCACAGAGGATTTCCTCGTGTGGTGTGGATGCAGCGCGACCTTCCGATTCGGTGGCCGGGGCTGGTAGTGCCGCACGATCGAGCTTTCCGTTCACCGTGACGGGTAGTTCGTCCAGAACGACGATTGCGGCGGGAACCAGATGATCCGGTACGCGACCGGCGAGGTCTCGGCGCAATTCTTCCTGCGGCGGAAGCGTCGTACCGGCGGCGGCTACAACGTAGCCGACCAGGCTGGGCCGTCCTCCATCCGTACGGATCAGCGCGGCGGCCGCGCCGATTCCGGGCACCGATCCGAGAACAGCCTCGACCTCGCTCAACTCGACGCGATGTCCGCGGATCTTCACCTGCTTGTCGCTACGACCGATGAAGTCGTATCCCCGCCCGGGTACCCAGCGCGCGACGTCCCCGGCGCGGTACATCAGATCTCCCGGAGCCCCGAAGGGATCTGCGACAAAACGCTCGGAGGTCGCTCCGGCGCGACCGAGGTATCCCCTGGCCAATTGCGGTCCGGCCAGATAGAGCTCACCTCGTTCGCCGTCGGCGACCGGTTCGAGCGCGCTGTCGAGCAGGTACGCGCGGGTTCCCGCGAGCGGGTACCCGATACGCGGTCCGGCACCTTCGACCGTGGTCGCGATCGCGTCGACCGTCGTTTCGGTGGGGCCGTACAGGTTTCGAGCGGGAACACCGGATTCGATGATTGCGTCCCACAGTGCGGGCGGTGCCGCCTCGCCGCCCACGACGAGGAGCTGCAACCGCTGCGTACGCAGCAATCCGTTGTCCACCATCGCTGCCGCCATCGACGGCGTCGTGTCGACCACGTCGACGCAATCTCGCTCGAACGCCGCGACCAGGGCAACGGCGTCCTTCTGCAGTTCTTCGTCGTATACGTGCACCCGATGACCACACAGCAGCCACAGCAGTTGATCGAGAGACGCGTCGAAGGCGAACGACGCCGTATGCGCGGTGTGCAGTTGGCGGTTTCCGACGCGCTCGGCGGTGTCCCGGTAGATGGTGGCGCGGTGGTGGTGAAGCAGGTGCGCCAATCCACCGCTTCTGACCAGCACTCCCTTGGGCTTGCCTGTCGATCCCGAGGTGTAGATGACGTACGCCAGGTGATCGACATGCCGCGCCGTCGCCAGTTCACCGAGTTCGAGTGGAAGCTCGGAATGGGCACGGAGTTCTTCGCGCACTGCGGCGGAATCGAGTACGAGCGGGTCGGGTCGAGAATCTCCGACGAGTTGCTCGGCCAGCGCGGAAGTGGTGAGCACCACTTTCGGTTGCGCGTCGTCGATCAGATCCCGCAACCGCTCGGCCGGGTGCTGCGGATCCAGGGCCACGTACGCTGCGCCCGCGTTCAGTGTCGCGAGCAGAGCCACCACCATCTCGGAGGTACGCGGAAGTGCAAGTCCGACAATGTCGTCCGGGCCGACATTGCGAGCCCGAAGCAACCGGGCGAGTTTGTGGACGCGGCCACCGAGTTCTGCGCCTGTCAGACGTTCCTCACCGCACACCAGGACCGTGTCATCCGCATGATCGGCGACGATGCGGTCGAAGACGTCCGGGACGAGGGCGACGGAGCCAGGCACAGGTTCAATTTCACGGCCGGCAAGGATCCGCGCAGCTTCGGGTGCCGGCATCATCTGCACCTGTCCGACGGCAGGATCTCCCTCCCCCACCATCGCGTTGACGATGCTCACGAAACCAGCGAGGCGACGCTGAACCGAATCCCGAGTGTTGGTGCGCGCGTCCACCTCGAACCCGAGGAGAACTTCGCCGTCCGCGATGGGGGTGACCGTCAAACCCAGGTCCTCGGGCGGACCTCCGGCGACGTTACGTAGTACACCCACAGCGCCGGCGAAATCGAGGGCGAAGTCGAAAGCCTTGAGATTGATTCCGATCCCGTGAAGCAGTGCGCCCGTGCCGGCGACGCCCAGGTCCCGAGCAAGATTCTCACCGCGGTAGCGCTGGTGTGCGCGCAGGCTTTTCATCGTGGCGGCCACCTGCTTGCTCAGGTCACCGAGTCGATCGTGGCTGCGAATCGTCAACCGGAGAGGCAGAACGTTGACTGCCATCGCCGGGGTCTTGAGTGCCGTGCGCCCCACGCGCGCCATGAGTGGCATCGCGATGACAACATCCGTCTCACCGAGCAACCGGTGGAGAAACGCGCCGTAGCAGGCGATCAGCGCCTCGGCCCACGTTGTTCCCGTCGCGTCTGCCACCTCTTTGAGGCGGCCGAGGGCATCGGCACTGATGACCTCGCGAACCTGGATCGTTCGTTCCGCTGGACCGGTGACCTGCTGGCCCCGCCCGTCCAACGCGGGCAAAGGCGTCAGGACATCACGCCAGTAGTCACGATCTTCGACGAACTGGTTGCCCGCCCGGTACGCCTCGTCCTCGGCGACCAACGCACTCATCGAACCGAATCGCGTTGGTGCGACGTCGGTTCCCTTCTTCGCCGCCGTGTAGTGCGCGGCGACACGACGCGAAATCATGGCTGCGCTGTATCCGTCGACGATCAGGTGGTGATAGAGCTGGATGCACCAGATCTCGCGATCGGACAGCCTGATCAGCGAGTACGTGTACAGAGGGCGCTCCACCATCAAGCGGCAGTACTCGGACGCTCGGCTGCGCTCGGCGTCGACCAGTGCGTGCGCCACGGCTACGGGATCGCGCTCGTCACGGACGTCGGTGATCGGGATGACGCCAACCGGCTCGTCGGAGATGTACTGACGCGGGCCGTCCGCCGTCTCGATCATCCGCAGCCGCATGGTTTCGGCTTCGCCGATCGTCGCCCTGATGGCGGCCGTCAGAAGTTCGGTGTCGATCGGTTCGTCGCCTGAGATTTCGAGCACCTCGCCGACGAGATAGCTCCGAGATTCGGGATCAAGCCTCTGTGCGTTCCAAATCCCGAGTTGAGCTCCTGTGAGAGCAAACGTAGCTTCGTTTGCCGCTCCGGAGTTCGAACCTGGAAGAACGCTCACACTGATCCCCTCGTCTGTGGACACACGTCACCCAAGGGTGACCTAACGTCGTTTTGGGTAGCCTAAACTAAATGTCAATGAATCGGGGAATCCGCCTCGCCGGTGACCCGAGAACCGACGGCTCCCGACGCGTTCACCAGAGGACACGCGCTTCTACAACCACTTGCGGGACAATCTCTTTCGTGAACCGAAACGAGAAAGTGGAAGGCTAGTCCATCAGCGTTGCTGCGACGGTTCCGCCCAGTTCATAACAACCATCGCGGACAGATTTGTCCACGCTGACAGTCACTTCGAGTGGATCCGCCACCGCGACCAATCCGAGCCCTGTCGCGAGTTTGCGCACCGACGACACGGCACCAGCAGTGTCGTTGTTGCCGTGAACCCACAGGCCGTACGGCCGATCCGACACCGCACCGAGACATTGGTAGTACGTGGTGTCGAAGAAGTACTTGAGCGCACCCGACATGTATCCGAAATTGGCGGTGGTACCGAAAAGATAGCCGTCAGCAGCGAGGACGTCGGGCACCGTCGCCGCCAACGCCGGCACCACCTTCACCTCGACGCCCTCGATCTCCGGATCGCGAGCACCGGCAAGGACTGCATCCAACAATTCGTGGGTTGTCGGCGAGGGCGAGTGGTGAACCACCAACAGAGTCTTCACACACCTGACAATACGGCGACGGGTGGCGCACCCGTCGCCGTTCACGCCTACGCCGAAACCGTTTCCGCGCTCATCGCCTTGACCAGGTCATCGGTTCGGGTGACCGAGGCGCAGCGCCCGGCCGCGTACTCGAGGGCGCCGACATGCTCGCCCAGGGAGAAGTCGGCCACCGCGTCGCCCACGAAGAAGATCTGCACGTCTTGCATGAACCCGTCCAAAGCGGTAGTCAGGCAACCGATGTGGGCATAGATTCCGGTGATGATCAGCTGGTCACGCCCGCTCTCGCGCAGCCGCTCACGCAGATCCGTCTTGATGAAGGCGCTGTAGCGCCATTTTGTGAGCATCACGTCGTCCGGATGCGGAGCCAACTCGGCGATCACGTCGGTGTGAGCGGGATCTGCCTTCAGACCCGGTCCCCAGAAATCCGACAGCAACGCACGCTCCTCGGGATCCTGATCTCCGGGTTGCGCGGTGTAGACGATCGGGATTCCGGCAGCTCGCGCCGACGAACGAAGCCGGTCGATGTTCGGAACCACGGTTTGGAGCGGGTCGACGCTTCGGTCGTACGCGTTCACGAAATATTCCTGCATGTCGTGCAGAAGCAGCACCGCTCGGGAAGGATCGAGAGTCCAGTCGACCCGATTCTGCGGAAACTCGGTGGGCATCTCGTATCGCACTGCTGTGGGTAGCGCCATGATGAATCTCCTCGAAAATGTGGGGGTGGGAACCGATCAACTCGACAGAGTCTGTGCGGCAATCGATTCGCTGAGAACACGGCGCAAGGCCGCCTTGCTGGTCTTTCCGACGCCGGTGACGGGGAACTCGGTCACGAACTCCACTCGGTCCGGAACCTTGTACGCCGCAACGCCTCGGCCTCGTATGTATCGCTTGATCTCGCCGACGGTCGGTGCATCTCCGGAAATCACCAGAACGGCGCAGGTTCGCTCGCCCAGGTACTCGTCGGGAACAGCGACGACGGCCGCATCGTGGACAGCAGGATGCGAGAGCAGGTGGTTCTCGATCTCCTCGGCGGCCACCTTCTCGCCGCCGCGGTTGATTTGGTCCTTTGCGCGGCCCTCGACAATCAGGTGTCCCGTATCGGTGACGCTGACCAGATCGCCGGTGCGATAGAAACCTTCGGCGTCGAAGACCTCGGCATTGTGCGCATCCGCCCGGTAATAGCCACGGATCGTGTACGGCCCCCGAGTCAGTAAGTGCCCCGTGGTTCCAGGCTCGACGAGCGCGCCATCGTCATCGACTACACGAACCTCGTCGTCCGGTGAAATGGGCCGGCCCTGCGTGCTGACGATCAATTCTTGCGTGTCGTCGAGGCGGGTGTAGTTAACCAAACCCTCAGCCATGCCGAACACCTGCTGAAGGGTGCAGCCCAGCTCCGTGGGTACGCGTGCGGCAGCTTCGGCGCTGAACTTCGCTCCGCCGACGCCGAGAACCCGCAAGCTCGACAGGTCGTGATCTGCCTTGCTGGGGGCGGCCATCCACGCCAATGCGATCGGGGGAACCAGCGACGCGTGCGTGACTCGCTCTGATTCGATCAGACCGAAAGCTGTGGACGGCATGGTGTCCGGCGCCAGAACCACGGTGCCGCCCGCGTGGAAGACACCGAGAATGCCCGGCGAACTCATCGGAAAATTGTGCGCAGCAGGGAGAACCACCAACATGCGCGTCGAATCGTCGACGCCGCAGATCGGGTTGGATGCCCGCACCGAGTAGAGGTAGTCGGCGTGCGTTCGCGGAATCAGCTTCGGAACACCGGTCGTGCCACCGGAAAGCTGAAGAAAGGCGACCGACAACGGATCGACGTCGGCAAGAACGGGAATCTCGTATCCGCGTAGCGAATCGAAACCGACAAACTCTTCGGGGTCGCCGGCCACGATCACAACAGGCGGAGTCTCGAGGCCTTCGTTCACCTCACGCGCCAGTGCGCGGTAGTCGAACCCGCCATGACGGTCGGCGACGATATAGGCAGCGACATCAGCGAACTGGCAGAAGTATCCGATTTCGGTTCGGCGATGCGCCGGCAACCCGAATACCGGCAGGGCGCCGAGCTTCAACACACCGAACAACGCTTCGACGTATTCCACGATGTTCGGTAGCTGCAGAAGCACACGGTCACCGGCGCGAACACCCAAGCCGGACAGGCCTCCGGCCACGGCCGAGCTGCGACGATCGAGGTCGCAATACGTCAGCCGTGTTTGTCCCCCGGTGGCATCGCTGCCTACCACCGCTTCGTTGTCGGGATGCCGTGCGGCCGCGGCCGTGATGAATCCGGCCAGCGTCTCGTCAGTCCAGTAGCCTCGTTCCCGATAATGCGTCACCAATTCGGGTGGATACTGTGCGACGGGCGCCAAGGGCTCGCGAGCGATCCTCGATGTCATGCAAGTGACTCCTCTTCGAAAGTACTGTCAGCAAATACATCTCACGCTTTTAGCGTCGCTCCGCCGTCGACGTACAGCGCCTGCATGGTGATGTGGGCCGCCCGGTCGGACAGCAGGAAGTGCACCGAGTCCGCGATATCGTCTGCGGTGGCAAGTTTTCCGAGCGGAATGCCCAGGCGATAGCCCGCCAGATTGCCTTCGATGACCGCATCGGCACCCGAATCGTCGGAAGGGTCCGACCACAAAGACCGCTGCATCGCTGTGTCTGTGGAACCCGGAGCGACAACGTTGACGCGAATCCCGTCGACAGCCAACTCCAGACCCGCGGTTCGAACCAACATGGTGGCAGCAGCTTTGGACGAACCGTAAGCACCCATCCCGATACGTGGGACACCGGCCGCGTTGGACGAGACCACCACGATCGACCCAGCCCGCCGGCGACGCATTTCCAGTCCCACACTTTGCAGAACGTTGAGCAATCCGAAGACGTTGACGCCGAATATATTCCGCCACTGGTCTGGATCGGAGTCAAGCACCGATCCGGTGTCCAGAATTCCGGCGACGTGCGCGAGCGCGTCGATCCGGCCGAACGTATCCATCGTGGAGGCCACTGCAGCGTCGACTGCCTGCCGATCGGTCACGTCCACGACGTGACTCTCGATATCGGCGCCTTCGACGATTGTTTCTGCCAATTCCGCAGTTGCCCGCTTCAGTTCGACGTCGTCGCGATCGAGAAGTGCCAGCGAATACCCGTCGCGCGCAAGAGTCCGGGCCACTGCGGCGCCGATCCCCGCCGCCGCACCGGTGACCACGGCAATTCGGCGATCGCTCACTGCGGGCACAGCACCTGAACCCAGGCATTGATGGTCGGTTCTTCTGCCAACTCCGCGAAGTCGGCATCCGCGCCCGCTCCTCGCCAGCGTTCGACGAGCGTCATCAAGCGAACCGAGTCCAGGCCTTCGTCACCCAGGTCCGCGTCGTCGCCGAGTTGTTCTGCCCTCATCGACAGAACCTCGGCGACGTCGCGCACGATCTGGTCACGGTCCACGGTGTTGTTCATCGGTCTCCTCGAGTAGTGGTCGACGCGCTCAGATCGAGCCAACCCGCCCCTCGTGTCGACCCCGTCCGCACGCCTTTACTTTAGGCCAGCCTAACCATAACGGTACGGAAGTACACAACCCGGATGCTCACGACACAAATTACCCTAACTAAGGCTAGCCTCAACATAGCAAGTAATCCTGTCGAACTGGAAGGGTGTCCATGTCAGCACTCGCCGAAGTCTCCGAATTCCCGTTGCGCAACAACCGGACTGACGATGAAACGGACTCCGTTTTCCTGCTCTCACGTAGGCAAACGTCGATCCGTACTTCGGGAGTAGTCGAAGAATTCGACTCGGCCTTCGACGCCGCTGAAGCCCTCAAAACGGGCCGCATCGACTCGGTCGTCGGCGCCCTGCCGTTCTCACCGGAGACGCCGTCCGCCCTCACCGCGCCACTGAGTTTCACACGAGTCCGCGGTGATCTATATCACTCGAACGCACCGACGCTACCCACTTCGCGGGTAGCCGGATTCGAACCCAGCCCGCAGATCCACACCGACAGAGTCCGCGGCGCCATCGAACGTCTTCGAGCAGGCGAACTCGACAAAGTTGTCCTCGCACGCTCCCTGACCATCGAGGCCGAGTCCACGATCTTTCCCGCCGCTCTGGCCGAGAAACTGATTGCACTCGATCACGCGCACAACGGTTTCTGCGTCGACTTGTCCCCCGCCGGAGGAAAGTACCGCGGGCGTTCGCTGGTCGGCTCGACGCCCGAGGTTCTGATCGAACGGCGAGGCGACGTCGTCACCTGCCACCCCTTGGCGGGCTCGATTGCACGGCACCCGAATTCGGATCAGGACGAGGCGAATGCCGAGCAACTCCGCGCGTCGACCAAAGATCTCGCCGAACACGCGTTTGTCGTCGACTCCATCAGCGCGATACTCGGACCACTGTGCACATCATTCAATGCACCCAGCGCACCGGAACTCCTTCGGACACCGCAACTGTGGCACCTCGGGACCAAGATCGAAGGTGTCCTGGCCGATCCGAGCCTGACCTCGCTCGAGCTGGCAATGGCGCTGCACCCGACCCCCGCCATCTGCGGAACACCGACGGGCGCCGCACGCGAGCACATCACCGCGACCGAAGGGGACCGCGGGTTCTACGCCGGTGCCGTGGGCTGGTGCGACCGAACCGGAGACGGCGAGTGGATGGTGGCTATTCGCTGCGCCGAGATTGCAGCAGACGGCCTCTCGGCGCGGGCGTACGCAGGCGGCGGAATCGTCGCTTCCTCCGATCCGGAAATCGAGCTGATAGAGACCAGTACAAAATTCCGCACGTTACTCAGTGCGTTCGACCTCGCTGAACATCAGCTCTGACCAGGCATCACTTCTTCGAGGTGTTCAGGGCAATCGCGGCGTGAACGAGTGCCTTGAACGCCTTTTCGTCGACGGCTTCACCTTCGTGAAAATCGATCGCCCGTCTCGTATTGCCCTCGAGGCTGGAGTTGAAGAGACCTGAGGCGTCGTCGAGTGATGCGCCTTTGGCAAAAGTCACCTTCACTGCACTCTTGTAAGTCTCACCGGTACAGATCATTCCGGCGTGGTACCACACGGGAACTCCTCGCCACTTCCATTCCTCCACCACATCCGGATCCACCTCTTTGATCAGAGTTCGTATCCGGGAGAGCATCTCGCCCCGCCAGTCTCCGAGTTCCTCGATTCGCTGGTCGATCAACTGAGACGGGGAATCTGCGCCTTGCTTTTCGGAATCACGCTTCGCCATCGCTTCGTCACTTCCTGCTCGTTGCCGCCGATCTCCGGTGAGTCGAGTATCCCCTCCTGCACCAACATTCACTCAGCGAATCACTGACGCATCACGACGTCCCGGCATGCGCGATTTCTTGGAATTCGGACAAAGTGAGACGGACGTCCAGTATTCTCTGGGTACTAAGTCCCGATTCTTCGGCCCGGAGGACTGCATCGTGATGTGGAATCGCCCGCTCGCCCATTCAGTCGGTGCGGCTGCCGGATCGGTTCTTCTCGCCGCAGCAGTCGTCGGCGTTCACACTGTTCCGGCGGCGGCGCAACAGGCCCCGCGCGTCTTCGACGTACTGTGCACACCCACCGATGCAGGCCTTTCCGAGCTGTCCGGACTCACCGTCACCGCGGCCGGGATATACGCAATCGGCGACAGCGGTTCCGATGATCGAGTCGCCGAACTCGATTCGAACTGCCACGTTCAGCGCTGGATCAACGTGGGCACCCCTCGTGTCGATGTCGAGGATCTCTCGTCGACTCCCGACGGCCACCTGTGGCTGGCAGACATCGGCGACAACAACGCGGTACGAACGTCGATCGGGCTGATCGAACTCGATCCGACTTCAGGTGCCGCGACCTCCTACCCCCTGGTTTATCCGGACGGGGCGCACGATGCCGAGACACTGCTGATCCAGAGCAACGGGCTTCCCGTCATCGTCACCAAGGATTACCTGGGCGCAAGCGTGGTCTACACAACCGCTGAACGACAGCAGGTTCAGGATCTGAGTACGGCGTCGCCGACCATGTTGGCCAAGGTAGGTCAGCTCAGATTTACTCCCACCCTCACTTCCGGTGGACCGGTCCCCCATGCCGGAACTATGGCTGTCACCGGAGGCGCCGTGAGCAAAGACGGCACGGTGGTAGCGCTGCGCACCTACACCGATGTCTACCTCTACACAGCTCCCGACGGCGATGTCGCGAAAGCCTTGACCACCACGCCTATTCGTGTGCCCCTTCCCGACGAGCCACAAGGTGAAGCGATCGCGTTCGACGCGGCCGGTGATCTGATCAGTGGCTCCGAGGCATACCAAGGGCCGCTGCCTCCGCTCCGAATTCTTCGAGGCGCCAGTGACATCGCGCTCTCGGGCGGAACCACAAGCTCTCTCGGGTCGTAGTCGATTCACGTCTCGGGAAAGCGGACAGGCGCCGCTATCATGGCCGAGTGAACAAACAACTTCGAGCAACAGTGGCGTTCTCGACAGTTCTCGCGCTGGCTTCGTGCGCGAATTCTCTCGAAGGAACACCTCGACCGGATGCGTTTGTTCCGAGCGTCGACAATCCGGATCCGTCCGAATCCATCGACGGAGTTGTCACGGTCGACTACCCGGCAGCTCAACACGTACGGCCGAACGAACGTGTGGCGTACACACATTCACCGCCCTTCGGTGGTCGCCATGATTCGGTCTGGGCAAACTGCACCGGAGTTGTCTACCCGCAAGCCATTCGAACCGAGAATGCGGTCCATTCCCTCGAGCACGGGGCAGTGTGGATCACGTACAACCCCGACCTGGTCTCGAGTGAGGATCAGGCGCGCTTGGCACAGCGAGTCGAAGGCATGAGCTACACCTTGATGTCGCCGTATCCGACCCTGGATTCGCCGATCTCGCTGCAGTCCTGGGGCCGTCAACTCAAACTCGACAACGCTGAGGACGCTCGCATCGATCAATTCGTCTCGGCGCTACGAGTCAACCCGAACACGTATCCCGAAGTGGGCGCGACGTGTTCGGTGCCGATGACTAGCTTCGACCCGAACAACCCGCCGCCATTCGACCCCACCACTCCGGATCCGTCTTCTCCCGCAACAGTTCCGGAGCGGTAGCATCCCAGCAGACCCCTGTTCCTAGCAGGGAGAAACTACTTGCCTCGCGACCGACGTTCCAGTTCCACTGCGCGGCGCATGGTTTCCCGCGCCCGGCTTCGGTCACCGGCATAGTCGTAGGCGCGAGCGAGTCGGAAGTTCTGCTTCCAGTTGTCCGGGTCTGCTTCCCAGTCGACCTTGATCTGAGCGAACAACTCGTCGGCAGCCGCCCGCTCGATCCGGCCCGAAGGCAATTTCGGAAGTGAAGACGCATCGACAGCGAGGCCCTCGTCGTGAATCTGCTGCGCGAGGCGTTGGTGTGTGAAGCCGGCGCGAATGGTGGCGATGACGAGCCACAGCCCCAGGAACGGCAGGATCAGCACGCCGATCCCGAGACCGATCGCGGCGCCGCCTCCGTCTTGGATGAGCTGAATTCCGCGCTGGCCGAGCAACACGAAGTACACCGCGAGCGCGATACAGATCGCAACGATCAGCGCGAGGGTGCGGGTGGTCTTGTTCATAGATCGAGGAAGGAATCGATACCGACCGTCAGGCCCGGACGCGAGCCGATCTGGCGGACACCGAGCAGAACGCCCGGCGCGAACGAATTCCGGTCGATCGAGTCGTGGCGAATGGTCAGCGTCTCGCCCTGAGTTCCGAGAATCACTTCCTGATGCGCGACCAGTCCGGCCATCCGCACGGAGTGAACCCGGACGCCGTCGACGTCGGCGCCGCGCGCACCCTCGAGCTCGGTCGTGGTGGCGTCAGGGCTGCGTCCGACGCCTGCTTCCGCGCGAGCTTCGGCGATCATGGCGGCCGTTCGGTATGCGGTGCCCGAGGGAGCATCTGCCTTGTTGGGGTGGTGAAGTTCGATGACCTCGACGGAATCGAAGAAGCGCGCCGCGGCAGCCGAGAAGCGCATCAACAACACAGCACCGATAGCGAAGTTCGGGGCGATCAGAACACCCGTTGCAGGCTGCTCGTCGAGCCAGGACTGCACAGTCGCAAGCCTGGACTCGTCGAAACCGGTGGTGCCGATCACGGCGTGAATTCCGTTGGCCACGAGGAATTCCAGATTTCCCATGACGACGTCGGGGTGCGTGAAATCGACGACTACCTGAGTGCGGGTGTCGACGAACGTCTCGATGCGATCACCGGTATCGACCTGAGCGACAAGTTCCAGATCGGGAGCAGCTTCCACTGCCTCGCAGATTGCTCGACCGACCTTGCCCTTGGCTCCCAGAACCCCGACCCTGATGGGTGCTGCACTCACGTCTTCCACGCTCCGTCCGATGCATTGTTTGAGGTGAAGCCTACGCAATCGTGCCGATGCGCTCACCATCAGTCGGGCAGGAGTTATGTCACCACTGGCACACTGGACGTAGTGAGCAACCGTCCGCAAGTCCGCGAAACCGGCAACCTTCGACCACTCGAGTTGGCAACGGGTGCCGTCATGGCCGGATTCACGGTCGCGTTGTCCGTCATTGCCACGGTCATCCCCATGGCCAGCGCCCTCAACCTCGTGGCCGCCGTTCCGATGGGAATTGTTGCCCAGCGCTTTCGAGTCCGCGCCGTGATGACGGCCGGCGTCTCGGCTACTGCGGTCGCTTTCGTCGCAGCGGGTTCGGGATCTGCGGCGGCGGTCGCGCTGAGCGCTCTCCTCGGCGGAATCATCGGTACGGTCAAGCGGCGCGGTCTCGGCTTCGTCTCCGCGTTGCTGTCGTCGCTTGTCATCGGACCCGCGCTGGCGTTGTTCTCCATAGTCCTTTTGCTTGTTCTCGCGCCCCTGCGCACCTTGTTGTTGACCTCGCTGGAGAACACCGCGCTTGGCGTGGCCGCAATCTTGAAGCGTGCCCCCACGCTGGTCGGCGCAGCCGAATGGATCGAGAAGAGCATCGGCTCGATCATCGACTACTGGTGGTTGTGGATCGGCGTGTCGATCATCTCCGGAATCGTCCTCAGCACCGTCGTCTCCTATTTTGTCCTCGGCGCCGTCCTCGATCGATTGGCTGCACTCCCCTCGGCCGACCCGCTCCAGACAGCACCCGACGACCGTCCGATCGATCCGTTACCGGTCACTTTCGATCACGTGGGCTTCACCTATCCGGGTGCATCGACGCCGGCGCTCGTCGACGTCAACTTCACGGTCCGACGAGGAGAGTTCGTCACCGTCGTCGGCCACAACGGCTCGGGCAAGTCCACACTCACCCGGTTGCTCGCCGGTCGCGCACCGACCGTCGGGACCCTGACGAGGCCCGGGTCCGCCGGTCTCGGTCGACACGGAGGAACCGCCGTCGTCCTCCAACGTCCCGAGAGCCAGATCCTCGGAACCCGCGTCGCCGATGACGTCGTCTGGGGGCTTCCGCCCGAGTCGCATCCCGACGTCGATGCACTGCTGGCCGAGGTGGGACTCGCGGGCATGGGCATGCGCGAGACCTCAGGGCTGTCCGGCGGCGAGATGCAACGTCTGGCGGTTGCTGCCGCTCTGGCTCGTCGCCCCGCTCTGCTGATCGCGGACGAAGCCACCGCGATGGTCGATCAGGCCGGCCGGGAGGAATTGGTCTCGCTCCTCGCCGAACTGCCCCGGCGCCATCCGATGGCCGTGGTTCTGGTCACCCATCACCACGCCGACACCCGCAACTCAGATCGGGTGATTCAACTACAACGCGGACGGCAGATCGATCACCAACCCGGTTGGATGACGTCGACGTTCGCGGGTCCGCCGTCTGCGCCGTGGCCGGCCGGCACTCGAACGGTCCTCCAACTCACCGATGTCACCCACACCTACAACGACCGGACTCCGTGGTCGCGGCGCGCACTCTCGGACGTGAATCTGACCATCGGAGACGGGGACGGACTACTGGTCCTGGGCGGCAACGGTTCCGGTAAATCGACCCTGGCCTGGATCATGGCGGGCTTGATCGCACCGAGCCGGGGAACCGCGGTCTTCGACGGCAAACCCGTCTCGCGTCAGCTCGGCACTGTCGGTCTGACGTTCCAACACTCGAGGCTGCAGCTGCAACGCCGAACCGTCGCCGAAGACATCGAGGCCGCCGGTGGTCCGGAGATCGGATCGGTGCAAGTCTCCTGGGCGCTCGACGCCGTCGGACTCGACCGTCACATCGCCGGCCGCAGTATCGACGAGTTGAGCGGCGGACAGATGCGACGCGTCGTACTGGCCGGTCTCCTCGTCCGCCAACCCCGAGTACTCATCCTCGACGAACCATTGGCCGGGCTCGATCCACCCGGCCGACACGAAATCCTGAACGTACTCAGGTGGATTCGTCGGAACGGAACCGCAGTAGTCGTCATCTCCCACGATGTCGACGGCATGGACGCCGTCTGCAGCAGAACAATTCGACTGTCGCAGGGTCGCATCCTCGACCCTGCCGCCAGCAGCGCCTTGGAAGGATCGACGACGTGACAACACTTCTGCGCGAAGTCCCGACTTCATCGCCGATCCACCGATTGTGGGCCGGAACGAAGATCGTTGCCGTCGTTCTCGTCAGCATCGTGGTCGTGGCCGCGCCGTCCTGGCCGGCGATCGGCGTCGTACTGGGATTGTTGTTGCTGACCGCGGTGATCGGACGCATCCCCCCGACTGCAGTTCCCCGACCTCCGTGGTGGTTGTGGGCGCTGATCCTGCTCGGCGCGTTGATCAACCTTCCGATCGGCATCGACGCGGTGTTCATCTACCTGCAAGCTGTGACGTTCGGTCTTGTATTGCTCTGCGTCTCACTGATGTTGGCGTGGACCACGTCGATGAGCGACGTGGCGCCGGCACTGGCAACGCTCGGTAGACCGCTGCGAATATTCAAGATCCCGGTCGACGAGTGGGCCATCGCGACCGCCCTCTGCATTCGTTCACTTCCGCTGTTGATCGACGAGATGCTCACCCTGGTAGCGGCGCGACGACTGCGCCCGAAAGCTGTGGTGAACAGCGCGGCCGACAATTCGATAGTCGACCTGATCACCACAACCATGTCCGTGGCAATTCGGCGGTCTGCCGAAATGGGCGAAGCAATCTCCGCGCGCGGGGGCACTGGACTGATTGCGGCGTACCCCAAGCGCCCTCAGCTCGCCGACCTGTTCGCACTGACCGTCGTCATCGCCGCGTGCGTCAGTGCCGTTGCTTTGACGATAGTCCTGCGCTGATCGGGTCATCGCTGACAGAATTTGCCTGGGCGATGATCGCAGAACCCATCCAGCGCCTTAGGTATCGCCGCAGTTCCTCATCGCTCCGCGGTGGGTCGCCAGGCGCGAGGAAAAACGACTGCATCGTCCGCAGGACGTATTCGACCAGTTCCTGAAGTGACGCGTCGTCGTAGCCGTAATGCACCCAGTCCACGTCGAAGCGGTTGATCATCGCCATTCCGAAGGCTTGCGCCTCCTGCGAGGTCAGACCCTCCGGGTGCAGACTCGTATTCGTGCTTGTGAGAAGGATGCCGAGATGCGGTGTTCGGTGGACCTGAGTCAGTGTGTAGAGAACACCCTCGGTCATCGCCTCGACGGGATCTTCGATGCCGCTCACGTGTGTGGTGAGTCGATCGAGGTAGCCGTCGACCGACGCGATCGCCGCTGCCCGCATCAGAGCGTCGGCGCTGGGGAAGTATCGATACACGGTCTGCCGGATCACGCCCAGTGACTCCGCGACGTCGCCGATGCTGATTTCCGAACTCGTCCGTCCGATCAGCTCGACTGCGGCCTCGACAATTCGACGTGACGCATCTTCGTCGTTGTCCGGTGGATTGCCGCCCCACCCACGCCTTCGTGCCACTGCCCACTTCCTCGCTCGAACGAGGCTCGAACCATGTCTTTGCGCTCGAAGTCCAAGAGCCACAGGCTAACACAGGCAGGTTTTGCATCTGCGTCCCTCGAATTCACGTTCGTCATCGAAAGTGAACATACAACTGCACACCAATATGTATGATTACTGCCACAAGTGGCTTCGAGTGCCAGAGCGGCCACCTGACCAGCCCCTCCGAAAGACGAGGTTCGACAAGTGACCAACCTTCAGCCCCGAAAGATGGATTTCGGATTCGAGGATCATGACGTTCCCTTCCTGTGGAACCCGGAGAATCCGGCCTGGTCGAGCATGTCCAACGCGGTCTCGTTCCTGGCCATCGGTTTCGAGAAAATGATCGTGAAGATGATCATGCAAACCAAGTCGCGGATCAGCGATCCGGAGGTCGCCGAGGAAGCCGTGGCATTCATGCGTCAAGAAGGCCACCACTCGACCGCCCACCGCCAACATGTGAAAGCTCTGATCAGGCGATACCCCGGACTGCAGAACACACTCGACGCCGTGATCGGTGAATTCGATCTGCTCACCGAGGCGACCTCGTTGAACTACCGGCTCGCGTACACCGCAGATCTGGAGGCGACCTTCACACCGGTGTTCAAACTGATGCTCGACAACGAGGCGACCTTGTTCCGTCCGGGAGACGACCGCGTCGCGTCACTGTTCATCTGGCACTTCGTCGAGGAGGTCGAGCATCGCAGCTCGGCACTGATCATCTTCAATTCCGTTGTCGGAAGCGAGCTTTACCGGATGCGAATGGCGCCGTCGATCTTCGCGCACGTCATGAAGGTGATTCGCATCGCCTGTGCAGGGTTCAACCAGCACGTTCCACTCTCCGAACGGCAAGTCGACTCACTGTCGATGTTCGCCATGCACCGCACCAAGCAGAAGATTCTGACGTCGTTTGCGCCCTACCTGACCAAGGGCACCATGCCCCGCGCCTTCGATCACCTACAACTCGGCGAACAACTCGTCGCGCTCGGCGGTGTCTTCCGCAGCCAGATGCCCAATCACAACCCGGACCACGAGAAGCTCCCCGCACTGGCCGACCAGTGGTTCAAGCGTTACGACGACGGCTACGACTGCACACGCTGGTACACCGCTGAATCTCAGGCACAAGAGTCGATCACGTCAGGGGCCAACTGATGGCAGAGCACTGCTCCCCCACGTTTGCCCAACTGGCAACAGAACTCGGTTTCTCCTGTCAGGAAGCAGGTGGACTCGTCGAGTTCCGTAACCCGGCGGCCCTCGAGAACTGGACCCTGCCCGTACTCGAATGGACGATCATCGTCGGCTCGGTACTCGCACTGGTCTTGGCGATCGTGCGACTGCGCCGCAACGGCGACCCCACCAACCTGGTCCTTTGGTTCGGCGCCACCGCCTACCTGTTCATCATCGAGCCTCCGCTGTACTTCCCGGCAGCGTTCGGCATCGAAGAACAAGTGGACACGATGTTCGCGCACAACGTGTTCACCGTCGACTTCATGTGGGGTCGACTGCCGCTGTACATCATTGCCATCTACCCGCTCATGGCGACGTTGGCCTTCGAAATAGTCAGAATGCTCGGCGTTTTCCGCAAATACGGTCCACTGCTGGGTGCAGTCTGCGTCGGCTTCGTCCACCATGCGTTCTACGAAATCTTCGATCACCTCGGACCCCAGTTGCGGTGGTGGGAGTGGTCGACGTCGAACCCGATCAACCAACCCATGTTCGACGCGGTTCCACTCCCCAGCGTGGTCGTCTTCGCCGCTCTGTGGCCGATGTCGTTGGCATTCTGCGTCCAGTACTTCGTCGGACGGCACGTCGATGCCGGCAAGCACTTCTCCGGGCTTCAGTTGGTTTGGCGCACCATCGTGATCGGCCTGCTGGCCTCGCTGGGTACGTTCATTCTCCCGCTCCCGGCGACGGTCTTCGGGATGGGCAGTGACACCGTTCGTGGGTTCCTCTATGCGGCGGAACTCGCCGTCCTCACAGTGGTCGCGATCGTGGTTCTCGTCCGCCAGTGGAGAAACCTGCGCACGGCAGAATCGAACGCTCCTGCACACACCAACAGGTTCGTCCAGATTTACAGCGTGGTGTACCTGGTTGTCATGGCCGTACTGTGGGCGAGTGCGCTTCCGGACTTCTTCGACGCAGTCGACGGTTCCACCAGCGCTGGAGATCCCATCGGGAACCTGTGGTACACACTGGCGTGCTTCGTCATCGCAATCCTGTGTGTGAGCGCAACTTTCACCATTCCGAAGAGGAACTCCGTCGTCGACGACGCTGAACTTCTCGGGGCAAACTCAACGACTCCGGCCAGCTAGGTCGACCGGGACGAGACCTCTCGGGTCTCGTCCCGGTTTGTCGGTGTCTCGAGACAACGGCGTCACGGGACGCGGTGAGTCCACGCTTCGGTGCTGAACTTCGTGTCCACCAGCTTGCGCGCCTGCTCCAACTCCGAGTCCGTGTAGTCGCTGTCACGGGTGTCGTACTGGCCGCGGAAGTGCTGCGCAAACGACTCCAGGATCGCTGCACGCGTCATTCCGGATTGAGAACGCAGCGGATCGACCCGCTTGGCTGCGCTCTTGGTTCCCTTGTCCGACATCTTCTCTCGCCCGATTCGCAGCACCTGCGTCATCTTCTCCGCATCGATGTCGTAGGCCATGGTCACGTGATGGAGCACGGTGCCGGACGCGAATCGCTTCTGAGCGGCGCCGGCTATCTTGCCCTTGTCCGAGGCGATGTCGTTGAGCGGCACGTACCGAGCGTTGATACCCACCTCGGCCAGCGCTCCCATCACCCACTGATCGAGAAACGCGTAGGACTGCTCGAAACTCAAACCTTCGACCAACGACGCCGGTACTGCCAACGAGTACGTGATGCAGTTGCCAGGTTCCATGAACATCGCGCCGCCACCGGAGATTCGGCGCACCACGCCGATGCCGTGCCGCGCAGCAGCCTCGGAGTCGACCTCGTTACGCACGGATTGGAACGATCCGATCACGACCAAGGGCGAGTCCCAGTCCCAGAATCGCAGTGTCGGCGGACGCTCACCCGATGCCACCTCACGCGCGATGACCTCGTCCAGCGCGACGTGCATCGCTGGGTCCAGAACCACCGGTGGGATGAGGTCGAACGTGTGATCCGCCCAACTCGTGGCGTGACCGAGTGCGCGCCGGATCGCAATACCGACCGACTGCGGCGTGAAGCCGATCATCGAGACGGACTCGTCGAGCGCACTGGAGATAGCTTGTGCCAACTGTTCTGCATCCGAGTCGGCTGGCATTCCGCGCAACGCCGCGTTGATGTCGTCGAGCGCACTGTCGGGCTCGAGGAAGAAGTCCCCCGAGACTGCGACTTCGGCCAGCCGACCGTCCGCCACCTCGACGTCGACCGCGACCAGTTTTCCACCAGGAACCTTGTACTCTCCACGCATTCGTCCAGCCTATCCCTGTGCGATTCTCTGCGGTGAGCGCCGTCGAAGATCACACCGCGCGCGCAGTGCGCATCGGTTCGGCCGGAAGGGTGATCAGGCTCTCACACCTGTAAACCGCTGTGCGGCTCCATGATCGCGCGGTGAGGACAGCAGGTGTCGGCCCCCGCCTTGACACGTGCTTCTTCCGACAGGCGAGATGATCGCTGGGGTGGGAGGATTACCGCAACGAGCCAACTCTCTGGCGAGTGACAACGGAGGTAGACATGAAGGTCCCGGCGTTCCACTCGACGGTTCCTTCGGATCTCGACGTCTATCACGACAACGAAAGCTGCATTTTGGCCGCGCGCATCGCAGTACCCCATCGTGCCCCCGGGGTCGACGGCCGACCGTGGTGCACTGCCTGCGCGTCTTTGGACTGACGAGCGACCACCAGCTCACTCACACCCATGTCGCCGATTCGGGGACAACTCCATGTGCCAGAGCGTTCGCATCGATGACAGCGCGGAGCCACGCGGTCAGACCGGTCTCGACCGTCTCGTAGAACAGCGCGTCGTAGAACTCGGAGAAGCCTGGATCGCCAACGTACATCCGTCCCAGACACACCTGCATCGAGTGTGTGCAGTCGAAGTAGACCCCGATCGACGCTCGGTGGCGTTCTGCCAGCGAATTCGCCTCGGCGCTTCCCGGTTCGACACCCGCGCGGCACGCCAACGCCAGATCTTCGTTGAGCGTCTCGACGCAGTCGGCGATCCCCTGCCAATCCTCAGCGGTCCTACCCGCCGACCGTTCCGCGTGCTGCGCCCACTGCGCACTGTCACCCCAACGCTCGTGCGCCTCCGGCCCCCATGACGGCTGCCAGTGTCGGCCGAAGATCGACACCTGCTCGTCTGCCGGCAACAGCACACCGGACTTCCTGGCACCGATGATGCGATCCAAGGACTCGCCCCGTTGCTCCAAGTCGGCAATCCGTTGTCGCAACTCGGCGCGCTGCCCGCGCAATGTTTCGTCCACGTGGGCTGCCGGCGATTCGAGCAATATCCCGATCTCGTCGAGCGACAAGCCCACGTCGCGGTAGACAAGTACGCGACCAATTCGGCCGAGGTCGGCGTCGGTGTACAGCCGGTAGCCACCGTCACTGCGCCCGGATGGGCACACCAAACCGATTGCGTCCCAATGATGAAGGGTACGTACAGTTATGCCCAGCCGAGATGCGGCAGCACCGACGGTAAGAGCACTGTCTGCCTCGCCTCCGAAGAGTTGATCCGTCACGGCATCCAGTTTGACAGACGCGGTGCGCGAGACCACCGCGTCAGACTTCTGTTCAGTCGTCGGGTCCGTCAATTCCCATACCTCGCAGATGCTCGGCCTCGGCACTGTTCGGGTCGTACGGACGAGCGGCCGTCATGATCACACGCGCGTTCTCCGGTGTCACGATCTCCAACTCCAGTGAATTCCACGGCTTCAGGTCTGGACCGCTGGTGCATCCGGGCCGCAATTCCTCACACGCCTTTGCTATCTGGTCGATCTGACTCAGCACACACGCAAAGCTCACGCTGATGGACGGTGGTGAATCTGCTCGCTCGCCGGGCACGAGCAGAACGTCTTGAAATGCCCAGCGCCGCAGATGCGTCAGTCGATCAGGCACCGAAAAGAGGTCGAAGAAACCGAGCCCGCGGATCCAGAAGTCTGCCGATTCGGCCAGATCCGAAGTCGGAACAGACACGAACATCGGCATACCGTAGAGACCTCGGAACTGTTCCGGAGGCACGGCATCGGTCGCAGGGACAGGGACGGGGCTGATGTCGAATGCAGGGTAGGTGTCGGTCATGAAGTCATCGTGAGCCCTCACGCTACGTCAGGGTCAAATCGTGTGAACTCCGATCAGAAAACACAGTGACCGGAAAACACAGTGATCAGAAATCGAGAAGCACCGAGGTCGCAAGCCTCATAGGTTTGTCGAAACGACGCTCACGCCGACAAACTGGAGGTAGCCGACCATGGCACAGACGGATCCAACACCGAGAGATCCCATCGGGAATCACAGCGAACCGAAGTCTGGCGGTCCCGGCGCACTGTCACGGTGGATGCAGCGGAACGCGAACGCCCGCACGAATCGCAAGATTCGGCGCGGGAAAGGCACGTTCATGGGAATGGAAGTCCTCATCCTGCACACGGTAGGCCGACGCAGCGGGCAACCCCGAGAGACTCCGCTGATGCACCTGTCCGACGGCAGGGGCGGTCTGTTGATCGTGGCTTCGGGCGGCGGCGGTCGAAACCCGGACTGGCACTCGAATGTGGTGGCGCATCCCGATCGAGTGTCTATCGAGATGCCCGGCCGAAATGCCGTACCAGTCACAGCTCACGAACTCGAAGGCGACGATCGCGAGCAAGCGTGGCACCAAGTGGCCACCGCCCAGCCCCGAATCGCCAAGTACCAGAGCAAGTCCGATCGCAAGTACCCGCTGATTCGGCTCACCGTGATGTGAGTGGTGGTGTGAGCCGAATCAGATTGCGCGATTACACCTCGCCGGCGAATACACCGCCGTCTGCGAATACACGTTGGGCAAAGCGTTCGCCGATGAGACGATGCGTTGCAGCGTCCGGATGGAGCTGATCGGGAAGCGGCAACTCTTCGTTCTCCGCGGCACCGTAGAGATCACACCCGTCGATGTAATGCAGATTAGGATCATCGACTGACCGCTGGGTTACGATGCGCGCCAACTCTTCCCGAATCGAGCGCAGCGTCAGCTTCCCGGATGCCCGCTCGGCGGGATCTCCGGTGGCAACGAATCGCATTTCGCCTCTGGCAAGAGCGTCGAAGTCGAAGGCACCAGGCCCCGGTGTGTCCTCGTGGATCAGGCAATAGACGGGCGAAACGACCAACAGCGGAGCCACTGGATGACCGTCGCGAACCGTGTCGAGGAAGCCGTGCATTGCAGATGTGAAGGCCCGTAGGCGCATCACGTCTGCGTTGACCAGATTGATGCCCATCTTGATGCTGATCAGGTCAGCAGAAGTGTCGCGCATCGCGCGGGCGGTGTACTGGTCCAGCAGAGCACTGCCACTGAACCCGAGGTTGATCAGATCCACGCCGCCGACGGAGGCTGCAAGAGCAGGCCAAGTGCCGGAGGGACTTTCAGCGCCGGATCCTTGACTGATCGAGCTTCCGTGATGGAGCCACACGCGGCGCTTCGTATCAACCGCGAGTTCGAGTGGCGCGTCGGTTCGCAATGCGACAAGTTCGGTGGTCTCGTTGTGTGGCAACCAGATCTCGACGGTCTTGGATCGCGCGGGCAGCTCCGCGAAACGGATGATACTGACAGGTCCGGACTGCCTCTGAGCGGTACCGGTAGCCATGTCGATCGTCACCGTATTGCCGCCCGTAGCGCTTGCTTGCCCGGCCAGTTCGCCGTCGACGAGCAGGTCGTACACCCCTTGCGGCCTCGGCGGAGCGCCGGTGTAGATCATTTTCGTGGGCAGAGTATCGAGTTCGATGCTCGTGGCGCTGGTTCGGAATACAAGCCGCACTCCGGACGGTTGTGATTGCGCCATTGCCATCTGCCCGTCAGCGAATTGCGTGCGAGCCTTGGCAGGTAGGCGGTGCGTCAGCACACCGCGTTCGGTCCGTTCGATTTCGAGGGCTCCGCGCACGATGTCCTCGGAAATTTCGGTAGTAATCCAGCTGCTCTGGCTGTGCATTTCATTCACCTGAAATCGTTTACGGAAGTTTGCTACTGCTGATAGTAATTTGCCTATACTCTTTAGGCAAGTGGTTTACCCTCCCAACGAACAGGACCGATTGACATGCCTCGCGCAGGACTCACAGCCGACCGCCTCGCGATGGCGGGCGCGGAATTGGCCGACGAGGTCGGCTTCGAGCACGTGACCGTATCGGCAGTCGCCAGGCAGTTCGACGTCAAAGTCGCAAGCCTGTACTCCCACGTGAAGAGTTCGAACGACCTCAAAACCAGAATCGCGTTGCTCGCTTTGGAGGAGATGGCCGACCAGGCTGCCGACGCCGTGGCCGGTCGGTCCGGCCGCGACGCTTTGACCGCCTTCGCGAACGTCTATCGCGACTACGCGAAGGCACACCCCGGCCGGTACGCCGCGTCACAGATGCGCCTCACCCCGGAGGACGCAGCAGCGAGCGCGGGCTTCAGACACTCGCAGATGATGCGATCGATTCTGCGCGGGTACAACCTCACCGATCTCGATCAGACCCACGCAGTTCGGTTGCTCGGCAGCGTTTTTCATGGGTACGCCAGCCTCGAGCTGGGTGGATCGTTCAGCCACAGTGCACCGGACAGCGCCGAAAGCTGGGCAAGAATCCTCGAGGCTCTCGATTCGATGCTGACCAATTGGCCAGCGTCGAGTCCATGACCAGGCGTGATTCTTGCGAGCCAAGTTCTTGCGCCACTTGGTGATCGCACACGGCCAAGAAACCTCGGGCCCACCCCAGGAGCGGCGCCACACAATCGCGCGCTCCCGCAACCACAGGTCGCACTGGGACAGAAGAGGGTCCGAGTAGGCAAGAAGCCGGGCGTGGAGCTCCGCTTAGAGGAGAAGCTTGGCGCGCAGAGAGTCGACAGTGCCCTGGTCGACGCCGAGGCCCTCCCGTACGTAAGTATCCATACCGCCGTAGAGCCGGTCCACCTGTGCATACGCCGCATCGAGCCACGACAGGTCCACCGCGTCGTCCCGGCCCAGGTACGTGTTCGACGCCATGAAGTCGGCACTGATGACCTCACGCGGGACACCGAGGATGGTCAGCAGGATCGCGGTACCCCAACCGGTGCGGTCCTTCCCAGCGCTGCAGTGGTAGACGGTTGCGCCGTCGGAGTTGTTCGCGATCGCCGTCAGCAGATCATGGAAGGCGACGTCGGAGCCACGGTAGTTGACCATGAACGGGTAGCCGATGCTCTGGCCGATGTTCGAGGTTCCGTTGACCGCGCCGTCGATCAACGCGCGACCGAGGGTCAGGGGAACGAACTCGTGGAACGCGATGCCATGGTCGATGCTGACGACGTCGGCGACCTGGTAGGTGACCCCGGCGGGGATCCGATCGGGATCCTCCGTGCGTTCGGAGGTGTTACGCAGATCGACGTCGAGGGTCAGGTTCGCGGCGGTGAGTTTGGCCAGATCAGTCTCATTGAGCGAGCTGAGCTTGTTGGAACGGAACACCAGGCCTGTCCGGACGGTCCTGCCGTCGGTAGTCCGATAGCCGCCGATGTCGCGGAAGTTCCGCGCCTCGTCGAGCCTGATCTCGGCCGCGGACGGCGGTGGGATCTCCGGCAGCGGCGGTTGCTCCCCGGACGATCCGAACTGGCTCGAACCCGATTGCGGGTCGCCGCTCGAGGCGGAGGCGAGTGCGGGACCGGTCAAGGCCGCCACCACGGTAAACAGCGCAGTGAGGGCGATTCCGAAAGAATGCGCCCCTCGGCGGCGCGTGTAAGCAGTCGTCATCGTCGTCCTCTTCACTCGCTGTGCTGGACGACCCCGCGCCCCCGCAAACTCACGTGCGAGATTACAAGGGTGGCGCGCTCCTCGTCCCGACTTTGCCCCAAAAACCGGACATTTGTTCAGGTGCCCGAATTGCCCGCTCCTGCCACTCCTACACCCTCGGCACACTGAACCGCGCCCGTGCTTGTCACGCGGGGTCGGAGTCGAGTCGATTCCGAAGCCAGGCACCCATATCTAGCGCAGCACGCCGGGCAACAGGCGTTGGATGGTTTGTAAATCCATGCGGGACAACAGGATAGAGACGCAAGTCGACGTCGTTACCGGCCGCCGACAGCCGCGCCACCATGGCAAGGTTCTCAGCCAGAACCACGTCTTCTGATCCGACCACCACGAGGGTGGGCGGCAGGCCGCTGAGGTCGCCGAATGTCGGAGAAATATCCGGGAGAGTGCGATCATCGACATGCCCGACATAGGCTTCGATGAAGTATTCGTCGCTGATGGTGCGGCCCGCGGGAGTCTGCGCACTGACGTCGTACGTGCCCGCTTCCAGCACGGCACCCGAAAACGACTTGGCCAGACCTCGATCACGAAGGCGCAGCAATGTCGTCGTCACCAAGGTTGCTCCCGCCGACATGCCACCGATGGCGAGCCTGGTCGTCCCGAACCGTTCGGCAGCGACATCAAGTAGCCACAAAGCGACTGCCTCACAATCGTCCGGCGCTGCAGGCCAAGGGAATTCCGGCGCAAGCCGGTAATCGACGGCAACCACTGCCACCCCGACCGCGTCGGCAAGTCTCGTACTTCGGGCGTCAGCACTGGCCGCTGAACTCATGTAGAAACCACCACCCGGAAGATACAGATAGACCCCGTTGACAACGCCGTCTTTCGGCGCGACTACGCGCACTGAAACGGATCGACCCTCGATGTCGAGTGTGTGTTCAACAGCCCGGGTCGCCGTGGGCTCAACCACCCTGGATGCTCGCGCCACAAGCAGTTCCTGCAGCGAACTCGGACCGACACCGGCAAGCCGCGACGCATAGAACGCTCGCGTGATCGCCACATCGTCGCCGGGTAGTTGTTCGACCAGATCAGTCAATGCAAGCTTCACAAATGCTCCCTCGGGTCGCGACTTGTCGACAATTCTCGCACCCCGTACAGCAGCCTCGAGCCGGGGCATTCCAGGCAGTGAAGACGTGACGGGTATGTGCGAATCGCGCCGCAATAAGGCGTTCTCACGCTACCCTCATCTCCAAATTGGACGTTTGTCTAGAAAGGTCGACGGATGCGTGCGCTGTTGCTTGCCACCCTTGCAATCCTGGCTATCCAGATTGCAGCCCCGGCGGCAAACGCTTCACCTCCGGATCCGGGCTGGACTCTCCCCCAACTGACCGTCGCAGATCGAACGATCAAGGACGTCGACGGACGAACGGTGTTGCTCCGCGGCGTGAACGCCAACGGTCTCAATGACTACGCAACCAACGGCACCGGTCTACCCACCGTTACGCCGCTGGGAATAACGGACTTCGCGCAGATGGCCGCGCTGGGCTTCAACGTTGTCCGACTCAACGTCGCGTGGTCCCTCCTCGAACCGACCCGCGGTGCATTCGACGCTGCGTATGTCGACCGGATTCGAGGCGCAGTCCAGAACGCGAAAGACCACGGCATCTACACCGTTCTCGACATGCATCAGGACGCATGGGGCCCGTACGTCGGCACCCCGAGCGACCAGTCGTGCCCGTCTTTCATGGAGCCGGGAGTCGGCTGGGACGGCGCACCGGAGTGGGCAACCCTGACCGGCGGATGGACGACCTGCAACATCGCTGGACTCCGGGAAGCCGCACCGGCGATCGCCCATGCCTTCCAGGCGTTTTACGACGACGAGCAAGGAATCCAGAGTCGCCTCGTGGCTACGTGGGCGCGGTTGGCCGCCGAGTTCAAAGACGAACCGGCGGTGGCCGGATACGACCTGTTGAACGAACCGAATCCCGGCCTGCGCGATCCATTCACCGCCGCTGATCAGATCGGGCAGTTCTACAAGCGGGCCACCGACGCCATCAGACAGGCCGAATCAGGCGGATTTCCGCACCTCGTGTTCTTCGAGCCCAGCGCGATCTGGTCGGCATTCGGCTTCGACGCGCTGCCCCCACGCCAGTACCTGACCGATCCTCTGGTGGTCTTCTCGCCACATCTCTACAGCGAATCGATAACAGTCAGTAGCGAATTCCCCGGAATCGAAGACGGGTTCAAGATCGCCGACCGCGCTGCCGCCTGGTACGACGCCCCGTTGTGGACGGGTGAATGGGGTTGGTTCGGGGATGCCGGCGAGCAGGGAGCAGACGTCGACCGCTTCGTCGACGCCACCGACAAGTACCGGATGGGCGGCGCGTGGTGGTCGTGGACACAAGCGTGCGGTGACCCCCACCCGGTTCGGGACGGCAATACCCACCAGCCGCAAGGAAATTTGAATCGCATCGACTGCCCTTCCGGCGAATCACTCGGGCTCGTAGAGGGATTTGCCGGGCCTCTCTCGCGTGCTTATCCGCGAGCAGCGCCCGGCACACTGACGGAGTTGTCGCGCAACGGGTTTACCGGGACCGGTACCGGACAGGTCGAAGCCTGGTACCCCGGCACCGACCGGCCACAGCTCGAGACCACGAATCTCTCCGACGTCCGACTGTCCCCGATAGAGGGCGGCTGGCAACTGATCGGCCACGCCGATGGCGACTACGCGGTGAACTTGGCCTGATAGGACACCCACCTCGGCGGTCCGCGTTCACACCGCGTGAAAGAGGGCTTATCAGAAGATTCCGCCGATTCCTTTGCCGATCAGAACAACTCCGACGACCAAGATCAACACGCTCATCACCGTGGTGTTGTTGTCTTGGAGCCAGACCTTGAGCTTGGCCAACGGCTCGCGCAGACGATCAGCAGCCACCAGGTATCCGATGACCGGGATCGCGACCGTTGAACTGGCGATGATCGTGAAGACAAGGACAGAGGCGATCACTCCACTGGTCGCCAGCGACGCCGAGCCGATCGACACTCCCGCCGCGATGCACATCAGCAGATTCTTCGGGTTGATCGCGGCGAGCGCGAATCCTAGGCCCAACCCCTTGACCGCGGTCATCTCGTCGATGGCTTGCATCCACTTCGGTGTTTCGTGTTCGCCGCTGCGCCCTCGCCACTGCTTGACCCCGACCGCCAACAGGAGGACACCGAGAGCGAGTTTGATCCACGATACCGTGGCAGACGGTCCATTGTCCGAGGTGCTGAGGGCACTGGACAGGGTGACAAAAAGAACTGTGGCAATGAAGATTCCGAGCAGCCAACCCAACGCGAACCCGATGCTGGTGCTACCCGCGCGCTTGGAGAGCAACATCAAGATCGTGGCGATGACGGCTACCGGAGACACGGCGACACCGACAGCTATGGGGAGGAGATCTCCGATAACGGAACCCATGTCAAAACTCGTTTCTCATCGGGACGCAGTCGATACCGCTGCGCGCCAATGCTGACACTCTGTGCGCCTACATCGTTCGTGCCTCATTCGAAAGGGATGAGCGCCCGAACGCCGGACCTCCGTCTCGCCCCGTCAATTCGTCTGTGCTTGTTGGAATGCAGCGGCAACACCACCGACGTCTCCCCCGACTTGGAACACGCCCCTAGGCAGGTCGGGAAACACTGCATCGCTGACGGCGACGACAAACAGAAGTCGGCGATCGTCGGGGGTGATCATGTAACCCGACAACGCTTGAAGAGTGACTATCAACCTGCCGGTGTCAGATTCGACGTCGGCGGATGTTCCCGTCTTACCGATGACCTTCCCCTTTGCCGGACTGTCGGTTCCCACGCCCGACAACGAACCTCGCTCACCGAGTACGGGTTGACCTGCCCAGAACGTATCGGCCCATGGCTGCTGGTCCACCCAGTCGAGCCACTGGAGGACGGCTGCGGGCGTCGATTGTGACGGGTCTCCACCCTGACCGTCCATGACCACCAGGTCGGATGCTGCAATACCTGCCTTCTCGGCGAGTGCCCGCACGGTGGGCAGACCGTCGCTGCACGACGACGATCCTGTCGCTACTGCCAACAGACACAAGAAAGTGTTCGCGCCCGTGTTGTAGCTTGTCGCGAGAATCATCCCTCCCGACTCCGAAATTGGTGCCGATTGCAGGCTCGCAACTTGTCGACTTCCTGAATATGTCCGATCGACAGGCAGGGCAGCCGTGCTGTTCGTGCGAGATACCGATGCAACCTCGATTCCATTGCGTCGCAGTGCTTCTACGAACAGCTGACGCGCCCACGTCGGTGCGTCGGTAATGCGATAGACAGTCAGCGATGTCTTTCCAGCCGGTACCGACCCGGTTACGTTGATCCGGGTGGGATCGGACGGATCGGCCGCAACCTTCAGAGTCGAGTCGCTACCTTCCTCACCCGTGGTGACCTGAGCATCGACGCGGAACAGGCCGTTGCCGGGAAGCATGTCGATGGCGGCGGGCTCACCTACCGCACCCGGACTCGCCTGGATATCGACGAGGTTGTCGTTGACGAAAATCGACGGGACCAGGCCTTCGACTGTCGAGTATGTGTCCCACAGACGAGGGTCCACCAGAACGTCGCCGTTTACCCGAGTGATGCCGGCGTCGGCTACTTGTCGTGCGAGATCGTTCAGGCCTGCCAGTGGATCACCGGGCGCGAGAACGGCTCCTGGCAGGGCATCGGCGTAGACGTGGTCGATGCCGTCGGTGGCGAAATCGAATCGGCCTTGTGCGGCGTTGCGCCCACCGAGCGCGAGGTCACCGGAGCCGACCAGCACCAGATCACCGGTAAGGGTGCCCTCGACGGGGAGAGAAGTGGCATAAACGGGGGTGGTGACAGTGTGGTCTACACCAAGGGTGTCGTAGGCGGTGCCGACGGTGAAATGTTTGGTCTGGGAAGCCAAAAACATCGAGCTATCAGCATTGTTGCTGTAAACCACCTCGTCGGTGGCGGGGTCGACCAAGAGATAGGACCACCGAGCCATAGCGTACGAATCGGTGGCCATGATGCGGGCTGCCTCCTCGGGAACCTGTTGCGCCGGAGCCGATGCGGAATCGGAATTCGACGGCTTCGCCGAACATGCGGTGAGGACTACTCCGATGCTGATCAACGCAGCGACGGCGCGAACTGATGTGGTGTGCGGCATGGACGCTCCTGAGGATGCATGACTGATTTGTCGTAATTTACTGCAAAGTGCAGCATGCAGAGTGCAGTATCGCTTAAAGTCCCTCTATGAACCCTTTTGGGAAGTCGACGTCCTTTCACAACGTCAAGACCCGCAAAGTGGCTGTGGCCTGCATCGCTACGGCATTGCTGCTCTCAGCCTGTTCGTCCGCAACCGATTCCGAGTCCCCCTCGTCGTCCCCGCCGACCTCCGCCGGGTCTGCGGACGGCGCCGTCTTGTCTTTCGACAGCGCCGCAATGGATTCCGTCGTCTCCGAGAAGGCAGAAGAGTTCCGTGAGATCGCAATGGTGGTCATGATCACGACGCCGACGCAGAAGTACGTCAACACATGGGGTTCGGTCAGGGAAGGCGTGAACGAGCCTCCCACTCTGGACACCAAGGTTCGCGTGGGCTCGAACACCAAGACCTGGACCGGTACGGCCATCCTGCAGTTGGTCGACGAAGGCAAGGTTGCGGTAATCGATCCGGTCAGCAAGTTCCGCCCCGATGTCCCCAACGGCGACAACATCACCATCGGCGACCTACTCGACATGCGTAGCGGCCTGTACAACTACACCGAAACCCTCGAACTCAACCGGGCGCTCGACGAGCAACCGGAGCGAGTGTGGACACCCGAGGAACTGCTGGCAATGGGGCTGAGCCAGCCGCCGTATTTCGCGCCCGACACCGGTTATCACTACTCCAACACCAATACCGTTCTCCTCGGCTTGATCGCCGAGCAGTTGGACGGCAAGCCGATTCAGCAGATCTTCGCGGACCGATTCTTCGGGCCACTCGCACTCGCAGGGACGTCGTTTCCTGCGAACACCGACACCAGCATCCCGACTCCGTTTGCAGACGGCTACACCTACAGTGGCAACGTCGAAACGCTCGGCGAAGGCAAAGAGGCTCTCCCACAATCTCGCCTCGACGCGATCGCCGCAGGCACCGAAAAACCGACCAACACCACTAGGCACAATCCCTCGTGGACATGGTCTGCAGGTCAGGGAATTTCGACTGCAAACGACATGGCGACATGGGTCAAAGCTCTGGGAACCGGTTCGCTCCTGAGTCCCGCCACACAAGAGTTGCGTTTGAACAGTGTGCAACCCACAGATGGCGAAGGATCCGCAGGATACGGATACGGTATCGCTCAAATGGGTCCGATGTACGGCCACATCGGCGAACTGCCCGGCTACAACTCGTTCATGGGGTACGACCCGGTCAACGACGTGACCTTGGTGGTGTGGGGAAATCTGGCACCCACGGCCGATGGTTTCGCCCCGGCCTCTGCCGTCGCTGCAGCGCTCGTCCCCTTCATCTACGGCAAGCCCGCTCAGGACACATCCGACGACATCGCCGACACCGAGGATGCAAACGGTGAAGGGAAGTAGCACTTGTAGGCTCGGATGTAACCGCGGAACGAAGGGAGCCATGTGGCTCAGCGTGATCTCACACCTACCTCGTACATGATCCTGGGACTGCTGACGGTCAAGGACTGGTCGGCATACGAGATCGCCGAACAGGTCGGACGCGGGGTCGCCGAGTTGTGGCCCAGCGCCGACCGACAGCGATACAACGCCCCCAAAATACTGCTTGAACGCGGTCTGGTCACGGCGAGCACGGTAACGAAAGGCACTCAGCGCTCGCGCACGGTCTACTCCATCACCGACGAAGGTCGCACAGCGCTGAGTGACTGGCTCGCCACCCAGGCCACACCCCCCGCCTTGCAGTTCGAAGGCATGATCCGCGTGATCTTCGCCAACCAAGGCACGATCGCCGACCTGCGGACCAACCTGACCACCATGCGCGAACAGGCAACTCGGTCCCGAAGTCTGTTCGTCTCACACGCACAACGGATTTCGGCCCCCGAAGCCGGCACACTCCCCCAGCAGAATCATCTGATGGCACTGGCCAACCGGTTCATGATCGGCCACTTCAACCACATCGCAGAATGGGCCGACTGGGCGCTGGAAGAAACTGCTGACTGGCCCGACACAGTGCAACCGGCAACAACCCACCGAAAGCGCACCGTCTCCACCCTCGCTCACTCGATAGAAGACGGAAGTAGCTAGATCCCCCTCGAAAGCCATCGGACGTCGGTCCGACACCTTCTCGTACCACTGGGCGGTGGCGTCGACGTCACCCTGCCACCGATTGAAACGCGAAACGGCACCGAATCGCCGGACAAGCGACTAGCGTCGAATCGTATGACTGCACTCAACGCTTTTGCACGTACCGGTGCCGCGGTCTTTGCGGCCCTTGCGATCTCCGGCGTGATGATGCCGGGTACCGCGGCAGCGGCGCCGAGCACGGTTCCGTTCCAGGTCGACCCTTACGTCCCGCTCGTCGACTTGCCCACTCCCCACCTTGCAGCGATCGTCGGCGAAGAACCGGGCGTCGCCGTGCTGCACGTGCAACGCGCACCCGGAGACGGAAACCCCCACTCCGCGGTCGTCCACTGGCTCAGTCTCGGCACCGGAGCGTACGGATCCGCATCATTTCCGACACTGGATGCACAACCCGTCACCATTCGTCCGGGCTCGGGTCAGGTCGTCGCATACGTCGATCCCCAGGCGATCGGAACACCGGGCCTCGGAACCTTTTTCGTGCCCTGACACCTGCGTATCCTCCAGACCGTGGTCCCTGCTCTGACAGGGCCTGTCACGTCGACAGCATCCGGGTCGCGATCCGCAATGCCGAGTCTTCCGCGGCATCCAATGCCCGTGATTGCTCTGACGTGATGTTGTCACACAGCCAATCCCAGTGCATCGTCACCAAGGCGCCCTGGACGGGCGTCGGTGCGAGTGAGCGGCCGTCAACGCTCCATCGCACTCGCTGCGTCACCGGCGTGCCGCGTACGAGTTGCTCACCGTCGAACTCGAGCGGGGACGAAACCACCAACGCGTGCTCCTCACTCACGTCCTCGACCACTCCCCATCTGATCCGGCAGTTCTGGAGGACGGACAGTGGGACCGCACCGCGCTTCCGAAGAAGCTTGACCCACGGATACACCAGAAATACGTGAAAACTGTGGTGCGCGAGCGCGCGGTCCCGATCCCCGAGGGCAGGGAGAAACCCGGTGTTCTCGCGTTCACCGAATGCTGCTCTCAAGTGCTGCAACAACGCCCCCGAATCAAGCGAGTCGAGGAGATCACCTCCTACCCAATAGGCTTCGATCACTCGTGGATCGAGAGGATCGTCGATGCCCGCACTTGCGGCCAATGCCTCGAGGTACGGCCACGCACCGTCGAATTGACGAGCGCGATCACGGTCGCCGCTGCCCGAGTTGCCGCTGGCCAGACGAAGCAGCACTGAAGGATCGTCGGGTCCGCAGTAACCCAACTCGTTCGGCGGATACGCGTAGCGGGCAAACAATGCCGGCCCGTTCATACCGACGGCAGTCATCAGCAGATCCGCGGAAGTTGTTCACCTGCCGGCAAATCCACTACCCGATTGCCTCCCAATGCCGTACGCGCCACCACCATTCCGCGATGTTCGGCCACGCACTCCCCGATCACGGCAGCTCCCGCACTCAGCGGATTACCGCGCATCGCTTCCAGAATTCGGTCGGAGTCTTCTCGCGGAACGAAGGCGATCAACTTACCCTCGTTGGCGACGTACAAAGGATCCAAACCGAGTAGCCCACAGGCGTCGCGCACGTCAGCGGGAATCGGCAGATCTCGTTCCACCAGCGCAACACCGATGTTCGACGCTTGAGCGATCTCGTTGAGGGTGGCGGCAACTCCGCCCCGGGTAGGGTCGCGCAAGACATGGATGTCGACGCCGGTGGCAATCATGTCGGCGACCACGCCGTTGAGCGACGCGCAATCACTGCGCACCTCGGTCCCGAATTCGAGACCTTCGCGACAACTCATCACGGCCACCCCGTGAACACCGATGTCGCCGCTGACGATCACGACGTCACCCACTTGTGCGCGAGTGGGGTTGATGTCCACCCCGTCGGCGACAATCCCGATTCCCGCGGTGTTGATGAAGACTCCGTCGCCGTGACCGGCATCGACAACTTTGGTGTCACCCGTCACCAGTCGAACGCCGGCAACGTGCGCAGCCCGCCCGAGCGCCTTCGCGATCCCCGCGATGTCGGTCAACGCGGTCCCTTCTTCGAGGATGAATGCCGTCGACATCACCAAAGGTTGTGCTCCCGCCATCGCCAGGTCGTTCACCGTTCCGTTGACCGCAAGATCGCCGATCGTTCCGCCGGGAAACACCATGGGTTTCACGACGTACGAGTCCGTTGAGAAGGCGAGCCGCACCCCGCCGATGTCGAATACAGCCGAGTCGCCGAGCTCGGCATCGGCAGCGCTTCCGAACGAGGGCAGGAACAGGTGCTCGATGAGCTCGGCGGACATCGCTCCCCCACCGCCGTGTCCCATGACGATGTTCGGCGAATCACGCAGCGGCAGTGGGCACACCCATGCCGACAGGTCCACGACAGCGGTCTCCTCAGCCGGCATGACCCGCCTCCTGCAGTTCCAGGCGTCGGTACAGGTAGTACGCAGCGCACGCCCCCTCGGACGACACCATCGTGGCACCGAGTGGATTCCGCGGAGTGCATTCCTTCCCGAAGGCACTGCACTCGTGTGGCTTGATCAAGCCTTGCAATACTTCACCGGACCGGCAGACACTCGACTCGTCGGTGTGGATATCGGTCACCGAAAAACGTTCTTCCGCATCAAAATACGCATACTTCGGCGCCAGCTGCCAACCACTGTCCGGGATCGATCCGATGCCGCGCCACGTCCGGTCCGACACCGCGAACACATCCTCGAGCATCGCTTTCGCTGCGGTGTTGCCCTCCGCCGTGACAGCACGGGCGTAGGCATTTTCGACCTCGTGTCGACCCGATTCCAACTGCAGCACAGTCTTTCTGATGCCCTCCAGGAGATCCAGCGGCTCGAATCCGGTGACGACGATCGGGACCTTGTACTTCTCCGCGAGGGCCGGGTACTCCGACGTTCCCATCACACTGCACACATGCCCGGCCGCCAGAAATGCCTGCACGCGGCACTCTGGCGAGTCCATTATCGCGGCCATTGCCGGCGGGACCAGAACGTGCGAGACGAGCAGCGAGAAGTTCTTGATACCCAGGCGATTGGCCTGATAGACGGTCATGGCGTTGGCTGGCGCTGTGGTCTCGAATCCGATCCCGAAGAACACCACTTGCCGGTCCGGATTCTCCTTGGCAATAGTCAGTGCATCCAACGGTGAGTACACCACGCGAACGTCGCCGCCGGCGCTCTTGATCCGGAACAGATCCGACGAACTCCCCGGAACTCGCAACATGTCCCCGAATGAACAGAAAATGACATCGGGCTTTGCCGCGATTTCGAGAGCTTTGTCGATGATCTCGAGCGGCGTGACGCAGACCGGGCAACCAGGTCCGTGAATCATCTCGATCTGCTCTGGGAGTAGTTGATCGATGCCGTGCCTGATGATCGAATGTGTCTGACCACCACACACTTCCATGATCGCCCATCGGCGCGTGGCCAGCGCGCGGATCTGATCCAGCAGTTTGCCGGCCAGTTCCGGATCGGAGAACTCGTCCAGATACTTCATGATTCCGTCTCCTTCGGTTCGATCCCGGCGGCCCGGGCAGCCCTGGCGAACCCGTCACCGAATTCCTCTTCGAGTACGCCGAGGTGTTCGAATTCCGCCAGCGTGCTGCGTGCGGATTCCTCGTCGAGTCGTTGGATCGCGAATCCGACGTGCACCACGACGTACTCGCCGACTCGGGCGCCCGGAATGTATTCGAGGCACACTTCTTTTCGGACGCCACCGAAGTTCACCACCGACATCGTCGTTCCGTCGCGTTCCTCCAAGGACTCGATACGTCCTGGTACGGCTAGGCACATGGCACAACTCCTGACCTCATGACGAACTCCCGACCAGCACTTGGCCGTAGGCGAGACCACCGTCGTTCGGTGGTAACTGCAGTCCTGTCAACGGCGTGAATCCGGCTTCTCCGAGCAGGGCACACGCCCGGACGAGCAGGAGAGGGTTCTGAAACACACCTCCGGTGAGAACTACCTCGTCCACTCCCGCCAGTTCCCGGCCACGGATTGCCCACTCGAGTACGAGGTGCGCGACGGATTCGTGGAAGCGCGCGCCGATCACGTCGGCGGGCACCTTCGCTCGGAGATCACGGACAACGGCCCGAATGACCGACCGCGGATCAGCTGTCCAGGAATCGTCGTCCGACTGCACCCAGTCGAAGGTGTACCGCGACGGGGCGCAGTCGACTCCCCTCGAAATGCCCTCCAGTTCGATGGCGGCCTGCGCTTCGTAGTCGACGCTCTGACGAACCCCGGTCAGCGAGGAGACTGCGTCGAACAACCGCCCCATGCTGGAGGTGTCCACACACCCGAAACCGGTTTCCAACTGGTGAAGTAGGACCGACTGCTCTCGTGGCGGACAGGCTGCCACCGGCGCGAGGTCGGTTTCCCAGTCCAACCCGGCATGCCAGAGGTGGGCGAGCGCCATTCGGTACGGTCGTTCCACTCCGGCATCGCCCCCGGGCAGCGGTACGTATCCCAGATGCGCGAGACGGCGATAACCCTTGTACGTCGCCAGCAGCAATTCCCCTCCCCACACTGCGCCGTCCGCCCCGTAGCCGGTGCCGTCGAACGCTATTCCGAGAACCGGTTCGCTCCCGTCCCGGCCGTTCTCCCCCATCACGGAAGCCACATGTGCGTGGTGATGCCCGACGACGCGCACCGGTCGGTCGCCACTACGACTGCGAGCCCACGAGGACGAGCGATACCGAGGATGCTCGTCACAGGCAATCTGGTGCGGCGCTACTCCGGTGATCGACTCGAAGTGACTCTCCGAGGCAGCAAAACTGTCGATGACAGCGAGGTCGCCCATGTCTCCGATGTGCTGACTCGGCCAGACATACGCACCCTCGGCAAGACAGAAGGTGTTCTTCAGATCGGCCCCGACCGCCAAGGTGGGCGGTAGATCGAACGGCGCCGCAACGGGCAGCGGTGCATATCCGCGCGAGCGACGAAGCAACTGTCGTCCGTTGCCGACTATTCGCATCACCGAGTCGTCACACGGCATCAAGATCGGACGGTTGTGGGTCAACACCCCGTCGGCCAGGTCACCCACCCGTTCGAGATCGTCGTCGGAGTACAGAATTGGCTCGCCACCGATGTTCGCCGACGTCATCACCAACGCCGCGGGGCCCGCAGCGTCTCCCGCCAACCCGAGAAGAAGATGCTGAATCGGGTTGTAGGCCAGCATGATTCCGATGTCCGGAATGCCTGGGGCAATCGAGGGAGACAGCGTGTATCCAGACGCTTTGGCAACCAGCACTATGGGACGCTCGCGCGAGGACATGGCATCGGCCTCGGCATCCCCGACCACACCCAGCGCTCTGGCTTCTCTCACATCGCGCACCATCACCGCCAACGGCTTGCTCGGTCGATGCTTGCGTTCACGCAAATCGTGAACCACGCGATCATCACGCGCATCGCAGGCCAAGTGGAATCCTCCAATTCCCTTGACAGCAAGAATCTTCCCGCCTCGTAGCAGCGATCGGGCTCGTAGCAGTGCACCCTCGCCGGTCACCGCGGGCGCGTCTCCTTCCACGAACGAAAGCGTTGGACCGCACTCCGGGCAGGCAATCGGTTGCGCATGAAACCGGCGGTCGGAGGGATCCACGTACTCTGCCGCACAGTTCGCGCACAACGGGAACCGCTTCATCGTCGTAGCGGCCCGGTCGTAGGGCATCGACTCGATGATCGTGAATCGTGGACCACAATTGGTGCAGGTGATAAAGGGATGACGAAATCGCCGATCGCTCGGATCAGTCAGCTCCCGCAGGCAGTCGTCGCAGATCCCGACGTCGGCCGGCGCCAAGGTTCGCCCGACCGCCCCCGCATCCGTCTCGATGATGCAAAACCCCTGACGACCTAGCGGCGGCGAGTCCTCGCGCTCTATCGACTCCACTCGTGCCAGCGGTGGGGGGCGGTTTCGCACCCGAGCGACAAACGCATCGATTGACTCTCCGTCGCCTTCGATGTCGATCACGACCCCGAGAGCAGAATTTCCCACCGAACCCGACAGTCCCAGTTCGGTCGCAGTCGCGTGAACGAACGGCCGGAATCCCACCCCCTGGACTACGCCACGAACGATGACACGGCTGGCGATCATCATGTCCCGACCTCGCCGGTACGAGTATCGGACTCGTCGATCTCACCGTCTTGACCACGGCCCATCAGTTCGAGGCCGGCCCGGGCGCGCTGTGCTCCCCGTTCGTCGACCTTCTCGACTGCAAAGCCCATGTGGATCACCACCCAGTCACCTGCCGTGACGGTGCCTTCGCCGAGCATTCCGATGTTGACCTTGCGCGGTGCACCTTCCACGTCGACGAGGGCGAGTTGACCGCCGTATCCGTCCAGTAGTTCGCGTACCCGTCCCGGAATCCCCAGACACATGACTCACACCTCCGGCCCCAAAGTGGTGGCATCACAATCCACGTCGATCGACCGGACGAGTGCCATCACCGCAGAGGCGGCTTGCCCTACCGAATCACGCATCTCTGCACTCAATCCGATTCCGTCGCCGACCGATTTCGCGTGTGCCCCCACCACGAACGTCCGCGGGAGTGCTCCGCCGAGGGCCTGCAGGCTCGCAAACACCGAACTCGGATGCATCGAGTGTGCGTCGAAACCTCCTTGCGAGCCTTCACTTTCGGGATCCACTTCGATGATCGCAAGCTTCCCCGGAACTCCGGTCACCGGTAATGCGTCGATCAGCACCAGCGCGTCCCACGACTCCAACAAGTCGTATGCGAGATGCACACCACGAATCCCGTAGTCGACCAGGCGAACCCCCGTCGGGAGATTCTCATGCTGCAACGCTCGAACAACTTCGGGGCCGAATCCGTCGTCTTCGAGAAATATGTTTCCGACGCCTGCAATCAGCACGCGCACAGTGCTTTACATCTTTCGCATTCGCAGATAGCGCTGGATGTCCGGCATCGACACCACCAGAACGATCGCGGCTGCGATCGCGGTGGCGCCGAGAAGTGCCGTCGACAGCAATCCCATGCTCCTCATGGCGGGTTCTCCTCTCGATAGCAGTGAAGTCCGAAAGCTGTGAAGTCCGATAGCTGTGAAGTCCGACAGCGTGAAGTACGTCAACTCGCGCCGTCTCGCGGCACCGGCTCTATCTCGTCCGGCGCGAAGTACAGGTAGCGGCCGTACCAGTTATGCAGATCGGCGGCCGGGTCGTCCAAGAGCGTCACCCCAACATGAATGTCGCCGTCCACGTCTTCATGAATGGTGGCGACGTGGGCGATCCGGCCGTCGAAGAACAGGTCCTGAGCATCAGCGCGACGTGAGGGGTGAAGCCGAACCGTACTTCCACCGCAGACGCGGACGCCGTTGATCAAAACTGCGTCGGTGCGTGGTTGAACACTGGTGTCGGCTTCCGGCGTCCACCAGTCCACGCCGTCAGGCACCTCGGGTATCAGATCAGAACCGGCATTCGAATCTCGCAGCACGCCGTGCAGGCCGGCTAGATCGTCGGCCGTCAAGCTTTCACATCGGTCGATGATGTCGGCAGCTTTCGAGTCGGTCGCCCGCGCCCGCGCCTTTTCCTCTTCGGTCATGGCCAGAATTCTCAGCGTGAGAATTTCGTCGATCTCCGTCGAGTCGAACAGGGATCCTTCGCTCTGCGGCGCAATCTCGGGAAAGTCGTACAAGATGATCGGTGACACCAGAACGGTGGTCGATGTACCGGGGTGAGTCGGATCCTCGGTCCCCGCAAGCACTGGATAACAGCGATTTTGGCGCAGCGGCTCCGAGTGATCTGGTTCGTCGAACAACGACACGAACTTCGAGCCTGCGCAGGTCAAAATGACGTGAGTGCCGAGCATCGACTGCGCCGTGGCCGTGCCCTTGTCCCTCATGTCGACGCTCGTGTCGTTCATGATGCTCACGTAGATCACCCTGCGTCTGTCCCCTGCGGAGGCGTTCAATTCCAAGCGGCCAGTCACCGGAAGCCGTGTCCGAACGACCCGTCCGACTACCCGGCCCCGAGAATCCGCCAGAGTCTCTCCGTCGACAACTCCCGCCGCACAGAAGGATTCTTCGACGCCGGCCTCGAGTTCGTCCAGACCCCACGGACCCAAGACGATCTCGGATTCGGTGGCTTCGTCCCACGAGATCGCCTCGTGCCCGTCGACGACCAACCGATCCACCGGAATCCACGCGCCGCCGGCGCCGAGTCGTTCAACCGTCCGCGACTGGTGGTGCAAAAATCTCACCGTCGCCGTTACTTCGGCGCCGTTCCGCTCGAGTTCGCCGAGCAGACATTGGGCGGACATCGACGGTTCCTCGCCGACTCCGTCACCGGCGGCGCCGGGCGGTCCGAGAACCCCGAACTGCCAACGGGATTGATTCTTCGCCGAGCCGGCCCGGTAAGGATAGAGAAGATATCCCTCGTACAGGACAGCGTCGGCCACGGCCCGAACGTCGTGATCCATCTCAGTTCGGGTCATCGGGGCACCTCGCTCGCCGTGAGCAACTGCCGCACGGCTGAATCGAGGTCCGTGAAGCCGTGCGCTGCCTTGAATCGCACGAGATCGGCAATCGTCTCATGGTCGAGGCGTACCCAACCAGAGGCCGGATAATGCGTGGCCATCAGCTGTTTCCACACGTCGACCGGCAATTCGTAGGCAGCAGATCTGTCCCACGGGATCTGCTGTACCGAGAAACCGCGCTGCCCGTCGGTGAATACGGTTCCGCTCAGTAGAACCACGATCGGAATCGTTCCGTCACGGAGTGCGTGCATGTACTTCGACGCCGTCACCGAGAAGTCGTACGTACACGCCATGGGTAAGGCCGCGACCGTTGTTTCCGTGAATCCCTGAACGACCGCGGAACACTCCATCCACAAGAAGGTTCGCAGCGTACTCGACCAACGCTCCCGCGGACCGAACAAATCGCGCAGGGCGTCGCCTTCCTCGTCGGAGTACGGCCGGCGGTGCGGTTCGATTCGAACCTGTGCGCGTAGAGCGACTGCTCGGACGGTCGCGCCGGTAGTCTCCGACATCCTCAATCTCACCGTCAGATTTGGTGTAACCGCATACGGTTCCACCTCCACGTTGTCGACCGAGAAGTCGAGGACGGTCATGCCGATCTGCTTCGCGCCTCGACGCGCCCGAAGAACTCGTCCACCGCGCGTGCGGCATCCTGGCCACCGTCGAATCCGCGCCACACGGTGCGCAGCCTGCCCACCAGCTCGTAGCAGGCGTCGATGGGAACAACGAAGCATCTCGGCGATTGTCCTGACGTGGGCACCGAGACAATCAACGCCTCGACGTCGGCCCGCATCTGCGAGAGCCCCGGATTCTCCGCGAGCACAGTCTCGAACGAGTCGATGGGCAACTCGGATTCGGTAGCTCCGGCAGGTCCCGGATAGAAGACTATGTACTTGTCGAGGAGTGAGTTCCGAAAGAAGAATGCCAGGCCGACGGGAATTTCCAGGGACTCCCACCGGCCAGGGGCGAGTTCGAAGCCTGGAAATTCGAGATACCGATCGGGAACCGCTTTGTATCGGAGATCCGCGTCGACCGGCGCAAAGAGCAGATAGCAGGGACGGCACACGCACATCAGGCTCCGGACCTGTACGTCCACGACGTGTTGGTGTTCGTCACCTATGCCCGCCGCGCACATCTCACACAGCGGCCCGGTCGGAACGGCGCGCGTCGAGGCGATTCGCGTGAGCACCTCTCCCACAGTGGTTTTCATGACCAGGCTTCGTCCACGGCTAGGTCACCGGCAACACGGAATCGTCGGCAAGCGCGACCGAGAGCACACCGTCGCGAATAAGCACCGGCAGAGGCGCCAGGTGCTCGGAGCCGGTGCCGACCCGCGCACCCGCTCCGTACACGCTGAAGTGGGCAGAGCACGTCGGACAGGTAAGGACAGCGGCGTCTCGGACAGGAAGGCCCATCATGCGTTCGAGCACAGCCCCCGCCATCGAATGGTCACATACGGGGCAATGGTCGCGATACGCGTACAGATCGTCACCGGAGCGGCAGACCAACAGATCGGTATCCGATACCCGGAAACCCGCGACCTCACCCGCGTCGACTTCGGCAAATTCGGGGACCTCCACCCAGTGCGCGCCTCCCCCGTCGGCGTGTACGTGCGAGAACAGGGACTCGACCGAGATCACACCCGACTTCAGCTCGTGCGAATCCGGTGTTTCGACGTCGATTCCGGTGGTCTCGGGTGCCGCCGCCTGCACCGCGTCCTGGACCGCGGTTTCGAGGGTCACCGACGACGAAGGGCAACTGTTACAGCTTCCGAGAAGCCGTAGCCGCACCACGCCGTCCGCCACCTCGATCAGTTCGACGTCCCCGCCGTGCGAGCCGAGGTACGGACGCACGCTGTCGAGCGCAGTGCGTACGCGGGTCTCGACGTCGTGCGGGTGAAGTCCGTGCACCAGTAGGAGGCTCGACACCAGATCGTCGCGAACCATCGCATCCATCATGGCCGGATCCGCCAGTGCGACGGTGCGTTCGAGTGCGGCGCCGTACAACTGCACGACCTCGCGCACCAGTTGCTCGGCGCGATCCCTGGCCACCGGGCCTGCACCGGCATTGGCCTGTAACAACGTCTCGATGCGCTCCCCTGCTCCGCGCCAGTAGTCGGCCGATTGCTCCATCGATCACTCCCCGGTCACGGACTGCGTCGGAGAGTGCAACTTCTCCAGGGTCTTACCGCCGCCGAGATACATGTGAACACCACACGGCAGACAGGGATCGAAACTTCGCACGGTCCGCATGATGTCTATGCCCTTGAAGTGGTCTCGATCGTTCTCCTCGAAGATCGGCTGACCCTGCACGGCATCCTCGTACGGACCGGGGGTTCCGTAGCTGTCGCGCGGGCTCGCATTCCACGGGGTCGGTGGGTACGGGTGATAGTTCGCGATCTTGCCGTCACGAATCACCATGTGATGTGAGAGAACTCCGCGGACGGCTTCGGTGAATCCGCAACCGATTCCCTCGTCCGGAACCTCGAACGACTCCCACGTCTTGGTACGGCCTGCCCGGATCTCGACAAGCGCCTTCTCTGCGAAGTGAAGGGCAGCCGCTGCTGCGTATGCCTGGAAATACGTTCGCGCACGGTTTCTTTCGAGAGTATTGCTGCCATGCTCTGGAATCTTCCACTCGAGCGAGACAGGACCCTTCAGTGCTGTTTTCGGAAGATTGATCTTCACACTGTGTCCGGTCGACTCCAGGTATCCGATGTCGACCAGGCCGGCAAGAGCGGTGCTCCACAGACGAGCCAATGCTCCCCCGCCGGTATCCAGAGCGAGGTTGTCTTTTCCGTCGAACCATCGCGGTGACATGACCCAGCTGTACTTGTCCTCGAGGTTCCGCTTCTGCGGGTGAGGGTTGGTGTGTTGATTCCACGGGTGCCGGCGATCGACCGGGTTACCCAGCGGATCGGTCTTGACGAACATCTCCTGATCACTCCAGTCCTCGTAATACGAGGACCCCAGCATGATTCGGATACCGAGGTTGATGTCCACCAGATCCGTGGTGACCAACTTTCCGTCGACAACCACACCGGGAGTGACAAACATCTTCCGGCCCCAGTCGGTCATGTCCTTGTACGAGAAATTGCAGTACTCGGGGTCTTGGAACGATCCCCAACAACCCAGCAGGGTCCGCCGCAGGCCAACCTTCTCGTAACCGGGCAGCGCCTGGTAGAAGAAGTCGAACAGGTCGTCGTGCATCGGCACGACCTTCTTCATGAATTCGACGTACCGCATCAGCCGCGACATGTAGTCCGTCATCAGTTCGATCGTCGCGACGGTGCCGACGCCGCCGGGATAGAGCGTCGACGGGTGGACGTGCCTACCCTCCATCAAGCAGAACATTTCGCGAGTCGAACGCGAGACTTGCAACGCTTCGCGATAGAACTCACCCGTGAACGGATTGAGAGTCCGCATGATGTCCGCGATCGTGCGATAACCGTGCTGCTCCTCGTGCGGGCAGCGCGTGTTCTCTGCCTGCGCCAGCACACCGGGATTCGTCTCGGAGACCATCTTCTCGCAGTAGTCGACTGCGACCAGATTCTCTTGAAAAATGTTGTGGTCGAACATGTACTCGGCGGCCTCGCCGAGATTGACGATCCACTCGCCTAGATGCGGCGGCTTGACGCCGTACGCCATGTTTTGTGCGTAGCACGAGCACGTGGCGTGATTGTCACCGCAGATGCCGCAGATACGACTGGTGATGAAATGCGCGTCGCGCGGGTCCTTCCCCTTCATGAACAGGGAATACCCACGAAAGATCGACGACGTGCTGTGGCACTCCACCACTTCGCGATTGGCGAAGTCGATCTTGGTGTAGATACCCAGACTGCCGACGATTCGGGTGATGGGGTCCCACGCCATCTCGACAAGACCGTCGCGGTCCGCAGTCGAGGTGGGTTCGGGAACGATGGCCGTCATTGCTGTGCCTCCCAGAGACGTTGCTCACGAACTGATTTGAAGGTATCCGGTCGGTCACCACGTACGCGTCGCACCGGTGAGCAACTTCGACCCGCGCTCGCGCCAGTGCGGTTCCTTGTCCAACGTGTGACCGGTGATCCGGCGCAGACTGTGGATCACGGACCCGTACATTCCCACCGCATTGGTGGAGAGTTTGCCGCCAGGTGGTTCATCCATGAACGGCATGAATTTGTCCGGGAATCCCGGCATCGTGCAGCCGATGCAGATCCCGCCGACATTAGGGCACCCGCCGACTCCGTTTATCCAACCACGTTTGGGGACATTGCATTTCACGACCGGTCCCCAACATCCCAGCTTGACGATGCACTTCGGCGACCCGTACTCCGTCGCGAACTCGCCCTGCTCGTAGTACCCGCCACGGTCACAGCCCTCGTGAACGGTGGCACCGAAAAGCCACTGCGGGCGGAGGGATTCGTCCAAGGGAATCATCGGCGCCTGATCAGTGGCCATGTACAGAAGATAGGTCAGGGTCTCGGAGAGGTTGTCCGGCTGAATGGGACACCCGGGAACGCACACGATCGGGATGCCCGCCTTCGATTTCCAGGTCCACCCGAGATAGTCCGGCACGCCCATCGCACCGGTCGGATTGCCGGCCATCGCATGTATGCCGCCGTAGGTTGCGCACGTGCCGACCGCAACTACCGCAGTGGCTTTCGGTGCCAGCTTGTCGAGCCATTCGCTCGTGGTGACCGGTTGGCCGGTTTCGCGATTGTTCCCGAAACCACACCAGTACCCTTCGTCGTGAAGTTTCTCGTTCGGTATAGATCCTTCGACAACAAGAACAAAGGGTTCCAATTCTCCTCGGTCGGCTTTCCAGAACCATTCCAGGAAATCGTCAGCGCCGCCCTGCGGTCCACATTCGAAGTCGATGAGCGGCCAATGAACCGCCACCTGAGGCAGGCCGGGCAACGCACCGAGCGCGATCTCCTCGATACTGGGTTGCGTGGCCGCGGTGAGCGCCACCGAATCACCGTCGCAACTGAGACCGGCATTGATCCACAGCACGTGGATCAGAGTTTCTTCCGCTTTGGCCGCTGCGCTTTCGGGGGTAGCTGCGCTTTCGGAGGCAGGTTCCGCCGTGGTGCCAGCAGTCGATTTTTGTGTGTCCATGTCAGCCGCTTTCACGGGTGCACTTGCGCCTGATTCTCGGCGCCGCTACTGCCTGACACGCTATGGCCTCAAATTGCTGCGGCACCGAAACGCTGACGCCACCGGAGTCGAACCTCGGCCCACTTGCGTGGCACCCACTCATTTCATTAACTACCCGAGCAGATCAGTTGTCAACGGCCACCGGAGAAATCGCCGAACGACTACCGATCCACTCGTACCACTCGTCCATGCCCTCACCTGTCGTGGCCGATAGAACAACAACGCGCACAGCAGGATTGAGGATTTTCGCTTGCGCGACACAGGCATCGACGTCGAACTCGACGTACGGGAGCAAGTCGATCTTGTTGATCACCACGAGGTCCGCGACGGCAAAGATGTGCGGGTACTTTTTCGGCTTGTCGACCCCCTCCGGCGTCGAAATTAGGACAACCTTGCCTTCCTCGCCCAGGTCGAAGAGCGCGGGGCACACCAGGTTTCCTACGTTTTCGATCAGAAGCAGCGACTCGTCCGCGGGGTCCAAGGCGCGCAGCGCGCGGTCGATCATCTCGGCATCGAGGTGACAGCCCGCCCCCGTGTTGACCTGGACCACTGACGCGCCGGCCTCACGAATCCGCTCGGCGTCGAGCCGGGTTTCCTGGTCACCTTCGATCACGGCAATCGGTCGTTCTCGTCCTAGTTCCCGGATCGTTCGCGCCAGCAATGTCGTCTTACCCGCGCCGGGCGAACTCATGATGTTGAGCGCCGTGACTCCGCGGCCCCGCATCCACTCACGATTGTGAACCGCAATGCGGTCGTTCTTGGCAAGCACCTGCTGCTCGAGAATTACAGTGTGGTCGGAGTGACCGTGCCCATGGTCATGGTCATGGTCATGGTCGTGGTCGTGGTCGTGGTGGTGACCGTGCCCATGGCTGTCGTCCTGCTCGTGTTCTCCGCCGGCGACGACCGACACCCGAGGTCCCGTAGTGTCCCCGCACCCACACGTCGCGCACATGCTCAGCTCACTTCCATCGACAGGATCCGCAACTCGCGGCCGGCAAGCACCTCGACATCGGCACTGCCGCACCCACACAACAAGAACATGTCGGGCGGCGAGAAAGTCACGCCACAGCTATTGCATCGCGCGCTGGTTGCAATCTGATCGATGTGCAAGCTGGCACCCTCGGCGTGAGTACCCGCCGTGACAACGTCGAAGCAGAACAGCAGAGAGTGTGGAACCACTGCGCAGAGTTGCCCTACTTCCAGCCGCACACTCGATACTCGTCGCTCGCCGGCACGCTCGCACACAGCTTCGACCACACTCTGCGCAATAGACAGCTCGTGCACGGTGAAACCCACGATTCGTGATCCGGAAACCTCCCTTCCACGATAAGCACCAACCGCCGCTGTACGTAACCCGTACATACAAAACAGGCTGCGATCCGCAACTACTTGCGGATCGCAGCCTGTGACAGCGTTTTTGACGAACGGAAACGTCTCGGCTAGCCGGCCGCAGCCTGTGTCGTTGTTGTTGTTGATGTTGTCGTTGTCGTGGTCGCGGCGGGCGGTTCACTCGACTCGACTGAAGTCGACGGCGCCACGGTTGAAGTCACACTCGGCGTCGCGGCCGGCGCAACGGATGTCGTCGTCGGAGCCTCGGGTGCCGGTGCTGCAGATTCCGAACCTGCGGGTGCGGGTTGTACCGCTTCGCCCGTGGTTGTGGTGGGCTTGGCCGAGTCGGTAACCGAAGGCGAAGCAGCCAAGGCGTCGATGGCATCCGCCATCTCTTCGGCGGTCGGCTTCGCCGACGAATCGACCGGCTTGCCGTCCTGCGCCTGCTTGGCCAGATAGGTCAGCCACGCCGCTGCGTACTCCGCTGATGTCAGGGGCTTGCCGTTTGCAGCATCCGAATCGCGCCAGTAGTCGAAGTGGTGACCGACATCCGGGCCCAAGGTCAGGCCGTACGGATCGTTCATGACTACGGGGATGGTGTTCTGGTTCGTGGCGATGAGGCCGACGATTTCCTTGAACAGCTTCTGCGGCAGGTACGCCAACGGCGACACTTCCTCAGTGGAAACCGAGTCCTTTGCGACCGGCGTCGTGGTGGCCTCGCTCGGCTTGTACGCCGGATCGGACACCTTCAGCAAGACATCGAGGAAGGTTTCGTCGCTCTGCATCCAGGTGGGATTGCTCGAGATGTCGTTGAAGGCGTCGAACATCACGCGTCCCATCACGACCGCGATGTCCATGCCGGTGGCGGGCGTCAGATTCTGCGCTTGCAACTGGTCGACGTTGAGCTGCCGACCGACGTTTGCCGCCAGAATCAGGAGTGAAATGTTCTCGGGAGCTGCGCAGGTGAGGTCGCCGTCAGAGCAGAACGACGCAATCTTGCCGTTCAGGGCCCCGAAATCTCCGCTGGTGCCTGGAAGTGCCCCGGATCCGGAAGCGGTGTTCTTTCCGTTCTGATATTGCTGGTTGAAACCGTTCGGGTTCGCGTACGGGTTCTCGGCGCCGGGGAACGGCCCCTCGCCCGCGAGTCGACCAGCGTCGGCGAAGATGACCACACCGACGACGTTGTCCGGATTGATGCCGGAGGTGCTCGACTCCGAGCCGATGTCCATCGCGACGCGGCGCACTACGTCAGCGCCTTCGCTGTAGCCGACAATCGAGAACTTCGTGTTCGGGCAGGCCGCGCTGATTGCCTTCATCACAGCGCGGGTGTTGTCCGCGCCCGTCGTCACGGCCTCTTCGTAACTGTCCATGTTTGCGGGATACGCGATGTAGACGGAGGCGTACGAGCCGTCCTTGACCGAACCGGCTGGTGCCTTGAGTACCGGGTCGACCCAGTGGCTGCTGTAGTCGTCTGTGAGCGCCGCGGGGAGGAGTGTCGTTCCATCCGCACCGACGAGCATCTTCGTTGTGCCCTCGACAGGCGTGTCTCCGCGACCGGCAACACCGATCCCGACCGTGTCGTGGCACTCGGTGACAGACGCGGTCAACTCGGTCTCGATCGTCTGCGATTGCGGAGAATCCACGGCAACTGCGACCGCCACCAACGCGGCCACGCCGAGCGCTGCGGGCGCTACTGCACCCGCCAGTATTCGATGTCGCGAAAAGAACCCACGAACCGGCATATCTTCTCCCCAATCAACTTTTGGAAAACGTACGACCGACCCCCGGGGCGTCACGCAACGTCATTCGAGTAGTCGTCCAATATGAGAGAAGCGTTACAGGAGGTAACGATTTCAGTCGAAAATAATGACCTGTCGGATTGCTTTTCCGTCCGCAAGTTCGTCCATGCCGGAATTGATGTCGTCCAACTCGATTCGCGAGGAGATGAGCTTCTCGACCGGCAGCTTCCCGTCCCGCCACAATTGCGCGTAGATCGGGATGTCGCGGGCGGGGACCGCGGATCCGAGGTAACTGCCGATGATGGTCCGCGCTTCGGCCACCAGCCCGAGCGGCGAGATCGACGAGCGCGCATCAGGCGCAGGCAACCCGACCGTGACGGTCGTGCCACCCGCTGCCGTCGCGGCCACGGCTGTCTCGAACGCCCGAGCATTTCCCGCAGCTTCGACGACGATGTCTGCGCGAACGCCACTCTCGGACAGGCCTGACGGTGTGAAGACCTCGGTCGCGCCCAGTTCCAGCGCCTGAGCCAGCTTGGACTCCAGTGCGTCGACGCCGATGACGTTCTCGACCCCGAGTGCCCGCGCCGTCAGGATTGCGGCCATCCCGACGCCGCCCAAGCCGACCACCATCACAGTGTCCGCCGGGCGAGGCTTGGCCGCGTTGAGTAGCGCTCCCCCGCCGGTCAACACCGCGCAGCCGAGTACGGCTGCAATCTCGGCCGGAATATCGTCTTCGACGGCAACTACGGACTTGGCGTTGACCACCGCATGCGTCGCGAAACCCGAAACGCCGAGATGATGTTTGACGCTCTCGCCGGAGCGCCGCAGTCGTTGCGCGCCACCGAGCAAACTGCCGTCGTTGTTGGCGGCGCTACCCACCGTGCACGGCATCCGGCCGTCAGTGGCGCATCCCGCGCACTCGCCACACCGCGGAAGAAAAGTCATCACGACGCGGGTGCCCACCGACAACGAATCAACGCCGTCGCCGAGTTCGACGATTCGACCAGCTGCCTCGTGGCCCAGCAACATCGGCACGGGGCGAACGCGATTCCCGTCGACCACGGAGAGGTCGGAGTGACAAAGCCCGGCAGCTTCGATCTTGACGAGGATCTCACCCGGGCCCGGGGATTCGAGGTCGAGTTCCGAAATCGAAATCGGAGTCGACTCCGCAAAGGGACGCTCCCGGCCGATCTCTTCGAGCACTGCACCACGGATCTTCAACTGCACACCCCGATTTCGATAGTTCGAACTACTTGCCCACGATCCCGCGTACCGACGCGGGGAGGTCACGAACCCGCTTGTACGGGCCGACGACGGCGGCCGCAAACGGCCTGGTCAAGAGCACCTGCGCCACCTCGAGAACTTCTTCGGAGGTGACTGCGTCGATGGTCGCGAGCGTCTGCGCAACACTGCGATGGTTGCCGTAATTCAGTTCACTGCGACCGATACGGTTCATGCGTGAACCTGAATCTTCCAGTGCCAGAACCAATCCGCCGCGCAGCGATCCCTTGGCGCGGGCGATCTCGGCATCGGTGATTCCGTCCGTCGCCACGTTCGCAAGTACCTCGCGGATCACTGTGGCAACCTCCCCGAGGTTCTCCGGCTGGCAACCCGCGTACACGGAGAACGCTCCGGTGTCCGCGAAGGTGTCTACGCCGGAATAGACGGAGTACGCAAGCCCACGCTTCTCGCGAATCTCTTGGAACAGACGAGAACTCAGCCCGCCGCCCACTGCGGCGTTGAGAACAGACAGGGCCCAGCGATGACCCTCGTGCCGACCGAACGCGCGTACTCCGAGCGCAAGGTGGACCTGCTCGCTGTCGCGGTGGGTCAAGCTCAGTTCAGGCATCGTTCGCAAACGCAGAGTGCCTTCGCGCCGCGGCGCCGGCTTGACTCCACGCTCGAGATGCCCGGCGAAGGCGCGGCGAGCGAGCGTCACAACCTGCTTGTGGTCGACGTTCCCCGCTACTGCCAGCACCATCCGCTGCGGCGTGTAACGCCGAACATGGAAGGAATGCAGCTGATTGCGCGACATCGACTCGATCGATTCGACGCTACCGATGATGGGACGACCGACAGGATGATCTCCGAACAACGCGGTCAGGAAGGCGTCGCCGAGCAGGTCTTCCGGATCGTCGTCTCGCATCGCGATCTCTTCGAGCACTACTTGCCGCTCGACGTCGACATCCGCAGTTCTGCAGCGCCCACGCAGTACGACGTCGGCAACAAGGTCCACCGCCATCGGGAGGTCCTCGTCGATCACGTGCGCGTAGAAACAGGTGTGTTCCTTCGACGTGAATGCATTGAGTTCGCCGCCCACACCATCCATGACCTGCGCGATGTCCAACGCGGTCCGTGACGGCGTCGACTTGAACAACAGATGCTCGAGAAAATGCGCGGCACCGGCCACACTCGGCTGCTCGTCGCGGGAACCGACTCCGACCCACACGCCGACGGAGGCGGAACGCACACCGGGGATGAATTCGGTGACGACGCGCAGGCCGCCGGGAAGGACCGTGCGCTGCACTCCCGATTCAGGAGTCGCATCGATCGGCGATTTCAGCACAGCGCTGCGGCTGCGCGTGGTGTTGGGAGTGGTCTTTGCCATGAAAAGGTTCAGCAGTCCTCGGTGCAAGTGTTGAATCAGGTATCTACAGGCTCGTGTCTACAGACAGTACAGATGCGGCCCCGCACGGAAATCCGCGCGGGGCCGCATCAGAGTACGAAGTGAGATCTACTCGGAAGCAGCCTCGTCGGCGGCCGGAGCGGCAGCCTCGTCGTTGCCCTCTTCGACCGGGATCAGCGAGATCTTGCCACGTGCATCGATGTCGGCGATCTCGACGCGGATCTTGGATCCGACGTTGACCACGTCTTCGACCTTGGCAATACGCTTGCCACTGCCCAGCTTCGAGATGTGCACCAGTCCGTCGCGTCCCGGCAGGAGCGACACGAAGGCACCGAAGGCGGTGGTCTTGACGACCGTGCCCAGGAACCGCTCGCCGACCTTGGGGAGCTGCGGGTTGGCAATGGCGTTGATCATGTCGATCGCGGCCTGTGCAGACGGTCCATCGGTGGCGCCGACGAACACGGTGCCGTCGTCTTCGATGGAGATGTTGGCACCGGTCTGCTCGGTGATGGAGTTGATCATCTTGCCCTTGGGGCCGATGACCTCACCGATCTTGTCGACGGGGACCTTGATGGCCGTCACGCGGGGAGCGAACGGGCTCATCTCGTCCGGGGTGTCGATGGCTTCCGCCATGACCTCGAGGATCGTGGTCCGTGCATCCTTCGCCTGCGAGAGTGCACCGGCAAGAACCTGCGACGGGATGCCGTCGAGCTTCGTGTCCAACTGCAGGGCCGTGACGAAGTCCTTGGTGCCTGCGACCTTGAAGTCCATGTCGCCGAAGGCGTCTTCGGCGCCGAGGATGTCGGTCAGAGCGACGTAGCGGGTTTCACCGTCGACCTGGTCGGAGACCAGACCCATGGCGATACCGGCAACCGGAGCGCGAAGCGGCACACCGGCGTTGAGCAGTGCGAGCGTGGACGCACACACCGAGCCCATCGAGGTGGAACCGTTGGAGCTCAGAGCCTCGGAGACCTGGCGAATCGCGTAAGGGAACTCTTCGACGCTGGGCAGAACCGGCATGAGAGCGCGCTCGGCGAGTGCACCGTGACCGATTTCGCGACGCTTCGGCGAACCGACGCGACCCGTCTCACCGGTGGAGTACGGCGGGAAGTTGTAATGATGCATGTAGCGCTTGGTGGTCTCGGGACCGAGCGAGTCGACCTGCTGAGCCATCTTGACCATGTCGAGAGTGGTGACACCCAGGATCTGGGTCTCGCCGCGCTCGAACAGCGCGGAGCCGTGTGCGCGCGGGATGATCGCGACCTCGGCGGACAGCGAACGGATGTCCGTGACGCCGCGGCCGTCGATGCGGAACTGATCGCGCAGGATGCGCTGGCGAACCAGCTTCTTGGTGAGCGAGCGGAACGCTGCTCCCAGTTCCTTCTCGCGGCCTTCGAAGTTGGGTGCAACCTGCTCGAGAACCTCGACCTTGACCTCGTCGGTCTTGTCGTCGCGTTCCTGCTTGCCGGCGATTGTCAGTGCGGCATTGAGCTTTTCGGACGCAGCAGCCTCGACGGCAGCAAAAACGTCGTCCTGGTACGCCGGGAAGACCGGGTAGTCACCCGTGGGCTTTGCAGCCTTGGATGCCAGTGCTGCCTGAGCAGCGCACAGGCGTGCGATGAACGGCTTGGCGGCCTCGAGGCCTTCGGCAACGATGGCCTCGGTCGGTGCCTGAGCGCCGTCGGCGATCTTCGCGATGACGTTGTCGGTGGCCTCGGCCTCGACCATCATGATCGCTACGTCGGCGTTGTCACCGCTGCCGGACACCACGCGGCCGGCTACGACCATGTCGAAGACGGCGTTCTCGAGCTGATCGACCGTCGGGAATGCAACCCACTGGCCGGCCTTGTTGTCCTCGGAGACGATGAGTGCAACACGCACGCCACCGACGGGTCCGGAGAACGGCAGGCCCGCGATCTGCGTCGACGCGGAAGCGGCGTTGATGGCCACGACGTCGTACAGATCCTGCGGGTTGAGGCTCATGACCGTGACGACGACCTGGATCTCGTTACGGAGACCGTCGACGAAGGACGGGCGCAGCGGCCGGTCGATGAGGCGGCAGGTCAGGATCGCGTCGGTGGAGGGGCGTCCCTCACGACGGAAGAACGAACCGGGGATGCGGCCCGCTGCGTACATACGCTCTTCGACGTCCACCGTCAGGGGGAAGAAGTCGAAGTGCTCCTTGGGGTGCTTGCTGGCGCTCGTGGCGGACAGCAGCATGGTCTCGTCGTCCAGGTAAGCAACGACGGCGCCGGCGGCCTGCTGAGCAAGGCGTCCGGTCTCGAAACGGATGGTGCGGGTACCGAAGGACCCGTTGTCGATCACGGCGGTGGATTCGAACACGCCTTCGTCGACCTCTACTACGGAATTCTCTGTCATTCTTTTCTCTTCACTTCCCTCTCGTCTTCGCCGTACCCGCGCGGGCGTTTCCACCCTCCTGGTGGAAACTGCGCACCGAGGGACGTCCCCCTCTTGAATTGCAGACGCTCCTTGCGATGCGAGCGATTTCTGCTTCGGGACGTCACGACGTTCGGGCGGCCGTCGATCGAAGTCCTCCGGAGCTTTCGGGCACTTGCCCGGTCCGGAGAACCACTACCGACAACCGACACCACGTTCTCTGGTGCATACGGTGTGCTGGCGGCGCACTGCACAACTGTGCGTAGACAACTGTGCATAGCGCCGACAGCGGAAACTGCCTTGCGGCAGCTAACGCCGAAAGCCAGCGAAGCCCAGTATATGCGTGGCTTCGCCGGCTAACGGAGTGTTCGGCAAACCGAAGCGTGCCGTGTTGCTTTCGATCAGCGTCGTGAGAAAAATCTAGCGACGCAGGCCGAGACGCTCGATGAGCGTGCGGTAGCGAGCGACGTCAGTCTTTGCCACGTACTTCAGCAGACGACGACGGCGACCGACCATCAAGAGCAGTCCACGACGCGAGTGGTGGTCATGCTTGTGGGTCTTGAGGTGCTCGGTGAGATCGGTGATGCGCTTGGTGAGCATTGCCACCTGAGCTTCGGGCGATCCCGTGTCGGTCTCGTGCAAGCCGTACTCGCCGAGAACGACCTTCTTTTCTTCCGTGGTCAATGCCACTTGATTCACTCCTGTGATGACGTTTGCGTGAAAGGAACTAGATCGGTGCGGCCACCGCAAACCGCAGCACGCACCGAGAGAAGATCCTACCAGCAGCAATGAGGCGCTTTCGCCCACCTGGAGCGAATGTGGCCGCCGCCACTAGTGCAACGAGCTCAACCTACGCTGCGCTCTGCATCCTCACTCAGGATTTGGCGTGCGCGTTCGACGTCTCGGTTCATCGCCGTGATGAGCGACTCGATCGAGTCGAACTTCTCCATGCCGCGAATCCGCGAAACCAAGTCGACAGCGACGTGTTGTCCGTACAGGTCTGCTTCGGTGTCGAGAACGTACGCCTCGACGGTTCGGGTCCGGCCGGAGAAGGTCGGGTTGGTCCCCACAGACACTGCGGCTTGGTACCGACGACCGGGAACGACAGTTCCGAGTTCCTCGCCGGCGCCGAGCACCGTGAACCACGCTGCGTAGACGCCGTCGGCCGGAATCGCCGAAAACATCGGCGGTGCAACATTGGCCGTCGGGAATCCCAACTCGCGTCCACGCTTGTCACCGTGGACGACTACACCTTCGACACGATGTGGACGGCCGAGAGCTTCGGTAGCCGCTTCCATGTCGCCTGCGTCGACGCACGAGCGGATGTAGGTCGACGAGAACGTCACCGCATGCTCGGCGAGCAGCTGGACGCCGTCGACCGCAAAGCCGAAGCGAGCGCCCATCTCACGAAGAAGATCGACGTTGCCGAGCGCCTTCTTGCCGAAGGTGAAATTGTCCCCCACCACCACCTCGGCGACATGCAGACGTTCGACGAGAATTTCGTGGACGTAGCGCTCCGGCGTCAGCTTCATGAAATCAGCGGTGAACGGCATCACGCAGAACACGTCGATGCCCAGATCCTGAGCCAATTCCGCACGCCGTTGCAGCGTCGTCAACTGGGCTGGATGACTACCCGGCCGCACAACCTCCATGGGATGCGGGTCGAACGTCATCAACACGCTCGGAACACCACGTTTGCGCGCAGCGGTAACCGCTCTCGCTATCAATTGGGCATGCCCACGATGCACACCGTCGAACACACCGATAGTGAGCACACAACGACCCCAATCGGCCGGAACTTCGTCGAGACCACGCCATCTCAGCACGATTGGCAGCCTACGGGTCCACCGGCGGCGGGTCACGTTCGGACCCGCCCAGCGAATCACCGCTGTGCTGCCGCTCACGTACGGAAGTTCCGGATTTCGTAGCCTAAGCTAAGCGTTGTGGCAGCTCACAAGACCGGAACCTCGGAAGCATCATCGACGTCGGATGGCGACAGCACTTCGGCGCACGACGCGGCAATCGACACGCTCGCACTCTCGTCGGTGGCTCAGGACTACCTCAAGGTCATCTGGACGATCCAGGAGTGGTCCCACGAGCGGGTGTCCACCAAGCTCCTGTCCGAGAAGATGAACGTCTCGGCTTCGACGGTGTCCGAGGCGATCCGCAAACTCTCGGACCAGGGCCTCGTCGATCACGCCCGCTACGGTTCCATCGCTCTGACGGACAGTGGCCGCGCGGCTGCTGTGTCCATGGTCCGGCGCCACCGGTTGATCGAGACCTATCTGGTTCAGGAACTCGGGTACGGCTGGGACGAAGTCCACGACGAAGCCGAAATCCTCGAACACGCCGTTTCCGATCTGATGATCTCTCGGATGGACGCCAAACTGGGCTTCCCCGAACGTGACCCGCACGGCGATCCCATTCCCGCCACCGATGGTTCGGTGCCGACTCCCCCGGCCCGTCAGCTCAGCGACTTCGCCAACGGCGAGCGGGGCCGCGTTGCCCGGATCTCCGATTCCGATCCCGAAATGCTTCGGTACTTCGATTCCGTCGGCGTCAGTCTCGATGTCGACATCACTGTCGAAGAACGCCGTGATTTCGCCGGAACAGTGTCCGTTCGACTCGGCGACAGCCCCGACACCATCGACCTGGGAAGCCCAGTCGCTCAAGCAATTTGGCTCGTGTAGTCGAGGCCGCTCAGCGCGGCAGACGATATCGCCGTTCCACGGGCCGGACTCCGTCGGTCCGGGTCCAGTCGGCGAGCCTCTCGTCGACGTACACCCAACCTCGACGCTCGTACAGCGCGATCGCCGGCAAAGCGTCCTCGACGACGTCGAGCACCAGTTCCAACTGACTTTCTGCTGCGAAATCCGTGACAGCGTCGAGTAGCGCACCGCTGAGGCCGTTTCCGCGGGCATGGGGATGAACGAACAATCGCGACACGGCTATCGATCCCGCGGTGGTGGGCGCGCCTGCAACCTCGCGGTCGACGGCCACATGACCGACAACACGGCCGTCGCCCTCACCGACCCACGCCTTCACCACCGTGGGCGAACTGAGCCAGCGGTGCGGGTTCTGTGGCCACGTGTTCGGATATCCGTCGCACTGGTGGACCTGTGCCAGCGCATCGACGCAACCGTCGAGGTCGCCGTCGACACGCTCGCGGACGATCACCCGCGAAGCGTCGCCGGTCGCACGACCATCACCGAACTGGCGCGTCGACCCTTCTCCTGCAGAAGCGCAATCGTGTGACCGGTGGGATCGATCGCCGCACAGATCCCCTTCATCCCGATCGGCTCGAGCCAGCGCCCCTGGCTGATCGCCTCGGCTTCCTCCGCCGTGATCTGCCGATGCGGAAAAGCCGTCTGCGCAGCCTGATCGATGTCGAGGCTCACACCCGGCTGATCCGCGAGATCTTCGAGCGTGCGCGCATGTTCGAGAGTGAACGGCCCGACGCGGGTGCGGCGCAATGCCGTCAAATGACCGCCGACGCCCAATTCACGACCGAGGTCGCGTGCAAGCGAGCGGATGTATGTTCCGGAAGAGCACTCAACGTCTACATCCAGATCGACGAAGCCACCCGGGACATCTCGCCGAGCCAGAACTTCGAAAGTCGACACCGTTACCGGGCGCGGCGCCAGCTCGACGGTTTCTCCCGCACGCACCAGGGCATGTGCGCGTTGACCGTCGACCTTGATAGCGCTCACGCTTGCCGGGATCTGCTTGATGTCTCCGGTCAGCGTCGCCACGATCGCCGCGATCTCCGCGTCCGTCACCTGCGAAGCATCTGCGGAAGTCAGGACCTCCCCTTCGGCATCGTCCGTGTCCGTCGCTGCACCGAGGCGAATGGTCGCCGAGTACGCCTTGGTTGTCAGTGCCAGGAGTCCGAGCAACTTGGTCGCACGCTCGACGCCGAGAACGAGGACGCCGGTCGCCATGGGATCAAGAGTCCCGGCATGTCCCACCTTGCGGGTGTTCAACAATTTGCGGCACCGAGCGACCACGTCGTGGCTGGTGATGCCCGCCTCTTTGTCGACAATCAGGATTCCGGCGCCGACAAGACCGGAGGAAGGCTTTTCACGAGCTGACACGTGTGCCGATTCTGCCAGTCGCGCTCACTGCACCGAAATTGCCGTCAGAATGAGCCCGTCCGACACCAACCACCTGCCGTCGAAAGAGGTGAGCGGCGGACCAGACGTCGCCTCACCGGGGACCAGCAGACGCGAGTTGAAAGTTCCGGAAGTGTCCGACTCCGCCTCGAATGTGATGTGTGCGTCCTCGAAACCCAACCAGCGCCCGGTGAGCGGAAACCACGCCTTGTACGTGGCTTCCTTCGCGCAGAAGAGCACTCGATCCCAGTGCACCGGACCGCCGGTTTCCTGAGTGTCCAGCCACGTTCGTTCCGCTTCGATGCTGACCGCGGGCAATACCCCGTCCGGCAGCGGGCCGTGCGGCTCGGCGTCGATACCGAGTGAGCGGACCTGCATGGAGTACGCCAGGACAGCGCCGCGGTAGCCGTCGCAATGGGCGAGGCTTCCGACTACTCCCTGCGGCCAGAGTGGGGCACCACGCTCGCCGCGCATGACAGCGGCAGACGGAACACCGAGCTTGCCCATCGCCTGACGCGCGAGGTGCCGGGTAGTCACGAACTCGCGACGGCGCTTCTCGACCGCGCGGCCGATCAACGCCTCCTCACTGGGGTGCGGAACCAGACCGGGCGGATCCACGAAGGCCTCGGCCGTCGCAACTCCACCGGGAAGAATCTGTTCGATCACGTAGCGATACCTCTCAGCGTCCGGCGCGCATGCGCTCGACTTCGGCTTCCTGCTCCGGCGTTACCTTGAAGTGGCCACCCCACTTGTTGAGCGTTCCCGGCGGGTACTCCGGAACGGGAAGAATCTGACGCAACAACTTCTCCGGCAGTCCACGCCGACGCCATTCGCGCGGGTACCCGAGTGATACTTCCTCGAAGCGGACGCCGTCGTAGTACGTGGTTCGAGGAATGTGCAGGTGCCCGTACACCGAGCACACCGCGTTGTACTTCACATGCCAGTCGGCGGTCGCGGTGGTTCCGCACCACAACGCGAACTCCGGATACATGAGCACGTCCGTGGGCTGCCGGACCATCGGGAAATGGTTCACCAGAACGGTTTTTGTGCCTTCGGGGAGCGCGTCCAGCCGTGCCTGGGTGTATTCGATTCTCGCCCGGCACCACGCGTCGCGCGTTGCATACGGCTGCGGCGAGAGCAGGAACTCGTCGGTGGCGACGACGTTCTTGTCCCGCGCGATCTCGAGCCCGTGTTCCTTGTCTCGCGCGCCTTCCGGCAGGAAGGAGTAGTCGTAGAGAAGGAACATCGGGACGACCGTGACCGGGCCCTCGTCTCCCTCCCACACCGGGAACGGGTCCTCGGGCGTGACGACGTCGAGTTCGCGGCACATGTTGACCAGGTACTCGTACCGCGGCGCTCCGTGAATCTGAACCGGATCCTTGGCGGTCGTCCACAGTTCGTGGTTGCCCGGAATCCAGATGACCTTTGCGAATCGGCTGCGAAGGAGCTTCAACGCCCACCGAATGTCGTCAGTTTTCTCGGAAACATCTCCGGCGAGAATGAGCCAGTCGTCAGGCGAATCCGGGAACAGTTCCTCCGTCATCGGCTTGTTGCCGTTGTGACCGACATGAATGTCGCTCACCGCCATCAGCTTTGCTGCCACGATCCCTCTGCTTCCTCAGTTGAACTTCCGCGCTTCGCCGTCGCCGGACCTGTCACTGCCCACTTGCCGGAAAACGCTCGCCACGACACCGCGACCATCCGAAGTACTACGAACACGGTAAGCCCTGCCCAAATTCCGGCCAGCCCCCAGTCGTAGGCGAGGGAGAGCCAGATCGCGGGCAGAAATCCGAGAACTGCGCAGAGCATGGTCGCGTTGCGCAGAAACACCACGTCCCCGGCGCCGAGCAGAACACCGTCGAGTGCAAACACGATTCCCGCTACCGGCATGATCGCGACGAAGAACCACCAGGCGATCGACATTTGACCGAGGACCTCGGCGTCGGACGTGAAAAGTCCGGGGATCACGGAGTGGCCCGCGGCGAAGAAGATCGCGAGTACCACGGCAAATACCGTCGACCAGGCAGTGATCCGCCAGGTCATCCTCTTCGCGGCGGCTGCGAATCCACCGCCGAGGGCAGCTCCGATGAGCGTTTGGGCGGCGATCGCCAAGGAATCGAGGAGGAGCGAAACCAGGTTCCACAGTTGGAGGACAACTTGGTGTGCACCGACTACGGCTGCACCGAACCTCGACGCCACCGCGGCCGCCGAGACGAAACACGCTTGGAATGCGAGGCTGCGCAGAATCAGGTCACGGCCCATCAGCATCTGCGCCCGCATGATTGCAAAATGCGGTCGAGCCGAGACCGGTTCACGAAAGAGTGCCCAAGCGAACAGGACACCCGAAACGCTCTGGCCGACCAGATTCGCGACAGCTGATCCTTCGAGTTCCATCCGGGGAGCACCGAGCAAACCGTGCACGAGAATCGGGCACAACACCGCCGAAATACCCAAGCCGACAAGGACGAACCGAAGCGGTCGCACCGTGTTCTGAACCCCGCGCATCCAGCCGTTGCCGGCCAGAGCCACCAGGATGAGTGGAACACCCAATACCGCTATCCGAAGCCAACTTTCCGCAGCCGCCGCAATGTCGGGAGTTCCGGCCACCGCCGAAGTCAGCGGGCCCGCGATCACCTGCACGATCACTACCAAGGCCAAGCCGATCGCGGCCGCCAGCCAGGTCGCCTGAACACCCTCGCCCACCGCGTCGCGCTCGCGGCCCGCCCCGTGCAGCCGTGCGGCGCGCGCCGTCGTGCCGTACGACAAGAAGGTCAGCTGCGTACTCACCAACGACAGGATCAGACCACCGACTGCCAATCCGGCCAGCGGAAGCGCCCCGAGTCGGCCGACCACGGCGATGTCGAACAACAGATAGAGGGGTTCGGCCGCCAGTACCCCGAGTGCCGGAAACGCCAGGGAAAAGATTCGACGCCCAGTGACGTCGAAATCAGCTGCCGAAGATCCCGCCGAGGTGGCGTCAGATTCGCTCAATGCCGCGGATTCAGCCGAGTGCCGCGACGAGCGCGGCAACAATCTCGTCGCTGGAAGTGGTCGACGTATATCCGGCCGACAGCCGGTGCCCGCCGCCACCAAGACTTTCAGCGACCGCCGACACGTCGATCGCCGACTTTGCACGCAACGAGATCGACCAGCTTCCGGAAACCGACTCTTTGAGTACGGCGGCAACTTCGGCTTCCGAAGTAGTTCGCACGATATCGACGACGCTCTCGATCTCCTCGGAGCGAAGATCGCCGATGTCACTGCGTCGGATCACCGCGTACACCAGCCCACGGCCGTCCGCGGCTTCCGGGACCAGCACCGCGGACCCGAGTACCGAAGCCAGCATCGGCAACCACCCGAACGGATGGGTGTCGAGCAGCTTTCGCGCAATCGCGTCGCCGTCGATGCCGGTCGCCAGCAAACGCGCCGCGAGCACGTGCGGAAGCGGACCTCCCCACCGGAAGGAGCCGGTGTCGGTGACCAGTCCGGCATAGAGACAGTGCGCGATATCGCGATCGATCGCGACTCCCCATGCATCGAAGAATCGTGCGATGAGCGCCGTCGTCGAAGCCGCGGTTTCGTCGACGACGTTGATGGTTCCGAATTCGGAATTGGAGCGATGGTGATCAAGGACGATTGTGCGATGCGCGCCGGCGAGTCGACTCGCCAACTCACCGAGGCGGCCCTCGCTGCCGACATCCACGGTCACCAGAACATCGACGCTTTCCCGAACATCGGCGGGCGCCGTGAGCAAGTGAACACCAGGGAAATCACACATCGACTCGGGCAGCGCCGACGGCCGACTGAACGCGACCTGCACCGAAATGCCCCGACGCTCGAGAACGAGACCGAGCGCAAGTCCGCTGCCGATCGTGTCCGCATCCGGCTGCACATGGCAGAGAATTGTCACCGTGTGTGCCGATTCGAGAACCTCGGCCACCTGAGCGAACTTCGCCTCGCAGGGGTCGACGTCCGAAAGTGCGGTGATCGTCATTCTCGGTGCGCGTCAGTCGGCTTCACGAACATCTGGCGACGCCTCGTCTTCGTCCGAAGCCACTCGCGGCTCCTTGTACGGATCTGCATCTCCGGCCGGTTGTGCATTCTCACGCGCCTTGGCGACCTCGTCGTCGGCGGCCTTGGCACGGGCCAGCAGTTCTTCCATATGACGCGCGGTGTCGGGAACGGTATCGGCGACAAACGTCAGAGTCGGTGTGAAGCGAACGCCAGTTCCGGCACCGACCTTCGAGCGGAGAACACCCTTGGCCTTCTCGAGTCCTGCGGCGGCGGCTTCCACATCGGGTGCGGAATCGACCTTCTCGCCCATGACTGTGTAGTACACCGTCGCGTCGTGCAGATCGTTGGTGACCTTGGTGTCCGTGATGGTCACAAATGCGAGTCGCGGATCCTTGATCTCGTGATCGATCGCGGTCGCGACGATGGTTCCGATACGCTTTGCCAACTTGCGTGCCCGGGCTGGATCTACCATGACTGTCAGTCTCCTCTACCTGGCCACTCGAATCGAGGTGACTCGATCGATCAAAGTTCTGGTTAACAAGAATTATTACCGACAACAGTCTCGTCCATCGGCTACCCGGCAACCAAATCACCATCGGTAGAGGTCTTCGGCCACAAGCCACCGTGCACATCGAGCGGGAGTACAGACACCGTCACACCTGGTCCCCTGGACGCCGAATCCGTTGCCAACCAACTCGATTCGGTACGCCGTCCGGAAGAGTGGCTCAGCGACACAGATCGGTGACACTCAGTCTTCCGGGCCGAAGATTCGCCTTCGCACAGCCAGCAACTGAATCTCCGGACGCTCGGCGACCGCTCGCTCACAATGATCGAGAACATCGTGCAGGTGATCGACGGACGAACTGACCACACCGACGCCGACGAGCGCACGACGCAGGCGTCCCTGCTCCCCCGCCTCCGCTGCACTCACGCCGAATCGACGGAGTTCCGTCAGGATCGGCGACAGCATCGAACGCTTTTCCTTGAGTGAGTGGACATCGCCGAAAAGAATGTCGAACTCCAGTGCCCCTACAAACATTTTCCCCCTAGACAGAGCCGAATGGACTCTTCCGGACTTGTATGTTCAAGTCCGGAAGAGTCCATGTCAGCTAGTACTCACGTGCGTCCGCCCCAACGCCCGTGTCGACATAATCAGTCGCGCGGCTTCTCGCGAAGCTCGTAGCACTCGAGAACGTCACCGATCTTGATATCGGAATAGGTGACGGTCAAACCACATTCGTAGCCTTCGCGAACCTCGGTAGCGTCTTCCTTCTCCCGCTTGAGCGAGGAGATGGTGACCGTCTCGGCGATGACCTTGCTGTCGCGGATGAGACGTGCCTTGGCGTTGCGACGGATGCTGCCCGACGTGACCAAGCAACCGGCAATGTTGCCGATCTTGGACGAACGGAACATGGCGCGGATCTCTGCCTTGCCCAGCTCGACCTCTTCGTACACCGGCTTGAGCAGACCCTTGAGTGCCTTTTCGACCTCATCGATGGCCTGGTAGATCACCGAGTAGTAGCGAATGTCGACGCCCTCGCGGTTCGCCAGCTCCGTTGCCTTGCCTTCGGCGCGGACGTTGAAGCCGATGATGATCGCGTTGGACGCAGCAGCCAGGTTGACGTTGGTCTCCGTGATGCCACCGACACCGCGGTCGATGACGCGCAACTGCACCTCGTCGTCGATCGGAATTCCGAGGAGAGCCTCTTCGAGGGCCTCCACGGTTCCCGAGTTGTCACCCTTGAGGATCAAGTTCAGCTGTGAATGTTCCTTCAGAGCTGCATCGAGATCGTCGAGGCTGATGCGCTTACGACTCTTCGCTGCAAGCGCGTTGCGCTTACGTGCGTTGCGACGGTCCGCGATCTGACGAGCGATACGGTCCTCGTCGACCACGAGCAGGTTGTCACCTGCACCGGGGACCGACGTGAAGCCGATGACCTGGACCGGACGTGAAGGCAGTGCCTCGTGGACGTCCTGACCGTGCTCGTCCACCATGCGGCGGACGCGGCCGTAAGCATCGCCGGCAACGATCGAGTCGCCGACCCGCAGCGTTCCGCGCTGGATGAGCACGGTAGCGACGGGGCCGCGGCCACGGTCGAGGTGCGCCTCGATGGCAACACCCTGAGCGTCCATGTCCGGGTTGGCGCGCAGATCCAGGGAAGCGTCCGCCGTCAACAGCACTGCTTCGAGCAGTGCGTCGATGTTGAGACCCTGCTTCGCCGAGATGTCGACGAACATGGTGTCTCCGCCGTATTCCTCGGCCACCAGTCCGTACTCGGTGAGCTGCTGCCGGATCTTGTCCGGGTTCGCGCCTTCCTTGTCGATCTTGTTCACCGCGACCACGATCGGCACGTCGGCCGCCTGGGCGTGGTTGATCGCTTCCACCGTCTGCGGCATGACGCCGTCGTCGGCTGCGACAACAAGGATCGCGAGGTCGGTGGCCTTGGCACCACGAGCACGCATGGCCGTGAAGGCCTCGTGACCCGGGGTGTCGATGAACGTCACGAGACGCTCGTTGCCCTCGAGCTCGGTCAGCACCTGGTAGGCACCGATGTGCTGCGTGATGCCGCCGGCTTCGCCCTCACGGACATTCGCCTTACGGATCACGTCGAGCAGACGGGTCTTACCGTGGTCGACGTGGCCCATGACGGTGACCACAGGCGGACGGGACTCGAGGTCCTCTTCTCCGCCGGCGTCCTCGCCGTAGGTGAGGTCGAAGCTGTCGAGCAGCTCGCGGTCCTCGTCCTCCGGGCTGACGACCTGCACGACGTAGTTCATTTCGCCGCCGAGCAGCTCCAGCGTCTCGTCGTTGACCGACTGAGTTGCCGTGACCATCTCACCGAGGTTGAACAACGCCTGCACGAGCGCTGCGGGGTTCGCATCGATCTTGTCCGCGAAGTCCGACAGCGATGCGCCGCGAGCGAGACGGATGGTCTCACCGTTGCCGCGTGGCAGCCTGACGCCGCCGACTGCGGGAGCCTGCATGCTTTCGTACTCGGCGCGCTTCGCCCGCTTCGACTTACGTCCACGGCGAACTGCTCCGCCGGGACGACCGAATGCACCTGCCGCTGCGCCGCGCTGACCGGGACGGCCACCGCCGCCGGGACGACCGCGGAATCCACCGGCCGGAGCTGCTCCACCGGGAGCACCTGCACCAGCACCGGCGCCGGGAGCGCCGCCGCCGCGGTATCCACCGCCGCCGCCGCCCGGACGACCACCGGGAGCGCCACCGGGACGACCCGGACGTCCGCCGCCACCGGGCGCGGGACGAGCGGAACGAGCAGGCATTGCACCCGGGTTCGGGCGAGGAGGCATGGAGCCGGGGCTGGGGCGGGGTCCGCCCTGACCTGCAGGCGGACGAGGTCCACCCTGGCCGGGAGCCGGACGGGGACCGCCCTGACCCGGAGCCGGACGAGGTCCACCCTGGCCGGGAGCCGGACGGGGACCGCCCTGACCCGGAGCCGGACGAGAACCGCCCTGGCCTGCACCCGGACGCGGTGCGCCGGGAGCCGGACGAGGTGCCGGACGCTCGGCGGGTGCCGAGGAGTACGGGTTGTTACCGACGCGAGGTGCCTTCGGTCCCTGACGCGGTCCGCCGGGCTTTGCGCCGGTGGACGGTGCCGCCGGAGCCGCGGGGGCTGCCGGTGCCGATGCTGCGGGAGCAGCCGGAGCCGGGCGTGCCGGCTGTGCCGGCTTCGGAGCGTTGAACGTCGGGGTGGGGACCGGCGCCGACGGTGCTGCCGGAGCAGCGGCTGCGGGAGCCGCGGGGGCTGCCGGTGCCGGAGCTGCGGGAGCAGCCGGTGCGGGTGCGGCCGGCTTGGGGCCGGGACGCGGGCCACCGGGCTTTGCAGCTGACGGCGACGGTGCGCCGGGCTTTGCCGCGGGGCGAGCCGCCGGAGCGGCTGCGCCGGTCTCGGACTTGGTTTCTGCTCCGCCTGCCGACGGGAATGACTCCCGCAGACGACGGGCGACGGGCGCCTCCACTGTGGATGACGCAGACTTCACGAACTCGCCTTGCTCCTTGAGCGTTGCGAGTAGTTCCTTGCTGGTGACACCGAGTTCTTTAGCCAACTCGTGCACGCGGGCCTTGCCTGCCACTGCTCTCCTCACTGATGAGGTCGAGCAGGAGGCATCCCACAGATGTGGGTCCCGCACGACCTCGGGTTATCGCCGATGGACGTTCATCGTTGGTGCTTCACGGTGTGCTCATGAGTGCTTGTGCCTGTTCTTCTCGAGAGGTACTGCTTTTGTGTGAACTGCGTCGACCAGCTGGTCGACAGCGGACGTGTCCAGATTTCCGGACACTCGCAGTGCTCTGCTGAATGCTCGGCGCCGCTCTGCCAGGCTCAGACAACTCGGATCCAGGTGCAGCCATGCACCTCGACCGGGGAGTCTTCGCGATACGTCGGGGACGAGCGGGGAACCCTCCGGCCCCTGCTCACCAACCACGACCCTCAACAGATCGACAGCCGACCCTTGTTCCCTGCACCCCACACACGTTCTGACCGGCGAACCGGGTTTCACGCGCGCAGAATCCGAGGACTCACGTCGAACCATTGTCCACTCTACCGCCGAACCGTCTCGATCACTGCATTCCACCGTTATCCGTTGGACGTGGCGGGCCGGTCGGACGCGTCGCCAACGGGTGCCGCATCGCTCCGAATGTCGATACGCCAACCCGTCAACCGTGCAGCCAGGCGGGCATTTTGACCCTCTTTTCCGATGGCCAACGAAAGCTGGAAATCGGGCACGATGACACGGGCCGCACGAGCCTCCGGATCGACGACAGTGACGGAGACCACTTTCGACGGGGAAAGTGCGTTGCCCACAAACGTCGCGGGATCTTCGTCGAAGTCGATGATGTCGATCTTCTCCCCCGCAAGTTCGCTCATGACGTTGCGGACGCGCTGACCCATCGGGCCGATGCATGCACCCTTTGCGTTCAGCCCCTGCACGCGTGAGGCAACGGCGATCTTGGAACGGTGTCCCGCTTCGCGCGCGACGTTGATGATCTCGACGCTGCCGTCCGCGATCTCCGGAACCTCGAGTGCGAACAACTTGCGAACCAGGTTCGGATGGGTCCGCGAGAGGGTGATCTGGGGGCCACGGGCGCCGCGAGCAACCCCGACGACGTAGCACTTGATGCGCTCGCCGTGTTCGTAGTTCTCGCCGGGAACCTGTTCTGCGGGCGGCAACAATCCTTCGGCGCCATTGGATTCGCTGCCGATTCGAACGACGACCATCCCGCGAGAGTTTGCACGCGTGTCGCGCTGAATGACACCGCCGACGATTTCACCCTCATGGGTGGAGAACTCACCGAAACTGCGCTCGTGCTCGGCGTCGCGCAAACGCTGCAGGATGACCTGGCGTGCGGTGGTCGCCGCGATTCGACCGAATCCTTCGGGAGTGTCGTCCCACTCCTCGCCGATCATGTTGCCGTCGGCATCGGTGTCGTGTGCCATCACTCGCACCGAACCGGTCTTGATGTTGACATCGATCCGAGCGTTCTGCTTGTGCCCCTCGGTGTGGCGGTACGCCGTCAGCAGCGCGGTCTGGATCGTGGCGATCACAGTTTCGATCGAAACGCCCTTTTCGGCTTCGATCGCTCGCAACGCTGCAATGTCGATATTCACTTGTCGAACCCTTCTTCGTTTTCTACGTCTTCTAATTCTGCTTCGTCGTCTTCGACACTGTCCACGCCCGAGTCATCGGTGAGGTCAACCGCATCCGAGGGAACTGCGCGCCCCTCCGGGATGCCGCCCGCGAGTTCCAACTCCGCCTCACTGGGCTTCGAGAACTCCACCTGAACTACGGCCTTCTGAACGTCGCCCAGTGCAATCTCTCGCACGGTCAGTCCGCCACGGCCTCCGATGACAACCGCCACGGAATCGTCGTTCAACGTTCCGATACGGCCGACCACGGTCTCGCCGGCCAGATCGATACGCGCTTTGCGTCCACGGGCTCGACGCCAGTGACGCTCGAGCGTCAGTGGACGATCGATTCCCGGGGAGGTCACCTCGAGGGTGTACGGCGTTTCACCGATTTCCTCGAGGCTGTCGAAAAGTTCCGAAACGAGTCTGCTGATCTCTGCGGCGGCATCGAGTTCGATCCCGGCATCGCTGTCGACCATGATGCGCACCGCGCTGTGCTTGCCCGCACTGGTCACGACAACGTCTTCGACGTCGTAACCCTGGGCGTGCACGAGTTCGGAGATCAGCTCGATCACCCTCTCCCTGGATGGCACCGGCATCTCGCGAACTCCTCATTTCAGTTGTCGTCGATTGTCCGACTTGTGTCGACTGTCGACGTGGGCGGCTGCGAGCATGAAAAGACACCAGGTGCCTCATGCTGCAAGCATCCAAGAGTACCGCTCATTACGCGTCTCCGTGACCAGAGTGCCCGACGCACGTCACACTTGAACACGTGCCGCGGATTCGAACGATCGGCCGACCACCTGGCACGATGGACTGGTGCTGACGCCCATGACTACTATCCCACTCTCCCGGCGGAGTGCGCTCAAGATGACGGGAACCGCAGCAGCGTTGGGCGCTGCAGCCTTCTCGTTGTCCGCCTGCACCGACAACGGCACAGCGGAGGCGGCTGCAGAAGTCGACCAGTTGACGGCCCAGGCCGAGCGAGCTCGCTCCGACGCGGCAGCCGCAACCGCCGCCATCGCTCTTGCGCCGGACAAGTCGGCATCACTGACCACGATCAGCGCCGAACGCACAGCGCATGCACTCGAACTCGACGCCGAGATTGCGCGAGCAGCGGGCGGCGGCGCTACGACCACTGCGCCCCCGTCGACCTCGGTCGCGAACGCTCCGACGGGCGTTGACACCTTGAGGACCTCGCTTAACGATTCGGCGCGCAGTGCCGCGGATCTCGCTCGCACGATGTCCGGCTATCGCGCGGGCTTGCTCGGTTCGATCAGCGCGTCGTGCTCGACCCACGTTGCGGTGTTGCTTCCATGATCACTTCGCACACCCGTCGAACCGAGAGTTCTGCCTTGCTGACCGCAATCGAATCAGAGAATGCCGCGATCTTCGCTTACGGAGTGGTTGCCGCGTTTTCGAATCCTGCCCGTGTCAACGAAGTTGCCACACATACAGCCGCGCACCGCGCGCGACGTGATGCGCTGGTTGCCCTGTCGACCGACGCGGGCGAGACCCCGCCGACAGCCGCGGCAGCCTACGAGATCCCGTTCCCGGTGACGGACGCCGTTACCGCGGCACAACTGGCAGCACAGATCGAATCCGACACCGCCGTGACCTACCGGGCATTCGTCGAACAGGTCGATACCGACCAACTCCGCACGTTCGGAATCGACGGCCTGACCGATGCGGCAATCCGCGGCGCCGGATGGCGGTCCGCGCTGGGAACCGCTCCGGCCACCTCAGCGTTCCCAGGGGACCCGGCTTCGTAAACTGCTGTGCGCCTTTATTAACCGCCGGCGGTTAATAAAGGCGCACAGCAGTGGCTCAAGCCTTGCGATGTGAGGGCACGAACCAAGCCGCAACCACGGCCACCAACACGAAGCAACCGCCGACGCGCAGTGCAGGTGTCAGCGCATCTCCGTAGCCCAGCGGCGTGAGCGCGCCACCAGCGGCAAGGAAGACTGCGGTGAGAACCGCGATTCCCAGCGCAACACCGATCTCGCGAAGCGTCGAGTTGGTCGAACTGGCCGTTCCGTGATCAGGCTCATCCATGTCGACGAGGACAGCCGTGGAACTCGGCGCGAAGGTCAGGCCCATGCCGATGCCCGCCATCAGTAGCGCCGGAACCAGCGAACCGTACGTCACGTCGGGACCGATCAACGCGGCCAACCAGAACAATGCTCCGGCCTGGAGAAGTAGACCGGTCAGCAGAAGTGAACGGAGCCCGACCTTCGGCGCCAGAAAACCGGCGAGAGGAGCGAAAATCATCGGCGCTGCCGTCCACGGAAGCGTCCGCAGGCCTGCTTGGAACGGGCTGTAGCCCATCACGATCTGGAGGTACTGCGACAGCAGGAACACCGCTCCGAAGATCCCGATCGAGAAGGTCAAGCCGATGACGTTCGCCATCGAGAAGCTGCGTGAACGGAACAGACGTAGGGGCATGACCGGATGTGACGTCTTCATCTCGCGAAGAACGAACAGTGCCAACGCGACTGCGGAACCGACCAACGACGCAACCACTCCAAGCGATCCCCAGCCGTCGTCGTTGCCGTGAACGATCCCCCACACCGCCAGAAACACACCGAGTCCGGCGAGTGCGACACCGGGAAGGTCGAGAGGTTGTGTGCGACCGGTCGATTCACGCAACGCATACAACGCGAGAGGAACGGCAACGATCGCAACCGGCACGTTGATCCAGAAGATCCCCTGCCACGAGAACCCGTCGACTACCGCTCCACCGACCACGGGACCCATCGCGATTCCCAGTCCGGAGACGCCACCCCAGACACCGATTGCCATGGCGCGCTTGGCTTCCGGTACGGCTGCGACGAGGAGGGTCAGCGAGAGCGGCATGATCGCGGCTGCGCCCGCGCCTTGAAATGCCCGGGCCGCAATCAGCAGGGCGGGAGTTGTCGACAGCGCCGAAGCGATCGATGCAGCCGTGAACAGCCCGATTCCGAACACGAACATCCGGCGGCGTCCCCACCGATCGCCGAGCGTCGTCGCCGAAAGCATCAGCGTCGCAAAGCAGAGCGTGTACGCATTCATGAACCATTGGAGCTGCCCGACGGACGCGTTCAGTTCCTTCTCGATCACCGGCAGCGCGCTCGTCATCACGAGGTTGTCGAGGGTAGCCATGAACATGGGCAGAGAAGCAGCAACCATCGCTATCGCGATCGGAACCTTACGTCCTCCACTGTTTTCCGACCCGGATGCGGCGTCCGATCCGGACTTCGTCAAAACGGTCATCGTGATTCCTCGATGTGAAGGTGCCTTAAGGCATCAATTGATTACTTAAGTCGAAACTAAGCTATCCGGTGATAACGTGTCAATATGTCGATCGGTGCAGCTGAACCACGTACCCGCAGGATGAGCGCACCGGAACGTCGCGCACTGGTCCTTGCCGCGGCAACGCGGGCATTTGCAAAGGGCGGGTACTCCGGCACCAGCACGGACGCCGTCGCCAAGGAAGCCGGCGTCTCGCAGCCCTACGTTGTGCGCATGTTCGGAACCAAGGCAGATTTGTTCCACGCGGTGTTCACGCGAGCGCTCGACGAAATCGTCCGCACCTTCAACGACAAATTGGACACCGTCACAATCGATCCGAGCAATCCGCAGTTCTGGGCCGAACTCGGATCCGCCTACGGCGAGCTGGTTCTCGACCGGGATCTGCTGCTTGTCATGTTGCACGGCTTCGCAACCAGCACAGACGACGTCGCCGCCGTCTCCCGGAACGCCATGTCCGGCATCTACACCTTGCTGCGTGAGCGCACCGGTTGCACGCCCGAGCAAGCACGCTTGTTCATCGCGAACGGCATGCTGATCAACAATCTGCTCGCAATGATGGCACCCGAACACGCCGAAGAAGATCCGGCCCTCGGCGAACTCTGGGGCAGCGTCTTCAGCGACTCGACTGCGATCACTCTCACCGGCGACGAATCCTCGAGCGAAACCGACACCGTTTCCTGACCGGTCACTGGGAAAAACTACACACATGTGACTGAGGACACCCTACAGTCGATCCGACATGTCTCCGGGAAACCCAGACGAAAAGGACCGACGGTGGATCTCGCACAACGCCTCGACGCGCTCGAACAGATCGAGGAAATCAAGAAGCTCAAACATGGCTACTGGCGAGCATGTGACGCCAAGGATCCGGTTCGGTTCCGCAGCAGCTTCATCCGTTCAGGAGCGTCGATCGACTACGGCCGTCTCGGCGCGTTCGACGACGCCGGGCCGATGGCGGACATCTTCGAGAAGATCGCTCTTCGCAAGGTCGACGGCCGGTACGCGGTACTCGACATGCATCACGGATTGCATCCCGACATCACACTGACCTCGGAGACGTCGGCGGTGGGGCGATGGACTCTGCAGTTCCGCCAGGTCGACACTGTCGGACGCACCGAGAAGTTGATGACCGGCGAATACGACGACAAATACGTGATCGAGGACGGTGTGTGGAAAATGAGTCAATGCCACTTCACGGAGACGTGGTCGATCACCACTCCCCTGTCCCCCGACACTGATATCGCCGAGGGTTCGTTGGGAGGTCCCCGATGACCACGTCGACAAACGGCAAAGTAGCGCTCGTGACCGGCGCGAGTAGGAGCGTCGGTAAAGGCATTGCACTCGCACTGGGAAGCGACGGCTGGACGGTGTACGTGACGGCGCGAGGAACCGTCGGCGCCGACGGCCCACTCGATCGCACCGCGGCAGAGATCACCGAGCGCGGCGGTCACGGCATTGCCGTGCAGTGCGATCACGCCGACGATCAAAAGATCGTCGACCTGTTTGCACGCATCGCCGAGGAACAGTCAGGCCGCCTCGATCTTCTGGTCAACAACGTCTGGGCCAACCCGGCGGGCTATGCCGGCTTCGCCGATCCGTTCTGGAAGAGGCCGATCGACGATTGGGATTCGCTGATCGGAATCGGACTGCGCGCCCACTACGTTGCTTCGGTAGAAGCGGCGAAGTTGATGGTCCCCCGGGGCAGTGGAGTGATCGGCAATATCTCGTCATTCGGCACCCGCGGGTACCTGCACTCTGTCCTGTACGGGATGTCAAAGGCAGGTTTGGACAAGATGGCCGCCGACATGGCTGTCGAATTGAAGGGAACCGGCGTCACCGCACTTTCCTTCTGGCTCGGGTTGATCCGCAACGAGCGGATGGAGGCGAGTGGGATCGAGAGCTTCGAAGGCTTCTCACTGGCCGAGGCCGAAACCCCGGAATTCGTCGGCCAGGTCATCACTGCATTGGCCAACGATCCAGAAGTGAACGCGCGCAGCGGTCACACACTGATCACCGCCGAGACGGCCGTCGAGTACGGAATCACCGACGCCAACGGGAAACAACCTGCGTCACACCGCAGTGCCTTCGGTGGCGGCCCGCTTTTCTGAATCATCGGTGGCAGTGGTCGCGTCGCGTGCCGGCACAGCACGCGGCGCTGCCACTCGCGCCTTCAGGGCAAGCCAGGCACACCCGATGACGACGACGCCGCCGGCCACGATCGAGGGTGACAACGCCTCACCGAGGATCAGCGCCGACCAGGCAATGCTGAGCACCGGTTGAACCAACTGTGTTTGGCTCACAGTGGAAATGGGACCGATCGCCAGACCCCGGTACCAGGGAAAGAACCCGAGAAACATACTCACGCATCCCAGGTAGGCAAACGAAAGCCACGAATTCACATCGGCAGAGACCGGAGCCTGGGCCATGGACGCCACCGTCAACGCAATCGTGACCGGCAGTCCGAGAATCAATGCCCAGGCGATCGTCTGCCACGACCCGATCTCGCGGGCCAGCAACGCACCTTCCGAATATGCCAGCGCTGCACAGACAACCGCGGCGAACAGAAGAAGATCAGCGAGATGGAACGAGCCGAGTCCGCCGTTTGCGACGGCCACGAACCCTACGACCGATACCGCGCCGGCGGCGCTTGCCCACCAGAATCCCTTACTGGGGCGCTCTTTTCCTCGGACGACGGCAAATACCGCGGTCGCAGCGGGAAGTAGCCCGATCACGACTGCCGCGTGACTCGCCGGCGATCTCTGCAACGCAAACGTGGTGAACAGTGAAAACCCCAGTACCGCACCAACGGTCACGAGTGCGATGCGCAACCACTGCCGAAGCGTCGGAAGCGTCGCGCGAGTAACCGACAGCATCACAATCGCAAGGGCCCCGGCAACGACGGCGCGGCCCGCGCCGACGAACAGGGGGTCGAGATCCGCGACGGCGACCCTCGTGAGCGGAACGGTGAACGAGAACGCCAGAACACCGAGCAAGCCCCACCACAAACCGGATCGAGACGATGGCATCGGTAGCGGTGCCCGCGACGTGACGATAGCGCTACTCTTCATACTCATATTCAACGATAGCAGTAGCGCACCAACCTGCGAAACTGGTATTTCAGGTGCGAACCCGTGTGCAGGAGATCGAAATTGCACCGAGCAGTCCGACGAGCGCGAAGGCGTAGAAGCCCCACGGCACGGCGTAACCCGCACCCAGGAGAACTCCGCCCAGAATCGGCCCACAGATCGCACCGACCCGGCCGACACCCGCCGACCATCCGAGCGCTGTCGCGCGAATCTGCGGTGGGTGATTGGTGCTCGTGAAGGCGTAGACCAGTACCTGTGCACTGAAAACGAAGCATCCGGCGAGGAAGACCATCACGTAGATTCCGAACGACACCTTCACACTCAGAAGCGCCAGGAACAACGCTGCTCCCGTGAACCACACGATTGCTGCGGTACGCGGGCCGATCTTGTTCGCGACGCCCCCGGCGATCAACAGTCCGACGACGGCTCCGGCATTGAGGATCAGAAGGAACGTCAACGAGGCTCCGAGGTTGTAACCGGCCTCGCGCATGATCGTCGGAAGCCACGTGTTCAATCCGTAGACGAGCAGCAAGCCCATGAAACTGGTGATCCAGATGGCGATGCTGTTACGCAGGAACTTCGAAGAGAACAGTGCGCGAACGGGATTGGCGGCTTCGGTGCGCCCAGCTTCGGACGTAGGCGCAGCCTCGAGCTCGACACCGTAGCGGGCAGCGATTTCCTCGGCCTCGGCACGCTTTCCGTGAGCGAGAAGGTACGACGGGGATTCCGGCAGATACCGCAACATGAGTGGAATCAGGACGACGGCAGGAAGTGCGCCGACAACGAACATCGCTCGCCAACCGAAAGGTTCGATCACGACGAGCGCCAGCGCGGCGGTGGCAACGGCGCCGACGTGATAGCCGGTCATCAGCATGGTCGACGCAGATCCACCGCCTTGTTTCTTCGAGAATTCGTTGACCAGAGCCAATGCCGTCGGAAGGGCGCCACCCAGTCCCACCCCGGCGAGGAAGCGCAGCAGACCGAAGATGAACGGATTGGGCGCAATTGCGCACAACAGAGTCAGAATCGAGAATGCGGCAACGGCGTACAGCAGCGCGCGGCGTCGACCGATGACGTCAGTGAGAGTGCCGATGACGAGGGCGCCGATGGTCATGCCGATGAGCCCGAAGGTCGAGATCATCGTGATCGTGCCGGTACTCAATCCCCACGCGTCGTAGTCGAGAAGTGAAGGAATGACCGCACCGAGTACGACCAGATCGAATCCGTCCAGAAGCACAGCTATCCAACACAACGGTGCTACCCACATTGCGGCACGCGCCCCAGGCGAACCGGTGATCGAACTCGATTGCGTATGCGGTGCGGTCATCGGATCCTCGACATTCACTGCTTGTGGGCGTTCGCTACCGGTTCGGACCCAGTAGTTCAGATCGAGATCTGTTCGCATTGCGAACGCATGTTCATAATGAGCACATCGATTGTGTACGGAGTCACAACGCCATGTCAAACGTCGCGGTAATCTCGAGGAATGGCACTCTCCGAAAATGAGCGTGAACAGTTTCTGGCCGAACCCCACATCGGGGCGCTGTCCGTAGCGGACGGCACCGAACGCGGTCCGTTGACCGTCCCGATCTGGTACCTGTATTCACCCGGTGGCAAACCATGGATCCTCACGGGCAAGGATTCGCGAAAGGCTCGACTCATCGAGTCGGCCGGGCATTTCTCGTTGATGGCCGAAAGGCTCGATCCGACAATCCGTTACGTCAGCGTCAGCGGATCCGTCGACAAGATCGTTCCGGGCACCGACGAGATGCTGGTCGAAGTCTCGCGGCGATACCTGACCACGGACAAGGTCGACGGATATCTCGAATTCGCGCGATCGCAGTTGGGCGAGCAGGTAGCGATCTACATGAATCCGCAGCACTGGCTGTCTGCGGATCTCGGGGCGATCTGACACTTCACCGAAAAGCGAAGGCTCGGCGCGCCGGAGTGGCGCGCCGAGCCTGACCTGCATTCGAGTGTTCTCGGTATCAGCTCTCGGTGAAGAAGCGCACCCGATTGAGGCGATGACCGCTCGCCTCGAAGCCGAACAGGGCGATGGCCGGTTCCCCGCACACGATTACGCTCGCCGTCACAGTTCGACCGGCAACCAGCATCTTGCTCTTCGTCACGCCGGTGAGCAGAGCGTTGACGTCAGCATTGGACAACTGCGTCCCCGCCGGAAGCTCGACGGGTACCGGCGGCGTTCGACCGACAGCGGCCGCATCGAGGAACCGCGAAGCCGCCTTCTTGCCTTTGTCTCCGACTCCGAAGATGCCGCGCGAGAATCCGAGCGCTCCGCCGATCCCCTGGTTCGAGAGCAGCTGCGGGGTCAACTTCGCGGCAGCCTTCACCCCGGCAACGCCGGCGGTAGCGAGCTGGCTCAGCATCGTTGCCAATTCCCAATGCGCATAGAGGGTTCCGATCCGCAAGGAATCGGGCTCCCCCACCAAGTCGTAGCGCAAATGCATCGGCACGTCGAGGACGACTCCGGTCGACATCTCGGTAGCGAGGCTGAGATCGCGCCACACTGTGCGGCCGCACACGATATCGCGCTCGACGTGGAAGGTGATCGAATTGGGGGCGATGAACGTGTCGTAAAAACTCTCGATCGCCGCCTGCCCGTTATGCGGACGTGAACCTACAGGGTCGTTGATCTGGCCCTCTTCGGCAAACAGCGCAACCCAGGTCGAGCGATCATGCGCGCCGACGGCTTTCGGGGATCCCTCCACGACGGCCATCAACTGCTCACGTACCACCGGCGCGGTCATGCGCGCATCTCGTATGCACCGTCGTACGCCTTGACCTGCTGCCACACCCGGTCGAAGCGTTCACTGTCCACAACAGGCTTCCGCACTGCGGCCAAGGCCCACTTCTGCTGCTCCGGCGTCGACGACGGCTTTCCGTGCAGTGCGATCGCGTATCCCGAGAAGTCGCGAATCTGGAAGTCGAAGATCTGATCGACAACGTCGGCGTCGAGTCCGCTGATCTCGGCCTGCTCGAGAATCAGATGACCGTAGACGACGAGGGAGAACAGGTGCCCGACATTGAGCATGAAATCGAGATCCTTCTGCTGCTGCGCGTCCGGCGCTGCGGCAGTGAGCAATTCGGTGAGTGCGATCGCCTGCTCGTAGAAACGAGCGACGTTCGGGATCGAAGAGTGCTTCTCGTAGACGGGCTTCCACTCGTGGAACTGGATCTTCGCAGCGCCGCGGGTCGGTCCCTGATTCCAGAAGAACTCGTCGTCGGCTGCGTCGTCGCGCGTGACGATCTCCGGGAACTCCGCGGGGTTGAACAGGTAGTTCGGCAAGAACTTGAGGATCAGGCCGACGTTGACGTGGACGGTGCCCTCGAGCTTGGGCAGCGTGCCGATCATCTGCGCTGCTTCACGGAAGTACGTGGACTTCTCGTACCCCTTTGCCGCGATCACGTCGTGCAGCAACCCGACGACCTTTTCACCTTCCGAGGTGACCTTGGCCTTGGTCATGGGATTGAACAGCAGGTAGCGACGGTCTTCGAGGCTGGCGCTGCGGAAGTAGTCGACCGCCCGCGCGCTGAACTGTTTCATCGCGATCAGACGTGAGTACGCGTCGACGAAGGCGGCGCGTACATGGGCGAAGTCGGTGACCGGATTACCGTAGAGAATTCGATTCTGCGCGTGAGTGATTGCTTCGAAGAACGCATGTTCAGTGATCCCGATGGAGCCGGTGCACAGGTTGAACTTTCCGACGTTGACCGTGTTGAGCGCGGCCTCGAATGCGGCGACGCCGGTGTGCAGAATGTCTTCCTCGCGCACCGGGTAGTCGTCGAGGCGGAAATTGCTGACGTACATTTGCCCGCGCAGGACATTGTCCACAAGCTGATAGTTCGGATGTGCACTGTCGGCGACGAAGAACACGTAGCCTTCGGGACCCTCGACGTCGGTACGGCGCCCGAACACAGACACCATTCCGGCTACGTTGCCGTTTCCGATGTAGTACTTCTCGCCGCTCGCGCGGAAGGCGACGTCGCCGTCGGTGGGAGTGAGAAGCATGTCGGTGGAGTACACGTCGGCGCCGTGATCACGCTCGGAGAGGCCGAACGCCATGACGCCGCCGTCGGCAAGTTCCTGCGCTGCACGCTTCTTCGCTGCGTCGTTGTCACTCATCCAGATCGGTCCGAGTCCGAGGATCGTGACCTGCCAGGCGTACCAGTAAGCGAGTCCGTAGAAACCGAAGATCTCACTCAAGGCCGCGTTGCGGGCACCGTCCCAACGACGGTTCTCGTCACCGTCGGCGAATGCCGCCGGAGTCTGGAACGTCGCGAACAACTTCTCCTTTCCGACGAACTCGAGAAAGTCGGAGACCCACACTGCGTCGAGGTCGTCCTGAAGCAGTTGCTTCTTGCCGCGCCTCTCGAACCATTCGATGGTGGCTCGCAGCAAACGGCGGGTCTCCGGATCGAACTGAGCGGGGTCGTAAGTATGGGGGTTGAAGAGCAATCCATCGGTGCCAGACACGTCATTACCTTTCGTCGATGACGCTAAACTACCAGCGGGTAACTTTCCGCGGTGCGATTCATGGAAGACCTGCGATTCTTCGCGAATGCCACAGGTCCATCGGATTCCACGTGCCCGCCCGAGCACGCGTGATCGGATAGCACGCCAATCCCAGCAACAACGCAGACATGTGGCCGATGGCGGTGAAATTGGTGGCGAAAATCAGAGGTACACCGTAGAAGAGCAACAGCCCCGCGAGATAGACGTATCGCCACGGATCGACGATGCGGTACACCAGAATCCCCATGATGCCGGCCAGACCGTAGCTCACTCCCACGTCGAGAGTATTGACCGCCGACTCCGCCACGTATCCGTGCCGAATACCTTCGTACAGAACACCTTCGCTGATGTACGTGGCTCCGACGTGGGCGATGACGACAACACACAGCCACCGCCACGTCCCGAGCCAACGCTCAGCCGTTGCATGAAAGATGGTGAAGAGAACCAGGTATCCCAACCAACCGCCACCTTCGAGCCAGAAGGCACTCGAGAACAGGACTCGTAGCGGGTCTTCGGCCAGGTGATGCAGATTGGTCGAGCGCTTGCCGAGAAAACGCTCCTCGACATTGTCAGGCAGATGCCGCAGGAACAGTGTGGTGAACAGCAGGGCAAGCAACCAGACATAGGTACCGGGAGCACTGCGCACCCATCGCCATGCCGCCTTTGCTGCCCCCAGCATCCTCACCGCTTCGAGTCTGCGCTCACTCGTTCACTACTGCAACGGCAAACCCGTCCCATCCCTTCGAACCCACGGTTTGAATGGCGGTGCCGTCGAGTTTCGGCTCGGCCGCGATCATCTCCAACACCGCTCGACTCGCTTTGACGCGCTCATCGTCGATATCCGGGTTGGACACATGTCCCCCACGCACCACGTTGTCCACGATGATGACGGTTCCGGGATGCGAAAGGGCCAACGCCCACCGCACGTACTCGGTGTTGTTCTCCTTGTCGGCGTCGATGAAGACCAAGTCGAAAGGTCCCAACTCTTCCTTCGCGATCGACGGGAGGCTGTCGAGCGCGGCCCCGACGCGGACGTCGACACGGTCAGCCAAGCCGGCGCGCTCGATATTCGCCCGAGCGACATCCGCATGAGTGGGATCGAATTCCAGCGTGATGACCTGGCCCGAGGGGCCGACCGCGCGAGCGAGCCAGATCGTGCTGTATCCGCCGAGCGTTCCGATCTCGAGGACATTGCGCGCCAAGCACATTCGCGCCAGAAGGTTGAGGAGCTTGCCCTGGTTCGGCGCCACGTCGATGGGCGGGAGACCGGCCTCGGAGTTGGCGGCGAGTGCCGCGTCGAGAACCGGATCTTCACCTACCAACGTGGAGACAAGGTAACCGTCGACTTCTGCCCAATCCGGTTCGCGTTCCATAGCCACGATTGTGGCAGAAAAGAAGGGCCGCCGCAGACACCTCGAACAGTGTCTGCGGCGGCCCGCACATCTTCTGGGATCAGCCGCGAACTGCGCTGATGATCGCCTCGATCGCAGAGTCGGCGTCGATTTCGCGGCTTTCGCCGGTGAAGCGGTCGCGGATTTCGACCTTACCGTCGGCCCAACCACGGCCGACGACAACGATCAGTGGAACGCCGATCAGCTCGGAGTCCTTGAACTTCACGCCCGGCGACGCCTTGCGGTCGTCGAGGATTACTTCGAGTCCGGCACGGTCGAGTTGCGCGGCGAGGCCTTCGGCGCCTTCGCGTGCAGTCTCGTCCTTGTTCGCGATGACGAGGTAGACGTCGGCCGGTGAAACCTCGGCAGGCCAGCGCAGGCCCTTTTCGTCGTGATGCTGCTCGGCAATGACGGCCACCAGACGCGAGACGCCGACGCCGTACGAACCCATGGTCGGGCGGACGGGCTTGCCGTTCTCGGCGAGGACGTCGACGGTGAAGACGTCGGTGTACTTGCGGCCGAGCTGGAAGACGTGCCCGATCTCGATACCGCGAGCCGAGACCAGCGTGCCGGCTCCGTCGGGAGAGGCGTCGCCGTCACGAACCTCGGCGGCTTCGATGGTTCCGTCAGGGGTGAAGTCGCGACCGGCAACGAGGCCGACCACGTGCTTGCCGTCTTCGTCGGCGCCGGTGATCCAGCTGGTGCCGTCGACGACGCGCGGATCGACAAGGTAGCGAACGCCGTTGGCCTGCAGAGCCTTCGGGCCGATGTAACCCTTGGCCAGGAACGGGTTGTTCTTGAAGTCGGTCTCGGTGATCATCACGAACTCGGCCGGCTCCAGTGAAGCTTCGAGGCGCTTTTCATCGACCTCACGGTCGCCGGGGATGCCGATACCGAGCAGTTCCCACTCGCCGCCGGGCAGGCGGGTCTTGACCATGATGTTCTTGAGAGTGTCGGCGGCGGTGATCGTGCGGCCGAGGTCGGCACCGTTCGCCCAGTCCACGAGAGTGTCGATGGTGGGTGTGTTCGCGGTGTCGTACACCTTCGCTTCGGGCAGCCCGTCGAACGGAATGGAGTCGGGAACAACAGTCTTGACGGCCTCGACGTTGGCGGCGTAGCCGGATTCGAGGCAGCGCACGTACGTGTCTTCGCCGATCTCGCTCTCGGCAAGGAACTCCTCGGACGCGCTGCCGCCCATCGCACCGGAGGTGGCCGAGACGATGACGTACTTGACGCCCAGACGCGTGAAGATCTTCTCGTAGGCACCGCGGTGCGCCTGGTACGACTCCGTCAGACCTTCGTCGCTGAGGTCGAAGGAGTACGAATCCTTCATGAGGAACTCGCGACCACGCAGAATGCCCGCACGCGGACGCTCTTCGTCGCGGTACTTGGTCTGCACCTGGTACAGGGTGACCGGGAAGTCCTTGTACGAGTTGTACTCACCCTTGACCGTCAGAGCAAAGAGCTCCTCGTGGGTCGGGCCGAGCATGTAGTCGTTGCCCTTGCGGTCCTTGAGGCGGAACAGGTTGGGGCCGTACTCGGTCCAGCGGTTCGACGCCTCGTACGGATCGCGCGGGAGCAGAGCAGGCAGCAGAATTTCCTGCCCACCAATGGCATTCATTTCTTCGCGGACAACACGCTCAACCTCGCGCAGCACCCGCAATCCCAGCGGCAACCACGAGTAGACGCCTGGAGCGATACGACGCACGTAGCCGGCACGAACCAGCAATTTGTGGCTGGCAACTTCGGCGTCCGAGGGATCGTCACGCAGGGTACGCAGGAACAGGTGGGACAGACGGGTAATCACGAGGTGTAAGGATAGTCGCCGCAGTCGGCCGAGCGGGCCTCGGTACGGTTACAGCGTGCTTGTACTGCTGCCTCCCTCAGAAACCAAGTCCGACGGCGGCAAGGATGCGCCCCTCGATCTGGCCGAACTGTCGATGCCACAGTTGACCGAAACGCGCGAATTGCTGGTTCAGACGCTGGTCGATCTGGCCGCTGACGTCGAGGCGTCGTGCGAAGCGCTCGGGCTCGGTCCGACGCAAGCAGACGAAGTGGAACGCAACGCCAAGCTGTGGGTGTCCGCGACGCGGCCCGCACTGCAGCGCTACACCGGGGTGCTCTTCGACGCCCTCGACGCCAAGTCGTTCACCCGCGCCCAGAAGGCCAAGGCTCTCGATCGGATCGCGATCGGCTCCGCTCTGTTCGGTGCAGTCCGTGCGGGAGATCTGATCCCCGCCTACCGCCTTTCCGGCGGGTCCAAGCTGCCCGGGATGGGCACGCTCCGCTCACTGTGGAAGCCGGAGTTGCCGAAGGCCTTGGCGGCCGAAGCCGACGGCCTTGTCATCGATCTACGGTCCGGCACCTACCAAGACCTCGGACCGGTTCCGGACGCACTGATCGCAACGGTCCTCACCGAGAAGCCGGACGGCACCCGCACTGTCGTCAGTCACTTCAACAAGCACCACAAGGGTCTGCTCGCCCGTGCGCTGGTGGTCTCGCGTGCCGAACCGACCGACATCAAGGGTGTTGCGCGGGTGGCGTCGAAGGCGGGCTTGCGCGTCGAAATCGCGTCGGAGCGCGAATTGATCATCCTGACGGATTGATGGCTTCGTCTGTCAAGTGCCACAGAAGGTTTGGAATGTTTCGCTGAAAGACTGCGGAGCCGCCTCGGTGTAGTCAGCCCACTCGTCGCGTCGGCCGAACGGGTGCGTGACAACCTCCAGCAGCTTCTCGAATGGAGCGAGGTCGCCGTCGGTCGCGGCGCGCAGGGCAGCGTCGAGCCGATGATTACGCGGAATGTACAGCGGGTTGACGCGATCCATCGCGCTCGCGGTCTCCGCGGCCCCGTATCCGTTTTCGGTCAGGGCTCCCTGCCACCGCTGCAACCAGGGCGCGATGTGCTCCCGTGGCACGAGGTTGTCGAGAGGCACCGAATTTCCGCGCAATACGTCGGCGAGAGCGCGGAAACTGCCCGTCCAATCAGCACCGTGTTCCGCCAACAACGTCAGCAGATCGTCGACGAGCGCCCGATCGACAAACGGCTGGGCCAGACCGAGCTTTGCCGCGAGACCGGCCGCGTAGTGACCCTCGTAGCGCTCGTCGAAGGTCTCGAGAACTGCTGACGCCGCGGAAATTGCTTCGTCGGGTGTGGAATCGATCAGTGGCAACAGTGTTTCTGCCAAGCGCGCCAGGTTCCACTTCAGTACAGCGGGCTGATTGCCGAATGCATAGCGGCCCCCGTGGTCGATCGAGCTGAACACGGCCGCCGGATCGAACGCGTCGAGGAAGGCGCACGGACCGTAATCGATGGTCTCCCCCGAAATTGTCGTGTTGTCGGTATTCATGACCCCGTGCACGAAACCGATGAGCATCCACCTCGCCACCAGTGATGCCTGCGCCTCGACCACCGCCTCGAGGAACTTCAGGTAGCGATTGTGTGTACCCGTTGCCGGAAGTTCGGTCAGCTCCGGGTAGTGCCGGGCAATCGCGTAATCGGTGAGCGGCTGCAATACCTCGCCCTGCCGGGCCGCGAACTCGAAGGTCCCAACGCGTAGGTGACTCGACGCGATCCGTGCAAGCACGGCACCGGGTTCTGCGCCGTTGCGGCGAACGTCTCGGCCCGTCGCCACCACCGACAGCGCGCGCGTAGTGGGGACACCGAGGGCATTCATCGCCTCACTGACGAGATATTCGCGCAGCATCGGCCCTACGACCGCATACCCGTCGCCGCCCCGAGAGAACGGCGTGCGCCCCGAGCCCTTGAGATGCAGATCCACTCGCCGACCGTCACCGGTCAACAGTTCACCGAGTAGCAACGCCCGACCGTCCCCGAGAATTGGCGCGTACCCACCGAACTGATGACCCGCATATGCCATCGCCACCGGTGTGGCCCCGACCGGCACCGTCGAACCGGACAGGACGCCGATCCCGTCCACACTTCGCAGCGCTTCTACGTCCAATCTCAACGACGCAGTCAGCTGCTCGTTCACCACGAGCAACTGCGGGTCAGGGGCGGCAGCACCTTGCCACGGCACCGTCAGAGCGCCGAGTTCGTCGGCGAACGTGCTCTCGAGGCCGGCCACGATGGTGACCGTGTCTGCTGTGGATTCCTGGAATGCGGCCATCACACGAGAGTAGTCACCGTGCGACAACCTATCGATCAGCCCTGATCGATGTACGACTCGAGCTGATCGCGTTCGCTCTTGAGCTCGTCGATGCGGCTCTTCACCACGTCACCGATACTGACGATGCCGAGGAGGTTGCCGTCCTCGATCACCGGCAGATGTCGGATTCGACGCTCGGTCATGATCGCGGCAATGCTGTCCACCGCGTCTGCCGGAACGCACGTGTACATCAGAGCGGTCATGACCTCGGAAACCTGGATCCCGAGAAGGTCCGGGCCACGCTCGTGCAGGCGTCGAACGACATCGCGTTCGGAGATGATGCCGACCACCGCGTCGTCGTCGACCACCACCATGGCTCCGATGTTGTGGCGGGCAAGATCGCACAGCAACCCGTTGACCGTCGTGTGGGCGTCGATCGTGACGATGCTGTTGCCCTTGTTTCGCAATATGTCCGCGATCCGCATCACGGCACCCCGATTCGTCGAGACTCTCGGCACGTCCTGCAACGATCGTATCGGCTAGCGAAGCGGAAAAACAGGACTGATCAGGCGATTCCCTGAGCTGCCTTCTCCGCAGCCTGAGCCTGGGCTACCTGAGAAGGTGTGAACCTGATGCACAGCGCCGCGATACCGGCGAACACCGCGCAGACCGCGCAGCCCACAAGCGCGAAGGTGTATCCCTCTCCGAGTGCGATCAATTCCGCCGGATTCATGTCCGCGGCCTTGCCCGAAGTGCCGCCGAGCGAGAGCGTCTTCGACGTCGCCATCGCACCGATCACCGACAGCGCCAGTGGTCCACCGAGCGTCTGGGCAACCTGAGCGATGGCCGTCAGCGGGCCGATCTCGGTCTCCGGCACACCGGCGATCGCGCACAGTGGCAAGGGCACCATCGCGAGGCCGATACCGAATCCGATCCCGATCACGGGCACGAACAAGTTGGCCAGGTAGGTGGAATCGGAATCGAGAGTAGATCCGTAGAGGAGTCCGACGATCATGATCACTACGCCGGTGAGGACCAGCCAACGGGGTTGAACCTTTACGGCGAGCTTGGAAGCAACCGACGCGGCAGCGCCCAATCCGAACGCGAACGGAATGAACGCGATACCGGCACGCAACGGCGAATACTGCATGATGTCCTGCACGAACAGTGCGACGAAGGCCGTCATGCTGAACATCGCGCCACCGACGAAGAAGATGGCGAGGAACGTCGCGACACGGTTGCGATCGGCGAACAACGAGAAGGGCAAGAGCGGGTTGTCCGCAGTTCGCTCGACGAAGAGGAAGGCGGCGAGGGCGACCAATCCGGCCGCCAATGCACCGATGACGGCGATACTCCCCCATCCCATTTCCGGGCCTTCGGTGAGAGCAAAAACAACACCGGTACAACCGAGGGTCGCGAGGATCGCGCCGGGGACATCCAAAGCCAGACGCGTCTGATTCGTCTCGCGAAGGGCGCGGAACGCCATGCCGACGAGCGCGATGCCGATCGGGACGTTGATGAGGAAGATCAGACGCCACGACACCTCGGTCAATGCGCCGCCGATGATCAGACCGGCGATCGATCCGACGCCCGTCATGGCGGCAAAAATCGCGATGGCCTGATTACGAGCCGGACCCGCGGCGAAAGTCGTGGCAACAAGTGCGAAGGCGGTGGGCGACGCCACGGCTGCGCCGACACCTTGAAGCGCCCGCGCTGCGATCAACATGCCCTCGTTCAGGGCGAGACCACAGAGCAACGACGCCACCGTGAACAGCGAGACTCCCGCGATGAACATCTTCTTGCGCCCGTACGCGTCACCGAGGCGACCACCGAGGAGCATGAGCCCACCGAACGCAAGCGCGTACGAGGTCAACACCCAATTACGACCACTGTCGCTCAGCCCGAGGTCTGCCTGCAGTGGCGCCAGCGCGAGGTTCGCGACGGTGCCGTCGAGCACCACCATCATCTGCAAACCACTCAGGACGATGATGGCGAGCCCGATGACTCGAGTGGCTACCGGGGCATTCGCCGAAGCGGTTTCAGATGTTGGGGAATCAGACACAAGACTTCACGTTACCCAGCGTCGACGGAAAAGCCCGCGACCGGCCCGATCACGATGATCGCCGGAGGCTTGATCTCCTCGTCTTTGACGCGCTGAGCAACGGTCGCCAGATCGGCCCGAAGTTCACGCTGGGTGCGCAGAGTGCCCTCTTGGATCACGGTGACCGGCGTTGTTGACGGGCGTCCACCGTCGACGAGCGCCCTCGCGAACTGATCGATGCGCTCGACCGCCATGAGCAGCACGATCGTGCCGCGCAACTTGGCCAGTGCCGACCAGTCGACCAGCGAATCCGGATGATCCGGAGCCACGTGACCACTGACGACGACGAACTCGTGGGTGACGCCGCGGTGGGTCACCGGGATGCCTGCGGCCGACGGGACCGAGATCGCGCTCGTGATTCCGGGCACTACGGTCACCGGAACGCCGGCAGCGGCACACGCTTCGAGTTCTTCGTATCCCCGCCCGAAGACGTACGGGTCCCCGCCCTTGAGGCGGACCACGAACTTGCCTGCCTTCGCGTTGTCGATCAGCGCGGCGTTGATGGCCTCCTGAGCCATGGCACGGCCGTACGGGATCTTCGCGGCGTCGATCACCTCGACGTCCGGACCCAGTTCGGCGAGCAACTCCGGCGGAGCCAATCGGTCGGCCACGACGACGTCAGCGCGTGCGAGCAAACGGCGTCCACGCACGGTGATCAGGTCGGGGTCACCGGGGCCACCACCGACGAGAGCAACGCCCGCAGCGGCCGGCTCGGCCGTATCGGCGAGCACGCCCGACTGAAGACCTTCGACGACCGCGGTGCGGACTGCTGCCGAACGACGGTGATCGCCGCCGGCAAGAATTCCGATACTCATACCGTCGTACTCGGCGCTGGCGGGAGTTACCGCGGTGCCGTGCTTCGCGTTGTCGGCGCGCACGCAGAAGATGTGGCGACGCTCCGCCTCGGCGACGATCGCCGCATTGGTTTCCGGCTCGTCGGTCGAGGCGATGGCATACCACGCACCTTCGAGGTCGCCGTCGGCGTACGGGCGCTCTTCGACCGTGATCTGCCCGGCCGTGGCCATACCTTCGACGGCTGGAGTGAACGCGCGACTGATGACGTGAACACGGGCACCAGAGGCGACCAGCAGTCCGAGTCGGCGCTGAGCCACAGTGCCGCCACCGAACACGACCACGCGTCGATCGGTCAGGTTGAGGCCGACCAAGTAGTTGGTCTCGTCTGCGGTGGACTCGCTCACTCGCACTCCGTTTCGTCGTCAGAATTGGTCAAGCTGGAGGGAACTTTACGGGCCGCCGCCACGGTCACTCCATCCCTGGCAGTCTTGGCCACTAGGAGCGGGCCGCCCCCGGAGGCGAGGATCGCCGCCGCTTCCGCGACGCTTGCCGTCCCGATCGCGTGCTCGACGCGAGTCGACGGTGACGGAACCTGAACTCGCCCAAGTACGTCCGGGTCGAAACTCACAATCGGGACGTTCAGTTCATCGGCGGCAGCGAGCAGAGCTGCAGACGCCGCCTTGCCGGTCGCAGTGGCGAGGACCACGATCCTCGCTCGCTCCTGCAGTACGGCGTTCACCGCAGCGACGATGTCCTTCGCGGTGGCGCTCGTCGTGAATCCAACGCCTATACAGAGGTCATCCCCGTGCGGCATCGACGAACTTCGCGATCGATTCGGGCTGCCCCACCGGATGAGTGTGGAGATACGACGCGTGGACGCCGCCGCGAACAAATCCTTCGCGGACACTGCCGCCGTCCCAGGGCCGCCACCCCCACGCACTTCCGCAACCGTCCGCGTCTGCCGAGACGAGAGACGTTCGGTGGAACTCGTGACCGGTGACGCGGGAGCCTGCGTCGAAGAGGGTGGAGTCGCTGATCGCCACTGCTTCGCGGTACCCGAGGGTCAGGCGTTTCCCGAATGTGGCATCCACCCCGACAACACCGGCCATGCTGTGACCGTCCAAGCTGCGAGCGAGGTAGAGCAGACCGGCACACTCGGCGTGGATCGGCGCACCGCCGTCCGCCAGGTCACGAACCTGCTGCAGCAGAACGGTATTGGCCGCGAGGTCCACCGCATGCTCTTCCGGGAACCCGCCAGGAAGGACAAGAGCAGCAGTTCCCGCGGGAAGCTCGTCCCGCAACGGGTCGAACACCTGCACGTCCGCGCCGGCAGCAGTCAGGAGTTCACAGTGCTCGGCATAGCCGAAGGTGAAGGCAGGGCCGCCCGCCATGGCAACCACGGGACGAGACTCGGCATGTGCGCCGACCTCGGCAACCGGATCCCATGCAGCTGCACCCACGTTCGAGGCGGCCAGTGCACGAACAGCGTCCAGTTCGACGTGCGAGGCAATCAAGTCGGACATCGCGTCCACTGCGGCCACAGCGGCGGCGCCGTGCTCGGCCGCCGGAATCAGACCGAGGTGCCGGGAGGGAACTTCGAGTTCCGTCAACCGTGGCACAACTCCGAGCACGGCGACGCCGACCTTGTCGCACGCATGACGCAACACCTGCTCGTGACGAGCGCTCCCGACGCGATTGAGAATGACGCCGCCGATGCGCACACCTGCGTCGTAGGTCGCGAAGCCGTGGAGTACGGCGGCCAGACTCTGACTGTGCCCACGGGCGTCGATCACGAGGATTACCGGCGAACCGAGGATCGACGCGACCTGCGCCGTCGACCCCTCCGCCGACGGCTGCGAGTTGGCCTCGTCGATCTTTCCGTCGAACAGACCCATGACGCCTTCGACCACGGCGATGTCACAGCCGGCGGTTCCATGCCGGTAGAGCGGTCCGATGCGATCCGGGCCGACCAGAACAGTGTCGAGGTTGCGTCCGGGCCGCCCTGCCGCGAGTCCGTGATAACCCGGGTCGATGTAGTCCGGCCCCACCTTGAAGGGTGCAACGCTGCTACCGGACCGTCGCAGCGCACCGATCAATCCCGTTGCCACCGTGGTCTTTCCGCTACCCGAGGCAGGAGCGGCGATCACCACGGCCGGAGTGGAAGGACTTACCATTCGATGCCCCGTTGACCCTTTCGGCCGGCATCCATCGGGTGCTTGATCTTCGTCATCTCGGTCACGAGGTCGGCGGCGTCGATCAGCGCCTGCGGGGCATCACGCCCCGTGATGACGACGTGCTGGTTGCCTGGGCGATCGCGCAGTGTCTGCACTACCTCGTCCACGTCCACCCAACCCCACTTGAGCGGGTACGTGAACTCGTCGAGGACATAGAATCGATGCTCTTCGCCTGCAAGCCTTCTCGCGATCTCCTGCCAACCCTCCGCAGCGGCAGCAGCATGATCTTCCTCGCTACCGGCCTTGCGTGTCCATGACCAACCTTCGCCCATCTTGTGCCACTGCACCGGCCCACCGACGCCGGTTTCGTCATGCAGGTTTCCGAGCGCGCGGAACGCGGCTTCCTCGCCGACCTTCCACTTGGCACTCTTCACGAACTGGAACACGCCGATGTCGAACCCTTGATTCCAGGCACGCAGCGCCATGCCGAAAGCTGCGGTGGACTTACCCTTTCCCGGGCCGGTGTGCACGGCAAGTACCGGCGCGTTACGACGCTGACGCGTGGTCAGACCGTCGTCGGGAACTGTCTCGGGAACACCCTTGGGCATCGTGAACTCCTGAGCTGGGATCTAGGCTGCGGCGCGGACGACACCCGCGACCTGCTGCGCTGACAATTCGGCAAGGCGGACGTAGCCGCCACGTAGTTCTCGGGCCAACTCGGCTGCCAGCCCCAGACGCACAAGGCCAGTCTCGCAGTCGACGACGATGGAAGCGACGGACGCGTCGGCAAGAAGATGCGCGGCGACGCGGGCGCGGTGCAGCGCGTCCTTGCCTCCGGTAGCCCGACCGTCGGTGAGCGTGACGACGAGGGCGCGGCGCTGCGGGTCACGAAGCCGTTCACGCAGAACCACTTCGCGAGCACGCAGGAATCCCTCTGCGAGTGGGGATTTGCCGCCGGTACGCATCGACTGCAGGCGACGGACGGCGATGTCCACCGAAGAGGTCGGCGGCAGTACGAGCTCTGCTTCACGACCACGGACAGTGATGACGGCGACCTTGTCGCGGCGCTGATAGGCGTCGCGGAGCAACGAGACAACCGCACCGGTGACCGCGGAGAGGCGGTCGCGTGCTGCCATCGACCCCGACGCGTCGACAACGAAGACGATCAGATTGCCTTCTCGCCCTTCACGAATCGCGCCGCGGAGATCAGCAGGTGCCAGCCGCAGCCGTCCAGCAGTGCGGCCGCGCGCAACTTGAGACTCGGCTGCGGTGAAGACCGTGCTCGTCAGATGCAATCCGTGGCCACGTTCCCGCGTGGACCGCACGACTCGTCCACGGGACGACATGGACCGCGAGCGGCGTCCCGGTGCACCTTCGCCGACACCAGGAACCTCGAGGAGCTTGGCCTTGAATTCGCCGGCCGGTGGCGCCGAGGGGCGATCGGTAGCGCGTACTCCCCCACCAGGTCCGTCAGGGTCTTCCGGGCCGTCGTCGTCCGGACCCTCGTCGTCCGGACCGCCGTCTTCAGGACCGCCGTCTTCGGGGCCACCATCTTCCGGGCCACGGTCTTCGTCAGGGCCACGGTCTTCGTCAGGGCCACGGTCTTCGGGATTCTCGGGAGGTTCGGGCTCTCCGTCGCGCGCGTCGTCCTCGACCTGCGACTGGGCGTCCTGATCGGCCTGCTCGAGTGCATCGTCCAACTGCTGCTGATCCAAGCCGGGCTCGTCGAACGGATCGCGGCGGCGGCGGTGCGGCAGCGTCAGTTCCGCAGCCACTCGCACGTCCTCCGCAGTGACCTCACTGTCGCCTCGCCAGGCAGCGTGGGCGGTCGCGGTGCGCGCCAGCACCAGGTCCGCGCGCATACCGTCGACGTCGAACGACGCACACAGTGAGGCGATACGACGCAGCTCGCGGTTGCTCAGCTCGACCGAGTCCAGTTTCTCACGCGCCGTGAGGATTTCGGCCGCGAGCTCCTCATCGGCGGATTCGTACCGAGCGACAAACGCCTCGGGGTCGCGCTCGTAGTCGAGCCGGCGACGCACCACTTCCATGCGTACGTCGACGTCGCGGGAAGCTGCGACATCGACCGCCAGTCCGAAACGGTCCAACAGCTGCGGACGCAGTTCTCCCTCTTCGGGATTCATCGTGCCGACGAGTACGAATTTAGCCGGGTGCGAATGGGAGATTCCGTCACGCTCGATGTGAACGCGACCCATCGCCGCGGCGTCGAGAAGCACGTCGACCAGGTGGTCGTGAAGCAGATTCACCTCGTCGACGTACAGAACTCCCTGGTGAGCGGCGGCGAGCAGTCCAGGTTGGAAAGCGCGCTCACCGTCGCGGAGAACCTTCTCGAGGTCGATGGACCCGATCACTCGGTCCTCGGTGGCGCCGACGGGCAGTTCCACCAAGCGGGCCGGTCGTGTCGTTCCGGCGTCGTCGACCGCGGGCAGCAGCGCAGTCAGCGCGCGCACGACCGTCGACTTGGCAGTTCCCTTCTCACCGCGGACCAGGACTCCACCGATCCCCGGATGCACAGCACACAGAATCAGCGCCAACCGCAATTGATCCTGGCCGACCACAGCACTGAACGGGAAGCCCGCCACTGGTCGATCTTCTTCACTTCGCACGTCGATATCCCTCCACCTCTCGGTTTCCTCGCCGAGAATTTGGCTGCACTCGAATGTCGCGGCAACCTGGCTGAGATCTCCCGGTCAGTCGGTAGAGGAGAGATCTTTCACAGTGGCGGGACCGCGCCTGGATCGAACAGGACTTCCCCGCGAACATTCGGTATCGAAAAAACCCTAGTCGGCTCGCTTTTCCACGAGCCGACCAGGGTCAAATCTCCGACAAACTAGCTGACAGCCACGAAAGGCTCTCCCCCGCCACGGCGCATCGGGGTGTGCGGGATGCCGTCTTCGATGAACTCTTCGCCGTCAGCCTTGAATCCGTGCTTGGCGTACATCTCGACCAGGTAGGTCTGGGCGTTGATCCGACACGGCGCTTCGCCGACCTCGGCCAGTGCGGCCTGCAGGAGGCGGGTCGTGTGGCCCTGGCCGCGAGCCTGACGCGACGTGCAGAGGCGTCCGATTCGGAAGCTCTTGTTTCCGTCGTCGTGCTCTTCGAGCAGACGGAGTGTGCACACCACCTGGCCGTCCTGCTCGAGCCAGAAGTGGCGTGTTTCCGTCAGCAGGTCCCGCCCGTCCAACTCGGGATACGGGCAGGCCTGCTCGACGACAAAGACCTCCACTCGAAGCTTCAACAACTCGTAGAACGTCTTGTTGTCGAGGTCGAGTGCCCATGAACGCTTCAAAGCTGCTGTTGCCGTCATGGGTTGGACTATCACACAGTCGCGACGGTATCCGCGACCGGAGCCGATTCGGAAGCACCAGCGGAATCGAGCTCGAGAACCTTCGAGGACCAATCCCAGACCTGGTTGAACAGGCCTTCGTTGTCGGTGAGTTTGACGCCGATGGACGGAACCATCTCGCGAAGCTTGCCCTTCCAACCCTGGAACTCGGTCGGGAAGCAGCGCTCTAGTACGTCCAGCATCGCCGGGACGGCCGTGGACGCACCGGGCGAAGCGCCGAGCAGGCCGGCGATGGAGCCGTCCTCAGCGGCGACCACAGCGGTACCGAATTCGAGGACGCCGCCCTTGCCCTTGGCACGGCGGATCACCTGGACGCGCTGGCCCGCGGTGATGAGCTCCCAGTCCTGAGCCTGCGCCTTGGGCGCGAATTCACACAGATCCCAGATGCGACCGGCTTCGTTCTTGGCGAGTTCGCTGACCAGGTACTTGACCAGGCCGAGCTCGCTGACGCCGACGCCGAGCATCGAGAGGATGTTGTTCGGCTTGACCGAGCCGGGCAGGTCCGTGACGCGACCCTGCTTGAGGAACTTCGGCGACCATCCGGCGTATGGGCCGAACAGCAGACCCGGCTTGTTGCCGATGACGCGGGTGTCGAGGTGCGGCACCGACATGGGCGGGGCGCCGACGGCAGCCTTGCCGTAGACCTTGGCGCTGTGCTGGTCGATGAGTTCGGGGTTGGTGCATCGCAGGAAAGCACCGCTGACCGGGAAGCCACCGAAGCCCTTGGCTTCCTTGATGCCGGACTTCTGCAGCAGGTGCAGGGCGCCGCCACCGGCACCGACGAACACGAAGCGCGAGCGAACGGTGCGCTTTTCACCGGTGCGACGGTTGGTGACCTTGACGGTCCAGGACTTGTCCGAGTTCTGGGTCAGGTTGGTGACCTCGTGGCCGAAGTACATCTTGCCGCCGGTCTTACCGATGTAGCCGATGAGCTGCTTGGTGAGCGCTCCGAAATCGACGTCGGTGCCGTCCTGGCTCCAGTTCAGGGCGATGGGATCGGAGAAGTCGCGTCCCTTGGCCATGAGCGGCAAACGCTCGCTGAACTCGGCCGGATCGTCGATGTACTCCATGCCGCGGAAGAGCGTGTGGCCGGCAAGTGCGTCGTAGCGAGCACGCAGGTACTTGGCGTTGGCCTCACCGTGAACGAAGCTCACGTGTGGGATGGGGTTGATGAATTCCTTGGGCTGGGTCAGGACGCCCTGCTCGACCGCGTGTGCCCAGAACTGGCGGGACACCTGGAACTGCTCGTTGACGTTGACGGCCTTCTTGATGTCGACCGTGCCGTCGGAGTTCTCCGGGGTGTAATTGAGCTCACACAGGGCGGAGTGACCGGTTCCCGCGTTGTTCCAGGGGTCGCTGCTCTCGGCTGCGACGGCATCGAGCCGCTCGAAGGTCGAGATCGACCAATCGGGCTGCAGCTGGCGCAGCAATGCACCCAGCGTGGCGCTCATGATGCCTGCGCCCACGAGCACTACATCCGTCTTCGTCTCTACCGCGTTCTGATTCGACACTGGAGAATCGACTTCCTTGTCATTAGCCGTGCGCGCATCCGCCTGCTGTGTTACGCCGAATAGGTTACCCGTGCGTACTCGCGCGGTTCACCACCCCCAATTGTGCTCTACAACGCGCACCCGAAACGACGATTAGATTGTGATTTGTGACTACTTGGGTTCCAGACGTCCTCGGTGACGGATATCAGCAGCTGACGATCCCGCTCGGAACGGATCCGGACGGCGAAGGCGAGGTGGACGCAACACTGGTCCGCTACCAACCGAGGAAGGAGGCGGTGAAGACACGTCGTGCCGTCTTGTACGTGCACGGATTCACCGATTACTTCTTCCAGAAGCACCTGGCCGAGCATTTTGCCGAGCAGGGCTACGCATTCTTCGCACTCGACCTGCGCAAGTGCGGGCGATCCCTCAAGCCGGGACACACGGCGCACTACGTCTCCGACCTTGCGCTCTACGACGCCGAACTGAACGAGGCGCTGCGCATCGTCCGCAGCGAGACCGACGGGAGCGAGGTGCTGCTCATGGCGCACTCGACCGGCGGTCTGATCGTTCCGCTGTGGCTGAACCGTTTGCAGCGCAAGCCCGGTGGCAGCGACGGCGCCGGAATCTGCGGGCTGGTGCTCAACAGTCCCTGGTTCGATCTTCAGGGCCCCTCGGTGGTGCGTAACGTGGGAACCACCGCGATCGACGCCCTCGGACGGGTATCGGCGAAGACGGTGATCCCGGGAACCGGACTACCGACTTACGGTTCCAGCCTTCATGTTTCGGCAAACGGAGTGTGGGACTACAACCTCGACTGGAAGCCGCTGGCCGGCTGCCCCGTCACCTTCGGCTGGATGCGGGCCGTCCGAGCGGGTCACGCGAAACTTCACCGCGGCCTCGACATCGGAGTGCCTGCGCTGATTCTGCGCTCGAAGAAGTCGCAGTTCGCCAAGGCGTACAACCCGAGCGTCGACCTCGCCGATTCCGTTCTCGACGTCAAGCAGATCGCACGCTGGGCGGGTTGCCTCGGCGATCGCACCACCATCGTCCCGATCGACGGCGCCCGTCACGACGTGTTTCTTTCGACCGAGAAGCCCTTGGCCACAGCCTTTTCCGAACTCGACCTGTGGCTGGAGTGGCTCGACGGCCACCTCACTCCGGCCGCAGAAAGTTCGGCAAGCACAGCAAGCAACACACAGGAGATCGCGCAGTGACGCACTACGACCTTGCAATCATCGGCAGCGGATCCGGAAACTCGCTGCCCGACGAGCGGTTCGACGGCAAGAAGATCGCAATCCTCGAAGAGGGCACCTTCGGCGGAACGTGTCTCAATGTCGGGTGTATCCCGACCAAGATGTTCGTCTACGCCGCCGAGGTGGCACGCACCATCACCATTGCCGAGAAGTACGGCGTCGACGCCACGCTCGACGGCGTCCGTTGGTCCGACATCGTCAAGCGCGTCTTCGGCCGCATCGATCCCATTTCCGCAGGTGGTGAGCGGTACCGCAGCGAAGACAGTCCCAACACCACCGTCTACCGCGGCCACGCCACGTTCACCGGCGACAAGACGATCGACACCGGAACCGGCGAGACGATCACCGCCGACCAGGTGGTCATCGCTGCCGGTTCGCGTCCGATCATCCCGGAAGAGATCGCGTCGAGTGGTGTGACGTACTACACCAACGAAGACATCATGCGACTGCCCGAACTTCCCGAGCACCTGGTGATCGTCGGCTCCGGATTCATCGCCACCGAGTTCGCACACGTGTTCTCCGCGTTGGGTTCTCGCGTCTCGATCATCGGTCGCAGCCAGAGACTGCTGCGGCACCTCGACGACGAGATCTCCGAGCGTTTCACCGAGTTGGCCGAACAGAAGTGGGACGTCCATCTGGGCTCCCCCCTCACGTCGGTACGCGGCGACGGCGACAAAATTGCCGTCGAACTGGCAAACGGCACAGTCGTTTCCGGTGACGTCCTTCTCGTCGCGGTGGGTCGTCAGCCGAACGGTGACCTACTCGGTCTCGACAAGGCCGGCGTCGAACTCGACGACAAGGGCTCGATCGTGGTCGACGAATACCAACGCACCACCGCCGAGGGCGTCTTCGCACTCGGTGACGTCTCGTCGCCGTACCAGCTCAAGCACGTCGCCAACCATGAAGCGCGCGTTGTTCAGCACAACCTGCTCCAGGACGCTTGGAAGGACACGTCCGAGCTTCGCAGCACCGATCACCGCTTCGTGCCGGCAGCCGTGTTCACCGACCCGCAGATCGCCGACGTCGGAATGACGGAGAAGCAGGCTCGCGACGCCGGACTCGACATCACCGTCAAGGTGCAGGCATACGGCGACGTCGCGTACGGCTGGGCGATGGAGGATCAGGAGGGCATCTGCAAGGTGATCGCCGAACGCGGCACCGGACGCATACTCGGCGCCCACGTCATGGGTACGCAGGCTCCGACCGTCATCCAGCCGCTCATTCAGGCGATGAGCTTCGGTTTGTCGGCTCAGGACATGGCACGCGGCCAGTACTGGATCCACCCGGCCCTGGCCGAAGTGGTCGAGAACGCGCTGCTCGGCCTCGACATCTGAGCCCCGCAGCCCTAATGACGCCGAAAAGGCGGGCACTCCGCGCAGTGGGAGTGCCCGCCTTTTCGTAGGTCAGAGTTTCACCAGGGGCTGGTACGCAGCACGATCTCGGTTGCGAGTTCGGCCGGTGCCGACTTGACGACGTCGTCGACACCCGGAAGTTCCGTCACGCGGAAGTCGGAGTACACGAAACGACCGCTGGCGTCGGCGATGGCCCGACCTCCACTGCCCACGACGACAGTGGTCGGAACCTCGACCGGCGGTACGCCGGCAATATCGCTCGCCGACGGATGTCCACGGTCCACGGCGATCAAACTCGCGAAGCGTCCGAACTGACGTGCAGCCAGCAGCCACGCGAGATCGGCACCCTCCCGGTGACCGACCAGGTTCACCCAGGCGATGTTCAACTCGTCCAGAAGTACCACTGCCGAGGTCTCGTCGAGATTCTCGATCGATTCCACCGCGACGGTCCGCAGATCCGAATGGTGCAGTCGCTCACACACATCGTCGTACAAGTCGACGGGGTCGCCCTTGCCGGGGAGCAGGAGTACCGCATGCTTGCTGACCGGCCCGTCGATCCGAACGGTGCACGAACCACTGCCCACCGCTACTCGAGTCAATTCCATGTCTGGAAACGGTACGCGATCCACACTGTGGAGGACCCTGGAGTCGACAGAAGTATGACCACTCCTACATTCTCACCACCGCCGGCGAGTCCGATTTGTTCGCTCTCCACCGCCTCTCCCCTGAGCGAAAGTGGCTTTCGGCGCATCTGAGGCGACGGACGTACCGTTCGCTCGGGCTGGGGGTGGGCCAAACTCGAGTGGGGCGCGGGGCTAGGTGCCGGATGGCTTGGGGAGCCTCGTCATTCCGTAGACGTGATCAGCGCGCACCGTGAGGATCTGTCGACGCTCCGCAACCATTGCTTCGCGGTACTCCTCCCAATCAGGATGCTCCTGGCCGCTGATGTCCCGGTACAGCTCGACCAGTGCGTCAGACACTTCGTCGTGAGGATCGGCCGCGACGGGTGTCACCACGGCAAGTCCTTCGATCACGGCGTAGCTCCAGAAGTCGGGCGCGCTGACGTGAAGGGAAACCCGCGGATCACGGATCGCATTTTTACTCTTGGCGCGATCGGCTGTGATGGACACGGAAGCCGTCTTCGACTCGACGTCCCAGCGGTAAATGATGTTGGACAACTGTGGGCGGCCGTCACGCTTGACGGTTGCCAGCACGCCTTGTTTTCCCTGGGCCACGAGTGCGAACAACGCTTCGGCGGTGTCTGTGTCATTGCTCATATCTGCACCAACGACGCCGTGCGGCCGGTTTGTTCCGGAGGCAGTCCAGTTCGAAGATCGCGGACCGCAATCGCGCGATGTCTCTTCCCCCGATGGACGACAGCGGACAAAGATGGTCGACATGGCAACTTCTCACGACATCCTCCGACTGACTGCGTTCAGTTCGGATCCGGCCGGCGGTAATCCCGCCGGCGTGCTGCTCGACGCCCGCGGGCTCGACGACCCCGAATTACAATCCGTTGCAGCCGAAGTCGGGTATGCCGAGACGGCGTTCCTCATCGAACCGGAACTCGGAGGCAACCCGCGCCACAGCCGGATCCGGTACTTCTCCCCTATCGCCGAAGTACCGTTCTGCGGTCATGCCACTATTGCGACGGCCATCGCTCTCACCGAGCGAGACGGCGACGGAACCTTCACATTCGAAACACCGATCGGACCGGTATCCATCGACACGGCGACCGACGAGGACGGAAGGTCCACCGCGACCTTCACCAGCGTCGAACCGTCGGTCTCGCCGATCGATCACGCCGTGCTGACAGCGCTGCTCGGGCTCATCGGCGTCGATTCGTCTGCGCTCGACGCGCGGTATCCCGCAATGCTGTCGTACGCCGGCAACACTCACCCGATCGTCGTACTTCGTGATCAGTCGACATTCGACGAGTTCACCTTCGATCCATCCGCAATGCGAATTCTGATGGACGCGCAGGGGTGGGCCGGCACGGTGACGATCCTGCATCCCCTCGACGACAACACCTTCGAAGCCCGAAATCTGTTTCCGGTGGGAAACATCGTCGAGGATCCTGCAACCGGGTCCGCAGCGGCGTCGACCGGCGGTTACCTGCGCAAACTCGAACCCGCGGCCACTCCGCGGCGGATCACCATCCACCAGGGCCGACACGTCGGGCGTCCCAGTGTGCTCGAGGTCGACATCCCAGTCGACGGCGGTATCTCGGTCACCGGCACCGCAGTGCCCGTCGTCAACGGGCAATAGTCAACCTCAGCGATGAGTTTCTGCCCGCCGGCGGGTCTATTCACCAGAGCGACGTCACAAGACCATCGCATCGAGCCGGGAGAACACCATGTCTGCAATCACGTCAACCGCACACAACCTCCACGTCACCAAGCCACGTGCCGTACTCGGCGCCACGGTAATTGCTCTCGTCGTCAATCTGATCCTGTGGTTGATCGGCCTCGCATTGGGCGGATCCTTCGAGATGACAGATCAGGGAAAGCCGGCGAGCGTCGCGCCTGGTGGGGTCATCACATTGACGGTGGTGCCACTGCTGGTCGGTTTGTCGGTCGCAATGTTGATCTCACTGAAGTGGGAGCCGATCATCCGCATCGCCCAGATCGTGGGTGCAGTCGTGGCGCTCGGCACCATCGCTTTGACCATTGCCGCGGACTTCGACGCCGCCAGCACGGTCATGCTCGCGCTGATGCACGTGGTTGTCGCCGCCGGCGTCGTCGTCGCGCTCGAGGCTGTACGTCGGTCCCCCTCGAACTAGACAGCGGTAGGCGGCGCCGAATACGTCTCGACGATCTCGGCTGCCACGTCGCGCAACCGGGTATTCGTCGTCTGAGACTGCTTGCGCAGCATGTGAAATGCGGTGTCGGCGTCGATCCGATGGATGGCCATCAGCATGCCTTTGGCCTGTTCGATCGGCGCCCGGGTCTCGAGCGCACGTTGCAAGGCATCAGCCACCGCCTTGGCGGACTTGAAACGAGAGAAGTCGCCGATCGCGCGTGAGACCGTTGTCGTGAGAATCTCCATGACATCCGCGTCGACCCGGTCGAATGCCGCTGAGGCGCGTCCGTACAGGTTGAACGAACCCAGTCGCTGATCCGGCGTGAAGAGCGGCGCCGCGAGAAAGGACTTGATCCCTTCGTCCTTCGCCGCCGCCGCGAACCGCGGCCAGCGTTCCGCGCTGGTCTCGGCATCGACGACAACGGTTTCACCGGTTCGAGCGGCGTGCAGACATGGTCCGTCGCCGGCGTCGTATTGCTCGATGTCGACACGCAGAGTCCGCGAATCGGTATGAACGGCGGTGTAGGTCTGCCCGGCCAGATCGATGGTGACGCCGATGCTGTCGGCGCCCTCGATGGCGTCGTTCGCGATTTCGACGGCGCGCTGGAGCAAAACCACGAGTTCGTCCTCGTCGCCGATACTTCCTCCGAGCGCTGCCAGCAACTCCCGGACCGCGCTTGCAGTCAGCCGAGTTTCCGCAGCCTCGACGGCGACGTCAGCACCCGTTGCCGTCGCATCGTCCGGCATTACCGACGGCACCGAATCCTCGGTTCTCGGGTCGAAGCCTCTGGGGTCGAAAGCGGTATCCACGACGAAGCATTCTTCCAGCTACCCGGGCCGTCAGGAGAGTGAGTTCGGTGACAGAACCCGGCAAACCGCCGAGTCGTCATCGCCATCGGTCGAGCGCGAGACCCAGATTCCGCCTCGCCCGAGTGTGTTGGCCACGAACCGCGTCCGGACTCAGTTCCAGGACAACTGCGATCTGTGGATACGTCATGCCCTCCACTTCCCGCAAGACCCAGGCGGCGCGCTGACGCAGCGGTAGACGATCGAGTTCGGCTTCAAGAGCGTCGAGAAATGCTGTGCCGCATACTTCCTCGCTCGGATCGCGCAATCGAGTATCGACTTCGTCCCGAAGTCCGTCCACATCGGCGGCGCAGGAGCCGACTTTTCGATGGACATCCGCGATCTTGCGAGAGCAGATCGCGAACAACCAGGTCTTGATGCTCGAGCGCCGCTGAAACCCCGGAAGTTGGCGCCAGGCGGCAACGCAGGTTTCCTGGACGATGTCGTCGACGTCACTCTCACTGGTGACGAGTCGACGGGCAAATCGATACAAGTGCGGGCCGTATCGGCGAACGATGACGTCGAAGGCCGCATGATCGCCGAGCATTGCCGAGTCGACCAGCACCTCGTCACTGAAGTCGGTAAGCAAGCCGTCGAATTGATCTGTCACCGCGCACACTCCTACTAGGGAGCCGTCGCGGGAGTGAGGCCTGGCTATTCTACCGCGTCCACGTCGACGCCCGCGGGAGCGCTCTCAGGCTTCGAGTGCGGAGGCAATGACGGGAAGCCCGATCGGCGCCCCACCGTTGATCAGTTTCTCGAGTAGATCCTGATCAAGGTGCTGCTCGACGAGATCAGCGAGAAGGTCGAGTTGTTGTTCTCGCACCGCGGCAACCGAGGTGTCGGGTGCAGCAACAAAACCGGGAACCGCGATCTCACGCAGCAGGCTGCGCCGAAAGTCGTCACTTTCCAGGAGACCATGCCAGTGTGTCCCTCGAACAGACCCTCGCACACTGCCTTCCGGCACACCGCCCGAGTCCGCCAGCAATGGACGGTCCCCGTTGTGCACGACGCGTCCGTGATGAATCTCGTACCCCGACACCGAGATACCGTCGGCGGAACCGGTTACCTGCGCCAGCACTTTGTCCGAAGCGAATTCGATGTCGAGGTCCAGCAGACCGAGTCCTGCGGTGATCCCTGATCCTGATTCGACGTCATCGACGATGGAATTACCCAGCATCTGGTATCCGCCGCAGACTCCCAGCACCGCCTGCCCGCGGCCCGCTCGGGCGATGATCTCGTCAGCCAGGCCGGTACTCCGCAACCACTCGAGGTCACTCACGGTGGACTTACTACCGGGGATCACCACGAGGTCTGCGTCGCGGATCCGCGACGGATCGGTCACCCACGAAACTGCCACGCCCGGTTCACATGCCAGCGCCTCGACATCCGTCGAGTTGGAGATGCGCGGGAGCCGAACCGCAGCAACGGTGAGCCAGGCCGAACCGACGGGTGGGCCAGGGCGCCCTACCGGGGCGTTGCCGGTGACGCCAAGCGAATCCTCGGCGTCGAGCCAAAGATCGTCGGCAAACGGGATCACTCCGAGAGTGGGTCGACCGGTGAGGCTGCGCAGTTGATCCAGTCCGGGTTCCAACAGTGCAACGTCACCGCGGAATTTGTTGATCACAAATCCCGCGATCAATGCCTGGTCGCTCGGCGAGAGCACAGCAACGGTCCCGAACAGATGGGCCAGGACGCCGCCGCGATCGATGTCACCGACGACGACGACCGGAATCTGCGCAGCCTCAGCCAATCCCATGTTGGCAAGATCCGTTGCGCGCAAGTTGATTTCGGCCGGTGAACCGGCGCCTTCACAGATCACGACGTCGAACTCGGATCGAAGCGAATCGAGATCTTCGGCCACGACGGCGCGAAGCCACTGCCGATGCTGCATGTAATCGCGAGCACCCACCGTGGTCATCGCCTTGCCCCGAACGACCAGTTGCGAAGTGCGATCACTCCCCGGCTTGAGCAGCACGGGATTGAATCGAACACTCGGCTCCAGACCGCATGCCCGCGCCTGAAGTGCCTGCGCACGGCCGATCTCTCCGCCGTCCAGCGTGACCACGGAGTTGTTCGACATGTTCTGCGCCTTGAACGGCGCCACTCGGACGCCTCGACGCGCCAACATGCGACACAATCCGGCCACCAGAACGCTCTTGCCTGCGTCGGAAGTAGTGCCGGCTACCAGCAGAGCGCCGCGCATCGCCGAACTCAAGGCAGGGTGAGAATCTCTGCACCGGTCTCGGTGACCACCAAGGTGTGCTCGAACTGCGCCGTCCACTTACGGTCCTTGGTGACGACGGTCCAGCCGTCCTCCCAGATCTCGTAGTCGATACCACCGAGGTTGATCATCGGTTCGATCGTGAAGACCATGCCCGGTTCGATGATCGTCTCGACCGCGGGCTCGTCGTAGTGCAGGATCACGAGGCCGTTGTGGAAGGTCTCGCCGATTCCGTGTCCGGTGAAGTCCCGGACGACGCCGTACCCGAACCGATGGGCGTAGGACTCGATGACGCGTCCGATCACGTTGAGCGCGCGGCCGGGCTTGACGGCTTTGATGGCCCGCATCGTTGCCTCGTGTGTGCGCTCGACGAGCAAGCGGTTCTCTTCGGACACGTCACCGGCGAGGAACGTCGCATTGGTGTCCCCGTGCACCCCGTTGATGTACGCGGTGACGTCGATATTGACGATGTCTCCGTCCTGGACCACGGTCGAGTCGGGGATTCCGTGGCAGATCACCTCGTTGAGAGACGTGCAGCACGACTTGGGAAAGCTCTTGTAGCCCAACGTCGACGGGTATGCGCCGTGGTCGAGCATGAACTCGTGTGCGATGCGGTCGAGCTCGTCGGTCGTGACACCGGGAGCGACAGCCTTGCCGGCTTCCTGCAGCGCGCCGGCAGCGATCTTGCTGGCGATGCGCATCGCCTCGATCGTCTCCGACGTCTGAACCCAGGGCTCGTTGCCCTCTTTGGCGGTCGGCTTCCACGCGTACTCGGGCCGCTCGATCTTCGAGGGCACAGCGAGGACGGGAGAGACGGTTCCAGGGACCAATGGGGTACGCACAGACATGCAGAACAGCCTAGACCTCGCGTCGCGCGTCAGCCGGATGCACTCCAGTTCCGGAAAACCGGATCGACGAGAATTCTGATGGGGGTCGACATCGTCTGTCCGAATTCCTCGAAGAGCTTGTCGCGAGATTCGAAGGTGCCCAGATCACGGTCGACGAATTCGGAGAAGTCCAAGCAATCGCACGAAATTGATTTGCCCCAACTGATCGGAGCGCGTCGGATCGCGTCGAACAGTGTCTCCTCGCCGGTGTTCGTGAACGGTTCGAGCGCTGAGACCACCGCAGGTGAAACGATCTCGGAGATGTCCTGCCAGCGTCCGTCGACCAGAAATTCCGGCCACGCCAGCAGCACTGACTTCGGAATCACCGCATGTAGACGCCGAAATCTCGGGTACCAGAACTCCCCACGAAGTACGAGACCGCGAACTCGGGTGGCGATACCTCGGCGGCGAGCCAACGCTTCGACGATAGCCAGTCTCTGACTGCAGGATCCGCGTCCTCGGCTCAATGTCACCGAGACGGGTTGCCGGTCGTCGAGGCCGTACACCGGCCGAATATTTGCAGCGACGCTGCGATGCGCCGACACCAGGAACTCCAGCGCCGACTGGATCGCACCTTCTGCAATGTCCTCGTAGAGGCGAGCCACGTCATCGTGGCCCCAGTCGAGAATCGGCGTCGCGGTTATATCGCCACCGGACACATCGTGGCGGATGTCACCTTCGCGGATTCCGCCGAGCAGCACGCACGTCATGTCTCGACCGTAGTGCGCGACCGGAATCGGTGGAGCCTGACAGAATCCGAACCGTGAAGAAATGGCTGCTGTTGATCACCGCGATCCTGACCGAGGTGTCTGCGACTCTGTCTCTGCGCGCGGCCCTCGATCACCCCGCCTGGTACGTCGTGGTCGTCGGCGGATATCTCGCAGCATTCACCGCGTTGTCGTTCGTCCTGCGGGAGGGCATGGGACTCGGTGTTGCATACGGAATCTGGGGCGCAACCGGAGTTGTCCTGACCGCGGTGTTCGCGACTTTCCTTTTCGGCGACCCCCTGACAGCCACCATGGGCGTCGGCATTGCCCTGGTCATCGGCGGAGTCCTCTGCGTTGAACTCGGTTCCCAGGTTGCTGCCGACAGCGGGCCGGCGGACCCGGCATGACCTTCGTATTTCTGATCGCTGCAATTATTTCCGAGGTCACCGCGACGTTGTCACTACGGATGGCGTCGCAGGACGGCAGCGACAAACGATGGCTCGCGGTTGTCATCGTGGGGTACCTCGCCGCTTTCGCTTTCCTCACGCTCGCACTCGACGCGGGCCTGACGATCGGCGTTGCGTACGGCATCTGGACTGCTTGCGGGGTGGCGCTGACGGCAATCGCATCCCGCATTCTCTTTCGCGAACCGCTGACCAAGCTCATGATCGTGGGGATCGGCCTTATCGCGGCAGGCGTGCTTCTCATCGAACTCGGTGCGGGCCACTGAGCCCAGCAAACAGGGTGTAAGGTTTACCTAACTTGCTTTGGAGGTAGTCCGCGGTGCCGATCCCTGCCCTTCGTGAAATCGACGGTGGCCTCCACCTGTCGGATTCAGACCGCCACACTCCGATGGCGCGCGCCGTCCCGGCGCCGTTCCAACTGACGACGTACATCGTCGAGACCGACCACATCACCCAGTGGCCACAGCACGCTCATGCCGAGCACGAACTCATCTGGTCCGACCGCGGCGTCGTCAACATGATCATCGACAATCAACTCTGGACCGTCACGCCCGGCGTCGGCCTGTGGATCCCTCGCGGGGTCCTCCACGAAGGTCAGGCCAATCCCCACGTCGCATTCCGCGCCACTCTCTTCACCCCCGAGTTGTGGACTCCCGCCTGGAACGAACCGTGCATCGTGACCTTGAGTGAGGCAGCCCGGGTACTGCTGATACACCTCGCCTATACCGGAATGCCTGCAGAACAACGCCTTCGGGCACAGCAGGTCTGTGTCGATCTCCTCACCCCGGCATCGGCACCTCACTTCGACGTACCGATCCCCCGCGATCCCCGGCTTCGACAACTCGTCGACAAAGTGTTGTCGGATCCCGCCGACGATCGGTCACTCGACCAGTGGGCGCACGTTCTCAACCTCAGCCGACGCACGGTCACCCGGATTTTTGCCGCGGAACTTGCGCTGAGTTTTGCGCAATGGCGCACTCTGGTTCGCATGAGTACAGCGCTGGGCATGCTGGGGACCGGGATGAGTGTGAACGCCGTCAGCCGTCGAGTCGGGTACGGGACGTCGAGCTCGTTCATCGCTGCTTTTCGTAAGACGGTCGGCTACACCCCTGGCAATGCGCTCGCCGCTGTCAACTGACTCGAGCCTGACCTGTTGTCGACATCTGCTGGCCCCTTCGCTACACGCACGCGCCCTAGATTCACTTAGGTAAGCCTGCTCTCATGTGCGTACCGCGCTGAGTCGTGCAAGCACTTCCCCGATCTATCCCGAGGAGTTTCGCGTGTTCAGATCTGCCCGTCAGAGAATTCGTCCCCAACGGAAGAGGCGAATTGTCGTTGCGCTGATGGTGGCGGCCGCACTGCCTCTGACCGCCTGCACGCAGTCGTCATCGGACGCCCAGGAAAATAGTTCGTCGGCATCTGCTGTCGAGGACGGCGCATACCCCGTCACGATCGAGCACGCATTCGGCGGCACCACCATCGACAAGGAACCGACCAGGATCCTCACCCTCGATTCCGCAGCGGCCGACACTGTCATCGCCCTTGGCGTCACTCCGATTGCAATGCAGAAGGACTCGTGGGCCGGCGACGCCGACGGCTTCCTCCCGTGGACGCGCGCGGAACTCGAGAAGTCGGGCCAGCCGCTGCCCACACCGGCGCCGTACTACTCCGACAGCGGTGAGCTTCTGTTCGAGCAAATCCTCAATGCCGCACCCGACCTGATTCTGGCCCCGTACTCCGGTTTCTCCGAGCAGGACTATCAGCGCCTGAGCTCGATCGCCCCGACACTCCCCTACGACACCAAGCCGTACCAGCCGAGTTCGTGGCAAAACCTCGCCACCGATGTCGGCAAGGCCTTGGGGCGCCCGGCCCAGACCGCGGATTTGATCAAGTCCGTCGAAAAGACGGTGGAAGAGTCGAAGACCAGCCATCCTGAATTCAATGGAGTCACGTTCGCCTTCGGGTCCTACATCCGCGAAGGCGAAACCGAGACCGCCATCTACGGCCCGGACGATCCGCGCGTGAAGTTCGTCGAAAACCTCGGGCTCACAGTTGCTCCCGACGTGGTCAACGGTGCCAAGAACTTTGCAGGCGACTCGTTCCTGTTCGGCATCAGCATGGAAAAGCTCGACACGATAAACACCGACGTATATCTCGGATGGGCAAGCGATCAGTCGGAAGTCGACAGCACGTTGGCCAACACCCTGTTCGCACGGTGGCCGGTTATCGCCAACGGGAAGGACTTGTGGATCACCGACAATCGCCTGACAGCCGCCACCATGTACGTCAGCGTTTTGAGCGTTCCATGGGCAACTGACGAGCTGGTCCCCCAGTTGACCGAACTGGTTGCGAAGTAGCAGCTCGGCCCTCCTGATCAGAGACTTGTAGGCCACTCACTGCGCAGCGTTGCAAAAACCACAGTGTCGGTCCACTCGTTCTTGATCCACGCGTTCTGCCGAAAATGTGCCTCTCGCCGCAACCCGATTCGCCGCGCGAGTCGCGCCGAGGATTCGTTTCTCGCATCCATCTGCGCGACCGCGCGGCGCAATCGGGGTGTCGCGAAGACCAGGTCGATCAGAGCGGTCACAGCTTCCGTCGCGAATCCTCGGCCGCCGAAGTCGGGCGAGAATGCCCACCCGACTTCGGCGGTGCGCTCGGTGTCGACAGCGTCCCCTGATTCGTCGACCAGCCAGGCACTCACGCTTCCGACAACCCGGCCCTCGTATTCGACGACAAGAGCCACCGCGCCCGCTGTCAGGTCGCGGCGAGACATTCTGGTCTGCACTGCCTCTCGCGCATCGTCCGGGCTCCAGGGTTCGTTGAACAAATACCGGCACACGTCGCTACGCCCGTAGAAGGTGAGAAGGTCCTGATGATCGCCGGGACGGTAGGTACGAAGCACCAGTCGATCCGTCCGAATTGTTACCGGCGCAGTCGTCGGCGTCATGCCTGCGTCCTCCACATCCATGCCGTCACGGTAGATCCTCTCGGATTCGTGGGCGAGCGAATATCGCGAGGATGTCCAGCGCTCAATGTTTGATTTGCCCCGTGGCGGGATACTTCACCACCGTAAATAGTCGCAATACGGAGTTACGCCAGGCAATTTCGCACTTGATACCAAGGGGCGGTCATGGCCGAGGAATCACTGGTCAAGCAAGGTGTGGCAAAAGGAAGCGCGCTGGGCGGAGCCGTTCTTCTCGTCACCGTCGGCGTGCTCGAAATTCTCCAAGGCATCTCGGCGATATCCAAGGACGATGTGACCGTTGTCGGCCCTGAATACGCGTACCAATTCGACCTCACCTCCTGGGGATGGATTCACCTCGTACTCGGCGTGCTCGTCACCGCTGTCGGAATCATGCTCTTCACCGGCGCGACGTGGGCACGGGTAGGCGCGATAATCTTCTGTTCGCTCTCGATCCTCGCGAATTTCCTGTGGCTACCCCACTCTCCGTGGTGGTCGATCACCATCATCGCGCTCGACGTATTCGTCATCTGGGCTGTCGCGACATGGAATCCCGACGTGATCTGAGGTCTCGACTTCGGATACACCCATCGAATTCAGCGTTTTCATCTGTGCGGCAGTAGTTTCCCTCCGGAGAGGAACATGATGGCAAACGGCACGAACGACGGCCCACTCCAGGAGGACGAACGTGCCGAACTAGCCAGGTTGCGGCAAGAGGTTGCAACACTTCGAGAGCAGACTCCCAGCGCCCGCGAAACGACCGTCGAGCAAGTCTCCCGGCCACCTCGACACGGACTCCGGTGGACTGCCGTGGCGATACTGCTGGTGTTGGTCGCCCTCCTTGCAGTCTTGTCCGTGACCACCCGCTTCACCCGTAGTCAGATACTCGATACGGACCGCTACGTCAGCACGGTCGCGCCACTGGGCGAGAATCCCGCCGTGCAGGCCGAGATCACGAATCAGATCACCGACGAGATCTTCGATCGTGTCGACGTCGAGGGGCTCACCACCGACGCACTCACCGCACTGACCGACGTGTCGAATCTTGCGGCCAACGCGCCGCGTCTGGATCAAGCCGTAGTGGGGTTGGCACCGGTGATCGCCGGCCAGGCAAAGAGCTTTGTTCACGACACGGTGGGCTCGCTCGTTCGGTCACAACAGTTCGAGGACTTGTGGATTCAAGCGAACCGATCGGCGCACAACGGACTGGTCTCGGTCATGACCGGAGATTACGGCCCCAATTCCGTCGAAGTCGATCAGAGCGGAACCGTCAGCATTTCGCTCAGTACGATCATCGACAGGGTCAAAGCAGCTTTGATCGACCGCGGCTTCGCCTTCGCAGACAAAATCCCCTCCGTGGACAAGGAATTTGTTCTCTTCCAGTCCCCCGAGCTGGTGAAGGCTCAGCGAGCCGTCTCGGCACTCGACAAGGTCTCAGCGGTGTTGCCGTGGTTGGGAATCGCCTGCGCGGCAGCCGCTGTCGCCGTTGCGCCAACCGGTCGCAGGCTCCGCGCACTGTCCCTGGTCGGCTTGTCGATTGCGTTGGGAATGCTGGTTCTCGCGATCGGAATTCTCATCGGACGCGCAATCTACCTCGACAGTGTGCCCACCGATATCCTCTCGCCAGACGCCGCGACTGCCGTCATCGACACAGTTCTGGTACCACTGCGCACGAGCCTGCGAGCGGTTGCGGTCCTCGGCGTGGTGGTCGGACTCGGGGCCTACCTGGTCGGTGGGTCGTCGTCGGCGATCGCCGTTCGACGAGGCTACGGGCAGGCATTGGACTTCGTCCGGCATTCTTCAAGCGGCCGTACGCCAAATCAGGTGGAGCGGTGGGCCAATCAGCTTCGTGTTCCGCTGCGCTGCGCCATCATCGGCATCGCCGCATTGTTGCTGCTCTTCTGGCGCTACCCCACCGGTTTGGTCGTGGGTTGGATCGTCGTCATTGCGCTGGTTGCACTCGTAGCTCTCGAAGTGCTGGTTCGTCCCGCACGCGCCGCCGCGCAGGACGCCCGGCCTGACGACGCCGGAACCGACGACGCCAGGCCTGGGGCAGAAGATACAAAAACTACGCCAGCGCCTTTGCCTTGATTGCCTGGAATTCCTCTTCGTTGATCGCGCCGGAGTCGAGAAGCTCTCTGGCGTCGGCGATCTGCTGAGTCGGAGACCTGCCGGCGACGGTTCGAATGTAGTCACTCTGCGCGTGTATGTGCTGTTGAGCGGCCTCCATCGACCGCCGAGTCATTCCGTCATTCTTGACAACCACGTAGATCATCGCGGACAAGAATGGAATGACGAAGAGGAAAATCATCCACAACGCCTTGGCCCAACCCGAAGTCTCGTGATCACGGAACAAGTCGGTGATGATCGAGAACAACACGCTCAAATACGCCACAAAGGCAAAGCAGACGAAGATGAACCAGAAGAATTCCCAGAAACCTTCCATGTCAACGCTCCCTGTACTCGGTTTACACATAAGGAGTTCGGGAGGCTGACATTCCGCGCCTGAAATCTGCAGTCGGCCAAAACTCCCTGGTCCAAGGTCATTTCAGTATGCGCCGACGACGTCCGTTCCGGCTACAGTTCGAGAGGGTTCAGCACTGCGGACCGTTCATCCATTATCGGAATCACGATCATCCGGTTCGAGATCTCGTGTCTGGCCGCCTTTTCGACAAGGAGAGGCACGAAATCACGTATCCGACACCCCGCAAAACGTTGGTGAATTGTTCGCACTCTGTTTTCGATCTCCGGTGGAGGAACATTCGGATACCGGGAAATCAGGCGAGTGATCACCCGCTCGACGTGGAGCAACTCTTCGTCGCCAGTCATCAATTAATACTCGCGCCGATCGCTGACACCGTCAAGACTCGAAACGGGCTCGAAAACAACACGATTCGAGTCGCGATCCCGGAGAGAATAGGTTGACCGAATACGGGGCATACACATACGAGCGGACGATGCCCCGCGCGCTCACGTCTCCAAGGAGTGGAAGTGGGAAAGAACGCTCGGATTCTTCACGACGACGCGGAACTCGTCGCAGAAAAACCAATGAAGAACAAGGTATACCGCCACGAACTCAAGCCGATGCACGGTGAGCTCGTGGCTTTGCAGGAGTGGGTCAAATCGTCTGGCGCCAAGGTCTGCATCGTGTTCGAAGGCCGAGATACCGCGGGGAAGGGCGGAGTAATCAAAGCCATCACCGAACGCGTGAGTCCACGAGTGTTCCGGGTGGTTGCTCTACCGGCGCCGACCGAGCGAGAGCATTCGCAGATGTATGTCCAGCGCTACGTCCCACATCTCCCGGCGGCGGGCGAGATCGTCATCTTCGACCGAAGTTGGTACAACCGTGCCGGAGTCGAACGAGTGATGGGCTTTTGCACCGAAGAACAGGCTCATCAATTTCTCCAGCTCATTCCGACCGTCGAACGCGCGATCGTGGAATCGGGAGTCATCCTGCTCAAGTACTGGCTCGAGGTCAGCGAAGAACAGCAGCTCTTACGTCTGCAAAGCCGGATCGACGATCCTCGAAAGATCTGGAAGCTGTCGAATCTCGATCTGAAGTCGTTCAGTCATTGGTACGACTACTCGCGTGCTCGCGACGAGATGTTTCGCTTCACCGACACCGGCTGGGCGCCCTGGTATGTCGCGAACAACGACGACAAGAAACGCGGACGACTCAACATCATCAGTCACATATTGAGTCAGATCCCCTACGAGCCCGTGCAATCCACTGACATCACCCTGCCGAAACGGCAGAAGGCCCACGGCTACCAGACGCCCAAACAACCGCTTCACTGGATTCCGACCCGGTATTGACGATCGCCAAGGAAAGGACGTGCGGTCATGAGCCCCACGCCGTGGCATGCGCAGAGTGGCGAATCAGTCGTGTCCGTACTGCAGTCGGACCAGCAGCGCGGACTGCAATCGAGTGAGGCCGACCAACGTCGACAACGCTACGGGTCGAACGAAATCACCTCGACGCCACCGCCGTCGACGTGGTCGATCGCACTGTTGCAACTGAAAGATCCGATGAACTTGATGCTCGTCGCCGTGGCCGCGGTCAGCATCGCCATCGGTGAAGTGCCGACAGCGATCGTGGTGGCGGTGCTCGTCGTGCTCAACATCGTCCTCGGAACTCGACAGGAGTTGAAGGCACGGGCCAGCGTCGACGCGCTCGCCAAGATGCAGACACCCCAAGCGCGGGTCATTCGTGACGGGAACCTGATTCAGCTCGACGCTACCGAACTGGTGCCGGGTGACGTCGTCCAAGTCGAGGCAGGAGACATCATCGCTGCCGACGGGCGGTTGCTCGCCTCGACGACCCTGGAGACACAGGAAGCCGCATTGACCGGGGAAAGCGCGCCGATCCCGAAGGATCCGAAAACGCTGAGCAATGAGGATATTCCACTCGGAGACCGCAGCAATCTGGTGTTCCAGAACACCTCGGTCACCCGCGGCACAGCGACCATGGTGGTCACCGAGACCGGAATGCAGACGCAGATCGGCCAGATCGCGTCGATGTTGTCGGCCGTCGCCCCTGGCAAGTCGCCACTGCAACGAGAATTGGACTCTCTCACCAAACTTCTCGGCATCATCGCGTGGACGGCCGTGATCGTCATCGTCGTCATCGGACTCATTCGTGGTCAGGACCTGACAACGCTTCTGCTCCTTGGTATCGCGATGGGAGTGTCCGCGATTCCGACCGGCCTGCCAACCTTCGTCCAGGCAATGCTGGCCTACGGGGCCCGTCAACTGGCCGACGCCAAGGCCGTCGTGAAGAACCTGACCGACGTCGAAACTCTCGGCGCGACCAGTGCAATCAACTCGGACAAGACCGGCACGCTGACCATGAACCAGATGACTGTCCGATCGCTGTACGTCCACCGCCGTTGGTACACGGTCGACGGCGAAGGCTACGCCAAAGCGGGAAGGATCACGCAGGTTGCCGGCGAGGCACCGCCCGACTTCACCCTTCTCGCATACGGACTGTGTCTCGACAGCGATGCAACGGTTTCCGATTCCGGGGAAGTTGTCGGTGACCCGACCGAGGCCGCACTCGTGGTGCTCGCGGCAAAGTTCGGTGCCGACGCCCAACTCACCAGACGGACCTACCCGCGGGTGGCGACGGTTCCGTTCGATTCCGCGTACAAGTTCATGGCCACGTACCACCATCTCGAAGTCGACGGCGTAAGTCAGTTCGTCGGATTGGTCAAGGGCGGACCCGATGTTGTCCTCGCTCGGTGTTCTTCGGCCTTTCTCCCCGGCCGCCGGCAGGTCCCGATCGAGGAAGTCCGAGACGAACTCACGGCAGCTAATCAGTCCATGTCCGAGAAGGGTCTTCGGGTGCTGGCATTCGCGGTCAGACGCCTCGACGGACGGGAAGACGCTGTCGTGGCGGACCCTATGTCCTTTGTCGAGGACCTGACGTTTGTCGGTATGGCAGGCATCATCGACCCGCTGCGTCCGGAGGCGGTCGATTCGGTGCGAACCGCACACCGGGCCGGCATCGAGGTCCGCATGATCACCGGTGACCATGCCATCACCGCCGCCGCGATCGGTGCCGAACTCGGACTCGGCCCGGGCGCGGTCGGCGGAGCCGAATTGCAAGCGATGACCGATGACGAACTCTCGGCCGCGTTGCCGAACCTGCACGTGTTCGGCCGAGTCACTCCGCAGGACAAACTTCGCTTGGTCGATGTCATGCAGAGCGGTGGCGCCGTGGTCGCGATGACCGGAGATGCTGTCAACGACGCCGCCGCGTTGAAGAAGGCCGATATCGGCGTCGCCATGGGCTCGGGCAGTGAGGTAACCAAACAGGCGGGCAAGATGGTGCTCACCGACGACAACTTCGGAACCCTCATCACCGCGATCACCCTGGGCCGCAACATCTACGGGAAGATCGTCTCGTACATCCGCTACCAGATGTCGAAACTCTTCTCGTTGGTTCTCCTCTTCCTCGCCGCGAGCATCTTCAACATCAACGAGGGTGTGGCACTGACACCGCTGATGGTGCTGTTCCAGCACTTCTTCATCACACTGTTCCCCGTCGCCGTGATCATGCTCGACCCGCCGCCACCGGATCTGATGAACAAGCCGCCACGCGATCCCAAGATGCCGATCGCACATCGAAGCGCAGTCGCTCAGTGGCTCGCGTACGGCGTCTTGCAATTTGCCGTGACACTCGCAGCAATGCTTCTCGCACCTGGCGAAATGAGCACTACTGAGGCGAATGTCCCCATGACCACCGCATTCGTAGTGCTCTCTCTCGGTTCGATTTTCGCTGGGTTGACCATGCGGCGTGATCCCGAGTCCGGACTTGTTCCGCCGGTTCTCGGTGCCATCAAGATCTTGACCATCCCCACGGTCGTGACCGTATTTGCCGTCGAGGCGGGTGTTCTCCAGGATCTCCTCATGACAACCTCACTGACCGGCGCCCAGTGGCTCGTCTGCCTAGGCTGGTCGCTGATCATCCCGGTTGTCGTCGAGTTGGAAAAGGCGATCCGACGCCGCCGCCTCTCACCGACACCTGTCGCCATCACCGCGACCACTGCAGTTGCCCCCGAGCGCGCCCGTCACTCCGCTGAGGGAGGGACAATCACACGATGACGTGGACGGAGGGTCTAGGTCGGCTACCGGGGATCGCGACTGCCCGCGGGTACCGCCGCGAATGGCTGCGAACCGACATCACAGCGGGGCTCGTCTTGACGGCCCTGCTGATCCCGGCGGGGATGGGCTACGCCGAGGCCGCCGGATTGCCCGCGTACGCCGGTCTGTACGCAACCATCGTGCCGTTGCTCGCGTACGCGGTAGTCGGACCGTCGAAGATTCTTGTACTCGGGCCTGATTCGTCGCTGGCACCGCTCATCGCCGCCGCAGTCATACCGCTGGCGGTGGTCGGCGATTCGGAGAACGCGCTTGCACTCGCCGGGGTTCTCGCCGTTCTTGTCGGGCTCATCCTCGTGATCGGCGGATTTCTGCGTCTGGGTTTCGTGACCGAACTCCTCTCGAAACCGATCCGCCTCGGCTACCTCAACGCCATCGCGCTCGTCGTCGTAATCGGTCAGATTCCCAAGCTGCTCGGTTTCTCCGTCGACGCGTCCGGCCTCCTCGGTGAAATCGGTGAGATCGGAAAGGCTCTGGCCGGTGGAGATGTCGATCCCCTCGCTGCCGTCATCGGCGTGGGTTCGCTCATTGTCATTGTGGTCTTCCGGCTCTGGGTACCTGTTGTACCCGGTGTGCTGGTCGCCGTCGTCGCGGCAATAGTCTTGTCCGCCGCCGCCGGTCTCACCGATGACATCGGCATGGTCGGCGCACTGCCGGAAGGACTTCCCCTCCCCTCTCTCGGTGGAGTCACCTGGCAGGACGTCGGGCACCTGATCGGACCGGCGGCAGGTATCGCGCTGATTGCCTTCGCCGACACCGGCGTTCTCTCGCGCACCTTCGCCGCCCGCCACGGCGAGGACGTGAACGGCAGTACCGAGATGAAGGCGATCGGTGTCGCGAACGTGGCCGGCGGACTGTTCGGCGGATTTCCGATATCGGCGAGCGGATCACGGACGCCGGTAGCCGAACAGAGTGGGGCGCATACACAATTGGCCGGTGTCGTCGGAGCACTCGCCGTCCTGGTGTTTGTCCTCGTCGCTCCCGGACTGACGGCATATCTGCCCGATGCAACACTGGCCGCCGTCGTCATCGTCGCCGCGTGTGCACTGATCGACGTGGGCGGCATGGTCCGCATGTGGCGCATGAGCACCGTGGAATTCGGCCTCGCCGTCGCGGCGTTTCTGGGCGTTGCCCTGGTCGGGGTGCTTCAAGGCATCCTTGTTGCGATCGGACTCTCCTTCGTAGCGGTCATCGCGCAGGTATGGCAGCCACATCGAACCGAACTCGTCGAGACGGGCGAACCCGCGGGATTCCACGACGTCGAACGCCACCCGGACGGACATCGCATCCCCGGCCTCGTGTTGGTGAGATTTGACGCACCACTGTTTTTCGCGAACGGCGAGATCTTCGACGAGTACGTTCGCTCCGTCGTCGCCAAGGCACCCGACCCGGTCGAATGGGTGGTCATCGCCGCCGAGCCGATCACCGGGCTCGACACGACCGCCGTCGACGAACTCGTCGATCTGGATACATTTTTGGAGGGCAAAGGAATTCGATTGGCATTCGCGGAGATGAAAGGTCCGATCAAGGATCGACTCATCCGATTCGGGGTCGGCGACAGGTTCGATTCGACGCACTTCTACCCGACCATCGAAGCGGCCGTGAACGCATTCCGCACCCGAACCGGCGACTGACAACGCCAGGCAATCGGGAGCCTAAGCTGCATTAGGTACCGTTTGGTATGGGATTCACGACGGACAACGTTCCGGCTCGCCGTATCGCTCAGGTCGCCGGGGTGGGTGGGATTGCCGTCGGTGTCATTGCGCTGATCTCGTTGTACTCCACCAAGCCGATCAACCCGTTGATCGCCGTGGCCTCCTTTGTCCCGATGCTGCTTGCAGTCACACTCGCAGCGTCCCTGATATGCCTGGTTTTTCGCCGCTGGATCCTGCTGGCGATTTCGGTGGTACTGACAGCGGTGGGCGCGTCGGTGATCAGTCCACTGTATGTAGCAAACAGTTCCGAAATCGACGGGCCGTCTCTGCGTGTAATGCAAGCGAACCTTCTCTTCGGGCAGGCAGACCCCGTCAGTTTGACTGCGACGGTGCGCGAGAAGGCAGTCGATGTCCTGACGGTTCAGGAACTGACCACATCACTCGAAGGCTCTCTGAGAGATCAAGGGCTCGAGCAACTGCTGCCGCATCACTACTTGGTACCGGACGAGGCCGGCGGGGGTGGCGCAGGTATTTACAGTCGTTATCCGCTGACGGAAACTCGGGAATTGAACGGCTTCGGACCTACCAATCTTGTTGCCGAAGTGAGATTCTCAACCCCGTTCACCCTTCTGGCGGTTCACCCCGGACCGGCGTACGTGACCCCGCCCGACGTGTGGACTGCCGAGCTGAGCACTTTGCGAAACGCGCTCGACGCCGCTGCCGCGGAGGGAACCGTCGTCGTCAGTGGCGATTTCAACACGACCTTCACGCACAAGCAATTCCGTGACCTTCTCGACGTCGGCTACTCCGATACCGCAGACCAATTGGGAGTCGGCATCGTTCGCACCTACCCGGCGGACAAAAAATTTCCCGCGATCGTCGGCATCGACCATGTACTTCTGCGGGGTGCACAGGCGAAGTCTCTCGAGCGCATCGAGATCGAAGGTTCCGATCACTACGGCTTGATCGTCGACGTGGCGATCCCCCAGTAGTCGGAGAGCACCCGATCCGCGCGAACGCGTTACGGATCACCCGTGCTTCGGCATGCTTCGACCCGACACATCGATTGTTCGATGTAGATGATGCGGCGTACGCAGGACGATCGACCGGTCCACCACGGATACGCCCGGAAACTGCTCGGCGAGATAACCTTCCAAACGCTGCACGTCGTCGATCGAGCGCAGCCACACCGCCAATGCGATGTCGTAGCTGCCGATCGTCGAAGCAACAAGCCTCGCCTCACGCAGGAGGGAAAGGCGCTGAGCAATGGCTTCCTTTCGCCCCTCGAGACGTAAGAAATACCAGGCGTAGACCGGCCAGCCGGAGTAGGGCCGAGCAATCTCCGTGCGGACGACCAGGCGCCCCGTCGACAGCTCGTGAGAAAGGAGCGCCCCGGCGCGAGCCGGCGTGACGCCGAGGGCTGCAGCGAGGGCCGAGACGGTAATTCGTGGTTCGCGAGAAAGGATGTCGAACAGCTTCGACTGTTCCTCTTCGCTGGCGCGTACCCCACGACTCTTCGCCGCCGGGGCCGACTCGAGCGCGGCAATTTCTTCCGCATCGAGAGCACGTAGACGCCAGTTTCGTGCGTCGGAATTCGCCGAGGACACGATCTGAGTTCGCATCGCAGTGACCATCGGCAGCGATCGTGTTCGTTCCAAGACATACCTGGACAATTGATCGAGGTCAGTGCAGGTGAGCGTGACGAGTAGATCCCGATTGCCGGTTGTGAGATCGACTGTGAGAACTTCGGGATCGTGCGCGATCTGTTCGGCCACGCTCAAGGTCTGTGCCGGTGCGCATTCGATCTCGAGCAGTGCGGTCGCCGACACGATGGGACCCCCACGGTACGCAGCGATCCACGCTATCCCTTGCGAGTGCAGACGCTCCCAACGCCTGGTCAGGGTGACCGGGTCGGAACCGATCGCGCGTGAAAGCTCGGACCACGAGGCTCGCGGCCTGATCTGCAGTGCGTTCAACAGCCGAAGATCTTCGTCCTTGAGCACCTGATCCTGCACCGAGGACCTCACTTTCAAAAGAATGCTGCACCGAAACAGGATCGAAACGCATCGATCCTAACTTCATCACATCAATAGTCCACCAAATCCTGAACCTCGAGAACGCTTGCTTCTTGCGTTCGTTCGCCCCCTCGAGAAAGACACCGACATGACCGAAGCATTCCCTGTCTCGCATGACGATTCTCCGGTCAGCGATCAAACCCCGACGCAAAAGATCGTTTTCGCCTTGAGGTCGCCACGGCTGTGGATCGTGGCGATTCTGCTCCTCGCGCTTGCGGCAGGCGCCCAACTGATCGGCCCCGCAGTGATTCCTGTCGGCGCTGCCGCCATCACGATCTTGCCCATGGTGTGGGGACTGATTGCCGGCGGTGCCGTCTCGAGTCAGAAGTGGAAACCTCTCGGCCTCGATCTTCAGGCCGCAGCCTCGGCAATCATGGGGCTGGCTGTTCTCTTGCTTTGCGCGAGACTGTCTTTCACCATCGGCCCGAACATCCAACTGTTGTTCGAGGCGGGCCCCGCCCTGCTACTGCAGGAACTGGGGCACTTGTTCGGCACTATCGCTCTCGCACTCCCGTTGGCGGTACTCCTTCGGATGGGACCGGCCACCGTCGGAGCCACCTTCTCCATCGACCGCGAGGGGTCCTTCGCGATGGTCAGTGAACGCTACGGTCCCGATTCCGACCAGTACCGTGGTGTCCTGTCGATGTACGTCTTCGGCACTCTGTTCGGTGCCGTGCTGATCAGCCTGATTGCGTCGCTGGCGACATCCTTCAACATCTTCGACCCCCTTGCATTGGCGATGGGTGCTGGGGTCGGATCCGGCTCGATGATGGCTGCCGCTGCCGCCAGCGTCGTTTCGGCGCACCCCGAGATGGCCGACCAGGTACTCGCCGTAGCGGCAACATCCAACATCATCACCGGCCTCCTCGGCGTGTATGTCGGCATGTATGTCGCACTCCCCCTTGCCGATCGAATCTACGGCGCACTCACCAAGCGCTCGAAGACGACCAGCGAACGGAAAGCCGACACTGCCCCACGAGCGGTTGCGCCGAGCGTCACCGTGCCGCTGACCACCATCGTTCCGATTCTGTTCGTCGGTGGGGTCATCGTCTCCTCAATCGCAGCGGGTGGCGTATCTCGATCGATCATCGTCGGTTACCTGATCCTCACCGGATTGTTGCTCCTGGGCGTCGGCGTGGCCCGCCTGACGCGCGGCAAGATCGCGGCGATGATCGCAATCATCACCATCGGCGCCTTGGCGACAACACCGTGGTCCCCCATCGGTGATTTCGTCTCGAGCACCGTCGGGACTGTCGACTTTCTCTCGATCTGCACCCTCACCTTGACTGTCGCAGGTCTCAGCCTCGGCAAGGACCTTCCCTTGCTCAAGACGATCGGCTGGAAGATCGTGCCCGTCGGAATCGTCGCGATCCTCGCCTCTTACCTACTTTCCGTGGTCGTCGCGGAGTTCGCGCTGGGCCTCTGGCACTAGAACTGCACCCGAAGACGCTGAGAACTGAAGACACCGCGATCCGAAGACACAGAGAACCAAAGATGTTGAAAGGAAGCAATACCCATGTCCATCGCTGACACCCTCACCCACACAGACTCGGTTTCGAGCACGATCGAGAAGTGGGCATCACGCCTCATCGATGTCAGCCACACGATCCATGCTCACCCAGAGCTGGCATTCGAAGAGCATCAGGCGTCCGCCCTCTTGGCGGACGCCGCACAGGAAGCCGGCTTCACGGTTACTCGCGCCGCCTACGGCCTCGAGACGGCATTCGAAGCTGTGCGAGGCTCCGGCCCCTTCCGCGTCGTAGTCTGCGCTGAGTACGACGCCCTTCCCGACATCGGTCATGCGTGTGGACACAATGTCATCGCCGCTGCCGGACTGGGAGCAGCGATCGCGCTCGGAGAGGTCGCGGAGGAACACGGCCTGACCGTCGTCCTTCTCGGTACGCCGGCCGAAGAACATGGCGGCGGGAAAGTCTTGCTGCTCGAACGTGGCGCATGGGAGGGCGCGGCGATGTCGATCATGGTCCACGGCGCTGCAGGTGAAGACGTCAGTTGCACGGTCACCGGAACGCAGGCAGTCGACCGGTTCGACGTGACCTACACCGGACGAGCCGCACACGCGGCCGCTGCGCCACACAAGGGCATCAACGCAGGTGACGCCGCCACGATCGCCTTGGTCGCCATCGGACTTCTCCGTCAACAACTTCCGTCCGACGTCAGGCTCAACGCCTATGTCGAGCACGGCGGCGAAGCAACAAACATCATTCCGGCCTCGACGTTGGTGCGAGCGGAAGTTCGGGCCGCAGAACTCGACGTGCTGTTGGACGCCAAGCGTCGCATGCTCTCCTGCTTCGAGGGCGCAGCTGTGGCCAGCGACTGCTCCTGGTCGACCGAACGCGCCGAACCGCGCTACGAGGAGCTTGTTCAACATCGCGTGCTGGCGACGATCTGGGACGAGGAGATCGCGAGCCTGGGCCGCACCGCGGCCGCCCGAACTCCCCTGACCGGCGGCTCGACGGACATGGGCAACGTGTCGAAGGTGGTCCCCTCGATCCACCCGATGATCGCGTTGCGCGGCGTCACCGGAGTTCCTCACACTATCGAGTTTGCCGCTGATGCCCGCTCCGCAGCGGGCGACGAAGCTGTTCTGCACGGAGCAATCGCAATGGCGCGCACAGTGATCCGAGCCGCCACCGGGGACTCGCGCTCCAATCTCCTGACGATTGCGGCCCAGCGCGAGTCAGGAGCGACCACCGTCACGAGCGCCAAATGAGCACCACCGGCGTCTATGTTTCCGCTCTCGAATTCTTCTCCATCGGCATCGGACCCTCCAGTTCACACACGGTCGGTCCGATGCGCGCCGCTCGCACTTTCGGCGGCGAGCTCTCCGCCGCCGGCTTGACCGCGTCGGTCGACCGAATTCGCTGCAACCTGCACGGCTCTCTCGCCGCCACCGGAATAGGTCACTGCACTCCCGACGCGGTGATTGCGGGACTTCGTGGGTTGGATCCTGAAACGTGCGAGCCGACCGACGTTCACGGGCGATGGGCCGAACTGTCGGACGGCGGATCGGTGATGCTCGTCGGCGGTTCACTCGGACATGTTGTGTTCACTCGCGAGGACATGGTGTTCGAGCCACTCGTTCGCCGTCACGGGCACCCCAACTCGATGACACTGACAGCCTTCAAGGGTAACGAAATCGTCTGTACGAGTATATATCTGTCGATCGGTGGCGGATTCGTACTGCGCGCCGGAACGGAGACGCAAGCAAGCACGCATTCGATCAACTCACGCTATCGAACCGCGAAAGAGCTACTGGCGGAATGCGGCTCCAGAACCATCGCCGAACTGGCACTGTCGGACGAAATCGCGATACACGGCCAGGATCGAGCATTCACCGGCATCGACGCGATCTGGTCCGCGATGCGCGCATGCATCGAACGCGGCACCCAGACCGAAGGTGTATTGCCCGGGCGTCTCGGAGTTCGCCGACGAGCACGGTCTGCGAACACTCAACTGGAACAACGTAACTGCGACCCCTCCTCACGCGAGTGGCTGACCGTCTACGCCATGGCGGTCAACGAAGAAAATGCAGCAGGTGGCCGCGTGGTAACGGCTCCGACGAACGGCGCTGCGGGAATCGTGCCGGCGGTGCTCTACCACCACATACGCGCTACGGGCGCCGGCGTTCACGACGTTCGAACCTTTCTCCTCACCGCTGCCGCAATCGGATCGATCATCAAGGCGAATGCCTCGATCTCGGGCGCGGAGGCGGGGTGCCAGGGTGAAGTCGGAGCTGCCTGCGCGATGGCGGCAGCCGGCTTGTGCGCTGTCATGGGCGGATCACCACGACAAATCGAGAATGCAGCTGAGATTGCCATGGAACACCATCTGGGGCTGACCTGCGATCCGGTTGGTGGCCTGGTCCAAATCCCCTGCATCGAACGAAATGCCGTAGCCGCCTCGACTGCAGTCACCGCAGCTCAGCTCGCATACCTGGGTGACGGGACGCATGTGGTGAGCCTCGATACCGTCATCGAAACCATGCGCCAAACCGGAAACGACATGTCCGTGCGTTACAAGGAAACCAGTGAAGGCGGACTCGCCGTCAATGTCGTCGAGTGCTGAGGGGATGTCGAGTGCTGAGGGGATGTCGACGGCAGCGGCGACGGCGGGCGGACGCCATCACCGGAAATATCATCCTCTCGAACGATGAAGTCCGGTGTACCGATTTCTACACTCGTTGACATGACTTTGTGGACGGTGACCAGATGATCGCTCATCACGCTGGAGGAATCCCACTGCACCACTCTCCACTGCGCTCGACGCAGCACTCCGGTCGCAAGATCGCCGCGTTGATCGCGTTGGTCGCCGGTTTCTCCGCTGCCTTCGTTCTCGCCCCGGGCATGCTGACGAGTAGGCCGGGCGATGGGTACGTAGGCCAGGGGGAACTCGTCGAGACGGTCCGCGCCGCGTTCGTCGAATACTGGAGTTCCGGTGTCCAAGCCTTCTCTCCGAGCTTGGAGTCCGCTGTCGACTACTGGCTGCGCTACCACGTGGCCAAGGCTGTGATTGCGGTAATCCTGCTGACGGTTCTGCTCGCACTCGGCCGCATGGTCAAGGCGTCGTTCGTGAACGCCGGCCCTCTGACGGTTGGAAAGAAACTCGCATTCGTCTCGGCGGGAGGCCTGGTCACGCTCCTCGCGCTGTTCTCTTCGGTACTCGTGATGGCAAATGTCCAAGGTGTTGTCGCACCCTTCTCTTCGCTGATCTCGATGTTGCCCGTGGCCCAGACGGATGGGGCACTCTCCGAAACTGTCGGGCAGGTCCGACAACAGCTCGCTCAGTCGACGGCCACCGGAAATCAGCAAAGTCCCGCCCTCGAACTGATGATCAGCGACTTCGCGCGGTATCACTTGGCCATGGCGGTGATCGCGCTGATCGCGGCAGCAATATCACTGGCCGTGACTGTGGTCGTGTGGGCACGCTTCGCGAGAACGGCACGATCCGACAGGCGGACGAGATTCATGTCGGGGTCGATAGGCCTTCTCACTGCACTGTTCACGCTGGGATTGATCGTTGTCGGCGTAGCAAATATGGGCACCGCGGCAGACCCCGCACCGGCCCTGGCGGCGTTCTTCGACGGCGGGCTCTGACCCAAGTCAAGGGTTCAGACCAGGGTTCCGTAGTCCCCCGGTACCGGTTGAGGAGGTACCTGGGGACTGCGTCTGCCGTACCCGGGGTCGATGTGTGAGTGCCCTCGGACAGGCAGAGTTCGACTCATGAAAACCGGAGCAAGACGCATCATGCTTGTCGGCCTGTGCAGCGCCATCATTGCCGGCGCTGTAATCAGCTGCAGCACGGACAATCCCACATCCACCACTGACAAGGTCATGGACTCTGCCATCACCGGTCAGCTCGATTCGATCATCGACGCTGCGGTGAATTCGACGGGGATTCCCGGTGCGATGGTGGGCATTTGGGGACCCGACGGCAACTATGTGAAGGTTGCAGGAGTCGCCGACACTGCAACCAAGGCACCGATGGAGACCGACTTCTACCACCGGATCGGTAGCGTCACCAAGACATTTACCGTCACCGCCCTGCTGCAATTGGTCGACGAGGGAAAGATCGGTCTCGACGATCCGATCTCCCAGTACGTCGACGGGGTCATGGAAGGTGATGCGATCAGCTTGCGTCATCTGGCAGGGATGCGCAGCGGCCTCGTGGACTACACGACGTCTGAACAGTTTGTGATGGAATATCTTTCGGATCCTCGCCGAACTTTCACACCGGAGGAACTCGTCGGATACGTCAAGGACCTCCCACTCCAACTTCGACCAGGGACCACCGTCGACTACTCGAACACCAACACTATTCTGCTGGGAATGGTGATCGAAAAGGTCTCCGGCTCAAAACTGTCGGACGTCATCGACACCAAGATCACGACACCACTCGGCATGGAGCACACCAGCTTTCCCACGACCAACGCGTTCCCGACACCACACGCACAGGGGTACACCAACCAAACGCTCGACGAAACCGTGACCGCGGCGACGGACTGGAATCCGTCGTGGGGCGGCGCCGCGGGTGCAATGATCTCGTCGTTGGACGACATGCGCATCTGGGTTCCGGCGCTGGCCAAGGGCGATCTCCTCACCGACGACACTCAGAAGCAGCGCCTGCAAACCGTGAACTTGAGCGAAGGGGACGACAGCTCCGGCTACGGACTCGGATTGTTCAACAGCGGTGGCTGGATCGGTCACAACGGAAGCCTGCCCGGCTACAAGACAGTCTCGGTCTACTTGCCCGAGAAGGACACCACCCTGGTTGTCTTCATCAACACCGACATCGACGGCGAGACTGATCTGACCAGCGCGTTGATGGTACCGATCACCAAGTTGATCAGCCCCGACAACGTCTACGGCTGATCACCTCAGGTCCGATCGACAAATCAGACAAAAGTGACATATCGGGTTCGATCTGTCGATAAGCTCGACCGTCGGCAGATCGAAACCCGAAAGAGGCGCTCATGGGATCGTTGAACGACTGGCTACTCAACAGCGACAGCCCGCTCGTGGGCATAGTCGGCGGCATCCTGCTGACGATCGCAATGCTCTCCGGCGGTACGGGCATGTAGCCCATTCACATCAGCATGTGATTCGTGACATCTTCACGTGACTCAACGAACATGTTCGTTACGAACATGTTCGTGTACGGTGAAAGCATGCCCAACCAGCCAGCAAGTCCATCGAGCCGACGCAATCGTCCGGCCAAACCCGCTCTGACACGCGAGGGCATCGTCAGTACCGCGGTGGAAATCTTGCGGTCGGAGGGGTTGCAGAAGTTGACCATGCGTCGACTCGCCCTCGAACTCGACACCGGGCCGGCGTCGCTGTACGTGTACGTTCAAAATACCGCCGAATTGCACGCCGCCGTTCTGGACGAACTGCTCGGAGTCGTGGACCTCGCCGAAAATTCCTCCGACACTTGGCAAGCGCGCCTCGAACGGGTGCTGACGTCCTACACGGCCATACTGTTCGATCATCCCGGCCTTGCCCAGTCGGCTCTCGTTTCCCGGCCCAGCGGAGTTCACTACGTACGCCTGCTCGAGCGCCTGCTGGCATTGCTCGACGAAGGCGAAGTCCCTTCGGGTCAAGCCGCGTGGGGCGTGGACTTGCTGCTGCAGTACGCGACGTCCACTGCTGCCGAACACTCGGCGCCGAACAATTCCGCCGACTCGGATGCCCAATGGAGCGCGTTGACCGACGCAATCCGGAACGCAAACCCGCAGACGCACCCACTCGTCGCAGGCCATGCAACAGCTCTACTTGCCGGTGAACCCACCGCGCGCCTCTCCTGGGGATTCCGCACGCTCATCACGGGCATCGAGAACACCCCACTCACTTCTTAGGAACCCACCATGAACCACTACCCCATCGCAATCATCGGCGCCGGCCTCGGCGGCCTCACCCTCGCCCGAGTCCTCCATCTCCGCGGAATCGATTCGGCGGTATTCGATTTCGAATCCGGACCAACAGCTCGGACCCAAGGCGGGATGCTCGACATCCACGAAGACTCGGGCCAGATCGCGCTTCGTGCCGCAGGCCTCTACGACGAGTTCCGCGCACTCGTTCATCAAGGCGGCGAAGAGACACGCGTCCTCGATCGAAATGCCGTCGTGCACCTGAGCGAGCAGGACACCGGAGACGGCGACCGCCCGGAAATCGACCGCGGCCAGCTGCGTGACCTACTGCTCAGCTCAATTCCGAAAGAAACAATCCGCTGGGGAGCAAAGGTCCGCAGTGCCCATCCGTTGCCGGACGGTCGGCATGAAGTCCACCTCGTGGATGGCACCCACTTCACCACCGATCTCCTGGTCGGCGCCGACGGCGCGTGGTCGAAAATTCGCCCACTGGTTTCAAACGCCACTCCTGCCTATACCGGAGTATCTTTCGTGGAGTTCGACCTTCACGACGCAGACAACCAGCACGCGAAGGCCGCTGAAACAGTAGGCGGCGGAATGATGTTCGCGCTCAGTGCCGACAAGGGCTTCCTTGGCCACCGTGAGACCGACAACAGTCTGCACATCTACGCCGCCCTGCGGGTTCCCGAGAACTGGTCAGCGAGTGTCGACTTCTCCGACGATCATATTGCGAAGAAGATTCTGCTGGAACACTTCTCGGACTGGGACGAGTCGCTGCGGTCACTGATCGTCGAAGCGGACAGCTCGCTGACCCCTCGCCCCATCCATTCTCTTCCCATCGGGCACAGTTGGAGCCGTACTCCCGGGGTCACTCTGCTCGGGGACGCAGCGCATGTCATGTCGCCGTTTGCCGGAGAGGGCGCGAACCTGGCAATGCTCGACGGCGCCGAACTCGGCCAGGCGATCGCGTCACATAGCGGCACGGAGGAAGGACTTGCTGCCTACGAAGAACGACTCTTCCCACGCAGCGCCGCATCGGCACAACAGTCGGCTGACGGTCTGGACATGTGCTTCGGCGAGAACGCACCCCAGGGGCTCCTGGACATGTTCAACTCACAACCGTGACCTGACCAATTCGGATCAGGCCGTCATGCCTCGAGGGCAAGCGACGAAGACAAACCACGGTGGGCTTCGACTTCATCGAGCAGTTGGTGGGCTTTCTGCTCGACCACGGACAGTGCATCGGCGCCGGCGACCCACCGACGCGGGGGTAGCGGCGAATCGACAAGTGCCACAAGTGCCGCTGCAAGTTTCACCGGATCCCCACCCTGGGCACCGTTCATGCTCTTCCACGCTTCGACGGTCTTGCCAGTCCGAGCGTCGTAGTCGTCTATCGACAATTCAGGCCAGATCGACGACGCACCCTCGACAAGCAGTTCGGTCCGGAAGAATCCCGGCTCCACGATCGTCGTCCCGATTCCGTACGGTTCGACGTCGAATCGCAATGATTCCATCCAGCCCTCCAGCGCAAATTTCGACGCGGCGTAGGCTGCGCAAAACTCCTGACCAACCAGGCCCGCAAGCGAACTGACAGTCACGACATGTCCACTCCGTTGCCTACGCATCACCGGCAACACCGCCCGTGTCACATTGATCGGCCCGAAAAAGTTGGTCTCCATCTGAGCGCGAAGTTGCGCCGGACTGACAACCTCGAAGAACCCGGCGTAGAAGTTTCCGGCGTTGTTCACCAGCACATCGATTCCACCGAATCGCGCAACTGCCGTGTCCACCGCAGCATATGCGGCTTGTTCGTCGGTGATGTCCAAGGCAATCACCAACAGGTCGTCATGCTCACCGATCGCTGCAGAAACACGGTCCGCATCACGCCCCGTTGCCACCACCGCGTGCCCGCCGGCAAGAGCCGCCTGAGCAATGTCGACTCCCATGCCCCGGCCTGCGCCGGTTACGAACCAGACTTTCTTGTCACCCATGTTCACTGTCCTCCCGTTTGATGGAGTCCAGTACAGAACAGATTCCACGGGCCTGGGAGTGCCTATCGTTCCCGGTAACGGCAGACCCCCTCGACGCCCCTCCTACTCGCGAAGAGTCGTCAAGAAGGCAATCCGGTCGCCGCGGTAAAGCGAGCGAACCCGCTCGATCGGCACACCCTCCGGATCGACGGAGGTCCGGTGCAGCAGAAGCATCGGCATCGAGGTCGTGGACTCGACGAGCGTTGCCTCACGCGGTGACGCGAGCACCGTCTCGATCCGTTCGGTTGCGGAGGCGAAGACCACGCCGATGGAACGGATAGCCGCGTACAGCGACGTCGTGGCATCGAAAGCGTCGAGCATCTCACCGAACCTGCTGTCCGGCAGGAAGGTTGATTCGAGTCCGATCTTCTCGCCGTCGGCGAAGAGGACACGCTCGAGATGAACGACGCTGTCGCCCACCTCGATACCCAACTCCGTGGCGAGACCGTCGTCGGCCGACATTCGTTCGAACGTCACAACCTTACGACTGGGCACTCGCCCAGCACTCAGTGCGCCTTCGGTATAAGAACGAATCGAGAGCGGCTGAACCAACTTCGGACTCGCGACGACAGTGCCCCGCCCCCGCCGCTCGATCCGTCCTTCGACAAGCAGATCACGAAGCGCTTGACGGACCGTCTCGCGAGCGACAGTGAAACGTGCCGCCAATTCCCGCTCGGACGGGACTGCGTCGCCCTCCTCGAGCCCACTGAGAATGGTCTCGATCTCGGTGCGCACCCGGTAGTACTTCAGCTCCGGTTCGATCACGACGCTCGAGGTCCCCGGCCCGGTGGACGTCTGCTGATTCATGGCGCAAGCGTACAAGAATTCGGTCTATACCAATTGTTAACCTGGAGTTCGTCTCGATTCCCCCTATTGGTCTAGACCAAACGTCACTATCTCTACATGCGAATTTTGATTGTGGGCGGAGGAATCCTCGGAACGGCGCACGCCGACGAGGCAATCCGCCGGGGACACGACGTCATCCATCTCGAACGCGAGCCCGAAGCCCGCGGTGCAACGGTACGGAACTTCGGATTGGTCTGGGTATCCGGGCGCGCTCCGCACGAACTCGAAGCCGCGCTGCGTTCGCGCGAGCTGTGGGCGGACCTTGCCGCCCGTGTCCCCGGCGTCGGATACCGCCCGGCCGGCTCCATCACCCTCATGCGCACCGAGGAGGAGGTCGCAGTCGCGCAGGAAGCATTCGCTCGGCCGGACGCCGACAACCGAGGGTTCGCACTTCTCGATCCCGACGCCGTTCGCGTCGTCAACCCCGCGCTCCGGGGCAAGTTTCTCGGCGGACTGCACTGCACCCTGGACGCCGCTGTCGAGTCACGGCAAGCGCTCCCCGCCATCCGTTCTTACCTCGAATCCACCGGCCGTTACACCTTCCACGCCGGAACGGAAGCCCGCGAGATCACGACGAACACCCCCGGCGTACACATCCGCGACGATCGCGGTCGCAACTTCGACGCCGATCTCGTGATCGTCTGCCCCGGAGCAACACTCGGCGGATTGGCCCGCGATCTCGCCGGCGATCTCCCGTTGCGACGTGTGCGCCTGCAGATGATGCAGACCGCCCCACTCGGCGAAAAGCTCACCACCGCAATCGCTGACGGTGACAGCTTCCGCTACTACCCCGGTTTCGCCGGATCTGCCCTCGATCACCTTCGCACGGTGCAGCCACAGGAACCGACTGCCGAGGAGCACCGCATGCAACTCCTGTGCGTGCAGCGCTTGCACGGCGGTCTGACCATCGGTGACACCCACGAATACGAGGAGCCCTTCGACTTCGACGTCGACGAGGCGCCCTATCGCCATCTGTCCGGAGTGGTGGAAACACTTCTGGGGCGCGATCTTCCGCCCATCGTCAAGCGATGGGCGGGCGTCTACAGCCAGTGCCTCGACCCCTCACAACTTGTTCACCGCGCACAAGCCGCCGACAACGTCTGGGTGGTTGCCGGTCCCGGTGGCCGCGGCATGACGCTCGGCCCGGCACTGGCGGAACAAACCGCCGACCAGCTCGGTCTCTGAATCCTTCCGACAAGAAAGACTTCTCATGTCTCCCATCACCCTTGCCGTTCTCGACATGGCCGGCACCACCGTCGCCGACGACGGACTGGTTCTTCGCGCGTTCGCCGCCGCTGCCGAAGCCGGCGGACTGCCTGCCGAAGGCCCGGAAGCCGACGCCGCTCGCCAGTACGTCCTCGACACCATGGGCCAGTCGAAGATCGTCGTGTTCCGGGCGATCTTCGGTGACGAGAACCGCGCCCAGGCCGCGAACGCCGCATTCGAAACCACTTACGATTCCCTCATCGACCAGGGGCTGGCCGAGCCGATCCCTGGCGCGGAGAAGGCGATCACCACACTGCGCGAGGCCGGCATCAAAGTTGCCTTGACCACCGGGTTCAGCCGATCGACGCAGGACAAACTCCTCGTCGCGCTCGGCTGGGAAACCCTCGCCGATCTCACCCTCTCCCCCGCCGAGGCCGGTCGCGGTCGACCGTACCCGGACCTGATTCTGACTGCCCTGCTCAAACTTTCGATCGACGACGTCCACCAGATCGCCGTACTCGGCGACACGTCCAACGACGTGCTCAGCGGCATTCGTTCCGGCGCATCCATCGTCGCCGGAACTCTGACCGGCGCACACGACGAGCAACAGCTTCGCGACGCCGGAGCCACCCACATCGTCCCGTCGGTGACGGAGTTCGCCGAACTCCTCACCCACTCCTGATCTCACCTCCGAAAAAGGAATCGTCATGCGTCTACGCCCGAGCATCGCTGCGGCCGCTCTCGCCGTGTCCGTCCTTTCGTTCACCACCGCCTGCGGTGGCACCGGCACTGCTGCCGGATCAGACACCGAAACCGTCACCGTCTACAGCGCCGACGGTCTGTCCGGTTGGTACAAGGGAAGATTCGACGCCTTCACCGCGCAGACCGGTATCGCCGTCAACCTCGTGGAAGCCGGATCCGGCGAGGTCGTCTCGCGGGTCGAGAAAGAACAGTCCAACCCACAGGCGGACGTGATCATCACGCTGCCGCCGTTCATCCAGAAGGCCGACGCCCAAGGTCTGCTCGAGCCCAGCGGAATCGACACCTCCGCCGTTCCCGCGGACGAGAAGGACGACGCCGGCAAATACGTACCCGTCGTCGAGAATTACCTCTCGTTCATCGCCAATCCGACTGCGTCACCCGCCCCACAATCTTGGGACGACCTGCTCACTGATCAGTTCAAGGGCAAGTTGCAGTACTCCACGCCCGGCCAGGCCGGCGACGGTACCGCGGTGTTGTTGCTGCTCCAGCATCTGATGGGCAAGGAAGGCGCACTCGACTACCTCGGAAAGCTCCAGGCCAACAACGTCGGTCCCTCGTCCTCCACCGGAAAGCTCCAGCCCAAGGTCAGCAACGGAGAACTCCTGGTCGCCAACGGTGACGTCCAGATGAACCTCGCCTCCATCGCCGACGACGGCTCGAAGTTCGACATCTTCTTCCCCTCGGGAGCCGACGGCACTCGCACCACCATTGCACTGCCCTACGTGATGGGCCTCGCCAAGAGCGCACCGAGCAGCGAACAAGCCAAGAAGTTGATGGAGTTCCTGCTCTCCGAAGAATCCCAGAAGACCGTCGCCACCGATGCACTCGGCGTATCGGTCCGCGAGGACGTCCGAAGCAGTGCCGGTGAATCGACCGACAAGAACACGCCGTCGGGAGTTCTACAGGGCGTCAACGTGTGGACCCCGAACTGGAACGACGTCCTCAGCTCGCTCGACGCCGACATCGCCGCTTACCAGAAAGCCACCGGGAGCTGATCATGGCAAGAACCAGACTGGGGCGGACGCTCCCCGAGACCGTCGGTGTTCACGGAGCGATCGAACATTCCGCTCCGGCCATCACCTTCGATCGCGTCAACGTCGCCTACGGCCGCGGGAAGACCGCAACCCATGCACTCGTCGATTTCAATCTGCGAGTGGCACCGGGTGAAACTGTGGCACTGCTGGGGCCCAGTGGATCCGGCAAGTCGACCGCTCTGAAGGCCCTCGCGGGATTTGTCCGCCCCACGTCCGGTTCCGTCAAGCTCGGCACCCGAGACGTCACCAATCTGCCTCCCGCACAACGCGGTATCGGCGTCGTCGTTCAGTCGTACGCACTCTTCCCGCACATGCGAGTTTCCGAGAACGTAGCCTTCGGACTCCGAGCCCATCGCGTGCCGCGGTCGGAGATCGGCCCTCGCGTAGCCGAAGCCCTCGACATGGTCGGGATGTCGGCGTACGGAAAGCGCCTTCCCCGTGAGCTTTCCGGCGGTCAACAGCAGCGAATCGCAATCGCCCGAGCCTTGGCAATTCGCCCTGGAGTACTCCTCCTCGACGAACCACTGGCCGCCCTGGATGCGCAACTTCGCGAGAGCATGCTCGGCGAACTGGCGAGACTGCGCGCCGCACTACCTGACACAGCCATGCTCTATGTGACGCACGATCAGAGTGAAGCCCTGGCGCTCGCAGACCGAATCGCAGTGATGCGCAACGCCAGACTCGCGGACATCGACACCGCCGAGGCCTTGTGGAAACGCCCGCCGTCCAGCTTCACCGCGGCCTTCCTCGGGGGTGCCAACCTGCTGCCCTGCACCGTCACACGCGTCATCGGCACCTCCGCACTGGTCTCGATCGGTGGCACGCCGTTCACCGCTCACGCCCCGCAGCCCGAGATCGGGCACATCGAATGGGAGTCCGACATGGACGCCTACCTGTGTGTTCGTCCACACGCGGTAGGCGTAACCGGCGTCGGCGCACGAGGATCATTCCCGGCGCGCATCGTCTCGAGCGTCTGGCGCGGTTCCACGACGCGACTGACGCTGGCTGTCCGTGGCCTCGACGACGTCCGCGTCGACGTGGATGTTCCAGGGCACGACGAACGACCGGTCGACACCGAAGTGGGCGTCGTCTTGCCCACGGACGGCAGTGTCCTGGTGCCGGCGGATCGCCACCCATGACGACAACCTTGGAACGCCCTGAAACCGCTGTGCCCCAGCACAAAGACCCCATCCCCTGGCGCCGGATCGGGTGGACGCTACCGCCACTGCTTCTTGTCCTCGTGTTTGCTGTCTATCCCACTGCGCGTGTCCTCACGGAATCGCTGAGCACCGGAAGCGGCACCGGGTTGTCCACGTGGTCCTCCGTGCTCGGTTCGGAACTGTTCCGAACCGCACTGTGGCGGACCATCCAGATCGCCGTGGCGTCGACTCTGGGGTGCCTGATCCTGGGAACCTTCCTCGCCTTGGTGCTTGCCTTCGTTCCATTCGCCGGATCCAAGGTGGTGGGGCGATTGATCGACACCGTGCTCGCCCTGCCGTCATTCCTGATCACGCTGGCGTTCACGTTTCTGTACGGCACGGCCGGCGCCGTCAACGCCTTGATCATCAGCATCACCGGCGACGCGAGCGGCCCGCTAAATTTCCTGAACACTCCGTTCGGAGTCATCGCGGCCGAAATCACCTTCTTCACACCCTTTGTCGTGCGTCCGCTATTGGCCGCGTTCACCCAGATTCCGCGTGAACAGCTCGACGTTGCAGCCAGTCTCGGCGCGTCACCCGTCCGAGTTCTGCGGCAGGTGGTGATGCCGGAAGCGTGGCCAGCCCTCCTGGCCGGTGGATCGCTCGTACTTCTGATGACACTGAATGAATTCGGCATCGTGCTCTTCACCGGAGCAAAAGACGTCGTAACTCTTCCGGTCCTCATCTACACCCGCGGCATCGTCACCTTCGACTTGCCCGGCGCGGCAGTGATCGCGACGGTCCAGGTCGCACTCTCACTCGGCCTGTACTGCCTCTACCGATTCACCTTCAACAGATTGATGGGAGGAAGCCGTGCTGCTGTGGACACGAAGCTCTAGGGCTCTCGTACTCGGATTCTTCACCCTCGTCGTCGCGGTGGTTTTTGTCGCGCCCATCGCCACCGTCGTCGCAGCTGCCTTGGCCGGATCGTGGACCGGTCCACTTCCGTCGAATCTCGGCGGCAAGAACTTCTCCACGGCGCTGTCCGACGAGAACTTCGCCAGCCTGATCGTCAGTTTGCAGACTGCGTTCATCTCGGGAGCACTGGCATTGATCGTCGGAACGTGGGCCGCGCTGGCCTCTCGTGAGGCACCGATGTGGCTGCGGCGCATCACCGATGCCGTATTCCATTTACCGATTGCGGTTCCGTCGGTCGCGATCGGCTTGGGTCTGCTCATCACTTTCAACGAGCGCCCACTACTGCTCGGCGGCACCAAATGGATCGTGATCCTCGCTCACACGGTTCTCGTGCTTGCCTTTGCCTTCAGTTCCGTATCGGCCGCGCTCGAACGGCTCGATCCCGCCTACCGTCAAGCTGCCGAATCACTCGGCGCCGGCCCAGTGCGGGTGCTGACGCGGGTGACGCTACCGCTGCTGCTCCCAGCGTTGGGTGCGGCCGCCGGGCTTTCCATCGCACTGTCGATGGGTGAGCTGGGCGCAACGGTCATGGTCTACCCGGCGACATGGAAGACCTTGCCGGTCAGCATCTTCGGACTCACCGACCGCGGCCAGGTATTTCTTGCCGCAGCAAATACGACACTGCTGCTTGCAGTTACCCTGATCGCCCTCATGGTGGTCGGCAGAATCCGTCGGCGCTGACCTTGCTGTGCGCCTTTATTAACCGCCGGGGGTTAATAAAGGCGCACAGCAAGGGGTTTATCCCTTCCGCAAGATGTACCGCTGAACCTTGCCGCTCGGGGTCTTGGGAAGGTTCGGAACAAAGTGCACTGTGCGTGGGTACGCGTGCGCTGCAAACTTCTTCTTCACCAGGGTTTGCAGTTCCTTCTCGAGTTCGTCGTCACCGTCGACACCTTCGCGAAGTACGACGAACGCTTCGAGGACCTCACCGCGCAACTCGTCGGGCATGCCCACCACTGCTGCCTCGATGACGTGCTCGTGCATGACCAGCACGCTCTCGACGTCGAAGGGACCGATGCGGTAGCCCGCCATGATGATGACGTCGTCGTCGCGCGAGGAGAAGAAGAAGAATCCGTCCTCGTCCGTCATTCCGGCGTCACCGGTGATGTACCAGCGACCGTCTTCGCTGAATCGCTGCTTCGTCTTCTCCGGCGCATCGACGTATCCGGTGAACCACATCAACGGGCTGTTGTGAGTATCGATCGCCACGCGTCCCTGAGTGCGAGCCGGTGCGATGTCATCCGAATTGTCCTCCAGCACAGCGGCAGACCAGCCCGGCAACGGACGACCCATGGATCCTGGACGGACGTCCTCGCGGAGTCCGTCGGCCCAGGCGTTGACGATGAACATGCCGTGCTCGGTCTGGCCGTAGTGATCACGAACCTCGACGCCCAACGAGTTCTTCGACCACGCAACAACATCCGGAGTCAAGGGCTCACCGGCCGAGGACGCGCGGCGAAGCGAGATGCCTTCCGGAACGGGTGCCTTGTCGGCACGCAGACTGCGGTACACGGTCGGAGCAGCGGCAAAATTGGTGACACCGAACTTCTCGATGATCTGCCACGTCAGCGGCGCGGAGAATCCGGCGTGCAGCAGAATGCTTCGCGTTCCCGCGGCAAGCGGACCGAGCAACGCGTAGTACAGCCCGTACGCCCAGCCCGGGTCTGCGGCGTTCCAGAACACGTCGTCCTGACGGACGTCGAGGCCGAACTCCTGGTAGGCGTGGAACGACGCGAGCGCGCGCACCGGAACCGGCACGCCCTTGGGTGTTCCCGTGGTGCCACTGGTGAACAACTGCACCATCGGTGCGTTGCCGCCGACTGCCTGAGCAGCGCCCTTCGGGTCTTCGGCATCCTGAGCTGCGACAAGTGCATCGAAGTCCAACTCGTCACCGGCCGCGCCGCCCGCGACGATGACCTGCCACGCTGCGTTGGCGGGGATGTCCTCACCCGGCGCGAGCTTGTCGAGCTGATTGGCGTCGGAAACGACCACCTTCGCGCCACTGGCCGTCAAGCGGAAAGCGATGGCCGGCGAAGCGAACGCCGTGAACAAGGGCACGTGGACCGCGCCGCGGCGCCAGATTCCGAGGAGTGCGACCACGAGGTCCGCAGACTTGCCCATCAAGGTCGCGACGTTGTCACCCGGCTCGACTCCGAGGTCGGCCAGAGCTGCCGCGAAACGCGCGGACTGCTCACGTAGATGACCGTAAGTGAGATCCACCGAGCTAAGGTCTGCCTCGACGACGGTGAATGCAACGCCATCCGCGGGATGCCGATCGCAGAGCAATTCTGCGGCGCTGGCATGCGGGGTGTCGTACTGGTCCAGCAGCTCGCGCACCCGTGCGGTGGGATCGGTGCTCATCAACTTGCTCCTTATCGATCGTCGTATGGTTGGCCCGACCGGTTACGTTGGCGGCTCGTCATACGTACTGTTCACCCCCTATGATCTAGCTCACAAGAGAACTTCACTACCCCCAGAAAGGGGTACCTGCGTGAATCGACATGCTTCGTCACTTCTGCGTCCCCGCGACGGGGACGCTATGCGAGGTGAACTCCGAACAATTGCAGCTCAGGGCGTTGTTCCCGTGCTGTTCGGAGGCGAGGTCCAGGACGGAACCCTGCACCTGAGCGAATTCGTCGGCACCCGCACCAACAATCTCAAGGGCTTGGCCATCCCGCCGCGCTCGGGCATGGGCGGACGCGTCGTCGCCCAGGGTTCACCGATCACCGTCAACGATTACGGCAATTCGCAGTCCATCACTCATCATTTCGACCGGCCTGTTCTCAGCGAGGGCCTGCATTCGATCATCGCCGTTCCGGTCATGGTGTCCGGCAAATCGCGCGCTGTCCTCTACGCCGCGATCCGTGATTCCGCTCCCCTCGGCGATCGCACAGCAGACGTCATGGTCAGCGCATCCCGGCGTCTCGGGATGGAGTTCGCCATCCGCGACGAGGTCGATCGTCGCCTGCAACTACTTCAGGCCGCCGCCGCGACCACCGCCGACGGTATGTCTTCGGAAGAGATCCGCGGAGTCCACGCCGAACTACGCAGTGTCGCCCAGACCGTGACCGACACCGACTTGCAGACCAAGCTCCGCGGACTTTCCCAGCGTTTGGCCAACCTGCTGCGGCCTACCGCCGACGCCGAATCCGACGTCGCGCTCACCCCGCGTGAAGTGGACGTTCTCTCGCAAGTCGCACTCGGCTGCACCAACATCGAAGCCGGCCAAAGGCTTTCCCTTCGACCTGAAACAGTCAAGAGCTATCTGCGAAGCGCGATGGGAAAGCTGGACGCGAGCTCACGCCACGAAGCCGTGGTGACCGCCCGCAGGTTGGGACTGCTCCCCTGACGGGTCAGTAGCCTTCCGGCAGGGCGGTGAGCATGTCGCGGGTGACTGCGACGGCGTTGTCCGAACTTCCGCCCCGCACAACCAGAGTGGCGAAGGCCAGGTTGCCGCGATAGCCGACGAACCACGCATGCGATCCCCCGTCGACCTCGGCTTCACCGGTCTTGCCGTACACCTCACCCTGATCTTCGACGCGTTCTGCGGTACCGCTCGTGACCACGAGCCGCATCATGCCGCGCAGGCCGTCGACCATTGCCGGCGTGATCGCCGGGCGCTCACCGTCGATGGTGGTTTCGCGCCCCGAAATCAGTTGCGGCACCGGAGTCGAACCGTTCGCGACCGTCGCAGCTGCCATCGCCATTCCGAACGGACTGACCACAACCTTGCCCTGACCGAACCCGTCTTCCGTCCGCTGGACCAGGTCCGACGCCGGCGGCACCGAACCGGAATCGATCGGCAATCCCACCACGTTGTAGTCCTGGCCGATGCCGAACTGCGCTGCGGCAGTGGTCAACGTGTCTGCCTGCATCTCGCTGGCCAACTTGGCGAAGGACGTGTTGCACGAACGCGCGAAGGCCGTTGCCATCGGCACCGTGCCGAGTGCGAACTCGTTGTAGTTGGGCACGCTGCGCTCGCCGATCTCGATTCGGCCCGGGCATGGCACCATCGTGTCGGGGGTCGCCTGACCGGTCGAAATTGCCGCACCTGCCGTGATGATCTTGAAGGTCGAACCAGGCGGGTACTGACCCATCGTCGCGACCGGCCCGTCGCGGTCAGCTGCCTTGTTCTGCGCGACGGCCAGGATCGCGCCACTCGACGGTTCGATCACCACCATCATCGCCTGATCCTTGTTCACGTTCACCGCGCGCTGAGCAGCGATCTGGATGTTGCGGTCCAGACTGATACTGAACGACGGAACCGGTTGTGGCGCAGTCTCGGTCAACACGTCGGTGTCGACGCCGTTCTGGTTGACCGTGACGACACTCCAGCCGGCTTTGCCGTCGACCTCGTCGATGATCGTCTTCTTGATCTGCCCGAGAAGGTCAGGCGCGAACTCCGGGTCGGTCGACACAAGATCCGATTCGTCCGATACCGATACTCCCGATATCGCACCCAACTGCGCCGAAACTTGGTCGTAGTCATCACTGCGCAGCCGCGTCACCAGATAGTCACCCTTGACGGCCGTCGAGGATTCGGCGATCGACTGACCGGTCAGCGACGCATCGAACCGCCCGAGAACACTTGCGAGACTGTTCGCGGAACCTATGATGTCGTTGCTCTTGGAGCGATCGAACTTCACTCGGTAGACGATTCCCGGCACCAGGACGTCGGTCCCCGAATGCTCGTTGACCCGCGCTCGCGGCGCCGCGGTTGCCCGCAACGACATCGTCTGCTTGTCACCGAGGCGCGGATGAACGTCCGTCGAACTCCAACGGACGGACCAGTCGCCGTCCTTGCGTCCCATCTGCAGCTCGCCGTCGTACGTCCAGACGCGGTCTTTCGGCAGGTGCCACTCGTAGGTGTAGCCGACCGTCGCAGTGTCACCGTTCATCTTCACCGACGTGGTCTCGGCAGTCATCGACTCCGCCTGAAGCGCATCCCAGGTGTCACTCAATACAGGACCCGCGGAATCAGGCCGGTCCGTCATTTTTGCTGCCTCGTCGATGTCCCTGTCACCGAACGCACTCAGGAACTGCTGCGCGACGGGCTCGGGGCCGGCGGGTTTCGGAGTACACGAACTGATCCCCACCGCCAAAAAAATCACGGTGCAGGAGGCCAACAGTTGGGCCGAGCGACTACGAGAGAAATGCCGAGTGTTCATCGAGCCCCATAGTAGGGCGACAAATGCTCCACCCAGCGTAGGCGCGACCATTGCACGCAGCTTGGACGCTCAGTCGAGCAGCACCGTCGAGAAGGTCGCGACCTGCCGGAACCCCACCCGCGAATAGGTCGACCGCGCAATCGTATTGAAGCTGTTGACGTACAGGCTCGCAATGCGACCGGTCGCCATGATCGACTCCGCTACAGCCGCTGTACCGGTCACGCCGAAGCCCTGCCCACGAAATTCCGGGTTGACCCACACGCCCTGAATCTGGCCACAGCGAGCAGACATCGAACCGACCTCCGCCTTGAAGACGACCTGGCCGTCCTCGATATGCGCCCATGCTCGACCTGCGGCGATCAGGCTTGCCACACGATGTCGATATCCGCGCCCACCGTCGTTTGCACGCGGATCGACGCCAACCTCTTCGATGAACATCGCGATCGCGGCAGGCAGATAGATCTCGAGTTCGTCCGAGCGAACCTGCCGGACCAGTGGATCCGACGGGCATGCCAGCGGCTCGGATACCGCGAGCAACGGCTGTTCGGGGCGAACCTCCCGCGCAGTTCCCCAATCGAGCTCGAGCATCTCCCACAGCGGCAACGCCAATTCGGCGCGACCGACCACCGACGAGCACATGCGCGGAATCCGACAGGCGCGGTCAGCGAATGCCCGAATGTCATCCGGATCGCCTCGAAGTGGAACCAGATTTGCCCCGGCAAAGCACAGCGAGGACAACGGCCCGCCTCGACTCCACAGCTCGCCGTGAATCATTCGTGGGTCGACACCGCATTCTTCGACGCGCGCGGCAATCATGCAGGCGGCCACCGGATCGGCGTCGAGTACCCGTCGGACGTCTTCGAGATCTCGACTTCCGACCTGCTTGGCTCCGAGGAGTTTGAGCATCCGTCAACCCCCTCGACTCGACTGCGCGTCCACGAATATCACTACCCGATCATGATGCACTCAGATTGCCACGAACCTGACACCGACGGGGAAGATTCATCCGGCAATCACTCAACTCACGGTGACGACCGGCGCACCCTCCGAAGCGTCACCCTCCATGCTTTCGGCGATTTTCATCGCTTCTTCGATCAAAGTCTCGACGATCTGCGCCTCGGGCACCGTCTTGATGACCTTGCCCTTGACGAAGATCTGGCCCTTGCCGTTGCCGGACGCCACACCGAGGTCAGCCTCACGTGCTTCACCCGGTCCGTTCACGACGCAACCCATGACTGCCACGCGCAGCGGGATCTCCATGCCTTCGAGGCCGGCAGAGACCTCGTCGGCAAGTGTGTAGACATCGACCTGTGCACGGCCACACGAGGGGCATGACACGATCTCGAGCTTGCGGGGACGCAGGTTCAGAGACTGCAGAATCTGGTTACCGACCTTGATTTCCTCGGCCGGCGGAGCCGAGAGCGAAACCCGGATGGTGTCGCCGATACCCTCCGCGAGCAGCGCACCGAAGGCGACCGCGGACTTGATCGTGCCCTGAAACGCCGGCCCTGCCTCCGTGACGCCGAGGTGCAACGGGTAATCGCACTTCGCGGCGAGTTGGCGGTAAGCCTCGACCATGATCACCGGATCGTTGTGCTTGACGGAGATCTTGATGTCACCGAAGCCGTGCTCTTCGAACAACCCGGCCTCCCACAGCGCGGACTCGACCAACGCTTCGGGCGTCGCCTTGCCGTACTTCTCCATCAACCGAGGATCGAGCGATCCCGCGTTGACACCGATACGAATCGGAATGCCTGCATCACCGGCAGCCTTGGCTACCTCTTTGACACGGCCGTCGAATTCCTTGATGTTGCCCGGATTGACGCGCACCGCAGCGCATCCCGCATCGATTGCCGCGAAGATGTAGCGCGGCTGGAAGTGGATGTCGGCGATAACCGGGATCTGGCTCTTCTTCGCAATGATCGACAACGCGTCCGCGTCTTCCTGACGCGGGCAGGCGACACGGACGATGTCGCAACCGGACGCGGTCAGTTCCGCGATCTGCTGGAGCGTTGCATTGACGTCGTGCGTCTTCGTGGTGCACATGGACTGCACCGAGATGGGGAAATCGCTGCCCACACCTACCGTGCCGACCTGCAGCTGCCGTGTCTTGCGTCGAGGAGCAAGAATCGCTGCGGGTGCCGAGGGCATTCCCAGTCCGATAGGGATGGTCACGTCTGTGCCTTCTTTCATAGCTTCACTGCAAGTTTAGCCGGGCGATCGCCGCACTACCGCGCGGCAACCGTCGCCATGCTCACACGGTCAGAAGATCTTGATCGGATTGACGATGTCAGCCGTGAGTGTCAGCAACATGAACGCGCCACCGATCACGATGAATACGTAAGTAATCGGAAGGAGTCTCGTGTAGTCGACCGGGCCGCCGGGAATCAAGCCGCGGCGAGCGCGGAACCAATCGCGGATCTTCTCGTAGAAGACCACCGCGATGTGACCGCCGTCGAGCGGCAACAGCGGCAGGATGTTGAAAACACCGAGGAAGAAGTTGATCGACGCGAGCAGTCCGACGAACGTCGCCCACTGTGCACGGTCCGCCGCTTCACCGCCGATAACGCTGGCACCAACCACGCTGATAGGTGTGTCCTGGGCGCGTTCGCCGCCTGTCACCGATTCCCACAACGCACCGACCTTTGCCGGCAGATCAGCCATGGCCTTGACCGATTCGACCAGAGTGAAGCCGGTGAAACTCAGGGTGCCCGGAACTGCGCTGAAAGCGTTGAACTGGAGCAGGGGTGGAGACACGGTACCCAGGCTCATTCCGACCGCGCCCACTGTCGCCGAACGCAAATCACCTGTTGCCGGATCCGTCACCCACCGCTGTGCCTGTTCTACGACGACTGGAATCGCTAGATCCTGCCCGTCGCGTTCGACGCTGAGCACTGCAGTACCGGTGACCGGCTGCAATTTGGCCACCACATCGGCCGACGTCGACACCGGTTGCCCATCAACGGCTGTGATGACATCCGACGGCTCCAACCCAGCCCGTTGCGCCGGACCGTCACCGGAGCACGTCGCCAGAGTTCCGTCTTCGGTCTGCGTCGGTGCGACGCACGACAGACTTCCCACCTTTGCCAACGTATCGCCGCTGCGATCCGGCAGGCCCCAGCCGAGAGCCAGCCCGTAGAGCAGCGCAAAGCCGAGAATGAAGTTCATCGCGATACCGCCGGACATGACGACGACACGCTTCCACGCCGCCTTCTTGTACATCGCGTGCGGCTCTTCTTCGGGCGTCATCTCGTCGAGAGCCGTCATGCCGGCGATGTCGCAGAATCCACCGAGCGGCAGCGCCTTGAGGCCGTACTCGGTCTCACCTCGACGGAACGAGAAGATCTTCGGTCCGAAGCCGATGTAGTAGCGGCGAACCTTCATTCCCAAAGCCTTGGCCGTCCACATGTGGCCGGCTTCGTGCAGGGCGATGGACACGCCGATGCCGAGGGCAAACAGCACTACGCCCAGTGCAAAAACCATGAAAGCTCTAGCCCTCCTGCTTCACGAGCTGACGCGCTCGTGTGCGTGCCCAGCCGTCTGCGGCCAGAACGTCGTCCACGGTAACCGGTTCCGCGGACCATTGACCTGCATCGTCGAGAACAGCGGCCACCGTGCGGACGATCGCCGGGAAGGAAATGACACCGTCGAGGAATGCCTGAGCCGCCACTTCGTTGGCCGCGTTGTAGATCGCGGTGAAGCAACCGCCGGATTTGCCCGCGCTTCGCGCCAGATCGACGGCGGGGAACACCGACGAATCGAGCGGCTCGAATTCCCAGGTGGAGGCGGTGGTGAAGTCGCATGCCGACGCAGCACCTTCGATGCGGTCCGGCCAGCCGAGAGCGAGAGCGATCGGGAGCTTCATGTCCGGCGGGCTTGCCTGTGCCAGCGTCGACCCGTCGAAGAAGGTCACCATGGAATGCACGATCGACTGCGGGTGCACGGTGACGTCGATGCGGTCGTAGTCGATCCCGAACAGCAGGTTCGTCTCGATCAGCTCGAGGCCCTTGTTGACCAGAGTTGCCGAATTGAGGGTGTTCATGGGCCCCATCGACCAGGTGGGGTGCGCTTTTGCCTGAGCTGGATTCACACTTTCGAGATCCTCGGCGCTCCAGCCACGGAACGGTCCACCCGAAGCGGTGAGAACCAACCGAGCCACTTCGTCGCCTGTTCCACCACGTAGACACTGGGCAAGCGCCGAATGCTCCGAGTCGACCGGCACGATCTGACCGGGTGCGGCGGCTTTGGTCACCAGCGCTCCGCCGGCGACAAGCGATTCCTTGTTCGCCAGCGCCAGGCGCGCTCCCGAGTTCAGCGCCGCCAGAGTCGGTTCGAGTCCCAACGAACCGACGAGTGCATTGAGGACAACATCGGCACCGCTGTCCCGAACCAGTTCCGTCACGGCGCTCGGTCCCGAACGGGCGGTTACCGATTCCAGCGCCGATGCCGCTGCAGGATCGGCGACGGCGACGTCCGTGACGCCGGTTGCACGAATCTGTTCGCCCAACAACTCGACGTTGTTGCCGCCCGCTGCGAGACCGACTACTTCGAAACGATCGGGGTTGGCTGCAATGACCTCCAGCGCTTGGGTACCGATCGAACCGGTACTGCCGAGGAGGAGGACGCGGGTACGTGTGGTTTCCTGCACTCGCCCATTGTTCCTGATAACACCTGAGAACAACCTTATCGACGCCCAACTACGTACGACAGGCAGTCGTATGTCACCATATTGGGCAGTAGTGCAACCGAATGAGCAGGAGGATCGACCGTGGCCGATACCCAGTTGGACGTCAAGTCCAGCGCCCCCGTCGTGGTCTCGCACGTCGATGAGGCCGAGGTTCCCTCTGCCGCATGGGGGTGGAGTGGTGAAGGACTCAAGTTTTTCCGTTTCCTCGGATGGTTCTTCGCAATATTCCTGCTTCTGATGATGATCGGAAACCATCACGGCAAGGTCGAGGATCTGTGGCTCATCGGCACTGCCGGATTGATGATCTTCGTTCTGGTCCGCGACATCGTCATCCGTCGCCGCCCGCGCTAGAGACCTGATAAAGAGAAGGCCTCCACGAACGAAAGTTCGTGGAGGCCTTCTCTTTATGTGTTTTTCAGGCCTGGAGGGTTTCAGTTCTCGGCTGCCAGCTGGCCACAGGCTGCGGCGATTTCCTGACCGCGCGTATCGCGCACGGTGCACGAGACGCCCTGGGCGATGACCCGACGCACGAACTCACGCTCGACGTCCTTGGGGCTCGCGTCCCACTCGCTACCCGGAGTCGGGTTGAGCGGAATCAGGTTGACGTGCACCAACCCGCCGAGTGCTTTCTTCAGCTTCTTGCCCAGCATGTCCGCGCGCCACGGCTGATCGTTGACGTTCTTGATCATCGCGTACTCGATGGACACACGCCGACCGGTCTTGTCTGCGTAGTACCGGGCAGCCTGAAGTACCTCCGACACTGACCAGCGATTGTTGACCGGCACAAGTGTGTCGCGCAGTTCGTCGTCCGGTGTGTGTAGCGATACCGCCAGCGTGACGCTCAGGCCTTCGTCAGCGAGCTTGCGGATAGCGGGAGCGAGGCCGACGGTCGAGACCGTCACGGACCGCTGAGACAGGCCGAGCCCGTCGGGTGCGGGCGAAGTGATGCGTCGTACCGCTGCCACCACGCGCTTGTAGTTCGCCAAAGGCTCGCCCATACCCATGAACACGACGTTCGAGAGGCGTCCGGGTCCGCCGGCAACATCACCGTCGCGCATTGCGGCCGCTGCCTCGCGAACCTGATCGACGATCTCGGCGGTCGAAAGGTTGCGGTCGAGGCCGCCCTGACCCGTCGCACAGAACGGGCAGGCCATTCCGCAGCCTGCCTGACTCGAGATACAGAGCGTCGCCCGATCGGGATAGCGCATCAGGACGCTTTCGAGCAGCGTTCCGTCATGCGCCTTCCACAGGGTCTTGCGAGTGTCGCCCGAATCGCACGCGAGGTGCTTGATCGGGGTCAGCAAGGTCGGGAACAGCGACTCCCCCACCTTCTCGCGCACCGATGCGGGGAGATCGGTCATCTTCTCCGGATCGGCTTCGAGACGCGCGTAGTACTGACGCGCGAGCTGATCGGCCCGGAAAGCCGGAAGGCCGAGCTCTTTCACCGCTTCTTTGCGCTCGGCGGAATCGAGATCGGCGAGGTGCCGTGGAGGCATTCCGCGCTTGGGTGCAGTGAAAACGAGGGGAAGAGAGGCAGCCATAGTTACACCATTGTCCCATTGTTTTGGGGTGCTACCCCACTGCCACCCGATTGTGGCCGGATTACCCGTGCAACTTTGCGCAGGTTGCGTGATGATCATGTCATGTCAACCACACCAGAGGATCCGTCGAACTCCCCCGTGTACGGCCCTGCCGACGGTTTCGGTCCCGACCCGGAACTTCCGAAGGTGGGCGAGGACAAGGCAGTCGAAAAACACGATCCCGAACCGAACCCGACGCCTGAACCGGTGCCGACCGGAACCGCGGTAACCGACCGAACCAGGGCTGCGACGACGTGGGTTGGCCTGGTCATCGGCGCAATCGTGCTGATCATGCTGCTGGTGTTCATCCTGCAGAACCTCGAGAGCGTCTCCGTCAAGATCCTGGCCTGGCAAATCGACTTTCCGCTCGGAATCACGATCCTGCTCTCCGCGATCGCGGGCGCATTGATCATGGCGTTGGCAGGCGGGGTTCGCATCATTCAGATCCGGCGCGCAGCGAAGCGGCAGATGTGACTGAAATCTAGTTACGCAATTGGGTCTACCCGCGAGTAAGCAGGCATCATTGTTGTCGTGGAAATCACCCGAAAGGCCCCGATGTGACTACTCACATGGAGAGACCTGTGACCTCGCGTATTGCCCCGCAACAGGCAAGATCCTGGCTCCTCGTCCCCGCGTCCAAACCGGACACCTTCGACGCCGCACTCGCGAGTGCGGCCGACGCCGTCATTCTCGACCTCGAGGATGCCGTCACCGCACCCAACAAACCGGCGGCCCGCCGCGATGTCGCCGCATTCCTGAGCGAACACAATCACGCCTGGGTTCGGATCAACGACGCCACGACACCGTTCTGGGAAGAGGATCTGGCCGCACTCGCGGGCCTCCCCGGACTCGAGGGTGTCATGCTCGCAAAGACCGAAAGCGGTCAGCAGGCCGACGCCACGGCCGAGCGACTTCCCGAAGGCACCAAGATTCTTGCTCTCGTCGAATCCGCGGTAGGACTCGAGGCTGCGCCCGAGATCGCACGCACTGACGGCATCTTCCGTCTCGCATTCGGCAGCGGCGACTTCCGGCGCGACACTGGGATGGACGACTCCCCCACGTCGATGTCGTACCCGCGTTCGCGGCTCACCATCGCCAGCCGCGCGGCACGCATCGCTCCGCCGATCGACGGTCCCACGCTCGGCCCCGATCTGGATCTGCTCGCCCGAGACTGTGCGATCACCTTGTCACTCGGTATGGCCGGCAAACTCTGCATGACCACCGCGCAGACTGCCCCCGTCAACGCGGGACTGAGTCCCTCCGTGGCCGACGCGATCTGGGCTCAGAATGTCATCGACGATCTCGGCGAAGACGGCTCACGCGTGCGCGATGGCAGCGACCTGCCCAAGCTCGCCAAGGCGAAGAAGATTCACAAGCTCGCCACCCTGTTCCACATCCCCACCGATCACTGATTTTTTTACTACTGAATCGGTGCAGAAAACGTCAGGCGCTCAAGTCGGAGCGCCTGACGTTCGTCTTTTGAGTCCGCTTTCACGCAAGTTCGAGTGATCGTGGTTTGGACCGAACATGGATCCGGTATCGCACCGTGAAGCCCAATCCCGTTACTTGCGAGAACGCACGCTCGGCAGTCTTCTCGGTGAACTCGATTCCGAGTACCCGCCGCAAGTCGTCTCGATTCTCGAACTCCCACCGGGCGTCGACACGCGTGAGCGAGAACCCTTGAGCCTCGAAGAATCCTTCGACCGCCGCGGGATCGTATTTGGGCAGATCCGCCCTCATCCACTCTCCGTACGGGCCGGCGCTCACATCGAGATCCACGATCAGCAGGGCTCCCCCGGGCCTCAGGATGCGCATGGCTTCACGAATTCCCGGGCCGCAGCCTTTGCCGAAAAAGTACGCCGTACGGGCATGAACGAGATCGACTGAAGCATCCACCAGACCCGTGGACTCTGCTGAACCCTGGACTACGTCGATCGACGCCGAATCGCGGGTTCGTTCCCGCGCGGCCTTCACCAGCGGTGCGTGCGGCTCCACTCCGACAACACGACGGGCAGTACGAGCGAACTCCGGTAGATGGAACCCCGCCCCACAGCCGACGTCGACGACGTCGCGTCCAGACCAGTCGACCTGGGCTCGCATCGCGGCCCAGATGGAACCGTCGACGTCCTGCGCGCGGTTCTCGATTTCGTACACGCCCGGCCAGTGCCAGATGTTCGGGCTGGGGATCGGCTTGGAACGGCCGGAGAAGAAATCACGCACGCGAAATCAGACGAGTGCGTACAGAATCAGCCAGGTGACAAATGCCGACGGCAGGAGTGAATCCAGGCGATCCATGATTCCGCCGTGGCCGGGAAGCAGGGTTCCCATGTCCTTGATGCCGAGTTCACGCTTGATCTGCGATTCGATCAGGTCTCCGACCGTCGCGACTACCACCAGGACGACACCGAGCAGGACGCCGATCATCGAGTTCGCGTCGAGGATCAACGTCACCGAAAGCAGGCTGCCGATGACGCAGAAAATGAGGGAGCCGACAAATCCTTCCCAGGACTTCTTCGGGCTCACAGCCGGCACCATCGGGTGCTTCCCGAACAGCACTCCGGCCGCGTAGCCACCGATGTCGGAGCACACGACACCGATCATCAGGACGAAGACGCGACCCGGTCCGTCGTCTTCGAGCACCATCAACGCACCGAATGACGCCAACAGCGGGATCCACGCCAGAACGAACACCGTGATGGAGGTGTCTCTCAGGAAGTTCTTCGGGGTCGCCTTGAGCCCGTGGTCGAACAACCGCCACACCATGCACACCAGGACGGTCGCGGTGAATCCGCTGAGCACCCCGACCGGTCCCCACGGCCAGCCGAGCCAGATCGTGGCTTGCCCTCCGACGAGAAGCGGAATTCGCGGCACCTCGATGTCGGCTTCACGAAGTCGCGTGGTGACCTCCCACGTCGCGATGAACATCGCGATCGCGACGACAGCGATCCATCCCGGGGGCAGGAAGATCAAAGTGCCGATGACCAAGGCTCCGAGACCAGCTCCGACGCCGATGGCGGCAGGTAGGTTCCTGCCCGCCTTCGACTTCGGCGGTTGCGCGCCCTCAGCGCCGCCCGTAGGCCCGTCCGTGACGGGACCACCGGCGGTTCCCTCTTGTGCGTGCACCCAAACTCCCTGATCTACTCCCGACGACAAACACTGCAAATGAGGAGGCTATACCTCCATCAACTCTGCTTCCTTGTGCTTGACGAGTTCCTCGACCGTGTGCACGTACTTCGCCGTGGTCTTGTCGAGTTCTTTCTCTGCGCGACCGACCTCGTCCTCGCCGGCTTCACCGTCCTTCTGGATCCGGCCGAGTTCGTCCATCGCCTTGCGGCGGATGTTGCGCAGTGTGACCTTCGAATCCTCGCCCTTGGACTTGGCCTGCTTCACCAGTTCACGACGACGCTCTTCAGTGAGCTGCGGAACCGAGATGCGGATGATGCTGCCGTCGTTGGACGGGTTCACGCCGAGATCCGAGTTGCGGATCGCCGTCTCGATCGCGTTGAGCTGCGAAGCCTCGTACGGCTTGACGATGACCATGCGGGCCTCGGGGACGTTGATGCTCGCGAGCTGCGTGATCGGCGTGATCGAACCGTAGTAGTCGATCACGATGCGCGAGAACATACCGGGGTTCGCGCGTCCGGTGCGAACCGAGCCGAGATCGTCCTTGGCTACCGTGACAGCCTTTTCCATCTTCTCTTCTGCCTCGAAGAGCGCTTCATCGATCACGGCTGTTCCTCCATGTTGTTCTGCATCATTTTTTGGGTGTCACTCACGACTTGATCAGGGTGCCGATCTTCTCACCGGACACCGCGCGAGCGATGTTTCCTTCGGTGAGGAGGTTGAACACCATCATCGGCATCGAGTTGTCCATGCACAGGCTGAACGCCGTCGCGTCCGCGACCTTGAGCTCACGTTCGATGACCTCGCGGTGCGTGATCTGTTCGTACATCGTCGCGTCCGGGTCGATACGCGGGTCGGCCGAGTAGACGCCGTCGACGGCCTTGGCCATCAGCACTACCTCGGCACCGATCTCCAGCGCGCGCTGCGCAGCAGTGGTGTCGGTGGAGAAGTAGGGCATACCCATCCCGGCACCGAAGATGACTACTCGCCCCTTCTCGAGGTGTCTACGTGCGCGAAGCGGAAGGTACGGCTCGGCGACCTGTCCCATGGTGATTGCCGTCTGCACTCGAGAATCGACGCCGGCCTTCTCCAGGAAATCCTGCAGAGCGAGGCAGTTCATGACGGTGCCGAGCATGCCCATGTAGTCGGAGCGCGCGCGATCGAGGCCACGCTGCTGCAGTTCCGCTCCGCGGAAGAAGTTTCCGCCGCCGATGACCACTGCAACCTGTACGCCCGATCGAACGACCTCTGCGATCTGCTCAGCCACCTTGGTGACCACGTCGGGATCGAGACCGACTTTGCCGCCTCCGAACATTTCGCCGCCGAGTTTGAGCAGGACCCGCTTGAATCCTGGACGTTCGTTGGCTGGTTCGGACATTGTTCTCCTCAGTTCGATACAAGACCTTGTAGGTCCTTCATTCTTCTTCTGCCGCCGAATCGGACACCGCGACATAGGAAAGCCCCCGGGACTCGTCCCGAAGCACTCTTATCCTGCCTCATCGGAGGCCCCAGGTACACGTAGACCCCGCCGGTAGAGCAAATGCTCTTCAGGCGGGGTCCATGTGTACGGGCTCCGAATTAAGCGGAGGCGCCGACCTCGAAACGCACGAAGCGCTTGATGGTCACGCCTGCCTCGTCGAGGATCGCCTTGACGGTCTTCTTGGAGTCCGTGACCGAAGACTGCTCGGTCAGAACGACGTCCTTGAAGAAACCGTTTACGCGGCCTTCGATGATCTTCGGCAGAGCCTGCTCGGGCTTGCCTTCTGCGCGGGCGGTCTCCTCGGCGATGTGACGCTCGGAAGCGACGATTTCAGCGGGAACCTCGTCACGCGTGACGTACTTTGCCTTGAGTGCTGCGACCTGCATTGCAGCGCCGCGAGCGGCCTCAGCGGCGGCATCGCCTTCGCCGGTGTACTCGATGAGAACGCCGACAGCGGGCGGCAAGTCGGAGCTGCGCTTGTGCAGGTAAACGGCAACGGGGCCGTCGAAGGAAGCGACGCGGCTCAGTTCGAGCTTCTCGCCGATCTTCGCGGACTGCTCCGCAATGACGGTGTCGATGGTCTTGCCGTCGAGCTCGAGCGCCTTGAGAGCGTCGAGGTCCGCAGGCTTGCCAGCAGCAGCGACGGTCACGATCTCGTCGGCCAGCTTGATGAACTCGTCGTTCTTGGCGACGAAGTCGGTCTCGCAGTTGATCTCGATCATGACGCCGTCCTTGGCGACGACGAGACCCTCAGCGGTGGTGCGCTCTGCGCGCTTTCCGACATCCTTCGCGCCCTTGATGCGCAGCTGCTCGACGGCCTTGTCGAAATCGCCGTCTGCATCTGCGAGTGCGTTCTTACATGCCATCATTCCGGAGCCGGTGAGCTCACGGAGCCGCTTGACGTCAGCGGCGGTGTAGTTCGCCATGATTAGCGAGCCTCCTCATGTGTCTGTTTCGGACCTAGGACTAACGGTGAAGCACGGCCTAGCGGTGAAGCACGGCCTGACGGTGGTGCTCGGGCCTAACGGTGAAACGGCCCTGACCAAAAGAACTCTTGGTCAGGGCCGGTTTCAACGAATCAGGCCTCGGTGGCCGGTGCCTCTGCGGCGGGGGCTGCCTCAGCCTCTGCAGCCGGAGCTGCCTCAGCCTCTGCAGCCGGAGCTGCCTGCGAGAGCAGTTCCTGCTCCCACTCGGCGAGGGGCTCGCCTGCGCCGGCTTCGGGCTTCGCGTCCTTGTCGGCGCTCAGTCCTGCACGTGCCTGCACACCTTCGGCAACCGCGGAAGCGACAACCTTGGTCAGCAGTGCTGCGGAGCGGATGGCGTCGTCGTTGCCCGGGATCGGGTAGTCGACGAGGTCGGGGTCGCAGTTGGTGTCCAGGATCGCGATGACCGGGATGTTCAGCTTGCGAGCCTCGGCAACTGCCAGGTGCTCCTTGTTGGTGTCGACGATCCACACCGCGGAAGGAACCTTGGCCATGTCGCGGATACCACCGAGGGTGCGATCCAGCTTGGTCATCTCACGCGTGAGCATGAGGATTTCCTTCTTGGTGCGACCTTCGAATCCACCGGTCTGCTCCATTGCCTCGAGCTCCTTGAGGCGAAGCAGACGCTTGTGAACGGTGGTGAAGTTGGTGAGCATGCCGCCGAGCCAACGCTGGTTGACGTAGGGCATTCCGACGCGAGTCGCTTCGGAAGCGATGGACTCCTGCGCCTGCTTCTTGGTGCCGACGAAGAGGACGGTGCCGCCGTGGGCAACGGTCTCCTTGACGAACTCGTACGCCTTGTCGATGTACGTCAGCGTCTGCTGGAGGTCGATGATGTAGATGCCGTTGCGGTCGGTCAAGATGAATCGCTTCATCTTCGGGTTCCAGCGACGGGTCTGATGTCCGAAGTGGGTTCCACTATCGAGCATCTGCTTCATGGTTACGACAGCCATGGCTGTGTACCTCAAACTTTCAATCCGGTTGATGCAGGCGATCGGGTGATCCCTGCCCTGGCACCCGCACGGCCGTCGGACCTGTTTCGTGAGAACCAGGACCAGCCGAGGCCGGAAAACGTGCGCGGGCGCGCGAAGTCGGACTGTGCGAGCACAGACCGCTCGACAAGTGTACGTCCTCGTCCGCCGATGCCATAACCACCCTGTAAGCAACAGACCGAACCGGCGGTTGTGGATCGGCGGTCATCTTGTGGATTACCCGTCTGATCTGCATTGAAGCGCGCGTGGCTCCACGCAAGATCAAGGAATGACGATGTTGCTCGGAGCTCGACGAGGAGTGGTCGTTGCCGTGATCTCCTGCTGTGTGGCCGTAGGCACGGCGTCGGCAGACACGCGTTTCGACTGGCCGCTCGCTCCCCGGCCGCACGTGGAACGCGCTTTCGACAAACCGGCCAAGAATTGGCTGCCGGGTCATCGCGGGGTCGATCTCGGCGGCAGTGCTGGCCAATCCGTCCTCGCGGCCTGCGACGGCATTGTGGTGTTCGCGGGAGTGGTCGCCGGAAAGCCGACGGTGTCGATAGATCATTCCGGCGGCCTACGCACGACCTACGAACCAGTCGTGGCAGTCGTTCGCGCAGGTGAACGCGTCGCTGCCAGGTCGGTGATCGGAACCCTCGAAACCGGGCACGAAGGGTGTGCTGTCGAAGCATGTTTGCACTGGGGCTTGCGCCGTGGACGCGAGTATCTCGATCCACTCGGACTCGTTCGGACGCAACCGCTCAGGCTCAAGCCATTGAAAGGAGGCTGATCGGTTTCAGAAATCGGTCGCAGAATCAGTGCCACTCGGAAACGGCGTGCCGACCCACAGCGTCCGCGAAGTCGTCGGCCACCATCGCTGCCAGTTCCATGAACGCTCGTTTGGTGGCCGGTCGCATCAACTCGAGGTCCATCACCGAACCCTCCGCGAGATGCTCGTCGAAAGGAATGACCTCGACGGCGCGGCATCGACGCATGAAATAGTCCACCAAAGCGTCCATGTCGATCACGCTCGACCCTGGTCGGGCGGCGCTGATGACGACGACGGTCCGTTCGACCAGATGGCCGTATCCGTGCAACTGAAGCCAATCGAGCGTTGCCGCTGCGCTGCGCGCTCCGTCGATTGCCGGCGAACTGACGAGAACCAACGAATTGGCAAGATCGAGAACGCCGTTCATCGCCGAGTGCATGATCCCGGTACCGCAATCGGTGAGGATGATGTTGTAGTAGACCTGCAAGATGTCGATGACCTGGCGATAGTCCGCCTCGCTGAATGCCTCCGAAATCGCCGGATCCTGCTCACTCGCCAGGACCTCGAGACGACTCGACGACTGGGATGTGTGCACTCGAACGTCCGAATAGCTCTTTATGTCCGGTCTAGCAGCAATCAGATCGCGCACCGTCGAATTGGTCTGCAGCGGAACACGTTGCGCCAAAGTTCCGAAATCGGGATTGGCGTCAACCGCCACGACGCAGTCACCACGAAGCGAAGCAAATGTCGCACCGAGTCCGACCGTGACCGTCGTCTTGCCCACGCCCCCTTTGAGCGAGAGCAAAGCGACTCGATAGTCGTTACGGATCGGCTGCTCGATTCGGGCGGCCAGTGCACGGTTGCGCTGTTCGTTGGTCGAATCCCCCAGATTGACCACACCTCCGGTCGCACGATGCAATCCCCTACGCCATCCGCCACGCGGCGTCCGTTTAGGGCGTTTCAGTAAAGCTTCGGCAACCAGATCCTGGTTTGTCACCTGCTGTTGGCTCGACGGTGGCGGTGGCGTGGTCCAGACCTCTTGCAGTCGTGCCACAGGCTCCGGCGTCGGCGCCGGCTCGGGAGCCGGTTGTGGCGCTTCGGACAGCCAGGCCGGTTGGCCGCTGTTCGGCAGGTGCTTCACATCTTGGCGGTTCACGAATCCCCCGGATTTCGCATGTCATCGAGTGTCTCGACACGACGATCGAACTTGCCGATTGTTCACTCTTCTGAGCTGCGACGCTACCAAATACCGGCCGAGAACTCGCGTCGCTTCACAATCTAGGCGCGTGGATGGGCCTGATCGTGGACGGATCGAAGGCGTTCGACCGACACGTGCGTGTACAGCTGAGTGGTCGCCAAACTCGCATGCCCGAGGAGTTCTTGGACCACACGAAGGTCTGCACCACCCTCCAGCAAATGCGTCGCAGCCGAGTGCCGAAGCCCGTGCGGACCCATGTCGGGAGCCCCTGGAATTGCAGCCATGGTTTCGTGGACCACCGAACGCGCCTGACGCTGATCGAGCCGGCCGCCCCGAACTCCGAGGAGCAATGCTCGCCCGGACCTATCCGAACTCAGCGCGGGTCGTCCGTGCTCCAGCCACCCGTTCAGTGCCGATTCTGCAGGCAGGCCGTATGGCACCGATCGCTCCTTGTTCCCCTTGCCGAGGACACGAAGCAAACGTCGATCAGCATCGACGGACTCGACGTCCAGTCCACACAACTCGCCGACGCGAATTCCGGTGGAGTACAACAATTCCACGATGAGTCGGTCTCGCAGGGCGAGCGGCTCCTGTTGCTGCGCACCGCTTTCCGCTGCATCCATTGCGTCGAGGGCCTGGCTCTGACGCAGCACCGTCGGCAGCGTGCGACGAGCAGGTGGAGCCGCCAGACGTGTGCCCGGGTCGACGGAAATACGTCCGGTCTGCGCGAGCCACGCAGTGAAACCACGCGCCGAAGAAGCCCGTCGAGCTACCGTCGTACGGGCTGTTCCTACGGCATTCTGGGCGGCCAACCACGAACGCATGACACTTAGGTCGAGGCGGTCGAGATCTGCATTCTCCGAACCCGCGGAGAAATGGGCCAGCAATGCCCGCGCGTCACCGACGTAGGCGCGGATCGTGTGTTCCGACCGGCCTCGGCTCAGTCGGAGGTGCTCGGCATACGCATCGAGGTGAACGCTCAAGCTCGCCGGCAATGCGTCAGTCATGAACACACGCTCGCTCGCCGCGATTGAAACCGCAAGCTCCCTCGCCGATAGGGTTGATCGGTGAATCGAGCAATTCCTCTGAAGATGTTATGTGTACTGGCACTGATTTCCGCAATCGCTCCACTGTCCATCGACATGTACCTGCCCGGCCTACCTTTGATGGCGGATGCACTCGACACTACTGCGGCCAGCGTTCAGCTCACGCTGACCACCTTCATGGCAGGCCTCGGAATCGGCCAGCTGATCATCGGTCCGATCTCCGACGGACTCGGCAGGCGACGAATACTGCTGGCCGCGACAATCGTCACGGCACTGAGCGGCGCGGCATGCGCTGTGGCGCCGAACATCGGGTTTCTCATCGGTGCACGACTCGTCCAAGGCTTGAGTGGAGGCGCTGCCATCGTTCTTGCCCGCGCTTGTATTGCCGACCGAGCGCGTGGCGACGACGCAGCGAAGCTCTTCAGCATCATGATGATCATCGGCGGTATCGCTCCCGTGGTCGCGCCACTGATCGGCGGCGCACTTCTCGGCCCCGTCGGATGGCGCGGAATCTTCTGGGTCCTGGCTGTTGCGGGCGCCGTGATGGTGGCTGGTGTCGTTTTGCTCGTTCCCGAGACACTTCCACCCGAGCGACGCCATGGCGGTGGTTTGAAGGCCCTGATCTCGAATCTGCAGTACGTGGTCCGAAACCGGCACTACCTCGGATATGCGCTCGCATTCGTCTTCGGATTCGGCGCCTTGTTCGCGTACATCTCCGCTTCACCGTTCGTCGTTCAGAATGTTCTCGGGCTGAGTCCGTCACAATTCTCGATCGTGTTCGCAGTGAACGCCACCGGAATGGTCACGGCAGCGATGATCACCACTCGCCTGCTCGGTCGCGTCGGAGCTCGCACGCTGCTGCGTTTCGGGGTGTGCCTGCTCCTCATTGGTGGCGCCGTATTGTTCTGTACCAGCGTGGTTTTCAGTTCCACGAATACGTGGTTGATCTTGGTCCCGCTGTTCGTGGCGATTTCGAGCATCGGGTTCATCATGGGCAATGCAACCGCTCTCGCCCAAGGAGAGGTCACCAACGCGGCCGGAACTGGTTCAGCCCTGATGGGAGCGGGCCAGTTCGGCTTGGCAGCGCTGGTTTCGCCGTTGGTGGGAATTGCGGGAGAAGACACTGCCGTGCCGATGGCAATCGCAATTCCCACCTTCGGAGTTCTCGCGGCCGTTGCGCTCGTGTTGCTGACTCGCGGCAAGGCCGCCGCGAGTTAGTTTTCGGCCGCGGCGAGTTCGGACTTCCAGACCCGGAAGCCTTCTTCGGTGCGACCACGACGCCAATAGCCGGAAATCGAAGCAGCCGCCGCCGGGACATTTCGTTCCTTGCGTATGTACGGCCGGAGGTTGTGCATGACGGCTTGTGCTTCACCGTGAATGAACACGTGCGGTTCGCCCGGCAACCATTCGAGTGCCTTGACCGCGGCGACAACCGGAGCGTTGTCGCCAGCTAATTCTTCGCCGACAGCATCGGACGATGCTCCGCGATGCAGCCAGGTCACGGCAATACCTTCTGGGGCATCGAGCGCGATTTCGTCTTCCGGCCCCCCGACTTCGACGACGGCGTAGCCGACCGCATCCGGCGCCAATCTCGCTATCGAAGCAGTAATAGCAGGTATTGCGGTCTCGTCTCCGACGAAGAGATACCAATCAGCGGATGGTGACGGCGAAAACGCGCCACCCGGTCCACGCAGGGTAATCTCAGCGCCCGGCTGAACGGACGCGGCCCACGGACCTGCAACTCCCATGTCGCCGTGGACGACAAAATCGATTGCAATCTCTTTGGCAGCAAGATCGTACGAACGAATCGTGTAGGTGCGCAGTATCGGCTGATCAGGAGTGCCGAATTCGATCTTTACATAGGAATCGCTGTATTCGCTGGGAGTGAAGGACTCGAAGCCCGGTCCCCCGAGAAACACTCGCACCATATGGGGAGTCAATTGTTCGGTCCGCAGAACCGTCAATGCAGTTGTCGGCTTGGCCACAGAAAGATCCTTCCAAAAGTTAGTGTTACCTAACTAAGGTACACGACAATTGCAGCGCATGGACAAAATGCCTCCCCCGGTACATCCGCCCCGCGCGCGACAGACCACGGTGCTCAACGAAATAAACCGACCACTCTGCCGGGTAAATTCGTCGGTGGCAACCAAATTTCCGAATCAGGACTCGTGCATGATCAGGCAGCACATCGCTATCGGAGAAATTCAGCAAAGCAATAGTAAAATACGCCTCTGGCCCCCGGCGAGGTTCGCCAGGGGCCAGAGGAGGTATTAATTCAACCTAGTGTGCAGCGTCGAAAGCGTCGATGATTTCCGCTTTGATACGCCCGCGCGGAGCAACTTCGTAACCGTTCTTACCCGCCCAATCACGAATGGCCTGGAGCGTCTCCTTGGAGCGGCCAGAACCCGACGTGGCCTGCGGAGATGCAGCCTGCGCCTTCTTGCCACGCTTCCCGCTCACCTTCGCCGCCGCCTCGACGAACGGCTTCACAGCAGCGTCGAACTTCTCTGCATTGGTGGCGCGCAGATCGATCACGTAATCCGTTCCCTGGTAAGAGAACTCAATTCGATCACCGAATCCATCGTCAATCGGCTTACCGTCAAGGTCGTCGATGAGTTGCCGAATCAGCTTCTCAGCCATTGCACTCCTCTTTCAATGATCGATTCAATTCTCCTTCACAATACACAGATAGAGCGTTGATGAACAAAAGAAGTCCGGAAACCTGTGCCATTTCCGAACAGACTCAATGGTCCGAATTAGCAGCGGGTTAACGACGCACCAATCAATACCCGCACTCAGGGGATCCAGACTAATCAGACTTCAAAGCACATTGACCTGAGACTTTCCTGAGGCCCGTTAAATTCACGGCCAAGTCTGCAAAGCTGGGTCGAGAATAACGCTGCGCACAGGCCGATCAAGTTCACGAAAAGCAGTCCTGACGTGCAATTACCAGCATCGCGAGGGTATTCGAGTTTCGTTCTCGCCGGAACGGTTAGTGGGCATCGCCACCCGCCCACCCGACGAGCACAATCAAGTTCACGCGCTACCGCGTCCGAAACCATCCGCTCGAATCGGAACTCGCAAACCCCTCGAGTTCGAGCAGAGGAAGAGTTGCACGAACCTGCGTTATGAGCAATCCCGATTCCTCGGACAGCTCACGCGTACTACGTGAACCTGTTCCCGGCAATGCTTCGTATACCAATCGAGAATTGCCCCGCAATGCGTCGATGTCACGTGTAGCGGCTGCATCCTCCGCGGAATCCCCGACACCAAATGGACCTGACGCTTCGACTACATCCACGGCATTGGAAACGAGTTGCGCTTCACCTTCGCGGATCATCCGGTGACATCCGGTCGACGATGCCGAAGTAACCGGCCCGGGCACCGCCATTACCGGGCGGCCCAATTTCCGGGCCCAATTGGCGGTATTGCGTGCACCACTGCGCCAACCCGCCTCGACCACCACTACTCCGTCCGACAACGCAGCTACCAGTCGATTCCTTGCCAGAAACCGGAACTTTGCAGGTGTTGTGCCCGGTGGATATTCACTTATCACTGCACCCGAACTCGCTATCTGTTTGAGTAGTCGCGCATGCCCTGACGGATACGCTCGATCGACCCCACAGGCCAAGACAGCCAGTGTGTTTCCACCTACGCCCAATGCAGCGCGGTGCGCGGCCCCGTCGATACCGAAGGCCGCCCCGGAAATCACGGTCCATCCGTCGACAGCGAGGTCACCGGCAATCTCTGCCGTCACGTGTTCGCCGTACGCAGTAGATGCCCGCGTGCCGACAATCCCAACCGATCTCTCGGTCAGATCAACCAAATCCCCGGACCCCAACACCCACAACACAAATGGCGCCGTCTCACCCCCGGAGGCATCGAGTCCGTCGAAGGAAAGCATTCGCCACGCCGGCCAATCGGCGCAGTTCGGTGTTACGAGTCTGCCACCCATTGCCTCCATCAGGTCGAGGTCTCGTTGGGCTGTGTCGATGTGAGCGCGGGCTCGCGTCTTCTCCTCGATTGCGGGTGGCAGCTCGCCGTTGCGGACCGCCCTCGCAGTTTCTTCGACCCCGAGCTCGTCGATCAACATGGACATATACGCGCTTGGGACCTGCACGACGCGGGACAGATATGCCCAAGCGAGTAGTCGCGGATCGTGCGCAGTCATTGGAATCCCCTGTCTCGGAAGTCGAGTGCGGTGACAACTTGGTCTGGTCCGGGCATCGCCTCACCTGCCAGATCGGCGACACTCCAGGCAACCCGCAACGCTCGGTCCGCCCCACGAGCAGTGATCACACCTTTACGCAGCGCCCGTTCCACCGGCGCCAGCGCCGCACGCGAGAGTCTGAACTTCTGTCTCAACGCGGGCCCTGGTACTTCCGCGTTGGTCCGCCACCCGTACTCACTCCACCGCTGGGCTGCAGTGTCTCGAGCCGCCGCCACGCGCGCACGGACATCGCCGGTACTTTCCCCTACTTCGTCGATCAGCGCTCCGGTTGCAACGGCCTGCATCCGAACCCTGATGTCGACTCGGTCCAAGAGTGGACCGGACAATTTCCCCAGGTAACGGCGACGCGCCGCAGGTGCGCAGACGCAGTCCGCGTCTCGCGGCGGCGCGCATGGGCAGGGATTGGCGGCCAGGATCAGCTGGAACCGCGCCGGGTACCGCGCAACTCCGTCCCGCCGGGCGATTCGTACTTCCCCGTCTTCGAGTGGCGTGCGTAGCGCTTCGAGCACCTTCACCCCGATCTCGGCACATTCGTCGAGAAACAGCACGCCGCGATGGGCGCGGCTGACCGCACCAGGACGAGCCATCCCACTACCACCACCCACCAGCGAACTGACCGACGAACTATGATGCGGCGCAATGAAAGGCGGCATATCGATCAACGGCCGATCCTCCGGCAACACCCCCGCCACCGAATGAATCGCCGTCACCTCCAACGACTCCCCCTCCGTCAACGGCGGAAGAATCCCCGGAAGCCTCTGCGCCAGCATCGTTTTCCCGATCCCCGGCGGACCCGTCAACATCAAATGATGCGCACCCGCCGCAGCAACCTCGATCGCCCACCGAGCATCCGTCTGCCCGACAACCTCACTCAAATCACGCACCGTCACCACATCCGCACGCTCGAAAACATCAGGAACAGCCAGCGCCAACTCACCACGCAACCACCCGATCACCGCGGACAGATCGTCAGCTCCCAGCACTTCGATCCCCTTCACCAGGCCCGCCTCAGCCAACGCCCGAGCTGGAACCACCACAGTCCCCCACCCCGCCCGCTTCGCCGCAAGCACCGCAGGCAACACACCACGCACCGTCCGCAAACGCCCGTCGAGCGCCAACTCCCCCAAAAACACAGTCTCCCGCAACAACTTCCGCGGCAACTTCTTCGCCGCATCGAGAACCGACAACGACAAAGCCAAATCGTAAACGCTGCCCACCTTCGGCAACGTCGCCGGCGACAACGCCAAAATCACCTTGCTGTCCGGCCACTCCTCACCAGAATTGGTCACCGCGGCCCGAATCCGATCACGCGACTCGTGCAACGCAGTATCAGGCAGCCCCACCAAATGCACCGCAGGCAACCCGCGCCCGATATCCGCCTCGATCTCCACGATCTGCCCGTCCACGCCACTGACCGCAACAGAATGCGCCCGCCCCAACGCCATCAGAACGCATCCACAAAATGCTCGACCGAAGGTACGCCGTCGCGGCCGATCAACACGGCCACCACATCAAAACGCACCCTCGACCACGACCGACCCGAGTCAGTGAGCCACTGCATCGCCAACACCCGAATCCGACGCTGCTTCGCGAACGTCACCGACTCCGCCGGACTCCCGTACCCGACACCCGACCGAGTCTTCACCTCCACGAACACAATCCGATCACCGGACGTCGCAACAACATCCAACTCGCCGTACCGACAACGCCAATTCCGCTCGACAATCTCCAAACCAGAATCGATCAGGAACTCGACAGCCACATCCTCGCCCCGAGCACCCAACGCCATATTCCTCGCCATCACAGCCCCCACCACTCACACCCCGCGCCCGCCCATACGAAACGCGTCCCAACCACCACCCTCGACCCGCCACCACAAAACCAAGCCACCCGAAAACAACCTGTTGACAACTCAGAACCTGTGAATGAACTCCGCTGGCCGGGACCCTGAGCACGGCTCTGCCCGGCAAAGATCAATCACCACAAGCCGATTGCCAGCAGAGGTCCCCTCGCCGGTTAACTCGCGACGAAGAAGGAGGACGCAGCTGCGAGCTTCGACTCTCGCTCGATCACCGCGCGTGGTGACTGGGCACTGTTGTGACGGTCGAATTTACCGACTTCGCTCTCAACCACGCGAATAAGCGTGATGAAGACTCATCCTCTGAGAGCGGCTGCGCGATCGAAGGTCGAGGCAGTCCCGCTTGGAACCAACTCGACTGTCCAAGTCACGGCTGTGCGATTCGTGGTGACCGCACGATGTCAGAACGGATTCCACCGCGCAGCAAACGGTCTCAAGAACGGGTACCAGAACAAGGCTTCCTCGGGAATATCAGCCAAGTTTCCGATCATGCTTGTCTATCGCACGTCGCACGGGCGGTGTTATCGACTACCTAAGCCCAGTCAGATCGCGCTACAACAGTTCCGAACCAGCGAATTGCGGCATGAAGTCAGATACCGCAACTCCACGAAACTAGGGGTACATCAAAGGCTCCGGACTCGCCGGTGCGATTCAGTGAGCGGTTTATCAATAGCCTTTCAAGGCTTTAGTTAGTCACTGCGACTATGGACTCAGGCCCCACACCACAGTGAGTGGCCGTATCGTTCACTGCACCAGTGCAGTCCGTCCTCAGGATTACGCTGCATCTGACCGTCGCGGAAGACGCTGAGCACCTTGGGTCCGCTTGGCCCGTCCGGGCTGAACAGAGTCGCCATCCACTTCTTCCCCTCAGCGAAACCTCCTACGCCTTCACCGTAGGTATCAACCTTCGTTCCGATGGTAATCGCGATCCCATTGGGCACCGATGCCCACTTAAGGGTCCACTCTTCACCGTTCATGGCACCGCTTGCGATGTGGACGGTCCCCGTACCGTCTTCATTCAGCGTCATCCTGCGGGTGTGTCCAACCCATTGACCGAGGTAGTCAGTAGCTGTGCCGGCCACTGACACCGGAAGCGAGGACCGTTGCCCGCTCTGACTGACCGTGATGACCCCGTGGTTCGACCCCGTGAGTTCTCCCCAAAGTCCCGTGAGCATGCCCGAAATGGTGCTGAGCCCACCGGTAAAGATCCCAAGAAGGAACGCAGCCGGACCAGGCAAGGCCGGGGTTATGCAGTCGATTACTGCGCGAAGGCTGCTCGCGTACGAGGTGACAAAGTTTGAGGACTCGGAGTTCAAAGCGTTGGCAGCACCACGGATGCAGTCATAGACACCCGGCACGTGCTCTATCTTGTCCTTCGTGCTCAAGCCAGTCATATCTACTACGGAGACGGCGGCATACATGCCAGCAGCGACGAGCATCAGGCCCGCATTTGCTCTTACTTCTGCCCGCGTCGGGGGATTCGTACTGTCGAACGTATAGGTCAGCGTGGTATCCGGCGTGAGCTGACTCGTCGAGGGCCCTGCCGCGAGCAAGTTATGGTACAGATCCAACATCCCCACTGCGACGGTGTCACCCGTGCTCGGCGCGGAGAGATAGCCGCGCCCTACGTCAGGTGCGGTCCGAGCTTCCCAGCCACGGTTTCCATTCGCGATTAGATCAAGCAGGATCTTGTTGTTGTCGACTCGAAGGCATGGCCAGACAGCATCGAGGTTCGAGCCGCTCTTCGTCTTCGTGCGGTCGGCCTTGTAGGTTATTCCGTCCAGTGTTATCGACTGTCCGAGGCAGTCAGGAGGAGTCGTCTCCTCACCGGTGAAGAGCGTCTTCGCGGTGTTGGTGATGTGACTTCCAATCGCCTTGAAGTCGATGTTCTGGAAGAACCCCCACGAGAGGTGATCCATGGCGAACGACATTCGGCCGTCTTGCACCGTAACCGGCACGAAGTCTCGCGATCCATCCGCTGACTCAATAGTCCCGAACACTCCCGACCTGTCGCCGCCCAAACTATCGAGCACCGGAGCCGATACGACGATCGGCGCGGACGGCTGAAGGTTGTCGCCTAGAGTGATTGCGACAGGCTGCCCAATTGTCTGCACGAAATCGCTCTCGACACGCGTCGGCGCACCAGTCGTGGCGATCTGGACGGTCGTGCCGGGCTCCGCCACTCCCTCCATCCCGGTCACGACGAGACCATTGTCTCCTTCGTAAGAGAACGCTGACGAACTGTCTACAGTGACCTCAGACTGCGCGTCGTCTCCGGAGCCTGTGATGCGTGAGCACCCCACCGCTATGAACATTGCGACGATCGCTACCAGCGCAGTACCAGACCGCATCCGTACCCCCTCGAAACGCCAGACGAGAAACTCGAAGGACTGATGGTAGCGAATTGTCGGCAATTATTGTTCATATCGCCGAACGATGGAATGGCAACGCGCTAAGCGTCATTCGGTCGACTGACAGCGGCAGGCCTGCGCGTGCACACAGTGAAGCTAAACCTCTTTGCGCCAGGGAGCCTTCGGATCGGCAAGCGTATCCAGCATCAGCTCACACCACAGGTAGGCCGCATTCGCCGCGAGATGCGCATGACGCGAACCAAGGCCAGACGGACGCCGATCTCGGCCATGTCCTGTTCCGTACGCGTTCCGCAGCTCGGCGACACCCACGGCAATGTTGAGTGCGCCACCCAGGATTCGCTTCACACCAGAGCCACCATCCGGCCCGTCAGTCGCTGCCTGGTTCGGCCTCAAGTTAAGTGCCTCGGCTGCGCGATTGGTGAGCCGGGTCAGGTCGTCGTCTTTCGTGAACGCGACACCCCGCTCAGTGAGCACGAGCTTCGCCGTCGACTCAATCAGTTCTTTAGCGCTGCCGATCGCCAGCTCAGGGTCGAACTCCACTGCCGCGTGGATGCGGCTGAGGTGCGACTTGATAACCGACGGATCGGTGAGGTTCGCGAGTGCCCCTTCTTCTGCGAGCCGGACGCGAGGAGATTGGAGGACGAGCCGCTTGGTCTCGGGATCGCGTTTGTAGCCGTCCTGTTCCAATGCGGACCAGAACTTCTCGGTGTACTGACTGTCGAAGTCTTCGATGATCCGCTCCATTGCCTGGAGTGCTCTGACCACATGGTCGTCGTTGGCCCATTCGACTGATTCCATGTACTGCTGCGCGGTTACACGTCGAATGCTGCTGTCTTGGTAAGTCGAGTCGTGATTCGGCGCGAAGCCTTCATCCTGAAAAGCGCCGTCTATCGTGCCGACCGTGCTATCTGTAGCCAGGTCTCGAAACCGACCCCTAGTGCCTGGACGTACAAGATCAGCCATCGACTCTCCTTCGGCGCATTTCAACGAGTCGATCTTAAGTCAGGGTGGCGACTAGGATGCCGCGGCTAGTACTCGAAATTGACTCCGCACCGAGCGCATACGCCCAGCCGGTCTCACGACCCGAGTTCCATCGGCCAGCGAGAAGGCCTCGTCAATGTCACGCTTCTGTCCGTCGATAGGTCCGCACTTCTTCTTGCATGCACCGGCAAGCGACTCCCAGATCTTCCCGTCGACCCGGTCCCCTGTGCGTCCTGCCTTCGGCTCGTTTGTCGATCACACCCAGGCTCGCGTCAATGGCTGCTGTCGCCTGAACGACTTTGCCGTCGGCATCGAGCTTGACCACTGAGTAGCGCTTGCCTGTGAAATCTGCTGCAGCCTCAGCACTGTAGTTCCGGCCGGGTTGGATAGCTGTCTTCTATTTGTCCTCCTCTTCGTCTTTGATTCGTTGTTTCAGCTCTGCGTCTGCCGCCAGGATGTCCTTGCGTGCTTATGAATACGGCAGAATAGATCCCTTGTCAGCAGATGCTTTGATCGCTGCTTCCGCCTGTGCAAGCAGCTCAGCAGATGCAGATGCGGTCACCGCTGTTCCCTGATCCCCGATCTCCTTGCCGTCGATCTCGTTCTTAGGGAGGCCGGCTAGAAGCGCTTCGAGTTTCCTTGCGGTCGTCTCCACGTGATGCGAGTAGTTGTTTCGTCCAGCGAGATTTGTCACCGCTCTTGATCTGACCAGCTTTGATGCTGCGATCTACGATCTCTTCAGCGTCACGCGGATCGAGTTGCTGTCGTGCTTTACGGCAAGCTTGAGCGTCAGCTTCAAGTTTCGCCAGGCGGTCGGCAGTGATCGAGACACCGCCGTTGCGGCTTCGTTCGATCTTGTCCTTCTCTACTTGTTCTGCCGCGGCCTTTCGCATCTGCTTCCACTTGCTCAGCGGCTTCCTTGTCGGCAGCTTCTTTTGCTGCGTCGGCGTTTGCCGCTTCTTCATCAGCCTCGTCGAGTCCGAAGGTCTTCAGCTCTTCCGCTGTGAGGTCTGCCTTGTTCTCGCTCAGGAATGTCTTCTCTTCCTCAGTAAGGTCAGCAACTTGTTTTCCTCGAATCTCCTTTAGATCCATCGGTTCTCCTTGATTATGTTTATCACCGTCACCGGTAGCGCTCGCTTTGATTGCCTTCTCAGGCTTGATGCGCGAGGCTGTGATCGGGTTCAGTTTCTTGAAAAGTGGGATGTTGGTGCGGGCAGCACCCGTCAGTACGTTGTTGACGAAGTGGTACTCCTCTTCAGGGTCTTCCCACGACCAGTCGCGTGGGTCGAATTCTGGCGAGATGTAATTCCATTCGCCACCCTTGATCGCTTCTACTGCTGAGGGCGTCCACTCTGGATCTCCGAGCAATGACTCGCCGTCATCACTGACGTAGACATGCGAAATCCAGCCCGCAGCTTTGTCATACGATGCGTGGCGTAGTTGAGGGGAACTTTCGGATCGTCTGCAACCAGTCTGACACCCGCTGTACGTTGACAGCGAACTGTTGAAGATCCTGTTTGGCGATCTCGAAATCACCGTGCCATGATGTGCCAATCGCCCGTGCGAAGTAGCTCGATCTTCTATGGTGCCTGACCTGTTGAATCAGCTTTGATTTTCACTAAGTTGTGGAATCATTTTGCCAATTGTCGTTAATATCAGGCAGTAGCGAAATACTGTCAAGATATTCCAAGTCAGACCGTTATTTTAAGCTTACTTCACTTGGATGCACTACCCACCTAGGGCCCTTTTCGGAGAAGACGTCATGGACTGCCCATTGGTCATCACGAACTTAACTATATTTCGCAAACCTCTGTCGTTACCGAGTTATAGTTAAGTGCTATTTTGAATCCGGTTCAAGCCTCGCTCCCACGATCCTGTCCGTCGCGGTGAACATCGCATGGATCGCCTTGTCTTCAAACTTCTCAGCACTGAGAGAGAACCAGATAACTCACCAAACTGGGACGCTGCAGCTGCGTCAACACAGATCAATGCCGGAAATAGCAAGCTTTCTACAAAATAGAGGAATACCGACTCACGATGAATCGGCTGGATGATCACCTGTTCGCCTGACACTCGAATCGGTATCAAGCTCCACTGGCCGCGACTTGCCACCGAGAATGTTCAGCCCAGGCTGCATTGCCAGGCTGCATTGCATCGAACTTCTCACGTTGGCTAGATCAGGGACACCTTGAAAACTGAATCCCATCCGCCTAACTCGCGGATAAAGTCGCTTGCAATGCCTCAATGCGACGATCTAGAACTGCCAATAACTGAGGATGAGTATCTGACGGTATCTTTCAGAATAGACAGCTCCTCGATGCGAAGGGCGATGCTTGGATCTATTAATTTGTCCGATATACCCCTAGCTCGCTGGTTCGGCGAGGACGGTGATGCCACCGCCATGTGATCGGATTCCAGGAGTGTCAGGAGGCGTGCAGCTTTAGAGCCGAACACCAGGGACTCGCCGTTCGTGTTGAGTTCGCTGTTCAGCGTCTCTTCAGTGAGCGGGATGGCATGCGTCGCTGCCACTGGAACGCCGATCGCCGACTCGCGACCCAGCGCGAGGTAGCCGCTATTGCCGCTCGTTCCATTATTCATCTGTTGCTTCCTTCTTGCCTCACCACCTTGGCGTCAACCTGCTCGAAGGCAGGGTGGTTAATCTCTTGCTCCGTCTCGACCGTGTCACCGGCCCGAACAACGCCGAAGCCGACCAGAGTGTGGTCGGCTTCAGAGACGTTCTTGTATGTAGTTGTCGACATCGATTGTTGGTTCCTGCTTATACCCTTAACATTGCAGGATTGAAACGATTGGTCAATAGATCTATGGGACAAGGGGTTCTAGAACTTCTAGTCCACCTGTGAAGGTGTAGTTGCCCTGATCGTGACTGATGAAGACGGGGTGCCCTGTACCTCCGGCCACTTTGCCGTTTTCACACTGAACTCCGCCGCTGGCATCGATGGGGCTGCTGCCCAAGTTGCTTCCGAAGCGCAGGTAGGCAATTGTCTCGTCGACATACTCAGCTGCATCCCATCCGGTCAATTCTTCCGCGCAGACTTTCTGCACGGCGAGAACCAAGTTATCAAGCTTGTTGTTGAAGTCGGCATATCCGTCGCGGGTTTCCGGGACGGTGTCGAGCAACGTAGCTTGGACGAGGGTTGCCTTGAGGTCGGCGATACTGACAGTAGGCCCATTGGGGTCCCACGGCAGATGATCTGCCGTTAGCCTTCCTGGTTCGATCAGGTCAGCATCCTCGTAGAGCTTTATGCGCGCTGCCGTGTACTCATCCGTTCCATACTGAAGCCCTGTACCTCCGCTGATTCCCCCAGAGGCGGCAGACCCATCCGTGCTGTCACCGGAGCCGCAGGCTGCCAGCGATAGGCAGAGAGCGGCCACGGCAACCAGAGAGTTCACAAGAGAGCGCACTATTCGACCCATTTCTGTTTGTCATTGTTATTCCCCAACCCGCGGGCGAACATAGCACCAGATAGCGTCGCTAGCCACGGGATTCATACGTTCAGACGACACTGCTATTGCGTTGGTATTCGTATCGAGTACGTACAAGTGAGCGTCAAATGTGCCTCGGCAGTGACCATGCTCTCCGCATTTCGTGCCGCGATCCCATACTCGACCGACACCGCCGCACTGACCGCGACTCGTTCGATCTCCAACCGATTCGCGAGCGCGTAACGAATGGTGCCTGGTGCGTACAAACGGCCATCGTCTGAGCGCTCTTCCACTAGACGGCGCAGGTGCTTCTTGACGTGCTGCTCATGGTCAACGTCGTCCTTCCAATCCACCTGCTTGTCGAGGATGACCTTCACGACGATCTCCTCTGTCACGTCGATATGCCCAGTCGCGCCGTACTGACTTCGATCCCGTTGTTTGTCCACGGTTATGCAGGGCATCTCGTCAGTCGGAATTAGGTCAGGGTCGGAGTCGTAGACCTGCTTGATTTGGGACTTTCCGACGAACTCATTGCGAAGGAACTGGACTATGGCTGCCGTCGGATCGTTCATGCTGAGCGCTCCTTGATCTTGCGAGCGATGACAGCGGCGATGGTGTTGCGCACGTCAGAGTCCAGGCCTTGATAAATCCCGATCATGGCTCGGCGTGGGATCTTGGAACGGGAGGCGGATGACTGGTGATACTTAAACTTCGGATCTGTGTTGCTGATAGTGACTCTGGTTGAGTCGGCCTGGTGCTTGAAGCTTCGTTGCATCTGACCAGTACGGACTAAGACGGGACGGCCGGCATAGCGCTTGGCCTTTTGCGCTGCGTAGTTCGTGCTGAGCCTTGGCCAAGCTTCACCAATGAACTGTCCTCGCGATGTGAAGACCGGCCCGCTAAAGGTCTTGACTGCCCCACGACCAACCTCGTCCATCGCGGAGCGTAGATCACGCATGTCCAGGCTGAGTCCGGTGAGCATCGCCTTCAGCTGAGCATCGCCGGTGACCTCCAGCTTCATGTCAAGAGAGTCAGCCACGCTAGAACTTCATCTCCATGCTGAACGCACGGTAGTCGTCATCACCCGGGTAGAAGCCGATCGAGCTGTCGACGATGTCCTCGCCGTCTTCGTCGGACAGTGAGTCGTCTTTGTTCTGGAGAGCGCTCAGCTTGGCGCGTGCATCCTTGAGCTGAGCACCCCAGAGACCGTCCTGGCCGGGGAAGCGGATCTGCTTCAAGAGCGCCGCGGCTAACTGGATAGTGAGCGTCTTGATCTGACCCGGCACTGGGTTGAACGGGACCTTCTTGCCGTAGACGTTCCGCAGCGCGGCGTTGATCTCGTTCTGCGCGTTGGTTCGGCACAGAGCCACCGTGGTGTCTAGCAGGTTGTGCGCCTGGAGCGCGCCGGCCTCCTCGCGGATCTCCCGAAGTGAGCAATAGTTGCCGAAGTCTTGGCCACGGGTAGCAGTCGAGTCGCTGAGCTCTGTCTCATCCCCGGTATTCATGTTGGTGTACGTGAACTTGTACCAGTGGTTCGAGGTGCCGTTGGTGTCTCGGTAGTACGTACTCTGCTGATCGCTGTCGATCGAACGGGTAGCGAGTGCCACGAAGCTCGCGTCAACTGGTACCGCTCCAGTCACGTTTGGAGCGCGATAAATACGGATGGTGTCGCCAAGAACCGAACACACGTCGTCATAAGCGATATGCGCGTGCTCTAACGGCGCTACGAGCGTGAGTTGCATTGAAGTGTTTACAGATGCCACGACCGCTCTCTCGCAACCTTCTACGCTCAACGAGCCTACATACAGAACGTCACCGTCCGCGTAGTCCGCGGCACTCAGGAGGTTGAGCACGGTATCGCCAGCAGCAGCAGGCTCGAGGAGCTGCGTGCGCTCTTTGATGTTGTGTGGTGCGAAGGATTCAATATTCAGTGTTATAGACATGCGATGGGTTCCGGCTATCTATTCCTCAATATGGACTGAGCAAGTCAAACGGTCAAGCCTCCACCATTGAGTTCGAGCGACTACGGCATAATCGTGGGCTAAAGTTGCTGCAACTCAATCAGGGAGGCGCTCCATGCCCAGCTCAGACGAGAACAGCTCCACCACACCCGCCAGTTCCGATTCGCAGCAGCAAAGCACTCCACCCACAACTGGCGAAACGGCCCGACGACCTGGACTGAACAGCGTTAGCACCAATAGCCGTCCACCCCGCGAGACAACCCGACATCGACGTGATGGCTGAGGATTCCAGCGGCTATAAGGTCCGTGCGACCTACATCGCCGAGCGCAAGAAGGCAGAGTTTGAAGCGCGCAAGCGCGTTGAGGACCGCGGTGGCACTATCACCGCCGCCAGCTCTGCTCTGGTTACCTTTGTCTTCGGGATAACAGTCTTCTTGACGGGCAAGGACTTCACCAAGCTGGTTAGCGGTTCAGCTGCGATCATACTTCTCTTTGCCCTCCTTGCGTTCACGGTGTCTGCGGCACTCGGGATTTTCGTGCAGAATGCGCCACTCAAGTACAAGGCAGCAGACCAACCAACGCTTGAGTCATTTCTTCAGCAGAATGCCCTTTGGAACAGTTCAGAACGTGACGCAGCCAACGACTGCGCATGGCTCGATATTGACTCGATCTTTTCACTACAGGAGACCACGAAGCTCAAGGCAAGAATCGCGACAGTCGCGCTGTCGGTTCAAGCCTTGGCGATACTGCTTCTCGTCGTCTCACTAGCACTTGACTTCCACACAAGAGGATTGCTCTAGGAGGTCCAGAGCAGTACCGTCCCGCTAGTCACGAGGATCAAGATGACTGTCAGGACAGCGACAAGCCGCCAGTTGGTCGGAGCCTCAGCAGCGCTGGCCGGCACTTTCGAGGTCGACGCGAGGAACCGCTTCGCCACGTCGTTCACGCCCTCGGCTACACCGGCCGGGTCGTAGGTCATGAGCATCATCCCGACCTGGTCGGCGTACTTGATCGCCTGGTCGCTGTAGCCACTCGCCGAGAACAAGAACAACTGCTCAGTACCAGTCCCCCGCGCTCCATAGAGCTTCTGTACATCGCGACTCCCCGTCACCCCGCCCTTCCACTTCACCTGCGCCAGGGCTCGGGAAGATCGGACATCCAAACCGCCGTCAGCACCACCAGTTGTAGCCACAGCACCCGAGAAGCCCCAGCTCTTCAGGCGTTCGGCGTTCAGTTCGGCTTGGTGCGGAGTGGTGATGTAGTCCATCTAACCCCAGTATCGAACAGCCGCAACAGATCTCCTAGCTTTCCGCATCCTCCGGCTTCCAAGCAGCCACCGCATCGTATATCTCATCGTCCGACAGCTTGCGCACCAAGTACTTCACCCAGGCAGGCGTATAGACGTGCTTGCCAACCAGTTCATTCATATAGCAGAACTGCGATTTTGTTCTATAGGCATCTTCCCCATTTGGAAGCCGAACCCCGTAGTAGCGCCACGCCTGAGTATGCATATGCAGAGTGAAGGGCCGCTCGATCTGAGCATCGACCTGTTCAACGACCTGTCCCGGCAAGTATTCGTCGGAACCACTGACAGGCACTTTCCGGTCCCGAATCACCGTCTGAACCTTCTCGATGACGCTGCGCTCTTCATCTGTCAGCTCGTCATAGCGAACAAAGGTCATGGCGGCATCGGCTTCTGTTTTCGATCCGGTGTGGGGATCAAGTACACCTTGAACTCGTAACGCTGATCTTCAGCAATCCCAGCCTCGACGCCCGTGTCGTAGTCCTGAACCCACTCAACGACGCCCCTCGGCACCCGCTCGCGGACCTTCTTGATTGAGTCGACCGCGTCACCCGTTATCGACGACAGGAAGAGAGGGAACCGGAGTTCATCAGCTAGCCCTTCGTCCTCGCCGAACAGCTCGACAACTGTCTGCTCGTAGTTCAGCAGGTACGCCTGCGTTCGTCCTGCCACAAGCGCAGCAATATCTCGCTCATATCGGTGTTCAATCTGGTTTCGCAGGCCAGTGAAGAATTCCAAGTTCGCTTTGCGCGGATCATTTGGCGCAAAGAACTCTTCGCTCAGGTCGCGCAGGCTGCGATGCTTGAAGCCACCGTCATCAGGATGCCGCACACGATGACCACGTTCATTGCGGATGTAGATGTTCTGCCCGGACTTCTCGAAGTGCGCTTGGAGCAGTTTAAGCCACCCCATCGTCACGTGAACGATGAAGGCCTCTAGCTGACGCTCCGTCCCCGATCTGTTGTAAAGATCAACAGCGAGCCGGACCTCATTCTTAGAGTCCTGGAGTGCATGCCACCATTTGGGCCTTCTTGCCATGATCGACAGTATTTCAGCCGCTACCGACACAAGTAGACGCCGCGTACGATCTCATCGTGGGATTCACACTTCGGCCCGTCTTCAGCGCCATCGGTAGCGTCACCTCAGCAATTGCTACTGGTGTGGGCAGTCTGTTCGCGCCGGAGCCTCGAGACCCTTCAGCAGCGCCCAATGACGCGCTGCGAATCCTTGAGAACCGATTCTTCGAGGGGCTACTCGACACGTCTGAACTACTGTCGGCAGCTGGTGACTACTCGGACGAATCACGATCGAAAAGAGAAGAAGAAGAGGGTGGGTTCGTTCTGACTTTCGGGACACCATACGAGCTCAAGGAAGCACAACGCTGCGTCGATGAAGCGCGCAAGCACATCGCCACTCTCTGGGACGTGCACCAGCGACTTGTACGGATCACCGAGCCCCCCATCGCCAAGGCCGCAACGACAGCGGTCTCCGATCTGGATGCATGGGCACGCGTGGTGAATCCGACGAGCACGAGCAGGCCTAGCTCGATCAGTGAGTACGCCCGCGCTGTTCGTCGAGGGAACTAGAAGAGACCGCCCCATCTGGAGCGGTCTCAGCGCTTTTATGCGCCAGTGCCGTAGGTCTTGGACATCTACTTGCTCTGCGCAGCCTTCTTGATCTTCTCAGCCTCAGTCTTCGCGTCAGCAACGACCTTGTCGGCCTCTACGGAAGTGCCAGTCAGCTGGCACTTTCCCGTCCACGTTCGGCCTCTCGACAGCAGTGAACCAGGTCGCTATGCACACCCGCGACATCAGCAAACGCGGCGCGCGGGGGTTCGAGTGGAGAAACCGTATGACAGTCATGTCTTCAGTAAAAGACTCGACCACGGCCATCTCACACTGCTCGCGAGCCAGCTCACCCACGTAAATAATCGGACCGATTTCACACCCAGTTGCGACCTTGATTCCAGTCGCACCCTCAGGAACGCCCTCGACCAAGGACGTCCGTTCACGGATTCTGTTTGGACTGAATCAATCTACTTGAAGCGTCGTACTCATATTCTCTTCTGAAGATATATCAGATTGCGAAAATGAATATTAATAAGACGATCATGGCGGAGATCAGTGCGGCGATAAGCCAGAGACCCAGCCCTGGAACTGTCACCAAACCTTCGGCTGCTTCAACACCAATGCTGCGTGTGCATTCACTGCTGCCATCAGGCCAACCGGGTCGTACGTGAACAACCCGATCCCCACTTCATCGGCATACGCAACCGCAGCTTTGCTGCAACTCGATGCCACAAAGAAGAACGATGCCTTCTTGGCGTCAGTCTCCCGCGCACCGTAAAGCTGCTGCATCTCGGCCCGGACCGCGGCGCCGACCTTCCACTTCACCTGTGTCAGGGCATGTGATGATCGACCATCAATTCCGCCGTCCGCTCTCCCAGTCGTTGCGACCGCATCAGCGAAGCCCCAGGACCTCACAGCCTCGGCGGGGTTCAACTCTGCTTTGTTCGGCGTGGTAATGCACCGCATCCGACCTCGACTAAATATACATCGCATTTAGCATCCAGTGTCATTCAAATAGACGACAGTCCAGGCAACCCACAGATGCTACTATCCGCCGATGGGAATTGGGAACCGAAAAGGGACAACATTCCGGCTAGTGCTTCTTTTCGGCATACTCACGATAATATTGCCGAGTTGTAGTACTGATTCGCCGGGCACTAATGAGCAGGTTCCAGCATCTGCGCAAATATCTGACGAGGGTTTTCACATACAGTACGACGAATTGACTGTCGAAGGAACCGGGAACAGCGGTGATGTGGGGGCAAGCGCTAGTGTTGATCAGGACGGCGTCAGCACCATCCAGGGTGATCAGAACATGCTCATAACCATCAGCGACCGATACCAGGTCGTCATCGAGGATTCCGATGGGCAACCGAACGCCCCTATCGCCCTGCGTTTCCGCGTCGATGGTGAAGCGGTGCAGAGAGCAATAGATTCCGGGGGTGAGGTGGCGGTCCTCTCAGAATCAGCAGGTGCAGATACCCCATCGATTGTAGATGCACAGTTCAACCCCAATGACTCGACGGTGACGGCAACGGTAGACCATCTCAGCTGGTTCCAAGCTGTCATCTTCAACACCAATGAATTCTTGAACAAAGCAGGACAGGGGATCAAGGAAGTCCTGGGAACCGGGTTCACCAAGCCTGACTGCGTTGGAGATCAGATCAAATATTCGACGTACAGCGTTCAAATATCAGCACTAGCGGACGATGTAGCGTGGACATGCCTCCGATCAACCTGGACAGGCACGCTCGACTCCCCTCAAACAGTCGAGCTGCATTCTAACTCTCCAGTGCCGTGGGTGATTTCTAGCGATCCTTCCCCGCTTGCTATTAACAAAACGAAAACAGACAGCCAGAACCGCTCACTTTCGATAGCTTACGAGCAGCTTATGGGTTCAGATGTCAGTTTCCTCGGTCCAGGCGATGCGCTGACGCTCGACTTTAAGCAATACGTCGGCTCACCTAAGTCGGGCACACTAACACGCGACCCCAAGCTTGATAACGCTGCTTTCTCGTCGTGGGGGTATGCATACGCTCTCGAAAATATCTCTTCCGCACTGTTCCCGCCAGCAAAGGTGATCAAGGTCCTAGTCGGGTGCTCCTCAGAGATAAACAATCTTCTCGACACAGTTCAGACCGCGGCCAATTGCGGCAAAGAATTCGGATCGACTGCCATTTCATTCGTCCTGAGCACAGTTGCGGTGTCGAAGATATATGACTTTAGTGCGAAGTTCGGGCTGGACAACATACCCAATAGCGCAACATGGAAAGTGTCGCGAGTCGGAGGTGAGTCCAGTGGAGGCGAAATCAGTGCAGCCCCGAGCAATAGTGGACCCGCTGCTGACTACGCGCCCAAAGAGTGCGGTCCCGTTACCGACCGTCGCGGCAAGACCGCGACGGTCTTGAACGAGAACGCGGTCATCGACTGCACAGAAGCTGTCTCTGTCATGAGTCAATACCTGAACGATCCCAACGTAAATGATCGAACCTACCGTTTCGACGGGTGGACCTGCTCAGTACTTGGCGCCGCAGAGGAAGAGAAGATGGGCCACGTCATCAAGTGCGAACGGGAGGACAAGGCGGCGATCATGCTAGCAACGCGGTGAGCAGTAATTGGGTGGAGCAGGCAAACACCTCTCTGTAGACGGAACCAGACAAGAGCGCTCGTTGAGCCTGGGCCTAGTGCTGTACATCGAACGTGCAGTAGCTGGCGGGACCTACCTCGGACCGATGCTGATCAACTCGCGATTGACAAGATGGACATCGCCGCGAGGTTCAACCGTGACCGGATCGCTGCGTTCGGCGGTTGGAAGAGCACTGTTGCGACGGTGGGGATTACCAACTCCGCACTTGACCACGCTAAAGAGCGCCGCGAGAACTCTTGCTCGACCATGCCTGACGGTGTTACCGAACGCCTGAAGGCGGAGTGGTACCGCCGAACAGGATTTCGCCTTAAACGCGGCGCAAAGAACGGCTTTAGTCACCGAGTCAGAACGGGTTCCACCAGTTGATGAACTCGATCCACCACGAGCCCGGAAAGAGCAAAGTATCGAGAAACGGGTTGGTTAGGTCGGGCAAGCTTCCAATCATCGTCATCTCCTCAGAACGGGTTCCACCATGCTGTGAGCGGTCTCAGGAACGGGTACCAAAACAAGACTTCTTCGGGAATGTCAGCCACGTTTCCGATCATGCTGGCGTATCGCACGTCACACAGACCGTGTTAACGACGCATTGATCCAGGGAAGTCTTCGATCTAGACGTTACGGACTAGCTCAGGTGGGTTCTCGCTGCGCTGGTCGATGTAGTCATCGCCAGCACTCAGGACGTGGGCAGTCGTTGAAACGAAGGTTCGCTCCGGTCCCTGCTGTTTGGATTAGAAGATTGCCGCGACCACCAACGAATGCCAACGGTCCCCCTCGCCGCACGTTGAGGTCTTCGATCTCATTCCAATCGCAGTGTGTCTCGCAGCTGAAGAACAGACTCCCCCCAGTTCTTGATCGTCACGCCGCTGTCGTTGTGAATCGCACCGGAGTTTCCGGGGCACATCAAAGTCTCTGGACTCTTGTGCCCCTACGAATCGCGTCCCAACCACCACCCTCGACCCACCACCACAAAACCAAGCCACCCGAAAACAACCTGTTGACAACTCAGAACCTGTGGAATTCGGCAGCGCGGTACACCGACGAACGCCCGAACCGCGACAATTTTCTGAAACCCACCACAATTTGGACGAAAGTCCAGTAGAACTAGTTACAGTTTTGCTCAAACCGTCACGCACCCCGCTGAATGGAGTTCTACATGGCCCGCCGCTCACTTCGCCACGCAGTAGCAACCACTACATCCCTCGTTCTCATCGCCGCCGGCGTCACTGTTGGACTTGGAGCCTCGGTAGCGCAAGCAGCACCGGCATGCGCGCTCAACCAGTCGGTCACCGACGATTGGCCCGGCTCCGTCTGGACGCCCTACACCGTCAGCAAGGAGGTCGTCGGCGACGGCAAGGTCGCAGCGGGTCAGACGGTCACCTACATCACCAAGGTTTCCGGTTCGGGAGCACTCGTCAACGAGATCCGCGATTTCCACCCGGCGGGATTCCAGCTGGTGAAGGCTCGCCTGAACGTCAAATGGCTTATCGGCGACCAGAAGTGGGACGACGTCACCAAGACCGTCGTCGTCGGCAACAACTCCGTGGTGGCAAAGGGCGGCGGATGGACCACTGCGGGCGGCGGCGTCATCGCTTTGGAAACCACCTACAAAGTTCCCGATAACGCAGTTGTAGGCACGCAGCTCGACAGCGGCGCCGGCACCAACATTGTGCTGGCGGCGGGCGACTGGAACATCAATCCGATGGGCGTCTGCGTCACCATCCGGCAGCCGAACCCCGTCGAGGCGGGCGCCGGAAGCCTCGAGGACATGGGCTTCGGCTCACTCAACTCCGGATCAGGCCAGGTATTCGGCTCCCTGACCGACCCGCAGGGGTCGATGACCAATGTCATCAGCGGTGTCTTGGGCAATGTGCTCGGCAACATGAGCTGACTCAGTTCAGATTAGTAAATCGGCCGAGCTACCAGCGGATGCTGGTAGCTCGGCCCATTTCGATGTTCTGGAAGTATCTTCCGCCCTTGAAATCAACAATCACTTCCGGCGTTCCGACACTGAATGTAGAGGCTTACGACATCGAACCGCGGTCTGGATCGCCCGACGAGACAAGGCCGTGACTCCACAGATTGGTACTAATCTCCATAAGAATCGAACTACCCACTGGTTAAATCCCCGACGAACGAACACTAGTCCTATTCTAGGCGAACCGTCCAGGCGGTCACCGTCGTAGATCCATTGCTCCGCTCGCCAGATCTATTCACAATTCGTTCGAGGTGGACAGACAGCCTATTGGCAAGCATGTGCGACCTTGAACGACAGTCAACTGGCGCGAATTTTCCCGTACCGACAACTTAAGAACTCCACGAAACATTCACTTGTATAGTTTGTCCGACAGATTACAGTTGCAATTCAACTCACCCATAACCGGAGCAGCTTCCACAGGAGAAAGTTGGTGCTCGAATGACGCAGCCACCCAACTCGCCATTTGGTCAACCTAACCAAGAGCCCCCGCCACCCGAATACTGGCTCGCTCAGCACCAAGCACCGGCGCCAGAATCGGATCAACCTTACGAACCCCATCCCGGACCCGAGACAGAGTGGCGATTCGCAGGTGTACCGCCAGTTGGATTCGTACAGGCCGACTCTCCCCTCCCTTCCAACTACATGCCAAATATCGTGGCAGCTCTACTTGCATGTTTCGGGATAATTGTCGGAAGTCTCGGTCCATGGGTGACATTTCTCAACTTCTCAAAGTCCGGTGTCGACGGCGACGGCGTCCTAACACTCGTTCTCGGCGCGGCGGCAGCAATCGCGCTGTTCACCATTCTGTCTAGAGGAGGAAAGGCCAAGTTTGGCGACCGGTGGGTCGCGCCAGCGGCAGGTGCAGTCACGGTCGTGATCGGAATAATCGACGCCATGAACGTGTCAGACGCAGAAGCAACCATTCTTCGCACCACCGTTTCTCCATCGATCGGGTGGGGTCTTTGGGTTCTCCTCCTGTCCGGCGCAGCATTGTGTGTTACCTCTTCTACTGTTGCGCAGATCGTCGGGAAGCGCTCGCGATGAGTACATGTCTGAATATCGTCTAATCGCCATCGAAAGGCTGCTCATAGGCGATTGATCGAGCGTCTACGAGCAGCTTTTGAATAAAATCCAATGCACACGGCGACTCGCAGCCACCACAAAGCCAGCCTGAGTAATGGGAGGTGTCACCCTCCGCCTTTCGTCTGTCGTCGCGAGCAAAATCTATCTACTGTCGCCTCCGAGCGGGCGGCGTCCGTTGTAAATTCAGCAAATCACCGCATCAGCTTTCTGCCGTACCTGGCCGGCGTCGTACCGAAGGTTTCCCGAAATGCGGCGATGAACCCACTGCTGGTGCGGTAACCAACCTGCGGGGCAACGTCATTGACACCCTCACCCCGCGCGAGCATCTCGAGCGATGCGTACATGCGTGCTCGAGTTCTCCACTGCCCGAAGGTAATCCCGGTATCGGCGACAAAGGCTCGCATCAAGGTCTTGGAACTGACCCCGAGTTCGCCCGCCCACTCCCCCAGCGTCCGTGAGTCTGCCGGATCGGCAAGGATGCGGGCAGAAACCGAACTCGCCGCAGCATTACGAGGAACCGCGAGGACGTCGTGCCGTTCGGGCGCGGCAGCAAGAATGTCGTAGAGCAACTCCTGACTCATCAACCGCCGAGCGTCGTCGATGGTCCGATCTACGAGATGACGCAGCAATTGAGCGGACAGAGCATCGACTTCGAGAACAAGTGGCTGAGTCCACCGCGGCCCGGCAGGGCGTAGATCCGGACGCGCATAGGCCGCAATCATGCACCCCTCCGTCAGAAGTGTCATGTCGTGGAGAACGGTGCCCGGCAACCAGACCAAGTGCTCGCTGTGCAGGTGCCACACATTTCCCCCGGCAGCAATCTGCATCGTCCCTTCACTCATCCAGGCGATCTGATGCTCGGGGTGTCGATGAGCTCCGTACGCAGTCACTCCGTCGACGACGTTGGTGTAAACCTGAAAATCCTTGAATGTCCGTCCGCGACTATCGGGTAGCGCTAGCAAGGACTTTGGACGAGTCGAGTACTCGATAGTGGACATTTTGCGTCTTTCTGGGCGTATCCGAGTCCATCCTGAAGGATGGACCGACGATCCTGCAAAGGTTAGCCTCACTTTATTGCTGACGCGACCAGTTCAGCACTTCACGCGGAACTCAGATCACTTCGCCCACCACTTCGAAGGAGCATGGACGTGCCCTCACGTAGCACCCGAATCCTCGCCGCCTTATTCACGACGGCCGCGATCATCGGGTTCTCGACCGCCTGTGGAACCTCGCAAGGCGTCGACACCGCATCAGCGACCCAGAGCAACGACGCATTCCCCGTGACGATCGAGCACGCACAGGGTTCGACGACCATCGATGCCGAACCGCAGCGGGTAGTGACACTCGGATACACCGATCACGAACCACTGCTCGCCTTGGGAGTCGAACCCGTAGGCATGGCCGAATGGTGGGGGTCCGGCATGGATGAAAGCTGGCCGTGGACGAAGAATTACTGGAAGGGGAAAACTCCGACCTACATCAACAGCGGCGGAGACTTCAACTTCGAGCAAATCGCCTCCCTCGCACCAGATCTGATCCTAGCGCTGTACGCCGACATCGACACGGAGACCTACAAGAAGCTGACCTCGATTGCGCCGACTGTCGCGCAGAGCAAGGACTACGACGCATACACAACGCCGTGGACCGACATGACACTCACCGCCGGGCGCGCCCTCGGCAAAGAACCACAAGCTCAGCAACTGATCACGGATACCGAAAACGCGTTTGCCACCGCTCGCGCTGCACACCCGGAGTTTTCCGGGCAAACCGCAACGATCGTCAACCTCGACACTCCCGAGGGATACGTGTTCTCGTCGCACGACCCACGCGGCATCTTCCTCTCGTCACTCGGATTCACCCTCCCCCCGACGGTCGACGCATTCGTCGGCGACCAGTTCGGCGACTGGCTGCCGAACGAGCGATACGACATCCTCGAACCCGTTGATCGTTTGATCGTGATGGCCGATCCGGAGGGAGAGAAGGCCCTCCCCGGCCACACTCTCTACCAGCGGCTACCCGCCGTGAAAAACGGAAATGCGATAGTCGTGCGATACACCGCAGATCCACCCGTCGGCGCGGCGATGTCCGGCAATACCGTCCTGAGCATTCCGTACGCCATCGACCAACTGACCGCCACATTGTCGAAGTAACCAACAATTCCAGGTATCGAAAATATGTTCGAATAATGCTAGCCTCAAACCCAGGAAGCACTCACGGACATCGAGGATCACCATGGACGAGGTACCGGAGACAGCGCTAGATCTTGCACGACTCGATCTGGCTCGGCTGGTCGACGAGTTGACGGTTCTCGACCAGCGACGCGTCGACATCGGCGAGAGCTTGGTTCAACTCGAGTACCTCTACGCCAGGATGGGCGCACGGCAACAGGCAGATGCTGCTCGAAAAGCCTTCCAGGAGAAGTACGTCGGACGGATCTACGAACTCGCAGACGGTCTGCGCACCTGAAAAGAGGTTGCACACAACCACTGACGGAGCGCATGGTCATTCCTGCACGACACACCGGACCGATCGGTTCGGCTGTGAACTATGTGGGAGAAATCTGATGGAGAAGATCACCAAGAGGCTGTGGAACTGGGCATCGATACTCGACGAGAACACTCGCGAGCAAGCGCTGCGTACGTCCCAGATGCCTTTTGTCCGTCCACATCTGGCGCTTATGCCGGATGCGCACCTCGGTGCGGGAGCGACGGTGGGTTCGGTCATTCCGACGGAAGGCGCAATCATGCCCGCCGCCGTCGGAGTCGATATCGGCTGCGGAATGATTGCGGTCAAAACCCAGTTCAGTGCACGCGACCTTCAAGGCCGCGACCTGAGCGTTCTTCGCCACAGCATCGAACGCTCCGTTCCGCTCTCGGCAGGTGTCTACAACAAGACGCTGAGCGACACGGCGCAAATCCGCATCGCAGAACTCGAGGCAATTGCGGGCGATCGCCTGGCCTTCTACGACAAGTTCAAGAACAACTGGAGGTTTCAGCTCGGAACGCTGGGTTCTGGCAACCACTTCATCGAGGTGACGCTCGACGAGAGCGACGGCGTCTGGCTGTTCCTGCACTCGGGCAGCCGCGGTATCGGAAACAAGCTCGCACAGCATCACATCAAGATCGCCAAGGACTTGTGCGAGCGGTGGTACATCAACCTTCCCGATCCGGATCTTGCCTACCTGGTCGAGAAGACGCCCGAATTCGACTCGTACATCACCGATCTCAACTGGGCTCAGCACTTCGCTCTGCTCAACCGCGAAGAGATGATGGACCGCGTGGTGAACGACTTCGCGCACTTCATGGGTGACGGCAGGCCCGCGATCATCGACGAAGTCGAGCGGATCAACTGCCACCACAACTTCACCCAGAAGGAGTTCCATATGGGCCGGGGCGTGTGGCTGAGCCGTAAGGGTGCGATCAAGGCAGACGAGGGCACGCCCGGGCTCATCCCCGGTTCGATGGGGACGGCGAGTTACGTCGTCGTCGGCAAGGGAAACGTGCCGTCGTTCAAGTCCAGCCCCCACGGCGCGGGTCGGGTGTACGGACGTAACCAGGCACGCAAGATCTTTACGATCGAAGATCTCGACAAGGCAATGGTCGGCATCGAATACAAGCGTTCCGCGGCGTTCCTCGACGAGATCCCGGGTGCGTACAAGGACATCGACGTCGTGATGGACGACGCGAAGGACTTGGTCGAGATTCGACACACGCTGCGTCAGATCGTGAATGTCAAGGGCAACTGACCCCGCGCAACTCCGCGAAATGCAAAGTGCCCCGCCGATATCGGCGGGGCACTTCGTTGTCAAGATCAGTCAGGAAGGCGCAGATCCGGCTTGTCCAGCTCTTCGATGTTGACGTCCTTGAACGTCACGACGCGCACGTACTTCACGAATCGCGCCGGGCGGTACATGTCCCACACCCAGGCGTCGGACATCCGCAGTTCGAAGTAGATCTCCCCGTCTGAATTGTGGGGCAGCAACTCGACCGTGTTGGCCAGGTAGAAACGTCGTTCGGTCTCCACGACGTAGGAGAACTGTCCGACGATGTCCCGGTATTCACGGTAGAGCGACAGCTCCATCTCGGTTTCGTACTTCTCGAGATCCTCGGCACTCATCGGTTTAGCCAGTCCTCCCAGTTCGTCTGAACGTCCATCATCCCGTACGGCCCGCGCGTTGTTCCAACCGGACTCCCGCAGCCACCACGTTTGCGTAGGTCATGCGATGCTCGGGGCACGGCCCCAGCTCGTCGAGAGCGTCCATGTGCAACGGCGTGCTGTATCCCTTGTGAATCGCGAAGCCGTATCCGGGATGAGTGTTGTCCATCTCGGTCATCACACGATCTCGGGTCACCTTCGCGAGAACGCTGGCCGCGGCGATACATGCAGCGGCGCCGTCACCGCCGATGACCGGTAGCGACGGAGCCGTCAGACCCGGAACCCGGAACCCGTCGGTGAGGACGTAGCCCGGTTCGAGATCGAGGCCCGCGACTGCGCGACGCATCCCCTCGATGTTGGCGACGTGGATACCGATCTGATCGACTTCCGCAGCGGGTACCGAAACGACACTCCACGCCAACGCCAAGCGCTTGATCGCCGGGAAAAGCTCCTCGCGCGCACGTTCGGTCAGCTTCTTCGAATCGTCGAGCCGTGCCAGTGCCGCTTGCGGTTTCGGCGCCAGGACACACGCGGCAATGACGAGTGGACCAGCGCACGCTCCGCGCCCGGCTTCGTCGACGCCGGCGACCGGACCGAGTCCGGTTCGCGCCAACGCAGACTCCATCGTCCGCAGACCTGCCGATCTGCGAATGACAACGCGAGGGGGCCAACTACTCACTGTCTCTGCCTATTCGGAACTACGCGAATCCATGTGTGCGGTCCGACAACTCAATTGCCCTGAATGTCGGGCGCATCGATGCCGCCCATTCGCGACGGGGGAAGAACGATGAATCGAGCTTGACCGATGATGTTGTCGATCGGGACGGTTCCCTGGAACTCGTCGTCGACGTGGTAGCGCGAGTCGGCGGAATTGCTGCGGTTGTCACCCATGACCCACACGTGGCCCTCGGGAACGGTGATCGGTCCGAAGCAGCGGCCCGACTTCAATTCGGTGTCACACGTTTGCGTTCCCGGAGTGAACGGGAAATCCATCTTGATGTACGGCTCGTCGAGCGGCTTGCCGTCGACCAGGACTCGGCCCTGATCGTCGCAGCATTCGACGGTCTGGCCGCCGGTAGCGATCACTCGCTTGACCAAGTCGTTCTCGTCCGGCGGAACGAGGCCGACCCACGAACCGACCTCTTGAATGCCGCGAACTACAACGTTGTCGGACCGATTGGACACATATTTCGTGTTCCACGAATCGGGTCCCTTGAAGACGACGACGTCGCCGGGTTCCGGATCGCCGAAGCGGTATCCGATCTTCTCCACCACGATGCGGTCACCGGTACATCCCGCACAGCCGTGCAGTGTCGGTTCCATCGACTCGGATGGGATGAGAAAAACTCTGAAGACAAATGCCTGAAGGACGATGCTGAGTACCAGCGCTACGCCGATCAGAACAGGGAGTTCTCGCAGAAACGATCGCTGTTTCTTCTGCGGCCGATGTGAGGTCGGTTCCGCGGAACCGCTTGATCCCTCGTGATTCTCGGGTCCGGACGACAATGCCTGCTCCTTCGAAGAATCTGCCACAGAAACCAGATTAGCCCGACACCGCGTGTACGCGGTGCCGGGCTCATCGGAAAGATCAGCGCTTTTCCTTGATCTTCGCCTTCTTGCCACGAAGCTCACGGAGGTAGTACAGCTTGGCGCGACGGACGTCACCGCGGGTCAGAACCTCGATGGAGGCCAGCGTGGGGCTGTGAACCGGGAAGGTGCGCTCGACGCCGACGCCGAAGGAGACCTTACGGACGGTGAAGGTCTCGCGAACGCCGCCGCCCTGGCGACGAATAACGACGCCCTTGAAGACCTGCACGCGCTCCTTGGAGCCTTCGATAACCTTGACGTTCACGTTGAGCGTGTCGCCGGGACGGAACTCGGGGATGTCGTCGCGGAGCGACTTTTTGTCCAGGAAGTCCAGGGTGTTCATATGTCATCCTTGTATTTCGCAGGAGCAGAGGAACCGAGCGGCACGCGTTTCGGTCTCCCGAAACGGCGCTCGTCTGGTTCGTGCCCAGATCAAGTGCTGCTGCCTGGTCCAGGCAACCCGTCCATTGTGCCAGACGCGGACACCAGCGGGGAAATCGGTGGCGGCGGAGCCGCGTGAATGGTGTGGTCCAGTTCCTGCTCGGCCGCGGTCATCGCATGCTCGACGCTCGGTGATCCGGCAATGAGATCCTGGACGTAGATCTTGGCCCGGATGACCGGTCGACGCCATTTCCGCTCACGCTCGAGCGCGCGGTTCATCCGTTTCGGCTTGCGCGTGTACCGCCAGCGAGCCCACGGTGCACCCGGCCGGCTCAAGCGAACCGCTCCGATTACCAGCAGCGGAAAGACGAACAGGCCGACGAGCCCCGTCCATATCTTCCCCTTGAGAATCACGATTGCCGCCAAGGCGAAGTTGATCAACGCGACAAAAACGAACACCAACTTGATCCACGGATCCCGTTCTTCACGGAACCCGGCGACGTCGAGAAGTTCGAGCGGGCGGAAACCCAACAGCACCAGACCGGTCACGGCGATTGCGACGAAAACCGCATCCACCGAGGTCCGACCTTGCTCGGACCAGTACACATCCTTCAGATAGAAGATCAGTGCGAACTCGTCGAGCACCAATGCCGCACCCATACCGAAGATCGCCGCCAGGACGGCACCGGTGGTCTGCGAACCATCGACGTAGACCGCGATCAGCGCACCACCGGAGATCATCATGGCGATCACACCGAACACGACGTGATGCACGTGCTGACCTCCGGGCGCGATGTTGCCCGGCCACCATTTCACCTGCGCACGGATCATCCGGACGCTGAGACGGATGAAGAGGAAGGCAGAGAGGAATCCGAGCAGGAAGAACAGCAATGGCAATCGGCCATGGGCGATGATCTCGCGCTCGAGCCACTCCCGCATCACTGTCCTCCCTTCACCGAATTTCAGATCCGATCATTCTTCCGATTGATACCGCCAACCGACTCGAATGAGACGATACGGACTCCGAAAACCCGGCGGACGGAATTACTTGCCGAAGCCCGCCTTGCGCAGAGCCTCAGCCATCGACCCGGCAGCGGGCGCGCGGTTGTCCGGACGCGACTCGCGTCCACCCTGACGTCCGCCACTACCTCGTTGCTGACCCTGCCCCTGCCCCTGACGCTGACCCTGCGGCTGGCCCTGACGCTGAGGTTGCCCACCTCGCGGGCCTTCGGACTTGCGGTGTGCGCCCACCTCGTCGTCGAGACGAAGCGTCAGCCCGATGCGTTGGCGTGCCTCGTCCACTTCGAGGACCTTCACCTTGACGACGTCACCTGACTTGACGACCTCGCGTGGGTCCTTGACGAAGTTGTGTGACATCGCCGAGACGTGAACCAGACCGTCCTGATGAACTCCGATGTCGACGAAGGCACCGAAGGCTGCGACGTTGGTGACCACACCTTCGAGAGTCATACCGGGCTTGAGATGCGCGACTTTCTCGATGCCTGCGGCAAAGGTCGCGGTCTTGAATTCGGGTCGTGGATCTCGTCCCGGCTTCTCCAACTCGGAGATGATGTCGGTGACGGTCGGTAGACCGAATCGCTCGTCGACGTAGTCGGACGCCTTGACCGATCGAAGTGCCTGCGAGTTTCCGATCACGGTGCGCACGTCCCCGCCGGCACTGGCAACGATCTTGCGAACCACCGGATATGCCTCCGGGTGGACGCTCGACGCGTCGAGAGGGTCGTCGCCGTCGGTGATCCGCAAGAAGCCTGCGCACTGCTCGAAAGCCTTGGGTCCCAGTCGGGAGACGTCCTTGAGTCCCTTGCGGGACTTGAACGGACCGTTCTGGTCCCGATGGGCGACGATGCTCTCCGCTAGGGAACCTGCGATTCCGGACACCCGAGCGAGAAGTGGCACGGACGCGGTGTTGACGTCGACGCCGACCGAGTTGACGGCATCCTCGACGACGGCGTCGAGCGAACGTGAGAGCAGCGATTCAGTGATGTCGTGCTGGTACTGACCGACACCGATGGACTTGGGATCGATCTTGACCAACTCCGCCAACGGATCCTGCAGGCGACGCGCAATGGACACCGCACCGCGAATCGAGACGTCGAGGTCGGGAAGTTCCTGCGACGCGTAGGCCGAAGCCGAGTACACCGATGCGCCTGCCTCGGAGACGACGATCTTGGTCAGGTTGGGCGCGCCGGTCTTCTTGATCAGTTCGGTAGCGAGCGTGTCGGTCTCGCGTGAGGCCGTGCCGTTGCCGATGGCGATCAGTTCGACGCCGTGCTTGGCGACCAGCCCGGCAAGCGTCGCAAGCGCCGCGTCCCACTTGTTCTGCGGCTGGTGCGGGTAAATCGTCTCGTATGCAACAACTTTGCCGGTTCCGTCGACGACGGCAACCTTAGTTCCGGTGCGAAATCCGGGGTCGAGTCCCATGGTGGGTCGGGCGCCGGCGGGAGCCGCGAGGAGTAGATCCTTGAGGTTGGTGGCGAAGACGTCGACGGCGTCCTTTTCGGCCGACTGCCGCAGACGCATTCGAGTGTCGATACCGAGCGTGACGGCGAACTTCGTCTTCCACGCCCACTTGACGGTGTCGAGAAGCCACCCGTCGGCGGCCCGACCACGGTCGGCGATCTCGAACCGCGACGCGATGCGGCCTTCGTAGACCGTGCGCTCCCCCGGCGCGAGTTCTTCGGTGTCGGCCGCCATGTTGAGCGACAGCACTTCTTCCTTCTCTCCGCGCAGGACGGCGAGGATGCGGTGCGAGGGCAATTTGGAGAACGGTTCCGAGAACTCGAAGTAGTCAGCAAACTTCGAGCCATCGGTTTCCTTGCCCTTGCGGACCGATGAGACGACCTGGCCGCGACTCCACATAAGCTCGCGCAATTCACCGACCAGATCGGCGTCCTCGGCGAAGCGCTCCACGAGGATCGACCGGGCACCGTCGAGTTGCTCGTCCGAATACTGCGCGGGATCGGTGGTGGGATCTCCGATGAGAGCGTCCGCGACAGGCTCGTGGCCGGCCTCGCGGGCGATCTGCGCCTTGGTGCGCCGCTTCGGTTTGAAGGGGAGGTAGATGTCCTCCAGCCGCGCTTTTGTCTCGGCCAGCATGATCTGACCGCGCAGTTGATCGTCAAGTTTGCCCTGAGAGTCGATCTCCGTGAGCACGGCGTCACGACGGTCGTCGAGCTCGCGGAGATACCGCAGCCGCTCGTCCAGAAGTCGCAACTGGGCGTCGTCGAGCGTGCCGGTGACTTCCTTGCGGTACCGGGCGATGAAGGGCACCGTGGCTCCGCCGTCGAGAAGGTCGACTGCTGCTGCAACCTGGCCTTCGCGGACGTCGAGTTCCTCGGCAATGCGCTGGTTCACGGTCTTGAGAATCACGAGATCCGACCCTACCGCTATCCTGAGACAAGAAGATCGGCAACAGTGCCGTGTCAGGGCTACCGGGGGAAACAGATGAGTACGCGGTACGTCCGGATTGCCGCAATGGCGGCCGCAGTTACTTTTGCGGCTTCGTGCAGCGGTGGACAGAACCCGGATGATTCGATGCAGACCCCCGCCTTCCCCGACACCAATGTTCCGGTCGCGGAGACTCTCGACGGCCGACTGGCTCAAGCTCAGGTGGCGGCGCTCGGGCGTGGTGCGGACGTCTCCATCGCCGTCCTCGATCGATCCTCGGACAAGTACCTCGATGTTGCCGGCGACCAGCAAATCGAAACTGCCTCGGTGGCAAAACTTTTCATCGCCGAGGATCTCCTCCATCAGGACGCTCGCGGCGAGCGGCCCATCACGGACGACGATCGCACCCTCATGGCGGCAATGCTCGAATCCTCCGACGACACCGCAGCCAACCTGCTGTGGGACGAGGTCGGCGGTCAGGAGGTGATCACCCGGGTTGCCGAGCGTTACGCACTGACCGCGACGACGCCGCCGTGGGACGGAATGTGGTGGAACACCGAGACCACGACGCACGACCTGGTCACTTTCTACAACGGCGTCCTCGACGACTCCGACCAACTCGGACCTGAGCGGGTAGAGCAATTCGTCGAGTACCTGAGGCAATCCACTCCCGAAGGAACCGACGGCTACGACCAGAGGTTCGGATTGCCCGAGGCCTTGTTCGGCGAGTCGGTCATCGGAGTCAAGCAAGGCTGGATGTGCTGTGTCGAGGACAAGTGGATCCATCTGTCCACCGGCATCGTCGGTGACGACAACCGATACATCATCGCAATCGGTTCGCGAGAAGACGTCCAGTACACGGACGAGGACAGCTTCTATCCCGACACCTCGTTCACCGACGCCGTCGACGACGAAAGCGCACTGCACGCACGTGACACGGTCACCGGCGTCACACAGATTCTCTTCCCGAGCGGAAGCATCGACGACTGGGCGGCGGCATCCACCACCGCGGATTCGGTGATGCCCGAAGCTTCCGGGCCCTGATTCGATCCACGCGGTCGTGTTCGTCCTCAAGCCTGCTTGTACTCGAGGACCGAACCGATGACCCGTTCCTGTTGTTCGGACGTGAGCATGGGCCACAGCGGCAGTCGAAGGATCGACGCGGAGAACTCGGCGCTACGCACACACGGCTCCGGTGTTCGTCCGTAGCGCACACCGGCCGCACTCGTATCGAGCGGAATGTAGTGGAACGGCGCCACGATTCCGTCGGCGGCAAGATGCCGAATCAAGCCGTCGCGGCTCTCTTCGGTAGGCATCTTGAGATAGAACAGGTGCGCGGTGTGCTCGCGATCATCGGGAACCGCCATGGGAACGACACCGTTCTCGGACGCCCACTCGCCCAGACTCACGCTGTAGGCATCCCAGACGCGATGCCTGGCCGCCTGAATCGCGTCGAACTCCGAGAGTTGTGCGTCGAGGACAGCAGCATTGAGTTCACTGGGCAGATAACTCGACCCGATGTCCTGCCACGAATACTTGTCGACCTGGCCGCGCAGGAAACGCGCACGGTCGGTCCCCTTCTCACGGATGATTTCGGCGCGGGTCATCAACTGATCGTCGGAGAGCAACAGCGCGCCACCCTCGCCGCAGTGAACGTTCTTGGTGTCGTGAAAACTCTGCGTACCGATAGTTCCGATGGTGCCGAGCGCCCGCCCGCGCCACTTTCCGCCGAGCCCGTGAGCGTTGTCTTCGATCAACGCGACACCGTGGAGTTCCGCGAGGTCGAGGAGGGGTTCCATGTCGGCGGCGACTCCGCCGTAATGCATGACCAGTACTGCTTTCGTTCGTTCCGTGATTGCCGCTGCGACGCAGTCGGGATCGATATTGCCGGTACTCGGATCGATGTCGACGAAAACAACAGTGGCACCGCGCAACGCGACGGCGGTTGCCGCCGAACTGAACGCGAAGCTCGGGACGATCACCTCGTCACCTGGGCCCAATTCGAGTAGCAGCGCACCCAATTCGAGTGCGTGCGTGCACGAGGTCGTCAGCAGAGCATGCGTGGATCCGGTGATCGCTTTGAGCGCTGCAGTCGCGGACTTGGTGAAACGTCCGTCACCGTGAATGTGATCGGACTCCAGAACCGTTGCCAGATTCGACAATTCGTTCGATGCCCGATAGGGGCGGGAGAAGATGATGCGATCAGTGCTCACGACTACGCCGATCGATCGAGGTTCCGGGCCGCGGTGAATCGACAGTCAGATACAGAGGCTTTCCGACAAGGACGTGCAGTGCCACGCCAAGGTATTCGGCGATGAGACCGAGCGAGAACAGGATCGCACCCGAACAGACCAGCAGCGCCATGATGATCGACGCCCATCCTTCCGGGTCGTTGTTGTCACCGGTCATGGCTTGGACGAAGATCACCGCAGCCATGATCACACCGGCCGACGCCAGGGTGACCCCGAGCAGACTCACCAGTCGCAGACCGCGTGTTCCGCTACACAACACCATCTTCCAGAACAACGAGAACAAACGGCGATAGTTGTACCCCGATTCCTCGCGGCCTTCCGCTCGAAGTGTCACCGGCGCCGTGGCGGTATTGCCGACAACCCACGTCAGCGCGACGTCCAGATACACACCGTTGGCGGCGACGCCGGCCAACTGTCGGCCGATGTCACCTCGGATCAGGCGGTAACTTTCGAATCTCGTCGAATCAGGGAACGCGAATACCGTCGCCAAGACGATCTTTGCGCCGCGCGAGGTCAGGTTCCGCAAGAATCCATGCGGGCGGGTGTTCGTGGGTTTGGAATACACGAGATCGGATCGCTCCGTCAGCGCGGTGTCGAGGAAAGCCCCGATGTGCACCGGGTCGTGCTGGCCGTCTTCGTCCATCGTCACGATCCACTGGCCACGTGCAACGGCCATACCGGCGATAGTCGCCGCGTCCTGGCCGTAGTTGCGACTGAGCCACACGACACGCACCTGATCGAAACGGCGCTCCAATTCGAGTAACACGACGTCGGAACGGTCCGGACCGTTGTCGTGAACCAGCACGATCTCGTCGACGGTGAACTGCGCTCCACCGGGCGTCGAACTCGGTGCGCACAGGCCGTCCAACTCCTCGACGAGCGCCGTGATCGTCTTTTCGCCCTGATAAACGGGCACTACGACGGAAATCGAGTGCACTCGCTTCCACTCCCTTCAGGGGCTCGACTGGCGCCGAGAGACAGGCACGATCGGGCCCACACCGTCGCGAACTTTAACACGCAGAGATGTCCGGACTTCGGATGCCGACGGCGCGTGATGCGCTCGCGTCTCCGCGCGCCCCACCTGCCCTGTTAAGGTCTGGAACTCGTGGTGGAAACTCGCACTCTCGCCCGGGCAGACGTGTACAAGTGGGGCGCCGTCACGGCGGTCGGTGTCATCGCCGGCTACCTGGCCGTGGTGCTCGCGAACGCTCGTCACTTCTACACCGACGACACCGAGTCCCAGTACGCGCCGCTGTGGGTCATGCTCGGCCGTAGCCTGCGAGAAGGACACCTACCGGTACTCGTCCCCGAGAACTGGATGGCGGGCAACTACGCGATCGAGGAAGCGGGCCTTCTCAATCCGCCACAACTTCTGATCGACCTGATCGCACCGTCCTTCGACAACCTGGCGCTGTACGCGACGATCGTGAAATTGATCTTCGCGATCATCCTTGCGCTGGGCGTCTATCGGATCTGCCTGGAGTACGGCTCGAAGCCCACGTGGGCTGCGGTCGCCGGAGTCTCGATTCCGTTCACCGGTTTCCTCCTCTTCTTCGACTCGGCCAGTTGGATGACAGCCTTCACCGGCACTGCCTGGATGGTTCAGGCGTGGGCCTCGGCAATCCGCTACGCCAGAGGCAAGAGCGGTCCGATCCCGACCTTCGTGTTCTTGTATCTCGCGATGTCGGTCCAATATGTTTTCCCCGCAGTCGAATCCGGCTTGATGATCGTCGCAGTCGCGATCGGCGAAGTTGTCTATCAGCGGCGTTGGCTGCCGTCGCTGCGGCTTCTGGCGGTGTCTGCCTGTGCCGCCCTCGCCGGTCTCGCGACGTATCTGCCGAGCCTGCTCACCGCCGACGTCACCTGGCGCGGTGCATCCGAAGTCAAGAACGACGCATTCCTCGCCGTTCCCTGGTCGGAATCGCTGAACGCGAGCCTGCCGAGCACGATGCCCGCATTCTCCTCGTGGTGGGGATACATCCAGACCATGCCCATGGTCTACGTCGCGTGGTTCCTCATTCCAGCTCTGGCGTTCATCGACTGGGGCAAGGCACGCGCCGCGGCACGCGAATTGACCGCCGTCGGGATCTTCACGGTCGCCGTCCTCATGTGGACTGCCGGGCCGAGCACGATCGGCCCACTGCGGTGGCCCGCGCGCGTGCTTCCGATGGTGGCCATCGGACTCCTGCTTCTGGTGTGCATCCTGCTCGGGCGTTACGCCACGACCGACAAGTTGCGCGGACGCTGCGTTGCAGCGGGAATCCTCGTGGGCCTGCTTTTGATCAGGTCCGCCTCGGCAGCTCCCGGGCTCGCAAAATGGCATGTGATCTCAGCCCTGCTCGTTGCCGCACTCGGCGCCGCGATGGTCTGGCTCGGCCGTACCAAAGGCACTGCTTTCGCATGCCTCGTAGCGATCGTCGCGGTCTCCCCCATCGCCTACGCCCAGGTTCGGGCCGCGCAACCAACCCCGATGAGCTGGAACCTGCCCGAATCCCGCTCGGAGATGAAAGAGACCTTCCCCGACTTCGAAGGCACGACACTGCAACTGGGCGACCGTGCACTCATCGCACCCGGGGACAAAACCCTCGACGGAGCATACGGTTCCCTGGCTTTCGGAAACTACCCCAAAGACCTCGAACTGACCTACACCAGCGGCTACACCCCCAACGGGCACTTCTACTTCGGTGATCTGCTCTGCATGCGCTGGGACATGAGCGTCTGCCCCGACGCCTTCCGGCGGGCATTCACCGTCGAACCCACCACCGGCCGCACCATCGTCGACCTGATGAAGGTGGACCGCGTCGTACTGCAGAACGCCCTCTACCCCGACGCACGTAAGAACCCGGCCCCCGACGGGTGGACATGGGTCGACTACCCCGGACACGAGAACTACATCTCCGTGCTCGAACGCGTCGACGGCCCCGTCTCGACACGAAACGGCCGCATCGCCGATACCCGTGGCGTCGAAGCTGTTTCGACCGCGGAATCGAACATGTCGAGCACCCTTCGTGTCAGTTCGGAGACCGGCGGCAAGGTTGTGTTCGCACGGCTCGGCTGGCCCGGGTATCGAGCTAGCCTCGACGGTCAGCCTGTCCCGATCGACGTCGTCGCGAAGTCCTTTGTCACCGTGGACATCCCAGCCGGGACGAAGGACGCTGAACTTGTCCTCACGTGGCGACCCCCGGGATGGAAGGTCGGCGGCGCTTCGATGGTCGCCGGAATCCTCGGACTCGGCGTGCTCGAGTGGATGTATCTGCGGACACGACGCAAGGACCGGATCAACACCGTGAAAACCGAGTCTTCATGACCGAAGACATCGCATCACCCGAGAACCCCGGCCCACTGCTGCGGGTGGTCAAGCATCAACCCATCGCGTTTGCCATTGTCGGAGTGGCCAACACGGCGATCGGATACGGGCTCTTCGTGATCTGGTCACTGATCCTCGACAACAAGGATCTGTATCAAGTGGCTGTGATCGGTGCGTACTCCATCAGCGTGCTCATCGCTTTCGTTCTGCATCGGACGTTGGTTTTCCGCGTCCGCGGACATGTGGCACGCGACCTGGGCGCGTTCATCGTCGTCAATTCCGGTGGCCTCGTGCTGAATCTGATACTCGGAACGATCGCGGTGTCGATTCTGCATGCCCCGCCGCTTCCCGCCCAGGCGGTTGTCATGTTGATCGTTGCCGGGGTGAGTTTCTTCGGTCATCGATACTTCTCGTTCCGCCGCAAACCTGCCGAGCGGCACTGACCCTTCTACGATTCGCGGGGTAGTGCTCGATCCACCGCGGCCTCGACGATCGTACGAATATCTTCCTCCCCGAACAGGTTCGGCAATGTCAGTCGATCCAGTACGAGCCAGTTCAGCGACAAATAGAGCAGGCGAACGGTCATCGCATCACCCGGCACGCGCGACGCCAGATGATTGGCTACGTTCAGATCGAAGTCTTCTCGGATGCGGACGGTCAGGACCGCTCGCAGGTCCGGACGACGTATCGCCTCCAGCCGCAACTCCATGAGCGCGAGGAAACCCGTTCCAAACGAGGTGACCCGCTCGACCACGTCGAGCATGAGCGTCACCAGTCGCTCACGATCGGTGCCGTTGACAGGATCGATCAATCCCTCGAGGTCGTCCGGAATCAGTCGCTCGTAGATCCGGCCACCGGCTTGCGTGAGTAGGTCGTCGCGATTGGAGAAGTAGTTCGACGCTGTCCCGTTCGGCACGGCTGCCTGGGTGTCGACGGCTCGAAAGGTCAAGCCTCGAGCACCCTCTCGGGCCAACACCTCGATTGCCGCGTCGATCAGGGCAAGCCGTCGTTCCGGGTTCTTTCGCACTTGACATCACTCCTGACACGCCCCTAAGTTAAACCACTACAAACATAGTACTACGAACGGAGCGTTTCATGCGAAAGCTTGTGTACTACGTGGGAGCTTCCCTCGACGGCTACATCGCGGGACCAGACGGCGAATTCGATTTCTTCCCGGTTTCCGAACAGATCACGGCCTGGATATGCGATCGATATCCCGAGACCGTGCCAACGCATGTGCGGCCCGCTCTCGGAATCGAGGACGCACCCAACAGAACCTTCGACACGGTCGTCATGGGCCGCGGCTCTTACGAGCCCGGGCTGAGCCTCGGCGTGACCAGCCCCTTTGCGCACCTGCGCCAGTTCGTCGTCTCCAGCACCCTCCCTGACGCCGAGGATCCCGCGGTCACCATCGTTCGCACCGATCCACGTGCGGTCGTCAGATCCCTCAAAGAGGAAGAAGGACAAGATATCTGGCTGTGCGGCGGCGGAACTCTCGCCGGCGAACTACTACCGGAGATCGACGAGTTGATCGTCAAAAGGTATCCGGTTGTCGCCGGCGCGGGCATACCGATGATCAGAGGTAACTTCGAGCCGACACTGTTCACACCGACTGCAACCGAATCGCTCGACGACGGCGCAAGCATCACCTGGTTGAAGAGAAATACCTAAGGAAGTAGATCCGGTCGACGCTCGGCCGTGCGCTGCAGCGACTGCTCATGGCGCCACGCCTTGATCTTCGCGTGATCTCCGGAAAGCAGAACAGGCGGAACCTCGAGATCACGCCACACGGCGGGGCGAGTGTAACTGGGCCCTTCGAGGAGCCCGTCGGAGAACGAATCCTCTTGGTGCGACAGCTGATTGCCGAGAACGCCGGGCATCAGTCGCACAACAGCCTCGACCATCACCAGCACGGCTGCTTCACCGCCGATCAGAACGTAATCGCCGATACTGACTTCTTCGACGCGAACCCGCTTGGCGGCGTCATCGAAGACGCGTTGGTCGATACCTTCGTATCGGCCGCAGGCGAAGACAAGGTGCTTGGCGGTGGCCCAGCGATGTGCGGTCGCCTGAGTGAACGGGACGCCGGCGGGAGTCGGCACCACCAGGATCGTCTCGGCATCATCCGGGCCGGAAGAATCGGAGCGACCGATCACGTCGTCCAGTGCCGGACCCCAGACGGTGGGTTTCATGACCATGCCGGGTCCGCCGCCGTACGGGGAATCGTCGACGGCTTTGTGTACGTCATGGGTCCACGACCGAAGATCGTGGACGTCGACCGAGATCAAGCCACGTTCGATTGCCTTGCCCAGCAAGGCAGCACGAAGCGGTTCGAGATACTCGGGAAAGATGGTGACGACGTCGAGACGCATGACAAACGATCAGTCGTTGTCTGAGTTCGAATTATCGCTGTTCGACTTGTCGCCGAAATCCGGGTCGAGCAGTCCCTCGGGAGGCTCGATCATCACGACGCCGTCGGCAATCGACACCGAGGTGACGATGGCGGCGACAAACGGGATCAGCAATTCACCGGACGTCTCGCCGGTACGACGAATCGAAAGCAATTCGCCTGCGGCGGAATGCAATACCTCGATGACCGAACCGACCTCGGTACCGTCCGTGAGGACGACCTTCAGTCCTTCGAGTTCGTGGTCGTAGAACTCGTCCGGATCATCCGAAGGCTCGAGTTCGGAACTGTCGATGACAAACAGTGTGCCGCGCAACGCATCTGCGTCGCCACGGTCACTGACGCCTTCGAGGCGCAGCAGAAGCCGCCCGGAATGATCCCGGGCGGCTTCCACTGTGTACGACTTCAGTGTGGACTCGCGCGGCTTGCGCCCACGCAGCACAGAACCTACGGCAAAACGATCTTCGGGCTCGTCTGTACGAACCTCGACTACCAATTCACCTTTGATGCCATGCGACTTCGCGACACGACCGACTACGAGTTCCACCTGTTTACTGCCGTCTACTGATCGGTGTCGACGACATCAACACGGATACCGCGGCCACCGATGCCGGAGACCAAGGTCCGCAGAGCGGTCGCCGTGCGACCACCCCGACCGATGACCTTGCCGAGATCGTCGGGGTGCACATGCACCTCGACGGTCCGTCCCCGACGTCCGGTGATCAGCTCGACACGCACATCGTCGGGATTGGCGACGATGCCACGCACGAGATGCTCTACCGCATCAGCGACGACGGCACTCACTTGTCAGCAGCCTCGGCGTCTGCAGCGGGAGCCTCGGCGTCAGCCGCGGTGTCTTCTGCCTTGGCCTCGTCAGCCTTTGCAGCCTTCTTCTTCTTGGGGGTGATTGCTTCTGCAACCGGCTCGTTCTCGGCCTGCGCGAGCGCAGCCTGGAAGAGCTCGAGCTTGGTGGGCTTGGCTTCCTTGACGCGCAGGGTGCCTTCGGTGCCCGGCAGGCCCTTGAACTTCTGCCAGTCACCGGTGATCTTGAGGAGTGCCTCGACGGGCTCGGTGGGCTGTGCGCCCACGGACAGCCAGTACTGAGCGCGCTCGGAATCGATGTCGATCAGCGAGGGCTCTTCCTTGGGGTGGTACTTGCCGATGGTCTCGATCGCACGGCCGTCACGACGGGTGCGCGAGTCGGCGATGACAACGCGGTACTGAGCGTTGCGGATCTTGCCGAGGCGGGTGAGCTTGATTTTGACAGCCACAGCTGCAGTTCTCCTTCAGCGCGCACAACAGTGCTGCGCATGTCACGTGCAATTCAGCGACCCACACGATTTGTGAGCCCGGTTTTGCCTCTATCCTGTGACCGTCGCAGCGGTACGTAACCGGTTGCGACGAACAATGGTCCATTGTGCCAGATGGGTGGGCTCGTTCGGAAACCACCCTGTGCGCGCTTCGAGAGTGCAGGGACTCCCTAACCACTCACGGGGGTGCCGCGGAGGATCACACGCATCGGCTTCGCGAGCACATCGGAGTTTCCGCGCGGATCTTCGGAATAGACCACCAGGTCGGCGGGCGCTCCCTCTTCGATGCCCTGGGCACCCAGCCAACTCCGCGCATCCCAGCTGGCTGCGCCCAACGCCTCGTGAGCTGTCAATCCGGCAACTTCGAGTTCGGCGATCTCGTCGGCGATCCGCCCGTGCCTGATCGAACCGCCGGCATCCGTTCCGGCATAGATCGGAATCCCGGCCTCGTGAGCGGCACCGATTGTCTGGTGCCGACGAGCGTGCAAATCGCGCATATGCGCCGCGTAGATCGGATACCGCGTGGCGGAGTCCGCGATCTCGGGGAAAGTAGCGATGTTGATCAGCGTCGGAACCAGGGCCGTGCCGTGCGCGACCATCGACTCGATGGTCGCGTCCGTCAATCCGGTGCCGTGCTCGATGCAGTCGATACCGGCGTTGATCAGGCCGGGCAAAGCGTCTTCGGCAAAAACGTGAGCGGTGACCTTTGCGCCTTCGGCGTGGGCGGCAGCGATGGCCTCGACCAGGATCTCGTCGCTCCACAAGGGAGCCAAATCGCCGACGGAACGATCGATCCAGTCACCGACGAGCTTGACCCAGCCGTCACCAGCGCGTGCCTGACGCACTACTTCGGCCGGCAACTGAGATTCGTCGTCCAGGTCGACCGGCAAGCCCGGGATGTACCGCTTGGGTGCCGCGATGTGCTGACCTGCGCGAATGATTCGCGGCAAATCGAGGCGCTCGTCGATGAATCTGGTGTCGACCGGTGATCCGGCGTCGCGGAGCAACAGCACGCCCGCGTCACGTTCGGTCTTCGCCTGCTCCAGCAAGCCGTCGACGGTTTCGCCCCCGCCACCGCCGTAGCGGATACCGACGTGACAATGCGCATCCACGAGACCCGGTGTGATCCAACCCGATTCGACGATCGTCTCCGCACCGGACACCGCCTCGAAGGAAATCAGCCCGTCGACGATCCACAATTCGATCGGCTCGGCATCGGGCAGACCGATACCCCGCAGATGAAGCGCAGCCACCGACTACTTCTTGGGCAGCTTGAGCTGGGAAAGATCGATGCCTTCCAGTCCGGGCGGCAACTGATCGAGACCCTTGGGCATGTTCGACAGGTCGGGCATACCGGCCGGCATTCCGCCGGGCATACCCGGGAATCCGCCCATACCGGGGAATCCTCCGCGCATCTTGGGCTGCGTCGGGCCCTTGCCGCCCTTCTTGCCCTTCTTGCCCTTCTTGCTGCGAACCTGCTTACGCGCGCCGGGCATGCCCATACGGCCGGCCATGGCAGCCATCATCTTGCGGGCTTCGAAGAAGCGATCCACCAACTGGTTGACGTCGGAAACCTTGACGCCCGAACCGTTCGCGATGCGCAGTCGGCGTGAGGCGTTGATGATCTTCGGATCGTCGCGCTCGGCCGGCGTCATACCGCGGATGATGGCCTGAATGCGATCGAGTTGCTTCTCGTCGACGTTGGCCAGCGCGTCCTTCATGCCGCCGGCACCCGGCAGCATGCCGAGGAGGTTGCCGATCGGGCCCATCTTGCGGACGGCCATCATCTGATCGAGGAAGTCTTCGAGGGTGAGCTGACCGGAACCGATCTTCGCTGCGGTCGCTTCGGCCTGATCGGCGTCGAAAACCTGCTCGGCCTGCTCGATGAGGCTCAGGACGTCGCCCATACCGAGGATCCGGCTGGCCATGCGATCGGGGTGGAAGACGTCGAAGTCTTCGAGCTTCTCGCCGGTGGACGCGAAGAGGATCGGCTGGCCGGTGACCTCGCGGACGCTCAGTGCGGCGCCACCGCGGGCGTCGCCGTCGAGCTTGGTGAGGACGACACCGGTGATGCCGACTCCCTCACGGAACGCGTCGGCGGTACTGACCGCGTCCTGACCGATCATGGCGTCGAGGACGAAGATGGTCTCGTCCGGGTTGACGGCGTCACGGATACCGGCGGCCTGCGCCATCAGCTCGGAGTCGATACCGAGGCGACCGGCGGTGTCGACGATCACGACGTCGTAATGCTTGTTGCGTGCTTCTTCGACGCCGGCCCGGGCGACCTCGACGGGGTCGGCTGCGGACACGCCCAGTGCGTTTTCGCCGCCGCCGATGGAGGTACCGGGGTGCGGCGCGAAGACTGCCGCGCCCGCACGCTCACCGACGATCTGAAGCTGAGTGACGGCGCCGGGACGCTGAAGGTCGCAGGCAACGAGGAGGGGCGTGTGCCCCTGGTCCTTGAGCCACTTGGCCAACTTTCCGGCCAGCGTGGTCTTACCGGAACCCTGCAGGCCGGCCAACATGATGACCGTCGGCGGAGTCTTGGCGAACTGGAGTCGACGAGTTTCGCCGCCGAGAACCTCGACCAGCTCTTCGTTGACGATCTTGACGACCTGCTGAGCCGGGTTCAGTGCACCCGAGACCTCGGCGCCCTTGGCGCGTTCCTTGATCTTGGCGATGAAGCTGCGCACTACGGGAAGCGCGACGTCTGCCTCGAGCAGGGCAAGGCGGATCTCGCGGGCCGTAGCGTCGATGTCGGCGCCGGACAGACGACCCTTGCCACGCAGATCCTTGAGAGATCCGGTCAATCTGTCGGAAAGGGATTCGAACACCGAGTGCGCTCCTGAAGGTCGTGCGAGTTAGCCGTGGATATTCTCGGGCACCAGCCTAGCCGCTACGCCCGCACCGATCCCAGCCGATGCGGGCGTAACTGCCGAAACCGGTCCGTCAATCCTCTTTCTTCTTGGGTTGTGGCACCGGAACCACCGCCAGCACCGCCTCCTCGACGCGCTCTCGCGCCGCGCGGGTATCGGCCTCACCGAAGTCGAGGCAGAACGCGTCGACCACCGAGGAACCCAACGTGGCGACCTTCGCCCACCGGATGTCGGCACCACTGTGTTCGAGTGCTGCGGCCAGTCGGCAAAGCAGGCCTACGCGGTCTTCGGTACGCAATTCGAGGATCGCGTGACCGTCACCGGGCGCGTCGAACCAGATGACCCGCGGCGGCGCCTGCGAATAGAGCACCGGAACCGCCGAATCCTTGTTTGTCTGGATCGGGTCGTCCCACTGCTCTGCCCGTGCCTCCTCGTCCTTGGCATCGAGAAGTTCGAGCAGATTCAGTTCACCGGCCGAAGCGCGGATCAATTCCTGCCTGAGCAGCACAGCCTGCGGCGGTGTGCCGAACCTCGGTGTGACGACAAACGAATTGACCGCCGAACCCGCATGCGACCCCAGCGAAGCGGAATGCACCCGCAACGACTGCAGCGCCAGAACTCCGGCAGCCCGAGACAGCAGCCCGGGCGCGTCGGGCGCGATGACGGTCACGACGTAGGTGTGCGGATTCTCGGCCGGTACGAGCGAGACGTGAACCCCGCCATCCTCGGCAATGGCCAACTGCTCGGGAGCGAGTGGGTCGGGTTGTGGGAGTTCCTCCCCCGCCATCAGCAAACGGCAGCGACGCACGAGCTCACCGATCAGAGACGACTTCCAGTCGCCCCAGACGCCAGGCCCGGTGGCCAGCGAATCCGCCTCCGCCAACGAATGCAGGAGATCGAGAAGCGTCCCGTCCCCTTCGAGTGCGTCGACCACTCGCTGCACCGTTGCCGGATCGTCGAGGTCGCGACGGGTCGCCGTTTCCGGCAGCAGCAAGTGATAGCGCACCATCGCCGTCAACGTCGCGACGTCGGAAGGCCAGAGTCCCAAGCGATTTCCGATCGCGGTGGCCAATTCGGCACCGACGACGCTGTGGTCTCCCCCTCGCCCCTTCCCGATGTCGTGGATCAACGCACCGAGCATGAGCAGATCCGGCCGAGCGACGCGAGTGGTGAATCCGCTTGCATACGCGGCGGTTTCGACCAGGTGGCGATCCACCGTCCACGTATGGACGGCGTCGCGCGGCGGAAGATCGCGAATGGTCCCCCACTCCGGCAGGAGGCGACCCCAGAGCCCGGTCCGGTCCATCGCCTCGATCACCGGAACGGCACGCGATCCCGAACCGAGCACGACCAAGAGATCGTTGACCGCATTTTTCGGCCACGGCTCACGCAGTTCCGGGGCATTGTCGGCCAGTCGATTGAGCGTCGACGCGGAGATCGGCATGCCGTTGGTGGCCGCCGCTGCCGCGACCCGCATCACCAGACCGGGATCCTTCTTCGGCCTCGCATCGCGCGCCAGGACAACTTCGCCGGCATGCTCGACGACACCCTCGTCCAGTGGTCGCCGCACCGGCGCGCGACGCAGCCGCGACAAACCACGCCGGGGCAAGGAGTTTCCGGCGGTACGGATACCGACGTCCACCGAATAGCTGATGGTGCGCGCCGATTCACTGAGAAGGCGGGCCAGATCGAATCGATCACCGATCCGCAGCGCCGCACCGATTTCGTCGGCGTCCTGCGCTCGCAGTTGATCGCGGGCGCGACCGGCAACGCGGTGAAGTTCGGTGCGCACGTCGAGCAACCGCCTGTGCGCGAGTGCCAGACCGCCGCCGGGCGAGTTGGGTCCCAGCCCTGGCATCCCGTCGGTCAATTGCGCGATGGACAGGGCGTTGAGCAGTTGGACGTCACGCAGCCCGCCACGGCCGCTCTTGAGATCCGGTTCGGCGCGATGGGCGATCTCGCCGCTGCGCTCCCACCTCGTACGGGTCTGGGTGATCAATTCGTCGAATCGGCTGCGGATGTCCATGCGCCACTGTCGACGGACACCACTGATCAACAGGTTGCTCAGCTCCACATCGCCGGCAATGTGGCGTGCTTCGAGCATTCCGAGTGCCGCCGTCATGTCGGTGGCCGCAACCTGAAGCGCCTGCGGAAGCGTCCGCACGCTGTGGTCGAGTTTGATGTGCGCGTCCCACAGCGGGTACCACAGGCTGTCCGCAACCTGGGCCACGACCGCCGGGTCCATGTCGTCGTGCAGCAGAATCAGATCGAGATCGGAATACGGCAACAGTTCGCGTCGGCCAAGACCACCCACGGCGACGATGGCAAACCCACAATCCGGTTTGATGCCCAGTTCGGTCCCCTTGGTGGTCAACCAGAATTCGTGCAGATCGACCAGTGCATGTCGCAGAGAAGGGGCGTCGAGCCTCCTGTTCTTGACGCCTCCGGTGAGTAGGGCCTTGCGTGCGCGGGCCAGGTCCGCAGCTTCGTCGGATCCCCCTGACGAGACCGGCCCTGGCCCCGTCGCTTTCGCGACGGAACCAGGGCCGAGGTTCTCGGACCCTTTCGGGTCAGAGTGCATCGCCACCGCGTTCCCCGGTGCGAACCCGGATGACCGACTCGACTGGCGAGACCCACACCTTGCCGTCACCGATCTTGCCGGTGCGAGCGGCCTCGACGATCACCTCGACCACCTTGTCCACGGCCGCGTCGTCGACGACGACCTCGACCCGGACCTTGGGTACGAAGTCCACGGAGTACTCCGCGCCTCGGTACACCTCGGTGTGGCCCTTCTGTCGGCCGTAGCCCTGAACTTCGCTGACTGTCATACCCAGCACTCCGGCCTGCTCGAGTCCGGTCTTGACGTCCTCGAGCGTGAACGGCTTGACGATTGCTGTGATCAGCTTCATGTGCTCATCCCTTTCCAAACTCTGAAGTGCCTGAATTCACTTTAATCACGTGCTGATCACGCGAGGTCGTATGCGGTCTCTGCGTGTTCGGTCTCATCGATGCCGCGTGCCTCGTCCTCGGCCGAGATTCGCCAGCCCAGGGGCTTGAGTGCGAAGCCGATGATCGTCGTCAGAACGCCGGTGAAGACGAGTGCTGCGAGTGCGATCACGATCTGAACCACCAGTTGCTTGTAGTCGCCGCCGTAGAAGAGGCCGGTTGCGGTGCCGAAGAATCCGATACCGATCGTGCCCCACAGGCCGGAGACAAGGTGAACACCGACGACGTCGAGCGAGTCGTCGAAGCCGAAGCGGAACTTCAGGCCGACTGCGAGAGCGGACAGGATGCCGGCTACGGCGCCGAGGAAGATGGAACCGACGGGGTTGAGCGCACCGGCAGCAGGGGTGATGGCGACCAGACCGGCGACCGCACCGGAAGCTGCGCCGAGGCTGGTGGCGTGACCGTCACGAATACGCTCGGTGGCGAGCCAGGCCAGGACTGCGGCACACGTCGCGGTGGTCGTGTTGACCCAGGCGAGACCGGCGTTACCGTCGGCGGCGAATGCCGAACCGGCGTTGAAGCCGAACCAACCGAACCAGAGAAGTGCGGCGCCGAGCATCACGAAGGGCAGGTTGTGCGGACGGAAGGCGGTCTTGCCGAAGCCGAGACGCTTGCCGACGATGAGGGCGAGGACCAGACCGGCCATACCCGCGTTGATGTGAACGACTGTGCCACCGGCGAAGTCGATCGGAGCGACGTTGGCGACGGTGACTCCGTCTTCGTTGACCGTGGTGCCGAAGAGCTTTGCCGCGATGCCGTCCTCGGAGCCCGAGAGGAGTCCGCCGCCCCACACCATGTGTGCGAGGGGGAAGTAGACGACGGTGACCCAGATACCCGAGAACAGCAGCCAGGTGCCGAACTTGACCCGCTCGGCCAGGGCACCACTGATAAGGGCGGTGGTGATGATCGCGAATGTCACCTGGAACGCGATGTCGATGACGTTGGGGTAGCCCCACGCGCCGGCGATGAAGTTGCCGTCAGCATCGGTGATGCTGTTCTTGAGGCCGAAGAACTCGAACGGGTTGGCAAAAATGCCCCCGATGTTCTCGGTGCCGTAGGACATCGACCATCCCCACAGAACGTAGATGACGCCGATGACGGCCATGGCCCCGAAGGACATCATCATCATGTTCAGGACGGACTTGGACCGAGACATCCCGCCGTAGAAGAAAGCGAGGCCGGGTGTCATCAGCAAGACCAGAGATGCAGCCATCAGCATCCATGCGGCGTTACCGGAGTTCGCCAACAAATCGTCGGTACTCACTTACTACCTCCTAGTCGCACGTGCCGGGCAGCACGTCGTTAAGGAGAAGAGTGCTGGGCTGGTGTTTCGTCCATGGCGCTGTCGCGTTTCGCAGACGTGAACCAATTGCCCAACTTTGTTGCAAACAGGTTTCGCCAGGGGGTTCTACCGACCCTGTGCGCCTTTTCGGTAGTTCGCGCTACCAAAAAGGCGCACGGGACGTCAGCCCAGCAGGGCGTCGACGAACGCACCCGGCTCGAAGGGCGCCAGGTCGTCGGCACCTTCACCGAGACCGACCAACTTCACCGGCACACCCAGTTCATGCTGAACCTGGAAGACGATTCCGCCCTTGGCGGTTCCGTCCAGCTTGGTCAGTACGACGCCGGTGATGTCCACGACCTCCGCGAACACTCGAGCCTGCGCCAGTCCGTTCTGGCCGACCGTCGCATCGAGAACCAGCAGAACGTCGTCGACCGACGCCTTCTTCTCGATGACCCGCTTGACCTTGCCGAGCTCGTCCATCAGACCGGTCTTGGTGTGCAAACGGCCGGCGGTGTCGATGAGGACCACGTCGACGCCGTCCGCGATGCCCCGTGAGACCGCGTCGAAGGCAATCGCAGCGGGATCGCCACCTTCCTTGCCACGAACAACTTCTGCGCCGACACGCTCGGCCCACGTCTGGAGCTGATCAGCAGCGGCCGCGCGGAACGTGTCCGCGGCACCTAGCACGACGCGACGACCGTCGGCGACGAGCACGCGAGCCAGCTTGCCGGTGGTGGTTGTCTTGCCGGTTCCGTTGACGCCGACGACGAGCAGAACAGCCGGGTGATCATCGTGCGGCAATGCGCGGATGGAGCGGTCCAGTTCGGGACGCAGCTCGGCGATCAACACCTCACGCAGAAGGGCGCGGGCGGCAGCCTCGGTCCGGACGCTGCGGGCGGCCATCTGCTCACGAAGCTTCGTGACGACCTTTTCCGTGGTCGCGGAGCCGAGGTCTGCGATGAGAAGGGTGTCCTCGACTTCTTCCCACGAGTCCTCGTCGAGATCGCCGCCACCGAGTAGGCCGAGCAAGCTCTTGCCGACTGCCGACTGCGAGCGGGAGAGGCGCCCGCGCAGTCGGTCCAGCCGACCCTCGGTCGGGTCGATCTCGTCCAACACGAGCGGTGCAGGCTCGACGGACTCGGGAACTACGACGGGCTCGGGTACGACTGCAGGTTCGGGAACGACAACAGGTTCGGGAACGACAGGTTCATCGACAACAGGTTCTGCTACTGGTGGTTCTTCTACGACCGGCTTTTCGATTACCGGCTCTTCGACAACCGGTTCCTCGACAACAGCGGGTTCTTCGACAACCGGCTCCTCGACGACGGCCGGCTTCTCTGCAACAGGTTCCTCGACGACAGGTTCTTCGACGACAGGCGGCTTCTCCGCGGCCGGCGGCGTCGGAACCACCGGAGGTGGCGCCGTTGCCGTCGAGCCTTGACTGAAGTTGAACCCGCCGCCGGCCTTGTAGCCGCCCGACTTGTCCTTCTCGGGGGTGCCGAGCTCCGGCTTCGTCTCGGGCGCCTTCAGCGACACCTGCCCCTTGCGGTAGCGCAGGAATCCGGCAACGAGAACGACGAGTAGTACGGCCGCTACAGCCGCGATGATGATCCAAGCCTGGGTAGTCACCGGCCCATTGTTTCAGGCTCCGACCCGGAAAGTGAGCAGGGCTTACGTCGAGGCCATGTCTTGACCGCGAAGTCGCTGCGAAATCACGGTGGTGATGCCGTCGCCGCGCATGCTGACTCCGTACAACGCGTCGGCGATTTCCATCGTCGGTTTCTGGTGAGTGATCACGATCAACTGCGACTTCTCCCGCAATTGTTCGAAGAGTCCGATCAGCCGCCGCAGGTTGGTGTCGTCCAACGCCGCCTCGACCTCGTCCATCACGTAGAACGGGGACGGGCGTGCCCGGAAGATCGCGACCAGCATGGCCACCGCGGTCAAGGACTTCTCGCCGCCCGACAGCAACGACAACCGCTTGACCTTCTTACCGGGCGGACGCGCCTCGACTTCGATGCCTGTGGTCAGCATGTCCGACGGATCGGTGAGAACCAGTCGTCCTTCTCCCCCGGGGAACAATTTCTCGAACACGCCCACGAACTCACGCTCGACGTCGGCATAGGCCTCGGTGAACACCTGCAGAATTCGCGCGTCCACGTCTGCGACCACAGCAAGAAGGTCCTTGCGTGCGGTCTTGACGTCTTCGAGCTGAGTGGAGAGGAAGGTGTACCGCTCCTCGAGAGCTGCGAATTCCTCGAGCGCCAGCGGATTGACCTTGCCGAGGGTGGCGAGGTCTTTCTCCGCCCGCTTCGCGCGCCGTTCCTGAGTCGCACGATCGTACGGAAGCGGAGCGGGGGCGGTTACCTGCTCCCCACGCTCCTTGGCCTGCTCGTACTCCTCGATTTCGAGAGCGGTCGGCGGCAATACGACGTCGGGTCCGTACTCGGCGATCAGATCATCGAGGCCGATACCGTACTGATCGAGGATCGACTCCTCGAGTTGTTCGATGCGCAGCGCTGCCTGAGCCTTCGCAACCTCGTCGCGATGGACGGCGTCGGTGAGTGAAGCGAGCTGTCCGGTCAGTGCCCGGACGATCTCGCGGACCTGATCCAGCTTGGCCGTGCACTCGGAGCGGGCCCGAGCCAACTCGTCGCGATGAGCAAGAGCTGCAGCGACGACGGCCTCGAGTTCGGCCGCCACGCGCTGCCCCGACTCGGCGACGGCAGCTGCAACCTCCGCAGCGTGCGCTCTGGCGCGCAGAGCCCGCTCGGCGCGAATTCGTGCCTCTCGTTCGGCAGCAGCGGCGCGGCGAAGCGAATCAGCCTTTCCGCGTACGGATTCCGCACGTTCTTCGGCGGTGCGCACGGCAAGGCGAGCATCCATTTCGACTATGCGCACTTCGGCCAGCGCTGCTGCGGCCATTTCGCGATCGGCAGCGGTCGATTCCGCACCGTGTCCCGGTGCACTGCCGTCGGTTTCGGCCACACGCAGACGTTCTTCCAGGTCCGCCAGCTTTGTCAGCGACTCACCGCGGCCCTCCTCGGCACGCACTCGCTGGGCGGTCAACCGCTCGGATTCCGCGTGGGCGACTCGTGCTGCCTGCCCCAATCTGCCCAACTGCTCGTAAATGGCGGACATGGCGGCGTCCGACTCGTTGAGCGCCGCCAAAGTCTGCTCCGCGGTCTCGCGTCGAGCGGCCTGTTCGGCCAGAGCGCCGGACAGCGCCGCGTCGAGTTCCTCGGATCGGCTCTCCGTTGCCGCCAGTTCCGCTGCTGACGCGTCGATCGCCGCCTGTACCTCCAGCGTGCTGGGTTGCCGATCCGAGCCACCGATCATCCACCCCGAACCGTGCAGATCGCCGGAACGCGTCACTGCACGAATTCCCTTGTGGTCAGCAACAACTCGAATCGCGTCCTCGAGGGTCTCGACCAGGACAACGCCATCGAGTATTGCGGTCAACCCCGCACGCAACTCGTCAGGGCAGTCGATGACGTCGACGGCAGGACGACTGCCCGGTGCGATCTCGGCCTCGCGTTTGATCACCGGTTCACCGCTCACGATCAGCGACGCACGCCCACCGTCCTGATCTGCCAGCGCTGCAACAGCGGAGCGAGCCGAGTCCAGCGACTGCGCCACGACGGCGTCCGCCGCCGGCCCCATCGCGGCAGCGATGGCAGCTTCGTAGCCGGGTTCGACGTGAATCAATCCGACCAGCGAGGTGATGCCGTCGTCGCGCCGATGTTCGAGCAGCCAGCCGCCACCGTCCTTGCGCTGCAAGCCCATCGACAGTGCCTCGACGCGCGCACGGAGCGAAGCTATGCGTTGCCCGCTCGTCTTTTCTTCCTCACGAAGTTCTTCGACACGTGCGTCGATCATCTCGAGAGCTTCGACGGCGCGTTCATGATTGGTGTCGAGGCCTACTTCACCGGCGTCGAGGTCCCCGATGCTTTCCTGCACCGTGTCGAACTCGGCTTGTGCGGCATCCCCACGCAGACGAGCCTCGTCGATGGCCTCGGTCAGTCGCGAAACCTCCGCGTCGACTGATTCGACGCGGGTACGCAGAGTGTCTACCTGACCGGAGAGTCGAGCAAGTCCTTCACGGCGGTCGGCGACGGCACGAACTTCCGCCATGTGCGCCCGTTCCGCTTCTGCTGCAGCATCTTCGGTGGCTGCCAGCTGGTCCCGAGCAGCTTCCGACGCCGCTCGCGCGATTTCGACGCCTTCGAGGAGTTCGGCCTCCTCGGCCGCAAGACGTTCGGCGCGCGCTTCCATCTCGTCCGGGTCCTGGCCGCGGTTGCCGACGGGTTCGGAGTCGAGATGTCGTGCACGCTCGCGGGCGATGCGCACGGTGGCGTTGACTCGTTCGGCAAGCGCGGAGAGCTGGAACCAACTCTGCGCTGCCGCTTCCGATCCCGGAGTCAGACGAGCGAGAGCTTGCTCCTGGCGCCCGAGTTCGAGGTTGGCCTCGTCGAGCGCGGACGCCACCTCGTTGTGCTGTTCGCGGGCCGCTTTCTCGTCCTGCGCCTGGTCGTTCAGTTGGGTTCGACGGGTCACCAGGTCGTCAGCGGCCAGCCGCATCTTGGCATCACGCAGGTCAGCCTGGACCGTCTGTGCTCGCCGAGCAACCTCGGCCTGGCGTCCCAGCGGTTTGAGTTGCCGACGCAGTTCCGCGGTGAGGTCACTGAGTCGAGCGAGATTGGCCTGCATGGAATCGAGCTTGCGTACCGCTTTTTCCTTGCGGCGGCGATGTTTGAGGACTCCCGCGGCTTCTTCGATGAAGGCGCGTCGATCCTCGGGGCGGGATTCGAGGATCGCGGCGAGCCGTCCCTGCCCGACGATGACATGCATTTCGCGGCCGATACCGGAGTCGCTGAGCAGTTCCTGGACGTCCATCAGACGGCAGGACGAGCCGTTGATCTCGTACTCCCCCGCGCCGTCGCGGAACATCCGGCGCGTGATCGACACCTCGGAGTACTCGATCGGGAGCGCGCCGTCGGCGTTGTCGATGGTCAAGGTCACCTCGGCGCGGCCCAGCGGCGCGCGGCCGGAGGTGCCGGCAAAGATGACGTCTTCCATCTTGCCGCCGCGCAGAGCCTTGGCGCCCTGCTCGCCCATCACCCAGGTCAACGCATCGACGACGTTGGATTTACCCGAGCCGTTCGGCCCGACGACACAGGTGATCCCCGGCTCGAACCGAAGAGTCGTTGCCGACGCAAAGGATTTGAATCCCTTGAGTGTCAGACTCTTGAGGTGCATGGGGGGAAACTTTACCGCCAAACCGGTCAGCGTTCGACGAACCCTGTCAGGTCGCCCCTGGCGGGGTCCCAGCTGTCGACCACGAGATCCACCGTGCCCGGTGTTGTTCCCGAGCGAAGCAACTCCAACAATCTCTCGAGCTGCGTGCGTTCGCCTTCCGCCACGACGAGCACTCGACCGTCACGCTGATTCGACGCATATCCGATCAACCCGAGTTCGAGGGCGCGGGCCCTGGTCCACCACCGGAACCCGACGCCCTGAACATATCCGTGAACCCACGCCGTCAACCGCACAGGCGGTGTCTCAGTCATGACGTTCAGCCCGCCACACGTTCGAGACGGTGGACGTCGCCGAGGAAACCGGTGGTGTAGAGCGAGTTGGGGTCCCAGCCCGGGCCGGCACCGAACTTCACCGCGGATGTGAACGGCAGACCCGAGGCGATCTCACACGAAGATCCCGAATCCGGATCGACGCGAACAACTTTGCCGCCGGCATTGAATGCGACGTACAACGCGCCGTCCGGTCCGACGGTCAGATCGTCCGCCATGTTTGCCGGACCGAACCCGGGGAGCGTGATCGTTCGCACCGGCCCGCCCAGATCGTGTGCGTCGAGGACGTGGACGGCGGTCACCATGTCGAAGGTCGTCGTCACGTAGATCGTCGAACCGGAGCGTGCGAGGCCGTCGACGGTGCCGAGATCCTCACGAACGATCGAACTGGTTCCGTCACTGTCGATGACCGTGAGCCCCGGCCGCGTCAGGGTGCGAGCTGTGAGGAAACGGTTACCGTCCAGCGGCACAAGCCCGTTCGGCATCACCAGACCGTCGGCAATCGTTGTCACCGATCCGTCTGCGACGTCGACCTTACGAAGGCTGCCGTCGGCGATTCCGAACAGACCCGAGACAGTCGAGTTGCCCGTGGTGAAGTACACGGAACCGTCACGCGCGACCAGCCCGCCAGGTCCGGTGACATCACCGACCAAAGTTGTCCGTGTTCCGTCCGGCGCCACTTTCAGCAGTGCACCCGGCCCGATCAGAGCCGACTGCGACAACACCATCGATCCGCTGCCGTCGAATTCGAGATTCTCGAGCATTCCGGCACCAGTCGTCACGACGCTCGACGTCCATTTGCCGCAACCACCGTCCGAGCCGTCGGCCGGGACCGATGCCTGTGCCGGAGCACTCACCGCCACAACGGAACCCAGTGCGATCGCAGCGACAACACTGCCGGCGCGGGACATCAGGCTTCCGTGTCGAACGACAGCGTGACCTTGGTTCCGGCCTTGAGAGTGCGCCCGACCGTGCACACCTTGTCGACGGAACGCTCGACGAGAGTGATGAGGCGCTGCTGCGCTTCGGCATCCAACTCACTGAGGTCGAGTTCGAGAACCTCGTCGAGCTGCGGGTAGACCTCGTTTTCACGATCGGCGGCACCGGACACTCGAACCGTCGCGTCGTAGTTGTCACCGAGGCGGCGAGAGATCGGGAAGTCTGAGCTCATCCCGGTGCATGCAGCCAGTGCAATTTTGAGGAGTTCGCCGGGCGTGAAGACTCCTGGCACCGATTCGGAGCCGATGAGAACCTCTGCGCCACGCGAACTCTTGCCGGTGTAGAGGCGGGTTCCTGTGCGTTCCACCCAAAGCTCCGTGTGAGCTGGGGCGGTTGCAGTGTTGTCTGGAGTCTGTTCAGCCATGACGCAATCTTGCCACTCCGCCGAACCGAAGGGGCGGAGACCTAGGCGATTCGCCGTGCCCTCGGGGTCGGCTGACACCGCGGGCAACTGAACGACGATCGATTCATGAACTTCTCACGCTTGATCGGCGCGCCGCATCGCGGGCACGGAAGATTCTCCTGCCCGTACGCCGACAGCGACCGGTCGAAGTAGCCCGATTCCCCGTTGACGTTCACGTACAGCGCGTCGAAGGACGTACCGCCCTGATCGAGCGCCTCGCCCATCACCGAGTGCGCCGCGGTCAACAGTTCTCGAAGTTTGGGCCTGGTGAGCGATTCGGCGATTCGGTTGCCGTGAATCTTTGCACGCCACAATGATTCGTCGGCATAGATGTTTCCGATTCCGGAGACCACTGTCTGGTCGAGAATCGCCCGCTTGATCTCGGTGTGCTTGCCCCGCAGGACTTTCACGACGGATTCGAGATCGAACGCAGCATCCATGGGATCGCGAGCGATGTGCGCCACCGACTCGGGCAGCATCGTTCCGTCGACCTCGACGAGAGGTGAAATCGACCAGCCACCGAAGGTCCGCTGGTCGACGAATCGAAGATCAGCCCCGGAATCGAGGGCCAACCGAATGCGTAGGTGCTTTTCCCAGTCGACTGTCGGGGGTTGGACCAACATCTGTCCGCTCATCCCGAGATGAACCACCAGTCCGACACCGGCAGGCTCGAGAACCAGCCACAGATACTTGCCGCGACGCTCTGCCGAAGCGATGGTCTGCCCGGTGAGTTGGCCGATCAAGTCCTCGGAACCGAGAATGTGGCGCCTGATCGCGCGGGGATGGAGGACCTCGACGGCCTCGATCGCCGCACCTACAGCATGAGACTGTAGGCCGCGGCGAACGACTTCGACTTCGGGAAGCTCAGGCAAGAGTGAACTCAGCCGGCGAGATCAGACGGGTTGTCAGCAGCGACTGCGCTAGCAGCGGCATTCTCCGACATCGTCTTCCATGCCGAACTTGCTGCCTTCTGCTCGGCTTCCTTCTTGGAACGACCGACACCGACGCCCAAGGGCTTGCCACTGATGAGAACTGTGGCCGTGAATTCCTTGTCGTGATCGGGTCCGGTAGCGGTGATCTCGTAGACGGGAACTCCGGCACCGTGTTCTGCGGTCAGTTCCTGCAGACTCGTCTTCCAATCCAGACCCGCGCCGAGAAGCGGTGCGCGAGTGAGTAGATCGTCGAACAGATCGAGAACAACACGTCTCGCAGTATCGATGCCGTGCTGCAGGTGTATGGCGCCGAGAATCGACTCCATACCGTCGGCGAGGATGGACGGCTTGTCACGGCCGCCCGTCATTTCCTCGCCCTTACCCAGCAGCAGGTGAGCTCCGAGTCCACCTTCACCCAGAGTCCTGGCAACCTCGGCGAGTGCATGCATGTTGACCACGCTGGCACGAATCTTCGCCAGATCACCTTCGGATTTGTCCGGGTGGGACAGATAAAGATTTTCGGTCACCGTGACGCCGAGAACGGAATCCCCGAGAAATTCGAGGCGCTCGTTCGTGGGCAGACCGCCGTTCTCGTACGCGTACGAGCGGTGTGTGAGAGCCAGGGTCAGAAGACCGGGCTCTATATCTACGCCGACAGCGGCGAGGAGCTTGTCGTGATTGCCCTCGCCGCCGGCGGCTGAAACTGTATTTTCGCTCGTCATAGTCTTTCTCCGGGGAGAACTAGACAGCAGCGGTTACCTGGCGGCCCTTGTAAGTACCGCATGACGGGCATGCGATGTGGGGAAGGGTCTGCTCGCCACAGCCACGGTTGGGGCAGGTAACGAGGGTGGGCACAGTGGTCTTCCACTGGCTACGACGCGACCGCGTGTTGGATCGCGACATTTTGCGCTTGGGGACAGCCACTTCTACTTCTCCTCGGCTTCGGTGATCACAAGATTTTCGCTGGTGTTTGATTCCACGCCAAATTTGGCCGCGAGACCAGCCCAGCGAGGATCAAGTATGTCATGCCCATGCCCAGATTCCGCAATCGCCAGGCGAATGCCACATTCTGAGCACAATCCCAGGCAATCGTCACTGCACAGAGGCTGGAGCGGAAGCGCCAGACCGACTGCATCGACGATGACCGGTTCGAGGTCGATTTCGTCGTCTTCGACCGCGTAGACCTCTCCCTCTTCCGTCGTCTCCTCGGTGGTGCTGTCCGGGTAAGCGAACAACTCCGTGAGATAGATGTCCACGGTGTCGGTGAAAGGTTCAAGGCACCGCGAGCATTCACCCTTGGTGGGTGCGTGCACGTTTCCGGTGACGAGAACGCCTTCGGACACTGCTTCGAGACGAAGATCGAGATCTATGTCCGCGCCCGCTTCGATCGCGATCAGATCGAGACCGATACGGTTCGGGGACTGAATGGTTCTCTCGACGGTACGCATCGACCCTGGACGACGACCGAGCTTGACCGTGTCCAGCAAAAATCCCGCATCACTTGACTGATGCGACGAACTACGACGATGCGTTGACAAAGAGAACTCACCTAACTGTTGAAACTGGTATGGGCAACCACTCCACAATACGGCAGCTACAACGCAAATCCCAATTCCGTCCACGAAAAAGTGGGCCGCCCCATATCGGACGACCCACCCTCGACTGTCTCGTTCGCTCTAGCGACGACGCTCCGAACGACGATCGTCGTCCTGGTAGTCGGGGACTCCCGAACCCGTTCGAAGCTGTTGACGACCACGCCCGACCGATCGAACCGTTCCGGTGAGGAACTCTTCGAACTCGGCCAACTTGGTGTCCACGTAGAGGTCACACTCCGAACGCATCCTGTCGGACTCGGCATGAGCGGCGTCGATCACTCGCGCGGATTCCGCGTGAGCTGACTGGACAACCTCGGTCTGCGACACCAGACGAGCCTGCTCCGCCGTTCCCTCCGCCACTGAATGTTCGTACGAGGCCTGGCCGGACTCGATCATCCGATCGGCCTCGGCACGCGCCCGTCCGGTGACGGCCTCGTACTCACGACGGCCGTCGGTGACGGTCCGTTCCGCTTCTGCTTCGGCGTCCTCGACCAACTGATCGGCGTGCGCGCGTGCTTCGGCAACCATGCGATCGGCCTGAGCCTTGGCATCGGACAGAATCCGGTCGGCGTCGTCGCGTGCGTTCTCGACAGTCGAGGTTGCCTCGGCATTGGCGCTGCTGACTGTCTTCTCGGCGTTTGCTCGCGCGTCACCGACCAATTTGTCGCGATGATCGAGGACGTCCTGAGCGTCGTCCAGCTCACTCGGAATTGCGTCCCGGACGTCGTCGAGTAGCTCGAGTACGTCACCGCGAGGCACAACACACCCTGCGGTCATGGGAACACCGCGCGCCTCTTCGACAATTGCGACCAGTTCGTCCAGTGCCTCGAATACGCGGTACACAAGCAACCCCAATCTCTACCGGCCGAAATCGGCCCACATCGTCACCGGTCCACTCGGACCTGTGCCCGTTCCTGTCCAAGTTTGCCGGAAGAACGGCCAACGGGGTGTCGTCGTGGTCGGTGTGTCGGGGATCAGCTGTTTTCGGCTGCTCGTTCGGCGATACGCGCGAGTAGCCGAGAATGCACCTTGGCCGGGAGCATGTCGGAGACGTCGCCGCCGAAGGTCGCAACTTCCTTCACCAAAGAACTCGACAGATAGCTGTACGTCGGATTCGTGGCAACGAAGAGCGTGTCGACGCCCGTGAGCTTCTGATTCATCTGAGCCATCTGCAGCTCGTAATCGAAGTCGTTCGCGCCGCGCAGACCCTTGACGATCGCGCTGAGGCCTTCTTGTTTCGCGTAGTCGACCAACAATCCGTGCCACGACGTGACGCGAACATTGGGCAGGTGACTCGTCGCGTCTTCGAGCATCTCGATCCGCTCGTCGATCGTGAACATGCCACGCTTGCTCTTGTTGATCAGCACGGTGACCACGACCTCGTCGAATTGCGCAGCAACTCTTCCGATTACGTCGAGGTGACCGTTGGTCACGGGGTCGAAGGATCCGGGGCAGACGGCGCCAGTCATGAGTCCAGACCGTAGCAGGTGGCCAGCTCGATGCGGGCTTCACCGTAGTTCTTGGCCTTGATCGGCTCGTAGCCCTGAGGCCACACGGTCTCCGGCGAGCGCGACGAACGTTCGAGTACGACGATCGTGCCCTCCCCCACCCATTTGTTGGCCTGCAGATCAGCGAGTATGGACACGACGGCCTCGTCGGTTACCGCATACGGCGGGTCCGCGATCACGATGTCGTATTCACGCGCGCTCGGACCCGAGACCACGGCCGCGACCGGAGCGGCGCGAACCGTCGCCCCCGGCAACGCGACAGTGCCGATGTTCGCCTTGATGACGGCAGCAGCCTTGGCATCGGATTCCACGAGAACAACGTGCTCGGCTCCCCGCGAGAGCGCCTCGAGGCCGAGAGCACCCGAACCCGCAAAGAGGTCGAGAACCGCGCACCCTTCGAGATCGATGCGCGCTTCGAGAGCACTGAACAGCGCCTCACGAACCCGATCCGACGTCGGACGGGTGCCGCTCGGCGGGACTCGCAGGCGTCGACCGCCCGCGAGTCCCGAGATGATGCGTGTCACTCTGCGGCGCTCTCCCCCGTCGAGACGACTACCAGCAGGTCTCCGCCCTCGACCTGTTGGACGGCGCTGATCGCGATCCGCGAGACGACGCCGGCGCGCGGCGAGGTGATCGCCGCTTCCATCTTCATCGCTTCGATCGTGGCCACGGTGTCGCCGGCCTCGATCTTCTGGCCTTCCTTGACCGCGAGCGTCACGACGCCCGCGAACGGTGCAGCCACGTGGCCCGGGTTGTTCTTGTCGGCCTTCTCCGCCACCGGTACGTCACTGGCAATGGAGCGATCGCGGATCGAGACCGGGCGCAGTTGGCCGTTCAGGATGCACATGACAGTGCGGTAGCCGCGCTCGTCGGGCTCGGAGATCGCCTCGAGACCGATGATCAGTTCCACGCCGGGAGCCAACTCGACCCGGTGCTCGTCGCCGCGCCGCAAACCGTAGAAGAACTGGTTTGCCGAAAGCCGCGACGTGTCACCGTACTTCTCGCGGTGTTCGAGGAATTCCTTTGTCGGGCCGGGGAACAGCAGGCGGTTCAGCGTCGCCTGACGGTCCTTCGACGAGCCCTCTAGCAGCACCTCGTCCTCAGCGGACAACGTCGCTTCCGGCTTGGCCTGGCCACGTCCTTCGAGTGCCTTGCTGCGGAACGGTTCCGGCCAACCACCGGGAGGCGTACCGAGTTCACCGCGCAGGAAGCCCACCACGGAATCGGGAATGTCGAACTTCGCCGGATCTGCGGCGAACTCCTCCGAAGGCACGCCGGCACCGACAAGATGGAGCGCGAGGTCGCCGACGACCTTCGACGACGGCGTCACCTTCACAAGATGCCCGAGCATGCGGTCTGCGTCGGCGTACTTGGCTTCGACCTCTTCGAACCGGTCGCCGAGACCGAGAGCAACGGCCTGGGTCCGGAGGTTGGAGAGCTGGCCGCCCGGAATCTCGTGCGTGTACACGCGACCCGTCGGCGCCGGCAGTCCGGATTCGAACGGCGCGTACACCTTTCGCAGCGCCTCCCAGTACGGCTCGAGGTCGCACACGTTCTGCAGGTTCAGTCCGGTGTCGAACTCGGAGTGCGCGGCAGCGGCGACGATGGCCGAGAGCGCAGGCTGGCTGGTGGTTCCGGCCAGTGCCGCGGAAGCACCGTCGACTGCGTCGGCGCCCGCCTGCCACGCTGCGAAGTACGTGGCCAACTGTCCACCGGGAGTGTCGTGCGTGTGAACGTGAACCGGCAGATCGAAGTTGCTGCGTAGCGCCGTCACCAGCTTGGTAGCTGCCGGAGCGCGCAGCAGGCCTGCCATGTCCTTGATCGCGAGCACGTGAGCGCCGGCATCGACGATCTCTTCGGCCAACTTCAGGTAGTAGTCGAGCGTGTACAGAGTTTCGTTCGGATCCGACAGATCACCGGTGTAGCTCAGCGCAACCTCCGCGAGGGCCGTTCCGGTCTCACGCACCGCGTCGATGGCGGGCCGCATCTGGTCGACGTTGTTGAGCGCGTCGAAGATTCGGAAGATGTCGATACCGGTGTCGGTGGCTTCCTGAACGAATGCGCGCGTGACCTTTTCGGGATACGGCGTGTAGCCCACGGTGTTTCGGCCGCGAAGAAGCATCTGAAGGCAGATGTTCGGGATCGCCTCGCGGAGTGCGGCGAGCCGGTACCACGGATCCTCGTGCAGGAAGCGAAGTCCCACATCATAGGTCGCGCCGCCCCAGGCTTCGATCGAGAGCAGTTCCGGCGTCAACCGCGCAACGTGCCCGGCTACTCCGAGCAGTCCGCTGGTCCGAACTCGCGTGGCCAACAACGACTGGTGCGCGTCACGGAAGGTGGTGTCGGTGACGCCGACGGCCTTCTGCTCACGCAACGCCTTCGCGAAACCTTCGGGTCCGAGTTCGAGCAGTCGCTGACGGCTACCGGCAGGAGGAGGCGTCGAGAGATCGATCTTGGGCAGCTTGTCCTGCGGGTACACCGCCGAGGGCCGCTCACCGTGAGGCTTGTTGACCGTCACATCCGCGAGGTAGGTCAGGATCTTCGTGCCGCGGTCTGCCGAAGAACGCAGAGTCAGCAGCTGAGGACGTTCCTCGATGAAGGAGGTCGTCACGCGTCCGGCCCGGAAGTCCGGGTCGTCGAGAACCGCCTGTAGGAACGGAATGTTGGTCGAGACGCCACGAATGCGGAACTCGGTGACCGCGCGGCGAGCCCTCGCGACAGCGGCTTCGAGGTCACGACCACGGCAGGTGAGCTTGACCAGCATCGAGTCGAAGTACGCGCCGACCTCGGCTCCGAGCGTCGCGCCGCCGTCCAGGCGGATGCCGGCTCCGCCCGGGGTGCGGTACGCGGTGATGCGGCCCGTGTCCGGGCGGAATCCGTTGGCCGGATCCTCGGTCGTGATGCGGCACTGCAGCGCCGCGCCGCGAAGCTTGATCGTGTCCTGTGACAGACCAAGTTCTTCAAGCGTCGAACCGGACGCGATCTTGAGCTGCGACTGGACCAGGTCCACGTCCGTCACTTCTTCGGTGACGGTGTGCTCCACCTGAATTCGCGGGTTCATCTCGATGAAGACGTGGTTGCCGCGCTTGTCGAGGAGGAACTCGACGGTGCCTGCGCACGTGTACCCGATCTCCTTCGCGAACGCGACGGCGTCGGCACAGATCTTGGCGCGCAACTCTTCCGAGAGATTGGGCGCCGGAGCAAGCTCGATCACCTTCTGGTGGCGACGCTGCAGCGAGCAGTCACGCTCGAAGAGGTGGATGACGTTGCCCTGCTCGTCGGCGAGGATCTGCACTTCGATGTGCCGGGGGTCGATGACGGCCTGCTCGAGGAAGACCGTCGAATCGCCGAAGGCCGATTCCGCTTCGCGCGCTGCGGCTTCGATCGATTCCTTGAGCTGTGAGCGCTCCGCAACGCGGCGCATTCCGCGTCCACCGCCGCCGGCAACGGCCTTGACGAAGATCGGGAAGGTCATGTCCTCGGCGGCCGCGAGCAACTCGTCGATGTCCGCTGACGGCTCCGAGGACGCGAGCACGGGGAGACCGGCGGCCTTTGCCGCTGCGATGGCCCGAGCCTTGTTGCCGGTCAACTCGAGGATCTCGGCGGACGGGCCGACGAACTTGATGCCTGCCTCGGCGCACGCCGCCGACAGATCCGGGTTCTCGGAAAGGAAGCCGTAACCGGGGTAGATGGCGTCGGCTCCGGCACTCTTGGCGGCGGCGACGATTTCCTCGACTGAGAGATACGCCCGAACGGGGTGACCCTTCTCCCCGATCTGGTAGCTCTCGTCTGCCTTGAGACGGTGGATCGAGTTCCGATCCTCGTACGGGAACACCGCGACGGTTCCGGCACCTAGTTCGTAGGCGGCGCGGAAGGCACGGATCGCAATTTCGCCGCGGTTCGCGACGAGCACTTTGGAGAACATTCGAGAAAACTACCCCGATTTCATCTTGCGTCTACATGCGGAGTCTCATATTTCGGACTGAATCGAGAAACCAACCCGGCGGTCCTCGTGCTATTCGATTTCAGCTTGTCGTCATACCCGTCACGACTTCTCGAGGTACTCGATCCGGTCGGAGTCCAGGGCAGCGGTCACCATGGAAGCGAGGGCGGGATGATCCTCGAGCGACGGATCGGAGTCGACGATTCCCTGAGCGAACTCCCTGGCGGACTCGAGGATGTCTCCGTGAGCCATGAGGGAAAGCAGCCGCAGATTCGAGGTTGTGCCAGACTGCGCCGCACCGAGGATGTCTCCTTCACGTCTGGTCGCGAGGTCGAGTTGCGCCAGTTCGAACCCGTCGTTGGTCGCTGCCACCGCCGAGAGTCGCTCGTACGCCGGCCCGCCGGGATTGCTGCCGGTGACGAGGATGCACAGTCCCTGGTGCTTGCCTCGACCGACTCGTCCACGCAGCTGATGGAGCTGACTGACGCCGAACCGCTCGGCGTCGACGATCACCATCACCGTCGCATTCGGAACGTCCACACCGACTTCGACGACAGTCGTACAGACGAGGACGTCGATGTCACCGACGTTGAACGCGCTCATCACGACGTCTTTTTCGTCGGAAGGCAGTCGACCGTGCAGCAACCCGACTCGCAGTTCAGCCAGCGGGCCACTCGACAGCTCTTCGAAGACGTCGACTGCCGACTTGGTCTCGGGCTGCTTCTCCTCGGTGAACTGGTCCTCACCGGCACCCTGCTCACCGTCGCCGATGCGTGAGCACACGACATACGCCTGACGACCAGCGGCAACGTCCTCACGGATTCGTTCCCATGCGCGATCCACCCACTGCGGCTTCTGCTTCGCGGGCACGACGCTGCTCTTGATCGGGGTTCGCCCACGCGGTAGTTCCCGCAGAGTCGAGACCTCGAGGTCGCCGAGCACCGTCATGGCGATGGTTCGCGGAATCGGCGTTGCCGTCATCACCAGCAGATGCGGACTCAGACCTTCACGCGCTCGTGATCGCAACTGATCACGTTGCTCGACGCCGAAGCGGTGCTGCTCGTCGACGACAACCATGCCGAGGTTGAAGAACTCCACGTTGTCCTGGATGAGCGCATGGGTACCGATGACGATCCCGGCATCGCCGGTCACGGCTTCGAGCAGCGCTGCGCGCTTCGCAGCGACAGGCAGCGAGCCGGTCAGAAGGGCGATACGGGTGGAATGTTCGGCCGAACCGAGTTCACCACCTGCCGCCAACGGACCCATCATCTTGCGCAGTGATCGCGCGTGCTGATTTGCCAGGACCTCGGTCGGTGCGAGCAACGCGCACTGATAACCGGCGTCGACGACCTGCAGCATCGCGCGCAGAGCCACGATGGTCTTGCCTGACCCGACCTCGCCCTGAAGAAGCCGGCTCATCGGGTGTGGGCGAGCGAGATCGCTGGAGATCTCCTCCGCGACTGCTTGCTGTCCCTCCGTCAGAGTGAACGGGAGCATCTCCTCGAACTGGTCCGCGATCCCGCCGGCAACCGGAGCGCAGGCCGGCGCCACCCGCTCGGAATTGTCGTGACGACGCATCGCGAGGACCAACTGCAGAGACAGCGCCTCGTCGAAACGCAGACGATCCTGAGATCGTTCGATGTCCTCCTTGGTATCCGGGAGGTGAACGGTGCGCAGTGCCTCGTCCAAACCGATGAATCCGTGCTCGGCCCTGGTCTCGTCAGGCAACGGCTCCTCGATCGGATCGAGTTGGTCGAGCACTTGCCGCACGCACCGCATGATGGTCCAGCTCTCGACCTCGCGGGTTGCCGGGTACAGCGGGATCAATGCGCGGTCGAAGACGGACAGATCGAGTTCGGCGCCGGGATCCTGGTTTGCGCGAGCCAGACCGGCAAGGTCACCGGCCCCCTTGATGGATGCAAGCGGAACTACCGAATCCTCCTCGCCGACACGAGGTTCCGGGAGAATCAGGTAGCTCGGGTGGGTGAGAGACCACTTGCCGCGGAAGTACTTCACCGTCCCGGAGAACATCGCGCGCACGCCGGGCTTGATGACGTGCCGCACCTTCTGCGGGTTGAAGAACGTGACGTCGACGGTCTGCGAATCAGTCGCGAGCGATACTCGCAACATCTGCCCCGGACGGTTCTTCATCTTCACGACCGCCGCCGACGCCACCCGCGCGATGATGGTGATGTGCTCACCTTCGGGCGGCTCCTTCTCGGCAAGTTCCTTGCCTGCCGACGCGTACCGGTGTGGGTAGTGACGCAGCAGGTCCTCGACCGTCCGAATCTCGAATGCCTCGTCGAGCGCGTCCGCGGTCTTCTTTCCCAGCAGCCGATCGAGTGGGTCGGCGAGCGTCGCCATCAGTTCCTCCAGCACAGTGTCGCGGTAAGCACATGTGTTCGTATATCAGTAGTCACCGACAGACCCGATTCGATCACTCCACACCCAACTGGAACAGGTCACCCGGCTGATCACCCTGATAGACGAGCACGTCGACGCCCGGATGGTGCGCGATGACGTGCGCCTCGAGCTGCCCGGCCAGGTCGTCCGGCGCGTCGGCGCCCATGAGTAGGGTCACGAGTTCGCCACCGGATCCGAGCGCGAGGTCGACCAGTCGCGCACTCGACTCCGCGACGTCGGGACCGATGAGCACCACCTCGTGCCCCATCAGACCGATCGCGTCACCCGGATCACACGTCCCGACGTACGTCAGCGAACGCTCGACCGCAATTCGCAATGATCCCCAGCGCGTCGCAGCCGCCGCCTCGGACATCGTGAAGCCGTCGTCGGCGACGTTGCGTTGAGCGTCGTGAACGGCAAGTGCGGCCAAGCCCTGAACCATCGACGATGTCGACAGCAGCAGAACCTGGTGAAGCGGATCGCGTGCAGCGGCACTGACTGCGACCAGTTCCTGAGCCGTCAAGGCTCCGTTCGGCAGCACCAGAACTTCACTTCGCTCCATCTGACGAATGCGGCCGAGCAGTTGCGCACGTGTCACCGGCGCGTCGTCGCACCGAAGAACCGTCGCACCCTCACTCTCGAACAACGCCGCCGCACTCTCACCGGCGACGACGGCCAGAACGCCGCGGGCACCGGCACCCGGGAATCGCCTCTCCGCCCGTGCCACCAACTGGTCGCGTTCGTCGACGAGAAAACTGCTTATGCGAATACCGTGGACCTTCCCGGCTTCGAGGCCGGCTTCGACGGCTGCACCGGCATCGCAGCAATGCACGTGCACCGACCAGCCACCGAAGCCGTCGCTGACGATGACCGTCGAATCTCCGAGGACGGACAGCCGCGTGCGCAGCGCCGTCATGCGATCGTCGTCCGAGTCGTCGACGAGGTACATGACCTCGAAATCCTGTTCCGAGTGATCACCACATTCGATCGGGCTCTTGTGAGCCCAATCGTGATCGAATGCGCTGACGTCGACAACTGCGCTCGACCTCGGGTCCGGCGTCCCCAGATCCTCGCGAACCTGCGACTTCCCGGTCACCACCTCGACAAAAGCGTCGAGGATCAGAACCAGACCGAATCCCCCGGCATCGACCACCCCGGCCGACGCCAGAACGTCCAGTTGCTCCGGGGTCTTGTTCAGCGCGATCGCAGCCGCATCGGCAGCGGCGGCAACCACGGAAGCAAGATCCTCGCCGCTCGGCGTCTTGGTGTCGACGCACTCCTGCGCTGCCTCACCCGACGCGCGCAGAACCGTGACGATGGTGCCTTCCACCAGATCGGAGACAGCCCGAGAAGCCAGCCCCGTCGCCGTGGTCAGTGAGTTCGCAAAGCTACGGCCGTCGATGTGCTCGCCTTGAACGCTCTCCGCGATACCCCGGATCACCTGGGAGAGGATCACTCCGGAATTACCCCGTGCACCGGACACCGCGCCCCGAGCCAGCGCGTTGGCGACGCGGCCGGCACTGCGGACGTCGTCCTCGATCGTCTCGGCGGAATCGAGCGCGGCCCGCATCGTGAACAACAGGTTGGTGCCGGTATCCGAATCAGGGATGGGAAAGACGTTGAGGCTGTTGATCTCTCCGCGGCGCTTCTGGAGACTGTCGACCGCCCGGCGGGCCCAGCGCCGCAGCAGATGTCCGTCCGCGACGGATTCCGGTTCTTCGGCGACGCGTTGCACTTCCCCCACTGACGGTTCCCCTCCACGATGGACAGACAGACGATGGAAAGACTGACGATGAAAAAGAGATCGGTGATCGGTGCAGTCGAGGGTAGTCCGACGCTTCTGCGCAACCGTCATTACCGGGCGGTTTGGCCATTCGGGCCGGAAGCGGTTACTCTTACACGGTTGCCTCGAACGGGCTACACGAAATAATGCTGCACTTTGTTTGTTGCTGATTGACTGTTTTCACGTTCGACTGCACAGTGAGCGGTCAAGGATCGGTTCGAAGTCGAGTATATTCGGATTGTAATTCTGGCTGCCCTACCGTGTAGGGTAACCACTTCAATATTCATTTCTAACAAGGAGTTCGCGACTATGGCTGCCGTCTGCGACGTATGCGCCAAGGGGCCCGGCTTCGGTAAGTCGGTCTCGCACTCGCACCGGCGTACCAATCGTCGCTGGAACCCGAACATTCAGTCTGTTCGTACCGAGGTTGCCCCGGGTAACACCCGTAAGGTCAACGTGTGCACCTCCTGCCTGAAGGCAGGCAAGGTCGCTCGGGGCTGATTGCCCGAGCACAAACTATTGCAGGCTCTGCCCCCGCCACTTCGGTGACGGGGGCAGAGCTGTATCTATGTGGCTGTATCTATGTGTCCCCGTGTTTCGTATGGCTGTCCGACACCCGTAATGTGCGTTGAGTGACTTCCATCGATGACCTGAGCAAAGTGACCCTCGACGAGGGCGTACTCCGCATCACCATTTCCACCGCCGCCAACGGCACCTCCCTCGACGACGAAGGACTGGTTCAGGGCGCGCAGGCGCTCGAGACAGTCGGAAACGACATCGGGAGCATCCTTCTGGTCGGCGAAGGCGCAAACTTCTGTGCCGGCGGCAACGTCCGTGCGTTCGCCGCAGCCCCTGACCGCGGCGAGTACGTCGCCGAGGTTGCCCGTGTCTTCCACGTGTTCGTTCGCGCGCTCGACGCCGCGACCGCTCCAGTGGTGGCCGGGGTCCACGGATGGGCTGCCGGCGCCGGAATGAGCCTGGTCTGCCTCGCCGACGTCGCAATCGGCGGCACCGGCACCAAGCTCCGCCCCGCGTACCCCTCCATCGGTTTCACCCCGGACGGCGGAATGTCGTGGACACTCCCCCGCATCGTCGGCGTGGCACGCGCTCGCGAGATTCTTCTCAACGATTCGGTGATCGGTGGCGACGAAGCCGTCCGGCTGGGGATCCTCACCCGACTCGTCGGCGACGACGAGGTCCAGGAAGAGGCAGCTCGCCTCGCACGCGCCTTGGCCAACGGGCCGAGCACGTCGTACTCGGGAATCAAAGCGCTGCTGCGTTCGTCACGGACGAACTCGCTCGCCGAGCAACTCGACGCCGAGGCTGCGTCCATCGCCCTCGCGGCGAACAGCCCGATCGGGCGCGAGGGTGTCGACGCATTCGTCGACAAGCGTCGCCCCGATTTCACTTCCGCAAAGCAGGCCTAGTCAGCTGGCATGCCGAATGTCGTGTCACGACGTTCGGCATGCCGGGTGAGTGCAGGCGCAGTTCGATCAGCCCAGATTCCAGTCGACCGGGTCGGCCCCGAGTCCGGTCAAGAGTTCGTTCGCACGACTGAACGGGCGCGAACCGAAGAAGCCGCGCGAAGCCGAAAGCGGTGACGGGTGCGCTGATTCGATGATCGGTGTGTCGCCCAGCATCGGCGCGAGAGTGGCCGCGTCACGACCCCACAAGATCGCCACCATCGGTGACGACCGCGCGACCAGAGCGCGGATAGCCTGCTCGGTCACCGGCTCCCAGCCCTTCTTACGATGAGAAGCGGCTTGACCCGGCTGCACGGTGAGTACGCGATTGAGAAGCAGCACACCTTGTTTCGACCACGGCGTCAGATCGCCGTTCGGCGGTATCGGCAACCCGAGATCCTGGTGATACTCCTTGTAGATATTACCGAGACTTCGTGGAACCGGCCGCACGTCCGGGGCAACCGAAAAGCTCAACCCGACAGCATGACCGGGCGTCGGATAGGGGTCTTGACCGACGATGAGCACCCGAACGTCGTCGAACGGATTCGTGAATGCACGCAAGACGTTCTCTCCCGCAGGCAGATACTCCCGTCCCGCAGCGATCTCTTCGCGCAAGAACTTACCCATCGCGGAGATCTGCTCCGAGACCGGTTCGAGTGCCCGCGCCCACCCTGGATCGACGATCTCTGCAAGCGGCGCCATCAGTCGAGCCTGCGCAACGCGTCGCGGTAGTACGCCGCATTGGCTGCGTACATCTTGACGTTTCCGTCGAGGTGTCCGAGCGGAACTTCGTATCCCGCACGGACCTTGGCGGGCACACCGAGTGCCATGCTGCGCGGGGGAACTTGCATCTTGTTGGCCACCACCGCACCCGCGGCGACGATCGACCCCGTCCCGATCACCGTTCCGTTGAGAACCACGGATCCCGATGCGATCAGGCAGTGGTCCTCGATGGTCGACCCCTCGATGTGCGCGTTGTGGCCCACCACGCAACCGGAACCGATGACAGTCGCATCGATGGCGGTGCAATGGATGACACTTCCGTCCTGGATGTTGGATCCGATTCCCACCGAAATGGTTCCGTAGTCACCACGCAATACCGCCTGCGGCCAGATCGAGGTGCCTGCCGCGAGAGTCACGGCGCCGATCACCACCGCGTCCGGGTGAACGTATGCGTCCGGATGAATGTCCGGAACTCTGTCTCCAAGTGCATATACAGCCATGAAAGCAACCTATACCGCGGTGGTGCCGGTGGTCGAAAAGCTGTGCCAGCCCCCACCGCTCTCGCGAAGCGAACCGTCGACGCTCACGCCGGAACCGGCCGCAACCTCACCGATCACAGTCCAACCCGACGGAATCTCGACCTCAGGCCCGAAAGTTGCTGCAAATCCGTGATCTTCACCACCGGAGAGGATCCAGTCCAGCGGATCGACGTCGAGCGCCTCGGCCGCCGATGCGACATCGAGTGAGGTGGGAACCGCGGCCGAGACGATGTCGAACCGCACGTGCGAGGCCTCTGCGAGATGTCGAAGGTCCGCGATCAATCCGTCGGATACGTCCGTCATGGAATGTGCTGATTCTGCGGCGTCCCATGCCGATTGATACGGCGGATTCGGAACACGATGAGCGGCAAGCAAGTCTGGAAAGCTTTCGGCTTCGTCGAGCAATACGGCTTCGTCGAGCAGTAGAGCCAACCCTGCTGCCGAGCAACCGAACAACCCGGCGACCGCGATCTTGTCACCGATCTTTGCTCCCGAACGCAGAACTGCAGGACGGCCACCGAGATCGCCGAGCACGGTCACCGACACCACGATCACCGGCGACTGGACCAGGTCACCGCCGACCACACCGGCCCCCAGATCGGTTGCCGCGTCCCAGATTCCCGCGGAGATTCCGTCGATCACGTCGACCGGAGTCGAAGGCGGGCACCCCAGAGACACGGTGAATGCCGTCGGCCGCGCTCCCATCGAGACGACATCCGCAGCGTTCTGTGCCACTGCCTTTCGGCCGATGTCGCGTGGCGAAGACCAATCCATTCGGAAATGCCGACCTTCGACCAGCATGTCGGACGAGACAACCACACGGCCGTCTCCGGACGTCACGATCGCGGCATCGTCACCCGGCCCCAATTCGGTGGTGACCGGTTGGATTCGGCCGACCAGAGATCGCGCGATCACGTCGAACTCCCCCACCTGCTCGACAGTGTGCTCTGACCCGAACTCCGATGATGCGATGAGTGTCTCCAATGCCGACGCAATTCGCTCGTAAGCGGCCTGCGGTACCTTCTAGCTGTGGTCGTGAATGCTTCTGCAAGCTCACGCGTGTGTCGGCAATCCTACCGATTCACCGACGTGCCCTGCGAAGTGACGAGACCGCTGATCGACTGGACCAGGACCCGAGCGAAGAACTGAGCATGGCAGAAAACACCTCCACCGCAGACAACGCCGACATCGACCCCGATAGCGACGACGATCCGACCGAGCGCCGCAGTCCGGCGCTGATCGCCACCGCCATCGCGCTCCCGGTAGCCCTGATCGTCGGAGTGGTGATCGCGGCCGTCGTAGCGGGAAACAACCCTGAACTCTCGCCGGTAGCGCTGGGACCCGTACCGGCACCGGCAGCGGAGTCGGAGGCCTGCGTTTCCCTCCTCGGTGCGCTCCCCGACAAGATCGACGACTTCACGAAAGCCGAGTTGGTTGACCCCGCTCCGGCTGGAGCGGCAGCTTGGCAGCGCAGCGAAGGTGAGCCGATCGTGTTGCGCTGCGGGCTCGACCGTCCGACCGAGTTCGACCAGGCTGCAGCACTACAGGTTGTGAACGGTGTCCAATGGTTCCAGGTCTCGGGAACCGACGTCGGTCTGGCTGCGAGCACTTGGTTTGCCGTAGACCGCGGTGAGTACATCGGTATCACGATCCCCGACGGGACCGGCCCGACGCCGATTCAGGAGATCTCCGACACCATCACGGCGACTCTCGAACAGAAGCCCCTCGACCCGGCGCCGGTCGCGGTTCCCTGATCAGCGAAGTCCGGTACCGCGAGCGATGGCGGTGTCGACCAGTGTCGAAATCAAAGTGCGGTAATCGATTCCGGTGGCGTTCCACATCTTCGGATACATCGAGATGGAAGTGAACCCGGGCATCGTGTTGATCTCGTTGATCACCGGGCCGTCAGCCGTGACGAAGAAATCGACCCGCGAGAGTCCCTGGCAATCGAGTGCCTTGAACGCGCGGACTGCAAGCTCCCTGATCTGGTCGCTCACCGACTCGTCGAGTTTCGCGGGGATGTCGAATTCGCAGACGTCGTCGAGGTACTTGGTGTCGAAGTCGTAGAACGCGTCCGAATCGGTGTCGGAATCCGGCATCCGGATCTCAGCGACCACACTCGCCTTGACGTCACCGTTCGGGAATTCGAGGACGCCGCATTCCACCTCACGGCCGATGATCGCGCCTTCGACGATCACCTTGGGATCGTGCAGGCGCGCATGAGCGATCGCCCCGTCCAGACCGTCCCAATTGCTCACCCGGGTGATGCCGATGGACGAACCACCACGAGCGGGCTTCACGAACACGGGAAGGCCCAACTCCGCCTTCTGCTCTTCGGTCAGCGTTGCGATTCCCGGTCGAAGCACGACCTGCACTCCGACGGGAAGTCCTTCAGCGGCAAGAAGCTTCTTCGTGAACTCTTTGTCCATGCCGGCGGCGCTGGCCAGGACTCCGGGTCCGACATACGGAACCCCGGCAAGTTCGAGCAATCCCTGAATGGTGCCGTCTTCGCCGTAAGCCCCATGCAGAACGGGGAAAACGACGTCGACCGACGCGAGCACAGCACCGGCGTCGGAGCCGTCGAAGGAGATGACCTCGCCCTCGCGGGTGGGGTCCGCGCTGAGGACCACCGACGTTCCGTCTTTGTCGACCGACGGCAACGCGCGCCCGCTGATCGCGAGGGAGCTGGGGTCGCTCGACCCGAGGACCCAGGAACCGTCGACTGTGATGCCGATCGGTACGACGTCGTACCGATCCGGGTCGAGGTTGCTCAGGACGCTTCCGGCGGAAACACAGGACACTGAATGCTCATTGCTCCGGCCACCGAAGATCACGGCCACGCGGGTACGGCTGCTGTTCACGCGTCAAACCGTACCGCCGAATCGACTTCGGCACGCGATCGGGCCAAGCCGGAAATCATCGACGTGGTCCGCTCACGCGTCGAGCGCGCGCTCGATGTCGGCCAGGAGATCGGCGGTGTCCTCGATGCCACAAGCGATTCGGACAAAACCCGCACTGACCGGATCGCCCCAGCGCGCACGACGATCCGCCGTCGTGTGGATCCCACCGAAGCTGGTGGCGGCCGTGACGAGATTGCTCGCTTCGACGAACGAGTGGAATGCTTGAGCCGAATCCAACTCGACGCTCACCAATCCGCCGAATCGTTTCATCTGACCGGATGCCGTTGTGTAGGACGGGTCACCGCGAAGGCCGGGATAACGAACGGACCGGACCGCTTTGTGTCCAGCCAACATCTCGGCCAGGGCCAGCGCGTTGTCGCACTGACGCCCGAATCGCAGGCCTGCCGTGCCGAGACTCCGGTGCGCAAGCCACGTCTCGAAGGGGCCGAGCACTGTTCCCGAAAGAAGTCGCTCACGCTCGATCCGCTGACTCACCGCCGCATCGGAAGTAGCGACGTAACCCATCAGGAGGTCACTGTGCCCGCTGAGTGCCTTGGTACCGCTGGCCACCACGACGTCGGCACCCAATTCGAGCGGGCGCTGCCCCAGCGGTGTCGCAGTCGTGTTGTCGACGATCAGCAGCGCGCCCGATCGGTGACACACGTCGGCGAGCACGCGAAGGTCGACCACGTCCAGCACCGGGTTGGACGGCGTCTCGGCGACGACGACCACGCGACCCGGTGACGCGTCGAGCAAATCCGCGAAGCTCGCGTCGCCCATCTGCAGGGTCGAGACTTCGCGAACGGTGATTCCCAACGGCGCCAGACGTTCGTTCGCGTACAACCGCACCTGGTAGTACCCGTCCGAGGGCACGACGACGGTATCCCCGGCGACGAGCACGCTGCGCAAGGTCGCGGTGATCGCAGACATCCCCGACCCCATGACGAGTGCGTGGTCCGCTCCTTCGAGCGCCGCGAGCGCCGATTCGAGTCCGCGCCAACCCGGGTTCGACGCTCGAGCATAGGTATCGGACTCGGAGCCTTCGTCCACCGAAAGTTGGTACGGCGCAGCAAATATCGGACCCAGCTGCATGGGCTGACCCGCAGCGTGTTCGCGCGCAACGGCGCTCACACTGCGCGTCGAATCCCCGTAACCCTCGAAATCACTCACATCAATTTCACTCATTCCGGCTTCGTCCGGCGTCCGAGCAACTGACCGATCGCATCGCTGACGGCCATGCCTTCGTGGCACACCCGATGGACCGCGTCGGTCAACGGCATCTCCACGTCGTAGCCGGCAGCGAGTGCGCGTACCGACGTGCACGACTTCACACCCTCGGCGACCTGACCGTTGGTTGCCTTCTGTGCCGATTCCATCGACCCGCCCCGTCCGAGTCGCTCTCCGAACGTCCGGTTTCGCGACAACTCGGACGTGCAGGTCGCGACCAGGTCACCGACGCCCGCCAAGCCTGCAAGCGTCGACGCCTTGGCGCCGAGCGCGACACCGAGCCGAATCGTCTCGGCGAGACCACGGGTGATGATGCTGGCAACCGTGTTGTCGCCGAATCCACTACCGGCGGCCATGCCGCAGGCCAGCGCGATCACGTTCTTGCACGCGCCACCGATCTCGCAACCGATGACGTCGGAGTTGGTGTACGGCCTGAAATAGCCGGTAGCGCAAGCATCCTGGAGAGCGAGGGCACGCGAGGAATCCGAGCAGGCGATCACCGTGGCCGCTGGCTGCCCGCTGGCGATCTCGTGTGCAAGATTCGGGCCCGAGAGCACCGCGACGCGCCCCGGTTCCACGCCGGTCACCGACACGATGACCTGGCTCATGCGCATGAGCGTCCCGGTCTCGATTCCCTTGGCCAGACTCAGCAGAGTCGCATCGGGTCCGATCGAGCCTTTCCACTGCTCCAGGTTTCCCCGTAGCGACTGCGAGGGAACCGCCAGCACGATGAAGTCAGCGCCTGCCATCGCCTCCTCGTGGTGGTGGGTCGCGCGAATCGACGAAGGCAAAGCAATGCCTGGCAGATAGTCGCTGTTCTCGTGCGTGGTGTCGATGCGCTTCGCGACCTCTTCACGCCTGGCCCACATCGTCACGTCGGTTCCGGCCTCGGCCATCACCTTGGCCAACGCTGTTCCCCACGAACCTGCGCCCAATACAGCTGCCTTACTCACACGCTCACCCCGTCTACCCGGCGAAGCGGGTCGCCGCCAGAAAAATCGTCTGCACAGAGTATCGCCTGTGGTGCACTGCGGTGGGCAGCCGCGGACACCGAGCGTGATGACTGGCAAGATCGAGGGATGGACAGCGCGGAACCCCCGTACCCACACGTCGTGGAGACACCGCATGCGCGCACGGAGATCGAACGCCCCATGCATGCGATAGTGGCCGTCAAGTCCTTGAGATCGGCCAAGTCCCGGCTCGCGGGCGAACTCGACGCGGACGCGCGTGCAGACCTCGTGTTGGCCATGCTTCACGACACCCTCGCGACCGTTGCCGCCGTCTCTGCCATCGACACCGTCACGGTGGTCACCCCAGACCCGACCGTTGCCGCTCTTGCGTATTCCGTCGGCGTGACGGTCTACGCCGATCCAGCTCCCGACATCTCGCTGACCAACGGCGCCTCACCGCGCGCGGAGGAAACCCTCAACGCAGCGTTGAGTGCAGCGGCCGCCGATATCCGAGCCAAACGCGGAGTGGTCGACCTCGTTGTGCTGCAAGCCGACTTGCCCGCGATGCAACCGAGCGAACTGACGGAGGCCGTGGCCGCCGCCCGAAGCGGTGGACGTTCAGTCGTCGTCGATCACCACGGCACCGGCACTTCCGCATTGTTTGCGTGTGGCGAGAGTGTGCTCGACCCCCGATTCGGTCCGGAATCCGCATGGGGACATGCTAATTCAGGTGCTCGTCCACTCAACGGCCAATGGCCGGGACTGCGCACCGACGTCGATACCCACGCCGATCTCGACACCGTGCGCGCACTGGGAGTAGGCCCCGCGACATTGGCTTCGTTGACCAGACTCAAGGCCACGCCGTCGAACAGTCGATGAATTTTCTTTCATCGATTGTCGGACCGCGCGATTGTGGGGGATGATCGACGAGTGAGCAATGGCGAAGCACTCGAAAACCGTATTTCCGAAGACCAGTCGGACGGAGACCACAGCTCCGGCCGACACGAGAACGGCGCGGCCACCTCGCCGCGATCTCAGGCCGTCGCGGTCGCCACCAACATCCCGGGCGCTCCCCCTGCAGCTACCAAGGCAGAGCTACCCGAATTGCTCGTCGGACTTCCCGAGGATCGTTACCTAAACCGCGAACTCAGCTGGCTCGATTTCAATGCCCGTGTTCTCGCATTGGCTGCCGACGAGTCACTGCCGTTGCTCGAACGCGCAAAGTTCCTCGCCATCTTCGCTTCCAATCTCGACGAATTTTTCATGGTCCGGGTCGCCGGACTCAAGCGCCGCGACGAGACGGGACTGTCGGTCAGGTCCGCCGACGGCCTCTCCCCACGCGAACAATTGGCGCTCATTGCGCGTCGCACCCAGGAACTCGCCGACAAGCACGCACACGTGTTTCTCGACTCGGTCCGCCCTGCCCTGGCGGCAGAAGGCATTTCAATTGTTAGATGGGCCGACCTCAGCGCCGACGATCACGGCCGGCTATCGGCGCATTTCCACGAGCAGGTCTTCCCGGTACTGACGCCGTTGGCAGTCGATCACGCCCACCCGTTCCCCTACATCAGCGGACTGAGCCTCAACCTCGCCGTGACAGTGAAGGACTCCGTCACCCGCGGCGAACACTTCGCTCGCGTCAAGGTCCCCGACAACGTCGGCCGGTTCGTGCGAGTCAAGAGCACGACGTCTTCGTCCACCATCGATTCGTTCCTCCCGATGGAAGAACTGATTTCGGCTCATCTGGACGTGCTGTTTCCCGGAATGGAAATCGTCGAACATCACGCCTTCCGAATCACACGCAACGCCGATTTCGAGGTCGAAGAGGATCGGGACGAGGATCTGCTGCAGGCACTCGAACGTGAATTGGCGCGTCGTCGTTTCGGTTCGCCCGTTCGCCTCGAAGTTGCCGACGACATGACCGAGCACATGCTCGAACTGCTTCTGCGTGAACTCGACGTCGATCCGGCTGACGTGATCGAGGTTTCCGGGCTCCTCGACTTGTCCTGCCTCTGGCAGGTTTACGCCGTCGATCGCCCGGCGCTCAAGGACGCTCCGTTCGTCCCGGCGACGCATCCGGCGTTCGGCGAGCGTGAGACACCGAAGAGCGTGTTCTCGACCCTGCGCGAGGGCGACGTGCTCGTCCACCACCCTTACGACTCGTTTTCCACCAGCGTTCAACGCTTCATCGAACAGGCTGCTGCCGACCCGCAGGTACTCGCGATCAAGCAGACCCTGTACCGAACTTCGGGCGACTCCCCCATCGTCAACGCACTGATCGACGCCGCCGAGGCCGGCAAGCAAGTTGTTGCCCTCGTGGAGATCAAGGCGCGCTTCGACGAGCAAGCCAACATCAAGTGGGCACGCAAACTCGAGCAGGCCGGCGTTCACGTCGTCTACGGTCTCGTCGGTCTCAAGACTCACTGCAAGACGTGCCTCGTCGTCAGGCGCGAAGGTTCCACAATTCGTCGCTACTGCCACATCGGCACCGGCAACTACAACCCGAAGACCGCGCGCATGTACGAGGACGTCGGATTGCTCACCGCAGCACCGGAGATCGGTGCCGACCTCACCGACCTCTTCAACTCGCTGACCGGATACTCCCGAAAGACGAGCTACCGCAACCTTCTCGTTGCGCCGTACGGGGTTCGCCGCGGGATCATCGAGCGGATCGACAACGAGATCGCTCACAAGCTTGCAGGCCGCGATGCCGGTATCCGCTTGAAAGCCAACGCATTGGTCGACGAGCAGGTCATCGACGCGTTGTACCGCGCGTCCAAGGCCGGTATCCCCGTCGAGATCGTGGTCCGCGGAATCTGCGCGCTCAAGCCGGGTGTTCCGGGCCTCAGCGAAAACATCGAAGTACGTTCCATTCTCGGGCGGTTCCTCGAACACTCGCGAATGTTCCATTTCCGCTCGGCCGACGAATTCTGGATCGGCAGCGCAGACATGATGCACCGCAACCTCGATCGCCGCGTCGAGGTCATGGTGCAGGTCAAGGATCCGAAACTGTCGAAGCAACTCGGTGACATCTTCGATTCCGCTCTCGATCCGCGAACTCGCTGCTGGGTACTGCATCCGGACGGCAGTTGGGTCGCTGCTCCCGAACGCGGTGAGGACGTACGTGAGCATCAACAGTCGTTGATGCGCAGCCGCACCGCCAGCGGGTCTTGACGGGCTCGGATCACACCATGAGCGACAAGCCGGTCAAAGCCAACATCTTTGCCGCAGGCGCGGTTCTGTGGCGGAAGGCTCCCCAGGATCCTTCCGCCATCGAGATCGCCGTCGTACATCGACCGAAGTACGACGACTGGTCATTCCCCAAAGGAAAGCTCGATCCAGGCGAGACCTTCTTGACCGCAGCAGTTCGCGAGGTCCGCGAAGAGACCTCGATCACCGGACGTTTCGGAAGGCACCTCGGTGGCGTGACGTACCCGATCCCGGGACATCGCAAACTCAAACGAGTCGAATACTGGTCGGCCGAAGCAGTCGACGGAGATTTCGGGCCGAATAACGAAGTAGATGTTCTCTATTGGCTTCCGGTCGCCGAGGTCGCCGATCATCTTTCCTACCCGATGGATCGAATGATTCTTCGCCGCTTCGTTTCCATTCGGCCTGATACGAAAACGGTATTACTCGTCCGCCACGCAAAGGCTGGAAGCCGTAAGCGGTACAAGGGCGACGACAATTTGCGTCCACTCGACGCCAAGGGCAAAGAGCAATCCGCCGCCTTGGTCGAACAGCTGAAAATCTTCGGAGCCGATTCGGTTTTCGCGGCTGACCGTACGCGCTGCATCGACACCGTAATGCCGTTGGCGGAGGCATTGGGTGTCGAGATTTCGACGGAACCTCTTCTGACCGAAGAAGGTTACGAGGCCGATCCCGACGCCGCTCGGGCACGTGCGCTGCAGATCGCCGCACTGGAGGGCACTCCAGTGATCTGCAGCCAAGGAGGCGTCATCCCCGATTTGATGCGCTGGTGGGCTGATACGGCCGGTGTAACACTGCCCTCTGCACGCAACCGTAAGGCGAGCACTTGGGTGCTCTCGTTCCTCGACGGCCGCCTCGTCGCCGCCGATCACCTCGACAGCCCGCTCCCCAAAGTCGCCAACTCCTGAGGGATTTGGACCAACCGGCCCCAGTTCGATTCGGTAGTTTTGCAAAGCACTGAAACACAGGAGAATTCACACTTCTCCCAGACAGCAAAAAGAGGTGCAGCCGCGGATCAGATCCGCGGCTGCACCTCTTTGTCTTACGGCATCGGGTTTTTCACCCGAACGCGACTACTTTCCGCGCTTGGCCGGAGCCTTCTTGGCCGGAGCCTTCTTGGCTGCGGTCTTGGCCGGAGCCTTCTTGGCCGGAGCCTTCTTGGCCGGAGCCTTGGCTGCGGTCTTGGCCGGAGCCTTCTTGGCGGGAGCCTTGGTGGCAACCGTCTTCTTGGCTGCGGTCTTGGCCGGAGCCTTCTTGGCGGGAGCCTTGGTGGCAACCGTCTTCTTGGCTGCGGTCTTGGCCGGAGCCTTCTTGGCGGGAGCCTTCGCGGCAACCGTCTTCTTGGCTGCGGTCTTGGCCGGAGCCTTCTTTGCCGGAGCCTTCTTGGCTGCGGTCTTCTTGGCAGCAGCCTTCTTGGCTGCAGCCTTGGTGGCCGGTGCTGCTACGCCACGCTTGACTGCCGGGCCGGTGGCCGGAAGCTTCTGTCCACCAGCGATAACAGCCTTGAACTGCGCACCCGGACGGAAAGCCGGAACCGACGTCGGCTTGACCTTGACGGTCTCGCCCGTACGCGGGTTGCGTGCAACACGTGCTGCACGACGACGCTGCTCGAAGACTCCGAAGCCGGTGATGGTCACGCTCTCGCCACGGTGGACGGCGCGGACGATGGTGTCCACGACGTGCTCCACTGCGTCGGTCGCTGTGCGCCTGTCCGAACCCAGCTTTTCAGTCAGAACATCGATGAGCTCTGCCTTGTTCATTGAAATTCCTCCGCTAATTGTGGTCCACCGTCGGACCGACTGAGAACCACGGTAAACCTGATAACGGCAAGAGTCTATGTGCCACGCCAATTCTCATTCAACGTGACTGCGAAATGGTGACCTATTTCTCTTCCCGCGCGGAGTTGCGGATTTCGGTTCAGCCCTGCGAAATTCGGGCTGGAAGGGTAGTCGGTTTCCATGAAGGCCTTGACTTTTCGAACTCGGAAATCGCTTCTACCTGCCGCAATGTCAGTCCGATGTCGTCGAGACCCTCCAGCAGACGCCACCGTGTGTAGTCGTCAATATTGAACGGCACCACCGTAGTTCCGGCGCTCACGGTCCGATTCTCGAGATCTACTGTCAATTCCAGTCCGGGCTGCTCTTCGAGCAACTTCCAGAGCAATTCGACGTCGCTCTGCTCGACCTGTGCCGCTACGAGACCGGCTTTTCCGGCGTTTCCGCGGAAAATGTCGGCGAACCGGGAAGCGATGACGACCCGAAATCCGAAGTCGGAGAGAGCCCACACGGCATGCTCACGCGAAGAGCCCGTGCCGAAATCGGGACCGGCTACGAGGACACTTCCCTTGTCGTACGGAGCCAGATTGAGAATGAAGTTGGGGTCGGTGCGCCAGCCTGCAAACAGCCCGTCCTCGAATCCCGTGCGCGTCACCCGTTTCAGGTACACGGCAGGGATGATCTGATCGGTATCGACATTCGAGCGTCGCAGCGGGACGCCGATACCCTTGTGCGTGGTAAAGGATTCCATCGAAATTCTCCTCGAGATGGTAAGTGGGTCAGACCAGATCGGCCGGTGCCGAGAGCGTTCCGCGGACCGCAGTGGCAGCCGCGACGAGCGGGGAAACCAGATGGGTCCGACCGCCTTTACCCTGTCGGCCTTCGAAATTCCGGTTGGACGTCGATGCCGAACGCTCGCCGGGAGCAAGCTGGTCAGGGTTCATTCCCAAGCACATCGAGCAACCGGCCTGGCGCCATTCGGCCCCTGCCGCCGTGAAGATTTCACCGAGACCTTCACTTTCGGCTTGAGCACGCACCCGCATCGAGCCGGGAACGATGAGCATCCGAACGCCCTCTGCCACATGGCGACCCTCGAGCACCTCGGCCACCGCGCGCAGATCTTCGATGCGTCCGTTGGTGCACGAACCGACGAAGACGGTGTCGACAGCAACATCCCGAAGCGCCATGCCGGCGTCGAGACCCATGTAGGTGAGCGCCTTCTCGGCAGCCTGACGCTCGCTCTCGTCGACGATCAGTTCCGGATCGGGCACTCGGTCACCGAGCGGTGCACCCTGTCCCGGATTGGTTCCCCACGTGACAAAAGGCGTCAATGCGCTTGCGTCGATGTGGACCTCGTTGTCGAATTCGGCGCCCTCGTCGGTCTTGAGCAACTCCCACGCGGCGACGGCTTCGTCCCACTCTGCGCCCGACGGTGCATGCGGACGGCCCTTTATGAACTCGTAAGTGGTCTCGTCCGGTGCGATCATGCCCGCACGGGCTCCGGCCTCGATCGACATGTTGCAGATGGTCATACGAGCTTCCATCGACAGTTTGCGAATGGCCTCGCCGCGGTACTCCAGGACGTAGCCCTGGCCGCCGCCGGTGCCGATCTTGGCGATGACTGCCAGGATCAAGTCCTTGCTCGTGACGCCAGGAGGCAGCTCGCCGTCGACCGTGATCGCCATGGTCTTGAAGGGGCGCAACGACAATGTCTGCGTCGCCATCACGTGCTCGACCTCGCTGGTGCCGATTCCCATTGCGAGCGCACCGAATGCGCCGTGCGTCGACGTATGACTGTCGCCGCACACCACGGTGGTTCCCGGCTGAGTCAGGCCGAGCTGCGGTCCGACCACATGCACGATGCCCTGATCGAGATCGCCCATGCGGTGCAAGCGAACTCCGAATTCTTCGCAATTTCGGCGCAAGGTGTCGACCTGAGTCTTGGACACGGGATCGGCGATCGGCTTGTCGATGTCGATCGTCGGAACATTGTGGTCCTCGGTGGCGATCGTCAGGTCGGGACGGCGCAACGGGCGTCCTGCCAAGCGAAGTCCGTCGAAGGCCTGCGGGCTCGTCACTTCGTGAACGAGGTGGAGATCGATGTAGATGAGGTCGGGATCCTGCCCCTCCCCTTTCACGACAACGTGGTCGTCCCACACCTTCTCGGCGAGAGTGCGTGCTTTCTGTGCCATGTCTTCCACCTCTGTACGTAGCCTCGCGTCGGCGGACTACGGGCTGGCCCGCCGCGCGTGAAGTAGGTCCCCAGCCCTCGCAGCAGATGCAGGCTGCCCCTAGGAAATGCACTAGCCCCTCAGTAAATGCGCTAGTCCACCAGGAAATGCGCTATCATCCCACTATGCGAGAAACTGGTATCGACCTATGAGACAGCATAGCGGCATCGGCGTCCTGGACAAAGCAATGGGCGTTCTTCATGCAGTAGCTGAGGAACCGTGCAGCCTCACCGAACTCTGTGCACGAACCGGTTTGCCGCGCGCGACCGCCCATAGACTCGCCGTCGGTCTCGAAGTCCATCGACTCCTCACACGCGACTCGGATGGTCAGTGGTGCCCAGGGCCCGGACTCGCCGAACTCGCTGCCACCGCTAATGATCCACTCATTGCTGCGGCCGGACTCATCCTCCCCCGCCTTCGCGAAATCACCGGCGAAAGCGTCCAGCTGTACCGCCGGGAAGGCACCCAACGCATCTGCGTCGCGTCGATGGAACCGCCCACGGGCCTTCGCGACACAGTTCTCGTCGGGGCCAGGCTGCCGATGAATGCCGGTTCCGGCGCCAAGGTCCTTCTCGCATGGGCAGATCCACAAACCCAACGGACCGTTCTCGCCGATGCGTCGTTCGGCGAACGAGTGCTCCTCGAGGTTCGCCGGCGCGGCTGGGCACAGAGTGCAGCCGAACGTGAGCCGGGTGTCGCCAGCGTCGCGGCTCCCGTCCGAGACTCGGCAGGCGCTGTCATTGCCGCGATTTCGGTCTCCGGCCCCATCGATCGGATGGGTAGACGACCGGGAGCCCGCTGGGCGGCGGACCTTCTCGCAGCTGCCGAAGCGCTCCACAAGCGTCTGTAATTCGTGACACAGTAAGGCCTTCAGATCCTCGAGCACGTAGGAGTACGACGCGACCATGGCAGGAAAGCAGCGTAGTCAGATCACGATGACCGAGGCCGAAATTTCGAGCTTCGTCGAAAAGAGCCGTACGGCAACGATGGCGACGTTGAGCGCCGACGGAATGCCTCACCTGATCGCGATGTGGTTTGCGATAGTCGACGGCGAAATCTGGTTCGAAACCAAAGCCAAGTCGCAGAAGGCGGTCAATCTTCGCCGGGACACCCGTATGTCCGTCCTGATCGAAGACGGTCTGACGTACGACACGCTGCGAGGAGTCTCGATGGAGGGCACCGGAGTGATCGTCGAGGATCCGGAAGCTCTCTTTGCCGTGGGAATCAGTGTCTGGGAGCGATACACGGGCCCGTACACAGAGGATCTCCGCCCGGCCGTCGACGCGATGCTCCACAAGCGCGTCGCGGTACGGTTCGTTCCCGATCGAACTCGTTCGTGGGATCACCGCAAGCTCGCGATGCCTGCGATGCCTCTTTCCGGTTCTACTGCACCATCGCCGTAGACCCCGAGATTCGTGAAGCGAAATTCACGAGCTTTCGAATTCGGGCCGGCGTAGTTTCACCAACAGGCCCAACAACAAGGAGTGAGCATATGAGCGATCTCGACAGCAACACCCCGTCAGAACCCGAATCCCAATCGGAGGAAACCAAACGAAAGTTCCGTGAAGCCCTCGAACGGAAGAATCATCAGAACGCCAAATCGACCGACCATCGCGACGGACAGTCCAAGGTCCACAACACGCATGGCCCGGCCGATCACAAGCGAGAGTTCCGCCGTAAGAGCGGATAGCCGATCGCGGACAACAGAGTGAGATGACGATCACCCCCAGTCGAATTCGACTGGGGGTGATCGTTTTTCGCATCGCCGGAAACATTTCCCATACATACGAAAAGACCCTCCGATCAATGATCGGAGGGTCTTTCCTTTGTAGCCCCGACGGGATTCGAACCCGCGCTACCGCCTTGAGAGGGCGGCGTCCTAGGCCGCTAGACGACGGGGCCAGGACACGCTTTTAAACGTGGTATTCAGTCTTGCTCTTGGATGCTCAGCAAGCTTAGCTTGTCTGAGTCCGGCCACAAAATCGACCGGATTTCCGCTGGGGTACCAGGACTCGAACCTAGAATGGCGGTACCAGAAACCGCTGTGTTGCCAATTACACCATACCCCAAGGTCTTGCTCACCAGCCTTGCCCGATCCGCTTCGCTGTTGTGCTCGGCGGCTCGTCTCCGGCCGAAAAGAAGATTACCAGTACCCCTGCCCCAAATACCAAATCGTATGGTCACGGGAGGTTTTTGCTTCATTTTCGGCCGGAAGACAGTCCGATCTAGGCAGTTACCGCTGCCCTACCGGCGCGCAACCGAGCAATCGAGACCTCACGACCGAGCAATTCCATCGACTCGTACAGCGGAGGGCTGATGTGAGAGCCGGTGATCGCGACCCGAACCGGAGCGAAGGCCTTACGCGGTTTGAGCTCCAGATCCTCGATGAGGGCCTTCTTGAGTGCTTCCTCGATACTGGCCGCAGTCCACTCCGAGGTGGCCTCGAGTGCCGCAAGAGACGCGTCCAGAACCGGACCAGCGTCTTCCTTCAGGTTCTTTGCCGCCGCGGCCGGATCGAGAGCAAACGACGCCTCGTCGACGAACAGGAACTTCAGCAGATCCCACGCGTCGGACAGGACGACGATGCGCGTCTGCACGAGGTCCGCCGCAACAGTGAACGTGGCTTCATCGACGTCGGCGCTGATGTGGCCGTGCTCCACCAGGAACGACTTCAGGCGGGCCGCGAAGTCGGCCGGCTGGAGCAAGCGAATGTGCTCGGCATTGATCGCGTCGGCCTTTTTCTGGTCGAAGCGGGCAGGGTTGGAGTTGACCTTCGAAACGTCGAAGGCCGCAACCATCTCGTCGAGTGAGAAGACATCGTGATCGTCGGCAATGCTCCACCCGAGCAGAGCCAAGTAGTTCAGCAGTCCCTCGGGAATGAAGCCCCGATCGCGGTGAATGAAGAGGTTGGACTCGGGATCGCGCTTGGAAAGCTTCTTGTTGCCCTGACCCATCACGAACGGCAGGTGCCCGAACGACGGTGTGAAATCGGCGACACCGATGCGGATCAAAGCCTCGTACAACGCGAGCTGACGCGGGGTCGAGGACAGCAGGTCCTCTCCGCGCAGTACGTGGGTGATCTTCATCAACGCGTCGTCGACGGGGTTGACCAGCGTGTACAGCGGAATACCGTTCCCGCGAGTCAACGCGAAGTCCGGAACGGTGCCTGCCTTGAACGTGGTCTCGCCGCGAACCAGGTCGTTCCACGTCAGGTCGTGATCGGGCATCCGGAGGCGGACGACCGGCTTACGACCCTCGGCGACGTAGGCAGCGCGCTGCTCGTCGCTGAGGTCGCGATCGAAGTTGTCGTATCCGAGCTTCGGGTCGCGTCCGGCCGCCTTGTGTCGCGCTTCCACTTCTTCGTTGGTCGAGTAGGACTCGTAGGCCTCGCCCGCGGCCAGCAACTTGGCAACGACGTCGAGATGCAGGTCGCGACGCTCGGACTGGCGATACGGTGCGTGCGGCCCACCGACCTCCGGGCCCTCGTCCCAATTGAGCCCCAACCAGCGGAGGGCGTCGAGGATGGCCTGGTAGGACTCTTCACTGTCGCGCTGCGCATCGGTGTCTTCGATACGGAACACGAACGTGCCGCCGTGGTGTCGTGCGAATGCCCAGTTGAACAAGGCGGTGCGCACCAAACCTACGTGCGGGGTTCCGGTGGGTGACGGACAGAAACGGACGCGTACTTCGCTGTTGGTCATGGCTCACTTGGCTCGGCGATGATGGATGGTCGTACTACAGGTTAGTCCCGCAGCGCTTCCTCCATCCCGCCGATCACTTACCCGGCAAGACGTTGATACGTGTCATGTCACCGTCGTAGTAGGCGAGTAGTCGCTTGTCCATGACCTTTCGCCACAGCGGCGGCACCCACGCGCACACGATCATGACCGCGTAACCCGCTGGAAGTTGCGGCGCTTCGGCCGCACTGCGCAGGCTCTGGTACCGCAGACGCGGATTCGCGTGATGGTCACTGTGACGCTGAAGTTGATAGAGGAACAGATTGCTGACGACGTGGTCGCTGTTCCAGCTGTCCTCGGGCGAGCAGCGAACGTACGAGCCGTCAGGCCGCTTCGCACGTAGCAAGCCGTAGTGCTCGAGATAGTTGGCGGTCTCGAGGAACGTGAATCCGGCAATCGCCTGAACGGCCAGCCACGGTGCGATTTCCCACCCGAACACCGCGATCAGGCTGCCGAACAGGACAACACTCATCGCCCACGCGTTCAGGATGTTGTTCCGATAGCTCCACGTCCGTCTGCCTTGACGCTGCAGGCGAGCGCTTTCGATCCGCCATCCCGAGCGCAGGCCGCCGATGACACTGCGCGGCAAGAAGAACCAGAAGTTTTCCTTGTATCGCGAACTGGCCGGATCCTCCGGCGTCGCGACACGGACGTGGTGACCATGGTTGTGCTCGACGTAGAAATGGCCGTAAAAGGACTGTGCCAGCGCTACTTTCGCGAGCCACTTCTCGAGCTTTTCGCTCTTGTGCCCCAATTCATGCGCCGCGTTGATCCCCACACCGGCAACCACGCCGGCAGTCATCGCGAGCGCGAACTTCTCCCCCGCCGCCATCGGCGCGTTCACCCAGCACCAGGCGACGAATACGAGACCGACGTACTGGAGGGGCAGGAACAGATACGTGCACCAGCGGTAGAAACGATCCTCTTGCAATTCAGGGATCGCTTCGTCCGGTGGGCTGTTACCGTCCTCGCCCGCCAGTAGATCGATCAGGGGAATGACGATCACGATGAGCCAGGCCCCGATGGCCCAGAAGAGCCCGAGACTGAATTTGTCGACCAGGAACCACGCAGCGAACGGACTGAGAGGAACCAGCAAACCCAGTGGCCACAGGTAGCGCTTCTTGTCTCGCCACACCGGCCGCTGCCCGTTCCGCGCATGCTCTGCCGCTGTCCGGGATGCTTCCGCGAAGGTCGTCATGTATCACCACGTTTCTGCGCAATCCACTCGATTGCCCCATCGGCTTCTATCCAGTTATCGGCCACCCTACTGCTCAGCGTTACATTTCAGGGAATTTGGTCTGTTACGAGCCGCGGCAGCAAACCGCGGGGCGAACCCTCCCAACCTCACCAAATCAGACATAACGCCAGGAGGATCATGGGTGAAGCTTCGCCTGGCTCATGAAACCCGCAGGTCAGTCCCAGGGCCTGATTACCTCGAACCGGAAGGCAATCCCAATCGGCCATCCGGCGTTAGTTACCATCTTGCAACTTTTCTTTGACAGACACCTCTCGACTCACACCACGACGGAGGCCCCATCCGGTGGGGATGGGGCCTCCGTAGTCACATGACGGAACGAACCGGGTCAGATCAATTCTTGGCGGTCACCGGGTTCGTGAGCGTGCCGATCCCCGAGACCGTGACAGACACGGAATCGCCGTCGACGATCGGGCCGACTCCGGCGGGGGTGCCGGTGAGGATGACGTCGCCGGGCAGGAGGGTCATCACCGCCGAGATCCACTCGATGATCTTCGGAATGTCGTGAAGTAGGAAGGCGGTGCTGCTGTCCTGCTTGACCTGACCGTTCACCTCGGTCTTGATGTCGACGTCGGACGCATCGAGGCTGGTTTCGATCCACGGACCGAGCGGGCAGAAGGTGTCGTGGCCCTTCGCGCGCGTCCATTGCCCGTCGTGACGCTGATGATCTCGCGCCGATACGTCGTTGGCGATCGTGTAGCCAAGGACCACGCTCAACGCCTTCGCCGCGGGTACGTCTTTGCAAGGCTGACCGATGACCACCGCCAGTTCACCCTCGAAATGCACCTCGTTGGACGTCGGAGGCAAGACGATCGGGGCGCCCGGGCCGACGATGGACGTATTGGGCTTGAGGAAGATCACCGGATCAGCCGGCGCCTCGCCGCCCATCTCCGCGATGTGATCTGCATAATTCTTGCCGATACAGATCACCTTGCTGGCGAGAATCGGAGCCAGCAGACGAACATCGGCGAGCGGCCAACTACGGCCGGTAAAGGTGGGGTTCCCGAACGGGTGCTCCGCAATTTCCTTGGCGACGAGGGCATCCTCTTCACCTTCGATACTGACGAACGCAACACCATCGGGACTGGCAATTCGACCAAGACGCATACTGGCCAGTCTATCGGGGTGTCGGAAACGACTGACGCGCGCAAGCCGAAAGGCTTACGCGCGTCAGTCTCGTGAAAGAAATCCTTACAGCGCTGCGGTGATCCGGTCGCCGATCTCGGTCGTGGAGATGGGGCCTTCGCCGCGCGTTGCCAGGTCGGCAGCGACCACAGCCTCGACGCGAGCGGCGTCGTCCTCGCGTCCGAGATGGCGAAGAAGCAGTGCGGCCGAGAGGATCGCGGCGGTGGGATCTGCGATTCCCTTGCCGGCGATGTCCGGAGCACTGCCGTGCACGGGCTCGAACATCGACGGGTTGGTACCGGACGCGTCGATGTTTCCGCTTGCGGCCAAACCGATTCCACCGGTCACGGCACCGGCCAGGTCGGTGATGATGTCACCGAAGAGGTTGTCCGTCACGATGACGTCGAACCGCGACGGGTCGGTCACCATGTAGATGGTGGCAGCGTCGATGTGGCAGTACGCGGTCTCGACGTCCGGGTACTCGGCCCCGACGGTCTCGATCGCACGCGTCCAGATTGCGCCCGCATTGGAGAGCACGTTGGTCTTGTGGATCAGTGTGAGGTGCTTGGAACGTGTCTGCGCCAACGCGAATGCATAACGAACAACACGCTCGGCGCCGAACCAGGTGTTGATCGACACCTCGGTCGCGATCTCGTGATCGGTGCCGACGCGGATTGCTCCACCGTTACCGGTGTACGGGCCTTCGGTGCCTTCACGAACCACGACGAAGTCGATCTCCGGCTGGGCCGCCAACGGCGACAGCGCACCCGGGTACAGCTGTGCGGGGCGAAGATTCACGTGATGATCGAGCTGGAAACGCATGTTCAGCAGCAGGCCACGCTCGAGGATGCCGGGTGCGACGATCCGCGGATCACCGATGGCGCCCAACAGGATTGCGTCGTGCTGACGGATCTGGTCCAGCTCTTCCGCCGGGAGCAACTCGCCGGTGGCGTTGTAGCGACGGGCACCGAGATCGTATTCGGTGGTTTCCAGATCCGGAACCAACTTGCCGAGCACCTTGAGTGCTTCGGCTGTGACCTCGACACCGATTCCGTCGCCCGGAATGACCGCAAGCTTCATGGAGTCCTCATCTCAGTAGAACTGTGCGCCTTTATTAACCGCGGGCGGTTAATAAAGGCGCACAGCAAAAACAATCAGGAAAGGTCGACCTGGGCGACGCGAGCGTCGAGCTGCGAGACGATTGCCTCGACCTCGGCGTCTCCGACGACGCGATCGACGCGCAAGATGACCGTTGCGCCTTCGCCTTCGGCATCCTGGCTCAGTGCTGCGGCGAGGATGTCCACGCCCGCGTTACCGAGAACGGTGCCGAGGACACCGAGAACGCCCGGGCGATCGCTGTAGTGAACGACGATGTTGTGACCCTCGGCGCGCAGGTCGAAGCTGCGTCCGTTGATGTTGACGATCTTCTCGACCTGCTGCAGACCGGTGAGTGCACCCGTGACCGACGTGACCGTGCCGTCCGCGGCAACTGCGCGAACCTCGACCGCGCTGCGGTGAGCAAGAGCCTCGGAGTGCTTCTCGACCGATACGGTCACGCCGCGCTGCTCGGCCAGTGCCGGAGCGTTGACGAACGTGACGGCCTCGTCGCTGCTGGCGGAGAACACGCCGCGCAGTGCGGCCAGGCCGAGGATGTCGACGGTTTCGGCAGACAGCTCGCCGGTGGCGACAACCTGCACGGTCTGCACAGCTTCGGGCGACAACGTCGCAGCGAGGAGACCGAGCTTGCGGACCAGCTCGAGCCACGGAGCAACTTCTTCTCCGACGGGGCCGCCGGAGACGTTGACAGCCTCGGGAACGAATTCGCCCGCCAGAGCGAGGAGAACACTCTTCGCCACGTCGATGCCTGCGCGGTCCTGAGCCTCGGACGTCGATGCTCCGAGGTGCGGGGTGACGACGACGTTGTCGAGCTCGAAGAGCTTGGAATCGGTGCACGGCTCGGTGCTGAACACGTCGAGACCTGCGCCGCGGACCTTGCCGGAGACCAGTGCGTCGTAGAGCGCGTCTTCGTCGATCAGACCACCGCGGGCGGCGTTGACGATGATGACGCCGTCCTTGGCCTTGGCGAGACGCTCGGCGTTGATCAGGCCGGCCGTTTCCTTGGTCTTGGGCAGGTGCACGGAGATGAAGTCGGCGCGCTCGACGAGCTCGTCGATGGTGACCAGTTCGATGCCGAGCTGCGCGGCGCGAGCTGCGGGCAAGTAGGGGTCGTACGCGATGATGGTGGTTTCGAACGCGGCGAGACGCTGCGCGAACAGCTGGCCGATGCGGCCGAGTCCGACAACGCCGACGGTCTTGCCGAGGATCTCGACGCCGTTGAACTTGCTTCGCTTCCAGGTGTTCTCACGCAGGGTCTTGTCTGCTGCGGGAATCTGGCGAGCGGTCGACATGAGCAGAGCAACTGCGTGCTCGGCTGCCGAGTGGATGTTGGAGGTCGGTGCATTGACGACCATCACGCCGCGCTCGGTGGCTGCGGGGATCTCGACGTTGTCCAGGCCGACGCCGGCGCGGCCGATGATCTTCAGCTTGGTGCCTGCGGCCAGAACCTCGGCGTCGACGGTGGTGGCGGAACGGACGAGAATCGCGTCGGCCTCGGGTACCGCGGCGAGCAGCGCCGGGCGGTCGGGTCCGTCGACCCAACGCACCTCCACACCGTCACCGAGCGCCTCGACTGTGGACGGCGCGAGCTTGTCGGCGATCAGAACAACGGGACGGCCAGGCTGGCTCACGTGCAAACTCCCTGATTAGGTGGGTGTGAAGGTGGTTTAACCACCGATAGTTTAGTGCGCGCTCACTTCGAATCCACAACGCGGTAGGCGATACCACATAGTGGACACTTTCGCGGGCGAATTCTCGATGGAATATGAATCCGGACTCAGCCGGCCCGGAAAACGACTCCGGCCCAATGCCGCGCTGGTTCAACGTAATTGAACCGGCGCGACATCAGGCCAGTGGAGACGTGGAGCGTGAAACTACGAATTACGCGGTTTCGGTGATCGGACGATCGACCCAGCTCATCAGGTCGCGCAGCTTCTTGCCGGTGACCTCGATGGGGTGCTCGGCGTTGGCCTTGCGCAGGCCTTCGAGCTCGGTGTTGCCGTTCTCGACGTTGGCAACCAGACGACGGGTGAACTCGCCGGACTGGATGTCGGCCAGGATCGCCTTCATGCGCTCCTTGGTGTCGGCGTCGATGACGCGCGGGCCGGAGAGGTATCCACCGAACTCAGCGGTGTCGGACACCGAGTAGTTCATGCGGGCGATGCCACCCTCGTACATGAGGTCGACGATGAGCTTGAGCTCGTGCAGAACCTCGAAGTACGCCATCTCGGGTGCGTAGCCGGCCTCGACCATGACCTCGAAACCGGTCTTGACCAGTTCCTCGGTGCCGCCGCAGAGCACAGCCTGCTCGCCGAAGAGGTCCGTCTCGGTCTCTTCCTTGAACGTGGTCTTGATGACGCCTGCGCGGGTTCCGCCGATGCCCTTGGCGTAGGACAGAGCGAGAGCCTGGCCTTCACCCTTGGGATCCTGGTCGATGGCGATGAGCGCGGGAACGCCCTTGCCGTCGACGAACTGACGACGCACCAGGTGGCCCGGCCCCTTGGGGGCAACCATGCCGACGGTGACGAACTCCGGAGCCTTGATCAGGTCGAAGTGAATGTTCAGGCCGTGACCGAAGAACAGCGCGTCGCCGTCCTTGAGGTTCGGCTCGATGTCGCCCTTGAAAATGCTGGCCTGAGCGGTGTCAGGTGCGAGCACCATGATGACGTCGGCCCACTCGGAAACCTCGGCCGGCGTACCGACTGTCAGGCCCTGCTCCTGCGCCTTTTCGCGGGACTTGGAGCCCTCCTTGAGGCCGATGCGCACATCGACGCCCGAGTCACGCAGGCTCAGCGAATGGGCGTGGCCCTGGCTTCCGTAGCCGATCACAGCAACCTTGCGGCCCTGAATGATCGACAGATCGGCATCGTCGTCGTAGAACATCTCGACTGCCACAGTTCTCAACCTCTCCTTGGATTTTTACGTGTCTAAAAGTACTAGCGGGTGGCCGTGATCGACTTCGGCCCTCGACCGACTGCCACGACCCCGGACTGAACGATCTCCCGGATACCGTACGGATCAAGCATCCGCAGCAGTGCATCCAGCTTGGACCGAGTACCGGTCGCCTCGATGGTGACGGACTCCGGGGAGACGTCGATCACCTTGGCGCGGAACAGGTTCACCGTTTCGATGACCTGCGTGCGCACGCTTGCATCTGCGCGCACCTTGATGAGCACGAGCTCGCGAGCGACGGATGCTTCACCGTCCTGCTCGACGATCTTGATGACGTTGATCAGCTTGTTGAGCTGCTTCGTCACCTGCTCGAGAGGGAACTCGTCGACCGTGACGACGATGGTCATACGTGAGATCTCGGGGATCTCGGTTCCGCCCACCGCAAGGGATTCGATGTTGAATCCGCGGCGGGAGAAAAGTGCGGAGACGCGGGCCAGCACGCCTGGCTTGTCCTCGACGAGAACACTGAGGGTGTGACTGGTGCTCACTTCTGATCCTCCCCTGTGCCCGCGGCGGGTCCGGCTTGCTCGCGTGACATGGCTTCGTGGATGACGGCGGGCTCGGCAACTGCCTCGTCGTCGTCGAAAAGCGGCCGGATGCCCCGGGCCGCCATGATTTCGTCGTTGCTCGTTCCGGCAGCGACCATCGGCCACACCTGTGCGTCGGCGGTGACGATGAAGTCGATCACGACAGGCTTGTCGTTGATGGACTGCGCCTCACGGATCGCAGCTTCGACATCTTCTTCGCGCTCGACACGAATTCCGTGGCAGCCCAATGCTTCTGCGAGCTTGACGAAGTCCGGGATGCGGATGGCGCCGTGCGTTCCGAGGTTGGTGTTGGAGTAGCGCTCTTCGTAGAAGAGTGTCTGCCACTGACGCACCATGCCGAGGTTGCCGTTGTTGATGAGGGCAACCTTGATCGGGATACCTTCGAGTGCGCAGGTTGCGAGTTCCTGATTGGTCATCTGGAAGCAGCCGTCGCCGTCGATCGCCCACACCTCGGTGTCGGGCATGCCCATCTTGGCACCCATGGCTGCGGGAACCGCGTACCCCATGGTGCCGAGCCCGCCCGAGTTGAGCCACGTGCGCGGCTTCTCGTAACCGACGAACTGCGCGGCCCACATCTGGTGCTGGCCGACGCCGGCGCAGTAGATGGCATCCGGTCCGGCGAGCTTGCCGACGGTCTGGATGACGTACTCCGGGCTCAGCTGACCGTCGGTGGGACGGTCGTAGCTCAGCGGGTAGGTACGACGGATGTCGTTCAGGTACGCCCACCATTCCGAGAGTTCGAACGTGGTGCCCGTGGCCATGTCGGCACGGATAGCCTCGATGAGTTCGGTGATGACCTCTTTGCAGTCGCCCACGATCGGGACGTCGGCGTAGCGGTTCTTGCCGATCTCGGCCGGATCGATGTCGGCGTGGATGACCTTGGCGTCGGGCGCGAAGGAATTCAGCTGACCGGTGACGCGGTCGTCGAAACGCGCGCCGAGGGTGATCAGGAGATCGCTGCGCTGCAGAGCGGCGACTGCGGCAACGGTGCCGTGCATTCCCGGCATACCGCAGTTGAGGTCGTGGCTGTCCGGGAACGCGCCGCGGGCCATCAGCGTGGTGACGACGGGGATACCGGTCAGCTCTGCCAATTCGAGCAGCTCCGGCGAGGAGTCCGACTTGATGACGCCGCCACCGACGTACAGAACCGGCGACTTGGCGTCGGCGATCAGACGTGCAGCTTCACGAACCTGCTTGCCGTGCGGCTTGGTGACCGGGCGGTAGCCCGGCAGACGCATCTCCGGCGGCCACGAGAACGTGGTCTGCGACTGCAGGATGTCCTTGGGGATATCGACCAGGACGGCGCCGGGGCGACCGCTGGCCGCGAGGTAGAAGGCCTCGGCCATGATGCGCGGGATGTCGATCGCATCGGTGATCAGGAAGTTGTGCTTGGTGACCGGCATCGTGATGCCTGAGATGTCGGCTTCCTGGAAGCCGTCGGTACCGATCAGCGAGCGCGCCACCTGTCCGGTGATCGCGACGATCGGAACGGAGTCCATCTGCGCGTCGGCCAGTGGCGTGACCAGGTTGGTCGCACCGGGACCCGAGGTAGCCATGCAGACGCCGACCTTGCCGGTCGCCTGGGCGTAACCGGTGGCAGCGTGGCCTGCACCCTGCTCGTGGCGCACGAGCACGTGGCGGACCTTGACCGAATCGAAGAGTGGATCGTAAACCGGGAGCACGGCACCGCCGGGAATGCCGAATACCGTGTCGACCTCGAGCTCCTCGAGGGCTCGAACCACAGACTGCGCGCCGGTTACCCGCTCAGGCGGGAGCTGGCGACGGTTGGCCGTCTGGGTTGCGGCAGCCGCGGTTGTCGGGCTCGGTGTCCCTGACTTGCGCGGCGTGGGTTGAGGCCGTGCTGTTGGTGCGCTCACTGGGAAATCCTCTGATTCTGGCTCCGGGCAACAAAAAACCCCCGTCAGCATCTGCTGAGCGAGGGTGGCGCGTCGTTATCTGGTGAGTTGAAAAATCGACTCAGGCGACGACGCGCCGGCCGATTACGAGCAACTCATTCTGTTTCACGCACTCGACAGTAGAGGCGCTAGTCGCGAACGGCAAACTTGGTGAGTCGACCGTCCCAGAATCTGAGATACATCGGCTGCAATGCGAAGATGTAGAGGTGTCAACTTCGCAGCAGCCCGTGCCACCGGCTCAATCATCCCACACGCCGAAACCACTTCGGCACGTCATCCGCATTTCGCAGCTCGCTTACATGGCGTGCGCGTTCCTCCTGTTCGCGGTCAGCTTCCCGATCTTCGGGTGGCCCGTCGCCTTCAGCTGGTTGCTGATCCTTCCGATCATCGCCGTCTATCTCGTCGCGCGACTGCGCACCACCGTCAGCCCTGACGGCCTCGAGGTCCGCTCGACGTTCTCCAAGCGCACCCTCGCCTGGGACGACGTCAAGGGTTTCCGCTTCCCGAAGCGCAGCTGGGCGCGCGCGGAACTCACCGACGGAACCGAGGTGACCCTGCCTGCGGTCAGCTTCGTCAGGCTTCCCGAGATCGCGATCGCCAGCGGCGGCCGCATCACTGATCCCTATGCATCGGCGGCAGAAGCCTTCGCCGCCAAGGAAGCCGAAGAGGAAGAAGCAGCTGCAGAAGCAGAAGCAGAATCCGAGGTCGCCGAGAACTCACAGGACCAGCCCGAAGAGAAGCGCCCGTAACACGCGAGTAGCGTTGGAAGGCCCTCGCTTCTATTTGAGTGGACCAGCAACGATCACATAAGGAACACGCCCATGCCCCCGTTGAGGTCACGCACCACCACCATCGGACGTAATGCTGCCGGAGCCCGATCCCTGTGGCGCGCCACAGGAATGACGGATTCCGACTTCGGAAAGCCGATCGTCGCCGTAGCGAACTCGTACACCCAGTTCGTACCCGGACACGTGCATCTCAAGAACGTAGGCGAGATCGTTGCCGAGGCCATCAGTGCGGCCGGCGGCGTCGCTCGTGAGTTCCACACCATCGCAGTCGACGACGGCATCGCAATGGGCCACGGCGGCATGCTCTACTCGCTCCCGAGCCGCGAGATCATCGCCGATTCGGTCGAGTACATGGCAAACGCCCACACGGCCGACGCACTGGTGTGTATCTCCAACTGCGACAAGATCACTCCCGGCATGCTCAACGCCGCGATGCGTCTGAACATCCCGACCGTGTTCGTCTCCGGCGGTCCGATGGAGGCCGGTAAGGCAGTGGTCGTCGGCGGCGTGGCCCAAGCCCCCACCGACCTCATCACCGCGATCTCCGCCTCTGCCAACGATGCCGTGTCCGACGAAGGCCTCGACGAGGTCGAGCGCAGCGCGTGCCCGACGTGCGGGTCGTGCTCGGGCATGTTCACCGCCAACTCCATGAACTGCCTGACCGAAGCCCTCGGCCTCGCGTTGCCGGGCAACGGCTCCACGCTGGCAACTCACAAGGCTCGTCACGCACTCTTCTCTCGTGCGGGCACCACCGTGGTCGAGGCTGCCCTCAAGTACTACCGCGACGGCGACGAGTCGGTGCTGCCGCGCAACATCGCGACCCCGGCAGCGTTCCGCAACGCAATGGCTCTCGACGTCGCCATGGGCGGTTCCACCAACACCGTCCTGCACACTCTGGCTGCGGCGCAGGAAGGCGAGGTCGACTTCGACCTCGACACCATCGACGCGATCAGCCGCAAGGTGCCGTGCCTGTCCAAGGTCTCCCCCAACTCGGACTACCACATGGAGGACGTCCACCGCGCCGGCGGAATCCCCGCGCTGCTCGGTGAGCTTCGCCGCGGCGGACTCCTCGAAACCGACGTGTCCACCGTGCACACCAAGAGCTTCGACCAGTGGCTCGACGACTGGGACATCCGCTCCGGCAAGGCAACCGACGAGGCAATCGAGCTTTTCCACGCGGCTCCCGGCGGCGTGCGCACCATCGAACCGTTCTCCACGGACAACCGTTGGTCTGCTCTCGACACTGATGCGGCCGGCGGCTGCATCCGCGACGTCGAGAACGCCTACACCGTCGAAGGCGGCTTGGTTGTCCTGCGCGGCAACATCGCACTCGACGGCGCAATCCTCAAGACTGCCGGCATCGACGAGGAACTGTTCTCCTTCCAGGGCCCGGCGCTGGTCGTCGAATCTCAGGAAGAAGCCGTCTCGGTCATCTTGCAGAAGAAGATCAAGGCCGGCGACGTTCTCGTCGTGCGTTACGAAGGCCCCAAGGGTGGCCCCGGCATGCAGGAAATGCTGCACCCCACCGCCTTCCTCAAGGGCGCAGGCCTCGGCAAGGAATGCGCACTGATCACTGACGGTCGTTTCTCGGGCGGAACCTCCGGACTGTCCATCGGTCACATCTCCCCCGAGGCTGCCGCAGGCGGAGTCATCGGACTCGTCCAGAACGGCGATCAGGTCCGCATCGACGTCGCCTCGCGCACGCTCGAGATCCTGGTCGACGAGGACGTCCTCGCCGAGCGACGCGCGAAGATGGAGGCCTCCGAGCGCCCGTGGCAGCCGGTCGATCGTCAGCGCACCGTGACGACAGCCCTACGCGCCTACGCCGCTCTGGCAACGTCCGCCGACAAGGGCGCGGTTCGCTACGTTCCGTAAGTTCTGCCACGAACGGACAAAAGATCCCCGGCCGCTTTTCGGCCGGGGATCTTTTCTGTCAGCGTGCGAGATGAATCGGGATCAGATTCGCGCCAGTTCCTCCGGAAAATCTTCCTCCGGTGTTGTACGAGCATGCACCACAAACCAATCCGATCATCCCGTCGGTTTGGTACGCATCGTCGGCAGCACCTTCGACAACCACGCCGACACGTAGGAACTTGCGCATGGCGACCTGAGCCGGCGCAGCGTCCAGGGACTTCTTTCACACGAGAACGGATGAAAGGTCAGCGCCCATACGGAATTCCGCGACATCGCACATCCGGTCGAGTCCGGAGGCGTCGAGAGACGTCGGAGTACCACCACCGAACGCCACTGCGCCGTAGTGGGTTCAGTGGCCCGTAAGCCGTCTTGCGCGGATACACATATACATAATTCTGGTACGGACGTACCGCAACTATGAGACTCATTGACCGCAAGACCGACCGACAGGTACCGAATAGTCGGCCGACACGCGGAACACGAACGGAACGATATGAGCTATCAGACATTTCAGACTGAATCGCGCGTCCGGCTCGTGAGCGAATTCACTTGGACGTAGGGTTCCAGACACCAGCTGATCAATTCAGATACATGAGGGGGGATGACTTTCAGTCAGGTGATCATTTCGGTCAGTTCGAGCGAGCTGACTTGCACACGGCGCTCACCAGTGGTTCCCTCATCAGGTCGCTGAGACGCACATCACAACGACGACAGTCAGCCACCGCCCGCCACCCACAAGGTCGACGGGAAACAACCAAGGAGCAATACATGCCCGGAGTCGGCATATGGCGCACCAAATCCGTCGAGCAATCGATCGCGGACACCGACGAGCCTGAGACAAAGCTCAAGAAGGAACTGACCGCGAAGGACCTCACGGTATTCGGAGTCGCCGTCGTCATCGGCGCAGGCATCTTCACGCTGACTGCTCGAACCGCAGGCAATGTCGCAGGACCCTCGATTTCACTGGCATTCGTTCTCGCTGCGATCGCCTGTGGCCTTGCCGCGCTGTGTTACGCGGAGTTCGCCTCCACCGTTCCAGTCGCAGGCAGCGCATACACGTTCTCCTACGCGACGTTCGGTGAGTTCGCAGCCTGGATCATCGGCTGGGACCTCATCCTCGAGTTTGCTCTCGCCTCCGCCGTCGTCGGCAAGGGTTGGTCGCTGTACCTCGGCAACGTCATCGGGGCGAGCGGCAGCACCACCGCCCACATCGGGTCGATCAGCTTCGACTGGGGCGCACTGCTCATCATCGGCGCGATCACCCTGATTCTCGCGATCGGCACCAAGGTTTCCTCGCGAGTCTCCGCGATCATTACCGCGATCAAGATCGCAGTAGTCCTGCTCGTCATCGTCGTGGGCGCGTTCTACATCAAGAAGGAGAACTACTCTCCCTTCATCCCGCCGTCCGAAGGATCCGAGAGCTCTGCCAGCGGAATCCATCAGACCTTGTTCTCCTGGCTGACCGGTGCAGGCGGAAGTAGCTACGGCGCCTACGGATTGCTCGCCGCGGCCAGCCTCGTGTTCTTTGCCTTCATCGGCTTCGATGTCGTCGCCACCACGGCCGAGGAAACCAAGAACCCGCAGAAGTCGTTGCCACGCGGAATCTTCGGCTCGCTCGCCATCGTCACCGTTCTCTACGTTGCCGTCACACTCGTCCTGACCGGCATGGTCAAGTACACCGAACTCAAGGACGGCAGTCCTCTGGTCGGCGATTCCAGCGCCACCCTCGCAACCGCATTCGAGGCCAACGGAATCGGTTGGGCACAAACCGCCATCAACTTCGGTGGCCTGGCCGGCCTCACGACAGTTGTCATGGTCATGATGCTCGGCCAGACCCGCGTCCTCTTCGCAATGTCCCGTGACGGCCTCATGCCGCGCAGCCTGGCCAAGACCAACGCCAAGGGCATCCCGATGCGCATCACGTTGATCGTCGGTGGCATCGTCGCCGTCCTGGCAGCCTTCTTCCCGATGGGCACGCTCGAAGAGATGGTCAACATCGGAACGCTGTTCGCATTCGTCCTGGTTTGTGTCGGTGTCATCGTCCTACGCCGCACCCGCCCCGACCTGCCGCGCGGATTCCGCGTCCCACTGGTGCCCTTCGTGCCGATCGTCGCCGTGCTCGCCTGCGGTTGGCTGATGCTCAACCTCTCGGTCGAGACCTGGATCCGGTTCCTCGTCTGGATGGCCATCGGTGTGCTCGTGTACTTCGCCTACGGTCACCGCAAGTCGGTCCTCGGTCGCAAGCTCAAGGACGGAACAGCCATCCCGTCCGCGAACGCCGACCCGGTACTCGTCAAGGACTGATCCTTCACAGACGAACCGCCGCTCTCCGATTCGGAGAGCGGCGGTTCGTCTGTTCGACGGCGCGAGTTTCAGATGAGCGGATTGGCACCGTTCAGGAAGATCCAAGTGCAGACGCCCGCAGCGATGCCGAGGATCAAGACCACGAGCGATCCGACGAACGGGCGGGTTGCCCAGCCACGACGACCGTCGAGCGAAATACGGCCGGGACCCGTCAAAATGATGACGCCCGCACAGATTCCGAGCAGCATCTCGTACTCGGTACCGGCCGGGGCGAAGTACTCCAGTCCAGGTGCGCTCGCCTGACGCAGCGCCCACGCATTGATCATCACGGCCAGAACCGATGCTGCCGCAACGGGAGTCAGCAACCCCAGGATCAGGAGGGCGCCACCTGCGACCTCACCGACGGCGCCGAGGATCGCCATCCACTTCGCCTGCTGGAACCCGGCGTCCGCCAGCATCGTCTCGAACCCGCCCAGACCCGGCCCGTTCCAGATACCGGTCAACTTCTGCAGACCGTGCACCAGTGCCGTTCCGCCGACGGCCAATCGCAGTGCAAGCAAACCGAGGTCGAGAGTGCCTCGGCCCCGCGGAGTCTCGGTGGTCCCTGCCACGGCTTCGGCGGTGGGGACGGCGGCGATCGGAGCGTCGTACGCCGTCTCTCGCTCGAGAGCCACTGTCGGCTGATCCGCGCCCGGCGCTCGGTATGTCGGTATCTGTTCGGTCAGCGAGTTGGCGTTCGTGGAACCGAAATCGAGATCGTCGTCGGTCCGCGGCAACGGATTCTTGGCGCTCACCGTCGGAAATTGTTCGGTGGGCGAGTCATACGGACTGGACACGTTGCCCGTCGGCTTGTCCGCATCCGACAACTCGCTGGGATCTTTTCGCTCGTCAGTCACGTAGGTGAGCCTATGACCGATTCACGAACTCGACGGGGAACCTTGGTCCGGCGTGGCGGCATCTGCCGTGGGTTACGTAACGTCTTGGGCATGACTACGGGTAGGCATGCAGCGCTGGGCGCACTGGCTCTGGTGCTCGGGACATCGTTGCTCGCAGGTTGCGCGGACTTCGACGAATCGACTGCCTCGCCGTTCACACCCGAACCGACCAACCAGGCAAGCGCCGAAGTGCAGCCGGAGAACCCGCCGCCGTCGACCACGCCGCCGGCGCCGCGGACCGGCCCCCTCGGGCCGTGTCAGGACGCCGACACCGCCGTGATCGCAACCTGTCTCGACACCACCGGCGGCCTCGTCACACTCCCGGACGGGAACTCCGGGCTGGTGGCCGAACGGCGAACCGGCCGAATCATGCAGGTAGCCCCCAACACGACACCGGTCGAGGTTGCCAAGATCGACGTCGACGGCAGCGGCGACGGCGGACTGCTCGACATCGCCCTCTCCCCCACATTTGTCGAAGACAACCTGATCTATGCCTACGTCACCACCGGAACCGACAACCGGGTGGTCCGCATTGCTCCCGGTGACACCGCCAAGGAGGTCCTCGGCGGAATCCCGCGCGGTACAAGCGGCAACGGCGGATCACTCGAGTTCGCGGCCCCGGACCAGCTCATGGTCCTGACAGGCGATACCGGCAACCCTGCGGTTGCTCAGGATCCCGGCTCGTTGGCAGGGAAACTGTTGCGAGTCCGATCGTTGACGCCAAACGCTTCGCCGCCTCGCCCGGAAGTTGTTCTGTCCGGAATCGGGAACGGCGGCGGCGTATGTGTCGATCCCGGCATCGCGACATGGGTCACCGACCGAACCACTCTCGAAGATCGGCTCCAACGCGTCGGCTCCGACGGCACAGTGACGTCGCCCGCTTGGACCTGGCCCGACCGGCCCGGCGTCGGGGGGTGCATTGCGGCGCAGGGAGTGGTAGCTGTCGCGTTGGGGGCCGGCAAAGCGATCTCCGCATTGGCCGCTGACCCCGGAACGGGAGCGATCACCACCGCGCCGTCGGCAGTGGCGAAAGACACGTACGGCCAACTGGGCGGTTTGGCGCTCGGATCCGACGGTTTGATGTGGGCGAGCACGATCAACAAGACCGCGGGCGAGCCGGGGCCGAACGACGACAAGGTGGTCAAGATCCCGATGCCGAGTGGCAGCGGCGGGATCGACTGAACCGCGATCGCCGAAGCGCCATGTCTGTTCGGTCACGGATCCCGTGACCGAACATGCACAGATGCGTACTCTTTTGTTAGCGGGGCTAAACACCCCGCATGTGCCAGGAGCGGTTGGCCAACCACGACAAAGGAGTCGGAATGAAGGCAATCCAGTACACGAGAATCGGCGCGGAACCCGAACTCACGGAAATTCCCAAACCCGAGCCCGGTCCAGGTGAAGTGCTCCTGGAAGTCACCGCTGCCGGCGTCTGCCACTCGGACGACTTCATCATGAGCCTGCCCGAAGAGCAGTACACCTACGGCCTTCCGCTCACGCTCGGCCACGAAGGCGCAGGCAAGGTCGCCGCCGTCGGCGAAGGTGTCGAAGGTCTCGACATCGGAACCAATGTCGTCGTCTACGGACCTTGGGGTTGCGGCAACTGTTGGCACTGCTCACAAGGACTCGAGAACTATTGCTCTCGCGCCCAAGAACTCGGAATCAATCCTCCCGGTCTCGGTGCACCCGGCGCGTTGGCCGAGTACATGATCGTCGATTCTCCTCGCCACCTTGTCCCGATCGGCGACCTCGACCCGGTCAAGACGGTGCCGCTGACCGACGCCGGTCTGACGCCGTATCACGCGATCAAGCGTTCTCTGCCGAAACTTCGCGGAGGCTCGTACGCGGTTGTCATTGGTACCGGTGGTCTCGGCCACGTCGCCATTCAGCTCCTCCGCCACCTCTCGGCGGCAACGGTCATCGCTTTGGACGTGAGCGCGGACAAGCTCGAACTGGCAACCAAGGTAGGCGCTCACGAAGTGGTTCTGTCCGACAAGGACGCGGCCGAGAACGTCCGCAAGATCACTGGAAGTCAAGGCGCCGCACTGGTTCTCGACTTCGTCGGCTACCAGCCCACCATCGACACCGCGATGGCTGTCGCCGGCGTCGGATCAGACGTCACGATCGTCGGGATCGGGGACGGCCAGGCCCACGCCAAAGTCGGGTTCTTCCAAAGTCCTTACGAGGCTTCGGTGACAGTTCCGTATTGGGGTGCCCGCAACGAGTTGATCGAATTGATCGACCTCGCCCACGCCGGCATCTTCGACATCGCGGTGGAGACATTCAGTCTCGACAACGGTGCCGAAGCGTATCGACGACTGGCTGCCGGAACGCTCAGCGGCCGTGCGGTTGTGGTCCCTGGTCTGTAGACCGACAGCGGTAGAACGACAGCGGAAAAACACTGATGCCCGGCCGAATTCGATTCGGCCGGGCATCAGTGTCAGAAATTCGGTGTGCGCTAGCTGCACGCCTCGATGACAAGTTCCTTCACACGAGCCGCGTCTGCCTGTCCTCGGGTGGCCTTCATGACGTCGCCGACGATCTTTCCGGCGGCCTGGACCTTGCCACTGCGGATCTTGTCCGCGATGTCAGGGTTGGCCGCGAGTGCTTCGTCGACGGCTGCCTTGAGCTTGGTTTCGTCACGTTCGACGACCAGCTCCGGGTGGGCCGCGACAACCTGCTCCGGGTCACCCTCGCCGTCGAGGACGTGATCGACGACCTGGCGAGCGACCTTGTTGTTGAGCTTGCCGCTGTCGATGAGAGCTACGACCTGCGCAACCTGCGCCGGGGTGATCGGCAGAGCGCCGAGTTCGACGCCGCGGGTGTTGGCCTGCTGCGACAGGTAGGACAGCCACCAGGAGCGCGCTGCCTCGGGCGAAGCACCGGCCTCGGTGGTCGCGATCACCAGATCGATGGCGCCGGCGTTGACGAGGTCACGCATGACCTCGTCGGAGATTCCCCAGTCCTTCTGGATCCGCGCGCGGCGAATCCAGGGAAGCTCCGGCAAGGTGCCGCGCAGTTCTTCGACCCACTCGGCGCTCGGAGCAACAGGCTCGAGATCCGGTTCCGGGAAGTAGCGGTAGTCCTCGGCCGTTTCCTTGCGGCGTCCGGCGGCCGTGGTGCCGTCGGCTTCCTGGAAGTGGCGGGTCTCCTGGATGACCTCGCCGCCGGCGTCGAGAACTGCTGCCTGACGGCGCATTTCGTAGCGAACTGCGACCTCGACGCTCTTGAGGGAGTTGACGTTCTTGGTCTCGGTACGCGTTCCGAGTTCCTTGGCGCCGATCGGCATCAGCGAGATGTTGGCGTCGCAGCGCATCGATCCCTGATCCATCCGCACGTCCGAGACGTCGAGAGACTTGAGCAGATCACGAAGCGCCGTCACGTAGGCGCGGGCAACCTCGGGAGCGCGCTCACCGGCACCGTGGATGGTCTTGGTGACGATCTCCACCAGCGGCACACCCGCACGGTTGTAGTCGAGCAGTGAGTGGCTCGCACCGTGGATACGGCCCGTAGCGCCACCGACGTGGAGGGACTTACCGGTGTCCTCCTCCATGTGTGCGCGCTCGATGTCGACACGCCACGTCGTCCCGTCGTCGAGGATCACGTCGAGGTATCCCTCGGTTGCGATCGGCTCGTCGTACTGGGAAATCTGGTAGTTCTTCGGCTGATCCGGGTAGAAGTAGTTCTTGCGTGCGAATCGGCCCCAAGGCGTGATGGAGCAGTTGAGCGCAAGGCCGATCCGGATCGCGGACTCGACAGCGGCTGCGTTCACCACTGGCAACGAACCGGGCATGCCCAGACAGACCGGGCACACCTGGGTATTGGGTTCGGCACCGAACTCGGTGGGGCACGGGCAGAACATCTTGGTCGCGGTGCCGAGTTCTACGTGCACCTCCATACCCATCACAGGCTCGTACTTGGTCAGTACTTCGTCGTAATCGAGGATGTCGGGCGCATCGACAGCAGTCATGGTGATCAGTTTATGCGTCTGCGGCTCAGCCGAAGAATGCGGCTGCCTCCTCGTAGCGCTCCTTGGGCACCGTCTTGAGTTTGCGGGTCGCCTCGGCGAGCGGAACAAGGTCGATGGACGTTCCGTGCAATGCGACCATCTGACCGAAATCTCCGCGGTGAGCTGCGTCGGTGGCATGAACGCCGAAGCGAGTGGCGAGGATGCGGTCGTGCGGCGTCGGGGTGCCGCCGCGCTGAATGTGTCCGAGGACGGTGGTGCGAACTTCCTTGCCGATGCGGCGCTCGATCTCGTTTCCGAGCTGCTGCGCGACGCCGGTGAAGATCTTGTGGCCGAACTCGTCTATGCCACCTTCGCGCAAGGTCATCGACGCGGGGTCGGGCATCGCGCCTTCAGCGACGACGCAGATGAAGTGGGAGTCGCCGCGCTGGAAGCGCTTCTTGACCATCGCGCACACCTCGTCGACGTCGAACGGCTGTTCCGGAACCAGAGTCAGGTGTGCCCCCGACGCCAGTCCGGCTTGCAGCGCGATCCAGCCCGCGTGCCGGCCCATCACCTCGACGAGCATGACGCGCTGATGCGATTCAGCCGTGGTGTGGAGTCTGTCGATGGCGTCGGTGGCGACAGCCAAGGCGGTGTCGAAACCGAAAGTCACGTCGGTGCAATCGATGTCGTTGTCGATCGTCTTGGGCACACCGATCACGGGTACGCCGCTCTCGGAAAGCCAACTGGCCGCGGTGAGTGTGCCTTCGCCGCCGATCGGGATCAGGACGTCGATCCCGTTGTCGTCGAGGGTCTGCTTGATCTGATCGAGGCCCGCACGGAGTTTGTCGGGGTTCACGCGAGCGGTGCCGAGGATCGTGCCGCCGCGGGTGAGGATGCGGTTGATGCGGTCATCGGAGTCGAGCGGGACCTTGCGGTCCTCGAGCAATCCTCGCCAGCCGTCCCGGAATCCGACCACGGTACTGCCGTAACGACCGGCCGACGTACGTACGACGGCGCGGATGACCGCGTTCAAGCCCGGGCAGTCGCCGCCGCCCGTGAGGATTCCGATTCGCATAGTGCAGCACCTCTCGTGACCGGATTGTGGATCTTGGTGTCCATCTTCCCCCAGTCACCGTATTGCCGCAGGATAGCGGCGTTGCCGAGCCGCAACGCCGCGCCGCACGGGACCCCTAACCCGGCGTGACGAGCCCGCTTTCGTACGCCAACACGACTGCCTGGGCGCGATCGCGCAGATCGAGCTTGGACAGCACCTTCCCGACATGGGTCTTGACGGTCTGCTCGGCGACGAACAGCCGCTCGGCGATCTCGACGTTGGACAATCCGCGGGCGATCAGTTCGAGGACCTCGCGCTCACGCGGGGTCAGCGCATCGAGCGCTGCGGGCCGTGCGCGCGGTGCGGCCCGCCGGCTGGTCACATCGGCAATCAGGCGACGCGTCACCGTCGGCGCCAGCAAGGCCTGCCCTTCGGCGACGACGCGCACCGCCCGAATCAGTTCCTCAGCCGGTGCGTCCTTGAGCATGAACCCGCTCGCTCCGACGCTCAGGGCCTCGTAGACGTAATCGTCGATGTCGAAAGTGGTGAGCATGAGGACTCGCACCGGCGGTTCCCATCCGGCGGACAGAATCTGGCGGGCAGCGTCGAGTCCGTTCATCTCGGGCATACGAACATCCATCAACACCACATCCGGACGCAATCGCGCGACCTCGGCGACGGCGATCTTGCCGTCCGGCGCATCGCCGATCACGCTGATGTCTGGCTGGGCGGAGAGTAGGGCTCCGAACCCTTGTCGAACCATCGCCTGGTCGTCTGCGATGAATACTGTGATGGGCACTCGGACAGCCTAGGCGGGCATCGACGGCAACTCGGCCCGGACCTCGAACCCTCCGTCCTCGCGCCGGTTTGCCAACAGCATGCCGCCCACGGCCGAAGCCCGCTCACGCATTCCGCGTATTCCGTTGCCACCAGTGGTTTCCGACGCCGAGTGCTGATTGCCACCCAATGGCGAAGGCCCGTTGTTCACGAGCGCGCTCACCGATTGCGGGCCGAACGCCACGGCGACGTCGATGGGTCCGCCTGGTGAATGCCTGGCCGCATTGGTAATCGACTCCTGAATGATCCGGTAGAGCGCAAGGCCCGTGGATTCCGAGACCGACGCTCGATCTCCGTCGACTCGCCACGACACCGGAAGTCCGGCACGGGTACTGCCGAGCAGCAGGTCGTCTAACTGATCGACGCCCGGTTGCGGGGCCGTCACCACGGAGTCACCGTCGCTGCGCAGCACTCCGAGGAGACCACGAATCTCGTTGAGCGCTGCTCGCCCTGTCTCACTTATCGATTCGAATTCGGTCCGGATCTCGGGAGTGACCGCATCGAGTCGGTACGGCGCACTCTGCGCTTGCACGACCACCATCGACATGTGGTGGGCCACGATGTCGTGCAAGTCGCGGGCGATCCGCGCCTTCTCCTCGAGGATCGTTCGCCGAGTGCGCTCGAGTTCACTGACTTCCTCCTGCTTGGCCAATTGACGACGAGAGAGAACCAACCAGCGGATCAGCAGGCAGAAGACCACCAGCGCGCTCAATCCGACAGCCCAACCGGCTCCGTCGCTTCCCGGAGCGTTGCCGAGGAAAAGCAGCACCGTGGCGATCCAGGCGACGCCGACAACCTGAATGGGCGCCCGCAGACTCACCGCGGCGAGCAACGACATCAGCACGATGATGTGGACGACCTGCCACGGGTAGTCGTAACCAGTTGTGTTGTCGAACACCAACGGGATGATCAGTGCCGACACCGCCGACACCGCCCACCCCAATGGAGCGTTGATCCGGATCAGGACAAACGGAAAGGCGGCCAACGCGGCGACGAACGGCATGATCGGTGGCGAAACATGATGCGTCAGTTGCAGTGTCGGCCAGGCAATCGAATAGAGGATCAGAGTGATCACTACGATGACGATGTTCCAGAACTGACCGCGGGCCACGAAACTGGTTGCCCGGCGCACCTTCTCCGAATGTACGACCGCCCCGTCGAGGCCGGACAGCATCGACCCGGCAGTGGTGTATGTCGGCGCGGGCACACCCGGTGCGCCTCTGTTCTTCCTTCGGACCTTGATCACCCGTCAAGCCTATGAAGGCGAACCCCGAAAGTCCTCATACTGCAGAGTGAGATCCCCCTACCTCCGAGGTATCACAGGGGAGGGAATTCTCACCCGATCGCACGTCGGAGAACCCCTCTCCAGAGCGATGACCGCCAGGATTGTCCGTTCATAGCGTGAACGGCATGCGGATCACACGAGTGAAAGACCTCTCTCGAAGCGCCGGCACCTGGGCTGCCCTGGCGCTGGCGGCAACGGCAGCGATCACCGTCACTGCCGGAGCGAGCGGAGCCGAGCCGCCGCGCACCGAGAATTCGAACGCATCCAGGGCGATCGCCACTGTGACTACCGCGGATGCCTCTGATGCTGCGACCACCATCCCGTCGGATTTCGCCGCATTTGCCGGCTACACGCCTACCGTCGTCGACGGATACCTCGCCAATCCCCACGGCGACTGCTCGTCACCGATTCCGCTTCCCGACGAATTCGACTCGGCCTGCAAAGCACACGATCTCGGGTACGACCTGCTCCGCTACGCGCATTCGCACGGAACGGAACTGGGGCCGTGGGCCCGTCAGGTCCTCGACGGTCAGCTCGACGAGCGAATGCATGCGGCCTGTGAAGACCGTACGTCCTTTCTCTCACGTGGGTATTGCTTCGCGATGGCCGATGTAGCAGTCACTGCTGTGAACGGAAACTCTTGGCGCCAAAGCTATCTGACACCAGTCGCAGAATCGGGGTTCGGTTACGGCACGGCCGGAGTTCTGGCAGTTTCCGCCCTCGGCTTCACCCTGATGCGATCGCGGCACCTCGATCCGTCGAACGAGTTCTCCTTCTCCCCGAAAGCGATTGCAGCATGAGCGTTCTGAATGCGTCACGGACCCCCGTCCTCGCCCGAGTCGGGGCGCTCGCACTCCCCCGGGTGTCCACGAGCGTCGCCGTGGCAGCGATGTCCGCCATCTCGCTAGCTCCCGGACTCCTGCCTAGATCAGCCGTACTCCAAGGGGTATTCAGCGGTCTGCTCGTCGCGGTCGGGCTACTGGCGATGTGGGCGTTCTCCGCGGTAGCCCGTCGGCTCGCCCCCGACCGGGTCAAGGCCCGATTCGACGAACGTCATTGGCGCATCACCGCGTTCGGGTTGTCGACTGCCGGCACCGCAGTTGCGATGTTCGCCGCCGCCGGTTGGCAGAACTCGCTGCGAGCAGCGATGGGCGTACCGCCTGCCGGGCTGATCCACTGGGTGGAGGCGGGGTGCATTGCCTCGCTGACCGCCCTTGCACTCTGGGGCCTCGGGGTCGGACTTTCGAAGGCGCTGCGGTGGATGGGTTTCGCGCGGAGCGTGGGCGCACTGGTCATGGGAGTCCTCGGCGTGCAGTTGGTCGTCGGTCCCGCCGTCTGGAACGGCCTCGCCGATTCGTTCGACAAGTCCAACGCGTACATCGACACCGCTCTGACACAGCCACTTTCGGCCTCTGCGACAGGCAGCTCCGAATCGCTCATCTCGTGGACCTCGATGGGCGCGGAGGGACGCAAATTCATCGCTGCAGGTGAAGACTCGGTGCGCGTCTACGCCGGTGTGGATTCCGCACCCGATACCGCATCGCGTGCCGCTCTCGCCGTGAGTGAACTCGATCGCGTCGGCGGCTTCGCCCGCAACAGCGTCGTGGTGGCCGTTCCGACCGGCTCGGGCTGGATCGACACCCACGCAGTCGACGGTATCGAGCAACGGTTCGGCGGAGACGTCGCGATAGTCGGGCAGCAATACTCCGACGCACCCAGTTGGGCGACATTCCTGTTCAGCCGCGACGACGCCGAAGAATCAGCCACCGCCCTGTTCACAGCTGTCGGCAGCCACATTGCCGCGATGCCTGCCGAAGAGCGACCGGACCTGTTCCTCTACGGACAGAGCCTCGGCGCCGTCGGCGGCAGCGCCGCACTGACAGAGGCTCTGACCGAGAGCAGTGCCACCGTCCCGTGCGACGTGTTGTGGGCCGGTCCCCCGGCCGGCGCGACACGGACGGACGGCGCAACCGTCCTAGCGAACACGTCCGACCCAGTGGTGTGGTGGTCCCCCGCCCTCGCGACGCAGAAGCCGGATCTGAGCCGTGCCGTGCAAGACGGCCCGATCCCGCAGTGGATCCCGGGCGTCACGTTCTTGCAGACCACCGTCGACATGCTCGGTTCGCTCGGTGTACCCGCCGGTCACGGCCACCGCTACGGAACCGATCAGGGAACAGCTTTGGGGACTTGCTCCTGAAACTGCTGTGCGCCTTTATTAACCGCGGGGGGTTAATAAAGGCGCACAGCAAACAGGTCAGACTGCAGTTGCAATCGGGCCGCGAGCAGCTTCGTAGGCGGCACCGACACGGTAGAGGCGCTCGTCAGCCATGGCGGGCGCCATGATCTGCAAGCCCACCGGCAGGTTGTCGTCCGCGGACAGACCCGATGGCACCGACATCGCGCAGTGTCCGGCCAGGTTGGTCGGCAGCGTGCACAGGTCGGAGAGGTACATGGCCAACGGATCGCCGACCTTCTCCCCCAACTTCCACGGCGTGAACGGGCTGGTCGGCGAGACCAGTACGTCCACCTTCTCGTAGGCCCTGTCGAAATCGCGTGCGATGAGGGTACGAACCTTGAGCGCCGAACCGTAGTAGGCGTCGTAGTAGCCCGAGGACAGTGCGTAGGTACCGATCATGATGCGGCGCTTGACCTCCGGGCCGAAACCGGCGGCGCGGGTTGCCGCCATGACCTGGTCGGCACTCATGTTGCCTTCGTCGACACGCAGTCCGTAGCGCATGGCGTCGAAGCGGGCCAGGTTGGACGAGACCTCACTGGGCAGCACCAGGTAGTACGACGCGAGCGCATGCTCGAAGCTCGGGCACGAAACCTCGACAACTTCGGCGCCCAAAGCCTTGAGTTGCTCGACAGCAGCGTCGAAGGAAGCGATGACGCCGGGCTGGTAGCTGTCGGAGTGAAGTTCCTTGACCACACCGACTTTGACGCCGCGCAGGTCGCCGACTGCACCTTCACGTGCCGCAGCGACCACCGGACGCACGGGGGCGTCGATGGACGTGGAGTCACGCGGATCGTGCCCGGCGATGACCTCGTGCAGCAGAGCGGTGTCGAGCACGGTGCGACCACAGGGGCCACCCTGATCGAGCGAGGAGGCGCACGCGACGAGCCCGAAGCGCGAGACAGTTCCGTACGTCGGCTTCGTTCCGACCGTCGCGGTGACCGCAGCGGGCTGACGGATCGACCCGCCGGTGTCGGTGCCGATGGCCAACGGGGCCTGACGCGACGCGAGCGCTGCAGCGCTACCACCACCGGATCCGCCGGGGATGCGGGTGACATCCCACGGGTTACGCGTCGGACCGAATGCGGAGTTCTCCGTGGAGGAGCCCATCGCAAATTCGTCGAGGTTCGTCTTGCCGAGGATCGGGATGCCCGCAGCGCGAAGCTTGCTCGTCAGGGTCGCGTCGTACGGCGCAACCCAGCCTTCGAGAATCTTCGACGCACAGGTGGTCGGCATGTCCGTCGTGGTGAAGATGTCCTTCAACGCAATCGGAACTCCGGCGAGTGCGGAAGCGGGTTCGTTTCCGCCTGCGAGCGAGTTGTCCACTGCTGCGGCGGCTTCGAGAGCCTGTTCGCCGGCAACGTGCAGGAAGGCGTGGTACTCGGTGTCGACGGCAGCGATGCGGTCGAGATGCGCCTGCGTGACCTCAACCGAGGACACCTCACGCGAGTGGATCTTGCCGGCCAGCTCAGCGGCGTCCAGCGTGGTCAGATCGGTCATTCGCCCTCTCCAAGGATCTGCGGAACCGCAAAGCGATCCTGTTCGACTGCGGGTGCTCCGGACAATGCCTGCTCGGGGGTCAACCCGGGCACGATCACGTCGGGGCGCGTCACGTTGGTGACGGCATTGGGGTTCGCCATGGGCGGGACGTCGTCGGCCGCAACCTCGGTGACCACCTTGACGTGGTTGAGAATCGAATCCAACTGACCGGCGAACTCGTCGAGTTCGGCATCGGACAGGGCGAGTCTGGACAGCCGCGCGAGGTGCGCGACCTCGTCACGGGAGATGGCAGGCACCGCGGGGCCCCTTTCGGAAGAGGACGTGAACATTGCCGGTCCAGCCTAGTTCCTCGCCGCGACAGACCTGTAAGCACGCCTGCTGTGTCCCTGTAAGCACGCCTGCTGTGTCGACCGGTACGCACGCCTACTGTGTCCACCGCCACGTCGAATCCACCTCGTGTTTCGCTCGTGTGACAAGCATGTGCACCCGGTGTGACCCCGCCGCGGCGCCCACCAACGCGTGCTGAGCAAGTGCAAAGATGGGTGTGGCCCGGGTCGACGTGACCCGGGCGAGAACCGATCAGCGAAAGGCACGCACGTGTCGTACCTGCTTCGCGTCCAACTGCCCGACCGACCCGGCAGCCTCGGCGCGCTCGCCGTAGCTCTCGGATCCGTGGGCGCAGACATCCTCTCCCTCGACGTCGTGGAGCGAGGCGACGGTTTTGCCATCGACGACCTCGTGGTCGACGTCGAACCCGGAGCACTGCCCGACACCTTGATCACCGCTGCCGAGCATCTGCCCGACGTGCTGGTCGATTCGATCCGCCCCTACGCCGGGATTCTCGACACCCATCGTGAGCTCGAACTCATCGATTCCGTTGCGACAGCCCGAAACGATCGACTACAGGTCCTCGTCGACGGCGCGCCGCGTGTACTGCGAGTCGGCTGGTGCGTCGTCGCGGACATCGGCAAGCACGGTGCGTACCGCGTCGTCGGTAGCGCCGGCGCGCCGGAAACCCATGCCACCGACATTCCGTGGATGCCACTGGACAAGCCCACCGCCCTCGACGGCGAGGCCGACTGGGTTCCGGACGTCTGGCGAGAGATGAACACCAGCCTCGCTGCCGCACCGCTCGGCTCCGGCAATCGTGTCCTCATGCTCGGTCGTCCCGGAGGACCCGAATTTCGCCCTTCGGAGATAGCCCGCCTCGGCTATCTCGCCGGAATCGTCGCGACAGTGCTGGGCTGACCAGGCCGGGTAATCAGGCCAGACCGCGAACCATGACCGTCAGCTCCATACCGCGAATCGGCTCCCACGCGCGCTCGGGATCGGGGACGAACCCGTTGCGGTCGTAGATGCGACGAGCATCGACCATCTCGGGCTGCGTCGAGATGACCACCGAGTGATCGCCTCGGTCGTAGGCTTCGGCGATCACTGCGCGAACCAATGCGGTTCCGGCGCCCGATCCCCGAGCCTGCGGCGAGACCGCGAGCATGCGGAACTCGAGTTCGCCGTTCTGCGCAACATCCGCGAAGGGCGTGCCGGGTTCGGCGATCGTCAAAGAACCCACGACCTCTTCGCCGAGAACGGCAACCAGCACCCGCCCCTGCTCCACCCGAGTTGCGGTGTCTCGCAGGCGCTCCGCGTACGGCGATCCGCCGGCGACAAATCCGCCACCCACGTACGACTGCACAGTCAGTTCCCCGACGGTCTCGAACTCAGCCGGTAGAACTTCACGAATCTCGATCATGGCGTCACTATCGCACCCAGCACACCAATCTCAGAAATCGGACAAAGTCACTCTGATTCGTCCAAATCGGTGGGAGCAACCGCATCCGGGCCATCTTCGAGCAACCGCCGGAAGCCGTCTTCGTCGAGCACCGGCACACCCAATTCGACTGCCTTGTCATGCTTGGAACCGGGCGCTTCACCGACGACGACAAACGCAGTCTTCTTCGAGACCGACCCAGCCGCCTTACCGCCGCGCACCAAAATCGCTTCCTTCGCCTGATCTCGCGAGTACGTCTCGAGCGAACCGGTGACGACGATCGAGAGACCCTCGAGATTGCGCGGAATCGAGTCGTCTCGCTCGTCCTCCATACGCACTCCGGCCGAAGCCCACTTGTCGACGATCTGCTGGTGCCAGTCGACGGAGAACCACTCCACGACAGCGGCGGCGATTGTGGATCCGACACCGTCGACTGCAGCCAACTCGTCGACCGACGCTTCCCGAATACGTTGCAGCGAACCGAATTCGCCAGCCAACGCCCTCGCGGCAGTGGGGCCGACGTGCCGAATCGACAGTGCCACAAGCACTCTCCACAGCGGCTTGTCCTTGGCCGAATCCAGGTTGGCCAGCAAGCGTTTTCCGTTGGCAGACAGCGCTCCCGCATTGGTGCGGAAGATCGGAACCTCGATCAGTTTCTCGGCGTCGAGCGAGAAGAGATCGCCCTCGTCACCGATGACCTTCGCCTCCAGCAGTCCGGTCGCGGCCTCGTAACCGAGCACCTCGATGTCGAATGCTCCGCGCCCCGAGACGTGGAACACACGCTCGCGCAACTGCGCCGGGCAGTACTGCTGATTAGGGCATCGCACGTCGACGTCGCCCTCTTTCGCGGGTGCCAACAACGTGCCGCACTCGGGGCAATGCGTCGGCATCACGAACTCGCGCTCCGTACCGTCGCGCACGTCTGCCACGGGTCCGAGGACCTCGGGAATCACATCTCCGGCCTTACGCAACACCACGGTGTCGCCGATCAGCACACCCTTGCGTTTGACCTCGGATCCGTTGTGCAGCGTGGCCAAGGACACAGTGGAACCCGCCACCGTGACGGGTTCCATGTACGCAAACGGCGTCACGCGACCCGTACGGCCGACACTGACCCGGATGTCGAGGAGCTTGGTCGTGACCTCTTCCGGCGGGTACTTGTACGCGATCGCCCACCTCGGTGCGCGAGACGTGGTGCCCAGACGTCGATGCAACGACATCTCGTCGACCTTGACCACCAACCCGTCGATCTCGTGCTCGACGTCGTGGCGATGTTCTCCCCAGTACTTCATCTTCTCGACCACGGCGTCGGCGCCGACCACCCGCGAGGTGTGCGTGGACACCGGCAGCCCCCAGGCGGCGAGGGCCACGTAGGCGTCGTACTGGGAAGCCGGCTCGAAACCTTCCATGCGCCCGAACCCGTGGCAGATCATGCCGAGGCGACGACGCGCGGTGACGGCAGGATTCTTCTGACGCAGGGAGCCCGCCGCAGAGTTGCGCGGATTGGCGAACGGCGCCTTACCCTCCTCCACGAGGGAGGCATTGAGTGCCGCGAAGTCCTCGAGGCGGAAGAACACCTCTCCTCGCACCTCGAGCAAGGTTGGAATCGGGTATTCGTCCGTAGCGGTGAGCCGCTCCGGGATGTCGTTGATCGTCAGGGCATTGAGAGTGACCAACTCGCCCGTACGACCGTCGCCGCGGGTTGCGGCACGCACGAGTTTGCCGTTCTCGTAGACGAGATTGAGCGCGACACCGTCGATTTTCACTTCGCACAGATAGTGCAGTTCCGGCCCGGTTTCCTGCTCTACCTTGGCGATCCATCCGCGGAGTTCGGACTCGTCGAAGACGTTGTCGAGGCTGAGCATCCGCTCGAGGTGATCGACGGACGTGAAGTCCGTCGCGAATCCGCCGCCGACGAGTTGCGTCGGAGAGTCGGGAGTTCGCAGATCCGGGTACTGCTCTTCGAGAGCATTGAGCTGCCCGAGCAATGTGTCGAATGCACCGTCCGAAATGACGGGCGCGTCACGAACGTAGTAGCGGAACTGATGCTGGCGTACCTCTTCGGCCAGCTCCGTCCACTGCTCGCGCGCCTCGTTGGGCGCTGGCTGCATTGCATCCGCGGTTTCAGTCACAGCTAGAAGATTATCGGTTCACACCGACACACCACACGACTCCACGTCAGAACGCAACACATCAGAACGCCGACGGATCGTCCACCAATGCCTTGCCGACGTCTGTGCACAGCCGAAGGGCGGCTCGACTCCACTCGAGGCTCGCACCCGCAAGACCACAGCTTGGGGTTACCGCGACCTGGTTCTGCAGGAGTTCACGCGAGAAGCCGAGACGATCGATCAGGGTGACGGCCGGCATCGCGCACTCTTTCCACGTCACCGGCTTTTCCGGCGGGTCGGAAGGAACCAGACCGAGCGCCAATTCCTTGCCGGCGTCGAACAACTGGCCGATGCCGTCCAGATCACGTGAGCCGATGAGCGACATGTCGAAGCTCACGCCGAACGCCTGGCTTCGCCTCAGCAGATCCCACGGCATGTCGGCGCCGCAACTGTGGACGATTGTGGGCAGTCCGCAACCGCTGATCGTCGAGTCGAGAACGGCGAGCGCCTCGGGTTCCGGGAGAGCCGGAACGCTCTCCATCTTGGTGCGCCCGGGTAGTGAACCGGCCAGCACTGCCGCGATCTGCGGCTCGTCCAATTGGATCACCACTCGGGCACCGGTACGACGAGTGACCTCGGCGGCGTGGCGCGCGAGCCCCTCACCAAGTGATTCGGCGATGTCCCGGAGTGCCCCACGGTCGACGAGAACTCGCGAACCGTTTGCAACCTCGATCTCGGCGCCGAGTGTCAGCGGGCCGGCAGCTTGGAGCTTGATCACGTGGTCTCCGCCGACCAGACGGGCCGATTCCCAGGCTTCCTCGAGTGCGTCGAGATCCTGATTCAGGAAGTCCTCGGCTCGCTTCGCGACGTTGCCCCGCCGAGGCACGACACGATAGGCGCGGGTCGAGGCGTCGAGGTTGATGTCGACCAGAATGGCGCCTGCTCGGCCGACCATGTCAGCGCCGAGACCGCGGCTCGGCAACTCCACCAGGTGTGGGAAACCGCCCAGTTCGCCAAGGATGGTTGCGGCGCTTTCGCGGGCGTCCGTGCCCGGCCAGGATCCGATTCCGGTGACGAGGCCACCGATGGAAACCTGCTGTGTCACAGTGTGTTCGGCTCGGATTCGGTGCCGGAGATGGTGCCACTGCCGAGAACCTGGTCGCCCAGTTCGCTGTCGGGGCGATACAGCACGACGGCCTGGCCCTTCGCGACGCCGGTCAGTGGTTCGCGCAACGAAATGGAGATGCCGCCGCCCGAAGTACCGTCGTCGACGGCCTCCGCGACGGCCTGCGCCAGTCCGCCGTGCGCACGAACCTGCACCATGCACTCGACGGGGCCTTCCGGCGCCTGGCCCGAGGTCCAGATCGCGCGCTGGGCCGAGATGGCCCAGACGTCGAGATTCTTGGCCGAACCGACTCGCACCGTTCCGGTTTCGGGCTCGATCGCGGTCACGTACCGCGGACGGCCGTCACCTGCGGGACCTTCGACGCCGAGGCCCTTGCGCTGTCCGATCGTGAAGCCGTGTACGCCGTCGTGTGCAGCGAGGACCTCACCCGAATCGGCGTCGACGACGCTTCCCGGACGAACGCCGATGCGCGCACCCAGGAATGCTCGGGTATCGCCGGTCGGGATGAAGCAGATGTCATGGCTGTCAGGCTTGTTCGCCACAGCCAGACCGCGCTCGGCGGCTTCCTCGCGGATCTGTTCTTTCGGTGTGTCACCGATCGGGAACATCGCGCGCGAAAGCTGATCGGCCGTCAGCACACCGAGGACATACGACTGGTCCTTGTCCGCGTCGACCGCCCGGCGTAGGACGCCGTCTTCGATGCGCGCGTAGTGACCGGTCGCCACGGCATCGAAGCCGAGAGCGACCGCACGGTCGGCCAGTGCGGTGAACTTGATCTTCTCGTTGCACCGCAGGCACGGATTGGGGGTCTCACCCGCTGCGTACGACGCCACGAAGTCGTCGATCACGTCTTCCTTGAAGCGATCGGCGAAATCCCAGACGTAGAAGGGTATTCCGAGGACGTCGGCAGCGCGCCTGGCGTCGCCGGCATCTTCCTTCGAGCAGCATCCACGCGAACCCGTCCGCAATGCACCCGGCGCCGTGGACAGCGCAAGATGAACGCCGACGACGTCATGTCCGGCGGCAACAGCGCGGGCGGCGGCGACAGCGGAGTCGACACCTCCGCTCATGGCTGCGAGTACTCGCATCAGCGATCCCCTCCACGCGAACCGGCACCGGCAAGACCGGCGGCCCGAGCGCGCTCTACTACTTGTGGAAGCGCAGCGATCAGCGCGTCCACATCGGTGACACTCGACGTATGTCCGAGCGAAAATCTCAGTGAGCCACGCGCGACGGGCGATTCGACGCCCATCGCGATCAAGACATGGCTGGCTCTGGCCACACCGGCGGTGCACGCCGAACCAGTGGAACATTCGATACCGGCGGCGTCGAGCAGCATCAGCAACGAATCGCCCTCGCAGCCGGGGAAGGTGAAGTGCGCGTTACCGGGAAGCCGATCGGATCCGGTCGGGCCGTTGAGCACCGACTCGGGAAGAATCTCCAGGACTCCGTCGATCAAACGGTCACGCAACTGCGCCAATTCCCTTGTGCTGGAATCGAAGTTCTCGACGTTTGCGCGCAGCGCCGCAGCCATCCCGACAACGCCCGCAGTATCCGGAGTGCCCGAACGCAGATCACGTTCGTGTCCGCCGCCGTGAAGGAGCGGCACACACGGAACCTGGCGTCCGAGCAGCAGTGCGCCGACGCCGTGCGGACCACCGAACTTGTGCGCCGCGATGCTCAGCGCGGACAACTTGCTCGCCGCGAAATCGACAGGCAATTGCGCAACGGCCTGGACCGCGTCGCTGTGCATCGGAATCTCGAACTCAGCCGAAATCTCCGCCAACTCCACGATCGGCATGATGGAGCCGACCTCGTTGTTGGCCCACATCACCGTAACGAGTGCTACCTCGTCGGCGTGGACGGAAAGCTCGTCGCGCAGGGTCCGCGGGTCGACGACACCGTTCTCGTCGACCGGCAACCACGTCACGCGCGCACCCTCGTGCTGCTCGAGCCACTCGACGGCGTCGAGCACCGCATGATGCTCGACGGAGCTCGCCAGGATGCGAGTGCGTCGCGGATCAGCGTCACGGCGAGCCCAGTAGATGCCCTTGACCGCGAGATTGTCGCTCTCGGTTCCGCCGGAGGTGAAGATGACCTCCGACGGCCGCGCACCCAGGCTGGCGGCGATCGATTCGCGCGATTCCTCGACGCGGCGCCGGGCCGCACGGCCGGAACCGTGCAGCGAGGACGCGTTGCCCACGGTTTTGAAGGTATCGGTCATCGCCTCGATAGCGGCTGCCGACATCGGAGTCGTGGCGGCATGATCGAGGTACACCGGAAATCCGGCGTGGGCACTGGGTGCAGGCAGAGTCATGGCTTGACAAGGATAGCCCAGCACGAGAGTTCGCCCAGCCTCGCTCAGCAGGCTAAGCGGTCATTGCCGGGGAGGTATCGATTTGTCCCACGGCTTGTGTCACGAGTTCCGGTGCGGGGTCGAAGATGTCGTGAGCTGCCAAATCGATGGTTTCGACGCCACGTACGGCTCTCTCGCATCGCTGCGCGAGGTCGACTCGACACTCCCCTGCCTCCTCGAGCGGAGCCAGCCTGACCTTCACCTCGACGTTCTTCTGACGCAGGATCCGACGGATGGACTGACCGATAGTTTCGGTGCCGACAAAGCACGGTCCGGTGCACAGGGAGCCGTCGGCGTTCTCGTAGCGGATCGCCATCGGCTGAACCGGGCATTCGGCGTCGACGGCAGCTTGGAACATCGCCGGGCGAAAACCTCCGTACGCCCGCCCGCACCAGGTCGTTCCCTCGGGAAACACCATTACGCGGACACCACGCTGAAGTCGTTCGCGAACGACGTCGACGGTTCCGGGAAGTTCACGCAGTCGGGCGCGATCGATGGGCACTACGCGCATCCGGCGCGCGAGACCACCGAGCACTGCCCAGTCGAGCAGGTCGGCACGGGCGACGAAGTTGGCCGGGGCAACGGCACTCGCGACGAGGACGTCGGTCCACGACACGTGACCGGCGACAACCATCACGCCCGCCGGTTCGGCGCGCCCCAACCGCTGATCGTCGACCGTGAGCTTCATTCCCAGACAACGCAGCAACGCGCGCGAGTATCCGCGTTGCATCTCCGTACGCCAGGTGCGCGGGAGCAGCCAGCCGGCCGAGAGCACCGGCGCAGTCACCAGTGCGGCGCCGACCATGACCCCGCGGGCCATCACGGTGATACTCGACACACCGGGTGCGTCCGTAGGTAGGCACCCGTCGCCGCAGGGGCTCGTCGGCACCCAGTACGGCACCGTCGCGGTCATCAGCCGATCCCCGATTCGTGTGCGGCGGCCGCCGATCGCAGCCGTTCCAGATAGCGCTTGTTGGCGGAGTGAAGGCCTTGCAGCGCAACAAAATCGGCCACACCGAACTCGGGATCGTGAGCAGGTTCCCCGCAGATCATCGCGCCCATCCGCAAGTAGCCACGGAGCAACGGCGGCATCGTCACGCGTTCCGGTGCGGCAATCTCGTCGAGCGTCAGACCGCCGAGGACCACCGGGTTTCGTGGCGTCACCCGCCGCGACCCCGGACTGGCGTGTTTGTTCATCACGAAGTCACGGACGCCGCGGACATCGGCGCCGGCAATTGAATCGGGGCTCGGCAAGATGGGCACGGAGACGCAGCCCATCACCCACTCGTATCCGGTCAGTTCGAGATAATGCAGGATGCCCGACCACATCAGGCTCAGGACGGATCCGGTGCGGTGCGCGGGATCGACGCAAGCGCGACCCATTTCGACGATCCTGTTCGCCACCGGATCGAGCGCGGAGATGTCGAATTCGGTTGCGGTGTAATACCCACCCGCCGCCGCCGCGGAATCCGGCGGCAGCATTCGGTAGCAGCCGACGTACTCCTCGGTGATGTTGTCGCGAACGAGTAGATGATCACAGAATTCGTCGAAGCCGTCGGCGTCGAGTTCGAAGACCCCGGCCGAGGCCGGGAGGGAGAAGCCTGGCTCGGAGGCGAACACTCGGTATCGAAGGCGCTGCGCTGCGACACGATGCTCGCGGTCGGAGGAGACGATCAGGGAATATCTCGGCTGGGCGACCTCACGGCCGAGATTGTCACTCGCGGAGCGAAGGACTGACGTAATTGTCATGCGCAAGGTTTATCGAGCGCGAACGGCGTCTCGGTATCGGCGAAGTGACATGCCGATGCAGGCCGGGTGAATAAAGCACTGTGCGCCTTTATCAACCGCGGGGGGTTGATAAAGGCGCACAGCAGTTTGTGCTTTTTAGCCCTTGTGGGACTTCACAGCTTCGGTGAGCTGCGGTGCGACGTTGAACAGGTCGCCCACGATGCCGAAGTCGGCGATCTCGAAGATGGGTGCCTCTTCGTCCTTGTTGACCGCGACGATGGTCTTGGACGTCTGCATGCCGGCGCGGTGCTGGATGGCACCGGAAATGCCGAGCGCGATGTACAGCTGCGGGGAGACCGTCTTACCGGTCTGACCGACCTGGAACTGTCCGGGGTAGTAACCCGAGTCCACAGCGGCACGCGAAGCACCGACTGCAGCACCGAGGGAATCGGCCAGCTCTTCGACGACGGAGAACTTGTCCGCGCTGCCGACGCCACGTCCACCGGAGACGACAACCGACGCCTCGGTGAGCTCGGGGCGGTCGCCGCCGACAATGGGCTCACGCGAGGTGACCTTGACGGCACTCTCGTCCTGAGCCGGAACCTCGACGGTGATCTGCTCGCCTGCGCCGGCCTGCGGAGCAGCCTCGACTGCACCCGGACGAACCGAGTAGACGGGAACGTCGCCGTTGGCCTTGGCTTCGACGGTGAACGCGCCACCGAAGATGGAGTGGACGCCGGTGCCGTCAGCCTTGATCTCGATGACGTCGGTCAGCAGTCCGGAGCCCAGACGTGCGGCCAGACGACCGGCAACCTCTTTGCCCTCGGTGCCGGCTGCGGTGATGACTGCTGCCGGGCTGGTGGACTCGACCAGAGCGGCGAGAACGTCGACCTTGGGGGTGACGAGGTAGCCGTCGATGTCGTCGGACTCGGCGACGTAGATCTTCTCGGCTCCGGCTGCTGCCAGAGCGTCGGCGAGCTTTGCTGCGGTGCCCGCGGGGCCGGCGACAACTGCCGACGGCTCACCGAGTGCGCGTGCAGCGGTGATGAGTTCGGTGCTGACCTTCTTCAGCGCACCCTCTGCGTGCTCTACGAGCACAAGTACTTCTGCCATGACTTAACTCTCCCTGAGTTCTTCTGCTGGATGTCTAGAAGGGCGCGATCAGATGACCTTGTTGCTGACGAGGTAAGCGGCAATCTTGGTGCCACCGTCTCCCTCGTCGGCGATGCGCTCACCAGCGGTACGGGGGGGCTTCGGGGTGGAGGACGTCACGGTGGTGCCGGCGTTGGCAACTCCGACGGTCTCCGGGTCGACTCCGAGGTCGGCCAGCGTGTAAACGAGAACTTCCTTCTTCTTCGCGGCCATGATGCCCTTGAAGGACGGGAAGCGCGGCTCGTTGATCTTCTCGGTGACCGAGACGATCGCGGGCAGCGAAGCCTCGAGGCCGAAGACGCCCTCGTCGGTCTCGCGCTCACCGGTGATCTTGCCGTCGGCGACGACGACCTTGCGCAGCTGCGTGAGCTGCGGGATCCCCAGGTACTCGGCGATGATGGCCGGAACAGCGCCGACGCGGCCGTCGGTGGCCTCGTTGCCGGCGATGATCAGGTCGGCAGGCTCGTCGTTCTCGAAGGTGATCTGTCCGAGAGCAGCAGCGAGCGTCCATGCGGTCTGGATCGCGTCGGAGCCGTGCAGTGCCGGGTCGTTGATGTGGACGGCCTTGTCGGCGCCCATCGACAGAGCCTTGCGGATAGCGTCGGTGGCGCGGTCGGGACCTGCGGACAGCACCGTTACCTCACCGCCCTGAGCTTCCTTGATGAGGAGTGCTTCTTCGACGGAGCGCTCGTTGATCTCGTCGAGGACTGCGTCGGCGGCTTCACGGTCAAGCGTGTAGTCGCCGTCGGTCAGCTTGCGCTCGGACCATGTGTCGGGGACCTGCTTGATCAAAACAACGATATTCGTCATGGGTCTTCGTCGACCTCCTGTGTGTAATTCACCTGATAAATCGTCTGTGGTGCTCGCGCAGTCCGAGCGTCCGAAAAGAGAGTCCGACAGGTCTCCCCACGGGCGAATTTCTCGGTTCACGTCGGCTGTGCGTTAGATTACCCCACGTTAAGTTACCGGTGGGTAACTTAACGTGGAACCTCGTCCACGATAACGGCACGAACAGGAATTGACAGCAGTGATCTGGACCACGGCGAACACGTTCTACTCGGATGGCACTAATCTCGCACGGGTGAGTGAAACGAGTGTCAGCAACCACGAGGACGCACCCCTGCCCTTGACGGGCGAACGAACCGTGCCAGGAATCCCCGAGGAGAACTACTGGTTCCGACGCCACGAAGTGGTGTACCGCGCACTTCTGGAGCGCTGCACGGACCGCCGAGTCCTCGAGGCCGGATCCGGAGAAGGCTACGGCGCCAACATGATTGCGGACGTCGCAACGAAGGTTACCGGCCTCGACTACGACGTCTCCGCGGTCGAACACGTTCGTGCGCGCTACCCCCGCGTCGAGATGCTCCACGGCAACCTCGCCGAGCTTCCACTGGCCGACAACTCGGTTGACGTCGTCGTCAATTTCCAGGTGATCGAGCACCTGTGGGATCAGGGTCAGTTCCTGCGCGAGTGCTTCCGAGTTCTCGCCCCCGGCGGTGAACTTCTGATCAGTACCCCCAACCGGATCACGTTCTCCCCCGGCCGCGACACGCCGCTGAACCCCTTCCACACTCGTGAGCTCAACGCCGCCGAAATGACCGAATTGCTCGAAGACGCCGGATTCCGCGTTCAGTTGATGACCGGCGTCCACCACGGTTCACGCCTGAAGGAACTCGACGCCAAGCACGGCGGATCGTTCATCAACGCGCAGATCGACCGCGCGTTGGCCGGTGAGCCCTGGCCCGAAGATCTCACCCGCGACGTCGAGGGCATCACCGTCGACGACTTCAGCATCAGCGAACCCGACATCGACGACAGCCTCGACCTCGTCGCTATCGCCGTGAAAGACAGCGCTGCGAAGGAAATTGCCGTGAAGGAATCCGGCGAGTGAGTAACGCAACACCCGTCACCGAACCGGGGATGTTCGCCCTGGTTCTGCACTCCCATCTGCCGTGGCTCGCCAACCACGGCAGATGGCCCGTCGGCGAGGAATGGATCTACCAGTCCTGGGCTGCGTCGTACATTCCGCTCGCCGCCGCGCTACGACGACTGGCCGACGAGGGCCGATCGCACCTGCTGACGCTGGGAATCACGCCGGTGCTCGCGGCCCAGTTGGACGATCCCCACTGCCTCGCCGGTATGCATCACTGGCTCGGCAACTGGCAGATCCGTGCACACGAGGCCGCCGGCATGCCGGACGCAGCGCACCGCGAACTCGGAGCGCGCGAACACCGAGCGTCCGCAGCGGCTCTCGAAGATTTCGAGACTCATTGGCAGCACGGCGCCTCACCCGTGTTCCGCGACCTCATCGACCGCGAGGCCTTCGAGCTTCTCGGCGGGCCGCTGGCCCACCCGTTCCAGCCGCTGCTCGACCCTCGCTTGCGTGCGTTCTCCCTCCGCGAAGGTCTCGCCGACGCGCATGCCCGGTGGAACCACACTCCGACCGGGATCTGGGGGCCCGAGTGCGGGTACACCCCGGGCATGGAGCGCGGGTACGCCGAAGCGGGCGTCACCCACTTCATGGTCGACGGTCCCGCCTTGCGCGGCGACACGTCCCTCGGTCGCCCGGTTCGAGAATCCGACGTGGTTGCCTTCGGCCGCGACCTGCAGGTCAGCTACCGCGTCTGGTCCCCGAAATCCGGATATCCGGGTCACGCTGCTTACCGCGATTTCCACACCTACGACCACGAGACGGGCCTCAAGCCGTCGCGGGTCACCGGACGGACCGTCGACTCCGCCGACAAGTTGCCGTACGACCCCGAACTCGCCGCCGCCGCCGTCGACAAGCACGTCGCCGACTTCGTCGAAACCGTTCGGGCGCGTCTGCGCAGTGAATCCACCCGCATCGGCCGCGACGCCCTCGTGGTCGCAGCATTCGACACCGAACTGTTCGGGCACTGGTGGCACGAAGGCCCGCAGTGGCTCGAGAAGCTCCTGCGCGCGCTTCCGGAAGCCGGAATTCGCGTCGGCACCCTCGCCGACGCCAAGGAATCGGGATACGTGGGCGAACCCGTTCAGCTCGAGGATTCGTCCTGGGGATCGGGCAAGGACTGGCGCGTATGGGCCGGCGATCAGGTGTCCGACCTCGTGCAACTGAACTCCGAGGTGGTCGATACCGCCCTCACCACCGTGGACAAGTCTCGCGGCCGCGACAACGCACCCGGCCGACCGGAACTGCGAAACCGGGTCAACGATCAGGTCCTTCGCGAGACACTGATGACAGTTTCGAGCGATTGGGCATTCATGGTGAGCAAGGATTCGGCCGCGGGGTACGCCCGCGAACGCGCACACAAGCACGCCCACGCGACCAGGGAAATCTCCGAAGCGCTCGTTTCCGGCCGCGATGCCGTCGCCGAGCGACTGGCCGAAGGCTGGAATCGCGCCGACGGATTGTTCCCGGGGCTGGATGCTCGCCGTCTGCCTGACACAGAACTGGTGAACGGGAGCGCGTCGTGAAGATTCTCATCGTCTCGTGGGAGTACCCACCGGTCGTTGTCGGCGGCCTCGGCCGACACGTCCACCATCTCGCCACCGAGCTTGCGGCTGTAGGCCACGAAGTCGTGGTTCTCTCGCGCCGCCCCTCCGGCACCGATGCGTCGACGCACCCGACGGTCACGCACATCTCCGAAGGCGTACTGGTCGTCGCAGTGGCCGAGGACCCGGCACACTTCGTCTTCGGCGAGGACATGCTCGCGTGGACCCTCGCGATGGGTCACGCGATGGTCCGTGCCGGGATGGCGCTGCACAAGCCAGGAGTGGGTGAGGGCTGGCAACCGGACGTCGTGCACGCACACGACTGGCTGGTCGCACATCCGGCGATCGCCTTGGCCGAATTCTATGACGTCCCATTGGTTTCCACGCTTCACGCCACCGAGGCGGGTCGCCACAGCGGATGGATCTCCGGACGCATCAACCGCCAGGTCCACTCGGTCGAGTGGTGGCTGGCAAACGAATCCGACTCTCTCATAACCTGTTCGGCGTCCATGCAGGAAGAAGTGACCGAACTCTACGGTCCGACGCTGCCGCCGATCACTGTCATCCGCAACGGAATCGACGTGACCACGTGGAGCTTTCGCGAACGTGGACCGCGGTCAGGGCCGCCGAAACTCCTCTTCGTCGGCCGCCTGGAATACGAGAAGGGTGTGCAGGACGCTATCGCGGCACTCCCCCGAATCCGTCGTAGCCACCCCGGCACGACCCTCGCGATCGCGGGCGAAGGCACCCAGTTCACCTGGCTCTACCAACAGGCGCGCACACATCGCGTCGCGCGGGCAGTGGACTTTCTCGGCAACCTCGATCACACGGAACTGCTCAGCTGGCTGCACGGAGCGGACGCCATCGTCCTGCCGTCGCGCTACGAGCCGTTCGGGATCATCGCTCTCGAAGCGGCGGCAGCCGGCACTCCGCTGATCACGTCCACCGCAGGCGGACTGGGCGAAGCGGTAGTCGACGGGGTGACCGGGATGTCGTTCCAACCGGGTGACATCGCCGGGCTCACCTCGGCGGTCCGCGAAGTTCTCGACGATCCCGCCGGGGCGCAGGAACGGGCAGTGGCCGCCCGGGCACGCCTGACGTCGGACTTCGACTGGCATCAGGTCGCCGAGGAGACTGCTCACGTCTACGCGGGCGCAAAGCGTCGGGTGCGGCAGCCGTTGGCGCGGCCGCAGATTCCCGAGCGGCCGCTCCCTGGTCGCTGAAGCGCTGACCTCAGCGGGTCGGGAGGGGCGCGGTGAAGCGAGAACTCGCATCCCCGAGCAGATGGCCTGGTGGCAACATCCGGCCACACAACACCAGCAACAAGTCCTGCGCCGCTCCGTGAACCTCGGCGCCGGCACCGTACGTCCAGTCTCGGTCGTCGGCGCGCAACCGAGCGCCGTCGAGGTCAGTTCCGAAATACTTCACGGTTTTGGGTGAGAGTCCGCTGAGCACACGAGTGAGCCGGTCTTCGGGCACCACGTAGTCGTCGCCGAGTGCCACGCGAATGTCCTGACCGTGAATCACGTCGTGTGAGAGTGCGCCCTCGAAGCCACCGCCCGGCGGCTTCCACGGGTGTGCGACGTTGTCGCGAAGCGAGGCAAGCAGTTGTTGCTCACCGACTTCCGACGCGTCGGCGAGCGCTCGCCGATTCGACATCTTGTTGAAGTTTCCGCGTGACTTGACCATTTCCACGACGAATCGCGGCGCCGAGTATCGGTAGGGCATGGTGATGTGCGCGATCACTTCGCGGACCCGCCACCCGTCGCACAGGGTCGGCGCGTTCCACTGCTCCGCGCTCAGGCCTTCGAGAAATCCCACCAGTTCGCGGCGCTGCGCCACGACCCATTCGGGTGTCTGTTCGCTCATGTCGGCACTCCTTTCACCGGCGCAGACTTTCGGCGCCGATACCGATACAGACCGGTGGCGGCGCCGAAAGTAATCGCTGGTTCTGCCAAAAAGTGAGCTACGACGTCGACGACGCGTCGGCAGCGTCCGCAGCAGCCTTCTTGCGTGCGATGTCCTCGAGTGCCGCGATGTACTTCGCACGATCGGCAGCGCCGGCTTCCCAATCGGACTTGCGGTTCTTGACCGCCTTCGCAGGCGAGCCGACCGCGATGCTGAAATCCGGGATGTCTCCCTTGACGACGGCGTGCGCACCGAGCACACAACCCCGTCCGACGCGGGTATTTCGCAGCACGGTGACCTTCGCTGCCACCCAGGTGTCCGGGCCGATACGGACGGGGCCCTTGACGATGCCCTGGTCCTTGATCGGTGTGTTGATGTCGTCCATGCGGTGGTCGAAGTCGCAGATGTAGCACCAGTCGGCTACGAGCGTCGACGCACCGATTTCGATGTCGAGGTAGGTGTTGACGACGTTGTCCTTGCCGAAGACGACCTTGTCGCCGATGCGCAGCGAACCTTCGTGGCAACGGATCGCGTTGCCGTCGCCGATGTGTACCCAGCGCCCGATCTCGAGGCGGGACAGGTCCGGGGTCGAATGGATTTCGACGTTCTTGCCGAGGAACACCATGCCACGCAGGATCACGTGCGGGTTGGCCATCTTGAACTTGGCGAGACGGTAGTACCGCACCAGATACCAGGGTGTGTACGCCTTGTTCGCCAGAACCCATTTGAGGGAATCGACCGTCAAGAACTTGGCCTGATCGCTGTCGCCTCGGCGTGATCCCCGCCATCGAGTGCGCAACGGTGCGCCCCACATGCTCGTCATGAGTGTTCAGCCTACGTGGGGCCGACTCACCGACCCTCGGGGTGTGCCCCGTCACGTTGCCCCGGTCGGGATAGTCTCTGGTCCGGGCTTGTGCAGTTACCGAGGGCTCTTGATCAAGTGAAGGCAGGGAGATTGTGATGCGGCGGGTCCTACGGTCGTCCGTGATGGTGTCGACGGCGATCGCTGCGGCCCTGATCGCCGGTTGCGGCAGCGACGACGGACGGGTGGACCGGTACGCGTCGGCGGGTTGGCCGGCCATGCATGCCGACGCCCGCAACAGCGACACGAGCCCGGTCACCGGATCACGCGATGTCGAGTTCGCATGGTCACGCCCTCTCGGCGGTCCGGTTGCCGCGTACGCCTCGGTGGCCGCGAACGGCCAGAGCTTCGTCACCGCCCGCACCGAGAACGGCTGCAATCTCTTCTCGTTCCAGATGGATACGGGTCGCAAGAAGTGGTGCGCTCGACTCAACGACGGAGTAGTCGCGTCCACACCCATCGTCGACACGGCCACCAATGTCTACGTCGGCGAGAGCGGCGCGATGATGTCCTTCACCGAGACTGGTCAATTGCGTTGGCGCACGCTCGTTGTGGGCACTCCTCTCTCGTCACAGTTCACCGGCGACGGAAACCTGTTGTTCATCACCCAATTGGGTCAGATCAACGTGCTCGACCCGCAGACCGGCGCAAAAGTGGTTCCGTCGTTCGACCTGATCCCGCCGCCGTCGATCGACCAGGGCGCGAATGCAGAACTCATTCCCGACAACAAGGGTTTGAACAAGTGCTTCCTCGGCACGTCCGGCTGCCCGGTGGCCAATACCCCGGCAGTGGACCTGGGCACCGGCAAGTTCTACTTCACCTTCTACGGACCCAGTTCTCAGGCAGCCGATCTGGTCGCCATGAAGTACACGGGCGGCGACAATCCGTCCATCACCCGCGAGTGGTCCACCGACGCGCTTCCCGGTGGAACGGCGTCGAGCCCGGACCTGTCGAAGGACGGCAAGACCGTCTACGCCACCGACAACAACGGATCTCTCTGGGCAGTGAACGCCGAAACCGGTGACACCAGGTGGAGTTACGACATCGGCTTCAACTCGGCCGGTAGTGCCTCGACGTCCGACGACGGTTTGATCATTCCCGCCGGCGGCGACAAGGGCCACCTCCTTGCCGTGCGCGACGAGGGAGATCACGCCGAACTGGCCTGGGAACGTAAAGACCTTCTGCAACTGGGCGTTCCGGCGCAGACCGCCGGCAACACCGGATACACCGTCGTCCGCGAGGGTGAGAACGGACTGAGCCTGATCACCTTCGACACCGAAACCGGTGAGACGGTGGATCAGGACACGTTGCCGGGAGCAGTCGGCTTCACCGTCGGCACCTCGATCGGCCCCAAGGGCGAAGTGTTGACGCCCAGCGCAATCGGTGAGCTGTTCGTCTTCAAGTGAGCTAGCGGGAAGCCTCACAGATGAAGGCCGACGCCGATCGTCCGATCCGCACGATCACGACGCTCAGTGCACGCGAGCCCTTGAGCTTGAGCCGTGGACGCAGCACTGCCGGGTCCACGTCGACTCCTCGCACCAAAATTTCGGCCACACCGCAGTCCCGCTTGGACAGTGTCTGTTTGAGCAGTTTCTCCGAGTACTTGATCTGCTCGAGGATCCGGAATCCGCGAACTCCCTCAGGGACGCTGTCACCGGTCAGATAAGCGATGCGTGGATCGAGCTGCCAGAGGCCGTGTCTGGCCGCGTAGTGGCGCACGAGGCCTGCTCGCACTACCGCTCCGTCCGGGTCGATGATCCACTCCCCCGGAGCTTGCTCCGGAATCACGTCGTCCTCGGCGTCGGTGATCGCCCACCCGCTCCCGTCGGAGCGAAGCACCGAAGCTCGACGCGTGACGCCGGACTCGGCCAGTCCCGTCGACCACAGGCAGGCTTCCTTGACGCCGCCGTCGAGCGAGACGACCTCGACTTCCCCGTCCCAGCCCAGATTGTCGAAATCGAGTCCGGGAGCACACTTCACCGCGAGATCACGGCCGGAGTACGCCTCGATGAGGTCCGGTAGCGGCGGCATCAACGCTGCCGGATCGTGAGTGCGGCGACCGCCCGATCGCCGGGCGGGGTCCGCCAGTACGACGGTGTCGCGTGTCGTCGGGCGGAGCGCGTCGGCCCGCAACAACGCTGCGCTCGGCACATTGCGCTGTGCCATCGCCAGGCGAACGGAATCGATGTCGCTGCCGATCACGCGATGCGCAACTCCGGTCAAGGCATGCAGTTCGGCGCCGATTGAGCACGTCACGTCGTGGACGTCGCGCCCGATCAGACGCTGCGCGCGGTGCGCCGCCACAACACCGGGAGTGGCCTGCTGCATCGCGTCGTCCGTGAACAACCACTGATCACTGCCGGGCAGTTTCGAAGCGGCCTTGCGTCGAAGCAGGACGGTGTCCACGAGCGCAGGCATGTGATCACCGAAACGCGTACGCGCCCGGCCGATGTCGGCCAGACGCGTACGCGTGGACAGTTCGAGCTGATCCACCTCGGCCAAGGCAGCTACGCCGGAATCACTTCCGAGATAGTCGACGTCGCCGAAGGTGAAGTCATAACCCAATTCAGTTGCCGGGCTTCACGCCGGTGATCATGACGTTGTAGAAGAATCCGCGAGGAACGACGTGGCGGAGCACCTTCTCGTCGACCCAGCTGAGCGTCTTCCAACCACCGAAAGCGAAACGTCCCCAGCCCCAACCGAGCTTCTCCGGCGGAACAGCTGCTTCGAAGGTACGGACCGGCCATCCGAGAAGCGCCGCGGCGAATTCCTCGGTGGCAGCGTGGACCTGATCGGCTCCCGCGGACTTCGCCATGTTCTCGAGGTCGGTGGGGTCGAACGTGTGGATGTCGACGACTGCTTCGAGCGCTGCTGCGCGAGAGGACTCGTCGAGCTCTTCCTGCGGGCGACGCCAATCTGCCAGGAACGGCAGCTTGGTCACGCGCGTGGTTGCTTCCCACGTCGCGCGGCCGAGCCAGCGGGCGTAGAAGTTACCGACAGTCGTGGGCTCACCGGCGAAGACGAAACGGCCGCCGGGCTTGAGGACACGAAGGACCTCGCGCAGCGACTTCTCGACGTCGGGAATGTGGTGCAGCACGGCGTGGCCGACGACCAGGTCGAAGGTGTTGTCCTCGTACGGAATGGTCTCGGCATCGGCAACACGGCCGTCGACCGGAAGGCCGAGGCTTTCTGCATTGCGCAGTGCGACCTTGACCATGCCGGGCGAGAGGTCGGTGACCGAACCGGTCTTGGCGACTCCACCCTGCATCAGGTTCAGGAGGAAGAATCCGGTGCCGCAACCCAGTTCGAGGGCGCGCTCGTACGGGAGCGGCTGATCGCCCGCGACGGCGTCGAAACGACCACGTGCGTAGTCGATGCAGCGCTCGTCGTACGAGATGGACCACTTGTCGTCGTAGGTTTCGGCTTCCCAGTCGTGGTAGAGCACCTGGGCGAGCTTGGTGTCCTTACGAGCGGCCTCGACCTCTTCGGCCGTGGCGTGCGGCCGCGGCGCGGGGTCGACTACCGAGGTGTCGGTAGCGGCGGGCGGCGTGACGGTTGCGTCGTCATTCGGGCTGGCTGTCATGGCGGCTATCCTACTCGCTGGTAAGAGATGAACAAGTTCTAGTTTAGGGGAGCCTACTCGCCCGTGAACTCGGCCTTGCCCGGACCGTTGGCGATGAACGACTCCATGCCGATCGCCTGATCCTTGGTCGCGAACAATCCGGCGAACAGATGCTGCTCGATCTTGAGCCCGGATTCCAGGTCGGTGTTCAGACCCTCGTCGATGGCTGCCTTGGCAGCAGCCAACGCACGTGACGCTCCCCCGACGAACTGCGAGGCCCACGTGCGAGCGGCGGTGTACACGTCGTCGGGAGCGACGACCTCGTCGACCAAACCGATGGCCAACGCCTCGTCAGCCCCGACGAAACGGCCGGTGAAGACCAGATCCTTGGCCTTGGCCGGTCCGATCAGACGAGCCATGCGCTGCGTTCCGCCACCACCGGGAATGATTCCGAGCAGAATCTCCGGAACTCCGAGCTTGGCGTTGTCTCCGACGATCCGGCGATCGGCCGAGAGTGCAACTTCGAGTCCGCCACCGAGTGCGTATCCGGTGATCGCGGCAACGGTCGGCTTCGGGATGGACGCCACGGCGCCGAGCCCGGCCTGCATGCCACCGATGGCGTCACGGATCTGGCCGTAATCCATCTCGGCCATTTCCTTGACGTCGGCACCTGCTGCGAAGACTTTCTCGCCGCCGTAGACGATGACGGCCTTGACTGCCTTGTCGACGGTCGCAGCATGTGCGGCAGCAGCCAACTCGTCCTGGACCTGACGGTTCAGAGCGTTCATGGGCGGGCGCGCCAGACGGATGGTGCCGATGCCTTCGGAAACCTCGAGAGTCACAAATTCAGCCATGATCGAGAGGTTACTTTGCCGCCTTGACCGACCACGGATGCGGCCCGGCGACGTAGTAACCGTCCTGATTCGGGAACTCGACGCGCAGAGTCTCCTCGTCGGTGATCAACGTAGGCAGGATGACGGGAATCTCCGGCTCGGCTGCGAGTATCTCCGCCACCGAGCTGAACTTGGCCAATTCGGTCAGCTGACTCCACGTCGGCGGCAACAGGATGCTGCCACCCTCCCGCCAATGCGCCAGCGCGTCCCGCGGGCTCTGCCAACGCACCTCGGCGGCCTCGGAGGTGACCCCGTCCGCGATCTGTCCGGTCGGTGACGCTGCGACGAAAAAGCGCGTGTCGTAGCGGCGGGTCTCGCCCACCGGCGTGATCCAGTTCGCCCACGGCCGCAGCAGATCCGTTCGCAGGACCAGGTTCTCCTTCTTCAGGAAATCGCTGAACGACAGCTCGTGCTTTTCGAGAGCAACGCGGTCCTGGGCGTAGCCGGCCGTGTCCGCGACGACGGTGTCCCCGGTCGGTCCGGCGAGCAGAACGCCGCACTCCTCGAACGTTTCCCGCACCGCAGCCAAGACGAGAGCCTTCGCCCGAGCCACATCCGTGCTGAACCGCTCGGCCCACCACTCGACCGACGGTCCGGCCCACTCGACCTCTGCCGTCGCATCGGACTTGTCGACGCCTCCGCCGGGGAAGACCGTCATGCCCCCGGCAAACGCCATCCCCTGTACTCGTTGAAGCAGGAAGATCTCGATCCCGGATTCGGCATCGCGCACCAAGATGACGGTCGACGCATCCTTGGGCTCGGGGACAGCGTTTGCATTCTCGTTAGCCATGCTTCGCGAACCTACGCGATCTGTGATCTGGAACGCATTTCAGGTCCCACTGAAGCTCACGCGCGATGAGCTCCTGACGGCCTTGCGCGGCGCGCGAAGTATCGGCCGTCCGCCTTGTCGAGGCTGATGGACTGGCTGAATGCCGCGCTCAGATTTTCGGCGGTGATGACGTCGTCCAGAAGGCCCTGAGAGACGACCTCACCTTCCTTGAGAAGGAGTGCGTGAGTGAATCCCGGCGGGATCTCCTCGACGTGATGGGTGATCAGAACGGTAGCCGGGGCGTCCGGATCGGCAGCCAGTTCGGCGAGTCTGGCCACAAGTTCCTCACGTCCACCGAGATCGAGCCCGGCGGCGGGCTCGTCCAGGAGAAGAAGTTCGGGATCGGTCATCAAGGCTCGCGCGATGAGGACGCGCTTGCGCTCGCCTTCGGAAAGCGTCCCGTACGTGCGATCCGCCAGGTGCTCGGCGCCGAGGCTTTCGAGCATCTCCACAGCGCGCGAGGTGTCCATGGATTCGTACTCCTCGCGCCACCGACCGAGAACGGCGTAGCCCGCCGACACGACTAGGTCGCTGACCTTCTCGTCGCCGGGCACGCGGTTCGCCAACGACGACGAGGACAAACCGATTCGCGGGCGCAACTCGTTGACGTCGACCTTGCCGAGAACTTCGCCGAGGAGGTGGGCAGAACCACTGGTCGGGAAAGTCTCACCGGCCGCGATGCGCAGCAGCGAGGTCTTGCCGGCACCGTTGGGTCCGAGCACCACCCATCGCTCGTCCAGCTCCACTTTCCAGGTGACGGGCCCCACCAGAGTGGACCCTCCCCGACGGATGAGTACGTTGTCGAAATCGATGAGCAGATCTGGATCAGGTAGCGGCACCCGAACATCTTCCCGCACATTCTCCGGCCGTTCACGGCAGGATCATCTTGCGTGTCGCCTCTCATCGAAACTCACACCCCGACGCCCGGGTCTCCGTTCCCCCTCGGCGCCAACATCGTGGACTCCGGAACCCAGTTCGCGGTCCACGCACCAGCTGCGTCGAGCGTCCAGATCTGCCTGATCGGCCAGGACGGAAACGAAGATCGCGTCGAACTCCGGCAACACACGTACGGAATCTGGCACGGGATCATCGCCGGGATCGGTGCGGGGCAGCGATACGGAATTCGGGCAAGCGGCCCGTGGAATCCGCGCGCCGGACTGAGACTGAACCCACACAAGCTGCTCATCGATCCGTGGGCGCGCCGCATCGAGGGGGAACTCGGTGACCACCGTGCCCTCCTGTCGTACGCCGACGATCCTTTCGGCGACCCGTCTGCCCTCGACTCTCTCGGCCACGTGCCGCTGTCCGTGGTGACTCCCGGCCTCGCGCCTGCCGGAGGCCGCCTCGAGACGCCGTGGGAGGAAAGCGTGATCTACGAACTGCATGTGGGCGCGTACACCGCCAGTCATCCAGGAGTACCCGCCGCCCACCGCGGAACGTACCTCGGCCTGACGGCACCGGCCGTGATCGATCACCTCGTCTCACTCGGCGTCACCGCCGTGGAACTGCTTCCCGTACAGGCGTTTCTGACCGAACAGAGCGTCCGCGAGCGAGGGATGCGCAACCACTGGGGATACTCGACGGCGTCGTACTTCGCCCCGCATCCCGGATACGCGGCAACTTCGGGCGGCGAAGTCACCGAGTTCCGGATCATGGTCGACGCACTACACGCGGCAGGCATCGAGGTCATCCTCGACGTCGTCTACAACCACACCTGCGAGCAGAGTGTCGACGGAATCAGCGTCAGCTGGCGAGGTTTGGACGGCCCCGGCTACTACCTTCTCGACGGCGACGGCCGCGACATCGACCTGACCGGGTGCGGCAACACGGTCGACGCCTGCTCCCCCATCGCCGTCCGCATGATCACCGACAGCCTCCGCTACTGGGCCACCGAAATGGGTGTCGACGGCTTCCGATTCGATCTCGCGAGCGCGTTGGGTAGGCCGCGCGGCGGCGGCTTCGACCAGCGGGCGTCCATCTTGTCGGCCATCTCCTCCGATCCGGTACTGACCCGGTGCAAGCTCATCGCCGAACCGTGGGATGCCACTGCCGACGGTTACCAGGTCGGAAACTTCGGACTCCAATGGTCGGAATGGAACGACAAGTACCGCAGCACTATTCGCCAGTTCTGGAACGGCGGCTCCAGCGTCCGGAAGGTCGCGTCGCGCCTCGCCGGTTCCGAGGACATCTTTGCCGGCAGCGGCCGTCGCCCATGGGCGTCGATCAACTTCGTCACAGCGCACGACGGGTTCACCGCCGCCGATCTGGTCGCGTACAACCACAAGCACAACGAAGCCAACGGTGAAGACAATCGTGACGGCGCCGATCACAACGATTCGTTCAACCACGGAATCGAAGGCCCCAGCACCGATCCCGAGATTCAGGACGCCAGGGCACGTCATGTACGGGCGCTACTGGCCACGCTCGTGCTGTCGACAGGCACACCGATGCTCACCGCCGGAGACGAGTTCGGCCACAGTCTCGGCGGAAACAACAACGCGTATTGTGTTCCCACACTTGCCTCCCCAGCCGATTCGTGGGCCCTGGACTGGACGGCGGCCGATCAGTCGTTGGTGCAGTTCGTCTCCCGAGCGTTCGGATTACGCCGAGCGGCACCGGCGTTGCGTCAGCCCGAATTCTTCGAAGGCAGAAGAAGACTGGAGCACCCGGACCTCGTCTGGTTCGACGCTGCCGGCGTCGAGTTCGACGACACCGCATGGTACGACGAGAGTCACCGAACGCTGCAGGCCTGGATCGACGGAGCCGACGTTCGGTCTCACACTCGGACCGGGCGCCCACTCGGTGACGACAGTTGGCTCCTGATCCTGCATTCCGGTGGACCGGTTCAGGTCACCGTCGGCACTCCGGAATGGTTCGACGGCACCTTGACTGCATCGTTCGATTCGGCGTCACCGACCGGCGAACCTGCCTCCACGGCCGAAGTTCCCGTCGGCACGGAGATCTCATTGACCGGACCCACGGTCTTGGCCTTACGTTCCGTGACACGTCCGCCGGTAACCGCTGCTGTCATGGAATCCGGCAGCACCTTGATCAGTAATTGAATGGTCGGCCCGATCCCGAAGGCGTACAACACTGTTCCGACGCCAACCGTTCCACCGAGGAGCCATCCGGTAGCGAGGACCGCGATTTCGATGCTGGTTCGCACGAGCCTGACCGACAAGCCGGTGCGCGCCACCAGTCCTGTCATCAACCCGTCGCGGGGACCCGGCCCCATGCCTGCCCCGATGTAGAGAACGCTGGCCAGTCCGTTGAGGAGGATTCCCGCGACCATGATCGCGGCGCGAACTGGCATGGAATCAAAGACCGGCAAGAAGGCCAGTGAAGTATCCACCGAGATTGCAATTACCACGACATTGGCGAGCGTGCCGAACCCTGGCCGCTGACGGATCGGAATCCAGAGCAGCAGTACCACCGCACCGGTAATCGCAGTGATCACGCCGAAACTGAGCGAAACATGCTCGGCCACGCCCTGATGGAACACATCCCAGGGGTCCAGTCCGAGGCCGGCTGTGATCATCATGGCCATCGAGAAGCCGTACAACCACAGACCAACGAACAGCGAGGCGAATCTCCGTATCAACACTCGACCATCTTGAAGGCCACTGGACTGTTCATCCATAGCCAAGTTGTCGATACTGGACTGGTCGGTTAGGTCTCTACGGAACCGCGATGACTGTCATGGAGCCTGGTGCCACTTCCGTGAAGCCCGCATCACGAACCGCGACAGCCTCCGACCGCTTCAATCGGTCTACTGCCTCGGCCCACTGTTTCGGACTTGCGTCGCGTACCGAGCAGCGAAAGTCGTTCTGCGCCCATACCCAGCACTGTTTCTCGGACATGGCCGCTGCCAACAACATCGAGGCATGCCCTACCTGTGCCGACGCCTTGCCTACCGTCATCTCGAGCTCCGAGTCGATCCACAGCACCGGAAGACCGGGCTCGGGCTGGCCAGGCTCGTCGTGCTCCAGGTCGGTGCCACCGATCTGCAACTTCTTGATTCGCGGGTCCAGTTCTCCGACCGGCCCGGGAACCAGAGCCCGCGCCTGGGCGCCATCCACGTCGACGGTGATTCCCGGTACCTCTTGCGCGGCGAGCCACTGGGCTCCACGCGCTCGGCGAGACACTTTCCGGATCCGGGCACTCACCCACGCCGAATAGTCCTCGTGCCACGGGCCGGGCTCCCCGTCTTCGGTGAACCCGACGCGTTCGTCCAGGCACAGCGCCACTGCCGCCGTTGCGGCAGCCTCGAGCAGTGCAGTGCGCTTCGGCGGGTCTGCCTTCGGGATGTGGAGAATGATCGGCATCGCCAACACCAGTGCCGGATCCGCGGGATCGTCTCGCCCACCGTACCCAGCGGCCAACACCGCGTGGCGCTCGCGCCAGCGAGAATCGGGATCGGAACTGACTGCTGGATCGGAACTCATGGAATCGGTACGCGTCGTACGCCACCGTCGACGGCGTCCGCAGCCTCGACCTCGTCGCGGGTCACACCGAGAATGAACAGCACAGCATCGAGGAAGGGATGCGACAAAGCCGCGTCCGCGACCTCCCGCAACGCGGGCTTGGCGTTGAACGCCACACCCAGTCCCGCGGCGTTGAGCATGTCGATGTCGTTGGCACCGTCACCGACGGCGACGGTCTGTTCCATCGGCACACCGACCTGATCGGCGAACTTGCGCAACGCGACGGCCTTCGCAGCGCGGTCGACGATTTCACCGATCACACGTCCGGTCAGCTTGCCGTCGACGATCTCGAGGGTGTTGGCGTGCACGAAGTCCAGTTCGAGTTCGTGTGCGAGGCCTTCGATGACCTGGCGGAAACCGCCGGACACCACGCCGCAGTGGAATCCGAGGCGGCGCAGGGTGCGAATCGTGGTGCGCGCCCCCGGCGTCAGTTCGATGCTCTCTGCCACCTCGTCGATGACGGACGCGTCGAGACCGGCGAGTGTCGCCACCCGCTGGTGCAGTGATTCGGTGAAGTCGATCTCGCCGCGCATCGCAGCTTCGGTGACGGCGCGGACCTCGTCCTCGACGCCGGCCTTCGCGGCGAGCATCTCGATGACCTCGCCCTGTACGAGCGTCGAGTCCACGTCGAACACGATCAGACGCTTGGCCCGGCGAGCCAGTCCTGCGCGCTCGACTGCGATGTCGACGTTTTCGAGAGCGGCGACCTCGGCGAGTCCGGTACGCAGCTTCGCGTCGCCGTCGACAGTATCGGCTGCGCTGACGCTGAGTTCGAGGCCGGTGACCGGATAGTCGGCGACACCACGGATGGAGTCGATGTTGGCGCCCTGCTTCGCGAGTTCGCGTGCTACCGAGCGCATTGCGCGGGCATTGACGGGGCTGCCGAGAACAACGACCGCGTGAGTGGACACTGCAGGTCGACCTGGATCGGCACCGATTTCGATGTCGACGTTCATTCCGACCGTCGCCATCGCCTGTTCGAGCTCTTCCTGAAGGGCTTCGGGATCGTTCGGGCAGGCCACCATGACGCCGAGTGTCAGTCGACCTCGAATCACCACCTGCTCCACGTCGAGCAGACGCACATCGTGCCGCGACAGCGCCGCGAACAGTACCGAGGTGACACCAGGGCGGTCCGGCCCGGTCACAGTCACCAGAACAGTGGTGTCAGAGGCACCCACCGAAAACTCCGATCGTTTCTTCGTTCGCGTCTTGATCGTCACCATTGTGCCAAGCGAAAGGCCCCACCCGTTACTCGGGCGGGGCCTTCGCTGATTACTTCAGTGTGTTACTTCGCTCAGGAGCGGCTGTCGGTGCCGGGGTCGCCTTCGTCCCCGACTGTGAGCGGCTCGTGACGAGCATCTTCGAGCACGGTGCTGGCGTTCTTCCCACCGTGACCGGGGCCGACGTGCGCTTCTGCGCGCATTCGCTCCACCATGTGCGGGTAGTGCAGCTCGAAGGCCGGACGCTCGCTGCGGATGCGCGGCAACTCGGTGAAGTTGTGACGCGGCGGCGGGCAGGTTGTCGCCCACTCGAGCGAGTTTCCGTAGCCCCACGGATCGTCGACGGTGACCACTTCGCCGTAGCGGTAACTCTTGAAGACGTTCCAGATGAACGGGAGCGTCGAGGCACCGAGTACGAACGCGAAGATCGTGGACACCGAGTTCAGAACCGTGAACCCGTCCGAGGGCAGGTAGTCGGCGTAACGACGCGGCATACCTTCGGCACCGAGCCAGTGCTGGACGAGGAACGTGCCGTGGAAGCCGACGAACGTGGTCCAGAAGTGCCACTTGCCGAGGCGCTCGTCCATCATGCGGCCGGTCATCTTCGGGAACCAGAAGTAGATACCGGCGTACGTGGCGAACACGACCGTACCGAAGACCACGTAGTGGAAGTGGGCGACGACGAAGTAGCTGTCCGTGACGTGGAAGTCGAGCGGCGGGCTCGCGAGGATGACGCCCGACAGACCACCGAAGAGGAAGGTGATCAGGAAGCCGATCGAGAACAGCATCGGCGATTCGAAGGTCAATTGCCCCTTCCACATCGTGCCGATCCAGTTGAAGATCTTCACACCTGTCGGCACGGCGATCAGGAACGTCATGAACGAGAAGTAGGGCAGGAGAACAGCGCCGGTCGCGTACATGTGGTGAGCCCACACTGCGATCGACAGAGCGGCGATGGCCAACGTTGCGTACACCAGGCCGCTGTAGCCGAAGATCGGCTTACGGCTGAAGACCGGGAAGATCTCCGAGACGATGCCGAAGAACGGCAGCGCGATGATGTACACCTCGGGGTGACCGAAGAACCAGAACAGGTGCTGCCACAGGAGCACACCGCCCGTTGCCGGGTCGAAGATGTGTCCACCGAGATGGCGGTCGACGAACAGTCCCATGAATGCAGCGGTCAGTAGCGGGAACGCCAGCAGGATCAGGATGCTGGTGATGAAGATGTTCCAGGTGAAGATCGGCATGCGGAACATGGTCATACCGGGTGCGCGCAGGCAGATCACGGTGGTGACCATGTTGACGCCACCGAGGATGGTGCCGAGGCCGGCGACAGCCAGACCCAAGACCCACAGGTCGGCGCCGACGCCGGGGCTGTGCAGCGCGCTGGTCAGCGGCGTGTATGCCGTCCAACCGAAGTCTGCTGCGCCACCGGGCGTGACGAATCCGGCCGTCGTGATGATCGCGCCGAACAGGTACAGCCAGTAGCTGAACGCGTTCAGACGCGGGAACGCGACGTCAGGTGCACCAATCTGGAGCGGAAGAATGTAGTTCGCGAAGCCGAAGACGATCGGGGTCGCGTACAGCAGCAGCATGATCGTGCCGTGCATGGTGAACAGCTGGTTGAACTGTTCGTTGGAAAGGAACTGCATGCCGGGTACAGCAAGTTCGGCACGCATCATCAGTGCCATGAGGCCACCGATGAGGAAGAAGGCGATGGAAGTCGCCAAGTACATGATTCCGAGCACCTTGGGATCGGTGGTCGTGATCATCTTGAAAATGAATGAGCCCTTGGGTCCCTGCCGCGGCGGGTAAGGCCTGGCCGGCGCTATCGTGGGGACTGGCTGGGGCGCTACGGCAGTCACTGATCCTCCTGAATGTGCCTTTGGTCGCTCCGCAGACTCCGTCAAAGAGCCCTTGGTTGCGCCCGCAGGGTCCGTCGCCCGGGCTGCGGACAACGGCTTCTGGCTTGCGCTCATCGAATCGTAGACCGTGACTCCGAGGCACCGCGACCCGGTCCTACTCTGCGTCGTACTCGAGCATCCGTTTTTGGGGGCACCAAACGAACGACCTGCGGTTTATGTTCCCTCGGGAGTCCGAACCCACATCCGAATCGGCGTGTCGTACCCGTCGAAGAATTCGGCCGGTGTCCGTTTTCGGCCATCTCCTCCACTGATAAGGTCACCCTCGCCTAACTCACCTCAGGAGTATTCAGTGAAATTCTTTCCCCGCCGCGCCGCGCTGGTAGCCGTCGCAGCCTCGATCGCCTTGGTCGTTCCAGCCTGCTCGAGTAACGACGAGCCCGCTGCAACCACCACCTCGACCGAGTCGGGCGCATTCCCCCGCACGATCGAACACTTCCGTGGAAGCACCGAAATCCCGGCAGCACCCCAGCGGATCGTCGCGCTCGACAACAGCTTCACCGACGCCGTCCTTCTCCTCGAATCCCCGCTCGTCGGCTACGTCGACTACCGCGAGCCCGGTCTGCCCGACTACCTCGGATCCTCCCGGGAGGAATTCGCCGCGGACGCCGTCTCGGTCGGCACGGTCAGCAGTGCAAGCCTCGAGAAGATCGCCGCACTGCAGCCGGACCTCATCATCTCCGCCGAGGTCCGCGACGGGAAGAACTACGAACAACTGTCCGCAATCGCACCCACCGTCTTCACTCAGACGACCGGCCCGACGTGGAAGGACAACATCCGCCTGGTCGGTCAAGCGCTGGGCAAGGAGTCACTGGCCGAGGCGAAGATCACCGAGTACGAAACCCGCGCAGCCACCGTCGGCAAGGAAATCAACGAGAAGGCGAACAACCCGGTCATCTCGGTAGTCCGATTCGCCGGTGAACCGACGGCACGCCTCTACCGCACCACCTCGTTCAGCGGCATCGTCCTTCAGGACGCCGGATTGAAGCGCCCGAACAACCAGGGACCTGACCCCGCCGATGCCGGAAACATCATGATGAAGATCAGCCCCGAGCTGATCAACGAAGCCGACGCGGACGTCATCTTCATCAGCACCTGGCAAGACGCCGAGGGCAAGAGCGCCGAAGCTGCGAAGCCGTTCCTCGAGAGCCCGCTGTGGCAGACCCTTCGAGGACGCAAGGTCGACGTGGACGATTCACGTTGGATGTCGCCGGTCAGCATCCAGGGCGCCCACATGATCCTCGACGACCTTTCGGACACGTTCGAGGTGGACAAGCAGAACAGCTGAGTCGAACAGCTAACCTGAACGGCGCCCGCTCACACAGGAAGCCGTCGACTTGTCTGTTCTCTCACGCACGTCTGTTCTCTCACACACGACCGCCCGCACGTCCATTCGTCGTGTCTCGATCCTGGGGATCGCTGCCACGATGCTCGTCCTCGGTGGTTGCTCGTCCGGCTCGTCGGACGATCCCGCGAGCACTATCGTCCGGACCACTACGTCGATCGCCGGTGCCGGCGTGATGGGTATCGAACGCGACACCGCCACCGCGTGCCCGACGCCGACGCAAGCCGACCCGGGAGCGGGCCCCGGGGTGAAGCGTCGAGTCGTACACACTGCGGGTGAAACTGAGGTTCCTTCCGATCCCCAACGGATCGTGGTCCTCGACAGCGTCTCGATGGACGCCGTGTGCGCCCTCGGTCTGTGGGAGCGGGTAGTGGGCGCCGCGACCGGTGTCGACTCGCCTCAACCGTCGTACCTCGGTTTCGGCATCTCGGAGATTCCGAGCGTCGGCCCCGTGAGCGCACCCGACGTCAACGCCGTGAAGGCCGCCGCGCCGGACTTGATCCTCGGGTCCAGTCCGGCGTCCGACGGTTTGTACGGGCAACTCGACGCCATTGCCCCCACCGTGTTCGCCGGCTCGGATCCCGTGTACTGGAAAGCGCAGTTCGCCCTCGCCGGCCAGGCACTTGGCCGTTCGTCCGCGGCTGCGACGGAGCTGGACCGCTACCAGCAGGACGTCGTGCAGCTCGGCGACGCATTGAATGCATCACAGACGCAGGCATCAGTGGTTCGGTTCGGTTCGAAGGACCTGCAGATCGAGGGTCCCGCATCCTTCGCCGGACAGATCCTCAGCGACGTCGGCGTCCGGCGCCCACCGGCGCAGCGATTGACCGATGCGACCACAGCACCGATTCCGGCCGACGATCTCAGCGCCGCCGAAGGTGACTTGATCTACGTACTCTTCGACGGGCCGAACGGCCGTACCTACGGCACCGAGATCATGAAGAGCGACCAGTGGCAGGACCTCGCCGCCGCCACCGACCGGCGTGTGTTCGTCGCTGAAGACGAAATCTGGAACGGAAACGGGATGACTGCCGCCCGTGCCGTATTGGCGGACTTGAAGGGAACCTTGAACGGATATGCGAGCTGACTGGAACGAACCGCTACTCCCACATTCGAGGCGGCTCGCCACAACTGTGACGGTCGGGTTCTGATCATGCCGATCCCGGAATTCATTGTCGCTTTGCGCGAGAAGGTCGGTCATGCGCCGCTCTGGCTGTCCGGCGTGAGCGTCGTGATCCGCGACGACGACGGCCGGGTCCTGCTCACCCGCCGCGCCGACAACGGTCAGTGGGCCGTCGTGTCCGGCGTTCTCGAGCCCGGAGAGGAACCGTCGGCGGCGGCGGTGCGGGAGGCGAAGGAAGAAACCGGCGTCGACGCCGAATTGATTCGGATCACGAGTGTCGATGTCACAGAACCCATTACGTACCCCAATGGTGACGTGACCCAGTACCTCGACGTCTGCTTCCTGGCCAGGTGGACCGGCGGAGATGCACACGTGGCGGACGACGAAAACCTCGAGGTCGCGTGGTTCGCGCCGAGCGAATTGCCTTCGGACATGACGGAAACCTCGCGTCTGCGCCTCGCAAAAGCATTGCTGGACAAGCCGGAAGCGTGGTTTCTGCGCTGACCCACTCCCCCATCGACGACCGAAGCCCGATTCCCGCGTGTGCAGGAGTCGGGCTTCGGTATATAGGTCGCTCTAGAAATCCCGAGCGGGTCGCTCTAGAAATCCCAGTCGTCGTCTTCGGTGTTGACGGCTTTGCCGATGACGTAGGAGCTTCCCGAGCCGGAGAAGAAGTCGTGATTCTCGTCCGCATTCGGTGAAAGTGCCGACAGGATAGCCGGATTGACGTCCGTCTCGTCCTTCGGGAAGAGGCCTTCGTAGCCGAGATTGTTGAGCGCCTTGTTGGCGTTGTAGCGCAGGAACTTCTTGACATCCTCGGTCAGGCCGACGCCGTCGTAGAGGTCCTGCGTGTAGTCGACCTCGTTCTCGTAGAGCTCGAAGAGCAGCTCGAACGTGTAGTTCTTGAGCTCTTCACGCTCGGCCTCGGTGAGCTGTTCGAGGCCCTTCTGGTACTTGTAGCCGATGTAGTACCCGTGCACGGCCTCGTCGCGGATGATGAGGCGGATGAGGTCTGCGGTGTTGGTGAGCTTGGCTCGCGAGGACCAGTACATCGGCAGGTAGAACCCGGAGTAGAAGAGGAAGCTCTCGAGGAGCGTCGAGGCGACCTTGCGCTTGAGCGGCGACTCGCCGTTGTAGTAGTCGAGAACGATCTGCGCCTTGCGCTGCAGGTTGGGGTTCTCCTCCGACCAGCGGAACGCGTCGTCGATGTCCGGGGTGGAGCACAGCGTCGAGAAGATCGAGCTGTAACTCTTCGCGTGCACCGATTCCATGAAGGCGATGTTGGTGTACACCGCTTCTTCGTGGGGAGTGATCGCGTCCGGGATGAGGCTGACGGCGCCGACCGTTCCCTGGATGGTGTCGAGCAGCGTCAGGCCCGTGAAGACGCGCATGGTGAGCTGCTGCTCCTGCGCGGTCAGCGTTCCCCAGGACGGGATGTCGTTGGAGACCGGCACCTTTTCGGGCAGCCAGAAATTGCTGACGAGGCGATCCCATACCTCGGCGTCCTTCTCGTCCTGGACGCGATTCCAGTTGATGGCGGAAACGCGACTGACCAGCTTGACCATAATTCCTACCTAGCGAGAGAGATACTGCCGAATGTTGGCTTGCCTGAACACTACCCGTTGTGTCGGGTCCGCGATGCCAACACAACAACATGTGTCGCACGCGCCCCTCCACGAGTACAAAAAATGTGATATCAATTAAATATCACTTACCGATGGAAAGCGAGTCCCGCATGACCAGCACACCCACCGTGGCCGAGAAACCGACCGGAGTCGCCACCACAACGATCGCCGAACGCCCAGGCTGGGACCTGTCCGGCAGCTGGATGCTCCTCGGCGGCGTACTTCTCTTCCTGGCCGGAATCGCGCTGTCCGTCGTTGGCGGAGTTCTGGGACTCTTCGCCCTGATTCCGGTCGGTGTGGTGCTGTTCATCGCGTCACTCCCCCTGCTGATGGGCCTGACCTTGGTGCAACCGAATCAAGCCCGAGTCCTTCAACTCCTGGGAAGCTCGTACAGCGGCACCCTGCGCACGCCGGGACTGCGATGGACAAATCCGCTGACTGTCCGTCGATCGATCTCGACGCGTATCCGAAACCACGAGACCGGTCAGGCGAAAGTGAACGACGCCGACGGAAATCCCATTGAGATCTCGGCGGTGGTCGTCTGGCAAGTTGCCGACACAGCGCTCGCCTCATTCCAGGTGGACGACTACGAGGAGTTCGTCTCGGTGCAGACCGAGGCGGCCGTCCGCCATATCGCCGGCAGCTACCCGTACGACGCCGAAGGCCGAGTCTCGTTGCGCGAGAACGCCGATATCATCACCACCACCTTGTCGGAGGAGGTTCACGCCCGCGTGCGTGCGGCGGGTGTCGAAGTTATCGAGACACGCATCAACAGGCTCTCGTATGCACCCGAGATCGCCAGCGCAATGCTTCGGCGCCAGCAAGCGGGTGCAGTGATCGCCGCCCGCAAGCAAATCGTCGAAGGTGCGGTGTCCATGGTCGACATGGCACTCAAGCAGCTCGAGGAAAAGCACGTCGTCGAACTCGACGAGGAACGCAAGGCCACGATGATCAGTAACCTTCTGGTCGTGCTGTGCGGCGACCGCGACGCACAACCGGTGCTGAACACCGGTTCGCTCTACCAGTAAAGGAAAGGCCACATGGCCACGGATCCAGCTCCGAGATCGGAGCGTAAGAAGATCCTGCTTCGGTTGGACCCAGCGGTGCACGACGCGCTTGCCCGCTGGGCCGCCGACGATCTCCGAAGTACCAACGCCCAGATCGAGTTTCTCCTTCGGCGCGCACTCACCGAGCACGGTCGAATGCCGAAGAATGCCGGCAAGATGCACGGTCCAGGCCGTCCGCCGGCCTGATACCCCTGTGCGCCTTTTCGGTAGTAACCACTACCGAAAAGGCGCACGGGGCGGAGCCCTTTACAGCATGCAGGAAACGCAGCCCTCGACCTCGGTGCCTTCGAGTGCCATCTGACGCAGACGGATGTAGTACAGCGTCTTGATGCCCTTACGCCACGCGTAGATCTGCGCCTTGTTGATGTCGCGGGTGGTGGCGGTGTCCTTGAAGAACAGCGTCAGCGACAGGCCCTGGTCGACGTGTTGCGTTGCCGCAGCATAGGTGTCGACGATCTTCTCGTACCCGATTTCGTAGGCATCCTGGTAGTACTCCAGGTTGTCGTTGGTCAGGTAGGGCGCCGGGTAGTAGACGCGACCGATCTTGCCTTCCTTGCGGATCTCGATCTTCGACGCCACCGGGTGGATGGAGCTGGTGGAGTAGTTGATGTACGAGATCGAGCCGGTCGGCGGGACGGCCTGAAGGTTCTGGTTGTAGATACCGTGCTTCTGAACCGAAGCCTTCAGCTCACGCCAGTCGTCCTGGGTGGGGATGTGCAGCTTCGCATCGGCGAAGAGTCCGCGAACCTTGTCGGTTGCCGGCTCCCAGGCCTGGTCGGTGTACTTGTCGAAGAATTCACCCGAGGCGTACTTCGACTCCGGGAAACCCTTGAAGTACGAGCCGCGCTCGATGGCGATCTTGTTCGACGCACGCAGTGCGTGGAACAGCACGGTGTAGAAGTAGATGTTCGTGAAGTCGATGCCTTCTTCGCTGCCGTAGAAGATCCGCTCACGAGCGAGGTATCCGTGCAGGTTCATCTGACCGAGGCCGATGGCGTGAGAGTCGTTGTTGCCCTGCTCGATCGACGGCACCGAGTAGATGTGTGTCTGGTCGGACACTGCCGTCAATCCGCGGATCGACACTTCGATGGTCTTGGCGAAGTCGGGCGAGTCCATGGTCTTCGCGATGTTCAGCGAACCCAGGTTGCAGGAGATGTCCTTGCCGACCTTCGAGTAGGACAGGTCGTCGTTGAACAGTGAAGGCGTCGAAACCTGCAGGATCTCCGAGCACAGGTTCGAGTGAGTGATCTTGCCTTCGATCGGGTTTGCCCGGTTCACCGTGTCCTCGAACATGATGTAGGGGTAGCCCGATTCGAACTGCAATTCGGCGACGGTCTGGAAGAACTCGCGGGCCTTGATCTTGGACTTGCGAATTCGCTTGTCGTCGACCATCTCGTAGTACTTCTCGGAGACGTTGATGTCGGAGAACGGAACTCCGTAGATGCGCTCGACGTCGTACGGCGAGAACAGGTACATGTCCTCGTTCTTCTTCGCCAGTTCGAAAGTGATGTCCGGGATCACGACGCCGAGAGAGAGCGTCTTGATGCGGATCTTCTCGTCGGCGTTCTCACGCTTGGTGTCGAGGAAGCGGTAGATGTCGGGGTGGTGCGCATGCAGGTACACGGCGCCGGCGCCCTGACGCGCACCCAACTGGTTGGCGTAGGAGAACGAGTCCTCGAGAAGCTTCATGATCGGGATGACACCCGAACTCTGGTTCTCGATCTTCTTGATCGGTGCGCCGTGCTCACGAACGTTGGTGAGCAGCAAGGCAACTCCGCCACCACGCTTGGACAGCTGCAGTGCCGAGTTGATGGAGCGACCGATGGACTCCATGTTGTCTTCGATACGAAGCAGGAAGCAGGACACGGGCTCACCGCGCTGCTTCTTGCCCGAGTTCAGGAACGTCGGGGTGGCGGGCTGGAAGCGTCCGGCGATGATCTCGTCGACGAGTTCGACGGCCAGGTCTTCGTTGCCTGCGGCCAGGGTGAGCGCAACCATGCAGACACGATCTTCGAAACGCTCGAGGTAGCGCTTACCGTCGAAGGTCTTGAGCGTGTAGGAGGTGTAGTACTTGAATGCACCCAGGAACGTCGGGAAGCGGAACTTCTTGGCGTACGCGTGATCGATCAGGAACTTCACGAAAGTACGTGAGTACTGATCGAGAACCTCGGGCTCGTAATAGTTTTCCTCGACGAGGTAGTCCAGCTTCTCGTCCAGATTGTGGAAGAACACGGTGTTCTGGTTGACGTGCTGCAAGAAGTACTGACGGGCTGCAGCGACATCCATCTCGAACTGGATCTCACCGTTGGCGCCGTACAGGTTGAGCATGGCATTGAGTGCGTGGTAGTCGAGACCGTTGGTGGAATCGCCGCCGCGTGCATCACGCTCTACGCTTCCTGCCGCGATCGTGTCAGTGATGGTTGGCGCCACTGCCCGTGCTCCTTCTCTGTTTCGAGATGATTCCAGAACTCCCCCAAGCCTTCTCGTACTCGGTCGACATCCTCGGCAGTGCCCATGAGTTCGAACCGGTACAGAAAAGGAACGTGGCATTTCTGGGAAATGATGTTTCCTGCATAGCAAAAGGACTCACCGAAATTGGTGTTTCCCGCCGCGATCACTGCTCTGATCAACGACCTGTTGTGTGGATTGTTCAAAAAACGAATGACCGGCTTCGGCACATAACTGGTGTCGCGCCCTGTCACGGTGACCCCGCCACCATAGGTGGGCAGAATCAGCACATAGGGCTCGTTTACACGAAATGAGCCGTCACGGTCATGGATAGGTATACGTGTCGCAGGCAGGCCGAGACGTTGAACGAATCGGTGGGTGTTCTCCGACACGCTGGAAAAATAGACCAGCGAAGTCATCGGTTGTCACCATTTTCTTGTACGGTGCCCGGAACTACTCAGATGTGTCGGCGGAGGTGTCCACCGCCGACACTGCGGCGCTTCAAGCAGCGACGGTCAGGGTCTTGATGCGATCGGGACGGAAACCCGACCAGTGATCTTCACCGGCAACCACGATGGGCGCCTGGAGGTACCCGAGAGCCATGACGTAGTCGCGGGCTTCGGCATCCTCGGTGATGTCGATGATGTTGTATTCGAGACCGGCCTTGTCGAGGGCGCGGTAGGTGGCATTGCACTGAACGCAAGCGGGCTTGGTGTAGACGGTGATGCTCATGAGAGTCCCTCTTTCGCTTAGCCAACAAAGGCCGATGTAGTGATGTTCAGCACCGATTCGACCGATTGCCGGAGTCTCGCTCGAGGCGTTCCGCGTTGTGGTCTCTCAGTGCTCAAGACACTACACCTAGTGGCCGACAGAAACACATAACGCGAGATGTTGTGAGTCACATCGTTGAAATTCCCAGGTAGCCCCAGTTCAGCGCACACATCTTCCGGCGCGTCGGCGTGTCGCCCGTCACATTTCGGCCGCAGGCCCGACAGCATCTGAAAACCACTACTCGGACCTACCATGAGCGTCGTGGAAACACCCCCGAAGGACGAAGCTCCGCGCCACCAGGCAACCGTGACGAGAACGCAGCAGGTGACACCTAAGATGCGCAGAATCACCTTCGGCGGTGCGGGCCTGAGCGACTTCGAGACGAGCGGGAGCCCCGACGAACGGGTGCTCGTCAGATTCCCCCTCGACCCCCCTCACGCCCGTAGTTACACGGTCCGGCGCTGGCAGCCCTCGAAGAACGAACTGGAGATCGACTTCGTTCTCCACGGCCACGGCGGAGCTGCGCTCTGGGCCGAGAATGCGCAACCGGGCGAGACCGTCCATCTTTCGACTGCGAGCGGGTGGTTCAAGCCGCCGGCAGAGTGCGACTGGCTGCTACTCGTCGCCGATCACGCCGCACTGCCTGCGATCGGGCGGATCTTGGAAGAAGCACCCGACGGTCTACCGATCCACGTCATTGCACAGGTGCCCGCGTCGAGCGAACAGCAGACGTTCACGACGCGCGCCGACGCTCATTACCGATGGATCGACGAAGCAGACTCACTGCTCGCCGAATTGGCTGCCATTCCCCTGCCTCGCGGCGAGGGCTACATCTGGTGCGCAGTCGAGGCCACGACCGCCAGACGCATCCGCGCCCATCTGCGTCGAACATCGGAAATCCCGGCACCCCGCATGCACGTGATGGGTTACTGGCGGGAGGACAAGGAGAACTGGGAGCGTCGGTACGCCGTCGTCGCCGACCGTATCGACGCCGCGATGGGCGAAGCGATGATGGCCGGCAAGGATTTCGAAGCGGTTCGCGACGCCGTCGACGACGCGATGGAACGCGAAGGGCTCTAGCGCACAGACGGGCGCGAATCGCATACGAGTGAGGGCCATACCTTCCGGCATGGCCCTCGCTCGTGAAACGGATTACGCGTTGACGAGCTGCTTGCTGGCGTCGACGAGGTCGGAGACGACCTTGGAGACCTGAGCGAGCACCTCTGCGTTCTCACGCGGGTGCAGCTCACCGAACAGTGCGCCGGTTCCACCGATGCTCAGTGCGGTGTCCTCGACGACCTTGCCGCCGGCGATGCGGACTGCCTTGGTGGTGTCTTCGTGTGCCCACTTGGCGCCGTTGCCGCTGGGCGACGCGCTGATGACTGCGACAGCCTTGTCCTTGACGGCACCGACACCGTACGGACGCGAGATCCAGTCGATGGCGTTCTTCAGAACTGCGGGGATGGTGCCGTTGTATTCGGGGGTGACGAGCAGGAACGCGTCAGCGTCGCTCGCAGCGGCGCGCAGTGCGTCGACAGCGGGAATGGAAGCACCCTCGACGTCGATGTCTTCGTTGTAGAAGGGGACGTCGGCGAGGCCTTCGAAGACCGTCAGCGTTGCACCCTCGGGCGCGGCGGACACAGCCGTCTCGGCAAGCTGGCGATTGACGGATCCGGCGCGCAGGCTGCCGACGAGAACGAGAACATTGGTCTGTGACATAACGAGATTCCTTCGAGAGTGGTGCGGTTGGTGGCTCCGGTTGAAAGTTATATCAACTAAACGGACCGCGGTCCACTTACATTCCCCGGCCCTGTAACCTGATCCCGTGAGCGCAATCCCCCTCCCCCAGATCGGCGCCGTACCCGTCGAGCGCGGTGACGCAGCACGTAACCGCGTACTTCTGCTCGACGCCGCAGCCCTCCTCGTCGCCGAGCGAGGTGTCGACGCGGTCACGATGGATGCCGTCGCGTGCCGGGCCGGTGTGGGCAAGGGCACAGTTTTTCGGCGCTTCGGCAATCGATCGGGACTGATGCAGGCACTGCTCGATCACACCGAGCGAGAACTGCAGCAGGCATTCATGTTCGGCCCCCCACCGTTGGGGCCGGGCGCGCCGCCGATCGAGCGCCTCATCGCGTTCGGACGAGCTCGGATCGCCATGGTGGAAGTACAGGGCGAAGTCCTCCGTGCTGCGGAGAACGCTCCTGAATACCGCTTCGGCGGTCCGGCCCGGGCGCTCGGCATCGCTCACGTCATCGGACTTCTTCGAGGAGCCGGCGTCGAGGGCGACCTCGATCTGCTCGCTTCAGCACTGTTGGCACCGCTCGAAGCGTCGCTTGTCCTTCATCAGGTTCGCGATCTCGGGATGACCACCGAGCGCCTGGCCGCCGGCTGGGAAGACCTTGCCCGGCGCGTTACTCGATGTTGACTCCCCAGATCCGTCCCACCACTTAATGTGAGCCCATGCGCATCGCAGCTGCCGTCATCGGCCTCCTGACCATCGCCGCGGTAAGCGGTTGCTCCGCTTCGTCCGACTCCCCCGAGGACAAGACGGACCCCTCCGGCCGCGTCTTCATCTCGACCTCCGTCGACGGAACACAAATTCCCGGCGGTGGCCCGCTGACTCTCGATTTCAGCCAAGCGGATCGAGTGTCCGCGAGTGCCGGATGCAACACGGCAAACGGCTCGGTCGAGTTCACCGACGGCAAGCTGACCACCGGCACCATGGCGTCGACCATGATGGGCTGCCCTCCCGGCATCGCCGAATCCGACGCCTGGACAACAACATTGCTGACCTCCGCGCCGACGTGGAGCCTCGACGGCGACACCCTCACCCTGACATCGGACGACGCCACAGTGACTCTGCAGGACAAGAAGATCGTCACGCCGGATCGACCTCTGCAGGGCACGACGTGGACCGTCACGTCACTCATCAGTCCCGATGCGATCAGTACGAGCCTGGCTCTGGAGACGTCAGCTCCCGAACTCACGATTGCCGCAGACGGTTCGGTCAGCGGAACCACCGGATGCAATCGCATGACCGGAAGCGCCCAGGTCTCCGACACCACAGTCACGTTCACGCCGATGGCAACCACGCGAATGGCCTGCCCCGAGGAGAACATGGACATCGAGCGTCAGATCCTGGCGGTACTCGACGGTGAAGTGAGCTACACCGTCGACGCCGACACGCTGACCCTGCGCAAGCCCGACAACACCGGATTGATACTGACTGCGCAGGCTTGACCAGACGCTGCAGGCTCGATCAGACGTTGTCGAGCAGCCAGCGCCCCAATTCGCGGGCGCTGGCATCGATCATCGCGGGCCAGTCCAAGGCCGAGTCGTCCGCGTGATCGCTGACATGTTTGACGAGTCGGCAGGTAGCACCCGCAGCCTGCGCGGCGAATGCGATGGCAAACCCCTCCATGTCGACCAGATCGGCTCGCTGAGCGAGAGCGTCCCGGGTCGCAGTGTCGGCGATAAATGCGTCGCCGGTCGCCAACACCGAGTCGTCACCGCCGGCGAGCACCAAACGGTCCGCGACCTCGTGCCCCAGCGCTCGGATCGCGGTGCTGCTGATGTCGTGATTGATGACAACCCCGGGAACATAGAGGCCACCGTGGTGCGCGTGCAGCGCACCGGCGGTCCCGATGTTGACGACCAGCGGCAGATTCTCCCGCTCGTACCGCGCGAGAGCAGAAGCGACTGCTGTTGCAGCACTGACCTTTCCAATCCCCGTGATCAGCAGTTCGTATCCTTGCGGCACGTATGCCGCTTCCGACTTCGTCGCACTGACCACCAGAACGTTGTTCGCACTCATGTGCGCGACCGTACCGCCCCGGATACGGTGGCACTGCACGCGCCTGCTCACATCGCTAGAGTCCATTCATGGCCACACTGCGTGAAAGCATCATCGAAGAACTCGGCACAAAGCCGACAATCGACGCCGCAGCGGAGGTTCGCGCGCGAGTCCAGTTCCTGAAGGACTACGTGCGCTCGACCCCCGCCAAAGGGTTCGTTCTGGGAATCAGCGGCGGTCAGGACAGCACGCTCGCCGGAGCCCTCGCCCAACGCGCGGTCACTGAACTTCGTGAAGAAGGCCACGAGGCCGAGTTCGTCGCCGTTCGACTCCCCTATGGCGCGCAGGCCGACGAATCCGATGCTCAGATCGCACTCGGCTTCATCAAGCCGGACCGCTCTCTCACGGTCAACGTCAAGCCTGGCGCCGACGCCACAGCCCGTGAGGCCTCCGAGGCGTTGGGGAACGGCGAACTACGCGACTTCGTCCGCGGCAACATCAAGGCGCGCGAACGAATGGTCATTCAGTATGCGATTGCCGGTCAGCTCGGCTACTTGGTAATCGGTACCGACCACGCCGCAGAAGCGATTACCGGCTTCTTCACGAAATTCGGTGACGGCGGCGTCGACATCACGCCGCTCACCGGCCTGAGCAAACGTCAGGGCGCTGCATTGCTGCAGGAATTGGGCGCACCCGAGAGCACGTGGCGCAAGGTGCCGACCGCCGACCTCGAGGACGACCGACCCGCGCTGCCCGACGAAGTTGCCCTCGGCGTCACGTACTCACAGATAGACGACTACCTCGAAGGAAAGGACGTTTCCTCCGAGGTAGCCGAAAAGCTCGAGAAGATGTTCGCCAACACTCGTCACAAGCGCACGGTGCCGGTCACACCCCTGGATGACTGGTGGAAGTAACTCTTACCAGCGACTAGCTACCGAACAGGCTGCCGAAGACGTCGCCCAGCGAACCCGTTCCCGAAGCCGGATCCTTCTTCGCGAAGTTGGTGGTGCATCCGTTGAACTGCACCGCATCGACCAGCGTCGAGGTGGCAGCGGAACCGGTCCCGACACTGACGCCGTAGTGGTCGACTACCGCTTTCGGGTTCGCGGCGACGATGTCAGCCAAAGGCACTGACACGCGGTCCTTGGCGCCGTCGATGTTCTGAGTGCTCCACCACACGCCCTTCTGGAGATCCGCGTGAACGCCGCCGTCAGCCGTCGGCGTCGCGTCCGGTCCCGGGACCCACACCAAGGTGGTGAATCCGTTCTCGAACTTTCCGCCGGTGGTTCCGGTGAGGCGGAGCTGGAACGCCGCAGTCGGCGTGGCGGCGCGCTCGGCGAAACCGATCGCCTTGCTGACTGCGTCGGACAGCTTGATACCGCCGGCCGAATGGTAGGAAACCGAACGATCGCCGGTACTGTCGACGGCCAGCTTCAGTGAACCGTCCTTGTCGAGAACGTTGTCGGCCGAGTACGACGCGGTCTGATCCTTCTCGTCGGTGAACGGGATGCCCCACCCGTTCGGCGTCGCTTCGGTGGACAGGGTCGAGCACGAGGCTTCCGGCGCAGAAGAGCCGAGAGAACCGGTGGACGGAAGCGCAGTAGCAATTGCCGGAGCGGTGAGTGCAGCTGCCCCGAGGAGCGCTACGACGACTCCGACACGGCGCGTGGAATTAATCGACATTGAAATACCTTTCACATATCCCGAGTGGAATTGCGCCAAAATTAACACATGTCGACAATTACCAACAGCGAAGGTATTTCTTTTGTCATCCAAACAGATGACAATTCACCTGGGCAATTAGAAGTGCATTTACTCCCCCAAAAGTAGGAGAAACTAAACAAAGCGACCAATGCTGGACAATTGACCAACAATGGAGAAAACGGAGATAGATGCCACTTGAGCTGGAGTGATCAAGATATAAATATTTGGACCGGGAAACCGAAAAAGGACAATACGTCGGCAGCCCACAAATAGCTACGCCGGCAATTCTCGGACTAGCCTCCAGCGAAAGGCGGAAGAATATCGACAGCGCTACCGGAGGCTCGAGAGACGTCGCGGGTCAACTCGTCACCGACGAGGAAAGCCGAGACCGACAGCACTCGCTCCATCTCCGGTCCGTATCGCCCGACCAAGACCGCCACCAACTCGGCAAGTGTGTTGTCGGGCGAAATGGCGACTACCTCGCTACGGCAACCGGATACATCCGCTGCAGCAGCAAAGTAACGAACCGAGATCGAATGCGGATCAGCCACCAATCGCTCCCATACTTCTTTCCGGCGGAACGAAGTCCGCGGCGTCGATGCCGTGCCCTGCCCACTTGTTCCACATCGCACCGCGCCACAAATCCGCAAGTTCGTCGTCACTTGCTCCGGCCCTGAGCGCGGCACGCAGATCAACTTCACGGTCACTGAACAAACATGACCGAATTGTCCCCTCTGCAGTCATTCGCGTCCGATCGCAATCACTGCAGAACGAGCGCGTCACCGAAGCGATGATCCCCACCGTCATTTCAGTCCCGTTGACACGCCATTCTTCAGCAGGAGCCGACGGGTCTTCGCGACCGATTGCGGCCAATTCGAAACGGTCACTCAATACCGACAGCAATTCAGCCGCAGTCACCATGTTCTCGCGCGCCCAAGCATGGTCTGCATCGAGAGGCATTTGTTCGATGAACCGCAATTCGACTCCGGCGTCGAGGCACCACTGTAAAAGGTCCGCCGCGCCGTGGAGCGTTTCGCGCATGAGAACGGCATTTACCTTGAGCGGCGCAAGGCCAGCCACCGCGGCCGCTCGGATTCCCGCGAGAACCGAAGGCAACCTGTCTCGACGCGTCAATTCCGCGAAGTGCGCGCGATCAACCGAATCCAGGGAAACATTCACGCGGGTCAAACCAGCTGCAGCCAGCTTTGCGGCACGATGTTCGAGCCCAACGGCGTTGGTGGTCATGGCAAGTGGAATTCCTGGCACACGCGCGGCGCATCCCGCGATGATCTTTTCGAGGTCACTACGCATCAGCGGCTCGCCGCCGGTGAATCTCACCTCGCGAATACCGACTCGTTCGACACCGATTCCGACTACTCGAACGATCTCGTCGGCACTCAGAAGGTCTTCCGCAGCGATGGCCGGCAAGCCTTCCTCCGGCATGCAATACGTGCAACGAAGTGAACACTTCTCGGTGATCGAGACTCGCAGATCTCTGGCAACACGCCCGAACCTGTCGACCAGGAGATCCGTCTCGGGACGACCGGCGAGGGAGGCAGCGTCAAACCGCACGGTGGGAATTCCCATCGAGACCACTGTCATCACTTCACCAACTTCCGTATTGCTCCAGTATGACCGAAAGCCGTACTCCGTGTGTCGGACGGACCACACCGCCTAGGATCAAAACATGTCGAGGTTGTCGAGGTTACTGTCATGAGCGCGCGTTCGGTCGAGGAACACGCTGCGCACATCTCCGGATTGCTCACCGGCCTGCACACCCTCTCTCCGTCGGCGGTTCCGACGGCAGAAGCGTTGGGGCGCATAACTTGCTCGGATATCGCATCGCCGGTGGACCTGCCCCTCTTCCGCAACTCACAGATGGACGGATATGCGGTCGACGCCGCATCCGTTGCCTCGGTTCCCACGACACTGACGGTTCGAGGCGTGATCGCCGCGGGAAGCGGAAAACCACCGAAACACCTTCCAGGATCGGCATTTCGCATCATGACCGGTGCGCCGCTCCCCGAGGGTGCCGACGCCGTCGTTCCCGTCGAGGACACCACGGGCGTCACCGAACACGTGGTCACCATCGAACGGGGCAGGTCTGTAGGCGAATTCGTTCGCGAACGTGGCAGCGACATCACTGCCGGAATGCTACTGGTCACGGCCGGAACACACTTGGAACCTCGCCATATCGCCGCGCTGAGTGCTGTGGGCCTGGCCTCGCTCGACACGTACACGAAGCCACGGGTCGCGATAATTACGACGGGCGCCGAACTGAAAAGTGCCGGAACAACTCTCGAACCCGGCGAGATCTACGATTCCAACGGCCCAGCTTTGGCAACATTGGCCGAAGCCAACGGCGCCGATGTCGTCTCCGTCGCCCGAAGCAGCGACGACCCCGCCGAGTTCCGCGAATTACTCTCGTACGCAACCTCGGTCGCCGATCTGGTTTTCACCTCCGGTGGGGTGTCCATGGGCGATTTCGAGGTGGTGAAGGAAACTCTCACCCCTCTGGGTGCACACTTCGGCCACGTCGCAATGCAACCTGGCGGTCCGCAAGGCACTGCAGTGGTGAACGAAGTGCCGGTACTGAGTTTCCCGGGCAACCCGGTCAGCACGATGGTCTCGTTCGAGGTCTTCGCCCGCGGCGAACTGCGCCGGGCCGCGGGTCTGCCCGAGATCCCGCGCGAACGGCTGCCACTGACTGCACCGCTGCGTTCGGTGGATGGCAAGCGCCAGTTCCTGCGCGCGCGTAGAACTGCGGACGGTATCGAACTCGTGGCCGGACCCGGCTCGCACCTCGTTGCAGCAATGGCGTGGGCCGACGTCCTGATCGACGTCCCCGCTGCCGTGACCGAACTCGGAGCGGGCGATCTCGTCGATGTCCTCCCGCTCTCGACTTCCTCGTTTTGATTCACTCGATCTGATTCAAAGGACACTCATGACCGAATTGACACACGTCGACAGCGAAGGCCGAGCGCGCATGGTCGACGTCAGCGCCAAGGCCGAGACGACGCGCATCGCCGTCGCTGCCGGTGAACTCGTCACGACCGCCGAGGTAGTTCGCCTCGTCCGCGCCGACGGCATGCCCAAGGCCGATGTCCTCACCACCGCGCGCATTGCCGGAATCGCCGGTGCAAAAAAGACGTCAGAGCTGATCCCGTTGTGTCATCAGCTCGCGCTTTCGTCGGTCAAGGTGGAATTCGGGTTCACCGAAACCTCGATCACCGTCGAAGCGACGGCAAAGACTCGCGGACAGACCGGCGTCGAGATGGAAGCACTCACCGCCGTCGCGGTAGCCGGCCTGACCTTGCACGACATGGTCAAAGCGGTCGATCCCGGAGCCACTATGAACGGTGTTCGCCTGCTCACCAAAGACGGTGGTAAACACGGACATTGGACCCGCGACACTCAGAACTCACAGACATCTCCGGCGCACGCCTTCGCCTCGCCACGGTCCGCAACCGTCCTCGTCGCTTCCACCGGCGGTGCCAACGGAACCAGACCCGACACCACCGGACCGACGATCGCAGCCTGGCTACGCGAGCGGGACTTCGAGGTGCGTGGACCGCTTGTGTACGCCGACGCAGACATCGCGGCAGGCATCGCTGACGCCAAGGAGGGCTCCCCGTCGCTTGTCATCAGCACCGGCGGCACCGGTGCTTCCCCCACGGATGCAACGCCGGAAGCTACCCGGGCAGTCTTGACCCGTGAGTTGCCCGGGGTCGCAGAAGCGATCCGAACCAAGGGCCTCGAGAAGACCCCGCACGCGTCACTGAGCCGTGGTGTGGCAGGTCTCACAGGTACGACGGTCATCGTCAATCTTCCGGGTTCTCCCGGTGGAGTGAAGGACGGTCTCGCCGTCCTCGAACCCATCATCGATCACCTGCTCGCGCAGGTCGCAGGCGGAGGAGCACACGATGAGTGAGCTACTGGCTCGGATCTCCGAGCAACCGATTCACGCAGACACCGTCGACGCCGCCGTTGCCGGTCCGAAGAACGGCGCTGTTGTGGTGTTCACGGGAACGGTGCGCAATCACGATGGAGGTCAAGCAGTTTCAGCGTTGGAGTACCAGGCACACCCGGACGCGGAACGCTTTCTCGAGACGTGCTGCCAAGAGGTTGCAGCCTCGACCGGCCTGCCGGTTGCCGCGATCCATCGCGTCGGCCACCTCGAGATCGGTGACCTCGCACTGGTCGCCGCCGTCGCCGCCCCGCATCGAGCGGAGGCGTTCGCCGCGTGCGCCGAACTGGTGGAGCGCATCAAGCACGAGGTACCGATCTGGAAGCGGCAACACTTCGCAAACGGCGTCTCCGAATGGGTCGGGTTGTAGGTCGAACGCTCCGAGAAGGTAGAGTTGCGACCACTAGGTGCCTGAAATCGGGCATCCAGCGTCGTAGAACGCAAATTTTCTTGCTGAGTGCTCAATGCACCCGCTCTTCTTACGGCGAAGAAGCCTGCCGACCGGCAGCGCCGCCACCACTGTGCTTGATTGTTCGACCGGTTAATTCCCGTGTCGGCATCCGGGCACGAACACGTGCCCGAAAGGCTCTGAACACACTTGTCTGACATCTCTACGCCCGCTACCACCTTCGCAGCCCTCGGTGTGCGCGCACCGCTGGTGAAAGCTCTCGAAGACGGCGGAATCACTTCTCCGTTCCCGATCCAGATCGACACCCTCCCCGACACTCTTTCGGGGCGCGACGTACTGGGCCGCGGAAAGACCGGAAGCGGCAAGACCCTCGCGTTCTCCATCCCCATGGTCTCCCGCCTCGCCGGCGAACTGTCCGGAGGCAAGCGTCGTCCGGGTCGACCGCTCGGCCTGGTCCTCGCACCGACGCGTGAGCTCGCCACCCAGATCACCGCAACCCTCGAACCGTTGGCCGCCGCATACGACTTGCGCGTGACCACCATCTTCGGCGGCGTCTCGCAGCACCGCCAGGTTCAGGCCCTCAAGGCCGGAGTCGACATCGTCGTCGCCTGCCCCGGTCGCCTCGAAGACCTCATGAAGCAGAAGTTCGTCAGCCTCGACGCCGTCGAGATCACCGTGCTCGACGAGGCCGACCACATGGCCGACCTCGGCTTCCTGCCCGTCGTCACCCGCATCCTCTCGTCCACCCCGCAGGACGGGCAGCGCCTTCTCTTCTCGGCAACGCTGGACAACGGCGTCGACAAGCTCGTCAAGCGTTTCCTCAAGAACGAGGTCATGCATTCGGTGGACGAGGCCAACTCCCCCGTCGCAGCGATGACGCACCACGTGTTCGACGTCGACGGCGTCGAAGCCAAGAAGGCTCTGGTCGAGAAGCTCGCTTCCGGTACCGGTCGTCGCATCCTGTTCATGCGCACCAAGCACCAGGCACGCAAGTTGGCTCGCCAGCTCACCGAGTCGGGCATCCCGTCAGTGGACCTGCACGGCAACCTCTCTCAGGCTGCTCGCGACCGTAACCTGGCGGCATTCTCCGCCGGTGAAGCGCGCGTCCTCGTCGCCACCGACGTCGCAGCGCGCGGCGTCCACGTCGACGACGTCGAGTTGGTCGTCCACGTCGATCCGCCGGCCGAGCACAAGGCGTACCTGCACCGCAGTGGTCGCACCGCTCGAGCAGGCAGCGCCGGCGACGTGGTCACCGTGGTTCTGCCCGAGCAGCGTAAGGATCTCGCGATCCTCATGCGTAAGGCAGCCATCAAGGTGACCCCGGTTCGTTCGACTGCCAACTCCGAGCACGTCGTCAAGTTGGTCGGCGACATCGCACCGCACGTCACGCCGGCTCCGAAGGCTCCGGCCCAGCCGAACGGTGGACGCGGACAGCGTCCCGCCGGCCAGGGTGGACGCGGCGGCGCAGCACGTTCGGGTCAGGCGCGCTCCGGACAAGGCGGTCAGTCACGCGGTGCTCGCACCGGCGGAGTTGCTCGTCAGGAACATGCAGGCGGCGGCGCTCGCCGTCCCCGCACCGGCGGCGGCGCTCGCACCGCAGGTTCCACCGGGGGCCGTCCCGCGCGCTAGGCACCCGGTACAACTCAATAGGTTTCGTAGTGGACAGCGTCGGCCAATGGCCGGCGCTGTCGCCATCCGAAGCGCTCGAGATCCGGAACCTGTTGAAACTCAGTCACCTTCCCGACGCACAGCCACGCAATGGGGCGTACGGGTGACGGAATGCCCATGAGTTCGGTGAGGTACTTCTCGTCGTAGAACGAAACCCAGCCGATGCCGATCTCCTCGGCCACCGCGGCGAGCCACAAATTCTGAATTGCGAGTACCGCCGAGAACAGTCCGGTGTCGTCGACGGTATGACGGCCGAGGATGTTCGGGCCACCGCGTGACGGGTCGTAAGTGACGACGATGCCGGTACCGCTCTCGGCGATTCCCTCGATCTTGATGGGGTCGAACGTCGATCGGCGATCCTCGGGCAAAGACTGCGCGAACTTCAGCCGGGCATCGGCGACATGTGCCGCGAAGGTATTGAGCGTCTCCGGATTACGAACGACGACAAAATCCCACGGTTGCGTGTTTCCCACGCTCGGCGCGCGATGGGCGGCGTCGAGAATGCGCATCAGAGTTTCGTCGGGGATGACCTCTCCCGAGAACTCGGCGCGAACGTCTCGCCGTCGCCGAATCGCTTCGTACACGGATACATCTGATTCACTCACGCCCCGACGGTATAGCGGTGCAATCCCAGCATGGCGTCGGGGTGCGGTTCGACCGTTTCCTCGCGCACGCAGGCGCGGAGCGCGCTGCCGACCGCTCCCGAATCCATCCCGGTACCGATCACAACCAGTTGCGTGGTTCGAGGTTCGCCCGACTTCCACCGCAGCGGCGTGATCCGAACATGATCACCCACCGATTGGATCTCGAATTTTCCTGTGTAACCCGGAATCTCGAAGTTCACGAATCCTTTGATGCGGTACACCCCCGGCGGTTGATTCTCGAGGAAATGCGTCAGAGCCCTGGCATCGAGTGGCATCTCCGACGTGAAATCAACCGATTCGTAGCGGTGGTGCAGGTGATCGTGGTGACACGAGCCGTCCTCGTGATCGTCGTCGTGCCCCTCGCGCAAGAGCTCGTCGAGGCTCAGTTGATCGCCCGGAGCGGGAGGGGTCACCTCACCGGAATCGAACAGCAGAGCAGGGTCTATCCGTGAATGCGCCGTCTCCACTATCGGCGCTCGCGGATTCAACTCGCGAATCCCGGCCGTGAATCTCTCGCGCTCGGAGACCGGAACGCTGTCGATCTTGTTGACTACCACCAGGTCTGCCAGGCGGACATGTTGATCGAGCTCGGGATGTTCGCGGCGAACGGTGGAGAAATTGGCTCCGTCGACCAGGACCACCAGGCCGCCGTAGACGACAGACGGGTTCTCACTTCCGAGGACGAGTCGAATCATGTTCCGCGGCTCAGCAAGCCCGCTCGCCTCGATGACGATCACGTCGATCCCGGATTGCCGGTGCGCCAACTTGTTCAGCATCTCGTCCATGTCCGAGACGTCGACAGCGCAGCACAAACAGCCGTTGCTGAGAGAGACCATCGAATCGACCTGACCGGCGACCATCATCGAGTCGATGTTGACGGAGCCGAAGTCGTTGACGATCACGCCGATGCGTACACCGTCGTTGTTGCGCAGAAGATGGTTGAGCAGCGTCGTCTTTCCCGAACCGAGAAAGCCTGCGACGACTATTACGGGAATCTGCTTCTTCGCCACCACGCAACCTTCCGAAACCACACGTACCGATCAGTGATCGTAGTGGAGTGTGGCTCCGGAAGGTTCACGCTGACAGCAGACTCACACCGTGCAGAGCGGACGGATGTCCGACGTGCCCTCGGTGGTCGGTGACGTCAAGATCGTGCACGCGTTGTATCCACGGGATTCGGCGACCCGACGGATCTCACTCCAGCCGGCCGCGTCGACAATCGGGGACCGTGAGAGCACGAACCCGGAAAGCCTGAGTGGATCGCCCACCAGTGCCCACGAATAATCGTCGGCGATATACGTGACGATGTAGTTGGGCGGACCGTCCAAACTCTCCTGCGAGGGCACCCCGGGGAAGCTCACATGCAACTGGGCACCCGTTGCTGGATCGGTAACTCGGGCATTCCCGACGATCTCGTTGGCTTGGCCGGTCCACGTCGTACACGTGTTCTTCACGCTCACGTTCGACGAATCGACGATCCCGTAACTCGCCCGGGTGTCCTTCGCGCACGCGAGGTTGAAGGGCTGAGGAATCGCCGCCACCTGGTTCCATTCCCCTACGTAGCGCGCGGCGTCCAGGTTCGCCACCGGCTGCAGAGGTTCCCAGAGTGGGCTCGCCTGCGCGGTTCCCGAAAACAGCGTCGCTGCGGCGCACACTCCCGCAATCGCAATCGCACTTCGCCCCGACCACTTCATGTCATTGCTCCTCGTCTGTACAACGCTCGATCGGCATTGGTTCCTCAAGGTATTCGGAGCTGACGGACTGAAGGATGGGGACGTATGTAAAACTACTTTCGGTTTGTTATGGACCTACTTCACGAACCTTATGTAGTCTTTGCTCAAAGATAGCTGAAAGTCGGACGGAGCTACTGTGATGAAGGTTGTCGACTTAGGTCTCGAGCGCACTCGCTATGCAGTCATCGACGAGACGATCGAGTCGAGGTGGCGCCGAGTCACCTCGATGCAGCACGACACCGTTGCCGTCGTGACTCCGCGCGACCGGATCACTTTCGCCGAACTCGAACTCCGGACCGATGCATTGGTCCGCGAACTTCGCCTACGTGGGTCACACGGGGCTCGCCCGGTTGCGGTCGATCTCGAACCAACCGCCGAGTCGGTGCCCGCCATCCTCGCTACTCTGATTTCCGGTCGACCTTTGGTCATGATCGACCCACAACTCCCCGAGGCCCGGCGAGCGCACATCATGAGCGCCTCGGGCGCCGTCGCGCTGCAGTCGATCCTCGACGAATCGGCCGCAACCGGCTTCCGTTTCGACAACGCGCTGGAACCATCGAGTTCCGACCCTGCCATGATCGCGTTCACATCAGGGACCAGTGGAGCGCCCAAGGGAGTCGTGTTGAGCCACTCCATGTGCCTGAACAAAGCCGACGAACTCGCCGCAGCAATCGACCTGCGCCCCGACGATCACATCGGAAACCTCTTGCCCGTCAGTTTCGGAGCCGGAATCACGGCCCTGATCATGGGACTGATGAACGGCGTCACGGTCTACTGCTGGGATCCACGCATAGACGGAGTTTCGGGAATCGACGACTGGCTGATCGAGAATTCGATCACGACCGCGCACTGCGCGCCGTCATTCCTGCGGGCATGGTCAAGCCTCGAATCCGATGAAGCACCGGATAATTCGCTCGGATCGCTGCGGGTCGTCGTGACGTACGGGGAAGCAGTGCACGGCGAGGATTACGCGCGCCATCGCAGTCACGGCTTCGCTCGCGTCACGTACGTCAACTGGCTGGCCACCACCGAGACCGGTGTCGTCGCGTACAACGCGTTCCCACCACATTCCGAACTACCCGTCGGAGTGGTTCCGGCCGGACGTGCTCGCGACGGCAAGGACGTACAGATCGTCGATGTGAACGGCGTGCCTCTCCCCGACGGAGAGATCGGCGAGATACAGGTTGTCTCGAGCGATCTTGCCGATGGATACCACGGTGACCCGGATCGCACTGCGGCACGATTCACGCGCCTCGGCGACGGAGTGAGCATCTACCGGACCGGTGACCGGGGCCGTATCGACGAACGCGGCGAGCTACAACTGCGGGGACGCGTCGACGACGCCGTCAAGATTCGGGGCTATCTGGTAGAGCCGATGGAAGTCGAGGCGCATATTCGTCGAATTCCCGGCGTCGCCGATGTTTTCGTGGCTGTCGTCCTCGAGAACGATCGACCGGAGATTGTCGCCTACGTGGTCCTGACCAAAGCCGTGATGGCACGGTCGGGCGCCGAGATGCGGCGCGAATTGGCGACATATCTGCCGGCCTGGATGCTCCCCCGACATTTTGTTCTGATGCCAGCGTTGCCGCGCAACGAAAGAGGAAAGGTCGATCGAACAGCGCTGCCCTCCGTCGAGGTGCGGTCCACTCCACCGACTCTCGCCGGGCCCGCCGAATTGTGGTTGTCCTCGATCTGGGAGTCGATTCTCGGTATCGACTCCATCGACCGTGATGACGACTTCTTCGAACTCGGTGGCGATTCGCTTGCTTCAACCGAAGTGGTGGCAAAGATTCACGACATGTTCCGGATCCGGATCACGGCGGCGGAGTTCGCGGCCGCCAGCACCGTCAAAGACCTTGCAGCGCTGGTGGATCGGTGCAGAATCGATCCCGATGATCGTGTCTGTCACAACACGATGGTTCCGCTGAAGCTCGAAGGGTCCGGGCGACCGCTGTTCATCATGAACGGAGCGGGGTGCCCATCGACGACGCTGTCCACCTTGTCGAAAGCGCTTCACACCGATCGGCCGGTTTACGCACTTCAGCCACATGGCTTCGAATCTCGCGGACTACCCGACCGGTCAGTGAAAGCAAGCGCCCGCCGTTTCATATTCGAAATCAAGAAGATTCAGCCCACCGGGCCATACCTCCTCGCCGGTTACTCGTACGGCGGCTACGTGGCGCTGGAGATGGCGTCACAGCTGTCCGAGTCCGGTGACACTGTCGAGCACGTCACCGTTCTCGACACCAGAATCTCCACCGAGACTGCCGCACGACTGGCCGGTCGAGCGGGCATCAGCCTGGATCCGTCGATCGTCGATCTCGCACCACAACCATCCACCAATACTCGATGGAAGCCGACCAGGCGCACCGTCGCGGCGATGTGGATCCGCACGCTCTTCGCCGGCATTCTGCAGTACCCACCGGCCACCCAGTGGACGGTGTTCCTCTACATCGGCGGCCAGGCGCTCCGGAAGCATCGGATGCGAACGTGCGCCGCGCCTGTCACGGTGATCCGTGGAGCCACCAACAACCGTGGACGTGAGATCTGGTCACTCATCGCCACAGGCTCCCTCGATTTCGACGACGTCGACGCGTGTCACGAAGACGTCGTCCGTCAACCGTACGTCCGCAAGACTGCGGCGATCATCGATCGAGTCTGCGATCGAGCGTGACCAACTGCGGCTCACGTCCAGCTGTAGAAGGGAGAGCGGCGTGGAGTGACAGCCCATTCGGTCGTCGACGAACAGACCCTTTCCTTGACGAATGCACCCGCCCTGCCCGCAATGACCACTCCCGTTGACTCGTCGACACGAGTGGTCCGCTGGAACACACCTCGCCGCCTCCCGAGACTGATGCACCGGCCTGCGAACTTCGGAGTCACCGGGCGCGGCGCGGAACCTTCGAGTCGATGCAGGATTGTTTCGGCCGCATGGACTCCCAAGGGGATCGCGGCCTGACAACTCATCCTCAGTGAAAGATCACCGACTGCGACGCCATCGCCCGCACCAAAGATGTTGGGGTGGGACGAGCATTCCAGTCGATCGTCGACCTTCAGACGACCGAGATCGTCGACCGGGAGGCCACTTCGGCGCGCCAGCTCGGGGACACCGAATTCTGTCGCGAGAATCGTGCAATCGGCCTCAACCCGTACACCTCCCGCTAGCTCGCAGGACGAACCGTCGATCCGAGTCACCCGGGATTCGGTGACAATATCAACCCCAAGGTCGGTCAATGTTCTGAGAATTGCCGATCGAGCACGATCTGACAGATCCGGGGCCAAGATTCCTCCGGTCACCAAAGTGATTCGGCTGCTTCGCTGCTCAGCCAATTCTGCGGCAGTCTCGATCCCGGTGAGACCGCCGCCGACAACGCAGACCGCAGCCTTCTCGTCGAGAGTCGCCAGCCTGGACGAGAGGCGGACCGCGTCCTCGAATTCGGCGACGCCGAACCCGTGCTCGTCCGCCCCGGCGATCGTGCTGGGTAACTGCCTACTTCCGACTGCGTAGACCAAGTAGTCGTAGTCGAGCACGCTGCCGTCGTCGAGGGTGAGCCTGCCGAGCGCCGCCTCGATCGTCGTCACCTCTCCGAAGACTCGGTGTGCCGCACGCGGTAGCGCCCTGTCGAACGAGACCGTCGCGTCGTAGCCAGCCGCGATCATCTGATGGAGCCTGATTCTTTGCACGAAGTGTGGGCGCGGATTCACGACGCTCACCGTGATGTCCGACCGAGTTCGCAGCAGTCGCTTCGCTGCCATGACGCCCGCATATCCTGCCCCGATTATCGCCACGTGTGCACTCATGGTTCTCCGTTCCGCCGACGGTCCCCATGCCGAGAATGCACGGGATGATCAAGCCTCACCGCGGACAGTATTGCGCACGAAACAACAAATGCTCTGCACCGATTGGTGCAGAGCATTTGTTCGGGTGGAGCTAAGGGGACTCGAACCCCTGACCCCCACACTGCCAGTGTGAATCGACCTGTAAGCGTGCGTTCAGTGCGTTCCGAAACGTCCACGCTTTCAGTCTTTTCCGTCTGATGTGTCTAGTACGTGTGCCGCAGTAGTCAGGTGTCCTAGGACAGCAGTAGGACACGCTCAGGCGATGACGCCCGCGCCTCGATGGTCCTGACTGCCGACGTCGATCGCACCTCTTGAGACAATGCGTCCAGTTGGTCTGGTTTGATCTGAGCATGAATCCTCGTGTACCTGCACTGTTGTTGAGTGCCATCGCGGCGAGCGTCCTCGCTACATCTTGTTCATCGACCGACGACGGCGCGGCGCGCCCCGAAGCGTCCTCGCAGTCCGTCACGGCCTCAGCCGATCTAACGAACAAGCGTGGGGCTGTCGAGGTCGACCTCGGCCAGCGAGCTGAGGTGAAGGATGAAACCGGCGCGCTCTTGCTCGCCGTGTCCGACACAGCTCTCTCGATCGAGGGCTGTCCGCTCAACAGTGAGCATCCTGGACTCGTCAGCAAGAATCGATTCTCCGCATTCATTGAGATCGGTGCTGCGCCAAGCACTGAGTGGCTGTGGCCTTCCGATTTCTACTACGTCGACGCTGGCGGCAAAGTCGTCAAGAATATCGCGTTGTCTGACGCGAATCCCTGTTCGAGCCCGGGGAGTAGCAAGTTCATCGACCTACCCGCCAATTCTTCCGCCGACGGCGCGGTGACACTCGACATTCCGCACACGGCGCGGTTCATCGGCTATCAGTCCAATCTCAGCGGGCAAGATGTTCGGATCGAGTGGCGGGTGCCGGAGGGAACGCTGGTCACCGCCACAGCTGAAAGCACCGCCTCGGCACCGAAGCCCACGACAGAAGCTCCGCAATCCGTACCGACGACGAATCCAGTCGATAAGCTGCCGAACCCGTACCCCAATTCGATTGATTCCGAAGGCAGAGCCACAGGAACTGGCGGTAGCGAACTCGTCGGGTGCGCTGATGCTTCGCTCTACCAGCCGGGCACCGGCATTTACAGCGACGGGTCTATGGACTACGCGGCTGAGTGCCTCCAAGGCGGATCGATGGCGAACTGAGATGGTGACAATACTGATCGCAGTTCTGGCGCTCCTCGTGGCGCTCGTGGCCTTGTTGCGGGACACCAGAGAGCACCGACGAAACCGGACAGCGGACGTTCAAGCGCTGATGTTTCAGAGCAACAGGTCAGGGGTGGTGACACATATCAACGGCGACCGAGGTTTGCGGAAGTTCGAGCCGTCGGTTCATGCTTCCGGTTTCGGTACTCGATACGACGTTCGGACCTACTTGTGGGTGGACGATCAAGTGGAGCCGAAATGGAAGGACCTCAGCCAGTCGGCCGACCGATTCGATAACACCAGCGAGCCGCTGCGTTGTGAGATTGAGGTCTACGACGACGATTCCGGCCGAGTGTGGTTTGGCATCGGACACAACGAGTCCCAGGTACGGGGGCTGTTCGCGCGGGACCACGTTCGCAGCGAGTTTGTACGGTCCAATCTCGTCGAGCCGAACGTGCAGGTCTGGCAGTGGTACCGGTTGAGTTCCGCTCGGAAATGGTGGCAGAGACAAACTCGATTTAAGTTCGGCGGCGGCGGCGTGCCCAAGCCGTTAGGACGATGGAAGGTTGTTTCGACGGACCGCACACGGCCTGAACAGTTTCCTACCTGGGATGGAGTAAGCCGAGACAGCTAGTTAGGGAGCGTCGAATCGTGCGGTGAGGCTTGTTTCGCCGCTTGGTGTCTCTGTCGCGACTACCAACACCGCCCGATCACCGAGCTTTGCAGCTCCAGCCGAATAGCCGGTTCCGTTGAGTTCACGATGAGTGAGAGGGATCTCTGCGACAGTGACTTCCGCCGGACCGGTGATCTCAATACGGGTGATCTTGCGCAAGTAGTTTCCGGTCGGCTCCTCCTTCTTCAGGTAGAGATCGACTGCTTCACCCGACTCCGGCTCTATTGCCGTAGCCGGATCGCGTCCGATGGTGAAAAACTCCTCGTCACCAAGCGCATCGCGCATCGCATCGTTCTCCAGGTCGACCGAGCTCATGAATCCTTGCGCAAGATCTTGTGCCGACATCGCGAAGTCCCCATCCTCGAAGAAGAGTGAGGTATCGAGAAAGGGCACCACGATTTCGGCCGGGCGGTCAGCGCTTTCCTCGACCCACAGGCGCACCTTCCCCACGGTCAGAGTGAAGGATTTCATCCAGATCGCGTCGAGTTTCCCCACCACCTCGGTGCCGAACCTTCCCGGTTCGATTTCTCCAGGAACTGCGGTAGTGATCCCGAATTGTCGAGCTTTCTCGATCGCTGAGCGGGTGAACCCTGACGACGAAACGAGAACTAAGACATTTGTGGGAAGCCTCAGATGCTTGCTATGCATTTCTTCCACCCAACTGACTGTTTGCGGGCGCTTATGGGCTCGGCACTCGATGCTCACTATGACCGGATGTCCAGCAGTCACGCTTTCGATGCACGTATCTACTTCCCTAAAGTTCCCAGAGTCCAGATCTCTGAGCATCTTCGACTCCGTGACTGTCGCACCCGCACTGAGATGGGAATGAATGATTGCGACGATTTCCTGGAACTCGTTTGTCCGTTTGGGCACGGTTCACAGACTACATTTCACATTTCACCCGGTTAGCGAACAACGTTGTTCAGGTGAAAGGGTCGCCGCTCACCTGAACAGCTGGCTACATCCCCCGCAACCCTCAGTGGTGGGTGAGCCATTGCTCGACTTGTCGGAGTGGTCCCTCGCTTTCAGGTAGCACCACGAATTGCCGTCCACCTCGGACAAGACTTCCAGGGCGCGCCAGGCGGTTGGATCATCGAAGCGGTGCGGAAGCAGTCGGTTACCTCGTTCGGAGGTGACCAGTCGCCACCGCTCCACACCGACGGCGTCGTAATTCGGAACCTTCTCCAGGATCAAGCCGTGCTGTTCGGCACACAGTCTGACCCGAGAGATCCTGTCCTCCAGCGCTTTACGCGCTGCCGATTCCTCGGCGCAGCGCTGCTCCCGCTCGGCTGCCTCACGGTCAGCCGCATCATCGCGGTGTGTGATCCGCTGGTGAAACGCTGCTCGCCGCTGCTCAGCCTTGTCGATCTGACGGCGTGCTCGCCGCGCGACTACCTCCAGATCGTGCAGTACGTCGAGCAATTCCCCGACCACACGCTGAGCGGCGATGTCGTCGTGCAGGTTGTCGAGTGGTTGACCGAGATCGGTCAGGAAACCGCCCACGATTTCATCGGCGTCAGGTCCAAGGATTACCAGTTAAGGAGTATTCGCGAATGTTCGCACAGCAGCGCCGCGAGGCCGGACTGTCGAAGATCACGCTGCGGAACCTCCGGCATTCGTCGGTGTCACGTATGCGCGCAGCCGGAGTCCCCGCCGACGTAGTCGTTGCCTGGCACGGCCACTCGGAACGGATGACTCAGGCGGTCTACGGGCGAGTGTCGAACGATCGGTTAGTGGCCGCTTCGGCCGCACTTTCTGAGGCCGTAGGACAGAGTTAGGACAACATCCTCGAATACGAAAAGACCAGGCCGGAGGAATATCCTCTGACCTGGTCTTTTTTGGTGGAGCTAAGGGGACTCGAACCCCTGACCCCCACACTGCCAGTGTGGTGCGCTACCAGCTGCGCCATAGCCCCGTATTCAATTCACTCTAACAGTCGAACTCGAAGCGGCTTTACTGCTTTCCGCTTGCTGGAAGAAAGTTACACCACTTGACTCCTGGGCAACAAATGGCCTGGTCAGAGCGAAGCGGCCGCTCCTCGTCCGAGCGGCCGCTTCAACTCAGGAGGAGAGCTTGGAAACCCAGTCGCTACTGCCCGTGTCAACGATCTTGCCGTTCGCCACTACCGTGGGCGTCCCGTTCGACCCGACATCCTTGAGCGCCTGGCTGGCGGCTGCAGCATTGGCCGCGGCTGCTTCGACGTTGGTACCGGAAGAGATGCAGGTTGCCACGTCCTCGGATGCGCCCGCATCACGAGCGATCTGGGCGAGGTCGTCGTTGGTGTGATCGCTGCTGCCGCCCTCGGCAGGCTGCGTGTCGGTCGCGAAAAGCTTGTTGTGGAATGCGGAGTACGCGATCGCGTCACCACCCTGAGCGACGCAGAGCAGAGCGGCGCCGGCCCGTGTGGAGTAGTCACCGCTGCCCGACGCCCGGTTGAGGAAGTTCAGCATGTGGTACCGCACGGCGACGTCACCGTTGTCGACGGCGGCCGCGAGAGCCTGGCCACTGAGGTGCTCGAGAGCAGCGCAGGCCGGGCACAGCGGATCCTCGAAGAGATCAATGGTCGTCGCGGCGGAGGGCTTGCCGAGCAGCACCACTCCGTTGTCCTGCACCGTGACGGCAACTTCGGAACTCTGCACGGAGCCGTAGCCGTCGTTCTGGGGCTTGTTCTTGCTGTTCGTCCACAAGACACCGCCGATGACGAGGGCCGCGATCACGAGCACCGCGAGGCCACCGATGATGTAGGTGGAGCGGCTCGAGACCGGTTCCGGCGAGTATTTGTTCTTGCTGCTCTTGGTGCTCACGCTGATGCAGTCCTTCGTGCGTCGAAACGATTTACCGATTGCTTACCTTGCCACTGAAGACTGAGTATCCACTGAGAACGCCGCGCGTGATCCGGGCCCCAATGCGAGCGGCGAACGCGGGAACACGAGCAGCCAGACGGCAAGTGCCAAGAAGCCGAGGTCCCGGAGAATCTCCTTCAAATAGTCCCAAGCGCCGACGTCGGCTGCACCTCCGCCGCCGAAACATCCGCAGTCGATGGACAATCCCCTGGCCCACACCGAAATGATCACCGCAATGAGAACCGTGAGGATGACCACCGAGACCGCAGCGGATACTCGCACCGCCAGCCCGACGAGGATCAGCAGGCCCAGCACTATTTCGACCAGGGGAAGAGCCGTCGCCACCGGACCTACCAGCGACTCGGGCAACAGTTGATAGGCGCGCACCGCGATCTTCGTCTGCACGGGATCAAAGAACTTGAGTCCCCCGGAAATCAGCCAAACGGCCGCCAAACCCAATCGGGCCACAAGACTCACGATGCGAATTGCCACCCGATCGAGAGTACAGAATGCCCGGTCAGTCCAGGTTTGTCCGCGCAGGAGTATCCGTTAGCACCGTCACATCAGTCAGATCTTCGACGACGGATTCGACGGGCTTCGTTCGCGACGGAACGAACAACCAACCCGTCGCCGACACGACTACTACGGCTCCCATCACCGCGAAGGCCGCCGAGTACGACACATGCTGGGCGATCAGCCCGGCACAAATCGGCGCCACTACCCCACCGATGTCGGACATCATCTGGAATACCGCCAGAACGGGTCCGCCTCGGGCCGTCGATCCGACAACATCGGCAACCGCGGCCTGCTGGGCCGGACTCATGAGCCCGGAGCCGACACCGGTCACTGCGGCGATGGCGAAGAACACCACAAGGTTGTCGGTGAATCCCATTGCGATGGTTCCCAGACCGCAGATGAGCAGACCGCTCACGACAAAGGGCTTGCGTCCGAAGCGGTCCGAGAGTCGTCCGGACACGATCAACACCAACGCGTTTCCGACGGCAAAGATCGTGAGAGCGTAGGCCGCTATCGACGGGTCTCGGTCGAGGAACTCCACGACGAACAGAGGGACCATGGCAACGCGAACTCCGAAGATCACCCCGCCGAAGGCGAGGTTCGATCCGAGCGCTGCCCGGTACACCGGCGACTGAAGCCCTTCTGCGAGAGTCATCGACTTCACATCGACAGCCTTGTCCGGTGACGCCAGGTGAGATCCACGCAGGCTCACGAAGACAACGAGCGCGGCGATCACCAGCGCAACTGCGTAGATGATGAACGGCATCCGCAGACCGAACTGCAACAGCGCACCGCCGACCAGCGGGCCGCCGATCGATCCCATGAGAAAGCTTGTCGCGTACAGCCCCGAGACGCGGCCGCGACTGTCCGGCGGTGACATGCGAATGATCAGCCCGAGAGCCGACACCGTGAACATCGTCGACCCGATACCGCCCAACGACCGGAACAGCAGAAGTTGCCAGTACTCCCCGGCGAAAGCGCACGCACCGGTCGAGACCGCGACGATCAAAAGGCCGACGATGTAGACCGGACGCTCACCGAGTTTCTGTACCAAAGTGCCGCTCATCGGCGCGAACACCAATCGCATGAATGCGAAAGACGAGATCACGATCGTGGCGGCGGTGACCGATACGTCGAAGCTGCGCGCGAACTGAGGTAGAGCCGGAGCGACCAACCCGAATCCGAGGGCGATGACGAAGCTGGCGGCGACCAGTACCCAAATTTCCTGTGGCAGCTTGGCTGCACGAGTTTTCATGTCGCCCGGAATTCTAGCCGGGCGACACGAGCGGTCCGCGAGCTAGTTCGCCTTCAAGACGCCGGACACCAAGTCCTTGGCCGCTGCCTGAACCTGAGCCAGATGATCGGCGCCCTTCATCGACTCGGCATAAATCTTGTACACGTCCTCCGTGCCGGACGGCCTCGCTGCAAACCACGCGTTCTCTGTCGTCACCTTGAGACCACCGATCGCCGCGCCGTTTCCGGGCGCCGCGGTCAGTGTCGCCGTGATCGGTTCACCCGCCAGTTCGGTCGCACTCACCTGATCGGGAGACAGTTTCGCCAAGACCGCCTTCTGTGCGCGTGTCGCGGGCGCATCGATCCGCGCGTACGCCGGGCTCCCGAACTTCTCGGCCAACGCGTCGTAATGCGCAGACGGAGACTTTCCCGTCACTGCGGTGATTTCCGACGCGAGCAACGCAAGGATGATGCCGTCCTTGTCCGTCGTCCAGACCGAACCGTCGTGGCGGAGGAAGGATGCACCGGCGCTTTCCTCGCCGCCGAATCCCACGGACCCGTCGAGCAGACCGGGAACGAACCACTTGAAACCGACTGGAACCTCGAGCAATTCGCGGCCCACACTGCTGACCACGCGGTCGATCATCGAGGAACTCACGAGTGTCTTGCCCACCTTGGTGTCTGCGCGCCACCCTGGCCGGTTCGCGAAGAGATACTCGATGGCAACGGCGAGATAGTGATTCGGGTTCATCAAACCGCCGTCGGGCGTGACGATGCCATGGCGGTCGGAGTCTGCATCGTTTCCGGTCGCGATGTCGTAGCGATCCCGAATTCCGATCAGCGACGCCATCGCGTCGGGCGACGAGCAGTCCATGCGGATCTTGCCGTCAGTGTCGAGCGTCATGAATCGCCAGGTCGGATCGACGAGAGGATTCACCACTTCGAGGTCGAGTCGGTGAGTTTCGGCAATCGCGCCCCAGTAATCGACGCTTGCCCCGCCGAGGGGGTCTGCACCGATCCTGATTCCGGCATCGCGGATTGCATCGAGGTTGAGGACAGAGGGGAGGTCTTCGACGTAGTACCGGAGGAAGTCGTAGCGTTCAACGCGGTCCAGTGCCTGCGCCGCCGTGACACGCCGTACCCCGGAAAGCCCCTTGCGCAGTAGCTCGTTCGCTCGATCGGCGATAACCGACGTCGCATCCGTATCCGCGGGTCCGCCGTGTGGCGGGTTGTATTTGAAGCCGCCGTCACGCGGCGGATTGTGTGAAGGCGTCACGACGATGCCGTCGGCCTTTGCCTCCGGTCCCGTCGAGTTGTACCGCAAGATCGCGTGACTGACCGCCGGGGTGGGCGTGTAGGCATCACGTGAATCGACGAGGACGACGACGTCGTTGGCGACCAGGACCTCCAAGGCCGACAGCCAGGCAGGCTCCGAGAGCGCATGTGTATCGCGGCCGATGAACAGTGGTCCGTCGATGCCCTGCGAAGCACGGTACTCGACAATCGCCTGGGTTGTCGCCAGGATGTGAGCTTCGTTGAACGCCGCGTCGAGACTGGAACCGCGATGTCCCGAAGTGCCGAAAAGTACCTGCTGCATCGGGTTCTCGGGATCCGGGATGCGCGTGTAATACGCGGTGACCAGATGAGGAACGTCGATCAGATCCTCTGGCAGAGCCACTTGTCCTGCTCGTTCGTGCGCCACGAATCCCCCTCGGCCCGGTGGTCGACCACTGTGTCGACGCGACTGTGGACAATTGTCTACCCTGGCCGCGTGGCGTGCACGCTCGACGCCGGATCGGTCAATCCGTGATCTGGATTCCCAACCACGCAGCGGACAGTCCGACGATCAAACTGACGACGATGTAGATCAGCGAGAGGGCCGTCTGGCGCCTCTCGACCATCCCGACATTTTCGTTCGCAAAGGTCGAGTAGGTGGACAAGCCACCGCAGAATCCGGTCGCCAGAAGTGCAGCCATCTCGGTGGAAAGAGCTGCCCCGGTGAATAATCCAAGGAGGAAGCAGCCGATCACGTTGGCGGCGAACGTCGCAGCCGGGAATCCCTTGTACGCGGGCACATACCGCGCCAACAGGTACCGGCCACTCGCACCAGCGCCGCCGCCGAGTGCCACCAGGAGAACTGTCATGCCGACGCTCCGTCCCGCGCGCGGATCCAGCGTTCACCGAGCCCTTTGCCCAGTGCAGCGGCGAGGATCGCGGGAATCAGTGTCCCGAGTACATAGAGAATCGATCGCCACGGACTCTCCGTCACGGCGTGAACCGCGAAGGACGAGAAAGTGGTGAAGCCGCCACAGAACCCGGTGCCGAGAAAGAGGTACCCAACCTTGTTGTGGACGAGCAGGGCCGCGAGAACACCGAGAACGAACGAGCCGACGACGTTGATGACCAGCGTCGTCCAGATGTGGGGAAAGAGCTCCCCCAGCCCGTATCGACTCAGTGCCCCCAGCGCTCCGCCGACGGCAACCGCTCCCACCGCACCCGGCAGCTTCAGATCACCCATGCTCTCGCCTCACCCGAAAGAGCCTACGTCCCGGATCGGGCTTTCGGCGGGCGCGGAATGAAGTAACTTGTCCGCTGCTGATACTCGCGATAACCCGGACGCTGTTCCATATGTCGCTCGAGCAACCGCGCACCGGTGGCGAAGACCAGGAAGTACGTCATGGCGATCGGCGAGAGGACAGTCACCACTCCCGGCCACACGGACGCCGAGACGAGGAAGATCCCCCACCAGACGCATGCGTCGCCGAAATAGTTGGGATGCCGCGTCCACGCCCACAAGCCTTGATCCATGATGTGGCCACGGCTACCCGGATCGGATTTGAATTCCTCCATCTGCCGGTCGCCGACCGTCTCGAACGTGACGCCGACAATCCACAGCACGATTCCGAGCACAACAAGAAGCCCGAAGCTACCGTTCGATACTGCTGCGACCTGGATAGGCAGGGAGACGAACCACAACGAAATCCCCTGCGTGAGATAAATCTTGCGGATCGCATACAGCGTTCGATTACCCGTCGCTCGTCCGAGCATTTCTTCGTACCGCGGGTCTTCACCCTTGCCGCGGGATCTGATCGCCATGTGCGTCGCCAACCGCAGACCCCAGATCGCCACCAGCGCAAGCATCAGCAACCGGCGCCAGAGGTCGCCGGTTCCAACTACCGCGGACACGAGCGCGATCAGAACGAAGCCGGCGCCCCACGACACGTCGACAACATTGTGCCGCCCGATCCGTACACCGATGGTGGCTGTCACTGCCATTCCGACGGCGATCGCCAACAGGCTCGTGAGCGTGACCACTCCGAATGCGCCCCAGTCGAATCCGTTCATCGCCGCGACACCCACTGCGGCCGGACCGATTCCATATCCGATCGACCACCACCGTGCGGCCGGACCGACAGAATCTGATCGACGCCCATCCTGCCGTCCCGAAATGCCATTCCTCCGCCGACGAGGTAGAGACGCCACACCCGAGCGACTTCGACACCCACGAGATCCACGACGCGATCCCAGTTCGATTCGAAGGTCTCGATCCACGCGTCGACGGTCCGCACGTAGTGCTCACGCAGGGCGTGCACGTCCCGGACTTCGAGTCCACCCTCCTCGATCATCGCAACAGTGCGACCGACCGGCCGCATGTACATGTCCGGCGCGATGAACGACTCGATGAACGGACCTCCCCCGGGGTGCGCACCGGTGCGTGACATCTGCTGAATCAGCACACGGCCACCGGCAATAACGTTGTCGTGGAGCGCTTTCACGTATGTCGGATAGTTGTCCTCACCGACGTGCTCACCCATCTCGATCGACGCGACCGCATCGAAGGGACCGTCTGGAATCTCACGATAATCTTGGAGCCGGATCTCGACCCAGTCTTCCAAACCGAGTGCGCGGATCTTCGCGTCGACAAAAGCCTTCTGCTCCGCCGAGATCGTGATGCCGACAACCCGAGCGCCGTACTCACGCGCTGCATGCAGGCTCAGCGAGCCCCAACCACAGCCGACATCGAGGAACCGTAGGCCTCGCGCCCGATCGAGACCGACCTTGCGGCACACCAGATCCAGCTTGTCTGTCTGTGAGTCTTCGAGCGTGTATTCCGGCGCATCGGAAGTCCAATAGCCCGAGGAGTACGCCATGTTCTGATCGAGGATCAGTTGGTAGAAATCGTTCGACAAATCGTAGTGGTGCCCGATCGCTTCGCGGTCGCGGGCGAGACTGTGCAAGCGGCCCTTCACCTGAGCCTGCGACGACGGTGGAGCCAAAGGTCTCCCGAAAGCACCGAAGGATCGCGCAGCCTTGACCGCGGCCAGGACGAGAGACGGGGTCGGGGTGATCGACCCGAACCCCCGCTCGGCAGAGACCTTCCACACGTGTGTGAGCGCATCACCGAGATCGCCTTCGACGTCAAGTTCACCGAGAACATATGCCTGCGCCGCTCCCAACTCGCCGGGATTCCAGAGCAAGCGTCGCAGCACATTCGGGCTGTAGAGCGTCACTTTCGGAGCATCTTCCGGACCTGCTGTGCTGCCGTCCCAGGCAGTCAATCTCACCGGAAGTTCGCCGCCGACAAGTGGACTGAGGATGTCCGAGAGACGGCCCGCAACGCCGGTACCTTGTGCCGTTCGATCCATCGTGGCGGTCATCGCTGATTCCTCCGATCGAGAACAATTTGCTGGACGTCGAGATATCCCGAGCGAAACCCCGCCTCGGAGTAGCAGAGATAGAAATGCCACATGCGCGCGAACACTGCGTCGAACCCGAGCGCGGACGCTTCGTCGGTGCGAGCACTGAAACGCTCGTCCCACAGCCGCAACGTCTGCGCGTAGTGATCGCCCATCGACATCCGCTCACGCACCCGAAGGGTTGTCATGCGTTCGGTGACGTCCTCTATCGCCCGCACCGACGGGAGAAATCCGCCGGGGAAGATGTACTTGTGCACCCAGGTGTAGGTGTTGCGGGTCGCGAGCATCCGATCATGCGGCATCGTGATGGCTTGGATCGCCGCGCGCCCACCCGGCGCCAGCAGGGCGTCGATCGTCTGGAAGTAACTTCCCCAGTACTGGTGGCCGACAGCCTCGATCATCTCGACCGACACGACGGCGTCGTACTCCCCCTGCACTTGCCGATAGTCGAGAAGGTCGACCTGAACGCGATCGGCCAGTCCCGCAGCGCTTATCCGCTTCGCCGCCAATTCCTGCTGTTCGACCGACAGTGTCACTGAGCGCACCGTTGCTCCGCGCTCGGCTGCTCGGATCGCCAATTCTCCCCAGCCTGTGCCGATTTCGAGTACTCGCGAACCGGGACCGACACCCGCACCGTCCAGCAGGCGATCGATCTTCCGATGCTGAGCCGCTGCGAACGCGTCCCACGACGGGGTAGCTCCCACCGACAGATCCTCGAAGAGAGCACTGGAATACGTCATGGTGTCGTCGAGGAACAGTTCGAACATCTCGTTCGAGAGGTCGTAGTGCCGGGAGATGTTCGAGCGCGTGTTCTGCGTCGAATTCCGCTCACTGCGAGGCTGCTTCGGAATGTAGAGGCCTCGTAGCCGCTGCAGGAAGTCGGGAATCAGCGTCGCCACCCGGGAGGCGAAGACTTCCAGGACCGCGGTGAGGTCGGAGGCTTCCCAATCGCCCGCCATGTACGACTCGCCGAATCCGATCAACCCACTGTCGCCCACACGAGCAGCGAAGTCGTCTGGACGGTGGATGACCATCAACGGCGAATCCGGACTACCTCCACCGGAGAACTCACCGTTGGGCATCTGAACGCGCAGCGGCAAGCGCGCGACCGCCTTGTGGAACAGAGCGCGGGCAACCGGCGACGCAACCCTCACTTTGAAACCGCTGGGCACCGTGGCAACGCCCGGCCACCGCTCGGATTCGATCGTGTGAGCGGAAGGTTCGGTGCCGAGAGTGGTCGTGGTCATTGCACTGCCTCCTGCGGGTGATGTTGCGGTCGGGGAACGATAGGTAAGCGCCTGGCCCACAGCCGGATTCCTTGAAATCTGATCTGCGCGGCGACTCGGAGCGGAGCCAGCGGGATGGAGAGCGCACTGCGGACGATCTCGCGCGTCGTCGCCGGCACACAACGACCGGACACCGTGGCTACGAATGGCGCCTTGCCGTCACGGGCCAGAACTATCGAGAGCGCGAGCGCGGTGTCGGGTAGCGGTAATCGCATCCGGTACTCGCCGTCCAGATCGTTGAACGGAGACACGTAGAACTCTTTGGACGTGCGAGCCCCGCCGCGTTCGTCGGTTTCGAGCAGGTAGCAATGCCGCTCGCCGTAGGTGTTGTGAACCTCGGCAACGACGCACCGCTGACTGCCGTCGTCGTTCAGACACCAGAACACACTCAGTGGGTTGAACACATGCCCGAGAACACGTGCGTTCGCAAGCATGAGGATGCGGCCGCCGGCGAACTCCAATCCGTTAGTTGCCAGAAAAGACTCGACGTTGGCACGAATCGATCGGGTGGGGTCGCCGAGGTGATCTCCGGCGTCGAACTTCGCCAAGGATCGCAGTGCCTTCGGGAGCTCGGGCAGATCGTCGACGTCGACGAGCCAGCTGTAGCTTCGGTACTCGAACTCGTTGTGCAACGGCTCCGTTCGTACGTGTCGGATGCTCGTATGAACGATGGACGGCGTGATGGGTGCAGTCACGGCCACCGACCTCCGACGCGTTCGGCGGCACGCAGGCCAGACAGTGCACCGTCCTCGTGGAAACCCCATCCGTGGTACGCACCGGCAAACGCGAGCACGTCCGAGTCCAACTCGGGAAGCCGCGCTTGAGCGGCGACGGAGGTGGGTGTGTACTGCGGATGCTCGTAGGTCATCTGATCGATCACCGAGTCCGGGGACACCATTTCGTCTCCCCCCAACGTCACCAGGTAGCGCCGACCGGTCTCCGGCAGCCGCTGCAACCTCGTCATGTCGTAGCTGACCAGAACGTGATCTGGCTTCGCGTTGCATTCAGGGATGTAGTAGTTCCACGACGCGCGCGCATTGGTGTTGCCGGGCAGCACATTTTCGTCCGTGTGAAGTTGGGTGTGGTTGACGGAGTACGGCATTGCGCCGAGGACCTGGGATTCGGCAGGCGTCGGATCCGCCAAAATCTTCAGTGCTTGCTGCGGATGCGTTGCGACCACAACTGCGTCGAAGGTCTGGATCTGGTCGTCGCCGTCACGAATGTCGACGCGATCGTCAAACCGGTGGACGGCGCGAACTGGCGTGTTCAGGCGGATATCCCCGATACTTTTGGCGACGAGACGAACGTATTCGCCCGATCCACCGGTGACTGTTCGCCAGGTCGGCGATCCAGTGACGCTCAGCATTCCGTGGTGATCGAGGAACGAGAACAGGTACCGCGCGGGATACTTCAGCGCCGAGCCGGGATCACACGACCAGACTGCCGACACGAGCGGAGTCATGAAGTGAGCGGTGAAGTAGTCGGAGAACCGGCCGCTGCGCAGAAACACTCCCAGTGTCTGGTCGGGTGCCGACGGATCCGTGTTGTCGAGCAGGGCGCGGGCACGGCGATGGAAGCGCTTGACCTCCATCAACATGGACAGAAAGCTGCCGTTGACAAGAAGCCCCGGCGTCGGGAGAACGCCGCGCAACCCTTGGCCTCCCGAGTACTCGAGACCGCAACCCCCACACCTGACCGACATACTCATGTCGGATTCCTGCGTAGGCACATCGAGTTCTGCGAACAATCGCAACAATGTCGGATAGGTGCGATCGTTGTGAACGATGAACCCCGTGTCGATGGCGAGGCTTCGCCCTTCCGGGTCGGTGACCGAATGGGTGTCCGCGTGCCCGCCGAGCCGTGAATCCGCTTCGTAGAGGGTGACGTCACTGTCCTTACTGAGCACCCACGCCGCTGTCAGACCTGCGACACCACTACCGACGACGGCCACCTTGCGCTTGTCGGAACTCATCGTCGTTCTCCCATCTTTGTTGCGGCTACCCCGCGACTCATTCGTGCGATTGCATCCGCGACGAGGCGATGCCAGGTCGCCGCCCGACGGAGCATGAAGTGGCCTGCGCCGTCGATGCCGATCCATTCAGCGCTCTTACCCGACTTCTGCAGTTCGTCAACTTTCCGACGAGACGCTGCCGGGTCGGTCCACGAGTCGGCCGTGCCGTGGAGCACAACCAGTGGTGTGTCCGAATGCAGATTCACCGAGGTTCCATCGGGCCACCACGGCGCCAGCGCAACCACACCGACCACCGCCGGATCGCCACACAGTTCGGCGGCGACCCGTCCGCCCATCGAGTGCCCCAGCAAAATCACCCGAGCTTGTGCATTACGTTTCGTTATCGCGTCGAGTTCGACTCGAGCGTCGGCGACCGGACTGCGCTCGGCACCGTTCCAACCACGAACCCGATAGCGAGCCTGCACCGCTCTCACACCGGAGCGGCGAAGCTGAGCGGTGAACGGGCGCATCCGAAGGTTGGACAGATGCCAGCCGCGAGCCGGGCGACGGCTCGAGACCTTTCCTCCAGGCAGCACGAGCACCACCAGGTGCTGGTCACCGTCCTGCTGTTGCCGTCGGCTGGGCGTCATGCATGGCATTCGGAGCCGAAAACCATTTGGATGGGGTTCGTAGAATTTCTTTTGTGAATCGTGAAGCACTCGTCGGTGACGTCCTCGACGCCATGGACGCCAACTTGGTTTCCCATGCCTGCCACCTGCATGAACACTTGCCGACTGCATCGGTCACGGTCACCGCAGATGTTGTCGTCGCAGACAGCGGCCTCGCCGACGACACTTTCAACATCATCGCTGGTGCTCGCTTCGCCGTACCTGCCGACGGGCCCGAAGATCGGCGACTGATCGACATCCTCGCCTCGATTCGGGCAACCGGACGTCCGTTCTCCTGGTGGACCGGCCCCCGCGATAATCCCTCTGACCTCGGGGCTCGCCTGTCCGCCCTCGGCTGCGTGCGCTCCGAGGAAGAACGAGCGATGACGGCGGACCTTGACGTCGTCCCTCATCCGACGCCTGTCCCAAAACTCTCCGTTCATCGGGTGACTACTCGTACCCAGCTCGCCGACTATGCCGCCGTGATGGCCGCCAACTGGTCGCCGCCCTCAGCCGCAGTAATTGGATTCTTCGAAGACACCGCTGATACCGCCCTCGATGAGCGTTCGCGGAGTTCGTTTGTCGTGGGGTACGCGAACTCCCAGCCTGTCGCCGGAGCCGAGGTCCACTTTGCCGCCGGCGTCGCCGGCCTGTATGGCGTCGTCACACTCGAAACGGCTCGCCGACGCGGATTCGGCTCGGCGGTCACCCTTGCCGCACTCGACATCGCCCGCGAGCGAGGTGCCCGAACAGCAGTACTTCAGGCGTCCAGCGACGGCGCACAGCTCTATCGAAACCTCGGCTTCAGGGATGTCGGCACCTACGCCGAGTACTCGATCGGAAGCAGTTAGACGTCCCCACGGGGACGCTTTCACCCCGTATCCGTGAAGGTGTCGGCACCCACATCTATCATCGAACGTACATTCGAAATGATGTCGGACGCGAGCCGGGGGGCAACCATGAACGCAGCATTAACCGAGAACGCACCACCGATCGATGAAGATACGCAGGGTTCCAACCGAGACGACGTGGATCAGCTCGGCTCGGAAATCTGCGCCCTCGCCGGCCAGATCGCCGCGGCCACGGCTCGATTCCTTACCCTCCTGTCGAAATTCGACGAAGACCGCGGATGGACCGGTCCGGGACTTCACTCGTGCGCCCACTGGTTGTCGTGGAAGTGCGGAATGAGCCTGCACACCGGCCGTGAATACGTTCGCGTCGCCAAAGCGCTCCGACCTTTGCCCGAGATGCGGAAGGCCTTCGAGCAAGGCCGCCTGTCCTACTCGAAGGTTCGCGCCCTCACCCGGGTCACCACGCCCTCCAACGAAAAGCAGATGGTTCGGTTCGGATGTGAGGCGCCCGCAGCCCAGATCGATCGTCTCGCCGCAGGTCTGCGTAAAGCAACCGACAACGAATCCGGCAAAACCAAAGCGGTCGAACATCTTCAGGTCCGCTGGCATTGGGACCCGGATACGGGCGAATTTGTCATCAAAGGACGCCTGCCTGCGCAGGACGGCGCCCGAATCCTCGCAGCGTTAGCTGTGGCGGAACGTGAACGCACCCGAATCGCCGCCATCCGCCCCGTAGACGAGAAGGCCGCAAAGAACCCGGTCGGAAATATCGGGCCAGGTCTCGTCGCGATGGCAGAGCTCGCCACCGCCGCAGTCACGGACCGCACGCCCAAGGCCGCCGCGAACGAAGTTGTGTTCTTCCACGAAGCGAACACCGTCCGAGTGCCGAGCGGACCCGCATTGCCTCAAAATGCCGCTGAGGAAGTGCTCTGCAACGCCAAGCTTCGCCTGGGAACGACCAAGGAAGGATGCGTTCTGAATCTAGGTCGGCGGACTCGCGTCGTCAGCGCTAAACAAATGTTGGCATTGAACTACCGCGACGGATGCTGCCGCACACCAGGATGCGGACGGACCCGCTTCCTGCACGCACATCACGTGAAATTCTGGGGACGCGGCGGCAATACGGACTTGGACAATTTGATCATGCTTTGCGGTACCTGCCACCGCGCGCTGCACGACGGCCAGTTCACGATCTCTGCACTCGGCGAGCAGAAGTTCGAGTTTCATTACGCCAATGGCGACGTCATCGACCCAGCACCGCCAACAGAGGGGTTCGCCGATGACCTATTGCGCGGAGACGTACCCGACGACGCGATCGTACCGGCGTGGAGCGGAGAGCCCCTCCACCTCGATCACGCGGTCAGCGTCATCCTTGACGGCTGGGCCGCGTGAGCAAACATTGGTCTAGTCCAATCTGAATCCGTCGTGAACAATCGGACAACCCTCGCATTCAGGTAGTGCAATTGGTCTAGTCCTATCGCAATATCTTTAGCGTGACCAAGAAAATCGCACGCACCTCAGCCGCTATCACACTCCTCCTCGCCGGCGCTGTTGCTGCCGGAACTGCAACTGCTGCAGCAATTCCCGGATCGTTCGACCTCAATCCGTCGGCCGCTGAGAAGACAGTTGTCATCGGCCTTGACGGCACCATGCTCAGCCACATCAAGACCGCCGACGCTCCCCGTCTCCAGAAACTGATCGCCGAAGGAACCAGCGGCGAATCCTCCATCCTCGGCCACACCACCATCTCCGGACCGTCGTGGTCGACCATCCTGACCGGAGTCTGGGACACCAAGCACGGTGTCAAGGACAACACGTACGCAGGCGCCCGCTTCGACCTCTACCCGAGCGTGTTCACACGGTTGGAAACAGCACAGCCCTCTCTGCTCACCGAGTCGATCTCCACCTGGGGCGGCATCGACAACATCGCATCCAGCGGCACGCCGAAAGCCGACGTTGTCGTCACCACTGCCGATGCAGGTTCCGGAGCGGCCACCGATGCTGCGACCGCTGACGCCGTCGCCCGCGACATCACTGACAAGGGACCTGACCTGATCTTCACCCAACTCGATCAGGTGGACGGCGCGGGGCACAGCGGCGGCACCAACGGCGCTGCGTACGAAGAGTCCATTGCCTCGGTCGACGCTCAGGTGGGCAAGATTGTCGATGCCGTTGATCAACGCGCAGCGAAGACCGGTGAGAAGTGGACGGTTCTGGTCACTGCGGATCACGGCCACAAGCCTGCCGGAGGGCACGGTGGCCAGACGCCGGCGGAAGCAACGACATTCGTCATTGCACGCGGTGCGGGATACGCGGCCGGCAAGACCACCGACGCGTACACGATCGCCGACATCACGCCGACCATCCTCCAAAGCCTGGGCGTTGCATTGCCTGCCGATCTGGACGGAAAGCCGCTGGCCAAGGAAGCTCCCGGCTTCGTCGGCTCGGTCGACCTGGGATTCTTCGGCTCCTGATCGCAAGAAGTCCCGGGCGCTCAGCAGAGTGCCGCAGCAAGACCGCAAAAAGGTCGGGCCGGAGAGCGTGTGCTCTCCGGCCCGACCTGTTGTGGAGCTGCCGGGAATTGAACCCGGGTCCTACGTTGAATCGCTAGGGCTTCTCCGTGTGCAGTTCGCTAAGTTTCTACTTGGATCTCCCAGTCTCGCGAACAAGCCAGGATGACGATCCCAGTCACTGTTTGATGTCCCATTCGACTCCGTGACCGAGCCGAACAGTAAAGCCCTCTAGCTGATGCCAGGAACCGGGTCGAGGGCAACCCCGGGCTGACAGACACGCTTCGCTACTTAGGCAGCGAGAGCGTAGTCGCGCTGATTGGAATCGGCGCTTATAGGTTTGCAGCGACGCTTACGGTGGTCTCTTGCCTGCACCGACACGCTTCCCCTAACTCAACACACGCAGTCGAAACCGTTCAGCCCCGTGTGTGCCCCGCGTCTTTCGTGGGGCTATTCACTATAACGCGCCGAAGTTCGGAAGTCATACCAATTAATCGGCGGCACTTTCCGTGTCCTGCGCCGCAGCTGATTCCCTGATAGCTGCGGTCTCACGCTCTGCAGCACCGGTGATGTTGGTGATCATCCCCTGGAAGACCACTCCGTGGAAAGGCAGGATCGAGTACCAGTACGCCCGGCCGGCGAGCCCGCGAGGGAAGAAGACCGCACGCTGATCGAGATGCGAACCCACCGGCCGTCCATCCGCACCCGCCGGACCTTCCGACACTCGCAACTCCAACCATGCTCCGCCCGGGACCTTCATCTCGGCGCGCAACCGGAGCAACTTGCCTCGATCGATTTCTTCGACCCGCCAGAAGTCCAGGGCTTCACCGGTGTTGAGCCGACGTGGATCCCGCCTACCCCGGCGCAGTCCGACCCCGCCGACCGCGCGGTCCATCCACCCCCGGATGGCCCACGCCAAAGGGAATGAATACCAACCATTCTCGCCGCCGATCGACTCGACGACCGACCAGAGGGTTTTCGGATCCGCAGCACAGTCACGTTCGCGGTGGTCTACGTAAACTGCCTCCCCTGCCCAGTCCGGGTCGGACGGAAGAGGATCGGACGGCGCTCCCGCGATCGTCGCACCGGACCACGCCGTCTCCACCTCACCGGTCTCGATCTTGCGAAGCGCCAAACGCACAGCTTCCCGGTACGGTGTGAGGCCACCGGCCGGAGGCGGGATGAAGTCGTCGATGTCGTGGTTGTGCATCACCGCGTCGTTCTGCAGTGATTCGATCAGTGGCATCGCCAAGCCCCGCGGGATCGGCGTGACCAATCCCACCCAGTGACCTGCCAGACGCGGGGTGAGGACGGGCAAGACGAGGATGCGTCGGCGTACCAATCCTGCGACGTCGGCGTAGGTGTTCATCATCTCGCCGTACTGCATGACATCTGGCCCACCGATGTCGAAGGCGCGGTTGACCTCCGGCGTTGTCGCCGCGGCTGCGATCAAATAGTGAAGTACGTCACGCACCGCGATCGGCTGAATGTTGTTGTGCACCCACTTGGGTGTGGTCATCACCGGAAGTCGATTGGTCAAGTGGCGCACCATTTCGAAGGACGCCGAACCCGATCCGATCACCACCCCAGCTTGAAATACAACTGTCGGAACCTCGGAGTCGAGGAGGATCCGACCGACTTCGAGCCGAGACTGCAAGTGAGTCGACAACTCTCGGTCGGACGGATGAAGCCCGCCCAGGTACACGATCCGGCGCACCCCCGCATCGCGGGCAGCGGCGGCGACGTTCTCCGCGCTTCGCTTGTCGATATCCGAGAACGACCCTCCACCGCCCATGGCGTGAACGAGGTAGTAGACCACGTCGATATCGTCGAAAACACCTGAGAGGGAGGCACTGTCGGTCAGATCCCCACGCTTGATCTCCACGGAATCATGCCAGGGAACATCGCGTAGTTTCTCCGGGCTGCGCACCACCACTCGAACGCGATGGCCCTCTTCGACCAGACGAGGGGCAAGACGTCCGCCGATGTATCCGGTCGCACCCGTGATCAACACTCTCACTGCGTCCATCACCCCACGCTACGCACAATTCAACTGCGAAGCGCCAGTGCAACCTCGAGATCGTCGTTGGTCAACATCATGTTGATCCCCGCTCCAGCCTTCGCCCCGGCGGCTGCGGCCATGATGACCTGGGCACCCGGGTCGACGACGTTGCCCGCAGCGAACACGCCGGGCACGCTCGTCGCCCCCATCATGTCGACTGTGACGAAATCGCCCATCATCGTCTCAGCGCGCTGCGCGCCGAATGCGCGCAAGATCGCATCGTTGGGGTCCATCGTGAGGGCGCCACCGACAAAGACCGCCGAACGCGCGACCACAGTGCCGTCGGCCAACCGCACGCCCACCAACCGATCATCCTCGACGACGGGACCAGCGATCTCACCCTCGACGATCGAAATATCGCGAGCTGCAAGCTTTTCCCGATCTTCGCAACTCAGTTCGGTGATTCGATGGAGGAAGAGAACTACGTCGTCGGACCACTGGCGAACCATGAGGGCCTGGTGCATCGCAAATTCCGCGCTCTTGGCGATCACGCCAAGCGGCTGATCGCGCACGCTGTACCCGTGGCAGTACGGGCAGTGCAACACGTCGCGGCCCCAACGCTCGCCGAAGACTTCGAGTTCGACCGGCAGGCGGTCCGTCAGACCCGTTGCAACAAGGACTTTGCGCACCTGAATCTTGCTGCCGTCAGCCAGTTCTACCGAGAATTTCTCGCCGTCCCGTGTCACGGAGACAACGGTGCCGTCATGGAACTCGCCGCCGAATTTGCGGACCTCACCTCGGCCGATGGTCAACAATTCGGCGGGGTTCATGCCGTCGCGGGAGAGGAATCCGTTCATGTGATCGGCGGCCGCGTTCCGTGGCGATCCGTTGTCGAAGACGATCACGGACCTGCGTGCCTGACCAAGGATGAGTGCGGCGTTCAGCCCCGCCGCGCCGGCTCCGATTACTGCTACGTCGAATGAGTTCTGCGTCATGAATCCAGAATGACAAGAGATCGCGTTCTTGACAAACACTGTTGCCACTTTGGCAAAATAGATCCATGACCGAAACATCGTTCGAAGCCGTTCTAGCCGGCATCGGCCCTCGCCTACGTGCGTTGCGCCAGCAGTCCGACATGACCCTGGCCGACCTGTCAGAGACCACCGACATCAGCGTCAGCACACTCTCGAGACTCGAATCCGGTACTCGGCGAGCCAACTTGGAGTTGCTGCTGCCGATCGCCAAGGCACACGGCGTCCCGTTGGACGACCTGGTGAACAGCAAGATCAAGGACCCCCGCGTTCGAGAAGAACCGCGAACGGTCGGATGCATGACGGTCATTCCGCTGACCAGTCAGCCCGGCAACCTCCAGGCCTACAAGATGATCATCTCCCCCACCGACGACGATCGCGAACCGGGATCCCACGAGGGCTACGAGTGGGTCTACGTTCTGTCCGGGCGCATCCGACTCCAACTCGGCGACCGGGATTTCATCATGGGGGCAGGTGAGGCCGCCGAGTTCGACACCCACATTCCGCACCGCATCAGCGCTGCCGACGGCCGACCTGCGGAGGCGATCAGTCTCTTCGGGAAACAGGGCGAGCGTGTTCACCTACGCGCAGCGCCGGCCGACAGACGCGGCTGAAACACTAGGACTGAAAACGCTGGAACTCGAAAGAATCTAGGCGCCCGCGACGGCAATCATGCCGACTGCCGCCAGCGCCAACAGCATTCCCGCTTGTTGCACGCGGCTTACCCGCTCGCCCAGCATCACCATGGCGAGCAGAACCGTCGCAGCCGGATACAGCGAACCGATCACGCTGACCAGTGAGAGCATTCCGCCTTGGAAGGCGTAGATCATCGTCCCGTTCGCGACGACGTCGAGGACGCTGACGTACACCGCGAGTTTGAGTGGCTCGCCTCGTGGGAGAACGAAGTGACCGGCCGCCAGCGCGACCAACCACACCACGACGGTCGCGGCGCCGCGAGATACGGCCAACGCCCACAGTCCGCTGCCCTCGCCGATCTGGTGAAGTGCGATGAACGAGAGAGCAAATGCGCCGCCGCTTCCGACGGTCAGAAGCGCCACTTGCCTGGTGAAGCGGAGAGTGATTCCGCCGGCGACCTCACCCGCGGTGTCGTCAGGCGACTCGCGGCTGACCAGGACGACGGCGACCAGCGCGACGGCAATACCCAGGTACGCGATCAACCCCGGCCGCTCACCGAATGCGAATCCGACGAGCACCGGAATACCCGCCACCAGAACAGCTGTCAGCGGCGAGACCACCGACATTGGGCCAGTTGCCAGCGCGAGATAGAACCACCACACCGCCAGACCACTCGTGACGCCCGCGATCGCGCCCCAGATCAAACCGTTCAGCGTCAGCGTCCCGGATACGAAAGGTGCTGCGATCAGAACGATGACGAGCGAGAGCGGATACGAGACGATCACCACACGCAGTGCGGCAACTCGTCGTGATGCAACTCCCCCGACGAAGTCGCTGACTCCGTAGGCAACTGCCGCCACGAGGGCAAGCAGGATGGAGGTCAGCGCATGCCCTTGATACGACGACCGAGCTCGCGGGTCACCTCGCGCTCGGCGGTCCGCTTGGCCATGTCCTGGCGCTTGTCGTAGTCCTGCTTACCCTTTGCCAGCGCGAGTTCGACCTTGACCTTGCCGTCGTTGAAGTACATCGACAGCGGAACCAGTGTCTGGTTTCCCTCGCGGGTCTTGCCGACGAGGTGCTCGATCTCACGCTTGTGCAGCAGGAGCTTTCGGGTGCGACGCGGAGAGTGGTTGTTCCACGTGCCTTGCGTGTACTCCGGAATGTGCAACGAGCGCAACCACACTTCGCCGTTGTCCACGGTGGCGAACGCATCGACGAGCGACGCCTTGCCTTCACGCAGACTCTTGACCTCGGTCCCGACGAGCGCGATACCGGCCTCGTAGGTGTCGATGATCGTGTAGTTGTGGCGTGCTTTGCGATTGGTCGCAATGACCTTGCGGCCCTTTTCCTTCACTGTCCGGGCCTCTCAGTCCGCTGTCTTGCTGTCGAATGGTTCTTGCTGTTCCAGCATAGAAGCTCGTGCAAACCGATTATTCGCGGACGTACAGACGCAGTGTCACGTACGCCGTCACCGCGGCCATTCCGACGCCGGCAAGCACGAGGATCGGCGAGACGAACAGCACGTCACTGTTGGAGATCCGCGCCACGATGTTGGCTTCGTAGACATCGGACAGGACCCCGTCGATGAAGACGTTCTTCGCCGTGAACAGTCCGGCAATGGCGAGCACCGCACCGATCAAGGCCGCCACGACGGCTTCGAGGAGGAACGGAAGCTGGGTGTACCACCGCGTCGCGCCGACCAACCGCATGATGTTGACCTCGGTACGACGCGTGAACGCGGCGATCTGGACCATGTTGGCGATCAGCAGGATGGCCGCGATCGCCTGGACGATCGCGATCGCGAACGCTGCGTTGCGCACTCCACCGAGCACGCTGAACAGTCGGTCCACCAACTCGCGCTGATTGAGCACACTCTCGACGCCGGGCCTCGAACCGAAGGTGTCGTTGATGACGCCGAATCGCTCCGGGTCACTGAGCTTGACCTTGAACGACGCCGGGAAGCTGTCCGGGCTCACCAGCGCTGCCAGCTCGGGCTGGTCCTTGAACACGCGCTCGGTGGCGTCCTTCACGGCGTCTTCGCGGTTGAGGTACTGAACCGCGACGACGGACGGAGTCTGCTCGAGTTCCTTGCGCAACGAACTGCAGATCTCCTGCTCGCAACCGGGATCAGCCGAAGAGATGTCGTCGGTCAGGAAGATCTGCACCTCGACGCGTTCGAGGAAGATCTGCTGGGTCTTGCCTGCCATCTGCACGACCAGCAGACCCCCGCCGAAGAGACCGAGGGAGATTGCCGTCGTCAAGATCATGGCGATGGTCATCGTGATGTTGCGGCGTAGGCCGGTCAGTACTTCGCTGAAAATAAAGCTGGCGCGCATCGGGGAATCCGATTCCTTTTCGAGAGGCCGGTTGTTTCACGACAACCGGTGGGCGTACGGGACGTGTGGTCGTAGTCGGCGCTACCTGCCGACGCCGTACACACCCCGCGCTTCGTCTCTGGTCACCTTGCCGAGATCGAGTTCGATGACGCGTCGACGCATGGAGTCGACGATGTGGTGATCGTGGGTCGCCATCACGACGGTGGTGCCTGTGCGGTTGATCCGCTCGAGCAGCAACATGATGTCCTGGCTCGTTTCGGGGTCCAGGTTGCCGGTGGGCTCGTCGGCGAGCAGCACGAGCGGGCGGTTCACGAATGCGCGGGCGATGGCGACGCGCTGCTGCTCACCGCCGGAGAGTTCGGTGGGCAGTCGATCGGCTTTGCCGGCCAGACCGACCATGTCGAGAACCTCGGGCACAGTGCGCGCGATGACGTTGCGGGGTTTGCCGATGACTTCCAACGCAAAGGCGACGTTCTCGGACACCGTCTTCTGCTGAAGCAGGCGGAAGTCCTGGAAAACACAACCCATGCTTTGGCGAAGCTTCGGCACGCGGCGGGCCGCCAACTTGTTGACGTGGAAATCCGCGACCTCGATGTCACCGGACGTGGGCGACTCCATCTTGAGCAGCAACCGCATGAACGTCGACTTGCCGGAGCCGGAGGGGCCGATGAGGAAGACGAACTCCCCCTTCTCCACCTCCACGCTCACTTTGTCGAGCGCCGGCCTGGTGGAGGCCTTGTAGGACTTCGACACATTCTTCATGCTGATCACAACTAGCCAGTCTAGCCGTTATCTAACGGTGACCTTGGCGCCACGCGCGAGCACCCTCGTCCTTATCCGGTACCTGTGGTCGCAGGTGACTGTGGCACCGACGTCGGTGCCTGCATTGCCGCGCCAGGTTGCGGGACGGTCGTCGTCGCAGGAGTCGTCGGCACTGTGGTCGCAGACTGTTCGGCGTTTCCCGGAGCAGGCGCTGGACCAGAAGTCGGCGTCGGAGAACCGGAGCTGCCCGTACTCGATTCCGAGGACGGAGCCTCGGAGGTGGTCGTCTGCTCGGTCGAGGACGGCACGGGGGTCGTCGTCGACGGTTGTTTGACCGAAGGCGCGACGTACGGCTCGGTCTGCGACGTGTCGACGCTCGGCGGCGGGTTTGCTGCCGTTTCTTCCGGGTTGAGGTACGTGTGCAGCAGATACGTGAGGATCCAGGCGACCACGAGAATGAACGTCGAGGTGCGCATCCGGCCACCGAAGATCCGTGACGGAAGCCAGTCCAGGTGAATCAGGCGGTCGAGTCCGCGGCGCGGTTCCTGATCGGTCATTCGCTCGCCTCCTCGGTCCGTGCGGTGTGCAGATCCGGTGACACCGTGATCCCCTGACGTCGCAGTGCTGCGGCGACGCGGACACGAAGTGCTCGCCCGACCTGGAATTGTTTGCCAGGCAGCGTGCGCGCAACCATCCGCACGTTGACCTGATCGACCTCGAGGCTTTCGACGCCCATGACAGTGGGCTCGTCGAGCAGCAGTTTCTTGAGTCCACGGTCAGCCATCGCGTCGACTCCGACCTGACGAAGTACCTCGTTGACCCGGGTGAGGTCGGCAGTCGCCGGAACCGGAACGTCGATGACGGCGCGTGCCCAGTCCTTGGACAGGTTGGTCGCTTTCACGATCTGGCCGTTGGGAACGGTGATGACCTCGCCGTCGGAGTTTCTCATCCGCGTCACGCGCAGGGTCACGTCCTCGATGACACCTTCGGCGTCGTCGGAGGAGCCGGTGATCGCAAGCCGGACGGTGTCACCGAAGCCGTACTGGCGTTCGGTGATGATGAAAAAACCGGCAAGAATGTCCTGCACGACGCGCTGTGCACCGAAACCGAGCGCCGCACCGAGAACAGTTGCCGGCGCCACGAGACTGCCGATCGGCAAATTCAGTTGGTCGAGAACCTTCAGCGTCGCGATCACGTAGATGAACGTGATGACCACCCAGGTGATGACCTGCGCGACCGAGTGGCGATGCTTGGTCGCCTCGGAGCGAACCAGCGCATCGCCCAACTGATAGTTGGAGTCGATCTGGTCGGTGACCTTGTTGCCGCCCCAACTGACCAACCGGGCGAGAATCATCGCGCCGAGCACGGTCATGAGGACGGACAAACCGGTGGTTTGAAGCCAATCGAGCAGGTTCTGCCCAGGTCGAAGTAAAGTCATCGTGCCTTTCGGTATCCGAACGCTATGCGGACTGGTTCTCGCTCATGCGCCAGCGGATGCCGGCCTCGAGGAACCCGTCGATGTCGCCGTCGAGCACTGCCGACGGGTTGTTGACCTCGTACTCGGTACGCAGGTCCTTGACCATCTGGTACGGATGCAGAACGTAGGAACGCATCTGGTTGCCCCACGAGCTGCCGCTGTCGCCCTTGAGCGCATCCATCTCGGCGCGCTCTTCCTGACGCTTGACCGCGAGCAGCTTGGCCTGCAGGACGCGCATCGCCGACACCTTGTTCTGGAGCTGCGACTTCTCGTTCTGACAGGTGACGACGATTCCCGTCGGGATGTGTGTGAGTCGAACGGCGGAGTCAGTGGTGTTCACGGACTGGCCACCCGGACCGGACGAGCGGTAGACGTCGACGCGGATGTCGTTCTCGTTGATCTCGATGTGGTCGGTCGTCTCGACGACCGGCAGGACCTCGACCTCGGCGAACGACGTCTGGCGACGCCCCTGGTTGTCGAACGGGCTGATTCGGACGAGCCGGTGGGTGCCCATCTCGACTGACAGCGTTCCGTAGGTGTACGGACCCTTGATCGCGAACGTCGCGCTCTTGAGTCCGGCTTCTTCGGCGTACGACGTGTCGTAGACCTCGACGCCGTAGTCGTGCTTCTCTGCCCAGCGGATGTACATACGCATGAGCATCTCGGCCCAGTCTGCGGCGTCGATTCCGCCGGCGCCGGAGCGGATGTTGATGAGTGCGTCGCGCTCGTCGTACTCGCCCGACAGCATGGTCTTGACTTCCATCGCCGCGATGTCGTCACGCAGGCTCGCCCGCTCGGCGTCGGCATCGGCCACCGCGTCGGGGCCTTCGTCTTCTGCCAGTTCGTAGAGGATCGGCATCTCGTCGAGCCGCTCGCGCAGTGCGACGATGCGGCGAAGCTCCGCCTGGGCGTGGGATAGCTGGCTGGTGACCTGCTGGGCGTGTTCCTGGTCGTTCCACAGACCGGGGTCGGCCGCCTGGTGCTCGAGCTCGTCGATGCGTCGGCGCAGCTCCTCGACGTCCACAACCGATTCGCAGGTGCGAAGGGTGGTGTCGAGGGCGTTCAGGTCTGCAATTACGTCGGGATGCACGGTTCTCAAGGCTACCGGGTGCCGACCTGGGCTCTGCTGTGCGTCACCCTGTCCGCTCCCCCGTGCGTCACCTATTGGGATCACCGCGACTGGAAGCCTTGCCAACCAGGGTCCGAGGGAACCTACTGGAGTGATGACTGTCACCGACGAATACCTGCAGAACAACGCCGCCTACGCCGAGCAGTTCACCGGTCCGCTCCCCCTCCCACCCAGCAAGCACGTTGCCGTTCTCGCCTGCATGGACGCCCGCATCGACGTCTATCGGGTGCTGGGGATCCAGGAAGGTGAATCGCACGTCATCCGCAATGCGGGTGGAGTCGTCACCGACGACGAGATCCGATCCCTCGCCATCAGCCAGCGTCTGCTGGGAACTACCGAGATCATCCTCATCCACCACACCGACTGCGGAATGCTGACGTTCACCGACGACGACTTCAAGCGATCCATCCAGGACGAGATCGGCATCAAACCCAACTGGGCTGCCGAATCGTTCCCCGACATCGACGAGGACGTCCGTCAGTCGTTGAAGCGCATCGAGAACAGTCCGTTCGTCACCGCGACGACCTCCCTACGCGGATTCGTCTTCGACGTCGCCACCGGAAAGCTGAACGAAGTCCTCCCCGTTTGAGCCGGTAGGTTGTGTACCCGTGACCGATCGCGCATCCGACCTCGCACTCGCCCTCCGTATCGCCGACGAGGCTGACGCGATCACTCGCGCCCGCTTCGGTGCGCTCGATCTTCGAGTCGACGACAAGCCGGACCTCACCCCTGTCTCCGACGCCGACCTCGCTGTCGAGCGTGCAGTGCGCGCGACACTCGGTGAGCACCGACCGGAGGATTCCGTACTGGGCGAAGAATTCGGCGGCGACGCAGTCTTCGAGGGCAGGCAGTGGGTGGTCGACCCCATCGACGGGACCAAGAACTTCGTCCGCAACGTACCGGTGTGGGCCACGCTGATCAGCTTGCTCGAGGACGGCGTCCCCGTCATCGGCGTCGTGAGCGCACCCGCCCTGAATCGGCGATGGTGGGCTGCAACAGGTTTGGGCGCACATACGTCCTTCGGGGACAGTGATGCGCGGGCGATCCAGGTATCCGCCGTCGATCGCAGCGAGTCAGCGAGCCTGAGCTTCTCGAGCCTCTCGGGGTGGAAGGACCGCGGAATTCGCGATCAGTTCGTCGAACTCACCGACCACGTATGGCGCGTGCGCGGTTACGGGGACTTCTTCTCCTACTGCCTCGTGGCCGAAGGCGCCGTCGACATTGCTGCCGAACCCGAGGTTTCCCTGTGGGATCTGGCAGCGCTCGACGTATTGGTCCGTGAGGCCGGCGGCGCGTTCACCGATCTGGACGGCGGCGCAGGTCCGCACGGCGGCAGCGCGGTCGCCACCAACGGACTGCTGCACGAAGACGTTCTGGCCCGCCTGCGGTAACCACCCGGATACCAGAACATCCCACCCGCCGCAAGGGCCCGAGGGAGGAGTTCCGACAGGCCCGTCGGCAGGATTCGGCACGACATCTCGGCCCGTTGACTGGAAGTAGTTGATCACGCACTACTTCCAGGAGAACGATGAACCGGATATCCAGGCGCACGATTCTGTTCGGTCTGGCCGCAGCGCCCCTCGGGCTCGCGGTGGGCTGCGGCGCCGACCCGGCAGCGAAGAGCACCACGTTGGCGGTGGCCGGAACTTCGCGTCCGCTACCGATTCCGCCGCTTGCCGAATCCACCGTCGACGACGCTGGTGTTCGCCACTTCACACTCCGTGCCGGTGCCGGAACCGCCGAGATCGTCGCGGGAAAACTCACCGACACTTGGGGTTTCAACGGATCCATTCTGGGGCCCACCGTCCGCGCCGAGCGCGGAGAATCTGTCGCATTCACGATCGACAACACACTGGCAGAGCCCACGACCGTCCATTGGCACGGCATGCATCTGCCCGCCAGATACGACGGTGGCCCGCACCAGACCATCGAAGCCGGCGGACGCTGGGAACCGGCGTGGACGATCGGCCAGCCGGCGTCGACGCTCTGGTATCACCCACACCCGCACGGATCCACCGAACGGCACGTGCAGCGCGGTCTTGCCAGACTTTTCCTGATCGACGATGCCGACACGCGGGCGCTGGACATCCCCAAAACCTATGGTGTCGACGATGTTCCGCTGATAATCCAGGATCGTCGATTCCTCGCCGACGGCAGCTTCGACGAATCAGATCCGACCGACATCGGCCTGCTCGGCGACACGATCGTCACCAACGGCATCTCCGACGCCTACCTCGACGTCACCACCGGGGTCGTCCGGTTGCGCATCCTGAACGGCTCTTCCGGCCGTCTCTACAACCTGGGGTTCCCCGACGACCGCACGTTCGATCTGATTGCCACCGACGGCGGACTGCTCGAATCACCGATTGCAATCAAGCGGATTCAGCTCAGCCCCGGCGAACGAGCCGAGATCGTGGTTCGCGTCGACCCCGGTGCGACGACCACACTGGTGTCGTTCCCGATCGAGGACGGCGGTGGCGTGAGTTCCTCCGACGCCGAGAACTTCGGCATGAACGACCGCTTCGACATCATCGAACTGCGGGGCGTTGCCAGCCGCGCGTCACGGTCGACTCTCCCGGCGCAGTTGGCCGCACTGCCGCGTCTCGATCCGTCGAAGGCTAGCGTTTCCCGAACCTTCGATCTGCAGTGGTACATGATCAACGGGCAACGAATGGACATGAACCGCATCGACTTCGAGGCCGAGGTCGGCGCGACCGAGGTGTGGACGATCACCAACAAGGACAACTGGCCACACAATTTCCATGTCCACGACGTACAGTTCCAGATCCTCGACGTCGACGGTCGCACTCCCCCGCCACACTTGCGCGGACTCAAGGACACCGTCTACACACCGCCGGGCGGCAGGGTTCGCGTCGCACTGCAGTGGTCCGAGTACACCGATCCCACGTTCCCGTACATGTTCCACTGCCACCTGCTGATGCACGAGGACCAAGGGATGATGGGCCAATTCCTCGTCCTCGAGCCGGGACAGAAGGCGGCTCCGATGCAGATGGACATGCCGATGCCTGGTTCGCACTCCGGTCACTGAGAGTTCTGCAAGTGGTACACAGCGAGGCGAACCCGATTGTCGCAACCGGTCTTCGACATCAGGTTCGCCACGTGTGTCTTCACCGTGGTCACACCCAGATGCAGCGTGTCCGCGATCTCCTGATTGCTCTTCCCTTCTGCCACCAGTGCGAGGACCTGCGATTCGCGATCGGTCAGCGGAACCCTCTCTGTCACCGCAGTGTCTGCGATACCACCGATCACCGCTCGATCCACAACGCGGCGGAGAAGTTCCGAAGTGAACACCATCTCGCCCTCGGCGACCCGCCGAATGGCGCCGAGCAGCTCGGCGGGTTCGGTATCCTTGACGAAGAACCCCGAAGCCCCCGCGGCGAGTGCGGGATACAGATGATCGTCGTCGTCGAAGGTGGTCAACACGAGAATGCGCGCTCGTCGACCGGCCTTGACGATCTGCTGCGTGGCACCGATCCCGTCCAGCCCGGGCATTCTCAAGTCCATCAGAATCACGTCGGGATCCAATTCGGCAGCGAGTGCTACCGCCTCGACGCCGTTCGACGCCTCACCGGCCACGGTCATGTCCTCGGCTGCAGCGCACAGCATCCGCAAACCGGCGCGCACCAGTCGCTGGTCGTCGACGATCAGCACGCTGATCACGAGACACCGCCCGAGACAACCAGTGGAATACTCACGTGCACTTCCCATTTCCCGTCACTGTTCGTGCCGGCGGTCATCTCGCCGCCGACCAACTCCGCGCGCTCCTGCATTCCCACCAGGCCATGACCTGCATTCCGGGGCGATCCCTCGACGTCGTTGACAACCCTGACATGCACCCGGTTGTCATCGCGACCGACCGAGACCGATACCAGCCCCTTCTTGTCGCCATGCTTCATGACGTTGGTCAGTGATTCCTGAATCACCCGCAACAACGTCAGCCTCCCGATCGCATCGAGATCGGCTGCGCCTGACTCGACATTCTCCTGGGTATCGAAAACCGACTGCACCTCGAAACCTGCCGCACGCACACGATCTATCGCCGCACCGATTTCCGCGTCTACGGCATCCGGCTCGACCAGAGCGACCTCACCGAGCGAAGGATCACGAAGTGCGACCAGAAGCCGACGGATATCGGCCAACGCATCCGACGCCGTCGCACGCACATCCGCGAGGACCTCACGCACGGCCTCGTCCTGGGGCGCCAAGACATGTTGAGCCACGCCGATTCTCAGGACGATCGATGCCATGTGGTGTGCAACCAGGTCGTGCAGTTCGCGGGCGAGCGCACTGCGCTCCGCAGCGCGGGTCTGCGCAAGATTGTTCGCGGCCAATTCACGCTGCGAGCGCAGATACAGTCCGAGCAGCAGTGGCAACCCCACGTACGCAAGCACTTTCACAGCCGTGGTGACCGAGAAGAATGCTTCGTGAGCTTCGAACCAGATCCCCGCGAGCACCGAACCGCACCATCCTGCTGCCGATACGGCAACCATTTCTCTGCGCTCGGCCCGCATCGTGACGTCGACGACGGCGACAGCCCCGAGATACGGAACAAGTTCGGACAGCCCCCAGGCGTCGGCGACGAACATCGGAACGGCGAGCGCCGAGATGACCAGTGAAGCGAAGACCGGCCATCGACGGCCGGCGACGAAGGCGAGCGCCGACAGCATCGACAGCATCCAGTAGGTGACGGGAACTCGATACTCCCCCGGATACGTGCTGGCGATCAACAGGCACGGGACCACCACCAACGGCGCGTAGCGCATATATCGCTGTATCCGATCTGGCACCTCTGTCCGGCTCACCCCTCGAGCCTATGACGCGCATCATTTCGCGGTTTCTCGACAACAGACCTTACTGATGAGTAAGATAAAAATCGTCCAACGCCCCAACACCGAGAAACAGCTGGTGATCATGACCAAGCAAGACAGTGTTGCCCCCGACAAGAGCGCTCAGCGCAGCGAATCGGGCGCGCAGCGCGGCGGCGCCAAGGGTGCGCCACGCGACACGTCCGCCGTCGGCCTGAACCCGATCAAACGCGACGCCATGGGCGCAGCCATGCGTGTGCTTACCAAGATCACCGGTTCGGAACTGGCCGAGAAGTTCAATCTGCGTCAGACCATCGATCGCGTGACCTACGAGGGCACCAAGACGGGCTTCAAAACCCTGGGTGCCGCCACTCGAGGATTCCAGAAGGTCTCGGGCAACGGTGCACCCAAGCGCCTGCCCGACAACCCGAGCAAGAACGCCGACTACTTCGATCTCACCCCGGACGACGACCAGAAGATGATCGTCGAGACGGTGCGTGAGTTCGCGGCCGAAATCCTGCGTCCCGCGGCCTACGACGCCGACGGCGCAGCTCAGGCCCCCGCCGATCTCTCCAAGCGCGCGGCCGAGCTCGGTATCACGCTGATCAACGTTCCCGAAGAACTCGACGGAGCAGCCGCCGATCGCGGCGCAGTCACCAATTCTCTTGTTGCCGAGGCACTTGCGCACGGAGACATGGGACTTGCACTTCCGATCCTCGCACCGAGCGGTGTTGCAGTTGCACTGACGCAGTGGGGCACCGACGCGCAGCAGAAGACCTACCTTCCGGCCTTCACCGGCGAGCAGGTCCCCGGCGCAGCAGTGGTGGTCAACGAACCACGCGCACTGTTCGATCCGTTTGCCCTGCAGACCAAGGCAGTGCGCTCCCCCAGCGGATACAAGCTCAACGGCGTCAAGAGCTTGGTGCCCGCCGCGGCTACGTCCGAACTCTTCGTCATCGCCGCGGAACTCGACGGCAAGCCGTCCTTCTTCATCGTCGAATCCGACACCAAGGGACTCGTCGTCGAAGCAGATCCCAGCATGGGTCTGCGCGCCGCCGGCCTGGGTCGCCTGATCCTCACCGACGTCGCTGTGTCGGAGTCCGCACTGCTCGGCGACGGTGACGCCGAGCAGCGCAAGGCCGAATACGCCGACGCGATTCGCCTGGCTCGCCTCGGTTGGGCGTCCATGGCCGTCGGCACCAGTCAGGCAGTTCTCGACTACGTGATTCCGTACGTCAACGAGCGCGAAGCGTTCGGCGAGCCGATCAGCCACCGCCAGGCGGTTGCCTTCATGGTCGCCAACATCGGCATCGAACTCGACGGACTGCGTCTGGTCACGCTTCGCGGCGCTTCACGCGCCGAGCAAGGCTTGTCCTTCGCTCGCGAATCCGCTCTGGCCCGGAAGCTGGCTTCCGAGAAGGGCATGCAGATCGGCCTCGACGGTGTGCAACTCCTCGGTGGACACGGGTTCACCAAGGAACACCCGGTCGAGCGCTGGTACCGCGACCTCCGTGCCATCGGCGTTGCCGAGGGCATCGTCCTCATCTGACGCCGCTGAACTTCCAGGAGAACCACGATGATCAACCTCGAACTTCCCAAGAAGCTCAAAGCATCAGCGAACCAGGCACATCAGGTCGCGGCGCAGATCTTCCGACCCATTTCACGTAAGTACGATCTCGCTGAGCACGAGTATCCCGTCGAGCTCGACACCATGGCCGCCATGGTCGAAGGCCTCTCCGATTCCGGTGGAGACATCGGCGGTGCCAGCGGCGGACGGTCCGACGCGAGCGCCAAGGGTGGCAACGCCAACGGCGGCAACATGTCTGCGCTCCTCAACTCGCTCGAAACATCTTGGGGCGACGTCGGACTCATGCTCTCGATCCCCTACCAGGGGCTCGGCAACGCCGCGATCGCCGCAGTGTCCACCGACGAACAGCTCGAACGTTTCGGCAAGGTGTGGGCCTCGATGGCCATCACCGAACCGAGCTTCGGTTCCGACTCCGCCGCAGTGACCACCACCGCCGTTCTCGACGGCGACGAGTGGGTTCTCAACGGCGAGAAGATCTTCGTCACCGCCGGTGAGCGTTCGACGCACATCGTCGTGTGGGCGTCAGTCGACAAGTCGAAGGGCCGAGCGGCCATCAAGTCGTTCGTCGTTCCGCGTGACGCACCGGGCCTGAGCGTTGCTCGCCTCGAGCACAAGCTGGGCATCAAGGCCTCCGACACCGCAGTACTCCTGCTCCAGGATTGCCGCATTCCCGCGGACAACATCCTCGGCAGCCCGGAGGTCAACGTCGAGCAGGGCTTTGCCGGCGTCATGCAGACGTTCGACAACACCCGGCCCCTCGTTGCAGCCATGGCCGTCGGCGTCGGACGCGCGGCTCTCGAAGAACTGCGCGGCATCCTGACCGAAGCCGGTGTCGAGATCTCCTACGACACACCGGTCTACAACCAGCATGCAGCTGCAGCCGAGTTCATCCGTTTGGAAGCCGACTGGGAGGCCGCGTACCTGCTGTCTCTGCGCGCGGCGTGGATGGCGGACAACAAGAAGCCGAACTCGCTCGAAGCGTCCATGTCCAAGGCGAAGGCCGGCCGCACCGGCACCGACGTGACGCTCAAGGCAGTCGAGTTGGCCGGAACCTACGGCTACTCGCAGCGCCCGTTGCTCGAGAAGTGGGGCCGCGACTCGAAGATTCTCGACATCTTCGAGGGCACCCAGCAGATCCAGCAGCTGATCGTCGCACGCCGCCTGCTCGGAAAGTCGTCCGCCGAACTGAAGTGACGGTCGAACTGAAGTGACGGTCGCACAGACCCGATCCCGAAACCCTCCGCCCCGCCACCTTTCGAGGTGGCGGGGCGGAGTGCTCGGTCGCCATCGTGAAACTTCACCACCGAAACCTGATTGCCCATTAGTGTGTAATCAGTCCTACAACGACGCTCGGAAGAGGTTCACGTATGCCCGGATTGGTCACCAAGGTCACTGACACCATCGGCGCGGCGGGGGTCATGTTCCGAGCCGGACTCGTCCCGTTCCCTCGCCTCGATCGCGGGCTCAAATCCATTGCAGCCGTGGACAAGTACGGACCCTTTGCCGGGCCGGTCCATGCACACGCCGAGAACGGCTACGACGCGGTGGCGATCATCGACGAGCGCGGACCCATCACCTATGCCGAGCTCGAGCGTCAGAGCAACGCGTTGGTCCGGGCGTGGCAGGCCGACGGCATCACGTCCGACTCCGTCATGGGTGCGATGTGCCGTAACCATCGAGGCTTGGTCCTGACCATGCTGGCGGCAGCGAAGAACGGAACGAAGCTCGTTCTCATGAACACGGGCTTCGCACGGCCCCAACTCGTGGACGTCGCAGCGCGTGAGAAGGTGGTCGCCTTCGTCTACGACGACGAGTTCGCTGACATCGCCGATGCCTTGCCGGACGACGTCGTCGTCTATCGTTCCTGGCCAGAGGGCACGGCCGCGGACGGTTCCACGGCAGCTACTCTCGACGAGGCCATCGCCGGACGCACCACGTCGTCGGTGCCGGCACCCGAGAAGAACGGTGGCTTCGTCCTCCTCACCAGCGGCACAACGGGAACTCCCAAGGGTGCGCCGCGTGGCCACACCTCCCCTCTCGCGTCGGCGCAGTTCCTCGACCGCGTGCCGTTGCGCCGCGGACAGACCATGATGATGGCGGCCCCTGCCTTCCACGGAACCGGCGTTTCGCAGTTCGCTCTCGCGTTGGCGCTCGGCCAGACCGTCGTCATGCATCGAAAGTTCGACCCGGAGAACACGATCAAACTTGTCGCACAATACAAGTGCGACAGTCTGGTCGTGGTCCCGACGATGCTCACTCGCATCATCGACCTCGGTCCCGACGTGCTGTCCAAGTACGACACGTCGAACCTGAAGATCATCTTCTCGGCAGGTTCGTCACTCTCACCCGATCTGTGCAAGCGAGTCACGGCCTCGTTCGGCTACGTCCTCTACAACCTGTACGGATCCACCGAGGTCGCGGTGGCAACAGTCGCGACTCCCGAGGATCTGACCATTGCGCCGGGAACCGCGGGCCGCGCGCCGGTGACCTGTCACGTCGAACTGTTCGACGAGAACAACAAGAAGATCACCACCCCACACACGATCGGCAGAATCTTCGTCGCCAGCGGGCTGAGCTTCGAGGGATACACCGACGGGCGTGACAAGGAACGTATCGACGGACTTCTCTCGACCGGCGACGTCGGACACTTCGACGCCAACGGCCTCCTCTTCGTCGACGGCCGCGACGACGACATGATCGTCTCCGGTGGCGAGAACGTCTACCCGCTCGAAGTCGAGAACCTGCTCGCCGATCGAGAGGACGTCTTGGAAGCGGCAGTCATCGGAGTCGAGGACGCCGACTTCGGGCACCGCCTGCGAGCGTTTGTCGTCGTCGCCCACGGCGCCGACCAGAACTCCGACGAGCTGAAGGATCACGTCCGGTCGAATCTCGCGCGCTACAAGGTTCCCCGCGAGATCGTCTTCATCGACGAACTTCCCCGCAACGCCACCGGAAAGCTGTTGCGCCGCGTCCTGATCGAGATGGAGATCAGCGAAGACTGAGCACAGTCACAAAGCGCTGAGCGTCCGGATCAATTCCGCCTCGTCGACGCGAGTTGAGTGCCCGTCGCGGAGCACGACCTCGCCCGCAACCAACACCGTGTCCACGATCTGACGACTGCCCGTCGTGAGAATGGACGCGCCCGGATCTCGCACCGGGAGGCAACCGAAGTCGCGTTCGAACCGAATCATGGTGAGGTCGGCGGGATCGCCCACGGAGATCCCGCCAGACCTGGCCGGCAGACCGAGTGCTGCGTTCGCACCGCCGGATGCGATGTCGATCATGGCTTCGAAGCCGAGCAGGTCGGCGCGGCCACGCGCGGCTCGCTGCACGTAGGCGCCGGTGCGCAGCGTCTCGAGCATGTCCTGAGTATCGTTGCTGGCTGCGCCGTCCACACCCAACCCCACCGCGATCCCCGCGTCGAGGAAACTCGGGACGGGCGCGATTCCGCTACCGAGGCGCATGTTGCTGACGGGGTTGTACGACACTCCGACGCCGCGCTCCGCCAGCACCTTCTGACCACGGTCGTCGAGTTCGACGCAGTGGACCGCCAGCACCCGGTCCCACAAGAACCCATGGGAATCGAGGTAGTCGACCGCGTTCATGCCCGCGTGTTCGGTACACATCGTGTTGTCGGTCTGCGTCTCGAGCAGGTGAATCGAGACCGTCAGGTCGCGAGCCTGCGCGAACTCACGCACTTCCGACATCCCGTCCGGGGTCAGCGAACGCGGGTTCGGTACCGCGACTGCCACGTCAATGCGGGAACCGGCGACGTCGCGCATCATCTGATCCGTATGTGCGAGAACATCTCCGAGTGGTTGCATGAGCCGCGGATCGAAGCCCCACTTCCTCGTCTTGTCCGCCCGGTCTGCGGTTCCGCGTCCCAGCACCGCACGAATCCCGGTGTCGTGCAACGCCCGGATCACAGCGTCGTGAACCTCGCTGGACGGGTGCGGCCACATGTGTTCGACCAGGGTCGTCGTACCGCTGCGCAATGCCTCCAGCGAGGCTGCGACAGTGGCCGTGTGTGCGCGCTCCGGCGTGATCTGAACCGACTCTTCTGCGACCGCGAGTAGCCATTCGAGAAGCGGTGTCCCTTCGGCGATCCCACGCATCAGTGACTGCTGAAGGTGCGTATGGGTGTTGACGAACCCAGGGATCAGATACGCCCCCGATCCGTCCACACTTCCAGGTGTGGCGGTGCCGGTCGACTTCTCGATCAATTCGACCACCCCATTCGAGACGACGACGTCGCGGCCGGTCAGCCATTGCCCGCCGCTGTACAACGTCACGTCCCGGATGATCGCGTCGGTCATGTTCTTGGGCGCGGTAGTCATCGCCAGTTCTCCTGAAAGTGTGTGACGGAACGGATACGGATCAACGCGCGAAGTTCGCGCGTACTCGCTGGTCGATGTAGTCCTCGGCAGTGATCGGCGGGTATTTGCCCGCCGGCCCCTCGATGGTCACGTCGCGGTTCGCCTGAGCGAAGAACGCGAGGCTGTAGCGGGCTCCCCGATAGTCGGTGACTCCGGGACTCTTGACCCGGTGGAAGTTCGACGGCAGGACATCATCACTCCATCTCATCAGCATGTCGCCGATGTTGCAGGTGATCGCTTCCTCGGCCGGCACCACCGACGTCCATTCCTGGGTGTCCATCTCCTTGCCCGGGCACAGTTGCAACCCGCCCTGACCGTCACGCTGGAAAAGCAATGTCAGGCAATCGAAATCGGTGTGCGCTCCGGCACGCCACATCCCTTCGACATCTGCGTCGGCGGCAAGGGGGAAGTAGTGGAGTAGTCGCAGTGTGCTCTGGTAGGTGGCCACCGACGGGTCATGTGCCCTGGTGAAGAAGTCTCGTTCGAATCCCAGCTTCTCGGCGAAGCACGACAACAGGTCCATCGCAATGCCCCAGCACTTGGCTTCGAAGTCCAGGATCGTTTCGCGGAATCCACCCAATTCGTCTGCAGTGGGCCACAGATCACCCATATGCGGGCGGGTCACCTGGTAGGACTCTTTCTGATCAGGTGTTCCGATGGACGGACGCACCTGCGTCATGCTCTCCCAGCCGGAGTTGAAACCCTTCTTGAGCGGGTACTGCGCCTTGACCTCAGTGGGCAGTGCAAAGAATCGCTCGGCCGCCGCGAAAGCCTCGCGGACCTGGTCCAGATCGATTCCGTGATTGACGATTTGGAAGAATCCGATGTCGGTCGCTGCCGACCACAACTCCTCGGCGATCTCGCTGCGCCGGTTCTCGAAATCCGAGAGATCGATTCTTCGGACCTCGCGGTCGGTGGTCTCCGTGCCCAGGCCACCCATGCGGGTCTCGCGGTTGAGTTCTGTCATGTCGTACGTCATTTGCTGTGAGCTCCTTCAGCGGATTCCGATGGACCGATCGGTGAATTTGTCGGTGTAGATCTCTTCAGCAGTCAATGACTGCGGTATCGCCGCACCCCCGGCGTTGAGAATGGGCTTCAGTTCTTCGACGGTGTGAGCGACTCGCGTCATGTCGAACGTGCCGACGGATCCGTCTGCCTCGTTCGCGATCAGGCCTTTCTCTTTCAGGAGCTGGGCACTGAACGCTGCTTCACCCTCGGTGTAGGGAGAGAACGACACGTCCTGCGAGACGACGTCGACAATGGCAGCATTCGCCGCATCCGGCGCAGTGATGTAGTCCGCGGTGGCCTGCTGAATGATCGGAACCAGCTTGCTCAAACACGGCGAGAGTGTCTCGACCTTGTCGGCACGAACGGAAACATTGGACGCGTAGATGTCGAAACCCGAATCTTTCAGCAGGTCATAGGAAACCGGCTTGTCCCACGCCGGCGTCTCCTTCTCGTACGTGTACGGTTCCGAATTCGCGAATCCTTGCTGAGCGATGGTCGGGTCACCGACAAATCGCGAGGGAGCTCCGTCGTAGCTCGTGTCGAGCTGAGACTGCTTCAGTAGTCCTTTCGCCACGAGCCACTGCGGAAAGAGTTGCTCCTTGGAAACGACGACACTCGCGTCGGACTTGCCGATATCGGCAACACTCGTCCAGTCCGGATGAGACTCTTTGTCCCACATGAGGATTGCCGGGCTGTATTTGAGCAATGGCGTGACGGCCACAACGGGCTGACTTGCCGCTGCCGCGATCACCTGATCCCCGTGCACCAAGCCGAGAGTGATGGAATCGTCGACGTACATCTGGGAGCTGACGGATTGGAACCCGATTGCCGGTCCCCCGGCCCGCAAGGTCAGGTCGACTCCGGTGTCCTTCCCTCCGGCGACAAGAGTCCCACTGACGGACTTGTCGTCGGTGTCGACCGAATAGCCGGGACCGAGCATCTCGAAGAGCGCTCCCATATCCGACTGTGGCTGCCATTGGAGTTGAACCACAACGTTTTCCGGACAGAGACCCGCAAGGTTCTGCGCCTCGGCAGCTGGTTCGAGAGATTCGGCTTTCGCCGTCTCAGCCTCACTGGAGCTGCACGCAGTCAATCCGATGGCTGCACACATGGCCAGTGCCGCGCCCGCCGCTCCCACACTTCTGCGATTGGAATGCACCTTGCGATTTGAATACACAGCGTCTCCTTCGTGAAAACAATTGGGATGTGGGCGAACCAAGAAGGGTGATCCGATGAGCACACTCTGCAGCACGTGGATTACATGCAATCGCCTCGTTGTTTCCATCAGGTAACGCGCGCCAGGATTCTCGCTTCACCTGCAATGTCACCTCACATTTACATTCAGCAATCTAAGCGACATACATGCAATTCAAGATAGTTCCTACATCTTGAAGAACTTTTGCATGCATTACCGAACCGGAGGCTCAGATGGAACTCGCGAACACGATGCAGGATGCCGACGCTCGCAAGCTCACCGCGCCGATGCAGATGGTCTTTTCCGATGTCGTCAAGAAGTTCGATACCGGCACTGTCGCGCTGGACGGCATCGATCTGGACGTGGAGCGAGGAGACTTCGTCGCCGTGGTCGGACCCTCAGGCTGTGGCAAGTCGACTTTGTTGCGCATGGCGGCCGGCCTCGAGCGACCGACCAGTGGTGCGGTTGCCTTCGACACCGAATCAGTTGGCTTCATCTTCCAGGAGCCGACTCTCCTCCCCTGGCGAACCGTGCAGGCCAACGTCGAATTATCGGCTGAACTCGGTGGCGGCGACAAAGCAGCGCGAAAGTTGCGCGCCGACGAGGCAATCCGCGCAGTCGGCCTTGCGGACTTTGCGAAACAACTGCCCAATGCGTTGTCAGGCGGAATGAAGATGCGTGTCTCGTTGGCGCGTGCGCTCACCCTCGCACCCGCTGTGATGCTGCTCGACGAACCTTTTGGTGCGCTCGACGAGATGACACGACTGGAGATGCAGGTAGAGCTCCAAAGGCTCTACACCGACAAAGGGTTCACCTCGATGTTCATCACGCACTCGGTATCCGAGGCCGTGTACCTCGCGAACAAGGTGGTCGTCATGACCGCCAGGCCTGGACGAATACATTCGGTCGTGGACATCGATTTCCCGTACCCGCGTAGCCCGGAACTGCGCTACGACGCCCGATACACCGAACACGTCGCCGAGATCTCGGCCAGCCTCCATGGGAGCTCACGATGACCGAAGTCCTTGCAGTACAACAGGGCACCACCGTACGCAATACCGCCGTTCGTACTGATTCTGCGACCACGGCGCAAGCACAGGCACAGTCCGGACGGCCCTCTCGAATGAGAGCGCTCGGCACCTTCCTGCTCTATCCGCTGCTCTCACTTGCCGGCGCGGTCGCAGCGTGGTCGATCGTCAGCTACCTCGTTCTCTCCCCGGAACGTCGATTTCTCCTTCCGCCGCCGAGTCAAGTACTGACGAAGTCGCTACTCGACTGGAAACACCTCTCTCCCATGCTCGAAGCCCTCGCAGTGACGGCACAGGTTGCGCTGGTCGGCTTCGTCGTCGCGGTGGCAGTCGGCGTCGGAACCGGCGTGCTGATGAGCCAGGCCAAGTGGATCGAGCGGATCGTCTATCCATATGCCGTTGTGCTGCAGGTCATTCCCATCCTCGCCATCGTCCCCCTCATCGGGCTCTGGTTCGGCTACGGCATGACCGCGCGCACCCTGGTTTGCGTTCTCATCGCAGCCTTCCCGATCATCACCAACACACACTTCGGGTTGCAATCGGTCGATCGCGGACTGCACGAACTCTTCACCCTCGGCCGCGCCTCGCGTTGGGATCGACTGGTGAAACTCGAACTGCGAGCGGCAATGCCGGCCATTCTCACCGGTATCCGCACCGCCTCCGGCCTTGTTGTCGTCGGTGCCATCATCGGCGACATGTTCTTCGCCAAAGGACAACCCGGGATCGGGACCCTGCTCGACGTCTACCGAAGCCGCCTTCAGTCCGAGGATCTGATCGCCGCGATCGTGATCGCGTCGGTGTTCGGCGTCCTCGTCTTCTCTGCCTTTGGATTCCTCTCACGTGTGCTCGTCGGTAAGTGGCACACGTCCGGCCGCAAGGACTTTAAATGACCCACGAAATTCCCGCCTTCGAAATCCCTACGATCGATATCAGCCCGTACCTCACCGGCGAGGCATCGGCTGCAAACGCCACCAACAGCACTGCCTGTGCGGAAGTGGCAGCTCAACTCGATCGCGCGTGCCGGGAGGTCGGATTCATACAGATTGTCGGACACAGCATTCCACGATCGGCGACCGACGGACTGGCCGACGCTCTCGACGAGTTCTTTGCTCTCCCACTGACGGTGAAGAACAACTATCGCCGTCCCTCGTCCGAGAACCGTGGCTACTCGCCACCGAAGTCGGAATCACTCAGCATGAGCCTGGGCGTCGCCGCTGCGAACCAGATGAACGATTTCTACGAAGCAATAGTCGTGGGCACAGAGGTGAGCGACTATCCGGGCGTCGACCTACCCGAGTCCAGCTACGCCGCCAACACTTGGCCCGAGGCCGCGCCCGGATTCCGACCGGCAATCGAAGAGTATTTCCGTCATGCCCAGGGCTTGGCACGAATCCTGATGTGCGCCTTTACCGACGCCCTCGGATTGCAGCCCGAGTACTTCGATTCGATGCTCGACCATTCGATCGACGCGATGAAGATGAACAACTACGCACTGCCTGAGGGCGAGATCCGCATCTCCGGCGACATGACGGGAATGGGCGCTCACACCGACTTCGGAATCTTGACCATCCTGTGGGCAGATCAAGTTCCGGGCCTTCAAGTTCTGAGTACCGATGGCATATGGCACGACGTCCAACCTGCCGACGGCGCACTCTTGATCAACCTCGGCGACGCGATGGCACGATGGACGAACGACCGATGGCGCTCGACAGTGCACCGAGTCGACCCACCTATCGTCGATGGTCAGATCATCCGACGTCGCTCTGCCGCATTCTTTTTCGACGGAAACTACGACGCCGTCATCGAAGCACTGCCAGGGACTCTCGAACCGGGCGAGGTGGGATACCCGCCGATCACGATCGCCGAGAACATCGCGGCCAAAGTGGCCGGACTGAAAGGCGCGACGGCGCCCGACGTCGACAGTCGCAGCGCTGACCGGGTGCGCGCCGCCGGATAGCGCTCCCGGGTACCGTCGATATCGTGCAGGATCGAAGTGAGGACAAGATGACCACCACCGAACGAGCTTTGCTCACCGAGTCCGTGCACGAGACGCTTCGAGAACTGATCTTTTCGGGAGAGCTGGCGCCGGGGACACCACTGAGTGTTCCCGCGCTGGCGAGCAAGCTCAATGTCAGTCGAACGCCGGTCCGCGAGGCCGTGCAGCAGTTGATCTACGAGGGCATCGCGGTCCACACCCGAAATGCGGGTGCAAAAGTCGATTCGCTGGACGCAGAGTCTCTGCGCGCGGTCTTCGAGGTGCGTGAGGTACTCGACGGTCTCGCGGCTTTCAACGCGACGGCCAATGCCACGCATGAAACCGTGTCACAGCTGAACAAGATGGTGCAGGTGCAACGCGAACTTCTCGAGAGCCCGCCGGATCAGCGTCGCGATTCGACGCTGGACCTCGAGTTCCACACCTTGATTCGTGAGACTGCATGCAATCACCCGCTCAGTGAAGCCCTACATCGTCTCGACGGACAGTCACATCTCTACCGTTCGGACATGTGGAGCCTCGAGCTCAATCGACGGATCGCCGTCACCGAGCACGCTCGTATAGTCGCGGCCATCGAATCGGGTGACGCCTTGGAGGCCAGAACTGCCGCGAGCGCACACGTAGCCGGGCTACTCGTCCGAACAACCCGGACCTGAAGCTTTACCGAAATGACGGGAACAACGTGTCAGGCCAGGTGATGTCGCCGTCGTTCTCGTCCACGAACGTACCGACACAGTCGCGCCCCAAAGCGCTGATCGCTCCCGAGATGACCTCTGGATGCTCGAGCTCGGTGAGATGGTCTGCTCCGGTTCCGGCCCCGGGAACGCCATCGACGTACACCCGGCACTGGCCCCCGTCCAACCGACCGTCCGCCCACTCGCCCGAACTCTGCACCACCGAATAGTAGGCAGATCCAGGAGTGTCCTCACCGGCATTGAGCTTGGCGAGAACTTCGGAGAACATGCAGGTGTCGTAACCGTCGGCAGGGCCTTGTACGCAGCCACCGGGGCTACCGTACTGCGGAGCACCGATGGCGACGAATGAATCCACTACTTCGGAGCCACCGAGGAACTTCGCGTAGTACCGGGAGCTCAGTCCACCCGCACTGTGTGCGATCACCCCGACGGAGTCAGCGCCGGCAGCGTAGGAGCGAATCGAATCGGCAATCAGCTCGGCGTCGGCCGCAATCATCTTGCCGGGTGCGTCGACGAAGTGTGTCTCGTAGCCCGCAGCGCTCAGTGCCTCGTCGAGGGCGCGGTAGGTCGCCTGGTGCGTTTCTCCCGAGTTGTAGAGCTGCTGCCCTGGAACGATGAAGACCACGCGCTTCGCATCGGCGATCCGCCCACCGGCGGCAGCGCTTCCTGCCGAGAACGCCAGAGCGGTGGTCACCAGCGAAGTAGTCACCGCCATCGCCAAAAGAATCTTCGAGAGTCGCACGTCGCCACCCTACGACGGCTGCGCACAAAAAAGGACCGCCGCACTGAAATCCAGTGCGGCGGTCCTTTTCTAGTAGCGGGGACAGGATTTGAACCTGCGACCTCTGGGTTATGAGCCCAGCGAGCTACCGAGCTGCTCCACCCCGCGATGCATTGACAAAGTTACACGAGCAGATGAACGGAACGCAAATCGCCTGCGCTGGAGCGAAATACACGCCTGAAAGTCGAAGAATCGGGTGACTGGGTTCACAAAATGCCCGTGAGCATCAACACATAACAAGCATGTAACGAACGTACCTCGAAACGGCATCGGAAAGGCTCTACCAGCATAAACGCCGAAAATCCTGGATGGGAGAAGACCAGGTGGTCCGGAAAATCGCGAATCGACCCTCGTTCAGCGCTCCCGTACGGTCGGTCCCGGCCCGAATCAACCGGGCGAACGCCGACCCGCCGCTGCTCCACTCTGCCCCGCGGGATCGGAACCCCCGAAACCTTCGAGGGGCAGAGACACGGAGAGACAAGCGCCCGGGAAAGTCAGCATCATCGCCGACCCGCAGGCCCGCCGATGTCAGCAAGCGCGGAGAGGATTTACCCCGACATGACGTACACCAGCATCAGCAAGCGTGCATTCGGCACATTGGCAGTAGCCGGCGCACTTGTCGCAGTGCCCCTCACCATGAGCACCGGCACCGCTTCCGCAGCCACCCACAACTGGGACGGCGTCGCACAGTGCGAGAGCGGTGGCGACTGGAACATCAACACCGGAAACGGCTACTACGGCGGCCTGCAGTTCTCGCAGAGCACCTGGACCGCCAACGGTGGCACCGGCTCGCCCGCCAACGCTTCCAAGGAAGAGCAGATCCGCGTCGCCGAGAACACCCTGCAGAGCCAGGGCCCCGGCGCATGGCCAGTCTGCGGCCAGCGTCTGACCGTCGCAAGCGAGCCGGCAGTCGAAGAGGCTCCCGCCGCAGCACCGGCTCCCGTCGCCGAGGCACCCGCAGTTGCTCCCGCCGTCGAAATCCCGGCCGAGCTCAAGCCCGCCGCACAGCAGGCTTACGACACCGCTCGTGACCTCGCCGGCCAGTACGGATTCGCCGCACAGTTCCAGCAGCTCTCCGATGCCAACGCACCGATCGTTGCAGCACTGCGCTGATTCAGCTCATACAGCTTCACCTGAGCACACAAGAAGGCCCACCATCCGATCGGATGGTGGGCCTTCTGCTGTTCATGAACTGACGCCGCTTACCGCGGCAGCGCCTGGTACGCGTCAACAGCCTTCTGCAGGCGGTCGAGCGCAGCACCGTAGCTGGTGAAGTCACCGCTCTGTTGCGCCGACTTCAATGCCGCCATTGCCGAATTGACCTCGGCCAGCGCCTTCGTGACGTCATCCGAAGAAGCCGGCGGGGCCGGTGCCGTCGGAGTTGTCGGCGTTTCCGGTTGCGCTCCGGTATCCGGATCGGGTGCCGGCTGGGTGACAGTCGCTGCCGAACCTGCGCCCGGCCAAATCTGACTGATCGCCTCGGAGACGGTCGGTGCATAACCGATCCGAATGCCGTTGGTGTCGCTGAAGCTCACCAGTACACGCGCCAACTGAGGGAACGCGTTCTGCGAGTTTCGCTGCGAGTACAAAGGCTCGACATAGAGGATTCCACCCTCGGCAATCGGCAGAGTCAGCAAGTTTCCGTACTGAATCTTGTTCGACTGCTTGAGCAGTGACACTTCCGAAGCAACACGCGAATCCGACGTCATCGCAGACTGAGCCTGCTGTGGACCCTGAGTCTGCGTATCGGTCGGCAACTGCAGCACCGTGAACTTGCCGTAGTTCTCCTTGTCGTTCGCCACCGAGATGTAGGCCGACAGCAACTCACGACTGAACCCGACCATCGGACTGGTCAGACGGAAATCCGCCTTCGCGGTGTCCTTGTCGCCCACCAGCACGTAGTACGGCGGTTGGTTGGCCGACGTGTCGATCGTCGGATCGCTCGGAACTGACCAGAACGCGTTGTTGGTGAAGAACTCACTCGGATCGTCGACGTGGTACTTCGCCAGCATCTCTCGCTGAACCTTGAACATGTCTTCCGGGTAGCGGAAGTGTGCCTGCAGGTCGTCCGAGATTTCGCTCTTCGGCTTCACCGTGTTCGGGAAGACTCCCATCCACGCCTTCAGAACCGGATCCTGCTCGTCGACCTGGTAGAGCGTGACCGTGCCGTCGTAGGCGTCGACCGTGGCCTTCACGGAGTTGCGGATGTAGGAGAACTCCTGGCGCGGAATGAGGCGCCCGGTCGTCTGGTCGATACTGTCCTCGACCAACCCGTCGAGCGAACTGCGCTGCGCGTACGGGTAGTCCTGGGCGGTGGTGTAACCGTCGATGATCCACTGCATCTTGCCGTCGACCACTGCCGGGTAGGCAGCGCCGTCGGTCGTCAGCCAAGGCGCGACCTCCTCGACCCTTTCCTTCGGATCACGCTTGAAGATGATCTTGGAGTTCGAGCCGATTGCACTCGAGAACAAGATGTTGCGCTCGGTGTACTTCGCCGCGAAGGCAAGACGGTTGAACCAGTTGCCGATCGAGACACCACCCGAACCGGTGTAGGTGTACTTCGAGGTGTCGGTGTCGTACTCACGAGGTCCCTCGCCGTCGACGGAACCGACGATCGAGTAATCGGCGTCCGACTGGCTGATCACCTCGCCGTAGTACGACCGAGGATTGTCTACCTTGAGGTTCTCGTTCTCGGGCGTGGTCGTCAGGTCGCTGACCGAGTAGATCGGGTAACCACCGGTGTTGTTCTGACTGTCGCCCTGCACGGCCGTGACTTCGTTTGCCTGGGCCGCGACGAAGCCGTTGCCGTGCGTGTAGACCGTGTGCTTGTTGATCCAGTCCGTCTGGTTGCCGGAAAGGTTGTTCGGCGACAGCTCACGCGCGGCGACAACGAAGTCGCGCAACTGGCCGTCCTGTTCGTAGCGGTCGACGTTGAGCGTCTGCGGGAACCCGTAGAAGTTCTTGAGCTGACGCTGAGCGGTGAACGTCGGCGACAGAATGGTCGGATCCAACAGTCGGGTGTTCGCGATCGTGGTCCGGTCGGCCGGAACGTCCTGGGGCTGCTTGGTGCCAACTCCCGGATAGTCGACGTAGTCGACGTTTTCTTCCGTGATCCCGTACGCCTGACGGGTCGCTTCGATGTTTCGTTCGATGTACGTGCTCTCCTTCTGCGCCGCATTGGGCTTGACGGAGAACTGCTCGACGATCATCGGGTAGACCGCACCGACGAGCACCGACGAAAGAACCAGTAGAGCGACTGCCATGGCCGGTATCCGAAGATCCCGCGTGAAGATCGAGGCGAAGAACGCCAAGGCGCAGATGACCGCAATGGACAACAGAATCAGCTTCGCCGGCAGAACCGCATTGATGTCGGTGAAGCCCGGACCGGTGAACGTCGGTTCCTTACGACTACTCGACATCAACGAGTACCGATCGAACCAGTACGCCACCGCCTTGAGGAGCACGAAGGTGCCGGCGATGACAGCCAGTTGAACACGTGCGGCAGTCGTGAATGTCCCAGCGCGCCCGGCCAACTTGATCCCACCGAAAACGTAGTGGGTAACCAGGTTTGCCACGAAGGCAAGCAGAATCGAGACGAACAACCAGTTCAGAACGAAGCGGTAGAACGGCAGATCGAACGTGTAGAAGCCGACGTCCAAGTTGAACTGAGGATCGGTGATGCCGAACGGCTGACCGTTGAGGAACAACTGGATCGTGACCCAGTTGGCCTGCGCGATGAGACCGGAGAGAATGCCGATCGCGACCGGAATGATCACGCCGAACAGACGAAGTCGCGACATGACGGTCGTGCGGTAGCGCGCGATCGGATCGTTGGGTCCGGAGACCGGAACGAACACCGGACGTGCGCGGTACGCGAGAAGCATCGCGAGCCACACGATGGCTCCGACGACAATTCCGACCACGAGGAAGAGCACGAATCGCGTCAGCAGAACCTTGGTGAAGACACCGCGGTAGCCGACTTCTCCGAACCACAACCAGTCCGTGTACATGCCGATCAGTCGCGGCCCCACGAGCAGCAAGGCCGCCACTACGACAGCCACCACCAACAAGATTCGACTGCGTCTGGACAGAGAGGGTAAACCTGCGGGGGGCCGCATGCCCACGTGCCACGCTCCAAGATTTGGCGACGCCGTGGCGTCGCAACCGATTGCATCGATCACTGCGGCCACGCCCGAGTGGACTTGGCCGTTTCCGACCACTCTACGTAACAACGGTCACGGGTTGACAACACGGAGAGCAGGGAGCCGGACAGAAGGTGGGAGGATGAACGTGTGAGTGAAGAGAATATGAGCAGATCACCGAGTGCCCTCGCCCGGTGCGTTCATGAAGTTGTCGACCACATCGACGCCGAAGGCTGGGATCAACCGCCGAAGCTGTACGCGTTGGTGCCTACCGAAATGCTCGCCGCGGCCGAACCAGGACTGCTCGACCAACTCGCCGAGGGCGCCGAATACACACCGATCGAACAGGAATCGCTTCCCGAGGACATCATCGGCGGTTCACGGGCACTCGACGAGTTCCTGGCAACGACGCATTGGCCCGAGTCGGTGCAGGGTTGCATCCTGGTTCAGGAGATCGTCGTCCTGCCGCCCGAGGCGGAATCGGATCTCGATCACGCCACGGCGCCGGTATTGACCGATCAGCATGCTGCGGACGAGGTCGCGCGACTGACGGCCAACGCGCATCCCGATCGACGCGAGGCTCGACTGTTCGTCGGCGTGCTCCGTGACGGTCCTTCGCTGTCGCTTCTGCAGATGCGTCCCGACGAGGATGCGGATCCGTACGGCGACCTGGAACTGCTCACCTACGACGGTCTTGCACCTCACCTGGTTCACGCGTTGTATGCGACGCTCGACGAGGTCGAAGAAGACTGAAAGAAGAAGACTGACCGAGTCTGTCTTCGGCAAGGCAGGTTTCAGCAGCGGGGTGCGTCGCCGCCCGTGTTGAGGCTTTCGAGTGAGTCCACTGCGCCGGGCAGGTTGTCGACCTTGACGAGTCGAAGCCCGTCCGGCGCATTCTGTTTCGCCTCGTCACAGTTCTGGGCCGGCACGAGGAAGGTCTCAGCACCGGCTTCGGAGGCGGCGATCAACTTGTACCTGATACCGCCGATCGGACCGACCTCGCCGTCGGAGTCGATGGTGCCCGTTCCGGCCACGAACTTTCCGCCGTTGAGCTCCCCTGGAGTCAGCTTGTCCACCAACGCAAGTGTGAACATCAGTCCGGCAGAAGGACCGCCGATGTCGGCAAGGTTGAACTGCACGGTGAAGGGAACGTCCGGGACCTCGTTGGGCGTGACGCCGAGGTAACCCGATTCGGGCTTGTTGGGCCGCGCCCCGACGGTGACCGGCACAACGGTCTCCACACCCTCGCGAAGGACGGTGACGTCGATCGCGGTGCCGGGCGCGATCGCACCGACCGTGTCCTGAACGCCGGTGATGGTGGTTACCGGAGTGTCGCCGATCTTGACCAGGACATCGCCCTCTTGCAGGGCACCCGCGGCGGGGCCGTCCGGGGTCACCTTCGAGACAGTGAGTGCCACCGGCTTACCGAGAAAGTGCAGTGCAGCCAACTCGGCACTGTCCTCGGACTGCTGGAAGTCGGCGGTGTTGGCCTGCTGAATCTCTTCCTTCGACTTCTCAGGCGGATAGATCTCCGAGCGAGGGACGAGTCCGTTGCTGCCACTCGCCCACAGTCCGAACGCTTCGAAGACGTTGAGGCCGTCGCGAACCGACACCGTTGTCATGTTGAGGTTGCCGTCGGTGGGATCGACCTCGGTCCCCTGGATGTCGACGACGGGCTTACCGTCGACGTCGCCGAGGGTGTTGAAGGTGGGGCCAGGACCGAGTGCGACATAAGGAACAGTGACCATTGTTCCGACGACTCCCAACACGACGATGGGTGCGAGTGCGGCCAAGAGCGTCACTATCCGTCGATTCACCTGATCCAGAGTAAAGCGCGAAGGCGCCGGAGCACCGATCGCACCGCCTGAGCGCCGTGCGTGTTCGCCGTCAGCGTGACTCGGAGGGCGACTCCGACCGCTCGAGCCTTGTACCGTTGAGGTATGAGCAATATGCCGTTCGGCTTCTCCAACTCCGACGACGATCCCGATCGCGACAAGAACGCGGCGGGTGGCAATCCGTTCGGGGGTGGTGACACGCCGTTCGGGTTCGGCGCGGGCGGTGAGGGATTCGATCCGGCTCAGCTCGGCCAGATGCTCACCCAGTTCGGTCAGATGCTGAGCGGGATGGGCTCGTCGATGGGCCAGGGCGGTACTTCCGGCCCGGTGAACTACGACATCGCCAAGAAGCTGGCACGCCAACAGATCGGATCGGTTACACCGATCACCGAGGGCAATGTCAAGGCGATCGCCGACGCCGCACATCTGGCGGAGATGTGGCTGGACGCCGCAACGACGCTTCCGGCCGGAGCGAGCCGCACTCTCGCCTGGACTCCGAACGACTGGCTCGACAACACGATCGACACGTGGAAGCGACTCTGTGATCCGGTGGCCGAGAAGGTGGCGGGCATGTGGGTCCAGGGACTTCCCGCCGAAGCACAGCAGATGGCGGGCCCGATGCTGGGCATGCTCGGCCAGATGGGTGGACTCGCGTTCGGCTCGCAATTGGGCCAGGCACTCGGCCAACTGTCCACCGAGGTGCTCTCCTCCACCGACATCGGCTTGCCCCTCGGACCAGAGGGCACCGCGGCCCTTCTCCCCGCTGCGGTTCAGGCGTTCAGCGAGGGTCTCGAACAGCCGCATCAGGAAGTTCTGGTGTTCCTCGCTGCGAGGGAAGCAGCTCATCAGCGCCTTTACAGTCACGTTCCGTGGCTGCGACAGCGTGTTCTCGCCACAGTCGAGGAATACGCCCGCGGGATCACGATGGACTTTTCGGCAATGGAAGAATTTGCCAAGGACCTCGACCCGTCCGCTCTCACCGATCCGAGCAAGCTCGAAGCGCTGATGCAGCAGGGCACGTTCGAGCCGCAGAACACCCCGGAGCAGAAAGCCGCTCTCGAACGGCTCGAGACTCTGCTTGCGCTGGTCGAGGGTTGGGTGGAGACGGTCGTCACCGCCGCACTCGGCGAGCGACTGCCCGGTGTTGCCGCGATGAGCGAGACGTTGCGGCGTCGCCGTGCCACCGGCGGCCCCGCCGAACAGACCTTTGCGACGCTGGTCGGACTCGAACTTCGTCCTCGCAAGGTCCGTGAAGCGGCCGGGTTGTGGCAGAAGCTCACCGCGGAAGCCGGTATGGACACTCGTGACGGCGTCTGGTCACATCCCGACCTCATGCCCGATTCGAGCGATCTCGACGCACCGGACGGATTTGTCGCCCGGGTCCTCGGCGGCGGCGAAGCCGGCAATTTCGACGACCCGATCGCCCAGCTCGAAGCCGTCGAGGCAAAAGAGCGTGCGGCCGAGGCAGCGATGGACAAGACCCGCGAGGACGACGAAGAGAAATAATTCCTTCTCGACACATTTTCGCAGTTCAGCCATGCTGACGTCCTGTGGATAACTGTCACTGACGCGGACTCGCCGACGGCCCGCCGTGCCAGCATCGAACGATGACCGGTGACACGCAAGACGACACCACACAGAACAGCACGTCACAGCGATCCGCGGGACCCCGATGGGACCCGCGGATCGCTGTTCTGTCGCGCCCGGACGGTCGGCTGCAGCTGGGATGGACACCCGGACGTGCCGTCCTGCTGACGCTGCCTGTCGGGGTCGATGCGCGCGCGGTGAAGTCGATCCTCCGCAAAATGGACGGCTCCAGATCCCGCGCGACCATCCTGTGGGAAGCATCGACGCGCGGGATTTCGACGTCGGTGACGGAGAAGTTGCTCGAGCAACTCACCGATTCCGGATTCGTCCACACTGCCGCCAGGAGGACCGTGTCCGTCCGGATCCACGGTGTCGGTCCACTCTCGGACGCCGTCGAGCGCGCCCTGGTCACCGGCGGGGTAAGCACGCGTCGCTCGCGCGGGTATCGCAACACCGACGTCGTGCGCACGTGGAACGAACAACTGGTGGTCCTGGCCGACGACGTTGTCACTGATCCTCGCCTGGTCAGCGATCTCGTTCGCTGCGGACTCCCCCACCTTTCCGTCCGCATCCGCGACGGCAACGGCGTGATCGGTCCTCTTGTCGTGCCGGGCCAGTCGAGTTGCCTGCGATGCGCCGACATCATCCGATCCGAACTCGACCCTCATTGGCTTCATCTGTCCGCGCAGCTACTCGGCAGCGCCGGCCACGCGGAATCGGCGATGATCCATGCAAGTGTCGCGCTGGCCCTGGCCGAGATCGACTCCGCATTATCCGAGACAGCGGCGACGCATGCGGCGAGTCTGTCGTCGACGCTCGAGATCGCGCTCCGTCCGTATCGGATCACAACCAGGCGCTGGCCTCGGCAAATATCTTGCAGTTGCCAATACCTGGCACCTGTTTCGGGCAAAGGACGCCCCAGTCAGACATGATGGTGTGGTGTCCGAGATCCCACGCAAGAGTTCTGCCCGTACTGCCAAACTCGCGAGCATCCCCCTGGGGATGGCCGGTCGCGCCGCCATGGGCTTCGGACGCAAGCTCGCCGGCGGCGACAAAGGCGAGATCGACGCCCAGTTGAGCGCGAAGGCCGCCGAGCAACTGTTCGCGGTGCTGGGCGAACTCAAGGGCGGCGCGATGAAGCTGGGCCAAGCGCTCAGCGTCATGGAGGCGGCGATTCCGGAGGAATTCGCGGAGCCGTACCGCGAGTCGCTGAACAAGCTCCAGGCCGCCGCCCCGCCGCTGCCGACCAAGCAAGTACACAAGATGCTCGATCAGCAACTCGGAACCAAATGGCGCGACCGTTTCCAGTCGTTCGACGACGAACCGACCGCGTCGGCAAGCATCGGGCAGGTTCACCGTGCGGTCTGGGCGGACGGCCGCGACGTGGCCGTGAAAGTTCAGTACCCCGGCGCCGACGAAGCTCTACGCGCCGACCTCAAGACCTTGGGCAGATTTGCCGGTCTCTTCGGTTCTGTCATGCCCGGTGTCGATGTGCGCCCCGTGATCGAGGAGTTCACCGCGCGCACCGAGGAAGAACTCGACTATCGGATCGAGGCGAACAATCAGCGAGCTTTTGCAAAAGAATTCGACGGCGATCCCCAATTCGTGATCCCGCACGTCGTGGCGAGCGCGCCGAAAGTGGTCGTGACCGAATGGATGACGGCAACCCCGTTGACCAGAATCATCGAAAGTGGAACGCCGGAGCAGCGCAATGCTGCCGGTGCACTACTCGCCGAATTCCACTTCGCGTCTCCGGCCCGTGTCGGCTTGCTCCACTGCGACCCGCACCCCGGCAATTTCATGCTTCTCGAGGACGGCCGACTCGGCGTCATCGACTTCGGTGCGGCTGCGCCGTTCCCGAACGGACTGCCACGGGTTCTCGGCACGATGGTGCGCTTGGCTGTCGAGGAACAATTCGACGAATTGACGGAGTTGTTGCGCGCCAACGGTTTCGTGATTCCCGGACGCACGGTGACCGACAAGGAGATCGCGGATTACCTGCGACCCTTCACCGACCCGATCCAGACCGAGTCATTTCACTTCACTCGGTCGTGGCTGCAAAAGGCCGCCGGAACCGCCACTGACTTCAACAGTGCGCAGTTCCGAACGGCCCGTGCACTCAACCTTCCGGCCGAGTATTTGATGATCTTCCGAGTTCTTCTCGGTTCGGTCGGCATATGCGCCCAGTTGGACGCATATGCCCCGTACATGGAAATCCTGACTCGTTGGTTGCCAGGGTTCGCGGAGCCGGTTCTGGACGACACCGGCTCCGCCGAATAGGGCTCTCACGCGCACACGAGTTGCTTGCGTGGGCGCCCCCTCGGTCTCTTGCGCGCTATGACGGCCCCCTGATCGAGGATCTCGCCTCCCCACACCCCCCACGGCTCGGCGCGGTCGAGAGCCGCACTGAGACAACGGGAACGGATGGGGCACTGCGCGCACAGTGCCTTCGCCTGCTCGAGTTCGGCCGGAGCTTCGGCGAACCAGAGATCGGGGTTGGATGCCCGGCACGGCAGGTCGCGGCGGGTGGACGCGACCTCGATGAACGTGACTGCAGCCGAAGTGACGTCGGTGGAAGTTACTGCAGTGGTGGAGTTTTCGGATTCCACGCGGATTGTCTGGGCAGACAACTCGGTCTCCTAGTGCTCGGATGCGAAACTGTGTCGCACGATATGGGTTCGATGGGTGCGAACCTGAGCCGAGTCGGAAACCGGATAAAGAGGGGTATCCAACACAAAGGCCACGGTCCGCAGGGGCTGCGGGTCCGTGGCCGTAAGTGAACGGATGTGTCCTACCGAGAAATACCTCGATGGCTTAAGAACACGGACTCGACAGCTGCTTTCTTTGCTGCTGCTTGAGGGCGCAGGCGGAACGCATGCTGCGCCCATCCCGCTGCACGCGGCAGCATGGGGGCGGCAACAGCGAACTTTGCGCTTGCGCACGCTTCATACGAGATCAAGTTCGTCATTTTTTTGCCACCTCCATTTCGTGTCGGTCCGGATAGTTTCTGCGCACAGGTTGCCCCGTAACACTGAAAACCAGAGTAGAGAATTCGTCGAATCTGCACAACCTATTTTTGACCTGCGGTTATGTAACTCACCGTTGTCGATTCGGATGCATTTCAGATATCGAGTGTTGCCGCACGCAGTTCGCCGCGAATGACAGCTAGTACGTCTTCTCCGAAGTTGTCGAGTTTCTTCGGCCCGATTCCAGGGATCGAAACCAGTCCACGATTGTCCTGTGGTCGTTGTTCGGCAATAGCCATCAGTGTGTTGTCACTGAAGACGACATAGGCCGGAACTTTGAGTTCTCGGGACTTGTCCAGACGCCAGGCCTTGAGGTGCTCGAGCAATTCCAGGTCGACATTGGACGGGCATTTTTCGCAGCGCCCGAGCATTGTCGCCGACGTCCCGATCAACGGTTTGCCGCAGACGCGGCAGCGCGGACGCTTCTTGTTCCCCGACGACGGCGCGGCAACGCGCGAAGCCGGTGAGTCCTCGGGGATGAGCCCGTTGAGGAACCTCGACCGGCGACGGGACTTGCGTCCACCCTCATTGCGAGCCAATGCCCAAGACAGCTGCAGATGCTCGCGGGCGCGGGTAACCCCCACGTACAGAAGCCGACGCTCCTCCTCCACCGCGACGTCGTCGGCGCCCGAATTGGCGTCGCCGAGAACGTGTTGGATCGGCAGGGTGCCGTCGTTGAGGCCGACCAGGAACACCGCATCCCATTCGAGCCCCTTGGCCGCGTGAAGGGAAGCCAACGTCACGCCCTTCACGGTCGGTGGGTGCCGCGCCTCGGCTCGGGCTGTTAGCTCCTGTAGAAGCCCGGTGAGCGACAGTTCGGGTTCGTGGACGAGTTGTTCTTCGGTCAGCGCCACGAGAGCCGAGAGCGACGCCCAGCGCTCGCGGGCTTGCGTGCCCGAAGGTTCTTCGTTGGTCAGACCGAGTGGCGCGAGTACAGCGCGAACCAGTGAAACCAGCGCTTCGCCGTTGTCTGCGCCTTCGGGGAGGTCGTCTCGTCCGGCGGCCTGACGCAGTGCCGCCACTGCCTGACGGACCTCGGTGCGGGTGAAGAAGCCCTCTCCACCACGCACCTGGAACGGAATGCCGAGCTTGGTGAGTGCCTGCTCGTGCGCCTCCGACTGAGCATTGATCCGATACAGAACAGCGATCTCGGCCGCTGGAGTGCCTGCCGCGATCAGCCGTTTGATCGCCCGCGCAACGCCGAGCGCTTCGGCAGGCTCGTCGTCGAACTCCATGAACTCCGGCTCAGGCCCCGGAGCGCGTTGCCCGATCAACTGAAGACGCGTCCCGGCGATCCGTCCGCGCGCTGCACCGATCACGCGGTTCGCCAGCGACACGACCTCAGGGGTGGAGCGGTAGTCCCGTTCGAGCCGGACGACGGTCGCTTCGGGGAATTTCCGCGAGAAATCCAACAGATAGTTCGGGGTGGCGCCGGTGAAGGAGTAGATGGTCTGATTCGCATCGCCCACCACGGTCAGGTCGTCGCGGTCGCCGAGCCAGGCGTCGAGCACCCGCTGTTGCAGCGGGGTGACGTCCTGATACTCGTCGACCACGAAGCAGCGGTACCGCTCGCGGAACTCGTCGGCAACCGTCGAATGCTCTTCGAGCGCAGCCGCGGTGTGAAGTAGGAGATCGTCGAAATCGAGGAGCATTCCGTCCTGGCCACGTGCCTTCAGCTCTTCGTATGCCGCGTAGACCTGCGCAACCTTGGTGGCCTCGACCGGCGCCTCGCGACGAATCTTGGCTATCGCGCGTGGGTAGTCCTCGGGCGCGATCAGTGAGGCCTTGGACCACTCGATTTCGCTGGCGAGGTCGCGCACGCTTTCCGTACTGGTGGACAACCCGACACGAGCGGCGGCACTGCTGACAACCGCGAACTTCCGATCGAGCAGACGCCACGGCGTGTCACCGATCACCTGCGGCCAGAAGTACTTGAGTTGACGAAGAGCGGCGGCGTGGAAGGTGCGAGCCTGTACCTGCGGCCCACTTCCACCAACCCCCAGCTCACGAAGCCGTCCACGCATTTCGCCGGCCGCTCGCGCTGTGAATGTCACGGCAAGCACCTGGCCGGCGGAGACATGGCCGTCGGCAACCAGATGCGCGATCCGGCGGGTAATGGTGCGGGTTTTGCCTGTTCCAGCGCCCGCGAGGACACATACCGGGCCGCGTGGCGCGAGCACGGCGGCCGATTGTTCTGGATCCAGTCCGGTGTCCGCAGGCATGGGGACCATCATGGCAGGACGTTCCGACACGCCATTCGCCGCGCCCGACGGTATGTGGGCAAGAGAACACGGGCCGATACGGAACAACGCTCTCGGTCGTGGTGTTATATCGGCCGTGACTTCTACCGAAAATGCGCCTGCCCTGACCATCTACTCGACCACGTGGTGTGGCTACTGCCGCCGCCTCAAGACGCAGCTCAACGCGTCGGGGATCGAGTACACCGAGATCGACATCGAGAACGATCCGGCAGCAGCCGATTTCGTCGGCAGCGTCAACGGTGGAAATCACGTCGTTCCGACCGTGAAGTACGGCGACGGCAGCGTCGCGACCAACCCGTCGCTCAACCAGGTCAAGCAGGCCCTGGGTCTTTAGAGCCTTTCAGGCAGCTGTCTGACCCAGCACTTATTTGACCCAGCTCTCGAGCATTCCGCGAGCGATGGAGATCGAGCCGGGCAGCAGCAGTGGCGCGTCCGCTTCCGAACCCCAGTCGCCGAGTTCGAGAGCGGCACGCACCTCGTCCTTCGTGAACCAGGTGCCCTCGGCGATCTCGCCGTCCGCGAACAGAAGCGGAGCGGCGGGGTCGCCGATTGCGGCGAAGCCCAACATCACCGAGCGAGGGAACGGCCAAGGCTGGCTCCCGAGGTATCGAACGCTGTGCACGTCGATGCCGACTTCTTCCTTGATCTCGCGGACAACGCACGTTTCGAGCGACTCCCCGGCCTCGACGAATCCCGCGAGAATCGAGAAACGTCGCTGCGGCCAGGTCGGCTGACGCGCGAGTAGAACTCGATCGCCGCCGTCGTGCACCAGGCAGATGACCGCCGGATCCGTTCGGGGAAACTCCTCGTGGCCGGTGGACGTGGAAATGCGTGACCAGCCGGACATGGTGGGTTCACTCGGTGCGCCGTCGATAGCGCTGAATCCGGCACTGTCGTGCCAGTTGAGAATCGCGACGGCACCGGTCAACAAACCGGCGTCCGCGTCGTCGAGTGTTCCGCCGAGCATGCGCAATTCGGACAACGTGCCCGCCAGCAGCGACACCCGCACCGCCCAGACGTGGCGATTCTCCCGAATTCCCAGGAACACTGCACCGCGCACCGGTTCCGGACCCAGTTCGGTTGCCTCGGCGAAGACCAACTGACCTTCCGGTGAGACCTTGACCTGACCCCGTGAATTCACACGGAGGAGCAGCGCGTCCGCCCAACCCGTGGTCAGTGCGGCGGCATCCGACCGCAATTCCTCGGCGCGGCCGACGCTCGAGCGTGAGAGCAGCGGTGTTTCGGTCAGCTGGAAGTCGTTCACGCTCACGACATTACTGCGCGCACGAAGCTCGGCAGCACTCAGTTCGTGACGCGGCGGATGTAGAGCAGGCGATCGTTCTCCTCGACGGCGTCCACCTCGGGCGAACCGACGCGAACCAGACGGCCGTCGCGAACTACCCCGAGCACGATGTCGGAGAGATGACGCGGAGAGCCGCCGACCTCGTCACGTTCGACTGCGCGCTCGGCGATCGCGAATCCGGCTTCCGGGGTCAGAAGGTCTTCGATCATCTCCACGACAGTGGGCGTTGTGGTCGCGATGCCGAGGAGTCGACCTGCCGTCTCCGAGGACACGACCACCGAGTCTGCGCCGGACTGACGCAGAAGATGCGCGTTGTCGGCTTCACGGATGGCTGCGGCGATCTTGGCTTTCGGCGCGATTTCGCGGGCTGTCAGCGTCACGAGCACTGCGGTGTCGTCACGATTCGTAGCCACGATGATCGACGACGCATTCTGCGCGCCTGCCAACCGAAGTACGTCCGATTTCGTCGCCGAACCGAACACCGTCACCAGGCCCTTGCTCGCCGCGGAGTCGAGGACTGTCTGATCGGTATCGACGACCACGATCTCCGACGCCGGTACACCGTCACCGAGCATTGCTTCGATTGCCGTCCGCCCCTTGGTCCCGTATCCGACGACGACGGTGTGATTACGCACGTGCTGCCTCCAACGCTGAATTTTGAACGCCTGACGCGAACTCTCGGTCAGAGCTGAAAGTGTGGTTCCGACCAACACGATCAAGAAGAAGATTCGAAGTGGCGTGATCAACAGGACGTTGACCAGGCGCGCCGACGGAGTGAACGGAGTGATATCGCCGTAGCCGGTGGTCGAGAGCGAAACCGTCGCATAGTAGATGCAGTCGAGCAGCGAAAGCTCGTTGTCCTGTGCGTCTCGGTATCCGGCGCGATCGATGTACACGATCAACACGGCGGCACCGAGGGCACCCAACGCGATGAGAACTCGCTTGTAGATGGCCCGCGCCGGACTTGTCTGTAGCTGGGGAATGCGCAGCACCCCGACAAGGGCGAAGTCAGGCTGATCGGTCAATGCTTCCGACCTGGTCAAACGCGCCCGGAGCTTACCGGCCATACATCGACTCTCTCACTCGAACTTACGAAATACCTACACGGACATCGGCAGGCAGCGTAACCCTCGAAGATCGACTTCGGAACTCGGGCGCCGAATAGCGTGCGGGTCGTGGCGCCGGTAGTGGCAAGAAGGTCCACCGTGAGGCAGGCTGGGCAAATGCCTTTCACCGGTTCGACGTCCACTCCCAGCCAAGCAGCCGCTCTTCGTTTGTCGGCCCTCCTTCTCGGCGCCGGCACCATGCATTTTGTAGCGCCCTCGTTCTTCGACAGCACCGTTCCCCGCCAGCTTCCCGGACAGGCCCGCACCTACACCCAGGTGTCCGGCGTCGCGGAACTGGCGATCGGCGCTGCCTTGGCCGTGCCGAAGACCCGCAAGCTCGGCGCGGGCCTTGCCGCCGCGCTCTTTGTTGCCGTGTTCCCCGCCAACATCCAGATGGCGATCGACTGGTGCCGAAGCCCGAAGACGTCCACCCCGCAGAAGATCGGTTCGATCGCACGTCTCCCCCTGCAGGTTCCGCTGGTGACCGAAGCACTCAAGGCTCGCCGAAACGCAAGCTAATCTTGCGCGCCTGCCGTTCGGATGAGGCGAGCGAGAGCCTCACCGTCCGGCAGGTTCTCGGGTGCGATGGTGCGACCCGATCGAACGTAGTGAAACGCCGCCCGCACCTTGTCGGCCGGAAACTGTTCGTTGCGCCCCGCCGAACGAGCTCTGGCTGACATCAATTCGGCCCAGGCCACCCGATACGCGGCCAACTGCATCACAACAGCGTCCTCGTTGGCGGCCGACGGTTCGGCACCGGTCTTCCAGTCGATCACCGTCCATCCGCCGTCGGGATCGGCGAACACAGCGTCGATCCGACCGCGCAAAACCGTTCCGGCAATGGATGTTTCGAAAGGAACTTCCACTTCGATCGGGCTGCGATTGGCCCACGGGGACCGCAAGAACGCATCCTGAAGTTTCACCAGGTCGGTCTCGGGACCCGCGCCGGTATCCGCGGCGCCGGGTAGCTCGTCGAGATCCAACAGCCGAGTCGCACCGAACCTTCGCTCGATCCAGGCGTGAAAAGCGGTTCCGCGACGAGCCAACGGGTTGGGCGGATACGGCAGCGGACGACGTAGGCGAGCCGCCAGTTCGTCCGGATCTGCCTTGAGGTCGACGAGCTGAGTCACCGAAAGCTGCGCCGGGAGAATCACTTCGGCACGCGCGTTTGCGCGGGCCTCGCGCTCGGCCAGGAGAACGTCGACGTCCGAGGCCCAGTTCTCCGGATCGTCCTCCGGTTCTTCCGCCTCTTCGCTGTCTTGCGGCAGCGATGCGAGTGCGGACAGGACGCTCGCGGCTCCGGCCTCGACGGCGCCGCGCCGCGCACCCAGCGGATCCGGCGGCCACTGCGCCGTACGGGGCGTGGCGGCCAACGGGTTCTCGGTATCGGGTTCCGGGGCCGGCGCCCATTCCTCCACGACACCGATCGCACCGCGTGAGTCTTCCTCATCGGCATCGTTGTCGGCCGTGACCATCTGATGCAGCTCGTCCAGGAACTCCGAAGGCCCCTTCGGTTCCGAACCGGATTCCGCCCAGTGATGCGCCGAGATGAACAGCGCCCGTTCGGTTCTGGTCAGCGCGACGTAGAACAACCGCCGGTCCTCGTCCAGTCGACGGTTGGACAAGGCCTTCTTGTGCGCTGTTATCGCGTTCTCGAGGTCCTTGCGGTTGTAGAGCTCCTCGAGGTCGAGCACCGGAACTCCGTCGGCCGAATCCGCGTCGACCGCCCGGTCACCACGCAACGACGGTGGCAGTTCGGCGAGCGCCCCGAGCCACGATCCGGACGCGGTGGACGAGGGGAACACCCCGTCGCTGACATGCGGGATCGCCACTACTTCCCATTCGAGCCCCTTCGCCGAGTGCACGGTCAGGATCTGGACCCGATCCGGCGCCACCTCCACTTCGCCTGGCGTGAGGCCCTTTTCGATCTGTTCGGCTGCCGCGAAGAAAGCCAGCATCCCGGTCAGATTGGCAGTTGGACGCGTCGCGTAGTTGGCGACGACGTCGGCGAAGGCGTCGAGATGCTCGCGGCCCGCGGTCCCGACGACGCCGACTCGGGTCCGTGCGCCCGCCTCGATTCCGATCCCGAGCACCCGCTCGACCTCCGCCACCAATTCGGTGAGCGGCTGGCCGATACGTTCGCGCAACGACGCCAACTCTGCCGCTATCGCGTTGATGCGTGTGTACCCGAGAGCCGAATAGCGTTCTGCCGGGCCTGGATCGGAGATCGAGTCGACCAATCCTGCTTGCTCGGCGTTCTCCCCGGGCAGAGCATCGTGGACCGCCGAGGTAAGCGCCTCGGCGTCGGTGACCGCACCCGCCGTTCCGTATCCCGCGGAGATGGCAAGTTCGCGGGAGCGTTGAGAGAGTGCGGCGAGATCCTTCGCGCCGATCTGCCATCGCGCGCCGGTGAGCAGCCGAACGGCAGCGCTTCCTGCAAGCGGATCGGCGACCACCCGGAGCATGGCGATCACGTCCGCAACCTCGGGTGTGTGCAGGAGCCCACCGAGTCCGACCACTTCGACCGGCAGACCTTTGGACCGCAAGGCCTCGGCCAGCGGAGCGGCATCGGCGTTCCGGCGGATCAACACCGCTGCCGTGGGCGTCGGGCGGTCTTCGGCACGTGCCGCCTCGTATTCTTCGGCGATCTTCTCCGCCACCCACTGACGTTCCTGTTCGACGTCTCCCAGAAGCGCCAGTCGAACGTCTCCGGCGACGGCTCCCGGCCGTGCACGCAGGGTACTGACGGCCACGCCGCGTCGACGCAACGGTGCCGACGACAGGTTAGCCAGCTCGAGAGCCTCCGGCGGGTTACGCCAACTGGTGAGCAGTTCGAGCGTCGGAGCCGGTTTTCCGTTGGCAAGCGGGAAGTCGGTTGCAAACCGGGGCAGGTTGGCCGCCGACGCGCCGCGCCAACCGTAGATCGACTGCATCGGATCGCCGACGGCCGTCAGCGCCAAACGGCCGTCGGCTCCCCCACCGAACAACGAGGACAACAACACTCGCTGAGCGTGACCGGTGTCCTGGTACTCGTCGAGAAGAACCACCCGAAAGCGCTCACGCTCGGTCTGCCCGACCTCGGGATGCTCGGCGGCGACCCGGGCAGACAGCGACATCTGGCTGCCGAAATCCAATGCGCCTTCACGCCGCAGCGTCTCACCCAGCCGGGCGACGAGAGGCAACAGTTCGATGCGCTTATGTTGCACATCAAGGTAATTCAACAGCTCCTTGCTCGGTCCACCCCGCTGTTTCGGGCCGGCGGGCAGAGTGTGAATCAGCTTGTCCAGCTCGGTGTGTGCCTCGAGCAACTGCTCGGGATCGACCAGGTGCTCCGCCAACTGACCGGCAAGAGCCAGAACGGTCTCGGTGATCGAACCCGGATTCTTGTCGGTGTCCAGATCACTGTCCCAGCCGCTGACGACGCGGTGCGCAACCTGCCACAGTTCGGTCTCGGACAACAACGTCGCCGAGGGTTCGATGGGCAACAGCAGTCCGTGTTCGGAGAGCAACCGTCCCGCGTAAGCATGGTAGGTACTGACTTCGGGTTCGCCGGCCAGAATCCGGGAACGCACTCCGCCGGTCGGGTCGAGTGCCCGCAGAACGTCCGAACCCGCCAGCCGCGCCAACCGCTTGCGGATTCGCGACGTGAGCTGTTGCGCCGCTTTGCGCGTGAAGGTCAGGCCGAGAACCGCCTCGGGGTCGACGAAGCCGTTGGCCACCAGCCACACGACGCGAGCAGCCATCGTCTCGGTCTTTCCGGCACCGGCGCCGGCGACCACCAATGTCGGACCGAGCGGTGCGGCGATCACTGCTGCCTGCTCGGACGTCGGAGGGTGCTGACCGAGCGCGACCGCCAGGTCGACAGGGTCGATCTTCGGTCGGCGTGCCTTCTGCGTCGCGGCAGCCACTTAGTTACTCACCTGTCGTCCCTCGTCGTGTGCCGGGCAACTCGAACGCACCGGGCAATGTCTACATCCGTCGTTGACCCTGGCCAGATACTGCGGCCCTTGGGTCGCTGCCGCTGCGTTGTGAATGACGTCTCGCCACATCTCGACAGCTTCGGCCGTCAGCGGCGGCTGAACTCGCTGCGCCGCACCGTCCTTCTTGTTGGACTTGGCCACGAATACCAGGCGCGCACCGCCGGGTTGTGTGGCCGGTTCGCCGGCAATCGCACCTTCGGCCGCTGCGACCTGGTACGCCGCCAACTGCGCATGAGATTGCGCGGCCTCGTTGCTGACGGGGTTTCGCGCAGTCTTGACGTCGACAACCACTGGACGACCTTCGGTGTCGCGCTCGAGCCGGTCGATCCGGCCACGTAGCTTGACCGCAGGCGCTCCTTCTTCGCGCGGTTCGAGGACCCCCTCGACCGCCACCTCGACGCCGACTTCGGTCAGCTCACCGCGAGTTGCGTTCATCCAGGCCGTGAACGTCGCCAGCATCTCCCGAGTTCGATTGAGTTCACGGCGCGAGTACCACTGCGATCCCAGATCGATGGATTCCCAGGCATTTTCGAGTGCCTTCTCGACCTGATCCGGTGGAATCCGGCCGGCCAGTGCCTGCACCAAGGTATGGACCAGCGTACCGGCGATCGCATGAGTGTTGTCTCCGTCGCTGCCACCGTGGCGCTCGAACACCCATCGGAGAGGACATGTTTCGAGAAGCTCGATGGTGGACGGGGACAGTGAAACCGGTCCGTCCTCGGGTTGCCACATGGGAGCAGCGGTACTCGGCTCGGCTGTGCCGTACCACTGATCCGGATGCGCGCCTCGTACTCCGGCCGCAGCCAGACGGGCCAACTGGCGAGCAGCCCGAGAATGCTTCTCGGGGTCGAAATGCGCGATGTCGGGATCACACACCACGCTGCGAAGCTGTGCGACCAGTGCAGGCAGCGACAGAACCCGGGTATCCCCGGTCTCGGGTGCAACGACGTCGAGATCGGAGGACGGGTCGTCCGAGTACGCGTCACCACGGATCAATTCGTCCACGAACCGCGAAGGCACCAAGTCGGTGTCCCCCGAAGCCGATTCGACTGCGGTGATCAGCAGACGGCGACGAGCACGGCTACAGGCGACCAGGAACAACCTGCGTTCTTCGGCCAGAAGCGGCGCGGTTCGCGAGAGTCGTTCGGCAGCCGAGTCACTGCCGTCGGAGACTCCGTTGACCAGGTCGATAAGTGCTTCGGTACGCAGTAGCGAGCCGCGTGCCCGCAAACTCGGCCAGAGCCCCTCCTGCACACCCGCCACCGCCACCACCGCCCATTCGCGCCCCGCCGCGGCGTGAGCGCTGACCACGGTGACGGCGTCGGGAGCGATGACCGATCGGCTCCGCGAGTCGGTCGGTATCTCCTGGCTGGTCAAGTAGTCGACAAAACCGGAGAGTTGCGAACGCGGCAGCCGGTCGACGTAGTTGGCAGCCGCGTCGAAGAGTGCGACTACGGCATCGAGGTCTCGATCGGCTTGTGAGCCGATCGGTCCGCCGCGCGCCGACGCAGCCGCCCAGCGCCGTTCCAGCCCCGTCGCCTGCCAGGCCGCCCACAGAACTTCTTCGACCCCGAGACCACGCTCGAGAGGCACTCGGGCCTTGCGAAGGACCGACAGCACGCGATTGAGGGCCGCAGCTTCGACGTCTGTCAGCTTGCCCATCAGGCGCTTGGACTGCGCACGATCCTCGTCGATCAGTATGAGCCGCAACAACTCCGAGGATTCCCGATCACTTCCCGATGCCAACTCGACTCGGCGCAGGCCACGACGCAATCGGCGCAGGGTGACCGGTTCGGCGCCGCCGATGGGACCGGCCATCAGGGCAAGCGCGTCGTCGCCGGTGAACTGATCGCCGCCGAGCGCCCGGAGGACCAGCAGCAGGCCGGACACTCCGTGTTGCCGCGCGAGCGGCAATTCGGTGGCAGCGGTCGTGACGGGCACCCCCGCCGCGAGCAGGGCTCGCCGGAGAGGGGCGAGAGTGCGCGGGACCGACCGCACGATGACGGCCATGTCGGACCACGCAATCCCGTCCAGCAGATGCGCCCGCCGCAAGGTATCTGCGACGACTGCCGCTTCTTTGGCCGTCGTACCGAGAACCCGCACCGACGCCCGTCCCGGATTCTCATCGGTGAGATCGGATGGAACCGCGATGCGATGAGCCAAGTTGCCAGGCAGCCGCGCAGCGATCTTGGCCGCGATCGACGCGACGTCGGCGTTGTTGCGATACGTGACGGGCAGAACGATCTGGCGCTCGTCTCCGCGCTCGGCCAGTCCGAGCAGGAACGCCGAATCCGCACCGCGGAATCCGAAGACGGACTGATCGGGATCACCGGCGATGATCGTGCCCGCAGTTCCGGTTCCGATCAACCGAACCAGTTGCGCCGCCTGCGGATCCAGATGTTGTGCGTCGTCGACAAGGAGGTGCCGGATCCGAGCGCGCTCGGAGCGAAGCAATTCGGGATCGGTGGCGAACGCGGTCAAGGCCGCACCGATCAACTCGGCCGCGTCGAGCGCCGGCGCCGTCGCCTCCGGAGCCTCGACACCGACACTGCCGCGCAGCAGCACGCCTTGCTCGTAGGCCTCGGCGAACCGCCCGGCCGCCACCCACTCCGGACGGCCACGCTTCTTGCCGAGCTTGACCAGATCTTCGGGGCCGAGCCCGCGCTCGTTGGCTCGCAGCATCAGATCTCGAAGTTCGACGGCAAAGCCGTTCAAACCCAATGCGGGTCGCAGGCGCTCCGGCCACCGGAGCGCACCGTCTTCGATGTCGCCGCGCAACATCTCGCGGAGCACCGAGTCCTGCTCGGCGCCGGTGATCAGGCGTGGCGGCGCGTTGCCGTGTGCTGCGGCTTGAAGCCGGAGAACGGCAAAGGCGTAGGAGTGAACGGTGCGTACCAGCGGCTCACGGGTTGCCTGCGGTCCGCGTTCCTGTTGGTACCCGAGCAACCCAGCTGTGATCTGCTCGCGGACCTGCGTCGCGGCTCGGCGTGACTGGGTGAGCACCAGGACCGATTCAGGATCTTCGCCACCCGAGATCTTCTGCACTGCCAGATCCACGAGAAGGGACGTCTTGCCGGTTCCGGGACTGCCGAGTACCTGCCAGGGATTCCAAGCCGCTGCCGAACCGAAAGAAACAGGGCCGAACGCGAGCTGGAACGGATCCTCGGACGGCGGCGCGAAGAGCCGCGTCGTCCCTTCATCCCACGTTCGGGGTATCGGAGACGGCGCAGTTCGGTGCACCAACCGCGCCCGCGGAATGGTGACCTTGCTGCGTGTTGCCGTCTCACTCACCCAGGCATTCCACCAGAGCGCACCGACAACTCACACATCGCCTGCATCCGGCATGATTGACCTCGTGTCTGCACTCCATACGTATCTCTACGGACCCGTCGGGGCGCCGGAGATCCTTTCGCTGCACGGTCTGACCGGTCACGGCCGCCGTTGGCAGTCGATGGCCGAGAACCAACTGCCCCAAGCGCGCTGGATCTCGCCCGATCTGCGCGGTCACGGGCGCTCGACCTGGGCTCCCCCGTGGAACATCGAATCCCACGTGGAGAGCCTGCTCGAGACACTGGACGAACATGCAAACGGACCGGTGGTGATCGTCGCGCATTCGTTCGGCGGAATGCTGGCGCTTCACCTCGCGGCCACCGCGCCGGAACGCGTTCGTGGGCTCGTTCTGCTCGATCCAGCGATCGGCTTGGATCCGACTTTCATGCAGGAAGTGGCCGAACTCACAATCGGCTCACCGGATTACACCGATGCGGCCGAGGCGTACTCCGAGAAGATTCACGGCTCGTGGGGTGAGGTTCCCACCCAGGACCTCGACGTCGAGATGGCCGAGCACCTGATTCAACTGGGCAACGGGCGCGTCAACTGGCGCCTGTCCACGCCCGCAATCGTGACCGGGTGGGGCGAACTCGCTCGCCCGATCGTGCTGCCACCGCCTTCGATGCCGACCGTGCTGGTTCAAGCAATGAAAGTCCAGCCTCCGTACGTCACCGACGAGTTCCGGGCAGCGCTCACCGAGCACCTCGGTGAAAATCTGACCAGCGTCGAATTCGACTGTGACCACATGGTCCCGCACGTGCGGGCCGACGAAGTCGCCGCCCTCGTTCGCAGCGTGCTCTGAAGGAACCGACATGGCAGCCACCACCGAAGAGCAGATCGAAGAGGTACGGCGACTCATCGCGTCGATTCCCGCCGGTTTCGTGGCGACGTACGGCGATATCGCTGATGCTGCAGGACTTTCCAGTGCTCGCACGGTCGGTTGGATCATGCGGACGGACTCTGCCGACCTGCCGTGGCATCGGGTTCTCGGCGCCTCCGGCAAACCGTCGGCGCACCTGGCTCATCGTCAGATCGCCAAGCTCGAACTCGAAGGGGTACCGATCAAGGAGGGTCGGATCGACCTGAAGAAGGCACGGTTTCACTTCTGATCCCGTGTCACCGGTCGTCCTCACCCCGGCGATGGGGCAGCATGGAGGCATGACCACCACGCCGCCGACTGCCGCCGTCATTCTGGCGGGTGGTCGCGGGACCAGAATGGGTGGTGTCGACAAACCTGGCCTTCTCGTACACGGTCGCAGGCTCCTCGACATCGCGCTTTCAGCAACGTCGCATCTCGACGCCGTCGTCGTGGTCGGCCCGCATCGACCTGAACTTGATCCTGGAATCACCCAAACTCAGGAATCTCCGGCCGGAGCCGGCCCTGTCGAGGCGATCTGGGCCGGGTTGTCTGCGACCCGGTTACCCGATAACGCCGTGGTGGTGGTGCTGGCGTCCGACCTGCCGCACATCGAGGCCGAATCAGTCGACGCCTTGATCGCTGCCACGTCGACGGACAATCCGGTGACGTGTGCCGTGGACGAGAACAACCGAACCCAATTCCTGTTCTCCGCATGGACATTTCGCGAACTCCGGCAACGCCTGTCCACATTGCGGGAGAGTTCGGGGCTGGAGAACCAACCTATGAAAGCGATTGTCACCGAGCCGTTCTCGACGCTGAGTGTCGCTGGTACGACCGACTGCGACACACCGGAAGACATCGATCGCGCGCGAAGCCATCCGCGGCTGACGGTCGATCAAGCCCGCGCCGCCGTCAGGAACTCGCTGACAGCATTGCCGCCGCACCGTGCCGATCTCGCCGACAGCCTCGGAGCAACGCTCGCGCAGCCTCTGGTCGCCCTGGGTGATCTTCCCAGGTCAGACGTTTCGGCGATGGACGGGTACGCGGTCTCCGGCGAGGGCCCTTGGCGAATCCGCACCGAGATCCGCATCGCGGGCGCCGACGGGCAACTCGAACTCGGCGAAGGTGAAGCGATTCGCATTGCCACGGGAGCACACCTGCCCCTCGGCGCCACCTCAGTAATTCGTGACGAGTATCTGTCCGTCGACGGGCCATCTCGGATGGTACGGAGAATGCCGGATGCGCCGCACCGCAACGACGCTCGACCACGAGGGGAAGATTGGACCACCGGATTCACGATCGCCCCGACAGGTACCGCGGTGACTCCGGCGGTGATCTCCGCAGCTGCCAGCGGTGAAGTGTTCGACGCCCTCGTCCGTGGTCCGGTACGGGCACGCCTGATAGTCACCGGCGACGAGATCCGGCGGACCGGTCCACTGCGTGAAGGTCAGACTCGCGACTCCGTCGGCGGGATTCTCCCCTACCTACTGGAAAGCAACGGCGTACGGTGCGTGGCGAATTCGCACCTGCGAGACACTGCGGACAGTTTCGAGCGGGTGCTCGCAGACGGAGTCGACCAGGAAGCCGATCTAGTCGTCGTCATCGGCGCGACGGGAGGCGGCGCTGCCGACGAAATGCGCAGTGCGCTCGATCGACTCGGCGCTCGCACGATTGTCGGGCGAGTCGCCTCGCGCCCCGGCGGATCTCAGATAACGGCCGTCCTGCCCAGTGGCCTGGTGGTTCTCGGCCTCCCCGGCAATCCGTATGCCGCCGTGACCACCCTGTTGACGATGCTGCCCACCGTCGTGGCCGCCTTGACCGGAAGCGACACGCCGCCGCCACTACTCGGCATCATCGAGAATGCCGCTGCGGTGAGTTCCGATGCGGTACGCCTGTTGCCGGTGACACAATCCGAAGACGGTCGCTGGCGCGCCGATCCGTCTGTACGTACCGCGCACCTTGCGGGGTTGATCGAACGCTCGGCGTTTGCACTCGTACCGGCACACTCCGACGACGGCGCCGTCGCCGAATTGGTCGTCCTCCCACGCTGATAGGGTCAGCGGTTTCGGCGACTGCGCCGGCCGACGTCCGCCAGCACGATCACGCCGACCACGATCGCGAGCACCAGCGAATACACGCCCCACAGCACCAAGAACGGCAGCAGCCAGCCGGCATCAACGGTCTGACCGCGCGGTCCGACGCAGTACAGCGTGAAATTGGTGGACGTACCGTCGCCGTCGGTAAAGGAATCCGAGACGACCATCGCGCTCGATGTCGGTTCTTCACAGAAGATCGGCGCCAAGTGCGCGACCTGGCCGGGCCAGATCACCGAAGACAGCAGTGCGGCAAAGATTCCCACGACCACGATCACCGCTACCGAGATCAGTAACGGAGCGATTCGGCGGCTCACAGCGGCTGCACCAGAAAGGGAGTTCCGTCAGGCTCGAAGACCACAAGTACTCGCGAGCGTGGGGATTCCACCATCACGGAGGCGTGTATCGACTCGGTGCGACTGACCGAGATCCCGGAAACTTCGCCGTCGTCGACTCCGCTGCTCGCCAGCGCGTCGTCGACCAACTTCTCGACATTCGCCAATGCCGGCACTTGATCCAGCGTGAACGATCGCGCATCGAGATCGTCGGTGACACTGACTTGCACGGGGATGGGCTCGCCGAGAATGACGCCGTCGAAAGAGAATCTGTCGAGCTGTGACGGCTTCCCGGGGTCACGAACGGTGACGCCGAGCGTCTCGATCGGGCTGATGTCGATGCTGGTCACCGATATCGCGTCGACGCCGTATCTATTTGCGAGGCTGTCGAACCCGCCTCGCACCAACTCCGACGTCATCCCACCGCCACGTTCGCGCATCTGGTTGTCGAAATCCATCCGATCGACGGCACCGATGCATCCGCTCAGACCCGTGGCCGTCAAGGCGATGGCTACCGTCCACAGCGCCGGCCGCACCTGCGAGGACGCCAATTTCATGAGCGGAGCGTACCGCGAGTGTCCGGTTCCATCTCGGTGACCTGCGCGTCGGACGAACCCCTGTCGGCGACTCGTGGGATCATCGCGCCATGAATCGTGTCGACGAAGGATTCGAACCGCCGGACGCATTGGTCGAGTGGTGCCGCTCCCGCACCTTTCCACTGCACGTCCTCGACGACGAAGCGACCGTCGACCTGGATTGGTGGAACGCGCACCTGAAGGACGCCGGCCACACCATCAGCCTGCGCGGGCGTGATCTCGACGGCAAAGTGATCACCGAAGGCCGAGCCATCGTTCAACGCAACGACCTTCGCCCGTCGAGCGACCTCGTTGTCGCCCAGCACGACGGCCTCGGACTGCTCTTTCTCTGCGCGGCCTGGCAGGGCTCGCACGAAAGCAGACGGTTCACGCGGCGGTTCCCCAACGTCTTCAATCCGCATCACCGCGAAGACGAGGATCCGCTGACCCAGATCACAGCCATTCTCGATCACTGTTCGAAAAACAAGTCGATGCCGGTCGTGCGGCGCGACACCTGGTCCGGGTGGCCACTCACGCCCGGCGTGGGGGTATCACTCATGGCCGCTTTCATGTGGGCGGTGGGCGTACAGGACGAAGGCCGACGCGCTCAGATGATCGATCAGTACGGCGTCTCGACACTCATCCACGAGGGCTGGCTCGAGGATCCTTCCGTCACGGGCTTCACGACGCGTCGCTACCGCCGGTACTGCGAACTGCTCGACAGTTGGGCCTATGCCGCCGGCACCCAACCCGAGATCGTCGAGATGTGGTTGGTGAAACGGTGGAGTGCGCGGTTGGCCCAAGCACGCAACGACGTCAGCGCCCCCACCCTGTTCTAACTCTCAGAAAGGCCGTGTCTCAGAAAGGCCAGGCAGGGAGGGTAGGCAGCCCCACCCTCGTCGGCCTCCCGACCAACCAGGCCAAGGTCTCCGCATCCGACAGCGAAGGAACACGTACACCCGGGACCGCTGTCTCGAGTGCGCCCAACTGACGGGCGAGAGTGAATTCCACGAACTCGGCAGGCCAGTCGTGGCAGGTGTAGCCGATGTCGAGGTCCATCAGGTGAATCTCGATCTCGTTCCAGCGCAGAATCGGCAGATCGAATGCCGTCACAGGTTTGCGCCACGGCACCGGCGTGTCCAGTCGATCTGCCTGGATCTCGCACAACACGTCGACCAGTCTCGTTCCCGAGAAGCGGTAGTCGAGAGCCAACAATTCAGCCGGGCGATCTGCACCTTCCTCGATTGCAGCATTGCGCGCGTCCGGTCCCCCGGGATACATCTCCCCCGATTCGCCGCCCTGCACTCCGGCGACAAATCTGCCCAGCGCGTCGGCGTTGCGCGACATGTGCGTCACGACGTGTCCCCGGCTCCACCCGGGGAGCCCGGAGGGCTCACGCGCCTGCTCTTCGGTCAGACCGCCGATGAGAGCCTGTGCCTTGACGTCGGATTCACGAACTGCGGCGACCAGGTCGGCATACGTCGGCGTTACGGAGTGAGACGTCATGCAGCGATACTAGTTCCCTTCGCGCACTCTCATACCGATTCACGACAAGGTCCACCACTCCCGGATCGACGCCGAGCGGTTCGGTCACACCATCGGCTCCTGCAGCGTGCAATCTTTCGTGAAACAGTCCGTGTGCGAGGAGGTACGAGGCAACGAACACTCGCTTCGCGCCGCGAACGCGTGCTGCTGCAACAACATCGGCTACCTTCGGTTCCCCGGTCGCGATGTATCCGATGTCCACCCGGATCCCCGCCGCTTCGGCGAGCATCAGCGCGGCACGCTCGACGTCTCGCAGCGCCCGCGCATCGGAGGACCCGGCGGCAGCAAGCACTATCGCGTCGCCTGGACTCCACCCCGCTTCGGTCAAGCGTCGGAGCAGCACGCGCGCAAGCGCCGGATCGGGTCCGAGTGCGGGCGTCACAGTCACAGCCGAGTGCTCACTGATCGCCACTTCGCGTCGAACATCGGTGTGAACGTGGTAGCCGGACGCCAGGAAGGCCGGTACGAGAATCGCTCGCCCCGGAGTGTCCCGGAGGACTTCAGAAGGTGACGGACCGAGCACATCGACGAAGGCAACGCGCGTGCGTCCGACGCGCGTGCCGACGGCTTCGGCAAGGGCGGCAACCATTTCCACGCCACGTGGGCTACGCGTGCCGTGAGCTACCAGTACGAGCACATCGTCATCGCGTTGCATAGTCACCTGGATTCTGGACGTAGTCGCCGGGGTCGAGGGCAAGTCGATAGCCCCGCTTGACCACGGTCTGAACGGCTTTGGGCGCACCGAGGCACGCGCGCAATCGGGCGACGGCGGTCTCGACGGCATGGGTGTCGCCGCCGCCACCGGGAAGAGACGCCAGAAGTTCGTCGCGGGAGACGACTCGGCCGGGGCTGGCCCCGAGAGTGCGGATCAACGACATCGCAGCCGGCGGCAATTGCTTCACTTCACCGTCCACGACTACGCAACCGCCGCGGATGCTGATTTCGTGTTCGCCGGCTTGAATCTTGTTGGCTCGCTGCGGGAGTTCGTCGACGATGTGTCGCGCGAGCGCCCCGAGACGTGCCCGCGCCGGGGCTGTGGTCGGTACATTCAAGGCTTCGAGCGGCGCCGAGGTGACCGGGCCGACGCACATTGCCGCCACCGGACCCCGCATCGCGTCGAGAATGTCGCCGAGATCCCCGGTCTTGTCGGCGCGCATCAACATCGACGCAACGGCCGGTGCACTGGTGAAGCTGACGGCGTCGATTCCGGCTGAAGCGATGGCGTCGATCATCCGGTCGAGCAGCGTCGGATCCTCCGGCGGTTCCCATCGATAGACAGGGACCGCGATGACCTCGGCGCCCGCGTCGCGCAGCACCTGACAGAAATCGGGAATCGGCTCCCATTCGGTAGTGGCGCCGTGCAGTTGAACGGCGATTCGTTTTCCCGAGACACCTTCTGCAAGAAGATGTTCGAGCACTTCGGCGGAAGACTCGGATGCCGGGGACCATTCTTCACGAAGGTCGGCCGCGCGGATTGCCCCTTTGGCCTTGGGTCCGCGCGCGAGCAGACGAGCCGAGCCCAACGCGGATCCGAGATTTTCCGCCTCACCCCACCCGTCGGCTGCTTCCAGCCAACCCCGGAATCCGATCCCGGTGGTGGCGACAACCACCTCGGGAGGATCCGAGATGATCTGCTGTGTCACCCTTTCGAGCTCGCGGTCGTCGGCGAGAGGGATGATCCGAATCGCCGGAGCGTGAACGACGTCCGCTCCCCGACGAGTCAGCAACGTCGCGAATTCCTCGGCGCGGCGCGAAGCGGTGATACCTACCGTGAATCCAGCCAGCGGCATGTCGTCACTCACGAGACTGCATCGGCGACAGTCGAGCGAACGCCCTGCATCTGAAGGCTGTGTACCTGAACGACGCCTGCCCACACGCGAACTCCGTATACCGGCAGCGCGACCGCGGAGTCGTCCATCGCTCGGCCGTCGACCAGCGAGAACGCCTGCTTGAGCAGCGGCGAGACCACGATCGGTTCACCGTCCCGGTCGCCGACGAGTCCGCGTGACATCACCGCGGCGCGCCCGTACGGATCGAAGTTGCTGACAGCTCGCAGTGTGCCGTCCTCTAGCAGGAACAGCGCCACCTGCTCGCCGCCGCGAAGAAGCACGGCGACCCCGCGTCCAGGGATCAGATGGCTCAGCGGGCAGGCCGACGTCCATTCGAGTCGATCCGAATCCAGCTTGGCGATCTGCGCATCGATGACACTCATCGAAGTCCTCCTGTCGATCCGGCGACAACGTCGCGCGGGTTCTTGTCTACGTTTCTACGGACCCCGTGTTTCCCACGGGTTACGCGACTATTACCGGCGCGTAGGGATGCTCGGCATACCCATCAGGACTGGAACCTTGCGCACTCCGGTCTCGTCGAACACAACCGTCGGGTCGGCTTTCTCCGGTGCGTTGACGAACGAGACAAACCTCGACAACTTCTCCGGATCACCCAGCACACCAGCCCATTCGTCCTGGTAGCCCTCGACGTGCTTGGCCATCAGAGCCTCGAGTTCTTCGCCGATTCCCAGGCTGTCTTCACAAATCACAGCCTTGAGGTGATCGAGTCCGCCTTCGAGTGATTCGACCCACGGCGCCGTGCGCTGCAGGCGATCGGCGGTGCGGATGTAGAACATGAGGTAGCGGTCGATGTACTTGACCAAGGTTGCGTCGTCGAGGCCTCCGGCAAGCAGCTGAGCGTGTTTGGGCGACTGTCCGCCGTTGCCACCCACATACAGATTCCAACCGTTCTCCGTCGCGATGACGCCGACGTCCTTGCCACGCGCTTCGGCGCATTCACGAGCACATCCCGAGACGCCGAACTTGATCTTGTGCGGCGAACGCAGGCCGCGGTAGCGGTTCTCGAGGTCGACGGCCATTCCCACCGAGTCCTGAACGCCGTAGCGGCACCAGCTCGAACCGACGCAGCTCTTGACCGTCCGCAGGGACTTGCCGTACGCCTGACCCGATTCCATCCCGGCGTCGACGAGACGCTTCCAGATCGCGGGCAACTGTTCGACACGAGCCCCGAACAAGTCGATGCGCTGACCGCCGGTCACCTTCGTGTACAAGCCGAAGTCACGCGCCACCTCACCGATGACGATGAGCTGCTCACCCGTGACCTCGCCGCCAGGCATACGAGGTACCACGGAGTACGTACCGTTCTTCTGGATGTTCGCGAGGAAGTGATCGTTGGTGTCCTGCAACGACGCCTGCTGGCGGTGCAGGATGTGATCGGAGTCCGTCGATGCCAGAATCGAAGCGACTACGGGCTTGCAGATGTCGCAACCGGCGCCCTTACCGTACTTGGCGATCAGCGCCGAGAAGGTTCTGGTCTGCGTCGACTGCACGATCTGGAACAACTCGGCCCGCGATTGCGCAAAATGTTCGCACAGTGCCTTCGACATCACGACGCCGGAATCGGCCAGCAGCTGCTTCACAGTGGGAAGGCAACCGCCACAGGTGGTTCCGGCGCTGGTGCACGCCTTCACCGAAGCAATGTCGCATGCGCCGGCCGCGATTGCGCCGCAGATGGCTCCCTTGGTCACCGCGTTGCACGAGCACACCTCGGCATCGTCGGGCAGCGAGCCTGCACCCGGCTTCTCCCCCGCAGGCGAGATCAATGTCGCCGGGTCACCGGGTAGTTCGCGACCGACCAGCGGGCGCAGCGACGCGTAGGCCGACGCGTCACCGACAAGAATGCCGCCGAGCAGGATCTTCGCATCATCGGAGACCACGAGCTTCGCGTACGTCCCCTTGGACGCGTCGCTGAGGACAACTTCGAGAGCTCGGGGTGAGGTCGCCATCGCGTCACCGAAACTGGCGACGTCGACGCCCATGAGCTTGAGCTTGGTGGACATGTCGGCGCCCGGGAAATCCGCGGCGCCGCCGAGCAGACGATCGGCCACGATCTCGGCCGTCGTGTAGCCGGGAGCAACCAGACCGTAGCAACGGCCTTCCACCGCAGCACATTCTCCGACGGCATAGATGTTCTCGTCCGAAGTCACGCAGCCGAGGTCGGTCAGGATGCCGCCGCGCTCCCCCACTGCGATGCCGGCGTCGCGGGCCAGCTGATCACGCGGACGAACTCCGGCGGAGAAGACGAGCAGCGACGCGTCGATGGTGGAGCCGTCGGATAGTTCGACCACGATTCCGTTGTCGGCCTGCGAGATTCCCGCCGTCCCGACTCCGGTGTGAACGGTGAGACCGAGTTCGGTGACGAGGCGAGCGAGCAGTGCGCCGCCGCCCTCGTCGACCTGCATCGGCATCAATCGCGCATTGTGTTCGACGACATGTGCCGTCATTCCCATGAGCGAGAGAGCATTTGCGGCCTCGAGTCCGAGAAGACCGCCGCCCACCACGACGCCGACAGCGCCAGGACCCGCCTTCTCGGCGGCGGCCCGGATACCGTCGAGGTCGTCGAGGGTGCGGTAGACAAAACATCCGTCGCCGTCGTGCCCCGGTACGGGAGGCACGAACGGATACGAACCGGTCGCCATCACCAGAGCGTCGTAGGAGATCGTCTCGCCGGTTGTCGTCGTGACCGTGCGTGCATCTTTGTCGATCGAGAGCGCGCCTTCCCCCACTCGGAGGTCGACCAGGCTGTCGCCGACGTAATCGTTGCCGGCCAGTGCCAATTCCTTGGGGTCCCACGCTCCGACGTACGAGGACAGCCCGACTCGGTCGTACGCTGCGTACTGCTCGTCGCAGAGTACGGTCACCGACCAGTTGTTCGCTTCGTCGCGCGAACGCAGTGCCTCGACGAATCGGTGTCCGACCATTCCGTGTCCGATGACAACAACCGACTTGCTCATGACGCCTACTTCCTGAGGTACGAGATAGTTCTGAGATTCTGCGGACCGCTCACGCCGTGACTGCGACCTTCGCCTCGTCGACGTCTGTGGTCAGCGTCGACGGCTTGCGCAGGAAGACGAACCAGGTGACTGCGATGCAGGCGATGTAGAAGGCCAGGAACACCCAGAAGGCCATGGTCGCCGACTTCGCGGGGCTGCTGTACGACGCGCGCAGCACCAGGTTGATGCCTACGCCGCCCAAACCGCCTACCGCACCGGCAAATCCGATGAGAGCACCGGAGATACTGCGCGACCACGTTGCCTTCTCGCTTCGATCCATGTGATCGAAGCTCTGAGCCTTCGCCTCGAAGATCGCCGGGATCATCTTGTAAACGGATCCGTTTCCGATGCCGGAGAGCAGGAACAGGGCGATGAATCCGAGAACGAATGTCACCATGATTCCGGCGCTGGCGACGCCCGCGGTGTTGTCGTCCATCGTTCCGGCCGTCACGAGAATCGATGCAGCGAATGCCATGGCGACAAACGTCCACATGGTGATCTTGCCGCCGCCGATCCGGTCGGCCAGCTTGCCGCCGAGGGGGCGAGCGATCGAACCGAGGAGAGGACCGATGAAGGCGATCTGGGCTGCATGCAGCGCGGCCGCGGCCGGAGTGGCACCGCCGGCGAGGAAGTTGATCTGCAGAACCTGACCGAAGGCGAAGCTGAATCCGATGAAGGAACCGAACGTACCGATGTACAGGAAGCTGATCACCCACGACTCGGAGAACTTGAGTGCCTTGGCCATCGAGCGCAGGTCCGACTTCTGGTTGCCCAGGTTGTCCATGAACAGCGCGGCACCGACGGCAGCAGCGGCAATGAACACGAGATAGACAGCGCACACGATCCACGGAGCACGGTTACCGACGGTGGCGATCACCAGCAGACCGATCAGCTGGATCATCGGCACACCGATGTTGCCGCCGCCGGCATTGAGACCGAGCGCCCACCCCTTGAGGCGTTGCGGGTAGAAGGCATTGATGTTGGTCATCGACGACGCGAAGTTGCCGCCGCCGATACCTGCAGTGGCCGCTACCAACATGAACGTGGTGTACGACGCACCCGGATTCATCATCAGGTAGAGCGTGAGAAGTGTTGGTACGAAGAGGAACAGCGCACTCATGACGGTCCAGTTGCGACCACCGAACCGTGCGGTGGCAACCGTGTATGGAATGCGGAGGACCGACCCGACAAGTGTGGGCACTGCGACGAGGAAGAACTTTCCGGCCGCGTCGATGCCGTAGATATCCGTCGGCATGAACAACACCATCACGGACCAGATCGACCAGATCGAGAAGCCGACGTGTTCGGCTACCACTGACCAGATCAGGTTCCGCTTCGCGATGTCCTTGCCGCCGGATTCCCAGGCGTCGACGTCCTCTGCATCCCAATGCTCGATGTAATGACTCACCAGGGCCTCCTGAATATGTTGGAGACCCAAAGGTAGAAAACGGTTATTGCGCCGGTGCTGCGTGCGATGACCGCGAAGTCAATTGATCCTCACCCGGTAACAAGACCGGGTGTGAGCTAGTTTTTCGCAGGTGCGTGCCAGGAATCCTCGAGCATCCGAGGCTTGCATGCCTGGTAGGCGCCCAGGAGCACCACGATCACAGCGACGACGAGCAGGCCGAACGGCGCAGCGTATCCACCGGACACGTCGTGGAAAACGCCGAACAGGAGCGGACCGAGGCAGGCAACGGAGTAGCCGATGCCCTGGGTGAAGCCGGACAGTGCCGAGGAACCGATGTGCGAACGAGTACGCAGGTTGATCAGCGTGAGCGACATCGGGAACGTGCTCGGACCGAGGCCCAGGACGACAACCCACACGACCGGCGCCGCCATCGGGGCAAAGTACAGCCCGCCCATGCCGACCAGGTAGCAGACGGCACACGCGATCACGACAGGGAAGGGATTGGCCATGCGGGCGCACAGGGTCGGCGCACCGAACGCTGCGACGAGCCCGATCACCGAGAACATTCCGACCATCGTTCCGCCGAAGGCATCACTGGCTCCGGCGTCACGAAGGATCGAGGGAATCCACGTGAACATCGAATACGTGATCAGTGAGGTCATGCCGAACATGCCGGCCATCCCCCAGGCCACGGGAGAACGCCAGACCTGACCGCGTGGCTGTTCTGCCACTGCCGCAACCGAATCCGATGCATTCTCGACGGACCCGGCTGCGTTCGCGCGAGCCTTGCGCGAGCGAGCGAGGGTGATCAACCACGGCACTGCTGCGGCGAAGCCGAAGGCGGACCACCAGCCGATCGAGAACCGCCACCCGAAGGCGTCGGCAACCGGGACTGCGACGAACGCCGGAACGATGGTGCCGATCTGCACGGCCACGATGTAGACCGAACTCATGGTGGCGAGGCGATCCGAGAAGTACCGCTTGACCAACGGCGGGATCACGACATTGCCGATTCCCATGCCTGCCAGTGCCAAAGCCGAGAGGGCCAGCAACGACCATGTCTGAGACATCATGGCGCGCAACAGCATTCCGACGCCGGCCATGAGCATCGCGACGAGGGCCGTTCGCTCGAGCCCGATACGTTTCGCGATGGCGGGAGTGATGAGACCGAAGATGGCGAACATTGCGGTCGGAACCATGCCGAAGACACCGACGATCGAGGCGGAGAAGCCGATCTCGTCGCGAATCTCGGCCGCCAAGGGCGAGAACGAGGTCACCGCAAGTCGAAGTACGAGCGCAGACATCGCAATCGCTGCGAAGACGAGCACACGGCCTTGTATCAACGAGCGGGTTTCGGTTCTCTCCAGTTGAGCAGTCACCGGCAAATCATAGGATGACCGGACGAACTCGCACAAGCGCGGTAATCTTACGTCACATTCACACCACTTACCCGGACCCGAGGAAACAACCACGTGCAACCCGTTCGACGCGCAAGTCTCATCTCGCAGGTCACCGAACAACTCCGCAACGAGATCCGGAGCGGGACCTGGCCGATCGGTTCCAAAATCCCCACCGAACCGGAACTGTCGGAGCTGACCGGGACCGGTCGCAATACCGTGCGCGAGGCGGTCCAGGCGCTTGTTCACGCCGGAATGCTGGAACGTCGTCAGGGATCGGGTACCTACGTCGTTGCTGTCTCCGACCTCGGTGGCACTCTCGGCAACTACTTTGCCGGTGCCCACCAACGGGACGTACTCGAACTTCGGCGCGCACTCGACATCACTGCAGCCACCCTCGCCGCCGCACGGCGAACCGAAGACGACATCGCCGAACTGACGCGACTACTCGAGCTTCGCACCGCGTCATGGGAGGGTCAGGACATCGACGCTGCCACCACCGCTGACGTCGCCCTGCACCGAGCAATCGTCGCGGCCAGCCACAACGAGGTCTACCTGGAGTTCTACGACTCCCTGCTCCCGGTCATCGAGACCACGATCCAACAGCACATCGATGCAACCGGCGAAGGATTCCACTCGCAGCACGCGAACCTCGTCAACGCTGTCGTCGACGGAAACACCGTGGCCGCCTCGAACGCCGCACGCGAGCTGTTCGAGGGCCTGGTCTCGGACTTCGGTACCGGCGCCCCGATCTAGAGCAGCAAGCGCACGATGTCGGAAGTACGGGCCAACCCCGGGAACGCGTCCGCCGTCGAGCGGGGATGCAGAACATGAACTGCCAAGCGGAACATCACCGCACGTAGAAGCATCTGCGGCCACTCGGGAAGGTCTTCCCACCGGCCGACCAGTGCCTCGTCGGCACCGCCCCACGAGATCGCGTCGACCACAGCGACGGCAGCGGCCCACGCAGCCGGTCGCCAATACGGCGTGATGTCGGTGATTCCGGGGGCCATACTGCCCGAGAACAGCACCGTCCCGAACAGATCGCCGTGCACGAGCTGGTCCGGGCTCTGCACCGGCTTCCGCAAAGTAGCGAGCCCGGCAATCAGTTCCAGACTTTTGCGACCGTCAGGAGTGGGCGTCTCGAGTTGCTCGACGCCCTTCGCGATCCTCAGCGGAACCGTTTCCCATGCCGCGCGATCAGCGGCGACGAATACGTCGACCTCGGCCCACGGCGGCACCGGCGGTTGTGCAAGGAAGCGCGGGCGCTCGAGCGAGGCCGTCGCCGCATGCAGTCGGCAGGACATCGAGACCACTTCGTCGTGACGTGGTTCCGGCGATCCGACGATGAATGTGTCAGCGCGCCAGCCCGAGACGACGTAACGACCGTCGGTCGAACGCACCGGTCGAGCCAGCCGAACGCCGTCGACTTCGAGGTTCTCTCGCACCTTCGCCGACCACGCTGCGCGGGCATGATCCGCGACTGCTGAAAGGACGACGTCTCCACACAGCCACCCGCCGTCCCAATCCGCACCGAGTGGGATGGGATCGACTTCACGGAGGCCGAAGGTGGAGCACACGTGCTGGGGAGGTTGGCCTGTGCTCACACCCCAACGCTACCGGTGCGCGGCGCCGCCTCCCGCGAGGCGCGCCTAGTAGACCGGCAGACTCGCATCCACCTGGTTCGCCCAGGCGATCGCGCCACCTTGAACATGAACTGCGTCGGAGAAACCGGCGTTCTTGAGAAAGGCCAGTGCCTCGGCCGAACGAATGCCGGTTTTGCAGTACAGAACTATCTGCTTGTTCTGCGGCAACGTCGCCAGAGCTTCACCGGAAAGGATGCGGTCCTTCGGGATCAGCACCGCCCCCGGCAGATGCATGATGTCCCATTCAACCGGTTCTCGTACGTCTACCAGCTCGATCGATCGTCCCTCGCCGATCATGGCCTCCAACTCCGGCGCCGTGATCGTCGAGCCGACAGCAGCAGCGCTCGCCTCTTCGGACACGACACCGCAGAACGCGTCGTAGTCGATCAAGGCGGTGACCGGCACGCGGGTCGGATCACGCTGAAGGCGGATCGTCCGGAACGTCATCGCAAGAGCGTCGTAGATCATCAGGCGCCCGAGAAGCGGTTCGCCGATCCCCGTGATGAGCTTGACCGCCTCGGTCGCCATGATCGAACCGACGGTCGCAGGCAGGACTCCGAGAACACCGCCCTCGGCGCACGAGGGGACCATGCCGGGCGGCGGCGCCTCCGGGTAAAGATCGCGATAATTCAGTCCCGCGCCGTCCGGGGCGTCTTCCCAGAAGACCGAGACCTGCCCTTCGAAGCGGTAGATCGAGCCCCACACGTACGGCTTTCCGGCGATGACGGCGGCATCGTTGACGAGGTACCGCGTCGCGAAGTTGTCCGTACCGTCCAGGATCAGGTCGTACTCCGAGAACAGTTCGACCGCGTTGGAGTTGTCCAGGCGGAATTCGTGCAACCGGACGTCGACGTGCTCGTTTATCTCGAGAATCGACTCCTTCGCGCTGACCGCCTTCGGGCGTCCGACGTCGGAGCGTCCGTGAATCACCTGACGCTGCAGGTTCGACATGTCGACCTCGTCGAACTCGACGATCCCGATGGTGCCCACTCCTGCGGCCGCGAGATAGAGCAGTGCAGGCGAACCCAATCCACCGGCGCCGATGAACAGGACTCGCGCATTCTTGAGCCGCTTCTGGCCGGTCATGCCCACGTTCGGGATGATCAGGTGCCGGCTGTATCTGGCAACTTCCTCCCGGCTCAACTCGGCTGCCGGCTCCACCAGTGGTGGCAATACGACGGGTGTTGCAGACACCGCGAAACACTCCTAGTTCAAGACGAGATCAGGGATTCTCGATCCGGTCACGCTCGGGGGTACGGCCACGGATTGAAGCGGCACGTGAGTCCGTTCATCGGAACGACGCCCTCGGGATCAAGCCTAGCGATGTCGTTGTTCGCGGTTCCGAAGGTCTGCTGCATCATGATCGGTGCGAGTCCACCTTCGGTCTCGCAAGGCTGATGGGCGGCGTATCCGATGGCATGGCCGACCTCGTGATTGATCTGATACTGCCGATACGAGCCGATGTCACCCTGGAACGAAATGGCGCCTCGCACCCAGCGCGGTTCGTTGAGCAGGACTCGGTCCATGCTCGGGTTGTAGCAGGATCCTTCGAGTTCGATCTCGTATCCGCAGCCTTCACGGATAGTCATCTGCGAGGTCAAGGAGATCCGGAAGTCCGGCTCGCCTGCGTCGACGCGCCGGAACGCGACCTTGGGGTCATTGGTCCAACTCTTCGGGTTGGCCAGTGTCTGATCGACCATGCGTCCGTACGATTCGTCACCGCCGAAACCGGTCGTGTCGACGCCGTCCTCGATCTCGACCGTGTACGTGAACTCGCGTTCGGTTCCCTGTCCGACCTTGCCCGTCGTACCCGGTACGACGTGCCACGTTCCGCCGCCCGCGACGGTGAACGGACCACCGTCGGGGAGAGCGCCGGACGGTATCGACGACGCAAAGGTTCCGTCTCCGGCCGGCGGCGCACCGATGACGTCGGTTCCGTCGGTGCTGTGGGCGAGGTCGGCAGTGGCCGACGTCTTGCTCGCGGTGTCCGTGGCGTCCGGACGTACTGCGTCGACGATCACAAGGATGGTGAGCACCACGAGAACCGGAATCGCGTAGGCCCGCCAACCGTAGGTCGAGACGAAGCGCCCGAGCTTGCTCTGCTTTCGCGCTGCCCGGTCGGGCCGCGGATTACGCGGGGTTCGGCCCACTTCTCGTTTGGTCGGATCCCACTGGGCACGCAAGGGCTGATGGGAGGAAATGCCGCGATAGTCGCGTTCGCCGTAGGCACGATCATCCGGCACCTCTGGCCGACGTTCGTCGCGGGGCGCTCCAGTTCCGCTACGCATTCGACGTTCCTCACGTTCAGGGTTCTGCGTAGTTCGTCCACGCATGCGCGGTCCCCCTGGGTCAGTCACGTCGTCCAGAATCTCACACACGGCAAGTCGCTCGCCCGGGCTGACCGAAACATGCTGGTCCTGGCGTGTCATGGCAACCCGTCATGTAACGAGAAAGACCGCTGGTCTCGCTCACCGAGGCACGCGCGACTCGCCCGGGCGACACACGGTATCGTTCATTCGGCTACGACCGGTGTGACGGAGGATACTGGCGGGTACGCACACGCGACTCGCGGATCCGCGCGCCGACCGAATTTACTTTTGCTCAGATTGGAAGCGACATGACAGAACTCGCGGATCGGACAGACTCCGATCGCGGTACAACGGCTGGCAAGCCTGCCGGAACACGTCGCAGCACCCGACTCCCCCGCGATGCGCGCCGCCTCCAGCTCCTCGCAGCTGCAAGTGAGGTATTCGTCGCGAACGGGTACCACTCGGCCGGCATGGACGAGATCGCCGAGTGTGCCGGTGTCAGCAAGCCAGTCCTGTACCAACACTTTCCAGGCAAGCTCGAATTGTATGTCGCAGTCCTGCAGAGTTATGTCGACAGCCTCATCTCGGGCGTACGCCAAGCCCTGCGATCGACGACGGACAACAAACAGCGTGTCCGCGCCGCAGTCCAGGCGTTCTTCGACTTCGTCGACAACGACTCGCAGGGCTTCCGCCTGGTGTTCGAGTCCGACATCATGGGCGAACCTCAGGTCCAGACACGCGTGGAACAAGCCACCGAAGCCTGCGTCGACGCCGTGTTCGACCTGGTCAGTCAGGATTCCGGACTCGATCCGTATCGCGCGCGCATTCTTGCGGTCGGTCTAGTCGGTGCCAGCCAGTTCACGGCGCGGTACTGGCTCGAAGCCGCGCGGCCGATCCCCAAGGAAGAGGCCGTGGAAATCACCGTGACACTGGCGTGGGGCGGTCTCTCACACGTGCCGCTGCAGGCCGAAACCAAGTAACCGGAACCCGAACGAGAATGGGCGGGCAGTCTCACGACTGCCCGCCCATTCTGCTTTTACGGCTACGCGTCAGACGGTAGGCGCGAATCCGACCTTGCGGATATCGGACGGACCGATCTCCACGTACGCCACACGAGAAGCCTGCACCAGGAACTTGCGGCCCTTGTCGTCGACGAGAGCCAGAACCGGCTCGCGGCCACCGAGGACAGCCGCGACCAGTGTCTCGACCTCGTCAGGGGTCTGTTCGCTGTTGACGATGAGCTCACGCGGGCTGTCGATTACACCGATCTTGACCTCCACGGTCAACCTCCGAACTGTTCGTGAATTACATCCGTTGTCGACGCAAGGCTAATGCAGCAGCGACCGCCCACGCTCCTCTGCACGCTGTGCCCAGAGCGAACAGGCACCTAGACGAGTCCGAGAATCGCCATCCGCTCGGCGTGCTTTGCCTGCATACCGTCGAACAACGCGACAACTCCGTTGAGGTCACCCGAGGCCGAGATCACCAGATCCGTGAGGTCCTCACGCTGCGCCAGCACGAACTGCGCCTGCGTGATTGCTTCACCCAGAAGACGGCGTCCCCACAACATCAGCCGGTCCTTGGCGCGGGTGCTGGCCTCCACTGCTGCCTTCACCTCGAGCACCACGAACTCCGAGTGGCCCGTCTGGGACAGCACGTCCTCGACGATCTCGGCGACATCCGCCGGGAGGGAGTGCCCGATCTCGCGGTAGAAATCGGCAGCGATTCCGTCGCCGACGTACGCCTTCACGAGCGATTCCAGCCACGTCGACGGTGTCGTCGACGCGTGATAATTGTCGAGAGCACGAACGAACGGGTCCATGACGGCAAAGATCTCGTGGCCACGTTCCGTCAGCGCCGTTTCCAGAGTCTCGAAGTGGTCCATCTCGGCGGCGGCCATGCTGGCGAACGCCACCTTGCCTCGCAGGTCCGGTGCCATTTGTGCGTCCTCCGCCAACCGGTAGAACGCCGAAATCTCGCCGTAGGCGAGAACGGCAAACAAATCGATCACGCCGGGGTGATCGGAAGCGACTCGGCCTCCGGTTCCAGCGTCCGTCGAAGCATCAAGATCGTGTGCGCCCATGACTACGAACTGTAGTGCTTCGACGGCCGACGCGACCGCCAAGGACCGCATGTCCGATTCGGTGATCTTCGACATGTCATCGCGAGGGGCGGACAACGTGCAGCTACAATGGTCTTGGGAGTTCGCCAGTTCCCCCGGCTCTTATGGTTAGCCGGGACGGCTGCTTTAGGTCAGCCGACACGACTGTGCTCACGCGGACCCCACCGATAATGTGCGCGCACCTGCATCGACGGTTGTTGCCCGCTTCGCCGAGATCTCCGGACGGTTCGAATTCGTCCGAGTGGAATTCAGTGCTGAGGCGTAGGCATGACCGAAGAAAAAGAGGGCATCGACATCGGCCGATTTACGGCCTGGCCCCTTACCTTGTGCGTGCGTACCGCCACGAGGAAAGGCTAGTCCCCTGAGCAAGATCACTGTCGACCACGAAGACGAAGCAACCGAGAACACCGTTTCCGTCCAGCTCGACGACACCCATGTACCCCCGAGCTTCGCCGAACTCGGTGTACGCGACGAAATCGTCCGCGCACTGAACGAGATCGGCATCGAGCGCACCTTCGCCATCCAGGAACTCACCCTTCCGTTGGCTCTCGCCGGTGACGACCTCATCGGTCAGGCCCGCACCGGAATGGGCAAGACCTTCGGTTTCGGCGTCCCGCTCCTGCATCGCATCGTCACCGCCGAGAACGGCACGGCTGTCCTCGACGGCACGCCTCGCGCTCTGATCATCGTTCCCACCCGCGAACTGTGCATCCAGGTCGCTCGCGACCTCGAGAACGCCAGCAAGTACCTCCGAGTCGGCGACCGAGGTCTCCAGGTTCTGCCCATCTACGGCGGTCGGCCGTACGAGGCGCAGATCTCGGCACTGCAGAAGGGCGTCGACGTTGTCGTCGGCACCCCGGGTCGCCTGCTCGACCTGGCCAACCAGTCGCACCTGATCCTGGGCAAAGTGGGCGTTCTCGTCCTCGACGAGGCCGACGAAATGCTCGACCTCGGATTCCTCCCCGACATCGAACGCCTCATGGGCATGGTCCCCGACAAGCGTCAGACGATGCTCTTCTCCGCCACGATGCCCGGCCCGATCATCACCCTGGCTCGCACCTTCCTGACGCAGCCGACGCACATTCGCGCCGAGGAAGCCGAATCCTCCGCAGTGCACGACCGCACGAGCCAGCACATCTACCGTGCGCACGCTCTCGACAAGGCCGAGATGGTCGCCCGTGTTCTGCAGGCCGAAGGCCGCGGCGCGACGATGATCTTCACCCGCACCAAGCGCACAGCCCAGAAAGTCGCCGACGATCTCGCCGAGCGCGGTTTCTCCGTCGGTGCCGTCCACGGTGACCTCGGACAGATTGCCCGCGAGAAGGCCCTGAAGGGCTTCCGCAACGGCAAGGTCGACGTGCTGGTCGCCACCGACGTCGCCGCACGCGGCATCGACATCGACGATGTCACCCACGTCATCAACTACCAGTGCCCCGAGGACGAGAAGACCTACGTCCACCGCATCGGTCGCACCGGCCGCGCCGGACGCACCGGTATCGCCGTCACGCTGGTCGACTGGGACGACATTCCTCGCTGGCAGCTCATCGACAAGGCACTGAGCCTCGGAATCCCCGATCCGGTCGAGACGTACTCGAGCTCGCCGCACCTCTACGAAGAGCTGTCGATTCCGGCTGACGCCAAGGGCACTGTTCGCAGGGCCAAGGCCGCCCCTGAGAAGGCTGCAACCGACAAGGCAGCAACGGACAAAGCAGACGCGCCGAAGACGGCCGACGCCGACGGCAACGAAGAGAAGGCCGCGCCTCGTCGCAACCGGACTCGCCGCCGTACCCGCGCCGGTGCTTCGACCGACGCCGCGACGTCCACCACCGCCGGCGCCACCACAGCTCCCCCTTCGGCACCGGCTGCAACCGCTACCGAGAACTCGGACGAAGACGGAGCGGCCAAGCCGCGTCGCCGTCGGCGTCGTCGCCCCGCGGCTTCCGCGACGGCAGGCGCCGCAGAGTAAGCTGCCGATGTGCTGGCTCCCGAAAGGCGTACTCGCTCAGATGTGATCGGTGCGCTGGCAATCGCGCTGGCCGTAATCGTGGCGGTGACCGTGGTGTGGTTGCGCAGTGATGCGCGCGGAACCACCTCGGTCACCGCCGAATCTCCACTCCCACCTCTGTCGACGTCGGTGTTGTTACCCGACATCCTGAAGCAGACGTGGGAATCTCCCAGTGCCGACTCGACGGCACCCATCACCGTCGGAAATGCCGTCGTCACCGCCGACGGTTCCGACGTGATCGGCCGCGACCCGGCAACAGGCGAAGAAGTGTGGCGATACGCGCGCAACATTCCCCTGTGCGGTGCGATCGGTTCGTGGGATCGCGTCGTCAGCGTCTATCAGGACAATCGCGGTTGCTCTCAGGTCACGTCACTGGTCGCCGACACCGGCGCCCGAAAGGACCAGCGCAACAGCGACGCCGATTCCGCGGTCACCTTGTCGGCGGACGGCACCTATCTGATCTCACGCGGCAGTGAGCGAATGGAACTGTGGCGCTCGGACCTCGTCCGAACTCTCGAGTACGGCCGGGTCGACGCGAAGGTCAATCCCAACAAGCAACCCCGCACCGGATGCACGCTGCTCGACGCTGCGTCGAGCGCCAACCGAGTCTCGGTACTCGAGCGTTGCCCGGGTGAAGCCTCCAACAGGTTGACGGTGATGAACCCCGCACCGAAGGACGCCCAGGAACCCGAAGAATACGGATCCTCGATTCTCCTCGGCTCCGAAGGCGCCCGCCTTCTTGCCGTGGCCGGCGAGAAGACGGCGGTCTACCTCCCTGCCGCCAACGGAACCGCTTCTCGCATCACCATTTTCGACGGAACCGGCAATCCGATCGTCGACTATCCGATCGAGGGAGCGGTGACCGAAGGGGCCCGCACCCACGCCGACAAGGCTTCGATCACGTGGTGGACCGGCTCTCAGACGGTCAACCTCCGCCTGAGCGACCTGGCTCCGACGTGGATCGTCAACGGAACGTCAGGGCCCGGAAGCATGGTCGCCGGTCAGATGCTCATCCCCGTTCCGGGCGGCATTGCAGCCGTCAGCCCGTCGGACGGAGCGGTGCAGCGCATGATCGCAGTCGACCGCGGTGAGACGACGACGCCGATCGTGCTCGCCAGTGCGGGCGAGACGATTCTGGAACAGCGCGGCGATACCTTGTTCGCGCTGCGCTAGAAGCTCTCGCCTTCCTCAGAGCGCCAGTTCCGGCGCGAAAGTCACGACTTCATTTCCAGCCCAATGCTTTACGAGATTGTCGGCGAGTTCTCGATAGGCATCCGCGCCCTTGTTCTTTCGCCCGGCAAGGACCGTCGCGCCGGAAGCAGAGGCCTCGGCGAACTTGACGGTCCGTGGAATCGGCGGCGCCAGAACGGCGAGGGAGTAGCGGTCACTGACGTCAGCGAGTACGTCGCGACTGTGCGTGGTTCGAGCGTCGTACAGAGTCGGAAGTGCGCCGAGCAGAACAAGATCCGGGTTGGTGATGGCTTGGACTTCGCGAACCGTACGCAGCAGCTGTCCGACGCCGCGGTGTGCGAGGGTTTCGCATTGCAGTGGAACCAGAACCGACTGCGCCGCAGTCAATCCGTTGAGTGTGAGCACACCCAACGACGGTGGGCAGTCGATGATGATGACGTCGTAAGAACCCAGGAGCGGAGACAGCGCCCGCTTGAGCGCGAACTCTCGACCGGGTCGCATCAGGAGCAGCGCTTCGGCGCCCGCGAGATCGATGGTGGCCGGCAGGAGATCCATACCGTCGTCCGTTTTGAGCACGGCGTCGACCGCGTCGAGATCACCCGCCAGGACCTCGTTGACCGAACGCTCGAGGCGATCGGGGTTGTGTCCGAGCGAGAACGTCAGGCAGCCCTGCGGGTCGAGATCCACCACCAGAACTCGTTGTCCGAGCGCGGACAAAGCCGCACCGAGAGAAGCGACGGTAGTGGTTTTAGCCACGCCGCCCTTTTGATTCGCCACTGCGAGAACCGTCGTCACACGTAGATCCTTGCGCACTTCGCGCCAGGAGGCGAGCTACACACGCGAGGCAGCCTGCAATGATGGTCGACATGACCTCCCAGTCCGCCCCCTCGTCGATCCCCCTCGGTGCTCGCGTCGTACTCATGCGCCACGGTGAAACCGAGTGGGCACGCACCGGGAAACACACGGGCCGGACCGAGGTTCCGCTGACTCCGCTCGGCGAGATGCAGGCAACCGCGACCGGAAATCGCTTGCGAACCCTCGACCTCCGGAACCCCATGATTCTGACGAGTCCGCGGCTGCGCGCACAGTTGACGGGTGATCTCGCCGGCCTGCCGGAAGAGCGAACCTGGGATGCACTTTCCGAATGGGACTACGGCGACTACGAAGGCCTCACGACGCCCGAGATCCGCGCAACGGTGCCCGATTGGACCGTCTGGACACACCCGTGCCCCGGCGGCGAGCAGACCGATCAGATCCATGCCCGCACCGACATGGTGCTGTCGATGGTGCGTTCGCAGCTACCCGAGCGGGACGTGATCCTGATCGGGCACGGCCACTTCTCACGCGCGCTCATCGCCCGCTGGCTCGAGCTCCCGGTCACCGAAGGAAAGCGTTTCGCGTTGTTCCCGGGCGCTTACACGGTTCTCGGTTACGAGCACGGCGCCAGCCACCTCGTCCATCACAACGTGCCGCCGCTCGTGGAGGCTTGAGGCTTAAGATTCTCCCCATGATCCGACGCGCCACGCCCGCAGACGTCCAGCCGATCACCGACATGATCTACGAGTTGGCGGACTACCAGAAGGCCCTCGACGAGTGCACCGTGAAGGCGGAACAGATCGGCGAGGCATTGTTCGGGCCGGCCGCGACGGCCTTCGCGCACGTCGCTGTGAATTCGGCTGACGACGTCGTCGGCATGGCGCTGTGGTTCCGCAATTTCTCCACGTGGGACGGCGCCCACGGCATCTACCTCGAAGACCTGTACGTCAAGCCCAGCCAGCGCGGATCAGGCCACGGAAAGGCTCTTCTGGCCGCGCTCGCCAAGGAGTGCACCGACAACGACTACACCCGGCTGTCCTGGTCGGTGCTCAACTGGAACACGCCCTCGATCAAGTTCTACGAGTCACTCGGTGCCGACGCGAAGACGGAGTGGACCACGTATCGCCTGACCGGCACCCACCTCGGAGCTCTTGCCGCCGAAGCTGAGTAGGACTGAAGCAGGGTAGGCGTTCCGTCCTACTTGTCCCGCGGCTCTTCGGTCTCGTCCGGGTGTCCCTCTTCCGGCGACACCTCGTCTGCGTACGCTCCGTACTCCGCTGCCATCCATCGAGACGTCGGAGCCGAGAACAGGCAGCCCAGAGCGCCGAGAACGACGACACCCAGAACGATGCCGAGCGGCACCTGATGCGAATCGGTCAGGAGCGACCAGGCGACCGGTAGGAGCAGCAACTGCGCGACGACGGCGATTGCCCGGCCCCACCGGCGACCCGTCAGCAAGGCGATACCGGCTGCCAACACCGCGCCGCCGAGGATCGCGACCCACGCGGCAAATCCGTATCCGTTGGTGACGCTCTGATCGTGGCCGGTCGCGCCGCGAATTACTGCGACGATCGCGAACCCGGCGGCAACCAGCCCTTGCAGCGTCACGAGGGCACCTGCCCATGTGACTGTCTTGGGCAGGGCGTTCGGACTGGCGGTATTCGGCACGAGGCCAGCCTAGAACACGACACCGGATAGGCTCATGCCCCGTGCGCGCACTGCTGATCGTCAACCCCAATGCCACCTCCACCACCGCTGCCGGTCGTGACCTGTTGGCACACGCCCTCGAGAGTCGGGTGCGACTTACTGTGGCGCACACCACACATCGGGGACACGCTGCCGAACTGGCGCGCCAAGCCCACGAAGACGGCTTCGGCTCGGTGATCGTCCACGGCGGCGACGGAACGGTCAACGAAGTGGTCAACGGACTGCTCGGGTCACCGCATCCCGCGTCGATGAAATCGGTTCCGGTCGGTCCGATCCCGACGATCGCTGTCGTCCCGGGAGGCTCGGCAAACGTTTTCGCGCGCTCACTCGGTATTGCCGCCGACCCGATCGACGCCACAAACCAACTCGTCGATCTACTCTCGGAACGAACGAGACGCCGAATCGGGCTCGCACACTGCGACAACCGTTGGTTCACGTTCAACGCCGGAATGGGCCTCGACGCCGATGTATGCGAGGCCGTCGACGCCAGCCGTAAGAACGGTGACGCCGCCACACCCGCCCGGTATGTCCGAACCGCAATCGCGGCGTTCTTCCGTGCCAAGCGAGCCGAGCCCGCCCTGACAGTCCACCTCCCCGATCAGGATCCCGTCTCCGGAGTCCACTACGCGTTCGTGTCGAACTCGAGCCCGTGGACATATCTGGAAGAGCGTCCCGTACACACCAATCCGGGAACGACCTTCGACAGTGGACTCGGCATCTTCGCTATGACGAGCACCAAAGTCCTACCGTCTCTGCGGGTTGTGCGACAGCTCCTCGCACGCGGCGCAGAACCGAAATCGAAGGTCCTTCTACGCACCGACGACGTCCCGACAATCACCATCGAATCGTCGCGACCGATCGGACTGCAGATGGACGGCGACTACATCGGACTTCGCGAAAAAGTCGAATTCACCTCGGTCCCGGATGCACTGGAAGTGTTCGCACCGATTCCGACGTGAGTCAGGCAACACGTTTGACCTGCAAAAACTCTGGTGCCGAATAGTCGAAATCGGGTAAAATGCCGGTGACGCCCAGGTGGCCGTCAGGTGTGTCACAAATTAGTGAGTTGGCCCACGAACCCGTTCAAACCTATTGACATACCGCGAGTTCGTGAAAGCATTCACAAGTAACAGTGCGGAAACATTGATGACGCACACACAAACTCATTGGTACCAAATGGTGTGAATACACACCCAATTAAGGAGCGAAAAAAGATGGACTGGCGCCACAACGCAATCTGTCGCGACGAGGATCCCGAACTGTTCTTCCCGGTGGGAAACAGTGGACCGGCCCTCGCTCAGATCGCTGATGCCAAGGTTGTCTGCAACCGCTGCCCCGTCACCGCCGAGTGCCTGTCCTGGGCTCTCGAGTCCGGTCAGGATGCAGGCGTCTGGGGCGGAATGAGCGAAGACGAGCGCCGCGCACTCAAGCGTCGTAACGCACGTACCCGTGCACGCACTTCCGTCTAGGTAGAACCGAGACGTTCGACTCGCGGCGGAGAACAGCCCCTCCGCACAGTCGAAGACGACAGCCCGACACCACATGGTGTCGGGCTTTTTGTCTGCTCGAATCGCTAACGCTGCTCGAATCAGTAACGCGCAGTGCGTCTACCGAGCGGCACGCGCAGAACCGCGTCGGTGCCGCCACCGCTTCCCGGGTGCAGTCCGAGCGAGCCACCGAGTTCGGCGCCCAACAAAGTCCGCACGATCTGGAGTCCGAGCCGATCGGACTTCTCGAGGTCGAAGTTCTCCGGCAGGCCGCGCCCGTTGTCGTGGATGATCACGTCCAACCAGCGCGCAGAACGCTCGGCGCTGAGTGTGACCGTGCCGGTCACTCCCGGATCGAAAGCGTGCTCGATCGCGTTCTGCACCAACTCCGTCAGCACCATGACCAGCGGGGTGGCGCGCTCGGCGGAGAACACTCCGAAACTGCCCTCACGCCGAATCGCCACCGGCACACCCACTCCCGCGACATCGGAGAGCATGGGAACCAACCGGTCGATCACCTCGTCGAGATCCACCTCTTCGTCCACCGACATCGACAAGGTGTCGTGAACGAGGGCGATGGACGTCACGCGCCTCACGGACTCGGTCAACGCCTGTCGCGCTTCGTCGTTGCCGGTTCGCCTGGCCTGTAGACGCAGAAGCGCCGCGACGGTTTGCAGGTTGTTCTTCACTCGATGGTGAATCTCGCGGATGGTTGCGTCCTTGCTCAGGAGAGCGCGATCACGACGCTTGACCTCGGTGACGTCGCGGACGACGACCGCCGCACCGACATGCCGGCCGCCCGGCTTGAGAACCAGGGCTCGCAGCAGAACGGTCGCCCCGCGCGCCTCGATCTCCATACGGCGACCGGGCTTGTCCGCCAACGTATCTCGGATGTATCCCGCAGCTTCCTGAGACTCGAACGGGTCGGTGACCAACGAACGGGTCAACGCCGCGAGGTCTTGGCCCACCAGATCCGAACTCAGACCCATCCGGTGATAGGCCGAGAGCGCGTTCGGGCTGGCATAGACGACGGTGCCTTCGGTATCGAGACGGATGAAGCCGTCGCCCGCACGTGGGCTCGAGTTCGTGTCGGAGCGCGATTCTCGGATCGGGAAGGTTCCGTCGCTGATCATCTGACACAGGTCTTCGGCGCAATCGAGATACGCGAGCTCGAGCGGACTCTGCGCTCGCTGGTGCGACAGGTTGGTGTCGCGGCTCAGAACCGCGATGACTCGCCCGTCCAGACGCACCGGAACGGCTTCCCGACGCGGCGGCATTCCGTCACGCCACGTCTCGTCTTCCCCGCGCACGACGCGGCCCTCGACGAGAGCGCGAAGAACCTGCGGGTGCTCGGACTCGGAAACGACCGTTCCGACCGCGTCCTCCGGAAAAGCCGTCGATGCCGTTGTCGGCCGGCAATGCGCGACGCAGATGACCGTCCCCTCGGATCGGTTCTTCTCCGATTCGGTGCCCACCCACAGGAGAACGTCGGCAAAGGAGAGGTCGGCGAGCAGTTGCCACTCCCCCACGACGCGCTGGAGATGGTCGACCGCCGCACCGGGAAGATCGGTGTGTTCGGCGAGGAGGTCACTGAGAGTGGACATCGTCCGGCTTAGGAGATCACGGCGATCAGATCGCCTTGCTGAATCACGTCGCCGACCTTGACGCCCACCGTCGTCACCGTTCCCGGAACCTCGGCCAGGACGGGAATCTCCATCTTCATGGATTCGAGGATGACCAGGGTGTCGCCGTCCGCAACGACGTCTCCCTCGCTCACGACGACCTGGTAGACCGTCGAAACCATCTCGGCGCGCACGTCTTCTGCCATCGTGAACCTCACTTCTGTCGGAACTGCACTCTGACCACGAAAATACGTCGACGGATCACTCGATCGACCTGCCAATGGAACCACACCGGCATCGGCGTGAAACAATGACGCGAAAGAAACAGAAGGGAGACCAATCATGGGTAAGCGTGGTCGTAAGAAGCGCAGCCGTAAGGGCAACGCCGCTAACCATGGCAAGCGTCCAAACGCCTGACATGTAGCGCAACAAAACGTCCGAGGGGCGGGGAAGCATTGCTTCCCCGCCCCTCGGCGTTACTGCCTTCCGACTGCTGCCGCTCAGATCTTCGCTGACGGGCTAGCTGTCGGTTTCGGTAGTCGTTATGACGATGGTCCGACGCAACTCGACGGTGAGCCGCTGACGCAGGCTTTCCGGCGCGTGGTCTCCACCGCACTTACGGTTGATCAGGCTCTTGACCTTCTCCTCGATCCCGTAGGCCTCGAGGCACGATCCACAATCGTCGATATGACGCTGCAGGCGAGCACGACTCGAATCGTCGCATTCACCGTCGAGCATCAACCAGACGTCGGCGATGACTGCCGAGCAGTCGAGCCTTTCGAATTCGTCCTGCTCACTCATCGTGTGACACCTTCCGTCTCGGTGGCTGCGACTGTGGCTGTGTCGACCGCGCCGTCCCGATTGAATCCCCGGTCTTTTGCGACATCGGCCAAGAGACCACGCAATTGCTTGCGACCACGGTGCAGTCGCGACATCACCGTTCCGATGGGTGTGCCCATGATCTCCGCGATCTCTTTGTACGGGAATCCTTCGACATCGGCGTAGTACACGGCCATACGGAATTCCTCGGGAAGCGACTGCAGCGCCGCCTTGATGTCGTCGTCAGGCAACGCGTCGAGCGCCTCCACCTCGGCCGATCGCAGCCCCGTCGAGGTGTGCTCGGCGGTGGCAGCCAACTGCCAGTCGGTGATCTCGTCCGTCGGATACTGCGCGGGTTGGCGCTGCTTCTTGCGGTACGAGTTGATGTAGGTGTTCGTGAGAATCCGGTACAGCCAGGCTTTCAGGTTGGTACCGGCACGGAACGAACGGAAAGCGGTGTACGCCTTGACGTACGTCTCCTGCACGAGATCCTCGGCATCAGCCGGATTCCGCGTCATGCGCAGGGCAGCGCCGTACAACTGGTCGAGCAGCGGGAGCGCGTCGCGCTCGAACCGGGCAATCAACTCATCCGCAGTTTCGGGCGTTTCGGACACAGCGCCGTCGATAGGTTCAGTTACCCCTGACGGTTCGTCCTTGGGCCGGTCGTGTTCCAGCACTCTGATCCCTTCACTAGCCGTAGGGATCAAGGTTACCGCCAACTGAAGATCCGACCCACGGGCCGGTGGTGGCTCACACACAGCCAGCACGGTCGCTCCTTCGCTTCTCGGGACAAGTTTCATCAACTGGTACCAACACGGGAGTCTGCGACTCTGTTCCCGGCCTGGTCGGATGTACCTGTCGGCGATCCACATAGGGTGTTCCTCATGGCCGGAACAGCGACCCCTGCGACCGTACTTCTCGACAAGTCGAAGACACCGCACCGCGTTCACAGCTACGACCACGATCCTCGCGCCGAATCGTTCGGCGACGAGGCGGTCACTGCACTGGCCGAGTTGGTAGGAGTCGAGGCCGCACAGATCTTCAAGACCTTGGTCGTCAAACTCGACACCGGCAAGCTCGCCGTCGCGGTCCTGCCGGTCCCGAACAAGCTCTCGCTCAAAGCCGCAGCCGCTGCCCTCGGTGCAAGCAAAGCCGTCATGGCCGATCGCGCCGAAGCCGAGCGCTCGAGCGGCTACGTCTTCGGCGGTATCTCACCGCTCGGCCAACGCAAGAAACTGCCGACCGTGATCGATGCGTCGGCGCTCGACTGGGACCGCATTCTCTGCAGCGCCGGTCGACGCGGGCTCGAGATCGAGCTGGCTCCGACGGACCTCGCGCAGTTGAGTGGCGCGGTCACGGCGCAAATCGCGGCGGGCTGAGTATCCGGTCGCTACGGTCTCACCATGCGACCACACCTGAAAACTCTTGCACTGACCGCTGCAGCGGCAGCCCTCACCGTCTCGCTGACGGCCTGCGGGAGTTCGGACAATGCCGCCAAGGAAGTCACGGTAGTCGGATCAGGGCAGGTCCGCGGGGCGCCGGACATCCTCAATGCCGACATCGGCATCGAGGTGGTTGCCCCGGATGTATCGGGAGCGGTCTCGGAGGCGAATGACAAGGCCCGTCAGATGATCGACGCGGTAGTCGCCGCCGGTGTGGCCCCCGACGACGTGCAGACAAGCGATCTGTCCGTCCAGCCGCAGTACGACGCCAGCGGCGGACCGTTCGTCGGCGGCAACGTGACCGGCTACCGGGCAACCAACTCGGTACGAATCGTCGTGCGCGATCTCGACAAGGCCTCTTCTGTCCTGGACGCCGGCATCGCGGCGGGTGGAAACGCGGCACGGCTCGGTAACGTCGCCTTCGCCATCGACGACGACTCTCAGCTTCTGGCCGACGCTCGCACCCGGGCCTTCGAGGACGCGAAGAACCGTGCCGAACAGTACGCGGATCTGTCCGGTACGTCGCTCGAGAACGTCGTGACCATCACCGAGGCACACGACACGAGTGGCGGTCAGACCATGCGCGCTCCCGACGCCTCGATGTCCGACATGGTCCTCGCCCCGGGAACCCAGCAGGTCTCGTTCGAGGTGACCGTTACCTGGGCTCTCGGCTGACCACTAGAGCAGGCTGATCTGCTCGCCGGCACGGTCGACGTCCGGCTCGATCAACTCGTGCCCGTTGTTCTTGACACTGTTGACCAGCGGCCGGACTCGATCGACGTCGATCCGCTCGAAGAGGTCCGGCACCGGTTCGAGCAGAGCCGAATCGACGGTGTTGTCGGGATCGAGCCACGCCTCCCAGCGGTCACGAGGCAGGGCGAGGGGCATGCGGTCGTGAACCTGCTCGAGGTGACCGAGAGAGTCGACTGTGACGATCGAGCAGCTCAGGACGGGGCTCGCGTTCTCGACCCTCGGGTCCCGCCAGGCAGACCACACGCCCGCCATGAACAGCCGTGATCCGTCGTCGGGGTGCATGTAGTAAGGAATCTTCGCTGCCTTTTTCCCGCCGGTGGCCTCGGTCTGCCACTCGTACCACCCGTCCATGGGGACCAGGCAACGCTTGAACTTGAAGGCGGTCCGAAACGCCGGCTTCTCCGCCAGCGAGTCGGCGCGGGCGTTGAACAGGACCGGGCCTTTGCCCAGTTCCTTGGTCCACGACGGCACCAATCCCCACCGCATCCGCCGAATCCTCTTGGTCGGATCGCTGTCGGGGTTCTCCCGATCGTGGCGTTCGACGACGGTCAACACCTCGGTCGTGGGGGCCACGTTGTAATCGGCTTCGACGGGCGCCGAGTGGTCCGTCTCGTCGAGCGCATCGAGTTCCACCGCCAGGGTGGCCGGGTCCGCTGTGGTCGCATACCTTCCGCACATGACACCCAGGGTGGCACGGTTTCGACCATTCCCCCACCGATGAGAGAAGATGGACCATGTGAGTCTGAGTCTGTGGAGCGCCCCGAGGGCCCAAGCACCCGTCGATGCAGTGGTGACGCTGCCCGGATCCAAGTCCATCACCAATCGAGCTCTGATTCTTGCCGCACTTGCGGATGGCCCGTCCACGATCACCGGTGCACTTCGCAGCCGTGACGCCGACCTGATGATCGCAGCTCTGCGTGACCTCGGCATCGGCGTCGAGGAAGCCGGCGATCCGACCACGCTTCGCATCACCCCTGGGCCCCTGCGCGGCGGCGAGGTCGACTGCGGCCTGGCCGGCACCGTGATGCGCTTCCTGCCGCCACTCGCCGCGATGGCCGACGGCATCGTCCGCTTCGACGGCGACGAGCAAGCACGCACACGCCCCCTCGGCACCATCTTGGAGGCACTGCGCGGTCTCGGCGCTCGGATCGAGGGTGACGCACTCCCGTTCACCGTCACCGGAACCGGATCCCTACGCGGAGGAACGGTCACCATCGACGCATCCGGCTCGTCGCAGTTCGTCTCCGGTCTCCTGCTCTCGGCTGCTGCCTTCGAAGAGGGTGTCACCGTTCACCACGACGGCAAGCCCGTCCCGTCCATGCCACACATCGACATGACCGTCGAGATGCTCCGCCGAGCCGGAGTTTCCGTGACGACACCGGCCACGGGCGGAGACGCAGACACGTGGCGAGTGGCACCGGGGCCGGTGCGCGCCGTGGACTGGGCGATCGAACCCGATCTCTCCAACGCCACACCGTTCCTGGCCGCAGCCGCTGTTACCGGCGGAACCGTCAGCGTCCCGATGTGGCCGTCGTCGACGACGCAGCCCGGCGACGCGATCCGCGGGATCCTCGCCTCGATGGGCGCCGACGTCACTCTTGCCGACGGCGTGCTGACCGTTCGCGGCCCGGAGAAACTGCGTGGCATCGACATCGACCTCCACGACGTGGGAGAGCTGACCCCCACCGTCGCTGCCCTGGCCGCTCTCGCCGAGGGCACCTCGCATCTACGAGGTATTGCACACCTGCGCGGGCACGAGACCGACCGTCTGGCCGCCCTCGCCGACGAGATCAACAAGCTCGGCGGCTCCGTCACCGAAACCGACGACGGCCTGACGATCGTTCCCGCGGAACTCCATGGCGGACAATGGCTCTCGTATGCCGACCACCGCATGGCAACAGCCGGCGCCATCATCGGCCTGGTCGTCGACGGCGTCGACGTCGACGATGTCGGAACCACAGCCAAGACACTGCCCGGCTTCGAGAACATGTGGATCGACATGCTCGAGAGTTCGCCGGCGACACCGAAGGCAAGCTTCTGAGTCCGCGGCAGTACGACGAGTCCGACGTCCGGGTACGTCCCGGCCGCGGATCCCGCCCCCGTACGAAGACTCGGCCCGAACATCTCTCGGCCGAATCGGGGATGGTGGTGTCGAAGGATCGTGGCCGTTGGGGTTGCGTCCTCGGCGGCGATCCCGACCGACTGATCGTCACGATGCGTGCCCGCGAACTTGGCCGAACCCCCATCGTCGTCGGCGATCAGGTGGACATCGTCGGCGATCTGTCCGGCAAAACCGATACCCTCGCCCGCATTGTCCGGGTCTCCGAGCGTTCAACGGTTCTGCGACGGACGGCCGACGACACTGATCCCTTCGAACGCATCGTCGTCGCGAACGCGGAGCAGTTGCTCATCGTCGTGGCACTCGCCGATCCCCCACCGCGCACCGGTTTTGTCGAGCGCGCACTGGTCGCCGCCTACGTGGGTGGCCTGACACCGATCATCTGCCTGACCAAAAGCGACCTCGAACCACCCGAGGAATTCGCGAGCACTTTCGCCGACCTCGACATCCAAGTGGTCGTCGCCGGTCGCGACGACCCCCTGGACGAACTGACGCAGATCCTCGAGCACAAGTTGACCGCCCTGATCGGACATTCCGGCGTCGGAAAATCGACATTGGTCAATCGCCTTGTCCCCGATGCCAATCGAGCGGTCGGCATCGTATCCGGCGTCGGCAAGGGCCGGCACACATCGACGCAATCGGTGGCACTCCCCCTCGCCGGTGGCGGTTGGGTGATCGACACCCCTGGCATCCGTTCGTTCGGTCTGGCGCACATCTCGCCCGAGAACGTGGTGGCTGCATTCTCGGATCTCGCTGCGGCGATCGAGGATTGCCCGCGCGGATGCACGCACCTCGGGCCGCCGGCAGACCCCGAATGCAAGCTCGACCTGCTGGAGGGCAAATCCGCTCGACGCGTCGTCGCTGTGCGACAACTGCTGGAAGCGATCAAGTCCAACGATCAGTACTGAGCGACACCCCTTGGCTAGAACAGCAAAGCGGCCCGGCACCATGTCGAATGGTGTCGGGCCGCTTGTTGCGTCTGGTCAGCGCAGGCGGGAAATCAGCGCAGGCCGAGGAGGCTGCGCAGCTTTCCACTCTTGCGCTTACGTGCGATGGCGCTCTTGAGACCGTTACGACGCCCGGTCACGGGATCGACAGTCGACGTCAGTTCGCCGTCGAACATCCGCTCCGACGCCGTCTCGGGCGCATTGTCGACGGTGTCCTTGAGGTACTTGTTGGGCAGCGACAGCTTGGCGATGGTGCGCCAGGACTTGGCGTACTGCACGGCAAGTGGGCCCGTCGTGTACGGCAGGTCGTACTTGTCCGCGAGCTGACGCACCGTGACCGCGATGTCCTTGTAGCGGTTGCTGGGCAGATCGGGGAACAGGTGATGCTCGATCTGGTAGCTCAGGTTGCCCGTCATGAAGTCCATGAGCGCGCTGCCCTCGATGTTGGCGCTGCCGAGCATCTGACGCAGGTACCACTGGGCCTGCGTTTCCTTGTCGATGTCTTCCTTGGTGAACTTCTCGGCACCGTCCGGGAAGTGACCGCAGAAGATGACCGCGTTGGTCCACACGTTCCGCAGGGTGTTGGCGGTGAAGTTGGCCGACAACGTGCTCTTCCACGCCGGGCCGGTGATGGCCGGGTAGATGACGTAGTCGCGCAGGACCTGCTTGCCGATCTTCTCGCCGACCTCGCGGAGCTTGCGCTGGGTCTCTTCCTTGTCGGCGCGGCCCTTGGCCACCTTGCCGAGCTCGAGGTGCTGTGCGGCGATGCCGTACTCGAAGAACAGCGCGAGCAGCGTGTTGTAGACCAGATTGCCGGCGTTGAAGGGCTTCCATCGCTGATCGCGGGTGACGCGCAAGAGTCCGTATCCGACGTCGTCGTCCATTCCGAGGACGTTGGTGTACTTGTGATGCAGGTAGTTGTGGGTCTGCTTCCAGTGCGCAGACGGGCCGGTGACGTCCCACTCCCACGAGGTGGAGTGGATCTCCGGGTCGTTCATCCAGTCCCACTGACCGTGCATCACGTTGTGCCCGAGTTCCATGTTCTCGATGATCTTCGAGAGCGTCAGCAGGCCAACTCCGGCGAGCCACGCCGGACGGCGACGGCTGGCGAAAAGCACTGCGCGGCCGCCGATTTCGAGTGAACGCTGCAGGCGAATGACGTTGCGCACGTAGCGCGCGTCCTTCTCGCCGCGCGACTCCTCGATGTCGCGACGAATCGCGTCGAGTTCGCGGCCGAGCGCCTCGATGTCGGCGTCCGTGAGATGTGCATATTCCTTGACATCTGCAATCGCCATGGAAAGCCTCCTAGCAGTGAGTTAGGCGCAAAGTAGTAAGTGCAGAACGATCATGACTTCGAATCGTTCAGATCAACTGCACCTACTGTAGCGTAACTTACGGCACCGTAGGTTAGGTTTTTCCCGATGTAACCTATATCACTTCCGGCGCTTCGGCATGCGAGAACGCGCCTGCGACTTGAGTGCGGTCAACAATCCGAGGCGCTTGCCGGTGACCGGATCGGTACGCAGGTCCTCGACCATCGCCATGGCTGCGTCCCGGAACCCTGAGTCACGGAACCGTAGTTCCGAGGACGTTTCCGGAGCATTATCCGAGGTCGCAGTCAGCCACTTGTCCGGCAAGGCCAGCTTGTGGATCGTGCGCAGCGCAAGGAGATACTGCTTGAAGAGCGAACCGGTGGTGTACGGGAGATCGAACTTCTCACATAATGCACGCATCTTCACGGCAATTTCGGGGTAGCGGTTGCTCGGCAGATCAGGGAAGACGTGGTGCTCGATCTGGTAGCTCAGGTTGCCACTCATGAGTCCCATGAGCTTGCCCGAATTGAAGTTCGCGCTACCGAGCATCTGGCGCAGGTACCACTCGTGACGAGTCTCCTGCTCGAATTCGGCAACGGTGAACTTCTCGGCGCCGTCCGGGAAGTGACCACAGAAGATGACAACGTACGCCCACAGGTTGCGCACGAGATTCGCGGTGGCATTGGCCGTCATCGTCGACTTCCACGCTGGCCCCGTCAGGGCGGGGAACAAGATGAAGTCCTTGCCCACCTGACGAAAGATCTTGCGCGCGAAGTCTTTGTTCGCCTGCGAGTTCAGTTGCCCCTTTTCCGCGCCCTCCAACTCGGCTGCCGCCGTGAGGTCGTGCAGCGCGATGCCCCACTCGAACGTGGCCGCCAAGATCACGTTGGCGATCGGCTGGAAGAGGTTGATCGGCTTCCACGGCTCGTCACGCGTCATACGCAGGATCCCGAAACCGAGGTCCTCGTCCATCCCGACGACGTTGGTGTACGTGTGGTGCTGGTAGTTGTGGGCACGCTTCCAGTGCTCGGAAGGACCGGTCTGATCCCACTCCCACGAAACGGAGTGAATCTCGGGATCGTTCATCCAGTCCCATTGCCCGTGCATGACGTTATGCCCGAGCTCCATGTTCTCGATGATCTTCGACAGGCTCAGCAGGGTCGTCCCGACCAGCCATGCCGGTCGGTACCGACTGCCGAACAGCGCGATACGCCCACCGAGTTCCAACGCCCGCTGGACGCGAATGACGCGACGAATGTAGCGGGCGTCCCGGATTCCACGAGAGTCTTCGATGTCGAGTCGAATCTGATCGAGTTCACGTCCGAGAGCTTCGACATCGGCCTCGGTGAGGTGCGAAAACTCTTTGATATCGGTGATGGCCACCGTGGTCCTCCGTGTGCCTAGAAGCTATGCGTCCAGCGTACAGTCGCCGGCGGCAGCGGAGATGCACGTCTGAATCCGCTCGCCCTCCGCGTGCTGTTTTCCCGAGCGTAGGTCGATTGCGTGGCCGGCGACGAGAGGCACGACACACGTCTGGCAGATGCCCATGCGGCAACCGAAGGGCATCAAGGCGCCGGACTGCTCGCCGGCTTCCAGAAGCGTCGTCGCGCCGTCGACGGTGATCGTCTTACCCGACTTCTCGAACGTGACCGTGCCGCCGTCCGCCGAGGCGTCGATGCGTGAAACCGCGAATCGCTCCATGTGGAGTCGATCCTCGATGCCTTCCACCTTCCAGACGTCTTCGAGCTCGTCGAGCAACGGAAGGGGTCCGCACGCCCAGGTGTGGCGCTCACGCCAGTCGGGGCAGACCGTGTCGAGAGAACTGAGTTTGAATTTTCCGTCGCGGCGCGTGAGCTGAACGTGGCTCACGAAGTCCTCGTGCTCGGCGTGCAGTGCCGTGAGTTCGTCAGCGAACATCACGTCGGATTCCGTCGGAGCCGAGTGAATGTGCATGACGTCGGGCAATTGACCGCGCCGGTTCATCGTCCGCAACATACCCATGACGGGAGTGATGCCACTGCCGGCGGTGATGAACAGGATCTTCTCCGGCGGCGGATCCGGCAAGGCGAAGTTGCCCGAAGGCGTGGCCAGTCGAACGATGGTTCCCGACGGCACGGCCCCGCTGACGAGGTGGCTCGAGAGAAAGCCCTCTGGCATGGCCTTGACCGCGATGGAAATGCGCTTGTTCTCCCAGTTGGGAGGCGAAGTAAGTGAGTACGACCGCCAATGCCAGCGGCCGTCGATATGCAGACCGATTCCGATGTACTGCCCCGGCTGGTAATTGAAGTCGAATCCCCAACCAGGCTTGATGACGATGGTCGCCGAATCCGTGGTCTCGGGCCGGACTTCGACGATCTGTCCACGCAGCTCGCGGGCAGACCACAACGGATTTGCGAGGTGCAGATAGTCGTCGGGAAGCAATGGTGTGGTCAGCCGTGCCGCCGCACCACGAAGCAGATTGAGCTTCGACCGCGCTGCCGGAACTACCGACGCTGCCGGTGCCTCGATCCAGTCCTTCAGACCCATCAGACCTCCACCTCTCACCTTCCGAACCCACTGCCTACGGTACCGTAGGTTATCAGGTTACGGTACCGTAGGTTACTTCACGGTAAGCACATTCACAGCAGGTCGAGCAAGAACGGCAACTCCTGCGCGGCGTACCACGCCAACTCGTGGTCCTCCGCGTCGCCGAGCGTGAACTCGGCATCGGCGTCACCGAGATCCGCCGCGTCGACTATGCCAGCAGCGCGCTCGATGTCCGATTCTGCCTGTTCGAGGTCGACATGCACAGATGCAACCTGAGCCATCGTCACAGGACCCGCCAATCGAACTACAGAATCGTCGAGATCGGGACGCAACTTCACATCTGCATCGTCGACGTCGGCGGCAACGACAGCACGCCGGAAGGTGACGTCACCCTCCGTTCCGGCGATCAGCCGCAGCGACGCACGCGCAGCCTCACCCATGGCGACCTCGGCCAACTCGTCGTCGTCGCCCGCCGCGTACGACTCACGCAGAGTCGGGGTGACCGCAAAAGCCGTCCGGCTCATCGGGTCGAACTCCTGATCTGCGACCAACTTCTGCAAAATCTCGACCGTCGCCGGTACGTACACCCTCATGAGACCACCTTCATGCTCGTTCGTCACCGACTCGCATCCGTCAATTCCTCGAGTGACTCGAAGATCAGCGAACGAACGACGTCGACGTCCGACATCGCGTCACGGTCGGCATTCAAACCGTAGTAGACATTTCCGTCGTACGACGTCAGGGCGATGCTGAGTGTCTGATTCTTGAGCAGTGGCGACACCGGATACATCTCCAGCATCCGAGCCCCACCGAGGTAGAGCGGGAACTGTGGCCCTGGCGCATTGGTGATCATCAAGTTGAACATTCGCTGCGACAGACTACTGGCCGCACGGGAGCTCATCGCATGCAGCGTCGCCGGCGCAAACCCGGACATTCGCACCATCGTCTGCGCGGTGACCCGCCGACCCTGACGCGCGAATGCCTCCGTCGCATGCGCCACGTGAGAGAGCCGAACAACCGCGTTGGGTTCACCGACAGGCAGGTCGATGAGGAACGAGGAAACATGCCCCGGCGCCTGCGGATCGTCGACGTCGGGACTCTCGGGGCCGTCCGTGTACACCGACATGGGCACCATCGCCCGCACGATGGTCGCCTCGGTCACCGGCTCACCACGCGAGAGCAGCCAGTTCCGCATCGCGCCCGCGATGACGGTGAGAATCACGTCATTGATCTCGCACCCGTACCGCGCGCGAATACGTCGATAGTCCTCGAGAGACGTCTTGGCCACCGCAAGGCGTCGATTGCGCGAGATGGTGGCGTTGAGCGGGCTCGACGGGGCCACCTGGGTCGCCGTTCGAACCACTTCCGCGAGTTTCCCGAGTGCACTCACAGCCTCGGTGACGGATGTGGTCACGTCGTTGAACGCTGCACGCGCCCGTGCGATCCCCTCCCCCGGGCTCGTCACGAGATCTGCCATTGCACTGACCAACAAGCTGGTATCGCTCGGCGGCCTGGCGGGCATCCACAATTCTTCGGGGCCTGGCGCTCGATTCTTCTCCGGATCGAAGATCACCTGACTGATCTCTGGAGCCGCCTCGCCGTCCACCAACGACGAATGAGACTTCGTGAAGATGGCAAATCTGTTTCTGCTCAGCCCCTCGACCAGGTACATCTCCCACAACGGCCTCGTGCTGTCGAGTGGTCTCGACGTCAGCCGCGCGATCAGATCCATCAGCTGTTCGTCGGAACCTGGTTTGGGCAGAGCCGATCGGCGTACGTGATAGGTGATGTCGAAATCCGAGTCGTCCACCCACACGGGGCGGGCCAGGCCGAACGCCACCTCACGCACTCGCTGACGGTAACGCGGAACCGATCCGAGCCGCTCTTCGACCAGACGAAGCAATTCCTCGTGATCGATCCCGTTTCGCAGTTGCCGGAAGATCCCCAACGAGCCGACATGCATCGGCGTCGTCCCGGCTTCGAGGAAGTAGAAAGCAGCATCCTGAGTCGTCAGTCTGTTCACCATGGCTTCGTGTCCCCTCCTTCGCCGAGATCGAACAGAATCGACAACTCCTCGATGGTCGATCCCGAGCCGACGTGGTGGACCCCGACCATCCCGACTGCCACCGCCGCCCGGACGTTGATTTCGAGATCATCCACGAAAACGAAGTCCTCCGGCTCGACGCCCAAACGACTCGCCGCCAACAGATAGATCTCGGCGTCGGGCTTCGCCATCTCGACATCACCGGACAAGATCACGTCGTCGACCAAGACCCCGTCTCCGAGATCCCGCAACCACTGAGCATTGGCACCGCCGGGATCGTTGCTGACGATTCCCGTCACGATTCCGCGGGTCTTCACCGCGCGCACGACCGCGCTCAAGCCGTCGAGATCCGATCCCGGACCGAACAGCACGCCACCGACATCCAACAGAAGTCCCCGCACGCCATCACCCTAAGTCGCGATGGTGATCACGGCGACATCTCGAGCGTTTCGTGTCATGCTTCTCACCATCGCTCGGGGGAGCGAAGTCCGAGACGACCATCTCGGACGCACGATCATCCGGGGGGATGTCATGGAGCAGGACTGCACAATCATTCTCGAGCCGGCACCACAATTCGAGCCTCACGCGCATACCGTCGCGCTTACGCGGCCGCAGTGCCGACCCGACCGAGCGCAGTGCCGAACAGACCGAATGCTGCGTCGCCCACGAAAGACACCACACAACGGGACGTCGTCCAGTGCCGGTTTCACTCACGTGCTGGAACCGCAGTTGGCGGGTGCCGACATCTTCTGGAACCGATCACTTCGCCTGGTTCTCGAAACCGTCGACCGGCGACGAAATCCGCGGCAACTCAAGGGCGTATTGACGCCGTCCGTCCTGGAAGTTGTTGCGCGACTTTATACTTCGGAATTTTCGGCCCGGAAGCTGGGCGGCGCGGCCGTTCACCGCACCCACGTTCAAGCAGTGTCGAAGAGTACCGCCGAAGTCTGTGCGACGTACACACGAGGCACGCAGACATTTGCCGTCGCGGGTCGGATCGACCATACAGACGGAACAGGCTGGACGGTCACCGCACTACACGTGGTGTGACCGTCCAGCCTGCTGAGTACTAACTGCGCTGGTAGCTCAGCTGTACTGAACCTCAGCGCTTGCGCTTGGACTTCGGAGCTCGATTGCTCTTCGACTGCGTCCGTGCTGCTTCACGACGTTCGCGGCGCGAGGCGGCCCCGTCACCGGAGTCGGCGGCCGAGTCCCGCGTTGCCTTCGCCTTACCGTCCTCGTCCGGGCCGGTGTACGTCAATCGCGACGGACCTTCGTCGTCAAGTCCCTTGGCGCGCAACGCCGTCGGGGCAGCAGTTCCGGTTCTCCTGGCTGCGGCTTCCTGCGTCGGGAGCGGCTTGGGCGCCGTGGCGGACGCCGCAGCGGCCGAGCCGGCCGTGACGGAGATTCCGCTCGCGGGCTGCGCCGGAGCTGCCTCGACCTGCAGGTTGAAGAGGAATCCGACGGACTCTTCCTTCAATCCGTCGAGCATGCCGATGAACATGTCGTAACCCTCGCGCTGGTACTCGACCAGCGGATCGCGCTGGGCCATCGCACGCAGACCGATTCCCTCCTTGAGGTAATCCATCTCGTAGAGATGCTCACGCCACTTGCGGTCCAGGACCGAGAGGAAGACACGACGCTCGAGTTCACGCATACCGTTTTCGCCGGCGATCGCATCGATCTCGGCTTCGCGCTTCTTGTACGCCGCGTGGGCGTCTTCGAGCAAAGCGGTTCGCAGGTCGTCACGGCTCAGGTCACTGTTGATGCCTGCGCCGTCCTCCCCTGCCAACGTCTTGTGATCGATGCCGACCGGGTAGAGCGTCTTGAGCGCGGTCCACAGCTGCTCGAGATCCCAGTCCTCGACGTATCCCTCGGCGGTGGCACCGTCGACGTAGGCGGTGACCACGTCAGTGATCATCTGCTCGACCTGGCCCTCCATGTCCTCACCCTCGAGGATCTGGCGGCGCTCCTTGTAGATGACCGTTCGCTGCTGGTTCATGACCTCGTCGTACTTGAGTACATTCTTGCGAATTTCGAAGTTCTGCTGCTCGACCTGAGTCTGAGCGCTCTTGATGGCCTTCGAGACCATCTTGGCTTCGATCGGGACGTCGTCGGGAAGGTTGAGGCGCGTCATGATCGACTCGAGTGCCGAACCGTTGAAGCGGCGCATGAGCTCGTCACCGAGCGAAAGGTAGAACCGCGATTCGCCGGGATCACCCTGACGTCCGGAACGACCGCGCAACTGGTTGTCGATACGACGCGATTCGTGACGCTCGGTACCCAGAACGTACAGGCCGCCGGCGTCGCGGACCTTCTCCGCGTCTGCCTTGACCTCAGCCTTGACCTCGTCCAGGACTGCGTCCCAGGCTGCTTCGTACTCGTCCGGCGTCGTGACCGGATCGAGGCCCTTCTTGCGCAGCGCGATGTCCGCGATGATGTCCGGGTTACCACCGAGAACGACGTCGGTACCGCGGCCGGCCATGTTGGTCGCGACGGTGACCGCACCGGAGCGACCGGCCTCGGCGATGATCGTCGCTTCCTTCTCGTGGAACTTCGCATTGAGGACGTTGTGTGCAACGCCGCGCTTGGTGAACTGCTTGGACAGGTACTCCGAGCGCTCGACGCTGGTGGTACCGATCAGGACGGGCTGGCCGTTCTCGTGGCGCTCGACGACGTCGTCGACCACCGCGTCGAACTTGGCTTCCTCGGTCTTGTAGATGAGGTCGCCGTTGTCGACTCGGACCATCGGACGGTTGGTCGGGATCGGGATCACACCGAGGGTGTAGGTCTGGTGAAGCTCGGCAGCTTCCGTCTCGGCGGTACCCGTCATGCCCGACAACTTGTCGTACAGACGGAAGTAGTTCTGCAGCGTGATGGTGGCGAGAGTCTGATTCTCCGCCTTGATCTCCACCTTCTCCTTGGCCTCGATCGCCTGGTGCATGCCCTCGTTGTAGCGACGGCCGACCAGCACGCGGCCGGTGAACTCGTCGACGATGATGACCTCACCGTCGCGGACGATGTAGTCCTTGTCCTTGGTGTAGAGCTCCTTGGCCTTGATCGCGTTGTTCAAGTAGCTCACCAACGGCGAATTCGCGGCTTCGTACAGGTTGTCGATACCGAGCTGGTCCTCGACCAGTTCGACGCCCGCCTCGTGCACACCGATGGTGCGCTTGCGGATATCGACCTCGTAATGGACGTCCTTCTTCAGCAGCGGCGCGATGCGAGCGAACTCGCTGTACCACTTGCTGGAGCCGTCGGCCGGGCCCGAGATGATGAGCGGGGTTCGGGCTTCGTCGATGAGGATCGAGTCGACCTCGTCCACGATGGCAAACGCGTGGCCACGCTGGACCAGGTCGTCCAGCGAATGCGTCATGTTGTCGCGCAGGTAGTCGAAGCCGAACTCGTTGTTGGTGCCGTACGTGATGTCGGCTGCGTAGGCGACGCGGCGCTCGGCCGGCGTCATGCCCGACAGGATCACACTGGTCTCGAGGCCGAGGGCGCGGTGAACGCGACCCATCCACTCGGAGTCACGCTTGGCGAGGTAGTCGTTGGTCGTGACCACATGGACGCCGTCACCGGCGATCGCGTTGAGATAAGCCGGAAGAACCGACGTCAGAGTCTTGCCCTCACCGGTCTTCATCTCGGCGACGTTGCCGAAGTGCAGGGCCGCGCCACCCATGATCTGCACGTGGAAGTGCTTCTGGTTGATCACGCGCCACGACGTCTCACGGGCCACGGAGAATGCCTCGGGCAGCAACTCGTCGAGAGTTTCCCCGGCGGCATAGCGCTCACGGAACTCGGTGGTCTTGGCTTTGAGTTGCTCGTCTGTCAGGCCTTCGACATCGGGCGACAGAGATTCCACATGCTCGGCGATGTGCTTGAGCCGCTTGACCATGCGACCTTCACCAACACGGAGCAGCTTCGATAGCGACAGCGACGGCACAGTCTTCTTCGTCCTCAATCTTCGGCGACAGGGGTCACACACTGAAAATCCGGCCGGGGTCCGAAAACTCCGGCCGGATTCCATGGTAGGCGCTACCGGCGGCGAGCGAGCAAACCCACCACCGATTGGGTCATGTCAGGCGGATCAATCCGTAGTCGAAAGCGTGACGACGGTAGACGACGGACGGCTTGTCCGACTCCTTGTCATGGAAGAGAAAGAAGTCGTGTCCGACCAGTTCCATCTCGTACAGAGCGTCGTCGATGGTCATCGGCTCGGCCGGGTGATCCTTCGTGCGGACCACGCGTCCCGGGCCGTCGTACTCGTCCGGCTCTTGGCCGTTCAGCGAAATGTCCGGTGTGACTCCGAGCGAGTCTGCGTCGACGAGGGAGGCGGTTGCCTCCGCGACGGACACCGGTCGCTTGTCGCCGTAATGGACCTTCTTGCGGTCCTTGGTTCGACGGAGCCGGCTTTCGAGCTTGTCGATCACCGATTCGAAGGCGGCGTAGAAGCTGTCTGCGGACGCTTCGGCTCGGGCCACCGGGCCTTTACCTCGAGCGGTGATCTCGACGCGCTGGCAACTCTTGGCCTGTCGTCGGTTGCGTTCATGTTGAAGTTCCACGTCGAAGTGGAATATGGAGGGGTCGAAGTGTTCGAGTCGCGCCAGCTTTTCCGAAACGTAGATTCGGAAGTGATCGGGGATCTCGACATTTCGTCCCTTGACTACGACGTCGGATCTCGGAGCTGCGGCATTCTCGGAACGCTCGATGGTGGCGTCCTCGATGAAAAACGAGGCTTGCGAAGGGGTCGTCACTCGTACCTCCCAATTACGGCCCCGCCCCACGGTGGGCGGCGGCAAATTCTGCAAGTACCGAGAGGGGATCCGCCCGGCACCAGTATCGAAGTACCACCTCCTACCAGTATTTTCGGGTGTGCCGCCGACGCTAGTACGTAACGCGCGCGAGTGCCACTGTTCCAACGAAATTCATCTAAGCCCCTGCAAGAACAAGCACGAGAGTTGTCCGAATCCCACTGAGCGCGAGAGCCCGAACCGACTCTGCCGCAGTCGCTCCCGTGGTCAGGACGTCGTCGAGCAGGACGATGTCGCCGTCCCCGACAATCGAAGAGACTGCAGTGGTGTCGAGAGACACATGACCGTTCACATTGGTCACCCGGTCGGCCGCGGACAGTCCGACCGAGTCACGTACGCCTCGCGTCATCCGGAGAATCGGACAGACACGTACCGGACACCCCTCGACAGAACCAACTTCCCGCTTTTCGCGCACACTTTCGGCTATCCGGCGAACCGGATCACCCCCGCGAGAACGCGCCGCTCGGGCGCGTGTGGGAGCAGGCACCAGCATGATCGGCGTACGACCCCCGCCGCCGACCTCGCCCCACCGTTCCAGAGTGCCCAATGCACCGGCCACAGCGATCCCCAGAGGCGTCGCGAGGTCCCGACGACCCCGTTCCTTCATCTCGATCACACTGCGCCGCCTGGGGCCGTCGTAGCGGCCGAGTGCCCAGACCGGCACGCCCGGGTCTACGCGCGGACTCAATTGAACCGGATGGTCACGCAGCAGTTCCGCGCACTCACCGCACCACAGCGTCCCCGTGCGGCCACACCCACCACACTCGCGTGGCAACAGCAGATCGAGCAATCCGGCACCGAATTTCTTGTCCCCCATGGCCGAATCATGAATCAGAGCACCGACATGCATCAGAGCACAGAGACGTCAGCCGGGTAGAACCGGAATCGCCTTCTGTCCGGTCAGCACAGTCACTTCACGCCAGCGTCGATCCCCGGCGGGGTCGTTGTTGTTCAGTTGGAACACCGCACGCGCGTCGGCGACGTACTCGGTGGTCGGCGACGCATCCACGGAGGTGACGGGAGCGGTCAGGTTTCCACTCGGCAGCGCGTCCATTCGTGAACCGTCTATGGCGACCTGGACGACCGGTATATCGGCTCCACTGCGCGCGATCACGATGGTGTCGCTGTTGCTCCAGTCGAGTGAGAGCGCGGTACTGCCCAAGCCGGACGCCACCGCACGCGGACTCGTCAGGGCGTAGACCCCGCTGGGTGTGCGCACGACCACGGCCAGGTAGACCTTGCCGTCGATGATCATCGCGGCTCGCACGCCGTCGCGAGAGAGACGCAATTCCGAGATCGTGGAGCCGACCGACGTCAAGGCCCCGACATCGACGTTGGTGACCGACACCCGACCGGTTCCTGGTTCGCGGACGACCCGAACGACGGTATTGCCGTTCACCGCCGCCCAGACCGCATTGTTGTCGAGTTCCCACGAGGGCCGGGTGATGGCGCTGCCTTCGAGCACCGGAGCGGAACCATCGCCGTATGTACCGAGCGACAAGTCGAACCGGGTGGCTGGATCCGGCCGAGCCGTGTCTGCGACGGCTGCGACCAACTTGCCGTCCCGCGAGAGAGCAGCCGCCGTGAGGTTGCCCGCATTGCCCGCGAAACCGGGCACCGGAGTCGCCTCCTGCTCGCTGACGCTCACCAGTGAACCGTTGCGCAGTGCGTGCAGTCCGACGGTCGCACTCGTGGTGGCCAGCGGGTTGGTGGACGCGACGTCGGCGGTGGTCCAGCCTTCCGCATGAGCAGCGTCCAGCGGTTCGCCGTCGATCTCCAGAACGTACGGTCCCGCGACATCGGCATTGGCGAGCGTCCAGATGACTTGCGCTGCAAACAAACCGCGCGTCGCAGCATCCATCGGGTTGTCCAGACGGAAGTTGATGCGCACACCGCCGAGACCGACTCCGACCTGTCCCGGCTTGCCGTCGGCCTTGGTGATCGGACCGATCACCGACACGCCATTGCCGAGTTCGTTTCGTACAGCCGGCGCCAGCGCTGCCTTCGGTCCGTCGATCATCAGGCCGATCAGCTGAGCTGCCACCTGGTCCTGTCCGCCGGAGATCCAGCGAAGGTCGGGGACGACTGTCTGGCTGGTCGGGTCGAGGAAGAACAACGACTTCCGCTGATATGCGCCGAGAAACTGCGGACGCTCCATGATCACGCCGGGTGGCAGATCGCTGATACGCCATTCGCCATCGGTCAACGTCAGCGTCATCTTCGCTTCGAAGCTGCCCTCTTCGGGGACGTACAGCCCGCCGGGGTCGAGGCGACCGACCTTGTTCACACGAATCGTGTACACCGCTTCGGAACTGGTTCGCGACGCCGACAGGGTGTCGATCTTGTCGACGATGACGGCACTGGCCGCGTCATCCCAGCGCGCCGAGGCGTCTTTGGTGAGGTACTGACGGGCTGCGGCATGCCGGTTGGACGGATCGGTACTTGCCTTGACGAAGTCACGTACCAGCAAGTCCGGCTCTCGCCCCGATGCCGGTGATTCGACGGAGGTTCCGGGCACGGCTGTTGCCAGAGTTCCGATTGCCTGCGGCGAGGAGGATTCCGGCAAACTCGCGCACGCGCCGGTCAGCAACAGCACGCTGAGCGTTGTTGCGAGAAGTGCCAGACGGCGGCGGGTTTCGATCATGATCGATCCCCACCGTTGGACTCGTTCCGCGAGTCCGATTCGCGCGGAGTCGGCAGGGACGACGTGACCTCGCCGACGGTATCGGCGACGATGTCGGCTTCGCTCGGCGTGCGGACGAACTTTGTGGTCGTCGGTTTGAGAGGCAGTGGGCTCGACACGACTTTCTTGCCACGGGTGCGCGAGAGCGTCAGCCGGAAGCAGGCGCCGACTCCGGGTTCGCCCCAGGCCTCGAGCTTGCCGTCGTGCAGATTCGCGTCCTCGACGCTGATCGCGAGGCCGAGTCCGGTGCCGCCACTGCGGCGCACGCGGGACGGGTCCGATCTCCAGAACCGGTTGAAGACCAACTTCTCCTCGCCCGGACGCAACCCGACGCCACTGTCGCGGACGATGAAGGCGAGGGCATTGTCGTCGGCGCGAAGGCGAAGCAGAATCGGCTTCCCCTCACCGTGGTCGATGGCGTTGGCCAGGAGATTTCGCAGGATGCGTTCGACGCGGCGCGGATCGACATCTGCCATGACGGGCTCGTCCGGCATGTCCACGATCAGTTCGGTGCCGGATTCGCGGGCGAGATGGCGAACTGTGGAAACGGCCGCTCGCGCACACATACGCACGTCGAGTTGTTCGGATGCGAGTTCCGCGACACCGGCGTCGTGGCGGGAGATTTCGAGGAGGTCCGCCAGAAGCCCCTCGAACCTGTCCAGCTCGGCGACAAGCAGTTCCGACGACCGACGCAGCATCGGGTCGAGGTTCTCGCTGCCGTCGTAGATCAGGTCGGCGGCCATGCGGACCGTGGTCAGAGGTGTGCGGAGTTCATGGCTGACATCGGAGGTGAAGCGTTTCTGGAGACTGCCGAACTCCTCCAGCTGGGTGATCTGTTTGGACAGACTCTCGGCCATCTCGTTGAAGGACATGGCCAAGCGCGCCATGTCGTCCTCGCCGCGGACCGGCATTCGTTCCTTGAGTCGGCCGTCTGCGAAACGCACCGCGATTCGTGAGGCCGATCGGATGGGAAGCACGACCTGCCTGGCAACCAACAGCGAAATCGCAGCCAGGAGCACCAGCAACACGGCTCCACCGATCAGCAGGGTGCTTCGAACAAGCGACAGACTCCGGTCTTCGCTTGCGAGCGGGAAGATCAGGTACAGCTCGAGTCCCGATATCGACGACGCGGTGGGGCTACCGATGATCAGCGCGGGACCGGAGTAACCGTTCGGGTTGGACACCGTCGCGAATTGGTAGCTGATCTGGCCGCGTTTGACGAACTCGCGCAGGTTGTCGGGGATTTGATCGACCGGTCCCGAACTCGTCGGCTGGCGCGGCCCGTCCCCGGGCACGATGAGCACCGGGTCGAAGGTGCCGGCCGACCCGGAGGCCTGGCCCGAGGTCTGGTTGCGACGGCTCGTCAGTCCGGATGCAGCGCTTTCCAATTGAACGTTGAGCGCCGTCGAATCGTCGACGCCCGCGAGTTGGTCTTCGACGATGCCGCGGGCACGGTCCATTTCTTCGGTCGCCGCGGTGATCTTCGTTTCCAACAGTCGATCGGTGATCTGACTGGTCAGCACGACACCGAGAATGACGATGACGATCAAGGACAACGTCAAAGTCGAGACGACCACTCGCAACTGGAGCGAGCGTCGCCACGTGTGCGCGAGGGTGTTGCTCATCGAGTGACACCACCGCAGAAATGGCGTCAGCCGTCGGTTGAGACGACGACGCCACCTGGAAACTCCGCTCACGGCGGTCCGGCCTTGTAGCCGACCCCCCTGACCGTCAGAACCACTTCGGGATTCTCGGGATCAGTTTCGACCTTGGCGCGCAAACGCTGAACGTGCACGTTCACCAGACGGGTGTCGGCGGCGTGGCGGTATCCCCACACCTGCTCGAGGAGGACTTCACGGGTGAACACCTGGCGCGGCTTGCGCGCCAATGCGACCAGCAGGTCGAATTCGAGTGGTGTGAGCGAGATCTGCTCGCTGCCGCGGCTGACCTTGTGCGCCGGCACGTCGATCACGATGTCGGCGATGCTCAGCAGCTCGGCCGGTTCCTCTTCGGTGCGGCGCAGGCGAGCGCGAACTCGCGCCACCAACTCCTTCGGCTTGAACGGCTTCATGATGTAGTCGTCCGCACCGGATTCGAGGCCGAGCACGACGTCGACTGTGTCGGTCTTGGCCGTCAACATCACGATGGGCACACCGGAATCCGCACGCAGAACCCGGCATACGTCGATCCCGTTCATTCCGGGAAGCATGAGATCGAGCAGGACGAGATCGGGGCGCGTCTCACGCACTGCCGCGAGCGCCAGGGTTCCGTCGCCTACCACGTAGGGATCAAAACCCTCACCACGCAGCACGATCGTGAGCATCTCGGCGAGTGCCGTGTCGTCGTCGACAACCAGAATCCTTGGTTTCATATCCCTATCGTTGCATCTCGGAGCGATGAATCAGACCGTTACGAGGCCGTGCGGCGTGCCGCGTCTTTCCCTCTACTGTGCCGGAAAGTTCGAATCCCGGCTGCCAGGGTGACCGATCACGCGAAATCCGCGAGCCTGCGTGCCAGATCTGCCGGGTCCGTCTCCGGCCCCACGATCCACCAGGGTGAGGCCCAGTTCGTCGCTGCCAACTGCTTGTAGAGCTCACCGGTTCTGGCCTGCAGACCGCCGTCGCGCTCGTAGGCGTCGAGCTGACGCGACGCGTCCTGGGCCTCACGGGAGCGGGCGCGCTGCTCGGCCAGAGCTACCGGCACGTCGAGGTACAGCTGCAGGTCGGGAGCGGGGAGAGCGAGACGACCCAACTCCAATTCACGGATCCAGGCGACCATCTCGCCGTCCACGCCCTGATGCACGCGCGCCGCGTTGTAGGCAGCGTTGGAGGCAACATAGCGGTCGAGGAGAACAATGTCGTTGGTGGACAACAGTTCCGAGATCCGATCCGCAGCACCAGCGCGGTCCAAGGCGAACAGGACCGCCATCGCGTTCACGGATTCGGCCAGGTCTCCGTGTGATCCTTTGAGCGCCTCGGCAGCAAGATCCGCGTGGATCGACTTTCCGTACCGCGGAAAATCCAGAGTCGCGATCGACGTGCCGCCGCGGCGGAGTTCGGTCTCCACTTTGCCGATCAACGTTCGCTTTCCAGCTCCGTCGAGGCCTTCCAATGCCACCAGTGTTCCCACGGCGGACAAGCCTATCCCCCGGCCTGCTTGCGCAGACCGGGGGACGGCGGGCACTACATTCTCAGCGACGAATCGCCGGGTCAGTAGCGGTAGTGCTCCGGCTTGTACGGGCCTTCGACGTCGACGCCGATGTACTCTGCCTGATCCTTCGTGAGCTTGGTCAGCGTGCCACCGAGTGCCTCGACGTGGATCTTGGCGACCTTCTCGTCGAGGTGCTTCGGGAGGCGGTAGACCTCGTTGTCGTACTCGTCCGGCTTCGTCCACAGTTCGATCTGTGCGATGACCTGGTTGGAGAAGCTGTTGCTCATCACGAACGACGGGTGGCCCGTCGCGTTGCCGAGGTTGAGCAGGCGGCCTTCGGACAGCACGATGATCGAGTGGCCGTCGGCGAAGGTGAACTCGTCGACCTGCGGCTTGATGTTGATCCGCGTGACGTCGCCGGACTTCTCGAGGCCTGCCATGTCGATCTCGTTGTCGAAGTGACCGATGTTGCCCAGGATGGCCTGGTGCTTCATGGCCTTCATGTGCTCGAACGTGATGATGTCCTTGTTACCTGTGGACGTGATCACGATGTCGGCCCAGCCGATGGCCTGCTCGACTGTCTTGACCTCGAAGCCGTCCATGAGCGCCTGAAGGGCGTTGATGGGGTCGACCTCGGTGACTGCGACGCGAGCGCCCTGGCCACGAAGTGCCTCGGCACAACCCTTGCCGACGTCTCCGTAACCACAGACCAGCGCAGCCTTGCCGCCGATCAGAACGTCGGTGCCGCGGTTGATGCCGTCGAGCAGCGAGTGGCGTGTGCCGTACTTGTTGTCGAACTTGCTCTTGGTGACCGAGTCGTTGACGTTGATCGCGGGGAACGTGAGTTCGCCGGCAGCGGCAACCTGGTACAGACGCAGAACGCCCGTGGTGGTCTCCTCGGTGACGCCCTGGACGGACTCGGCGATCGCAGTCCACTTGCCCTTGTCAGCGGCGAGCGACTGACGCAGAAGCGCAAGGAAGACCTTGTACTCGTCGGAATCCTGGTCGTCGTCCGTCGGCGGCACGACGCCGGCCTTCTCGAACTGTGCGCCCTTGAGCACCAGCATGGTGGCGTCGCCGCCATCGTCGAGAATCATGTTGGCGGGCTCGCCCGGCCAGGTCAGCATCTGCTCCGCTGCCCACCAGTACTCTTCGAGGGTTTCACCCTTCCAGGCGAAAACCGGAACGCCCTTGGGCTCTTCCGGGGTGCCGTGCGGACCGACGACGATGGCGGCGGCAGCATGATCCTGCGTGGAGAAGATGTTGCACGAAGCCCAGCGGACCTCGGCGCCGAGCGCCGTCAGCGTCTCGATCAGAACCGCGGTCTGAATGGTCATGTGCAGCGAGCCGGAAACGCGAGCGCCCTTGAGCGGCAACACCTCTGCGTATTCGCGACGAAGCGCCATGAGGCCGGGCATCTCGTGCTCTGCCAGACGGATTTCCTTGCGACCGAACTCCGCGAGCGAAAGATCTGCAACTTTGAAGTCGATGCCGTTACGGCTCTCGGCCACGGGCGTTGTTGAAACTGAGGTCGTCATCTGCCTCTCCTGGTTGACGTGCAAACTATGCACAAGCCTATCGGTGTACCAGGCTATCGGTTAGACGCCCTCTCCCGCCCGCCCCTCTACTGCGCGACCCTCTCGCGCCACGTCGATGAATGGCCCGAGCAATGTGCCCAGATCCTCCGCCACCGAAACCTCGGACTCCGGCGGCATCGAAATGTAGCTGAGCCCGAGACGCGCAATCGCCCTGGCCAGAATCCCGGCATCGGCGGGTGACGCCTGAATCCACCCTCGCTGGAAGCTCTCCGCAAGCCGCGACGACGCGCGTTCGATGATGACCGCGCTGTCAGTGGTGATCAGGCGAAGAAGGTCCGGCTTGGCCTCACCGGTGAGCAGAGAGATCACCAACGGGTCGGTTGCACTGGAGGCGAAAAACGAGCCGAAGCCCGCCGTCAATGCCTCGACTGCACGTCCGTCGTTCGCCACCATGGCCTCGTCCACCGCATCGACGAATCCGTCGGCAAGGCGAAGCGCGTATGCCTCGGCAAGCCCTTGCCTCGAACCGAACTCGTTGTAGAGCGTCTGACGACTCACACCGGCATGCTTGGCCAGAACTGTCAGCGTCACCTCGGACCAGTCACGCTCGGTCAACAACTCACGCATCGAATCGAGCACCGACGTACGCAGCAGCAGGCGCGACGCTTCTTTCTGCGGCAGACGAGTTGGCGTCGAAGTCATGGTGACGACACTACCGCCGCACCTAGGTCCGTTCGACGCCGACGCATCTCACCGCCGCTCGACCTCAACCATGAAGAAGTCGCTCTTCGCCGCGCCGCAGTCCGGACAACTCCAGTCTTCGGGAATGTCGCCCCAGCGAGTGCCCGGTTCGATACCGTCCTCCGGCCAGCCGACTGCCTCGTCGTACTCGAATCCGCATTGCGCGCACTGATACAGCTTGTAGTCGTTCATGATTCACTCCCCGCCGTTGCCGGCATCGGCTCGAAGTCCAGCTTTTCCCTCACGCCGCAGTCCGGACAGCACCAGTCGTCCGGCACGGCATCCCACGGCGTGCCCGCCGGAAACCCTTCTCGTGGTGCACCCTTCGATTCGTCGTAGACGTATTCACACACCGGGCATCGATAGCTGCTCATCACGCTGCTCCGTACCGAGCAAGGATGCGATCACGCTTGGACGGCTGAACGTTGACGCGGGTGATGTCGCCGCCGTAGTGCGCAAGGACCTTGGGATCCATTACTTTTCGCCACAGCGGCGGAACGTAGGCGAGCATGATCATGCTCGCGTATCCACTGGGCAGGTTGGGTGCACCGTCCATGCTTCGAAGCGTCTGATAACGACGTGTCGGGTTCGCATGATGGTCACTGTGACGCTGGAGGTGATACAGGAAGATGTTGGTGCAGATGTGATCGCTGTTCCAACTGTGCTCCGGTGCGGCGCGCTCGTACCGCCCACTGTCCAGACGGCGACGCTTCAGTCCGTAATGTTCGAGGTAGTTGACGGTTTCGAGCAGGCAGAATCCGAAGACGGCCTGCAGCACCAGGAACGGCAGCACCGAGAGCCCGAAGACGGCGACGAGGACACCGAAGAGTACGACGGACATCAACCACGAATGCAGGACGTCGTTGCGAATTGTCCACGGCTTCTTACCCAGTCGATCGAGCCTGGCTTTTTCCAGGGACCACGACGAGCGCAGAGATCCCCACACACTGCGCGGCAGGAAGGTCCAGAAGCTCTCGCCGAAGCGAGACGACGCCGGATCCTCGGGCGTGGCGACCCGCACGTGGTGTCCACGATTGTGCTCGATGTAGAAGTGGCCGTAAAACGACTGCGCCAGAGTGATCTTCGACAACCAGCGCTCGAGATCGTCCTTCTTGTGACCTAGTTCGTGTGCGGTGTTGATCCCGATTCCTGCGACGCAACCGATACTGATCGCCAGACCGATCTTGGAGATCAGCCCCAGTCCCCCGTCGATTCCGAGCCAGGACAGGTCGGTCGCCGACCAGAGATAGCAGGCCAGGACCAGGCTGGCCAACTGGAACGGTATGTAGATGTAGGTGCAGTACCGGTAGTACTTGTCGTTCTCGAGGCGCTCCATCACCTCGTCCGGCGGATTCTCGCCGTCCGGACCGAAGAAGATGTCGAGGATCGGGAGCAGGATGTAGACGAGCAAAGGCCCGATCCACCACCACACCGGCGAGACCGCGTTCCACCCGAGACTGTTGAACAACGCAACCAATCCGACGGCAATGAAGACCGCCGTCGGCGGCACCAGGCCGAGCAGCCAAAGATATCTCTTCTTGTCACGCCACTGCTCGGGCGGGAGCGTCTGCCCGGACTGCGAGTTCACGTGCGTCGACACGGTCTACCTCCTCGATTCGGACCGACTCGACAACTGTGAGTCAGTTCACCCTGAGATAGACAGTACTACGCTATTTGTACAAGTGATAGACAAATAATAATCTTTGTACATTTACTCGATTTCGCCGCGTTCACGCTTCCCGATCAACGAATGCTGCCTGCTGTAGGCGAAGTAGATGACAACACCGAGGGCCATCCAGACCACGAACCTCATCCAGGTCTCCACCGACAGGTTGAACATCAACCAGAGACACGCGAGGACAGCCAGGATCGGGATCAGCGGGACCAGTGGCACCCTGAACCCGCGGGGTAGGTCCGGCCGCGTCCGACGAAGCACGAGAACCCCCAACGACACGAGAACAAACGCGAACAACGTGCCGATATTGACCATTTCCTCGAGGGTGCCGATCGGGAACACTCCGGCGAGCACCGCGACCACAACGCCGACCAAGATCGTGATCCGCACGGGAGTTCCGTGCTTGCCGGTCGGCGCCAGGCGTCGCGGCATCAGACCGTCGCGTGCCATCGCGAAGAGCACCCTGGTCTGCCCGAGCATCAGCACCATCACCACGGTCGTGAGACCGGCCAACGCGCCGAACGAGATGACGTTTTTCGCCCAGGTGATGTCGTGGAAGGCGAATGCCGTTGCCAGGTTGGAAGTATCGCCCTCGAGTTCGGTGTACTTCACCATCCCGGTCAACACGAGTGTCACTGCCACGTACAGAACCGTGACGATCAAGAGCGAGCCCAGGATGCCGCGTGGCAACGCCTTCTGCGGCTCCTTCGCCTCCTCCGCAGTCGTGGCGACGACGTCGAAGCCGATGAACGCGAAGAACACCAGACTGGCTGCCGCGAGCAATCCATACCACCCGAATGTGCTGCCACCGGCCCCGGTCACGTACGAGAACAACGACTGGTGGATGCCCTCTCCCGTCGAGCCCGGCTCCGACGGCGGAATGTACGGCGAGTAGTTGTCGGTGTCGATGTAGAACAGACCGACGATGATCACCAGCAACACCACCGCGACCTTGATCGCCGTGATCACCAGTGACACCCTCGAAGAGAGTTTTGTGCCGGTCGCGAGCAGGATCGTGATGACGGCGATCACCAGCACCGCACCCCAGTCGAACGAGATCGGCCCCAACTCGACGATCGGGCTGCGTGAACCCATCACTTCGCCGAGGTACAGCGACCAGCCTTTTGCCACCACCGAAGACGCCAAGGCGAATTCGAGGATGAGATCCCAGCCGATGATCCAGGCGACGAATTCGCCGAATGTCGCGTACGAGAACGTGTACGCGCTACCGGCAACCGGGACCGTCGACGCGAACTCGGCGTAACACAGCGCTGCCAGTCCGCAGGCGATTGCCGCGATGACAAAAGCCAGGGAAACCGACGGCCCGGCGACGTTTCCCGCCGTCCGAGCCGTGAGTGTGAAGATGCCCGCACCGATGACCACTGCGACACCGAACACCGTGAGATCCCACGAGTTCAGCTCTTTCCGGAGTTTGGTTTCCGGCTCGTCGGTGTCCTTGATGGACTGCTCGATCGATTTGGTTCGAAACAGCTTCGACCGTCCAGATCCGGCCTGCTCGTCCTTGACAGCCATTGCCGCCTCCTTGCTGGGGACCAGCAGGTCCCACCATGGGCAAGTAGAGAGATGGCATCAGCCTAAGCCCGCAGGCGCGGCTTTGTTCAGGGTTTGTCGGGAGCCTGTAGATCTGTTTCAGGGCGATCTCCTGCGCTGAGACGATCCAGGTCCGGCTCGAGGTAGATCACCCGCGCCGCAGGCACTGCAGCGCGCACGCGAGACTCGGCCTCGTCGATCGCCGTCGCCACATCCGAGATCGTCGATCCGACCGGCACCGCAACCTTGGCAGCAACAAGGATCTCCTCGGGACCGAGGTACTGCGTCTTGCAATGAATGACGCGTTCGATACGAGTTCCGTCGACCAGTGCGTTGAGGATCAGTTCGGTCTCCACCGCCGTTGCGCCCTCACCGATCAGCAGCGACTGCATTTCGATGATCAGAATGACCGCGATGATGCCGAGCAGGACACCGATGCACAGAGTTCCGATGCCGTCGAAGACCGGATTTCCGGTCACCATCGTGAGGCCGACGCCGCCGAGTGCAAGGACGAGACCGATCAATGCGCCGGTGTCCTCGAGCAGCACAACCGGGAGTTCCGGGCTACGAGAGGTTCGGATGAAGTTCCACCACGACGCATTTCCCTTGAGCGGTCGTGATTCCTTCGCTGCGGTCCGGAAGCTGTAGCCCTCCAGGCAGATCGCGATGAACAGGATCGCGATTGCCACGAAAGCCGAATTGAGTTCTTCCGGATGCTGAATCTTGTGAATACCTTCGTAGATCGCGAACAGCGAACCGAGGGTGAAGAGCACCAGTGCAACGACGAACGAATAGAAGTACCGGTTGCGCCCGTAACCGAACGGGTGCAGTTGATCTGCCTCACGTTCTGCCTTCTTCTGCCCCAAGAGCAGCAAACCCTGATTGGACGTGTCGGCCACCGAGTGCACCGATTCGGCGAGCATCGACGACGATCCGGTGATCAAGAATCCGGCGAACTTGGCTACGGCAATTCCGGCATTGGCTCCGAGGGCCGCCAGAATTGCCTTCTTGCCACCATGAGCCGACACAATGTCTCCTCGCTATCGACCGAGATTCCTATCGACCGACCACTGCACTGAAAACCTGCGCAGTCGGGGTTCGTGTGGTCAGGTGTACTACGGGCTCGTCGGCAGCAATCCACGCGGCTCGGCCCCGATCGAGGTCGAGAGTGTCGGCACCGCACGTCGCAGTGACCGCGCCGTCGGTGCAGATCAGAATCCGCGGGCCGCCGGCTTCGACAACGAGGTCGGTGGCATTCGAGTCGAACTCCAGACGCGTCAAACGAAATTCAGGTGCGGGCGTGACGTACTCGTATCTACCTGACCCTGACTGACCTGACCCTGACTGACCTGCTCCTGGCGACGGGGCCGGATCGAGCACTTCGATATCGGCCCCGACGAAGTCCAGAACCCTCAACAGTTCGGGCACGTCGACGTGTTTGGGCGTCAGCCCGCCGCGCAGCACGTTGTCCGAGTTGGCCATGATCTCGACCGCGAGTCCATGGAGATACGCGTGGAGATTTCCCGCAGCGAGAAACAGTCCTTGGCCGGGCTCGAGTGTGACGCGGTTGAGCAGTAGTGCCGCCAGAACGCCGGCGTCGCCGGGGTACGCCTCGCTCAATTCCAGCGCGGTGCGGATCTCGGTCACGAATTCGGCGTCGTGGTGCGCGACGTAGGTGATGCACCCCGCAAGCACGGCAGGGAGCAACGTCCCGAGCACCGTGGACGGCAGCGTGATCCATGTCGTGAACAACGCCCGGAGTCCGTCGGAATCGGGTTGGCCTTCGAGCAGACCGATGTACGGCTCCAACTCGTCGACGGCCAGAGCGCGCAGCAGTTTGACAGTCCGCGTCGGCTCGCGGAATCCGGCAAGCGCTTCAAATCTGCTCAGCGCGACAACGAGTTCGGGCTTGTGGCTGCCGTCCTTGTAGTTGCGAATCGGCGATTCCATGGGAACGCCGAGTGCGTTCTCACGACGAAAACCCTCGTCGGCTTGAACGGCGCTGGGATGCGCCTGAAGCGACAGCGGTTCTTCCGCCGCAAGCAACTTGAGCAGGAATGGGAGTCGCTCACCGAATGCCTCGAGGTTCTCACGGCCGAGTTCACGCTCGGGTTCGCGGTGCAGGACCTCGAGCAACGACTCGCTTCCGGATTCGGTGATCACGCGCGCCGGGTCACCCGGGTGCGCGCCCAACCACAACTCCGCTTCGGGATGATTCGACGGGGTCGCAAGACCGCGTAGTTCGGCAATTGCCGTTCGCGAGCCCCACGCGTAAGAACGAAGTGCACCTTCGAGTTCACGCACTTACTTCGCACCGCCCGTCAACTGCACGTACGCCGCGGCCATGTCTACTCGAGACGCCAACACGAATACCTGCTCCATCTCCGATATCACCACGTTGGTCTGGTCTTCGTCTGCCGCCACCACCAGATCGGCGTCGGCCAATGCGTCCATCCGGCGTCTCGCCTCCCCGCGCGTGGATTCGGTCGCGAAGACGAACGCCCGCGCCGGCGGGGTCGGCAGTGCGCCGTCCAGTTGCGGATCGTGAAAGAACGGGTCGTGGAACACCGAATCACGCGAAGCTGCGTCCGGCGCGAACAGAGCTCGTGCCGAACGAATCACCTCCGACATCTCGGCGGCAGCGGCATTCAGGCCCGAGCTCATCAGCGAAACGCTCGAGAACTCTGCGAGTGCTGTTGTCACGGAACCACTCCCACATAGAACGACTCGCCGGCCGCTCATTCTGGTGGCCAACGACTTGGCCGGGTTGTGGAATACCTCGTTGGCCGGCCCGTCCCGCATCGCCTCCGCATCAACGGCGTCGGCGATTCGACCGAGCACCGCCGAACGGTCCTCGATCGATCCCTTGCCCTCGATTTCGGCGGCAACGGCGAGGAAGACGGCGAGGAACCGCGTCATCGTGTGCCTCGGCGAGGCGTAGAGCCGCGGCGGCAACGACATGGTGCGCCCGGCCGCCACAGCCCGCATGGGCCCCTCGTCCGGAACGGCGACAACAACTTCGGCGCCACGGCGAACTGCACTGTCGACGGATTCGACCAGGCGCGGATCACCGGCATCGTCACCGGCAACGACGATCACGTCCAACGGTCCGGCCCACGACGGCGTCCGGTCGAGTACGAGGAGCGGACAACCGACCGAATCTCCGACGAGAGCAAGCGCCATCCTGGCTCCGTGCCGAGCGCCACCGGCACCGGCAATCAGCACGACGCTGCGCGGGCGCAGGCCGGCCAGCCGAGAGATCACACCCTCGCCGACGGCCGATGCGGTGGCCCGAATCTGTGCGCCCCCCATGGCCACAGACCGCAGTAGCCCTTCCGAATCGGCAGCCGACAAACCCTCGCTGTCGTCGAGGTCGAGAAGCGGCATCGGCGCTGTCATCTCACCGCACCCCCTTCTCCGTTAGCAGTTCCCGCACCATCCAGCATTCCAGCTCTACGCGGTCCGTGGTGGCAAAGCCCTCGTTCCCGTGGCAGTCGTTCCCGAGATAGTCCCCCAACTATCCCAGGGCTTCGGCTCACCGACAAACCGATCAGACTCGGATTCAAGCCCGGACGATCGCCAGAATTTCGTTCACCAATGCGTCGACATCGGCGGACGTGGGTGCTTCGACGTTGAGTCGCAGCAAAGGCTCGGTATTGGACGCGCGCAAGTTGAACCAGGCATTTCCCTCGAGACTGACTGTGACACCGTCGAGGCGATCAACCGACTCGGTGCGGTCCGCGAATGCTGCCAGCACAGCGGCAGTGCGATCGGCCGCGTCAGCCACCGTGGAGTTGATCTCACCCGAGGCCGCGTAGCGGGTGTACTCCGCCATCAACTCGGAGAGCGGACGGTCCTGCTCGCCCAGTGCGGCGAGTACGTGCAACGCCGCGAGCATGCCGGAGTCGGCGCCCCAGAAATCGCGGAAGTAGTAGTGAGCTGAGTGCTCGCCGCCGAAGACGGCACCGGTCTCGGCCATCTCCTGCTTGATGAACGAGTGGCCGACTCGGGTACGGATCGCGACGCCGCCGAGTTCTTCGACCAGTTCGGGCACTGCCCGCGACGTGATCAGATTGTGGATGATCGACGCGCCCGGTTCCTTCGCGAGTTCGCGCTTGGCGACAAGTGCCGTCACCGCGGACGGAGAGACGGGGTCGCCCTTCTCGTCGACGACGAAGCAACGGTCCGCGTCACCGTCGAAAGCCAAGCCGATGTCTGCTCCGGTCTCACGCACGTAGGCCTGCAGATCGACGAGGTTGGCCGGATCGAGCGGATTGGCTTCGTGGTTGGGGAACGTGCCGTCGAGCTCGAAGTAGAGCGGGAGGACTTCGAGAGGCATCGGCCCGAATACGGCCGGCGCGGTATGGCCGCCCATGCCGTTTCCTGCATCGACTGCGACCTTCATCGGGCGCAACGCAGCCAGGTCGACCAATCCGCGGAGGTAGCTCGCGTATTCCTCGAGGACGTCCTTCGTGCTGGCGGTACCTGCCGGTCCGTCGTACGCGGGAACACCCGAGACGACCTCGGCGGAGATGACTGCCAGGCCGGTGTCCTGACCGACGGGCTTGGCGCCGGCCCGGCACATCTTGATGCCGTTGTACTTGGCCGGATTGTGGCTCGCCGTGAACATCGCGCCCGGGCAGTTCAGCAAACCGGATGCAAAGTAGAGCTCGTCGGTCGACGCCAATCCGATGTAGACGACGTCGAGTCCTTGAGCGAGCACGCCGTCACCGAAAGCGGAAGACAGTGTGGGCGACGATGCACGCATGTCGTAGCCGATCACAACCGTCGTGGCTGCGCCGGCCTCGTCACGGACCAGACGGGCGAACGACGCTCCCACGTCGCGGACAAAATCTTCGTCGATCTGCTCACCGACCACGCCGCGCACGTCGTACGCCTTGATGATTGCAGCAACCGACTCGGCTGTTCGCCCCACTGAAAACTCTCCTTGTGCATGCACCCTCACAGACGAGAACGTCCGGGCGCATGGCGTCCGGAGATTCGCAGTACTCGGGTGTGGAAGTACTCGGTCGAGCCTAGCGTCTGCGGCGACGAATCTCGCGTCAGTTGGATGGGTCGGGCAGTACGCGGAGGTGTCCACGACGCCCTGTACGGGCAGTACTCGGTGCTGCGGGACGTATGTCCTCATCTGCGTCGACGTTGGACTTGCTGCGATCTCCGAGACCGGCTTCACGTACAGCTTCGGCCAAAGCGGTCAGATCGTCTTCGTCGGGAGTGCTCGACGCGAATCCGCCTTCGTGGCGGACGAGTTCCCAGCCCTTGGGGGCGGTGATTCGAGAGCCGTGAGTGTCACACAAATCCCATGAATGGGGCTCGGCGACGGTTGCCAGCGGCCCGACAACCGCAGTGGAGTCCGAGTAGACATACGTAAGCGTCGCGACGGCGGGGTTCTTGCACCCGGGGCGGCAGCAGCGACGCAGAGATCTCACAGGTACGGAGCCTAGCCCTCCCCACGTCCGGAACCTACTCGGACACACCGAGCAGTTTCTTCTGTCGTAATCTGGGCGCCATGCCACAAGCTCGCCGCCGACGCTCGGTCACCACTCGTTCCATCGAGCGACACGGCCGTGGCCTGCGCGGACCACTACTTCCCCCGGAGGTGCCCGCCAGGCGTACCCGGGCTGAGAAGTTCGATCTCCTGGTGCTCGACGCCTTCTCGCCCGTCGACCTCGCGTGGCACGACCGGTTGACGAAACTCGACATCGCGGTGGACGAAGTTCCGAAGATTCACGCGCACGATCCGGAGTCCGTCACATGGCCGCCGGAGGTCATCGCAGACGGCCCGGTTCCACTGTCACGACTGATTCCGGCCGGAATCGACCGTCACGGAAATACGACTCGCGCAAGAATTGTGCTGTTTCGCCGCCCATTGGAGCAGCGCGCGAAGGATCCGGAAGAACTCACGGATCTGGTGCACGACGTGTTGGTCCATCAAGTCGGCACGTATCTGGGCGTCGACCCACAGGTCATCGACCCCACACTGCCCGACGAGGACTGACGCACCGTCAGACGAAAAAACTGATGTCACACGAAGAAGTAAATCCACACGAAGAACAAAACAGTCGTTGCTTGACCTGCAATTCCCCGTTGCAGGTCAGACTTTCGAAGACCGCCCGTCAGCCCCGACGCTGACAGAACCGATTCAGCAGCAGATCAGATGATCCCCCGCTTGAGTCGCCGACGCTCGCGCTCGGACAACCCTCCCCAGATTCCGAACCGTTCGTCGTTCGCGAGCGCGTACTCGAGGCACTCGTCACGAACTTCACAACCGAGGCAGATCCGTTTTGCTTCCCTCGTCGATCCACCCTTTTCAGGGAAGAACGCTTCGGGATCGGTCTGCGCGCAGAGAGCACGCTCCTGCCACTGATCCTCGATGGTGTCGAACAATTCTTCGAAGCCGGTGACGAGACTCAGCACTGGCCGAGTACTCATACCGTCGAACTCACTGCTGCAGGCACCTTCTGCTGCGCCTGCTCGGGAATCGGTCTGCGGTTCGTCGCTTACTGTCATTGCGAGAGAACTGATCTCGACATTTTCATTGGGCATCGTTCCGCCTCCTCACCTGTAATAGCGCAGAATTTTCACTCCATCTTCAACCCCACCCCGTCGACCGTTCGAAACTGTGTTCGAAACCGGCCCCGCTGCAAGTGAACTCACAAGTAGCGGTTGGAATGACACATTTGAGATTACACACGTCCAGCGTGTCGCGGTCAAGCTAAACGAGATGAATCCATTAGTATTCCGGCCCCCAATTGACGGGACCTTCTGCCCGCCAGACACGACGACGCGCCGACCGCCTAGGCTCTGATGTCGTGAACGTGACTGTATTGGTTGGCGGCGTCGGCGGGGCCCGTTTCCTTCAAGGTGTGCAAAATGCGCTCGGAATCGCCGGTGGTGAATCCCTCGAGAAATACGAAGGCCCACATCGCATCACGGCCGTCGTCAACGTCGGAGACGACGTCTGGATGCACGGTCTGCGCATCTGCCCCGATCTGGACACTTGTATGTACACACTCGGCGGCGGTATCGACACCGAACGCGGGTGGGGGCACGCCGGCGAAACCTGGAATGCGAAAGAAGAACTCGCGGCATACGGAGCGAAGCCGGACTGGTTCGGCCTCGGAGATCGCGATATCGCAACGCATTTGATTCGCAGCCAGATGCTCCGCACGGGATATCCGTTGTCCGCGATCACCGAAGCGTTGTGCAATCGCTGGAATCCGGGTGTCGCACTGCTTCCCGTGAGCGACGACCGCAGCGAAACACACGTTGTGATCACCGATCCGGAAGACGGTGAACAGAAGGCGATTCATTTCCAGGAGTGGTGGGTACGCCATCGAGCACAGGTGGAAACTCACAGCTTCGCTCACGTCGGCGCCGAGCAGGCCAAGCCCGCGCCGGGGGTGGTCGAGGCGATCGACGGTGCCGACATCGTGCTGATCGCACCGTCCAATCCCGTCGTGAGCGTCGGCGCGATCCTCGCGGTGCCCGGCATTCGCGGAGCCCTGCGGACCACCGCGGCCAAGGTTGTCGGCCTCTCCCCCGTCATCGGTGGAAAACCGTTGCGCGGCATGGCTGACGAGTGCCTCGAAGTGATCGGGGTCGAGACGACTTCCGAGGCGATCGGTCGCCACTACGGAGCTCGCTCGATCAACGGCATTCTCGACGGCTGGCTCGTCGACGAAGGTGACACGGCCGACATCGACGGGGTGGACGTGCGAAGCATCCCACTTTTGATGACGTCCCCCGAAGAGACCGCAAAAATGGTTCGAACGGCTTTCGAGATCGCCGGAGTCGAACTGTGACCGAGCCCGGAACCGAAGCAAGCCGCGACAGAAATCACTCTCCCGGCGATCACTCCCCCGGCGCCGCAATCGAAGTCATTCCCGTGCTCGGCCTTCCCGAGTTCCGGCCCGGAGACGACTTGGCCGCCGCTGTCGTCGACGCGACACCGTGGCTCGAGAACGGCGACGTCGTTGTCGTCACGAGCAAGGTGTTCTCAAAAGTCGAGGGTCGCATCGTTTCCTCGCCGACCGATCCGGAAGAGCGCGACGCAGCACGACGCCTCCTGGTGGATCAGGAAGCCGTCCGCGTCGTGGCCCGCAAGGGCCGCACTCTGATCACCGAGAACAAACTCGGCATCGTGCAGGCCGCATCGGGCATCGACGGCTCCAACGTCGACGGTGCCGAACTGGCCCTGCTCCCCGTGGATCCCGATGCGAGCGCAGCGGGGCTGCGTGCCCGAATTCTCGAGAGCACGGGCAAGTCCGTCGCCGTCGTCGTGACCGACACGATGGGTCGTGCGTGGCGCAACGGGCAGACCGATGCCGCGATCGGTTCCTCCGGCATTCCGGTCCTGCACGGCTACCTCGGGGCACAGGACAGTCAGGGCAACGATCTGATCGTCACCGAGATCGCGATCGCGGACGAGATCGCCGCTGCGGGCGATCTGGTCAAGGGCAAGCTCGGCGGCGTTCCCGTCGCCGTCGTGCGAGGACTCCGATTCGAGGACGACGGTTCGAGTGGCCAGGATCTGATCCGTCGCGGCCCGGACGATCTGTTCTGGCTGGGAACCGAGGAGGCTACGGCGATGGGCCGCGGCCAGGCGCTGCTGTTGCGTCGGTCGGTTCGGCAGTTCGCAGGTGATCCCGTCGACGCGGAGATCATTCGCAGCTCGATCGCCGAGGCACTCACTGCTCCAGCGCCCCACCACACAAGGCCTGTTCGATTCGTGTGGCTGCGGACCGAGTCGGTCCGCACGTCGCTCCTCGAGCAGATGCGTGAGAAGTGGGCCGCCGATCTGCGTGCGGACGGTCGTAGCGACGAATCCGTCGACGCGCGGGTTGCCCGCGGAAACATCCTGTTCGATGCCCCCGAGGTCGTCATTCCCTTCTGCGTGCCCGACGGCGCACACAGTTATCCGGATGCCCGACGTACCGCGGCGGAGTCCACGATGTTCACCGTCGCTGCCGGCGCGGCAGTGCAGGGACTGCTGGTCTCGCTGGCCACACGCGGCGTGGGAAGCTGCTGGATCGGATCGACGATCTTCGCCGCCGACCTCGTACGCGAACAACTCGATCTCCCGGCCGATTGGCAGCCACTCGGCGCAGTCGCAATCGGGTACCCCCTCGAACCACTGACTCCGCGCACGGTCCCCGCCCCTGGGGACGCGTTGGTGGAGCTGTAGGTCATGTCAGCCGAATCGCTGCACGCCTCCGCCAAGGGCGTCCTGGAGGGCTGGTCGACGTCCTCCGAGGCGGACGAGTCACTGCGGCACACGATGCTCGCGTTCCTCGATTCGGCTCCGGACGGCTGCCTTCGTCGCCATGCCCCGGGACACATCACCGCGTCGTCTCTGGTTCTCGACGAGAGTGGCTGCCACGTCCTGCTGACCCTGCATCCCAAGGTGGGCAGGTGGATTCAGCTCGGAGGTCACTGCGAGCCCGACGACGAGACGGTAGTCGATGCGGCATTGCGGGAGGCTCGCGAGGAGTCCGGAATTCACGACGTTCGGATAGACGCGGACCTACTCTCCGCCCACACACATCCGATCACGTGCTCACTCGGGGTCCCGACCAGACATCTCGATCTACGGTTTCTTGTTGTGGCGCCGGACAATTCACATATCGTCCGCAGCGCGGAGTCCACCGACCTCCGGTGGTGGCCGGTGGACGCGCTACCGCCGACAGCCGAACGCGAGACCATCGACCACCTGGTAGCGCTCGCCCATCAGCGCAAGAATCAGGACTGAATCGGAGACAGCTCGGGTTGCTTGGCGCTCACGCCGTCGCCCGAAGATGTTCCCTTCACGCGCCGAGCTACCCACGGCACCAAGAACTCTCGCGCCCATTGACGATCCTCGCGACGAGTTTCCGCTTTCGTGAGAACCGGCGCAGGCCCGAGGTCGGGCGCGATCAATCCGTGTTCGACGCCCAGTACGTCGAGCACCCGCGTCGCCATGTTCTCGTGCCCGGCGGGCGACATGTGGAGGCGATCCCAGTCCCACATCCGTAGGTCCTGATATTCGGAGAATCGCCAGAAGTCGACGAGGGTCGCGCCGTGGCGGTCCGCTACCTCGCGAACGAGCTCGTTGTAAATCGCCAGGCGTCCGCGGAGCTTGCCGAAGAAGGCGGACCATCCGGTGTCGTATGCGGTGAACATGAGAACCTGCGCACCGGAAGCAGTGAGCTGGCCGATTGCCGAATCGTAGCGGGCGACCATCGCGTCGATGTCGAGCTTCGGACGCATCATGTCGTTTCCGCCGGCGTAGACGGTCACCAGATCGGGCTTCAACGCCAGAGCGGGTTCCAACTGCTCGTCGATGATCGGTCCGAGTAGGCGACCACGAATCGCCAGGTTGGCGTAGCGGAACTCGGGGTTGTTCACCGCCAGCTGCTCGGCCACTCGGTCTGCCCACCCGCGCAGACCGTTGGGGAATCGTTCGTCGGCGTCGCCGACGCCCTCGGTGAACGAGTCACCGAGGGCAACGTAACGGCTCGGAAGAGAAGTCATACCCGCCAGTATTCCAGTAGGTCAGCTAACGATCACACATCTGTGCTGAAGCGCACGCCACCGTCCGGCAGCGTCACCCCCGGCCACACACGTGCGCCGCGCAACAATTCGCACCGCGCACCGATGTCCGCGCCGTCTCCGATGACGGCGTCGCGGACCAGTGCTCGTGGTCCGATACGGACGCCGAATCCGAGGATCGATCGTTCGACTACCGCACCGGCTTCCACAACGGCGCCGTCGAAGAGAATCGCACCGTCAAGGCGCGCACCTGCGCCGACTTCTGCGCCACGGCCGACAACCGTGCCGCCGATCAGGACGGCGCCAGGCGCAATTCCCGCCCCGGGGTGAACGAGCGACTCGCCGCGCGGACCTTCGAGAGCCGGCGAAGGCGCGATGCCTCGCACCAGGTCGGCGGAACCGCGAACGAAGTCCTCGGGGGTTCCCATGTCACGCCAGTACGACGAGTCGACGTGGCCGAACACCCGCTTGCCCTCGGCCAGGAGATTCGGGAACACCTCGCGCTCGACCGATACCGGTCGTCCCTCCGGGATCTGTTCGATGATCTCGCGCTTGAAGACGTAGCAGCCGGCGTTGATCTGATCCGTCGGCGGATCCTGGGTCTTCTCCAGGAATGCCGAGACTCGTCCGTCCTCGTCGGTCGGAACACAACCGAATGCACGCGGGTCTCCCACACGAACCAGGTGAAGTGTCACGTCGGCGTCCGTCTTCTCGTGGGTCTCGAGAATGGCGTTCAGGTCGGTGCCACCGAGCACGTCACCGTTGAACACCATGACGTTGTCGCCGCGCAACTTCGGGAGTACGTTGCGGATTCCGCCACCGGTGCCCAGCGGCTCGGTCTCGAAGACGTAGTCGATCTCGAGCCCCATCTTGGAGCCGTCGCCGAAGTAGTCCTCGAATACCTCTGCCTTGAAAGATGTTCCGAGCACCACGTGCTTGATACCGGCAGCCTCGATCCTGGCAAGCAGATGCGTCAGGAACGGAAGGCCGGCTGTCGGAAGCATCGGCTTGGGCGCCGACAGCGTCAACGGACGCAGCCGAGTGCCCTTGCCGCCTACCAGGATTACGGCGTCGGTCGGATTCGGATCGGACATCATTTTCCCCCGTGGTTCGAAACTGATGGGTTGTCGGTCGAGTCGTCGGTGCGAGCGCGCTCGCGAACAGCAGAAGCTACGGCGATCTTGGACCGCACGGCCAGGCCACCGCGCAAGGCAAGTCGCAGCGGAGCCTGCCACCAGTGCGGATGACGATCAGCCTGGAACTGGTATGCGCTGCGATGATGAGCGGGCAGCATCAGTTCCGGATGCCGGCCTGCCGCATGGCCTTTGGCATGGGTCACGACAGCGGAGGGAACAAAGACATTGAGCCACCCGGCTTTTCCGAGGCGATCACCGAAATCGACGTCCTCCATGTACATGAAGTATCGCGAGTCGAACCCGGAGATGGCGTCGAAGGCATCACGTCGGACCAACAGGCACGACCCGGAAAGCCAACCGACGGAGCGCTCGGTGACGGCCTCGTTCTCCTGACGGTAACGGGCAGTCCACGGGTTCTTCGGCCACACGGTGCCGAGCAATGCGTGCCCGACGCCCGAGGTGATGTCGGGCACCGTTCGTGCCGACGGATAGACGCTGCCGTCCGGTTCGAGGACCTTCGGCCCCAGTGCACCGGCCCTTGGCCACCGATTTGCCGCAGCGACCAATTCGTCGAGTGAACCTGGTGCCCATTGGACGTCAGGATTGGAAATCACGACAAATTCGATCGACGAATCGATCTCCGCCACAGCCCGATTTATCGCTCCGCCGTAGCCGATGTTTCCCCCTGTACGAAGCAGACGAACATGCTCGTACTTGGCATCCGCCGCCTCCGGCGCACCATCGGTCGACCCGTTGTCGGCCATGATGACCTGGGGTTTTTCTGTCGTCGCCGCGGCGAGCGTGCTCAAGAAATTCTCGAGATGCTCGCCTGGGGAGTACGTCACCGTTACCACGGCCAGCTTGGGACTCACGCCGGTCAGCCTAGCCGCCCACGGGCACTGCCCCGAACAATGCTCACGCCAGAGCGGCGTGCAGAGCCTCTCGCCACGGACGCAGCGGCGTCATTCCCGCGGTAACCCACGCGCGCTCGGACAAAACCGAATATGCCGGGCGGGGCGCAGGGCGCACGAAGTCCGCGCTGCTGCACGGGCGCACCCGCGCCGGGTCTGCTCCGATCTCCTCGAACACCGCTCGCGCCAACTCGTACCAACTGGCTTGCCCGCCGTTGGTCAGGTGGAACGTCGACGCACCCGTGAAGTCCCGCAGCGCGAGTTCGACGATGCCGCCGGCCAGATCGACGCTGTACGTGGGTGACCCGATCTGGTCGTCCACGACGTTCACGAATTCTCGTTCGGCTTCGAGCCTGCGCATCGTGGCGACAAAATCCGTACCGACACCCGAATACACCCACGCGGTACGGACAACGGCCACGTCGGCGCCCGACTCTCGTACTGCGATCTCGCCGTCCAGCTTGGTTCGGCCGTAGACCGTCGCGGGACCGGTCGGTGCATCGACGTCGTATGGAGTGCTCGCGTCACCCGGAAAGACGTAGTCCGTCGAAACGTGGATCAACCGCGAACCGGCCCGCGCACACGCTCGCGCGAGATTCAGCGGTCCGATCTCGTTGACCGCCCTCGCTGCCTCCTGGTCGGTCTCGGCGGCGTCGACCGCCGTGTACGCAGCGCAGTTGATCAGCACCGAATCGGGCGAGACGAAGTCGTCGACCGCGCGGCTGTCTGTGATGTCGAGCTCGCGGGAACCGACGGCCGTCACAGTGTGACCCGCCGACGTTGCGAGAGCATCGATACGTGTTCCGAGCTGCCCTCGGGCGCCGGTGAGCAGGATATTCGTCACATGGTTGAGTCTGGCACGCCGCGTCGAGGTACCCGCGGCCGAGCATCGGACCAGTAACCTGAAGGGGTGTCCCACCAGCAACCGCAGCGCCGCGCGCGTCCACGACCTGCGCCGATTCGGACCAAGACGAGCCCGGCTCGCATAGCGGTCGCGGTGCTCTCCGTGCTCGTACTGCTGGTCACCGGGTTCGCATGGCGAGGTGTGGACTCGTTGAGAAACAGCCTTGCCACTGCAAGCGGACTCGGCCTCGGTGGGGGCAAGGACGGAGCCATCGACATTCTGATGGTGGGAACCGACAGTCGCACCGACGCACACGGCAACCCGCTTTCACAAAGCGAGCTCGACTCGTTGCGCGCTGGTGAGGAAGTTGCGTCCAACACCGACACCATCATCTTGATCCGCGTCCCCAACGACGGAAGTTCGGCAACCGCGATCTCGATTCCCCGAGACGCGTACGTCAACGTCCCCGGTATCGGTATGTCGAAGATCAACGCCGCGTTCGGTGCCACCAAGGAAACCGAGCGACTGAAGTTGGTCAACAACGGGTCGTCCGACAGCGACGCAGACAAGAAGTCGACGGAAGCCGGCCGGACCGCGCTCATCGGGGCGGTAGGGAATCTGACCGGCATCACCGTCGATCACTACGCCGAAGTCGGTCTACTCGGATTCGTCCTGCTGACAAACGCAGTGGGCGGAGTCGACGTCTGCCTCAACGCGCCAGTCGACGAACCGATGTCCGGGGCCAACTTCGCAGCCGGGAAACAGACACTCGACGGCGCCGACGCGCTGAGCTTCGTGCGACAACGACACGACCTTCCCCGCGGCGACCTGGACCGGATCGTTCGCCAGCAGGTGTTCATGGCGTCCCTCGTCAGTAAGGTACTCAGCGCAAAAACCCTCAGTGACCCGGGCAAGCTCAGTCAGTTGACCTCGGCCGTTCAGCGTTCCGTCGTCATCGACGACGACTGGGACATCATCGAATTCGCCAAGCAGTTGCAGAATCTGGCCGGCGGAAAGGTGCAATTCGAGACCATTCCCGTTCTCGACATCAACGGCATGACCGATTACGGCGAGTCCATCGTCAAGGTCGATCCCAAGGCCGTCAAGAAGTACATCGCCGGATTGGTCGGCGCCGACAGCGAAGACTCGGAAGAGACCTCCGAGGCACCGACCACCGTGAATGCATCCTCGATCACGGTCGACGTCGCTAATGCCAGTGACGTCGCGGGGTTGGCCAGCGGGGTTTCCGAGGCATTGAGTGCCCTCGGGTACAAGCAGGGACAGGTCGGCAACAACACCGGCTCCGACGTCTCCGAATCGACGGTGTTCGCAAAGTCCGCGGACGACGACGCTGCACTCGCGGTGGCCGAGGCACTCGGCGGTCTGACGGTCAAGGCGGATTCGTCATTGTCCTCGGGCAAGGTTCGGGTTGTCATTGCCGAGGACTACTCCGGACCGCAATCCGCGGACGCGGTATCCCCGTCCGAAGGCGCGACAAGCACGACTGAATCGGCGAGCACCACCGAGACCAGTCCCACCCCTGCCCCTCCCGGTCCGCCGATCGACGCAGCCTCCAACGGCCCGCGCTGTGTCAACTGAAAACTGTGTCAACTGAAAAACTGTGTGAACTGAAAGCGGTGTGAACTGAACGGCTGCGTAAGCTGATTACGTGCCTTCGCCTGTAGACAACCTGACCGACGCCCTCCTCGGACCGATCCTGGCTGCCGACCCGGCCGGCCCTCGCGTGACCTACTACGACGACGCCACCGGCGAGCGCATCGAATTGTCTGCGAGCACTCTGGCCAACTGGGCGGCAAAGACAGCGAACATGGTTCGGGACGAGTTCGCCCTCGAGCCCGGCGGCAAAGTTGCCGTGCTGCTGCCCGCACACTGGCAGAGCGTCGCCGTCTTGCTGGGTGTGTGGTGGGCAGGCGGTGAGGTCGTCCTCTCCCCCGACGCCGACGCCGAACTGGCTTTTGTCACTGCCGACCGCCTGGACGATGTTGCGGACGTACCGGAAGTAGCCGCACTCTCACTCGACGCGTTCGGCAAAGGTTTGAGCGATCTTCCGCTCGGCGTCGCCGACTACGCAACCTCCATTCGTGTCCACGGGGACCAGTTCCGTAGCGCCGGAGCCGGTTCGGCGCTGGAAGGCCGGTCCGTAGCGGACACGATCGACGCCGCACGGGCATCGGCGAAGAACGTCGAATTGGCGTCGACGGATCGTGTCCTCTCCAGCCGCACGTGGGACACGGCAGACGAATTGATCGACGGGCTTCTGGCCGTTCTCGCCGCGGGCGCCTCACTCGTGCAGGTAGCCCACCCGGACGCGGAAGCTACCGCGCGCCGAGTGGGCACCGAGAAGGTCACGAAGCAGTTCTGAACGCTAGCTCGCGAGAGCTGTCACCGGTGACACCAGCCCCGCCCGCCTAGCGGGGAGCAGTGACGCGATCACACCGCAGATTCCGCCGATCAACACGATGGCTACCAATTGCGCCCACGGCACTGCGCTGAGGGCGACGTCCTCGATCCCGAACACCGATGCGGTACCGGCTACACCGAACACCATCCCGAACAGCACTCCGATCACCGATGCGACTCCTGCCACCAGCAGTGCTTCCCAGATCAACATGGCTCGAATTCCCTTCTTGGTCAGTCCGAGTGCGCGAAGCAGTCCGGATTCGCGGCGCCGTTCGAGAACCGACAGTGCCATGGTGTTTCCCACCCCGATCAGAGCGATCAACACCGCTACCGACAGCAACCCGGCAACCACCATGAGCATGGTGTCGAGGATCGAATCGAGAGCCGAGCGCATTTCGGTCATTCCTTGAACATCGCTGCCCGGAGCTTCCTGGCGTGCCAGTTCGGTGATGCGGTCGGTGACAGCGAGCGCCTCTTCGTCGGTGTCCGTCCCCAACCTGACCCAGTAGGAATCGGTGGTCGGCGTGGTGGCCGCTGCACCCAGATCGCCTCGATCCAACAGCGCTGGTTGACCTTTCACACCCTCGACCACGCTGACGTTCACGGCACCGCGATCCCCACGCACCGTCGCCGTCTCACCCGCCGAGAGTTTGTATTCGGTCAGGTCAGCGGGCGAGAGCACCAACTGACCGGCCGCGGGTACCGAGATCTCGGTACGCAGAACATCTTTCACCCGAGCAGTGTCGACACCGAACCCGGCCAACGAACCGCGCCCGTCGATCGTCAGTTCGGCCTTGTCCAGACCGCTCACCGCGCCGACGCCGTTGACCGCGGCGATGTCTGTGCCCAACCCTGCGGGAAGCGGTGCCGAACCGGAACTGCTCACCATGACGTCGACGGGGAATTGACTGTCCATCGCCGCGGGTGCGGCTTCCTTGACCGTCGCGATTCCCACGACGAGCGTGCTCGTCAAGGCCACCCCGATCAACAGGGCCGTAGCTGTCGCCGAGGTCCGGCGTGGGTTCCGACCGGCGTTGCCTGCTGCCAGGCTTCCCACCGGACCGATCAGTCTCGCCAGCACTCCGCCGGCGGCATTGATCAGCGCGGGCACGATTCGCCCGGACAGTGCTGCGATCCCCAGGAACGAAAAGAGTCCACCGGCAGTCGCCGCCGGCACCTGCTGATTCGTCACTCCCAGAACGGTCATCGCGATTCCCGCGAGCAGTATCACGACGCCCAGAACCCGGCGCACGACCGATACCTGAACGCTCTCGGGCTTGGACTCCATCGGCTGCAGTGCCGCCAGCGGGGAGAGCCTCGTTGCCGCCCGCCCGGGCGCAGATGCAGCGAGCATCGTCATCACGATGCCGACGGCAAGACCGACCAGCACGGTCACCGGGGTGACGCTCAGTGACGACAGAGGAACCGGCACATCTGCGGCCGTTGCTACGCGACCGATCGCCCAGGCAAGTCCGACACCGAGTCCGACGCCGATCACCGAGGCGATCACGCCGACCGCAGCGGCTTCGCTGCGAATGCTCCGGCGAACCTGTTTGGCTGTGGCGCCGACGCATCGCAGCAACGCGAGTTCCTGAGTGCGCGCGGCGAGCAGAACGGCAAACGTGTTGGCGATCACCAGCGCGGCAACAACAACGGCGATGGCACCGAAGGCGAGCAACACCGTGCTGAGGATCTTGGTGCCACCCATGTATTCCGCTGCCGCGTTGTCGGTTGCTTCTTCTCCTGTCAACACGGTGGAGTCCGCGGGCAACGCGCTCGCGATCGAATCCACGAGTTGTTGCTGAGAGCGCGAACCGTCACCGGCGACACGGAACTCACGTTTGGCGCTGTCCCCGGCCCACGCGCTCACCTGCTCGGCGGTGGTGAATATCTTGATCCCGCCCAGTCTTTGCGCCGAACCGGAGAGATCGACCAGTCCGACCACCTGTGCGGTGGGCGCAGCGGCACCGACCGTCGAATCCCTTGCCGTGACAGTGATTCGGGCACCCGTCGGTATCCCGGAGTCCGCGCTCACCAACACCTGCCCCAGACCGGCCGGAAGCGAACCCTCCGACAAGTTCTCCCAACGCAATTCGGGATTGTCGGCGATCGAGAGAGCATCCCCGTAGGACGCGCCCTTTGCCTCGGAGTCGACACGAACATACGTCGACACGTCGTCGGCGACTGCCGAAACGCCCGGCACCGCACTCAGCAGTGCTTCCGTCACGCCTGGACCGGAGGCGACGACATCCGTGGTTTCGTATTGCGTCGCAAGTGATTTACTCACACTCGCATCGACCGTCGAGCTCAATGTCAAAGTCGCGACGATGTATCCGACTGCGATCACCACGGCGAGTATCGAAGCCACATAGCGCCCGGCATGTGCCCGCGCCTGGGCAAAAGCCAGACCCCTCATCGCAGTGCACCCGAAACTGCAGGAACATCAGCCAGGTCGTCGGCACCGAGTGCTCGCATGGCACCGATCACCGAGTCGACGGTGGGATGGTCGATCTCTCCGGCAATACGCCCGTCCGCGATCAACACGACTCGGTCCGCATACGACGCCGCCACCGGATCGTGTGTCACCATGACAACCGTCTGACCGGTCTCCCGAACACTGGTGCGCAAGAGGCCCAGAACCTCGGTCCCGGAACGGGAATCCAAATTTCCCGTGGGCTCGTCGGCAAAAATCACGTCGGGCTGCGGCAGTAGTGCGCGGGCGACAGCTACACGCTGCTGCTGACCACCGGACAACTCGTGCGGCAGGTGGTCGAGGCGCTTCGACAGGCCCAGTTTCCCGATCACCTCGTCCATCCACTCGGGCGAGGGTTCACTACCCGCCAGCTTCATCGGCAGCAGCATGTTCTCCCGAGCAGTGAGCACCGGCAGCAGGTTGAACGCTTGGAAGACGAATCCGATTCGCTCGCGTCGAAGTTCGGTGAGTTCTGTGTCGCCGAGTTTCGTGACTTCGGTGTCGCCCAGGAAGACCTGTCCGCCCGAAACCGTGTCGAGCCCGGCCAGGCAGTGCATGAGCGTCGACTTTCCGGAGCCGGACGGGCCCATGATCGCGGTGAACCGCTCACGACCGAAGTCCACGTCGACCCCGCCGAGCGCGTGAACCGTGGTCTCACCGGTGCCGTACACCTTGGTGACACCGCGGGCAGTGATCGCCGGCACTGCGGCTGGTTCCGTCGTGGTGTGCGCATGCATTTTTTTGCCCTCCGTAAAGCTTCTCGCTATGACGGAATCGACGTTATTGCAGCGCAAGTGGTCTCCGCGTCGGAGCGCGGGGCGATCTTGGAGAGCCCGGTGTCATCCCGGGGTAGGACTGAACAGGGCTGCGCGTCAGCCCTCGGTTCCCAGGAGATCTGCGCGCCGGACAAGTCCGATCTGGAAGGCAAAGACGACGGCCTGCACACGATCACGTGAATGAGTCTTCGAAAGAACCCGTCCGACATGGGTTTTCACTGTCGTTTCGGAGACGTGGAATTTTGCGGCGATCTCCGAATTCGACAGCCCGTACGCCATGGCCTCGAGCACCTCGACCTCGCGCGGTGTCAGCTCTTCGGGCAACTGCGATTCGGGCGCCGAACCTTCCAGGAGAGGTCCGACGTGCTGAAGCAGTCGCCGAGTGGCCCGAGCTTCGATCACCGCGTCCCCGCGATGCACGGTGCGGATGGCGTCGAGCAACTGTTCCGGTGGTAAGTCCTTGAGCAGGAAACCGCTGGCGCCCGCCCTGATTGCCGACATCACGTACTCGTCGTTGTCGAAGGTGGTGAGCACCACGACCTTCGGCGCATCGGGGTCGGCCAGGAGCCGACGGGTCGCCTCGATGCCGTCCATCTTCGGCATCTGGACATCCATCAGGACGACGTCGACATGTCGGGCCGCCAACTCGGTCAATGCCTGCTGACCGTCCGAAGCCTCGACCACCACGGACAGATCCGGCTGCGAGTCGATGACCATTCGAAAACCTGCGCGGACCAGCTGCTGATCGTCGATCAGTGCCACTGCGATCGGAGCCACGTGTTCGTCCATGCCACTCACCTTAAGACCTTCAGACGTTTCAAGACCTACCCAGACGTTCGTTCGTACGGCAGGACGGCCCGGACACTGTATCCGCCGCCAGATTTCGGCCCGGCAGTTACTTTGCCTCCGTGCAGTTTGGCGCGCTCGGCCATTCCGATCAGTCCCTGTCCACCTGGTGACGATTCGACCAGCGCGGCGCTGCCGCCTCGTCCGTCGTCGGTGATGCCGAGAACGAGTTCGGTTTCAGCCCACGTCATCTCGACGCTCGCCTGTGCTCCTGGCCCCGCATGTTTGAGAACGTTCGTCAGCGATTCCTGGACGATGCGATACGCCGTCAACCCCGCACCCGCAGAGAGTTCGCGTGGTTCACCGGTCACACTGACGGCGATGTCGAGTCCGCTGCTGCGTAACTCGTGGAAGAGACTGTCGATATCACCGGCGCCCGGGATCACCGAGAAATCCCGGGGCGTGTCCTCACGCAGGACGGACAGAAGCGATCGCATGTCGGTCAACGCTTGGCGACCGGTGGAGGCAATGGTTTCGAGCGCCTGGATTGCAGCCTGAGGATCCTTGGCCGCGCTGTAGCGTCCGCCGTCGGCCTGAGCGATGACAACGGTCAACGAATGCGCGACGATGTCGTGCATCTCGCGCGCAATCCTCGAGCGTTCGCTGATCGTCGCGATTTCCGCTTCCTGCGCACGCTCGAGTTCGAGCAACCGTGCGCGCTCGGTCAGACCTTCCAATTGTTTGGTGCGAACTCGACGCAAATCACCGAACGCCCAGACCGCGAGCATGAAGATCATGACGGCCACGGACTGCATGACCTGCGAAGACACCGGGATTCCGTCGTAGCCGAAGTATCGAACAGTTCCGGCAATCGAGCCGAGCAACGCGAGCACCAGGCCGGTGAGCGAACTCCACCGAGCGCCATAGGCGGCCAGCGCGTACAGGGAGATGGGCACGACAACGGCCGATGCGAGCAGTGTGTTGCCGATGAAGATCACGTGTAGAACTGCGAACCCTGCGATCACCATGCCGGAGAGTTCGGGGCGCGAGCGTCGCCATGCCAACGGAACGGTCATACCCAGCGAGACGAACACCGCCAGCGGACTCGCCTCGACCGCAACGACAACGCTGAACAGTGCGGCAACCGTCGCAATGCAGATGTCCACACCGCGAGCATGTTCCGCGCTCCAGCGGACGAAGCGTTCACTAGTCGGAAAACGAGCCATGCCGCCAAGAGTAGCTTTTACTGACGAGCTTTCACTCAGGTGCGGTAACCGCCGTCTTCGAGACCGGCCTCGATTTCGAATCGGTTCCGCGGACCGCGATGACGCAACTCCTCACGCAGGTACAGCAGCCCGAATACGATTCCGTACCTGGCCCATTGGTCCGCGTGAACTGCCTCGTGGCGAAGGACGGATCGAGTCGTGTTTCGCCGGGTGAGGTACACACCACCGAGAGTTGTTCCGCCTCTGGCGAACCCGCCGCGCAGCCCGGAAGCGACAAAGATCCCGGACTCGTTGTCGAAGCGGATGTCCGCGCCGAGAATCCCGGCGTAGAACAGCGCGACGCGAGTGACGAATGCGGACTGCGCGCTGCCCCGACTCGCTCGGATCAGCGGCAGCCCACGCCGTGCACACACGAGAAGATCAGCCCAGCAGTTTCTCGCGAAGCGCCTTGTCCTTGTCGAGCACCATCGCCTCGAGGCTCTCCTGGAAAGCCACCATCCGCTGCTGCAGTGCGGGATCCGAAGCGCCGAGGATCCGAGCAGCCAACAGACCGGCGTTGCGAGCGCCGCCGATCGAGACCGTCGCCACCGGGACGCCGGCCGGCATCTGCACGATCGAGAGGAGTGAATCCATACCGTCGAGGTACTTGAGCGGCACCGGAACACCGATGACCGGCAACGGTGTAGCCGAGGCAACCATGCCCGGAAGATGCGCGGCGCCACCGGCACCGGCGATGATGACCTTGATTCCGCGGCCCGCGGCTTCCTTGGCGTAGTCGAGCATCCGCTGAGGCGTGCGATGCGCCGAGACGACACCGACCTCGAAGCGGATACCGAACTCGGCCAGAGCTTCGGCTGCAGCTTCCATGGTCGGCCAATCCGAATCGCTGCCCATGATCAGGCCGACCTGCGCGCTCTCACTCACCGTGTACATCCCATCCGTCGGTCCAAACTGCATACGAAAGCCAATGTGCTGCGCGCTCGGCGCGTTCCCGAACTGCGGCAACGTAATTCGGATCGTCGATGGATCCGGCGCCGCCGACGATGTTGACGTGGCCGATCTTGCGATCCTTGCGCTCGCCCTTGCCGTACAGGTGGATCTTCGCATCGGGCATCCGCGCGAAGAGGTGATGGACACGCTCGTCCATCGTCATCTCGGGCGCTTCCGGTGCACCCAGAACGTTTGCCATCACCGTGACCGGCGCGATCGGCGAGGTGTCGCCGAGCGGGTAGTCGAGAACGGCACGCAGATGCTGTTCGAACTGAGAGGTGCGTGCGCCGTCCATCGTCCAGTGACCGGAGTTGTGCGGGCGCATTGCCAGCTCGTTGACCACGAGAGTGCCGTCAGTCGTCTCGAAGAGTTCGACGGCCATCGAGCCGACGACACCCAACTCGGAAGCGATGCGTAGCGCCAATTGTTCGGCTTCCTCGGCAACGGCACTCGAAAGGGCGGGGGCAGGTGCGATCACGACGGCGCACTGGCCGTTGCGCTGAACGGTCTCTACGACCGGCCACGTAGCGCCCTGTCCGAACGGCGACCGCGCAACCATGGCAGACAGTTCCCGACGCATCGAGACCATTTCCTCGACGATCAGCGGAACAGCCTTGTCCAACTGCTCGGTGACAATGGCTTCTGCTTCGTCCTGATCATCGGTGATCCAGACGCCCCGGCCGTCGTAGCCTCCGCGGGTTGCCTTGATGACAAGCGGCCAACCGTGTTCGGCACCGAAACGCACGACGTCTTCCGCCCACGTCACTTCGGCGTACGCGGGTACAGGTGCGCCCAGTTCGGCAAGTTTGCGACGCATCAGCAATTTGTCCTGAGCGAAGATCAGAGCCTGCGGCGGAGGCTGAACGTTCACGCCTTCGGCAACAAGAACCTCGAGATGTTCGGTCGGCACGTGCTCGTGGTCGAACGTCAACGCGTTGGAACCGACCGCTGCGCGGCGAAGAGCGTCGAGGTCGGTGTGGCTACCGAGCACGACATCGGGGCTGACCTGAGCTGCCGGCTCGTCCGCAGTCCCGGAGAGCACTCGGAGCGTCTGGCCCAGGGCCACCGCCGCCTGGTGAGTCATCCTGGCCAACTGTCCGCCACCGATCATGGTGACGACGGGCATGGATGCTTTTGCCGGTCGAGGGGTGGTCGGGCGGGCGGGGATCTGCGCGGGATCGTTGTTGCCGGTCACGGCTCTCTATGTTGTCATGTGCCGCGTTCGCCCGTTCATTCAGCGTTCCCAATCTGTGATTCTGCTGATGAATCCGCGGCAAATTGGTGGTAACGCGGTTTCGTTTCGTAAACTCATCTGTTGTGCCATTTGTCGACGGGGTCATTGCCCGCATACCCCAACCGTTTCGTGACATCGCTCTGCGTCACAGCGAGCTGATCAAATTCGCGATCGTCGGCGGAACTACCTTCCTGATCGACTCAGGCATCTTCTACACGCTCAAGCTGTCGATCCTCGAATCCAAGCCGATCACGGCCAAGATCATCGCCGGCGTCGTCGCGGTGATCGCGTCGTACATTCTCAACCGCGAGTGGTCGTTCAAGAATCGTGGTGGCCGTGAACCAGCGCACGAAGCTGCGCTGTTCTTCATCATCAGCGCCATCGGCGTCGTCATCAGCTTCATCCCGCTCTACATCTCCAGTTACGTCTTCAACCTGCGCGTACCCGAAGTCAGCTTGGCGACGGAGAACATCGCCGACTTCATCAGTGCGTACGTCATCGGCAACCTGCTGCAGATGGCGTTCCGATTCTGGGCCTTCCGCAAGTTCGTGTTTCCCGACGAGAATCCGGAACCGCTCGAACTGTCCGACACCACAGGATTGTCCGAAACCACGGCGCCTGACCCGGTCATTCCTGATGCCGAAGAGGAGCTCGGGCACTCCTGAGTTTTCCGTCTGCGCGAGCCTTTCGGTCAGCGCGGTTCGCGGTGCGGAACGACGTCCGCGGTCGGCGCAGTGTTGGCCACCGGCAGGAAGACCGCGAACAAGGCAGGCTTACGCCTCTGCAGTTCCAGTCGGCCCCCGTCGGCTTCGATCAGTGCACGTGCGAGCGCCAACCCGACGCCGGTGGACCCGGCCCCCGAAAATCCTCTGTCGAAGATGTGCGGTGCAAGATCGTTCTCCACGCCGGAGCCTTCGTCGGTGACCTCGACGCACACCATCGAGTCACGACGAGACGAACTGCGACCGGTACCGTCGATCAATCGGACAGACACCGTGCACGTACCTTCACCGTGTTCGAACGAATTGTCGACCAAAACGGAAACAGCTTCACGCAGACGCGAACCTGTGGTCGCGGCCATCACCGCGCGATCGCCGCGTAGGCGGAGCCTGCGTCCCTCTCCGTCGAATTGAGCCTGCCAGTCGCGGGTCACCTGTTCCAGCTCGCCGACTACCGACACCAGACTCGCCGATGACCCACTGGTGCGCGACGAGCGAATCAGGTCGTCGATTCCGTCGGTGAGCCTGTCCACTTGCGCCATGGCTTCCTCGGCCTCGTTCACGACGTCAGGATCTTCGTGAACGGACAACTCGTCCAGGCGCAGCCGCACTGCAGTCAGTCGACTGCGCAGTTGATGCGAGACGTCCGCGACCAGCGCGCGTTCTCGTTGCAGCCGCACCGAAATCTCCACAGTTGCCGCGTCGAGGACGTCGGACACGCGGTCGAGTTCGGGGATGTCGTGCCGACGAGGATCCGGCCGGAAGTCACCTTCGGCGAGGCGCGCCGCCCGGTCGGCCACATCCTGCAGCGGATCGGCAAGCCGACGTGCAGTGACCACAGCGACCACGGTGCCTGCCGTGATGGACAGAAGCACGAGCACACCGACGGCCATCACCGCTTGCTTCTGCTGGGTGCGCAAGTTCTCCGACGGCACCTCGAGGCGCAACGAGCCGGACGTTCCCATCGCGAGCGATTCGACGAGTGCGTTCTTGACCGTCGCCTCACCGACGTCGACGCGTGCAGCGCCGTCGACGACGGTCGGATACACGACGACGAGGCGCCCGTCGTTCGGGGTGAGAACCTTGAGCGAATCGGTGTTCAACGCACCTTCGACGAGCCCGTTCGTCCCCTCTTGCGCGATGACCTCAGCGGCCATCCGGTCGAGGCGCACCCGGAGATCACTTCGCGTCACGTCCTCCACCCAGAGCCACGCCGTGTAGATCAGCGGAACTCCCAGCAGCAACGCCGTCATGATCACGACAGCGAGAATCGACTGCAATATGCGACGCCGCATGCCGGCAGTTCCTGATTCTCGAGAAGTTAGTCGGTGTTGATTCGGAAACCGACACCGCGGACGGTGGCAATTCTGCGTTCCACGGCAGGGCCCTCGTCACCGATCTTGCGGCGCAGCCACGACATGTGCATGTCGAGCGTCTTCGATCCACGAAGCTCGACGTCGCCCCACACCTCACGAAGGATCGTATCGCGCGATACTACTTCCCCGGCATGCTCGAGGAGGACCCGCAGAAGTTCGTATTCCTTGTTGGCCAAGGCGATTTCGGAGCCGTTGACGAGTACGCGTCGTGCCGCGGGCTCGAGCCTGATGCCACCGACTTCGACGATCGTGTCCTCGCGGCCACCGTGGCGACGCAGGAGTGCTCGCACACGTGCCATCAACTCGGCGAGACGAAACGGCTTGCTGACGTAGTCGTCGGCGCCGGCGTCCAACCCGACCACGAAGTCGACTTCGTCGGTCCTGGCGGTCAACATCAGCACGGCGAGCGAGGTGCGATGCGCACGAATCTGTCGACAGACCTCGAGGCCGTCCATGCCCGGAAGGCCGAGATCGAGAATCAACAGATCGAAATCACCTTCGAGCGCCTGCTGCAACGCAGCGGGTCCGGTCGGTTCGACCGTCACCGAATACCCTTCACGCCCCAGTGCGCGGGAGAGGGGTGCGGCAATGGCCTCGTCGTCTTCGGCTAGCAATACGGCAGTCACACGAACAGACTACGGACAACACGCCTTTGCACGTTGATTACCAGCCATTTCGATCGTTCGGGTCGTCGTTTTCACCCGCCGGCCGCTGCGGTGGCTGCGATGGTGGCTGCTGCATGGAATCGAAAACCTGGTGATACAGCAGGGCGTGAACGTGCTCGACGTCAGGAATGTCGTCGAACTCGAGCGGATCGTCACTGGCAGAGGCGATGACCAGAGTTCCGGTCTTGAGCATTCGATCGATCAAGCCGTGGCGGAACTGAACATTGCTGATCCGCCCCATGGGGATGTCGATACCGGTATGCGTGAGCACTCCGTGGCGGATGAGCACCCGCCGATCGGTGACGATGAAATGCGTGAACTTCCAGACCGTGAACGGTGCAACCGATCGCCAGGCCACGACACCGAGCCAGATGATTCCGATGGCGATGGACGACACGGTGCGAGCCGTGCCGTCCAATCTCGTCTGTGCGAGGCCCAACAAGAACCCGGCGACGGCCGTCGCAAGCACGAACGTCAGCGCCGGAAGCACCAACATCTTCCAATGAGGATGGCGATGCAGTATCAGTTCCTCGTCCTGAGCGAGGGCGTCTTCGGGATATCCCATGACGGGAAGTCTGCCATCCCGCACCGACTTTCAGGCACACCGACTTTCAGGCACACCCACGTTCAGGGCAACGCTCAGGGCTGAGCGATCTTTCGCAGCACCAACGGGGTCACGACGATGATGATGCCGTACAGCACCATCCACACGCCGACCACGATGCGGAAGACGTCGAGCGAGAGTTCGGGCTGCAGAAGGACGATTGCACCCGCGACGATGCTGATGACTCCGAGCACGATCGACAGACCGCGATCGACGGTGTGCCCGGACGCCGCGTCGACCAGATCGAGAACGCCACGGAATACCCACCAGGCACCGATCACCAATGCGATCAGAACCACCGTCTGCAAAGGGCTACGGAGAACCAGGAATCCGAGGAGCACTGCCAACGCGCCGGAGATTGCGACAAGCGTCCGAGTTCCACCCGAAGCCGTCACGTCCGCGAACGAACGGATGATCTGGACGATTCCGAATCCGAACAACTGAATCGCAATGACCACCGCGACCACGAAAAGGGTGGCATCCGGCCATGCGAGTACGGCGATACCCAGGCCCAATGTGAGGACACCGAGCAGCACCGTCACACCGGTGAGTACGCGGCGAGCGCTCTCGGCCGTCTCGGCTTCGGTCGGAACAACGATCGGTGTGGTCATGACGCCCCTAGGCAGCTCAGTAAATCCCGCAGTTAAATGAAATGAAGGACGGACGGTTGGTTCGAAAACCGGCCAGGGCCAAAAATTAGCACTTTGGTGCCAGAAAATCCGGCAAGGCTCACGATTCGGCTACCGGGGCGGCCCGAAGGTGCGTGATATCACCCGCAGCGACCGCAAAGGTCTCCCCATCTGTTCCCTCGATTTCGATGACAACGCGGCCGGAAGTGTCGACGTCGGTCGCGATACCGAACACCTCCTTGTCGCCCGGCAAGACCGCGCGGACTCGTTTGCCCAGCGTCCCGCAACGCTGCCGGTATTCGGCAGCCAACACAGATGTATCCCATTTCGATGATTCCCAAGCACGGAATTGCGTCGCCAACTCACGGGCAATTGCTCGAACGAGGGTGTCGCGGTCGACAGTCGATGCTTCTTCGATGAGGAGTGATGTAGCGGTCGGGACGGGCAGCTCCTCGACACCCAGGCTCACGTTCAACCCGATGCCCACCACCACCGCGGGATCGGGCGCTGTCCTTGCCACCTCGGCCAGAATTCCGGCGACCTTCTTGCCACCGATGAGAACGTCGTTCGGCCACTTGAGTTCTGCGGGCACTTCGGCCACGTTCCGCAGCGCGTCGACGACCGCGATCCCCGACAGTAGCGGGAGCCAACCCATGTCCGTGAGATTCATTCCGGGCATCGACAGCAGAACCGACATCGAGATCTGCGCTTGCGGCGGACTCACCCAAGTGCGCGAATGACGGCCGCGGGCACTCGCCTGATACTCGGCGATCAGAACGTGACGGTCGGCATCCGGATCTGCCGCTCGCGCAAGGAGATCCGCGTTCGTCGAACCGGTCTCCTCGACAACGTCGAGGCGGTTCCAGAAAACGCGCGCGTCGTCGTTGTCACTGCGCACGAGTGCGCGTCGTAGGGCATTGCCGTCGAGGGGCGGTCGGTTCAAGTCGGTCCACATAGCCCCAGCCTATGACGACAGCGAGAATGTACTGGTCAGTAGCTTGAGCCTGCAAGACAGCGACAATCGGACCTGCCTTCGAAGCCCCCCACGCACTCTCGTTAAGCTCACGTCCATGACCACTGTCCAAGAGCCGAACGCGCCGGAGGCGGCGGCCGCACCCGATATCCACACGACCGCGGGAAAGCTCGCGGACCTGCGGAATCGCCAAGCCCAGGCGCAGGCACCGAGCGGCGAAGCCGCCATCGACAAGGTGCACGCCAAAGGCAAGCTGACCGCCCGCGAGCGCATCACCGCCCTCCTCGACGAGGGCTCCTTCGTCGAACTCGACGCACTGGCACGGCACCGAAGTGTGAACTTCGGTCTCGCTGACAACCGCCCGGTCGGCGACGGCGTCGTCACCGGTTACGGCACCATCGACGGCCGCGACGTCTGTGTCTTCTCACAGGACGCCACCGTTTTCGGCGGATCGCTCGGCGAAATCTACGGTGAGAAGATCGTCAAGGTCATGGACCTCGCGATCCGCACCGGTCGCCCCCTCGTCGGCATCAACGAAGGTGCAGGCGCGCGCATTCAGGAAGGCGTCGTCTCGCTCGGCCTCTACGGCGAGATCTTCCACCGCAACGTCCAGGCCTCGGGTGTCATCCCCCAGATCTCACTGATCATGGGACCCGCCGCCGGCGGCCACGTCTACTCCCCCGCACTGACCGACTTCGTCGTGATGGTCGACGAGACTTCCCAGATGTTCGTCACCGGCCCCGACGTCATCAAGACAGTCACCGGCGAAGACGTCACGATGGAAGACCTCGGTGGTGCTCGCACCCACATGGTCAAGTCCGGAGTCGCCCACTACGTCGCTTCCGGCGAGCAGGATGCCCTCGACTACGTCAAGGACCTGCTCAGCTACCTGCCGTCCAACAACCAGGCAGCAGCTCCCCGCGGCGAGATCACCGACCCGATCGTCGGTTCGATCGAAGACAGCCTGACCGCTGAGGACATCGAACTCGACACCCTCATCCCGGATTCGGCCAACCAGCCGTACGACATGCACGAGGTCATCCGTCGCATCCTCGACGACGACGAGTTCCTCGAGGTCCAGGCCGAGCGCGCGATGAACATCATCGTCGGTTTCGGTCGCGTCGACGGCCGCTCGGTCGGCATCGTCGCCAACCAGCCCACCCAGTTCGCGGGCTGCCTCGACATCGACGCCTCGGAGAAGGCCGCACGCTTCGTGCGTACCTGCGACGCGTTCAACGTCCCGATCATCACCCTCGTCGACGTTCCCGGTTTCCTCCCCGGAACCGAACAGGAATACAACGGCATCATCCGTCGCGGCGCGAAGCTCCTCTACGCGTACGGCGAAGCAACGGTCGGCAAGATCACGGTCATCACCCGCAAGGCTTACGGCGGAGCGTACGACGTCATGGGCTCCAAGCACATGGGCGCCGACGTGAACCTGGCATGGCCGACCGCTCAGATCGCCGTCATGGGTGCATCCGGAGCTGTCGGATTCGTCTACCGCAAGCAGCTTCTCGAAGCCGCGAAGAACGGCGAAGACGTCGATGCACTGCGCCTCAAGCTGCAGAACGAGTACGAGGACACCCTCGTCAACCCGTACGTCGCCGCTGAGCGCGGATACGTCGACGCTGTCATTCCTCCGTCGCACACCCGCGGACAAATCGTTTCCGCGTTGCGACTGCTCGAGCGCAAGGCCGTTTCCCTTCCGCCCAAGAAGCATGGGAACATTCCCCTATGACCGCAACCACCGAGGACATTCTCAGCGAAGATGTCGCACTGGCGGAGACTGCACCGACCAACGGTGCGGTCGTCGAGGGAAGCGCGACGGACGCTTCGCTCACGGAGCTGACCGAGACGTCGACCTCCGACGCGTCGGTCATCAAGATCGTCAAGGGTTCGCCCACCGACGTCGAGATCGCGGCACTGGTAAGCGTGCTTGCCGCGGCTGCCGGCAGCGGTCAGGCTCCCGAGTCGAATGTTCCCGCGGAGACCTGGGGCGATCCGACTCAGTTCCACCGCACGCGTGCGCCGTTCTCGCCGTACGCGTACCTGAACCCCGCGATCCGTCGCAGCTGACGATCACTTGCTGACGTGACTCAACTGGTTCTAGCTTCAGCGTCCCCGGCTCGCCTCGCAGTTCTGCGGGCGGCCGGGGTTTCGCCGCTTGTGCGTGTCTCCGGCGTCGACGAGGACAAGATTGCCGACAACCTCGGCCCCGACGCCGCTCCCGAAAAAGTCGTGACGGTGCTGGCGGAGGCCAAGGCCGCCGAGATCGTTCCCGGTCTTGCCGCCGACAATCTCACCGACGTAGTCGTTGTCGGGTGCGATTCGATGCTCCTGATCGACGGGCAACTTCAAGGCAAGCCGGGCAGCGTAGACATCGCCCGAAAGCGATGGGCCGCAATGGCCGGACGCAGCGCCACTCTCTTGACCGGGCACTGTGTCCTGCGCGTCGCCGACGGCCGCATCGTTCGCATGGCCTCGGATCACAGCGCAACAGTGGTTCATTTCGCGCAACCGTCCACCGAAGATCTCGAGGCGTACCTGGCAACGGGCGAACCGCTCCAAGTCGCCGGAGCATTCACGCTCGACAGTCTCGGCGGCTGGTTCGTGGAGAGAATCGAGGGTGATCCATCGAGCGTCATCGGTATCGGATTACCTTTGGTACGAACACTTCTCGAGCGTGTCGGGGTTTCCGTCTCGGATCTCTGGCGCACGCAGAGCATCTTCTGACACGATTTCTCCAAGCACGGTTTCTCCAAGCAAGTTTTTTTCAAGCACCACTGACCAGCCTCGCATCGGGTTCATGCCGATGCGAAGCTGGTCGTTTTTGTTGTCGCCGAAGAGGTTTGACCCCTCAGGTTTTGAATGTGGTGTTCGCCGGTCGCGGGTGCTGCCGCGGGTCGATCGAGGGCGGCGGGATGAACCACGGTTTGTTGTCGACCCCGATGCGGATCACCCATTTCCCGACGAACCCGGATTTTCGGTGCATCAACCGGTGATGTGAACGGCACAGCAGGACAAGGTTGTTCATCACCGTCGGGCCGCCGTTCGCCCAGTGCCGGATGTGGTGCGCGTCGGTCCACGCCGGTACACAAGTGCAGCCGGGGAAGGAGCAGCCTTTGTCCCTCGCAATCAACGCCACTCGCTGCTCCGCAGAGACCAACCGTTTCCCGGGTTTCGCATCGAGTGGCGCCCCGTGATCGTCGAGCAGAACAGTCGAGAGGAAACAATCGCACCCGAGAAGCCTGGTCTGCGATACCGACAGTGGCCCCAGCCAGGGCATGTGACCGACATCGAGATCCGACACAGCCACTCCACCACCATCGGGCGAGGGTGCGGCGGCGCAGTCCCGGTGCTCCGCAAGATCACGGGCGTTGATGTGCACGTTCACGTGCGGACGCTGACCACCATCGACACCGGTCTTCGCGCAGTCCAGATAGCGGCGGATCAGTTCCGTGAACCCGTCCGCCGTCCGTTTCGCCGCAGACCGAGCATCGGGGGTTCCATCGGGTGCCGGGGTGGGCATCGTCAGATTCGACAACGCCGACAACAACATTTCCCCGGTGAGGGCATCGAAATCTCCGCGCACCACCACCCGACCGTTCAACGTCGACGCGATCCGGAGCTCGTTCCGATCGGTATCTTCGGCGGGCGGAATCTCATCGGATTCGAACACTCGCTCCAAGGTCGCGATCACGTTCCGTACCTTCGTGGTCGTGGCCTCCACCCCCGAGGCAGCAGCCAACAACAAATCGATACAGCGAGGGAGCGCCTCCTCCGGCATGCCCTTCGGTGGTGACTCGCAGAACGCCACGATCAACACGGCATGATCGAAGGAGCAGTCCCCGACATCGAACCGGGCAGCCACCGCCGGAAACAGCCGCAGCGCCGCACCCAGGGCGGCGATCTTCTTCCCGTCCCGAACCTGCAGCATCGTGTTCGCCGCCAACCAGCAACCCACCCCGCGGCTGGCGATCACCTGATCATCCGGCCGCAACGACAACTCGTCCACCACCGCCACCCGCACAGCCTCGAGACGAAGAATCTCCGCGCTCGCCGACACCGCAGCCGCACGCAACTCAGAAGCCGTCAACCGCCACAGTCGTCCGCGCAACCCCACTGCAGAACCGGACACCACATCCGACAACAGCACGCTCATTGAATCCCCCGATCCCCTACTCAGGAGAATACTCGAACACCCGTTCGAGTCAAGGGTATTTTTTTCAGACTGGGGAATTGACCCGCGGCAGGGCAGTCGAGGCCAATCCGATGCCGAGCGCAATTGCTGCGATGATCGCGAGCACGCGGCGTTGGGCTTCGAGAAACGCTTCGCCAGCCGCCGCGCGAGTAGATGCGTACGCGGCATCAACTGCCACTTGAACGGATTGGCCCCCGGCGCCGGCAGTTCCTTCGCGGCGACATTCCGGCGCCACCTCCATCGGTGTTCCGGATGCCAATTGACTTGTCGCGCAATCGACAAATGCCTTTTCGGCGATGTCGACCAGGCCGGGATTCACGCCGGCAGCTTCAAGATTCGCAACGTACTCGGGCCGCTCCCCCTGCACTGCTTGCGGAGCTTGCCCCGCGACCAGCGAGAAGAACACCACTCCGATCAAGGCCAGTCCGATCGAGCTGCCAACCTGCTGAACGGTCGGTAGCAGTCCCGACACCGAACCCGCGTGCGCGGGTTCGACCGTCGCGAGGATCGCGGTCTGCAGTGGCGCCACGAACAGTCCGAGCCCTGCGCCCCCGAGGAGGAGAGGACCGGCGAGCGCGAGCCAGCGTGGATCAGTTCCTTCGTGTTCGAGGATGACCGACAACGCGATCAGAGAGCCGGCAAAGACGACCATCCCCAAGATCAGGACGCGGTTTCCAAGCACCCGGTACACCGCGGATGAGAGAACCGCAGCCACGCCCATGCCGACGGCCCACGGGAGCGTCATCACGCCCGCTCGCAATGCGGAAAACCCGAACCCGAACTGAAGCGTGAGACTGATGGTGAAGATCAACGAAGTCAGGGTTCCGAAGAATACGAACGCAAGAACCGCGCCGATCGCGAAGGCTCGGTCGCGGAAAAGCTCCAGACGAAGGACCGGATCGCCGCCTCGTTTCGCCAGACGCGATTCGTAGAGCACAAACGCCAATGCCACCGGCACCGACATCGCGAGCATGACAACAAGACCTGTGGGCCATCCACGCGCCCTTCCCTCGGCCAGGGGAAGGATCAGCAGGAACAGCGCCAGCGATGACAGTGCGGCGCCGATGAGGTCCAGTGAGCGCACATGCTCAGCGCGAGCATCGACGAGATGGAAATACCCGAGAATCAAGGCGGCGATGCCGATCGGAATGTTGACGAAGAAGATCAGGCGCCAGCCCCAGTCGAAGAGATTCCACTCGATCAGCAGCCCGCCGATCAGAGGCCCACTGACCGTTGCGAGCCCGATGGTCGCACCGTAGATCCCGAACACTCGCGGATGCCTGGCCTTCGGAAACAGACCCGAGATGATGGCAAACGTCTGGGCGGACATCGAACCGGCCGCCAACCCTTGCAAACCCCGGAAGACGATCAACATCGTCGCGCTCTGAGCGAGTCCGCACAGCAACGAGGCCGCGACGAATACGAACAGGGCGGTCAGAAAAACAACCCTACGACCGAACAGGTCCCCCAACCTGGCCGCGGTGATCAACGAACACGCAAAAGCCAGGATGTACACGCTGACCATGAGCAACTGCGCCGATACGCCTGCTTGAAGATCGACGGCGATACTCGGAAGCGCGACGTTGACGATCGTCGCGTCGAGCAACTGCATGAACGCCGCCGCCAGACTCGTCGCCAACCCGAGCCAGGGCGTCAGAGAACCAGCTCGCCGTCCGCCCTTGTGGTCGGCGCCGACAGCGTCACCTAAAGGGTCCGGAAGCACCGAATGATCCTAATCGAACAGGACGCTTCTAGAACCTGTTCTTGTTTAGATTGTAGTATTTCGGACAATTCAGTCCCCCAGATGGGATAGTTCGTCGTCTGCCCATTTTCAGAGCAGGCTTCTCGACGACACACGCAGGAGTTCTACTCGATGGATCTGAACTTGATCACCCATTGGCACCCGCTTCCTGGACGGGTAATCGAATGGGGCGTCACGCATGCTTCCGCTCAACGAGCCGCCGAAGCCGAGATCGACCGAGAACTACCCCCGACCACGATGCAGGATCGCCACCTGCGACGCGCCCGCGTCACCGCAGAGAAAGGCGATCCGCAGTCTCCGTGGATCGGTATCGCCTTCGATTTCGCAGGAACACTCGACCGCGACGCCATGACGCGAGCCCTGCAGCGCTACGTCCGTCGCCACGACACGCTGCACAGCTGGTTCTCCTTCGACGAAGCAACCACCGACGCTGCGGACACCGCGTTCGAGGTCCGTCGACACGTGGTGCCGGTCGAGAGCATCGAACTCGAGTACCGCGTCGGCGACGACGTCTCCGAATCCGAGGCGATCCGCGCACTCGTCGCAACCAAGTTCGCAACGGAAACCAGTGCCCTTCAGTGGCCGGCCTTCGTGTTCGGCGCCGTCGAGCACCACCATGCCGACCTCGAAGCCGATCCGAGCTTCACCCTGTTCCACGCAGTCGACCACGCCCATTCGGACATGAACTCGATGGTGCTGATGTACGCGGAATTGCGTCAGCTCTACGCCGCGGAAACGACCGGGTCACATCCCGAACTAGGCCCCGCGGGAAGTTACGCACAGTTCGGTCGCGTCGAACGCGAGCGAACAACCGAACTGACTATGCAGTCCCCCGAAGTGCACCAGTGGCTCGGTTACCTCATGCGCAGCGGCGGCTCGTTCCCCGGATTTCCGCTCCCGCTCGGGGCGGAAGACGCGCCCAAACAGGCTATCGGTTCACGCTTCGACCTGGCCGACGACAATGAGTGCGAAAGGTTCGGTGCGGTCTGTAAAGCCAACGGCGCCAACTTCATCGGTGGAATATTCACCGCCCTCGCGATTGCGGAATTCGAACTGGCCGGACGCGACAAGTACATCGCCCTCTCGCCGGTCAGCACACGAACCGAGGCCGACTCGTTTGCACAGGGCTGGTACATCAACCTGATCCCGGTCGGCATCGACGTCGACGACAAGCGACGCTTCACCGAGTTGGCAAAGCTCGGGCAGCAGGGGTACCACGACGGCAAGGCACTCCTCGATGTCTCTGTGCAGCAAGTCATCGATCTGGTTCTGTCGAGCTTGGCCGAGTCGGATTCCGCACCCGGCGGATTGTCGAAGACGCTCACCCCACCGCCGATCGTCTCGTACATCGACGGCCGCCGCATGCCGGATCCATACAGTTACGCCGAGACGAAGGCAACGGGAATCGTCGGCGGCAAAGAGACGCAGATCGCGTCGATGTGGATCAACCGGATGCACACCGGCACCTGGATCGCCGTGTCCCACCCTGACACCCCCATTGCCCACGAATCGGCCACCCGCTTCGCCGAGCACGTCTCCAAGATCATCAAAACTGTTGCAGCTCAGGGCGACTACTCGTTCTCGGCACCAGAGGGAGCATCCTGATGCACGTCACCTCGATCGATCGATACGGACTCGAGCCCGGAATCGTCACCGAATGGTCGCTCCAGCCCGCGGACGGCGCCGTCACCGAGTCGGAAGTACCACCGTCGTACAACCAACATTTCCATCTCGAGACTGCGCGAACACACGGCATGGGCCGGAGTGTGTGGATGGCAGCCGCATTCGACCTTCCCGGAGAACTGAATCGGCCCGCACTCGATCTCGCGCTGCGCCTGTTCATCAGTCGCCATGACACTCTGCACACAGGATTCGAGGTGGGCGAGTTCACCACCACCCGAATGGGACTCGATCCCGGCGGCACACACATCGAGACTTCGGAACCTGTGAAGTTCGATTCGACCGAAGACCTCCGAGCGCACCTCAAGAAGCGATTCACGACGGTATGCGATCCACTGACCTTCCCCGCCTACACGTTTGCCACGGTCGAACGCGAAGAGCACTACACGGTCCTGAGCGCCTTCGATCACACCCTCGTCGACGGCTACTCGTTGGTCATCGCTCTCGGGGAACTGCGACAGATCTACGAGGGACTGATCGCCATACCCGAACTGACCGACCACGAGGCCGTCGACGCAGTGATGAGCCGACTGGGTGACCCGGGAAGTTTCGTGCGGTACTGCGAACTGGAGGCCGACGCTCTGCTTCCCGTCGACAACGACCCTCGAATCCGAGAGTGGGCAAGGTTCTACGAGATTTGTGGTGGCACATCGCCGAGTTTCCCCTTGGATCTCGGCGTCGAGGCAGGAAAGCCCGCGCCTCAGGGCGCCGATGTGCGCGTGCTGCTCGACGAGGAACTGACCGCGACGTTCGACGAGATCTGCCTATCCGCCGGCGGCAGCGTGTTCACCGGAATCCTCACTGCGATGGGACTTTCCGTCCACTCGTTCACCGGACAGGCGACGCTTCCACTGCAATTCCCGCTGCACATCCGCAAAGATCCACGCTGGGCCGACGCCATCGGCTGGCTCACCACGAGCGCGCCGATCACGGTCCAGATCACTCCCGATGCGGATTTCGGTGCATCCCTTGCACATACGCACGCGTCGTTCCGAGTTGCGTTGACGCTCGAGGGCGTCACCATGGCCCAGGTTCGAGATGCTTTGGGCGACAAGATTCGACGCACGCGCACTGACGTCTTCATGGTGTCGTACATCGATTACCGCAAACTACCCGGCACCGACGATCATGATCTCCTCAACGCTCATCACATCAGCAATGTGACTGTCGCCGACGATGCCCAGTTCTGGATTTCGCGAACGAACCGTGGTCTCTCGCTGCGTTCGCGCTTCCCGGACACCGACACGGCAAACGAAACCATGGTGAATTTCCTCACCGATCTCGACCGGATTCTGAGGGAAGTCTGCGCCCGGGGCGTGACGCCGATCGGAAGTGTCACCGAACAATTGAGAGATTCGAGCGTCGGGGCAGGAACACCGAGGATTTAGTGTCGGCAACGGGTACGAGCAGGCAGAACCTGCTTCCGGGCGTCTCCCCTTGCGCGCAGCGCATAGAATCGATCAAGTCCGTGTTCGAACCGAACGATTCGTCTTCAGGAGTACGCCCGTGCCCGTTGCCCCCGATCCCTCAACCGCGTTTGCCGAGTTCGCGCATCCCGACCGGTTGGTCTCGACGGAATGGCTCTCGGCGAATCTCGGTACGCCGGGCCTCAAGGTCGTCGAATCCGATGAAGACGTGTTGTTGTACGACGTCGGCCACATTCCCGGCGCAGTGAAGATCGACTGGCATCTCGACCTCAACGATCCGGTCACCCGCGATTACATCGACGGTGCGAAGTTCGCAGAGTTGATGAACCGCAAGGGCATCAGCCGCGACGACACCGTCGTCATCTACGGCGACAAGAGCAACTGGTGGGCCGCCTACGCACTGTGGGTCTTCACTCTCTTCGGCCACGAGGACGTCCGTCTTCTCGACGGCGGCCGCGATGCGTGGATCGCCGAGAACCGTGACACCGCATTCGACGTTCCCGACATCACGTCAACGGATTACCCGGTCGTCAAGCGCAACGACGCTCCCATCCGCGCATTCAAGGACGACGTACTCGCGCACTTGGGCGACGGGCCGCTCATCGACGTGCGATCTCCGCAGGAGTACACCGGCGAGCGCACCCACATGCCCGACTACCCCGAAGAGGGTGCGTTGCGCGGTGGACACATTCCCAGCGCTCTCAGCATCCCGTGGGCGAAGGCGGCGGCACCGGACAGCCGCTTCCGCACCCGCACCGAACTCGGCGAGATCTACGGCGGTCTGTCGGCCGACGACAACATCGTCGCGTACTGCCGCATCGGTGAGCGTTCCAGCCACACCTGGTTCGTGTTGACCCATCTTCTCGGCTACCCGAATGTTCGTAACTACGACGGTTCCTGGACCGAGTGGGGCAATGCAGTGCGCGTCCCGATCGTCCAGGGCGAAGAGCCCGGCGCAGTTCCTTCCTCCGTATCGGCGTCATGAGCACTCTTCCTTCGGCTCTGGCCGAGATCGTCGACGACTTCGCAGCCGTCGGCGCCTCGGACAAGCTCACCCTTCTTCTCGAGTTCAGCCGAGAGCTACCGCCGTTGCCGGCGGAGCTCGAGCAGAGCGCGATGGAGCCGGTCCCCGAATGTCAGTCGCCGCTGTTCCTCTCGGTCGACGATTCGGATCGCGACAACGTCCGTCTGTACTTCAGCGCGCCCCCCGAGGCTCCCACGACGCGTGGTTTCGCATCGATCCTCGCGCAGGGGCTCGACGGTCACAGCGCGGACGAGATCCTCGGTGTACCCGACGACTTCTATTCGGCGCTCGGTCTCGCAGAAGCTGTGAGCCCGCTCCGTCTGCGCGGAATGTCGGCCATGCTCGCGCGCATCAAGCGGCACTTGCGGGGCTGAAAACATGGAGTTCACCGAACTGGCCGACTATGCGATTCCGGCCGGCGCACTCGTCGAATGGTTGCCGTGCGCAACCGGGCCCTGGGTTCCGGATCCGCGGCCCGTCTCCTACATTCACGAGGCACATCTCAACCGTTCCGCTGCAGGCGCAGGCGACAAGTCTTGGCTGGGAACAGCTTTCGAGATTTCCGGCCCGCTCGACGTCGATGCGTTCCGAGTCGCCCTCGGCCGCTGGATCGACCGTCATGAAGTTCTGCGCTCGCATACCGTCCTCGAGCCCTCGAGTGGCGAGATCACCCGGCACACCGTCCCGATCGGCGGAATCGACATCGGGGTCGTCAGCCACGGCTACGACGCGTCCAGCCAGGACAACTTCGACCACCTTCACCGCCTGTTCGACGATTACGCGTCCCCGCACAGTTGGCCGTCGTACGTCTTCGCGACGTTGACGCCCCGCGGTGGCGACGGTCCGTTCACCGTGTTCTTCGCGGCGGACCACTCGATCATCGACGGTTTCTCGATCGTGCTGGTCGCTCACGAGATTGCAGCGCTGTACCGCGAGGCCTCGACCGGCAGCGCTGCAAATCTGTTCCCGGTGGGCAGCTACGTCGATTTCGGTGCCGTCGAACGCGAGCAGATGGCCGACATGGAAGCCGAGAAGGCTGCGGTGGAGATCTGGCGTAAGGCTCTCGGAACGGACGGGTTACCCCAGTTCCCGCTACCGATCGGTGAACGCGGAACCGATTCTCAGAACGGCCTGTCGACCTGGCTACTCGACGCCGAGCAGTCCAAGGCCTTCAGTTCGACGTGTGCAGCCGCCGGCGTGGGGTATTTCGCCGGACTACTCGGCGGACTTGCGGCCGTAGGTCGCGAAGTCGCGGGATCCGATCAATTCGAGGTCGTGACGCCGGTTCACACCCGCAGCGCTCAGGAGTGGGCGGGTGCGCTCGGCTGGTTCGTCGGACTGTGCCCGGTCGAGTTCGCCGTTGGATCGGACTGTTCGTTCGGCGACCTCGCGACACGCGCCGCCGAATCGATCGCTTCGGTCAAGCCTGCCGCCGCGGTCCCGTTCGATCGGATCGGTGAGCACCTCGAAACCCCGATTCGACCGCGATTCGTGGTGTCCTACATGGACGTTCGCTTTGTACCCGAGGCCGCACAGTGGCCCGAATGGAACGCCAGAGCACTTCGAAGCAAGGCATACACGCACGACGTCTACATCTGGATCAACCGCACACCCCAAGGCCTCAATCTCGCAGTCAGGTATCCAGGCAACGAGACGGCGAACGCCGCGGTTCACGCCTACGTGGCCACACTGCGCCGGACCGTCGAAGAAATCGTCGCCGAACCGGACACCGGCACCTCCGGCAGCTACTCATCGGTAGTTTTCGAAACCGTTTCCTAAGCCGGAGTGGGCTTTAGCGATCCGGTTACAGCCAGCGCCGAAGCGATGCATACACTCCGAAGTGATGCCAATCCCCCGATGGTGAAATCCCAGAGGAATACACCGCGGAGACAGACTATGCGAACCACAGGAGGCTCAGTGCCCAGTCATGCCAGCGCGCACATTACGAAGGTGCTTGTCGCGAACCGCGGTGAAATCGCGGTACGGGTCATCCGGGCGGCCAAGGATGCCGGTTACGGCAGCGTTGCCGTTTACGCCGAGCCCGACGCAGAAGCGCAGTTCGTGAAGCTCGCAGACGAGGCATTTGCCCTCGGCGGACAGACGTCCGCCGAGTCCTACCTCGTGTTCGACAAGATCCTCGATGCCGCCAAGAAGTCCGGCGCCGACGCCATCCACCCCGGCTACGGCTTCCTCTCCGAGAACGCCGACTTCGCCCAGGCCGTCATCGACGCGAACCTCATCTGGATCGGTCCGTCACCGCAGTCCATCCGCGACCTCGGCGACAAGGTCACCGCTCGCCACATCGCAGAACGCGCGAAGGCTCCGATGGCTGCCGGCACCAAGGACCCCGTCAAGGGCGCAGACGAGGTCGTCGCATTCGCCAAGGAATACGGCGTACCGGTTGCGATCAAGGCTGCCTTCGGCGGCGGTGGACGCGGCATGAAGGTCGCCCAGACCATCGAGGAAATCCCCGAGCTGTTCGAGTCGGCCACCCGTGAGGCCATCGCAGCCTTCGGTCGCGGCGAGTGCTTCGTCGAGCAGTACCTGGACAAGGCCCGCCACGTCGAGGCTCAGGTCATCGCCGACCAGCACGGCAACGTCGTCGTCGCCGGTACCCGCGACTGCTCACTGCAGCGTCGCTTCCAGAAGCTCGTCGAAGAGGCTCCGGCTCCGTTCCTGACGGACGACCAGCGCGCACGCATCCACGCGTCCGCCAAGGCCATCTGCAAGGAAGCCGGCTACTACGGCGCTGGAACGGTCGAGTACCTGGTTCAGGGCGACACCATCTCCTTCCTCGAGGTCAACACCCGCCTGCAGGTCGAGCACCCCGTCACGGAAGAGACCGCGGGCATCGACCTGGTGCGTCAGCAGTTCCTCATCGCCAACGGTGAAGAGCTCTCCATCAAGGAAGATCCCACCCCGCGTGGACACTCCTTCGAGTTCCGCATCAACGGTGAAGACGCCGGCCGCGGCTTCATGCCCGCCCCCGGCCCGGTCTCCGTCTACCGTGAGCCCACGGGCCCCGGCGTCCGCGTCGATTCCGGTGTCGTCGCCGGCGACGTCATCGGCGGACAGTTCGACTCCATGCTCGCCAAGCTCATCGTCACCGGCGCCACCCGCGAAGAAGCCCTCCAGCGGGCATCGCGCGCTCTGGCCGAGTTCGAAATCGACGGCCTCGCGACCGTCCTCCCGTTCCACCGCCACATCGTCGAGAACCCGGCATTCGTCGGTGACGGCGAGAAGTTCGACATCTACACCAAGTGGATCGAAACCGACTGGGAAAACACCATCGAGCCGTACGCCGGTTCCGGTGCACCGGTCGACGACGAGGACGAGGCTCTGCCGCGTCAGAACGTCGTCGTCGAGGTCGGTGGACGTCGCGTCGAGGTTTCCCTCCCGGGCCAGTTCTCGCTCGGCAACGGCGGCGGCGCAGCATCCGGTGCCATCCGCAAGAAGCCGAAGGCACGCAAGCGCGGCGGCGCCGGCGGCGGCGCAGCATCCGGTGACGCCGTCACCGCTCCGATGCAGGGCACCGTCGTCAAGGTCGCAGTGACCGAAGGCCAGGAAGTCGCAGAAGGCGACCTGATCGCGGTTCTCGAAGCCATGAAGATGGAAAACCCCGTCAACGCGCACAAGGCCGGTGTCGTCACCGGACTGTCCGTCGAGCCGGGTGCAGCAATCACGCAGGGAACGGTTCTCGCAGAACTGAAGTAAGGCCTCCGGCCCCGTGCGCCTTTCCGGTAGTCCCCACTACCGGAAAGGCGCACAGTCGTTTGAGTAGGCTGTAACGATGGCTGACGTCCCCGACATTCGCATCGGCACTGCAGAACGCGAGCAGGCACTCGATCTCCTGAGCGAGCACTTCGCCGCAGGCCGCCTCACCGTCACGGAGTTCGACGAGAGAAGCGGAATCGTCAGTGCCGCAACAACTCGCAGTGAACTCGTTCCGGTGTTCGCCGATCTACCGGGCAACTATCAAGCTCCAGGCACCGCTCCCCTGTCGATGGTGACACCTCCCGCCGCACCGGCGGAGCGACGATTCAACCCCGACTGGTCCGGACGCGTCATGGCCGTCATCCCGATTCTCGCGGTGATCCTGTTCTTCGTCACCGGCACCTGGTTGTGGTTCCTCGCGATTCCCCTCGCCGGTGCACTGCTGTTCGGTACCGACAGGGAACGCAAAGCCAAGCGTCGCCGCGAGCGGGGCTCCGACTGATGGAGCCGATCGAGATCAACGCAGGCGGATGGTATCTGCGAGCACTGCGCGCAGACGAGCGTGTGGACGACCGCCCTGCCCTTGCCGACGGCGGTATCACCGACCCCGATTACGTGAGTCAGCGGAGCGCTCAGTGGCACGAAAACAGCGTCTACTCCTGGGCCGTGTGCCAGCCCAACACCGGTGAGCTTCTCGCCGAGGTCGTTCTGACGCCTCTCGACTCCACCGCCCTGCTGACCGGCTGGGCCCGCGACGGGCACACCGAGGCGCTCACGACAGCCGCCGACGCCGTCACCAGATTCGCCGAAGGTGCACTCGGACTCGTCGTCGTCGAGGGGCAGACGAATTGAAGAACAACCGATACTGGCCGTTGGCGATCGCCGTGGTCATTGCCCTGATCATGCTCTTCTCCCCGGGCTCCACCGTCCCGTCGAGCCCGGAGAACACCGACAAGATCACTCACACGTTGATGTTCGCGGTGCTGGCGATCACCTCGTTGCACGCCCGGATCCCGGCGTGGCTCACCGCGGTGTGGCTCGTGATTTTTGCTGCGACGTCCGAGGTTCTTCAAGCAGCGCTGCCCATTTCGCGTTCCGGTTCGATCTGGGACGGCACCGCCGACCTGCTCGGCATCGCCATCGGGATCGGTATCGTCAGCCTCGTGATGCGGCGTCGAACGGCCCGCGACGACGAGCCGAGCAGGTCCTGATCAGCTGAGCAGGTTGCTCCGCAATTGTTCCTGGGTCGACGCGTCGATCTTCAGGCCGTCGGTGAAGTAGGCCTCGATCGATCCGTGGACCTGCGCAAGCTCTGCCATCGACGCCTCCAGGTACTCGCGCCTGACACCGAGGACACCTTCGAGCAGGGTCGGATCGATACCCTTGGCCTCGAATCGCTCGAGGAGCGGCGCGAACATCGGCAACAGAACCTTGTTGGTTTCGAGGTAGTCCGCGAAGACCGCGTCCTCGGAGGCACCCAGGAACAGCAGTAGCGCGGCTGCGGCCCAGCCCGTGCGGTCTTTGCCCGTGGTGCAGTGAATGAGTGCCGGCGAGCTGGGCGGCTGCGCCAAGTCGACGAACAGTTGCCGGTACGACGCGACCGCACTCGGCAAGGTCACGAAATCGCGGTAACTTCCCTGAAAGTACTCGAGCGCCTGGCCGCTACCCAACGCTTCGGCAGCAAACGCCGGGTCGGCGATCATCTGCTGCATCTGAGCCGGAATGGCGCGATACTGCTTGTCCGCCAATACGTCCAGGCCGAGTTCTCGGATTCCGTCCGGCGTCAGATCCGGCGCCGTCTCGCGTTCGGACTCGGTGCGCAGATCGTAGATCGTGACGATGCCCAGATCGGCGAGGGTCTGTGCGCCCTCCGCACTGAGCGATGCCAGATCGGTGGAACGAAACACACTCCCGGTGCGGACGGTGCCACCGAAGCTCGATTCGGGGCCACCGATGTCTCGGAGGTTCGCCAGGGACGGTACGACGGAAGACAGCTTCGGAGTATCGGTCATACCTAAGAATGTATCTGTCACCGGAAAAGGGCGGCCGGAGAAATAAGATCGAGACACATCATCTCCCGTAATTGCTGCGCTACAGATCCGTAACATGCTCAAGTAATCCTGTGGACATGCCTACAACGAATTCCAGTGGTCTCGGAGCCTTCGATGCGCTCGGTGACCACCAGGCAGTCGCGGCGCTGCTCGAGTGTTGCCATTCCGCCGTGTGGGCACAGGAAATCGCCTCGTCTCGCCCGTTCACCGATCTGGAAGCTCTGTTCGACAAAGCAGATGCGGTGCTGGCCGAGCTTCCCGAGTCCGAGATCGACGACGCTCTGTCCGGCCACCCACGAATCGGTGAGCGAAGCGAAAGCGCGGCCTCGACCCGTGAACAGTCGGGAGTCTCGTCCGCGACAGAAGACGTCCTCGCGGAACTTCGACAGAAGAACGCCGAGTACGAAGAGACATTCGGCCATGTTTACCTGGTCTGCGCGTCGGGGAAATCTGGAACGGAGCTCCTCGACATCCTTCGAGGCCGTCTCCGAAACGACCCGGCGACCGAGCGTTCCGTGCTTCGAACCGAATTGGCCGCCATCAATCGAATCAGACTTGCCCGTCTGATCGATTCACTCGCCGGAGGCGCAGCATGAGCAAGACCCTGAGCACGCACGTTCTCGACGCGACGACGGGCATTCCCGCGGCGGGGATTCGCGTCGAACTTCGTGATCGAGACGGCGTCACGATCACCAGCGCCGAGACCGACTCCGACGGCCGCATCCCCGAACTTGCTCCTGGTGGTCTGGTCACCGGTCACTACACCCTGACTTTCGACACGGGAACGTATTTCGAGACCAACGGACAAGAGAACTTCTACCCGGAAGTGACAGTGACCTTCCGGGTGGACGACACGGCGCGGGGCTATCACGTCCCACTGTTGCTGTCGCCCTTTGCTTATTCCACCTATCGCGGGAGCTGAACACGTGACTACCGAAAACATCACGACCGGCAACATCACGACCGGTGTTACAAGCACCGACCGGTTGAGCGGATCCATCGAACTTACCGGTCACCAGTACGGCAAAGCTGAGAACAGGGTAGTCCGAATCTACCGCGACACTCCTCGTCACGAGATCCACGACATCAACGTCTCCACCTGCCTGCGTGGAGATTTCGCCGACGCGTACCTCACCGGCGATCAGTCGAAGGTTCTGCCGACCGACACGCAGAAACAAACGGCCTATTCCTACGCCAAGGAAAAGGGTCTGATCTCGATCGAGACGTACGGACTCGAACTCGCCCGTCATTTCGTCGACGACATCGAACCGGTCAGTGGCGCGCGGATCGAGATCGAGGAATACGCTTGGGAGCGTGCAATTGTCGACGGCAGCGAGCACGACTACACCTGGATTCGGAAGGGTCAGGAAGTTCGGACGGCGTCGATCACAATCTCCGATACTGGGACAGCCGATGCCGGGACGTGGGTGATCGGCGGCTTGAAGGACCTGGTGATCCTCAAATCGACCGGTAGTGAGTTCTCGGGTTTCCTCGAAGACCCGTACACGATCCTCGAGCCGACAGACGACCGCGTCATGGCGACGACGTTGGTCGCCCAGTGGCGATTCGTCACCACCGACGTCGACTGGGAATCGGTCTACGTGGGTATCAAGGCACAAATCGTCAAACAGTTCGCGCAGGTGCATTCACTTGCCTTGCAGCAGACGCTCTTCCACATCGGCAAGGCAATTCTCGAAGAGCTTCCGATCATTGCCGAGGTTCGACTGTCGGCACCCAACAAGCATCATTTCGAATATGCACTCGGCCGCTTCGGAGTCGAGAACGACAACGAGGTGTTCCACGCCGCCGATCGTCCGTACGGGCTGATCCAAGCTGCGGTCAGCCGATCCGACGCACCAGACGCGGGGCCGTCGTGGACACCCTATTCAGGCTGGTTGTCGTGACCGACCCGGCCCTCGGGACCACTCTCGTCGTCGCCAATGCCCATGTGGTCACGATGGACAGCGAGCGTTCCGAGCACCCCGACGGCTACGTCGTGATCTCGGGCAACAAGATTGTCGACGTGGGGGCCGGAAAGGCTCCCGTGTACCCGAATGCGCACGTGATCGACGGCAACGGTTGCCTGATCACGCCCGGTCTGGTGAACACACATCATCATCTCTACCAATGGATCACCCGTGGCCTGGCAGCAGACTCGACGCTCTTCGAGTGGCTGACCACGCTGTACCCCGTCTGGGCGGGTATCGACGCCGACGCCGTTCACGTGGCGGCCACCGGCGGACTCACCTGGTTGGCAAAAACCGGATGTACGACCACCACCGACCACCACTACGTCGTTCCCCGCGACGCCGGCGACGTTTTCGAAGCCGAGATCACCGCCGCTGCGCAGGTTGGCCTTCGATTCCACCCGTGTCGTGGGTCGATGGACCTCGGTCAGAGTTCCGGCGGCCTGCCACCGGATCACGTCGTGGAAAAACTCGACGACATCCTGACCGGCACGCAGTCGGTGATCGACCGCTGGCACGATCCGAATGCGGGGTCGATGCTGCAGATCGCGGTAGCTCCCTGCTCACCCTTCTCGGTGACGGAGTCACTGCTCCGAGAGTCCGCGACGCTGGCCCGCGAAAACGGCGTGCGAATGCACACGCATCTCGCCGAGACCCTGGACGAGGAAAGCTTCTGCCGAGAGCTTTTCGGTTGCACGCCGGTCGAATACATGGAACGCGTCGGTTGGGTGGGTCCGGACGTCTGGTACGCACACGCAGTCCATCTCGACGACGCCGGTATCGAGACGATGGCGCGAACCGGAACTGCCGCGGCACACTGTCCGACCTCCAATGCGCGACTGGGGGCCGGTATCGCCCGTGCCGCCGATCTGGTGAAGGGCGGGGTCACCGTGGGGCTCGGTGTGGACGGCGCGGCGAGCAACGAAGCATGCAGTCTGATCGAGGAGTCTCGTCATGCGCTTCTGTTTGCTCGCGCCAAGGGCGGACCGCAGACGATGACGGTGCGAAAAGCCTTGGAATTGGGAACGATCGGCGGCGCACGAGTTCTGGGCCGCGAGGGCGAAATCGGATCGATCGAGGTCGGAAAACTTGCCGACCTGGCGGTGTGGAAACTCGACACCGTCGCGCACGCCGGCATCACCGATCCGGTGGCGGCGCTCGTACTCGGCTCGACGCCCCCGCTGAAGTTACTACTCGTCAACGGGCAAATCGTAGTTGCCGACGGACGAGTCACCACCGTCGACGAGGACGTCGTGGCCTCGGATGTCGCACGCGCACACCGCGACCTACTCGGAAAGGCTTGAGGCAGCGATGGATCTGCACAGCGTCGACGAAGTTCTGGTGCCGCGGACCCGCTCCGAGCTCCCCTGTGCCTCACCCGGTATCGGGTTCATCGGCGGCGGCACCTGGCTGTACTCGGAACCGCAGCCGCACCTGACCACTCTTGTCGACCTTGCGGGCTTCGACTGGAAAGCTGTCGTGGTCGGCGATCTCGGTCTCGAAATCGCGGCCACCTGCACCATCGAGGAACTGTGCCGCGCCGGTCTTCCCACCTCATGGTCCGCCGCAGCGCTGTTCCAACACTGCGCTGACGCACTGCTCGCATCGTGGAAGGTGTTGCGATACGCGACCGTCGGCGGCAACATCGCGCTCTCCTTCCCGGCCGGAGCGATGACGACTCTGTGCACCGCTCTCGATGCCGAACTGACGATCTGGCGTCCGGACGGTACCGAATACTCAGTCCCCGTAGTCGATTTCGTCATCGACGATTCTCGCAACGTGCTCGGCCCCGGCGAGATCATCCGCAGTATCCGGATTCCCGTGCATGCACTGACCGCACGTACCGCGATGCGAAAACTGGCACAGACGTCACTCGGGCGATCGGCCGTAGCCGTTGCCGGACGCTGCGGTGCCGACGGTTTCACACTGGCGATCACCGCCGCGACCCGCCGTCCGTACGCTCTGAAATTCGACGAACTCCCCGACGCCGCTGCACTTGCGGATGCGTTGCACAGCAGGATTCCGGAAGACGCTTACTTCACCGATGTCCATGGAACTGCGCCGTGGCGGAAGGCGATGACTGACCTTCTCGCCGAAGAAATCCGAGGTGAACTGGAATGAAGTACTCGGTGGACGGAGTTCCCCGCGACGACCAGCCCCGCCCAGGACAGTGCCTGCGAACCTTCCTCCGCGAGCACGGAGCGAACTCCGTCAAGAAGGGGTGCGATGCCGGAGACTGCGGCGCCTGCTCGGTTCTGGTCGACGGACACCCCACCCATTCGTGCATATTTCCCGCCCACCGCCTCGGCGGCCGCGACGTCGTCACCGCCGCCGGCCTCGGAACACCGGAGAAACTTCACCCCATTCAACAGGCATTCGTGGACGCCGGTGGATTCCAATGTGGTTTCTGTACAGCGGGAATGGTAGTCACCGCATCAGCGCTGTCGGTCGAACAAAAATCCGATCTCGCGTGCTCGATGAAAGGTAACCTGTGCCGTTGCACCGGTTATCGGTCCATTCGTGACGCCCTCGCGGGTACATCCAATACCGAGACCGCCAAAACAGGCGGGGCACAAGGGCGTTCCATCGCAGCCCCGGCGTCCGCACGCATCGTCACGGGGACCGAGCAGTACACCATGGACTTCTCCCCGGGTGAGAAGCCGATCGGCCTGCTTCACGTCGCAGTACTCGGCAGTCCGCACGCACACGCACACATAACCCGGATAGACACGGCAGCAGCGGAAGCGGCGCCGGGCGTCGCCGCGGTCCTCACCTTTCAGGACAGTCCGGACGTGCTGTTCTCGACCGCCCGGCACGAGGACCGCAACGACGATCCGGACGACACGCGGGTGTTCGACAGGACCGTCCGTTTCCGCGGCCAGCGAGTCGCCGCGGTCATCGCCGAAACCCCGACGCAGGCGGAACGTGCACTCTCGCTGATCGAAGTCGACTACGAGGTACTCGACGCGGTATTCGAACCAGATCTGGCGCGTTCCCCCGGCGCTCCGCTTCTGCACGGCGACAAAGACGAGAGCTCGCGGATCGCAGAAGTCCCTCGCAACGTGGTTGCCGCGCTTCACGCTGGTGTCGGCGATCTGGACCGTGCGCTCGCGGATGCCACTGCAGTCGTCGAAGGTACGTGGAAAACTGCGCGAGTCCAGCACGTGGCCTTGGAAACTCACGGCGCAGTGGGGTGGCTCGACGAGGACGGCCGTCTCGTCATCAGAAGCAGCACACAGGTGCCGTTTCTGGTTCGGGACGAATTGGCGCACATCTTCGATCTCGATCGCAGCCGAATCCGGGTGTTCGCCAAGCGGGTCGGTGGAGGCTTCGGCGGGAAGCAGGAACTACTCACCGAAGATCTGGTCGCACTCGCCGTCCTGCGAACGGGTAGGCCCGTTGCTTACGAGTTCAGCCGCAGCGATCAGTTCACCATCGCACCGTCACGGCACCCGATGCGAGTTTCGGTTCGCGCCGGCGCCGATGCCGACGGAACTCTCACTGCACTGGCCATCGACGTCCTTTCCGACGCCGGGGCGTACGGGAACCATTCGATCGGAGTCATGTTCCACGGTTGCGCCGAATCCATGGCGGTCTATCGCGCTGCAACCAAACGCGTCGACGCCGAAGCGGTCTACACGGACAACGTTCCGTCCGGCGCCTTCCGTGGTTACGGGCTCGGCCAGATCATCTTCGCCGTCGAGTCGGCCATGGATCAGCTCGCTGATCGTCTCGGCATGGACCCCTTCGAGTTTCGGCGGCGAAACGTCGTCGTACCCGGAGACGATTTTGTCGACTGGCACGTCGAGGACGGTGATCTCGAATTCGGCAGCTACGGACTGGACCAGTGCATCGACCTCGTCGACAGTGCACTGTCGAGCGGACGCGGGGAGGCTGCACCGGCAGGGTCGCGTTGGCAGATCGGCCGGGGCATGGCAATTGCCATGATCGCGACGATCCCGCCGCGTGGTCACTTCTCCGACACCACTGTCGCACTCGAGGCCGACGGTCGGTACGTGGTGAACATCGGCACCGCTGAGTTCGGCAACGGAACCACCACGATTCACCAACAGATCGCGGCCACCGAATTGCGGACGACAGTCGATCGCATCACGATTGTTCAATCCGACACCGATGCAGGCGGATACGACACCGGAGCATTCGGGTCGACGGGAACGGTGGTCGCCGGCAAGGCGCTCCTGATCGCCTGCGAGCGCCTTCGCGAGCGAATACTGACCCGTGCGGTGCGATTGAGTGGCCGCGGCGCGCAGATCGACGATCTTTCGCCGGACGGGGTCGAAACGTCCCACGGTTGCCTCGATTTCGCGACGCTACTCGAAGGTGGCCCGCTCGCCGCTGACGGTCGCCACGACGGAACACCGCGCTCGGTCTCGTTCAACGTTCACGGTTTTCGCGTTGCCGTCGACACGGATACCGGCCGGGTGAAGATCCTGCAGTCGGTTCAGGCCGCCGATGCCGGCACCGTCATGAACCCGGCACAACTGCGAGGGCAGGTGGAAGGCGGTGTGGGACAGGCCCTCGGCGCTGCACTGTCGGAGGAAATCGTCATCGAAGAAGGCCGAGTGATCAATCCTCAGCTACGCAATTACCACGTTCCACAGATCGGAGATTTGCCGATCACCGAAGTACTGTTTGCCGACACGTACGACAAACTCGGGCCTTTCGGCGCAAAATCGATGAGTGAGGCCCCCTTCAATCCGGTAGCACCGGCGTTGGCAAACGCGATAGCCAACGCGTGTGGAGTGCGTATGTACTCCACACCGATGACACCGGATCGAGTGTGGAGCGAACTCCAGGCCAGAGCCTAGACTTCGCGCTCGAGCACTCGCTCGACTGCGTCGACCGCGTCGTCCAACTCACCGGTGGTCACCGTCAGCGCGGGACGGAATCTGATTCCTCTCTTCCCGGTTGGCAGTATCATCACATGCTCGTCTTCTCGCAGTCGCTGGACGACGCGATCACGAAGGTCACTGTCCGCCAACGTAATCGCGCACATCAGACCACGACCGCGCGGCTCGGTCGCCGCCGCGTAGCGCCCGCAGACTTCGGTCAACCGGGCAAGGAGATGCGCACCCGTGAATCGCGCGCGGTCGATCAGTCGGTCCTGCTCGATGACTTCGAGTATCCGCCGGGCGCGCACCATGTCGGTGAGGTTGCCACCCCACGTCGAATTGATCCGGGAACTGACGTGAAACACATTGTCGTGCACTTCATCCACTCGACCGCCGGCCATGATGCCGCACACCTGCGTTTTCTTACCGAAGGCCACCACATCCGGATGCAATCCCAATTGCTGATAGGCCCAAGCGGTTCCGGTGATTCCGCATCCCGTTTGCACCTCGTCGAGAATGAAGAGGGCGTCATTCTCACGACACAGCTCTTGCATCGCCTGCAGGAATTCCGGCCTGAGGTGATGGTCACCGCCTTCGCCTTGGATCGGCTCGGCGATGAAACAGGCTATATCGTCGGGGTTGTCGGAAAACGCTCGGCGCGCTTGCTCGAGAGCTTGCCTCTCCGCAGCTTCGACATCGCGACCGTCTGCGAGATACGGCGAGTCGATCCGGGGCCAGTCGAACTTGGGGAATCTCGCGACCTTGCCCGGTTCGGTATTGGTGAGCGACATCGTGTATCCGCTACGACCGTGGAAGGCCTCGGTCAAATGCAGGACCTTCGTCCCCAGATCGCTTGACAATCCACGGCTTTCGTTCAACCGACTCTTCCAGTCGAAGGCAACCTTGAGCGCATTTTCCACCGCAAGTGCCCCGCCGTCCACGAAGAACAAATGTGGGAGCGCCGAATCCCCCAGGACCCGAGCGAAAGCCGCAACGAAGCGCGCCATAGGCTCGGTGTAGATGTCGGAATTACTCGGCTTGTTGGAGGCGACAACGGCCAATTCCTGCTGGAATTCCTCGTCGTCGGCGATCGCCGGGTGATTCATCCCCAGGGCGGAAGAGCCGAAGAAACCGAACATGTCCAGAAACTCGGTGCCGTCTCGCAGGTCGCGGAGATACGAACCCTGCGACCTTTGCAGATCGAGAATCAGATCGAATCCGTCGACGAGAATGCTGGCCTTCAGCACCTCGTAGACCGGAAAGAGCGCACTGTCACCGAAGTCTCGCATCGCAGTACTCATACTGCGAAGATTATGTCAATTTTACGAAAGTGTCGATAGGAAGCCGCAAAAGTTACGGAACACCCGTCATTCGTCGTAAAAAGTTTGTAGGATGATGGTGCTTCGCGTGTTGACGTTGGCTGCCGTACGGATCTCCTGCAGCAATCGTTCCAACGCGCGAGGTGACGCCACCCGGACCAGGAGGACGTAGCTTTCGCTCCCGGCCACGGAGTGACACGAGACGACGGCCGGTAGATGACGCAAGCGAGCAGGCGCATCGTCGGGCTGCGAAGGATCGAGAGGAGTGATGGCGACAAATGCGGACAGATTATGACCGAGTGCCTCCGGATCGATCTTCGCCGAGTAGCCACGGATCACCTTGCGAGACTCCAATCGACGCACTCTCGACTGGACTGCAGAGATCGAGAGTCCTGCCTTCTCAGCAAGACTCGCGAGAGTGGCACGGCCGTCCAAGACCAATTCACGCATCAAAAGTCGATCGGTTTCGTCGACCGGAACCCCGGCAGCGTCACTGGTTTCTGTTTCTCGCACCTGCGAAGGCTAACGCAATCGGACATTCGTATGGTTGAAACCTGGGAGCTACGTGCACGGTTCGCAGCGGCCCTCGCCAAGATGTATGGCGACGAGGTCCCCGCTTACAACACCTTGGTAGATGTAACGATGCAGGTGAACCGCGATTTTGCCACCGAACACCCGGATTCGGCGGAGCGCCTGGGCAGCCTGGCGAGAGTCAGCGCCGAGCGTCACGGCGCCATCAGACTGGGGACTCTCGACGAACTACGTGACGTAGCCACCGTCTTCGGCGGATTCGGTATGTTTCCGGTCGGCTACTACGACCTCCGGCTCACCGACTCCCCCATTCCCGTTGTCTCGACGGCGTTTCGCCCCACCGAACCTGCCGAACTCGCCCGGAACCCGTTCCGTGTTTTCACTTCGGTACTGACCGGCTCCGATTCCAGGTTCTTCGACACCGACCTCGAGCGTCGGATCACCGGGTTCCTGCGTCGCCGCACCCTGTTCTCTCCAGAGCTTCTGCAGTGGGCACGGCAAGCGAACCGCGAGTTCGGCCTACCGGAGCCCGAGGCGACACAATTCGTCGAAGCGGCGACCTCGGCGTTTCGGCTCGGCACCGATCCCATCGACGCCGGTTGGTATCGCGAACTTGCCGCGATCTCACCTGTCGCCGCAGACATCGCCGGCCAGGGCTCGACACATGTCAACCACCTCACCCCGCGAGTGCTCGACATCGACGAGTTGTACCGCCGAATGACCGAGCGCGGCATCACCATGATCGACCGCATCCAAGGCCCGCCGAGATGGAATGGACCGCCACTGCTTCTGCGGCAGACGTCGTTTCGCGCACTCGCCGAAGACAGACGTTTTCGCCGGCCGGACGGAACGGTCACCACAGAACCTGTCCGCGTCAGATTCGGCGAGGTCGAGGCACGCGGAATCGCGTTGACCCGCAGCGGGCGTGCAATCTACGAGCGACTGATCGCAAGGCCCGCGGACGCCGACTGGGACAGCGAATTTCCGCACACCGAGGACGGACTCGACGACGCGGGGTTGGCGTACTTCACGTACCGAAACGAAGGAACTGTTGTCGTCCGCGACCCGATCGTCTACGAGGACTTCCTACCGGCGTCCGCGGCCGGGATCTTCGCGTCCAATCTCGATTCCGTGACCGGATTCGTTTCCGATGCGCCCGGCGCCGAATACGGGCAGGATCGATTGGAGGGCGCCATCGACCGCACCATCGAAGATCCGTTCGAGCTGTACCGCGCACAACAAGAGGCATCACGTGCCCTGCTTTCTCCCGCCAACAACCACTCCCGCCTACAAACACTCCCGCCTTCTAACACAGAGGACTCCCCGTGAACCTGCCTGATCCTTCGAGCCTCGCCGATCGCGCCGAGAGAGCCCTCGCTGCCTGCGGTGTCGAGTGGCCCGCCGGTGATCTGAGCGCACACACGCCGATCACCGGCACACAGCTGCGTACGGTCCGGCAGCACTCCGGCCGAGAGGTCGACGACGCCGTCGAGGCGGCTCATCGAGCGTTCCTCACCTGGCGCACCGTCCCCGCTCCGGCGCGCGGCGCGGTCGTGCGGCGGCTGGGCAGCCTACTGACCGAGCACAAGGAGGATCTCGCGGAGATCGTGACGCTGGAGGCAGGCAAGGTCACCTCGGAAGCTCTCGGCGAGGTACAGGAGATGATCGACATCTGCGAGTTCGCGGTCGGTCTCTCCAGGCAGCTCTACGGGCGCACCATGCCGTCCGAACGTCCCGGCCACCGGTTGTCGGAAACGTGGCACCCGCTCGGCGTTGTCGGGGTCATCTCTGCGTTCAACTTTCCGGTAGCGGTGTGGTCGTGGAATACCGCCATTGCTCTGGTCTGCGGCGACTCCGTCGTCTGGAAGCCTTCGGAAACCACTCCGTTGACCGCTCTGGCATGTCATGCACTCCTGCGACGTGCGCTCGCGGATTGTGAAGCACCGATCGACGTGCACCAGTTGGTCGTCGGCGGACGTGACGTCGGTGAGGCGCTGGTGGACAACCCACTCGTGGCCTTGGTCAGCGCCACGGGTTCCGTGCGGATGGGCCGCGCCGTGGCTCCGCGGGTCGCCGCGCGCTTCGGACGAAGTCTTCTGGAGTTGGGTGGGAACAACGCCGCAGTCGCCACGCCGTCGGCGGATCTCGAGCTTGCCGTGCGCGGAATTGTCTTCTCCGCCGCGGGAACTGCCGGGCAGCGCTGCACCTCACTGCGCCGACTCATCGTTCACGAGTCGATCGCCGACAACGTCGTCGACCGCATTGCGTCCGCGTACGCGCAACTCCAGGTCGGTAGTCCCTTCGATTCCGGTGTTCTGGTCGGACCGCTGATCAACGAAGCCGCGTACGAGGCAATGCAGAAGTCCCTCTCGGCCGCGCGCGGCGACGGCGGAACCGTGGTGTGTGGCGGTGATCGCGTCGGCGAATCCGGGTTCTACGTGACACCTGCTCTCGTTCGCATGCCCGCACAGACCGAGGTGGTACGGGCGGAAACATTTGCACCCATCCTCTATGTCTTGACCTACACCGACTTCGACGACGCTATTGCGCTGCACAACGGTGTACCTCAAGGACTTTCATCCTCGATCTTCACACTCGATCAGCGAGAAGCAGAGCGCTTCCTCGCCGCCGACGGCTCCGATTGCGGCATCGCGAACGTGAACATCGGAACGTCCGGTGCGGAGATCGGCGGCGCATTCGGCGGCGAGAAGGAGACGGGCGGCGGACGCGAATCGGGTTCGGATTCATGGAAGGCCTACATGCGCCGAGCCACCAATACCGTCAACTACTCGGACCAGTTGCCGCTGGCTCAAGGCGTCGAGTTCGGCTGAACGCGTTCTGGGCAAAATCGGCGATCGCTTCGATCAACTCCGGGAGCGTCGACAACTGCGGGGCGTGGTCGGTGTCCAGGCTGACCACCTGGGCACCGGGAACAAGTTTTTGCATTGCACGTTGAGCTTCGATCGGCACGGTTCGATCGAGCGTGCATTCGACATACAAACGCGGGACGGTTCCGAATCGTTCTTCCGTCCAGACGGGTGCCATCAGGCGGGCCGACTCCAGTTGTGGAACGAGCATGCGGGCGGCGAAGATCGCATCAGCCACCGGCGCTTCGTGGAAGAACACAGCGGCACCGGCTTCGGGCGGAACCACCGTCGCATTCCCGTCGTCCACGGGGACCAACCAACGTGAGATCCCGACCGGACTTGCCAGACCGACTTCGATGCAGAGCATCCCGAAGTCCATCTGAGATGGAAGCATCATCCCCGCGACGTACACAAGACCCGTTACCCGCAAAGGCAGCAACTCAGCCACCTGTGAGGCCACGATGCCTCCGCCGGAGTGACCGACGAGGGTGCACTGCCCGTCCAAGGACTCGACAACTGCCACAACATGTTCGGCAACTACGTCGAGATCGATCACGTCGTCTGGGTTCCAACTTCCCGAGCCTGGAAGCTCCACCACAACGGGATTGAAGCCGGCCGATTTCAGTGGGCCACACACACGATCCCAGACCCAACCGCCAGCCCACGCTCCGTGGATGAGGACGATGTTCCGTGCACTCACTGCTTGATCTCGAGCTCTGCAGCCGAAAGTACCCGAGCCGCCTCACGACCTGCGGCGGCGTTGGACTTTCCCTGCCTCGACCCGGCCAATTTGGCCTTGATGTGATCGCGAACGGTAATGGATTCGTACTCCAAGCCGGAGTCGTCCTGAAAACTCGGCAGAGTCGCAATCACCGCGTCGACGTTTCCGTCGTGGAAGAAGGCCGCCGATCGCCGACGCTTGATGGTGCCGTTCACCACCGGAGGCGCAACTCGGTGCAGCGTGGACATCCACCTGTCGTTGGTCAGTCGCGCGGTGAGATCCCCGAGATTGACCAGTAGCGCGCCGTCGACCGGCCAGACATCGTGCCAGCGTCGGTCGCTCCCGAGTACTTGCAAACCTTCGACCTGATCCGCCCACAGCACGGTGACCAGCCCGAAATCGGTATGTTCGCCCATACCCTTCAACTCACCGTCCAATGTCACCGTCCCTTCGGGTAATGCGTAGTTGTTCATCCGCAGTACGTCGATGGAATGATCGGTGATCGACTCGAAGAATCCTGGGGTCAGACCGAGCGCATCTTCGAAAATGGTGGTCAGTGTGCGTGCCACCCGCTCGCCATGGGCATAGTAATTCTCCACTCGTTCCGTGAAACCTGGCACTGCGGGCCACAGATTGATTCCGTAATCATCCTCCGACAGTTCGAGTTCGGTGAATGATCTGGCTTCGGTTCCGACGTTGAAGGCCTCGAAGAAGTCATTCATCCGAGTCGCGGATTCGACGCCGAGGCTCAAGCTCAGCGACTCGCTCTTGGGCGGGCTGTACCCACGATTCGCGCCCTCGATTCGGTAGCCCGACTTCGTCTCCATCGGCAGTCCGAAGAAGTCGTCCATGGCTTCGGCGAGGCCGGAAGAAACATCGGTCGGAACACCGTGGCCCCGAATCTGGATGAAACCGACAGTCCGACAGGCATGGTCGACTTCGGCGGCCACTCGCGCCTTGTCCTGGTCGGCACCACCGAGCACGTAGGGCGAGATGTCGATGACGGGAACTTCGAAGGGATCAGAATGGGACTGTGACACTGGCGTCTCCTGCAGAGCTGGTAGCGGGTTCAGGAAGGCTCTCTCGCGATCGCCTCGCGAGTTCACCGAGTCGGGTGTGATTGAACAGCAGATTGAGTGAAAAGGCAGAGGCCGCAGCCAACGTGATGCCGCTACCGAGGAGGATCTGAGCCGAGGAGGGGAATCGCTCGAACATCCCCTCCGCAAATTCCGGCAGAATACCGATCCCCACCGATACGGCGGCGATCGTGGTGTTGATCGGGTCACTGAGATCGACCTTGCGCAGTGTGTTGATTCCGACCACGGCGACAGTGGAGAACAAGATGATTCCGACGCCGCCGACCACCGGATCAGGCAGGGCTGCAACCACTTCACCCATTCGCGGGATGAGGCCGAGAACGATCAGAATGGCACCGCTGGTAGCGGTCACGTACCGGCTGTACACCCGGGTCGTGGCAACGGCGCCGACATTCTGCGAGAAAACGGTGTCGACAAAGGCATTGAAGATTCCGCCCAGAACTCCCGACATGCCGTCGGCCACCAGCCCGCGTGCGAGATCTGCTTTTTTCAAAGGCTTTCCGGTGATCTCGCTGACCGCCAGCATGCTCGCCGTCGATTCTGCGAAGACGACTGCCATGACGATACTCATCGCCACCACGGCGGTGACGGGAAACTCCGGAGCGCCGAAGTGGAACGGCATCGGGAAGCCCACCCAGGCCGAGCCGCCGACGCCACTCAGATCGATCAGACCCATCGGGATGGCGATCACGGTACCGATCACCAGTGCCATCAGTACACCGAGTTGCGTCCACATCCCGCGACCGAGGCAGATGAACGCCACCGCGACCACAACGACTGCGGCAGCCAGCGCCAGGTTCTTCGGATCGGCGAACGACGGGGAGGTCGGGTCGTTTCCGACGATCAGTCCTCCCGCGACACCGATCAACGAGATGCCGATGACTGTGAGGACGACGCCGGTGACCAGGGGTGGGAAGTATCGGACGATTTTGGCGAACGGAACGGCCAACGCTATGCCGACCACGCCACCGACCAGCATGGACCCGTACACGGCCTGCAGGCCGTACTCCTTGGCGATCAGAATCATCGGCGTCAGCCCGGCGAACGTCGCACCGCAGACGATCGGCAGGCGGACACCGGCAACCTTGCCGACGCCCAGGCTCTGAATGATCGTGATGATGCCTGCAACGAGCAAGTCCGCACTGATCAGCATCGCGACCGTGCTGCGGTCCAGCCCGACTGCGGCACCGAAAACCAGCGGAACCGTGATGCAACCGGTGTACATGATGAGGACGTGCTGAAGAGCAAAAGCAGACTGGCGGGCAATGGGGAGCCGCTGGTCGACTGGATGGATGGCCATGCGCCGATCTCCGTCCGAAGCTGGAAGTGTTTCGTGTACGGGACTATTCAGCACGTCGATAATTTCTTACCGTGGTCGAATTTGTTTCGTCTGTGTAATCAAAACTTTCACCAGAGCACTGCTATCTTCGGCACATGGACGACGACCAGAGAGCGATAGCGACCGCAATCGGGGCAGCCGTGCGGACAGCGAGAAAAGAAGCCGGTTTGACGTTGCGTGAGGTTGCCGTGAAGTCAGGGTTGTCGCAGCCATTCCTGAGCCAAACCGAAAACGGGCACGCAGTACCCAGCGTCATGAACCTTCATCGCCTCGCGCAATCGCTCGGCACCACGGCGCACTCACTCTTGGCACAGGGCGAGCGAACTCCGTCCAGCCTCGTCCGCGCCGGCGAGGGGCGAACCTTCGAACTGGCACACGATTCGGTGATCCGATTCTGCTCGACCGGTTCACGGACCATGGAACCCAACGAGATCACGGCAGCACCTCACTCCGAGGCAGGTGAGCACACCGAGCATGCCGGCGAAGAATTCATTCATGTTCTCGAAGGATCTGTCGAGGTCGAGGTCGGGCTGGACGAGCATCACGTTCTTCATGTCGGCGATACCCTCCTCTACACCTCGACCATCCCGCATCGGTGGTTCAATCGCACCGCTGCAGTTGCGAGATTCCTCATCGTGAGTTCACCGCCGTCCTTCTAGATACGCCACCGCTGCAGTTCCACACCACAACCCCGGCTCACGGCTTACCCTGACAGCGTGACCAAGTGGCCGGAACTTGCGCGTGAGATCGCCGATACCGTTCTGTTTCCCGTCGCCGACAGCGTCGACGCCGACGGAGAAATCCCCAGCAGCCATTTCGACGCGCTCGCCGCCGACGGCTTCTACGGCATCGCCGCCCTCGGTGAGGGTGGCCCCAGCAGCGAAGAACTGGTCGAGGTCCTCGAAACCTTGTGCGGCGGTTGCCTCGCGACGACGTTCACCTGGATGCAGCATCACGGCGTCGTCGGAGCCCTGGCAGCGAGTACCAATACGTCTCTGCGCGAACAATACTGGGACGGTCTGGTTTCCGGCACGATTCGCGGTGGGGTTGCCTATGCCGGCGCCATCCCCCGCCCACCGCTCCTGTGGGCGAAGCGGGTGAACGACGGCTACGTCCTCGACGGGATCGCACCCTTCGTCACCGGTTGGGGCATCGTCGATGTTCTCTTGGTGTCGGCGCGCGACGAGTTCGACAATTCCATCGTTCATTCCGTCGTACCGGTGGGCGAGGCCCCGGGTCTGACGATCGAGGAGCTTCCACTGATCGCGGCGCGCGGGAGCAACACCGTCCGAATCGTGTTCGACGCTTTCGAAATTCCCGATACCGACGTCTGTGCTGTCGTCAGCGACGAACAGTTCCAGAGCACCCAACTCCCCGGCTTGTGGCTCAACGGCGCGATGGCCATGGGCATCACCCGCCGCGCCGTGACCGAACTCGCGGATCTGGGAGTCGACGCCGACGCGTTCGAAGAACAAGCCGCCCGGGCGCGCGCCGATCTCGATGCAGCACTGCGCGGCGGCGGCGACATGTCGGCCGCACGCGCCCGCGCATCGGAACTTGCGATACGAGCATCGGCCGCGCTCGTCACTGCGACCGGAAGCCGCGCCCTCGTCGGCAGCAACACCCCCGAGCGGCTCATGCGAGAAGCCACCTTCACTCTTGTCGCGGCTGGTCGACCGGAGATCAAGACAGCTCTCGTGGAACGACTCAGCGGATACTGAGTCCGCACGGTTGCACTCGATTACGCTGGGGCTCATGACCAGTGGAGAACCAGTACTCATCCCGGCCGGAACCGTGTTCACGCCGGAGGACCTGACGTTCTATGCCGATCGCGACTCCCGCAGTCTCGACGACGCCATCGCCGAAGCCGACCTTCTTGTCAGTTGCCCACACTCGGGTTCCGCGATTCCAGCAGAACTCTCACGTTTTCTCGCACCCGAGTTCACACAGCGGCTGCAATTCGACTTCACCGACATGTCCACCAGTCCCATCGTGCGCCGTTGGGCCGAAATAGATTCGCGCATCGTGTACGTGGAGAATCCGCACCCTCGCATGATTCGCGATCCCAACCGTGCGAAGCCCGAAAACCTGGAAGCGTCACTGCGCGAAGCCTTCGCCCGCGTCCACAAGGCCGGTGCAGGCAACAAGGCAGACCTCACCGGCGTCGACGCAGTTCGCCCTGTCACGTTCTCGTTCTACCCCCTGTTGCTCGAGCCGACCGACGACGCGGGCTGGAAGAACCTCGCCGAGACCTTCACCGAGACAGCCGAACACGGTTTGGGTGTCTACGAAAGAACTCGCGACGCACTGATCGAAGGCATGGTGGAGAAGAGCTTCGAACTCGGTCGATCGTTCACGACGTTGTCGTTCCACGACACGATGAACCACACCACCCGGCGGGACGGCGCCGTCAATGTCGAACGGCCGGAAGCAGATCGACTCCCCGACGTCGTCGCACTCTCCAATCGTGGCGACCACCACGGCAATCGACGCGGCGACAATCCCGTGACGATGGATCCGGAGCTCATTCGCACACTTGCGGTCTCACATCGCAAGGGATTTCAGGTCGACGATCCAGATGCCGTCGCTCTCAATCAGCCGTACCTCGGCAGTTTCGAAATCATCCGAGCCGGAGCCAGATTCGCCGAATTGAGCGCCCGCGCCGCCGAAGCCGGGATCACGTTGAGTGCGGTTCAGGCCGAATTCAAACGAGAATTCCTACTGGGGAACGAACTGGCCGCATACATCATGAAACCCGGCCTCGACTGGCCTACACCCGACGCCGAACGGGTGGACCAGCTCGCCCACGCGTGCAAGGCGAGCTGGGACCACTACCGCAACAGCTGACTCAGCCGAGCACCACTCCGAACACCGCGCCGGCCGCAATCGTCGTGACGGCCAAGATGATGGTCGGCAGGAAGAACGAGTGGTCGACGAGCTTGGAGCCGAGCTTCGTGCTGCCCGAGAGGTCGAAGTTCGCAGCTGCGATCTGCGAACCGTTTGTCGGCAACAGATAGACACCGGCAAACGCTCCGGCCCACATGCCGCTCACCAGGCCGGGTGCAATCCCGGCAGCGAGACCGATCGGCACGATGGTCCTCGTCGCGGTCGACTGGCTGGTCGTCAGGACACAGACCAGGAAGACACCGAGCGCGAAGATCCATGGCGCGGCGTTGACCCAGTCGCCGACGGTGCTCGTGATCAGCTCCGAATGTGCACTGATGAACGTGTCCGTCAGCCATGCCAGACCGAACAGCGCGATGGCCGAGACCATGCCGGCACGGAACACCGTCGACGAGGGCACGTCGGCAACGTTCGGGCGGCACACCAGCAGGATCAACGTACCCACGACGAACATCAGCATTTCGATGATCGGTGTCATCCCCATCGGGGAACCGTCGGCGGCTTCGGGGCGAATTCCCTTGAACAGGCCGAAGATCACGATGGCCAGAACGCCGGCCAGGAAGATCAGTGCCGCGTTTCGTCCGGTCTTCGTCGAGACGAGTTCGGTCTTGGACGCTGCACCAGGTCCGGCCAATTCGCCCGACTTCATCTTCGCCTGTATGTCCGGGTCGTCGTCGAGATCCTTACCGAGCCTGTTGACCGCGATGGAGGAGAGGACGATGCCGACGACAGCGGCCGGGAAGGTGATCTTGATGATGTCGATGAGTTCGAAATCGTAAGGCGGCACGTCGGTCAGCGTGACCATCGCCGCCATCGCCGCGGACACCGGACTACACGCCAGCGCCACACCGGTCGAGACAACCGACAGCGACAGCGGCCGTGACGGCCGCACACCGTTCTTGTACGAGACGTCGTAGATGACGGGGAGCAGCGGGTAGAGGATGTTGGACGTACCGGCACCGACCGAGAACAGGAATGACACCAACGGCGCGATCAGCGTGATCTGTTTCGGGCGAGATTCGATCAACTTGGCCGCGATGGTGACCATCCAGTCGATACCACCGGCCGCCTGCATCATCGACGACGCGAGGACAACGGACAGGACGATGAGGAGAGCGTCGACCGGCGGACTGCCGACGTCCTCTCCGAAGACGAACACGAGGACGGCAACACCTGCGCCGCCCCACAGACCGAGAGCGACACCGCTCGATCTGGTACCCATGACAATCGCCCCGAGCACTACCGCCAGCTCGAGGACAATCTTGACTGCTTCCATCAGGCACTCGCCTTCTCGATAACAAGAGAATCGCTATAACAGGGCAAATAGTATGCTCTGCACTTCGGCTGCGGGCACGAACACGCTGTCGGTGGGAAGGGGCAATATGGTGGTCGTGACCAATGTCCTCGGTAGGTTCTCGCCCGCCACACGCGAGTGGTTCGGTGGCGCGTTCAGCGCTCCGACTGCTGCGCAGCTCGGTGCCTGGGAATCCATCGCAAGTGGCTCTCACACACTTGTCGTCGCACCAACCGGCTCCGGCAAGACATTGTCGGCGTTCCTGTGGGCTCTCGATCAACTCGCCGCGAAGGACGAAGGCGAACGCGCCACCAAAGTCCTCTACATTTCGCCACTCAAAGCGCTGGGCGTGGACGTCGAACGGAACCTTCGCGCGCCGCTGGTCGGCATCACACAGACTGCGAAACGTCTGGGCCTCACCCCGCCCGAGATCACCGTCGGTGTTCGTTCCGGCGATACGTCACAGGCCGATCGGCGCTCGTTGATCAAGCGTCCTCCGGACATCCTGATCACGACGCCGGAGTCGTTGTTCCTCATGCTCACCTCCGCTGCCCGGGAAACACTGGTCGGCGTCGACACCGTGATCGTCGACGAGGTTCACGCGGTGGCGGGTACCAAGCGCGGCTCGCACCTTGCGCTCTCTCTGGAACGTCTGGACGGCTTGCTCGAGCGTCCGGCGCAACGCATCGGATTGTCGGCCACTGTCCGTCCCCACGAGGAGATCGGGCGGTTCCTCGCAGGTTCGGCACCGATCCGAATCGTGGCACCGCCTGCCGCCAAGACCTTCGATCTCACGGTCCGTGTCCCCGTCGAGGACATGACCGAATTGGGTATCGCGACGCCCGCCGACGGTTCCGAATCCCCCACCCCGCAAGCCGGTTCGATCTGGCCCCACGTCGAGGAACAGATCGTCGACCTCGTGCTCGATCACCGATCGTCCATCGTATTCGCCAACTCTCGTCGCCTCGCCGAACGATTGACGGCCAGGCTCAACGAGATTCATGCAGAACGCATCGGTCTGGCCGTCGAGAAAACACCTCGCCCGCCCGCGCAGATCGGAGCTCCCACCGAGGTCAACTACGGCGCAGAACCCCTCCTTGCTCGCGCCCACCACGGATCGGTCAGCAAAGACCAGCGAGCCCTCATCGAAGACGATCTCAAATCGGGTCGATTGCGATGCGTCGTCGCCACCAGCAGTCTCGAACTCGGAATCGACATGGGCGCCGTCGACTTGGTCATCCAGGTGGAGGCGCCGCCCTCGGTTGCCAGCGGCCTGCAACGTGTCGGTCGCGCCGGCCACCAGGTCGGCGAGATCTCACGAGGCGTCGTCTTCCCCAAACATCGCACCGACCTGATTCACTGCGCGGTGACCGTCGAGCGCATGGTCGAAGGCAAGATCGAGGCGATGGCCGTTCCCGCCAATCCCCTCGACATCCTTGCCCAGCAAACTGTTGCGGCCACCGCTCTGGAACCGATCGACGTCGACGACTGGTTCGAGACGGTGCGCCGAAGCGGTTCCTTTGCAACGCTTCCCCGTTCGGCCTACGAGTCGACTCTGGATCTGCTCGCCGGGCGGTACCCCTCGGACGAGTTCGCCGAATTACGTCCGCGCCTGGTCTGGGATCGCGAGTCCAACACTCTGACGGGCCGCCCGGGTTCGCAGCGCTTGGCAGTCACTTCCGGCGGCGCCATCCCCGACCGCGGCCTCTTCACGGTCTACATGGTCGGTGAGAAAGCATCAAGAGTCGGCGAACTCGACGAAGAAATGGTCTACGAATCCCGGGTAGGCGACGTCTTTGCGCTCGGCGCCACCAGTTGGCGGATCGAGGAGATCACCTTCGATCGGGTTCTGGTCAGCCCCGCCTACGGCATGCCCGGTCGTTTGCCCTTCTGGCATGGCGACGGACTCGGTCGCCCTGCCGAACTCGGACAGGCGTTGGGACAATTCGTTCGAGAGACCGCGCTGGGTAATGAAGCCGACGTCGTCGAGCGTTGTCGCGTGGGCGGGCTCGATCACAACGCCACAACCAATCTGATCCAACTCGTCGGTGAGCAGAAGAATGCCACCGGGCAGGTCCCGTCGGATCGAACATTGGTTGTCGAGCGCTTCCGCGACGAACTCGGCGATTGGCGTCTGGTGCTGCATTCCCCGTACGGCCAACGGGTACACGCACCGTGGGCCCTCGCCATCGGGGCCCGCTTGCAGGAACGATACGGCGTCGATTCCAGTCCGACGGCCTCCGACGACGGCATCATCATCCGTCTCCCCGACACCGAGAACGAACCTCCCGGCGCCGAACTGTTCACCTTCGACGTCGAGGACATCGAAGATCTGGTCACCCAGGAGGTGGGTGGCTCGGCATTGTTCGCCTCCCGATTCCGCGAATGTGCCGCCCGCGCACTGCTTCTCCCACGCCGCAATCCCGGCAAGCGTGCCCCACTGTGGCAGCAACGTCAGCGGTCGGCGCAACTGCTGGACGTCGCCCGCAAGTTCCCGACATTCCCGATCCTGCTCGAGACCGTGCGTGAGTGCTTGCAGGACGTCTACGACCTGCCGGCACTGAAGGAATTGTTCGGCAAGATCGAACGGCGCCAGATTCGAATAGTCGAAGTGGAGACGCCCTCGCCTTCACCATTCGCGAGTGCGCTCCTGTTCAACTACGTCGGCGCGTTCATGTACGAGGGCGACAGCCCCCTGGCCGAGCGACGCGCCGCCGCACTGTCGTTGGACTCCACGCTGTTGGCCGAACTCCTCGGCCGCGTCGAACTGCGCGAGCTGCTCGACGCCGGAGTGATCGAGCAGGCAGAACGTGAACTGCAACGTCTCGCTCCGGACCGCAAGGCCAAGGACCTCGAGGGCGTCGCCGACCTCCTCCGCATGCTCGGCCCGCTGACCACCGAAGAAGTCACGGAACGCTGTCTCGAGGATCCGGTCTCGTGGCTCGACAAGTTGGTCGCAGACAAACGTGCCCTCCACGTCTCCTATGCGGGCGAGAGTTGGTGGACCGTCGTCGAAGATGCAGCGCGCCTTCGCGATGGACTCGGCGTTCCCCTACCCATCGGGGTTCCGGCCGCGTTCATCGAGCCGGTCGATCAGCCACTCGACGACCTCCTGAGCCGATACGCACGCACCCACGGACCATTCACTCTCACGGATGCGGCTGCACGCTTCGGTATCGGAGTATCCGTCGCGCGTGACGTTCTCGGTCGGCTCGCGCTCGAAAAGCGTGTTCTCGAAGGAGAATTCCGACCGTCTGCAACTGGGAGCGAATGGTGCGACGCCGAAGTCCTGCGCCGCTTGCGGCGTCGCTCGCTCGCCGCGGCACGGCAAGAGGTCGAGCCGGTCAGTACCGCAACGCTCGGACGTTTCCTTCCCGGTTGGCAGCATGTGGGCGGCACGCTGCGCGGAATCGACGGTGTTGCAACGGTAGTCGATCAACTTGCCGGCGTTCCGATTCCGGCGTCCGCTCTCGAATCGTTGATCCTGCCGAGCCGAGTCGCCGACTACTCCCCCGCGATGTTGGACGAACTCACCTCGACGGGTGAAGTCCTGTGGTCCGGATCCGGAGCAATCTCCGGCAAAGACGGGTGGGTAGTTCTGCACCCCGCCGACCTGGCACCGATCACGCTCAATTCGCCCGCCGACACCGACGTCTCGGAGTTGCAGAAGCGCATCCTCGACCTGCTGTCCGGCGGCGGTGCCTACTTCTTCCGCCAGTTGGTCGACGCGTTGCAAACTACGGAGTCGGCTGCAGACACGGTCGACAGTGCGGTGACGACGGCACTGTGGGAGTTGGTGTGGCTCGGACACATCGGTAACGACACCGTGGCACCGCTGCGCGCACTTCTCTCGGACACCACCAGAACCACCACAAGTCACCGATCGCCTCGACGTGTTCCTCGTGCCCGTCCGTACCGCGGAATGGCGCACGCTTCCACCCCGGCTCGCACGGGACCGGCAACCGCTTCCGGTCGGTGGTTCCAACTGCCGGCCATCGAACCGGACCCGACCATCCGGGCGCACGCCACGGCCGATCTGTTACTCGAACGGTACGGCGTAGTCACCCGCGGTTCTGTGATGAGCGAGAACGTGCCGGGCGGTTTCGCGTTGATCTACAAGGTACTGAGCACGTTCGAGGACAACGGGCGCGCTCGACGCGGATACTTCGTGGACACCCTGGGCGGCGCTCAATTCTCGACGCCTCCCGTGGTCGACCGCTTGCGCACGTTCGGTGATTCCATCGAGGGGCGCCACACCTCCTCGGCTGCAGTCACTCTCGCGGCGTGCGACCCGGCCAATCCCTACGGCGCCGCACTGCCGTGGCCGGCGTCGGGGGGCGAAGAGTCACCCGGACACCGACCCGGACGTAAGGCGGGAGCACTGGTCGTTCTGGTGGAGGGCGAGTTGGTTCTGTTCGTCGAGCGCGGCGGTCGCACCATCCTGACATTCACCGACGACGGCGGAACTTTGCGCCTGGCAGCGCTGTCGCTTGCCCAGAAGGTGACTTCTCGCGCTGTCGACAAGTTGGTAGTGGAGAAGGTCGACGGAGAGACCATCCACGGCAACGATTTTGCTCCCGTCCTGGTCGAAGCCGGCTTCGCGGCCACCCCTCGCGGATTTCGGTTGAGGTCATGAGGATTGAGGTCATGATGGTTGCGATCGTGAAGTGCTGGAGCGGCGACCATGCCTGAGGGCGATACCGTGTGGCGGGCCGCCAACGATCTGCGCGCAGCCCTGGCCGAGAAGGTACTCACCACTTGCGATGTCCGCGTTCCTCGCTATGCCACCGTGGATCTGTCGGGTCATCGTGTGGATTCCGTCGCCAGCCGCGGAAAGCATCTGCTGATCCGCGTGGGCGAAGCGTCCATTCACACGCATCTGAAGATGGAGGGTCAGTGGCAGATTTATCGCCCCGGCGAGCGCTGGCGCAGACCCTCCCACCAAGCGCGCATAATCTTGGCCACCGAAGACTCTGTAGCAGTGGGCTTTTCACTGGGAATCACCGAGATCCTCGAACTGGGGCAGGAACAGGAGGCCGTCGGGCACCTCGGACCGGACCTGCTCGGGACCGATTGGGACAATTCCGTGGCCGTCGAGAATCTTCGCGCTGCAGACTCCGTACCGATCGGAATCGCGCTCCTGGATCAGCGCGTGATGGCCGGACTGGGCAACGTGTACCGCAACGAGATCTGCTTCCTACGAGGCATTCACCCGAAGACGCCGACACACCGCGCCGGGAACCTCGACGCGATTGTGGATCTGTCATTCCGCACCATCAACGTCAACAAGTCGCGTCGCATCCGGGTCACCACCGGCGACACCCGCCCAGGTAGGCAAACGTGGGTGTACGGCAGACGCGGAAAACCTTGCCGCCGATGCGGAACCCGCATCAGAGAAGACACCCTCGGACCGGATCAGCTCACCGAGCGAAATATCTTCTTCTGCCCCGTGTGCCAGCCGTTCACGCCTGGTTAGCGTTGATCAGCAGCCGGACGCAATGGCGCACAAATCGCTCGCGTTCGACGACGATCGAGCCGTCCAGATAACCGATGAACAGTGTGAACAACGCCCCGACCAGCCCGACTGCCACCAGCTGCTTGTCCACCGGATCAGCAATCTCGGACAACTGGTCGTACACCAGGTCCACGAACGCCGGCATCGATTCGATACCGCGTCCGCTCAGCACCGGCTCCGAGAGCGGAGCGATCAGAAGCACTCGCCCCATTGCCGGGTCGTCGACCATCAGCTTGACGAAAGCGTCGACCGCAGCGGTGGCGACTGCCTCGGATGTCGTCTCGGACTCCACTGCCGTCGCGAGCGCCGACTGCGCGCGCTCGGCGACAAACGTGTGGACCGCGACAACGTACTGATCGCGATCGGTGAAGCTCTCGTAGAAGTACCGCTCGGTCAGACCAGCGGCCTTGCAGACCGCTCGCACGTTGACGGCCGGACCGTCGACCGCACCGAGCAGTGTCACTCCGACGTCGAACAACGTCGCCTTTCGAGTGGCCCTGCGTTCTTCGATGCTCACAACTTCCCCACTTCTCCGACACTTGTTCTTCAATGCACCCGGTATTCGATCCTTGACTACCGCTGTTGTCGATCCTAATCTGACAACATGCGTAGTCAACTTGGCGACAGCAGCACCCCGGTTCCCCTCGGTCCGGATTCCCTGACCTGGAAGTATTTCGGCGACTGGCGCGGGATGCTCCAAGGTGTCTGGGCAGGTTCGATGCAAAACATGCACCCTGGTCTCGGCGCCGGGGTCGAGGAGCACTCGCAGTTCTTCGACGAGCGCTGGGAACGGCTGTACCGCTCGCTGTATCCCATTGCCGGCGTGGTCTTCGACGGCGATCGCGCGCAGCAGACAGCCGAAGAAGTCCGTGGCTATCACACACGGATCAAGGGCATCGACAAGCTGGGACGCCGGTACCACGCACTTGATCCCGACACCTTCTACTGGGCGCACGCGACATTCTTCATGGGCACCATCGTCACCGCCGAGAACTTCTCCGGTGGCCTGACCGAGGCCCAGAAACGACAACTCTTCACCGAGCACATTCAGTGGTACCGCCTGTACGGGATGAGCATGCGCCCGGTTCCCGAAACCTGGGAGGCATTTCAGGAGTATTGGGACCACATGTGCCGCAACGTGCTCGAAGACAACAAAGCGACCCGCGACGTCTTGGATTTGTCGGGGCTGGGAAAGCCCCCGTACATGACGTGGCTACCCGATCCGTTGTGGCGGCTCACGCGGATTCCCCTCGCCCGCGGATTCGTGTGGCTGACAGTGGGCATGTACGACCAACCGGTTCGCGACCTTCTCGGCTACTCGTGGACCAGTCGCGATCAGAAAATTCACAACGCTGTCGGCCGCACCGTCAACGCCGTCTTCCGCCTGGTGCCGTGGCGATACCGGTATCAACCGCGCGCTCGCGCGGGGTGGGACCGAGCCAGCGGCAGAATTCCCGCCGGGGCTCCACTGGTCCACACGCCGGCCCGCAATCTACCGCCGCTCGAGCAGCGAGATAATCCGATGCACTACAGCCCGAGGGTCTGATCTGCCATGCTCTGAACATGGAGTGGGACCTGCGAACACTGCTGAACCGGCCGATCACGTCTCACGGTGCGCCGCTGGGACAAGAACGTGTGGCGGCGAGAACCACCGCGTACATCTACGGCAACATTCTTGTCCTCGCCGCACTCGTCCCGGTGACAAAATCTCAGGAATCACTGGGTGCCGCGATTGTGGTCGGCACGGCATTGTCGACGTACATCGCCCACACATTTGCCGAGAGCGTCGGCGAGAGCATTCGCAACGACCGCCGTCTCACCACCGCGGAGAGAATCGACTCGCTGCGCGATTCTGTCCCGATCCTCACCTCCGCGGTTGTTCCTGTCGCCATTCTCGCGACGGCGTGGTTCAACTTCCTGGAACCACGGACGGCGCAGTTGATCGCGGAAATCGTCTTGATCCTGCGCATCGGATCCACCAGTTACGTGATCAGCCGTCTTCACGGCGAGAAAGTCAGCACGAACACACATCTGGCAGCCTTCGGCCTCGCTGCCGTCGCCACCCTCATAGTCGGCTTGAAGATAGTGCTCACTCATTGACGAGCCACAAGTGCAAAAGAAGTCAGACCGGTCGTATATAACTAAGACGGGCAATTCGCAGAAACCTAACAATCGGTAATTTCGATGTGCGGTGATCGACGACTAACTCGGCCCACTTCTATCAAGTAGGCAGAGGAGCAGCCCGAAATGACAACACCACAGCCGCCGTATCCCTGGAACAACGACCCCAACCACACGACGCCTCTCCCTCCGCCCCCTCCTCCGCCGCCGGGCATCACACCCGGTCAGGCGCCGTACTCGGGACATCAGCCTGCTTACACCCCGCCCCGGCCCCCATACGGTCAAGGCACCGGATATTCGCCGATGCCTCCCCGCCCGCCGAAATCGTATGCATGGCTGTGGGTCTTACTGGGAGTTGTCACAGTCGCACTCGTCGCCGTCGTGGTCTACGTATGGGTTCTCCCTCTTGTCTTGAACGACAATTCCGACGAGAACACCGCACGCACGGAAACCGTGGTGATCACCTCACCCGCGGCCGCGCCGCAAAATGGCGTCGTCACACCCGCGCCCAACGAGTCGGTCCCTGCCAGCGCAGCGCGTTGTGGATCGGTGTTCTCGAACAACGAATTCACAACGTCCGCCGTCGGCACCAGCGTGACGTCTTGTGAGTTCGCCGAAGAAGTGCGCTACCAGTACGTGAGCCAGGGCCGACGCGGCGGCCCGGTCTCCATCAGCGCGGTCAGTCCGGTCACGGGAACTCGGTACTCGATGAACTGCGCCGGCAACAAAGTCGTCACGTGTACCGGCGGAAACAACGCGGTGGTCTATGTCTATTGAGCAGTGCGTCGAGGCTCGTAGCGGGACGCGCCGACGACTCCTGGCGGTTGCACTCGCCACTGCTTCTGCAGCAGCCCTCGCGGGCTGCACGATTCCGACGCGAGACGAGCCGTCGGAGAAGGTCGAGACGATCACCGAGATCGTCGTCGTTCCACCGGAGCCGACAGAGACTCCTGCCGCCCCGGGCAACGGTGTCGGCCCGCTCGCCGGATTCGAGGCTCTGGGCAACACCCTCGGCGGCGCCGTGGGTATCGCACTCGTGCCCGTCGGCGGCGGTCAGTCACTCGTTGCCGGCGAGTGGCAGAACGGAGTCGCCTGGTCCACCATCAAAGTCCCACTGTCCATCGCAGCCCTCCACGAAACCGACAACACACAACTCACCACGGTCGAGCAGGCGATCACCACCTCCGACAACGAATCAGCCGAAGAACTGTGGCGAGGCCTCGGCGATCCGACCACTGCCGCAGCGAAGGTCGAGTCAGTCCTCGTGGCCTCCGGCGATATGTCCACCACCGTGGAATCACGCACGCTACGACCAGAATTCAGCTCGTTCGGTCAAACACAATGGCCACTTGCCGTCCAAGCGCAATTCGCCGCCACCCTGCCATGCCGGAGCGACGCCATCGAAGTCTTCGGGCTCATGGGCAGCATCAGCCCCGACCAACATTGGGGCCTGGGAGTGATCCCAACCGCTCGATTCAAGGGTGGGTGGGGGCCTGACGACGACGGCGGCTATCTGGTCCGCCAATTCGGGATCATCAGCAGCGGCACCGGACAACTCGCTGTCGCCATCGCAGCCAAGCCGGACTCGGGCACTTTCGCCGACGGTACTGCGATGCTCAGCGACATCGGCCGCTGGGTAGGCGAACGAGCGCAGGCTTTACCCATCGGCGGCACCTGCCAACCGAGCTGAAGTACTGCCGGTTGAGGGAGGTACTGCCGTTACCCGGCTGAGCAGTCACTCCCACCGAACCAGTGGCCGCCGCTACCGTGGACGACATGAGCATCCCGAGCCTGAAACTGAACAACGGCGTCGACATCCCCGCGCTGGGCTTCGGCGTCTACCAGACCCCGCCGGACGAAACTGTCGCCGCAGTCGAGTCCGCGCTTTCGGTGGGTTATCGCCATATCGATACGGCTGCGGCCTACGGCAACGAGAAGGGTGTCGGCGAGGCGATCCGGCGATCCGGTCTCGATCGCGGTGAGATCTTCGTCGAAACGAAAGTCTGGATCACCGACTACGGATACGACGAGACCTTGCACGCCTTCGACAAGAGCGCAGGCAAACTCGGAGTCGAGCAACTTGACCTCCTCATCCTTCACCAGGCGTTGCCGAGCGAGTTCGAGCGCACCATCGACGCATACAAGGCCCTGGAAACACTTCTCGCAGACGGCAAGGTTCGTGCCATCGGAGTCAGTAACTTCATGCCGGATCACCTCACCCGACTATTGGACGCAACGTCCGTAGTGCCGGCGGTCAACCAGATCGAGGTCCATCCATACTTCAGGCAGTCGACCTTGCTCGAGGCCGACGCCGATCACGGCATTCTGTCTCAGGCATGGTCACCGATCGGCGGAATCACGTTCTATCGCGACGGCTCTCACGGCTCAACCCTCGAGGACGCCACCATCGGTGCTATCGCTTCCTCTCACGGCAAGTCTCCCGCACAGGTGATGCTCCGCTGGCACCTCCAGCAGGGCCGCCAGGTGATCCCCAAGTCGGTGACTCCCTCACGCATTGCGGAGAACTTCGACGTGTTCGACTTCGAACTCACCGCCGAAGAACTCTCCGCAATCGACGCACTCGACACCGGAGTTCGCGGTGGTCCCGAACCCGAGGTCATCACTCGCGAGAAGTTCGGAATCGAGATCCCCGAAGCGTGAAAAACCCAGCAGCTCGCGTGGTCTAGCTGGCGCTCCACCCTCCGTCGATGGTGTACGACGCCCCCGTCACCATCGACGCATCGGTCGATGCCAACCAGCCCACCAGCGATGCCACCTCCGCAGGCTCGACCATCCGTTTGATTGCGCTCTCGGTGAGCATCACCTTTTCGACAACCTCGGATTCACTGATTCCGTGAACCTTTGCCTGGTCGGAGATCTGGGATCGCACCAGTGGCGTCAGGACATAGCCCGGATTGACGCAGTTGCTGGTGACACCGTGTGAGGCGCCTTCGAGCGCAACAACTTTCGACAGTCCTTCGAGTCCGTGCTTAGCCGTGACGTATGCACTCTTGAATGCCGAAGCGCGGAGCCCGTGGACCGAGGAAATGTTCACGATGCGACCGAAACTGTTGCGGTACATGTACGGCAGGGCGGCCCGAGCGAGGAGGAATGGCGCTTCGACCATGAGGCGCTGAATCTTCCGGAAGTCCTCGACGTCGAAATCCTCGATAGGACTGACCCGTTGAATGCCGGCGTTGTTGACGAGTATGTCCGTCTCGAGTGACAGATCCACGAGTTGGTCGGTGTCGAGGAGATCGACGGCCCACGCCGTGCCGTCGATCTCCTCGGCCAGCGACTTCGCGGCGACGTCGTCGAGATCGGCGACGGTCACGTGCGCGCCGCGGGCGGCGAGGAGTCGAGCACACGCCTCGCCGATCCCGCTGGCACCACCGGTGACCAGAGCAGACTTTCCGGTCAGCGTCATACAGACACACCGGCCCGCTCGTCGGCGAGAACACGGGCGTCAGCGGCGTCGACGGACTCGAGCGAGATTCCCTTGGTCTCCCGCGCGAAAACGACTGCGACGATGGTGACCAGGGATGCCAGCAGGAGATAGATCGCGATGGGGACCGAGGAGTCGAACTTGCTCAGCAATCCGGTCGCGATGATCGGAGCCAGTGAACCCGCCACGATGGACGTGACCTGATAACCCAGGGAGACACCGGAGTAGCGCATCCGAGTCGGGAACATCTCGGCCATGATCGCGGGTTGGCCTGCGTACATGAACGCGTGGAACACGAGCCCGATGATGATTGCCGACAAGATGACTGCATTGTGCCCGCTGTTCATCATCGGGAAGGCGAAGAATCCCCACGTTCCGGCGGTGACGGCGCCGATCATGTACACCGGGCGTCGACCGATCGTGTCGGACAGTTTGCCTACCAACGGAATCACTGCGAAGTGCACGGCATGTGCCATCAGCATCCACCAGAGGATGTGCGCCGTGTCCGCATGAACGACGACCTTGAGGTAAGTGATCGAGAAGGTCACCACGAGGTAGTACATGACGTTTTCGGCGAAACGCAGGCCCATCGCGGTCAACACTCCGCGCGGGTAACGCTTGACGACCTCGAAAACGCTGTACGAGGTTGCCTTGACCAGTTCTGCTTCCTTCTGCGCCGCAATGAAAATGGGAGCATCGGTGACCTTGGTCCGAACGTAGTACCCGACCAGAACGATCACCGCGGAGAGCCAGAAGGCAACGCGCCAGCCCCAACTCATGAAGGATTCGTCCGAGAGCGTCGACGTCAGGATCAACAGCACGACCGTCGCCACCAGGTTGCCCATCGGCACGCCGGCCTGAGGCCACGACGACCAGAATCCGCGCGATCGATTCGGGCTGTGCTCGGCGACCAGGAGTACCGCCCCACCCCATTCGCCGCCGACCGCGAATCCTTGGATGAAGCACAGCGTGACCAGCATTGCCGGCGCCCAGTAGCCGATCTGACCGTAGGTAGGCAGGCATCCCATCAAGAACGTTGCGGCGCCGACCAACAGCAAACTGAACTGCAGCAACTGCTTTCGGCCGAATTTGTCTCCGAAGTATCCGAAGACGATTCCGCCGAGTGGCCGGGCGGCGAATCCGACGGCGTAGGTGATGAAAGCCGCGATGATCGCATCCAGCTCGTTGCCGCCGCCGGGGAAGAAGACCTTGCTGAAGACCAGCGTGGCCGCCGTGCCGTACAGAAAGAACTCGTACCACTCGACCACGGTGCCCGCCATCGAGGCGCCGACCACCTTCTTCAGCCCCGATGGTGGGGCTTGGCTCTCGGGCTTCGGCATGTTGTCGACGCTCATCGTGGACTCCCTCGTCTTCAGTTCGCGATTCGCCTGCTCTTCACGATCAGGAATGTGACCGCTCGCACACTTTTTGTGACTCGATGAGTATCAGTGCAGATTGATGGCACGACAATGACAAATCTCGCACCATATAGGTGCAAAAATGCAGATATGACTCTCGGACTGAGCCCGGACGACCTACTGGTGCTTCTCGCGGTCGGTCGCACCGGTCGCTTCAACACCGCCGCCGACGACCTCGGCCTCAATCACACCACCATCTCGCGCCGCATTTCCTCGCTCGAGAAGTGTCTCGGCGGCCGTGTCCTGGTTCGCTCGTCCGGCGGCTGGGAGCTGACCGACCTGGGCAGACAAGCCCTCAGCGCGGCCGAGCGCATCGAGGCTGCGGTGAACGAACTGGCGCTCGACTCCACCGGTCAGCAGCAACTCGACGGCGTCGTGCGAGTCTCGGCGACCGACGGATTCAGCGCATACATCGCGGCGCCCGCCGGCGCCGCGGTTCGCAGACGCCATCCCCGCGTCAGCGTCGAGATTGTTGTCGCAACCAGAAAGGCGTCGCAGATACGCTCGGGTCTCGACATCGAGGTTGTGGTCGGCAAGCCTCACGTTCACCGCGCCGAAGCAGTCCATCTGGCCGACTACGCGCTGGGTTTGTACGCGTCCCGAGACTATCTACGTCAGAATGCTGTTCCCGAGAGTGCCGCAGATCTGGCCGATCACTCGCTCGTGTACTTCATCGACTCGATGCTGCAGGTCGACGAACTCGATCTGGCTCGCAAGCTCACGGTTTCCATGCGCGAGGCCGTCACGTCCACCAACGTGTTCGTACACATCGAGGCAACGCGCGCGGGTGCCGGCATCGGCCTTCTCCCCTGTTTCATGGCCGAGCAGCACGACGATTTGATTCGCGTTCTACCGGCTCACATCGAGGTGAGACTTTCCTATTGGGTGGTGGCCCGTTCGGAATCCTTGCGACGCCCGGAGGTCGCAGCGGTGGTGACAGCTCTTCGAGAGACGGTGGATCGCAAGCGATCTCAACTCCTCGGCTCGACCGGGACGAACGAAGCGCTCAGTCCAGAGTCGAACGATGCTGGACGATGACCTTGCGCGCCAATTCGGCGATCTTGACGTTCATGTTTTGTGAGGTTCGCACCAGAATGTCGAAGGCCTCGTCGTCGGACACACGATGCAGTGCCATCAGCAGACCGACGGCCTGACCGATTTCGCGGCTGCTTGCCAGACCACGTCGCAGCGAGTCGGCGTCCTCGCCTCGCGTCAGCGCAGTGACGGCCACGGATGCAAATGACGCCAACATGATCGCGTGGTCGGCAACGGTTTCGGTGAAAGCCCCCGGAGTGTCCGAGAAGAGGTTGAGGGCACCGAACTTCTGACGATCTACCATCAGCCGGAACCCCATCGATCCTCGAATGGGTGTCTCCGCCACGACTTTCCGAGCGAACTCGGGCCACTGATTCGGGGTGCGAAGGTCCGACTCGAGTTGCGGCGCCTCCGTATCGAGGGCGTCGATGCACGGCCCCTCACCGGTGGCACGCTCGAGATCGTCTGCATAATCGGCGATCTCGTCGCTCGCCGCTACGGTGACGTTGGTGTTTCCACGTCGCAGCATCAGACTTGCGTGGTCGCAACCGGGAATCAACTCGACAGCCGCCGAACAGATCGCGGAGTACACCTCGGCGCTGTCTGCCGCGGAGTAGAGGATCTCCGCCAACGCCGCGAACACTGCCTTGGGTTCTGTCAGTGCTTGGTCGCGCTCAGCCATCTCCATACACCTCGGGGTCTACCGTTCATCGAATTCTTCATCGAACGGTACAAACCTTACTTACTCGACCTGATGGGGTCGCCGCCGCTCGCCGATTCCCGCCCGTCCGTCCCCTGAAAAGCCTCCGTAGCTGCGCGGTGATGCAGCGCCGTGACCGTGGTGATCTGCTTGGACACCAGGTCGTTGAGTTCGCGGTACTGCTCCTCGGTCTCCCCGGCCGGAATGTCTCGCAGGACCTCCCACATCGCACTCTTGCCGCACAGCGCGGTCCGCATGATCTCGAGCGTTGCCAACTTCACGAGGCGATTACGCCAGATGGCGTCGACATGGACGAGACGTCTGATCCGATTGACTGTCGCGTCGATCTTGGAGTACCGCGGCAGAGATATGCCCTGGGTGTCCTCGATCAGTTGCAGCAGCTGCTCGATCTCGTACTCGAGCTCGCCCGGCAACGAATCCAGCTCACCGTCGGCCCAGACGCCGTACGAGTCCGAGAGTGACCGCGAGAGTTGCAGCCCCACCATCGCCCCGCACAGGTGAGTGACCAGATAGCCGGTAGCTATGTGTTCCTCAGCAGATCGCGACCGATTACCGAACATTGAGATCCTCCTGGGCGACGCTCGACCGGTCTGTGCTGACACGGGTGGTGATTCGCCATCCGCCTACCCGCGACAGACCGGAAACAAACGACGGGCGACTCAGACCCGATCCGGCACCACGACGACGGGCTCGAGGATCTCGGCCCGCGACTCCGGCGCTGCGGCGCGCAATGCGTCCGCCGACTCGTCGTCCGGCTGGGTCTGAGACTCGATTTCCGCTTCGACACGCGCTCGGTACGTGTCGACTTCGCGTTCGACGGTGGCGGCATCCCAACCGAGAATCGGGGCAACCAATCCGGCGACCTGCTGTGCGCAGTTGACACCACGATGCGGATATTCGATTGCGATACGCGTACGGCGGGCGAGGATGTCGTCGAGGTGCAGTGCCCCCTCGGCCGAGGCGGCGTACACAGCTTCGACCTGAAGGTAATCGGGCGCGTCCGTGATGGGCTGCAACAACTCCGGTGTCTGCCGGCCGAGTTCGAGGACCTCGGTGATGAGCGAACCGTAGCGGTCGAGCAGGTGCTTGACGCGATACGGATGCAAGCCGTACTGCTCGCCCAGTTGCACGGTCTGGTTGATCAACGCGAAGTATCCGTCGGCGCCGACGAGCGGCACCTTCTCCGTGATCGACGACGCAACCCGCGCCGGAATGTCTTCTGCTGCGACGTCGACGGCGTCTTCCGCCATGACCCGATACGTCGTGTACTTTCCGCCGGCGATGGCGACCAGACCTGGAGCCACACGGGCAACGGCGTGCTCGCGCGAGAGCTTCGACGTCTCGTCGCTTTCACCGGCAAGCAGCGGGCGGAGGCCGGCGTACACACCGTCGATGTCGGCGTGCGTCAACGGCGTGACCAGGACGGAGTTCACGTGGCCGAGGATGTAGTCGATATCTGCTTTGGTTGCCGCCGGATGTGCGAGATCCAGGTTCCAGTCGGTATCAGTGGTGCCGATGATCCAGTGACTGCCCCACGGAATGACGAACAGCACCGACTTCTCGGTACGCAGGATGATGGCGGCTTCACTGACGATGCGATCGCGCGGGACGACGATGTGTACGCCCTTCGACGCTCGCACCCGGAACCGTCCGCGCTGACGTGAGAGCGCTTGGATCTCGTCCGTCCAGACACCGGTCGCATTGATGACGACGTGACCCTTGACCTCGGCGGTACGGCCGTCTTCGCAGTCCCGAACACGAACTCCCGAGACCCGATCCGCTTCCCGCAGAAAGCCGACGACCTGCGTCGACGTTCGGACGACCGCGCCGTAGTGTGCAGCGGTCCGTGCGACGGTCATGGTGTGCCGAGCGTCGTCGACGACGGTGTCGTAGTACTGGATGCCACCGGTCAGCGAACTGCGCTTGAGGCTCGGCGACATGCGTAGTGCGCCCGCCCGCGTCAAGTGCTTCTGGGAGGGGACCGACTTTGCGCCGCCCATTCGGTCGTAGAGGAAGATTCCCGCCGCCATGTACGGGCGCTCCCACACTCGGTGAGCCAGAGGGAACAGGAACTTCAGCGGCTTGACCAGGTGCGGAGCGAGCGTGGTCAGCGAGAGTTCGCGCTCACGCAATGCTTCACGAACGAGGCCGAATTCGAGTTGCTCTAGATAGCGGAGACCGCCGTGGAACATCTTCGACGAGCGACTGGACGTGCCGGATGCGTAGTCACGGGCCTCGACCAACGCAACCTTGAGTCCGCGGGTGGCCGCATCGAGCGCAGCTCCGACACCGACAACACCGCCGCCGACAACGACGACGTCGAATTGCTCGGTCTGAAGCTGTTCCCAAGCAGCTTCACGCTGCTGCGGGCCGAGAAACTGCGCACCTTGCTGCTTACTCAACCCGGTCTCCTGTAAGTCGACGACGAATCCGTTTACAGGCTAGTAGCTTGATCCACATACTGCGACAGCGCACGGATAACTGCGAACGCGCCCGAACATAGGAGCACAGTGAATCAATACATCGCCGCCATCGACCAAGGCACGACGTCGAGCCGCTGCATGATCTTCGATCACGACGGCGCCGTGGTGAGCGTTGCGCAGAAAGAACACGAGCAGATTTTCCCGCGTGCCGGTTGGGTCGAGCACGACCCGGTTGCGCTGTGGATCAACACCCGGGAGGTGGTGGCCGGCGCTCTCGCGAAGGTCGACCTCACGCGGGCCGACATCGCGGCCGTCGGAATCACGAATCAGCGTGAGACGACCGTCGTTTGGGAGCGTTCGACGGGCAAGCCGATCTACAACGCGATCGTGTGGCAGGACACGCGCACGGATCAACTGTGTGTCGAACTGGGCGGCGACGAGGGTCCGGACAAGTACCGAGACAAGACCGGGCTGCCGCTCTCGACCTACTTCGCCGGGCCGAAGATCCGGTGGATTCTCGACAACGTGGACGGCGCGAGAGCCAAAGCGGAGGCCGGAGAATTGTGCTTCGGCACCGTCGACACGTGGATCGTATGGAACCTGACCGACGGTGTTCACGTGACAGATGTCACCAATGCGTCACGCACGATGCTGATGGATCTCGAGACCCTTCAGTGGGACGAATCGATCTGCGCGGACTTCGGAATCCCGATGTCGATGCTCCCTGAAATCCGTAGTTCGTCCGAGGTCTACGGCACCGGCCGTCCTCGCGGCAATCTCGCCGGTGTGCCGGTCGCCGGAATCCTCGGTGACCAGCAGGCAGCCACATTCGGCCAGGCCTGCCTCTCCGAGGGCGAAGCCAAGAACACCTACGGCACCGGCAATTTCATGCTTCTCAACACCGGAACGAAGCCGGTGCACAGCAAGCACGGACTGCTGACGACCGTCTGCTACAAACTCGGCGAAGCCCCTGCCGTCTACGCACTCGAAGGTTCCGTCGCGGTGACCGGCTCCTTGGTCCAGTGGCTTCGGGACAATCTCGGAATCATTCAGAACGCCAAGGACATCGAGCCGCTCGCCGCGAGTGTCGACGACAACGGCGGCGCCTACTTCGTACCCGCGTTCTCCGGACTGTTCGCACCCCGGTGGCGACCGGATGCACGCGGCGTGATCGTCGGCCTGACGCGGTTCGTCAACAAGGGACACCTGGCTCGCGCGGCCCTCGAGGCGACGGCATACCAAACCCGTGAGGTCATCGACGCCATGCGTGCGGATTCGGGAGTCGAACTGTCCGCGCTGAAGGTCGACGGCGGCATGGTGGTCAACGAAACCCTGATGCAGTTCCAGTCGGACATCCTCGGAGTTCCCGTCATCCGCCCGGTGGTCAACGAAACGACAGCACTCGGCGCTGCGTATGCAGCGGGCCTCGCCATCGGTTACTGGGCCGACACCGAAGACATCCGCAACAACTGGGCCGTCGGCCAAACCTGGGAACCGGCGATGGACGAGTCCGAAAGGTCACGGCTGTACGCGGAGTGGAACAAGGCCGTCGAGCGGACGTACAACTGGTCCGAGTAATCACCCCGATCCTTCCATACCGGAAGAGCTGATCATGGTCGCCTATTGATACTCCTGAGGTATCAATAGGCGACCAAGTTGGTATTGGACGTGACCTACACCACTCTGCGAATCTCATTCAGGCGCGCCACGTTTCGGCGCCGCGAATGTTGCAGAGAAAGGTCGCCACGCATGAGTTCACCCACTCGCAGTTCCGAGGAGATCAACGCCAAGGCACGAAGAGCCGGTATCGCTTCATTCATCGGAACCACCATCGAGTGGTACGACTTCTATATCTACGGCACCGCGGCTGCCCTGGTATTCGGCGAGATCTTCTTCTCCGACACGCTGCCGAACGGAGTCGGCACGCTCCTCGCCTTCATCACCCTGTGGGCAGGGTTCCTCGCCAGGCCGATCGGCGGGATCATCTTCGGCCATCTCGGAGACCGGATCGGGCGCAAGAACACTCTGGTCATCACCTTGATGATGATGGGCGTCGCCACTGTCGGGATCGGACTCCTCCCCACCTACGCGCAGGTCGGCATGTGGGCCCCGATCGGTCTGGTCACCCTTCGCGTGATCCAAGGAATTGCGGTCGGTGGTGAGTGGGGTGGCGCGGTACTCATCGCCAGCGAGAACGCACCGAAGGGCAAGAGCATCCTCTACTCCGCGTTCGCTCAGCAGGGCTCCCCCGCGGGAAATCTGTTGGCAACCATCGCATTCTTCCTGCTGTCCTCGATGCCGACGCCGTCATTCCTTCTCTACGGCTGGCGAATCCCTTTTCTCGTTTCGGCAGGCCTGGTCATCCTCGGCATGATCATTCGCCTGAAACTCGAAGAGTCCGACGAGATGAAGGCCGTTCTCGCCCGCAAGAAGGTCGTCAAACTTCCGCTCGCCGAAGTATTGCGCAAGCATTGGGTGCTGGTTCTCCTCGGCGCCGGCGCACTCCCCCTCGCCCAGGTCACCTATTTCAAGAACACCTTCGCATTGTCCTGGGCTACAAAAGAACTCGGATACGACCGCGGCACATTCCTCGCCGCTATCGCGATCGCACTTGTCGTGCAGTTCATCGTCCAACCGTTCGGGGCCGTTCTGGTTTCCAAGATAGACATGCGGAAGGCCATGTGCCTGATGGTGATACCGGAGTTCGTTCTCATGCCCGCGATGTTCTTTGCCATCAGAACCGGGAACTTCACCATCGCAGTCGTTGCGATGTGTCTCGCCACGATCCCGCACTCGATGTTCTACGGCGCCATCGCCGGCGTTCTCGCTCGCGCCTTCCCTGCGAACATCCGTTACACGGGTCTGTCGACGGCGTATCAACTGTGTTCCCTTGTCGTCGGCGGCGGAACTCCGGTACTGGCGCAGTGGATGCTCAACACGTCAGGCAACATCGTCGGGGTCGCGATCGTGTCCGGACTGTACGCACTTGTCTCGCTGATCTGCACCCTTCTCTTGCTCCGACGTACCGGCTACAACGCAAGCGAACTCTCGACGGCCGAGCAAGCGGATTACGACGAGCTCGAACTCGAGAACGCTCTTGCCGATACTGCAAACTCGCCGAAGTCCGAAGCGGGTGAAATTCCTACCGGGAGGGCAACCGTCTAAGCCAGGGACGGCAGCGCCTGCTCGGACAATTTCAACACTTCGAGAAGAGCAGGTCTGTCGTCTCCATCTCGCCAGGCGATACGCAGTTGAAGGGGAGGAGGTGGATCCATGACGGGAACAAAGACAACATCAGGGTTCACGATGCTTTGGGCCACCGACGAAATAGTCAACGAGCATCCGATTTCCGCGGACACCAGCGCGATCAACGACATCGAATCCGGTGCCGTCTGCACGATTCGAGCCAGGAACCCTGCGTTCTTCGATGCAGTGAGCAGAGACTCCCGCAGAATCGAACCCGGCTCCGCCGGAAGCGTCACCCAATTCTCGGACTCCAATTCGATCAACCGAACCGATTCCCTCGACGCCAACGGATGGTCTTTCGACATGGCAACCAGAAAGTTCTCCTCGGCGATCAATCTCGACGTGATCCCGAGCGGCGGGACGGTCCACCGGACCATCCCGATGTCGAGGCGTCGATCGAGCAACATCAACAACGCCTCGTTCGCGAAAGCGGAACTGTCGAGCACAAATTCGATACCGGGATTCGTCTTTCTCACCAATTTCGCCCACCGCCCGACGAGTAGGTGCGACGAGGTTCCCGCGAAGCCCAGGCGAACGCGACCTGTCGTTCCCTGGCCTGCCGCGGATACCGCGATCTCGGCCATCCGGCACGCGTCCAGAATTTCGCGCGCCGGAAGCAGCAGTGCTTCACCGGCAGCAGTCAACCGCACAGTTCGAGTACTTCGATCGAACAACGGCGAACCGAGCTGTTTCTCGAATTGCCTGATCGTTCGACTCAGCGGCGGTTGCGCAATCCGAAGGCGCTGAGCCGCACGGCCGAAATGTAGCTCCTCAGCCACCGCGAGAAATGCGTTGATCTGATGAATTTCCACCCGACATTGTTGCGCCACACCGGCCGACCATGTCAAGTTTCCGAAACCGACCAAGTGCGCGAGAACGTAAGAAGAGGTACACACGTGGACAAGACGCTCTCGATGAAAGAGGCCATCGGTCGATACGTCGGCGACGGAATGACTGTTGCGTTGGAGGGCTTTTCGCATCTCATTCCATTTGCCGCGGCACACGAGATCATCCGGCAGGGCAGGAAGGACCTCACGCTGTGCCGGATGACGCCGGACATCGTTTCCGATCAACTCGTCGCCGCCGGCTGCGTCCGAAAGCTGGTCGCTTCGTTCTTCGCCAGCGGCTCCGCAGGTTCTCTGTACGAGTTACGCAGACGCATCGAGAACCAGGACCCGCTCCCCCTCGAAGTCGAGGAATACAGCCATTACGGCATGGTGTGCCGGTATCAGGCGGGAGCCGCCAGGCTTCCCTTCTTCCCGCTACGGTCGTACGCCGGTAGTGATCTACCCGCACTCAACCCACAACTGAGACTCGTCGAGGACCCGTACGGCGGCGGGAGCGTCTACGTTGTGCCGCCATTGAATCCGGATGTCACGATCATCGGCGCACAGCGAGCGGACTCGTCCGGGAACGCGCAGATCTGGGGCATCGCCGGGGTGCAGCAAGAGGCCGTGTACGCCGCGAAGAAGGCAATCGTCGTTGTCGAAGAACTGGTCGACGACGAGGTCATCAGGTCAGACCCGAGCCGAACTCTGATTCCCTCGCATGCAGTCGACGCGGTTGTCGTCTGCCCGCGCGGCGCACACCCGTCGTACGCGCAGGGATACTACGACCGCGATTGCGGCTTCTACCGACGCTGGACCGAAATCTCCAAAGACCCTTCACGGCTGAGAAATTGGCTCGACGAATGGGTGTACGCACTCGACAGTCACGGCGAGTATCTCGCCAAACTCGGAGCCGACTACTGGTCGGATCTCGAGGTCGGACCAAAACTCTCCACACCAGTCGACTACGGGAGCAGACTATGACCACCACGATCGACACCGGTAATACCACCTCCACCGAAACGATCGTCGCCGTCGCGGCACGCGAATTGGCGGGTAAGCGCCGGGTCTTCGCCGGAGTTGGGCTACCCACGCTCGCAGTCGATCTCGCGCGGCACACGTCGAATCCGGACGTCGAGCTGATCTACGAATCCGGAGTGTGCGGTGCACATCCGTCGGCAATGGCCGAGGGTATCGCGGACTCCGTGGTTGTCTCCGGTGCCGAATCCGTGCTGAGCATGGCCGCGCTCTTCGGTTACGTCCTGCAAGGTGGCAACGTCGACGTCGGATTTCTCGGGGCCGCTCAAATCGATCGAACGGGCAGTCTGAACACAAGTTTCATCGGTGACTGGAAGAACCCGACGGTCAGACTGCCCGGAGCGGGCGGGGCCGTCGAGATCATCGCGAACGCCGCCGAGATCTTCGTCGTGATGCGTCGCCACGATCTCAGTTCCTTTCCGGCCGAGCTCGACTTCTGCACCTCACCCAGCCCCGCCCGCGCCCACGCCAGCGGTAAGGGCATCATGCCGGCAGGTGCAGGAGTGACCAAGGTATTCACCAACCTCGGCGTCCTGACACACCAGGGCCCCGGCGGCGAATTGGAGTTGACCAGCGTCCACGAGGGAATCTCGGTCGATCAAGTCCGAGAGTCGACGGGATGGGACCTCGCCGTCGCCGAGCACGTCACCATCACCACCCCACCATCGAGCACGGAGATCGATCTGCTCCGCAACACTATCGACAAGGTCAGGCTGTACCTGCGGTAACACTCTTCCGGAGCCTGCCGACGGCATCGACCAGCACGGCTTCGGGATACGTCGCGAAACACAGTCGAGCGCTTCGACCGAGGTCAGCTTCGACCGCGAAGGCCGAACCTGGGACAAATGCCACGCCGTGCTCGAGCGCGGCACCCAGGAGTTCGGTGGTGTCGACGTCGTCGACGAAATCCATCCAACAGAACATCCCGCCGCGGACCTCGGAAAAGCGTGCACGCCCACTCAATTCCGTCTCGGCGGCCGTGACCAACGCCTTCGCTCTGGCGCCGTAACCCTCCCGGAGCTTGTCGAGGTGCGTTTCGAACCATTCGACGTCGGAGAAGAGGTCTGCGGCGATCTGCTGGGTGAGCGAAGACCCGCACAGGTCAGCGCCTTGCTTGATCAGTTCGACCGCCTCGCAGACCTTTCGGTCGCCGTGCAGCCAGCCGACGCGCAGCGCCGGTGCCAACACTTTGGAAGCACTGGACAGCCGAATCACCCTGTCCGACAACGCCGCCAGCGGTGCGGGCGGTTTCTCGCCGAAGTACAGTTCGCCGTACGGGTCGTCCTCGAGAACCCAGAACCCGTATCGGTCCGCCAGTGCCGCCAAGTGCGCTCGCCGCTGCGCCGAAAGCACCGCGCCCCGCGGGTTGTGGAAATTGCTCACGGTGTGCACGACTTTGGGCCGAAGACCGGCGGCGAGTTTCGTCTCGAGCGCGTCGGTGTCCATTCCGTCCTCGTCCAGCTGGACGGGAACGAGACGAGCCTGCGCCGTCCGAAAGACCTGCAGCGCACCGGTATATGCCGGTTCCTCCACGACCACAACGTCACCGGCGTCGAGGAGGACCTGCGCGAGCAGGCTCAAACCTTGCTGAGAACCGTGTGTGATCACAACTTCGGACACGTCGAGTGCCCGCCCGATCTTGGAGGATTCGCGCTCGGCGATCACCTCACGGAGGCGCCGCAGGCCTGACGTCTCGCCGTATTGAACGGACGAGGGGTCACCGAGTGCGTCGTGGGCTGCCTTCGAGATTCGTTCCCGCGGAATGAAATCAGGATCGGGTAGTCCGCCGGCCAAGCTGATGACGTCGGGTCGGGCAGTCAAGGTGAGCAGATCGCGAATTGCAGAACTACGGAGTCCGTCCATACGAGCGGACAGCGCGGCGTGTGTCATGTGAAGCTCCCAGGCACGCAGAATGAAGGTCAGAGGAAAACACCCTGAGCCGTCCTGGGTCAACGGGGCGGGAGAGCGCCGAGATACCGACCCTTGATTCGGTCGGTATCTCGACTATCTCACCAATACTTCAGTATGTGAAACAGACTTCTCACATTGTAAGAAGACTCTGGTCCGTTCTCAGTCCAGGTCGTCGTGACGCATGAGCTGACGAGCTGCCTCGGTGATCGATCCGGTCAGCGACGGGTACACCGAGAACGTCTGAGCCAGGTCGTTGACCGTCAGGTTGTTCTGCACGGCGATCGCAATCGGCAGGATGAGTTCCGAAGCGGTGGGTGCGACCACAACACCGCCGATGACCACGCCGGTAGCCGGGCGGCAGAAGATTTTCACGAAGCCGCGGCGCAAACCGGACATCTTGGCTCGCGGGTTGGTGTTGAGCGGCAACATGACGGTGCGAGCAGGCACCTCTCCGTTGTCGATCGCGGCCTGCGAAACACCCACCGTTGCAATTTCGGGGCGCGTGAAGACGGCCGATGCGACGGTCTTCAACTTGATCGGGCTGACGCCTTCACCGAGTGCGTGGTACATCGCGATACGTCCCTGCATCGCAGCCACCGACGCGAGCGGGAGCAGTCCGGTGCAGTCACCGGCAGCGTAGATACCGGAAACCGTGGTGCGCGAGACCCGGTCGACACGCAGGTATCCACCCTTGTCCAACTCGATGCCGACCCGCTCCAGGCCGAGACCGTTGGTGTTGGGGACGGAACCGACGGTCATCAAAGCGTGACTTCCTTCGACCGTGCGGCCGTCGGAGAGCTTGACGATGATGCCCTTCTCGGTGCGCTCGACGGCGTCTGCGCGGGCGTGCTTGACGAGGGTGACACCGCGCTCGGCGAGGGCGTCCTCGAGCACGAGCGCCGCATCGGCATCCTCGCCGGGCAGAACACGGTCACGACTGGACACGAGTGTGACCTTGACGCCCATCTCGGTGTAAGCGGAGACGAACTCGGCACCGGTGACACCGGAACCGACCACGACCAGGTGCTCGGGCAGCTCGTCCAAGTCGTAGAGCTGACGCCACGTCATGATTCGCTCACCGTCGGGCTCGGCTCCCGGGATGATGCGGGGGCTGGCGCCGGTGGCGATCAACACGACGTCTGCGTCGATGGTCTTCTGCTCGCCGCTTCCGAGCGTCGCGCGAACCTGGTGTGCTGCCATACCGAGGAGCGGATCGGTCAGTTCGGCGGTGCCGGAGAGAACCTCGACGCCGACCGTCTGCAACCGTGCGCGAATGTCCGAGGACTGGGACAACGCGAGACTCTTGACTCGGGAGTGGATCTTCGGCAGTGACACCGAAGCCTGCTCCGGATCCAGAGTGATGCCGAGGTCGGATGCACGACGCATGTCGGTGCGGATTCCGGTGGACGCGATGAACGTCTTCGACGGGACACAGTCGAACAGCACACACGCGCCGCCGACGCCGTCCGAATCGACCAGGGTGACCGTGGCCCCGTGCTGCGCGGCTACCAGTGCCGCCTCGTAGCCGGCGGGTCCGCCACCGATGATCACGATCCGGGTCATGTGTCCTCCAAGTCCTCGCGTGGCCGGCAGGGGTCTCCCGTCGACCAGTGTCACGCTATTCGAGCACCACGTGTCGCGCAGTGCTTGTACCAGATTACTTGCGTCCGGTGGTCCGCTTCGCCACACCCTCGGACCACGGTTTAGGCTTGCGCCCGTGTCGATTTATGCCGCCTACGGTTCCAACATGCATCCCGAGCAGATGTTGTTGCGCTGCCCACACTCGCCCATGTCCGGGACAGGGTGGCTGCGAGGCTGGCGCCTGACCTTCAGCGGCGAGGACCTCGGCTGGGAGGGGGCTCTTGCCACCGTGGTCGAAGACCCCGATTCCAGTGTTTTCGTGGTCCTCTACGACGTCCCGGAAGAGGACGAAGTGAGTCTGGACCGCTGGGAAGGTGCCGAACTCGGTCTGCACCGCAAGATCCGCGTGCGGGTCGACACCGCAGGCGATGCGGTGCTCGCTTGGCTCTACGTCATGGATGCGTACGAAGGCGGGCTGCCGTCGGCCCGCTACATCGGCGTGATGGCCGACGCCGCCGAGATTGCCGGAGCGCCGGCCGAGTACGTGCGAGAGTTGCGGACGAGAAACAGCCGCAACGTGGGTCCCGGTAACGGTGTTACCGATTAGATAGCTGTCCTGCTCAAAGCAGCAGGAAATACGCGAGCACTGCAAGTGCTGCGAGTACCACCACAATCGTCAGGCCGATGAGCACACGCTTGGAACCGCGTGACTCCGATTCGCCTGCGACAACTGCAGTTTCCGGCTCGACTGTTGCCACCCCGGTTGCAGTTTCAGCCGCCACCTTCTCACGTCCGAGAGTGTCGAACACCTCCGTCACGTCGTGTGAAGGCGGCAAACCGATCGGAACGATCGTGTGCGACGTCGAGGTGAAACCGGCAGCCAGAATTGCGGCTCCCAGCGCGGCCGACTGCTCCGGTCCGGGCCCGAGTTCACATCTGACACCGAGCTTTTCGGCGATTCCGGCCGCTATGGACATCATGGCTGCTTTGTCTGTCGCCGGTTCTCCGTCACCGGTGACGACTACGGCGTCCAGGTTCTCCGGCATCCAACCGAACGCACCCAGTGCCGTCGCGAGGCGTGAACTCGGTGAACTCCCGTCGCCGGCGAAGCCGAATGCGCGGCCGGCGGCGACGCCCGAACGCACCAGCGTGACCGCTGCCCCGGTGTCGTCGACGTGATAGATGCCGATCAGCGTGCCGGCGAGTGCCGCGATTTCCGACTCGAACCACGCCGAGACCGCCTCGGCGTCCGAGACGAGAGTGACCCGCTCGAGGCCTGCATAGACCAGTGAATCCTGCATGAGGGCCGCTGTGGACGAGTCCCAGCGCGACGGGTAGGTCGCGACGATGTCGGGCGCTCCCCCACTTCGACCACCACGATCGGGCAGCGGCTCGCATTCCTGCAACAGGCAGCGAATCGACGTCGCCACCAAATCCTCGGCGCGGTAACGGGTATCGGCCGTTCCGGAGACGCCACTCGGGTCCCCCACACGGCCGACAAAACCTGACCATGATTCCGAGAATTCACGGCCGGCACCCAATTGCTCGGTACCGCCGAGCACGGTCGTTCCGTCCTTGCGTTGATTGAGAATCGTGTCCCTGACCAACACCACCGGATCGGCCGAACCCGGATCGTTGGACGCAACTACAGCCGTCGACACCAATGTGCCGATTCGCACTCCCACACCTATGGACATGCCCGTACCTTCACTCGAACGACACGAAAAACGGTACCCCCGACGGGAACCGGAACTATCCCAGAACCAGGCTCGTCAGAACCTTCACACCGACGCCGAGTGCACGCTCGTCGAGATCGAAAGTGGGTTGGTGGATGTCGAGCTGATCGCCTTCACCCGACCACACGCCGAGCCGCGCCATCGCACCCGGCACAGTTTCGAGGTACCACGAAAAGTCTTCGCCACCACCGGATTGCGGGGTGTCCGCCAAAGCATCTTGTCCGACGGTCGCGATGGCGTCCTCGAACATCCGAGTGGACACCTCGTCGTTGACGACCGGTGGCACTCCGCGACGATAGTTGAGTTGGTAGCGAACTCCGGTGGGCGCGAGCAGTCCGTGGACGATTTCTTCCACGAGCGGTTCGAGCAACTCCCACGTGTCGTGATCGCCGGTACGTACCGTGCCCGTCATCATGCCGGTCTGCGGAATCGCGTTGGGCGCCTGACCTGCACTGACCGCACCCCACACCATCACGGTGCCGGTACGCGGATCGATACGACGGCTGAGCATTCCCGGCAGCCCGGTCACGACTGTGCCGAGTGCGTAGATGAGGTCCGTGGTCAGGTGCGGCCTCGACGTGTGCCCACCCGGAGAGTCGAGAACGACCTCGATCGTGTCTGCAGCAGAGGTGATCGCGCCCAGACGCATTCCGACCTGGCCTGCCTCGAGTCGCGGATCGCAGTGCAGAGCAAAGATTCTGGACACGCCGTCGAGCGCGCCGGCAGCGATGACGTCGAGTGCACCACCAGGCATGACTTCCTCGGCGGGCTGGAAGATCAGCCGAACCCCGACGGGAAGTTCGGGCAGCGTGGCCAGAGCCAATCCGGCGCCGAGCAGGATGGTGGTGTGGGCGTCGTGCCCGCATGCATGAGACACACCGGGGACCGTGGACGAGTACGTCGCCCCGGTCGCCTCCTGCATCGGCAAAGCGTCCATGTCGGCGCGAAGTGCGATTCGCGGCCCCTCAGGTCCGATGTCGCACGTGAGCCCGGTGCCACCGGGAAGGATCTTCGGCGACAGCCCAGCGGCGGTGAGGCGGGTCGCGACGAATTCGGTGGTCGCGTATTCGCGGCGAGCCAACTCCGGGTTGGCATGGATGTGTCGACGCCACGCGACGAGGTCGTCGGTGTGCGCGTGAATCCACGTGTCGATTGCCGCGTTCACCGGCGATCTACCCCTTCCAACAGACGGGTGCGTTGTTCTGGATCGGACGCTACCCGGACAGCAGTGCGGGCCAACGCAATTGCACCGTCGACTACCGCTCGATCTGCGGAGGTGGTGATACACGCGGCCGCGAACTCCGGCTGATGTGTCACTGCCCCCGATGAATCCAAGCCTATGACCGGGTGAATTCCCGGAATCACATTGGTCACATTACCCATATCCGTACTACCCAGTGGACGGGAGCGCTCCCATTCCGCTGCCAGTGGCACCCGCCCGAGGTCGACGATCTGTTCACGGTACGCCGCCGCCAGCCACGGATCGGGGGTCAACTCGGTGTAAGTGGGCGATACCGTGCGGATTTCGTGGGTGCATCCGGTGCCGAGTGCGCCCGAGGCGAAGCAGGCGTCGGCACGCTCGGACAGATTGGCCAACGACGCGGCCGTCTCGGCACGCAGGTAGTACAGCAGTTCGGACCGAGCCGGAACGATGTTGGGAGCAGTGCCGCCATCACTGACGATTCCGTGAATCTGTTGCCCTGGCTGGAGGTGCTGGCGCAACAGTCCGACCGCCACCTGCGCGAGCGTCGCGGCATCGGCGGCATTACGACCGAATTCCGGCGCAGCAGAGGCGTGCGCTTCGCGACCGTGATAGCTGACGGCGATGTCCGCCAGGGCCAGCGAGGTGGCACCGATGATGTCGATCGGTCCTGGATGAACCATCATGGCCGCGCCGACGCCGTCGAATGCACCACGCTCGAGCATCAGAACTTTGCCGCCACCGGTTTCCTCCGCGGGAGTACCGATCACTCGGACGGTGATCCCCAGTTCGTCGGCCACGGTAGCCAACGCGATGCCGGCCCCGACCGCGGCGGCGGCAATGATGTTGTGCCCACAGGCATGACCGATCTCGGGCAGCGCGTCGTACTCGGCGCAGATCGCGATGACCAACTCTCCGCTGCCGTAGGTGGCATCGAATGCCGTCGGCAGATCGACGATCCCGTGAGTGACCGCGAAACCGTGCTGCGCCAGCAGGTCCGACACTTTGGCAGCGCTGCGGAACTCCTCGAAGGCAAGTTCCGGATCGCTGTGAATCGAATGCGACAGCGCAATCAGATCGGCCTCTACGGACCTGACTGCGCTGTCGACATTCTGGTTCACGCGATCATTGTCTCACCCGAAGGAGAAGTTGCTCTTGTCAGTCACCTGAGCGAGGTCCGCAAGAGCATCGCGGTGGATGCCTGCCTTGATTCCCGCCAAGTTCTTGCCGTGAGTCGACGTCAGTGCCGACGCCTTGGTCACTGCTGCGGCGAGTACTCCGTCGCCGTCGACCGTTTCCTGCACGATGCCGGCAGCAAGCGCGTCGGCGCCGCCGAATCGACGCCCCGTCGTCATCGCGTCGACTGCCGTCTGCTTGGGCAGACGACTGTTCAACAGTGCTGACATGCCGACAGTGAACGGCATGTTCAGTCCGACCTCGGGGAGGCAGTAGAAGCCGCGGTCCGCGCGCATGATCTGGAAGTCGTGCGAGGACGCGAGCATGGCGCCGGCGCCGAACGCGTGCCCCTGCACCGCCGCGACCGTGGCCATCGGGAAGGTCAACAAACGGCTGTAGATGGTGTGGACCTTGTCCAGGTAGCCGGGCAGACCGTCGAGATTGCCGAAGATCCACGTCGTGTCCAGGCCGTTCGTGTAGAACTTGCCCGTCGCCGTCGTCACCAGGGCTGCGGGTCCCTCGTGCGCTTCGACTTCGTCCAACTTGCTGTGAACAGCGTCGATCCACTCAGGGCCGAAGCGGTTCTCGTTGTCCGTTTCGCCCTCGTTGCCGAGGTACAGGATGAATACGTCGCCGTCGCGTTCGAGATAAGGCATGGATGGGAGAGTAACGCCCGCCAACTCACCCGGCGAACCGACCCGACTCCTCAGTAGGGTTGCTCACATGGGAACGATCGCCGAGGCCGCCGCCGCTGCTCTGTCCGCCATGACTGGCTCTTCGTCACCGTCAGTCGCCATCGTGCTCGGGTCGGGGTGGACCGATGCCGCAGACGTGTTCGGCGACGCCGGTGCGGACGTGACAGCCGAAGTCTCGATGGCGGATCTTCCTGGCTTCGCCCCACCGTCCGCGCTCGGTCACGCGGGCACCATTCGTTCGGTGCGCGTCGGAAACACCGAAGTCCTGCTGCTGCTCGGGCGCGCGCACGCATACGAGGGCCACGATCTCGGTACCGTCGTCCACCCGGTCCGGACAGCCATTGCTGCCGGCGCCGACACGGTCATCCTCACCAATGCGGCCGGCGGTATCCGCGAAAACTACACAGTCGGTCAACCGGTGCTGATCAGTGACCACCTGAACCTGACGGCCCGCTCTCCCCTCGTCGGCGCAGAGTTCGTCGACCTGGTCGACGCCTATTCGCCGGAACTGCGCGCGCTGGCTCGCTCGATCGACCCGGACCTTGCCGAGGGTGTTTACGCCGGGCTTCCCGGTCCGCACTACGAGACTCCGGCCGAAATTCGAATGCTTCGTACACTCGGCGCCGATCTGGTCGGCATGTCGACGGTTCACGAGACCATCGCGGCCCGCGCGCTCGGCGCCCGCGTTCTCGGCATCTCCATGGTCACCAATCTGGCCGCCGGAATCACGGGCGCCCCGCTCGACCATCAGGAAGTGCTGGCGGCAGGCAAAGCCTCGGCGGCCCGGATGGGAGTGCTGCTGCGTCAACTGGTCGAGCAGCTGTGACACCACTGAACGTCACCGAGTGGATCGACGCCGATCCGGACCCAGTTACCCGCGCAGAATTAGCAGCCCTTTCCGAACATGAACTGGCCGAACGCTTTTCCGCACCACTGACGTTCGGCACTGCTGGGCTTCGCGGGCCGGTGCGCGGCGGACCCAACGGCATGAACCTCGCGGTCGTCATCCGGACCACGGCCGGTCTGGCGGCCTGGCTGACAGCTCGCTGCCAGGGCGGGTCCCGCGTTGTGGTCGGCCGCGACGCCCGGCTCGGTTCAGAGGCATTTGCTCTCGCCGCCGCCGAGGTCATGGCAGCGGCCGGGTTCGAGGTGACCCTGCTCCCCCGCCCACTGCCGACACCGCTGGTGGCGTTCGCGGTGCGCAGGCTCGGGGCAGCGGCAGGTATCCAGATCACCGCCTCCCACAATCCTGCCGCCGACAACGGTTACAAGGTGTATCTCTCGGGCGGAGCGCAACTCGTCTCCCCCGCCGATCGTGAAATCGAGAGCGAGATCGCCCGCATCGGTAGTGCCGCCGACGTCGCGCGAGCATCGGTGATTCCGGCCGACGATTCTCTGGTCGCGGAGTACATCGCCCGCATCGCGACCCTCCCGCACGGCGACGCCCGCTCGATCCGGATTGCGCTCACGGCAATGCACGGCGTCGGCGGGGAGACTGCGACCGCGGCTCTGCGAGCAGCAGGATTCGAGGACGTGCACGTCGTGGCGGAGCAGTTCGATCCCGACCCCACGTTTCCGACCGTCGAGTTCCCCAATCCCGAAGAGCCTGGCGCCGCAGACCGCCTGCTCGCCCTTGCCCGAAGTGTCGACGCGGATCTGGCGATCGCACTCGACCCGGATGCCGACCGCTGCGCCGTCGGAGTTCGCGACGGTGATCAGTGGCGCATGTTGCGCGGCGACGAAACCGGGGTGCTTTTGGCCGACCACGTACTGCACTCGGCGCCCGAAGATTCGTTGGTGGCGACGACGATCGTCTCCTCGACTCTGCTCTCGAAGTTGGCGAAAGCTCGCGGAGCCAGGTTCGCGCAGACACTCACCGGATTCAAGTGGCTCACGCGCGCCGGCGACGGACTCGTCTACGCCTACGAGGAAGCGCTCGGGCACTGCGTCGATCCGGATGTGGTGCGGGACAAGGACGGAATCTCAGCTGCCGTCCTGGTGGCCGACTTGGCTGCCACCCTCACGGGCAGCAACAGAACCCTGTTGGACGTTCTAGGCGACTATGCCGTTGAATTCGGACTGCATCGTGGGGACCAAGTGTCCCGCCGCGTCGAAAATTCGAGCGACATCGCGGAAATGATGAAACGGCTACGCGCCGATCCGCCTGGCCAACTCGCGGGTGAGCCGGTCACGACCGAGGACTTGTCCCTGGTTCGCGGCGGTATGCGCACCGACGCAGTGATATTCGACGGGCCGTCGATCCGCGTGGTTGTCCGGCCGTCCGGAACCGAGCCCAAGCTCAAGTGTTATCTCGAAGTTGTCGTCCCGGTGGCGAACCGCGACGACCTCGCGAAGGCACTAGAGCAGGCGAAGGCCCGGCTGGCCGAACTCCGAACCTTCGCCCTTTCGCTCTAGCGGGGTCCGAACTGCCGATCGCCGGCGTCACCGAGACCGGGGACGATGAAAGCGTTCTCGTCGAGTCCGTCGTCGATGCTCGCGATGACCAGACGAACCGGGTGGCCGGACGCTGCCAGCGCGTCGACGCCGTCCGGAGCGGCCACGACGCACACTGCCGTGACATCCGTCGCGCCACGCGCAACCAGCAAGTCGATGGTGTGCACCATCGAGCCACCGGTGGCGAGCATCGGATCGAGCACGAACACCGGGATACCGGACAGATCCGCAGGCAGGGATTCGAGGTACGGAACCGGCTGATGAGTCTCTTCGTCACGTGCCATTCCGACAAAGCCGACGCCGGCCGACGGAATCAGCGCACTCGCCTGTTCGACCATGCCCAGACCGGCCCGCAGCACGGGTACCAACAACGGCGGCTTCGCGAGCCGGATGCCCGTCGTCGCTGCTACCGGGGTGTCGACCGGAAACTCCTCGACCTCCGCGTCACGCATGGCCTCGTAGACCAGCATGTGCGTGAGCCTGCGAAGTGCGGAACGAAAAGTTGCGTTCTCACTGCGTGCATCACGCATTGTCGTCAAGAGGGCCGCCGCGAGCGGATGGTCGACTACGTGCGTTTGCATGACCATCAGAATAGTTCCTCGGGAACCGGAGCACCCCGCGCGGCGTCCAAGAAGGAGTAAGCGCAACGGGGGGAAGACAAGTTGACAAATCTGGATCTGGACACTGAAAGCATCGCGGAGTTCGCCACGCGGTTGGGCACTGTTGCCGACAACGTCGCGCAAGCTCGACAGGACGCGGCGGGTGGCGATCACTTGGCTCTGTCCGCTGCGCTGGGGCTGATCGGCGGCGACTTCGTCGATGTCGCGAGCCGAGCACAGCAAGCGCACATCGACGACATCGATCGACTGTCCGCTGTGATCTCCAGCGTCCAGTCAGCCACCCGCGACGCTCACGCCATCTATCTCGACTCCGAGGAATCGGTACGAACGACTCTCGCTGAAGCCGCACGCTCATGATCGACGTCGACGCACTCGCACGACCGATCATCGATCTGGTCGACATTGTCGGGACTGGCGTCCCCAGCGCAAGTGGACCCGACGTCGGCATCCGAATCGCTACGGACGCCCTCGAGATCGCATACCAATTGGGAAGCGCTGCTCTGAGCGAATTGGCGTCCTCTCAGAGCTCGTCCACGGCACTCACCGCTGCGGTGACCAAAACCGAGCAGACGCAGACGTCGACGCGAAACCTCGCCGATCGTGGGACCGACATCGCCGGCGTCGTGGACGAAGCAACAACGTCCGTGTACGCGGGAATGACCGAACTCGGTGAGATTCTCCAGTCGTTTCTGACACTCGCGATCAAGGCCGGGCCGACGCTCATGACACCGACGGGCCAATTGATGTTGTTGTCGGCCGCGTTGGAGCACCTCGGACGCGCGGTATCGGTTATCGAGCGGGTACGCGGTGAGCTGGCGGGGTCGACCGACAAGATGTCCGCACTCGTTCCGTCCGTCCCGATACCCGATCCCGCACCTGGAGTCTCCGGTTCGGTGGGTGGTTCCGGTTCCGTCGGTGGTTCCGGTTCCGTCGGTGGTTCTGGTTCCGTCGGTGGAGTAGAGGTCGAACTTCCCGACGGCTCGATTGCCACCGCACCGAACGCCGAGGCCGCTGCTGCCGTACGCAACGCGCTTACTCAACAGGGTGTCCCGTACGCCTGGGGAGGCACGACACCCGGAGTCGGTCTGGACTGCAGTGGTCTGACGCAATGGGCGTACGGCCAGGCCGGAGTCGATATTCCGAGGTTGGCTCAGGAACAGGGAATCGGGAACCAGGTCGATCAGAACAATCTGATGCCGGGCGACCTCGCGGTCTGGGACGGCCACGTCGCGATGGTGATCGGCGGCGGCCAGATGATCGAAGCCGGCGACCCAGTCGAAATCAGCGCCATCCGAACCACGAACAGCGGCATGGGCTTTCACGGTTTCTACCGTCCGACAGAATGACAGGAAACATGAACGAGAACATGCGGGAATCACCGCCGATCATCACAGCCGTCGCCGTCAACCGCGCCGAAACCATCGCGGTCCGCGCCACGGAACACGCCATTCCCGTGGACCTGCGGATCAGCCAGGAGGAACTGCGGTACGGCGGGGAACGGTTGGCGCAACAGATACTCACGCTGTGCTCGAAAGCAGCAATCGAGGCCGGCGCCCGCCATCGTGTGGAGCTCGAAGAGACCGGAGTCCCGGCAGCGATCCTCGATCGGCTCGGTCTCGCGACCCGAGACGAACTGGCCGATGTCGACGCCGCCGAGGGCCAGAACCTTCCGTCGAGCTGGATGCGTTCGATATGAGCGAGATTGATCGAATCATGGAGCTGGCGAAACACCGGACCGGACTCTTGCAGGACGCCGTCGACGGGGTCGGCGCTCTGCGGGCAGTCGTCTCGAGCGAGGGTGGGATAGTCACGGCGACTGTCGACGGGCTGGGCGCTCTGGTCGACCTACGGATTACCGACTCAATCACCGCGATGAATTCTCGCTCTGTGGCAGCATTGACGGTGGCAACAATTCACCAGGCAGTTCGACAGTCCATCGACGAACGAGAGCGACTGGTCAGTGAGCTCCGAGTGGCACTGAAACAAACGTGACGAACCCCCGCTATGCCTTTCGCTCTGCGGTGGATAGGCTTCCGCCCATGGCTGGAGACATCGTCCCTATCGAAATCGGACTCACCGACGGAGACCTCGTCACTTTGTGGGCGCCCCGCTGGCGCGAGGGCGACGACGAGTGGGAAGCATTCCTCGGCCATGAGGAAGACCTGTACGGGTTCTCCTCCGTCGCAGAACTCGCGGCCTTCATCCGAACGGACTCCGACAACGACCTGGTCGAGCATCCGGCGTGGGCCGTCGTCTCCGGACTGTCGGCAGCCGAGCTCGAACCGGAGGAGAACTTCACGTTCGACTTCGTCGGCGTGCCGGAACTGGCCGCAGGTGACCCTGAGGCACTGGCGGTCTCGGAACTCGAAGACACCTTGAACATGGCTCGCAACATCGGCGAGGTGTGCGAACTGGACGCGGTCATCCGCTTCTTCAGCGGCCATCCGGTACTCGGTGCGCTTGCGACCGGCGCCGGCACCTTCGAAGGTCGCGAAGGCCTGGAGCTGTGGGACCAGGTCGGCGCTGCGATCGTCAAGGACTGGGACGCCGTTCTCGACGCCATCGACAAGGTGGTCACCTCCCCGAAGGTCGACGCAGCCGCCGTCGCGGTCGCCGAAGCTGAACTGCTCGCTGCCGCCGAGAACACCGTCGACGCCGACGATGTCGCCGAGGAGGGCGAGGACGAGGAATTCGACGAAGACGACCTCGACGAGGAGGAAGACGAAGTCGAGACCTTCTGGGGCGAGGTCGGTGTCGACCCGATCCGCATCATCACCTCAGCCGAGACGTTCTACACTCTGCGCTGCTACATGGGCGATCAGGCGATCTTCCTCGGCAAGGACGGACTGATCACCGTCTTCCGTAGCGAGCGCGCACTCGCTCGCTACCTCGCCGACAACCACGAACACGATCTCTCGCAGGTCAGCACGTACGGCGAAATTCAGAATGCTGCCGTCGACGGTTCACTCGAAATCGAGGTCACGGACGAGAACGTCTACGTTCTGCCCGGCATCGCCGACGACCTCGCCCAGGGTCCGGACGTCGTCGACGCCGAGCAACTGGAACTTGCCGTCGAATTGTTCACCGATGCAGCAGATTTCGCCGACGACGACTCCACCGAGGAGGCTCTGTCCGCGTCGAACGAGCTGGGTTGGTACGTCTCGTACCTCCTCAACCCCGATCCGTCGCGGATGGCTCCGAGTGCACCGTTCACCAAGGAATCCGAGGCCTGGCGCGAACTCGAGCGTGAGTTCGAGGCCCGGCTGCGATCTGAGTAGTCGGGTGCACGTCAGCTAGCCGATGAGCACGGCGTAACCCGGCTTGATGACGTCGTCGATCAACGCGAGGCGCTCGTCGAACGGGATGAAGGCCGACTTCATCGCGTTGATGGTGAAGCGTTCCAGATCGGTCCAGCCGTAACCGAAGGTCTCGACCAACGCGGCCATTTCCCGGGTCATGCTGGTGTCGCTCATCAGTCTGTTGTCAGTGTTGACGGTCACGCGGAAGCGCAAGTCCGCCAACAGTCCGAACGGATGGTCCGCCAGGGCCGCTACGGCTCCGGTCTGCACGTTCGAACTCGGGCACAGTTCCAGGGGAATGCGCATGTCACGGACGTAGTTCGCGAGTCGACCCAACTCTGCCCCACCTTGGCCGGCTACATCGATGTCGTCCACGATCCGCACGCCGTGGCCCAACCGATCCGCTCCGCAGAAGGCGATGGCTTCGTGGATCGACGGCAACCCGAACGCCTCACCCGCGTGAATCGTGAAGTGGGCGTTCGCATCACGCATGTATTCGAAGGCGTCGAGGTGCCGGCTCGGCGGGTTACCGGCCTCGGCACCGGCGATGTCGAAACCGACGACGCCGCGGTCCCGGAATCGCACAGCGAGTTCGGCGATCTCTCGTGACCGGGCGGCATGCCTCATCGCCGTGAGAAGACACCCGATTCGGATCTCCCGTCCCGCGACCCTGGCAGCGGATTCGCCGGCCCGGAAACCTTCGAGAACGTGCTCGACGACCTCGTCCAAAGTCAGGCCTTGTTCCAGGTGCTGCTCGGGCGCAAAACGGATTTCGGCGTATACGACGTTGTCGTCGGCCAGATCCTCGGCGCATTCGCGCGCGACCCGCGCGAGCCCTTCGGGAGTCTGCATCACGGCGACGGTGTGGGCGAAGGTCTCGAGATAGAGCTCGAGCGAACCACTGTCAGCGGCAGTTCGGAACCATTGCGCCAGTTCGGATGCCGTATTCGCCGGCAGCTCGTCGTAGCCACACTGCTCGGCCAGTTCGAGGACAGTCTCGGGTCGGAGTCCTCCGTCGAGATGATCGTGGAGAAGAACTTTGGGTGCGCTGCGGATCGTGGTCAACTCCGGTGCGTTCATTCGCCAACGCTAACGCGAATCACCCACAATTCGCTCGATGAGCAACGGTCGCGAAACGGTGTCGGAATCGGCCCCGATCGACCAGCCTCCGCCGAGGCTCCGCCGCGCGGCATCAAATCTCTCGGGAGTGTCGGTGTGCAGTGTCATCAGCTTCTGTCCGGCGCGGACCACGTCGCCGGGCTTCGCGTGCATCTCGATGCCGGCACCGGCCTGAACGGCTTCGCCCTGTCGTTCGCGTCCGGCTCCGAGCTTCCAGGCCGCGACGCCCACCGCCATGGCGTCGAGTCGGGTCAGTACGCCGTCTCGGTCCGCGGTGACGACGTCGCTGTGCCGGGCCACCGGCAGCGTCGCGTGTGGGTCCCCACCTTGTGCGGCGATCATCGCGCGCCACCGGTCCATGGCTGTGCCGTCGGCCAGTCTGTCTGCGGGGTCGATACCGTCGATCCCAGCCGCGGACAGCATCTCCCGAGCCAGGACCAGGGTCAGCTCGACGACGTCGGACGGCCCGCCGCCTGCCAGCACCTCGACGGATTCACGCACCTCGAGAGCGTTGCCAGCCGTCAATCCCAGCGGGGTGTCCATCCCGGTGATGAGAGCACTTGTACGCACGCCGGCGTCGTTGCCCAACTCGACCATCGTGCGTGCCAACTCTCGCGCGTCGCCGAGGTCCTTCATGAACGCTCCGGAACCGACTTTGACGTCGAGCACCAGGGCGCCGGTTCCCTCGGCAATCTTCTTGCTCATGATCGAACTTGCGATCAGCGGAATGGATTCCACCGTTCCCGTCACGTCGCGCAGCGCGTAGAGCTTCTTGTCGGCGGGGGCCAGGTTCGCTCCGGCAGCGCAGATCACCGCGCCGATTTTCGGGTCCGCGAGTATGTCGACCATCTCCGTCGCCGTGAGCTCGGCTCGCCAACCTGGAATGGCCTCGAGCTTGTCGAGAGTTCCACCGGTGTGGCCGAGTCCGCGTCCCGACAACTGCGGGACTGCAAGACCACATGCCGCGACGAGGGGCGCGAGCGGAAGGGTGATCTTGTCCCCAACACCACCGGTCGAATGCTTGTCGACAGTGGGCAGCGGCAAGTCCGAAAAGTCCATCCTCCCGCCGGATTCGATCATTGCCTCGGTCCATCGGCCGGTCTCTGCTCGTGACATTCCTCGGAAATAGATCGCCATCGCGAGCGCCGACATCTGCTCGTCGCCGACGACCCCCTCAGTGAACGCCTGAACTATCCAGTCGATCTCGGTTCCCGACAACTCGCGGCCGTCACGCTTGGCGCCGATGATGGAAACTGCGTCAAACATGGCGGAGCCCCTCTGCTTGTTCCGGCCCGAAAGCATCAGGCAACAGCTCGCTCAGCGGCTTGAACCCACTGCTCGTGTCGACAAGCATCTCACCCCCGCCGTGCTCGAGAAGAAGCTGTCTGCACCTGCCGCATGGCATCAGAATCGAGCCCTTCGCGTCGCAGCACGTGAAGGCAACCAGCCGCCCGCCCCCGGTGGCGGCTAAGTTACCGACGAGTCCACATTCGGCACACAGGCTCAAACCGTATGAGACATTTTCCACATTGCATCCTGAGACGATCCGACCATCGTCTACCAGGGCAGCTGCACCCACTGCATAGCCCGAGTACGGTGCATAAGCCTGGCGCATGACCACTTGCGCGTTGTGCCGCAACAACTTCCAGTCGATGTCACCCATGGTTCGTTATCCAATCACGCCGACTGAATGGATGCAGAAACCACGCCGAAACCGGCTACGTGAGATTGGAAAGGCAAACCTTACAAAGAGTTTGGTACGCGTACGAATCCCGCATCTGATTAGTTCCCGGTTTCACATAGGTTTAGAGTCTGAGTCAAGTCGGTTCAGGATCCCGTCGAGCCCGGGCTGAGGTACATCGAAGCTCTCTGCAGGCTCGACGCGTCCACCAATGACGTTGGAGGCACAGCACTCGATGAGTACTACGACTGAAGCCGCTCCTCAGAAGGAGCGCACGAGGTCGCTTTACCGGGGCGACCCCGGAATGTGGTCCTGGGTTCTACACCGGATCACAGGCGTCGCTACTTTCTTCTTCCTATTCGTACACGTTCTCGATACGGCACTCGTTCGGGTCAATCCCGATACGTACGACGCCGTCATCGACACGTACAAGAACCCCCTCGTCGGCCTCATGGAGATCGGCCTCGTCGGCGTAGTCCTCTACCACGCCCTCAACGGCGTGCGCGTGATGTTGGTGGACTTCTGGTCGAAGGGCCCGAAGTACCAGCGCGTCATGCTCTGGACCATTCTGACGATCTGGTTCCTGGTGATGATCCCAGGCGCCGGACGCATCCTCATCAACATGTTTGCGGAGCACTGACATGGCGACTACTCACGGACCCGAAGCCAAGAGCCTGGGCACCTCATACGACCGTCCCGCAAGCCTGGACAACCCGCGGTCCCCGCGCGCGAAGGCTCGGAACAACTTCGAGTTGTACGCATGGCTGTTCATGCGCTTCTCCGGCGTCGCCCTGATCGTTCTGGTCCTGGGCCACATGTTCATCATGCTGATGCTCGACGGTGGCGTTCACCGTCTGAACTTCGCATTCGTCGCAGGTCGCTGGTCCAGCCCGTTCTGGCAGTTCTGGGATCTGACGATGTTGTGGCTGGCACAGCTGCACGGCGGTAACGGCCTGCGCACGGTCATCGCGGACTACTCCCGCAAGGACTCCACGCGCTTCTGGCTGACCACGATCCTCGTTCTCTCGATGATCCTGATCATGGGCCTGGGCACGTACGTCATCTTCACCTTCGACCCCAATATCTCGGCGAGCTAGGGGAGCACAGACTTCATGCAGGAACATCGTTATGACGTGGTCATCGTCGGCGCCGGCGGCGCAGGCATGCGTGCGGCAATCGAAGCTGGCCCCCGTGCCCGCACGGCCGTACTGACCAAGCTCTACCCCACCCGCAGCCACACCGGCGCGGCCCAGGGCGGCATGTGTGCCGCACTGGCGAACGTGGAGGAAGACAACTGGGAGTGGCACACCTTCGACACCGTCAAGGGCGGCGACTACCTCGCCGACCAGGACGCCGTCGAGATCATGGCCAAAGAGGCCATCGACGCGGTGCTCGACCTCGAGAAGATGGGTCTGCCGTTCAACCGCACGCCCGAAGGCAAGATCGACCAGCGTCGATTCGGTGGCCACACACGTGACCATGGCAAGGCACCCGTCCGCCGTGCGTGTTACGCAGCCGACCGCACCGGTCACATGATCCTGCAGACGCTGTACCAGAACTGCGTCAAGCACGACGTCGAGTTCTTCAACGAGTTCTACGCGCTCGACATCGCCATCACCGAGACCGAGGACGGCCCGGTTGCCACCGGTGTCATCTGCTACGAGCTCTCGACCGGCGAGCTGCACATCTTCCACGCCAAGTCGATCATCTTCGCGACCGGCGGCTCGGGACGTATGTACAAGACGACGTCCAACGCGCACACCCTCACCGGTGACGGCATGGGCATCATCTTCCGCAAGGGCCTGCCCCTCGAGGACATGGAGTTCCACCAGTTCCACCCGACAGGACTCGCCGGTCTCGGCATCCTGATCTCGGAAGCCGTCCGTGGTGAAGGTGGCATTCTCCGCAATGCCGACGGCGAGCGCTTCATGGAGCGCTACGCCCCCACCATCAAGGACCTCGCTCCGCGTGACATCGTGGCCCGTTCGATGGTCCTCGAGGTTCTGGAAGGCCGCGGCGCCGGCCCGAACAAGGACTACGTCTACATCGACGTGACGCACATCCCCGAGGAAGTTCTCGACGAGAAGCTCCCCGACATCATGGAGTTCTCGCGCACCTACCTCGGCGTGGACCCCGTCAAGGAGCCCGTGCCCGTCTACCCGACGTGCCACTACGTCATGGGCGGTATCCCCACCAAGATCAACGGTGAGGTTCTGCGCAACAACGACGAGGTCGTCAAGGGCCTGTACGCCGCCGGCGAATGTGCCTGCGTTTCCGTGCACGGTGCAAACCGCCTCGGCACCAACTCGCTCCTCGACATCAACGTGTTCGGCCGCCGCGCCGGCATCGCTGCCGCCGAGTACGCGAATTCCACCGAGTTCGTCGACCTGCCGGAAACCCCGGCTGCGATGGTCGAAGACTGGGTCGGCGTCATCCTTTCCGATCACGGCCACGAGCGCGTTGCGGACATCCGCACCGAGCTGCAGCAGTCGATGGACAACAACGCCTCCGTCTTCCGCACCGAAGAGCGCCTCACCCAGGCACTCAAGGATGTGCGTGCTCTCAAGGAGCGCTACAACCACATCACGGTCCAGGACAAGGGCAAGCGCTACAACAGCGACCTGCTCGAGGCCATCGAGCTGGGCTTCCTCCTCGAAATGGCAGAGGTCACCGTCGTCGGCGCCCTCAACCGCAAGGAATCGCGCGGCGGCCACGCTCGTGAGGACTTCCCGGATCGCAACGACGCCGAGTACATGAAGCACACGATGGCGTACAAGGAGGGTGACGGTCTGCTCTCCGACATCCGTCTGGACTACAAGCCGGTGATCCAGACCCGCTACGAGCCGATGGAGCGTAAGTACTGATGTCTGCGCCTGCTGTAGATGCACCCAAACTCCCCGCTGTTCCCGAGGGGGCCGTCATGGTCACTCTCAAGATCGCGCGGATGAACCCCGAATCGGGCGAGGGCCAGCACTGGGACAGTTTCCAGGTCCCGGCACTGCCCACCGACCGTCTGCTCAACCTGCTGCTGTACGTGAAGGGTTACCTCGACGGCACCCTCACGTTCCGTCGCAGCTGCGCACACGGTGTCTGTGGATCGGACGCCATGCGGATCAACGGTGTGAACCGTCTGGCCTGCAAGCTGCTGATGAAGGACATGCTGCCCAAGGACGGCAAGCCGGTCACCATCACGGTCGAGCCCATCAAGGGCCTGCCCGTCGAGAAGGACCTGGTTGTCGACATGGAACCCTTCTTCGACGCATTCCGCGCCGTGAAGCCGTTCCTCATCACCAGTGGCAACGAGCCCACGCGTGAGCGCATCCAGAGCCAGCACGACCGTGCTCGTTTCGACGACACCACCAAGTGCATTCTCTGCGCATGCTGCACCACGTCGTGCCCCGTGTACTGGAGCGACGGCAGCTACTTCGGTCCCGCTGCCATCGTGAACGCACACCGGTTCATCTTCGACAGCCGTGACGAGGCCGCTTCCGAGCGTCTCGACATCCTGAACGACAAGGACGGCGTGTGGCGTTGCCGCACCACGTTCAACTGCACCGACGCATGCCCCCGCGGCATCCAGGTGACAAAGGCAATTCAGGAAGTCAAGCGAGCTCTGCTCTTCGCTCGATAGTCAGGCCTTCGGCCCTGTGCGCGGTTAGGGAGTCTCCGGACTCCTTAACCGCGCACAGCTATGTCGGGGGCATGTTGAGCGGTGTCACGACTTGAACCGGTGACGTCGTAAAGCCGAAGTGAGCGCCCATGGCGCCGTGTTCTTTCATGACCACCTGACAGGCAGTGCGAACATCCGCACGCAGATCGTGGTGGAGCACCGCTGATATTCGCCTCTCCCCCAGCAACTTTCGATTGTCACCGTCGAGATCGTGGGCGATGAAGACACTGCACTCCCGGTTCAGTTCTTCGAACGCGTCGACCGTGGCCAGGTTGCCACCACCGATCGAATAGACAGCCCGGATCTGCGGATCGGATTCGAGTGCCGCTCGCACCAGTTTCCTACTCGTCTGATCCAGACCGTCACTGTTCGGAATGTCGATCAACCGTCGATGCGGAGCCGCGACGCGCATAGCGGAGCGAAATCCCATCTCCCGTTCTTCCTCCCCACGGAAGAATCCGCTACTCATGCTGACCAGCACGTTGCCGTCCCGATCCCCCAGCCACTGATCTATCAAGTACGCGGCGGTGGCTCCGGCGGCTCGGTTGTCGATGCCGATGTAGGCGGCTCGCCTGCTACCGGGAACATCGGTCACCAACGTGACGACCGGAATCTTTGCCGCCACCAACCGGTCGATCGCCGCCACGACTTCCGGAGTGTCGGGAGCCTTGACGATGACTCCGTGGGATCCGCGTCGGCGAATCTTGTCGAGCGTCGACGTCATCGCTTCGACCGAACCGGTTTCACGAAAGTGGAACCGAGAACGAACAACAGCAGGCGCAAGGGTCGGCAGTTCAGCCTCGAGCGCGTCACGGACGGCGTCGGAAAACCTTGCGGGGGTTTGCAACACGACGTCGACGATGAACGTACGCCCGACCAGTTTCAGTTGCGAGCGTTGACGTTCCAGGTCCGTGATCGCCTGGCGAACCTCCGATCGTGTGCCCTCACGAACTCCAGGACGGTCGTTGAGCACCCGGTCGACGGTGGCCTCACTCAGGCCCGACTGCTGAGCGATCTCCCGTACTTTGAATCGATGCGCCACAACTACCTCACGATGATGGATATTTGATGGTTTTTCGCTGTTGCTCGAGGTCTTCGTCACAGCCAGACTAAACCCATGACTTCTCCGCCGGGCGTAACCAGGCCCGCACTCCTAGCCGACACCGTCGTACTGGTCAGTGGCGGCTCGCAAGGCGTCGGCGCCGGCGTCGTTCGCGCCGCAGTCCGTGAGGGCGCTCAGGTGGCTTTCACCGGCAGACGCCCGGACGTCGGAAAAGCTCTCGAGGCAGAACTTCCGGGAACCCACTTCATCGAAGCCGATGTGGCGCAGACCGATTCCGCGCTCGCCAGCGTGGCCGAGACGATCTCACATTTCGGCCGCGTGGATGCCCTCGTCAATTCTGCCGGACTCACCTCGCGCGGCACGCTGCTCGACACCACCGAGGAACTCTTCGACCAGCACATCGCGGTGAACCTTCGCGGTCCGTTCTTCACGATGCAGGCAGCGGTCAAGGACATGCGCGAGCGTGCGGTCCCCGGCTCCATCGTCAACATCATCTCCACGTCCGAACTCGGCGGGCAACCGTATCTCGCGCCGTACGTGGCAGCGAAGGCCGGGCTGGCGGGGCTGACCCGCAACGCCGCCCATGCGCATCGCTGGGATCGTATCCGGATCAACGGTCTCGACATCGGGTGGACACAGACCGAGGGAGAAGACCTCACGCAGAGAGCTTTTCACGACGCTGGTGACGATTGGCAGGAACGTGCGGGCAGCACCCTCCCCATGGGCAAGCTCGGACAGGTCGACGAAATCGCCGACTTCGTCGTCTTCCTGCTCTCCGATCGCAGCGGAGTCGTGACAGGTTCGATCATCGACTGGGACCAGAACGTCTTCGGAGGGCTGGACTGATGGGCGCTCGTATCGGAGTCATCGGCCTCGGACGAATCGGCAGCCACCACGCCCGAAACCTGCTGACGACGGACGGCGTCGACGCACTGGTTGTCACCGACGTCGACGCACGTCGAACCTCGGACGTGGCAAGCGAACTCGACGTGGAGTCCGCTGCCGATCCCGACGCGCTTTTAGCGTCAGGCATCGACGGCGTTCTGATCGCCGCGTCGTCGAGTTCGCACGCCGACCTGATCGAAGCCGCTGTCCGCCGAGACATCCCGACGTTCTGCGAAAAGCCGGTAGCCGACTCGATCGAATCCTCGGTTCGTGTCCTCGCGACTGCCGAGCAGACGTCGGTACCAGTCCAGATCGGATTTCAGCGCCGATTCGACCCGTCATTTGTGGCGGCGTACAACGCAGTTCGATCCGGAGAACTCGGTTGGATCCACACTCTCCGATCGACCACCCTCGACCCCGCTCCCCCGCCGATCTCGTACATCGAACACTCCGGCGGCATCTTCCGCGACTGCTCGATCCACGATTTCGACATCGTCAGGTGGGTCAGCGGCCGCGAAGTCACCACGGTTTTTGCCACCGGCTCGAATCAGGGTGATCGCGGGATCGCCGATGCCGGTGACGTCGACACCGCCGCAACGGTTCTCACTTTCGAAGGCGGAACCATCGCGGTCGTGTCAAATACCCGCTACAACGGCCGCGGCTACGACTGCCGACTCGAGGTACTCGGCTCGGCGGACTCCGTCGTTGCCGGGCTGGACGACCGCTTGCCACTCCGCTCGCTCGACCCCGGAACATCGTTCCCCTCGCAGGAGCCGTACACGTTCTTCATGGACCGCTTCACGTCCGCCTACCGTGCGGAACTCGAAGCATTCCTCGGCGTTGTCGCCGGGCGTCGGGAATCACCGTGTACGCCCACAGATGCGGTCGAGTCGGCCTGGATCTCCGAAGCTGCAACGCACTCTCTGCGCGAGGGTCGGCCCGTCACGATCACCGAAGTCAAAGATCTGTTCCTTCACGACAAGAATGAGGCACACACATGAGCACTCCTCGCATCGCCGGCGCACCGATCTCCTGGGGCGTGTGCGAAGTCCCGGGCTGGGGCTACCAACTCGACCCTGCGCAAGTCCTCCGGGAAATGCGCGAAGTCGGTCTGGCGGCAACGGAAATCGGACCGGAGGGCTTTCTGCCGACAGCACCTGCCGAGATGGCCAAGGTGCTCGCGGATCACGACCTGAGCGCAGTCGGCGGGTTTGCACCAGTACTGCTGCACGATGACGATCATGATCCGGTGCCCGGCATCTCCCCCATCCTCGACGGTTTTGTCGCCTCAGGTGCCGAGGTTTTGGTTCTGGCCGCCGCGACGGGTTCCGACGGCTACGATTCACGCCCAGAACTGGACGAGCAGAGTTGGAAAACCCTGCTACACAATCTCGATCGCCTCACCGACGCCGCGGCCGAGCGTGGAATCAGGGCAGTTGTCCACCCTCACGTCGGAACGATGATCGAGCAGCGCGACGAGGTCCTGCGAGTGCTCGACGGCTCGGCCATCCCACTGTGCCTGGACACCGGCCACCTGTTGATCGGCGGCACCGATCCGGTCGACCTGGCGCGTCAAGCTCCCGAGCGCATCACCCACGTGCATCTCAAGGACGTCGACGATGCCCTCGCATCACGCGTTCGCAGTGGTGAGCTCACCTACACCGACGGCGTGAAGGCGGGAATGTACCGTCCGCTCGGTGGCGGCGACGTCGACATCGCCGGTGTCACAGCCATATTGCAGCGCCACGGTTTCGACGGGTGGTACGTGCTCGAGCAGGACACCATTCTGGCCGAGGCTCCGTCCGACGAGGGACCGGTGCGCGATGTGCGAGCGAGCGTCGAGTATCTGCGGTCGGTTCTGTGACACCTGCCCCGCTGCGGATAGGCATTCTGGGAGCCTCACGCATCGCCGAGAACGCGATGATCAAACCTGCAACGGCCACCGGGCACCGCCTGGTGGCCGTTGCCGCACGCAGCCCCGAGCGGGCCAGAGCCTATGCAGCCCAGCATGGGATCGAACGGGTGGTCGGTTCGTACGCCGAGCTGATCTCGGATCCGGAGGTGGACGTCGTCTACAACGCGCTGCCCAACAGCCTGCACGGACCGTGGAATCTCGCCGCCGTTCAGGCCGGCAAGCACGTGCTGACGGAGAAACCGTTTTCGAGCAACGCGGTGGAAGCGCGTGCTGTAGCCGAAGCAGCACGCGTGAGCGGAGTGACGCTTCTCGAGGGGTTCCACTACCTCTTTCATCCGGTGAACCGGCGCCTGCTGGATGTGGTTCGGAGCGGCACAGTCGGCGCGGTCACTCGGGTGGAAACCGTACTGCGGATGCCCAAACCATCCGAGAACGACCCGCGGTGGGAGCTCGCCTTGGCAGGCGGGTCACTGATGGACCTGGGCTGCTACGGGTTACATGCTTCCCGGATGCTGAGTGACGTCTGTGGTGGTGCGCCGGTGGTGACCGAGACCCGCCACGAGGAATACGCTCCGGGGGTCGATTCGTGGTTCGACATCGAACTCGAGTATCCCGGCGGAGCGCGGGCATCCGTTGTGACAACGATGTTGGACGAGCAGTACCACTTCACCTTCCGGGTCTTCGGAACCAACGGAGACGTCCTGGTGCACAACTTCCTCCAGCCGGACGTCGACGACCGTGTCTCCGTCACTGTCGATGGGCGCACGAGTATCGAGCATCTGGGCACGAAGTCGTCGTACACCTGGCAACTCGAAGCGTTCGCCGATCATCTGTCCGGGGTCTCGGCGCTGCCGATCGGACCGGGCGACGCGGTAGCCAACATGACGATGATCGACGAGGCGTACATGCATTCCGGCCTCGGGGTTCGGCCGACGACCATCCTCTGACGAAACGACTACAGCCTCGGTTCGATTCGAACCGAGGCTGTAGTCGCGAGGTTTTGATCTAACGGCGAAGCTCGTGGGTCAGTGTCTCGAGCTCGTCACCGCCCGCCATCTCCTTGGTCAGTTCTTCGAGTGAGATGTCGTCGTACTTGGCGTCGAGCTTCTGCCTGCCTCGGTTGAGGAGCACGAAGTGATCGCCGACCATGTACGCGTGGTGCGGATTGTGCGTGATGAAAATGACGCCGAATCCCTGTTCCTTGGCAGCGGTGATGTAGCGCAACACCATTCCCGACTGCTTGACGCCGAGCGCTGCTGTCGGCTCGTCGAGAATCAGCACGCGGGCACCGAAGAAGATGGCGCGGGCGATGGCAACACACTGACGCTGACCGCCCGAGAGACTACCGATCGGTGCGTCGACGTCAGGCAGTTCGATGCCCATCTTCGACAGTTCCGAAAGAGTCGTCGCGCGCATGGCGTTGGCGTCGAGCGACTTGATCAGACCACCCTTGCGCAGTTCCTGCCCGAGGAAGAAGTTGCGCCACACCGGCATCAACGCAACAACGGCGAGGTCCTGATAGACCGTCGCGATGCCTTTGCCAAGCGCCTCTTTAGGCGAGTGGAACGTTGTCGGTTCGCCGTCGACGAGTAGTTCACCTTCGCTCTGCTGGTGCAGACCGGCGATGATCTTGATCAGCGTGGACTTGCCTGCGCCGTTGTCACCGAGCACACCGGTCACTTCACCCGCACCGACGCGCAGGTTGATTCCCTTGAGCGCGATGATGTTTCCGTATTGCTTACCGACGTCCTTGAGCTCGATCAGTGGCACGTTGCCGCCCGAGTTCGAGAGAGCGGGAACTTCAGCTGTGGTACTCATGTGTCACCTTTTCGCAGCGTAGTTGCGGAATGCGTTGTTGGCGATGACCGCGAACAGCAGCATGGCGCCGAGGAAGAACTTGAACCAGTCCGGGTTCCAGCCTGCGTAGACGATGCCCTGGTTGGTCATACCGAAGATGAATGCGCCGATCGCAGCACCGATCGCGGTTCCGTAACCACCGGTGAGCAGGCAACCGCCGATGACTGCGGCGATGATGTACAGGAACTCGTTACCGACACCCTGACCGGACTGAACGGTATTGAACGAGAACAGCAGATGCATGCCCACGAACCAGGCAGCAAAGCCGACGGTCATGAACAAACCGATCTTGACTGCGGTCACCGGCACACCGATCGCGCGGGCACTGTCCTGATTACCGCCGACCGCGAAGATCCAGTTGCCGATCTTGGTCTTGAACAAAACAAATGTTGCAATCGCGGTGAACAGCAGCCACCACACGACCGTGATCTTGACGGACACCCCGAAGACCGAGAACGACGACGCGAATACCTTTTTCGCGGAATCGAATCCGGCCATGTCGGAGACGCTGGGTGTGGCAACCTGACCACTCACGAGCTTGGTGACGGCCAGGTTGATTCCGGTCAACATCAGGAACGAGCTCAGGGTGATGAGGAAGCTGGGAATCTTCGTCTTCATGACGAGGTAGCCGTTGAAGAATCCGACAGCGAGCGAAACGACCAGCGCCAGAATCGCACCCACCCACAGATTGAGGTGCAGGTTGTAGGCGATCATCGACGCGGCGAGCGAGGACGTGGTGACTGCGACGCCGGCGGAGAGGTCGAACTCGCCGCCGATCATGAGCAGGGCGACCGCACAAGCCATGATGCCGATCGTGGAGCTGGAGTAGAGCACTGTCGCAAGCGCTTCCGGCGTACGGAACGGTGCCGCGACGATACAGAAGAAGATGAAGATGGCGATGGCGCCGACAAGTGAACCCATCTCCGGGCGGAGCAGTAGGCGCTGAATGCGCTTTTGCTCCTTCACCCGTTCATCGGTCACGACTTTGTGGGCGGCAAGGTCGAGATCTGCCTGAGTGGACATGATTTCCCTTCCGTGCTGGACAGGCGCACGGAGGGCGGACTCTCAGCCCTCCGTGCGCCTGGATCAGCGAGTTCCGTTCTTGGCGTACTCGGCGACCGAGTCGATGTTGGTGTTGTCGATGAACGCGGGTCCGGTCAGGGTCGGCAAGCCGCCACCGATCACGTTGCCGTTGTTGAGGTAGAGCCACAGCGAATCGATGGCGAGGTAGCCCTGCAGGAAGGGTTGCTGGTCCACTGCCCACTGCACGTCACCGGATTTGATGGCGTCGACGAGCGCCGCGTTGGTGTCGAAAGTGACGACCTTCGCCTTGCTGCCCGCATTGCCGACCGACGTCACGGACGTCAAAGCAAATGGAGCACCGAGTGCGAGAACTCGATCGATTGCCGGGTCCTGTTGAAGTTTCGCGGTGATGGTCGATTCCACCGACGGCATGTCCTTGCCGTTGACGTTGAGAATCTCCGTCGTTCCCTTGAACGACTTCTTCACTCCGGCACAACGTGATTCGAGGCTCACGTTGCCCTGCTCCTGAATGACGCACAACACCTTGGTGGCACCTTCGGTGTTGAGTCGCTCGCCGGCAGCTTCACCGGCAATCGACTCGTCCTGACCGAAGTACTCCTTGACACCCATGTCCTTCCAGGTTTCGAGGCCGGAGTTGAGGGCGACCACCGGAATGCCCGCAGCGGTGGCACTTTGGACCGCGGCAACCATGGCGTCGGGCTTCGCGAGGGTCACGGCAATCCCGTCGACCTTGCTGTCGATCGCACTCTGAACCAAGTTGGCCTGATTCGGCGCCTCGGGATCGGCGGAGTACCGAAGCTCGATGTTGTCCTTGGCCGCTGCGGTTTCGGCTCCCTTGCGCACCAGATCCCAGAACGTGTCACCGGGAACTTCGTGAGTGATCATCGCAATGGTGGCGCGGGGCGTGTCCGCCGTACCCGCGCCCATTCCGGATCCGGAAGAATCCGGCTTTCCGCCGGTGCTTGAACAGGCGGCCAGACCCAAGACCACGACTGAGGCTCCGGCCAGTACGGCAACGCTCTTGCGTCCCGTGAGAAACGACATGTGAACTCCCTCTCGACATCAACCAACGGCCCGCGAACGGATGGTGCTCGGTTGTATGTGAAAGATGTAATACCCGTCACAGTCGAATGTCAATAGTTTGTTCTGACATTAGGACTGCTTATCAAAGACCAGACAAACCGATTGAAGTCGAAACTGCAGGTCAATGCCCTGCGGGTCCAGTTGAACCTCGAACCACCAGTTGCGGCTGCGCGACAATGTCCTTGCCCAACGGCCCACTTCCGCCGTCGAGGCGTTCGGAGATCCGCTCCACCGCGGCGCCGCCCAGAAACGCCGTGTCCTGCCCGACACTGGTCAGATCGATGTGCGCCAAGCCTGCCAATGCACTGTTGTCGAATCCGATCACGGAAACGTCGCCAGGCACCGAGATCCCGGCACGCAGGAAGACGTCGAGAACTCCGAGCGCGCAGCGATCGTTGAAAGCGAAGACCGCCCCGGGTAACCCACCCTCGACCATCGACCTGGCGGCAGCTGCGCCGAACTCCTCCGTGAGACCGCCGGGAAGAATTCTCGGCTCCAGACCGGCCGCTCGCATGGCCTTGCGGTAGCCCTGACGCCGTTCCTGGGCGCCCGGGCCTCGCCCGCCGTCGACGTGGGCGATCGAGCGGTGCCCGAGTTCGACAAGGTGATTCACGGCTATCACCGCGCCCGCCTCGTCATCTGTTCGGACAACATCCACGTGCACTGACGACATCTTCCGCGCGATTACGACAACGGGAACCTTGTCGGCCAGGTCGACGATCTCTGCTTCGGGCGCCTGTGAACCCAACAGCAAGATCGCCTCACACCGGTCGTCGAGCAGGGTCCGCGTTGCACGAGAATCCGGCCGTCGCTCCGAGACCGCACTGAGGACGACGTCGTAGCGCGACCGTTCGGCGGCCACATAGATTTCGTCGAGCAGCTCCGCGTGAAATGTTTGCGCTGCAACGTAACTGACACCGATCAGGCGGCTGCGATGTTGGCGCAGCAGTCGCGCCGCGTTGTCGGGTCGATAGCCGAGTTCGTCCGCGGCCGCCTTGACCCGTACCCGCGTCGCATCGCTGGCACCCGGGACATCACGAATGACGATGGACACCAGAGCGCGTGACACACCAGCCAGGTCTGCTACGTCTTGCAAGGTGGGGCGTCGACTGTTCACCTCCACAGACTAGATCGTTCCAGCGAATACGCACCGAAGCATTGACGCGCGTCGCAACCGGCGCTTTACTGGCATGGACTAGAACGATCTAGTTCCTCATTCTCACTCCGAACGGAGCCCCCATGTCTGCCTCTGTTGCAGTCGGCCTCATCGGCGCCGGATGGATCGGCCGCTTCCACGGCGAGTCCGTTGCGCTGCGTATCCCCGGCACCCGTCTCGTCGCCGTCGCCGATCCTGCGCCCGGCGCTGCGGCGTCATTGATCGAACGTGTCAGTCCCGACGCCCGCGCGTACACCGACGCCCTTGAGCTGATTGCCGATCCGACCGTCGAAGCGGTGCTCATCAGCACGCCCGCATCAACTCACACCGATCTCGTGGTGGCCGCCGCGGAGGCCGGCAAACATGTCTTCTGCGAAAAGCCGATGGCCTTGACACTCGAGGACGCCGATCGCGCGATCGGCGCATGTGCCGCGAACAACGTTGCGCTGCAAGTCGGTTTCAACCGGCGCTTCGCCGCCGACTTCACCGCGGCCCACGACGTGATCACCGCCGGCGGGATCGGAACCCCACAGCTACTTCGTTCTCTGACCCGCGACCCAGGAATCACCGCCGACGTCGCCTCCCGAGTCAAGCCGTGGACCATCTTCAACGAGACGCTGATTCACGACTTCGACGCTCTGCTCTGGCTCAACCCCGGGGCACGCGTCGTCGAGGTGTTCGCGCAGGCCGATGCTCTCATCCATCCGCAGTACAAGGAGCAGGGGTACCTCGACACGTCGATGGTTCAGTTGCGCTTCGACAACGGCGCCCTCGCGTCGGCCGAGGCCAACTTCCAAGCCACCTACGGTTACGACGTGCGCGGCGAAGTTTTCGGTTCCGGTGGAATGGTGAGTGCAGGCGAGGTCACGCGGACCGCGATGCGTCATTACAGCTCACCGGGCGTTCTGGCCGACACACCTCGGGTGAACATCGAACTGTTTCACGACGCCTATGTCGCCCAGTTGGCGCACTTCGCAGACTGCATCCGCTCCGGCAGCGCGCCGTCGGTCGACGGTCTGGGTGCCCGCAATGCGCTGGAAATTGCATTGGCCGCAAAGGAATCCGTGGAAACCGGACTGCCCGTATCATTGCTGGCGGTGCCGCAGTGAGCCCCTTCGATTTGGCGGTCTCTGCCGAGATGACGTTCACCGAACTCCCTGTCGTCGAGCGTGTTCGGCGGATCTCGGAGGCGGGGTTCGCAGCTGAGATCTGGAGTTGGCAAGACAAAGACCTCGATGCTCTGGTCGCCACCGGAGCTCGGGTCTCCTCGATGACCGGCTACCTCCACGGCGATTTGTTCGATGACGCCGGCAGCGCCGAACTGGTACGTACAGCGGCGCTATGCCTCGCTCCGGCAGCGAAACTCGGCGTTCCCCGGCTGAACTTCCATACCGGCGAGCTGATCGACGGACAGGCTGCGCGCCCGCAGTATCGAACTACGGGAGCGATGTGGCTGACGGCCCAACGCGCTCTCGAGAAGATCGCGAGACTGGGCGAAGAAGCCGGAGTCGTCTTCTGCCTCGAGAATCTCAATACGATCGTCGATCACCCCGGCGTACCGATGGCCCGCGCCAAAGACACTCTGGCACTGGTGGAATCCGTCTCACACCCCAACCTCAAGATGATGCTCGACCTCTACCACGCACAGATCGGCGAAGGAAACCTCATCGAACTCGTGCGGCGTTGTGGTGACAACATCGGCGAGATTCAGGTGGCCGACGTACCCGGCCGATGCGAACCCGGAACCGGCGAGATCAACTACCCCGCCATCGCACGCGTGCTCGCCGACCAGGGTTACACCGGCACGATCGGTTTGGAGGGCTGGGCATCCGGAGACAGTGACACCGCACTCACTGCTTTCCGGAAGGCCTTCACGCTCTAGCCCTCACCCGGGAACGTGATCCCCACCTGACGGCGGATCTCGTCGAGGATGTCGAGCGTCGCAATGGCCGCGCCGAGCGGATGGACCGGCGACTCGATATCCCCGGCGGTGATCCGCCGCGCCGCCTCGGCCGCCTCGAACGCGAGACCTCCGACATATCCGTCGACCGGATCGTCGTAGCGCGCAGATCTTCCGTCACCTAGCCGGACAGTGAAGGACCCGGGCCGGTAGAACGTCGAGTCCAGAACGATCATCCCCTTGTCGCCGCAGATCGAGGCCATGTTGGGCGTGTCAGCAAGGATCGTGGTGTTCAGACTGGCCTGAGCAATGCCTGCCCAGGACAGAACCGCTGAGATCTGGCCGTTCACCATGTCATTCGCCGGTTGACCGAGCGCGACCACCGTACTCGGAACACCTAGTAGCCGGTGCGCCAGACTGACCGGATAGGTCCCGAGGTCGAGAAGTGGCCCGCCCGCCAGCGCTGGATCGTAGATACGATGATCGGTCTCGAACCGTTCGCCGTGATCGGCCAGAACCGTACGTATGGTTCCCAGCAGTCCAGCCTCGAGGATCTGGTCGATCACGTCGAACTTGGGCAGGAACGACGTCCACATCGCCTCCATGCAAAACAGTCCGAGCGCAGCCGCCCGCTCCTGAATCGCCCGTCCCTGCGCTCCGTTCAAAGCCAGCGGCTTTTCGATCACGACATGCTTGCCGTGATCCAATGCCGCCATCGCGCAATCGAAATGAGCAGTGTGCGGTGTTGCGACATAGACGACGTCCACATCCTCGGAGGCAAGCAAAGCGTCGTAGCTACCGTGAGCGTGTCGGATCCCCCAATTGTCCGCGAAGGCCTGAGCGCGGGTGAGTCCGCGCGAAGCGACGGCCGTGACTTCCTGCGCTGTATTTCTCTGGAGTGACTCCACGAAGCGCTGTGCGATCCAGCCAGGCCCGAGGATCCCCCAGCGCAAAGTCGGAGCGTCGACCGGATCGGGGACCCTGGTGCGAGGGAGTTCCAGAACTGTAGAAGAAGTCATGCCTCGAACTGTAGAGTCGAAATTCGTAATATGTAAGGACATTAGGTTGTCCGTTTCAATCCTCTGAAAGTAGGAACCTCATGTCGATTCGTGTCGGTGTGATCGGAACCGGCGTCATGGGCGCCGACCACGTCCGCAATCTCCACTCCACGGTCTCCGGGGCAACGGTCTCTGTGGTTGCAGACCTCGATCAAGAGCGAGCAAAGTCCGTAGCGTCCGCAGTCGGCGCACGGTGGGTGACCGATCCGTTGAAACTGATCAACGACGCCGGTGTGGACGCCGTAGTCATCGCTTCCCATGATTCAACGCATGCCGACCTCACGCTCTCGGTCGAGCCCGTGGGGGAAAGTTTCTGAGGTCTTTTTGATGGATTTCAGGGGTAGTTTCGATGGGTTCTCCTTGGCAGTCTTTGAGGTACAGCGCATCTTGAACACCGCAGGAAAGGCCCCGAATGACTCCATCACTGACCAACCACACCGTGCCGTCCGCAGGTAGGTTGCACCGAGAAGACTGCAACATCGACGACTTCGCCGCTTTGGTCGCGCACGACACCGACCTTGCCGATTACCCGTACGCCGATTCAGTGGCCGACGGGGTTCTTCTGTACCGCTCCGAAGCATTGGTAGAGCAATCGTCGAATCCTGAAACCCGGGCCGAGATCCAAGACGAGATCGCCCGGGCGTTACTCACCGGCCCCGGCATCACAGTCTTTCAAGGCGCGTTCGACGCGGAGATACTGGATCGCGCCAGCGCAGTCTTCCGTGAACTCATTGCACGCCAACACGAATCCGGTGCAGCGTCCGGAGATCACTTCGCCAAACCTGGTGCCAATGACCGAATCTGGGGCGCACAACTGAAGTTGGCGCTCGAAGATCCCAAGGCTTACGTCGACTACTACGCAAACAGCATTGTCGCTTTGGCTTCGGAAGCGTGGCTCGGCCCCATGTATCAGGTGACGTCGGACGTCAACGTCGTCAATCCCGGTGGCGCCGCACAGAATCCACATCGCGACTACCACCTCGGTTTCATGTCGAGCGACGTAGCCGCGAAGTTTCGGGCGCATGTTCACCGCTTGACCCCTGCCCTCACCTTGCAAGGTGCAGTCGCCCACGTGGATATGCCGGCCGAGACGGGGCCGACGAAGTATCTGCCGTACTCGCAGCAATTCGAATCCGGATACCTCGCGTTCGAGCGTCCCGAGTTCAAGGAGTTCTTCGAAGCCAACTACGTCCAATTACCTTTGAAGAAGGGAGATGCCGTCTTCTTCAACCCAGCCCTGTTCCACGCGGCAGGCCACAACAAGTCCGCCGACGTCCTGCGTATGGCAAATCTTCTCCAGGTGTCGTCGGCCTTCGGTCGAGCCCTCGGAACCATCGACCGGGAGGCACTCGTCAACGCGATCTATCCGGCACTGCTCGCTCTCAGCGAGTCGGGGTCCGACGAGGCAGTTCGGTGCGCCGTCGCCGCCTCGGCCGAGGGCTACGCCTTCCCGACCAATCTGGACCGAGACCAACCGATCGACGGCCTCGCGCCTCAGACGCAGGCCGAACTCGTGACGGAGGCGGTTCGCGAGCGGATCTCACCTGGTCGACTGGCCGATCTACTGAAGGCACAGTCCGAGAGACGAATGAGCTGAGGGACGGCAGCACTGAAGAGACTTGTGCCGCTTGATGCCGATCGGTCGGTACGCTCGAAGCATGGGGTGGGACTTGTTAGTGCTGTTCGCCATGATCGGCCCGTTGGCGACATTCGGGTGGGCGGCTGTTCGGGCGAAGCGCCGCGGACTCGGTGGCTCGTTCGTGGGGCCGTTTCAGGAAATGTTCGATCCTGGTGCGGCGCGAGCACAGACGGTCATCGAACAGATCGCGGAACTGCCGGATCCTGCGGACTCCGGCGACCCGGACAACGATGACGATGTGCCGTACACAGTCACCTATGAGGGTGTTCGGCTCCACATCAATCCCGGTAGGGCTCGACAGCGTGGAGGCGAAGGGACCGTCAAGCACGCTGACTGAAAGTTGCACCAGATCCAATGTTCAGACAGCGGTCCGGGCGACGCGGGAGAGTAAACCGGCGCTGCACGGCGGTGAGGAACGTAGCGGTCGAACGCGAACACTCTCGTTGCGTTGGGCAGGAGCAGAGCGGAACATGAACCTCATGCCTGTCTCCGAACTTCTCCGCCTAGGTACCGCGCAACCGATCATTCGCTGGGGCACCCCTGTCCTTCATACGCCAGCTCGGCCAGTGACTGAATTCGGCAGCGATCTCCAAGATCTGCTGGCAGACATGTTCGCTACCAACACCGCCGCAAACGGCGCAGGACTCGCAGCTCAACAGATCGGCGTCGACCTCGCGGTGTTCATCTACGACTGCACCGACGAGGTAGGGACGCAACGCACCGGCGTCGTCTGCAATCCGGTCGTTGACCTTCCTGAAGGAGTCGACCGGCAGCTAGTCGACTACTGCGAAGGCTGTCTGTCCCTACCCGGCGCCTACACAGACCTCGCGCGACCCGACTTCTCGACCTGTCGCGGAAACGATCAATACGGCAACCCGATCGAAATCACTGCAGGTGGCACCCTCGGGCGCTGCTTCCAACACGAGACCGACCACATCAACGGCATTGTCTTCGGCGACCGACTTCCAACGCGCAAACGCAAACAGCTCTATCGCGACCACGACGAAGTATCGGATCAATACACAGCCCATTGGCCGGCGTGTTAAGCGACCAGTCGGCTTAGAGGTGGAACCAGATAGCCCTACGCCGTTGGCCGGCCGAACCACTTAAACAGCTGAGTATCCAACTCCGCCTGTGTATCCCCGACCCATGCCACATGACCGTCCGGCCGAAGCAGGACAGCCGGAACTTCCAATTCAGCGCTTGTGTCAACGATATGGTCGGCTCGATCGCTCCAACCATCGACGGACAGTTGGCCACCCTGGTCGAGAAGAAGTCCGCGGCCGGATCGCATCAGGTCGTACAGGTTGCCGCGGGTCAACGCGATGTTACGCAGCCTCCGACCGAGTAGGTCGTCGCCTTCGCCGAAATCGTAGCGAATCGAGATCGCAGTGATCTTCTCGGTCAAATAGCGCTTGACGTCTTCGAATTCCATCAGCTCGGAGATCAAGCGCCGCACCGCTTGTGGTCCGGCAGCGGTGGAGATCAACTCGGCCTGGGCGCGCGTGTTGTCCAGAACGTCGGCAGCCACCGGACGCCGTTCCGATTCGTACGTGTCGAGCAGGCCCTCCGGTGCCCAGCCGTTGATCTCGGCGGCGAGCTTCCAGCCGAGGTTGAAGGCGTCCTGCACACCGAGATTGAGACCTTGACCGCCCATCGGTGGGTGGATGTGTGCGGCGTCGCCGGCGAGAAACACCCGGTCGCGCCGGTAGTGCTCCGCCAGACGAGTGGCGTCGCCGAAGCGCGAGAGCCACCGCGGCGAGTGCACACCGAAGTCGGTACCGGCAATGGCCAGTAGCTGTTGTTTGATGTCGTCGAGGGTGGTCGGTGTTGCGCGACCGTCGGCAACTTCGGCTGCAGGGACCACGACACGAAAAGCACCATTGCCGGCGGGACCGACTCCGAATCGTTTGTGCGTTTCCCGGATTTCGGCGACAACGGCGGCCAGTTCATCAGCCGGCATGGTCACGTCCATTTCGCCGATCAACGTGTCGGCGCTCGACGGCTCGCCGGGAAACCCGACGTCGATCAGCTTCCGAACAGTGCTGCGGCCGCCGTCGCAGCCCACGAGGTAACGCGCGTGAAGTGTTGTGCCGTCGGATAATTCCGCTGTGACCTTGTCGGCGTCTTGACGGATCGCGACGACACGCTTCCCTCGCTGAATTTCCGCGCCGACTTCGGTGGCATGTTCGGCAAGAATCCTGTCGATCTCGGGCTGAGGTATTCCCAGTACGTACCCGTGCGCAGTATCAAGGTGCGCAGGTGCCGGCTTGCTGATCCCCGCGAAGAATCCACCGAGCGGATACTTGCGGCCGTGCGCGAGGAACTTGTCCAGCAACCCGCGCTGCTCCATGATTTCGATGCTGCGCACATGGATGCCGAGGGCACGGACGAACTGAGTCGGCTCCTCGTCCTTGTCCACGACGACGACATCGACGCCCTGTAGCCGGAGCTCACCTGCCAGCATCAATCCAGTTGGTCCAGCACCGACAATGATGACGTCACTCATGCGATCCCCTCCTTCGGGCAAGGCTTTTGCTTGCTCGCAGCAGACGAGTGTGCACCATCACCGGGGCCTTGCCGCAAGCCCCGGGTCCCGCGTTATGATGAAGGTGGCGGAAGACGCTTCATTATCGGCGCACCAACACCACAGCACCTGTATCGCGTGGGAGCCGCCAACTCTCGATCACCGTCGGCACCAGCATGGCCCCGAGAACACCCAGCGTCAGAGAAAACGGCACTCCGCCGCTCAGATCCTCCGACTCCGCCAACGGTGTGCAGAGCGTGATCACCAACGCGGACAGTGCAATACCCAGACCGGATGCCAACTCTTGCAGCGTTGCATGCAGAGTATTTGCATCGGTCAGCTCACCCGAGTCGACATCGGCGAACGCCAAGCTGTTGTACGCGGTGAACCCGATGGATCGCAACGCGCCGCTGACAAACAGTGCAACAGCGATAACGACGTCCGGTGTCGTCGACGAGATCAGTACCAGCGCACCGAAGCACACCACCGACAGAACTCCGTTTCCCACCAGAACTCGTCTGATCCCGAATCTACGCATGAGCGGAGTGGTGAGCGGTTTGATCGCGATATTCCCCGCGAACAGAGCCATCACCAGCAGACCGGCCTTGAACGCCGACATTCCGAATCCCACTTGGAACAACAACGGCAGCACAAACGGCACGCCCATGATCACGAGCCGGTACAGCGAGCCGCTCGACGCGACGAGCCGAAACGATCGAAGTCGGAGGACGCGGAGCGCGATGAGCGGGTGATCCGACCGGATGAGGTGAATGACGGCCAAGCTCAACAAGATCAGAGCCGCAATGATCCCGAGGCCCACTCGTAGCCAGTCGGTTCCGGCACTGTGCACGCTGTCGAGCGCCACGACAAGCACTGCGACGCCTGCTCCGATCACCACCAATCCCAGCCAGTCGAGGCTCCGTTTCTGTGTTTGCCGAATGTCGGGCACCATGCGCAATGCCAGCAGAAACCCGACGATCCCGATCGGAACGTTGATCAGAAAGATCCAGCGCCACGAAGCGATCGACACGATGGCTCCACCCACAGCGGGCGCAAGAACCGGCGCTGTGAGCGCCGGCCACGTCAAGTAAGCGATAGCCCGTACGAGTTCCGCCTTCGACGTCACCCGCAATACTGCGAGCCGCCCTACCGGCACCATCATGGCGCCGCCTACCCCTTGTAGTGCGCGCATCCCCACCAGCATCGGGAGGGAGGTGCTCAGTGCACATCCCACCGACGCCGCCGTGAAAACGGCTATGGCAGAGATGAAGACACGTCGCGTTCCGAACCTGTCGGCCATCCATCCGCTCGCCGGGATCAGGACGGCCAACACCAGGAGGTACGAAGAAACGGCGACATTGACGTCGACGGCGTCAACTCCGAAGGATTGGGCGATCGACGGCAGTGCGGTTGCGAGAATCGTCGCGTCGAGCATCTCCATGAACAGTGCTGCTGCCACGAGCAACGCCAGTCCGCGGGGAAATCTCACTGCACCAGAGCCTTTCGGAGCGATTCTCGATCAGCCGAGACAAATCCAGCCACCGGAGGAGACCGAGGCAACCATCGCGTCCAGAGCCTGCGCCGACGCGACAGCATCAGCGATGGTCGCGCCCTGCGGCGCTCCGTCCACGATCGAAGAGACGAAATTGCGAGCCTCGATGACCTTCAGGTCGTCATAACCCATGGCGTTGGCCGCGCCGGGTTGGAAGCGTCCGAACTCACCTGACTCGGGGCCGACCAAAACCGTCGTGACGGATTGGTCCTGGTACTTCGAGCCGAGGCTGGTGCCCAGTTCACCCATCCGGCGGTAATCCCAGAACACGGCACCCTTCGTACCGTGAATCTCGAATCCGTAGTTGTTCTGCTCTCCCACGGCGACTCGGCACGCTTCGAGGGTGCAGCGGCCGCCCGAGCCGAGCCGCAGCAGTGCGCTGACGAAGTCTTCGTTCTCGACAGCTCCCATCTCCCCGCCGCTGGCTCGGGCATGTCCACTGGTAGCGGCGGACGGACGCGCACGCTCCGGGATGAAGATCGCAGTATCAGCAACGAGAGCGTCGACGTCACCGAGAAGATGACGAATCAGATCGATGCCGTGCGAAGCCAAGTCGCCCAGAACGCCGGCGCCGCCGCGCTCACGCTCGTATCGCCAACTCAAAGCGCCTTCAGGGTGGGCCGCATAGTCGCTGAGGAAGCGAAAACGCGAGTGCGTGATCGTGCCCAACTCTCCTGAGTCGATCAGGCTTTTTGCCAGGGCCACAGCCGGCGCGTTTCGGTAGTTGAAGCCGACGGTCGACTGCACACCGGCCTTCGAGACTGCTGCGGCAACAGCTTTGGCGTCTTCCGTGGACAACCCGACGGGCTTCTCGATCCAGATGTGTTTGCCGGCCTCTGCCATTGCGACGCCGATTTCACGGTGCAAGAAGTTCGGGGCCGTGATGCTCACCGCGTCGATGGCCGGATCGGCTGCGATATCGCGCCAGTCCTGGGTGAAAGCTTCGAAACCGAATTGGTCCGCCGCTTCCTCCCCTCGGCCCGGCACCTCGTCGGCGACGGCGGCCAGGCGGATCACGGGAAGCTGGGGATAGTGCTGCCGCAGACGCAGATACGCCTGCGTGTGTACGCGGCCCATCCATCCGAATCCGGCAACTGCTACTGAAATGCCTGTCATGAGGCTCCGTTCGGGTCAAATGATCGAAGGATCGCAGAAATGCTGGGATCACAAATCACCCCCACTGACTCGGTCAGGCGGGTACTCGTGTCACCGGGATCGAGATCTAGCGGTCGACCACGGTGGTGTCGAAGTAGTAACGCGACGCTCGGTAGCAGTGGCTGCCGTACTCGACGGCACTACCTGAATCGTCAAATGCAGTGCGGCTCATGGTCAAGAGGGCAGCACCCACTTTCTCGTCGAGCAATCCTGCTTCTTCGCGAGTCGCCGCCCGAGCGCCGATTCGCTGCCGCGCCACACGGATGTGAACGCCGCGAGTTCGCAAGGTTTGGTACAGCCCTTGCGTCTCCAACTCCTCGGGATCGGGTGCGATGTCCACCGGAATGTAGTTGGTCATCACTGCCAGCGGTTCGCCGTTGGTGCTTCGCAGACGCCTGATGGTGGCCACTTCGGCGTCAGGTTCGAGGTTGAGTTCCGCGGCAACGTCCTCGGCGGGAACTCCCACCGTGAACTCGAGCAGCTTGGTCGTGGGCGCCTGGCCGGCCCTCGCAAGGTCGTCGAACAGGCTGGTGAGCTCGACCGGGCGGTGCACCGGACTTTGCACCACCTGAGTTCCGACTCCCCGCTTACGAACAAGTAGGCCCTTGTCCACCAGTTCCTGGATCGCACGTCGAGTTGTCGGACGTGAGAGATTGAGCCGTTTGGCCAACGCCAGTTCGTTCTCGAAGCGATCACCTGGGGCAAGTTCGCCACCGAGAATAGCGCCCTCGATTGCCTGGGCCAGCTGAAAATACAGCGGCACCGGGCTCGAGCGGTCCAACTCGACGGCGAGTGCTGCGACCACGGTCAACTCCGATCTGTCTTGGGAAGGCGCCGTATCGACGCTACTTCTCTCGGCAGTGTATGCGAACACTAACATTCACTTGACCGCAAGTCATAATGTCCAGACAAACTATTGACAATTGCTGTGTCGCGGCGCACAGTTTCAGTCATACAACGGTGCCCTGCGCGGGCAGCCCACCACGAACTCTCGGGAGTCAGTCTTGACAAGCATCAACACTCACCAGAGCGGGTCACACATCCCTGACGCACCATTCGACGTGCTTGCCATCGGCCGATCGGGGGTGGACATCTACCCACTTCAAACCGGTGTCGGACTCGAAGACGTCGAGACCTTCGGCAAGTTTCTCGGCGGCAGCGCGGCAAACGTCTCGGTGGCGGCTGCACGCCTCGGCCGGCGAGCAGCACTGATCTCCGGCGTAGGCAGCGATCCCTTCGGAAAGTTCGTCACACGCGAGTTGGCACGTCTGGGCGTCGACAACAGGTTTGTCGTCACCAATTCCGAGTACCCGACACCGGTGACGTTCTGCGAGATCTTCCCCCCTGACGACTTCCCGCTGTACTTCTACCGCAAGCCGCATGCGCCCGATCTTCGGATCACCCCGGAAGATATCGACCTCGACGCCGTTCGAGGAGCGTCCCTCTACTGGTCGACTGTGACGGGACTGTCCGAAGAACCGAGTCGCAGTGCACACTTCGCTGCTTGGGAAGCCCGCGAACGACGCCCGCTGACGGTCCTCGATCTGGACTACCGCCCGATGTTCTGGTCGACACCCCAAGAAGCGACCACTCAGGTGCAGCGCGCTCTCGCGCACGTGACGGTAGCCGTCGGAAACCGCGAAGAGTGCGAGATCGCGGTCGGTGAGACCAACCCGAACAAGGCCGCTGACGCGCTTCTCGACCTCGGAGTCGAACTGGCGATCGTGAAGCAGGGCCCGAAGGGTGTTCTCGGCAAAACACGAAAGCAATCGATCACCGTGCCGCCCAATGCCGTCGACGTGGTCAACGGGCTGGGTGCTGGCGACAGCTTCGGCGGATCACTGTGCCACGGACTGTTGGCCGGGTGGCCACTGGAGAAGGTACTGCGCTATGCCAACGCGGCCGGTGCGATAGTCGCATCTCGGCTCGAATGCTCCACTGCGATGCCAACCGCTGAAGAAGTCCACGATCTCGCCGAAGCCACAGCCACGGAGGCAGTCAATGTCTGACAAGCTCGCCGCCCGCCCCCTCGCCACCACCTACGCCGACGTGACGGAACTGCGTGCGAGCGATCCGCAGATCATCGAAAAGTCCTGGGCAGCAAGAACTCCTCGCGCCACCGTTCGAGGCAACGGACGACTGATGATCGTCGCTGCCGATCATCCAGCGCGTGGGGCATTGTCTGTCGGCGGCAAGCCGACAGCGATGAACAGTCGTACCGATCTGCTCGACAGATTACGCACGGCGCTCGACAATCCCGGAGTCGACGGCGTTCTCGGTACCGCGGACATTCTCGACGATCTGCTCCTCCTCGGGGCCCTCGAGGACAAGGTCGTCTTCTCGTCGATGAACCGCGGCGGCCTGGCGGGCGCGAGCTTCGAACTCGACGACCGCATGACCGGATATACCGCGGCGGGCACCGCGAAGTTCGGAATGAACGGCGGAAAGATGCTGCTGCGCATCGCCCTCGACGACGCGGGCACCCTGCCCACCATGACGGCATGTGCCGAGGCCGTTGACGAACTGGCCGCGGCCGGACTGATCGCGATGCTCGAGCCGTTCCTCTCCAGTCGCGTCAACGGCAAGGTGGTCAACGATCTCAGCCCCGACGCCGTCATCAAGTCCATCCACATCTCCCAAGGTCTCGGCTCCACCTCGGCGTATACGTGGATGAAACTGCCGGTCGTCGACGAGATGGAACGCGTCATGGATGCGACCACCCTCCCGACGCTGCTCCTGGGCGGCGATCCGCAGATCGCGCCGGAAGAAACGTACGCGAAGTGGGGCGCTGCCCTTCAGCTGCCGTCCGTGCGCGGACTGATCGTCGGGCGCGCGCTGCTCTACCCACCGGACGGCGACGTGACCGCGGCCGTCGACACCGCAGTCAAGCTCGTCCACTAGAACCGACCTGGCAGGAGCAAGATGTTCAGCAAGTACTACGTCCCCGCCGGATCGTCCGCCGACGGTGATTTCACGACAGTGGTCACGCCGGAGTCCGCCGGGTGGGCCGAATCCAGCTTGTGGACACTCGAACTCGCCCCCGGCGCTAACGTCCACCTGCAGTCCGGCGAGAACGAGATAGTCGTCGTTCCACTGTCGGGTTCGGCCGTGATCGTTGCCGAGGGGACGGAGATCGCCCTGACCGGCCGCGCGTCGGTCTTCGACGGACCGAGCGACTTCGCCTACGTAGGAAAGGATTCCGACTACACAGTGGCCAGCGCAGGTGGAGGCCGCTTCGCCCTGTGCGGAGCGCGCGCCGGCGCAAAGCTCCCCCATCGCTACGGCCCGGTGTCGGGAGTTGCCGTCGAACTCCGCGGTGCCGGTAACTGCAGCCGACAGGTTCACAACTTCGCCACCGCAGACACTTTCGAGGCAGACTCCATCATCGCGTGTGAAGTCATCACCCCCGGCGGGAACTGGTCGTCGTATCCCAGCCACAAGCACGACGAGAACAGCGACGTCGAATCGGCTCTGGAAGAGATCTACTACTTCGAGATCGACCGAAGCCCCACCGGGACCGAAGGTTTCGGCTACCACCGCGTGTACGGAACCGCCGAGAGACCTATCGAGGTGCTCGAGGAAGTCCGCTCGGGCGACGTCGTCCTCGTGCCGCACGGCTATCACGGCCCGTCCATCGCAGCGCCGGGCCACCACATGTACTACCTCAATGTCATGGCAGGTTCGGACGAGATCCGGGCGTGGAACATCTGTGACGATCCGCAACACACCTGGCTACGTGGAAGCTGGGATCACCAGGACATCGACCCTCGACTGCCGTTGCAGTCCCACAACTGACGGAAGTGAAAGCTGTGGCACCCACCAACAACGCAACCGGCAATCGTCTACCTCGCGACGAGCCGACCGTACACCTCACCGTTTCTCAAGCTGTCGTCCGCTTCCTCGCCAACCAGTACACCGAACGCGACGGCCAGCGCACCAAGCTGTTTGCCGGCTGCTTCGGAATCTTCGGGCACGGCAACGTCGCCGGACTGGGGCAGGCACTCTTGCAGGCCGAGATCCAGGATCTCGATGCCGGCCGTGAGCCGACACTCCCCTACGTGCTCGGCCGCAATGAACAGGCGATGGTGCACTCGGCTGTCGCGCACGCCCGCATGAAGGACCGCCTGCAGACGTGGGCAGTCTCGTCCAGCGTCGGCCCAGGTGCCACCAATATGATCACCGGCGCGGCGCTGGCCACCATCAACCGTCTACCTGTATTACTCCTTCCCGCAGACACTTTCGCGACCCGCGCCAGTGCCCCCGTCTTGCAGGAACTCGAACTCCCGTCGAGCGGCGACGTCACAGTCAACGACGCTTTCAAACCGGTCTCACGATACTTCGATCGGGTATGGCGCCCGGAGCAGTTGCCGAGCGCTCTGCTCGCCGGGATGCGCGTTCTCACTGATCCCGTCGAGACCGGCGCAGTCACCATCGCCATCCCGCAGGACGTGCAGGCCGAGGCTTTCGACTGGCCCGAGTCCTTCTTCGCCGAGCGAGTCTGGCACGTGGCCCGCCCGCTCCCCGAGCGATCGGTGATCGAACGCGCCGCCGCGATCATCCGCTCGGCTCGCAAACCACTGATCGTCGCCGGCGGCGGAGTGATCTACAGCCAGGCCACCGACTCTCTGGCAGCGTTCTGCGCGCAGACCGGAATCCCCGTGGGGCAGAGCCAGGCCGGCAAGGGTTCATTGGTCTACGACCATCCACAATCCGTCGGGGCGGTGGGGTCCACCGGCACTACGGCTGCAAACGCACTGGCTACCGAGGCGGACGTCGTCGTCGGTATCGGCACGCGGTACAGCGATTTCACGAGCGCGTCCCGCACCGCATTCACCAATCCCGACGTTCGCTTCATCAATATCAACGTCGCTTCACTGGACTCCGTGAAGCAGGGCGGAGTCAGCGTGGTCGCCGACGCACGTGAGGCACTCGACGCGCTGGCACTTGCACTGAACGACTACCGGGTAGACGACGAATACGCCTCCAGGATTGGTGACCTCGCCCGCAATTGGGATGCGATCGTCGAATCCGTCTACAACCCAGCCGAACCCGCTGCCGACGGGTCACTGAATCAGAATCAGGTGATCGGCCTGGTCAACACTCTGTCCGATCCACGTGACGTCGTCGTGTGCGCTGCCGGGTCCATGCCGGGTGACCTCCACAAGCTGTGGCGAACCCGTGATCCCAAGGGGTATCACGTCGAATACGGGTACTCGTGCATGGGATACGAAGTTGCCGGCGGTCTAGGCGTCCGCATGGCGTGCCCCGATCGCGACGTGTTCGTGATGGTCGGCGACGGTTCCTATCTGATGATGGCCACCGAATTGGTCACCGCCGTACAGGAACGCCTCAAGGTCATCGTCGTCCTGGTGCAGAATCACGGATTTGCCTCCATCGGTTCGCTGTCCGAGTCGCTGGGTTCCCAGCGCTTCGGCACGCAGTACCGCTACCGCTCGAATGACGGACGTCTCGACGGAGGTGTTCTCCCGGTCGATCTGGCCGCGAACGCCGCCAGCCTCGGTGTCGACGTCATCCGCGCCAACACCGCCGCCGAGTTCGCCGACGCGATCAAAGTCGCCAAAGCAAGCGACACCAGCACGGTCATCCACGTCGAAACCGATCCGCTGATCGGCGCCCCGGACAGCGAATCATGGTGGGACGTACCGGTATCAGCTACTTCCGAACTGGAATCGACCAAGAACGCCCGGACAACCTACGAGTCCTGGAAGAAGATCCAGCGACCGTATCTACGTCCATCCGAATGAAAATTCCGCACAGCCACACCCCAAAAAGCCTGCCCGCGAAAGGAATCTAGACATGAGCGCGATTCGCGTCGGATCAGCCCCCGACTCCTGGGGTGTGTGGTTTCCGGACGACCCTCAGCAGACCCCGTACACGCGATTCCTCGACGAGGTGTCCGCGTCGGGATATGAATGGATCGAACTCGGTCCGTTCGGATACCTTCCGACCGATCCAGCCAAGCTGACTGACGAACTCGGAGCACGCGGCCTCAAGCTTTCGGCCGGTACCGTTTTCGAACACCTGCACCAGGACGATTCCTGGGATGCCGTCTGGAATCAGATCAAGGACGTCGCCAAGTTGACCGCAGCCGTCGGCGGCAAGCACGTAGTGGTCATACCCGAGATGTGGCGCGATCCTTCCACCGGAGTGGTACTCGAGGATCGAAATCTGACTCCCGAGCAGTGGCGCAAGAAGACCGACGGCATGAACGCTCTCGGCAAGGCGATGCTCGAGGAGTACGGCGTCATGGCGCAGTACCACCCTCATGCCGACAGCCATGTCGATATCGAGGACAACGTCTACAAGTTCCTCGAAGGTACAGACGAGCGTTTCGTGAACCTGTGCCTCGATACCGGCCACATCAGCTACTGCGGCGGCGACAACCTGGCCATCATCAACAAGCATCCGGAGCGCATCGGGTACCTGCACCTCAAGCAGGTGGATCCGGCGATCGTCGCCAAGGTGGAGGCGGAGGACCTGCCGTTCGGCGAAGCGGTCAAACTCGGCGCGATGATCGAACCACCGCGTGGAATCCCGGACATGCCGCCGCTTCTGGAGGCCATCGAGAAGCTCGGCATCGACGTGTTCGCGATCGTCGAGCAGGACATGTATCCCTGCCATCCCGACACACCGCTGCCCATCGCACAGCGCACTCAGAAATACCTGTCCACCTGTGGCGTTCCCGCCGTCCGTTTCAGCTGAGCAACACAATCGAGGAGTACCACCGCATGTCTGACAACCAGGATCTCCGGATCGCAGTGCTCGGCGTCGGCATCATGGGGGCCGATCACGTCGACCGCATCACCAACAAAATCGGCGGTGCCCGAGTCACTGTCGTCAACGACTACTCTCTTGCCCGCGCCGAGGAAATCGCAGCATTGACGCCGGGGTCACGCGTCGTCGTCGATCCGTTCGATGCCATCGCAGCCGAGGACGTCGACGCCGTTGTGCTCGCAACCCCGGGCCCGACCCATGAGAAGCAGGTACTTGCCTGCCTCGAAGCAGGCAAGCCGGTTCTCTGCGAGAAGCCGCTGACCACCGACGCGGACAGTTCGCTGGCGATCGTCAAAGCCGAAGCAGCGCTGGGAAAGAAACTGATCCAGGTCGGTTTCATGCGCCGGTTCGACCACGAATACACCCAGCTCAAGGATTTGATCGACAGCGGCGATCTCGGTCGCCCTCTCGTTGTGCACTGCGCGCACCGCAATCCTGCGGTTCCGAACGGCTTCGACAGCGCGATGATCGTCAAGGACTCACTCGTCCACGAGGTCGACGTGACGCGATTCCTGCTCGACGAAGAGATCACCTCGGTGCAGATAATTAGGCCGTCTGCGAATTCGCTTGCTCCCGAGGGCATTCAAGACCCACAGATCGCGATATTCGAGACCGAGTCCGGTAGACACGTCGACGCCGAGGTGTTTGTCACCACCGGAGTTGCCTACGAAGTGCGCACCGAAGTTGTCGGCGAACTCGGAAGCGCGATGATCGGACTCGACGTGGGACTGATCCGAAAGACCAAGCCCGGAAACTGGGGTGGGCAGATCACCCCAGGATTCCGCGAACGCTTCGGGCAGGCATACGACACCGAGTTCGCCCGGTGGATCAAGGCAGTGAAGACGGGCGCCGGCACCGGCAACTACATCGACGGACCAGGTGCCTGGGACGGGTACGCCGCGGCCGCTGTCTGCGCCGCTGGCGTGAAGTCTCTGGAGACGGGTCAACGCGTCGTCGTGGACATGGTTGCGCGCGACTCTGTGGCCGGAGCGTAGCGATGAAGGTCGCACTCGATCCCACACCGTTCCATCACGATTACTCGCTGCTGGAGCTTCCCCGAGTTGTTGCCGATCTCGGGTACGAGTACCTGCAGCTCACACCGCACGTCGACATGATCCCGTTCTTCAATCACCCGAAAGCCGACGACGCGCTCGTCACCGAGTTCCGGAAGGCCTGCGCGAGTGCGGGAGTCGGCATCGCGTCGGTGCTCCCGGTCCTTCGGTGGTCCGGCCCGGACGAGGACGCTCGCGAAGCAGCAGTGCGTTACTGGAAGCGGGCCATCCAGATCACGGTCGATCTCGGTGTCAACGTCATGAACACCGAATTCTCCGGCCGCCCCGAGAAAGCCGAAGAGTCCGAGCGTGCGTTCTATCGTTCGATGGAGGAACTGCTTCCGATCATCGAACGCGAGGGGATCGACGTCCTGATCGACCCGCATCCGGACGATTTTGTCGAAGACGGGCTTGCCGCGATCCGCACGATCCGTGGCGTGAACTCCAAGAACCTCGGCATGGTGATCGTGGCGTGCCACCAATTCCACATGGGTGGGGACCTTCCCGCCATCATGGAGGCCGCCGGCGACATGGTCCGTCTCGTACATGTGGCAGACACCATGGATCATCACCGTTCCCACGGACTTCGCTACATCACCAATCCGCCAGGCAATGCCGTTCGAGTGCATCAACACCTCAAAATCGGGGACGGAGACGTCAACTGGGACGAATTCTTCGGCGGCCTCGGCAAACTCGGCTTCTACGATCGTGACAACACCGTGATGGTGTCGAGCGTCTTCGCCGAGAACGAAAACGCACACGAGGTTTCCCGGTACCAGCGCGAGACGATGAACGACTATGTCGCCAAGTACATCTCCCCGAACTCCTGAGCCACCAGACCACTAGGAAATACCATGACCAGCACTGATACTCGTGTCATCGCACACTGGTTGGACGGCAAGTCGTTCGCCGGAACATCCGAGAACACCGCCCCCGTCACCAACCCCGCCACCGGACAGATCACCGGCCGACTCGCCCTGGCGAACCTCGAGGATGCCCGCACCGTCATCGACGCTGCTGCGGCGGCCTTCCCCGCCTGGCGTGACACCTCCCTGGCCCGGCGCACACAGATACTGTTCAGCTTCCGCGAACTCCTCAACGCTCGCAAAGGTGAACTCGCCGAGATCATCACAGCCGAGCACGGCAAGGTTCTCTCCGACGCCCTCGGCGAAATCAGCCGCGGACAAGAAGTAGTCGAATTCGCCTGCGGAATACCGCATCTCCTCAAGGGCGGATACACCGAGAATGCATCGACCAAGGTCGACGTCTACTCCATCCGCCAACCCCTCGGCCCCGTAGGCATCATCTCCCCCTTCAACTTTCCCGCGATGGTCCCGATGTGGTTCTTCCCGGTCGCCATCGCCGCCGGGAACACCGTGATTCTCAAACCCTCGGAGAAGGACCCCACCGCGGCGATCTGGCTCGCCGAACTCTGGGCCGAAGCCGGTCTGCCCCCCGGCGTCTTCAACGTCCTCCAAGGTGACAAGCTCGCCGTCGATGAACTTCTGGAAAACAAAGCAGTCAAAGCGATTTCGTTTGTCGGATCCACCCCCATCGCCCAGTACGTCTATGCCACCGGCACCGCCAACGGCAAACGCGTGCAAGCACTCGGCGGCGCCAAGAACCACGCCATCGTTCTGCCGGACGCCGACCTCGACCTCGCCGCCGACGCAATGGTCAACGCGGGATTCGGCTCCGCGGGCGAACGATGCATGGCGATCTCCGCCCTGGTCGCAGTCGGCGACATCGCCGACGAACTGGTCGCCAAGATCGTCGAGCGCACCACTCCCCTCGTCACCGGTGACGGCACCAAGAACTCCGACATGGGTCCGCTCGTCACCAAGGCCCACCGCGACAAGGTCGCCTCATACGTCGATGCAGGCGAGAAGGACGGCGCCACCATCGTGGTCGACGGACGTACAGTCCAGGCCGATGGTGGACCGGACGGCTTCTGGCTTGGACCCACCCTCATCGACCACGTCACCACCGACATGTCGATCTACACCGACGAAATCTTCGGGCCTGTTCTCTCCGTCGTGCGCGTCGATACCTACGACCAAGCCCTCGAACTGATCAACAACAGCCCGTACGGAAACGGCACCGCCATCTTCACCAACGACGGCGGCGCTGCCCGACGCTTCCAGAACGAGGTGGAGGTCGGCATGATCGGCATCAACGTCCCCATCCCGGTTCCCATGGCCTACTACAGCTTCGGCGGCTGGAAGAACAGCCTCTTCGGTGACACCCACGCTCACGGGACAGAAGGTGTTCATTTCTTCACGCGAGGTAAAGCCGTCACCAGTCGCTGGCTCGACCCCAGCCACGGCGGCATCAACCTCGGCTTCCCCGAGAACAGTTAGCCGGCAAAACATCTGTGACCGAGACTCTCGAAGAGGCTCGGCCACAGATGTTTTCGAGAGGTCTACGCGACCGTGGGGTGGTACGTCAGCACCTGAACTCCGGATTCGTACCGGCGATCGTCCTTCAACTCGAGGTCGATCTTGTCGGCCGATTCGGGGAACACTCTCCCGCCGGACCCGAGAATGACCGGGAAGACCATCAGTCGTAGCTCGTCGACCAGACCGGCCAGCAACAACGCGTGGACGAGCGTCCGACTTCCCGCGACCAGGATTTCGCCGTCGATCTGTTCCTTAAGCTTCGGAACGGATTCCTCGATGGGACCGTCGAGCGCCGTCGAGTTGTTCCATTCGAGCGGCTCCGTCGAACTCGTGACGACGTACTTGGGCATCTCGTTCATCTTGTCCGCAAAGCCTTGGTCGTCCTCGCGCTCAGGCCAGGCACCGGCGAAGCTCTCGTAGGTCCGTCGACCGAGTAGAAGCACGTCCGCGGCGAGGGTTTCATCGAGTTTGAACTTCATCTGATCGCCCTCCTGGTACGGAAAGACCCATCCAGTGTGCGCATAACCCGGTTCGCCACCGGGCGCTTCCATGACCATGTCCAAAGACACGAATTCTGTCACCACGATCTTGCCCATACCGATCCCCTGTCGTCAGTGCGTGTGCGCCATTCGAGTAGTCGACTACCCCACTGTTACAGACTCTGCGTGGTGGTGGAACTCATCAGCGGCGATCGTCCACTATGACCGATGTACAAACCGAATCGCCTGTTTTCGATCCCTCTGCTTGCGTGGCGATTCGGACGTTCCCTCAGGTTCGCATACCCTCGTATATCGATGATGTGGCGTCGAAAGTGTGCAGTGGCAGTGGCCGGAACAGTGCTCTCAGGGAGCATTGCGTTTACCGGTGTCGTAGGGACCTCGGGAGTGGCCGGCGCCCAACCGGCCCCGCCGCCGCCCACCACCACCACCGAGGCACCGTTCACAACACCCAACACCGACAGCTGCCCGTTCATGAGTAGCCCGGCGCCGGCGATCGATCTCTCCGAAGCACCCGCGCCCGGATCCACGGCCCCGACTGCCGTCCCGATTCCGGAAAGCCCCGTCGGTGGAGACAAGCTCGGCGAGTGTGGCGTCGTACTTCCTGACGGCGCTCCCCCGCTCCCGGCCGACATCGCGGCATCCGGATGGGTACTCGCGGACGCCGAAACCGGTGAGGTCCTCGCCGCGAAAGATCCGCACGGTCGCTACCGACCGGCCAGCACCATCAAGATGCTGTTGGCTCTCGTCGCGCTCGACGAACTCGATCTCGACACCGAAATCACCGCAACTGCCGAAGACGCGGACGCTGAAGGTAGCGCTGTCGGCATCGGCAAGGGCGGCAAGTACACCAACCGGCAACTGATGCAGGGTCTGGTCATGGCATCGGGAAACGATGCCGCGCACGCTCTTGCCCGCCAACTCGGCGGTGACGCCGCAGCCGTGTCGAAAATGAACGCACTCGCGGCCGAACTCGGCGCCCTCGACACCCGCACGGCAACTCCATCCGGACTCGACGGCCCAGGGATGAGCAGCTCACCGTACGACCTGGCCGTAATCTTCCATACAGCCCTCCAGAATCCGACGTTTGCCGGACTGATCCATACCGAAACCGTCGAGTTTCCCGGCTTCCCCAAAGATCCGACGATTCCTGACGATCAGGACCGCCCCGGATTCACTCTCGCGAACGACAATCAGTTGCTCTACAACTACGACGGCGCATTGGGCGGCAAGACCGGCTTCACCGACGACGCCCGCCACACGTACGTCGGTGCTGCGGAGCGCAACGGCCGGAAACTACTGGTGACATTGATGGGCGGCGAAGCCAAGCCGATCCGGCCGTGGGAGCAGGCTGCCCGTCTACTCGACTACGGATATGCACTCCCCGCGAGCACAACCGTCGGCTCGTTGACGGACCGATCGACCGACGATGCCACGCCCGATGTCACTCGCACACCGTCTGCCGCTGCACCAGGCTCGATTTCGGCAGCACCCACCGCTACCGACACCGAGTCGGACACCACTGACCGCATCCTCATCGGTGCTGTCGGCGGAGTTGTGGTGATCGCGCTGGTGGCGGGAGCCGTTGCCCTGAACCGTCGAAGGCGCTAGCGCGGCCGACGGCGCATGAAGCCCGAAAGACCCAGGCCGGCAACCGCACCCGTGGCGATCAACGCAGCCACGCGAGACGGTGAAGCTCCGTCACTGACAACGATTCGCGGCGAGATCACGGCCGGATCCGGCGGCGGAACGAAGGCGAGAGCCATACTTTCCTTTGTCGTCGCCGCCCACGCCGTGCAGAACAGCAGCATCCTCGACGCCGTGAACACGAACACGAGCAAACCGATGATCGGGCCGAATGCCACGCCCGCCGGGCCACTGGTGACGGCCGCGAGGTAGATCGCACCTACCTGCTTGAAGATTTCGAACACGACCGCGGCGATAAGCGCTGCCTGCGCGGCGCTGCGCAGCGTGACAGGCTCGCGCGGTAGCCGGGCAATCACCCACAGGAACACCGCCCACGTCGCCAGGAGTGAGAGCAACAGTGAAACGACTCTGAGCCCCACGCCGACACCGGTGATGTTCTCGAGGTTGAGCCATTTCACGATCTGAGTCGCAACCGGCCCGCTGCTCAGCGCCGACATTCCCAGTGAGACGACCATGGCGAGAGCCAGACCGATGAGGGCCCCTGCGTCACCGAGTTTGGTACGAACGAAACCCTTCGGCTCGCGCTTGCTCTCCCACATCGCCGTCAGCGCGTCGCGAACATTTGCCATCCAACCGAGACCCGCGTACGCGGCACCCAGGAGACCGAAGATTCCGACGCTCGCGCGCGAGTCGATAGCCGAATCGATCAGCGTGTTGATGGTGTCACCCAAGCTGCCCGGAATGCTCTTGGTGATCTGCTCCTGAATCGACTCCAGGTACTCGGGATGCCCGGCCAATACGAAACCGGCCACTGCAAACGCGACCATCATGATCGGAATCAATGCGAGAACACTGAAGTACGTGATTCCCGCAGCGTAGTAATCGCCCTTTTGCTCTTGGAAACGTCCTGCGGCGCGAACCAGATGATCGAGCCAGGGTCGCGCTGCTCGTTGCTTCTCGAGAAAGCTCGGTGCGTCGTCGTCCGTGTCAGCCATTGCCGTCCCCCTCATGTTCGGTCAGGCGTCGTGAGTCCGAATTCGCGTAAGTCAGCCCTTCGGTGCCAGGAATCCGACCTTGTCATAGACAGCGGCGAGAGTGCGTGAAGACACCTCACGGGCGCGGTGCGCTCCAGCCGCGATGATGCGATCCAGCTCTGCCTCGTCGGCAAGGTAACCGTCGACCTTCGCCTTGAGTGGAGTGACGAACTCGGTCAGCACATCAGCGGTATCGGTCTTGAGGTCGCCGTACCCCTTGCCCTCGTAACCGGCCACCAGAGTCTCGATCGGTACTCCCGAGAGAGCCGACTGAATGGTGAGCAGGTTGCTGACGCCCGGCTTGGCCTGCGGGTCGAAACGAATCTCGCGCTCGTTGTCGGTGACGGCCGACTTGATCTTCTTTGCCGACACCTTCGGGTCGTCGAGCAGATTGATCAGTCCGGCCGCACTGGCGGCGGACTTGCTCATCTTGGCGGTCGGATCCTGCAGGTCGTAGATCTTTGCCGTGCCCTTGATGATCTGCGGCTCAGGAACGACGAACGCCTTGCCGTAGCGGGTGTTGAACCGACCGGCCAGATCGCGTGCAAGTTCGAGGTGCTGACGCTGATCCTCACCCACCGGAACTCGCTGCGGGCGGTACAGAAGGATGTCCGCGGCCATCAGAACCGGATACGTGAACAAACCGACACTGGCGTTGTCGCTGCCTTGCTTGGCGGACTTGTCCTTGAACTGCGTCATACGGCTGGCTTCACCGAAACCGGTGATGCAGTTCAGGACCCACGCCAACTGTGCGTGCTCGGGAACCTGACTCTGTACGAACAGCGTCGCCCGATCCGGATCGATCCCCACCGCAAGGAGCTGAGCCACCGCAACCTTGGTGCGACGACGCAATTCCTTCGGGTCCTGCGTCACCGTGATGGCATGAAGATCCGGAATGAAGTAGAAAGCGTCGAAATCGTCCTGCAACGGAACCCACTGCTGCAGCGCACCCAGGTAGTTGCCGAGGTGGAAAGAATCCGACGTCGGCTGGATTCCGGAAAGCACGCGAGGCTTTGCGGTGGGCTTCTGTTCTGCAGGGGTCGACATGGTTCCGATCTTTTCACGAGTGGAAATCAGTGCAGTGGCGTGGTGCCCGGGTAGTCGAGTTCGACGAGGTCTTCACCGTGGGTGGTGAGGTCCTCCGCACCGAACTGGTAGACGGTCCGGAAAACGACGGGTTCCCATTCTTCGGTGTAGAAGTCCATCGTTTCGCGGAACCACTCCAACTGATCCTGTTGCTCGGACAGTAGAGAACCCGCACCTCGGATCACAACTACATATCCGGCGCCGAGTCCGAGTACGTCGTCGAGATCGCGCATGACATCGTCGAAAGCGTCTTTGTTGCGCCCGAAGTGGGACGGAAACTGGAAGGCTGCCGCGAACTCGTCGAAGACCTGCGCCGTTGTTCGCATGTTCTCTCCGCGAACCACCCGAACGACAAAATTCTCGCCACGAAGTTCACGTGCAAGATCATCCGCAACGGCCGGGTCGCTCTGCAGGGCCACCGAAGCCACATCCGAAGACGGATCCAGCCACTGCGCCACGCTGACCGTAGACGAGTCCGACATCAGCGAATCCTCACAAACGTGTCGTAGTGATCGAGGGTGTACCACGCCGAACCGTCGTTACCGGTGACGATTCGCTCGGCATCACGACCTTGGCCGTTTTTCTTCGCGTTGACGTCCCATTCCTGATAGACGACACGTCCGCCACCGGCACCGACAGCGGGCAGACGCCCTTCGCTGTTGCGGAAGGTGATGCCGCCCTTGGTGCCCGGCGCATTGGCGGAATCCGGCCACCGCCCGGCGTCGATCTCCACGAGCGTGGCGAGAACGCGCGTCGGCGCATCGCTGTTCGTCTGCTGCGTTGTCTTGACGGCGGAGCTGGAGGGCGCGGAGCTCGAGGGCACGGAACTCGACGGCGCGGCCTTGGTGGTAGCACCCGGCTTGGCTTGAACAGTCGAGGACTGGGCACTCGAGGACTTCGCAACCGACGACGCCGAACTGTCGGAGTCACGTGAAGAAAGGGTGACCGCCAGTACGAGCGCCACCACCGCCACCACGACGGTGATGATGGCGTTGCGCGTCTTTGCGCTCGGCATTTTCAGTCCTTCAGGCACGAGCGCTCCTACCGGTACGAGACGGTGACAGGCGCGTGATCCGACCAACGGAGGTCGTAGGACTCAGCGCGTTCCACGAGCGCAACCTTGGCCCGCTCGGCGTATCCGCGGGTGGCAACCTGGTAGTCGATACGCCAACCCGAATCGTTGTCGAATGCCTTGCCGCGGTACGACCACCACGAGTACGGACCGTCGACACCCGGATGGAGGGTGCGGAAGACATCGACCCACGCGGAATCTTCGGCGAACAGCAGATCCATCCAGGCGCGCTCCTCGGGGAGGAATCCCGAAGACTTCTTGTTGGTCTTCCAGTTCTTGAGGTCGAGTTCGGTGTGCGCGATGTTCCAATCGCCGCTGACCACCACGTGACGATCGGCAGCCTCGGCCGCCGCAGCGGTGGAGGCGAGGTGAACTGCGAAGGACGCCATGAACCGCTCCTTCTCCTCCTGCTTCGGCGTGAGCGCCTCACCGGAGGGCAGGTACAGGCTCGCGACGGTCAGATCCGCGAAGTCGGCTTCGATGTATCGACCGGCGTCGAGAAACTCGTCGTCGCCGTGACCGATCCGCACCGCGTCAGGTTCCGTGCGTGAAAGCACAGCGACTCCGTTGCGTCCCTTCGCGGACGGCTCGGCGGAGACGAGGAACCATCCGTTGCCGAGCGCTGGTTCGAGAGTCTCGCGAAGCTGATCGTCCGACGCACGCGTTTCCTGAAGGCAGATGAAATCCGCCGACGTCTTCTCCAGCCAATCGAGCATGCCCTTGCGGGCAGCTGCTCGAACGCCGTTGACGTTCACGGACGTGATGGTGTGGGGCGCAAGAATGTGGGAGTCAGCAGTTTGTGGCACGGCAAGCACCGTAGCCGATTCCACCGACGCGGATGGGCGCCCAGGTCAGCGCACGGCCCTACGCTGCAGAATCACCGCAACCGCCAGCACGACGAGACCCGCGACGGCCAGCAACGACCCAACCGCTGCCGGTGCGGTATACCCGTAACCGGCAGCGATGACGACGCCGCCGATCCACGCTCCGAAGGCATTGGCGATGTTCAGCGCGGCGTGATTGAGAGACGCAGCCAAGGTCTGAGCGTCCTCGGCGACATCCATCAACCGTGTTTGAAGGCCAGGAACCATCGAGGACCCGGCAAGCCCGATGAGGAAGACGAAGACAAGCGCCGTGTACGGATTGCGCACGGCGATCACGAAGACCGCGAGGATCACCACGAGGGATCCCATCGACAGGAACAAACCCTTCATCAGTGCGCGATCCGCGAGGTATCCACCGACGAAGTTGCCGGCGACCATGCCCAGTCCGTACAGCATGAGCGCCAGAGGAATGAACGAAGCACCGAGACCGGATACGTCGGTGAGCGTCGTACTGATGTAGGTGTAGACGGCAAACATCCCGCCGAATCCGACCATTCCCACGATCAGGGTCATCCACACCTGAACGCGGCCCAGCGCCCCGAGTTCGGTGATCGGATTCGTCACCGGCATACCGTCCAACCGCGGAATCCAGACGAACAGCGAAGCAACGGTTGCCACCCCGATCACGGCGACCAAGGCGAAGGCGCTGCGCCAGCCGAGTGCCTGGCCGATCCAGGCCGCGACCGGCACCCCGATCACATTGGCCACGGACAGACCCATCATCACCATCGCCACGGCCTTCGCGCGTTTACCTGGTTCGGCCAAATGAGCGGCGACCAGTGCGGCGACTCCGAAGTACGCGCCGTGCGGCAATCCGGCGACGAATCGAGCCATCATCAGCGTCGTGTACGAGGGCGCAAAGACCGAAGCGGCATTGCCGACGGTGAATGCGACCATGAGTGCGATCAACAGGGTGCGGCGCGGTACCCGTGCGGTGAGAGCAGCGATCAGCGGAGCACCGACGACAACCCCGAGCGCGTACGCCGAGATCACGTGACCAGCGATGGGTTCCGAGACGCCGAGCCCGGATGCCATTTCCGGGAGCAATCCCATGGCGACGAACTCGGTTGTGCCGATACCGAAACCGCCGAGGGCAAGAGCGAGCATCGCTGGACCTCTGGCGGAACGAACCCCGGGTGTCGAGGTGTCAGAACGGGAGAGGGTAGACGAAGTCACTGATCAATTGTGGTCTCACACCTGGTTGAACTTCCAAGTGAGAGCGGGTGAGTTCACTCACGTGAGACCGCGAACACAAATGGGACGCCCGGTTTCCCGGACGTCCCATCAGAAGGTGAAACAGTGAATCTACTTCGCGGCCATGGCCTTCTGCAGGTTCACGTCGAGTGCGCCGAGGAACTCCTCGGTGGTCAGGTAGCCCTGATCGCCGCCGACCAGCATCGAGAGGTCCTTGGTCATCTGGCCGCTTTCGACGGTCTTGATGACAACGTCTTCGAGCGCCTGCGCGAAGCCGATGACCTCAGGGGTGCTGTCGAGCTTGCCACGATGCTCGAGTCCGCGGGTCCACGCGAAGATGGACGCGATCGGGTTGGTCGAGGTGGGCTTGCCCTGCTGGTGCTGACGGTAGTGACGCGTCACGGTGCCGTGAGCAGCCTCTGCCTCACAGGTCCTTCCGTCCGGTGTCAGCAGAACCGACGTCATGAGGCCGAGCGAGCCGAAGCCCTGGGCCACGGTGTCGGACTGGACGTCGCCGTCGTAGTTCTTGCATGCCCAGACGTATCCACCCTCCCACTTGAGTGCGGAAGCGACCATGTCGTCGATGAGGCGGTGCTCGTAGGTCAGACCTGCGGCATCGAACTCAGCCTTGAACTCGGTCTCGTAGACGTGCTGGAAGATGTCCTTGAAGGCACCGTCGTACGCCTTGAGAATGGTGTTCTTGGTGGACAGGTACACCGGGTAGTTCTGCTGCAGTCCGTAGGTGAGCGACGCGCGAGCGAAGTCACGGATGGACGTGGTGAAGTTGTACTGCCCCTGGACGACGCCGCCCTCTTCGGGGAAGTTGACCAGTTCGTGCTCGATCGGTGCGCTGCCGTCCTCAGGCGTGTAGGTGATCATCACCTTGCCGGGGCCGGGGACCTTGAAGTCTGTGGCGCGGTACTGGTCGCCGAATGCGTGACGGCCGATGATGATCGGCTTGGTCCAGCCCGGAACGAGTCGCGGAACGTTGGAGATGATGATCGGTGCGCGGAAGATCGTGCCGCCGAGAATGTTGCGGATCGTTCCGTTCGGGGAACGCCACATCTTCTTGAGACCGAATTCCTCGACACGTGCCTCGTCCGGCGTGATCGTGGCGCATTTGACGCCGACGCCGTGCTTCTGGATCGCGTGCGCTGCGTCGATGGTGACCTGGTCGTCGGTCTCGTCGCGGTACTCGATACCGAGGTCGTAGTACTCGAGGTTCACATCGAGATACGGATGGATCAACTTGTCTTTGATGAACTGCCAGATAATGCGCGTCATCTCATCGCCGTCGAGTTCGACGACGGTGCCCTCAACCTTGATTTTGGACATGGGTGCTTCGCGTCCTCCTAGGAAGTTTCCCTGGTTACACGGTTGCGGTCACACTTTGTGAGTGGGTCCGCGAACGGTTCGATTATCAAACCTAGACGGTGTGGACTGATCTCGGGAGATGAGTCCCAAACAAGACAAGCGTACTGCTAACCCGTGAGGCCGCAACCGGCAGGTCCACCCATCGGTCTCTACTCGCGAGTAACTTTTGCCTGCTAGTGGGCTGCGTCGCTCTGTCTCGTGTGCGGTTGCGGCTCACAATTCGCCCCGCGTCAGGACTGCGCTCACTTCCCGGTAGAATCCGACTTGGTCATGAGTGCCAGCGTCAAGCCCCGGCTCGCTGGACGGCAACCCTCCAACCGCGGTGGGGTGCCCCGGGTGATGACCAGGTTTCCCGACGTGGATCTGCTCACGCAGTTCCACCGCAATTCGGGTGACAAGCGCGGGTCCGACAGGGACGGACCCCAGACCGGGCCGAGCCCCACGGAGGTAACTCAGTATGTGTCGCACTTGTAGATAGACCCCAGCACGGGGCGGCGATCCTTCGCCCCCGTCCGACATCTATCCGTCAGACCACTGGAGTGAACAAATCATGACCGACAACACAGCCGACGGCGCAGCAACTTCTGATCCGACCGCGAACTGGTCGTTCGAGACCAAGCAGGTGCACGCCGGGCAGACAGCGGACACCGCCACCAATGCGCGCGCTCTGCCGATCTACCAGACCACCAGCTACGTCTTCGACAGCACCGATCACGCTGCGGCACTGTTCGGCCTCGCCGAGCCTGGCAACATCTACACGCGGATCATGAATCCCACACAGGACGCCGTCGAACAGCGCATCGCCGCCCTCGAAGGCGGAGTCGCCGCACTCCTCCTCTCCTCGGGCCAGGCTGCCGAAACCATCGCGATCCTCAACATCGCCGAAGCCGGCGACCACATCGTCTCGAGCCCGTACCTGTACGGCGGCACGTACAACCTCCTGCATTACACCCTTCGCAAGCTGGGCATCGAAGTCACCTTCGTCGAAGATCCCGACAACCTCGAGCAGTGGCGCGAAGCCATTCGCCCGAACACGAAGGCGTTCTACGGCGAGACGATCGCCAATCCCAAGAACCACATTCTCGACCTCCCCGGTATCTCGTCGCTGGCCCACGAGAACGGTCTTCCGTTGATCGTGGACAACACTGTCGCGACGCCGTACCTGCTCCGCCCACTCGAACACGGCGCCGACATCGTCGTTCACTCCGCCACCAAATACCTTGGCGGACACGGCACCGCGATCGCCGGCGTCATCGTCGACGGTGGCACCTTCGATTGGACGCAGGGTCGCCACTCGAACTTCACGACGCCTGACCCCAGCTATCACGGCGTCACCTTCGCAGACCTCGGCGCGCCGGCATTCGCACTCAAGGCGCGCGTCCAACTGCTGCGCGATCTCGGCTCCGCCGTGGCGCCGTTCAACGCGTTCCTCATCGCGCAGGGCATCGAAACCTTGAGCCTGCGCATCGAGCGCCACGTGTCCAATGCCCAGAAGGTCGCCGAATTCCTCGACGGCCACGGCGAGGTGGCCTCCGTTTCCTACGCGGGACTCCCCTCCTCGCCATGGTTCGAACGCGGAAAGCAGCTGACGCCCAAGGGAACCGGCGCCATCGTCACCTTCGAGCTGCCCGGAGGTATCGATGCGGGCAAGACGTTCGTCAACGCCCTGACGCTGCACAGCCACGTCGCCAACATCGGTGACGTTCGCTCACTCGTCATCCACCCCGCCTCGACGACACACTCGCAGCTCACCCCTGAAGAGCAGCTCGCCTCCGGTGTCACGCCCGGACTCGTCCGCCTCGCGGTCGGTATCGAAGGAATCGACGACATCCTCGCCGATATCACCGTCGGCCTGGCTGCGGTGGCAAACTCGTGACCGTGAACGAATTGGAGCCCAGGATCGACCTCCTTCCCCCGCCCGACGGCCAGGTGGGGTTCGTCGACATCGGCGCCCTGGAACTCGAGAGCGGCGCGGTACTCCCATCGGTTTCGCTCGCCGTTCAGCGGTGGGGTGAGCTGTCCCCGAACCGCGACAACGTCGTACTCGTCGAGCACGCACTGACCGGAGACTCACACGTCACCGGACCGATCTCCGCAAATCAGCCCTCCCCCGGCTGGTGGAACGGGATGGTTGGGCCGGGCGAACCGATCGACACCGGCGAATGGTGCGTCATCGCAACAAATGTCCTCGGTGGTTGTCGCGGCACGACCGGTCCTAGTTCGCTGGCCGACGACGGCAAGCCGTGGGGCAGCAGGTTCCCGGAGATCTCCATCCGGGATCAGATCGCGGCGGAGAAGAAGCTCGTCGATCTCCTCGGGATAGACCAGTTGGCCTCGGTAGTCGGCGGATCCATGGGCGGCATGCGCACCCTCGAATGGGCAGTTACCTACCCGGACAGCATTCGCTCCGCGTTGGTTCTCGCAACCGGTTCACGGGCCACCGCAGATCAGATCGGCACCCAGACGACGCAGATCGCTGCCATCGTCTCCGATCCGGATTGGCAGGGCGGTGACTACCACGGAACGGGGCGGGTACCTCGCGCCGGACTCGGCATCGCCCGTCGCATCGCGCACCTGACGTACCGCACCGAGTCCGAACTGGATGCGCGCTTCGAGAACTCCGCTCAGAACGACGAAAATCCTTGGAACGGTGGACGATACGCCGTCCAGAGTTACCTGGAACATCAGGCAGACAAGCTGGTCGACCGCTTCGACCCGAGCACGTACGTCCTCCTGACCGAGGCCATGAACCGGCACGACATCGGTCGTGGACGCGGCGGCGTTGCAGCGGCGTTGGCATCGATCACGGCGCCGGTCGTCGTGGGCGGCGTGGACTCGGATCGGCTGTATCCCCTTCGTTTGCAGGAGGAGATCGCGGACGGCATTTCGACGTGCACTGGCCTCGAGATTCTCAAGTCCAGAGACGGCCATGACGGCTTCCTGACGGAGGCGGACGCTGTCGCCGGACTGCTTCGCCGAACGATGGAGTTCGCACGCACGGCCCGCTGATCCGGCACAGAGGCACAATTTCAGGATCCGTCAATGTCGGGAAAACCACAGCTGATCTGCAGGTTTTCCCGACATTTTCATTGGCGTCCCTGAGCCGGCGCGGCTAGCATCGGCGAACGTGAATCAGCCATGCTCGACGCGCCTGCAGGCTACGTACATTCCCGAGCACATGTCCTTCGCGTTCTGGGGTGACACAGATCCGGCAGCGCGTCTGTCGGCGCTGGGGATGCCGACGGGATCGCCGGGCATCTGCCGGCTGGCGATCCCGGTCGACGAGTCGATCACAGCGACCGATGTCGAAGCGCAACTGCTCGACCTCGCCACCGCGATCGACGCCTTGCACACCCTCGATGCACGTCGCGACGACCTCGGACCGTCGTTGCTCGCATGGAAGCGCGTCATCGACACCGGCGCACATGACATTCCGACTGCAGCGCATGCCGCGATCGAGCGCGACGACACGAGAATCAGAAGCGCCCGGTCGACGGTGCAATTGTTCACGGAAGCGCGCGCGGCCATCGAGAGTCTTCGCCGAGCAAAGATTCAGGCGACATTGCGCCCGTATCAAGTGCACGGAGTTGCCTGGCTGACTGCACTGTCGGGTTCGGGCGGTGGAATCCTCGCCGACGAGATGGGTTTGGGCAAGACACTGCAAGCGATTTCGATGATCGCGATCCGCGCCGACGACGGTCCGCACCTGGTTGTGTGTCCCACCTCGGTGATAGGAAACTGGCGCCGCGAGATCGAGCGATTCGCTCCGCATCTGCCACTGCACGTTCATCACGGGACTGCTCGCACACTTCCCACTCGTGTTCCTGCCGGCACCACGGTTCTGACCAGCTACAGCGTCTTGCGTTCCGACGCAGCACAATTGGCCCCGATCCATTGGAGTTCAGTGGTCTTCGACGAGGCACAACAGATCAAGAACCCCTCTTCGCTGGCAGCGAAAGCAGCAATGCAGTTGTCGGCCGACGTCAAGGTAGCGATGACCGGCACGCCGGTGGAGAACCGCCTCGAAGAATTGTGGTCGCTCTTTCGCGTCGCCAATCCCGAAGTCCTCGGAACTCGCGCACGGTTTCGTCAACGCTTTGCCGTACCGATCGAATCCGGTCGATCGGCCACCGCGGCGACCAGGCTTGCCGCGGTCATCGATCCGTTCATTCTGCGCAGAACCAAAGACACAGTGGCCAAGGATCTTCCGCCCAAGCAATTTTCCACCGTCTCGTGCACTCTGACGTCGGAACAGGCGCGCATCTATCGGTCTGCAGTTGCAGATGCTTTCGACACCGGTTTGGGTACGGGAATTGCCCGGCGCGGCAATATCCTTGCACTGCTGACCACCCTCAAGCAGGTATGCAATCATCCGGCGCAGGTCACCGGCGATACGGACGACCTCTACGGAAGATCCGGAAAGCTCGACCGCGCAACGGAAATGATCGCCGAGATCGTCGACGACGGCGATCGCGCGCTGATATTCACGCAGTACCGGACGATGGGCGAGATGCTCTCGCGGCACCTGGGCTCCGAGTTGGGAATCGGCGCAATCCCGTTCCTTCACGGCGGCCTGAACACCGACAAGCGCGACGCGATGGTCGACGCATTCCAGAACGACACGGATTCACCACCGGTTCTGATTCTGAGCTTGCGCGCCGCCGGCTTCGGCCTCAACCTCACACGCGCAAGTCACGTCGTGCACTACGACCGGTGGTGGAACCCAGCCGTCGAGGATCAAGCAACCGACCGGGCACACCGCATCGGCCAGAAGCGCACCGTCAACGTCCACACCTTGGTGACGGGCGGTACCGTCGAGGATCACATCGCAGCGATGCACGAGTCCAAACGAGCTGTGGCCGATGCTGTTTCCGGGAACGTCGAGGCCGCCCTGGCCGATCTACCCGACACCGAACTGCGTGAACTCCTCGAACTCGACGGCGCGGTGATCATCTGATGGCCAACGAATTCGGTGTCACCGCTTGGGGTCGAGCATGGCTGCGCACAGTGGAGCGGACCGCGGCATCCGGTCCGAACCCGTCCCTGCCGACGGCTCGTACCCTCGCACGCAACGGTTCCGTGGAGTTCACCGTGGTCTCATCGGGGACCGTCGTCGCGGAGGTGAGCACCAAAGCAAAAACCTCGTCGGTGACAATTTGTGTCCCGCTCTGGACCAAATCCGAAATCGCCGCAGTGAAGAGCCTTCTCCGTTCGGCTGGAAAGGCCAACAGATCCGTCTCCACCGGCGAACTGCCGGACAGCATCGTCACCGAACTTCAGGCTCGAAATATTGCAGTAGCCGTTGATCTTTCGGAGTGCACTGCCAGCTGCGACTGCTCAGGTCGACGCTCGCCGTGCGTTCACCATCTCGCCGCGATCTACGCCCTGGCCGGGCGAATCGACGAGGAACCTGCACTTGCGGTGACGCTGCGAAGTACACCGGTCAAGGCTGGAAAGAAGTCGACATCCACAGATTCACCGGAGTGGATCCCCTTGAGTGATATCGACATTCGCTCGTTCTACGGGGACTGATCTTCTCAGTCGGTGCCGAGCGGATCGATGGTCAGGGCGAGCGTCGCGATCAACACACCCATCACACCCATCGCCGCAGTGTCGAAGACCCTTCCGCGCACCGCGAGCAACCCCACACGATTCTCGGGAACGAACCACCGAGCGGCAGCTCCGATGATGACGGCAACACCGAAGACGAGGGCGCCGCGACGCCACCGGTCGGCCAGCACGAGAACCACGGCCGCCGCGATCACGGCGAGGACCGCGAGCATGGGCAGATTCTTCTTCGCGAGGCCGACCAGTGAGGACATCGGACTCAGACTCCGGCCAGAACCCGCTCGGCGCGCTCGACCACGTTGGTGATCAGGAACGCGCGGGTCAGCGGTCCGACACCACCGGGATTGGGTGAGACGAAGCCGGCGACCTCGTTCACGTCGGCTGCCACGTCGCCGCGCAGGCCGTCGTCGGTGCGACTGACGCCGACGTCGAGGACCGCTGCTCCGGGCTTGACCATGTCTGCGGTGATGAGGCCGGGAACGCCGGCGGCAGCGACGATGATGTCGGCGCGGCGAACCTCGGCCGCGAGATCGCGGGTACCGGTGTGGCAGAGCGTGACCGTCGCGTTCTCGCTACGACGCGTCAGCAGCAATCCGATCGGACGACCGACCGTGACGCCGCGTCCGACAACCACCACGTGTGCACCGGCAATCGGGACCTCGTAGCGACGCAGAAGGTGGAGGATTCCACGTGGGGTGCACGGCAGCGGGGCTTCCTTGCCCAACACCAGTCGACCGAGGTTGACCGGATGCAAGCCGTCGGCATCCTTGTCGGGGTCGATACGCTCGAGGGCCGCGTTCTCGTCGAGGTGCTTGGGGAGCGGCAACTGCACGATGTAGCCCGTGCACTCGGGATTGGCATTGAGCTCGTCGATCGTCGCGTTGAGCTGTTCCTGCGTGATGTCGGCAGGCAGATCGCGTCGCAAAGAATTGATACCGACCTTGGCGCAGTCGTTGTGCTTGCCGCGCACGTAAGCCGCGGATCCCGGGTCGTCGCCCACCAGGATGGTGCCCAAGCCGGGTGTGATGCCCTCTGCCTTCAGAGCGCTCACCCGCACCTTCAGGTCTTCGAAGATTTCGTCGCGGGTAGCTTTGCCGTCGAGGATCGTTGCAGTCACGGCGACCATTGTTCCAGGTTAGGGTCGATGAGTGACAACGGCTCCGGAACTACGCGGCCCGAGGGTGCTCCTCTCCCCCGTCGCGCCCGATCATCACGCCCGTCTGCGGGCAATTCACCTGCACCCGGACGTCGTGCAGTGGTGGCAAAATCCCGACGACGACTGGCCTGCAGCGCCGGAGGCCGGCACCACGCGCTACAGCATCTTCTACGGCGACCGCCTGATCGGCTTCATCCAGTGGTACGAGGCGGAGGACAACCCCGACTTCCGCCACGCCGGGCTCGACTTGTTCCTCGATCCCGACTTTCACAGCCAAGGGTTCGGTCGCGAATCGATTCGGGTGCTGTGTGCCCACCTGATCGACGACCTCGCATTCCACCGTCTGGTCATCGACCCGGAAGTCGACAACTCCGTCGCCATCGCTTGCTACCGATCGGTGGGGTTCAAAGACGTCGGGGTGATGCGCGAGTACTCGCGAGATCGCCATGGTGTGTGGAAGGACGGACTGCTGATGGATCTGCTCGCACGGGAATTCATCCGCTGATCACAAGGCACGACCCGAAGGGACAGTCATCATGTTGCTGGACAAGGAATTCACGGCCACCTTGCAGAAGAGTGACGCCAAGGGTGGGTGGACCTACGTGATCTGGCCGGAGTCCGCCGAGTTCTTCGGCACCCGCGGCCTGGTCAAGGTACGCGGGACGATCGACGGACATCCGTTCCAGAGTTCGTTCATGGCGCTGGGAGACGGCAACCACAAGCTGCCGGTCAAAGCCGATCTTCGCAAAGCCATCGGCAAGGAGACCGGCGAGATGGTGACAGTGCGCCTCGAGGAGCGCGTGGAGAGCTAGGCGCCTCTACTTCATGTCTACGACAAGACCGTGCGCCGACGCATAAGCCACCGCCTGCATCAACTCGATCTGCGCGTTTCCGACGGATGCGGACGTCCACAGGCTCGGATCGATCCGCGCGCCGCGCAGATCTGCACCTTCGAGTTTGAGTCCACCCGTACGAGCACCGGACAGATCCGCCGACGCCAGGACCGCGCCCCGCATGTCGGCCCGAACCAGGTTCGCTTCACGGAATCGGCATGAGGTGAAGTCGATCTTCCTCAGGTCCGCTCCACCGAGTGAGGTCAACGAGAAGTCGACTTCGTCGAGCGTCAACGGCCGGATACGGCAACCGTCGAACGTCGACCCGAGCAGACTGCAGTTTCGGAACGTGCTGTGCCACAGGCTGGTCCGAGCAAAATTGCAGGAGCGAAACGCCGTTCCCGTGTGCACGGACTCCCCCAGATCGGTGCCGGTGAAGTCACAATCCGTGAACACCACCGACTCCGTCGTGAGTCCGGTGAGGTCGGCATCTCGGAAATTGCAATTGGTGAAAGTGCGCTGACGCCACTTCTGCCCGGCCAGCCGCGCGTCTGAATAGTCTTCGCCGACGACGTCGTCGGATTCTTCGGGGAGCATGCCGTCCATACTGCCCCGTCGCACCGACACCGGTTCAGCGCCCCTGATGGCGGCGGACAATCAGCCAGCCGACACCCAGCGATCTCGTCCGTCACTACCAATCCCACACACCATGGGAGTGCCCTTCTTTGTCACGCCTGTCGCTCCAGGTGACGAGCAGAATGATCCCGGATTCACCGTTCCTCCCGACGGTTTCGGGGGAACGTAGACGGGTTCCGTTGTCTTCGGCGGGGTGTACGCCGGGGCGGGCGGAACGTACGGCGTAGTCGTCGTTACCGGAACCTGCGGAACCAGCGGCACGATTGCCACGGTTGTCGTCGTTGGTGGCGGCACGATCGTTGTCGTCGTCGGCAAGAGGGACGACGTCGTGGTCTTCGTCGTCGACGGGACCGTGCTTTTGGTTGTCGTCGCCGCCGCTGTCGTAGAAGAGGTCACAGCAGGCGTCGTTGATTCTTCCGACTTGCCCGCGCCCGTCGCCGCGGCGATGGCAACCAGCCCCACGACTGCTGCGCCGGCGATCCACGGCCACTTACGCCGCGTCTTGCCTTCCTCGGCGTTTGCGTCCGGCACCGGCGAACCGGGAGCACCGAAGACCTGGGTGGGAGTGCCGAAGGCTTGAGTGGGTGCGTCGACGCCCTTGGGCCGTGTCTGTGCAGTCCACTGCTGACCGTCCCAGTAACGGTCGATCGTGGGGTCGAAGGGGTCGGGGTTCCAACCGGCGGGAGGGTTCATCAAAATGTCCGTTCTGCGAAGAGTGCCGGAAATAGATTCGCACGGACTGGCCGGTTTGTTACCAATTCGCCCACACTTCCCGACCGGTCTTCTCACGGACGCGGGCACCGATACGACGCCCGGTACAGTTCCTCGAGTGTTCCGAGTGATGTTCCACGAGCCCCGCATCCCACCCAACACCGGAAACGCGATCCGCATGGTCGCGGGCACCGGTTGCGAACTCCACCTGGTCGGCCCTCTCGGGTTCGACTTGTCGGAGCCGAAACTCAAGCGCGCAGGCTTGGATTACCACGATCTGGCGACTGTCACGGTCCACGAGAACCTTGCTGCGGCGTGGGAAGCCGTCACGCCCGCGCGCGTGTTCGCCTTCACCGCGCACGCGACCACGTCCTATGCCGATATCGCCTACCAACCCGGCGACGTCCTGCTGTTCGGGCCCGAGCCCACCGGACTGTCCGAAGAGGTATTGGCGGACGAACACATCACCGAGCGCCTGCGTATCCCGATGCTTCCCGGACGCCGGTCCCTCAACCTGTCCAACGCTGCCGCCCTCGTGACGTACGAGGCGTGGCGTCAGCACGGGTTCAAGGGCGCCGTCTGATCGACGTCAGTAGACGTCTCGGACGTACCGCTTCTCGGCCGAGAGTGCCTTCACGTACGCCTCCGCACTACGAGGTGCCAGTTTTCCGTGTTGAGCGACCACCCCGTTGAGGGCACTGTCGACGTCCTTGGCCATCCGGTTGGCATCGCCGCAGACGTAGAAGTGGGCGCCCTTCTGCAACCACTCCCACAGCAGCGCACCGCGCTCACGCATCCGGTCCTGCACGTAGACCTTGTCGGCTTGATCCCGGGAAAATGCGAGGTCGAGTTCGGTGAGGAATCCGTCTTTCCGCAATTCTTCGATTTCTTCGCGGTAGTAGAAGTCGGTCGCGGCGTGCTGTTCCCCGAAGAACAGCCAGTTCGGGCCCGTGTGCCCCAATGCCCGACGCTCATGCAGGAAAGCACGGAACGGCGCGATGCCGGTTCCCGGACCGACCATGATCATCGGGGTTTCGGGATCGGACGGTGGCCGGAAATGGGTCGACTTCTGCACGAAGATGCCGATGTCATCATCGTGGGCGTGGTCTGCGAGGTAGGTCGAGCACACCCCACGCCGTGGGACACCCGCGACGTTGTAGCGCACCGCGGACACCGTCAGCTGCACTTCGCGTGGGTTCTCCTTCGGACTGGAAGATATCGAATACAGCCGCGGCTGAAGCGGTTTGAGGAGGGAGAGCCATTCGTCCGTCGAGGCACGAACGGGTGACTGCGCAAGTACGTCGACGGACTGTCGTCCCCACGACCAGTCTTTGAGCGTGGAGATGTTCTCCGGCTTCATCAACTCGGCGAGGTCCGCGTCGCGAGTTCGTTGATGCACGAACCGAATCATCTCGCTCGAGATTCGAGTGATCTCCAGGCGTTCGGTGAGCGCGGCACGCAGGGTCATATCGCCGTACTGCCCCAGTTCGACGACCTCCTCACCGTCGAGGCCGGTGAGGGTGAGCCACTCGTCGACAAACGGAGAGCTGTTTCGGGGCCAGACTCCGAGAGCGTCGCCAGCTTCGTAACTGACCGTGTCGTCCGGAAGGTGAAAGCCCAACTGCCGCACGTCTTTGGAAGAGCCTGGCCGGTTGAGCACGACATTGCGCGTCAAGGCTGTGGTCAGCGGCGCCTTCTTGTTGTACTGCAGCGGCGCCGACATCGCCGGTGAAATCGGCGTGGCCGCAACGGTTGTCCCAGAATTCTTCTTTGCAACGACGACGTCGGCCGTCTCACCAGCCGCCGAGCGCTGAAGTTCAGCCGTGACAGAGTCCAGCCAACCAGCAGCGGTGTCCTCGAAATCGGGCTCGCAGTCGGCGCGATCGACGATACGACTGGCCCCCAGTTCACCAAGGCGGGCGTCAAGCTTTCGTCCATGCCCACAGAAGTCGTCATAGTTCGAGTCACCGAAAGCGATGACTGCATACCGTGTCTCGGCCATGCGGGGCGCCGTGTCAGCAGCCAACGCATCCCAGAAACCGCTGCCGTTGTCCGGGGATTCGCCGTCACCGGAGGTACTGGTGATCAACAGGACCTCTCGGGTGGCCGCCAGGTCGGCGGCCGGGAACTCGTCCATTGCATGCATCACCACGGGCAAGCCAACTTCCCCAAGGCGAGCAGCGCAGGCGGCGGCAAATTCTTCCGCGTTTCCGGTCTGCGATGCCCAGAGCACCACGATCGGCGCGCGTTCTGTCGCAATGCCCGGAGCCGAGGACAACGCGGGCCCGTCGGTGTCAGGGAGCGAGGTTCGCGAGTACAGGCCGGCCAATACCCCGTCGACCCACATCCGCTTTTCGGCATCGAACGGCGCCGTCGACGGCAACGTCGGGACCCCGGCAGTGCGATCGGCGTCCGCACGCAACGCGGCGAGAAGACCGGCCAGGTAGCTCTGCTGGAGCGCATCGAATACCACTGCAGGTGTTCCTGTTTGACCGATGACATCCGCGAGGACATCGGTTCGCGACAAAGCCCGATCAGCTGGCGCGGAAGCCACCAGCGGCGCCTCGGCGAGCACTGTTTCAGGTGTGTTCACGGCGACCTTCGTCATAGTGACAGCACAGGCTTTGAACTCCGGTTGCTGCGAGGCTGGATCGATGGCGTCGTTGGTGACAGCGTTGATGGACAGATATTCGCCGAAGGCGTCGTTCCAGTGAAATGGGGCAAAGCAGTTCCCCGGACGCACTCGGTCGGTGATGACGGCCGGAAGCACAGCGCGACCGCGGCGTGAGGCAACCTCGATCGCATCCTGGTCGACGACGCCGAGCCTGGCGGCGTCGTCGGGATGGATCTCGACGAAGGGACCTGGGTTGAGTTTGTTCAGCTTGGCGACCTTGCCGGTCTTGGTCATGGTGTGCCACTGGTGCGCGAGACGACCGGTGTTGAGCAGGAATGGATAGTCGTCGTCGGGCATTTCGGCGGGAAGCATGTGCGGCCGTGCGAAGAACATCGCACGGCCAGTGGCGGTGGGAAATGCGAGCCGCGGAGTGCTGCCGTCCTCGCGGATCAGGAGCCTTTGACTGACACCGTTATTGACGTATCGGATGGGATGACGGTCCTGATCACTGTCTGGCGGGCACGGCCACTGGATTGATGTCTTGCGGAGGCGCTCGTAGGTGACGCCGCGTAAGTCGTAGCCGGTCTTCGGATTCCAGAACTGCTTGATCTCTTCGAACACCTCTTCGGCACAGGTGTAGGTGAACGCCTCGACATACCCCATCTCGCAGGCGATCCGGGCGATGATCTGCCAATCAGGCAGCGCCTGCCCGACCGGATCCAGTGCCTGCTGAAAGAGCGTCAGGTTGCGTTCGGAATTGATCATCACTCCGTCGGACTCAGTCCACAGTGAGGCGGGCAGCAGAACATCGGCGTATTCGTTGGTCTCGGTGCCCAGGAACGCATCCTGGGTGATGACGAGGTCAGCCTTCTCCAAGCCGTCGATGACGGTCTTTCGGTTGGCTACCGTTGCAACGGGATTGGTGCAGATGATCCAGCATGCCTTGATGTCACCCGCCGCCATGCGGGAGAACATGTCGATGGTGCCACCGCCGATGTCGGTGCGCAGCGAGCCTTGCGGGATCCCCCACCTCTCCTCTACGAATTCGCGATCGGCGTCGACCATCACGGCGCGCTGGCCGGGCAAACCTGGACCCATGTAGCCCATTTCACGCCCACCCATGGCGTTCGGCTGCCCGGTCAGCGAGAACGGACCGCTGCCGGGCTTGCAGATCGCACCGGTCGCAAGGTGAAGGTTGCAGATGGCGTTGGTGTTCCACGTGCCGTGGGTGCTCTGGTTCAAACCCATTGTCCAACAGCTCATCCAGTTTGCAGCCTCACCGATCCACTGCGCTGCAGTGCGGATGTCGGCCTCGGGGATACCGGTGATCTCACTGACCTTCTCCGGGGTGTACTCCGCGAGGAAACTGGGCATCACCTCCCAGCCTTCGGTGAAGTCGGCGATGAAGTCAGGGTCGGTGTGGCCGTTCACCACGAGCAGGTGGAGTAGTCCGTTGAGTAGCGCGAGATCGGTGCCGGGAGCGATCTGCAGGAACAAGTTCGCCTTGTCGGCGGTGGCACTGCGTCGAGGGTCGACGACGATCAACTTCGCGCCTGCCTTGATCCGCTCCTGCATCCGCAGAAAGAGGATCGGATGGCAGTCCGCCATGTTCGCGCCGGTCACGAAGAACACGTCGGCGTGTTCGAAGTCCTGATAGGAACCGGGCGGTCCGTCGGCCCCGAGAGACTGTTTGTACCCGGTGCCGGCACTCGCCATGCACAACCGGGAGTTCGATTCGATCTGATTGGTCCCGATGAATCCCTTGGCCAGCTTGTTCGACAAGTACTGGGCTTCGAGAGACATCTGCCCGGACACGTACAACGCAAATGCGTCGGGGCCGTGCTCGTCGATGATTGCCCGTAGACGCTGGGCGGTGTCAGTGATGACGGCGTCCATGTCCGCGGCTTCGATCGCATCCCCTCGGTGCGGACGGCGATATGCAGAGTCCATTCGCCCCGGACCTGCGAGCATGTCTGCGGTCGTGGTCCCTTTGGTGCACAGACGCCCGAAGTTGGTGGGATGTGTCTTCAGACCGGAAGACTTCGCAGCCTTCCGGCGTCCCGTCTCCGGATCGGTGATGATGTCGAGGACAAGACCACAGCCGACCCCGCAGTACGCGCAGAGTGTGTCGACACTGGTGGTGGTGAGTTGAGCGCCCATCGATTCATGCATCCCTTCGACCGAGGATCAAGGTCGACTTCTATCTTCGGATGCAGTTGTTTCGGGAGTTCATGCTCGATGTTGCGTATCAATCACTCTTTCCTCACCGCGCCCTTCGGACCGATGTGCGGTCCCGGAATCGGCGGTCGTCGACGGGCAGCGATACGCGAATGCCCAGTTCTACGCCCTGCCGCCGAATCGAGCGATGTAGTGCCAGACCTTTTTGACGTCCTGCGGATCGAAGGACGCACTCCGTGCGAGCCCCAGTACGGCAGGCGTCAGTCGCCTGCCGCGGGCAATTTCTCGGGCAAGGTCGACGACGGTCGCTCCCCGGTATTCGGGATGTTCGGCTATCTCTTCGACATCGACCGCGTAACCGTCGTGCCACAGCACTGCCCATTATCCGGATACGGAAGCAGCGCCGGTGAAGAAGTCGACCAGTGAATACGGTGCGCCTTCACCGAGGCAGAGATCAAGGATCACGTGCGAGTCAGCGGCCTCGGATGCACTGCGCACGAACATCGCTTCCTCGTAGCCGCTCAGTGCCGCTTCGATGTCGTCCGGGTGCGCGGCGATCGCCCTTCCCAGTTCGGCGCCGTCGAACATGGCCAAGTTCGCACCCTCACCGGACGGAGCCATCAGATGTGCCGCGTCACCGAGGAGCGTGACCCCAGGCACGCGATCCCATCGGTGCTCGTCGGGAAGTGCATGGATCGCGCGCGGAATCGGAGCGGTTTCGCCGTCTGTGATCAGCGCAGTGAGTTCCGTTGCCCAACCGTCGAACTCGGCCGCGACCCGCGCTGTCGCAGCAGCGGCGTCGGTGAAATCGATACCGGCAAACCACTCCGCCGTACGGTTCAACTGGACGTAGGTGTGCACGATATCTCCCGCCTCTCGATGCGCGGCGATCGCTTTTCCGGGTGCGGGCGCGTACATCGCCCCGTCACCGACTGCCTCGGCTGCAGCCGAATGCTTCTCGTCGACGTCGTACAGATACGTCTCGACGAACGTCGTGCCGACGTATTCGGGCTTCGCATCGGAGAGCAACGGGCGGATCTTCGACCAGGCACCGTCGGCGCCGACGAGGAGGTCGGTAGTCACCGTCGAACCGTCGGCAAAGGTCAGTTCGTGTCGGCCGTCAGCGCGCTCGTCGGCTGTGTTCCGTGAGCCGAGCGAGCGGACACTGTCGACCTTGCGTCCCCATTCGATCGTGCCGTCCGGAAGGGATTCGAGCAGGATCCGTCGGAGGTCTCCGCGCAGCACTTCAGGACGGACTCCCGTGCCGTCATCGGGTTCGTCGAGGAGTACAGCGGCGTGTTGATCGAGTACGCGCGACGCGGCACCGCCCTCGTGGATGACCGCGCGGAACTCGTCGATGAGGCCGGCAGCGTCGAGCGCCGCCTGACCGTTGTGTTCATGGATGTCGAGTTGGCCGCCCTGCGTGCGAGCTTCTGCCGACGGTTCCGCCTCGTAGATCTTCGACGGAATTCCGTGAACGTGGAGGACGCGCGCGAGGGTCAGACCGCCGAGGCCCGCCCCGATGATCGTTATCGAGTTGCTCATGTTTGTTTCCTTTCAGGCTTCTATTGGAACGTCGTTCCAGTGACCATCTTGGAACGGCGTTCCAGATATGTCAAGATGGTGCGCATGGCGACCAGGAATCAGCGGACCGAACGACGTACGGACGCGCTCTCGAAGGAGCGAATCGTCGAGGCTGCGATCGAGATCCTCGACGACGAGGGCGAAGCTGCGCTGACATTTCGCGCACTCTCCGCACGCCTGGCAACAGGTAGCGGGGCGATTTACTGGCACGTTGCCAACAAGAGCGAACTGCTCGCCGCGGCGACCGACGACGTCATCGCCCGCGTGACCACCGAAGGAACCGAAAGCGCAACCCCACGGGAGGCGATCCGGATCATCACTCTCGGTGTGTTCGACGCGATCGACGCGCACCCGTGGGTCGGCACCCAACTCTCTCGCGAGCCGTGGCAATCAGCGGTGATGCAGATCTTCGAGAGTCTGGGAGGGCAACTCCAAGCACTCGGCGTTCCCCAACCGGCACAGTTCGATTGTGCGTCCGCACTCCTGAACTACGTGCTCGGCCTCGCCGGACAGTATGCCGCGGGGGCCCGCCTCCTCCCCCGCGAGACAGATCGGTCCGCCTTCCTCGCCACCGTCGCGCAGCGGTGGGAAGAACTCGATTCCGCGAAGTACCCGTTCCTCAATCAGGTGACGGCGCAATTGCGCGACCACGACGACCGAGAACAGTTTCTGGCAGGCATCGATCTCATCCTCGCGGGGATCGACACCGTCCGATAGCAGCCGTTCCCGTCAGCCGCAGCCGTCAACGCGAATGAACAGCAGTGTTGGAGCCGAGCGCTATGTCGAGGAAATCTCTTGCCGCACCGCGCAATCCGCGATCGGGATCCCAGACGGCTTGGAGTCGCCTTGGCATCCGCAAGCCGTCGACGTTGACCGCGACCAGTCGGCCGTCCGTCAGGTCGGCAGCAACGGCCAACGACGACAGAACGGCGGGCGCGTTGCCTGCCACCACCGCAGCCTTGACTGCGGTGCACGAGGTGAGCTCGAGCAACGGCGGCACACAATCGGGAACAGCATTCTCGAGCGTCAGACGCGTCCCTGACCCTGACTCGCGCTGAATCAGCGGCGTGCGTGCGAGGTCCGCAACCGGAACGGGCACACCATTGGCCCAGTCGTGTCCCGGCGGCACAACCACGACGAGGTGATCACGCGCTACCTCGCACGACGCGAGCGCCGACGGCACATCCGGACCTTCGACGAATCCGATATCGGCCTGGCCTGCCTGCACTTGAGCAGAGACATCCGAGGAATTGTGCAAGCTCACCGACGCCACGACGTTGGGGAACTTGTGCCGCATCGCAACTGTCCACCCGGGGACCAGATACTCGGCGATGGTCATGCTGGCCGCGACGGTGACGGCAGCGTCGCGTTCACCGCGAAGTGCGGCAACTCCCGATGCCATTTCCTCGGCACTGACGAGGATGTGACTTGCCCACTCGAGAATCAGACCGCCCTCGGCGGTGGGACGAACACCGGTCGCCGCTCGATCGAAAACCTTGATTCCGAGCTGCCGTTCGACCGAACGCACCCGGGCGCTGACCGCTTGCTGACTGAGTCCGTGCTCCCGGCCGGCAGCACCCATGCTGCCTAGACGCCCTACGGAAAGCAGGACGTCGAGGGCACTGAGTTCCGGCACCCGAGGAGACAACGACATAGACCAAGATTAGACCCACAAGGCGAGTTTGTGGGCATTCAAGGACAACCGGTCTACCGGTACGAACCGGATGAGACGACAGTGAAATACATGACCACCACAACGAGTCCCACCTTCGCCCACATCACCCCGAACTGGTTCGCGGCAGCGATGGGAACGGGAATCGTCTCGGTGGCCGCAGCTTCGCTCGAACCGGAGATCGAAGGCTTGAAGCTGGTCTCTGAAATCTTCTGGGTTCTGGCGGTTCTCGTACTGTGCGCCTTGATCGGCGCATTTGCCACCCATTGGTCACAACATCGATGTCAGGCCCTCGCCTACCTGCACAGCCCCGCGATGTTCCCGTTCTACGGAGCCGTCGCCATGGCCCTGCTGACCGTGGGATCGGCAACCGGCATCACCGGGCCGGACTTACTCGGCCACGACGTGGCGATCACCGTCTCGCTGACTCTGTGGATACTCGGCACGGCACTCGGCCTGGTCACCTACGTCGTGATGATGATTCGTCTCGTTCGAGATGCTGGGATGGCGACGGCAATGCCATTCTGGCTGATGCCCGTCGTACCTCCGATGGTCTCGGCCACCACCGGCGCAGCGGTCAGCACCCACATGCCCGAAGGCGCTCCGCGCATCGCGGTACTGATCTTCTGCTACATCCTGTTCGCTCTGGCACTGACCGCCGCTATCGGCATTCTGATAGCCGTCGCAAGGCAGTTCGCACGCAACCGCTCGGCCGGCATCGACGTGATCCCGTTCAATGCCATTCCCTCGCTGTGGATTCCGTTGGGCGTGATCGGACAGTCGATCGCAGCATCCAACCTGTTGGCCGCCGCCTCACGGCATGCACTCAGTACCGAGCACGCCGACACCCTGCACGAATTCGGAATCGCATACGGAACCGTCGTCGGAATCATCGGCGTCATGGCATTTGTCACCGTCACCACCGTGACCATCCACGCACTGCGCCGCGGCTTGGACTTCTCGCTCGGCTGGTGGAGCTTCACCTTCCCCATCGGAGCATGTGCAGTCGGAGCGAATGCCTTCGGAGTCGCCACCGGTTCGACGCTGATTCTGGGAATCGCACTTGCCCTGCTGACCGTGCTGATCCCCATCTGGGCAACCGTCGCGGTGCGGACCGTCCGATCGATCCGCAGTGGAGCTCTCCCGGCGGCTGCATGAATTCGCACCGATGAGTTTTACCTCGCCGTACGGTCTGTACTCACGTAGACCATTGTCGAGAGCGGGAGTACACGGTGAGTCAGTTATTACGAGTACAGAATTTCAGCGTTTCCAGTGACGGAATAGCCTGCGGTCCGGACCAAAGCTTCGAGAGCCCGTTCGGCCTGGACCACGGTGAAATGTTTGCGTGGGCGGGAGCTACAGCGAGCTGGCCCAATCGCACCGATCCCGGCGGCAGCCGAGGCATCGACGACTATTTCACGCGGGACTTCTCCAACAACATCGGTGCCGAAATCATGGGCCGCAACAAATTCGCACCATACCGCGGCCCTTGGGAGAATCTCGAGTGGCAGGGGTGGTGGGGCGACGAGCCACCGTTCCACACCCCGGTTTTTGTCTTGACCCACCACGTGCGGCCGTCGTTCACGCTATCGGACACGACATTCCACTTCGTCAACGCTGACCCGGCGACGGCCCTCGAGCAGGCACGTGAGGCAGCGCAGGGCAAGGACGTTCGACTCGGCGGCGGGGTCAGCACTATCCGTGAATTCCTCGACGCCGATCTGGTCGACACGATGCACATCGCTGTCTGCCCGATCGAATTCGGATCCGGTCTACGCCTGTGGGAGACACCTGATGAGTTGCGCGACCGCTTCAACCTCGAAATCGTGCCGAGCCCGAGCGGCGTGACGCATCACCTGTTCTGGCGAAAGTGACCGGTGGGGGCGGCTCCCGAAACGGGAACTGCCCCCATCAGTTGTGTCTTAGGCTCCGGTCTCGACCTGGCGCCCCGACTGGTACCACGCCATTGTTCCACCGGCCACCGAAACGGCATTGATGCCACGGGCCTGCAGATACTCCGCGGCCTGCAGGCTACGGCCACCGACGGCGCAGATGATGTACACCGTTTCCGCGTCCGGAATTTCACCGACGCGAGAGACGAATTCGCTGAGCGGAATGAGCGCCGCACCGGGAACTCGGACCTGAGCGAACTCGTCGGGCTCACGGACGTCGATCAGCGGCTCACCTGCCGCCAATGCCGTGTCCAGTGCATTCAAGTCGACTTCCAACATGTCTTCTGCGTCCTGCCTTCGTGTTCGCTGCTGTCCGAATAGACGGTACCGCGTGATTTCGTGTGGTTGCCTTTACGATCTGACAATGACCAATACTGTTCCCGAAAAGTCGGGTTTTTGGAGTCGACCCACTTTGTGGAAGTTGCTCCTTCTCATCGTTGCCTATTTGGTCTTCTACCTTGCCGCCGGGCAGGTGATCTCGCGTGTTTTCGCCGACCAGATCGACACGGACAACGTGGTCTCGAGTGCCTCGAGCATCATCTTCGGCGTCATGTTGCCCATCGCGATCGGTGCAGTTGCGTTGCTGATCTTCACGGTCAAGGTCGGCTGGCTCAGCAGTATCTTCGGTCCTCAACCGGTACGCGGACGCGGCTGGATGTGGATCGGGCCGATTATCGTCGTTGCCGCCATCGCTGCCCACCTGGCCGGAACCGACTGGAGCGCGTGGTCGGCCAGCGAAATCGTCTCGTTGATCGCCCTCGGTGTATGTGTCGGTCTCGCAGAGGAATTGGTCACCCGAGGTATTGCAGTGAAGATGCTTCGTGATGCCGGCCACCGAGAACGCTTCGTCGCTGTTGTGTCGTCCCTTCTGTTCGCACTCATGCACACGGTGAACTTCATCGCGGGAATGGAACTGGCAACAGTCCTTGCCACCGTCGTTTACACCTTCGGATTCGGAATGTGCATGTACTTGACCATGCGCGTGACGGGCACGATCTGGGCCGCAATCGTGTTGCACGGCCTCACCGACCCCACCACCATCCTCTCGACCGGCGGACTCGACACCTCGGTGACGACGGGTGCCAGCGGAGCCACCACGATCGCCACACTGCTCACTGTCGTGCTGGTCGCCTTCGGCGTAGTTGCCATCTTCTTCATCCGCGGCCGGGTCGGCGAAGAACAGCCCACGCGCGTCTCGGCCTGACTGATCGCATGGGTACAAGACATACTTGTACCCATGCCTTCTCGGACCACACATTCGATCGCCGTCGTGACCGCATCATTTGTTCTGGCACTATCGGGTGCCGTCACACACGCCGCTGCGGGGGTTCCGGCCGCTCCCGAAGCCGCGACTACCGAATCCATCGCATCGGAGTCGATCAGCGATCTGTACGCAGCCCAGGGTGCGCACGAGGTGGCGGCCGACTCGGTTCCCGGATACCAATTGTTCTACCCAGCCGACTTGTCCGCTGATGGCAAGCGGCATCCCGTCATCACGTTCGGCAACGGCAGCTACGCGACGTTCGAAGAGTACGAGGCCCTCCTCCGACACTTTGCGTCGTGGGGTTTTGTTGTTGTGGTGGCCGACAGCAGTGTGACCGGCGACGGTACTGAAATCTTGGGTGCCGCTCAGTACCTCGTCGATCAGAACACCAACGCTGAGAGCATTTTTCACCAGAGGATCGATACCGACAACATCGCCTCGGTCGGACACTCCCAGGGGGCAGGTGGCGCGATCAACGCTGCAACGCAGTCGGCGAATCTGATCACCGCCACTGCGGTGCTCGACCTGCCGGACCCGTGGTGGGCTTCGCGACCTGTCGATGTCGTCGACGTGGCGAAGTTGACCGGGCCGACGTTCTTCATGACCGGCGCCGACGATCCGGTCTCCACCGCCGATCCACAAGCTGAGTACTTCGACAAAACCGCAGCACCGGCGGTCCGGGGCAGACTACTTGGCGTCGGCCACAATTGGGCCGCCGACGGCGAAGGATTCCGGGGTTACCTGACCGCGTGGCTGAGGTTCGCCCTCAGCGGCGACCAGACTGCCGGACGTGCGTTTGTCGGCGACTCGGCGGAAATCCTCACCGATCCCCACTGGGACCGGCAAGCGATCAAGGGTTTGTGATGACGATCTTGCCGTAGGCCTGCCCGGATTTCTGCTGCTCGAACGCCTCGGCAAGATTGTCCAGACGGTACGACGAATCGATGACGGGACGAAGCGCGAGTCTCTCCAGCCCTGCAACCATCTCCTCCTGATGTGCACGACTGCCCACCAGAACACCTTCGATGGTGACCTGTTTGGTCAGTAGCGAAGTCAGGTCGATCGACGACGACGGGCCGTTCATGATGCCCAGCGCGCAGATCCGGCCGCCTGGTCGGACTGCCGCCAGAGATTGACCGAGGGTGGACGGCCCGCCCACGTCGAGCACAAGGTCGATCCCGCCGCTGAGCCGCATCGCTTCCGATCCCCAGTCCGGGCGCTCACGGTAGTTGACCACGTGATCGGCACCGAGCTCGGTCAATCGAGCCATCTTGTCGGGAGCCGACGAGGTTGCGATCACCTGAGCTCCAGCAGCTTTGGCAAGCTGGACGGCAAACAGCGCTACCGTGCTGGTCCCGGGAATCAACACCGACGAACCTGGGATGATCGGGACGCCGGCAAACAATGCACGCCACGCGGACAAGCCCGCAGTGGGCAAGGTAGCGGCTTCTTCGTACGTGTAGTTTCGCGGCATCGACGTCACTGCCGATACCGGCACGGTGACGGTGTCACGGGCGAACCCGTCGACGCCGTCACCGGGTGAATTTCCGAATCCGTCGAAATCCGGTGCACCGCTGCGCCAATGCGGCAGATAGGTGCTCATCACACGGTCCCCGACCCCGAACTGTGTGACGCCGTCGCCGACGGCAACTACCTCGCCCGCTGCGTCGGACAAGAGAATGCGAGGGCCGTCGGTCGGTATCTCGCCGGTCGCCACGAGGTAGTCGTGGTGGTTGAGCGAATTCGCGCGGATCGCGATCGTCACCTCACCCGCACCTGGCCCTGGCGTCTCGATCGTCCTCGATTCGAGGTTGTTCAACCCTCCAGGCGGAAGTACGTATACAGCGCGGTTGGTCATGGTGTGGATCCTCGCACGATTGACGATTTCGGGTGACGTTCGGAAAGGGTTCCGCTGCTCAGAGGAGAGAAGCGGTGAACCCTCCGTCGAGAACCAGGCTGCTGCCGTTGCACCACGACGACTGGTCGCTCGCAAAGAACACTGCGGCGGCGGCGACTTCCTCGGTCCGGCCGTAGCGGGTTTGCTTCGTGACCATCAGGTCGTCGAAGCCGCCGGACTCGAGGCCGAGTGCGTTCTCGAAATCCTGTTGGTGACTCTTGACCAGGTCTGTGTCGATGAATCCGGGTAGCAGGGCATTGGCTCGGATTCCGTGGAAGCGAAGTTCGGCTGACAGGGTTTCGGTGAGATTGCGAACTGCTGCTTTGGCGGCGGCATAGCTACCGATCAAGGGCGACCCGGTGGTCGACGAGATCGACGAGATGTTCACGATCGAACCGCCTCCGGATGCGACGAGCGCGGGTAGCGAATGACGGACGGTCAAGAATACTCCATCGAGGTTGACCGACATGACTTTCCGCCAGTCCTCGAACGAGGTCTCGATCAGCGGAGTCGTGGTGGCGATGCCGGCGTTGGGTACTACGACGTTCAGTCCGCCGAACTCTTCGACCGCCCTGGCGACGAGATCCTTGACCTGCTGTTCGTCGGTGACATCAGTGGTGACAGCGATAGCTCCGTCGATCGAGTCCGCCACTGCCTGTGCTGCGTCACCGTTGATGTCGGAGACTACGACGCTCGCGCCCTCCGCCCCGAATGCCCGGGCAATGGCGGCGCCGATTCCGGCACCTGCGCCGGTGACAATTGCAACTTTGTTCGCGAGAAGATCGGACATGTCAGCGTTCCCCTTCAGTTCTCGGTCGGGACGTAGAAAAGCAATTCGGGTCCGGTGCCGCCGGTAGTCGCGATGGCCTCGGACATGTCGAGAGTTCCGTCGCCCAAAGCACTTCCCAACGCCTGCGCCGTGCCCGCGAGATCTTCCGTGTCGAGTTGATAGATGCTCAGGTAGCGGCGCGCGGGCAATGCATCCTCGGGCAGCAACTGCACATCCGCCAGGAAGAATCGGGAGGCGGAGACAACTCCAGGCACTCGTTCGACGACCTGCGGAATATGCACGTCGTCGTACCAACGGTTGAACGCGTCCTCCGAAGACGGATCGGCAGGGTGTACGTGTGCGACGAGAATCGCTGTGCTCATGGAGTTCCTCTTCAACTCGAAGTGCTTTGGATTCAGCATGTTTGGAAGGCGACAATATTCACCAGCGAGGCCACTGGTCGTGGCGGTGCCAGGCGATTCGATGGCCGCTCAAGCGACAACCCTAGGTAGCGATTGTGACCCGCGCCATATGCTCGGAGGTCAGAGTTGAGCTCCACATTTGTCCTCTCGGCACAAAACTCCGAGCAGAATCGGGCACTAGCGAAAGTCTCGCGACTTGGCTGTGACTCGCAGATCCATCAGCTGCATCCGGTCTGCCACGACAGTGACAGCGCCTTCCGCATTTTGCACCTTTCCTCGAATAAGCAACGCCGGCGCCGTATTTGCCAGTTTTCGGTACTTTGCCCACAACCCCACCGAACACACGACATTGACCATGCCGGTTTCGTCTTCGAGGTTGATGAACGTGACGCCCGCAGCTGTGGCCGGACGCTGCCGGTGTGTGACCGCTCCCCCTACCAGCACACGGTCACCGTCCGGGATGTCGAGCAGCCTCGAAGCGGGCACCACGCCGAGCGCGTCGAGCTGCGGGCGAAGAAACTGTGTCGGATACGTGTCGGGAGATACTCCTGTCGCCCAGACATCCGCTGCCGCCAATTCGACGTCGCTCATGCCGGGAAGGGTGGGAGCTGTGACCGACGCACCGATACCGGGCAAGCGGTCCGGACGCTCCCCTGCCGCAGCGCCCGCAGCCCACAGCGCTTCTCTACGCGAGATGCCGAAGCTGGCAAGCGCGCCGGCAGTCGCCAACGATTCAGCTTGCGCGGTAGTCAGTTCCACCCGACCGGTCAGGTCGAGAAACGACGTGAACGGTCCACCGAGGTCGCGCTGTTCGACAATTTTCTCGGCGAGTGCATCGCCGATGTTGCGCACTTCCCCCAGTCCCAGCCGAACCTCGAATCCACCTGCCTCGACGGTGGCATGCGCGAGGCTGACATTGATGTCTGCACCGTGTACCTGCACTCCGTGCCGGCGCGCATCGGCAACCAGGGACTGTGGTGAGTAGAAACCCATCGGCTGCGCTCGCAGAAGCCCGGCACAGAACGCAGCGGGGTGATGAAGCTTGAACCACGAGGAGTAGAAGACCAGTGCGGCAAAACTCTGTGAATGACTTTCCGGAAAACCGAAATTAGCGAATGCGTACAGCTTTTCGTAGATTCGGTCGGCAACCTCGTCGCCGATGCCATGTAGGTCTCGCATGCCCTGGTACAGCCTCGCTCGCAGTTGCTCCATCTTCTCGGTGGAGCGTTTCGATCCCATTGCCCGACGCAATTGATCGGCCTCGGACGGCGTGAAACCCGCAACGTCGACGGCCATCTGCATCAACTGTTCCTGAAACAGCGGAACCCCCAACGTGCGTTCGAGTGCCTTCTCGAGCGACGGATGGTCATAGGACACAGGTTCGAGTTTGTTGCGCCGGCGGATGTACGGATGGACTGATCCGCCTTGAATCGGCCCGGGACGGATGAGCGCGACTTCGACCACCAGGTCGTAGAAATTTCGAGGCTTCAGACGCGGCAGTGTCGCCATCTGCGCACGTGATTCCACTTGGAACACCCCTACCGAATCTGCCCGCTGCAACATCTCGTACACCGCTGTTTCCGACAGATCGAGATGCGCCAAATCGACTGTGATGCCTTTGTGTTCGGCCACCAGGTCCATCATGTAATGCAAAGCCGAGAGCATGCCGAGCCCGAGTAGATCGAACTTGACCAACCCAGCGGCAGCACAATCGTCCTTGTCCCACTGCAGGACACTGCGATTGGCCATCCGCGCCCACTCCACCGGGCAAACGTCGGCGATGGGACGATCACAGATGACCATTCCGCCGGAGTGGATACCGAGGTGCCGTGGATAGCCTTCGATCTGCGCCGCCAGTTCGAGTACCGGACGCGGAATATCGGTATCCGCATTCTTGTCGATACCACCCCACCGGCCGACCTGCTTACTCCACGCATCTTGCTGGCCCTGCGAAAAGCCAAGCGCGCGGGCCATGTCCCGCACCGACGACTTTCCTCGATAGGTGATGACATTGGCTACCTGCGCGGCATACGTACGCCCGTATTTCGCGTACACGTGCTGGATCGCCTCTTCCCGGCGATCCGACTCGATGTCCACGTCGATATCCGGTGGGCCGTCGCGCTCGGGCGCAAGAAACCGCTCGAACAGCAATTTGTTGCGAACCGGATCGACGTTGGTGATGCCAATCGCGTAACACACCGCAGAGTTCGCAGCGGAACCCCTTCCCTGACAGAGGATGTCGTTGTTCTTGCAGAACGACACGATGTCATGCACGACCAGGAAGTATCCGGGAAAGTTCAATCCCTCGATGATGGCAAGTTCATGTTCGAGCTGTTTGTATGCCTTCGGTGCACCTTCCGGGGGTCCGTAGCGTTCCAGCGCCCCGACCATGGTCAGCTCACGCAACCACGACGCCTCGGTATGCCCGGCAGGAACGTCGAACGGTGGCAATTTGGGCGCGATGAGCTTGAGATCGAAAGCGCACTCACGACCAAGATCGGCGGCACCACTGACAGCCTCGGGATAGAGCGAGAACAGCGTCGCCATCTCCGCGCCGGACCGCAGGTGTGCTCCGCCGGTCGGAGCCAACCATCCAGCTGCCTCATCCAAGCTTTGACGCGCCCGCACAGCTGCCATTGCCATGGCGAGGCGTCGACGCGGAGGAGCGGCGAAGTGTGCGGCGGTGGTCGCCACCGTACGTAGTCCACGTTCTCTCGCCAGTTCTGCAAGAACGGCATTGCGCTCGTCGTCCTCCGCCAACCCATGATGAGTGAGCTCCACCGACACTCGCTCCGCCCCGAAACGCTCGACCAGATCCTGCAAGGCCTCCGCCGCGGCTTCGCGACCACCCGACGTCAAGGCTTGCCGCACATGACCTTTGCGGCACCCGGTCAGGATCTGCCAGTGCCCACCGGCGGCTTCGGTCAGCGCGTCGTAGTTGTACTGCAGTTTGCCCTTCTCACCGCCCGCCAGATGTGCGGCGGCTATCTCCCGCGAAAGACGGCGATATCCTTCCTGCCCACGGGCAAGTACCAGAAGATGCGTTCCACCGGGATCTGCCGTCCCAGTTCTGGGTACCGAATCGAGCGACAACTCGGCCCCGAACACGGTCCGCATTCCCCATTCACGCGCAGCCTCCGCAAACCTCACCACGCCGTAGAACCCGTCGTGATCGGTGACGGCAATCGCCTCGAGCCCGAGACGCACAGCTTCCTCGACCAGTTCTTCCGGCGGTGATGCGCCGTCGAGGAAGCTGAAGGCCGAGTGAGCGTGCAGTTCTGCGTAAGGAACCACGCCGGTGCCACGAGTGAGTTCGCCTGCGTGATACTCGCCGCGCTTTCGTGACCAGGCGGGACTGTCACTTCCGTCGCCCGGGAACAAATCCTCGTGTTCCACGCGGCCTGGCCGTCCGGACAGCACCCGTTCCATCTCGGACCACGTCGGCGGCCCATTTCCCCAACCCACACTGACCTCGCACCTGATCGAGCCGGCCGTCACGGGACGACCGACTGCTCGAGGATGCCGAAAGGGAAGACGCACCACATGCATCGAACTGATGTTCGATGCAGATTCAGTCTGACAGGTCACTCACCCGCAGTCAACAGAGCGAATCTCAACCCTCACCGTCTCGTCACATTCAGATGTACGCATGTCTGCACTCCGTTCACTTTGGCCCCAGATCATTAGCGGCGTTCATAATCTCCATCCATACTGTTTCCAGGAGTACTACTCGTATGTCGTTCTCGCGCAACACACGTAGGTTGACGGCCGTCGCCGGCGCCGTCGCCGTTCTGGCCGCTGCCGGCTGCAGCAGCAGTGCCGACGAGGCAACAGGCTCGAACGGCACGACCGTCGATCGCGCCGCGACCGGCGAACTGTCCTCGAACGGTGGTGCTCGCCGCATCGACGGTGATCAGTCGGCTGCAGTGCGTGACGCCGTCAACGCTTCCGGCGCGAAGAACGTCATCCTCCTGATCGGGGACGGCATGGGCGACTCGGAGATCACCGCCGCGCGCAACTACGCCGAGGGTGCTGCTGGCAGCTTCGCCGGCCTCGACGCCCTGCCGATCACCGGCCAGTACACGCACTACGCGTTGACCAAGGACGGCAAGCCCGACTACGTCACCGACTCCGCTGCCAGTGGATCGGCATGGTCCACCGGCACCAAGACCTACAACGGCGCGATTTCCGTCGACATCAAGGGGCAGGCCCAGTCGACCGTCCTCGAGATCGCCAAGGCGAACGGCAAGGCCACCGGCAACGTCTCCACCGCCGAGGTGCAGGATGCCACCCCCGCAGTGCAGGTCGCGCACGTCAGCGGCCGCAAGTGCTACGGACCCGAGGCGACGTCCAAGTCCTGCCCGGAGAACGCCATCGAGAACGGCGGCAAGGGGTCGATCAGCGAACAGCTCCTCGACACCCGCGCCGACGTCACCTTTGCCGGCGGCGCCAAGTCCTTCGCTGAAACCGCGAAAGCCGGTGACTGGCAGGGCAAGACCCTCAACGAGCAAGCTGCCGCTCGTGGCTACCAGCTGGTGAAGAATGCCGCCGAGATGAACGAGGTCGGCAAGGCAGATCAGGACGCACCCGTGCTCGGGCTGTTCGCCGACGGCAACATGCCCGTCCGCTGGGAAGGCTCTGTCGCCACCCGCGACGGTTACCTGCAGCCCGCCGAAACCTGCATCGACAACCCCAAGCGAACCTCCGACGTACCGAAGCTCGCGGACATGACGCAGAAGGCAATCGACCTACTGAAGGTCAACGACAACGGATTCTTCCTCCAAGTCGAAGGTGCCTCGATCGACAAGCAAGATCACGCAGCCAACGCGTGCGGTCAGATCGGTGAAACCGTCGACCTCGACGAAGCTGTGCAGAAGGCACTCGAATTTGCGAAGACCGACGGAGAAACCCTGGTCATCGTCACAGCCGACCACGCTCACACCAGCCAGATCGTCACCAACGTCAGCGCAGACGACATCGCCACCATCGCCAAGGACCAGAACATCCCGGTCGAGCGCGCCCAGGAAATCGTCTACCCCGGTCTGACCCGCAAGCTGACCACGAAGGACGGCTCGGAGATGACGATCAGCTACGGAACGTCCGAAGATCCGGCCGTCGAATCCGAAGGGCATACCGGAACTCAGTTGCGCGTAGCAGCTTTCGGCCCGCACGCGGCCAATGTCAGCGGCCTCACGGACCAGACCGATCTGTTCTTCACGATGACCGACGCGCTGGGACTCGACCGTTCCAAGGTCGCAGCTCACTGACCTGACCAAACCCGACCCGGTAAAAGCCTGGGTCCAGTCACACCAGAGTAGCCAAGGCGCGCACCCGATCTTCGGGTGCGCGCTTCGGGCAACTGGTGCACTTGCCTTCACCTGGCACCTCGTAGATCAGGCAGCACGATGCCCGCTGCGTGAATCTGCGTCGCCCTGATGCCACCGGTGTCAACGGATTAGAAACGCGCACAACACTTTCATTGCGGTCGACATCGACGAAACGCGGGACGGGAATGCCCGGGTTCTCACCGCGGAGAACATCGATCAGACCAGCAGCAAATGCACTTCCGCGCTCCCTCGCGCTACCGGCGGCGTCGAGGCTGCGATTGGCGATGGAGTCCGTCGCGATCGCCCACAGCGCCTGCTGCCGAACGCCGGACACCTCGGCGAGTACCTCGATCACGGGACTGAGTGAGCGGAGCATCGCGTGGCCCAACTCCGCCACACTCCGCGAGATCGGAATGACCGATCCGGCAGCAAACCCGCCCAGATAGCCGTTGTCACGCAAGAAGATCCGCCCACCGTTCAACGATGGATCGGCAGCGAACCCGGTGACCATACCGGTTCCGATCGGAATGCCAGTCAGCGTGGAACTGGCCGAGTACCACCACAATGTGCCGTTCACTCGGCTGTCCGCACTCCCCCATCGCTCGGCCGTATCGGCGACACGTGCTGCCAACCACTGGGGGTCGGTCATCAACACCGCGGGCACCGTATCCGGATACGCGCTCAGGTTGTCGAAGAACGGCACCGCTAATGCCATACGGGCGTAGATCCCGGCTACCGATTCCGTCATGCCAGCCCCAATATCTCCATCCGCGGACGTACTCCGCGTTCGACTCGCGCCTTGATGCCGAAAACCTCGGCCAACAACGGCTCGTCCAACACCTCGACCGTAGACCCACACGCGCGGAGTTCACCTTCGGTGAGCACGGCAAGGTTGTCGCAGTACTCGACTGCCAACCGTAGATCGTGCATCGTGACCACAACCGCGAGCCCCGCCGACGCAAGTTCGGCGAGCAATTCCATCACGATCAACTGGTGACGAAGATCGAGATGATTGGTCGGCTCGTCCAACAACAGAACCTTGGGCTCCTGAGCCAATGCGCGCGCTATCGAGACACGTTGCCGCTCACCACCCGACAGGGTGGACACGTCGCGTCCGGCAAGCTCGACCAAACCAACCTGCTCGATGCACCGGTCCACGATGGCGGTATCTCGCTCAGTGCTTCGGTCCAACCAGCTACGGTGCGGAGTTCGTCCGAGCGCGATCGATTCACGAACCGAAAGTCCTGCCGAGACAGTAGGTTCCTGGACGCTCGCCGAGATGGTTTTGGCGATGTCCTTACGCGAGAGCGTCGTCGAGTCGGCTTGATCGATCAGAACTGCGCCACCTGTCGGAGTCAAAGCGTTGTAGCAGCAGCGCAGCGCCGTCGTCTTGCCACTGCCGTTGGGTCCGACCAAGCCCAATATTTCACCGGACGTCACCGCGAAAGTGATGCCGCGCAGGACTTCGCGGTTGCCAAGCCGCGCCCGGGTCTCGACGAGTTCGAGCAGAGGCGCAGCTTCGGCGTCCTTCGGGAGTGTCTCTGTTCTGGCCTGTGTCACTGTTCTGGTCTGCGTCACTGTTCGAGCCTCCGATACTGCCGGTAGAGCATCCAGACGAAGATCGGTGCACCCACGAGGGCGGTGATCACTCCGACCGGAACTTCGGTGGATTGTGCCACCGAGCGCGCAGCGGTATCCGCGGCAACCATCGCGACGGCGCCCAGAAGGGCTGCAGCAGGGAGCAGTCGAATTGCTCTGGTGCCGACGATGAAACCGGCCAGATGTGGGATCAGGAGGCCGATGAATCCGATTCCACCGGCAACGCTGACTGCCGCGCCCGCCAGTACGGAGACCGCAAGCAAGGACAACACTCGGAACCGTCGGACGTTCATACCGAGGGCTGCAGCCCCGTCGTCACCGGTCTGCAAGACGTCCATCCACCGCGAACTGAACAGAAGGGCCGTGCCGACGACGACCAGTGCGATCGTCGGGAAGATCAGCGTCGACCATCGCGCATCACCGAATCCGCCGGCAATCCAGTGCATCACCGACGTCACGTGCCGATCATCGGCCAACACCAGGATGCAAAAGGTGATGAGCGCCGAGAATATCTGGGCGAGCGCTACACCCACCAAAATGATCGCGGTCGGCTGCGGATACCGGCCGCCGATCAGCAGTGCGAGAAACAACGGGATCATCGCCCCGACGAATGCTGCGACCGGAATCGTGAAAACCCCGAGGAGGCCGGCGCCGAAACCCAGCACCGAGACGAGCACCACCATGAATCCCGCACCCGACGAAACTCCGAGCAGATACGGGTCGGCAAGAGGATTCCGTGTGACAGCCTGAGCAACAGCACCCGACATCGCCAAGGAAGCACCCACGACCGCAGCCGTGAGTGCACGTGGCAGGCGGGAGTCGATCACGATCGACTCCCGCGCCGCGGTCCACCACGTTTCGAAAGTCCCTGGCGCCAAACGGGCTCCGACTATCGCCCAGACGTCACCGACGGGAATGCGAACCGATCCCAAGGAGACGGCCAACCCCAGGACGATCGCCAAGGCGACCGCCAAGCCGACAAGTAGGGCGCCGTACCCGTAACGCGTGCGGGTCACTTCGCCGCGTCAGCGCCCGGATGGAAGGCCGTCGCGATGGTCTGTGCCGAACGCACCAACCGTGAACTCTCGAACAGGTCCGCGAGAGGAACCACGACGAACCGGTTCTGCTGCACAGCAGGGGTGGTCGCCATCAACGGCTGGGCACGGAGGAAGTCGATCTTCTGCTCGGCCGTCTTGTCGCCGTAGTCGATGACCACGATCGCCTGGGGTGCACGCTCGGCAACAGCTTCCCACGATGCGTCGATGTAGGGCTTTGTCCCTTCGGCGAAGATGTTCGAGACACCGGAGTATTCCGCGACCAATTGACCGACGCCGACTCCGCCGATAGTCGTCGGAACCTGGTCACCACTGTCGTAGAAGAAGGTCGGTACCGGCGCCGCGTCCCCGACCGAAGCGCGGACGGAATCGAGACCATCGCTGATCTCCTCTGCGACCTCGCGGGCGGAATCTTCAACGCCCAGGACTCGACCGAGTTGCGTGTAGTCGTTCTCGAGCAATCCGATGTCGGGGAAACCGGTGCCACAGTATTCTGAGAAGAGGAAGGTGTTGATTCCGCGCTCGCCGAAAGCGTCTCGGGAACGGCCCTGCTTCTCGTTGAAGGCACTGGTCATTCCTCCGACCACGAAGTCCGGATCGACGTCGAGAACCTGCTCCATGCTGGGGAACGTATCGGAGAGGCTGGGAATCTTGTTGAATACATCGGCGGTCTCCGCAGTTGGCGGATTGTCGCTGTACGCCCGACCGACGATCCGGTCACCCGCACCGATTTCGATGAGCGCCTCGGTGACATGCCCGTTCAAAGACACGATGCGCTGCGGCGGCGAGTCGAAGGTCATCTCTCGATCGCAGTTGGTCACGGACACAGGCTGTGCGAAGGATTCCGCAGCAGACGCGGACTCTGATTCCTGGCCTTTGGAACAACCTGCCGAAACCAAGGCGACCGCGATGAGAACAGCGGCGGCGCGGGACGGGGAGAACTGAAGTGACACGGGGACCTCGTAAGGGCTCTGAGCCACGAATGAGAATCCGACAGACAACTCCGCCCGCACACTGATACTCGGCCAGAGCTCCTGCTGGACTTCCTTTTCGTAGACCACGACGAATGGATGTCGCACACCGCGCGGTGGGTAATCGGGCTTGCCGACGCTCGGTGACTACCGAGAATCGACCTACCGTTGCGGGTCAGCGCCGGATTCGGACCGGCTTCCCCCACACGCGTGGCTTGCAAGTGCTTCGAGCAGTATGCATGACGTTTCCGATTCAAGACCAAACGCCCACTACAGTCGATCTGGCCAGACGCCCCCACACACCGGAGTTGATACATGACACGCTGGGCCCAAACCGTCGTCGCCCGGAAATGGTGGGTACTGAGCCTCGCGGTTCTGATAGTTCTCATCAGTGGGGTGTGGGGACTCGGAGTGTTCGGCAAGCTCAGCCAGGGCGGCTTCATCGATCCGGGCAGCGACTCCGCGAAGGTTGCGGACATCATCGAAGACAATCTCGGGCCGCAGACCCCGGACATCATCGCGATCTACTCACCCACCGACGGCAAGACCCTCGACGACATCGGGCCGGCAGTAACGGCCGCCGTCGACCAGTTCAAAACGGAAGTGCCGACCGCGTCGGTGAAGTCGTATTGGGGAACGGACGCCGCGGCCAAGGCCAGTCTGCTCTCGAACGACGGATCCATGGCGGCCGTTGCGATCACGTTGGCACCGGACTCGGGCGTCACACCTGCTACTTTCGCCGATCTCTTGCCGAAGCTCGAAGTTGAAGGTGCCGAGGCACAATTCGCGGGTAATACCGTTGTCGGCGTCGCGTTCAACACCAAGCTGGAGAAAGACCTGGTGGTCGCCGAAGCCATCGCCATTCCGATCACTCTGGTGCTGCTGGTCTTCATCTTCGGCGGCATCGTCGCTGCGGCGGTTCCGGTATTCGTGGGTGTACTCAGTGTCTTGAGCGCCTTGGCGGTTCTGCGAATCCTCACGTTGATCACCGATGTGTCCTCGTTCTCGATCAACGTCGCTTCTCTTCTCGGGTTGGGACTTGCAATCGACTACGGACTGTTCGTGGTCGGTCGGTTCCGTGAAGAACTGAATTCGGGCTCGGACCCGGGAGCGGCTGCGCAGCGGACAGTTCTGACCGCGGGTCGCACCGTCATGTTCTCGGGTCTGCTGCTGATCTGCGCGTTCAGCGGCATGCTCGTTTTCCCGCAGGCCGTCATCCGGTCTTTGGGTTTCGGTGCGATCGCAGCAGTACTGAGCGCGGCAGTTCTGTCGCTGACCGCTGTGCCTGCGCTGCTTGCCATTCTGGGGCATCGCATCAACGCCCTGACGTGGCGCAAGGATGCGGCGCAACGCGGCGAGGAACGCTCGCGCAAGTTCTGGGGCCGCGTCGTCACGTGGGTGATGAAGCGTCCGGTCGCGGTCTCGGTGACGATCGTGGCCGTGCTGCTCGTGATGGCCTCGCCGCTGCTCGGTGCCCGTTTGGGAGAACTCTCGTACACCGCACTCCCGGACAACGACCCCGCTCGCGTCGCAATGGACACGTTGGTCAACGACTTCCCGCAGACCGGCAACGGCGCGACGATGATCCTTCAGGCCGAGGACGGGAACACTCTCACCCCGGCCGAAGGTGCAGCGATCGCCGAGTCCGCCGGTCAGGTCGAGGGCATCGGTCAGGCGACCGTCGTCGCGAGCACCAATCAACTCATCGCGGTTCAGGCTCTCTACAGCGAGGGCTCTACACCCCAATCACAGAGCACCGCAGTGACAGATCTGCGTGCGATCTCCGCTCCTGACGGAACAGTGCTGCTTGTCGGTGGCGGTCAAGCCATGGTCGACGACGGCAACAACGCCGTCCTGCACTGGTTGCCGGTGATGATCCTCATCATGGTCGGATCGACCTTGATCCTGTTGTTCCTCGCGTTCGGTTCGGTGGTCCTGCCCATCAAGGCGGTACTGATGGCCGCGCTGAGCCTCGCGACCACCTTCGGTGTCCTCACCTTCGTCTTCCAGGACGGTCACGGCGTCGAACTCCTCGGGGTCAGTCAAACTCCGCTGGAGGCGACGTTCGTCGTGCTCATCCTGGCGGTGGTGTTCGGATTGTCCACGGACTACGAGGTTTTCCTGATGTCCCGGATGGTCGAGGCCAAGAACGCGGGAGCGACGACGGAGGAAGCAGTCAAGTTCGGAACCGAACGCACCGGCCGAATCGTGACGGCCGCCGCCCTACTCCTGATCGTGGTGACGGGGGCATTCGCGATGTCCGGGTTGTCGGTGATGAAGTTCCTGGGCGTCGGCATGATCGTCGCGCTGATCGTCGACGCGACCATCATCCGCATGTTGCTCGTGCCCTCGCTCGTGAAGTTGATGGGCGAAGCGAACTGGTGGGCTCCGGCCTGGATGAAAAAAGTTCACGCGAAGGTCGGCATCGGCCACTGATTTCGGGCCACTGATCACGCACTAGTGGATTTCCCTGATCGGGCAGTCGTCCTCGAGGATGACTGCCCGATCGCCTAAATCGCTCCGCAGGGCGATGTTCTCCGAAGCTGATTTCGTCAGACTTGGAGCATGACAATTTTCGAATGGATCCTTGCAATCCCCGCTCTTGCACTTGCCGTCGCGTTCCTGTTTTCCGGAATCATCACTGCGGGCATCGACTTCGACACCGAGGATGGCGTCATGACGCATTGATGTCCGGTTCCCTCTAGCCGTCGATCTTACTTTGGAGTAAGTTACCGACCATGGCCACATACATCGTCACTGGCGGCACCGGGTTCCTCGGACGAGCTGTACTACCGCTCCTGCTCGAGCATGATGAAACTGCTCAGATCCACGTGCTGGTCAGAGCGGGTTCTGTCGCAAAACTCGAAGCACAGGTGTCGGCAATTCCCGGCGGCGATCGAGTGCATCCGCTCGTTGGCGATCTGACCGAGCCCGAGCTGGGCATCGACTCTCCCCCGCCGGCCGACCACGTCCTTCACCTCGGCGCGATCTACGACATCACGGCCGGAGACGAGCAGGCTTCGACGAATGTCGAGGGCACACGCTCCGTGGTCGAACTTGCTGCGAAACTGGGAGCCACCCTTCATCACGTGTCATCGGTCGCAGTCGCAGGCGACTATCCGGGCACGTTCAGCGAGACCGATTTCGATTGCGGCCAAGGCTTTCCGACGCCGTACCACCGAACCAAGTTCGAGGCCGAGAAGCTCGTTCGAGAACGAGAAGACCTCACCTGGCGTGTTTATCGGCCGTCTGCCGTGGTCGGCAACTCCGTCACCGGAGAGATGGACAAGATCGACGGACCGTATTACTTGTTCCCAGGTCTGGCGCTACTCGCGAAACTACCTGCAGCACTACCTGTCCCGATCCCCAACCTCGGGGCAACCAACGTGGTGCCGGTCGATTATGTGGCCGCTGCCCTCGTCGAGTTGATGCATGTGCCCGGCCGTGACGGCGAAGCATTCCATCTCGTCAATCCGAAACCTCAACCGGTACGCGAAATCTATGCCGGCCTCGCCAAGGCCGCCGGAGCACCGCGGCCCGCGCTCAGCCTGCCGGGCGTGATCGCCAAACCCTTTGTCTCGCCATTGCCGATGGACTCGGCAGAATCGGCACGAAAAGTCTTCCTCGATCGCATCGGCATGCCTGCGGCGTTGCTCGACAACATGACGATGGCGCCGACCTTCACCTCCGAGAGAACCGTTGCCGCCCTCGCCGGATCAGGCCTGACGGTCCCCGAGTTCGGCTCCTACTCGACGGTCTTGTGGAAGTACTGGCGCGCAAACCTCGATCCCAATCGCGCACGTCGCAACCATCCCGAAGGACCACTTGTCGGTCGGATAGTCCTGATCACCGGTGGCTCGTCCGGAATCGGCAAGGCCTCTGCCATCGCCGCCGCCCAGAAAGGCGCCACAGTTCTCCTGATCGCACGCCGCACCGACGAACTCGATGCCGCGGTACAGGAGATTCGATCAAGCGGAGGCAAAGCGTTCGGTTATCCCTGCGACATCACCGACGACGAGTCGGTCCAGCACACGATCAAAAGCATTCTGACAGAACATGATCACGTGGACATGTTGGTCAACAACGCCGGCCGATCCATTCGGCGCGGCATTTACCATTCCACGGATCGTTTCCACGACTACGAACGAACGATGGCCGTGAACTACTTCGGCGCTGTGCGATTGGTTCTCGCATTGTTGCCCACCATGCGTTCTCGCCGCTTCGGTCACATCGTGAACATCAGCAGCGCGGGAGTCCAAGCGGCAACGCCTAGATTCTCGGCCTACGTGGCGAGCAAGGCCGCCCTCGACGGTTTCTCCGACGTAGCGGCCTCCGAAACCCTGGCAGACGGAATCACTTTCACGACCATCCACATGCCGCTGGTCGAAACGCCGATGATCGCTCCGACCGGCGAATACAACAACGGCCCGATCACCAGCCCGGAAAAGGCTGCGGCAATGGTGATCCGCGCGCTGATCGAACGCCCCAAGCGCATCGACGTGCCACTGGGCACTCTGGGTGATCTGGGAACCTTGTTCGCACCGCACACCAAGGACCGGATTCTCAACCAGATGTACCAGGCCTTCCCAGACTCCCCGGCGGCAAAGGGGCAGGTAGACAAAGAAACTCCGTCAGACGTTCCGGCAACACCGTCGCGTCAACGCCATTCACGCTCACGCATCCGCAAACTCGGCCGACGCGCCGCCCGACTCGTGCCCGGAACGCACTGGTGACCGGTGGTGTGACTTCGCCTCGTAGCGTGTTGGCCACCGCAAGGGATCTGCAGTGCTAGTCATCAGAATCTATCCTGACCATGGCCATCCCAGTTCACTATGGCCGTCGAAGGAATTGATTGTCGTCCCGCCGCAACGGTTCCCGCAGGCATACGTTCTCCCGAGCCAAATGGGGATCGACGACGAACTCGGAGAGAAGATACTGGCGTGGACTGATCGCTTCCAAAAGTTCTTTGTGACCGAGATCGACGGCTTCGCGATGCGACCGAGGTGGCGTCCAGGGATCAACGTTTTCGACTGGTACGACGAGGGCTATCGGATCGTGGGCGAACTTCGCGCACGGTTTCCGGACGTGCACGTCAAACCTGAATTTGCCCAGTACGTCTTTTCGGTCAACGAGCGTCGGGAAAGCATGGGGCTTGTGCCGGTCAGCCTTCCGAACGAACCCAAGGCCGGGCACATAAGCATCACTGAACTCCTGCACCCCAAATGAGTTTCAGAGCCATGGCGATGAATGCGATCGATACTGCGGCAGTGATCGAGTTTTCCCATCCGAGGGCGAAGTAAACTGCGGAAGAATCGAAATCCACTGCCTTGCAAGAGGCTACGGGAAACGGGATCCAGGCCCATCGTATTTCTTCGAGTAATCCGATTCCATACGAACTTGATCTACAAAGCTCCGATGCGGACGCTGGGAACCCCCAACGTGAGGTCACTCCGAAACTCACGATCAATCCAAGAACACCGACGACCAGCATGAGTGCGCAAATATTGAGAGTACGTGACTTTTCTCGGGGTGAAGTCATTGGCACACAGTACTTCGGCTTTCCGTCAGTTCGCTGACACTGCACATTGTTCCGAATACGAGATCAATTAGCTGACGACCCTGCGGATCTCACTCTCGGACGCATTGGCGCCCGTACAGACGACGGCAACACGCTTGTCCGCGAAGGTGTTCGGATGTGCGTAGACCGCAGCAAGTGCGGCCGCACCGGCGCCCTCACTCAAAGTGTGTGCGTCGAAGAGGAGAGCCCGCTGAGCGAGGGTGATGTCATCGTCCGTGACGAGCAAGAAACCACCTAGCCGTTCTCGCATGACACGTTGAGTCAATGAGAATCCGGCCCCGGTCGCGAGCCCTTCGACACGAGTGGCGTTCGGGCGCTCGACACAGGTGCCGGAAGTCCACGAGTCGTGCGCCGCTCGTGCGGCCTCCGACTGCACCGCGAACACCTCCAGGTGCGGTGCAAGCGCACTGGCGACGAGGCAAGCGGCCGCCGCACCACTGCCACCACCGACTGGGACGACCACGGCGTCCAGATCTGGCTGCTGCTCGACGAGTTCGACGTACGCCGTGGCAACACCGGCGAGGATTGCCGGCTCATTGGCGGCGCTGACGAGACGCAGGCCGTCACGTTCGCTGATGAACTCTGCGTGAGCGCGTGCCTCGTCGAAGTTTGCGCCGTGCTCGATGAGCTCGGCCCCAAGCATGCGGACAGCGTGAGCCTTGACCGGATTCGCCCCAGCCGGCATCACAATTACGCACCGCACGCCCGCATCCGCTGCGGCATACGCCAGGGACTGAGCATGATTTCCCGTCGAGTAGCCGATGATGCCTCGGGCCCGCGTCGGCTCATCGAGTCCAGCCACCAGGTTCAGTCCACCGCGAACCTTGAACGCACCTGTGGGTTGCACGTTCTCATGTTTGACGAACAACTGGCTGCACGAGCCCGCTCCCAAGGTCGGGTGCGATATCAGGGGCGTGACCGGTAGGTGGCGTCGGACAACCTGACTTGCACGCTGAATGTCCGCCCATGTGGGTGGTTGTAGCCCGGTTGTTGCCGCGAGATCAGGTACCTGTGCCATGTGGATCACCCTGTCAAACACTGATTCATAGGTCTAATACATGTTTTCGTCGAAAGCATCGAAATCCTCTATGATTTCGTCATGCTCGATCTAATTCGACTTAGGGTCTTGGTCGCTGTCGCGCAGGAAGGATCGGTGACAGCCGCCGCCGATTCGCTCGGTTACGCGCAGCCCTCCATCAGTCACCACCTTCGACAGCTCGAATCGGAAGTCGGAGTTCCGCTGTTCCAGCGAGCCGGTCGTGGGCTTCGTCTGACGGATGCCGGTGCGGTACTGGTTCGGCGCGCCACGGAAATTCTCGGTCACGTCGACGCTGCCGTAGCCGAAGTCGAAACGTACGCGGGACTGAGGGCGGGGCGGGTACGACTTGCCGCATTCCCGTCAGCCCTGGCGAGTTTGATTCCGCAGGCGATGGCAGCGTTCACATCCCAGTACCCCGACGTGTCCATCAGCCTCGTTGATGCAGAACCACCCAAAGCACTTGCAATGCTTCGTAACAACGACGTCGACGTAGCTGTCGTTTTCGCACACGCGGATACCCCGGATGTGGGGCTGAAGCACGTCACCCTAACGACGTTGCTGGACGATCCGTTGTACCTGATCACCTCTGCGCGGAATGCAGATGCCGCCAACGAGATCACGGACTACGCCGGTGAGACCTGGATTGCAGGCTGTCCGAGCTGCCGCGCCCACCTTCTCACCGCCTGCAATCGAGCTGGGTTCGTTCCACGGATCGAGTTCGAGACCGACGACTACGTCGCGGTCCAAGCGCTGGTCGCCTCCGGAAGCGGAGTCAGCACCCTTCCGGCCCTCGCTCTCCATGCACATCAGAACCCGGGTATCCGCGCACACCGCATTCCCGGCGAGCGACGCACTGTCTCCGTCGCAACCTACGGGAAACCTCCGCTCGCTCCCGCCATCGACGCGTTCGTCAGCACCCTCGCGGCGATATCCGACTCCGTGCGAGAGCGGTTCGAACTGGATGGGCACCTGTAGGCGATGAGATCACGGCTGCACCGCACTACCCAGTCAGTGATGGCCTGCCGACGACCGCGACGATCAGCGCGGCAAGTTCACCTTCGGCGTCCTCGGGCGAGAGCACTCCGACTACCGCCGCGTGCGAGAGGGCCTCTGCAGCACCGAATATCGCAGTCATCGATGATTGTCCAAGCCCGTCGGCGCTGAAAGGAGCCAGCACCTCGCGACAACGCTCTGAATAGGCGCGTTCCGACTCGCGCTTGACCTGCTCCAGCTCGGGCGAGCCCTCCAGCGCTGCAAGCACTCCCGTCAGTTCACGCCCCTGTGCCAGTGAACATCCGACATAGGAGTCGGCGATGGCATTCGCCCGCCCGTTCACAGACTCCTCCGCAGCTTCGAGGTATTCCCCGAGCATCACCGTCTGACGATCGTCGAATTCCTTGAAGAGGGCCGCCAACAGCGCAGCGCGGGAGGCGAAATGGCTGTAGACGACCGGCTTTGCAACGCCGGCACGTTCAGCCAACCGGCCGAGGGTCAGCGCGTCCGCGCCCTCCTCTCGCACCAGTGCCCACGACACCTCCACGAGTTGTTCGTACCTGTCGGCCCGCGACAGTCTCGTTCGTGCCATCGGACACCTCCTTGCGCTATATACCAATAGTAACCTACTCTTAGTACATAAGCGCACCATCTACCGAAGGAACGCTCATGACCACACTCGTCGTAGTCTCCCACTCCGATCCACAGTCACTTACCCAGCATGTCGCCCGTTCTACCGCCGACGCGATCCGCGACCTGGGCGGCGATGTCGACATCGCGGACCTACATGCCGAGAATTTCGATCCCCGATTCTCCAAAGCCGATGTGAACCTGTTCCGCGGCAAGGGAACTCCCCCGGCCGACGTTGTAGCCGAGCAGGACCGAATCGATCGAGCAGACGATCTGATTCTCGTGTTTCCGATGTACTGGTGGTCGATGCCCGCACTACTCAAAGGTTGGATCGATCGAGTCTTCGTCAGCGGATGGGCGTACGAGTTCACCCCGGGAAGCGAATTCGTGAAGAAACTGGACCGACTCACGGTCCACCTGATCCCGGTCGCGGGTGACGACGCGGAGAGTTTCGAACGCCACGGTGTGTACGAGGCCTTCCAGACACAGATCGAGCGCGGCATCATCGAATACTGCGGTGCCACACTGGGATCGACAACATTCGTTCACGAGTCGGACACGAAGCGCCGCGATACCCTCGCCGCAGAAATCCAAGACCTCAGCGAAAGCATCGCTGCCCGTGTCGCCTACCCTGCGACCGTGGCTTCCCGTTGACGGTCGGACATCGGTCAACTGACGCTTGACCGGCCCGTGACTGCCCAGTAGCGAAGCGTATCCCCCGTGTGACCGAGGTTGCGCGACAACTGATCAGCTGGGCGCACGCTGTCGAGTAGACCACCACACCCTTCGATTGCCTTACGTGAACCCGCGTTCGTTTCGTCGCAGGTAATCAGGACGCGACTGAGCCCCACCGGGTCGCCTGCATACGTGAGCACCTCCCGCAGAGCAGCCGACGCTAAACCTTTCCGGCGTTCCGACGGCCTGACCCCATAGCCGATGTGACCACCGACATCGGCCAAGAACTCATTCAAGCTGTGCCGCAACTGGATAGCGCCGAGGTACCTGCCGTCTCGAACGATCCACCAGTTGGTTGCCGGGACAATGTCGGGCCCCGGCACTGCCTCTGGCTGCGCCAACAACTCCTGCACCCACTGCCCGAATCCATCCCGGGAGGCAAGATCGAGATCTAGACGTTGCGCAACTCCCAGTGCCGAGCCGGGCTGATCCGCCTGCGGTCCGCCCCACTCGTCACGCGACTCCAACCAGGACACCCACAAGGCCTCGTCAGGCGCAACCAAATCGACTGTCATAGCAGCGATGCTACTTCGCACCTGCAACGGTGCCGCTATTCCCCCGAACCGCCGCTGCCTAAGTCCCGAATCCGCTTGTCACGCCAGCAGACTGTGGATCTGATGGAGTCCGTATCCTCTGCCCCACCTGCCGGCCCATGTGATCGCATTCATCGAGACTGATCGTATGGAACCGACGAGGGAATCACAGTTCTCGAATCGACGTGACGACAACTGGCCTGACCGGTTTGGGCGCCGCGCCGCAGCTCGGTGGACGCGGCGCGAGTTCGGAGACCGCAGTCTCGACCATCCACCGCCGTCCGTCCACATGTGCGACGACGCATGTCCCGTCACTGGCCTGCTCGATGACAGCCAAATCGTCGATTCCGCAGCTGATTTGTTGTCGTACAGCAACTTCCGAAGCCTGCCCCGCAGGAAACCAGCAACTCCGTCCACGCAGGCCTGGCAAATGGACCTGATCTCGGGAAGCCACCTCCACGGCCGTGACACTCTCACCAGCGGACAGACGGCCGTACGTATTGCCGCTCGGCAGCAGGATCATCGACGGCGCAAATCGGTGCCCGCCAGTATGCGAACACTCCCACACCTGGGGTCCGAGGGACGACATCAGCGCTGCGGCAATCGGCCTGCCGAACACAGCGCAGCATTGGTCACGCTTACCGTGCGCACAAACCAAGACGACTGGCTCGTCCACCGAGTCGCCCAATCCTGGTGGAGGGCCGTCGAGTAGCGCGAAATCGATGTCGAGCAGATCAGCCGGTGAATCGATGCGCAACCGTTCGCACCACGAGTCGCTCGGATCGGAGCGCGCGAGCAAGACCGTGTGCCCATCAGTCAGCGGATCGGTGCGGCCTGGTCGCCGAATGAACATGATTCGTACGTCGGCAGCATCAGCTCGCCGACTCAGCTCGGCGGCAAGCTCCTCCCCCAAGGCCGTACCGTCCAGCACGTCACGACCCCAAGCGGCATTGAATTCGAGGCATACCCAACCCCGCACGACGGCAGCGCTGCCTGCCAACGGTTCGTCAACAGCAGACAGCGCGGAACAGGTCTCGGCTTCGATCACGAGCCCTATTGTGTCAGCCACGTTGAAAGTCGATCAGCCGTCCCAGTCAGCTCAGTAGAACTTCTTGCCCTCCGCGAGTTGGTTCACGAACTTCTCGATCCGCCTGGCGCGTGTCTCCGGACGCTTTGCCTCCTGCAGTCGGTACGCGATGGTGAATCGATTCGTGGAATTGAGCGTCGCGTAGAACTCGCGAGCCTGCGGGTTTTCCGCAAGCGCATCGAGAAAGTCCGTCGGGACCTCGGCCTTGGCTGCTCCCTCGTACGCGCGATCCCAGCGACCGTCGGCCTTGGCCTTCTCTATCTCAGCGATGCCGGATGGCTCGAGAAGTCCCGCAGCGTCAAGGCGGGCGACTATCTCGACGTTGCGTTTGGACCACGGACTCCGCGCAGTGCGACGCGAAAACTTCTGCACGAAAAAATCGTCGTCGATTCGCCGGGAGAGGCTGTCGATCCAGCCGAAGCACAGGGCAACGTCCAACGCTTGGTCGTAGTCGATCGAACTGTGTGACGAGGTCTTCTTGGCCATTCTCAGCCAAAGCCCGGGGACCGCCTCGTGGTTCTCGCACAGCCATCGACGGAACTCGTCTCCGTCAGCGAAGTATTCGGTACCGAGTTCGACTGCCATCAGTGCTCCTCATTTTCGCGATACCCATACTCTGACAAAACCCTGCGACAAATATCCGAAAGTTCCGAGTGCGAGTACCCATTTGGCAATACTGACCGTCGAGGCGGCGCGAACCCTCGAGTCGGTGATGCTGTCGCGATGATCGAGGAAATGGAGGCCGACCACGTTCTCGACATAATCGCCCGCCGCCGACAGCACCGGCGCTACGGCAAGCGCACGCCGAGTTGCGGCCGAAAGGGGAACCCGCTCTCCGAGCCGCTTGCCTGCGGACCGCAAAGCCATCGCGTAGATCGCGGGATGTACGAAGTCCGGGTAGTAGTGACTACGAAATCGCGCCGTGGCCTCCGCATCCATGGAGTCCAAGATCTCGAGGTACCGACGAGCGGAAAACGCCGTCTGCACTTCCAATACTTTAGGAGCCACCGGCCCGAGTAAACGCGCAATGTTTGCTTGTGAGACAACAAAAGCGGTGGTCCACAGTGCCATCGTGTTCGCAGAGCCGGTTAGTGCCATGCCGTCGATCATTTCACTATTGGATCAACGCCGACGACAAGTGCAACCAGTTTGTCGAGTTCGATACGAGGCTCGGTGTTCTGGGAAATCGCTGCCAGCCGGATCGGCGAAGCTAGTGCCGCGAGAACAGTATCTGGATCAGTACCGTCCGGGACCTCGCCGCGTTCGATTCCACGGTGAATCATGACCGCTGCCGCATCGAATCGGGCGCGCCAGAACTGTGCGCGCGCAGCCAAGATTTCCGCGTCGTCGGTAGGCATCACACCCGTACGGGCCAGTGCCAATCCGGTGTCTGTCGCGAGCCAATCTTGGAGACTCCGAGCAAAAGTCCGAAGATCACCGAAGAGTGTCCCGGTGTCAGGTATCGCCAAACCTGCATCCGTGAACTCGCGGAGAGCATCCACGACCAGCAAGTCGACCGTCGCCCATCGGCGGTAGATCGACGTTGGATGAACGTCCGCTTCGACCGCTATCGCGGCGATCGTCACCGACTGCGGTCCTAGTTCAGCAACCTTTCGCACAGTCGCTTCGATCACGGCCGTTCGGACCGCTCGGCCCCTTTGCTTCATGGCCTCATTGTGCCAACCGCGACACCCCGTCATATCGCAACAACTACTTGCGATATGCTCGATACTAGGGCGATTCCTTCAACCAGTGAGGCAGCGATTTACATGGTCATGTTCTTCGAAGTGCTATTTGTTCTCGCATCGGTCGCGATGGGATGGTTTGCCATATACGTCATTTACCGCCTGATCACGGACGAGTGACAATGACCTCTGTCGAGGATCTGGTCACTGGTGAATGAGTCCGTAAAAAGCGGGCATCCCGTATCGATCATCGGTCCGATAGCGGGGAGCGCGCATGTCGCCCAAGTCCAACCCGACTGTTCTGTTCATCCACGGACTCTGGATGCACCCGACCACGTGGGATCCCTGGGCGCAGGTTTTCAACGCGCAGGGGTACTCCACGATGGCACCCGGATGGCCAGGGGATGCGTCCACGGTGGGTGAGACGCGCGAACACCCGGAGGACATCGCGGGACACGGCATCGACGACGTGACGGACCACTACGCCAAGGTGATCGCTGATCTCGACGAACCACCGATCGTGGTCGGGCATTCGTTCGGAGGTTTGATCGCGCAGAAACTGCTGGGCCAGAAGTTGGCGACCGCGGCAATTGCCATCGACCCCGCTCAGCCCAAAGGTGTGTTGAAACTTCCTCTCGTTCAGCTTGGAAGCGTGTTCCCTGTCCTGTCCAACCCTGGCAACTACCGGAAGGCCTACTCACACAACAGAAAATCGTTCCACAAGTCCTTCGCCAGCGCCGTGTCCCAGGACGAGTCCGACGCCCTGTTCGAGCAGTATGCAATTCCCGCCCCCGGACGGCCGTTGTTCGAGGCAGCACTCGCCAACTTCGCGCCCCACAGCCCCGCTGCAGTGGATTTCAACGCCCGCCGCGGCCCCCTCCTGATGATCGGCGGCGGTAAGGATCGCACAGTACCGAAGGCCAGTTCGGACAGCTCGTTCAAGAAGTACGCCAAGGCCCCGACGATCAACGAATACAAGGTATTCGGCGACCGAGGTCACTCGCTGACCATCGACCACGGTTGGCGTGAGATCGCCGATTACAGCCTTGCCTGGCTCGACAAGCAGGGCATGAGCCCGCCACAAGGCAAGCACGAAAGTCAGTCCTAGCCGAACGCTTGAAACCGACGACGGTACACCTGGGGCGAGATTCCGAGATGAGTCGAAAATGCTCGTCGTAGGGATTCCGAACTGCCGAATCCCGCCAACTGCGCGGCTTCGGTCACCGAGTGGCCGGCATCGAGGAGCGCCTTCGCAGCGTCGAAACGGATCAACTCGACGTATTTGGCCGGCGTCGTCCCTAATTCTTCGCGAAAGAGCCTCGTCAGATGACGCGGGCTCAGGTGCGCCAGGGCAGCCAGTTGCTCGACCGAATACTCCCCCGCCGGATCGGCCGCGACGGCGTCGACCACTTCTCGGAGCGCAGGGACCCGAGGCCGCGGCCCACTGAGCGAGGGCGAAAACTGTGACTGTCCGCCTGGACGCTGGAGAAATACCACCAGAAGTTGTGCGACGCGTCGAGCCATTTCTGCACCATGATCACGCTCGAGCAATGCGAGCGCGAGGTCGATGCCCGCGGTCACACCCGCAGACGAGAACACCGCGCCATCCTGAATGAAGATGGCGTCAGGAACCACCGTGATCTGTGGATAGGCGCGCGCCAGCGTTGCCGTGTGTTGCCAATGTGTCGTTGCGCGGCGTCCGTCGAGCAATCCACTCGCCGCAAGAATGAATGTCCCGGTACAGATCGAGGCAACCCGGCCCGAACGCCCCGCCAGATCGCTCGCTGCCTCGCGCAGTTCCGGACTCACCGGCGTCGACGGGAACACGTCTCCACCCATGACCAGCAATGTGTCGAAAGAACCGGAATCTACAACGTCACGGTCGACCGGAATGCGCATCCCGGTCGACGAGTCGACATCGTGTCCACCTACCGAGCAGATCACCAACTCGTAGTTCGCCCCGCCGCGATTGGCTTCCGCGAACACCTCACTCGGACCTGCGACGTCGAGCAGTTTGACGCCGTCGAACACCAGGACGGCAACTCGATGCACTGCGGTCACGATGCGCTCTCCTTCGTCCTGATCTGTGGACAGTATGGCCGAGATCAGGGTGCGCCCGCGGGCGTGCTCGACCGACACTGGGATAGACCGAGAAATTCGCAGCAACGACGAGCAGAGCAGGTACCGATGACCACGATCATTGCCGGTGTGAAAATCCCCGATTCGAAGATGGCTGCCGACGCCACCGAGCTGGTACGAGATACGGCGTCCGAGTTACTGTTTCACCACTCGCGACGTGTCTTCCTCTTCGGATCGCTTCAAGGAGCGCGTCTGGGTCTGCAGGCCGACCCCGAATTGCTCTACGTCGGCGCCATGTTCCACGACCTGGGGCTCACCGCGAAATTCCGGGACAGTACGTCACGTTTCGAATTGGACAGCGCCGACGAAGCGCGGCGATTCCTCACCGGCTACGGAATCGACGAAACCGCCATCCGCACAGTGTGGGAAGGCATCGCTCTGCACACGACGCCCGAGATCCCCTCCCGATTGGAACCCGAAATCGCCTTGGTGACAGCGGGTGTGGAGACCGACGTACTCGGAATCGGATACAGCGAACTCGACCAGGCCGACATTGACGCCGTCACCGCGGCTCACCCGCGCCCGGATTTCAAGAATCAGATCTTGAAGGCTTTCACCGAAGGCTTCAAGCACCGTCCCGAAAGTACATTCGGGACGGTCAACGCTGACGTACTCGAACATTTTGTGCCGGGATTTCGGCACATCGATTTTGTCGAGGTCATCCAGAACTCGGCTTGGCCCCAATAGAATTCGCTGTCATTTGGCCGCCTCACTCATCGCAGCGGCATCTTCCGCCCCGAACTTTTCCTCGAGGGTCTCCGGCGAATAGTCGAGGTCGATCTCGGCGACGTCGCGCCCGCGCGCGGACTCGATCGCCGAAAGTCGGCGCTGCGCACGGTCTGCGGCGTACTCGAGGAACTCCTGATTGTCCAAACCGAACGGCTGCACCTCGAATTGATCGTTGACCCAGTTGATCATTCCGAGTGCCATGGGCATGAGTTCACCCATCCGCTGCTGAACGACGTCCCAGTTGTGATCGTCGGCGGCTACGTGCCTTCGGCAGGTGAACGTCCCCCAAGCCATGTGCCGTCGCTCGTCGTCACCGATCTTGCGCACCAATTGCTGCATGCCAGGCAGGATTCCGCGCGTCGCACAGACTTTCTGCCAGGCGTAGTAGCCCGTCAACGCCAAACTGCCCTCGATGACGTGGTTGTACGTGACGCTGGCACGCACCTGGTTGACCGGACTCGGATCCGTCTCGAGAATGCGTAGCGACGAAGGCAACTCCTCGTAGAACAGTTGCCGGTAGTACGGATTGTCAGCGACGTAGGAATGCAGATCGCTGGTCAATCCCACTTCGTCCATCCACAGCCGAAAGACCTGGGTGTGCTTGGCTTCCTCGAAACAGAACTGCGTCAAGTACATCTCGTCGCCGAATCGCCCCTCGGTCGACATCGCTTTCATGAACGGTTGAATGTCTTCCGTGACGGCTTCTTCACCGGCAATGAACTGCGCGCACAGGAAGGTGGCGCTGCGCTGCTGCTCGCTGGTCAGCTCCTGCCAGTCACGAGCGTCCTGGGAAAAATCGAGGTCGGTTGGGTTCCAGAATTTGGCATTTCCCTTGGTGAACAATCGGAGTGGGAACGAATCCCAGTTCAACCCTCCCGACCGAAGAGTACTGAAACCTTCTCGCCCCGGCGAGGTGACAGTCATGACATTCCTTCTTCCCGAACCGAAGACAGATGCCCCATCAGCATGCCCGCAGAACTGAAACGTGAATCAGTTTTGGCGAAATTCGATCTATTCCTTCAGAGAAACGCCCTTGGTCTCCATCACTGCGAAGAGCTTGGCGTTCATCTGAGCCGCCAGATCCGGCCGATACGAGCCGATATTGAGCGGATTGGCTAGATTGTTCAGTTCCAAGGGGTCGGCTTGTAAGTCGTAGAGTTCGTATTGCGGCGCAGCAACTCCCGCGGGATCGAAGTACATCGTGTACTTCCACCGGCTCTCCCGGATGCAGCGGATGTGATTGGGCTGCGTGACGATGTTCTGACCGTCGGGCGTCGCACAATTCTGATCGTCGTAGGTGAACAGAATCGTGTCCTGAACCTGCGCGCTGGGACCGTGGGGGTAGGCGGCGGCGTCGACGATGACCGGTGTCAGATCGGTACCCGAGAAGTTCCACGATTCACGCGCTGGCGCTTGGGCGAGAGTGGCGAGAGTGGGCATCACGTCGATCAACGACGCCAAGGCGTCTGTGCGAACGGGTTCGGGAAACAGCAAGGGGTTGCTGATGACCAGTGGAACGCGCAGCGTTTCCTCGTAGGCGTTGAACACCTTCTGCCGCAAACCTCCGTGGCTCATCCCCATCTCCCCGTGATCGGACATCCGTACGATCACGGTGTCGTCGAGCATCTGCGGGGTGGCTTCGATCGCGTCGAGCACGCTGCCGATGTGTTCGTCGACCACCTTGTGCATGTAGGCGTAGAAGTTGATGTAGTTGCGTGACTGATCAGGCCCGAGCAGCGGGCCGAGCCCGGCTGCGAGTAGCAATTCCGACTGAACCTGCGCTGTCGGTTTGTGATTGAGTGCCAGGATCTCGCCGAAAGTGGGCGGCAAGTCGATCCCCTGCTCGAAGGCGCCTGGCGCGTCCGATCCATAGTTGTCGCACGTTCCGCTCATCGCATTCCAGGTCTGGGGGTACGCGAGGACGTCGTGTGGGTTCACGAACGAGACGATGAGCGCCCAAGGCTGCCCGGATGCGACCGCAGATCCGGAGAGGAAATCGACTGCCTCCTCGGCAACACGGCGATCATGGTCGGCGCACCCGCCACCGAAGTGGTCAGGATTGGTGTCCTGACCCGCGTCGGGGGGAATCCACCCTTCGAAGCCGAATCCCGCTACATCGTCACTTGTCGGATCACCACCCTCGACGCCTTTGCTCAGATGCCACTTCCCCCGGTACTGAACGTTGTAGCCGGCCGACGCCAGCAGCTTTGCCATGTTCTGCTCGGAGACTTGTAACTGTGGCTCGGTGGGTGAGACAGTGCCGCCTTCGGTGAGGGTTCTGGTGACCCCGTGCTGCGCGGGAAAGAGGCCGGTGAAGAACGTACTACGACTGGGCGAGCACATCGCGGTATTGCACACTGCCTGGTCGAACGTCAGCCCGTGATCGGCAATCCTCTTGCGGTTGGGCAGATTCTGATCAGCCCAGCCCTGCGGCCAATACATCGGCCGGCGCTCCTGATCGGTGATGATGACAACGATGTTGGGTTTCTGCGGAAACCGATCGGCGGGCGATGCTTTCGCCGGCGCCGCGCTCGCCGCGCCGGTTGCCACGTCTGCCACTCCGGCGAGGACAAGAGCACCGACGCCACCGAGGAACGTCCGGCGCGGCAATGAATGACAGTGCGAGGCAGGAACGTTCTCTGGGTTCACGGGCGTCGTCCTCTCGGAGGCGTTGTGGCCCCAGAGTTGACCGAATCAGTGTTCGCTACACATTCGCGAGCAAACTGCCTCGGCGCTGATCAGTTCGATGACCCGATCCGCGCAGCGCAGAGGATCCGGTGTCCGGCCGATACCGAGAGGGTCGACAATCGAAATCGTCCTTCGCACGTCAGCCTCCTCGACACCCCACGACCAACCGAAGTCGTGATTCCAGAGCAGAACCGCATTCTTCCCCGGATGGTTTCGGGCATGAACTGGCAGAACGATCACCGCATCCATACTCGGTCCCTGCGGCCATCGGACGGTCTCACCGTGAACGGATCGTGCTACCGCGTCGACGTATTCGTGTGCGGACCAGTCGTTGCCGTTGGTATGCATGGAAGTACATTCGGTGCCGCACGCGTAGCGGATGGGTTCCTGCCGGAACTGATCGAGTATTGCGCTTTCAGGAAATGAACGGCAACACAACGGATTCGAATTGGCGATGGCCGTCGCGATGGACACTGTGGCCGGTACGGAACGAGACCAATTCGCAGCGCGCGACGGTGGCGGCAACAGCGTCGAGGCGATCGGGATCCACCATCCCGCCCAGACCTCCACGCAGGAACAACATGTCAGCCTCGATGAGCGGCAACCGATCCCACCACTGCGGATCCGGTCGGCGGAACTGCTCGAGCGCGGACCGCGTCATCGAGCGATCGAACGTCAGCGCAGCTCGCGGATGCCGTACCAAACTTGTTGTTGCATGCCACAGTTCTGGCACACTCGGCAATTTCCTCGCGAATACCTGTTCTGCGTCACCTGCGCGTAGCGGCAACGGTGCTTCCTCGATGACCAACTTCCGCACCACGGTGGGTCGTTTCTGCGCGATCAACGACGCCGCGTGCCCGCCGAGCGAATGGCCGACGAGGTCCACCTGATCGAGTTCGAGATGATCACACACGTCCATGACGTCGTCGGCGAACTCGTCGAACAGATACGACGACGCCCGAGCGCTCCGGCCGTGGCCGCGAAGATCGACCGAGACAACTCGCCGATTGCGTGATCGCAAGGTCCGCGCGAACTTGTCCCAGGTACCGCTGTCGCCACCCATTCCGTGCACGAGGACTACCGGAGGCAGATCGGCAACACTGGGATGCGAGCCGGAATCGCGGTAGCTGATCTGGACCCCGCCGGCACTTCGTACGTTAGCGACACTCACGAGTTCCCAGGATAGACCTGTCCTCGTGGATTGCTGAAGCTGTCAGCCGAGGCGGCAACTGCCCTGGCCGCGTGACCTCGTCGTAGCGACCGAGCCCGATCCTCGCGATGTTGCGCAGCGACTCGCTTGCATCGGCGAAGTATCCACAATGCCCTCGAATGGCACCGGTGTCGAAAACAACAGCTCCGTGCTGCGCCCGAACTGGAGACGGGCCGTGCCCGAGGCGACCGATCTTCACGCGTGGGAAATACCGAATCCAGTCCGACGGCCCCAGCGCGGCCCAGAGATTTCCGGCAAAGCACAGGTCTTCGCGAGAACTGGTCCCCATCCCCGGGCTACCGAGCACCACACAATCGTCTACTCGCGCCGACGGGAGGGCGAGTCCGCACACCACGGCCCCGTAGCTGTGTCCGACGAGCGTCACATGCGCCGAACGCGGCAGGATGCGTGTCAATCGCGCCAGATCGATCGCACCGCGTTCTGCGAGTGTCCGCGAGAACGACTCGAGAAATCCCCACGGCGTCCGATAACCGACCCACACGATCACCGCGACGTGATCGTTCGGTCCGAGCGTTCGGAGCATTCTTCCCAGTGTCCATCCGCTCGCTCGTGGTCCTGTCGGACGGTTCTCGTCGAAGTAGTTTCCCAATCCGTTGTCGTTGCCCGGCACGAAGATGACGATGTGCTCGGCTGTGGCGACATCGCCGAACACCTCCACGATCCGGCCTTCGCCAGACTCGTCGTACGCCAGAAGTTGTGCGTCGTGCAGCTCCGTCTGCTCGTAGTGAAGTCGATCGGTTCCGCAAACTTCAGGTCGACCCGCCGTTGCCAAGACACTCCTCGTAAAGAGTTGCAACGGTGAGAATCATTGCAACGGTTACTTTTTTGAATGTCATCAACGCTAGGAGCCGAGCGACGGCATGACGATGGTGCCAACGCCCCTACTGTTCGTACAGTCGACTCGACCAGGCGGGTACAGCTGGCTATACCTGCGAGCTCATTCGTACACACCCTCCACCGACCATCCACCGCCTTCACAGATCATCAGCAGCGCACGCGATTCCTCCAACAGAACCTGAGCCCGCGCCGCCGTGCGTGCCGAGGCAGCGTCCCACCATCGCTCGTCAACCGGCCAGGGCCCGGCCCACCCCTGCACTGCCCATTCCTTGCTCCCCCACTTCAGCCTTCCCGGCTGCGAACTGAAGACACCGCGCTCAGTGACGTACACGGCGTTACCGGCCACATCCCCCAGCCACACCTTGGGATTGTCGACGAAGATCGACCCCGGAGACGGTTGTGGCAGACGGCCCGGCCACGGGGCTGTCGGATCATGGGTAGCTACCCGCTCGTCACCCAAGGGCAACAAGGTAATTCGCTCCAAGGGCCCTCGACCTCCGCTCAGGACACCGACCTGAACCGATTCGCCACCCAGAAGACCCTGCACGCGCACCAATGCTCGCCTGGCTCGCTCCTCCTCGTCGCCGACACCGCCCCACAGCCCCAACTGCAAAGCGCCGGCACTGACCACCTCCACCGGTTCCAGACGCAACACGGCTATGCCTGCGGTTGGCCGGGTCTCACTGCGCCCGGTGAGCCAGCCATCCAGTTGCCATCGCACTCGATCGGCCGTTCCCTCCGGCGTCAGAGGTTCGGCGCAACGCCAAGTCCGAGAAAGATTTTCACCGTTACCCGTGCTGGCCGAAATCGACAGACGGGTGCACGCCACCGCGGCAGCAGACAACTTGTCGTGCAGGAGACTCGCCAAGGCGCGCCCGGCAAACGCTGCGGCATCCACCCGCTCGATCGACGGATCGTAATGCTGCTCCACCTCCAGGTCCGGCGGAAGTGTCCGCGCCGACGGTGGCCGTTCGGGTTCACCGCGCGCCGCACGATGCGCGAGCACCGCATCGGCACCGAAACGCGAAGCGACGTCCACTGCCGGCAGATCCGCAAAAGCACCGATGGTTCTGATCCCGAGCCTGCGCAGCAGATCCACCAACTCCCCGCGATGCGGTGCAGACAGGCTGGGCTCGGCAGCCAACTCCGGCATGGGTAGCGGCGCCAGAAACTGTGCCCCCTCCCCCGGCGGCACCAGCGCTGCCCGGCGCGCGGCAATGACCGCCGTGGACAGCTGATCTGCCACCCCCACCTGACTCTCGACACCCGCAGCAGATGCCTGATCCACCAATCGTTCCGCCGCAGCTTCCTCAGAACCGAAGTACCGACTGACACCACGCGCGCTGAGCACCAACAAACCAGGACGGAGTACCTCGACGCCCGGTGCCACCGCGTCGATGGCCGCGGCCACCGGCTCGAACAATCTTGCATCGCGTTCCGGATCTGCCATCGCCACATACAGTTCCGGGCAGCGAGCCTGCGACTCGCGTCGGCGCAGGCCTCGTCGCACTCCCTCCGCACGAGCCGTCGCCGAACATGCGATCACCCGATTACCCGAAGTGACCGCGACGGGATGTGTGGCCGGAAGATCGGCAAGCGCTGCCGCTGCCACCGCCGGCCAGTCCGGGCACCACAACGCCAGAACTCTGCTCACAGTGACACCACCTGCGACGACACCACCTGCGACGACACCACCTGCTCCGACACCACCTGCGACGACACATCCTCGACCGGCCGAGAAGGTACCCACTCGACCCGCCCGGCTGCACTGCAGATGTCCAGACGCGTGGTCCGGGGCTGGAACGAGCGCCCCCGAGCACGAACCGCGAGGCTCAGGGAACTGAGCCGTCCACGCCCCAACTCCCGACCCTGACCGAACCCACCATAGCCATGAACCCGAGCGTCCAACCGAACCTCGGCTCCGTCCCAGTGACCTTCGGTGACAACAAGAGTCGAGCCCTTGCTCCGAGCACGTGCGACCACCGCCCGAGCACGCGACGGGGATACCGACGCACCCGCCAATCCCAGAATCACCAGATCCATACCGTCGAGCAGCACGGCGGCGATCTCGACCGGATCCGGCCCAGGCGCCGGAATGAGTGCCAGACGTTCCAGTTGCGCACCCATCTCGTACGCCGCCAGCAATCCCAGTCGAGGCTGCCCGATGACTGCAACATGCCCTCCGGACGCCGTCACCGACGCGACCAATCCCAAAAGCAAGGACGCTGCACCCTCGACGGACACCACGGTTCCCCGCACCAAACCGCCCTGCGGTAACAATGCGGCGATACCCTCCGGCACCGGGAGGACACCGGCTTTGTGCGCACGGTCCACGACCGGCCTGTCCCGGTCGGCAACACTCTCGGAGGCCGCTGCACTTGTCCCGGAAACACCAGCCACAGGAACACCGGCCACAGAAACACCGGGCCCGGAAACACTCGGTCCCGAAAACGACGTATCGCCTCGCGAGGGAATGGACGCGATCTGTCGGCGGAGCTGTGCCAGCCGATCCTGACGGGACAACCCCGCCGCATCTGCCGACAGCTCTACCAACTCGGTCACCTCGGTCATCCCCATCCTCCGGAACACCGGAAAAACTCACTCGGCAGCAATCCATAACCAGCCGGCAAACCGCGGGGAAGTCGGGTCTGACATGCATCCAACGAACAGCAATTTCGAACATATTTTCGAACTGTTTTCAGTAAACCGTGTCACCCCCGACACGTCAAGCAGAGCCAAAAACCCAGTTCACAGGAGCCTCGAGCGTCACAGTGGCATCAATCCATTAACCTTGAGATGTGACAGCTCAAGAGCAGACCGGGAGGGGCATCGGGCCCGAATACCTGCTGGCGGGGCGGTACCGACTCCGCTCCAAGATCGGCGACGGAGGGATGGGCGCCGTCTGGCTGGCCCGCGACACCCTCCTCAGCCGCGATGTCGCGGTGAAACAGGTCACAAGTACGGAAGGCCTCGACACCGAAACGGCCGAAGAGGTCCGCGAACGTACATTGCGCGAGGGCAGGAACGCCGCAAAGCTCACCCATCCCCACTCCATCGCCATGTACGACGTCGCGATCGAGTCCGGCGAACCCTGGCTGGTCATGGAGTACTTCCCGGCTCGCAGCCTCGCCCAGGCCATGAACCTGGCGGACACGTTGCCACCACTCGAAGTCGCGCAGATCGGCGCGCAGATCGCTGCGGCACTCACCGAAGCGCACGCCGCCGGCATCGTCCACCGCGACATCAAACCCGGCAACATCCTGATCGCCGACCGAGGCAAGTCCCTCGGCACCGTCAAGATCAGCGACTTCGGCATCGCCCGCGCAAAGAGCGACGTGTCCGACACCCAGGACGAGGTCATCACCGGCACTCCCGCGTACTTCGCACCCGAAGTTGCCCGCGGCGACGACCCCACCGAGGCCAGCGACGTCTTCTCACTCGGGTCGACGCTCTACACGGTGATCGAGGGCCAACCGCCCTTCGGCATCGACTCGGACGCCATCGCCCTACTGCATCGTGTCGCCAAGGCCGAGATCTACCGACCCACCAAGTCTGGACCGCTCACCGATGTTCTCCTTCAGCTCCTCGAGCCGGACCCGACCCGTCGGCCGACGATGGCTCAGGCACGCGACGCGCTCGCCGCAGCCGCGACCGGCGGCGGCACGATCGATCAGTTGATCGACGCTCCCGTCTACTCGTCCGAGGGCGCCGTGCCGGCCTGGGCTCACCGCACCACACAACTCGCCGACCCACACCGCCGCAATCGCCTGACCGGCTCCACGGTCACCGGACTTCCTGCAGTGCAACAGAACACGCCACTGCGAAATGTTCCCAGTCCGATGGACATGTTCTCCTGGCCGCCGCGGATGCCGACCGGACCCGCCGATGCCAGCACCCGCGACAAGGTAGTCGCGTGGGCTCCCCTCGCCATGACCGGCATGGTCGCCGTCATCGTCTTGGCCGCACTGATCGTCGTCATCCTGGTGTTCACCGCCTGACTGGTGTTCACGGTCTGAGCACAAGCTTCACGCAGGCAGAATGTTTGCATTGAGGTGAAACACGTTGTCCGGGTCGTACTTCGCCTTGACTGCGGACAACCGCGCGTACTTCCCCGCGCCGTAGGAAGCTCGCACTCGGTCCTCGTCGACGTCGGTCATGAAGTTGACGTACCCGCCTTGGTTGGATGAGAACGGACGCAAGGCTTCCCAGGTCTCACGCACCCACGATCGATCCAATTCCAGCGTCCCGGCATCGGTGGCCGTCGCCGTCATATTGCACACGTAATGCGGTGTGCGAGAACCACCGAACGCTGTGTCGTCCTCGCCGACGGAAGTGAAAGCTCCCTGCAGCGGAAAGATCGGCATGAAGGACATCGGCGACGATTTCTTGCCCGCTTGTTCGGTCAGAACATCGATCACGTCGTCGGAGAAATCCACCAGGTCCAAAGCCTTCTCATAGGCGTACGCACCCCACGGTTCCGATTCGTCGAGCATCGACTGCAAGCCGACGTACGGGATCGGAGTGACGAACTCGAAAAGCGTCGGCAAGCCCTCTCGAATCGGCGCAATCGCGTTCGAGTGTTCTACTTCCGATCCGAAACCGGCTACCAGCAACGCGTATCCGGGCAGTAGGTGAAATTGATCCGGGACAAACGGCGCCGGCGGCGCGGACAAACTGACGGCAACCATCGCACCCGCATTTCTCGGCAGGGCAGGCACTACCTCGCGGCACAGACGAAGCGCTGCGGGTCCGTCCTCCATCCCCCAGAAGAACAGTCCCAGATGCACTTCCGGACCGATCTCGCTCAGACGGTACTCGAACTCGGTGACCACTCCGAAATTTCCGCCGCCACCGCGCAGTGCCCAGAACAAGTCGCTGTGATCGTTCTCGGAGGCTCGAACGATCGAACCGTCGGCGAGCACCACCTCTGCCGACACCAGATTGTCGATCGCCAGGCCGAGCGTGCGGGTCAACCACCCCATGCCACCACCGAGTGTCAGGCCACCGACGCCGGTATCACTGATCACTCCGCCGGTCACCGCCAACCCGTGTTCCTGCGTCGCCTTGTCGAGGTCGGCGATCGTCGCACCACCACCGACCCTGGCTCGCTTCGCTGACGGGGCGACGCTGACTACGTTGATCGCACTGAGATCGATCATCACTCCGCCTTCACACACCGATGTGCCTCGGTAGGAATGCCCGCCACCTCTGACCGAAACCTCCAACGAATGGGCTCTGGCAAATGCAAGTGCCACAGCCACATCCGACGCCGACCGGCACCTGGCGATCACCGCCGGACGATGATCGATCTGCCCGTTCCAGATCGATCTGGCGTCGTCGTACTCCGGATCTCGGGGGCCGAACACAGAACCTGTGATCGCCGATTTCAGTGGCGCGAACTCGACCGTCGTCATCACGCACCTCCCCCATCGGGCGTCGCGGTGACCAGCAGGTACTCCCACTCCATCGTGAACGGTTCGCTTCCGCTGCCGTACCTTTCCGTCAACTCGAGCAGATCGCGGTCCAGCGCCTGCGTTCGGTCAGGATCGCCGGCGATGTTCCGGTACACCGCGATGGTCGGCCCGTAATTCTTCTTGAAGAAATCACGGAACTCTTCCGGCCCGCTGAATGTGTCCACACGAAGTACGTCTTTCCTCGTGGCAACATCGCCAAGCAGATCACGAACATGGTTCTCATCGCCCCACAAAGGCGCCGGCTGCGAACCAGGAGGCGGCGGCGGTGCGTACGGCTTCATCGTTTTGAACATCTCGCCGATGAATCCCGTCGGAGTCCAACTCAGCACTCCGATCATTCCGCCGGGTCGGCATACTCGCACAAGTTCGTCCGCGGCGCGCTGATGATGCGGCGCGAACATCACACCGACGCACGAGAGCACCACGTCGAACTCGTTGTCGCCGAAAGGAAGAGCCTCGGCATCGACCTCCTGCCAGTCCAATTCGACTCCGGCGAGGGAAGCGGCCTCCTTACCCGCTACGAACAATTCGGGAGCCAGGTCAGTGGCAATCACCTGCGCACCCAGCGCGGCCGCCGGAATGGCGGCATTGCCGGACCCCGCCGCGACGTCCAGCACGCGGTCACCCTTCTGCACACCGCACTCGCCGACCAGTACGGGCCCGAGTTCCGCAATGACCTGCGTGGCCACCGCCGGATAGTTACCGAGACCCCACATGGCCCGATGCTTGGCCTTCAGCTCACGATCCAGCCCGAGCGTTTCCGTCGATTCACTCATTACCGTTCTCCTTCAATATTTTTGGTACTCGGAGCCCAACAACCTCGGAGCCCGACAACATTCATGCCGTTACTTCGACGCTACGACGACGGTTCACTCCTCTCCAGTACGAAATCTGTACCGGAGCACTCCAGAGGCCTACGATCGAGTGATGGGGTCCTCGTACCACCAGTTCTGCCCCGTCGCCAAGGCGATGGAGCTACTCGACGAGCGGTGGACGCTGCTTCTCCTGCGCGAACTGATGATGGGAAGCGACCATTTCAACGATCTCCGACGCGGACTTCCGCGAATGTCACCGACTCTGCTCTCCACGCGGCTGCACCAACTCGCGATCGCCGGCATCGTGGAGCGAGAAGAAACCGACTGCGTCGTCAGTTACCGATTGACCGACGCGGGCCGAGAACTGCGCCCTGTGGTCGAAGCTCTCGGAATCTGGGGTACCAGGTGGATCGGCGAGCTGGGCGATGAAGACCTGGATCCGAAACTGCTGCTGTGGGACATGCATCGACGCGTGGATCACTCCGTGGTTCCCGACGGAAAGACCGTGGTGCACTTCGTTTTCTCCGGCGTGCGTGAACATTCGCGAAACTGGTGGCTCGTCATCAATTCCGGGGAGGTGGACATGTGCGATATCGATCCGGGTTTCGACGTTGCGGTGTCGGTCTCTGCCGGCTTGCGATCGATGACCGAGATCTGGCGCGGTAACCTGACCTGGTCGGACGCCATACGGTCAGGTGACGTCACCATTTCGGGGCCTACGGCGTTGCGTCGTAGCTTGCCTTCGTGGTTCGAACTGTCGACTTTCGCATCGATCCCGCGCCCCGCGTAAAGCGCGCTCACCAGCCCCGTTCCGTCCTGTTACAGAGCTGTTTCAGACCGTGACACCGTCGACGAACGGCGACCACCTGACGGTGACACTGACCGAGCAGTCTCTGTTGTATGCCCAGCCACCGCGGAATAATCCGCCTCGCCGCACTCGGTGCAGTCGTACTCGGTGCGCTCACGCTCAGCGCATGCTCGTACACAGAAGAAGCAAAGCCCAAGAGTGGTAATTACCTTGCCACTCAGCCTGATTCAGGACCCGCAGGCGGCGAGATCGAGGACGGCATCAGCGTGCAGGATACCCATGTACCTGCACTGGCCCGTCTCGATTCCGCACTGCTCGCGGCGCTGCAGTCGGCAGCGGCCGACGCACAGGCCTCCGGAGTGAACATGCACGTCACCTCGGGTTGGCGGTCCGCCGCATACCAACAGCGACTGTTCGACGAAGCCGTCGTCAAGTACGGCAGCATGAACGAAGCGTCCAAATGGGTGCACTCCCCGAGTCTGTCGAAGCATGTCAGCGGACAAGCCGTCGACATCGGACCGACCGATGCCGACGACTGGCTCATCCAGCACGGCAATGATTACGGCCTCTGTCAGACCTATGCCAACGAGATGTGGCATTTCGAATTGGCAACCACTCCCGGCGGGGAATGCCCGCCCCAACTGAGCAACCCTTCGGACGAGAGAGCGGAAGGCTGATCATGACTCGAGTCAAACCCGCGAGACTGATTGCCGCACTGGCACTCCTGATCCTCGGAGTCGTCGAATTCGAACTGGCAGTCAACACGACTGGTGGTCAGATCGTCGACCAACAACTCATGGTGGGCGCGGCCACCTCCGAAGGACTCAGTGTGTTCTCCACCGAGTTCATCGGCCTCGTCACTCCGATACTGATAGTGGGAGGAGTGCTCGTGGCACTCATGATCACATTGCGCAACAACCCGATTGCGCTGGCCCTACGCGTCGTCGTCGTGACCCTCGGTCCCATCACGACGGCCTGGGTTCTCAAACAATCGTTGGATCGACCGGACCTGAACGGCCTGGTGATGCACAATTCCTTCCCCAGCGGCACGCTGACGGCCATCGCTGCTCTGGTCTGCGCGATCGTGCTCGTCACACCCTCGAGGTGGCGGGCAGTCGTTGCAGTCAACGGCGCGCTGATCACCATCGGGACCGCGATCTCGGTAGTCGTGTTGCAATGGCACCGGCCGAGTGACGTGATCGGTGCGCTACTGCTCGTCGGCTGCTACACCCTCGCCGTGTCGGCATTTCCGTTGAACACCAGCGTCGCACGGCACGCAGTACTGGCGGACTCAGGCAACGAACGGCTCTCGAAAGTGTGACCCCCTGTACCCTTGGCTGACCGAGATTCCTCCGACCGCAGAAGGCCCCTGATCATGGCGAGTCCAAGGTGAGCGCATGGTGAGCATTCTTTTCATAGAAGACGATCCAGCGGTAGCCGAGGCAATCACGTTGGGACTGAACCGACTCGGGCACAACGTCAGCCATCGGCCCGACGGTAACGGCGATTTCGACGACGTCCTCGGCTCCACCGACCTCGTCCTACTCGACCTCGGACTGCCAGGAGCCGACGGTTACGAGATCTGTCGACGCATCCGTACGCGCAGTTCGATCCCGATCATCATCTTGACCGCCAGATCCGACGACATCGACACTGTTGCCGGCCTCGAGGCCGGTGCCGACGACTACGTCGTCAAACCGGCCAGTCCGCGTGTCCTCGATGCTCGGATCAAAGCCGTCGTGCGGCGCTCGGCCCCCGCAACATCGCGTTCAGATGTGGCGCCGGGCGCAGAGAAGTTCGGCGACCTGGAATTGGATCGGTCGTCATTGCAGGTACGCAAAGCCGGGACGCTGCTGACCCTGACTCCGACCGAACTCCGACTGATACTGGCGCTGACCGAAAACCCCGGACAGGTTCTCAGCCGCAGGCAGTTGTTGTCCGCAGCCTGGGACCAGGAATACCTGGGCGACTCACGAATCGTCGATGCAGCAGTGCAGCGGCTGCGCGGAAAGATCGAGGACGACCCAGCCACACCGACCGTGATCGAAACGGTGCGCGGGTTCGGGTATCGCTTCAACACCAGCCCGGCCCGATGAGACCGACCTGGCTTCGGGTCGACGGTCTTCGGACCAGGCTCGTGCTCGTGTTCATCGCAATCGTCGTGATCATCGCCGGGGCAACCGCAGGCGTCGTCTCGTTCATGGCGCGGTCGTGGATCTATTCCAACGCTCAGGACGTGGCAACGGCACAATTTCGCGACGAACTGCAGTACAGCAACGGACCGCCGGTAGACGGGTTGACACCTGACACCCTCGACCAGATCTTCCAGTCCGACATGACTCTGATCGTCGACGGCGAAGTCATCCGTCAAGGATCAGTGGATGCGGCAACGATCCCACCCAGCTTCGAAGAGGGTTTGGACAGTCCCAAACTGATCCGCTTCGAGAGACTCGACTCCCAGCGCATCATGTTGGGAATGTCGGTCAATGTCGTGGACATGACTGCAGACGACGGCTACGACAACGAGACACTGGTCAAAGCCGTCACCATCCGGCCGCTGGTAGGGGTGCAGGACAAGTTCGACGACCTGCTTCGAGCTGTCGGTCTCACCCTCGCGGCGGGTGTGCTGGTGAGCGGTCTGCTCGGACTCTGGATCGCGTCGACGCTGGTCCGTCCGCTCAAACGCCTGGACGAGGCCGCCGCCCGCGCCGCCGACGGCGACCTGAGCGTCCGGCTCCCCGAAGACGGAGTAGCCGAACTTGCCCAGGTCACAACAACTTTCAACAACATGGTCGCTCGCAACGAAGCGGTCATCCGAGGTCTGGAAGAATCGGAAGAACAGTCGAGAAGATTTGTCGCCGACGTCTCCCACGAGCTTCGAACGCCGCTGGCGGCATTGGTTCCGGTCAGCGAAATCCTCCGCGAAGAGATCCCCAATCTTCCGCCGGACGCCGCCGCTGCAGCGCGCATCGTGAGCAGTGAGATCGGCAAGCTCACTCGACTTGTCGAAGATCTGATCGAAATGTCGCGCCACGACTCACAACAGGCGCGTCTCGTCCTCGACGACGTCGACCTCGTCGAATTGACCGAGCGCACACTCGAGAGCCGAGGTTGGACAGAAACCGTCGAACTCCGTGCACCCGAAAACGTCAGCACCAGAGTGGATTCGCGTCGAATCGACATAGTCGTCGCCAACCTCGTCGGCAACGCACTGCGCCACGGAGCGCCTCCGGTTCGCGTCGAGTTGAGCGCAGAACCCGGTTTCTCCGTCATCACCGTCGTCGACCACGGCCCCGGCATCTCACCCGAAGACCGGCAGGCGATCTTTCGGCGGTTCTACAAGGTCGACACCGCGCGCGGACGCAGCGAGGGCAGCGGACTCGGGCTCTCCCTCGCCGTCGAAAACGTGCACTTGCACGGCGGCACCATCGGCGTCGACCAGGTGGACGGGCGCACGATCTTCACGGTTCGCCTGCCCCATCGCTGACCCGCTTCCCGAGCGAACGTACCTTTCGGCGCACCCAAGGCGATCGTCGTACCGTTCGCTCGAAAAGGGGTGGGCACTTCGCACCCTGGACCCCCCACGTTTGACCAAATAGTGGGATTCTGGTTTCAACATGTGAAACCACACGAGTAGCGTCGGCATCGTCCAACAGCGTAGAAATCGGAGGGCACCATGACGCAGGCGTCGCGGTTGGAAGAGACGGCCGTCTCCCCGAAGGCGTGGACGATGCTCGGAATCGGCGTCGCAGCCCAGGCCGCAGGCACCGTCTTCGTCAGCACCCCCGCCTTTTTGATCCCGCTGCTGCATTCCGAGCACGGTCTCTCGTTGACACAAGCCGGAACCCTGGCCGCTGCACCCACTTTCGGCATGGTTCTCACCTTGGTGGCGTGGGGAGCGATGGCCGACAGATTCGGTGAGAAATGGGTCATCTCCATCGGGCTCGCGCTGACGGCGATCGCCGCGCTCGCCGCGACCACCACCGACAACTACGCCCTCCTCGGGATCGCATTTCTACTGGGCGGAATGGCTGCGGCGAGCACCAACGCCGCCAGTGGGCGTGTTGTGGTCGGCTGGTTTCCCAAGGATCGGCGCGGCCTAGCGATGGGCATCAGGCAGATGTCACAGCCACTGGGCGTGACCATTGCGTCGTTGACCATCCCGACTCTCGCCGCGAACGTAGGAATCGGTTCGGCCGTCGGACTGTCGGTGGCGCTCAACGGCGTCCTCGCCTTGATCTGTGCCGTCGCATTGGTCAATCCCCCGCGCCCGGCGCGGTCCACCGATATCCCGGTCGAGACGATCAACCCTTATCTCTCGAACTGGTTCCTCTGGCGCATTCACCTCGTCTCGGCACTGTTGGTGTTTCCGCAGTTCACCCTCTCGACGTTCGGTCTGGTCTGGCTGATCAGCGAGCAAGGCTGGGATGCGGCGCCCGCGGGACTCCTGATCGGGATCTCCCAGTTCGTGGGTGCACTCGGTCGCATCGTCGTCGGCATCTGGAGTGATCGCGCCGGAAGCAGAGTAGGCCCGCTGAGGTTGGTTGCCGTCTCCGCATCCGCGGTCATGTTGGCAATGGCAGCAGCCGGCGCAGCGCCTTGGGGCGTTCCGGCCCTGATCCTGCTGCTGGCAACAACCGTCAGCGTCGCCGACAACGGTTTGGCGTTCACATCTGTCGCCGAAGCTGCCGGGCCGAAATGGCAAGGAAAAGCGTTGGGCGCACAGAACACCGGCCAGTTCATTGCCGCGTCAGCAGTGGGCCCGGTGGTCGGTGCGCTGATCGGCGCGGTCGGCTACCCGCTCGCTTTCGCGATAGTCGCGGCATTTCCAGCCGCGGCAATCCCCTTGGTGCCCAGCCGAGATCGCGACATCAGCGTCTAGTCCCTCATCGGATTCGGTTGCACTGCAGGTCCCGTCAGATCACAATGCGGCTTGCACGCAACCGAATCCGCTTCCTGAACAGGCTCGACAGTCGGAGTACGGATCAGCGTCGCGGCGATGGCCGCACCGATCAACAGCAGCGCCACACAGATGTACATCGCGTACCGGAAACCGTCGGAGAAACTCGACGGATCGACCAGGCTCTCGGCATCAATGCCCACGAGAGCGGGCAAGGCCGCAACCGCAAGAAGCTGGCTCGTGCGAGCAACGGCATTGTTCACTCCGGACGCGATTCCGGACTGCTCCACCGGCACCGAGCCGAGCACGGCCGCAGTCAACGGCGCCACCATCACCGCCAGGCCGAGCCCGAAGACCAGAACTCCCGGCAGCACGACGGTCAGGTACGACGCATCCGGGCCGATCCGCGTCATCAACACCAACCCCACCGCGGCCACGGCGGGCCCGACCGTCATCGGCAATCGCGGTCCGTGCGTCTGCGCGTAACTGCCCGCGCGCGAAGACAACAGCAACAATGCCAAGGTGATCGGTACCGTTGCGACGCCGGCAGCCACCGGTGAGTACCCCGCGACCAACTGCAATTGCAGCACGAGCAGGAAGAACACACCGCCAAGAGCCGCATAGACCGCGAGAGTCACCAGATTGGCCGCGACGAACATCCGCGAACGAAACAGGGACGGCGGCACCAACGCACTCGGCGATCGACGTTCCACAACGAACAGGCACAGAGCGAGCACCCCGACCAGCCCGACTATCGGGTTGACTTCGATCAGCCCGTACGTCAGCGCCCCGAGACCGACTACTGCGCAGGCAGATCCGACCACGTCCAGGTGCTCGGGCGGATGCGGATCGCGGCTCTCCGGCACGTGGCGCACCGCTGCCCACACCACGACGATCGCCAACGGAATGTTGAGCAGGAACACCGATCGCCATCCCGCCACTTCCACCAGCCAACCACCGAACAGCGGACCGATAGCGCCGGCGACACCACCCAAGCCCGACCACAAGCCGATTGCCGCGCCGCGGTCCTCCTCGCGAAGTGACGCGGAAATGATGGCAAGGCTGCCAGGCGTCAAGAGCGCAGCTCCCACTCCCTGCAGGATCCGCGCAATCACCAGAAACGTGATGTCAGGTGCAATTCCGCACAGCAACGACGCGACCGCGAACCAGACCGTCCCCCACACGAATACCCGCCGCCGACCCCAACGATCGCCGAGGGCTCCCCCGAGCAGTATCAGCGACGCCAATGCCAAGGTGTATCCGCTGAGAGTCCACTGCAGCCCGGCGACACCGGAATTCAAGTCCTCGCCGATGTGCGGCAGAGCAATGTTGACGACGGTGCCGTCGAGGAGAGCCATGCTCGAGCCGAGAACGGTGGCGGCGACAACCCAACGCCCACGTCTCGACGCGAGCGCCAGTGGTTCCGTCATCGGTCCATGGTGCGCCTTCACTCGCAATCGCGAAAGGGTGCGCGGAAATTCAGTCGATCTGTCGGCGATGTGCCCAACGTGTCAGCGCATTGCGATTGGACTGCTGAGTCTTTCGCAGAACGTTCGATGCGTGAGTCTCGACCGTCTTCACGGAAATCACCAGGTCCTCGGCAATTTCACGGTAGGTGTACCCACGTGCCAGCAATCTGAGCACTTCGAGTTCCCGCGGAGTAAGAGAATCGAGTTCCGGATCGAGTTGTGGCTCGGGTGCATTGGAGCGTCCGGTGAAGGAGTCCAACACGAAACCTGCCAGGCGCGGCCCGAACACCGCGTCACCACCGGCAACGCGTCGTACGCCCTCGGCAAGTTCGGATCCCGAGATCGTCTTGGTCACATACCCGCGCGCACCGCCGCGGATCACCGCGATCACGTCTTCGGCGGCATCGGAAACGCTGAGCGCCAGGCACACCGGGCCGGAATCGATTCCGCGCAGAACTGCCACTCCACCACCGTCTGGCATGTGGACATCGAGCAGAACGACGTGCGGCTTCGTCGAGTTGATACCGGCGATTGCCTCCGCCACGCCGCCGGCCTCACCGACGACATCCATATCCGTCTCGCGCGAGAGCTCGGCCCTCACCCCGGAGCGGAACACTGCATGATCGTCGACAAGAAATACGCGGTACGGGGGCGGCGCAAGCGAAGTCACTGGGGCTGTTCCTCGGGGTTGTCGACACGGTCAGCAGTCTGGTCCCACTTTAGAGCAGAGTCACCGAGCGGCATGTGCACGCGGATTTCGGTGCCCTTTCCGATGTCGGATCGAACCACGACGCGGCCACCGCGCCGCTCGATTCGACCACGAATCGACTTGGCCAGCCCCTGGCGATCCTCCGGCACCGCGTCGACGTCGAATCCGACGCCGCGATCACGAACGAACACACTGACCTGATCACCCTCGACCTCGGCGAACAGATTGATTTCCTTCTCCCCCGAGTGCTTTGCCGAGTTCACGAGAGCTTCACGCGTCGCACCGAGGAGCGCGGTGAACGCTTCCTTGGGCAGGCCGTTCTCGACGCCTTCGCCTTCGAGTTGTACGTCGCCGACAGTGACGGGACGGACCGTGACACCGTGCTGGTCTTCCACTTCACCGGCGATGATCTTCAGGCCTTCCGTCAGGCTCGTGTGGTCGATGTCGCCGCCGCTGAACAACCACTTGCGCAGCTCGCGTTCCTGACCGCGGGCCAGGCGCGCCACCTCTTGTGGGTTGTCGGACTGCTTCTGAATCAGAGCCAACGTCTGAAGGACGGAGTCGTGTAGATGCGACGCAATCTCTTCACGTTCGTCGTTGCGAATTCGGGCCGCACGCTCGGCGCCGAGAGCACGCCACATCCGCAGCCACAGCGGCACCGTCAACAAACCGACACCGATCAGCGTCACGACCACAGCCAAGAGAGACGAGCGCAGTGCTTCGAGGTCGACCTGAGCAAGGACGACAACGCCAAGACCCAAGATGATCAAGGTGGCTCCCCCGACCACCCGCGCCCACGTCAGAACGGTAGGCCGCTGCGGCAAGCCGATGACAGTACGGGGACCGTCGGAGTCGAACTCGCGCCACACCAAGGCGGCACCGATCGCGACGACGAAGAACGGCGCGAGCACCGAACCCGCCGTGCCGCTGAACAACCAGGACAACGCGGCTGCGCCGCCCAATCCGAGTGCGATCAAGCCGTACGCCCGCTGCCGCTCGGCCGCGGACGGCTTCTGCGTGTCCGTGCCGGCGGAGGTGAAGATCCACAAGGCGCCGTAAATGACGATGCCGGATCCGGCCATCGCCGCAAGAATCGTGAAGGCGACGCGCACTTTCAGGACATCGATACCGAGATGATCGGCGATCCCGCCCGCAACTCCGGCGACGATGCGACCGCCGGAGCGCCGCTCCAGCTTTCGCAGTGGCACGGCACCCGGAATGGGCACGCCCTTCTTCATGGGTACGGGATGCACCGGTACCCCGTTGACGGGCGGGCCTCCCGCAAACCCGGGAGCGGGACCGCTCACGAACGGCGGATCTGACAGATATTGCACATAGTCGATACTGGCACGAACCACGCGGACACACATCAGGGTCCAACCCTGAATCAGTCCGCCACCCTCACCCGCGATCACCACAAAGATCAGGGTTGGCCCTGATGCGCGGAGGCTGCCTCGGAAGCCAGGATTGATTCATGAACAATCCGACTTTCCAAGAACAGATCCAGGATCTGTGGCGGACCCGCCCCGTGCGTCTGCCGGCACAAGGTCACGTGGCTGGGGTATGCGCCGGAATCGGATACCGGTACGGCATCGACCCCGTTCTCGTACGCGTGGCGTTTGTCGCGTCCACCATTTTCGGTGGCTCAGGCATCCTTCTCTACCTCGCCGGCTGGTTGGTACTTGCCCGTGCCGGTGACGGATCGTCCCCCGCGCAGTCGTTGATGGGCCGCGGACACAGTTCCGATTCCAGTACCAAGACCATCGTCTTGCTGGTGGCCCTCGCCATCGCGGCTACGACTGTCGGCCCCGTCGGCGTCGGTCTGGGTGGTTCCGGACTGATCGGGCTGATCCTGATGGTCGGTGGCCTGTGGCTGCTCTACCAACGAGCGCCCATCCCGCCCGCACTGCCGCAGAACACGTCGCCTTATGTCGGCGCAGGTACCGCGTATCCAGGCACCGGATTCACGCCTGGGCCGTTCACCCCCGGATACTTCGCGCCCAATCAGCCTCCCGTGTACACGCCGTACACCAAACTCCCCGACAGCTATGTGCCCGAGGAACGACCGGCCGACCAGCCGCAGCAGTCACCACAATCTCAGGCCGCTCATCCGACGATAAACCTGTCGAAGGACCCGAGCGCTTCGGTCAGCACCAATCCGACCGAGGTGATCGGTGAGGCCGCCATCACGCCGCCGTCCTGGGATCCGCTCGGTGTCGCTCCGTTCGCCTGGGATCTTCCGGATCCGGCAGCCAAGGCCACACCGCTGCTCCCGTTGCCGCCACGTAAGCGTCGCTCGCGTTGGACGCTGACGGTCCTCGGACTCGCAATCATCGTCGCCGCAGTCACCGGGGCAGCGGGCGCCGCAACCGGCAACGAGTGGTTCACTCCCGGCCGAGTCGGTGCAGTCGGACTCGCCGTCATCGCACTCGGCCTGATCCTCGGGGCATTCTTCCGCAAGGGGTACGGCCTGCTGGTCGTCACCGGACCACTCGTGGGTTTCGTGCTTCTCGCCTCGTTGGTCTACCCGATCGAGTTCGACGCCTCGGGTGAGCAAAGATGGACTCCGGCAACAGCTTCCGAGTTGGAGCCGTCGTATTCAGGAGCCTTCGGAAGCTTCACTCTCGACCTCAACGGGGTCAAGTTCACCGAGGACGAGACCATCGACGTCGCGGCGTCGTTCGGCGAGTTCACCGTCATGGTGCCACCAACCGTCAACGTCAAGAACAGCTGCACCGTCGTCATGGGTGACGGATCAGGTTGCCTCGACGGCGGAATACACCCGGGCCGCGATGCGACACCGGACTCTCCCACCCTGACCATCAACGCCAAAGCTACGTTCGGCAGCCTGAAGGTGACGCAATCATGAGCGAGTACGACGAGACGACAGACCAGGACGAGACCCGAGAATCCAAGCGCCCCTCGGCACTTCTGCTGATCGCCGGACTGGCCGCACTACTGGTCAGCGTGTGGGCGTTGGTCGGGCCGTTCTCTCTGGCGCCGGCAGCGAACATTCAGTTCCGTTGGCTGTTCGTCGGTGCCGCCGTCGTGGCAGGACTACTGCTGGTGATTCTGCCGAATCGGCGCAACCGCAAGTAAAACTACTGTGCGCCTTTATTAACCGCGGGGGGTTAATAAAGGCGCACAGTTGTTTTTACTCCCACTCGATAGTTCCCGGCGGCTTGCTCGTCACGTCGAGGACTACGCGGTTCACGTCCGCAACCTCGTTGGTGATTCGAGTCGAGATGCGCTCGAGGGTCTCGTACGGCAGACGCGTCCAGTCCGCGGTCATCGCGTCTTCACTCGAGACCGGACGCAGCACGATCGGATGACCGTACGTCCGGCCGTCACCCTGCACGCCCACGCTGCGGACGTCAGCGAGGAGAACCACCGGACACTGCCAAATCGTTCCGTCCAAGCCTGCAGACGTAAGCTCTTCGCGCGCAATGGAATCTGCATGACGCAGGATCTCGAGGCGATCGCGGGTGACCTCACCGATGATGCGGATACCGAGTCCGGGACCGGGGAACGGCTGGCGTCCGACGATCTCTTCCGGCAGACCGAGTTCGCGGCCCACTGCACGGACCTCGTCCTTGAACAGCAGACGCAGCGGTTCGACCAACTTGAACTGCAGGTCTTCCGGCAGCCCGCCGACATTGTGATGGCTCTTGATGTTTGCAGTTCCCGTGCCGCCGCCGGACTCCACGACATCCGGGTACAGGGTGCCCTGCACGAGGAAGTCGACGGTCGCACCGTGAGATGCGTTCTCGCCCAGAACATCACTGACTGCGCCTTCGAAGCTGCGGATGAACTCGCGGCCGATGATCTTGCGCTTGGTCTCGGGATCGGTGACCCCAGCCAGCTCACCGATGAAGGTGTCCGCAGCATCCACGGTGATCAGACGCGCACCGGTTGCCGCGACGAAGTCCTGCTCGACCTGCGTGCGCTCACCGGCTCGCATCAAACCGTGATCGACGAAGACACACGTCAACCGGTCGCCGATTGCCCGCTGAACCAAAGCCGCAGCGACAGCCGAGTCGACACCACCGGACAGACCGCAGATGGCGTGTCCGTCGCCGACCTGCTCGCGAACCTGCTCGATCAGCGCATCGGCGATGTTGGACGCCGTCCACGCTGCCGGAATACCGGCGATCTCGTGCAGGAAGCGGCTCAGGACCTGCTGACCGTGTGGGGAATGCAGAACCTCGGGGTGGTACTGCACGCCGGCGAGCTTGCGGGCGCGATCTTCGAACGCTGCGACGGGAGCGCCATCGCTGGTCGCAGTCACCTCGAAGCCGGACGGCGCTTCGGTGACGGCGTCACCGTGGCTCATCCACACCGGCTGCGTCGCGGGAAGTCCGTCGTGCAGCAACCCACCGGATACCGCGATGTCGGTACGACCGTATTCGCGGGTGCCGGTCTCGGCAACGGTGCCGCCGAGGGCGCCTGCCATTGCCTGGAATCCGTAGCAGATTCCGAAAACCGGGATGTCGTGATCAAAAAGTGCGGGATCGAGCTTGGGAGCACCGTCTGCGTAGACACTCGAGGGCCCACCCGAGAGCACAACAGCCAAGGGGTTCTTGGCCACGATCTCCTCGACGGTCGTGGTGTGCGGAATCACCTCCGAGTAGACCTTGGCTTCGCGAACTCGCCGTGCGATCAACTGCGCGTACTGCGCTCCGAAGTCGACGACAAGAACTGGTCTCTGCTGCTCGATATCTGCCACAGGTGCAGTCTAATCGCCGCAGCCAGCGCTTCTGCGCATGCATGGACTCAGCCCGCTCCTCGGCCGAGTGAGCGCGAGGTACGTCACTACAAAGGCCGACCCTCCGGACTGCGCGGCGACCTCGGGGCGAACTAGACCACCGTCCAGGTTAACGATGCCCCAATCACCCGCACTTTAGCTTCGGCAATCAAATCGGCGACATCATCGCAGGCCAGAGCCCGAAATGGACGGAGGGTGAATTTTCTGGACGTTTGACCGATTCGCCTGAACCAAACGTCCAGTAAAGGTAATCTCGCCCGTCAAGTGATCAGGATCACGATCGCAAACGGCCGGCGCCGCCGAACGGCGCTCACCTCGAGGAGGACCTGTGCGTCGATTCATACGACGACTCGCCATACCTGTCGCGGCTGTGACGGCTGCCGCCGGACTTCTAGCCCTCGGCACGCCGGCCACCGCTGACGAAGCCCCGCCGACCACCTTCACCGGCACGACCGACAATCTGATCTTCACGAAGAGTGTCATCGGGAACGCGGCAGTTCACCCGGGTGACACCGTCACGTACAAGACCGAGATCAAGCACAACGAAAGCGGCATCGAACGGTCGATCGCAAAGATCCGTGACATCCCGCCCGCAGGATTCGTCCTCGTGCCGGGCAGCGCCAAGGCCACCTACCTGGGTGTGACCAACCGGGCGACGATCAGCAACGAATCAGATGGCGGAGTCTCAGCGAAGTGCTCGAGCGGCTGCACCTTCCTCGTCGGTGGATTCGTCGTCAAGAAGAACCAACCCGTCACGCTCGAAGCGACCTACACGGTCCCTGTCGGCACAGCGTTCGAGACGTACGACAGCGGCATGCTCTTCGACGTCAACGCCTTCAGCACGCAGCAGGGCCTCAACCCGATCAACGTCAACGTCCAGGTCGTCGACCCGTCTGTCGCCACCGGAACCACTCTGGTTGCACCGGCAACGGCGAAGGTCGGCACGCCGGTCGACCTGACCGCGACGGTTGCGCCGTCCGACGCGAGCGGCACCGTCCAGTTCAAGGACGGCGGCAACGACATCGGCTCACCCGTCCCGGTCTCGGGCGGTAGCGCCACCCTCTCCCACACCTTCGACAGCGTCGGCGCCCACGACATCACCGCCGCGTACAACGCCGGTCCGGGATTCCACAGCTCGACCTCCGGAGTCCAGACCGTCGACGTCTCCGCGGACACCACCACCACGATCTCGGCTCCGAACGCCGCATTGGTCGGTGACAGCATCACCGTGAGCGCCGTCGTCACTCCGGCCAACGCCGTGGGCACGGTGCAGTTCAAGGACGGCGACACCAACCTCGGCGCACCGGTGGCCGTGGTCGACGGAACGGCTTCCCTGACCCGCAGCTACGACGCCTCCGGCACGCACAGCTTCACCGCAGTGTTCACCGGCGAGGCCGGCTACGGCGATTCCGTCTCCACCGCAACCCAACTCGACGTCAGCGATCCCGACTGGGGAACCACCACCACCGTTGTCGAACCGCTCACAGCAGTCGTCGGTGAACCGACCAACCTCTCGGCCACCGTCTCCCCCATCCCGAGCAGCGGAACCGTGACGTTCAAAGTCGACGGCGCCGAGGTCGGTACCGCACCCGTCGGCACGGGTGACGGCGTCGCGATCCTCCCGCACACCTTCGCATCAGCCGGTGCCGCAGCCGTGGTCGCCGAGTTCTCCGGCGGAACCGGATTCATCGGCTCCACGTCCACATCGTTCACGGTGAACGTGACCGATCCCGAGCCCGCCCGCGCGGACACCACGACAGTCCTGACTGTCAGCGGCTCCGCTCAGGTCGGAAAGGCATTGCAACTCAAGGCCACTGTTGCACCCGGAACAGCAAACGGAATGATCCAGTTCAAGTCCGGCACGACGCCCATCGGCGCACCCGTTGCCGTCGTCAACGGCGTCGCGACGCTCACGCACACCTTCGACGACGAGGGAACGTTCGGCCTCACTGCCAACTTCGTCGGCGACGCCGGCTGGAAGAACTCCGTCTCCGGCCCGACGGTCGTGCAGGTCGGCACCGCACCGACCGACGGCGGCGGCACCGGAAGCGTGGACACCGGTTCGCTCAGCGGCCTCATCCCGCTCTTCGGAAGCTAGTCCCCCACATCAGCTTTGGACACCACTCCCGTACCCAGCTCAGGAGAATCCATGTTCGTGTACTCCAGACGTCGCATCGCGGCGCCGATCGCCGCCACGGCACTCGCCAGTGGCGTCATCCTCGCGGGAATCCCCGCGTCAGCGGCCCCGGTGACAACAACTTTCGGAACGAGTTGCCTCGCAACCCCGTCCGCCGTCGCCGGTCCGACCACGCAGTCCCAGTCCGGTTCGGTCATCGTCGACGCACCGGAGAGCGTCGGAGCGGGTGAGACCTTCGAGGTCACCATCCAACCCGGTCCCATCGCCTTCCCCGGATCGGCTTCGGGGGCGACCGTCCAGAACGTCTCCCGCATCAAGGTCGACGTCGACGTTCCCGCGAACGCCACCCTGGTGGAAGCCACCATCGTTCCCGGAACTTCGGCAGGGCTCAGCGGTGTCGCGCCGAACATCCTGCGTGTCAACGAGAACGGCAACGTCGATCCCAACGGAACCATTCTGCGTCTCTCCGGAAACAACCAGGTCATCGGCAACAGCCCCAGCTCGAGCATCAACTCCGAGGGCGGGATAGTCGTCAAGGCGACCGGCAAGAACGTCGACGGCTCCAACAATGCCGACGGCTACACCCAGTTCCAACTCCCCCAGGTCAAGGCAGTTCTCAAGGCCGGCGATTCAGGGGACGTCGCGATGAAGGTACGCACCGGCGGCAGCGCAGGAGCATGGAACAACGATCGCAACTTCCTCACGTTCCTCCCCAAGGCCACCCTGGTCATCACCGCCTGGGCGCCTACTCGGTGCACCCCTCGTGACGCTGAGAACGGTCCTCTCAACAGCGGCGCAGGCCCCCTCGCCACGACACGGATCATCGAGGCGGACAAGGCAACCACCACCACTGTCGTCGGACCGGCCAACGCCAAGAACGGAACTCCTGTCACTCTGTCGGCCAACGTGAGCGGCGGCGCAAACGGTGGAACCGTCCAGTTCTTCGACGGCGACAACCCCTTGGGGGACGCGGTACCGGTCACCGGAGGGTCGGCAAGCATCTCCCCGACCTTCACCGAGGACGGACCGCACTCCATCACCGCGAGCTACAGCGGTGCACCCGGATTCCTGGCGTCGACGTCGGCGTCGGCCAAGATCGTGACCGTCACGACCGATGCGCCGCCTGACGCCGTGACCACTACCGCAACGGTTTCGCCGTCTACCGCGAAGGTCGGTCAGGACGTCAACCTCACCGCCAAGGTCGATCCGCAGGGCACCGGCGGCACCGTCGACTTCATCGTCGACGGCACCGAAACGCTGACTGCCACGGTCGGAACAGACGGAGTTGCCATCGCTCCGTACACCTTCACCTCGACAGGAACGCACAAGGTTGTCGCGAAGTTCACGGGTTCACCAGGATTCGCGCCGTCCGCTGCCCCGGCATTCCCGGTCAGTGTCACGACTCCGGCTCCCGCTGACGTCGAGACGTCCACGGTTCTCGACGCCGTCGGAACTGTTCAGAAGAACACCCCGGTGACACTCAAGGCAACGGTCGATCCGGCCGGTGCCACGGGCAAGGTCCAGTTCAAGGTCGGTGACACCCTCATCGGTGGACCGGTCGACGTGGTCAACGGTGTCGCAACGGTACCGGCCACGTTCTACAACTCCGGGACCTACAGTGTCACTGCCGAATTCGTGGGTGGTTCGGGCTACACGTCCTCGGCCTCTGCGCCGCAGACCCTGACCGTCCCCGGTGATACCGACGGCGGACCCGGTGGCGGAACCGGCAGCCTCGACCTCGGCACCCTCTTCGGGTCGCTGGGCGGCTGACAAGGTGGGCTGACGATCTGAAACTGCAAAAGGGGCGTGCCGTCGAATCCTCGACGACACGCCCCCTTTCAGTTCTCGGTGAACTATCCGGCAGCAGGCTCCACCGGAACAGCCGTAGCCGTCTTGCCGCCGGTGATCTTCACGATCGGCAGAACCAGCGCGGCCGGAGCCGACGCCGGCACCACGGGCGACTTGGGTGCAATCGGAGCCAAACGCTCGTAGCCGCTGCCCTGGGCGGGACGCAGGTCGGTCTCTCCCTTGTTCGGCCACAGCGAGGCCGAGCGCTCGGCCTGAGCGGCGATGGTCAGCGACGGATTCACGCCGAGATTGGCCGAGACCGCTGCGCCGTCGACGACGCTGAGCGTCGGGTAGCCGTACACGCGGTGGTACGGATCGATGACACCGTGATCGGAATCCGACGCGATTGCGCAACCGCCCAGGAAGTGCGCGGTCAAAGGAACGTTGAAGATCTCGCCCCACGTGCCGCCTGCGACGCCGTCGATCTTCGCGGCAACTCGACGCGTCGCCTCGTTGCCCTCGGGAATCCACGTCGGGTTCGGCTGACCGTGGCCCTGCTTGCTGGTGACCTTGCGTCGACCGAACAGGCCCTTCTTCGTGTACGTGGTGATCGAGTTGTCGAGGTTCTGCATGACCAACGCGATGATCGTGCGCTCGCTCCAGTCCTTGACAGTCAGCATGCGCAGCATCTGGTACGGGTTCTTCGCGACCACACCGAGGAACTTGATCCACCGCGGTGTCGAGCCACCGCCATCCGTCATCAAGGTCTGCAGCAGTCCCATCGCGTTGGAACCCTTGCCGTAGCGGACCGGCTCGATGTGCGTGTCGCTGCTCGGGTGGAACGACGACGTGATCGCCACTCCGCGGGTCAGGTCGAGTGCAGGATCGACCTTGTACTTGCCTGCGCCGACGATGGATTCGGAGTTTGTTCGAGTCAGCTCGCCGAGCTTGTCGGAGAGCTTGGGCAGCGCTCCGGTGTCCTTCATGTCGAAGAGCAGATGCTGAGTGCCCCACGTCCCGGCCGCGAGAATCACGTTCGCAGCCGTGTAGGTGCGGCGGTTCTTTCGCCCGAATGCACCGGTTCGCTCGGTGAACACATCCCACGAACCGTCGCGAGCCTCACGAAGTCCGGACACGGTGGTCATCGGAATGATCTCGGCGCCGGCTGTCTCGGCAAGGCCCAGGTAGTTCTTGAGGAGAGTGTTCTTCGCTCCGTGACGGCAACCCGTCATGCACTCGCCACACTCGATGCAACCGGTGCGCTCGGGTCCGACGCCGCCGAAGTACGGGTCCTTCGCCTTCTTGCCCGGCTCACCGAAGTAGACGCCGACAGGGGTCTGGATGAACGTGTCGCCGACGCCCATGTCGTCGGCGACCGACTTCATGATCTCGTCAGCGGGCGTCATGTGCGGATTCTGCACGACGCCGAGCATCTTCTGAGCCTGCTCGTAGTACGGGGTGAGCTCACTTCGCCAGTCGGTGATGTGCGCCCACTGCTTGTCTTGGAAGAACGGCTCCGGTGGCTGGTACAGCGTATTGGCGTAGTTCAACGACCCGCCGCCGACCCCTGCGCCCGCGAGGATGAGGCAGTCGCGCAGCAGATGCACGCGCTGAATGCCGAAGCAACCCAGCTTCGGAGCCCAGAGGAACTTCTTGAGATCCCAGCTGGTCTTCGCGAAATCTTCGTCGGCATACCGTCGGCCGGCTTCGATGACGCCGACCTTGTAGCCCTTCTCCACGAGACGAAGCGCGCTCACGCTTCCGCCGAACCCGGATCCGACGATCAGTACGTCGTAGTCCGTTGCCCGTTGCTTGCCCATCAGGACACCTCCACCGTGAACCGTAGTTACCCGCCAGTATGCACCTATCCCTTGTGACTACCACCACAAGGGGCCCCATAAGCGTAACCGCAAGTATCAGGAACGGAAGAAAGTCCTGCACAACGAACTGTGGCCCCGGTTCACGAAGAACCGGGGCCACCGAAAGGTACAAACTACGCGCGGACCGTCAGTCCGACCTTCTGGAACTCCTTGAGGTCGGAGTACCCGGCCTTGGCCATCGACCGACGAAGACCGCCGACGAAGTTCAGAGAACCGTACGGATCATCCGAAGGACCGCTCAGGACCTGATCCAGGCTCGGACGCTCGCCGTAGGAAACCGGAAGAAGCGCTCCACGCGGAACCGAAGGATGAGCCGCAGCGGACGGCCAGTACCAGCCGCCACCCGGCGCCTCGGCGGACACGGCCAGCGGCGTGCCCAGAACGGCAGCGTCGGCACCGCAGGCGATGGCCTTCGCCAGATCACCCGAAGTTGCGATGTCACCGTCGGCGATGACGTGGACGTAGCGTCCACCCGTCTCGTCGAGGTAGTCGCGCCTGGCTGCTGCAGCATCGGCAATCGCCGTGGCCATCGGAACGCCGATACCCAGGACCTCACCGGTGGTGGTTGCACCCTCGGTGGAGCCGTACCCGACGATGACACCGGCAGCGCCGGTACGCATCAGGTGCAGCGCGGTGCGGTGGTCACTGACCCCACCAGCGACAACCGGAACGTCGAGTTCCGAGATGAACGTCTTGAGGTTCAGCGGTTCCTGCTCGGTGTGCACGACGTGCTCGGCCGAGATGATCGTCCCGTGGACGACCAGCAGGTCGATTCCGGCCTTGATCAGCTCGGGCGTCAGTGCGCGCGCATTCTGCGGACTGACCCGAACGGCAGTGGTGACCCCCGAATCACGGACCTGCGCCACCGCAGCAGCCAGAAGACCCGCCTGCAGCGGTGCCGCGTGCAGCTCCTGCAAGTAGCGGATGGCTGCGTCGACGCCACCGTCCTTCTCGGCGATCTCGACGAGACGCCGGAGCTTCTCCTCGACATCGGGGTGACGGCCCCACAGGCCTTCACCGTTGATGACACCGAGGCCGCCGCGCTTACCCAGCTCGATCGCGAAGGTCGGCGAGACCAACGCGTCGGTGGGATGTGCGAGGACTGGGATGTCGAACCTGTAAGCGTCGAGCTGCCAAGCAGTCGACACCTCCTTCGACGAACGGGTTCGCCGGGAGGGAACGATGTTCACATCGTCCAACTCGTAGGTACGTCGGGCCGTTCGACCCATGCCGATCTCAACGAGGTCGCGCACGCGCGCCCCTTTCTCGTGTACTGGTTGCTAACGAGCGGTGTAGTTGGGTGCTTCGACAGTCATCGTGATGTCGTGCGGATGGCTTTCCTTCAAACCGGCCGCCGTGATCTGGACGAACTGAGCGTTCTGCAGGTGCTCGATCGTCGCCGACCCCGTGTAACCCATGGCAGCGCGCAGACCACCGGTGAGCTGGTGCGTCACCTGGGAAAGCGGGCCACGGAACGGAACACGTCCTTCGATGCCTTCCGGAACCAACTTGTCCTCGGAAAGTACGTCGTCCTGGAAGTACCGGTCCTTGGAGTACGACTTGGCCTCGCCACGCGATTGCATCGCGCCGAGCGAACCCATTCCGCGGTAGCTCTTGAACTGCTTGCCGCCGACCAGGATCAGTTCTCCGGGCGATTCAGCGGTACCGGCCAGGAGCGAACCCAGCATGGCCGTCGACGCACCCGCGGCAAGAGCCTTCGCGATGTCACCGGAGAACTGGAGTCCACCGTCAGCGATGACGGGCACACCCAGAGGCTTGCACGCGGCAACCGCTTCCAGGATGGCCGTGACCTGAGGGGCACCGACACCGGCGATGACGCGGGTGGTGCAGATGGAACCAGGGCCGACTCCGACCTTGACGGCATCGACGCCGGCTTCGACCAGTGCCAGAGCACCCGCGCGCGTAGCGACGTTGCCACCGATGATCTGAACCCGCTCACCCAGTTCACGCTTGAGCTTGGCGATCATGTCGAGAACGTTGGACGAATGACCGTGCGCACTGTCCACCACGAGTACGTCCACACCGGCATCGGTGAGCGCCATCGCACGCTGGAAGGCGTCGTCGCCTGCACCGACTGCAGCGCCGACGAGCAGTCGACCGTCACGGTCCTTGGTAGCGTCCGGATGCTGCTCGGTCTTCACGAAGTCCTTGACCGTGATCAGACCGGTGAGCTTGCCGTTGCCGTCGACGATCGGCAGCTTCTCGATCTTGTGCCGACGAAGAAGGCCCAGTGCCACGTCTGCGGTGACGCCTTCCTGAGCGGTGATCAGCGGCATCTTGGTCATGATCTCGACGACCGGACGATTCTGGTCGACCTCGAAACGCATGTCACGGTTCGTGACGATGCCGACCAGCTGGCCGGCGTCGTCGGTGACCGGCAGACCCGAGATGCGGAAGCGAGCGCACTTCGCGTCGACCTCACCCATCGTGTCGGTCGGCTTACACGTGACGGGATCGGTCACCATGCCGGCCTCGGAGCGCTTGACGGTCTCGACCTGTCCTGCCTGAACCTCGACGGACGAGTTGCGGTGCAGAACACCCATGCCGCCGGCGCGTGCCATCGCAATTGCCATGCGCGACTCGGTGACGGTGTCCATCGCAGAACTGACCAACGGAATCCGCAGACGGATGTCGCGGGTCAGTTGACTGGACGTGTCGACCTGGCTCGGGATGACGTCGGACGCAGCAGGCAACAGCAGCACGTCGTCGTAAGTCAGTCCCAGCATCGCGACCTTGTTGGGGTCGTCTCCTCCGGTGTGTACATGTCCTGCAGAACTACTCATGCGGTCAGGACCCTCCATGGACCTAGATTCGCCCAGGGCGACCGCTGTAGCAGCCGCCTCGAAACGGATTACGAAAGCTGGATATCGGATAGAAGGCGCCTGCACGGAAAGAAATTCCTGGCACCTTTTCCCGGCGTTGCACACCATGGTATCGGCTCACTCAAAGGTCCGAACCATCCCACCCACGCTGCGGGTACGCGTAACAAGTGGCGCTGACCCCCCTGACCTGCGTACCGTGGTGCTGTGCGTGATCAACTGCCCCCCGGTCTGCCGCCAGATCCCTTCGCCGGCGACCCAGCTGACCCCTCCGCGGCTCTCGATGCCATCGAGCCGGGCCAACCACTCGACCCCCACGAACGCCAAGCGGTCGAGGAGGATCTCGCTGACCTCGCCGTCTACGAGGCGCTCCTCGCTCACCGCGGCATCCGCGGTCTCGTAGTGTGCTGCGAGGACTGCCAACAAGATCACTACCACGACTGGGACATGCTGCGCGCAAACCTGCTGCAGCTCCTCGTGGACGGAACCGTCCGCCCCCACGAGCCGGCCTACGACCCGATGCCTGAGGCATATGTCACGTGGGACTACTGCCGTGGATACGCCGACGCGTCGATGAACGAGGCGATGCACGGCGACGGTTTCGACAGCTGAGCGAAACCCCACCAGGTTCAAACGAAAGTGGCCGACAAGCAATTGCTTGTCGGCCACTTTCGTATGAACGTGGACCGCAACGATGCGATCAGAGCGGGAACCTCAGGGTGGGGGTGAAGAAGAATCACCCGACGGCGACGAGGCCGGGGCCAGTGACGTCGTTGTCGTGGTGGTCGTCGTGGTCGTGGTAGTCGTCGTGGGCGACGATGACGGTGTAGACGACGCCGCGCTTGGACCAGGCGCTTGCATGATTCCAGGGTCGGGCGTTGTCGTTGTGGTCACGCCGCCAGACAACTGAGGATTGGCCGGATTGACTGAAGTCCCCGGAATCGCCGTGGGAGAGGTGGCAAGCGAGGATTGCTGATCGGACGTCAACGGCGGTACTGCGGGTGACGTGGTCTCCTGGACCTGCGTCATCAACTTGCCCCAACGCTCGACGAGATCCGTCTTGTCCTGCGAGTCCTTGACCGCATCGGCACGGTGAGCTGCGTTGTCCAGCACCATCTTTGCCGCGGGAATGTCCCCGGCGGCCAACAGACGCTCGGCCTTTTCCAGCTCGGATGTCGTGTCGATCTTCGCGACCGTCGAGTTGGCCTCGTCGGCGAAGACGACCTGCTTGACGCCCCAGAGGGCATCGCCGGGCTGGGCGTCGTACGCCATCGCTGTGGCACCACCGAAGACCACTGCTGCAACAGCTGCTGCGGCGGCGATCGGGCGGACCACACGCAATCGGGAACGGGAACGTGAACGCTGACGATCGGAGAAGCCGGACGGCGTCGCTGTGATTGCAGCGATGACATCGTCCAACAACGGACCCTCGGGCATCGGAGTCGCAACGACATCGTCACGCCATTGCGAGAGAATCAACGCAAGTTCGTACTGTTCGGTGCTATCGGTTGCTACCGGCCCGCCACTCGAAATGGACTCGATCAGCGCATCGTCACGCCGAACCGCAGCCAAGTCCACTGGCGTACCGTCGTCGGCGAGATCACCGAGATTCGAAGCGTCACGCCCCTCGTCTCTAGCCAAAGCTCTCACCTGCTTTCGTTACTTCTTTTTTCAGTTTCGCGATCGCCCTGTGCTGAGCGACTCGTACAGCTCCGGCGGTACTACCGACGGCGACGGCCGTTTCCTCGGCCGACATCCCGACCACCAGGCGAAGTATCAAGATTTCTCGATGCTTCTCCGGAAGTGTGCCGAGAAGTTCATGCATCTGTCTGCTGGACTCCGAATCGAGTGCTCGCTGTTCGGGACCATCATCCAGTGCTATTACATCCGGTACTTCGGAAACGGGCTCCGACTTGTTACGGGCGGAACTTCGATGTGCGTCCGCAACCTTGTGCGCGGCAATTCCGTACACAAAGGCCATGAACGGGCGTCCCTGGTCTTGATAACGCGGCAGCGCGGTCATCACGGCCAGACACACTTCCTGCGCGACGTCGTCAGCGGACAGGTGTCCCCGCTCGGCCGCACCCACTCGACCGCGGCAGTAGCGCACCACCATCGGTCGGATGTTCTCCAGAACCAAAGCTAGAGCTGTACGGTCGCCCTGCGCAGCAGCGGCGACCGCGGTGTCCAACTCATCGCTCGTATTTGTCATCGTCAGCGAAAATCCTGGCGTTACAGTGGCACCTCCCGAGCGGGTGTGCTCCCGCTCTCAGCGGAACCCTCTAAGAGTAACCATCCGGACCGGCTGGTCTCCGCATGCCCGCCCAGCAGTCGCGATATCGAAACAGCCCTGTGGGAATCGTTCGCGAGAGACTTCGGGTGGATCGATTACGACACAGGTAGGAGTGATCCACCGCGCATCGCAATCAGATCGCCGATCTCACGGGCACTCGGCGAGGTCCTCCCGCCGCTCACGCCCTCGATCAGCAGCGACGACGCCCAGGCCAGGGGCAGCAGGCCGTATTGCTGACACCTCGCAAGCACTTCCGCTGCCGACTCCACGGCAGCGCTTGGGTCTGTTCCGGTCAGCGCGGCGCTGCGCAGTAGATCCGACTTCACGCGGTGCCGGACGGACTCCGATTTCCCCGACAATTCGACGGCGCGTTCTGCGTGTCTGCGGGCGCGCGCGAAGTCACCTCCCGCCAGCGCCAGTTCCGCCGAGACCCATTCGATCCGAATTTCCTGCCGCCACAGCCCGCCCTCGCCGCCCAGACGGGTCCGACACTCCCCCAGCAGGCGCCAGCCGAGGGGGAGCCGGCCACAACCGAGGGCGTCCGCGGCCAGACCGGTCAGAGCGTCACAGGCAGCCTCTGGATCGACTGGCAGACCGCCGACGATCGCCAGTGCGCGCCCGTCCCACGTCGACGCGAGTGCATGACGTCCACTCTGGCGAAGAAACGACGCCCTCGTGCTGGCAGAGAGAGAGGCAAGAACTCGATCCGAGTGCGTCGAGGACCCCGCCGTGAGCCGATCGAGGACATCCAATGCTGCCCGCGCTCTGGCGTAGTGCCCCTGACCACCCAGAATTACTGCCGTTGTCCACCAATCCCGGGTTGAGCAAGGCGCCGGGAGACGGTCAAGGTCCGGATCCGCACCGAATGCGGCGGATTCGAAAGTCCCGGGACGGCCAGGTGACTCAGTGAACGAAGGCGATTCAGGGGGCTCAGGTGTCGACACAGGTAGATCATCGCAGCAGCGCCAACAGACAAGCGCCTGACCGATGCCGTTTGCCGCACGGGAAGACGAAAAGGCAAGTTTGTCGGAGTTAATCAGATATTCAACTGAGATTTGCCGAATGTACTCGTAATGATATTTAACGGGCATATATCCGTGACGTTAACTGCGCATTACTTATTGGACAGATGTCCTAGTTGAAACTTGGGCACTAAGTCCCGAAATGGAGTACGACCCTGCCCGCGCAATATCGGACAAATGACGCAAACGGAGCCGACGGGCTGAGTGTTTTCGCCGGGCGATCAGCAGCAAACATATCCCTGATCTGTGGGTTTCGCATCTCGAGCAGCCAGGCTTGCCTGCCACCACCTCGATCGACCCGATTTCAACATCGACGCAGCGCAACGCATGAGAGACCCGAAATGTAAATATATACTTCGTTAACTCTCGCATTTCGATATATGCCGATCGCCACTGAACGAGCCTATTGACGCGATTTACTCAGCACCCTTACGGTTAGCAAGCGTGAACGATTCAGAAGGCCCGGATAACCTCCGGGCAACTTGGTCCGCTCGTTGATCAACGCGAGCTTGCAGTAAGGAGTCAACATGCCTGCACCGAATCACCTTCCAGGCCCCAACGCAGACATCTGGGACTGGCAGATGCACGGTCTGTGCCGCGGAGTCGACTCCTCCATGTTCTTCCATCCCGATGGCGAACGCGGTAGAGCACGTGCCCAGCGCGAAACCCGCGCAAAAGAGATGTGCCGTCAGTGCCCGGTGCTGATGCAGTGCCGCAGCCACGCGCTGACCGTCGCCGAGCCGTACGGCATCTGGGGAGGAATGTCGGAAACCGAACGTGAACTACATGCGCGCCACCGTCGCACCACCCGCATAGCTTCCTGATACACGTAGGTCGAGTGCACAAGGCCCCCGAGAGTTTTCGGGGGCTTTTGCTTGTTTACATCAGCTCCTGAAAAGAATTTCCGACTCCGACCCATCCTGTCGACAACCGACTCCGAATGCCTTCTGACAGTGCACCTCAGCACATCCCTTCAGGAAGGCAGACCCATGAACACCTCTACTCGAGTTCTGGCAGTCACCGCAGCAGCCTCTTTCGCCGTCTTCGGCGTCGTCGGTTGCTCCTCCGACGACAACGATTCGTCGACCGACACGTCCAGCGCCGCCATGACGTCTTCTGCCATGGGATCGAGCATGTCTCCCAGCAGCGCGATGGCGGAGCCTGCTTCTGATCTGGTCGGTGCCGGTTGTGCCGACTATGCAGCCGCAGTGCCGAGCGGCGCCGGATCGGTCAGCGGAATGGCCCAGGATCCGGTTGCCACAGCGGCATCCAACAATCCGTTGCTCACCACCTTGACCGCGGCAGTCTCCGGCCAGCTCAACCCGGACGTCAACCTGGTCGACACTCTCAACGGCGGCGAGTTCACCGTCTTCGCGCCGATCGACTCGGCATTCGCCAAGATCGACCCCGCGACGATCGACAGCCTCAAGACGGACAGCGCCACGCTGACCAAGATCCTCACCTACCACGTGGTTCCCGGCCAGATCGCTCCTGACGCGATCGACGGAACGCACCCCACCGCCGAGGGCGGAACGGTCACCGTCACCGGATCCGGTGACAACATCAAGGTCAACGACGCAACTGTCGTCTGCGGTGGGGTCAAGACCGCAAACGCCACCGTCTACCTCATCGATTCGGTGCTGATGCCGCAGTAGTCCCCACCTGCTGTGCGCCTTTATTAACCCCCCGCGGTTAATAAAGGCGCACAGCGGCCAACGGCGGGCCGAGAGAAAAGAACCGGACATGCACGCTACGGTTGTACGCGATGAAGCGAGACAACTCTTCGTGAGCGAGCCAGACCATGCGTCGGATGCGGCCGACGCATGCCCGACGGACAATTCTGCGGCCCGCACCGCGCGAATCGTGGAATCACGCGAGCTGGCAGTGATCCTCGCGAACGTGGCCGGTGGCGACCAGAGCGCCTTTGCCGAGTTCTACGACCGAACCAGCTCCCGTGTCTACGGCATGGTTCTCCGTGTACTCCGTGATCCAGGCTTCTCCGAGGAAGCGGTCCAAGAGGTCTACCTCCAAGCCTGGAAATCGGCCGACAGCTTCGATCCTGCCAAGGGGTCCGCACTCTCCTGGCTTCTGACGCTTGCCCACCGCCGCGCGGTGGATCGCGTGCGCTCCGAACAGTCGAGTTCGGATCGACAGGCTCTCTACGACACCACCAATGCCACTCCCGAGTTCGACGTCGTCAGCGACGAAGTGACACGAAGAGACGAGCATCGTGCTGTCACCGACTGTCTCGAAACGCTGACGGACACTCAGCGCCAATCGGTGACTCTCGCCTATTACGGCGGCCGAACGTACCGCGAGGTGGCCGAAGATCTCGGCGTGGCGATTCCCACGATCAAGTCGCGAATTCGCGACGGACTACTGCGCCTACGTGGATGTTTGGGGGTGATGTGAGATGGACGAAGAGCTGATCGACTACGCGTACGCCTACGCGATCGATGCGTTGGACCTCGACGAGCGCCGTGAGGTCGACAGACGACTTGCCGCTTCGGACTCCGCGACCCGCGCCGAATTCGACGCCCAGGTCCGACTCACCTCCGAAACCATGGCCGCGATGACCGTCGTCGACGCCGTCGAGCCCCCGCCGTCGCTGCGCAGCAGCGTCCTCGCCTCGATCGCAGAACAGACCGCGGCTCCCAACGCCCCGGTTTCGCTGGCCGAGCGTCGTAACCGTCGACGCCCGTGGACCATGGCTCTTGCGGCGGCCGCCGCAGTCGCAATCCTGGTCGGCGGCATCGGAATCGGACGCACGCTGTCCGACAACACGCCGCCGCAGAACCCCGCATCCGAAATCATGGCAGCACCCGACGTTCATGCCACGACGCGTGACATCCCGGGCGGCGGTAGTGCCACGACGCTGTTCTCGCCCTCCGAAGACGCCGCAGTCCTCGTGATGAACGATGTGACTCCCCCGAGTCCGGATACCGTCTACCAGATGTGGCTGGTGCCGGGCGACACCGACGACACCACGATGATCCCGATGGGGACGATGGCTCCGAGCGACGTCAAACCCACTACCCAGGTGGTGCTCGACGGCATCGGCCCGAACACGAAGTTGGCGTTCACGGTCGAACCGCCCGGCGGATCGCAGCAGCCCACCAGCGAGCCGTTCGCAACGATACCGCTCATCTGATCGCCAGACGAAAGAAGAGATCCCCCACCGGAATCCGGTGGGGGATCTCTTCTTTGTCGAAACTACGAGCAGCGAGTTAGTGGCTGTGACCGTGTCCGGTGTCGGCAACTGCCTCGGTCGGCTTCTCGACGACAGCGCTCTCGGTCGTGAGGATCATGCGCGCGACGGAAGCGGCGTTGACCACTGCCGAGCGAGTGACCTTGACCGGGTCGACGACGCCGTCGGCAAGCAGGTTGCCGTAGGTGAGGGTGGCAGCGTTGAAGCCTTCGCCCTTGGTCATCTCGGCGACCTTGCTGACAACGACGGATCCGTCGATGCCTGCGTTGCTGGAGATCCAGAACAACGGAGCGTTGAGGGCTTCACGGACCACGGCAACGCCGGTGGCCTCGTCACCCGACAGGCCGAGGTTCCCGATCAGAGCCGTACCGGCCTGAACGAGAGCCGATCCGCCACCGGGGACGATGCCCTCGGCAACTGCTGCCTTGGCTGCGTTGACCGCATCCTCGACGCGGAACTTGCGTTCCTTGAGATCGGTTTCGGTGGCTGCGCCGACCTTGATGACGGCCACGCCGCCGGACAGCTTCGCCAGACGCTCTTCGAGCTTCTCGCGGTCCCAATCCGAATCGGTGTTCTCGATCTCGCGACGCAACTGCGCGACGCGGGTCGCGATGTCGTCAGCGGTGCCGGCACCGTCGACGATGACCGTCTCGTCCTTGGTGACGACAACGCGGCGAGCGCTGCCGAGCAGGTCGAGGCCGGCTTCCTTCAGGGAGAGGCCGACGTCGGTGTTGATGACGGTGCCTGCCGTGACGACTGCGAGGTCGTCGAGGAATGCCTTGCGACGATCACCGAAGAACGGCGCCTTGACGGCGACGGCCTTGATGGTCTTGCGGATGGAGTTGACCACCAGGGTGGAGAGAACTTCACCCTCGACGTCCTCGGCGATGATCAAGAGCGGCTTGCCGGATTCGGCAACCTTCTCGAGCAGCGGCAGGAAGTCGGGAAGTGAGCTGATCTTCTCGCGGAAGAGCAGGATCAACGCGTCTTCGTAGACGGCCTTCTGCGCATCGATGTCGGTGACGAAGTAGGGCGAGAGGTAGCCCTTGTCGAACTGAACGCCTTCGGTGACAACGAGTTCGGTTGCAACGGTGGAGGATTCCTCGACCGTCACGACGCCGTCGGTTCCGACACGGGTGAGTGCCTCGCCGACGAGCTTGCCGATCTCTTCGTCACGCGAGGAGACGGTGGCGACCTGGGCGATCGACTTCTCGCCCTCGACCGGGGTGGCCGCGGCGAGCAGTTCCTCGACGACCTTGTCGGCTGCGGCGTTGATGCCGACGCCGAGCGCCATCGGGTTCGCGCCCGCTGCGATGTTCTTGAGTCCGCCGCGGACGATGGCCTGGGCCAGAACGGTCGCGGTCGTGGTGCCGTCGCCGGCAACATCGTTGGTCTTGGTGGCGACGCTCTTGACGAGCTGCGCGCCGAGGTTCTCGAAGGGATCTTCGAGCTCGATCTCACGGGCGATGCTCACACCGTCGTTGGTGACGGTGGGGCCGCCGAATGCCTTGGCGAGCACGACGTGGCGTCCACGCGGGCCCAAGGTCACCTTGACGGCGTCGGCAAGCTTGTCGACTCCGGCTTCGAGAGCGCGGCGTGCGGTCTCGTTGAACGCAATTTGCTTGGACATCTGTTCTGTCAGCTCCTGAATCTTCGGGGCGTGAACGCATTCCGCCCCGGGATCCTGTGTGGACTCCGGGGCGGATCACGTGTGTCTTACTTGGAGACGACAGCCAGCACGTCGCGTGCCGACAGGATCAGGTATTCCTGGCCGGCGTACTTGATCTCGGTTCCGCCGTACTTGGAGTAGATGACCGTGTCACCCTCCTTGACGTCGACCGGGATGCGGTTGCCCTGCTCGTTGACGCGGCCTTCGCCGACTGCAACGACGGTGCCCTCCTGGGGCTTTTCCTTGGCTGTGTCAGGAATGACCAGGCCGGAAGCCGTCGTCGTTTCAGCCTCGTTGGCCTGGACGAGGATCTTGTCCTCGAGCGGCTTGATGTTGACGCTCGCCACGATGAGCCCTCCACTTTGGGGTATGTGCGTCCGAGGCGATCCTCGGACAGCTGTTTGGGTATGCCGTTTACGGCGCGTCACTGCAGTCCCGTCGTCGCGGGTGCCGGAACTCGATCAGCGCCAATTGGCACTCTATACGTGAGAGTGCCAACCCTCAAGGACTGGGCGCATTTTTCTCTTCGTCCAGAGCGAAACAGGACAGCCGTCCACCACGTTCACCTATTGTTCACTTCGTGACGAACATCAATCGCCGTAGTTTTCTGACCTTCGCCGGACTCGGCGCCGTCGGCGCGGTCAGCCTTGGCAAGCCGTGGGGCCTGCAATACGCAGGCGCGTCGACCATTCCGACGTCAGGTCCCGGCACCACTCTCGAGTCCGTGTCCACGCCCGTCAGCAGCAGCGGCTACACCAGGCTCACTGCCGGTCCCGGTTGGGCGAACATCGTGCGCAGCGAGTTGGCCGAGCCGAAGTCAGGACGCGAGGACCGACGCACCGCGCTCGCCTCACTCGTGCAGTTGACCGACGTCCACATCGTCGACGCCCAGTCCCCCATGCGCTTCGAATACGTCCATCAGATCACCGGCTCGGCGTTCCGCCCCCAGGAGACCTTGACGGCGCACGGGCTGATTTCGCTTGTCCGACGCGTCAATTCGATCGGGAGCGGCCCGCACACCTCGCGCCCCTTCGATGCCGTTGTCACCACCGGCGACAACACGGACAACAAGGAATTCGCCGAACTCGACTGGTTCCTCACCTCACTCAACGGCGGAACCGTCGTCGCCAACACCGGCGCCAAGGACCGCTACGAGGGTGTGCAGAACTCGGGTGCCGATCTGTACTGGAACCCTGAATCGCCGATGCTCGACATGTACAAGAAGGCCGGCTTCCCGGAGATTCCGGACTTCTTCGGTGCCGCTTTCACTCCCGTGTCGAGCCCCGGCCTGAACACCCCTTGGTACTGCGTGTTCGGCAACCACGACGATTCGGTGTCGGGCACGGTGCCCAGCGGCATCCCACCGCTCGAAGCGATGTACACGGGATCTCTCAAATTCGAGGTGCCCGGTTCACCGGAGCAGGCCAAGCAGATCGACATCGCCACCAAGTTCGATCCCAGTGCGATTCCCGGAATCCTGTCCGCCTTCACGACGCCGCCGCGCCAGGTCACCCCCGACCCGTCGCGCGCACCGTTCACACCCCGGCAGTTCATCGCCGCACACCTTGATCCCGCGCACACCGGCCCCGGCCCTGTCGGGCACGGTTTCGCCCCCGACGCCGGCGAAACCGGTATCGGCTACTACTCGTTCCAGATCGCACCGGGCGTCGTCGGCATCAGCATGGACTCCACCAACCGCGCAGGCCTTGTCGACGGTTCGCTGGGCGCCGCTCAGTTCCAGTGGATCGAGAACACCCTGCGCGCCGGCAGCAGCACCTACTACGACGCCGCGGGCTCTCGCGTCACCGAGTCGCGCAGTGACACCTATTTCGTGCTGTTCAGTCACCACACGAGCGACACGATGGACAATCTCATTCCCGACCCCGAGAACGTCCTCGAGCCGCGCCTGCGCGGTTCACAGCTTCTGGACTTGCTGCATCGTTTCCCGAACGTACTTGCCTGGGTGAACGGACACACCCACGAGAACAAGATCACCCCGTGGCCCGGCGCGACCCCCGAGCAGGGCTTCTGGGAGATCAACACCGCCTCTCACATCGACTACCCACAGCTCGGGCGCATCATCGAGATCGCGGACAATCACGACGGAACGGTGTCGTTGCTTGCGACGCTCTTCGAAGCGGAAAGTCCCAATTCAGTCGAGTACAGCGACAAGTCGGCGGCCGGGCTCGCCTCGCTGTACCGCGAACTGTCGTTCAACGACATCCACCGCGACCCGAAGTTGACGGGTACCGGCGTCGACCAGAACGTCGAATTGTTGGTCCACACCGGACGATGACTCCGATTGCCGCAGTGTCCTAGGTGATTTCAGGTCCGCTCGAAGGCCAGCGGTGCGCTTTCGCCCACGACACTGCGGCAACCACAAATCGAACGCCGAATCCGATCAACACCAGATTGCAGACGATCTGAAGGCTCACGAGTCCCCTGGCAAGGTCCGTCTGTGCAGCGATGTCGCCGAAGCCGACGGTCGAGAACACCGACAGCGAAAAGTACAGGGCCGCCATACGCGACAGCGGTTCGGTGAAACTGCCGGCACTCGCATGCTCGACCGAAAAATAGGTGATGGACACCAACAGCAAGTAGGTCGGCATCACGACCGCCACTGCTTCGACCGCCTGTAGAGAAGGCACATCGGAACGCAGAATTCGACGCACCTGCCAGGTCGTCACGGCAAGCACCGCTGCCCCTCCACCGATCAAGAGGAAAATCGCACCCACTGTGTGGACATCGATCCACGGCAGGAAGAAGTACGCACATCCGAAGGCGATCATCGTCAGCGTGGGTCGAAGCACCGCACCCCGGATCAGCGCGCGCCGTCGATCCCGGTCGATGTGGGGAGAATCGCCTTTTTTCCGCATGAATCAATGATCGACAATTTCGCAGGTAAAACCACCCTTTCGGTCCGAAAAGGGTGTCATGGAGACAAAAAGCACTGAGCAATCCTCACGAACCTTCTGTAACGTTCATATAACGGCGGTCGATTGAACATTGACCGGTATTGACTGTGAGGAGGTGCGCGATGAGTTGTTCACTGGGAATTTCCACTGGATCTTCCGGTGTCTATTCAGCACTCGTCGACACCGATACCAGCACAAACGCGCCAGGAGCGGTACCTGCCGAGACTCGCTTCGTCTCGGCGGATCAGGCCAATTCCAACGTCGGTGACCTCGTCCGGGCGTCCATCAAGCTGATGACGACGCAGGTAACGGACGGATCTGAAGCGCCGCGCTCGATCGGTGTCAGCTATCGCACGGACGACCAGCTCGCGAGCATCAGGTCATCTCTCTCGCGCTCGCCGAAGCAGGTCCGTGCCATCCCCGAACCTGCCGCAGTACACGCGTATCTCGCCGAGACCGGGAAAACCGAGCGGTACGACACGACAGCTCAGGTGGACGTCGGCGATCAGGGTCTGACGGTGTCCGTCGTCGACCACACCGGTGAGGTTCTGCATTCCGACCGTATCGACGCCCTCGCAGGGGCCGGAATCGACCGGGCATTGGTCGACTTCGTGACGGAGAAGGCGCCAGGGCACCTGCGCCGGTACACCGACGCGGAGCTTCTTGCTGCCCGGTGCCACGTCGCGAAAGAGCAACTGTCCACCGCCGCCAAGGTGACCATCGACCTTCCCGTCGACGCAATGGCGATCACGCGCGACGAGTTCGAAGCCATCATCGCCCCGGATATCGAGCGCGCCGTCACCTTCATCCGTGAAGTCGTGAACGGCTCACCGCGGCCGGTCGGTGCCGTTGTCCTCATCGGCGGTGGCGCACACATTCCGGCCGTGCGGTCCGCCGTCGCCGCTGCCGTCGACCTCCCCTTGGTCGAGATCGTCGAGCCCGAGACTGCGGCAACCAAAGGTGCTGCACTCCTGGCAGATTCGATCACCGCAATTCGTTTCCCCTTGCTGGGCTCCGGAAGTGACCAGCGCTCGGGATCCACCGCCAAGGTCTCGGGAGCTTTGATCGGTGCGCTCGTGGTCGGCGGACTGGTACTCGGCTACGGCGCAAAGGAATTGGTGCCGACCGACGACACCGCGGTCTCGCCTGTCGGAACCGGTTCGACCACGACGACGGTGAGCCCCGAAGCGACGCCGAGCACCGGATCGACGATCATCCCCTCGCATGATCCTCTGCCTTCGGTAGTGGGCAGCACTTTCCCGCAGTACGGCTATCCCACAACGCCGTTCGACTCACAGCCGTTCGACACGCACTCGTACACAACGCATCAGTACACGCTTCCGCCGGCGCCGATACCGGACACGTCGACAACAACTACACCGCCGACGACGACCACGACCACCCCGAATTGGCCGACCATCCCCGGAATCACGCTGCCCGATCCACCGGCGTGGTGGCCGACGCTGCCGGACACCGAGGCGACTCCCCCGGTCGATCCGACCGAGGCAAACCCCGGCGGCGGTCTCGGCCCGGGTGAGAGCGGCGGCGAAAACCCGACGACGCCGGAAAATCCTGGATCCGGTTCCACCGAAACCGAACTCACCACCCCCGGTGGTGATCCGACGACAAAACCCGGTGAACCGAATACCTCGACGCCCGAACCCGGCCCCGCGACCACACCGGATCGGGAACCGGTCCCAGTCGGTTGATTCTCAGCGCATCAACTGGCTGACCGAGACCGACAGCCCCGGGTCCGTGGCAACACTCAATTCCGAAGGGCCCGCACCGTTTCCGATCAGGTGGGCAGCCAACGAAGCGATCATCACGCCGTTGTCCGTGCACAGTCGAGGTTTCGGAATGCGCAACGTGATGCCGGCTTCGGCGCAGCGCTGCTCGGCGAGTGAACGGATACGTGAATTGGCCGTGGCGCCGCCGCCGAGAACCAACGTGTCGACCCCGACGTCCTTGGCTGCACGCACTGCCTTCATCGTCAGGACGTCGGCAACCGCTTCCTGGAACGAGGCAGCGATGTCCGGGATCGAAAAGGCCTCGCCTGCGCGCTCTTTCGATTCGACATAGCGGGCGACGGACGTCTTGAGTCCCGAGAACGAGAAGTCGTGCCGCGAATCGCGCGGGCCGGTCATGCCGCGGGGGAAGGCGATTGCGTTCCGATCTCCCTCTTGCGCAGCAGCATCGAGTGCCGGTCCGCCGGGAAAGCCGAGCCCGAGCAGTCTGGCCACCTTGTCGAAGGCCTCACCGGCGGCGTCGTCGACAGTCGTGCCCAGTTCGACAATGGGCTTGCCCAGATCTTCGACGTGAAGCAGGTGCGTGTGACCACCGGAGACCAGCAATGCGACGCACGAGGGCAACGGACCGTGCTCGAGAGTGTCAACCGAGACGTGACCGCCGAGATGATTGACCGCATAGAACGGTATGTTCCAGGCTGCGGCATAGGCTTTCGCGGCGGCGACACCGACCAGTAGCGCACCGGCCAGGCCGGGTCCGATGGTGACGGCAAGTGCGTCGGGCTTCTCGATACCGGCGGCAGCAAGGGCACGGCGCATCGTCGGCACTATCGCCTCGAGGTGAGCCCGCGAGGCTACTTCGGGAACCACTCCCCCGTACCTGGCGTGCTGATCCACGCTCGATGCCACCTCGTCGGCCAACAGGTCGCAGGTTCCGTCACCGTTCCAGCGAACGATACCGACACCTGTTTCGTCGCAAGAGCTTTCGACACCCATGACGATCATGCTTGCTGCTCCTCAATTTCGCGGACACCGAGCACGGCGGGCCGTCTCATCGTGTACGCATCTGCCCCACTGGGCTGGTAGTACTTCTTTCGTGTTCCGACGATCTCGAATCCTTCGCGCCGGTACAGCGCGATGGCAGGGTCGTTGTCGGTGCGCACTTCCAGGAACACCGGACACTGCCGTGAATCCGCCAGGGTCAGAAGCGCATCGAGCAACGCGCCGCCGATTCCCAGTCGCTGAGCCGAGGGATCGGTACCGATGGTGTGAACCTCGGCCTCCATGTTCGGCGACGCGCCCAACAACGCGACTCCGGCGTAGCCGAGGACGTGACCGTCGGGTTCCCTGGCAACGAAGTAATGATTATGTGCGCCCGCAAGTTCCGAGACAAACGCTTGCGCGCTCCAGGGTCCGTCGCCCGCGAACAACGCGCGCTCCAACTCCCCGCACCGTTCGGCGTCATCGACGTTCATCGGCTCGATGCTGTACTTCATCTGCTCGGTCTCACTTGCCACGTTCTGCGAGGGTCTTCGCGTCCGGGCGTCGGAGGTACAGCGGCTCGAGCGGGGCCGGAACCGATCCGGCCAGAATCTCGCGAGCAGCGACTGTGACCAAGCCGGCCGGTGAGGGTGTCTCCGCCGGGTCGACGGGCAGATCGAAGAAGTCCACGTGCGAAGCAGATCCGGCAATCAGCGTCGAAGGCGAAGGATCAACGTCGCCGGCGGAATTCACAGCCGGTCCTTCGACGCGCACTCCGCCGTCGTAGCGCGCCCAATAGATCTCGCGACGCCTCGCGTCAGTCACGACGAGCAGGCTCTGTGTGGTCGGTACCGCAGCCGCGATGGCGTCGAGGCTGCACACGCCGTACACGGGAACACCGAGTGCATCACCGAAGGCAGCGCCTGTCGCCATGCCGACACGCAGTCCGGTGTACGGCCCCGGCCCGACACCCACGACGACGGCGTTCAACTCTGCCGGCATGAGCCCGGCCTCGGCGAGGCATTCGAGGACGTGAGGGGTCAAGACCTCGGCGTGCGCACGAGGATTGACCGTGACACGCACGGCAAGCGTCTCCACTGTGCCCGGTGACTCGGTGCCAGGCGACTCGGTGCCCGGTGACTCTGCGTCCGGTGACGGAGCAGACAGGGAGACGACACCGGCAGTGACTGCCGGAGTGGAGGTGTCAATTGCGAGAACAAGCACGATTTCTCAGGGTACCCGCACGTGAAGAACTACTTCCGGCCCGGGAGGGTCACGACGTCCATAACACCAAACGCCGTTTCACGACGTCTGCGACACAAAACGCCGTTTCACGACGTCTGCGACACGAAACGCCGTTTCACGACGTCTGCGACACGAAACGCCGTTTCACGACGTCCAGGACCAACTCGCAGTCCGCACATCCGATTCAGGTTCCCGATGAAGCTGCACGCGCAAGTGTCGTTCGACGAGCCTTTCCACGACGTCACCACCCCATTCGACCACCACCACAGCATCGGTGAGGTCGGTGTCGAGGTCGAGGGCATCGAGTTCGTCGAGCGCATGCGGTCCGCTGTCTCCCAGCCGGTATGCGTCGACGTGGATCATGCCGACGGGAACTCCGCCGCCGGGGCGGGTGCCCGGACGATGCTCACGAGCGATGACAAACGTCGGGGACGTCACCCGGCCCTGCACTCCGAGCCCGGCGCCGATTCCGCGCGTCAACGCGGTCTTGCCCGCCCCGAGTGGCCCGTCCAGCACCACCAGGTCGCCGGCAACAAGTCCCGCCGCCAACCGTCGGCCGAAAGCCTCGGTATCCTCGGCCGTTTCCAACGTGATCTGTCCGGATTCGGGAAGTCCCGTGGCGTTCTCAGCCGACATCGGACCGCTCTTCTACCTGTGCACGCTGCACCAGCTTGTCGATTGCGTCCGTCACGATCGCCGGGAACTCGAGCTGCACCAGATGGCCGGCCCCGTGAACTCTCACGAGTTCAGACTCGGGGAGATCGGCAGCGAGACGCTTGGAGCTGATGAACGGAATCATCATGTCTTGATCGCCGCAGATCACGACTGCCGGTGTGTGCGCGAGCACCTCGAGGGACGCGGACTCGTCGTGCAGTTCCAACGTCCGCAAGAAATTGACGATGGTCACGACCGAGGTCCGGTCGAGCATGCCGTCCGACAGCTCATGCAGTCGTGGGCTGACATCGGTCCCGTACGACGCTGCACGCAGGATCGGCGTGATCAGTACTCGCGCAGCGCCCCGGGCGTGCTGAACCACTCCTGGCGAGGTGCGCACTGCCAACCGGAACCCGTCGATGATCGGATTCTGCAGATTGCGGGTCAGACCGGTCTCGGCCAGCCCTGCCGCCGTCGTCGCGACCAGCCCGACGCCGATGACTCGGCCCTCGAACCATTCGGGTCGCTGACCGGCGAGCGCGAGCACCGTCATGCCGCCCATCGAGTGGCCGACGAGAACTATCGGTCCCTTGGGCACTTTGGCCTCGACGACAGTCGCGAGGTCGCGGCCCAGCTGCGAGACCGTGCAACTCTTCGAACGCGGCATACCTGAATCTCCGTGTCCGCGCTGGTCGTAGAACACCATGCGAACCTTGTTGCCCCATCGCTCTTCGAGCTGGCGGCGCTGGAAATGCCAGGACAGCGCACTCAGGCAGTACCCGTGCACGAAAACGACTGTCAGCGGAGCGTCATCCGGTCCCACTTCGCGAACTGCCAGCTCGACGCCGTCCTCGGTGCGCACCGTGCTCTTGCGGTCGCGCGTCATGAGGTCGAAGTCCTCGTCCGCGTAGATTTCCCGGCCCGGACGCGTCGCGGTCTTGAATGCATTCACGCCGGCCATCGAGCCGAGCGCCACAGCGCTGAGCAGGCCACCGAGAATGCTCATCTTTCCTGCAGTCTTCATGACGTCTCTCCCCCGATGTACGTTCGCACAGTGCGTCCACGTATTCCGGTCACGACCTCGTAGTGAATGGTGTCGAGTACGTCGGCCCAGGCCTGCGCGTTGGGTTCGCCGTGATCGCCGTTGCCGAAGAAGATCGCGGTGTCGCCTTCGCGAACTCCGTCGCCGTCCGGCCCCAGGTCCACCAACACCTGGTCCATGCAGATCCGCCCGACGGCCTGGCGACGCTTGCCGCCCAACTGCACTTCGAACTTGCCGCTCAGTGAACGAGTCAGACCGTCGGCGTAGCCGACGGGAAGCAGCGCAAGAGTGGTGTCGTGCGGTGCGACCCACTGATGCCCGTAGGAGACGCCCTCTCCGGCGGCCACCTTCTTCACCAGAATCACCTTCGCTCGCAGCGTCATCGCCGGTCGTAAACCGAAATCTCCGAGTTCGGGCACCGGAGACAATCCATATATCGCAATCCCGGGTCGAACCATGTCAAATTGCAGGTCAGGACGGGTGACTGTAGCGGCGGAGTTGGAAAGATGAACAACTTCGTGGTCGAATCCGCGAGCGCGGACGTCGGCAACCGCTTCGATCAAACGCTGCTTCTGCATGTCGATGACGTCATGATGCGGTTCGTCCGAGTGCGCAAGATGGGAAAACACTCCGCGCAGCCTGATCGTGCCCTCGTCCCGGGCAGTGGCGAGGTCGTCGAGCATCTGCGGCCACTCGGTTCTCGAGACGCCGTTGCGATTGAGACCGGTGTCCACCTTGAGCGTCACGGTCGCCTGTTGTCCCAGAACCCGTGCCGCGTCGACGACAGCAGCCAGGTGTCGCGGGGAGGACACGCCGATCTCGATGTCGGACCGGATCGCCGAGGAGAAATCGGCGTCGAGGCCGTGCAGCCAGGCCAGGACGGGAGCGGTGATGCCTGCCTCGCGAAGGACCAGTGCCTCCGCGATGGTGGTGACGCCGAGTTCCCGGGCTCCGGCCGACAGTGCCGTCCGCGCAACCGCAACTGCGCCGTGGTTGTATCCGTCCGCCTTGATGACCGCCATCAACGCTGCATCACCGGCAAATTCACGCAGGACACGCACGTTGTGCGCGATCGCGTCCAGATCGACGACTGCCTCCGTCTGCGGCCCTACTGCGTCGTCGAGTCGGCTCGCCTTCCCCTCCGCAGGCTCCTTCGGTGCTCTTCCCTGGGCAAGCGTCATGGCGACAATCCTGCCACCCGCGCAGAATCGGACACGTGTTCGGGTTTGAACACCCTCAATCAAGGGCAAAAGAGCGAAGCACACGCACCGACTCGCGCAGACCTCCCAGCAGCGGCGAAGCCGAAATCGGTGCTCCGGCGACATCGCTCTGACCGCCGGCAGCGGCGATGTTCGCCGCCAACGCGTGAGCCCGCGCCCCGACGGCCCCGGCTTCGAGAGGGCTCAGACCCGCCGCCAGCAACGCGCCGATCACACCGGAGAGGATGTCACCCGAGCCTGCGGTCGACGCCCAGGAGCCGCCGGCGTCGTTGACCAGGACCTCACCGCCGGGATCCGAGATCACCGTCGTATGGCCTTTCAGCAGAATCGTGACTCCGAGGCGTTCGGCGAGAGCACGCGTGGCCGCGATTCTGTCGTCGCCGAGTGGTGTGAATCGTGCGAACTCGCCGGCGTGGGGCGTCAGAAGAGTCGGCGCGGTCCGGGCTGCGACAAGTTCGGGACGCTGAGCGAGGAGGGTAAGGCCGTCCGCATCGACAACAACGGGTACATCGGTAGCCAGTACCGACGCCAGAAGCCGCGCGGCGTCGTCGTCGGTACCCATACCGGGTCCGACCACCCAGGCCTGAACCCGCCCGGCGGCTTGGAACGTCTCACTCGCAATCACCTCCGGGAACCGGGCGAGCACCTCGGCGGCGCCGTGCCCGGCATAGCGGACCAGGCCGGAGGTCGCGGTCACCGCGGCGCCGGTGCAGAGCACGCCCGCGCCGGGATACTGCTCACTTCCCGCAACGATGCCCACCACACCCTGCGAGTACTTGTCGTCCTCCGGGACTGGAACCGGCCACAGCGCACCGACCTCGGCCGGATCGAGCGAACCGAACGCCGGTTCGCCGACGCTCAATCCGATATCCACGAGTTCGACACGACCACACAGCGGAGCCGCGAGTACGTGCACCGGCTTGAGCGCACCGAATGTGACCGTCACATCAGCGGTCACCGACGGGCCGTCCACTGCGCCGGTGTTCGCGTCGACGCCGCTCGGAAGATCGACCGCCACGATCGGTGCCTCCACCTGGCCGACGAGCTCGGCTGCGTCAGGCCTCAGACCGCCGTGCCCGGAAATCCCGACGATGCCGTCGATCACCAGATCCGGCGACCCGACTTCGGCAGCGACTCGGCCACCGGCCTTCAGGAGAGCGTCGAGGCCCGACCGATGAGCGCGCGCCGGATCGAGCAACACGGCCCGAACACTCACACCTCGTTTGCGGAGCAACGCACCCGCCCACAGGGCATCACCGCCGTTGTCGCCGGTACCGACCAGAAGCGTCACCGACCGATGCGCGACCGATCCTGTACGGGAACGTAATTCGTCCGCGACGACTCGCGCGAGACCGTACGCCGCTCGACGCATCAGCACCCCGTCGGGCAGCTTGTCGAGCAACGGCGCCTCCGCTTCTCGCACCTGATCGACTGTGTAGTACCCACGCATGTCGGAACCCTTCAGTTGCCGTCGCTACCCTCGAAACCATGAAATCACGTCTTCGCCCGGCAATCGCGGGACTCGTCCTCGCTCTCGGTCTGGTCGGGTGCAGTTCCGGCACCGACTCCACACCATCTGCGGCCGAAACGACGGCGAGCGGACCCGTGGTGACCATCTCCGGGATGGCGTACTCCCCCGCTTCCATCACCGTGAACGTCGGCGACACCGTCACGTGGGTATTCGACGACAACGGAATGGCCCACGACGTCAACGGCCTCGGAGACGCCAAGGGCAAACTCCGCAGCCCACTCAAGAAATCGGGAACTTACACCTACACGTTCACCGAACCCGGAACCTACGACTACACCTGTACACCGCATCCCGAGATGCGCGGAACCGTCGTCGTCGAGACGCCGTAACGCACTCGGGCCCCACAGTCTTTCGACTGCGGGGCCCGAATTTCCCTACGAAAACTATTCGACCGTAACCGATTTCGCCAGGTTACGCGGCTTGTCGACGTCGTATCCGCGCGCCGCGGCAACCTCGGCCGCAAAGATCTGCAACGGAACCGTGGACAGCAACGGCTGCAGCAGAGTCGGTGACGGCGGAATCTCGATCAGGTGATCCGCGTGCGCCGCGGCGACGGTATCGCCTTCCTCCGCGATGACGATAGTCGTTGCCCCGCGCGCCTTGATCTCCTGAATGTTGGACACCAACTTCGAGTGCAGGACAGCGCGACCCTGCGGCGACGGCATGACGATGATGACCGGAAGGTCCTCCTCGATCAGCGCGATCGGGCCGTGCTTGAGCTCACCGGCGGCAAAGCCCTCGGCGTGCATGTACGCAAGCTCCTTGAGCTTGAGCGCACCCTCGAGCGCCACCGGGTAGCCGACGTGGCGCCCCAGGAACAGCACGGTCGACGCGTGCGCGAACTGGCGTGCCAACGCGCGCACCGGTTCTGCCGTCTCGAGCACCTTGCTGACCAATGCGGGCATAGCTTCGAGGTCGGCGTACTCGCGCGCAACCTCGTCCGGATACTTGGTGCCGCGAGCCTGCGCCAAAGCCAAACCGACGAGGTAGTTCGCGGTCACCTGCGCCAGGAAGGCCTTGGTCGACGCAACCGCGATTTCCGGTCCTGCCCGCGTGTAGAGAACGGCGTCGGCTTCGCGCGGGATCTGTGCACCGTTGGTGTTGCAGATCGCCAGGACGCGTGCCTTCTGGTCCTTGGCGTGCTTGACCGCTTCGAGTGTGTCCGCCGTCTCCCCCGACTGCGAGATCGCGACAACAAGCGTCGAGCGATCCAGAACCGGGTCGCGGTAACGGAATTCGCTGGCGAGTTCGACCTCGACAGGTAGACGCGTCCAATGCTCGATCGCGTACTTCGCCAACAGTCCGGAGTGGTAGGCACTACCGCAGGCGACGACAAACACCTTGTCGACGTCGCGCAGTTCCTGATCGGACAACCGCTGCTCGTCGAGGACGATCTTCCCGTTCTCGAAGTGGCCGAGGAGCGTGTCGGCGACAGCGGTCGGCTGCTCTTCGATCTCCTTGAGCATGAAGTAGTCGTGACCACCCTTTTCGGCGGCCGCGAGATCCCAGTCGATGCGGAACGGGCGCCCCTCTGCCTCGTTGCCCGCGAAGTCGGAGATCCGATAGCTGTCGGCAGTGATCACCACTGCCTGATCCTGTCCGAGTTCAACCGCATCGCGTGTGTGCTCGATGAACGCAGCGACGTCGGAGCCGAGGAACATCTCGCCCTCACCGACACCGACGACGAGCGGCGTCGAGCGGCGGGCGGCGACAATCGTGTCCGCGTGGTCGGCGTGCGTGAAGACGAGCGTGAACGCACCTTCCAACCGACGAACCACCGACAGCGCACTCTCGATGAAATCACCTGCCGTCGGCCCGTCGGAGTACGCCCGGGCTACCAGGTGAACTGCCACCTCGGAATCCGTGTCGCTCTGAAGCTCGACGCCTGCAGCCTCGAGCTCCGCACGCAGCGGGGCGAAATTCTCGATGATTCCGTTGTGAACGACAGCCAGCTTGCCCGACGCATCACGATGCGGATGCGCATTACGGTCGGTCGGTCGCCCATGCGTCGCCCACCGGGTATGACCCATACCCGACGTACCGACAAAGTGATCCGCGCCGTACTCGCCGAGCTCCGCCTCGAGGTTGGCCAACTTACCGGCCTTACGCTCGATCTCGACCCCACCGGTTCCGTCGAGAATCGCGATTCCCGACGAGTCGTACCCGCGATACTCCATTCGCCGTAAAGCCTCCACCACAACGCCCAGAGCTGGGCGGTGGCCGACGTATCCCACGATTCCGCACATGGTGACTCAGGGTACTTGGACATCGGCGGTGGGCGCATTTTGCGGTTCCACAGACATCCCCCAGCCGGTTGCAGCGTCGGCTCCGCATACACGAGGCGCTCATCGGATAACGTCTTCAACCGTGGCACCGAAACTGAAGACACTGACCCGTGAGCTGTCCAAGCGCGGCCCGCACCGAGTTCTCCGCGGCAACCTCGCCCTGGCCGGACAGCCGGGTGTCGTGTACACGCCGGAAACCGGTTTCAATCTCCCCGCCGTTGCCTTCGCGCACGGGTGGATGGTCGGGTCCCACAAGTACGAGCAGACACTCCAGCACCTCGCTTCCTGGGGAATTGTCGCAGCGGCGCCCGACAGCGAACGCGGTCCGGTCCCGTCCCATCTCGGCTTGGCTGCAGATCTTCGAGCGACGCTCGACATCTGCGTCGGCGTACGACTCGGCCCTGGCCAGATCAGCGTCCACCCCGATCGAGTCGCCTTTGCCGGTCACGGCATGGGCGCGGGCGCGGCGGTACTGGCCGCAGCGCAGCGCGGGGATGTCGGTGCGGTAGCCGCGCTGTTCCCGGCCCCGACAGCACCCAAGGCGGAGAACTACGCGTCGAAGATCACAGCGCCCGGATTGATCCTTGCCGGCCAAGACGACGTCGATTCCTTGACCAGCAATGCGCGCCCGCTGAGCGTGGAGTGGGGCGGCCCCGTCGTCGCACGCACCGTGAACGACGGCCAAGACGCCGGACTGATCGAAGGCCGCCGACTCCTCGGAGCCCTGGGCCTCGGTGGATCCGAGCGCAAGACACAGTCCGCCACACGGTGCCTGCTCACGGGCTTCCTGTTGTTCCATCTGACCGGCGACAAGAAGTACCAGGACTTTGCTGATCCTGATGTCGAGATTCCACACACGGCGCCGTTGCTCCCGGTTGAACCTCACTCCGACGCGCGGGCCAGCCAGCTGTTGCGTAAGTAGGAGTCCGTGCCCGCCCCCGACTCCGGCGGCGAGCACGGCTTCGTCGGCGTCGTCGTCGGCTCTGACGCGGATCGCAGATACGGGCCGGATCTGACCGACCCTTCCGTGTCGTTATCGGCAGACGTCGTTTCGGACGGCGGCTCCTGGCGCGATTCCTCGCTCGCCACTGCCGCTCTGCGCTCACGGAAGTCCTCGAGCGCTCTGCGCTCACGGAAGTCCTCGAGTTGAGAATCGAGAGTTCGACGGATCTCTTCGAAGGGCGCGTGAACGGACTTCACAGCGGACCAGCTCCGGCCAGCTCAGCGCCCGTCTCTCCGTCGGGGCCGGCGATCGACTCGTCCGGGACTGTGACAGGCGGCTCCGGGTCCGGCGCGGGCGAGACTTCGGCGGTGGTTTCAACCGGTATCTCGGGCTGGGGATTATCGGGCTGGGGAATTTCGGGTTGAAGTGTCGCGGGCTGGGACGCTTCTTGCGGGTATGTCTCCTGCATGACCGCCTCCTGACCGGCATCAAAAACTATTCTCGGCCAACCGTTTTCGTCCAACTCCACGGTGACAGACACAGAGTTCCCGTCAGCACCGGCGACATCGAGACTCACCCCACGACCGTCGGGCGCAATCGAGAAGCCCCACGTGTTGCCGCCGATCGAGAAAGAGATCGGCGCAGCCGCGGCAGCGGATTCGATTGTCTCGGCGACTGGCAAGGTCGACGGGAAGGCGTCTGTCACCCATTGAGTCGCGGCATCAAAAGCATCGCCTACCGCGCTCGCACACTGCGCGCACGCCCTGTCGAATTCGTCGCGGGCATCCAGATACGCCGACCGAAAAACAGTGTCCAACCATGGCGCCGCGCCACGACCGCTGGAAGCGACGTGAGCCAGCTGATCGATCTCCCCCGCACCCAGACCGCCGATGGTCGCCCGGTCGAGGCTGGCCACCTTGAAAGCTTTGTCTGCCAAAGCCGTTCGAACAGTCCGCGCAAGTTCGTCGGCTAGCGTGATCAACAGTGGCGCCGAATCCGCATCGGACCGAGCTTCGCGCCGCGCGGCGAAGACCTGATCGACGACCGCATCCACGCCGGAAACATTCCACACTGCGGGAAGATTCTCGGCCAGGACCGTCAGCATCGCGATCTCCGCGACCGAACTATCCACCGCCGCAGCCATGTCCGACATGTCTCGCGTCAGTGCCGCGATATCGATGCCCGCCTCTGCGCGATATGCATCCTCATAGGAGGTAAGCATCCGTTCTTCGAAACCCAACCGAGTGGCCAGGTCGTGAAATCGGCCGAAGAACTGCAGTCCGCTAGCGCCCGCTTCCAGAATTTCGTCGGGATGAGCATGTGAATCACGCAGTGCAAGAATATCTTCGAAAGAACACGGGCCGTTCGGTACTGCCTGGGCTGTAAGGCTGTTCGGTATCACGAGGCCGACCCGCCGGAGTCCCGCACCCGCCGCGCACCCTCACGATCCACCTCAGTGATTGCCTCAGCCGAAGAGGAAAGCCGGCGCGCCAACGTATCGAGAAGATCCGCACGGCCAGTCAAGCGAGAATTCAGGACCGCCAATGCCGACGCCAACGCGGCTCCGTGCTCGGCGTAGTCACGGCCCGAAGCGGCACCGCCCCCTCGCAAATGCTTGATCGGCTCGGCAGAATCGCGCAGACCCTGGGCCACCGACACCGCATGGCGTGCCAATTCATCTGTTCCAGCGCGGTCGACATCCACGAGCGCCCCCAAGTTTCAACGGAACCACTCGCACGTCGAGCGGCCTTTGACTCCTTGGACGCAGCAGGGCGCAATTACGTTCCCTCAAAACGCGAAGGCGCAATGAGGGGCTACACCGAACCGACGATCTCGGCCAACTCGTCAGCCAGCTTCTGCGCGAGCGGAAGTTCGGTGGCCTCGACCATGACGCGGACCAGTTGCTCTGTCCCGGACGGGCGCAGGAGCACTCGACCACCGTCACCGAGAACGCGCTCGGCGTCCGCGACTGCTGCAAGTACCGACGGCGACGCTGCGACTGCCGCCTTGTCCCCGACCTTCACGTTGATCAGCACTTGCGGGAGGGTGGTCATCGTTGCAGCCAGTACCGATGCCGACTTACGCGTACGAGCCATGCGTCCGAGCAGCCTGAGACCGGTGAGAATTCCGTCGCCCGTGGTGCCGAACGCCGGCAACACAACATGGCCTGACTGCTCGCCACCGAGGCTGTATCCGCCCGCGCGCAGTTCCTCCAAGACGTAGCGGTCGCCTACGGCAGCAGTCACGATGTTGATGCCTGCCTCGCGCATCGCGATGTGCAAACCGAGATTGCTCATGACAGTCGCGACGAGAGTGTTCTCGACCAACTCCCCGGCCTCGTTCATCGCGATCGCCAGAACAGCCATGATCGCGTCACCATCGACCACCGCGCCGGTCTCGTCGACGGCCAAGCAGCGGTCGGCGTCGCCGTCGTGCGCGAGGCCTAGGTCCGCCCCGTGATCGACTACCGCTTTCTGAAGATTCTCCAGGTGCGTCGATCCGCAGCCGTCGTTGATGTTGAGGCCGTCGGGATCTGCGCTGATCGCGATGACACGAGCGCCCGCTGCTGCGTAGGCAACCGGTGCGAGCGCGGAAGCAGCGCCGTTGGCGCAGTCGACGACAACGGTAAGTCCAGCGAGCGGCTCGCTCGCCGCGCTCGCCAGATGTGCAAGGTACAGCTGAGCGGCATCGTCGACCGCACGGACTCGGCCTATCCCGGCACCTGTCGGAAGGACCGGCGGTGCAGTGCCGTCGAGTGCGTCCTCGATCCCCACCTCGACAGCGTCATCCAGCTTGTGCCCACCGGCCGCGAAAATCTTGATTCCGTTGTCCGGCATGGGATTATGCGATGCAGAAATCATGACACCGAGACTGGCGTCGAGCTTTGCCGTCAAGTATGCAACTGCCGGAGTCGGGAGGATACCCACGTCGAGCACGTCGACGCCTGCGGAACTCAACCCGGCCGTCACCGCGGCTTGAAGCATCTCACCGCTGGCGCGAGGATCGCGGCCGATCACGGCGGTCGGACGGGCATCCGAGGTGCCGGCTGTCAGTACGCTCGCCGCGGCAACTGCCAATCTCAATGCAAGATCTGCAGTCAGATCCGAATTGGCAAGCCCACGAACACCGTCAGTACCGAACAACCGACCCATAGAACGACTCCTGAATCCTGTGAACCTCGAGAATGAAACTCGAGAATGGAATTTCTCCGAGAAACACAAGAGCGAGCGTCCGGTAACGATGGACGCCCGCTCTTGTGGTGAACAGGTGCCGAAGCAGACCCGTCGGGTCAACCTCGGCAAAGCATCAGCGCTTGGAGTACTGCGATGCCTTACGGGCCTTCTTCAGGCCGTACTTCTTACGCTCGACCGCGCGGGCGTCACGCGTCAGGAAGCCTGCACGCTTGAGGGCCGGACGATCATCAGGGGTTACCTCGATGAGTGCGCGCGCGATAGCCAGACGCAGTGCGCCTGCCTGACCGGACGGGCCGCCACCGTGCAGCAGTGCAATGATGTCGAAAGACTCGGGACGCTCGACGAGCACCAGCGGAGCCTTGATCAGCTGCTGGTGAACCTTGTTGGGGAAGTAATCCTCCAACGTACGGCCGTTGAGCTTGAACTGACCGGTACCGGGAGTCATCCGGACGCGAACGACAGCCTCCTTGCGGCGACCGACGGTCTGGACCGGGCGATCGAGGACGATCGGTGCGAGCGTAGCTGCAGCAACCTCTTCGACGACCTCGACTGCGTCAGCGGCGACAAGCTCTTCCACTGCTTCGATGTTCTCTTCGGACACGTTCTGCTCTTCCGGCGATGTCACTGTGCGACCTGCTTGATCTCGAACGGCACCGGCTGCTGCGCGGTGTGGGGGTGATTCGGGCCCGCGTAGACCTTGAGCTTGCTGCTCATTGCGCGGCCGAGCTTCGTCTTGGGGAGCATGCCGACAATGGCCTTCTCGACGAGACGATCGGGAGTCCTGTCGAGGACCTCACCGACAGTGCGGGACTTCAGGCCACCCGGGAATCCGGAGTGGTGGTAAACGTTCTTGCCCTGCAGCTTGTTGCCGCTGATGGCAACCTTCTCAGCGTTGATGATGACAACGAAGTCACCACCGTCGATGTGCGGCGCGTAGGTGGGCTTGTGCTTGCCACGCAGCAAGTTCGCTGCCTGAACGGCAAGACGGCCGAGCACCACGTCAGTGGCGTCGATGACGTGCCACGAGTGGGTCACATCTCCGGCCTTCGGGGTGTACGTAGACACAGATCTTCCTCGTCTTAATTCATTCCACTGCTGACCATGTGCGTATCGCGTAAACGATCCTCGGCGGCCAGTTGAGACCCGAGAACCGCCGGTCTCCACGCATTTCTGCCGGAGCCCTACGGCACGCCACCGATAGACGATACCGGTCTACCCGCTGCCAGGTCAAAGCGCAGCCATCTCCGCCGACAATGCCCTCGTCCGGAACCAGCAGGTAAGCGATCGACATGCGACTGCCCCGGCAACCTGACGGTACCGGGGCAGTCGGGGTGTCGTCACGACATGAATGTTGTCAGCGACCGAACCCGTTTGCGGCGATCCGGTCAGCTTCCTGCATCTTCTCCGAGCCGCTCGCCGTCGCTCCGGCGATCTGCGCGAGAACCATGTTCAGTTCTTCGGAAGCCTGGGCCCAGCGGCGCTGTGCGTCGTTCCAGGCTTCGGAACCTGCCCCTTCCCAGCCTGCTTGCAGCTTGTCTACGACAACCTTGATGTCGCCCTGCTTGTCGTTGATCGCTTTGGCCTGCTGTTTCATCTGATCGGACAGCATTGCGAGGCCGCCGAAGTCGTACTTGATCCTGTCGGACATAACTGCTCCCGGTTCGGTGTGACTGGAGAGAACTTTGTGAGAACTACTGGCTGAGGACTGCTTGATCGAACGGTGAAGAGCTGACGGTCAGGACATGTTCACCGTCGCGCCGCGAAGCGAGCTGACGTTGTCGTCTTCTGTCGAGTCGAAGGTTCCCGCAGCCTGTTTGATCTGCTCGCAGATGTCGGTCAGAGCAGTGTCCAGCTTCAGGGCCGCGCTGTTGTATCGCTCCATGATTCCTGCGTATTCGACCTGCGCCGCACCGTTCCACGAATTGTGCGAAGCGTCGGCCTCCGACCGAACAGCGTTGACCAGTCCCCTGATGTCACCGAGATGTCCGTCGATGGTCCCCGCCGAATCGATCAATTCAGCGGTAGTTGCGGTAAAGCCCATGTCGTCCCCCTGGATTCGGTGAGTACCGTTCGGTATCGGCGACCACCCACGACGGCTTGTCCGTCGGATGTGCACCGGGGTCGAGCGGAACTCCCTGATGTGCGCTACACATACTTTGACGCGACCTCCGTGCCAACGGTTCCGGCCCGATCGAAGAATGTTTGCAGAACCGACCGATCCGGTCAGGGCGTGAATTCGAGTGACTGCCACATCCGCAGGCAGTCCGCTTCGAGACTGTCCCACTCACCGACCAGATACTGGCAGCCGATACTCACTTGCCGACCGTTGTCGACGTACACGCGCCAACGCACCTCGGAGAAATCGTCCGGAAACTCGACGTACACCACTGCCTGTTTTCCTGCGGCATCGTCGATCACAGAAAACTCTCCGAACCGCAATGGGTCCTCGAACGCCGAAAACTGCTGACGCAAAGCGGCTTCGACGGAATCGAATCCAGCACCTTCCGCAAGACTTTTCTCGATGACCACGATCTTGCGATCAGCGCCGGAACTGGGTATCAAATCGGTGCGCCCGCTCGAGGTCCCTCGTGACAGAAGCTTCCAATCGGAAGGCAGCTCTGCTGCAACGCTCCCCACCTCCACACGCGTGAGTTCCGGCGTGACACCGGACTCGATCGACGGAATCGAAGTCTTCGGCGCAGGCTTTTCCTGCTCTTTCGACGCCTCCACGATCTCGGCTTTGCCTTCCGTCGTAGCTGCAACCGAGTCCGCCAACCGAGAATCGCCTCGATCGCGAGTCGACACCACGACCGTTGCCGCGACAGCAGCGACGACGGCGAGCACCGCAAGCGCCGCCGCGAACCGTCGACGGCCTCCGTGCCACCCGCCGACTCGACGGGGCGAGGAGGCAGTCGAGTCCACGGAAGGAACCGACATCGCGCCATCCGGATCGCCTACCCACCCGGCGCCAAAAGCTGAATTGTCGACGATTCGACCGGAACTGTCCCGCGCAGTTGTCTGGCGAACGAGCGTCCGAGGATCCACCAGAGACGACGCCACCCGACTCTCGTCCAGAATTCGAATGCTCGCATGGCCGTGGGCATTCGTCGACCCACGTTCGAGCGAAGCCGCAACGGCATGGGAGCGCGGCCCGACCAACACCACAGCGTCCCGAACCGACAAGTCCCCGATTCCGGAAAACAACCCCGCAACGTCTGCGATCGCCGAGCTTTGTGCCCCGTCGATTCGGAGTTCACCGTCGACCTCAACGACAACAGAAGCGACCACCATTCCGCCACGCAGTTCGAGGACGACACACCGTGATCGCCAGGCTGTACGAGCCGACCTCGCCGCCGCGACCGACGTCGGAACGAGGACGACGTCGTGCGCCACTCGCCGTGCGGCATCGAGCAATCGCCGCCTGCGTGGGGCACCCCAGTCCGAGGGATGACTGAGATAGAGAATGTCTGCATCGACGATTCCGCACCCGTCCATCGCACTGGAGATCAGCCTGGCCAGCTCCAGGACGGTGGGGACAATCCGACCATCTACGTCGACATAATCGTCGTCGACGTAATCGATCGCATTTTCACCGGTCGTACCGGGACCCGACGCCGGTTCGCGTCTGAGGTCTGCACTGCAACAGAATTCGCGTTGACCCGAGACGACCCAGATATTGGATGCACCCCAATGTAGCGAGACCGACACCAAGGACGGAACGGTCACAGCGGTGGCATCCACGGAACTTGGACAAGTTGGGTTTGCGACCGAGAAACGTAGACCCCACGACCTTCCGGCAATGCCGACGCGCGGACGGTGCCGACGAGATTTCCCTCGTCGCGACTTCCGCTCATGATCAATCCGGCCGGTGCCATGTCGCGAATTCTCGCAATGACCGGCTCGTAGAGTGCTCTGGCCGCGCCACCGGAACGGCGGGCAATCACCAGGTGCAAACCGATGTCCTTGGAATGCGGAATGTACTCGAGCAACGGCGCCACCGGATTACCACTCGGTGTGGCCACCAGGTCGTAGTCGTCGATCAGTACATAAATCTCCGGCCCACTCCACCACGACCTTTCCCGCAATTGCTGCTGTGTTGTTTCGGCGTTCGGCATTCTGGCGGCGACGATCCGAGCCAAGTCGACGATCAACTCACCGAAGGTCGTGGACGACGCCGAGTAACCGCCGAGGTGATTCCCTTCGACCACTCCCAGCAGGGAATGCCGATAGTCACCGATAATCAACTTGGCCTGCGCCGGTGTGTTCGACGCGATGATCCCTTCCACTATTCCGCGCAAAAGAGATGTCTTGCCACACGCGGTGTCGCCGAATATCAAGAGGTGCGGGTGTTCCCGGAAGTCCATGTACACCGGGGAGAGGTCGGTCTCACCGAGCCCGATCGGCACGGTGAGGCACCGACCGTCGGCCGCACTCGGTGAGGGCCACCGGGTCCCGACAGCTTCGAGAAGTTCTGCCCGCGAGTACGAATCCGGAAGCATCCGCACGGTGGGCGCCGGGCGCGAATTCGACATGGCTGCAATATGTTCGACCGTCGACGCCACAGACCCACCGGAATTCTCACTACCTGGCGAACCGCCGATTCGAGGTAGTCCGGTGAGAAGGTGAAGCCCGTCGCGCGTGATGCCACGACCCGGTCGACCTTCCGGCACCAGGCTGGCTTTCTGGCGACCCGCATCCGAATCTCCCGGATCACCCAATCGAAGTTCGATGCGAGTACCCAGTTGGTCCTTGAGTGCCGGCCGGATCTCGGCCCACCTCGACGTCGTGACGATCACGTGCACACCGAAGGACAAACCTTGACCGGCGAGCATGTTGATCTGAGGCTCGAGTGATTCGAAATCCGAACGAACGCTGGGCCAACCATCGACGACGAGGAAGACGTCACCGTACGGGTCATCTCGGAGTCCCGCCGCCACGCCTTCCCCGGCGGGATCAGCTGTTCGCATTCTTCGGAAATCGGCCATGGAGTCGATGCCGAGGTCACGAAACAGCCGCTCCCGTTTCGCGACCACACCGAGCACCTCGGCAACCGTGCGGCGGACGCGGTCGGAATCCAAGCGGTTTGCCACCGATCCGACGTGCGGCAGATCTTTCAATCCGAGGAGCGTTCCACCGCCGAAGTCGAGGCAGTAGAACTGAATCTGTTCCGGCGTGTGCGTCATGCTCAGAGACAAGATCAACGTGCGCAAGGCCGTCGACTTTCCCGACTGCGGGCCGCCGACGATCGCGAGGTTGCCCGTTGATCCGTTCAGATCGGCGACGAGAAGATCGCGGCGCTGATCGAACGGCCTGTCGACTACGCCGAAGGGTGCGCTCAGATTTCCGCGAGGTTGATCACCGGCCGCCCACCGCGGCAACAACTGGTCAAGCGTCGGGGATGCCTCGAGCGGCGGTAACCACACCTCGTGCGCTCGTGGACCGTGAGAGCGCATGCGGTCGACGAGGACTCCCATGAGAGTACGTGCATCGTCACCGATTTCACCCATGTCGATGACATCGGGCTCGACGGGAACGACAACAGCCTCTGGCCCGACCACGGGCGTCGCGGTAAACGGCAGCGGCGCGAGTTCGACGGGGGAATCTACCGAGAATCGAGTGGGCACTATCCGCTCGCCCTCGTACGGGCCTGACACGTATGCACCTTGGAAGCGAACGATCTCCGCAGAATCGGACTTCAGGTATCCCGCACCGGGTGTGCCCGGCAGGTGATAAGCATCGGGAACGCCGAGAACGGAACGGGACTCGTTCGCCGAGAACGTTTTCAAACCGACGCGATACGAAAGATGGCTGTCGAGACCCCGAAGCTTTCCTTCGTCGAGCCGCTGACTGGCCAGCAGCAGGTGAATGTGAAGTGACCTGCCCAATCGCCCGATGGCCACGAACAATTCGGCAAATTCCGGCTGTTGACTGAGCAGTTCGGAAAACTCGTCGACAACGACGAAGAGTGCAGGCAACGGATCGAGTGCAGCGCCGGCCAGCCTCGCCTTCTCGTAATCGGACACGTTTGCGAAGTTTCCTGCCGCACGCAGCAGTTCTTGTCGACGATTCATTTCGCCGGCGAGCGCGTCCTTCATACGATCGACCATCGCCAATTCCTCGGCAAGGTTGGTGATGATCGCAGCAACGTGCGGCGCCTCCTCCAGGCCGAGAAAGGTTGCACCACCTTTGAAGTCGATCAGGACGAGGTTCAGTGCGTTGGGTGAGTGCGTCGCGATCAGGCCGAGTACCAAGGTTCGCAGGAACTCCGACTTACCAGAACCGGTGGCTCCGATACACAGCCCGTGCGGACCCATACCGTTCTCGGCCGACTCCTTCAGATCCAGTTCGACAGGGTTTCCATCTTGTCCGACACCGATCGGCACGCGGAGTCGGTCGCGCCCCTGACGTGGCAGCCAGCCATGCTCAGGATTGAACCTCGCAACATTTCCTATCCCCAACATCTGGCTCCAGGTCCGAAGGGATCGGTCGTCGTCAGTTGCGTCCACGGCGTTCTGCGATGCCGCACGGAACGGTGCGATGCGACGTCCGAACGACTGCGCCAGGCTCGTCGTCGCGGCGTCAGGCGTCGCAAAGTTCTCGACTCCTGCGCTGCTCACCGCGCCGATCTGATCGCTACCGACGACCAGTCGCAAACCACGCGCCGCCGCCAGCCGCGGGCAGAACCCGCACAGGTCGAGGACGGTCACCGAGTCGAGCCCGGATTCGGACAACAGGCCGGTGTCACCTTCGAGCAAGCCACCGTCTACGACCAACACGAGATGCGGAACGCCCGCACTCGCCGGAGTGTTGCGAGCAAATCGAGCACGCATCGAAAGCGTTTCCCCGAGGGAACTTTCGAACTCGAGATACGAACCGAACACCATGCGTGAAGTGCCGGCGCCGTCCTGAGACTCCGGGTGTTGTACGTGTGGGAGCCACTTGACCCACTCCCACTCGGCTTCGGTATCGGGACCGCACACCACTGCAACTTGGACGGTGTCCGGACCGTGAAAAGTGCACAGCTGCATCAACATCGAGCGGACGAGCGCTCGAGCGGAATCCCTCTGCCCCTCAATGGACATCGCAGCAAATCCGCGAAGCGAGACGGCGGTCGGCAGGTCTTTTACAACCGAATGCGCACGGACGAATCGCCGAAGTGAGACAGCAGCGACGGGTTCGAGATCCTCGACCGGCCCCGTCTCCGGAGATACAAGCCTGGTGGCCAATCGCTGTGTACCCAGACCGACCCGAACGTGGCAGTAGTCCGAGTCGGTGATCTGACCTTCCCACATCCGCACAGTCCCGGCCAGTGTCCAAAGCTGCGACGGCTCGGGATTGCTCCACTCGAGAGCAGCACGCTGCGCACCAGACGTCGCAGCAACATCGCTGCGCATCTGATCCAGGTACCGCAGGTAGTCCTTGCGGTCCTCGTTCGCTTCGGACGCTCGTGCCCCACCGCTACGACCGCCCCCGGCGAGCATCCCGAGCATCGACACCATCATCATGACCGGAAACAGCAGAGACATCGGATTGCGCGCCATGCCGGAAGAGAACATCAGCGCCACCATGCCGATCATGGCAACCACCATGATCACCGGAAGTAGTTTGGTCAGTAGGTTTCCCGGCGTGACGCGAGGAATCTCCGGTGGGGCCTGAAGCGTCACCTCGCCGCCCGGTGTACGCGGCGATTCACGGCGCGCTCGACGCGCAAATCTGACAGTGCTCAATTCACCCACCCCCATCGGTGCTGCAGCTGTTGCCGCCACGCGCCTCGTCCGACTACCGCCGGCCCGCCCCCCAAGGCGTAGTCACGCAATTGCAAGAGAGTAGATCACAACACCGACACTCGGGTCGGTGCCACCTGTTGTCTGCGCTGTCGCCGACACAGGCGCACAGTTCATGTCGTATTGTTCGGGTGAACTGGGGTGACGTGACAGGGGAATCGCGTCATGGGAGGGGACAGATCTTGACCAGCACCACTGAAACCAGCGCTGCGCACACCGCAAACGGACGACGCGCGACCCATTCTGCCGAACTGTGCAGGTTGACGGTACTTTCAGCCCATTCGCAGGTGGATCTTGCGGTGCCTCTTCGTGTTCCACTCGCGGTGGTCATTCCGGGCATTGTGGACACAATTGTCAACCACAGCAATTTCAACGAGTTCGACCACAGCGCCGAACAATTCGAGCCCGTCGACTGGACTCTGTCGAAAGTCGGCAGGGCACCGCTGGCACCGACGCTGTCGCTGCACGAGCATGGAATCCGCGATGGGGAATTGCTCGTACTCGAGGCCGCGGACACCGCTGCCCCGCCCCCACTCTTCGACGACATCATGTACACCGTCGCGGCGACGGATGCAGACATCTACCGACGGTGGACTCCGATCACCGCGCGCATTGTCGGCTCGTCCGCCGCCCTCGTCGCTGCGCTCGTCGCGGCCCTCGCCCTGGTCCTCGGCGATGCAGGTCTGATCGGCGCTGTCTGCGGTGGAGTGACGTCTTTGGTGCTCACCGTCGCCGCCGTCGTGGCAGCGCGGGTGTACGGAGACACTGCAAGCTCCATCACGCTCGGATGCACAGCGGTGCCACTGGCGTTCGTCTCCGGCGCACTCTGCGTACCCGGCACTGTTCTTTCTGCTCATCTCCTTCTCGGTTCGGCATTCGCAGCCGCGGTGACTCTGATCTGCCTCCGCTTGTGCGGTGCCGGATTAGCCGTCTTCACCGCACTTCTCGTCGTCCTCCTTGCTGCGGTGGGCACCTTCGCCGTCGCGACGACGCTTCCCGAGGCGCGCACCGCAACCGTCAGCAGCGCGGTGATTGCCGCAGCATTGATCGTTCTCACGTTCACCGCTCGACTGTCGATGCTGTTCGCGCGATTACCACTTCCCCCGGTTCCGGCGCCGAGTAATCCCCTCGACGACGATCGCGACGGACTGCCCGAGCCCGAACTGCCCGGGCTGACCGAGTTGACTGAAAGGGCAGGGCGGGCTCGTAGCTACCTGACCGGACTGATCGTGGCCACGTCAGTGGTCGCGCTCACTGCCGCAGTCGCGCTCGCGTGGTCCTGGCCCGGTCAGGGAATCGTCTGGCCGAACCTTGCTCTCGCATTCGCGACGGCCGTCGTGCTGATGTTTCGCGGGCGCACCTACGCGGGCGCACATCAGGCGGTCCCACTCATCTCGGCAGGCATCTCGGTGGTTCTCGCTCTCCTGGGCGGCATGGCATGGACCCATCGCGACCATGCATTGGTCGTCTTCGCCATCACGATGACTGTTCTCCTCCTGTCACTGATTCTGGGAATCCTCGCCCCCCAGAACACATTCAGCCCCGTGATGCGACGCGCGGCCGAACTGTTGGACCTCGCTGCGATTGCAGCAATCGTTCCGCTGATCTGCTGGGTCAGTGGGCTCTTCGCGCTCATGCGCGGTCTCTGAGCGATCGGATCTCGATGGTGATTCGACGCGCGACGAACATCTGTGCCGCACTCGTGATCGTTGTCTTCACAGTTCTCGCCGGGGCGGATGGCGCATCGAGTGCGGTTCCTTCCCCCATCGATCCTGCAATGCTGCCGGAGGACGGTCCACCCACACCTCCCCAACCCACCGAACAACGAACCCTGTGCGTCCCCGCCGTAGCGGGTGGTGACGGCGCGGATATTCCACGTTCTCAACAGGATCTGGGATTCGATTCGGTGTGGTCGATCACCCGAGGGGCAGGGCAGCGAATTGCTGTCATCGACACCGGCGTCAGCAGACATCCCCGGCTACCGGCCCTCGAAGGCGGCGGTGACTATGTCGGGACCTCCGACGGCACCGACGATTGTGACTCACACGGAACAGTCGTCGCCGGTCTCATCGCCGCCGAGCAGGTCGACGGTTCCGGATTTTCCGGAGCTGCGCCGGACGCACAGATCATCTCGATCAGGCAGTCCAGTGCCGCTTTCTCGGTGGCCGGCCAACGCGAAGACCCTGCCGTAGCCGAGAATTCGTCTGGCTACGGAAACGTCGACACCATGGCATTGGCCGTACGCCACGCTGCTGACTTGGGTGCAAGCGTTATCAACATCTCCGAGGTCGCTTGCAAGCCTGCCGGCGACGGGATCAACGACCAACGACTGGGCGCTGCAATCGAATACGCCACGATCGCGAAGAACGCCGTAGTCGTCGCTGCTGCAGGGAACGTCGGATCCGGAGGTTGCAAGAACCAGAATCCACCGCCGGATCCCCTCGATCCCCAAGCTGATCCATGGAACTCGGTTACGACTATTGCCAGTCCTGCCTGGTACGACGACTATGTCCTCACCGTCGGGTCGGTCGACCCCAATGGCACCGCCAGCTCCTTCAGCCTCGGCGGTCCATGGGTCGACGTTGCGGCGCCCGGCACCGGAATCATCTCACTTCACCCGACGTCGCCTGGTCTGACGAACGGAGTCCACGGTTCCGACGGCGCCGTACAGTCGTTCAACGGGACCAGTTTCGCTGCGCCCTATGTCGCGGCAACCGCCGCGCTGGTCCGGTCGGTTCACCCGGAACTGACTGCACTTCAGGTCATGCAACGTATCGAAGCCACCGCCCACGCTCCGGCGCAGGGTTGGAATCCCTACGTCGGTCACGGCGTCATCGATCCACTCGCCGCGGTAACGGGCGAATTGGCACCGGGGGAACGCGTCAAGGCCAATCATCAGTCGGTAACGATCGATCCCCTACCCACGCCGCCGGCCCCCGACAACCGATCTCGCGACGCGGCACTCGTCGGAGCCGGAACGGTCGGCACCCTAGCCCTACTGACGCTGTTGGCGTCGATGCCCATTCGTCGAGTAATTCGTCGAGTAATTCGTCGGAGACTTCCCGAACGACGGGACGTCGATCTCTGAACCGTCAACGGTGTTCAGTTCACTGGAGCGGCCGGCGTTGAATCGGGGGCGACTCCGTCGTGAGCTATCAGTGCATTGCTCTTCTCGAGCGCCGGACCTGATGCAAGTAGATCGAGTATCTGCCAAGGCGCGCGATCGGGCGTTCGCGTCAATCCGAGCGCGCGAGCGGAGGTTTCGTCCGGTACTCCGTATTTCACACCGGTATCCGCTACGTAGAACACTCCGTCGTGTCTGGTGCTGTTCGTCTCGATTCCAGTCGCTTGAACAAAACCGCCGAAGCCCTGTTCGACGTGGACGCTGTCGAGATTGTCGCCCGATCCGTCCGCCTGCGCCAAGGACACCAACTTGCCACCCTCCGGGGTCGGAACCTGCAATCCAGCGACGAGTTTCAATGTTGCAGAACTACTTTCGCCGCCGTCGACTGCAGGTGAGGGAGCCCATTCCAGACATCCGACAGGTGCGCCATGATCATCGACGATCTCCGGAACCACCTGCGGCAACGAGTCGACGGCCAGTTCCCTCACCGAGGGGATACGACTGATGGCATCAGGGGTGACGCTCGCGATCCCGGTGGCGCCCTGCGAATCCGAGAAGTAGATCAGTTGGGCGAGCGCCGCACCGACCTTCTGGATACCGTTCTCGAGCACCACGTAGTACTGCAGGTCCGCGCCCACCGAAACCTGAACGACGGAGCCGACAGTCTTGTTCTGTAGCGGGAACCGGGGCGCTGATCCCAGTTCGCGGATTCGCAGAGCCTCGATGCGCGGAACTTCGGGGATCGAATTGAGAAATCCGGCACTGATCGGTCGCGCCTGTGCTCCCTCCAGCCCCAAAGCCCGCATGATCGCCGGATTGTCCACATCGATTTCCGCTCGCTTCCCGTCGTATACGAGAAAGTGATCGGAACCCGACTTCACCAGGAATGCACGGTCCCTCGTCAGATATGTCGTGTTTTCACCGACATTGGACGAGCCGACCAGGACCGAAGTCGTCAACGATTTTCTCCCGTCGGATCCGACGGAATCGCATACCGTCCACAAGGCGTTGCTCGGGTCGGCTGATTCCGGCAGCGCGGACGGTGCGCCGGGAATGCCGACGAGCGCGCCCCTCGGTTTCGCCTCGACCTCAGACGCCTTGACTATTGCCGGTTTTACTGGCGAACCCAGAATCAGTCGGGCGGAGGCCAAGTTCAGCACAGGGCGAAAAGTACCCTCCATGGCGACGAACATTGCGCCAGATTCCTTTGCAACAACGATTTCTGCATCGCCGATCTTGTCCTGTGGCCGAAACAGAGCAAGGACCGCGCAACCCGCCAATCCCAGTGCAGCGAGGACTATTCCGACGGTGAAGGCGCGGGACTGTGACCGCATCGGATCGTGAAGCATCCGCACGTCTCGTCTGACCAGCGCATGTTCCATCCGCCTGACCAAGAATCGGTACCCATTGACCTGCCAGCGCGTGGTAGGTGTTGCAGCCATCATTCCCCCCGTGCCTTACATCCCCTTGCGAAGACACAGTACAGTTTGGCTGGGGCGGAAATTTTCGGGTAGTTCGCAGGTCAGGTATCGGGGAGGAACCGTGGACCGATCGCGGTTGAAGCATTGGCCGTCGTCACACAGGATTTCGACGCGCGAATTCGTGTCGGCACAGATTCTCGGAATCAGTGCAGGCGGAATCGCGATGGCCAGTGGGCTGGATTGGCTCTGGGCGCTGGCAATCGGTTGTGTGGTTGCCGGATCAATGCTCCTCCATGTGGGCGGTTGGTCGGTAATGTCCTGGATTGTCAAGTACTTTCGCTATTTGCGCCGCAAGGACGTCGACGGCAGCATGATCGTCAGTTTTCACACTCCCTCCGAACAGTCGATCGGGCTCCGAGTGGACGGATCTTCACTCGTCGCTGTCGTCGAGATCGCTCCCCCACGCGACTACCTGACCAGGATCGGGCGTCATTCATTCGACGCTTCCCACCTTCTGCCCACAGCAGCCCTGGTCAATTGTCTGTATCAGCACGACATCTCACTCACCGGCATCGACATTGTCAGTCATGGATACCGCGCCGCATCAGGAACGCCGGCCACCGAAGTCTACGAACGTCTCATCGGGCCACTACCAGCCACCGCCACCAGAAGTGTTTGGCTTGCACTACGTTTCGACGCTTTGGAGGGTCGTGCAGCAGTCGAACGCCGAGGCGGGGGCGAACAGGGCGCGGGCCGCGCGCTCGCTGTTGCCGCCAATCGTGTCATCCGGGTGCTCGATTCGGCGGGATGCAAGGCGCGGATCCTGACCGCACCGGAGATCGCGTCGTCCACTGTCCAGGTCGCAAGAGGAGTCGCCAGCCACGAGGTCACCGAAACGTGGCGAAGTACCCCCTTGCCTGGTGTGTCCAACGTCGGATACGGAATCGAACCCCGTTTCATCACCACCTCGACCCTGACCCGAGTATGGGCAGTGGCAACGGTCGGGACGTCCGTGACAATTCGGTTGCGCCCCACGGGCGAACGCGGAGAGGCGAAGGTCAGTGCGACATGTCGCTTCACCACGCGCAATCCACCTGAGAACGCACCGCTGGCCGGTTTGGTCTCGCTACGTGGGCGCCAGCGCGACGGATTGCTGACCAACCTGCCAACCGCATTGGCCGCGCTGGACCGCATCACGCCGCACATTCGCATGGACGGGGGCACACTCGACTCACTCGCTCTACCTCTTGCCGGGTGTGGCCAGCTCATCGGCTCGGACCGAAACGGGCACGGTGTCGCGGCCAGAATTTCGGGGCCGGGCGTCAACACCGTTTTTGTCGCCGGCGAACTCTATCTGGCTCAGCAATTGATCTTTCGAGCCATCGCGACCGGCGCACTGGTACTCATCCACACCGATCGACCGGAAGCATGGACCGCGCTCACCGACTCCATGGGAGTGCCTGACCGACTCCGCGTGTCCGGGCAGGGTGGTGGGCTCGAGGGCGCTTTCAACACTGTCGTGTTCGACGGAGTCGAGGGGTTACCGCCGCGTGCCGGCGTGACCGCGATCTACGTGTACGGACATCCACGCCAATGGCCTCGGATCGACCCTGAAATCTCGATAGTCCAGCCATTCGCACTCGGTGACAAGATCACAGTCGAAACCGGCCGCACGCGCGTCGAACTGACTCTGGTAACCATTGCTTCCGAGACCTCGTTCATCGGCCGTCCTCGAGCCGGCGACGCTCACCAGATGGCGTGATCGCGTATGTCCAAGATCAGCCAGGATAGGGATCACTCGCACGCTGCATCCGCAATCCGCTCCCCCACCAATGCAATTCACGAATCATCTTCTCGCTCGCATCGATCGCGATCGAATCGACGCCGTACGGCTCGTGTCCGAATTGTTTGCGTACCCGGTGAATGGTCACGCTTTGACGCACCGAGACCATGTGCAGCTCCGCCACTACTTGCCTCAGTTGTTCGACGGCCCGAACACCACCTGAAATCCCGCCGTAGGACACGAATCCGATCGGCTTGGCACGCCACTCGTGTTTCACGGAATCGAATGCGGTCTTGAGGGCAGCCGGGTACCCGTGGTTGTATTCGGAGGTCACAGCAACAACAGCGTCGGCTCGTCCGATTCGCTGGCGGAAAACGTCCGTGGCAGGTGAATCCGAGAAATCCTGGGGCAACGACAGCTCTCTGAGGTCGATCACCGATACGTTCCACGACGGGTTCGCGGTTGCGCGCTCGACAAACCAATCCGCCACTGCTCGTCCTATTCGCCCCTCGCGGACCGAACCTACGATGACTTCGACCTTCAAAGGTGCCATGAACGTCGATGCTAGCGACTCGTCACGCAGTGATCCCGTCCGTGATGAGTGCGGCCAGTTCCCGATACGCGCTGGCATCGTCCAACCCGGTAGCCCGATAGACCGCGCGTTGCTGGATCCGAACCATTGTCGCTGCGGCCGCATCAGCGACAAATGACGCGTGTACCCGCCGGAATGCGCCCGAATCCACTCCCTCGACGATGAGCGCTCGCACACGATCCGCGGCGATCGACGTGTTCTTCTCGTAAACCTGACTCGCCGACACCGATTCAGCCAGGTCTTCCATGAATTGACGGGACGCCGCGGTCAGTTGATCACCGACTGCTTCGAGATACACCGCGACTCGACGAGTCGGTGCCGCTTCGGCAGCGACGGCACTCTCCACCGCATCGGTCGCCGCACGGAAGAAGTGCACCGTCACAGCCCGCACCAGATCCTCTTTGCCGGCCGCCACGGTGTACAAGGTGCTCTTGGAGCAGTGCAGACGAGCTGAGATCTCGTCGAGCGTGAGGTGGGCGAAACCCTCGCTCAAGAACAGTTCGACCAATTGATCGAACAACTCGGCCCTGCGCGCAGTCGTCTTGTGAACCAGCCTTGCCATACGCAAGACAGTACTGCAGTATCGTTCTCAGTACTACTACCTAGTTAGGAGCCGACCGTGCCCGTCGAACGCCTGATGCCCAGCCAAGAAGCTCGCGATCTCATCGAACTGACGCGTGATGTCGCGGACAAGGTACTCGCGCCCAAGGTCAACGAATACGAGAAGGCCGAGAAGTATCCCGAAGGCGTGTTCCCCGCACTCGGACAGGCAGGCCTGCTGAGCCTTCCGTATCCCGAGGAATTCGGTGGCGGCGATCAGCCGTACGAGGTGTACCTCCAAGTCCTCGAAGAGATCGCCTCGCGCTGGGCAGCGGTTGCAGTGGCGGTGAGCGTGCACAGCCTCTCGTGCTTCCCACTGTTCACCTTCGGCACCGACGAACAAAAGGCCCGCTGGCTGCCGGACATGCTGGGCGGCAACACCATCGGCGCATACAGCCTTTCCGAAGCGCAGGCCGGATCCGACGCCGCCGCATTGTCGTGCAAGGCGACGGCCACCGACGGTGGCTACCGCATCAACGGCTCGAAGGCCTGGATCACCAACGGCGGCAAGGCAGACTTCTACAACCTCTTCGCCCGCACCAGTGACGACGGCTCTCGCGGCATCTCCTGCCTCCTGGTGGACAAGGACACCGAAGGCCTCAGCTTCGGCAAGCCCGAGGAGAAGATGGGACTGCGCGCGGTCCCCACTGCATCCGCGAATTACGACGACGCCTTCGTCCCTGACGAGCGGTTGATCGGTCAGCGCGGCCAGGGATTGCCGATCGCCTTCAGCGCGCTCGACTCCGGCCGACTCGGAATCGCTGCTGTTGCCGTCGGAATCGCTCAGGGCGCACTCGACGACGCGGTCGCCTACGCGAAGGAGCGCAAGGCATTCGGCAAGCGGATCATCGATCACCAGGGCCTCGGATTCGTCCTCGCGGACATGGCGGCCGCAGTTGACTCCGCTCGAGCCACTTACCTCGATGCAGCCCGCCGCCGCGACGCCGGAGTTCCGTATTCGCGCAACGCCAGCGTCGCCAAGCTCGTTGCCACCGACGCAGCAATGAAGGTCACCACCGACGCCGTTCAAGTATTCGGTGGGTATGGCTACACCCAGGACTTCCCCGTCGAGCGCTACATGCGCGAGGCCAAGATCACGCAGATCTTCGAGGGCACCAATCAGATTCAGCGTCTGGTCATCGCGCGCCAATTGGCGGGATAGTCGTCTACATGAAATGCCCTCCCACGCAGAGTGGGAGGGCATTTTGTATCAAGGCGGTCAGTCGCCGCAGCACCCGCCCGAAGACGGAATCTCGCGGGTTTCACGGGTAATCGCGTTGCGGGCAGCCAGTTCCGAGTAGTCGGGGTAGTCCACGCGAACCAACGAAAGTCCGTGCGCCGGCGCAACGAGGATCGAACTCGACCGCGACGTTTCGTCGAGCAAACCTGCCACCCAGTCGGCGGTGCGGCGTCCCTCACCGACCGAGAGGACTGCCCCGACAAGACTCCGGACCATCGACCAGCAGAACGCATCGGCATTCACGTACGCCGTGAACACCGTGCCCTCCTGCGCCCAGTCGAAGCGTTGCAGCTCCCGCACCGTCGTAGCGCCTTCTCGACGCTTGCAGAATGCCGCGAAGTTGTGCAGGCCCAGAAGCCGATTCGACGCTTCTTGCATCGCTGTGAGATCGAGTGGTTTGGGGTACGACACCGTATCGCGCGCGCGTAGGGGTTCCACTCCGAATGCCGCGTTGGTCACCCGGTACTCGTAGTAGCGTCGCATCGCCGAGAAGCGCGCATCGAAGTCACCCGGAACCACCGAGATCTGTTTGACCCGAACGTCCTTGGGCAGGAAGCGTGCAAGTCTGCGCACGAGTCGCGACGGATCGTCGGGGAGCAACTCGCTCGGGACGTCGACGTGCGCTACCTGCCCCGTGGCGTGAACGCCGGCGTCCGTGCGACCGGCAACAGTCAGCTGAACCGGTTGCCGTAGTACCGTTCCCAACTTGTCTTCGATCTCACCGCACACGGTGCGCAGATCGGTTTGACGGGCCCAGCCCGAGAAGTCGGTGCCGTCGTAGGAGATGTCCAGCCGCAATCGAACGAGCCCGCCGTCCCCGATGGGGGCGGCGGGCTCGTTCGATTCAGCGTGTGCCGAAACCAAGGGAGACTAGTCCTTCTTGGCCTCTTCGGCCTCGGGAGCGTCGGCCGCAGTTGCGGTCTCGTCCTCGATAGCCTCGACGACTGCGTCAGCGTTCTCGACCTCAGCCTCGGTCGCGTCGGCCTCTACGGCCTCGACGACGTTCTCTGCGGCGGGAGCTTCCTGCGAGGACTTGACGCGACGAGCGCGGTCAGCCTCGGAGGTGACGGTCTTTTCCTTGACGAGCTCGATGATTGCCATCGGAGCGTTGTCGCCCTTGCGGGGGATCGTCTTGATGATGCGGGTGTATCCACCGTTACGGTCCGCGTAGAACGGGCCGATCTCGGCGAACAGGGTGTGAACGACATCCTTGTTGCGGATGACCTTCAGCACCTCACGACGGTGAGCCAGCGTGCCGGCCTTCGCGTGCGTGACGAGCTTCTCGGCGTAGGGGCGCAGTGCCTTGGCCTTGGACTCGGTGGTGGTGATGCGACCGTGCTCGAAGAGCGCGGTAGCCAGATTGGCGAAAATCGCCTTCTGGTGGGAAGCCGACCCGCCGAAGCGGGCACCCTTCTTGGGCTTGGGCATGATGATCTCCTAGTAAAGGACCTGAGCTGCTACAGCTGTTCGGTCTCGGCGTAGTCCTCGGTACCTTCGGCATCGCCGAAGGAACCGGCATCAGTGTCACTCCACGTTCCGGTGGCGGCGTCGTAGCCGGCAACGGTGGTGGGATCGAAGGATGCGGGGCTGTCCTTGAGGGACAGGCCGAGCGAATGCAGCTTGACCTTGACCTCGTCGATGGACTTCTGTCCGAAGTTGCGGATGTCGAGCAGATCGGACTCGGTACGGCCGACAAGCTCACCGACGGTGTGAACACCTTCGCGCTTGAGGCAGTTGTAGGAGCGGACCGTGAGGTCCAGATCCTCGATGGGGAGTCCGAAGGAAGCGATGTGATCGGCCTCGGCGGGCGAGGGTCCGATCTCGATTCCTTCTGCTTCGACGTTCAGCTCACGGGCCAGGCCGAAGAGCTCAACCAGGGTCTTGCCCGCCGAAGCGAGCGCGTCCCGTGCGGTGATGGAGTTCTTCGTTTCCACGTCGAGAACGAGCCGATCGAAGTCGGTGCGCTGTTCGACGCGAGTGGCCTCCACCTTGTAGGTGACCTTGAGCACCGGCGAGTAGATCGAGTCGACCGGGATACGGCCGATCTCTGCGCCGGACGCCTTGTTCTGGACGGCGGGGACGTAGCCACGACCGCGCTCGACAACGAGCTCGATCTCCAGCTTTCCCTTGTCGTTCAGGGTGGCGATGTGCAGATCAGGGTTGTTCACGGTGACGCCTGCCGGGGGCACGATGTCGCCTGCAGTAACAGCGCCGGGGCCCTGCTTGCGGACGTACATGGTGACCGGCTCGTCCTCTTCGGAGTTCACGACGAGGCCCTTGAGGTTCAGGATGATGTCGGTGACATCTTCCTTCACTCCCGGGACGGTGGTGAACTCGTGGAGAACGCCGTCGATACGGATGCTGGTGACAGCAGCGCCGGGGATCGACGAGAGCAGCGTGCGGCGCAGCGAATTGCCGAGCGTGTACCCGAAACCTGGCTCCAGGGGCTCGATGACGAACTTCGAGCGGTTATCAGCGATGACCTCTTCGGTCAGCGTGGGTCGCTGAGAAATGAGCATTGGTATTTCCTCCTGTACGGACGTCCACTATTTGACGCCCACGATGGGAAAGGGCCTGCGGCCCTGTGAGTGGTTGAGGAGTCCGGAGACTCCTCAACCACTCACGGGGTGCGAAGCGCCTTACTTCGAGTAGTACTCGACGATGAGCTGTTCCTGCAGAGCGATGTCGATCTGCGCGCGCTCGGGAAGCTGGTGAACCAGGATCCGCAGACGCGAGCCGACAACCTGCAGCCACCCGGGAACCGGGCGATCGCCGACGGTCTCACGCGCAACCTGGAACGGAAGCGTGGAGAGCGACTTCTCCTTGACATCGATGATGTCGTACTGCGAGACGCGGTAGCTCGGGATGTCGACCTTCTTGTTGTTCACGAGAAGGTGACCGTGCGTGACCAGCTGACGTGCCTGACGGCGCGTGCGAGCGAGGCCTGCGCGGTACACGACGTTGTCGAGACGCGACTCGAGGATGCGAAGCAGGTTCTCGCCGGTCTTGCCGGGGCGGTTGTTCGCCTCCTTGTAGTACAGGCGGAACTGCTTCTCCATGACGCCGTAGGTGAAGCGAGCCTTCTGCTTCTCCTGCAGCTGGAGCAGGTACTCGCTCTCCTTGATACGCGCGCGGCCGTGCTGTCCGGGCGGGTACGGGCGACGCTCGAATGCCTGGTCGCCTCCAACGAGGTCGACGCGCAGACGACGCGACTTGCGGGTGATGGGTCCGGTATAACGTGCCATTTTCTTCTACCTATCCTTCCCGCTATACCCGACGCCGCTTGGGCGGACGGCAGCCGTTGTGCGGCTGGGGGGTTACATCGGAAATGGTGCCGACCTCGAGGCCAGCAGCCTGGAGGGAACGGATTGCGGTCTCGCGACCGGATCCCGGTCCCTTGACGAAGACGTCAACCTTCTTGACACCGTGCTCCTGCGCCTTACGGGCAGCGCTCTCAGCAGCAAGCTGAGCGGCGAAGGGAGTCGACTTACGCGAACCCTTGAAGCCGACGTGTCCCGAAGACGCCCAGGAAATAACATTTCCGGCGGGGTCCGTGATGGACACGATGGTGTTGTTGAAGGTGCTCTTGATGTGAGCGGCGCCGTGCGGGATGTTCTTCTTATCCCTGCGACGCGTCTTCTGGGTCTTCTTCGGACCGGTGCTACGTGACTTCGGGGGCATTACTTCGCCTTCTTCTTGCCGGCAATGGTGCGCTTCGGACCCTTACGGGTACGGGCGTTGGTCTTGGTGCGCTGACCACGCACGGGCAGACCACGACGGTGGCGCAGGCCCTGGTAGCAGCCGATCTCGATCTTGCGACGGATGTCGGCCTGAACCTCGCGGCGAAGGTCACCCTCGACCTTGAGCGACTCCTCGATGTACTCGCGGAGCTTTGCCAGGTCCTCGTCCGAGAGGTCCTTGCTCCGGAGATCCGGGCTGACGCCGGTGGCGTCAAGGATTTCCTTGGAGCGGGTACGGCCGATGCCGTAGATGTATGTCAGTGCGATCTCCATACGCTTTTCGCGAGGAAGATCAACACCAGAGAGACGTGCCATGGTGGCATTTCCTTATCGGTGTGCGGAGGTCTGCTCCCAGCCCTTCCCCTGTGCCTCTTGCCGAGTACCGACGCCCGAAGGCGCAGATGATCTCATCAACTAACTCAGTGGGGCCCCGGCCTCCGTGCCGGGGGTGAACCATTGTCCGACCTTGGCGATCGGTGAACGATCGCGTGGGGTCTCGTCAACAATGGCTGGTACTGGGAGGTCTTCTTTGCTTGTTGCCAAGCAGATCTTCGAAAAGCTAGATCTAGCCCTGACGCTGCTTGTGACGCAGGTTCTCGCAGATCACCATGACTCGACCGTTACGGCGAATCACTTTGCACTTCTCGCAGATCTTCTTGACGCTCGGCTGAACCTTCACGTCTTCTGATCTCCTGTTTTGTCGCAGCCCGCCGCGATGAACCGCGGCAGACATACTTCTCCCTGACCCAGGTCAGGTCCGGGAAGTTCGTTACTTGTAGCGGTAAACGATGCGTCCGCGCGACAAATCGTAGGGCGATAGCTCCACGACAACGCGATCTTCCGGGAGGATGCGAATGTAGTGCTGACGCATCTTTCCGCTGATGTGGGCGAGGACCTTGTGGCCATTCTCGAGCTCAATGCGGAACATCGCATTGGGCAGCGGCTCGACTACTCGTCCTTCGACCTCGATGGCCCCGTCTTTCTTAGCCATATCCTCCGCGATCCGTTTGGTTTGGCATGCTTCGTGCATCGGCTTCCGTTACATTGGCACGCAATGGAAAGATCGTCGGCACCTCGGGGGCCCGATCCCGGAGCGATCCGGGCGTAGGCACACGAACTATCGACGCGCATAGCGCACCGCCTAGCCATGTTACGCGATGTAAACGACCAGGCCAAATGCGCCTCCGGTCAGGGTGACGACGCACACCGCTCCCCCATCGAAAAAGTCCCAGCCTCGACATGAGGCTGGGACTTCTCGAACGTGAATCATGCTCGCTGCCAACACTTGTCAGCAACGGCGTCAACTACTCCGGCCGGAGTGTCAGAATCCGCGGACCGTCCTCGGTCACAGCGACAGTGTGTTCCCAGTGCGCCGCACGGGACCCGTCGGTCGTCACAACGGTCCAGTCATCGTCGAGAATCACCGTGTCGGTGGTGCCGAGCGTCAGCATCGGCTCGATCGCGAGGCACGATCCGACAACCAGTTCAGGACCCTTACCCGGGGCACCTTCATTGGCGAGGAACGGATCCATGTGCATTTCCCGACCGATTCCGTGTCCACCGTATCCGTCGACGATGCCGTAGGAACGACCGTGCAACTTCTCGGCGGCATGAGTACCGACCTCGATCGCGTGCGAAACATCCGTCAGACGGTTACCGGCGATCATCGCCGCGATCCCGGCTTCCATCGAAAGCCGAGTAGCTTCGCTGAGTTCCTGATCGGCGACGCTGATCTCACCGACTCCGAACGTCCAGGCAGAGTCACCGTGCCAACCGTCGAGGATCGCGCCACAGTCGATGGAAACGAGGTCGCCTTCAGCCAGGATGTCCTGAGCTGAGGGGATCCCGTGAACGACGCGATCGTTGACCGAAGAGCAGATCGAACCGGTGAAGCCGTGGTACCCGAGGAACGAGGGCACGGCGCCGGCGTCACGAATGACCGATTCTGCGACCGCGTTCAATTCCAAAGTGCTGACACCGGGCTTTGCCGCAGCGCGCACCGCCACCAGGGCCGAACCCACGATCGCACCGGCGGCAGCCATCGCGTCGAGTTCGCCCGCGGAGCGGAACGGAACAACCTTGCGTTTACGCCCGAAGACCATTACTTACCCAACGCTGCCAGTGCGCGTGCGTTGACCTCTTCGACCTCGCCGATCGCGTCGACGGAGACGATGCTGTCCTTGTAGTAATCGAACAGCGGTGACGTCTCGTCGCGGTAGACCCGGAGTCGGTTGCGAATGACGTCCTCGGTGTCGTCTGCACGACCACGGGCGAGCATACGCTCGACCACGATGTCCTCGTCGACGACGAAGGAGAGGACACCGTCGAGCTTGGTGTCGAGATCCTTCAAGATTCCCTCGAGTGCCTGAGCCTGTTCGACCGAGCGCGGAAATCCGTCGAGAAGGAAACCGTTTGCTGCGTCCGGTTCTGCGACGCGAGCCTTCACCATGTCGTTGGTGATCGAGCTCGGTACGAGTTCGCCGGCGTCGATGTACTTCTTTGCTTCCACACCGAGAGCGGTGGCCTGACCGATGTTCGCGCGGAAGAGATCACCCGTGGAGATATGGGGAACGCCGAACTTCTCGGACAAGATAGCGGCCTGGGTGCCCTTGCCGGCACCGGGAGGACCAAGGAGGACAAGTCTCACTTGAGGAACCCTTCATAGTTACGCTGCATTAGCTGACTCTCGATCTGCTTCACGGTGTCCAGGCCGACGCTGACCATGATCAGCACCGCGGTGCCACCGAACGGCAGGTTCTGCGCGCCGCCGCCATTCCCGATGTCGAGGAACAGGTTGGGCAGAACAGCAATGGTGCCGAGGTAAATCGCACCCGGAAGGGTGATGCGACTCAGCACGTAGTTGAGGTAGTCCGCGGTCGGCTGACCTGGTCGGATACCGGGGATGAAGCCGCCGAACTTCTTCATCTCGTCGGCGCGCTCTTCGGGATTGAAGGTGATGGCGACGTAGAAGTACGTGAAGAAGACGATCAGGCCGAAGTAGATCGCGATGTACACCGGGTTGGCCGGGTTCACCAGGTAGGTGTTGATGAGGCGCTGCCACCAACTGGGGTCGACCGCTGTACTGGCCGAAGTCAGCTGTGCGATCAAGTTCGGGAGGTACAGCAGTGAAGACGCGAAGATCACCGGGATGACGCCGGCCTGGTTCACCTTCAGAGGCAGGTACGTCGAGGATCCGCCGTACATCTTGCGTCCGACCATCCGCTTTGCGTACTGAACCGGGATCCGGCGCTGACCCTGCTCGACGAAGACGACACCGGCGATGATCAACAGCGCTGCGAGGCAGACGAAGGCGAAGACCAGTGGACCGCGGCTGTCGAGAATCGACTTGCCCTCGCTCGGGATACGCGATGCGATACCGGCGAAGATGAGGAGCGACATACCGTTACCCACGCCACGTTCGGTGATGACCTCGCCGAACCACATGACCATGGCAGCACCGGCAGTCATGACCAGCACGATGATGGCAAGACCGAAGATCGACTTGTCGGCGATGATGTCGTCACAGCCCTGGAGCAACTGTCCGCGTGCCGCAAGAGCGACGATGCCGGTCGACTGCAGGATTGCCAGAGCGATGGACAGGTAACGCGTGTACTGCGTCATCTTGGCCTGACCGGACTGGCCTTCTTTTCGAAGTTCCTCGAACTTCGGGATCACCACGGTCAGCAGCTGCACGATGATGCTTGCCGTGATGTACGGCATAATGCCGATCGCAAAGATCGACATCTGCAGCAGCGCGCCACCGGAGAACAGGTTGATCAGCGAGTAGATACCTGCTGAGTCACCGGAGTTCGCGATATCGATGCACTGACGCACGCGGCCGTAGTCGACACCTGGGGACGGAATGAGAGCGCCGACCCGATACAGAGCCACCAAGCCGAGGGTGAAGAGGATCTTCCGCCTCAGGTCTGGGGTCCTGAGGGCCGAGACGAAGGCGGAAAGCAAAGATCCTCCTGGCACGACGGTAGGGAGACAGATCGTTTGACCTGTCGAACTTTTGAACTCTAACAGTGAGCATTTGGGAACTAAGCGGGCAGACCACGAAAACCGGGTAAGCCGAAGATACATTTGCCACTCGGTGACCAGAATACTGGCCCATCCGAGGCATGCACGACCAATCTGTGACAAGACCTGGTAGACGCCGATGGCCGCAGCGCAGCAAACGCTGCGCTGCGGCCATCGGACTAGCTACGCGTGATTACTCACAGCTCGGTGGCGGAACCACCGGCAGCAGCAATCTTTTCCTTGGCGGAACCGGTGAACTTGTCGACGGTCACCTGAACGGCAACTGTCAGTTCGCCGTCGCCCAGAACCTTGACGAGCTGGTTCTTGCGGACTGCGCCCTTGGCAACGAGATCCTCGACCGTGATTGCTCCACCTTCGGGGAACAGACGGGCGATGTCGCCGACATTGACGACCTGGTACTCGGTGCGGAACGGGTTCGTGAAGCCCTTGAGCTTGGGCAGACGCATGTGAAGCGGCATCTGTCCACCCTCGAAGCCCACGCGCACGGTGTTACGTGCCTTGGTGCCCTTGGTACCGCGACCTGCGGTCTTACCACGCTTGCCGCCCTCACCGCGTCCAACACGAATCTTGTTGGACTTGGATCCCGGAGCGGGGCGCAGGTGGTGCAGTTTGATGGTCATGGTTAGACCTCCTCAACTGTTACGAGGTGGCGCACCACGTTGATCAGACCGCGGTTCTGTGCGTTGTCCTCACGAACAACGGTCTGACGGATGCCCTTGAGACCTAGCGTGCGCAGAGAATCCTTCTGGTTCTGCTTGGTCCCGATGATGCTCTTGATCTGAGTGACCTTGAGATCTGCCATTACTTCACACTCCCAGCAGCCTGTGCGCGAGCGCGAAGCATGCCGGCGGGTGCAACCTCTTCGAGGGTGAGGCCGCGGCGAGCCGCAACTTCCTCGGGACGCTGCAGACCCTTGAGCGCAGCAACGGTCGCATGCACGACGTTGATGGCGTTGTCGCTACCGAGCGACTTCGACAGGATGTCCGCGATACCAGCGCACTCCAGCACGGCGCGCACAGCGCCACCGGCGATAACACCGGTACCGGGGCTTGCCGGGCGAAGCATGACGATGCCGGCAGCAGCCTCACCCTGAACGGGGTGAGTGATGGTGTTGGCGATCATCGGGACGCGGAAGAAGCTCTTGCGAGCCTCCTCGACACCCTTCTGGATGGCCGCGGGAACTTCCTTGGCCTTTCCGTAGCCGACGCCGACCAGTCCGTTGCCGTCTCCGACGATCACCAGAGCGGTGAAGCTGAAGCGACGACCACCCTTGACGACCTTGGAAACGCGGTTGATCGTGACAACGCGCTCGATGAACTGTGACTTCTCCGCAGCGTTTCCGCCACGGCCACCGTCGCGACGGTCACGGCCGCCACCACGGTTGTCCCCACGAGCGTTGCTGTTGTCACCGCTGTTGGGGCCATTCTGTCCGGCGGGTCCGCTTCCGCCGTCACGCCTTTGACGTCCCGGCATCAGGCTGTCCTTCCGTTGAAAATGTTGGTCATCAGAACTTCAACCCGCCTTCGCGAGCCGCGTCTGCCAGGGCCGCGATGCGACCGTGGTAGCCGTGTCCGCCGTGGTCGAAGACAACTGCTTCCACGCCGGCAGCCTTGGCGCGCTCGGCGATCAGCTGACCGACCTTCGCGCTCGCAGCCTTCTTGTCGCCTTCTGCCACGCGCACGTCTGCTTCGATGGTCGACGCGGAGGCCAGGGTGTGGCCGGCCAGGTCGTCCACGAGCTGGACGTGGATGTGGCGCGAGGACCGGTTGACGACCAAGCGGGGACGCTCGGGCGTGCCGGAGACCTTCTTGCGGAGACGGAAGTGACGACGCGTCTTCGAGAGACGACGCTTGGTGGACGCATCCTTGCCCAGCGGAATCCGCTTGGCTTTCTGGTTTGCAGTCTGGCTCATATCACTTACCCGTCTTTCCGACCTTGCGGCGGATCTGCTCACCCTCGTAACGCACGCCCTTACCCTTGTACGGGTCCGGACGACGGAGACGACGGATGTTGGCCGAGATCTGCCCGACCTTCTGCTTGTCGATGCCGGACACCGAGAACCGGGTGGGCGACTCGACGACGAAGGTGATGCCTTCAGGAGCCTCGATCGGCACCGGGTGGCTGAAGCCGAGCGCGAACTCGAGGTCCTTGCCCTTCAGTGCCACACGGTAACCAACACCGTGGATCTCCATCTTCTTCGTGTAGCCCTCGGTGACACCGGTGATGATGTTCGCAACCAGGGTCCGCGACAGACCGTGCAGCGCGCGGCTACGACGCTCGTCGTCGGGGCGCGTGACGCTCAGCGAGCCGTCCTCTGCCTTTTCGATTGCGATGGGCTCGGAGATGGTCAGCGCGAGGGTGCCCTTGGGACCCTTGACGGTGACATCCTGGCCGCTGATCGTGACGTCAACGCCCGCGGGGACGGTGACCGGAATCTTTCCAATACGCGACATTGTGGTGGCCTCCCTTACCAGACGTAGGCGAGGACTTCCCCGCCTACTCCTTGATTGGCCGCCTGGCGATCGGTGAGCAGACCGGACGACGTGGAGATGATGGCCACGCCGAGGCCTCCGAGGACCTTGGGCAGGTTGGTGGACTTCGCGTAAACCCGGAGACCGGGCTTGGAAACGCGACGCACGCCGGCGAGGCTACGCTCGCGGCTGGGACCGTACTTCAGATCGACGATGAGGGTCTTGCCGACCTCTGCGTCTTCGGTACGGAAATCGGAGATGTAGCCCTCGCGCTTGAGGATCTCGGCGATGTTCGCCTTGATCTTCGAGTGGGGAAGCTTCACCTCATCGTGGTACGCCGTGTTGGCGTTGCGCAGACGCGTCAAGAAGTCTGCGATGGGGTCAGTCATGGTCATAGGTCGACCTCGACACCTTTCTCGCTGTGGTTCCCATGCAACACCGGACGAATCCGATCGTGGGCCTCCAGCAATTCGGCTGGGCCGTCCGACTTGTGTCAGACGGCGTAAGTTACCGCACCGAGCTGAACGCATGCGTCAGCCACGGCAACCGCTCTAGTGTAGGGAACTTTGGCGCAGGTGTCCACCGGGATGCCACGTCGGCTCCCCCACCGCCACCCGAAGGTCGCTGATCGGGAAGGTATCGACGCACCCCGAAATCTGAACTGCTCGTTCGTCACCGAAGAACGACATCGACGAACGATGATCGCTTTCAACCAGAGTCGCAGCGCGACAGTTCTTTTCAGGATCGGCGCGATACACAACTCGATGGAAACCACGAATGGACGTGGGTTCCAAAGGAACCCACGTCCATTCACATGCGTGGTGTGACGAAGCCCGAGGGCCTCAGATCACCAAGAGCTCTTGCGAACTCCGGGAAGCTCGCCGGCGTGAGCCATCTCGCGAACGCAGATACGGCACAAGCCGAACTTGCGGAACACCGAGTGCGGGCGACCGCACCGCTGGCAGCGGGTGTAGGCGCGAACCGCGAACTTGGGCTTCTTGTTGGCCTTGTTGACCAATGCCTTCTTAGCCATGCGCTCAGTTCTCCTTGAACGGGAAGCCGAGGTGCTTGAGCAGTGCACGGCCTTCTTCGTTGTTGGTTGCGGTGGTCACGACGGTGATGTCCATACCGCGGGGGCGATCGATCTTGTCCACGTCGATCTCGTGGAACATCGACTGCTCGTTGAGGCCGAACGTGTAGTTGCCGTTGCCGTCGAACTGGTTGCCCGAGAGACCGCGGAAGTCGCGGATACGGGGCAGAGCGACAGACACGAGGCGGTCCAGGAACTCCCACATGCGGTCACCACGGAGGGTGACGCGTGCGCCGATGGGCATACCTTCGCGGAGCTTGAACTGCGCGATGGACTTACGTGCCTTGCGGATCTCGGGCTTCTGGCCCGTGATCAGCGACAGGTCATGGACAGCGCCGTTGATCAGCTTGGCGTCACGGGCAGCGTCGCCGACGCCCATGTTGACGACAACCTTGACCACGCCGGGGATCTGCATGACGTTCGAGTAGTCGAACTCGCTGTTGAGCGCGTCCTTGATCTCAGCGCGGTAGCGTGCCTTGAGGCGCGGCTGGACCTTGTTTTCGGTGGAGGTCATGTCAGATGTCCTTCCCGTTCTTCCGGGAAATCCGAACGCGCTTGCCGGACTCTTCGTCGGTGCGGTAGCCCACGCGGGTGGGGTTTCCGTCCGAGTCGACGACTGCAACGTTGGAAACGTGGATCGGGGCTTCCTGCGTGACGATGCCGCCGGAGGATGCTCCGCGCTCGTTCGCGGAAACCGCGGTGTGCTTCTTGATTCGGTTCACGCCTTCGACGAGGACCTTGTCGGTCGCGGGGTAGGCCTGAATGACCTTGCCCTTCGCGCCCTTGTCCTTGCCGGCGATGACCAGAACGGTGTCACCCTTGTGCACCTTCATCACAGCACCTCCGGGGCAAGCGAAACGATCTTCATGAACTTCTTCTCGCGCAGCTCACGGCCGACGGGTCCGAAGATGCGGGTTCCACGGGGATCACTGTCAGCCTTGATGAGCACTGCAGCGTTCTCGTCGAACTTGATGTAGGAACCGTCCGGACGACGGCGCTCCTTGGTCGTGCGAACGATGACGGCCTTGACGACCTCACCCTTCTTGATGTTTCCACCGGGGATTGCGTCCTTGACGGTGGCGACGATGACGTCACCGATCCCGGCGTAGCGACGTGACGAACCGCCGAGAACGCGGATGCAAAGGATTTCCTTGGCACCCGTGTTATCAGCGACGCGAACTCGCGACTCCTGCTGAATCACTTGATCTCCCTAGACCTGGAATTTCGTGCGCAACGGATTACCGACCCGGTGCGCGCGGTCATTGTTGCCACCTGCGTCGTGTCTGAGCTGCAGTCCCACCGACTGACGTCGGGAGACGATCACTGCAAGCACCGTTCGAGCTGCGCACGTGAAGACACACCTCTGCCACAGGCAACCGTTCTATTGTAGGGAAGGGTTCACCGAATACCAAATCAGCCGTACTCGACGCAACTCGAACTCTTCGCCCGGAAAGCCCCGAAAGCCCCCGGAAAGCCGAATGGCCCACTCCCCCAAGGGGAAGCGGGCCATTCGGTGATACTCGATCAGCTCGAGGATTCGATCAGGCTTACTTGGCCTTTTCGAGGACCTCGACCAGACGCCAGTGCTTCGTCGCGGACAGCGGACGGGTTTCCATCAGCTGAACGCGGTCGCCGACGCCGGCAACGCCGTTCTCGTCGTGCGCCTTCACCTTGGTCGTACGGCGGATGATCTTGCCGTAGAGCTTGTGCTTGACGCGGTCTTCGAGCTCGACCACGATCGTCTTTTCCATCTTGTCGGACACGACGTATCCGACACGGACCTTACGGCTCGCGCGCTCTTCTGTGCTCACTGCTTTTTCCTCACTCATGCCGCGTCACCTGCATCCGGACCCACAGCGAGTCCGAGCTCACGCTCACGCAGGACGGTGTAGATGCGCGCGATCTCGTGACGAACGGTGCGCAGTCGTCGGTTGTTGTCCATCTGGCCGGTAGCCATCTGGAAACGAAGGTTGAAAAGCTCTTCCTTCGACTCACGGAGCCGGGTGACCAGCTCGTCTTCACTGAGCTCGCGGAGCTCTGCTGCTGGGGTTCCAGTAGCCATCAGAACTGCTCCTCTCTGGTCACGATCCGGCACTTGCACGGGAGCTTGTGCATCGCGCGGCGCAGGGCCTCACGAGCAATCTCCTCGTTGGGGTATGTCATCTCGAACAGAACGCGTCCGGGCTTGACGTTGGCAATCCACCACTCGGGCGAACCCTTACCGGAACCCATTCGGGTTTCGGCCGGCTTCTTCGTGAGGGGGCGATCCGGGAAGATGTTGATCCAGATCTTGCCGCCACGCTTGATGTGCCGAGTCATGGCGATACGAGCGGACTCGATCTGCCGGTTGGTGATGTAGGCAGGCTCGAGAGCCTGGATGCCGTAGTCACCGAAGGTCACCTGGGTACCGCCCTTGGCGGCACCCGAACGGCTCGGGTGGTGCTGCTTGCGGTGCTTGACCCGCCGTGGGATCAACATGCGTCAGCCCTCCTGATTCTGTTCAGTTGCGGGAGCATCGGCGGTTGCGGTCGCTGCGCGGCCGGCCTCGGTGCTGGTCGCAGTGGTACCGGTGGCACCGGAACGACGCGGACGGCTCGGACGCTCACGACGCGGGCGATCCCCGGCCGGTGCGGCCGTGTTGGCGGCGAGCTCACGCTTGCCACCGACGATGTCGCCCTTGTAGATCCAGACCTTGACGCCGATGCGACCGAAGGTGGTCTTGGCCTCGTAGAGGCCGTAGTCGATGTCCGCACGAAGCGTGTGCAGCGGCACACGGCCTTCGCGGTAGAACTCCGACCGGGACATCTCGGCGCCGCCGAGACGACCGGAGCACTGAACGCGGATTCCCTTGACGTTGGGCTGACGCATGGCCGACTGGATGGCCTTGCGCATTGCACGACGGAAGGCAACGCGGTTCGAGAGCTGCTCGGCCACACCCTGTGCGACGAGCTGTGCTTCAGCTTCTGCGTTCTTGACCTCGAGGATGTTCAGCTGAACCTGCTTGCCGGTCAGCTTCTCGAGCTCGGAGCGGATGCGATCGGCTTCGGCGCCGCGGCGGCCGATGACGATGCCCGGACGTGCAGTGTGGATGTCCACGCGAACACGGTCACGGGTGCGCTCGATTTCGACCTTCGCGATTCCTGCGCGCTCCATGCCGGTGGCGAGGAGCTTACGGATCGCGACGTCTTCCTTGACGTACTCCGCGTACTGCTTGTCTGCGTACCAGCGAGACTTCCAGTCGGTGGTGATGCCGAGACGGAAGCCGTGCGGGTTGATTTTCTGGCCCACTACTGAGCACTTCCCTTCCGGCGATTACGGGTCGATGTTCCGGTCTTCGGCAGGCTCTCCACGATCACGGTGATGTGACTGGTGCGCTTGCGAATACGGAACGCACGTCCCTGTGCACGCGGCTGGAACCGCTTGAGGGTCGCGCCCTCGTCCACGAACGCCGTAGCAACGACAAGCGTGCTGGGGTCGAGGTCGAGGTTGTTCTCGGCGTTGGCTGCTGCGGAGGCGATCACCTTGGCGACCGGCTCGCTCGCTGCCTGCGGCGCGAACTTCAGGATGTTCAGGGCGTCTTCAACCGAGCGCCCGCGGACCAGGTCCACAACTCGACGTGCCTTCATCGGCGTAACGCGAACGTGCTTCGCTACAGCCTTGGCAGTCGGGTTGGCGGTTTCGGTGTTGCTCATCGCCTCTTCGCCTTCCGATCATCCTTGATGTGACCCTTGAACGTGCGGGTCGGTGCAAACTCTCCGAGCTTGTGTCCGACCATGGAGTCGGAAACGAACACGGGGACGTGCTTGCGGCCGTCGTGAACTGCAAACGTGTGGCCGATGAAGTCCGGGATGATTGTCGAACGACGGGACCAGGTCTTGATGACCTGCTTGGTTCCCTTTTCGTTCTGTACATCCACCTTCGCGAGGAGGTGGTCATCGACGAACGGGCCCTTCTTAAGGCTGCGTGGCATCCTTCACTCCCTCCTAGCGCTTGTTCTTGCCGGTGCGGCGGCGACGGACGATCATCTTGTCGCTTGCCTTGTTCTTGCGGGTACGGCCTTCAGGCTTACCCCACGGGCTGACCGGGTGGCGTCCACCTGAGGTCTTGCCCTCGCCGCCACCGTGCGGGTGGTCGACCGGGTTCATCACGACACCACGAACGGTCGGGCGCTTGCCCTTCCAACGCATACGGCCGGCCTTGCCCCAGTTGATGTTCGACTGCTCGGCGTTGCCGACCTCGCCGACGGATGCGCGGCAGCGCACGTCGACGCGACGGATTTCACCGGAAGGCATACGCAGCGTGGCGTAGCTGCCTTCCTTACCGAGGAGCTGGATGCTGGCGCCTGCGGAACGAGCCATCTTGGCTCCGCCGCCGGGACGCAGTTCCACACCGTGGATGGTGGTACCAGTCGGGATGTTGCGCAGCGGCAGGTTGTTGCCCGGCTTGATGTCGGCGCCTGCACCGGACTCGACCGGTGAACCCTGCACCAGGCCCTTGGGGGCGATGATGTAGCGCTTCTCACCGTCTGCGTAATGCAGGAGTGCGATGTTTGCTGTGCGGTTGGGGTCGTACTCGATGTGAGCGACCTTTGCCGGGATGCCGTCCTTGTCGTTGCGACGGAAATCGATCAGTCGGTATGCACGCTTGTGTCCGCCACCCTTGTGACGGGTGGTGATACGACCGTGTGCGTTACGTCCACCGCGACCGTGCAGCGGGCGAACCAGCGACTTCTCGGGGGTTGACCGAGTGATCTCGGCGAAGTCCGAGACGCTCGAGCCACGACGGCCCGGTGTTGTCGGCTTGTACTTACGGATTGCCATGAGTCTTCTCGTCCTCTATGTCTCGTCAAGTCCCGGCGCTTACGCGACCGGTCCTCCGAAGATCTCGATGGGCTTGCTGTCAGCGGACAGGGTCACGAGCGCGCGCTTGGTGTCCTTGCGCTTGCCGTAACCGAATCGGGTCCGCTTACGCTTGCCCTGACGGTTGGCGGTGTTGACGCTGGTCACCTTGACGCCGAAGACCTTCTCGACGGCAATCTTGATCTGCGTCTTGTTCGAGTCCGGGTGCACCAGGAAGGTGTAGGTGCCTTCCTCGATCAGTCCGTAGGACTTCTCGGAGATGACCGGAGCGAGCAGGATGTCGCGGGGGTCAGCGATGGTGCTCACTTGGCGTCCTCCTTGTTCTGAGCGCTCTCTGCGGGCCCGTGGATGAACGCGTTGAGTGCCTCGACGCTGAACACGACATCGTCTGCATTGAGCACGTCGTAGGTGTTGAGCTGGTCGGGTGCAATGGGATGCACGCCTTCCAGGTTCTGCACGCTCTTCCAAGCGGCTACATCCTGGCGACCCACGACGAGCAGCAGCTTCTTGCGATCCGAAATCTCGCCGAGGAACGCGATTGCGCCCTTGGTCGAAGGCGTCTGCCCTGCAACCAGTTCGGTGATGACGTGGATGCGCTCGTTGCGTGCGCGGTCAGAGAGGGCTCCGCGAAGAGCGGCTGCCTTCATCTTCTTGGGGGTGCGCTGGCTGTAGTCACGCGGCTGCGGGCCGTGAACGGTTCCGCCGCCGACGAACTGCGGTGCGCGAGTCGAGCCCTGGCGTGCGCGGCCGGTGCCCTTCTGGCGGTACGGCTTCTTGCCACCGCCGCGGACGTCGCCGCGGGTCTTGGTGGAGTGGGTTCCCTGACGAGCAGCTGCGAGCTGCGCGACGACAACCTGATGGAGAAGCGCGATGTTGGCCGGAGCGTCGAAGATCTCAGCGGGGAGATCGACGGTGCCGTTGGTCTTGCCGCCGGCGACCTTGACGTCCAGGGTCAACTTGGTCTCGGTGCTGGTCATGCCCGTGCACCACCCTTCACTGCACTCTTGACGATCACGAGGCCGCCCTTGCGGCCGGGGATCGCACCCTTGATCAGCAGCAGGCCGTTCTCGGCATCCACCTTGTGGACCGAGAGGTTCTGCGTCGTGATGCGGTCGCTACCCATGCGTCCGGACATGCGCATGCCCTTGAACACGCGGCCGGGGGTTGCACAGCCACCGATGGAGCCCGGGCGGCGGTGAACAGCCTGGGTACCGTGCGACGCGCCCTGTCCCTTGAAGCCGTGACGCTTCATGGTTCCGGCGAAGCCCTTGCCCTTGCTGGTTCCGGTGACGTCGACGTATGCGCCGTCCTCGAAGACCTCGGCGGTGAGCTCCTGGCCGACCTCGTAGTCGGAGGTGTCCGCAACGCGGAGCTCCACTACGTGGCGACGCGGGGTCACACCAGCCTTGGTGAACTGGCCGGAAGTCGGCTTGTTCACCTTGCGCGGGTCGATGGCGCCGAACGCGAGCTGAACGGCGCTGTAGCCATCACGCTCTTCGGTACGGATCTGGGTTACGACGTTCGGCCCAGCCTTCACGACGGTGACCGGGACAACCCGGTTGTTCTCGTCGAAGACCTGGGTCATGCCGAGCTTGGTGCCCAGGATTCCCTTGATCTTGGTATCAGTCATTGTTTTTGTCTCCGCCGTCACTGAATGTTCACGTCGACACTGGCCGGAAGGTCGATGCGCATGAGCGCGTCAACCGTCTTCGGCGTCGGGTCGAGAATGTCGATCAGCCGCTTGTGAGTACGCATCTCGAAGTGCTCGCGCGAGTCCTTGTACTTGTGCGGCGAGCGGATGACGCAATATACGTTCTTCTCGGTCGGCAACGGCACAGGTCCAACGACGCGGGCACCCGTACGGGTTACCGTCTCGACGATCTTGCGCGCTGACGCGTCGATCGCCTCGTGGTCGTAGGCCTTGAGCCTGATGCGGATCTTTTGTCCCGCCACGCTTAGTGTCCTTTTCTTGCCGCGTTTCGTAGCCCGCCTGGTCAGGCTCGAGCTACCTCGTCTGCACAGTCCTTGCCTGGACGATGACACGACGAACACTGAAGCGATCGGGACCAAGTCCGAAAGTTCGGAAGACCGTGTTAGCGGTAAACCGAGCATCGGATCAGATCAGGATCTGCTGCCGCTGTTCGTTTGTCATTGTTCTCCGGTACACGCGGTCGGGCGTGTCGCCTTCTCACTCATCCTGCGCCGGACAATCTTTCGATCATCTGGCGCGTGATGCGTACCGGACGTGTTCGATGTCGAACACAAAGTAGGTACTGCTTCCGTCCTGCATTACTTCTCGTCTTGCATGTCTTGCATGGTCACAGTCGTTGACCCGATTACCCTGCCGGGATCTGCGATCGATCGTCTGTGACGTCTTACCCTTACCCGATCACGGCCGCAAACGACCGCGTCCCGGACAAGGCAACCCGACCAGTATGCCGTACCTGGCCCGATTCCTCAACTCCCCCGAACCAGCCTTTCCGAGTGAGCTGCGCGACAACAACCTTACTCAGAAGTAAGATAGTCCGATGACTACTTCCAGCCCCACCTATCGCGGATGGCAGAAATTGCCGGACAACGCCCTCGGACATGCGGTTTTCTCGGCGGCGATGTCCATTCGCGTGCCCTACTTCGCCTCCGTTCTCCCCCGGGTGACCAAGTTGGAACCGGGCCTGTGCGAGGTCCGCTCCCCCAAATGGTGGGGCGTCCACAACCATCTCGGCACTTTTCACGCGATCGCAGCATGCAATCTCGCGGAGGTCGCAATGGGCATGCTGAGCGAAGCGACGGTTCCGAACTCGCACCGCTGGATCCCCAAGTCCATGAAGGTCGACTACCTCGCCAAGGCCGAGACCGGCCTGCGGGCGGTCGCCCGACTCGAGACTTTGCCGGACTTCGCGGCGATCGAGAGTGGCACGGAACTTCTCGTTCCCATCTCGATCTTCGACCGGGGCGGCAAGGAAGTAGTCCACGCCGAAATCACCACCTGGGTCTCCCCCAAGTAGGCACTCACGAACCCGCCTGCATCGCAACCTGATTCGCCCGCCAAACAGGTTTCGCAGAATTAGGCACCACCGCAGGTTTCGGCGAATGACGATCGTGGAACACCTCCCCGAACGGCGATGGTCGGTCGGGGTGCCGGTGTCCGGAGGTGGGTTGCGTTCCGGGCACCACATTGTCGACCTCGCGTCACGCCGAGCACCGGGAGGCCTCGTGGAAGAGTTCTTGACCACAACGAGTTCCGAAGCAGGCACGCAGACCTCGTCGTATCCGGACGAGGCCGAGGGATTGGACAGCTTCCGGCGCGACCTCGACGCCATCGACGCTCTACTTCTCGAGACGGTGCGGCAGCGGCTGGAACTCTGCCTACGCATCGGCGAGTGGAAGCGCTCCCGCGAGGTTCCGATGATGCAACCCGGCCGCGTCCGCCTCGTGCAGGAGCGGGCGCGTGAATTCGCCCGTAGACACGACCTCTCCCCCGACTTCTTCAATGCCCTGTACGAACTGATGATTGCCGAGACCTGTCGACTCGAAGACCTGGTGATCAACGCACCTGTTGAGGAGGAGGACACTGTTCGGGAATCCGTCGGACCGAGATCAGGATCATCGACATGAGTTCCCGCACCCTTCTGGTGGACAATTACGACTCGTTCACCTACAACCTGTTCACCCTGTTGACCGAGGTCAACGGGGTTGTGCCGACCGTGGTCCGCAACGACGCGGATTGGGATTCCCTCGATCTCGCGTCGTACGACAACGTGGTCATCTCCCCAGGTCCCGGCCGGCCGGATCGCGACCGTGATTTCGGAATCAGCCGCCGTTTCATCGAAGAAGCGCCTCTCCCACTTCTCGGTGTCTGTCTCGGCCACCAGGGCCTGTGCGAGTTGTTCGGCGCGGACGTGGTCGTTGCGCCCGTACCGATGCACGGCCGAATTTCGCTGATCGATCACGACGGCTCGGGCATCTTTGCCGGACTTCCGTCGCCGTTCCGAGCTGTTCGCTACCACTCGTTGACCGTCGAGAATCTGCCGAACGCCTTCGTTCGTGCCGCGTGGACGTCCGACGGACTGCTCATGGGTGTCCGGCACCGGACCAAGCCGATGTGGGGCGTTCAGTTCCATCCGGAGTCCATCAGTACCGAGTTCGGCATAGATTTGCTCGCGAACTTCCGCGATCTGTCCGTCGGACGCACTCTGGATTCGGTGATCCGACCCGAACCTGCTCCGCAAACACCCGACCTGCGGCCGGCGATCAACTACGACGTCGACGACGTGATTCTCGATTTTGCAGTGGACCCGTCGGCGGCCTATGCAGCACTGTTCGCCGACGGCCCGAACGCGTTCTGGCTGGACCGCGCGGCAACCGCAGAGCCGAGTGCGCGCTTTTCGATTCTCGGCGATTCGTCGGGGCCGCTGGCCGAGTTCATCACGTACGACGTGCAAGCCGAGGTACTGACTGTCAGCCGAAAAGGCTTGTCCGACGAGCACATTCGAGTTCCTTTCTTCGATTACTTGGACGCACAACTCTCGACACGCTTCGTGCCCTCGCATCCGGAACTCGACTTCAACCTCGGCTACGTGGGCTACCTCGGCTACGAACTGAAAGCACAGACCGGAGGAAGGGCAGTCCATCCGGCACCCACTCCTGATGCCGCTCTGGTGTTTGCCGATCGCGCCGTCGTCATCGATCACACCGCGGGCCGCACTCACGTTTTGAGATTGCGCGAGAAAGTCCGGGACGCCGGCTATGACGATTGGCTCGAATCGACCGTCGACACCTTGGCGCGGATCGGCGCGGACCTTCCGGAACGCACCCCGGTTCCGCTGATCAGCGACACCGTCTGGACGCAGGCTCGCCTTCGGCATGATCGCGATCAGTACCTGTCGTTGATCGGAACGGCCCTCTCGGAGATCCGGGCAGGTGAGTCCTACGAGGTGTGTCTGACCAACATGGCGAGCGTCGACGAGACGATCGATGCACAGCAGGCGTTCGAGTATCTGCGCTCGATCAATCCGACGCCGTACAGCGCACTTCTCGACTTCACCGGTATCTCGGTGGTCTCGGCCTCGCCTGAGCGGTTCCTTCGTGTCGACTCGGCCGGCAACGTCGAGTCCAAGCCGATCAAAGGGACCCGCCCGCGCGGCGTCACCCGAGCGCGTGATGCTGCCCTACGGCAGGACCTGCTCGACAGCGAGAAGGACCGCGCCGAGAACCTGATGATCGTGGACCTCACCCGCAACGACCTCACCAAGGTCTGCGTTCCGGGAAGTGTCCACGTTCCGAGGCTGTTCGCGATCGAGTCGTACTCGTCCGTTCACCAAATGGTGTCGACGGTGCGCGGACATCTGAGTCCGGGGTCGTCGGCGGTGGACTGTGTGCGTGCCGCGTTCCCCGGTGGATCGATGACCGGCGCCCCGAAGGTACGGACGATGGAGATCATCGACCGTCTCGAATCCGGCCCACGTGGGGTCTACTCGGGATCGATCGGGTACTTCGCGCTTGGTGGCGCCGCGGACCTCTCGATCGTGATCCGGTCGCTGGTCTGCACCGAGAGCGGCGTGACCTTCGGAATCGGCGGTGCCATCACAGCGTTGTCCGATCCGGAAGAAGAATTCGACGAGACCACAGTCAAGGCGTCCACGCTGCTCCGTGCGCTCGATGCGGTGTCCTCGCGGGTCCTCGAGTACGGCGGGTAGATCCAGCCATGACGGCGGCATCAGGCACCGCGACGGTTGTCGGCGGCCTGGGTGCCGTCGGATCCATGTTCGTCGAACTGCTTCGCGCCGGGGGGTCGACGGTCACCGTCGTCGACCCAACAGGCAGCGATCCTGACGGAGATGTAGTCGTCGGAGACATCACGAAACCCAGTGACCGGGTCCTCGCACACGTGGAGTCCTCGAGCGTCATCGTGCTCGCGGTTCCCGAACAGGTCGCTCTAGCCGCACTACCGAGCCTTCGAACATCCGGTGCTCTCGTTGTGGACACACTGTCGGTCAAATCGCGGATGGACGCAGCAATCGCCGACGCCGGCCGAGAAGGGGAGTTCCTCGGACTCAACCCCATGTTCCGTCCGTCGCTCGGACCGCGCGGTCGGGCCGTCATCGCAGTGCCGTACGTCGACGGTCCGCAGTCCGCCAGATTCCTCGACGTCGTGCGCTCGTGGGGAGCGTCGGTCGCGGTGATGGACGCCGATCGTCACGACCGGTTGGCCGCGGCTACCCAGGTTCTGACACACGCGTCGGTGCTGGCTTTCGGCGTTGCCCTGGCCGAACTCGGAGTTTCTGCGGACGAACTCCTCGCGGTCGCCCCTCCCCCGCATCGGACCTTGCTCGCGCTCCTGGCGCGGATAGCCGGCGGCGAACCGGAGGTGTACTGGGACGTACAAGCGGGCAATCCGCATGCAGGTGCGACACGAAAAGCACTGTTCGATGCCACCTCACAGGTGGACACGGCGGCCGAGACGCTCGGCGACTTCACGACGCTGATGAAAACCGCCGAGGCAGCGCTCGACGATCACTCCGGCGAATTGAACGCGGAGTGCCAGAGCTTGTTCGATCGCATTGCCGAAGGGCACAGAGAGTAGGGAACGATGAGACCTGGAGTGAGTCCGCCCAGCCTCCCGGAGTACGACGCCTCGGATCCGGTCGAGAGTGCAATCGTCAGTCGGCTTGCGAGCAATTGGGCGCGCCGGGCAACCGTGAAGAAGGCGGAGCCGGAACTGGACGATCTCTTCGATTCGTCGTTGTCCGACTACCCCGAAGCACTTCTCCCGTTCGCGGAGCATCCGACCTACCTGGCATTGAGTCCCGAGCAGAAGCAACGCCTGCAAGCCTGGGCATGGATCGCGTTCAACAAGAACGTCATGGACATCGAGAAGTACGTCGTCAATCCCGGCTTCGACGTTCTCGCCGAAGACCGACTCGGCGTCGGACTCGGAGATTGGGCTGCAGTGGCCGTCAATCAGGCGATGGTCGACGAGCAATATCACACGCTCATGCACTTCAATGCCAGTTCAGCGACCCGTCGAGGCAGGGGCTGGGCGCTTCCGTCGAAGGCACTGCCAGACGTCCTGACGGTCCGCACGCGGGCGCAAGCCCTCGACGCAGCCGAGGGGCCTCGCAAGATCGCCCTGACACAGTTGGCGTTCATGACCGTCGCCGAGGTGTCGATCACCGCATACCTCGACCTGATCTCGGACGATCCGGGCGTGCAGTCGATCAACCGCGCGACGATTCGGTTGCACGCTCGCGACGAGTACTGCCATGCCTCGATTGCCGGGGAACTGGCCGTGTCGGTCTGGGATTCCCTGGATCGTGGAGATCGCAGCTATCTATTGGAAGGCTTCGAGGGCGCCATGCGCGCTTTCAGTGGAACCGACTTCGGCGCTTGGCGAGCAATCATGGAGATCGAAGCCATACCCCGAGGGCAGAAGATGCTCGACGACGTCGAATCGGGACGGCGCAACGAGCAGTTCGTGCAGGACTACAGTGGAATATCGTCCTTGCTCCATAAGTTGCAAGTTACGTCAGAAGTATCAATCGCTGGAGAAAAATACCTTCCCAGTTAATCCTGTGCAATAAATGAGAATTTCCCCAACAAACCCGATCCAGTAATATTCCGCAATTATCGGGCACTCCCGATTATTCAGCTAGACAAGAGCTTGAGCAAATAAATACGGACGGATCACTCAAGAAAAGACGGGAAGATCCCGCGCACGCTGCCTCCGACCCAGAAACCGGGAAGAGAGTTGTCCGGAATTCTTGTCATACATTCGATAAAGAGGCCACAAGATTGCATGCAGGACACTGTCCGCTGCAATCAAGAATGTTAACTTCCAATTCGACACACCATGATGCTCGAGGGTTTTCTTTGATGCTCGATTATATCGCGCATACACTCGCGGCGAACTAACTCCACGTCTACCCGAAACTTTTGCGGCCATGCTCGAGATCTGCCCCACAGTGCAACGAACATGCGCCATGCAGAGGGATAGATCGATATCCTCGTGAATGTCGGTTCGATCGCTGACCGCACCCCTGACGGCCAACCAAGCCGACTGACGCATCGCCATGTTGCTGCCTGGAACTGCAACAACGGGCCGAACCGCGCCCTGGACCCCGCGGCCGAGTCGCCAATTCGTCCATCGGCGCTGAAGGCCGGCGATCGGAGATTCATAAAGATAAGTCAGGCCAGTTACGCCCGAGAAATCGTCGCGACATTCGAAGAATTCGTGAACTGCAGCTGCCCAGCCTTCCCCCACGATCGTATCTGCGTCGATACGTCCGATAATTTCGCCACTAGCTGCGTCAAACCCTTTGTTTCTCGCATGCACCACACCGGGGCGGGATTCGTTGAGAAGCCGAACCTTGGGACAACCACTTTGATACTTCTTGATCAACTCGGAAGTGTTGTCCGAGGAATTATTGTCAACGACGATGATTTCGTCGACATACTCACCTTGAGCAATGAGCGCTTCGATGCACGTTTCGATGTATTCAGATTCATTAAAAGCCGGAACAACCACCGACAACGTCGCGTTCGCCATTTCCCAACGGTATCGCGAATCTCTCCACAAGACATTGAGCAACGGACCCAGGGAACCAACCGGAAGGAATCGGAGGACTTTCGTCACCGGTCAAATCAAAGACCTTCGGTCCGTGCAACTGAATACCCACCTGCGTAGATGCGCTAAGAATCCATTTGGTCATTCGTTCAATTAGAGGAGATCTTTACGTTACAAAGAGTATTTGTGATTCTTGCCACAAGGTGAAATCGAAGGTGAGAGTTGCTGGCAGGAGCCACATACCCCCTCTCACGCGTCCGATTGCCCGAGTGTCGGTTTGACCCTCCGGTAACATCTGAGCGGAGATCACGGATAGAAGACAGAAGGCATCTGTGCGCCCGTCGGGAGCGCGTGCCCGTTCCGACAATGCAGACAGCGGAGTGTTGATGCCCTTTTCCACGGACGCAGCGGTACTAGTGGAGGACGTACACAAGTCCTTCAAGAACGTGCACGCGCTGCGAGGGATCAACTTCACCGCACCACGTGGGACGGTGCTCGGCATCTTGGGTCCCAACGGCGCAGGCAAGACAACGACGGTGAAGGTCCTCTCCACGCTCATTCGCCCCACCAGCGGACGCGCGATGGTGGCTGGCTACGACGTCGTGCGCAATGCTCCAGAGGTTCGACGCTCCATCATGATGACCGGGCAGTTCGCCGCCCTGGACGATTCACTCACCGGCCGCGAGAACATCGAACTGTTCGGCAGGTTGATGGGGCTCGACCGAATGTCCGCGAAGGTGCGCGCTGCCGACCTGCTCTCTCAATTCGACCTCGTCGAAGCAGGATCCCGAGTAGTCCGGAACTACTCCGGCGGTATGCGCCGACGAATCGATATTGCGTGTGGCCTGGTTGTCCGCCCCGAGGTCGTTTTCCTCGACGAGCCGACCACCGGCTTGGATCCGCGCAGTCGGCAGAGCGTCTGGTCGCTGGTTCAATCACTGAAGGAGCAGGGAATCACCGTGCTCCTGACAACTCAGTACCTCGAAGAAGCAGATTTACTGAGCGACAACATCATCGTCATCGACAAAGGCGCGGTCATTGCCGAGGGGACTGCTGACCAATTGAAGGCTCGAACCGGCGCAAGCTTCTGCGAGATCGTGCCCGCAGATCTCAAACAGCTGCCTCACGCGGTCCATGCACTCGGCAATCTGGTCCCCCGCGACTTCAGATTCGATCTGGCACAAGAGAGCGGGCGGATCGCGATCCCCGCACCTGTCGGCGCAGGAACGCTCTCTGAAGCACTGCGTCGTCTGGACCACGCACGGATTCCGCTTGCAGACATTGCACTTCGTCGCCCGTCACTCGATGATGTCTTCCTTTCACTCACAGGTGAACAGCACGTGAGTGAGACGCCGTGACGACAACTACAAAATTCGGGGTCGATCAAGTGACTGTCCGCGAGGACACTCGCAGCAAGATTGCAGTCCCCGAGGCATTAAGCGTTGGAAAGCACCGCCGACCACATCCGTCAGCGATCAATCAGTGGTGGGTGCTGACGGCACGCACCGTCAAATCCATGGTGAAGCGCTACGAACTACTGATCGCGGTAGTCGCGCCATTGATCTTCACGATCGGTTTCTACCTTCCGTTGAAGTTCGTCATGCAACTTCAGGGCATCAACTATGCCCAGTTTCTGATGCCGATCATCGTGCTGCAAGCCATGGCCTTCACGTCGATCTCCGCCGCTCAGATGTCCTCGACCGAGTCGATCACCGGCTTCAGTAACCGCATGAAAACCATGCCAGTAGTCGGCCCCGTGCCGCTGTTGTCTCGTCAATCGAGTGGCTTCGTCCGTTCGACAGTCTCACTCGCCGCGGCATTGACCTTCGGCCACTTGATCGGTTTCCGATTCTCAGCAGGCATGGGTCAGGCAGTTCTGTTTTGTGCGATCGCCCTCGCGTTCAGCACTTGCCTGTCCTTCGCCGGTGATGCAATCGGTTCACTGTCGAAAAGTCCACAAGCCACCAGTCAGGCGCTGACACTCCCCCAATTGATTCTGGGGATGTTGTCCTGCGGTTTCGCGCCCGAGACTGGCTTTCCCGAATGGATTCGGCCGTTCGTGCGCAATCAACCGGTATCGCAGTTCTCCTTCGCCATGCGTGATCTTGCGCAGGGCGGAGTCACCTGGGGCGTCCTGTTTCCCGTCGTTGCGTGGACGATCGGGTTGATCGTCTTCTTCGCGCCACTTGCGTTCTGGGCAAGTATGAGGCGGTCATGAGCGAACCGACAGATCGTTTCATGGCGGCCGTCCGCCCCGCCGAGGGGTTTAACTTTCCTTACCCGGACAAAGCGCTCCCTGAAAGCTCTTTCAAGGCCCTGGTCGTGCACAGCGGGATTCAGGCCAAACGTTTGTTGCTCACGTGGCTGCGCGATCCATCAACCACCATTCAAGCTCTTGTGTACCCAGCGTTCATGCTGTTGATGTTCCGAGTCGTCCTGGGCAATTCGATTACAGCAGCGACGGGCCAATCAAGCATCTTCGGAACGGTCCCGCTGATCATCCTCGTTGGCGCCATGTTCGGCTCGATTGCGAGCGCAGTCGGACTCAAAGGCGAACGAGCATCTGGACTCTTGAGCCGGTTCTGGACTCTCCCTGCGCATCGTGCCTCCGGTCTGGTCGGACGCATGATCGCCGAAGCAGTGCGAGTTCTCGTCACCTCCATCGTCATCCTTGGTGTCGGCTATCTGTTGGGATTCCGATTCAACCAGGGTCCCCTGGCTGCGGTGGCACTCTTGGTATTGCCGATCGTTTTCGGCATCGGCTTCGCGATGATGGTCACGGCGCTGGCAACAGTGGCAGACAATCTCCCGCTTGTAGAGATCGTGTCGATCTCCTGCACGCTGTTGATGTTCTTCAACTCCGGCTTTGTTCCGGTGATGGCTTATCCGAAGTGGCTGCAACCAGTTGTTGCCGAGCAACCAATGTCCGTGGCAATCGATGCGATGAAAGGCCTCTCCTTGGGGGGGCCCGTCGCCGAGCCCCTGCTCAAGACATTGGCCTGGTCGTTCGGGATGGTCGTGGTGTTCGTGTATCCAGCGATACTCGGATACCGACGCGCCGCTTCGGATTGATAACCATCTCGGTATTGCCTGGTGGATCCGTACGCGCGGTAACGTCTACGGCTGACCATCCGAATTACAAGTAGCTCAGACTCACGAAACACGATTGCCGAGCAGTTCCGGCAGCACAGTTGAACCAACCGAAAGGCGTTGTCTTGACTCGAAAATTTCGGTCCCCCTGGAGGCGCACCGTCGCAGGTGCACTGATGGCGGCGAGCGTCGTCCTTGTTTCCAGCAGCATGGGCATCGCCGGTGCCACACCCATTGCACACCAAGGCGGGGGGGATGCAGCACAGGACGATTCGGACGGTTCGTACATCGAATCTGTCGAGCGAGTCAATGATCGTCAAATCGTTGTGAATGTCTACGCAGCATCAATGGACAAGTCGGTCCCCATTCAGGTGATTTTGCCTGCAGACAACTCGCAGCCGCGCCCCATTCTTTACCTTCTCAACGGTGCTGACGGAGGAGAAGGCACAGCAACATGGGACCGCCAAACTGATGTGGTCGACTTCTTCGCAGATAAGAACGTCAATGTTGCGATTCCGGCCAAGGGTCTGATGTCGTACTACACCGACTGGGAGAAGGAAGATTCCGTACTCGGAAAGAACATGTGGAGCACCTTCCTAGGCAAGGAGCTTCCTCCACTGCTGAACAAGGAACTCGGCAGCAACGGTGACCAGTCGATTGCAGCGATCTCGATGTCTGCGACCTCTGTTCTGAATCTTGCGATCGAGTATCCCGGGTTCTACAAGTCAGTTGCATCCTATTCGGGTTGTGCACAGACGAGTGACCCGATGGGGCAGGCCTTCGTGCGGGCGACCACTGAATGGATCGGCGGAGTTGGCGACATTCAGAACATGTGGGGCCCATTCGACGGTCCGGGCTGGGTCGAACACGACCCGGTAGTCAACGCCGAAAAGTTGCGTGGCACTCCCCTGTACATCAGCACGGGTAGTGGCTTGCCCGGCTTTCCGAATGATACTCCGGAGAACCCTCGCATCCAGGATGGCCGAGCCGCGATGTTCGACCAGATTGTTGTGGGAGGACCAATCGAATTCGCGACTAGCATCTGCACCGGAAACCTCGCTCGACGACTTGCCGACCTGAATATTCCGGCAACTGTGGACTTCCGGCCGGTGGGTACGCATTCGTGGGGTTACTGGCAAGACGACTTGCACAAGTCATGGCCGTTCATCGCCCAGTCCCTCGGGGTCTGATCCCGAGACGCGGATTCTGTAAGCAAGTAGCAAAGCGAGCAACCAGATTCAGCACGCAAGGAAAGAATGAACCGATTCGCTCTGGCAACGCTGGCGTCTTTGTCGGCCTGTGTGGTGCTGGCCGGAATGCCAACAGCAGCATCAGCAGACCCGGCGGAACCCGCGCCCGGATTGTCCAGCATGGGTCCTTCCCCTGCCGGCGCCAACGACTGGGATTGCAAGCCAAGTCTCGAACATCCCCGTCCGGTGGTACTCGTACACGGGACCGGGATGAGCATGACCGACACCTGGGATGTTATGGCGCCTCAGCTTGCTGATTTGGGCTACTGCGTCTTTGCGCTGAATTATGGCGGTGTGCGCGAAATTCTGAATCCCAATGCTGTGCATTGGGGAATCACAGACATTGCAAGCTCCGCTGAGGAGCTTGCAATGTTCGTTGACTCGGTGAAATTTCACACCGGTACGACACAGGTGGACATCGTCGGTCATTCCCAGGGCGGCGTCGTTGCTCGCCAGTATCTTAAGTTCAACGGCGGAGCAACTCGTGAAGATCCGTCGAATAACAAAGTGCACTCGCTCATCAGTCTCGGCGCGACCAACCACGGAACTACATTCGGTGGTCTTCAAGCGAATGCACGATCACTGTCGGCGATGGGCCTCCCTGGCGATCTACTCGTCCAAGCGATTTGGGGGCCTGCTGGCGTCCAACAACTCAGCGGCACACCATTCTTGACAGCACTCAACGCGGAATCCGAGACGCAACCCGGAATCGAGTACACCGTCATCGCTTCGGCTCACGACGAAATCTCGACGCCACCCGAGGCAACTTTCCTTAGTCCAAGTGATGGCGCCGTGGTCCATAATGTCTGGACTCAAGATAACTGTGCCGGGAACACCGCGTCCCACGGACAGTTGGTCAGAGACCCTCACACTCTTGATCTCGTCAAGTCAGCGCTTGACCCGGAGTACCGGTCGCTCCCTTGCGAATAGGCACGTCAAACAAGCAACAGCAGGATTGAAGCAGGCTGGCGGCGCGGAGAAATCCAGCGCCGCCAGCCTATTTTTGTATCTTCATGTACGTCCGTGGGTCTGGCTCGACGGCACGACGCCTAGCCAGGCCCGCGGATCGACGGCCACCGAGATAGCGTCAGGAATTCAGCGAGGCGGCAATCATCGGGCCGATCTCCTCCAGCCCCTCTGGCGTCATCATCGAAACATGGTTCACGCTTGCCTGACGAACATCGATTTCACCGTCGATCAGTGAACGCCACGGTTCGACCCCATCGGCCTCAGTTTCATTGGATCCCACGAACAGCACTGGCCCCGTGCACGTGTCCGGTTCGTACTCACGTGTCAGCGCCGCGGTTCGCGCGATGCTGGAGAACAACCGCCTGATATCGCTGGCATTAAGCCCGATAGCTCCGCCATTCACTGCAGTGAGGACATCACTGGCACAGTCGATCGATAGGTTCTCAAGGTCTTCGTCATCCGGAATGACGACGCCCAAGCCAGCAACTTCGTGTCTGACCATCGCCGCAAATGCTTCATCATCCAAGCTCAAGGGCGAGCCGTCCAAGATCACCAAGGCACTCACCTTCTCGCCGAGGGCTTCGAGCCTTGCCGCGATTCCATGCGCGACAACTCCACCGAACGACCAACCCAGAAGTCTGTACGGCCCCTGTTGTTGCACTGATCGGATCTCGGACACGTATCGATCTATGTAGTCGGTCAGTGCGGTCGCGGAAAAGTCCTCCTCGGTCAACGCTGGTGTCTGCAACCCGTAGAGCGGCACTGATCTGTCGACGAACGCGGCGAGAGGTGCGTACGGCCAGGCCAGCCCGACCATTGGGTGCACGCAGAACAGTGGAAGCTCAGATCCGCGTGCACGCAAGGGCAACGTGACAGCGAGTGCCGCATCAAGATCCAGTTCAAATCCAACGTGCATACCGGTAACCAACTTGTCGGACATCTCCGACACAGTCGAACTGGTGAATAGCATGCGTAGCGGAACCTCAGCCGAAATCGCTTGGCCCAACTTCGCTGCCAACTGCGTGGCGATCAGGGAGTTTCCGCCCAATTCGAAGAAATCGTCATCGAGACCGACCCGATCGATACCGAGCAATTCTTCGAACACAGAAGCAACCAGACGCTCGACCTCCGTCACCGGAGCCCTGAACACCGCGGCCTCGAACACCGGCTCCGGCAACAACTTCCGATCCAACTTCCCCGAAGCATTGAGCGGAAACGCATCCAACACCATGATCTGCGACGGCACCATATACGACGGCAACACCGCACCCAACGAATCCACCAGTGCCGCAGTATCAACCACCGCACCCGACGCCGGCACCACATACCCCACCAACTGATCACCGGTCACCGTCGACACCACAGCCACCGACGACACAGACACCGACACATCAGCCACCAACGCCGACTCGATCTCCCCCAACTCGATCCGCTGACCACGGAACTTCACCTGAAAATCGGTACGACCGATGTACTCGAGCTCACCCGACACACCCCACCGCACCAAGTCCCCCGTGCGATACATCCGCGAACCCACCCCACCGAACGGATTCGCCACGAACCGATCCGCCGACAAATCCGGACGAGAAACATACCCACGAGCCAACTGCACACCCGACAAATACAACTCACCCGCAACACCCACCGGCACCGGACGCAACCGCGAATCCAACACGAAAACCTGCGAATTCCACTGCGGCACACCAATAGAGACCACACCACCATCGACGGCGCCCGTCACATCCGCGAACGTGATCGACACCGCAGCCTCGGTCGGACCATACAAGTTGTGAACCCGCGCACCCGACACCACACCGAAATCACGCACCGCCTGCGCCGGCAACGCCTCACCGATGACGAACACATCACGCAACGAACCCAACAACTCCGCAGACACAGCACCCGCGAACACCGACAACATCGTCGGCACGAAGTCCGTCACCGTCACACCCTGATCAGCGATCACCGACGCCAAATACCCCGGATCCCGATGACCGTCATGCGTGGCCACCACCAACCGAGCACCCACCGCCAACGGCAAGAAGAACCCCCACAACGACACATCGAACGTCGTCGCAGTCTTCTGCAAATACACATCCGACCCAGTCAGAACATACTGACCCTGCATCCACGCCATCTGATTGACGATCGCCTCATGCGAAACCGCCACACCCTTCGGCTTCCCCGTCGACCCCGACGTGAAAATCACATACGCAGCATTCGAACCACGCAGCGGCGCAACCCGATCCACATCCAACACAGGCGCATCCGAGAACCCGGACACATCCAACTCGTCAATCAACACCACATCGAACTCACCCGGCAACACCACACCGTCACCAGCAGTGGACAACACACACACCGGCGCCGCAGTACCGAGAATATGACCATTGCGCTCGACCGGATGATCCGGATCCAACGGCGCATACGCCCCACCCGCAGCAACCACCGCATACATACCCACAACAAGATCAACCGACCGACGCATCGCCAACGCCACCAACGACTCCGGCCCCACACCCACCGAAACCAAATACCGCGCAAGGCGATTCACCCGAGCATCGAACTCCGCATACGACAGAGACTGCCCCTCGAACACCACCGCCACCGCATCCGGCGTCGCCGCCACCTGCGCAACAAACCCATCCAACACCGACACACCCGCAACCTCACGCGCCGTGTCATTCCACCCCTCGAGCACCAACGAACGCTCAACAGAATCCAAAATGTCAACGTCGCCCAAAACGGCCGACTGATCAGCAACGACGGCACCGAGGATCCGCCCGAACCTGTCCGCAAACGAGACAACCGTCGACTCGTCGAACAAATCCGTCGCATACGTCAACGACGCCGCCATCCCCGCCGGAGCACCAGATTCCTCGAACTGCTCCACCACCGTCAGCTGCAGATCGAACTTCGCCGCCACCGCAGTGGCATCGACACCCGCAACCCGCAGATCACCCAACTGCAACGCCGACTGCTCCATGTTCTGGAACGCCAACATCACCTGGAACAACGGACTCCGAGCCTGCGACCGCGCCGGATTGAGCACCTCCACCAACCGCTCGAACGGAACATCCGCATGCGCAAACGCCTGAAGATCAGCCTCCCGCACACCTGCGAGCAGATCGACGAAGCTCTCCGAAGAATCCACCTCCGTCCGCAACACCAACGTATTGACGAACATCCCGATCAAATCATCGAGAACCTGCTCACCACGACCCGCCACCGGAGTACCGATCGCAATATCGGACGTCCCCGACAACCGCGACAACAACACCGCCAACGCCGCATGCACCACCATGAACAACGACGAATTCGACTCACGAGCAACATCATTCAAACCAGCATGCACATCCGCACCCACCACGAACGAATGACTCGCCCCACGATTGGACGCCACCACAGGCCGCGGACGATCCGCCGGCAAATCCAACTGATCCGGCAACCCCGCCAACGCCGACTCCCAGAACCCGACCTGACGCGAAATCAACGACGACGGATCATCTTCCGAACCAAGAGTCTCCCGCTGCCACAACGCGTAATCCGCATACTGCACCTCGAGCGGCGCCCACCCCGGAACCTCACCCCGAGAACGAGCCTCGTACGCCACCATCACATCACGCGTCAACGGCCCCATCGACACACCATCACCACTGATGTGATGAACCACCAACGCCAACACGAACTCCGACTCCGACACCGCGAACAACCGCGCCCGAACCGGAACCTCCACCGCCACATCGAAACCGGCCGACAAGAACTCCGTCACCGCACCAACGACATCGGACTCCGACACCACCACCGGCGACACATCCAACCGCACCCGATCAGCAGACAACACCTCCTGGAACCCGACACCGTCGACCTCCGGATACACCGTCCGCAAAATCTCATGCCGCGCAACAACATCCGACACAGCAGCCTGCAGAGCCGCCGCATCCAACAACCCCGACAACCGAATCGCCACCGGAATATTGTTCGCCGACGACAACGTATCGAAACGGTTCAAGAACCACATCCGCTGCTGCGCCAACGACAACGGCACCCGCTCCGGACGCACCCGAGCAGTCAACGCCGCCCGAGCACCCGAACCGATCTCCGACTCCACCCGCGCAGCCAACAACTCCACCGACGACGCCTCGAACAACACCCGCACCGGAACCTGCGCATCGAGCGCCTGCCCCAACCGAGCCGCCACCCGAGTCGCAATCAACGAATTACCACCAAGCGCAAAGAAATCGTCATCGAGACCGACGCGCTCGACACCCAACACCTCGGCGAACACCGACGCAACGATCTCCTCCACCGCCGTCACCGGAGCCCTGAACACCGCGGCCTCGAACACCGGCTCCGGCAACAACTTCCGATCCAACTTCCCCGAAGCATTGAGCGGAAACGCATCCAACACCACAAACTGCGACGGCACCATATACGACGCCAACCGCTCCCCCACACCCACCTTCACCACATCAACATCAACCGAAGACCCCACCGCAGCAGTGACATACGCAACCAACTGATCACGCCACACCACCACCACCACAGAACCCACACCCACCTGATCCCGAACCGCAGACTCGATCTCCCCCAACTCGATCCGCTGACCACGCAACTTCACCTGAAAATCACTACGACCGACATACTCGAGCTCACCCGACACACCGATCCACCGCACCACATCCCCCGTGCGATACATCCGCGAACCCACCCCACCGAACGGATTCGCCACAAACCGCTCCGCCGACAAATCCACCCGCCCGAAATACCCACGAGCGACCTGCACACCCGACAAATACAACTCACCCGCAACACCCACCGGCACCGGACGCAACCGCGAATCCAACACCAACACCGACGAATTCCACACCGGAGCACCCATCGGCACCACCACACCCACACCATCGAGCGGACCCGCCGCCGTCGCATGCACCGTGAACTCCGTCGGACCATACAAATTATGAACCTCAACCGACGGCAACACCGACAACACCCGACCCACCACCGACGCCGGCAACGCCTCACCCGCCGCGAAAATCACCCGCAACGAACCCAACCCAGCACCACCGAGACGCGAAATCGTCGCCTCCGACGTGTCGACAACCTGATCGACGAACACCTCCAACATCGACGGCACAAACGAAACCATCGACACCGACTCCGCCGCCACCACCGACGCCAAATACCCCGGATCCCGATGACCGTCATGCGTGGCCACCACCAACCGAGCACCCACCGCCAACGGAACAAACAACTCCCACACCGACACATCGAACGTCACCGGAGTCTTGAACAACACCACATCAGAACCCGACACCGCATAACGCTCCGCCAACCACGACACCTGATTGACCACACTGCGATGACTGACCGCCACCCCCTTCGGCCGACCCGTCGACCCCGACGTGAAAATCACATACGCCGTATTCCCCGACCGCAACGGCGAAACCCGATCCACATCCAACACAGGCGCACCCGAAAAACCAGACACATCAACAACATCAACCTCGACCACCGGCACCACACCAGCATCGAAACCAACATCAGACGTACTGACCACACACACCGGCGACGCCGACTCCAACACATACCCATTACGCTCCGCAGGCTGATCCGGATCCACCGGAACATACCCACCACCAGCCCTGAGCACACCGTAAACCGCAACCAACAAATCAACCGACCGACGAACCGCAACACCCACCAACGACTCCGGCCCCACACCCACCGAAACCAAATACCTGGCAAAACGATTCACCCGAGCATCGAACTCCGCATACGACAGAGACTGCCCCTCGAACGAGAGCGCTACCGCATCCGGCGTCGCCGCCACCTGCGCATCAAACCCATCCAACACCGACACACCCGCAACCTCACGCGCCGTGTCATTCCACCCCTCGAGCACCAACGAACGCTCAACAGAATCCAAAATGTCAACGTCGCCCAAAACGGCCGACTGATCAGCAACGACGGCACCGAGGATCCGCCCGAACCTGTCCGCAAACGAGACAACCGTCGACTCGTCGAACAAATCCGTCGCATACGTCAACGACGCCGCCATCCCCGCCGGAGCACCAGATTCCTCGAACTGCTCCACCACCGTCAGCTGCAGATCGAACTTCGCCGCCACCGCAGTGGCATCGACACCCGCAACCCGCAGATCACCCAACTGCAACGCCGACTGCTCCATGTTCTGGAACGCCAACATCACCTGGAACAACGGACTCCGAGCCTGCGACCGCGCCGGATTGAGCACCTCCACCAACCGCTCGAACGGAACATCCGCATGCGCAAACGCCTGAAGATCAGCCTCCCGCACACCTGCGAGCAGATCGACGAAGCTCTCCGAAGAATCCACCTCCGTCCGCAACACCAACGTATTGACGAACATCCCGATCAAATCATCGAGAACCTGCTCACCACGACCCGCCACCGGAGTACCGATCGCAATATCGGACGTCCCCGACAACCGCGACAACAACACCGCCAACGCCGCATGCACCACCATGAACAACGACGAATTCGACTCACGAGCAACATCATTCAAACCAGCATGCACATCCGCACCCACCACGAACGAATGACTCGCCCCACGATTGGACGCCACCACAGGCCGCGGACGATCCGCCGGCAAATCCAACTGATCCGGCAACCCCGCCAACGCCGACTCCCAGAACCCGACCTGACGCGAAATCAACGACGACGGATCATCTTCCGAACCAAGAGTCTCCCGCTGCCACAACGCGTAATCCGCATACTGCACCTCGAGCGGCGCCCACCCCGGAACCTCACCCCGAGAACGAGCCTCGTACGCCACCATCACATCACGCGTCAACGGCCCCATCGACACACCATCACCACTGATGTGATGAACCACCAACGCCAACACGAACTCCGACTCCGACACCGCGAACAACCGCGCCCGAACCGGAACCTCCACCGCCACATCGAAACCGGCCGACAAGAACTCCGTCACCGCACCAACGACATCGGACTCCGACACCACCACCGGCGACACATCCAACCGCACCCGATCAGCAGACAACACCTCCTGGAACCCGACACCGTCGACCTCCGGATACACCGTCCGCAAAATCTCATGCCGCGCAACAACATCCGACACAGCAGCCTGCAGAGCCGCCGCATCCAACAACCCCGACAACCGAATCGCCACCGGAATATTGTTCGCCGACGACAACGTATCGAAACGGTTCAAGAACCACATCCGCTGCTGCGCCAACGACAACGGCACCCGCTCCGGACGCACCCGAGCAGTCAACGCCGCCCGAGCACCCGAACCGATCTCCGACTCCACCCGCGCAGCCAACAACTCCACCGACGACGCCTCGAACAACACCCGCACCGGAACCTGCGCATCGAGCGCCTGCCCCAACCGAGCCGCCACCCGAGTCGCAATCAACGAATTACCACCAAGCGCAAAGAAATCGTCATCGAGACCGACGCGCTCGACACCCAACACCTCGGCGAACACCGACGCAACGATCTCCTCCACCGCCGTCACCGGAGCCCTGAACACCGCGGCCTCGAACACCGGCTCCGGCAACAACTTCCGATCCAACTTCCCCGAAGCATTGAGCGGAAACGCATCCAACACCACAAACTGCGACGGCACCATATACGACGCCAACCGCTCCCCCACACCCACCTTCACCACATCAACATCAACCGAAGACCCCACCGCAGCAGTGACATACGCAACCAACTGATCACGCCACACCACCACCACCACAGAACCCACACCCACCTGATCCCGAACCGCAGACTCGATCTCCCCCAACTCGATCCGCTGACCACGCAACTTCACCTGAAAATCACTACGACCGACATACTCGAGCTCACCCGACACACCGATCCACCGCACCACATCCCCCGTGCGATACATCCGCGAACCCACCCCACCGAACGGATTCGCCACAAACCGCTCCGCCGACAAATCCACCCGCCCGAAATACCCACGAGCGACCTGCACACCCGACAAATACAACTCACCCGCAACACCCACCGGCACCGGACGCAACCGCGAATCCAACACCAACACCGACGAATTCCACACCGGAGCACCCATCGGCACCACCACACCCACACCATCGAGCGGACCCGCCGCCGTCGCATGCACCGTGAACTCCGTCGGACCATACAAATTATGAACCTCAACCGACGGCAACACCGACAACACCCGACCCACCACCGACGCCGGCAACGCCTCACCCGCCGCGAAAATCACCCGCAACGAACCCAACCCAGCACCACCGAGACGCGAGATCGTCGCCTCCGACGTGTCGACAACCTGATCGACGAACACCTCCAACATCGACGGCACAAACGAAACCATCGACACCGACTCCGCCGCCACCACCGACGCCAAATACCCCGGATCCCGATGACCGTCATGCGTGGCCACCACCAACCGAGCACCCACCGCCAACGGAACAAACAACTCCCACACCGACACATCGAACGTCACCGGAGTCTTGAACAACACCACATCAGAACCCGACACCGCATAACGCTCCGCCAACCACGACACCTGATTGACCACACTGCGATGACTGACCGCCACACCCTTCGGCCGACCCGTCGACCCCGACGTGAAAATCACATACGCAGCATTCGAACCACGCAGCGGCGCAACCCGATCCACATCCAACACAGGCGCATCCGAGAACCCGGACACATCCAACTCGTCAATCAACACCACATCGAACTCACCCGGCAACACCACACCGTCACCAGCAGTGGACAACACACACACCGGCGCCGCAGTCCCGAGAATATGACCATTGCGCTCCGCAGGCTGATCCGGATCCAACGGCACATACGCCCCACCCGCAGCAACCACCGCATACATACCCACAACAAGATCAACCGACCGACGCATCGCCAACGCCACCAACGACTCCGGCCCCACACCCACCGAAACCAAATACCGCGCAAGGCGATTCACCCGAGACCCGAACTCCGCATACGACAGAGACTGCCCCTCGAACACCACCGCCACCGCATCCGGAGACGCCGCCACCTGCGCAACAAACCCGTCGAGCAACAAAGCACCAACAGTCAACTCGTGAACAGTGTCATTGACCGCCACCAACACCTGCGAACGCTCGTCCTCGCCGAGCAACTCCACGTCCCCGACAACCGAATCAGGCTCCGCCACCATCGCTTCCAGAACCCGAACCAACCGCTCCGCAAACGAGACAACCGTCGACTCGTCGAACAAATCCGTCGCATACGTCAACGACGCCGCCATCCCCGCCGGAGCACCAGATTCCTCGAACTGCTCCACCACCGTCAGCTGCAGATCGAACTTCGCCGCCACCGCAGTGGCATCGACACCCGCAACCCGCAGATCACCCAACTGCAACGCCGACTGCTCCATGTTCTGGAACGCCAACATCACCTGGAACAACGGACTCCGAGCCTGCGACCGCGCCGGATTGAGCACCTCCACCAACCGCTCGAACGGAACATCCGCATGCGCAAACGCCTGAAGATCAGCCTCCCGCACACCTGCGAGCAGATCGACGAAGCTCTCCGAAGAATCCACCTCCGTCCGCAACACCAACGTATTGACGAACATCCCGATCAAATCATCGAGAACCTGCTCACCACGACCCGCCACCGGAGTACCGATCGCAATATCGGACGTCCCCGACAACCGCGACAACAACACCGCCAACGCCGCATGCACCACCATGAACAACGACGAATTCGACTCACGAGCAACATCATTCAAACCAGCATGCACATCCGCACCCACCACGAACGAATGACTCGCCCCACGATTGGACGCCACCACAGGCCGCGGACGATCAGCCGGCAAATCCAACTGATCCGGCAACCCCGCCAACGCCGACTCCCAGAACCCGACCTGACGCGAAATCAACGACGACGGATCATCTTCCGAACCAAGAGTCTCCCGCTGCCACAACGCGTAATCCGCATACTGCACCTCGAGCGGCGCCCACCCCGGAACCTCACCCCGAGAACGAGCCTCGTACGCCACCATCACATCACGCGTCAACGGCCCCATCGACACACCATCACCACTGATGTGATGAACCACCAACGCCAACACGAACTCCGACTCCGACACCGCGAACAACCGCGCCCGAACCGGAACCTCCACCGCCACATCGAAACCGGCCGACAAGAACTCCGTCACCGCACCAACGACATCGGACTCCGACACCACCACCGGCGACACATCCAACCGCACCCGATCAGCAGACAACACCTCCTGGAACCCGACACCGTCGACCTCCGGATACACCGTCCGCAAAATCTCATGCCGCGCAACAACATCCGACACAGCAGCCTGCAGAGCCGCCGCATCCAACAACCCCGACAACCGAATCGCCACCGGAATATTGTTCGCCGACGACAACGTATCGAAACGGTTCAAGAACCACATCCGCTGCTGCGCCAACGACAACGGCACCCGCTCCGGACGCACCCGAGCAGTCAACGCCGCCCGAGCACCCGAACCGATCTCCGACTCCACCCGCGCAGCCAACAACTCCACCGACGACGCCTCGAACAACACCCGCACCGGAACCTGCGCATCGAGCGCCTGCCCCAACCGAGCCGCCACCCGAGTCGCAATCAACGAATTACCACCAAGCGCAAAGAAATCGTCATCGAGACCGACGCGCTCGACACCCAACACCTCGGCGAACACCGACGCAACGATCTCCTCCACCGCCGTCACCGGAGCCCTGAACACCGCGGCCTCGAACACCGGCTCCGGCAACAACTTCCGATCCAACTTCCCCGAAGCATTGAGCGGAAACGCATCCAACACCATGATCTGCGACGGCACCATATACGACGGCAACACCGCACCCAACGAATCCACCAGTGCCGCAGTATCAACCACCGCACCCGACGCCGGCACCACATACCCCACCAACTGATCACCGGTCACCGTCGACACCACAGCCACCGACGACACAGACACCGACACATCAGCCACCAACGCCGACTCGATCTCCCCCAACTCGATCCGCTGACCACGGAACTTCACCTGAAAATCGGTACGACCGATGTACTCGAGCTCACCCGACACACCCCACCGCACCAAGTCCCCCGTGCGATACATCCGCGAACCCACCCCACCGAACGGATTCGCCACGAACCGATCCGCCGACAAATCCGGACGAGAAACATACCCACGAGCCAACTGCACACCCGACAAATACAACTCACCCGCAACACCCACCGGCACCGGACGCAACCGCGAATCCAACACGAAAACCTGCGAATTCCACTGCGGCACACCAATAGAGACCACACCACCATCGACGGCGCCCGTCACATCCGCGAACGTGATCGACACCGCAGCCTCGGTCGGACCATACAAGTTGTGAACCCGCGCACCCGACACCACACCGAAATCACGCACCGCCTGCGCCGGCAACGCCTCACCGATGACGAACACATCACGCAACGAACCCAACAACTCCGCAGACACAGCACCCGCGAACACCGACAACATCGTCGGCACGAAGTCCGTCACCGTCACACCCTGATCAGCGATCACCGACGCCAAATACCCCGGATCCCGATGACCGTCATGCGTGGCCACCACCAACCGAGCACCCACCGCCAACGGCAAGAAGAACCCCCACAACGACACATCGAACGTCGTCGCAGTCTTCTGCAAATACACATCCGACCCAGTCAGAACATACTGACCCTGCATCCACGCCATCTGATTGACGATCGCCTCATGCGAAACCGCCACACCCTTCGGCTTCCCCGTCGACCCCGACGTGAAAATCACATACGCAGCATTCGAACCACGCAGCGGCGCAACCCGATCCACATCCAACACAGGCGCATCCGAGAACCCGGACACATCCAACTCGTCAATCAACACCACATCGAACTCACCCGGCAACACCACACCGTCACCAGCAGTGGACAACACACACACCGGCGCCGCAGTACCGAGAATATGACCATTGCGCTCGACCGGATGATCCGGATCCAACGGCACATACGCCCCACCCGCAGCAACCACCGCATACATACCCACAACAAGATCAACCGACCGACGCATCGCCAACGCCACCAACGACTCCGGCCCCACACCCACCGAAACCAAATACCGCGCAAGGCGATTCACCCGAGCATCGAACTCCGCATACGACAGAGACTGCCCCTCGAACACCACCGCCACCGCATCCGGAGACGCCGCCACCTGCGCAACAAACCCGTCGAGCAACAAAGCACCAACAGTCAACTCGTGAACAGTGTCATTGACCGCCACCAACACCTGCGAACGCTCGTCCTCGCCGAGCAACTCCACATCCCCGACAACCGAATCAGGCTCCGCCACCATCGCTTCCAGAACCCGAACCAACCGCTCCGCAAACGAGACAACCGTCGACTCGTCGAACAAATCCGTCGCATACGTCAACGACATCGGCATCCCCACACCGACGCCGTCCTCCTCCAACGGTGACACCGTCAACTGCAGATCGAACTTCGCGATCTCCACACCCGCGTCGAAACCGGCAATCGACAGCCCCGGCAATTCCAAGACACTCTGCGCCATGTTCTGGAAGAACAACGCAACCTGGAACAACGGATGATGAGCCTGCGACCGCGCCGGATCAAGCACCTCCACCAACCGCTCGAACGGAACATCCTCGTTGCCGAACGCCCCCAGATCGACCTCACGAACCCGACCCAACAACTCCGAGAACGACTCCGAAGAATCCACCTCCGTCCGCAACACCAACGTATTGACGAACATCCCGATCAAATCATCAAGCTCCGGCTCACCCCGCCCAGCGATCGGCGAGCCCACCACAACGTCATCACTACCACTCAACCGCGCCAACACCACCGCCAACGCCGCATGCACCACCATGAACAACGACACACCACGATCAAGCGCCAACTGCTCGAGCGCCCGATGCAACCGCACATCAACCGAGAACTGGTAACTAGCACCACGATTGGACGCAACCAACGGCCGCGAACGATCCGCCGGCAACTCGATCCGCTCCGGCAACCCCGCCAACACCGACGTCCAATACCCCAACTGCTCAGACATCAACGACGACGGATCACCCTCGCACCCCAACACCTCACGCTGCCACAACGCGTAATCCGCATACTGCACCGCCAACGGCGCCCACCCCGGGACCTGTCCACCCGCACGCGCCACATACGCCATCGACACATCACGCACCAACGGCCCCATCGACACACCATCAGCAGCAATATGGTGAACCACCAACGCCAACACAAACTCCGACGAACCCGTCTGGAACAAACGAACCCGCAACGGCACCTCAGAAGTGACATCGAACCCCTCAGTCACCACCGGCGCCAACACACCCAACAAATCAGCCTCATCGGCCGGCACCGCAGAAATATCCACAGCGAACCCACCCACCGGAAGAACCTGCTGGAACCCGCCCCCCTCGAACTCCGGATACACCGTCCGCAAAATCTCATGCCGCGCAACAACATCCGACACAGCAGCCTGCAGAGCCGCCACATCCACCACACCAGACAAACGCAACACAATCGGAATATTGTTCACACCCGACACAGCATCAAACCGCGACAAAAACCACATCCGCTGCTGCGCCAACGACAACGGCACCCGCTCCGGACGCACCCGAGCAGTCAACGCCGCCCGAGCACCCGAACCGATCTCCGACTCCACCCGCGCAGCCAACAACTCCACCGACGACGCCTCGAACAACACCCGCACCGGAACCTGCGCATCGAGCGCCTGCCCCAACCGAGCCGCCACCCGAGTCGCAATCAACGAATTACCACCAAGCGCAAAGAAATCGTCATCGAGACCGACGCGCTCGACACCCAACACCTCGGCGAACACCGACGCAACGATCTCCTCCGCCGCCGTCACCGGAGCCCTGAACACCGCGGCCTCGAACACCGGCTCCGGCAACAACTTCCGATCCAACTTCCCCGAAGCATTGAGCGGAAACGCATCCAACACCACAAACTGCGACGGCACCATATACGACGCCAACCGCTCCCCCACACCCACCTTCACCACATCAACATCAACCGAAGACCCCACCGCAGCAGTGACATACGCAACCAACTGATCACGCCACACCACCACCACCACAGAACCCACACCCACCTGATCCCGAACCGCAGACTCGATCTCCCCCAACTCGATCCGCTGACCACGCAACTTCACCTGAAAATCACTACGACCGACATACTCGAGCTCACCCGACACACCGATCCACCGCACCACATCCCCCGTGCGATACATCCGCGAACCCACCCCACCGAACGGATTCGCCACAAACCGCTCCGCCGACAAATCCACCCGCCCGAAATACCCACGAGCGACCTGCACACCCGACAAATACAACTCACCCGCAACACCCACCGGCACCGGACGCAACCGCGAATCCAACACCAACACCGACGAATTCCACACCGGAGCACCCATCGGCACCACCACACCCACACCATCGAGCGGACCCGCCGCCGTCGCATGCACCGTGAACTCCGTCGGACCATACAAATTATGAACCTCAACCGACGGCAACACCGACAACACCCGACCCACCACCGACGCCGGCAACGCCTCACCCGCCGCGAAAATCACCCGCAACGAACCCAACCCAGCACCACCGAGACGCGAAATCGTCGCCTCCGACGTGTCGACAACCTGATCGACGAACACCTCCAACATCGACGGCACAAACGAAACCATCGACACCGACTCCGCCGCCACCACCGACGCCAAATACCCCGGATCCCGATGACCGTCATGCGTGGCCACCACCAACCGAGCACCCACCGCCAACGGAACAAACAACTCCCACACCGACACATCGAACGTCACCGGAGTCTTGAACAACACCACATCAGAACCCGACACCGCATAACGCTCCGCCAACCACGACACCTGATTGACCACACTGCGATGACTGACCGCCACACCCTTCGGCCGACCCGTCGACCCCGACGTGAAAATCACATACGCAGCATTCGAACCACGCAGCGGCGCAACCCGATCCACATCCAACACAGGCGCATCCGAGAACCCGGACACATCCAACTCGTCAATCAACACCACATCGAACTCACCCGGCAACACCACACCGTCACCAGCAGTGGACAACACACACACCGGCGCCGCAGTCCCGAGAATATGACCATTGCGCTCCGCAGGCTGATCCGGATCCAACGGCACATACGCCCCACCCGCAGCAACCACCGCATACATACCCACAACAAGATCAACCGACCGACGCATCGCCAACGCCACCAACGACTCCGGCCCCACACCCACCGAAACCAAATACCGCGCAAGGCGATTCACCCGAGACCCGAACTCCGCATACGACAGAGACTGCCCCTCGAACACCACCGCCACCGCATCCGGAGACGCCGCCACCTGCGCAACAAACCCGTCGAGCAACAAAGCACCAACAGTCAACTCGTGAACAGTGTCATTGACCGCCACCAACACCTGCGAACGCTCGTCCTCGCCGAGCAACTCCACGTCCCCGACAACCGAATCAGGCTCCGCCACCATCGCTTCCAGAACCCGAACCAACCGCTCCGCAAACGAGACAACCGTCGACTCGTCGAACAAATCCGTCGCATACGTCAACGACGCCGCCATCCCCGCCGGAGCACCAGATTCCTCGAACTGCTCCACCACCGTCAGCTGCAGATCGAACTTCGCCGCCACCGCAGTGGCATCGACACCCGCAACCCGCAGATCACCCAACTGCAACGCCGACTGCTCCATGTTCTGGAACGCCAACATCACCTGGAACAACGGACTCCGAGCCTGCGACCGCGCCGGATTGAGCACCTCCACCAACCGCTCGAACGGAACATCCGCATGCGCAAACGCCTGAAGATCAGCCTCCCGCACACCTGCGAGCAGATCGACGAAGCTCTCCGAAGAATCCACCTCCGTCCGCAACACCAACGTATTGACGAACATCCCGATCAAATCATCGAGAACCTGCTCACCACGACCCGCCACCGGAGTACCGATCGCAATATCGGACGTCCCCGACAACCGCGACAACAACACCGCCAACGCCGCATGCACCACCATGAACAACGACGAATTCGACTCACGAGCAACATCATTCAAACCAGCATGCACATCCGCACCCACCACGAACGAATGACTCGCCCCACGATTGGACGCCACCACAGGCCGCGGACGATCAGCCGGCAAATCCAACTGATCCGGCAACCCCGCCAACGCCGACTCCCAGAACCCGACCTGACGCGAAATCAACGACGACGGATCATCTTCCGAACCAAGAGTCTCCCGCTGCCACAACGCGTAATCCGCATACTGCACCTCGAGCGGCGCCCACCCCGGAACCTCACCCCGAGAACGAGCCTCGTACGCCACCATCACATCACGCGTCAACGGCCCCATCGACACACCATCACCACTGATGTGATGAACCACCAACGCCAACACGAACTCCGACTCCGACACCGCGAACAACCGCGCCCGAACCGGAACCTCCACCGCCACATCGAAACCGGCCGACAAGAACTCCGTCACCGCACCAACGACATCGGACTCCGACACCACCACCGGCGACACATCCAACCGCACCCGATCAGCAGACAACACCTCCTGGAACCCGACACCGTCGACCTCCGGATACACCGTCCGCAAAATCTCATGCCGCGCAACAACATCCGACACAGCAGCCTGCAGAGCCGCCGCATCCAACAACCCCGACAACCGAATCGCCACCGGAATATTGTTCGCCGACGACAACGTATCGAAACGGTTCAAGAACCACATCCGCTGCTGCGCCAACGACAACGGCACCCGCTCCGGACGCACCCGAGCAGTCAACGCCGCCCGAGCACCCGAACCGATCTCCGACTCCACCCGCGCAGCCAACAACTCCACCGACGACGCCTCGAACAACACCCGCACCGGAACCTGCGCATCGAGCGCCTGCCCCAACCGAGCCGCCACCCGAGTCGCAATCAACGAATTACCACCAAGCGCAAAGAAATCGTCATCGAGACCGACGCGCTCGACACCCAACACCTCGGCGAACACCGACGCAACGATCTCCTCCACCGCCGTCACCGGAGCCCTGAACACCGCGGCCTCGAACACCGGCTCCGGCAACAACTTCCGATCCAACTTCCCCGAAGCATTGAGCGGAAACGCATCCAACACCATGATCTGCGACGGCACCATATACGACGGCAACACCGCACCCAACGAATCCACCAGTGCCGCAGTATCAACCACCGCACCCGACGCCGGCACCACATACCCCACCAACTGATCACCGGTCACCGTCGACACCACAGCCACCGACGACACAGACACCGACACATCAGCCACCAACGCCGACTCGATCTCCCCCAACTCGATCCGCTGACCACGGAACTTCACCTGAAAATCGGTACGACCGATGTACTCGAGCTCACCCGACACACCCCACCGCACCAAGTCCCCCGTGCGATACATCCGCGAACCCACCCCACCGAACGGATTCGCCACGAACCGATCCGCCGACAAATCCGGACGAGAAACATACCCACGAGCCAACTGCACACCCGACAAATACAACTCACCCGCAACACCCACCGGCACCGGACGCAACCGCGAATCCAACACGAAAACCTGCGAATTCCACTGCGGCACACCAATAGAGACCACACCACCATCGACGGCGCCCGTCACATCCGCGAACGTGATCGACACCGCAGCCTCGGTCGGACCATACAAGTTGTGAACCCGCGCACCCGACACCACACCGAAATCACGCACCGCCTGCGCCGGCAACGCCTCACCGATGACGAACACATCACGCAACGAACCCAACAACTCCGCAGACACAGCACCCGCGAACACCGACAACATCGTCGGCACGAAGTCCGTCACCGTCACACCCTGATCAGCGATCACCGACGCCAAATACCCCGGATCCCGATGACCGTCATGCGTGGCCACCACCAACCGAGCACCCACCGCCAACGGCAAGAAGAACCCCCACAACGACACATCGAACGTCGTCGCAGTCTTCTGCAAATACACATCCGACCCAGTCAGAACATACTGACCCTGCATCCACGCCATCTGATTGACGATCGCCTCATGCGAAACCGCCACACCCTTCGGCTTCCCCGTCGACCCCGACGTGAAAATCACATACGCAGCATTCGAACCACGCAGCGGCGCAACCCGATCCACATCCAACACAGGCGCATCCGAGAACCCGGACACATCCAACTCGTCAATCAACACCACATCGAACTCACCCGGCAACACCACACCGTCACCAGCAGTGGACAACACACACACCGGCGCCGCAGTACCGAGAATATGACCATTGCGCTCGACCGGATGATCCGGATCCAACGGCACATACGCCCCACCCGCAGCAACCACCGCATACATACCCACAACAAGATCAACCGACCGACGCATCGCCAACGCCACCAACGACTCCGGCCCCACACCCACCGAAACCAAATACCGCGCAAGGCGATTCACCCGAGCATCGAACTCCGCATACGACAGAGACTGCCCCTCGAACACCACCGCCACCGCATCCGGAGACGCCGCCACCTGCGCAACAAACCCGTCGAGCAACAAAGCACCAACAGTCAACTCGTGAACAGTGTCATTGACCGCCACCAACACCTGCGAACGCTCGTCCTCGCCGAGCAACTCCACATCCCCGACAACCGAATCAGGCTCCGCCACCATCGCTTCCAGAACCCGAACCAACCGCTCCGCAAACGAGACAACCGTCGACTCGTCGAACAAATCCGTCGCATACGTCAACGACATCGGCATCCCCACACCGACGCCGTCCTCCTCCAACGGTGACACCGTCAACTGCAGATCGAACTTCGCGATCTCCACACCCGCGTCGAAACCGGCAATCGACAGCCCCGGCAATTCCAAGACACTCTGCGCCATGTTCTGGAAGAACAACGCAACCTGGAACAACGGATGATGAGCCTGCGACCGCGCCGGATCAAGCACCTCCACCAACCGCTCGAACGGAACATCCTCGTTGCCGAACGCCCCCAGATCGACCTCACGAACCCGACCCAACAACTCCGAGAACGACTCCGAAGAATCCACCTCCGTCCGCAACACCAACGTATTGACGAACATCCCGATCAAATCATCAAGCTCCGGCTCACCCCGCCCAGCGATCGGCGAGCCCACCACAACGTCATCACTACCACTCAACCGCGCCAACACCACCGCCAACGCCGCATGCACCACCATGAACAACGACACACCACGATCAAGCGCCAACTGCTCGAGCGCCCGATGCAACCGCACATCAACCGAGAACTGGTAACTAGCACCACGATTGGACGCAACCAACGGCCGCGAACGATCCGCCGGCAACTCGATCCGCTCCGGCAACCCCGCCAACACCGACGTCCAATACCCCAACTGCTCAGACATCAACGACGACGGATCACCCTCGCACCCCAACACCTCACGCTGCCACAACGCGTAATCCGCATACTGCACCGCCAACGGCGCCCACCCCGGGACCTGTCCACCCGCACGCGCCACATACGCCATCGACACATCACGCACCAACGGCCCCATCGACACACCATCAGCAGCAATATGGTGAACCACCAACGCCAACACAAACTCCGACGAACCCGTCTGGAACAAACGAACCCGCAACGGCACCTCAGAAGTGACATCGAACCCCTCAGTCACCACCGGCGCCAACACACCCAACAAATCAGCCTCATCGGCCGGCACCGCAGAAATATCCACAGCGAACCCACCCACCGGAAGAACCTGCTGGAACCCGCCCCCCTCGAACTCCGGATACACCGTCCGCAAAATCTCATGCCGCGCAACAACATCCGACACAGCAGCCTGCAGAGCCGCCACATCCACCACACCAGACAAACGCAACACAATCGGAATATTGTTCACACCCGACACAGCATCAAACCGCGACAAAAACCACATCCGCTGCTGCGCCAACGACAACGGCACCCGCTCCGGACGCACCCGAGCAGTCAACGCCACACGAGCACCCGAACCGATCTCCGACTCCACCCGCGCAGCCAACAACTCCACCGACGACGCCTCGAACAACACCCGCACCGGAACCTGCGCATCGAGCGCCTGCCCCAACCGAGCCGCCACCCGAGTCGCAATCAACGAATTACCACCAAGCGCAAAGAAATCGTCATCGAGACCGACGCGCTCGACACCCAACACCTCGGCGAACACCGACGCAACGATCTCCTCCGCCGCCGTCACCGGAGCCCTGAACACCGCGGCCTCGAACACCGGCTCCGGCAACAACTTCCGATCCAACTTCCCCGAAGCATTGAGCGGAAACGCATCCAACACCACAAACTGCGACGGCACCATATACGACGCCAACCGCTCCCCCACACCCACCTTCACCACATCAACATCAACCGAAGACCCCACCGCAGCAGTGACATACGCAACCAACTGATCACGCCACACCACCACCACCACAGAACCCACACCCACCTGATCCCGAACCGCAGACTCGATCTCCCCCAACTCGATCCGCTGACCACGCAACTTCACCTGAAAATCACTACGACCGACATACTCGAGCTCACCCGACACACCGATCCACCGCACCACATCCCCCGTGCGATACATCCGCGAACCCACCCCACCGAACGGATTCGCCACAAACCGCTCCGCCGACAAATCCACCCGCCCGAAATACCCACGAGCGACCTGCACACCCGACAAATACAACTCACCCGCAACACCCACCGGCACCGGACGCAACCGCGAATCCAACACCAACACCGACGAATTCCACACCGGAGCACCCATCGGCACCACCACACCCACACCATCGAGCGGACCCGCCGCCGTCGCATGCACCGTGAACTCCGTCGGACCATACAAATTATGAACCTCAACCGACGGCAACACCGACAACACCCGACCCACCACCGACGCCGGCAACGCCTCACCCGCCGCGAAAATCACCCGCAACGAACCCAACCCAGCACCACCGAGACGCGAAATCGTCGCCTCCGACGTGTCGACAACCTGATCGACGAACACCTCCAACATCGACGGCACAAACGAAACCATCGACACCGACTCCGCCGCCACCACCGACGCCAAATACCCCGGATCCCGATGACCGTCATGCGTGGCCACCACCAACCGAGCACCCACCGCCAACGGAACAAACAACTCCCACACCGACACATCGAACGTCACCGGAGTCTTGAACAACACCACATCAGAACCCGACACCGCATAACGCTCCGCCAACCACGACACCTGATTGACCACACTGCGATGACTGACCGCCACACCCTTCGGCCGACCCGTCGACCCCGACGTGAAAATCACATACGCAGCATTCGAACCACGCAGCGGCGCAACCCGATCCACATCCAACACAGGCGCATCCGAGAACCCGGACACATCCAACTCGTCAATCAACACCACATCGAACTCACCCGGCAACACCACACCGTCACCAGCAGTGGACAACACACACACCGGCGCCGCAGTCCCGAGAATATGACCATTGCGCTCCGCAGGCTGATCCGGATCCAACGGCACATACGCCCCACCCGCAGCAACCACCGCATACATACCCACAACAAGATCAACCGACCGACGCATCGCCAACGCCACCAACGACTCCGGCCCCACACCCACCGAAACCAAATACCGCGCAAGGCGATTCACCCGAGACCCGAACTCCGCATACGACAGAGACTGCCCCTCGAACACCACCGCCACCGCATCCGGAGACGCCGCCACCTGCGCAACAAACCCGTCGAGCAACCGAAGCACCAACAGTCAACTCGTGAACAGTGTCATTGACCGCCACCAACACCTGCGAACGCTCGTCCTCGCCGAGCAACTCCACGTCCCCGACAACCGAATCAGGCTCCGCCACCATCGCTTCCAGAACCCGAACCAACCGCTCCGCAAACGAGACAACCGTCGACTCGTCGAACAAATCCGTCGCATACGTCAACGACGCCGCCATCCCCGCCGGAGCACCAGATTCCTCGAACTGCTCCACCACCGTCAGCTGCAGATCGAACTTCGCCGCCACCGCAGTGGCATCGACACCCGCAACCCGCAGATCACCCAACTGCAACGCCGACTGCTCCATGTTCTGGAACGCCAACATCACCTGGAACAACGGACTCCGAGCCTGCGACCGCGCCGGATTGAGCACCTCCACCAACCGCTCGAACGGAACATCCGCATGCGCAAACGCCTGAAGATCAGCCTCCCGCACACCTGCGAGCAGATCGACGAAGCTCTCCGAAGAATCCACCTCCGTCCGCAACACCAACGTATTGACGAACATCCCGATCAAATCATCGAGAACCTGCTCACCACGACCCGCCACCGGAGTACCGATCGCAATATCGGACGTCCCCGACAACCGCGACAACAACACCGCCAACGCCGCATGCACCACCATGAACAACGACGAATTCGACTCACGAGCAACATCATTCAAACCAGCATGCACATCCGCACCCACCACGAACGAATGACTCGCCCCACGATTGGACGCCACCACAGGCCGCGGACGATCAGCCGGCAAATCCAACTGATCCGGCAACCCCGCCAACGCCGACTCCCAGAACCCGACCTGACGCGAAATCAACGACGACGGATCATCTTCCGAACCAAGAGTCTCCCGCTGCCACAACGCGTAATCCGCATACTGCACCTCGAGCGGCGCCCACCCCGGAACCTCACCCCGAGAACGAGCCTCGTACGCCACCATCACATCACGCGTCAACGGCCCCATCGACACACCATCACCACTGATGTGATGAACCACCAACGCCAACACGAACTCCGACTCCGACACCGCGAACAACCGCGCCCGAACCGGAACCTCCACCGCCACATCGAAACCGGCCGACAAGAACTCCGTCACCGCACCAACGACATCGGACTCCGACACCACCACCGGCGACACATCCAACCGCACCCGATCAGCAGACAACACCTCCTGGAACCCGACACCGTCGACCTCCGGATACACCGTCCGCAAAATCTCATGCCGCGCAACAACATCCGACACAGCAGCCTGCAGAGCCGCCGCATCCAACAACCCCGACAACCGAATCGCCACCGGAATATTGTTCGCCGACGACAACGTATCGAAACGGTTCAAGAACCACATCCGCTGCTGCGCCAACGACAACGGCACCCGCTCCGGACGCACCCGAGCAGTCAACGCCGCCCGAGCACCCGAACCGATCTCCGACTCCACCCGCGCAGCCAACAACTCCACCGACGACGCCTCGAACAACACCCGCACCGGAACCTGCGCATCGAGCGCCTGCCCCAACCGAGCCGCCACCCGAGTCGCAATCAACGAATTACCACCAAGCGCAAAGAAATCGTCATCGAGACCGACGCGCTCGACACCCAACACCTCGGCGAACACCGACGCAACGATCTCCTCCACCGCCGTCACCGGAGCCCTGAACACCGCGGCCTCGAACACCGGCTCCGGCAACAACTTCCGATCCAACTTCCCCGAAGCATTGAGCGGAAACGCATCCAACACCATGATCTGCGACGGCACCATATACGACGGCAACACCGCACCCAACGAATCCACCAGTGCCGCAGTATCAACCACCGCACCCGACGCCGGCACCACATACCCCACCAACTGATCACCGGTCACCGTCGACACCACAGCCACCGACGACACAGACACCGACACATCAGCCACCAACGCCGACTCGATCTCCCCCAACTCGATCCGCTGACCACGGAACTTCACCTGAAAATCGGTACGACCGATGTACTCGAGCTCACCCGACACACCCCACCGCACCAAGTCCCCCGTGCGATACATCCGCGAACCCACCCCACCGAACGGATTCGCCACGAACCGATCCGCCGACAAATCCGGACGAGAAACATACCCACGAGCCAACTGCACACCCGACAAATACAACTCACCCGCAACACCCACCGGCACCGGACGCAACCGCGAATCCAACACGAAAACCTGCGAATTCCACTGCGGCACACCAATAGAGACCACACCACCATCGACGGCGCCCGTCACATCCGCGAACGTGATCGACACCGCAGCCTCGGTCGGACCATACAAGTTGTGAACCCGCGCACCCGACACCACACCGAAATCACGCACCGCCTGCGCCGGCAACGCCTCACCGATGACGAACACATCACGCAACGAACCCAACAACTCCGCAGACACAGCACCCGCGAACACCGACAACATCGTCGGCACGAAGTCCGTCACCGTCACACCCTGATCAGCGATCACCGACGCCAAATACCCCGGATCCCGATGACCGTCATGCGTGGCCACCACCAACCGAGCACCCACCGCCAACGGCAAGAAGAACCCCCACAACGACACATCGAACGTCGTCGCAGTCTTCTGCAAATACACATCCGACCCAGTCAGAACATACTGACCCTGCATCCACGCCATCTGATTGACGATCGCCTCATGCGAAACCGCCACACCCTTCGGCTTCCCCGTCGACCCCGACGTGAAAATCACATACGCAGCATTCGAACCACGCAGCGGCGCAACCCGATCCACATCCAACACAGGCGCATCCGAGAACCCGGACACATCCAACTCGTCAATCAACACCACATCGAACTCACCCGGCAACACCACACCGTCACCAGCAGTGGACAACACACACACCGGCGCCGCAGTACCGAGAATATGACCATTGCGCTCGACCGGATGATCCGGATCCAACGGCACATACGCCCCACCCGCAGCAACCACCGCATACATACCCACAACAAGATCAACCGACCGACGCATCGCCAACGCCACCAACGACTCCGGCCCCACACCCACCGAAACCAAATACCGCGCAAGGCGATTCACCCGAGCATCGAACTCCGCATACGACAGAGACTGCCCCTCGAACACCACCGCCACCGCATCCGGAGACGCCGCCACCTGCGCAACAAACCCGTCGAGCAACAAAGCACCAACAGTCAACTCGTGAACAGTGTCATTGACCGCCACCAACACCTGCGAACGCTCGTCCTCGCCGAGCAACTCCACATCCCCGACAACCGAATCAGGCTCCGCCACCATCGCTTCCAGAACCCGAACCAACCGCTCCGCAAACGAGACAACCGTCGACTCGTCGAACAAATCCGTCGCATACGTCAACGACATCGGCATCCCCACACCGACGCCGTCCTCCTCCAACGGTGACACCGTCAACTGCAGATCGAACTTCGCGATCTCCACACCCGCGTCGAAACCGGCAATCGACAGCCCCGGCAATTCCAAGACACTCTGCGCCATGTTCTGGAAGAACAACGCAACCTGGAACAACGGATGATGAGCCTGCGACCGCGCCGGATCAAGCACCTCCACCAACCGCTCGAACGGAACATCCTCGTTGCCGAACGCCCCCAGATCGACCTCACGAACCCGACCCAACAACTCCGAGAACGACTCCGAAGAATCCACCTCCGTCCGCAACACCAACGTATTGACGAACATCCCGATCAAATCATCAAGCTCCGGCTCACCCCGCCCAGCGATCGGCGAGCCCACCACAACGTCATCACTACCACTCAACCGCGCCAACACCACCGCCAACGCCGCATGCACCACCATGAACAACGACACACCACGATCAAGCGCCAACTGCTCGAGCGCCCGATGCAACCGCACATCAACCGAGAACTGGTAACTAGCACCACGATTGGACGCAACCAACGGCCGCGAACGATCCGCCGGCAACTCGATCCGCTCCGGCAACCCCGCCAACACCGACGTCCAATACCCCAACTGCTCAGACATCAACGACGACGGATCACCCTCGCACCCCAACACCTCACGCTGCCACAACGCGTAATCCGCATACTGCACCGCCAACGGCGCCCACCCCGGGACCTGTCCACCCGCACGCGCCACATACGCCATCGACACATCACGCACCAACGGCCCCATCGACACACCATCAGCAGCAATATGGTGAACCACCAACGCCAACACAAACTCCGACGAACCCGTCTGGAACAAACGAACCCGCAACGGCACCTCAGAAGTGACATCGAACCCCTCAGTCACCACCGGCGCCAACACACCCAACAAATCAGCCTCATCGGCCGGCACCGCAGAAATATCCACAGCGAACCCACCCACCGGAAGAACCTGCTGGAACCCGCCCCCCTCGAACTCCGGATACACCGTCCGCAAAATCTCATGCCGCGCAACAACATCCGACACAGCAGCCTGCAGAGCCGCCACATCCACCACACCAGACAAACGCAACACAATCGGAATATTGTTCACACCCGACACAGCATCAAACCGCGACAAAAACCACATCCGCTGCTGCGCCAACGACAACGGCACCCGCTCCGGACGCACCCGAGCAGTCAACGCCGCCCGAGCACCCGAACCGATCTCCGACTCCACCCGCGCAGCCAACAACTCCACCGACGACGCCTCGAACAACACCCGCACCGGAACCTGCGCATCGAGCGCCTGCCCCAACCGAGCCGCCACCCGAGTCGCAATCAACGAATTACCACCAAGCGCAAAGAAATCGTCATCGAGACCGACGCGCTCGACACCCAACACCTCGGCGAACACCGACGCAACGATCTCCTCCGCCGCCGTCACCGGAGCCCTGAACACCGCGGCCTCGAACACCGGCTCCGGCAACAACTTCCGATCCAACTTCCCCGAAGCATTGAGCGGAAACGCATCCAACACCACAAACTGCGACGGCACCATATACGACGCCAACCGCTCCCCCACACCCACCTTCACCACATCAACATCAACCGAAGACCCCACCGCAGCAGTGACATACGCAACCAACTGATCACGCCACACCACCACCACCACAGAACCCACACCCACCTGATCCCGAACCGCAGACTCGATCTCCCCCAACTCGATCCGCTGACCACGCAACTTCACCTGAAAATCACTACGACCGACATACTCGAGCTCACCCGACACACCGATCCACCGCACCACATCCCCCGTGCGATACATCCGCGAACCCACCCCACCGAACGGATTCGCCACAAACCGCTCCGCCGACAAATCCACCCGCCCGAAATACCCACGAGCGACCTGCACACCCGACAAATACAACTCACCCGCAACACCCACCGGCACCGGACGCAACCGCGAATCCAACACCAACACCGACGAATTCCACACCGGAGCACCCATCGGCACCACCACACCCACACCATCGAGCGGACCCGCCGCCGTCGCATGCACCGTGAACTCCGTCGGACCATACAAATTATGAACCTCAACCGACGGCAACACCGACAACACCCGACCCACCACCGACGCCGGCAACGCCTCACCCGCCGCGAAAATCACCCGCAACGAACCCAACCCAGCACCACCGAGACGCGAAATCGTCGCCTCCGACGTGTCGACAACCTGATCGACGAACACCTCCAACATCGACGGCACAAACGAAACCATCGACACCGACTCCGCCGCCACCACCGACGCCAAATACCCCGGATCCCGATGACCGTCATGCGTGGCCACCACCAACCGAGCACCCACCGCCAACGGAACAAACAACTCCCACACCGACACATCGAACGTCACCGGAGTCTTGAACAACACCACATCAGAACCCGACACCGCATAACGCTCCGCCAACCACGACACCTGATTGACCACACTGCGATGACTGACCGCCACACCCTTCGGCCGACCCGTCGACCCCGACGTGAAAATCACATACGCAGCATTCGAACCACGCAGCGGCGCAACCCGATCCACATCCAACACAGGCGCATCCGAGAACCCGGACACATCCAACTCGTCAATCAACACCACATCGAACTCACCCGGCAACACCACACCGTCACCAGCAGTGGACAACACACACACCGGCGCCGCAGTCCCGAGAATATGACCATTGCGCTCCGCAGGCTGATCCGGATCCAACGGCACATACGCCCCACCCGCAGCAACCACCGCATACATACCCACAACAAGATCAACCGACCGACGCATCGCCAACGCCACCAACGACTCCGGCCCCACACCCACCGAAACCAAATACCGCGCAAGGCGATTCACCCGAGACCCGAACTCCGCATACGACAGAGACTGCCCCTCGAACACCACCGCCACCGCATCCGGAGACGCCGCCACCTGCGCAACAAACCCGTCGAGCAACAAAGCACCAACAGTCAACTCGTGAACAGTGTCATTGACCGCCACCAACACCTGCGAACGCTCGTCCTCGCCGAGCAACTCCACGTCCCCGACAACCGAATCAGGCTCCGCCACCATCGCTTCCAGAACCCGAACCAACCGCTCCGCAAACGAGACAACCGTCGACTCGTCGAACAAATCCGTCGCATACGTCAACGACGCCGCCATCCCCGCCGGAGCACCAGATTCCTCGAACTGCTCCACCACCGTCAGCTGCAGATCGAACTTCGCCGCCACCGCAGTGGCATCGACACCCGCAACCCGCAGATCACCCAACTGCAACGCCGACTGCTCCATGTTCTGGAACGCCAACATCACCTGGAACAACGGACTCCGAGCCTGCGACCGCGCCGGATTGAGCACCTCCACCAACCGCTCGAACGGAACATCCGCATGCGCAAACGCCTGAAGATCAGCCTCCCGCACACCTGCGAGCAGATCGACGAAGCTCTCCGAAGAATCCACCTCCGTCCGCAACACCAACGTATTGACGAACATCCCGATCAAATCATCGAGAACCTGCTCACCACGACCCGCCACCGGAGTACCGATCGCAATATCGGACGTCCCCGACAACCGCGACAACAACACCGCCAACGCCGCATGCACCACCATGAACAACGACGAATTCGACTCACGAGCAACATCATTCAAACCAGCATGCACATCCGCACCCACCACGAACGAATGACTCGCCCCACGATTGGACGCCACCACAGGCCGCGGACGATCAGCCGGCAAATCCAACTGATCCGGCAACCCCGCCAACGCCGACTCCCAGAACCCGACCTGACGCGAAATCAACGACGACGGATCATCTTCCGAACCAAGAGTCTCCCGCTGCCACAACGCGTAATCCGCATACTGCACCTCGAGCGGCGCCCACCCCGGAACCTCACCCCGAGAACGAGCCTCGTACGCCACCATCACATCACGCGTCAACGGCCCCATCGACACACCATCACCACTGATGTGATGAACCACCAACGCCAACACGAACTCCGACTCCGACACCGCGAACAACCGCGCCCGAACCGGAACCTCCACCGCCACATCGAAACCGGCCGACAAGAACTCCGTCACCGCACCAACGACATCGGACTCCGACACCACCACCGGCGACACATCCAACCGCACCCGATCAGCAGACAACACCTCCTGGAACCCGACACCGTCGACCTCCGGATACACCGTCCGCAAAATCTCATGCCGCGCAACAACATCCGACACAGCAGCCTGCAGAGCCGCCGCATCCAACAACCCCGACAACCGAATCGCCACCGGAATATTGTTCGCCGACGACAACGTATCGAAACGGTTCAAGAACCACATCCGCTGCTGCGCCAACGACAACGGCACCCGCTCCGGACGCACCCGAGCAGTCAACGCCGCCCGAGCACCCGAACCGATCTCCGACTCCACCCGCGCAGCCAACAACTCCACCGACGACGCCTCGAACAACACCCGCACCGGAACCTGCGCATCGAGCGCCTGCCCCAACCGAGCCGCCACCCGAGTCGCAATCAACGAATTACCACCAAGCGCAAAGAAATCGTCATCGAGACCGACGCGCTCGACACCCAACACCTCGGCGAACACCGACGCAACGATCTCCTCCACCGCCGTCACCGGAGCCCTGAACACCGCGGCCTCGAACACCGGCTCCGGCAACAACTTCCGATCCAACTTCCCCGAAGCATTGAGCGGAAACGCATCCAACACCATGATCTGCGACGGCACCATATACGACGGCAACACCGCACCCAACGAATCCACCAGTGCCGCAGTATCAACCACCGCACCCGACGCCGGCACCACATACCCCACCAACTGATCACCGGTCACCGTCGACACCACAGCCACCGACGACACAGACACCGACACATCAGCCACCAACGCCGACTCGATCTCCCCCAACTCGATCCGCTGACCACGGAACTTCACCTGAAAATCGGTACGACCGATGTACTCGAGCTCACCCGACACACCCCACCGCACCAAGTCCCCCGTGCGATACATCCGCGAACCCACCCCACCGAACGGATTCGCCACGAACCGATCCGCCGACAAATCCGGACGAGAAACATACCCACGAGCCAACTGCACACCCGACAAATACAACTCACCCGCAACACCCACCGGCACCGGACGCAACCGCGAATCCAACACGAAAACCTGCGAATTCCACTGCGGCACACCAATAGAGACCACACCACCATCGACGGCGCCCGTCACATCCGCGAACGTGATCGACACCGCAGCCTCGGTCGGACCATACAAGTTGTGAACCCGCGCACCCGACACCACACCGAAATCACGCACCGCCTGCGCCGGCAACGCCTCACCGATGACGAACACATCACGCAACGAACCCAACAACTCCGCAGACACAGCACCCGCGAACACCGACAACATCGTCGGCACGAAGTCCGTCACCGTCACACCCTGATCAGCGATCACCGACGCCAAATACCCCGGATCCCGATGACCGTCATGCGTGGCCACCACCAACCGAGCACCCACCGCCAACGGCAAGAAGAACCCCCACAACGACACATCGAACGTCGTCGCAGTCTTCTGCAAATACACATCCGACCCAGTCAGAACATACTGACCCTGCATCCACGCCATCTGATTGACGATCGCCTCATGCGAAACCGCCACACCCTTCGGCTTCCCCGTCGACCCCGACGTGAAAATCACATACGCAGCATTCGAACCACGCAGCGGCGCAACCCGATCCACATCCAACACAGGCGCATCCGAGAACCCGGACACATCCAACTCGTCAATCAACACCACATCGAACTCACCCGGCAACACCACACCGTCACCAGCAGTGGACAACACACACACCGGCGCCGCAGTACCGAGAATATGACCATTGCGCTCGACCGGATGATCCGGATCCAACGGCACATACGCCCCACCCGCAGCAACCACCGCATACATACCCACAACAAGATCAACCGACCGACGCATCGCCAACGCCACCAACGACTCCGGCCCCACACCCACCGAAACCAAATACCGCGCAAGGCGATTCACCCGAGCATCGAACTCCGCATACGACAGAGACTGCCCCTCGAACACCACCGCCACCGCATCCGGAGACGCCGCCACCTGCGCAACAAACCCGTCGAGCAACAAAGCACCAACAGTCAACTCGTGAACAGTGTCATTGACCGCCACCAACACCTGCGAACGCTCGTCCTCGCCGAGCAACTCCACATCCCCGACAACCGAATCAGGCTCCGCCACCATCGCTTCCAGAACCCGAACCAACCGCTCCGCAAACGAGACAACCGTCGACTCGTCGAACAAATCCGTCGCATACGTCAACGACATCGGCATCCCCACACCGACGCCGTCCTCCTCCAACGGTGACACCGTCAACTGCAGATCGAACTTCGCGATCTCCACACCCGCGTCGAAACCGGCAATCGACAGCCCCGGCAATTCCAAGACACTCTGCGCCATGTTCTGGAAGAACAACGCAACCTGGAACAACGGATGATGAGCCTGCGACCGCGCCGGATCAAGCACCTCCACCAACCGCTCGAACGGAACATCCTCGTTGCCGAACGCCCCCAGATCGACCTCACGAACCCGACCCAACAACTCCGAGAACGACTCCGAAGAATCCACCTCCGTCCGCAACACCAACGTATTGACGAACATCCCGATCAAATCATCAAGCTCCGGCTCACCCCGCCCAGCGATCGGCGAGCCCACCACAACGTCATCACTACCACTCAACCGCGCCAACACCACCGCCAACGCCGCATGCACCACCATGAACAACGACACACCACGATCAAGCGCCAACTGCTCGAGCGCCCGATGCAACCGCACATCAACCGAGAACTGGTAACTAGCACCACGATTGGACGCAACCAACGGCCGCGAACGATCCGCCGGCAACTCGATCCGCTCCGGCAACCCCGCCAACACCGACGTCCAATACCCCAACTGCTCAGACATCAACGACGACGGATCACCCTCGCACCCCAACACCTCACGCTGCCACAACGCGTAATCCGCATACTGCACCGCCAACGGCGCCCACCCCGGGACCTGTCCACCCGCACGCGCCACATACGCCATCGACACATCACGCACCAACGGCCCCATCGACACACCATCAGCAGCAATATGGTGAACCACCAACGCCAACACAAACTCCGACGAACCCGTCTGGAACAAACGAACCCGCAACGGCACCTCAGAAGTGACATCGAACCCCTCAGTCACCACCGGCGCCAACACACCCAACAAATCAGCCTCATCGGCCGGCACCGCAGAAATATCCACAGCGAACCCACCCACCGGAAGAACCTGCTGGAACCCGCCCCCCTCGAACTCCGGATACACCGTCCGCAAAATCTCATGCCGCGCAACAACATCCGACACAGCAGCCTGCAGAGCCGCCACATCCACCACACCAGACAAACGCAACACAATCGGAATATTGTTCACACCCGACACAGCATCAAACCGCGACAAAAACCACATCCGCTGCTGCGCCAACGACAACGGCACCCGCTCCGGACGCACCCGAGCAGTCAACGCCACACGAGCACGCCCAGTGGAAGCTGCGAGCGCAGAGGCAAGCGACGACACGGTCGAAGACTCGAACAACGTCTTGACTTGTACCCGCACGTCGAAGACAGCACTCAACCGTGCTGCCAACTTCGCTGCGACAAGCGAATTGCCTCCAAGCTCGAAGAAATCGTCATCCGCTCCGACCTGCTCCAGCCCGAGCAGTTCACCAAACACCGTGGCGATCTGGATTTCATCCTCAGTGGAAGGAGCACGGAATGGACGAGACTCGAAATGCGGCTCCGGCAACGCGGAAGCATCCAACTTGCCCACGGGTGTCAACGGAATTTCACTGATGAGAACGACAGAGGCAGGCACCATATGCCTAGGCAATTCTTGTCTGCAGACGTCGAGCATTTCCGTGATGTCTACCTCAGCTCCCGCCCGTGGCAGCACGTATGCCACCAGAGCCTGCTCCCCATTGTCGAGCTTGCGACCGAGGGTTGCAACGAAGTCGACCGCGCGATGGGATGCAAGAACTGCGTCGATCTCTCCGAGCTCGACCCGGAAGCCTCGGATCTTCACTTGGGAGTCGGATCGCCCGACGTATTCGAGGTCCCGTGCACCCCCATCTGCGATGACCCAGCGTACGAGGTCACCACTGCGGTACATTCGTTCGCCCTGCGCTCCAAACGGATTCGCGATGAAACGGTCGGCAGTCATTCCCGCCAGATTGTGATATCCGCGCGCAACCTGAGGCCCGGCAAGATACAGCTCACCTGTCGACCCGACTGGGACTGGCTGTAACCGTGAGTCCAGAACCAGGGCGGAGGCCCCGCGAACAGGTCCACCAATTGTCACGCGGTCACCTGGTGCCAGTTTCGGGCTGATGTTGGTGACAATAGTCGTCTCGGTTGGGCCGTATCCGTTGTAGAAGGCCCTGTCCCGTCCCCACCGTGCAACAAGCTCAGGTGGGCATACCTCGCCACCGACTACAGCGGTGACGATGGAATCCAACCCCGAGGGATCGACAGATGCCAACATTGACGGGGTTCCCACCACATGCGTGACGCGTTCGGTTTTCAATAGTTCCGCGAGCTCGTCACCACCGTAAACCGTCGTCGGAACGATAACCATCGTCGCGCCGGAACCGATGGTAAGCAACAGCTCGAAGAGCGAAGTATCGAAGCTGGGGGTGGCGAAGTGCAGAACCCTCGAGTGGGCTGTGGCACCAAGTCGCTCAGCCTGTTCACTCAGCAAATTGCCCAGGCCTGCGTGCGTGACAACAACACCTTTCGGACGTCCAGTCGACCCTGAGGTGTAGATAACGTATGCAGGGTGTTCGACTCGCAGAGTGCGAACACGGTCCGAATACGCCACCGGTTCGCCGGACATCGCTTCCGATGCCTGCGTCGTCTCGAGAGAATCGATCGCGATCCACCTCACAGACGATGGCAAATCAATACCTAATTCGCCGACGGTCAAGCCGATCGAGACACCCGAATCCTCGATCATGTACGCAACACGGTCAGACGGATAGTTCGGATCCACCGGCACAAAAGCTGCACCGGTCTTCGCGACTGCCCACACTGCCAGCACTGATTCGATTGACCGCGGGATGGACACGGCAACCCTGTCCTCCGGACCTACACCGCCGGCAATCAACATACGAGCCAGGCGAGACGACCGCGCATCCAATTCGGCGTAGGAAAGTGAGTGCCCCTCGAATCGCAACGCGTCCCTCGAAGGATCCAACTCGACGGCCGCCGCCAGCAACTGGGGCAGCAACAATGTCCTCGCTCGGCGAGTGCGGGCGGGCCGCTCCCGTCGACTCTTGCGAGTACCAGAGGTATCCGGCGTCACACCATCGGCGCTCATGCGGCCACGACCTGCGCTCGAACGGCGTGATGGAGGAGCTCGTGCTGCGTCAAGACATTTCACCTTCGCTTTGGTACTGCAGTTCGATCGGTATTCGCGGGAATCCGATCACTTCCGAGGTTCTACCCTTGACCTGGGCAAATCGAGTTCGACGTCCCGGTATAACCCCAGTAGTTGATCGGACACACCGAACCATTGTTACAGCTGTCGAGGAGTGGACATCATCGGACTGTTCGGGATATGGGCGTCCATCTACTTCCAGAACGGCGGCGTCAGCTCAGAGTCCACGTCGCGGAATCACACGCCAGCCGTAGATCAGGCAACGCTCCTTCGACGACATCTGTGAAGACGTCTGTCTGACCTACCGCGTGCGAAACCCACTCCTCCTCGAGGAGTCCGTGCACATCGGCATTCCTAGACTCTTCCGAGGACAGGAGAACGACGCCACCGACCACCCCGGCCAGCAGGATCGTCATAACCGATGTGTCGTCGTCCGCGGGACCGAAGTACATCAAACGCGATTCGTAGTCGACCTCGTGCTTTTGCGACATAGCATCCAACTTCGCCGCGAGCTCTCCCTGGGTGATCTGGTCAGAGGCTGATCCGGTAACCACGACCGCGACGTCGTCAACATTGAGCGGACGAACCCGGTCCGCGTAGTTCACGGAACGACTCGAATACGACGCCACCAATTCGACAACATCGGGCCGGGCCAGATCGAGGGTCGTCTCCAGCGGAACATCGGAATTCACAGAATCTGCATCGCCCGAAGTCAGCGTCAAGGCCAGACTCGGGCTTGTTCCATTCGCACCCGCTGTTCCTGTTGTAGCTCCCACGAGTACTGCCACACCTGCTTTGGACAGCGCCCAGATCGCCACTACCAGTTCGATGCCACGCAGCCCTGTCATCGCCACTGCGTCGCCCGGGCCGATCTCAAGACTGATGAGGTGGCGTGCAAGGCGAGATGATCGTGCATCGACCTCGTGGTATGTCACTTCCTCTTCATCGCACACGACTGCGACGGCGTCAGGATCAGCCTCCACGGAGTTCGTCAATCGCTGTGGCACGAGTCTGCCCGTCGAAGCGCCAACTGCCGGGGGTGGCGTTGTGTCCACGGAGCCGAGGACTTCTGCTCGTTCGGAGTCGGTGAGCAGTTCGATGTCACCGATCGGACGTGAAGGATCCGAGGACACCCGATCGAGAACGCGTACGAATCGCTCGACATGTGCGTCGGCGGTCGCTTGGTCGAAAAGATCGGCGGCGAAAACCAAATGGCCAATCAGTCCTCCTGTGATCGGATCAGAACTGAGATTGAATTGGAGGTCGAACTTCGCAGTCGCCTCCACACCCTCGACTGCCGAGATCTTCAGATCCGGCAGAGTGAACTCGGCTCCTGCCATCGGCTCGACCGACAGTGCAACCTGGAAAAGCTCGTTCGCTGACGCCGACAAGGCGCCGGTAACTTCCTCGAACGGTATGTCGCCGTTCGCAAATGCCTCGAGATCGACATTTCGAACCAGCGAGACCAATTCGCCGAATCCTGCTCCGAGGTCCGGAGCGGTCCTGAGTGCGAGTGTGTTGACGAACATTCCGACTATGTCGTCCAGTTGCTGCTCACCTCGCCCGGCTACAACTGTTCCGATCGCGAAATCTCGGCTTCCGCTCAACCGTGAGATGAGAACTGCAAGCGCGGCATGCACAACCATGAACAATGTGGCGTTGTGTTCGCGCGCAATCTCGTTGAGCCGCGTCGCCGTGTCCGCACTGACGGAGAACTCCGAGACACCGGCCTTTGCAGACATCTGCGCGGGTCGCTGACGGTCGGAAGGCAATCCGGGCGTCGACGACACACTGTTCAACGTCCGGCGCCAGAAGTCGAGTTGCTGTGCAGCCTGCGAGCCGATCTCGTCGACGCTACCGAGCAATTCGCGCTGCCAGATCGCGAAGTCCGCGTACTGAACAGTCAACGGCGTCCACGACGGCGCGGTACCGCGCATGCGGGCCTCATAGGCGACCATCATGTCTCGGGCCAGAGGTCCCATCGATTCACCGTCAGCGGCGATGTGATGAGCGACCAAGACGAATATGAAGTCTGCCGGCCCCAACTCGAGCAACCCAGTGCGTACAGGTACTTCCTGAGCTACGTCGAATCCGGTCGTCACCAACTCCACGACGCGATTGAACGCCGCGGCCTCGTCGTCCACCTGAATCGTTTCGAGAGGCGAAAGGAGTTCGTCGATCGCGACGATTTTCTGAACCGGCCCTTCGATGTCACTCGGGTAGCTGGTCCGGAGCGACTCATGTCGAACCAAAACGTCGTGAAGAGCCTGGCGCAAAGCCGCGACATCCAAGTTCCCTGTCAATCGCAGAGCCAACGGAATGTTGTATGCCGCAGAACCGGGATCCATCTGGTTTACCAACCACATTCGCTGCTGGGCCAAGGACAGAGGAAGACGTTCTGGACGTTCCCGCGCCTCCAACTCCATCCTCGCACCGGAACCTGCGGTCTTTTGCGCTACTGCAGCCAAACCTTCCACTGTCGAGTTCTCGAACAGCACGCGCACCGGGACCTGCGCATCGAGCGCCTGTCCCAATCTTGCTGCCAACCTGGTAGCGATCAACGAATTACCACCCAGCGCAAAGAAATCGTCATCCAGACCGACCCGCTCCGCGCCCAACACATCTCCGAACACCGACGCAACAATTTCCTGCACCGCTGTGACCGGCGCCCGAAACTCTGCTGCCTCGAATACCGGTGACGGGAGAGCCTTTCGATCCAATTTGCCCGAAGCATTGAGAGGAAGCTCGTCGAGGACAAGAACCTTCGAGGGCACCATGTACGTCGGAAGCACGGCCCGGGCAGACTCCAGAACTTCGGACGCATCTACTGAAGTTCCCACGACATACCCGACCAGGCTGTCGCCGAACGTCGCATCGCTGTGCAGGACGACCACCGCATCTGAAACCGCTTCGTGCGAGATCAGAGCAGATTCGATCTCGCCGAGTTCGATACGCTGCCCCCGCAGTTTGACCTGGAAATCCGATCGGCCGATGTACTCGAGCTCGCCCCGACCGTTCCACCTGACGAGGTCGCCGGTTCGATACAACCTGCTGCCGCCATCTGGGGCGCCCCTTTCCTCGACCGCAAAGGGGTTGGCGACGAAACGCTCCGCCGTCAACGCTGCTCGGTTTCCGTATCCGCGACCGACACCGACACCACCGACATACAACTCGCCGATCACGCCCGGCGGCACCATACCCAACGACCGATCCAGAACGAACAGATCCATGTTCGGCACCGGTGCACCGATCGGAACGCTGACGGTGTCATGCGCAGTCACTGCGTGGAACGAGACCACGTCCGACGCTTCCGTCGGGCCGTAACTGTTCACCAGGCGTACGCCGCCTGACAACAAACTGCCAAGACGATTGAGCCGGATCGACTCGCCTCCAAGGAACACAACATCGAGAACGCTCAGAGCAGACTCCTCATCGGAATCCACCACGGCTTCGAATGCGCTCGGCGACATGTTCGCCACTGCGACGTCACCGTGCCCGACGCGAGCGACGATCGCATCCGGATCGAAACCGTCTGAGGCAAGCACTGCGGTCCGACCGCTGCTCAGCGCTGCCCAGACGTTCTTCTGCGTCAGGTCGAAACTGGGTGACGACGCGATCAAAAGACCACCAGTTTCGGGCAACTCGCTGCGATACCAGGCCACCGTATTCTCGATGCCCGCCATCGGCACCAACGTCGGCTTCGGACGACCAGTCGAACCGGATGTCGAAATGACATACCCCAAGCGGTCCCCCGCACCGAGTTCACGCCATCGATCCGTCGGCCCCTCCACAATCGGCGAATCGCGCATGATGCTGTCGAGGACGATGACGTCCACCGCCAGATCGAGAGTCGTCGTACTCACCGCACATCGGGCGCCAGTGTCGGCGATTATCGCTTCGATCCGATCCTGTGGGTACGACGGATCGATCGGCCCGTACGCAGCACCCGCCTTCCACGCCGCCAACATACCTACGACCCACTCGACCGACCTCGGCACGATCAACGCGACGACGTCATCCGGACCGACGCCGGCCGCCGTCAATCGCTCGGCCACCACGTTTGCGTAGGCGTCGAGTTGCCCGTAGGTCAGCGCCTCGCCATCGCACTCGACGGCAAGAGAATCAGGGGTCTGCCCAACCTGTTCGTCGAACATCGCAGTCAGGGACGCGCCTGCCAACGCTGTGCGCCCACCAGTGGACCAGCTGAGAAGGTTGCTGCGCTCAGCAGCGGTAAGTACGTCGATATCACCCAACCGAACTGACGGATCAACAGTGATCTCAGCAAGGATGCGCCCGAACCTGCCGGCAAAGCCTGCCACCGTCGACTTGTCGAACAGATCCGTCGCGTACGTGAACTGCGCCGCCATCCCCGCTGGTGCGCCCGCCTCGTCAAACTGCTCGACCATGGTCAACTGCAGATCAAACTTGGCCGCCACCGTGTTGGCGTCGATTCCCGCAACTGTCAGATCGCCAAGTCGAAGCACCGACTGCTCCATGTTCTGGAACGACAGCATCACCTGGAACAACGGATTACGAGCCTGCGACCGCGCCGGATTAAGCACCTCCACCAACCGCTCGAACGGCAGATCTACATGGGCAAATGCACCCAGATCGCCCTCACGAACCCGACCCAACAACTCCGAGAACGACTCCGAAGAATCCACCTCCGTCCGCAACACCAACGTATTGACGAACATCCCGATCAAATCATCGAGAACCTGCTCACCACGACCCGCCACCGGAGTACCGATCGCAATATCGGACGTCCCAGACAACCGCGCCAACAACACCGCCAACGCCGCATGCACCACCATGAACAACGACGAATTCGATTCGCGCGCAATCTTTTTCAGAGACGAGTGCTCGATTTCGCCGATCACGAACGCATGCTTGGCACCGCGATTGGACGCCACCGCAGGCCGCGGACGATCAGCCGGCAAATCCAACTGATCCGGCAACCCCGCCAACGCCGACTCCCAGAACCCGATCTGACGCGAAATCAACGACGACGGATCATCTTCCGAACCAAGAGTCTCCCGCTGCCACAACGCGTAATCCGCATACTGCACCGCCAACGGCGCCCACCCAGGAACCTCGCCTCGAGAGCGAGCCTCGTACGCCACCATCACATCACGCGTGAGCGGCCCCATCGACACGCCATCACCACTGATGTGATGAACCACCATCGCCAACACGAACTCCGACTCCGACACCGCGAACAACCGCGCCCGAACCGGAACCTCCACCGCCACATCGAAACCGGTCGACAAGAACTCCGTCACCGCACCAACGACATCGGACTCCGACACCGCCACCGCCACCGGCGACAAATCCAACCGCACCCGATCCGCAGACAACACCTCCTGGAACCCGACACCGTCGACCTCCGGATACACCGTCCGCAAAATCTCATGCCGCGCAACAACATCCGACACCGCAGCATCCAACGCCGCCACATCCAACAACCCCGACAACCGAATCGCCACCGGAATATTGTTCGCCGACGACAACGTATCGAAACGGTTCAAGAACCACATCCGCTGCTGCGCCAACGACAACGGCACCAGCTCCGGACGCACCCGAGCAGTCAACGCCGCCCGCGCACCCGAACCGATCTCCGACTCCATCCGCGCAGCCAACAACTCCACCGACGACGCCTCGAACAACACCCGCACCGGAACCTGCGCATCGAGCGCCTGCCCCAACCGAGCCGCCATTCGAGTAGCAATCAAAGAGTTTCCGCCGAGTGCGAAGAAATCGTCATCCAGACCCACTCGCTCGACCCCGAGTACCGCCGAGAAAACAGAAGCGACAATTTGTTCTACCGGCGTGACCGGGGCCCGGAACACCGCAACCTCGAACACCGGCTCCGGCAACAACTTCCGATCCAACTTCCCAGAGGAATTCAGAGGCAACTCGTCCAAGACCATGATCGCGTTCGGAATCATGTAGACAGGTAGCGATTCAGGAAGCGCATTCCTCAGGACTTCTACGTCGATCACAGAATCCGGGACAGCGATCACATATGCGACCAGCTGATCGCCCATATCGGTGGATGCCACAGTGACCACGCACTGAGCTACCGTCGAGTGCGCCAGCAGAGCTGACTCGATCTCACCCAGTTCGATCCTCTGACCACGGAATTTGACCTGAAAATCGGTACGCCCGACATACTCGAGTTCGCCTGCGGTGTTCCACCACACCAGGTCCCCGGTGCGATACATCCGACTGCCACCGGGATTGATTTCACCGTTCGTGTCGCTCGCCTCCACAAATGGGTTCGCGACAAAACGATCACTGGTGAGATCGGGTCGCGCGACGTAACCGCGCGCCAGTTGATCACCGGCCAGATACAGCTCACCTGCAACGCCTACCGGCACCGGCTGCAACCGACTGTCCAACACGTAGACCTGCGAGTTCCACTCGGGCACCCCGATCGGAATCCCTGTTGATTCCGATCCATCGATTTCGTAGTAGGTGATCGAGACCGCAGCCTCGGTTGGGCCGTACACATTGTGCAGGCTTGCAGACGAAACCTGAGCGAATGCACGTACCGTCTCCACCGGCAACGCCTCACCGATCACGAAGACGTCCCTCAGCGACACCAACGCGTGCTCTGGAACCGAAGCCGCGAAGACGGTCAACATCGACGGAACGAAGTCCGTCAGCGTCACCCGATGATCTTCGATCAGACCAGCCAGATACGCGGGATCTCGATGTCCGTCGTGAGATGCCAGCACCACTCTCGTACCGGACAGAAGCGCGGTGAAGTAACCCCACAACGAGACATCGAATGTCGTTGCAGTCTTTTGCAGATAGACATCTTCTGTGCCGATGGCGTACTGATCCTGCATCCACAGGACCTGGTTCACGATGGCGTGATGCGAGACCGCAACGCCCTTGGGCTTGCCCGTGGAACCCGAGGTGAAGATCACGTAAGCGGCATTCACATCACGCAGTCGACCACGACGATCAGCATCGGAAACGACGGAAGGCGAATAGCTCGAGAGGTCAGCAGCATCGATCAACAGCACGTCGGCGCCGTTCGGCGCTACGAAAGCGTCCCTCGTCGTCGACAGCACACAGACTGGATCGGCCGTCGTGAGGATGTGCCCGATCCGCTCGGCGGGGTGATCGGGATCCAATGGCACGTAGGCTCCGCCCGCGGCGATCACCGCGTACATACCCACTACGAGATCGAGCGACCGACGCATCGCCAAGGCCACCAACGACTCGGGCCCAACACCATCGTCTATCAGCTTGCGTGCCAATTTGTTCACACGATCGGACACCTCGCCATAGGTCAGCGACTGGCCGTCGAACACCACGGCAACAGCATCGGGCGCCAACGCAACGCGAGTGTCGAACAGCGAAGCCAATGTCTCACTGTTCCCGACGTCACGTGCGGTGGAGTTGCGCGCAGTCAACAGCGACTCGCGCTCGGTCTCCTCCAACAGATCGATGTCACCCACAGTGATCGACGGATCCACGACCACCTGCTCGAGGATCCTGGTGAACCGATCGGCGAATCCACGAATCGTCGACTCGTCGAACAGATCTGTGGCGTATGCGAACTCGGCGAACATGCCGTCTTCGACACGGGGAGCGAGAGTAAGTTGAAGATCGAATTTCGCGATACCGGCATCGAACTCGAGGCCCGACACCTCCAACCCCGAAAGCTCCAACGCATCCTGGGACATGTTCTGAAAGAACAGCGCGACCTGGAACAGCGGGTGATGTGCCTGCGATCGGGTGGGGTCCAGTACCTCGACCAATCGCTCGAACGGAACATCGCCGTTGCCGAGCGCCTGAAGGTCCGTCCTCCGCGTTGCCGAGACGAGCGCACCGAACGGACTGGCGAGGTCGACAGGAGTCCGCAGGACCAGCGTATTCACGAACATACCGATCACATCGTCGAGCGCCTTTTCGCCTCGCCCTGCAACCGGAGTACCGATCACGATGTCACTGGTACCGGACAACCTTGCGAGAAGCACGGCGAGGGCCGAATGCATCACCATGAACAGCGACGCGTTCCGCTCGCGTGCGAGTGAGTCCAAGCTCGACCGAATCTTTTCGCTGACGGAGAAGCGGTACGTAGCGCCACGATTCGAGGCGACGACCGGGCGGGATCGGTCAGCTGGTAACGCAAGCACTTCCGGAGAATCACGGAGGACGGAGCGCCAGTGGTCCAGCTGAGCCGAGATCAAAGAATTCGGATCGTCCTCGTCGCCGAGGACCTCCCGCTGCCAGAGTGCATAATCGGCGTACTGCACCTCGAGCGGAGTCCAATTCGGAACGCCGTTCGAAACCCGAGCGGCGTAGGCAACCATGACATCCCGAGTCAGCGGACGCATCGAGAACCCGTCCGCTGCGATGTGGTGCACAACGAAGGCGAGAACAAATGCGTCCGCCCCCACCTCGAACAACTGCACACGGAACGGTACCGACGTTGTCACATCGAACCCTGCCAGAGCGAGCGTCAGCAGTGCCTCTTCGACCCGAGTTCCGCCCAGAGTGACTGGGGTGAGATCAAAAGATACCTCTGAGGCAGGCAGAATCACCTGCTGACCTTGCCCACCCGCCTCGGGGTAGATCGTCCGTAGCGATTCGTGCCGATCCACCACATCCGATACGGCCAACTGCAGTGCCGACAGGTTCAACTGGCCACTCAAACGCAGCGCAATCGGAATATTGTTGACGGCCGATTCGGGGTCGAAGCGGCTCAGGAACCACATGCGCTGCTGAGCAAGTGACAACGGAATCGTCGTGGGGCGAGGTCCTGCAACTAGTGCCGGAATGTTCCCGGAACTGACGTGTGACGAGATCGCCGCCGCCAGCGACTCTACATTCGAATTTTCGAACAGGACCCTCACGGGGATCGTCGTCTCGAGCGCTCGCCCGAGCCTGGCGACCAATCGTGTGGCTACGAGCGAATTGCCACCCAAAGCAAAGAAATCATCATCCAACCCGACACGCTCGACCCCCAGAACGTCGGCAAAGACGGCCGCTACCGCCAACTCCGTATCAGTCGCGGGTGTTCGATACTCCCGCACCTCGAATACTGGCTCCGGCAACGCCTTCCGATCCAACTTACCGTTCACCGTCAGCGGAAGCTCCTCGAGCACCACCACAGCATCCGGAACCATGTACCCGGTCAAGAACTCGCTCACCCTCGTCGACACAACGGAAGCAGCAAGATCCATGCCAGCCTCGGGGATCACATACCCCACAAGACGATCACCGAGCGCAACATCCGAGCGCACAACCGCCACAGCGCCAGCCACCCCAGGCACACGCAACAACGCAGCCTCGACCTCGCCGAGTTCAATCCGGAACCCACGCAACTGAATCTGCGAATCACTTCGGCCCGCATACTCGAGGACCCCGTCGGCATTCCACCGCGCAATATCACCTGTCCGGTACATCTGATCACCGGAACCGCTGCGTCCGAACGGGTTCGCAACAAAACGACCAGCAGTCAGCCCGGGCTGGCCCACATACCCACGCGAAAGCTGTCCACCAGCGACATACATTTCTCCTCGAACACCTACCGGCACAGGGCGAAGCCGATCGTCGAGTACGAACACCGACAACCCACCAAGGCCACGGCCGATAACCGAACCGGTCGCCTTCCGAACCATCACCGAGTCGAGTGCCGAGAACGACACATGCACAGTGGTCTCGGTAATCCCGTACATGTTCACCAATCGCGGAGAACTATCGTCATGACGGTCATACCAACGCACCAATTGAGACAAATCCAGCGCCTCACCGCCGAAGATCACATGACGCAACGACAACGAACCGGCCGAATCACCAGCCATCCGATCCGCCTCGGCGAACTGATAGAACGCCGAAGGAGTCTGATTGAGCACCGTCACCCGCTCCCGCACAACCAACTCACGGAACTGCTCCGGCGAGCGAGAAGTCAGGTAATCCACCACCACAACAGTGCCGCCGTACAACAGCGGGCCCCACAACTCCCACACCGAGAAATCGAACGCGTAACTGTGGAACAACGTCCACACGTCCGAACCATCGAAACCGAACCGCGGCTGAGCATTCGCAAACAACTCCACCACATTCCGATGACTGACCGCCACACCCTTCGGCTTCCCAGTCGAACCGGACGTATAGATCACGTAGGCAATATCATCGGCACGCAACGCAGAACGACGATCACCGTCCGACACCGGCGAACCGTCGTAATTCGCCAAGTCCAACGCCATCACATCAAGAACTGGCACCTCGACATCGACGACATCACCCGCAGCGACGACGCACACAGGACGCGCGTCCCCCAACGTGAAAGCGATACGCTCCGCCGGATACGTCGGATCAATCGGCAGATAGCCACCCCCGGCCTTCACCACAGCCAACAACGTGACAACCAACTCGACCGACCGCGGCAAAATAACCGCCACCAACGACTCCGGACCAACACCCGACTCGATCAGCTTGCGCGCCAACCGATTTGCCGCCGCATCCAGTTCACCGAACGACAACCGGCGATCCTCGAACACCACAGCGGTCGACGAAGCCTCACCCGCAACCCTCGCATCGAACATCGACACCAACGTCGTGCCTGGCTCAACCTCGACACCAGGAACCATCCAAGAATCCAAAACATCCGAACGCTCGGCAGCATCGAGCAAATCGATATCACCGACCACTACCGCGGCATCCGCAGCGATCGCTTCGAGAATCACAGTCAACCGACCGGCAAAAGATTTCACCGACGCCTCGTCGAACAAATCCGTCGCATAAACGAGTGCCACGCTCAGGCCCCCTGACGCAGCAGTCGCGTCGGACTCCCAGATCGTGAACTGCAAGTCGAATTTGGCTGTCGCCGAATCGACATCAAGCCCAGAGATGGTCAATCCCGGTACCTCGAGGCTGCTTTGCGTGCTCTGCCCAAGATTCTGCATAGAGAGCATCACTTGAAACAGCGGATTCCTCGACTGCGATCGCGAGGGATTGAGCACCTCCACCAACCGCTCGAACGGAACGTCCGAGTTACCGAATCCATCGAGATCGATATCTCGTACCCGGGCGATCAAGTCGATGAAAGACATGTTGACGTCAACATCTGTGCGGAGCACGAGCGTATTGACGAACATCCCGATGAGGTCATCGAGAGCTTGATCGCCTCGACCGGCGACCGGAGTGCCGATCGCAATGTCCGAAGTCCCGGACAACCGCGCCAGCAGAATCGCCACGGCACTGTGCAACACCATGAACAGGGATGCGTTGTTGTCCAGCGCAATTCGATTGAGAGCCTGGTGAAGGTCAGGCTCGATCGTGAATGTGTGCCCGGCTCCCCGGTTCGACGCGACGCGCGGGCGCGGGCGGTCCGACGGAAGATCGAGCTGATCGGGGATACCGGCCAACGCGTGGCGCCAGTAGTCGACCTGGCGAGTGATCAGAGAATCCGGGTCGTCCTCACTGCCGAGAACTTCGCGCTGCCACAGTGCAAAGTCGGCGAACTGTACGGGCAGCGGAGCCAGATCATGCGCAATTCCCTGTGTCCGAGACACATAGGACGAAACGATGTCCTTGGTCAACGGTCCCATGGAGAACCCGTCACCGCTGATGTGATGGACGACGAACACGAGGACGAATTCGTCGGCGGTGGGTTGGAAGAGTGCCGCCCGAATCGGAACCTCGGTGGTCACGTCGAACCCCGGGGTAACGAAGTCGGTCACGCGCTCGACGATCGCCGACTCGTCTACCCGTATGGGAGTCAGGTTCGGTACCACGGCTGCAAGGTCGACCAAGCGCTGATATCCGACGCCGTCGACCTCCGGGTACACGGTTCGAAGGATCTCGTGCCGCTCGATCAAATCTTCGAGCGCGCCCTGCAAGGCATCGACATCGAGCGCTCCGCTGAGACGCAGCGCGACCGGAATGTGGTCGACTGCCGATTCTGGTTCGAATCGGTTGAGGAACCACATGCGCTGCTGCGCCAAAGACAGCGGAACCAACTCGGGGCGCTCGCGAGGGATCAGGGGAACGTGAGCCTTGCGGTCTTCTGAGATTTTCGCTTCGTCGATGAAGACGGCAAGTTCTGCGGCGGTGGGTGCGTCGAAGAAGTTGCGCATGTCGATGGAGATGCCGTGTTCGGCATTGATCCGCGCAACCACGCGAGTGGCGAGCAACGAGTTGCCGCCCAGTTCGAAGAAGCCGTCGTCTGCCCCTACCCGATCCTGCCCGAGTAGATCGGCAAAGATCGCGACCACGCCGGCTTCGGTGGGTGTCGCAGGCTCGCGGAACTCGACCGTCTTCGACACGAATTCGGGTGCGGGCAAGGCTTTTCGATCCAGCTTGCCGCTGGCATTGAGCGGAAACTCGTCCAGTTCGACGAACATGGCAGGGACCATGTAGTCGGGTAGCCGTTCACCCAGCGACGACGTCAGAATCTCTGAATCGATGCCATCGCCGACGATGTACGCGACCAAGTTGTCACCGATCGTTTCGTCCGAATGGACGATCACCACGGCTTGGGAAACACCTTCACAATCGAGCAGTGCCGCCTCGATCTCACCGAGTTCGATGCGCAGACCGCGGAGCTTGACCTGAAAGTCAGTGCGACCGATGTATTCGAGCTGGCGGTTCGCTCCGACGCCGCGCCAACGCACCAGGTCTCCGGTTCGATACATCCGCGATCCGTCGGTAGTGCCCGGCCGAGCCACGAAACGGTCTGCCGTGAGATCGGGACGCGACACGTATCCCCTGGCCAGCTGAATCCCGGCAAGATAGAGCTCTCCTGCCACTCCTGAAGGCGACGGCCGGAGCGCGTCGTCGAGCACCAGGAGTTCGGTGTCTGCCACGGCCGCGCCGATCGGCACGGACACCTGATCTCGCTCACCGGTTTCGTAATAAGTCACGTCGACGGCAGCCTCGGTCGGGCCGTACAGATTGTGGAGTCCAGCACTGCTGACCTCGCGCAGACGTGCCGCGGTTCGAGCCGGCAACGCCTCACCGGAAGCGAACACGTAGCGAAGGGTTTTGACCTGCGCAACAAGGGGTTCGGCGACGAACACGGCGAGCATCGACGGCACGAAGTGCACCGCCGTCACTCCGCGCTCGATCATCGTGCGAGCCACGTACACCGGATCACGATGTCCGTCGGGTTCCGCGATCACCAGCGATGCACCGACCTGCAGCGGCCAGAAGAACTCCCACACGGACACATCGAAAGTGAAGGGCGTCTTCTGCAAGATCACGTCGTCGGCAGTGAATCCGTACTCGGTCTGACGCCATTGCAGGTTCGCGACGATGGCACGGTGAGAGACTGCAACGCCTTTGGGGCGTCCGGTCGATCCGGACGTGAAGATGACATACGCAGTGTTGTCCGCGCGCAGCGGCGCCAACCGGTCGGCGTCGGTGACAGTTGTCTCGGCACGACCCGACAAGTCGAGGGTGTCGACGTCGAGCGTGGGCGTACCGTGCGGCAGCACCACGGCATCGGACGTACGTGTGAGCACAGCCGTGGGCTTCGCGATCTCGAGTACGTAAGCGAGACGGTCGGCAGGATGATCCGGGTCGAGTGGAACGTACGCGCCGCCGGCCTTGACGATCGCGTACATCGAGACGAGGAGATCGATCGATCGACGCATCGCGAGACCGACGAGGCTGTCCGGTCCGACACCTGCCGCGACGAGTTCACGGGCCAGGCGGTTCGCTCGCGCGTCGAACTGCGCGTAAGTGAGCTGCGTTCCGGCGTAATCCAGCGCGAGCGCATCCGGCGTCCGCTCGACCTGCTCGTCGAAGAGTCCGGCTAGGGTCACGTGTGCGTCGGCCTCGGACGCGACCTCGACGATCGAAGTGCCGTCGGCGATGAGCCGGTCGACCACCGCGCCGAGACCGTCGGCCTCGCTGGCGATCAGCTCCGGCAGCACCGTGGAAACGACAACAGGAACCAGGGCATCCGCCCCCAATGCCCCACCCATCGCGGTGTCGAGAGTGACCAACTCGTCATTGAGTCGTCCGTAGCTGATTTCGGTTCCACCGTGGCTCAGGGCCACACGATCAGGATCTACCGCCGCAACTGCAGCTACCAACTTCGGCAGATCTTCGATCGTCAGCGACTGCGGTCCCGGAATACCGACGGACATCTACACTTCCTCCAACTGACTTTCGTGAAGTGCGCCCCGGCCGAGCACAGCGTTCTGCTCGGCCGGAGGCGTTCACTGGGCAAATACTGAATGTTACCCGGCCGTACCCCCACGGCCCGCTGACACCGACTGTGCGTCAGCTATCACCGAGCTCACAAGTGTGGCGAGACCGTCGACGCCAAGTGCCGGCAGGATGCCCGGAACAAGGCCGGCGAGCGACACCGAAACCAGTGCATCGGGAGCCAGAGCAGCGCCCATGGCGGTACGCATAGCAACGAGTTTGGTCGACAACTCACCGAAGGTGACCGCCTGATCACCGTGGGTGAACGCAATTGCCTCAGGATCGGCGGCCGCCGCCGCGGCTGCCAGTTCGGGCAGATCTGCCGCGGACTTCGGCTCGGCAGCGCTCGCTTCCTCGCGTTCCTGATCGGTCACGATGTCGATCGTACGAATCACGACCCCGGGATCGGTCACCAGTTCTTCGAGCACCCGCCCGAATCGCGCCGCGAAAAGAGCGATGGTCGATTCGTCGAACAGGTCGGTCGCATAGGTGAAACGCATCCTCAGCCCGGACAGCACCCCGGCATCGTCGAATTGCTCGATACCGGTGAGCTGCAGATCGAACATCGCCTGATCGAAACCGCTGTCGACCGCAGAGAGTTCCAGGCCTGGGAGTTGGAACGTACCAAGAGCCATGTTCTGGAATGTGAGCATGACCTGGAAGAGCGGCGAGTATGCGTGAGAGCGCTCTCGCCCCAATTCGTCGACCAACCGCTCGAACGGTACGTCGGCATTGGCGAATGCCGACAAGTCCTTGTCCTTCACGTGCCCCAGAAGGTCGACGAAAGTCGAAGCAGGAGCGATCTCCGTTCGCAGGACCAAGGTGTTGACGAACATCCCGACAAGATCGTCGAGAGCCCGCTCACCTCGACCCGCGATCGGCGTACCGATTGCGATGTCGTTCGATCCACTCATCTTCGCCAGCAGCACGGCCAGGGCAGTGTGAACCACCATGAAGACTGTCGAGTTCTGCTCCCGTGCGATCGTCGCGAGCCGGTCCGTGGTCTCGGAATCGACGGCAAACTCGAATTCCGCACCACGCATGCTCGCGCGCGCCGGCCGCGGCCGGTCGGTCGGCAGTTCCAGAAGCTCCGGAGTGCCCTTGAGCTCGTTCACCCAGTACGCGAGTTGACGGCCCAGCTGACTGTCCGCGTCCTCCGGCGATCCGAGGACATCACGCTGCCACAGCGTGTAGTCGGCGTACTGCACCTCGAGCGGAGCCCACTCCGGCGTCTCCCCGCCGGTACGTGCGGTGTACGCAACCATGGTGTCTCTGATCAACGGAGCCATCGAGAAGCCGTCACCGCTGATGTGGTGAATGACAACGACGAGGACCCGCTCGGATTCGTCGACCTCGAAGAGACGGATTCGCAACGGAACGGCTGTCGTGACATCGAAGCCCTCGCGAACTGTGTCAGCCACCTGCTCGGCGACCGACGCTTCGTCGGTTGCGATCACTTCCAGTCCCACCGTCGCTGCGGAGCGAGGCAGGATCATCTGAACCGGTCCGTTGCCCTGGTCCGGGTATACCGTCCGGAGCACTTCGTGACGCTCGATCAGATCCGACACCGCGGAGTGAAGTGCGTCGACATCGAGAGCGCCGGACAGCCGGATCGCGACCGGGATGTTGTACGCACCCGAGGTCTTGTCGAACTGATTGAGCACCCACATACGTTGCTGCGCCAACGACAGCGGGATCTCGTGCGGACGCACCTGGGCCACCAACGGTGGGCGGCCACCCGATCCCGCGTGTTCGAGAACCCTCGACGCCAATGCCCCGACAGTCGAGGCCTCGAAGATCACACGGACCGGAATCTGCGCGTCCAACGCCTCACCCAGCCTCGACACGACCTGCGTCGCGACGAGAGAGTTTCCGCCGAGCTCGAAGAAGTCGTCGTCGAGTCCGACCCTCGCCACACCGAGTACGTCAGCGAACACACCCGCCACGATCTCTTCTACGGGGTTGGTCGGCGCACGGAATTCGGTCGCCTCGAATTCGGGGTCGGGCAGGGCTTTGCGATCGACCTTGCCGTTGATGTTGAGCGGTAGTTCGTCCAAGACCATCAATGCCGCCGGCACCATGTAACTCGGCAACTCAGCCACAAGAGTCCGCTTCAAGGTTTCGACATCGATGCTTTCCCCGCTTTGAGGAACGACGTAGCCGACAAGTCGATCACCGGTACGCGCATCCGACTTGGCCACCACCACAGCGGAGTCCACGCTGGCCTGCTTGCGAAGAAGCGCTTCGATCTCACCGAGTTCGATGCGGTAGCCACGGATCTTGACCTGGAAGTCGGCGCGCTCCACGTAGTCGAGTTCGCCGTTCTGCGTCCACCGGACGAGGTCGCCCGTGCGGTACAACCGCGAACCCGCGTCACCGAAGACGTTGGCCACAAATCGTTCCGACGTCAGATCCGCGCGCCCGTGATAGCCGCGAGCAAGCTGGGCACCGGCGAGGTAAAGCTCCCCGGTGACTCCGACGGGGACCGGATGCAAACGCGTGTCGAGCACGAACACCTGCGTGTTCCATTCGGGGGCACCGATCGGCACCGACGTCGTATCGTCCGAACCGACGACGTGCGCTGTCACCGAGACCGCGGCCTCGGTCGGACCGTACAGATTCACCAACTGCGCGTCGCTGAGTTCTGCAAACTCGGTGGCCGTCGCGGCCGGCAACGCTTCACCGATCGCGAGCACCTGACGAAGCGATTCCGGAAGACTATTTTCCGACGCCGACTGCAACATCGCGAGCATCGACGGCACCACGTGGAGCGTCGTGACCTTCTCCCGCGTCATCAGGTCGAGCAGGTAGCTCGGGTCCTTGTGACCTTCAGGTTCGGCGATCACCAGTCGTGCACCGGAAGTCAGTGCCGACCAGAACTCCCAGACCGAGAGGTCGAAGGTTGCCGCCGTCTTGAGCACCATCGCATCGGATCGGTCCAGGCCGTACTGATCGCGCTTCCAGAGAATCTGGTTGACCACCGCCCGATGCGAGATCGCGACGCCCTTCGGCCGCCCCGTCGATCCCGACGTGAAGATCACATAGGCGGTGTTGTCCGCTCGCAGTGGAGCACTGCGATCCCCATCGGTAACCGTCGCGTCCGCGTAGGACGCGAGATCGATCGTGTCCATCTCGATCACAGAATCACCGAACGCCGGATTCTTCGCAGTGGTCGAGGTAGTGAGGACGCAGACCGGATCTGCCATGGTCAACACGTACTCGATGCGATCGGCCGGGTGGTTCGGATCGATCGGTACGTATCCACCACCTGCCTTCACCACCGCGTACATGGCGACCAACAGTTCGACCGATCGCTCGATTGCCAACGCGACCAACGACTCAGGACCGACACCGGTTGCAATCAGATGGCGTGCGAGACGGTTGACACGTGCATCGAACTCGGCGTAGGTCAGCGACGTGTTCCCGGCGACCAATGCCACCGCACCTGGGTTCGAACCGACCTGCTCGTCGAACAGTTCGACCAGAGTGGCTCCCGGGACGGGGTGATCGGTGTCGTTCCAGCGGTTCAGGATCCGGTCGCTCTCGGACGAATCCATCAGCGCGAAGTCGCCTACGGTCAACGACGGATCCGACGCGATCTCCCCGAGCAATCGCACGAATCGATCGGCGAAGTCCTGCACGGTCGACTCGTCGAACAGATCATGCGCGTAGCTGAACATCGACGTGATGCCGGCTGCAGATCCGTTGGCGTCGTAACGATCACTGACGATCAACTGAAGATCGAACTGCGCGACCCCATTGTCGATATCGACACCCTTGACGGTGAGTCCCGGAAGCTCAAGCCCTCCGGTTTCCATGTTCTGGAACAGGAAGCCGACCTGATAGAGCGGATGACGAGCGGTCGAACGCGGAGGGTTGAGCACCTCCACGAGTCGCTCGAACGGAACGTCCGAATGTGCGAACGCTTGAAGGTCGGTCTCCCTGACACGTCCGAGCAGGTCGAGGAACGGCGCACCGCTGTCGATCTGCGTACGGAACACCAAGGTGTTCACGAACATGCCGATGAGATCGTCGAGTGCCCGCTCACCGCGTCCGGCAATGGGCGTACCCACCGCGATGTCCTCGGTTCCGGACAGTCGAGCCAACAGCATCGCGAACGCAGTGTGCGTGAGCATGAACAGCGTCGAATTGTTTGCCCTGGCAAGACCGCTCAGCCGAGCATGCAACTCTGCATCGATATCGAAGTGCAGGTAACCGCCGCGGAAGGACTGCGTCGCGGGGCGCGGCCGGTCAGCTGGAAGTGCAAGCTGATCAGGCAGCCCGGCGAGAGCATCGCTCCAGTACGCAATCTGCTGCGAAGCGATAGATCCCGGGTCTTCCTCACGGCCCAGCACCTCTCGCTGCCACAGGCTGTAGTCGGCGTACTGAACGTCGAGAGGAGCCCAGGACGGTGTGTACCCGGCAACCCGCGAGGCGTATGCGGTCACGACATCTCGAGCGAACGGTGCCATCGAGGAACCGTCGGCGGAAATATGATGAATCGCGACACCGAGTACGTATTCGTCGGAAGCCAACTGGAACAACCGGATACGAATCGGGATCTCGCGTGTGACGTCGAAGCGCGTCGACGCCAGCGCGACCAACTCACCTTCGAGTTCGTCCACGCCGGTCGGTTCTGCGACGATTTCGTCCGACCAACTCGACACGGGCTTGACGACCTGCACCGGACCGTCTCCGATTTCCGGGTAGACGGTTCGAAGTGATTCGTGCCGCCCGATCACATCAGAGATGGCCGCGCTCAGCGCCGAGACATCGAGATCACCCTGAAGGCGCAGCGCCATCGGGATGTTGTATGCAGCAGCGCTCCCGTCGAATCGGTTGAGGAACCACATACGCTGCTGCGCCAACGAAAGCGGAATCCGCTCTGGCCGTTCGACAGCGGTCAGCGCGACTCGCCCACCCGAACCGGTCCGGCTTTCGGCATGTGCCGCGAGATCCTGCACCGTGGACGCTTCGAACAGAACTCGAACCGAAAGTTCGGTATCGAGAGCGTCGGCGATTCGCTTGATCGTACGAGTGGCGTTGAGGGAGTTGCCGCCGAGCTCGAAGAAATCGTCATCGAGACCCACACGATCGACACCCAACACCTCGGCGAACACCGACGCGACGATCTCCTCCACCGCCGTCACCGGAGCCCGGAACACCGCAACCTCGAACACCGGCTCCGGCAACAACTTCCGATCCAACTTCCCCGACGCATTGAGCGGCAACGCATCCAACACCACAAACTGCGACGGCACCATATACGACGCCAACCGCTCCCCCACACCCACCTTCACCACATCAACATCAACCGAAGACCCCACCGCAGCAGTGACATACGCAACCAACTGATCACGCCACACCACCACCACCACAGAACCCACACCCACCTGATCCCGAACCGCAGCCTCGATCTCCCCCAACTCGATCCGCTGACCACGCAACTTCACCTGAAAATCACTACGACCGACATACTCGAGCTCACCCGACACACCGATCCACCGCACCACATCCCCCGTGCGATACATCCGCGAACCCGACACACCGAACGGATTCGCCACGAACCGCTCCGCCGACAAATCCACCCGCCCGTGATACCCACGAGCGACCTGCACACCCGACAAATACAACTCACCCGCAACACCCACCGGCACCGGACGCAACCGCGAATCCAACACCAACACCGACGAATTCCACACCGGAGCACCCATCGGCACCACCACACCCACACCATCGAGCGGACCCGCCGCCGTCGCATGCACCGTGAACTCCGTCGGACCATACAAATTATGAACCTCAACCGACGGCAACACCGACAGCACCCGACCCACCACCGACGCCGGCAACGCCTCACCCGCCGCGAAAATCACCCGCAACGAACCCAACCCACCACCACCAAGGCGCGAGATCGTCGCCTCCGACGTATCGACAACCTGATCGACGAACACCTCCAACATCGACGGCACAAACGAGACCATCGACACCGACTCCACCGCCACCACCGACGCCAAATACCCCGGATCCCGATGACCGTCATGAGTAGCCACCACCAACCGAGCACCCACCGCCAACGGAACAAACAACTCCCACACCGACACATCGAACGTCACCGGAGTCTTGAACAACACCACATCAGAACCCGACACCGCATAACGCTCCGCCAACCACGACACCTGATTGACCACACTGCGATGACTGACCGCCACACCCTTCGGCCGACCCGTCGACCCCGACGTGAAAATCACATACGCAGCATTCGAACCACGCAGCGGCGCAACCCGATCCACATCCAACACAGGCGCATCCGAAAAACCAGACACATCAACAACATCAACCTCGACCACCGGCACCACACCAGCATCGAAACCAACATCAGAAGTACTGACCACACACACCGGCGACGCCGCCGCCAACACAAACCCATTACGCTCCGCCGGCTGATCCGGATCCACCGGAACATACCCACCACCAGCCCTGAGCACACCGTAAACCGCAACCAACAAATCAACCGACCGACGAACCGCAACACCCACCAACGACTCCGGCCCCACACCCACCGAAACCAAATACCGCGCAAAACGATTCACCCGAGCATCGAACTCCGCATACGACAGCGACACACCCTCGAACGAGAGCGCCACCGCACCCGGAGACGCCGCCACCTGCGCATCGAACCCATCGAGCAACAACCCACCATCAGTCAACTCGTGAACAGTGTCATTCCACCCCTCGAGCACCAACGAACGCTCAACAGAATCCAAAATGTCAACGTCACCAACACGAACGGAAGGATCGGTAGCGACGGCGGAGAGCAGTCGAAGAACTCTGTCCAGTAACGCAGTTGCGTAGTCGGCATCGAAGAAGTCCGGCAGGTACCGAAGTGTCAAGTGCAACTGCTCGTCGAGTGCGATCAGCAGGGTCAACGGGTAGTTCGTGGAATCGTCCGAGGAGATGTCGTCGATCATCATTCCGTCGAGAACATCCGCCTGTGCGGCGAGGCCCTCACGGTCTACCGGGTACGACTCGAAGACCACCAACGTGTCGAACAATGTTCCGACGTCCGCAGCTTTCTGCACATCGGTCAAACCGAGATAGTGATGATCGAGCATTCTCGCCTGCTCGATCTGGACCCTGGCAACCAATTCTTCGACGGACTCCGCAGCGTCGAGGCGCACCCGCACCGGGAGGGTGTTGATGAACAACCCGACCATCGATTCGACGCCTGTGAGTGCCGGGGGCCGGCCGGACACTGTTGCACCGAAGACAACATCGTCGGTTCCGGTCAACGCACCGAGCAGGACCGCCCACGCGCTCTGCACGATCGTGTTGGCGGTGACGCCGAGTCGTGCAGCCAGAGCTGTGAGCGTCGCGGTTGTCTCCGACGACATCGACACGTTCAGCTTCTGTGACAGCGCGGTGAATTCCTGTCCGCCTGTGACCTGAGCGAGCAGCGTCGGCTGCTCGACGCCGGAAAGCGCATCCGCCCAGGCGGTAAGTGATCGATCGCGATCCTGATCGACAAGCCACGCCAGGTAATTGCGATAGCTGCGCACACGCGGAAGAACCGAGTCGTCACCACGCGTCGCGTACAGCGCCAACAGGTTCTGCAAAAGCAGCGGCACCGACCAACCGTCGAGAATGATGTGGTGATTCGCCACGACCAAGCGGTAGTCCCCCTCCGCCATCGTGACGAAGGTGAACCGAATCAACGGCGGTGACGCCATGTCGAAGTGTGTCGCCTGGTCAGCCGTCAAAACTGCGTCCAGTGCTGCCTCACGGTCGACCGCCGCGACATCGCTGAGATCGATGTTCCGCCACGGGACAGCAACGTCCTCGAGGACTATCTGGACCGGCGTTCCGTCGTCGTCGGCCGTGAATGCTGTTCGCAGGTTCGCGTAACGGTCGATGATTCCCTGTGCTGCAGTCCGCAATCGGTCGGCATCGACCTTCCCGGACAAAGTGAGAATCATCTGCACCGAGTAGAGGTCGACGCTGGATTCCGCCAACATCGCATGGAAGAGCAAGCCCGACTGCAGCGGTGCCAGCGGCCAGATGTCGGTCACCGTACCGAATCGATTCTCGAACCCGTCGATATCTCGTTGGCTCACCGAGACAAGCGGCACGTCGGACGGAGTGAGTCCTCCGGCACCGACGGATCGAGAATGCTCCGCCAGGGCGGTCAGTGCTTCGACCCAAATCTGTGCAAACGCCTCGACGCTCTCGCCGTCGATGGCACCGACGGGGTAGGCGAAGGAGGCCTCCAGAACAGCTCCGTCTGCGCCGTCGTTGACGATCGCATTGATGTCGACGACCTTGTTTGCGGGCATGTCGACGTCTTCGGGTGCTGACACGTTGGCGAAATCGCCCGCCGGCAGCCAGCCGAGCCCCTCGACACCTGCCGGAAGATCCTCGGCGACAACCCTTCCCAAGTAGTTGAAGCTGACCTGTCCCCCGGCGAAGCGCGAAAGCACTGCGCGCGTGTCTTCGTTCAGGTAGCGCAGCAGTCCGTACCCGACGCCCTTGTCCGGGATCGCCAGCAACTGCTCCTTCACTGCCTTGATCGCGCGTCCCGCCGAATCACCTCCGGCAAAAGCGTCACCCAGATCAACATCGGCAAGATCGAGACTGATCGGGAAGGCTGCAGTGAACCAGCCAACAGTCCTCGACAGATCCGCACCGGGAATCACGGCTTCTTCACGACCGTGGCCCTCGAGTTGCAGCAAGGCAGACGTCGAGTCGATTCCGGCTCGGCGACGCCACTCGATCAGCGCGAGTGCCAGTCCAGCGAGCAGGCCGTCGTTGGCGCCGCCGTTGAAAACCTCCGGCAGCGTGGTCAACAGAGTCTCCGTCACCTGAGTGGGGACCGTCACGCTTATCCGCTGAACCGTTGCCGCAACGTCGACGGCAGAGTCGTACGCCCTCTTACCCAGCACCGGGTCCGGTGTCTGCAACACCTTCCGCCACGTATCCAGCTCGGCCACACGCGAATCCCGATGGGCCTCTTCGGACAAAGCATGAGCCCAGCGTCGCATCGACGTACCCGTAGGTTCGAGAGCCACATCCCCCGTCGCTCCGCTCGCCCCGGCCATCTGAGCCGCAGCCGACACCAGATCCGGAACGATGATTCGCCAGGAAACCCCGTCGACGATCAAGTGATGCGCAGCAATGATCAAGCGCCCGGTGCGAGTGGGACCGAAGTCGACCCACACGAACTGAACCATCACGCCGCCTGCCGGATTCAACCGGCCGAGAGCCTCGTCGAGGCCCTTGGAAGCCGTGAGAACAATTGTCGACTCGTCCGAGGACGCATCAACATCCACCCGGCTGAGTAGATCCTCGACGTCCACGGTTCCCGGCTCGGAGACCGACATTCCCCATCCGCGACCGTCGGAGATCAACCGCGAGCGGAACATGTCGTGGTGGTCGACGACGGCGGCGAGGGTTCGCACGATGTCGGTTCGCTGCGCTCCGAGTGGAAGCTCGAGAGTCATCGTCTGTGTGAATCGGTTGTAGCTGCCACCGCGCTCGACCATGAATCGTTCGATCGGCGTCAACGGCATCCAGCCGACTCCACCGCCCGGCAACTCCTCGAGCACCACCGCGGCCTCGACGTCGGCGGCATACTTCGCCACTTCGGCCAATGCCGCGACAGTCTTGCTCTCGAAGACGTCACTGGGTGCGAATACGACCCCACGTGCCTTCGCCCGCGAGACGAGCTGGATCGACATGATCGAGTCGCCGCCCTGCGCGAAGAACGAGTCGTCCGTTCCGATTCGATCCAGACCGAGAACGTCCGCGAAGATCTCGCTCAGGACTTGTTCCATCTCGGTAACCGGGGCGCGGAATTCCTTGGTCTCGAAGACCGGCGCTGGGAGCGCTTTTCGGTCCAGCTTGCCGGCCGGGCTCAGTGGCATGTCCGAGGAGACCATTATCGAAGCCGGAACCATGTGAGCCGGAAGGGTTCTGGAGACGAATTCGATCAATTCCGCCGAAGTGACCGAAGCGTTCTTTCCGGTGAACACGTACGACACCAGTGCCGGAGCACCCGACGGCAGGGTCGTACCCATCGTCGCAGCGAACTCGACCTCGGGGTGTGCGGTCAATGACGCATCGATCTCACCGAGTTCGATACGGAAACCGCGAATCTTGACCTGGAAATCGTTGCGGCCCACGTATTCCACGGCGTAGGTGGAGGGTGCGGTTCCAGCGACCCAGCGCACCACGTCACCGGTTCGGTACATTCGCTCGCCCGGATTACCGTGCGGGTTTGCCACGAATCGATCGGCGCTCAAGCCCGGGCGACGATGATAGCCGCGGGTCACCTGAGGACCGGACAGATACAGCTCGCCCGAGACTCCGAGTGGAACTGGATTGAGTCGTGTGTCCAGAACGAAAGCGGCCATGTCACCGATCGTGGCGCCGATGTCCATTCGGTCACCCGGCAGAAGCGGAACGCTGACGTTCGTCACGATCGTCGTCTCGGTCGGGCCGTAGACATTCAAGAACGTCCTGGGAGCCGAAGCCGATGCGGTCGAGCCGTCACCTGTCGTCCACTTGCTGATCAGTTCCGGCGAATACGCTTCGCCACCCACGCCTACGACCGTCAGGTCGTCCAGGCCGCTCGGGTCCATCGACGCCAGAGCAGCCGGCGTGATGAACGCATGGGTGACTCGTTCGCTACGGAACACCTCAGCCAGCTCGTCGCCGCCGTACACGCCAGGTGGGACGATGACCATCGTCGCGCCGGTGGCCACCGCGAGGAACAACTCGAGCATCGACGCGTCGAAACTCGGTGACGCGAAGTGCAATGTCCGCGAGGTGGGCTTCACGAGGTAATGCGCGGCCTGCGTGACACTGAAGCTCGCCAGACCTGCGTTGGTGGCGACAACGCCCTTGGATAGACCGGTCGTGCCCGAGGTGTAGATGACCCAGGCCGGATGAGCAGTCGTCAGTGGACGGACACGTTCCTCGGCATCGATTGGCGCTGCGGACACTCCGGCGGTCATCTGTTCGCCGCGTGGTCCGTCCACGACCAACCACTCGACGTCGTCGGTGAGGTTCGGACGTTCGACGTCGAGGGTCAGGCCTACCTTTGCACCAGAGTCGCTGAGCATGTGCGCGATACGGTCTGCCGGATAGTGCGGATCGATCGGAACGACCGCTGCCCCGGTCTTCGACACTGCCCAGACCGCGAGTACCGATTCGACGGATCTCGGAATCGACACCGCCACAAGATCTTCAGCCCCGAGACCACGGTTGATCAAAACGCGGGCCAGCTTCGACGACCACTCGTCGACCTCGCGATACGTCATGGACCTACCGGCAGCGGCCTGCGCCGTGCCGGGGTAGCGCAATGCGACGTTGTCCGGGTAACGCGCAGCAGCGTCGGCAAGAATCTCGGCCAACGGCGCCTGCGCTACTCCTGACGAAGCTCTTTGACTCGTCAGAACCTCACGCTCGGACGAGTCGAGGATTTCGATGTCACCCACTGAAGTTGCGGGGTCCGTCGCAATTCCGTTCAGGATGCGCATCAATCGTGCGGCGAATCCGCGGACGGTCGATTCGTCGAACAGATCCGTCGCGTACGTGAACGTCGCCGACAGCCCTTCTGATACCTCACTGATCGTGAGCTGCAGGTCGAACTTGGCCACAGTCTCGTCGATTGCGAACTCGGCGGCCGTCAGACCCGGCAGAGCCAACGAATTCTGCCCCAGGTTCTGGAACGCCAATGCCACCTGGAACAGCGGGTGGTGTGCCCTCGACCGAACGGGATCCAGCACTTCCACGAGCCGCTCGAAGGGAAGGTCCGAGTGCGCGAACGCCTGAAGATCGGTCTCTCGAGCCGACGACAGAAGTGTGGTAAACGGGGCCGAAGGATCAACCTCGGTACGTAGCACCAAGGTGTTGACGAACATTCCGATCAGATCGTCGAGTTCGGATTCACCTCGTCCTGCCATCGGCGCGCCGATGGTGATGTCCGTTGTTCCCGACAGACGTGCGAGAAGTGATGCCAGAGCCGAATGGACCACCATGAACATCGACGCATTGTGCTCACGACCGACACCGATCAGCCGCTCGTGCAGTTCCTGGCCGATCGAGAATTCGAATGTTGCTCCCTGACCGGAGAATACCGCCGGCCGGGCCCGATCCCCGGGAAGATTCAACTGTTCGGGCACGCCGTCCAGTGCTTGCGCCCAGTAAGTGATCTGCTGCGCGATGATTGACTGCGGATCGTCCTCGGACCCGAGAACCTCACGCTGCCACAGTGCGTAGTCGGCATACTGCACCGGCAACGGCGTCCAGGTCGGAGCCTGGCCGTTGGTTCTGGCGTAGTAGGCGGTCATGATGTCGCGGGTCAGCGGGCCCATCGAGAAACCGTCGGTCGAGATGTGATGCACCACGAATACGAGAACGTGCTCGTCGGCCTTGGTCTGGAAAAGCCTGGCGCGCAACGGAACCTCGGTTGTCACGTCGAAACCCGTCGCCACGAAGTTCGTTACCTCGGAAACAATCTCTGAATCCGAGACCAAGGTTGCAGCGAGGTTCACGTCGACATCAGACGGTGCAACGATCTTCTGGTAGCCGATTCCGTCGACCTCGGGGTAGACCGTGCGCAGAACCTCATGGCGGCCGACAACGTCCGAGACAGCCTGTTCCAGCCCCGACACGTCCAGTTTGCCGGTGAGCGTGATCGCAACCGGAACATTGTTCCCTGCCGAGTTCGTATCCAACTGGTTGAGGAACCACATGCGCTGCTGCGCCAACGACAACGGAACCTGCGCCGGACGCACCTGCGCAGTCAACGCCGCACGCGAACCACCACCAACATGAGAACCGAGTCGGGCAGCAAGCCCTTCAACGGTCGACGCCTCGAACAACTCCCGCACCGACACCGAAGCATCCAACGCCTGACCCAACCGAGACGTCACCTGCGTCGCAATCAGCGAATTACCACCGAGCGCGAAGAAATCATCATCCAAACCAACACGCTCAACGCCCAGAACATCCGCAAACGTCTGCGCCACAACCTCTTCCACCACCGACGTCGGAGCCCGGAACACCGCAACCTGCAACGACGGAACCGGCAACGCCCGACGATCCAACTTCCCGTTCACCGTCAACGGAATCGAATCCAACACCACAAACGCCGACGGCACCATGTACTCCGGCAACAACGAACCCACCGACACCCGAAGATCGTCGACCGAAACGCTCACACCCGCAGCCGAAACCACATACGCCACCAACCGCTGATCACCCGGAGAATCCTCACGAACAACCACCGCCGTCTGCGCCACCGACACATCCGCCAACACCGCAGACTCGATCTCACCGATCTCGATCCGGAACCCACGGATCTTCACCTGATCATCCGCGCGACCCAGATACTCCAAATCACCAGCACTGTTCCACGACGCCACGTCACCCGTGCGGTACAACACCTCACCAGCAGTAAAAGGACTCGCCACAAACCGCGTCGACGTCAACCCCGCCTGACCCAGATAACCCCGAGCCAACTGCACACCCGAGACATACATCTCACCCGCGACACCAACCGGCACCGGAGCCAAACGCGTATCGAGCACAAACACCTGCAGACCCGAAATAGCCTGACCCACAACACTCGCCGACGCATCCGCCGCCAACGCAGCATCCAACACACGATGGCTCACATGCACCGTCGTCTCCGTGATGCCGTACATGTTCACCAACGTCGGCGCAGAGTCACCGCGGCGGCCATACCAGTCCGACAAGCGTCGAAGCTCGAGCGCCTCGCCACCGAAAACAACCCACCGCAACGACAACTCGGCAGCCAGACCGGATTCCGACGCCAACCGATCAGCCTCGGCCAACTGATAGAACGCCGACGGCGTCTGATTGAGCACCGTCACCCGCTCAGCAGCAAGCAACTCCAGGAACTGCTCCGGCGACCGCGACGTCACATAGTCCACGACGACCAACGTGCCGCCGTACAACAGCGGACCCCACAACTCCCACACCGAGAAGTCGAACGCATAACTGTGGAACATCGTCCACACATCCGACTCGTCGAACCCGTACACACTCTCGGTATTCGCAAACAACTTCGCCACCGTGATGTGCGGAACCTGCACACCCTTCGGGCGACCCGTCGAACCCGACGTGTAAATCACATACGCAACATTCGACGACCGCAACGGCGCAACACGATCCGCATCCGTCACCACCGAACCCTCGAACTCCGACACATCCACCGCGTCGATATCAACCACCGGCAAACCAGCGGGCAACACCAACTCACGCCCGGACCACGAAATCGCAGCCACCGGAGCAGCATCGGCCAGCATGAACTCGACACGATCAGCCGGATACGACGGATCCACCGGCAAATACCCCGCACCGGACTTCACCACCGCCAACAACGCCACCACAAGATCCGCCGACCGCGGCAACGCCACCGCCACCAACGACTCCGGACCACAACCCTGAGCAATCAACCTGCGCGCCAACCGATTCGACCGAACCGACAACTCCGCATACGTCAACGACTCGCCACCGAACCGCACCGCGGTCCGATCACCAAACCGCGCAGCAGCATCATCGAACCACGCCGACAACGTCGAATCCACACCGCTGTCGACACCCGTGTCGCTCCATGACAGAACGCGATCCAACTCACCGGCGGTCAGAACATCCACGTCGCCAACGGCAGCAGTCGGATTCGCGACAACGCCACGGAGGACGGACACGAACCGATCAGCGAACTCGGCCGCTGTCGACGCGTCGAACAGATCCGTCGCGTAGGTCAGGGTGCCGGACATACCGGCGTCAGCGGCGTCTTCAAGAGTGAATTGCAGATCGAACTTGGCCAGTGCTGCGTCGAACTCGACTGCAGCAGCACTGAGGCCGGGCATGTCGAGAGACGTCTGACCGAGGTTCTGGAACGTCAACGCCACCTGGAACAACGGGTGGTGTGCCTGCGAACGAACCGGGTCGAGTGCTTCCACGATCCGCTCGAACGGAACATCCGCATGCGCGAACGCCTGCAGGTCCACCTCACGCGCCGACGCCAACAACTCGGCAAACGACATCGACGGATCAACCTCGGTACGCAGCACCAAGGTATTGACTAACATACCGATCACGTCATCGAGCTCAGCTTCACCACGACCCGCTATCGGGGCACCGATCGCAATGTCGGTCGTCGCGGACAGTCGTGCCAACAGCACCGCCAGAGCCGAGTGAACAACCATGAACGGAGTTGCATTCGTTCCCTTGGCCAGTTCGTCCAGCTCGGACCACAGCTGCGGTTCGATGGTGAAACTGTGATTGGCGCCGCGCCCTGAAGCAATCTCGGGACGCGGACGATCACCAGGCAGATCCAACTGCTCCGGAAGATCAGCCAACGCATCCGACCAGAACGCAATCTGCTGCGCGATGACGGACTGCGGATCGTCCTCGGACCCGAGAACCCCACGCTGCCACAACGAGTAATCCGCGTACTGCACCGGCAACGGCGTCCAGGTCGGAGCCTGGCCGTTGGTTCGCGCGTAGTAGGCGGTCATCACGTCACGGGTCAACGGGCCCATCGAGAAACCGTCAGTCGAGATGTGATGCATCACGAACGACAAGACGAAGTCGTCATCGGCGACCTGGAAAAGCTTGGCGCGCAACGGAACCTCGACGGTGACATCGAAGCCCTGGGCGAAGAACGAATACAGCTCCGCCTGGATTCGGTCGTCGGTGACGCGTTCTGCACCGAGATCGATCGAGACATCTCCTGCCGAGAGGATCTTCTGGTAGCCGATTCCGTCGACCTCGGGGTAGACCGTGCGCAGAACCTCGTGGCGGCCGATAACATCGTGAACTGCCGAATTCAGGGCGGCCAGATCGAGCGCACCCGTAAGCCGAACGGCAACAGGGACATTGTTGACAGCCGATGCCGTGTCGAATCGATTGAGGAACCACATGCGCTGCTGCGCCAACGACAACGGAACCTGCGCCGGACGCACCTGCGCAGTCAACGCCGCACGCGAACCACCACCAACATGAGAACCGAGTCGGGCAGCAAGCCCTTCAACGGTCGACGCCTCGAACAACTCCCGCACCGACACCGAAGCATCCAACGCCTGACCCAACCGAGACGTCACCTGCGTCGCAATCAGCGAATTACCACCGAGCGCGAAGAAATCATCATCCAAACCAACACGCTCAACGCCCAGAACATCCGCAAACGTCTGCGCCACAACCTCTTCCACCACCGACGTCGGAGCCCGGAACACCGCAACCTGCAACGACGGAACCGGCAACGCCCGACGATCCAACTTCCCGTTCACCGTCAACGGAATCGAATCCAACACCACAAACGCCGACGGCACCATGTACTCCGGCAACAACGAACCCACCGACACCCGAAGATCGTCGACCGAAACGCTCACACCCGCAGCCGAAACCACATACGCCACCAACCGCTGATCACCCGGAGAATCCTCACGAACAACCACCGCCGTCTGCGCCACCGACACATCCGCCAACACCGCAGACTCGATCTCACCGATCTCGATCCGGAACCCACGGATCTTCACCTGATCATCCGCGCGACCCAGATACTCCAAATCACCAGCACTGTTCCACGACGCCACGTCACCCGTGCGGTACAACACCTCACCAGCAGTAAAAGGACTCGCCACAAACCGCGTCGACGTCAACCCCGCCTGACCCAGATAACCCCGAGCCAACTGCACACCCGAGACATACATCTCACCCGCGACACCAACCGGCACCGGAGCCAAACGCGTATCGAGCACAAACACCTGCAGACCCGAAATAGCCTGACCCACAACACTCGCCGACGCATCCGCCGCCAACGCAGCATCCAACACACGATGGCTCACATGCACCGTCGTCTCCGTGATGCCGTACATGTTCACCAACGTCGGCGCAGAGTCACCGCGGCGGCCATACCAGTCCGACAAGCGTCGAAGCTCGAGCGCCTCGCCACCGAAAACAACCCACCGCAACGACAACTCGGCAGCCAGACCGGATTCCGACGCCAACCGATCAGCCTCGGCCAACTGATAGAACGCCGACGGCGTCTGATTGAGCACCGTCACCCGCTCAGCAGCAAGCAACTCCAGGAACTGCTCCGGCGACCGCGACGTCACATAGTCCACGACGACCAACGTGCCGCCGTACAACAGCGGACCCCACAACTCCCACACCGAGAAGTCGAACGCATAACTGTGGAACATCGTCCACACATCCGACTCGTCGAACCCGTACACACTCTCGGTATTCGCAAACAACTTCGCCACCGTGATGTGCGGAACCTGCACACCCTTCGGGCGACCCGTCGAACCCGACGTGTAAATCACATACGCAACATTCGACGACCGCAACGGCGCAACACGATCCGCATCCGTCACCACCGAACCCTCGAACTCCGACACATCCACCGCGTCGATATCAACCACCGGCAAACCAGCGGGCAACACCAACTCACGCCCGGACCACGAAATCGCAGCCACCGGAGCAGCATCGGCCAGCATGAACTCGACACGATCAGCCGGATACGACGGATCCACCGGCAAATACCCCGCACCGGACTTCACCACCGCCAACAACGCCACCACAAGATCCGCCGACCGCGGCAACGCCACCGCCACCAACGACTCCGGACCACAACCCTGAGCAATCAACCTGCGCGCCAACCGATTCGACCGAACCGACAACTCCGCATACGTCAACGACTCGCCACCGAACCGCACCGCGGTCCGATCACCAAACCGCGCAGCAGCATCATCGAACCACGCCGACAACGTCGAATCCACACCACGATCGATCTGGCCAGCACTGAAGCGGGACAGCAGGTTTCGTTCACCATCGACCAAGATGTCAACGTCACCCACCGCTACGGTGGGATCAGCAGTCACCGCACGGAAGGTCCGTACCAGCCGATCACCAAATTCCACAACGGTCGACTCGTCGAACAGATCCGTCGCATACGTCAAGGAGGCGGACATTCCGGCGGGTGCGCCGGCCTCGTCGGTCCGTTCGGTCAGGGTCAACTGGAGGTCGAATTTCGCCAGTGCAAGATCAGCACTTTCGATCGACACTTCGAGGTCGCCCAGTTCGAGCGTTGTCTGTTCGTGGTTCTGGAACGTCAACGCCACCTGAAACAACGGATGACGAGCCTGCGAACGAACCGGATCGAGAACCTCCACCACACGCTCGAACGGAACATCCGCATGCGCGAACGCCTGCAGATCCACTTCCCGCGCCGAAGCCAACAGCTCCGCGAACGACATCGACGGATCAACCTCGGTACGCAACACCAAAGTGTTGACGAACATACCGATCAGATCGTCGAGCTGCGCCTCACCGCGACCCGCGATCGGTGTACCGATCGCGATGTCGGTCGTTGCGGACAAACGAGAAAGTACGACGGCGAGCGCTGCGTGAACAACCATGAACGGTGTCGAGTTACTGCTGTGCGCAATCGAATTGACAGCTTCGTGCAGAGTGGCGTCGATATCGAACTCGACCTCGGCTCCGCACCCTGAAGCGACCTCGGGACGCGGACGATCACCAGGCAGATCCAACTGCTCCGGAAGATCAGCCAACGCATCCGACCAGAACGCAATCTGCTTCGCGATCACGGACTGCGGATCCTCCTCGGACCCGAGAACCTCACGCTGCCACAACGAGTAATCGGCGTACTGCACCGGCAACGGCGTCCAAGCCGGCACGGACGCTCGTGTACGTGCTTCGTAGGCAACCATCACGTCGCGGGTCAACGGGCCCATCGAGAAACCATCGGTCGAGATGTGATGCACCACGAACACCAGGACGTATTCGCTGTCGCCGACTTTGAAGAGCTTGGCGCGCAACGGGACTTCAGACGTCACGTCGAAGCCGACCGTCGCCAGCTCTGCGACGCCTGCAGCCAGGCGATCTTCCGTGATCGACACGGGGCTGAGATCGACAACAACGTCTCGAACGTCACGGATTTCCTGGTACCCGACGCCGTCGACGTCCGGATACAGCGTCCGCAGTGATTCGTGTCGGCCCACGACATCGAGCACGGCAGCGTTGAGAGCTGCCACGTCGAGGGCGCCCGAAATCCTGATCGCCGCCGGAACGTTGTTCACTGCCGACGCGGGTTCGAACCTGTTCAGGAACCACATGCGCTGCTGCGCCAACGAAAGTGGGATCCGAGCGGGCCGAGACTGCGGGACCAGTGGGGCCGTGGCACCCGAACCGGCGTGCAGCTCGAGCCGGAGGGCGAGTGACTGCACGGTCGACGCTTCGAAGAGCGCACGAACCGGAACGCTTGTGTCAAGCGCCTCCCCCAGCCGTGCGGCGACACGGGTCGCGATCAGCGAGTTGCCTCCGAGCTCGAAGAAGTCGTCGTCGCGGCCAACCTGTGCGACTCCGAGAACTTCGGAGAACACCTGCGCGACAGTCTCTTCGACGGTCGTGATCGGCGCCTGATACACCTTCGACTCGAACACGGGCGACGGCAGAGCTTTGATGTCCGTCTTGCCCGCGGTGGTCAACGGAATCGAATCGAGCACCAGGACCGAGTCGGGAACCATGTAGCCGGTGAGGAACGTCGACACCGACTCGATGACCTGTGTGGGATCCACCTCGGCGCCGGCCTGTGGCACCACGTATGCAACGAGGCGATCGCCGAAGTGATCGTCGGAGCGTACAAGAGCAACAGCTTGCGCAACGCCCGCGCATCGGGTCAGCGCGGCCTCGATCTCGCCGAGTTCGATACGGAACCCACGGATCTTGACCTGGAAGTCACTGCGGCCCACGTACTCCACTGCGCCACCGTCGATCCACCGGACCACGTCACCCGTGCGGTACAACCGCTCTCCCGGCGCCCCGAACGGGTCTGCGACAAAACGACCCGCCGTCAATGCCGGCTGTCCCAGGTATCCACGAGCGACCTGAACACCCGACACGTACAACTCACCTGCGACACCAACCGGAACGGGCTGCAAGCGGCCGTCCAAGATCCGCGCGGCCATACCTCGAATCGGGCCGCCGATGTTCATACGATCAAACGCGGTCAGCGTATCGCTGATGTTCGAGGCGACTGTCGACTCCGTCGGACCGTACGCATTGAAGAATCCACGCACACCGCCATCCGGAAGCGGCACCGCCCACTTGGCAACGAGTGACCGCGAACTGGCTTCGCCACCGACGACAACCACCCGCAACGCGTCGAGCCCGCTCGGATCCACTGATGCCAGCGCAGCGGGCGTCACGAACGCATGCGTCACGCCCTCCGAGCGCAAGATCTCGGCCAATTCCGCGCCGCCGTACACCGTCGTCGGCGCAATCACCATCGTCGACGCGGAGCCGAATGCCATCAGCAACTCGAGGACAGACGCATCGAAACTCGGCGAGGCGAAATGCAGCGTCCGAGCATCCGCGGTCAGCGCATAGCGCTCGACCTGCTCGGCACAGAAATTCGCCACACCGGCGTTGGTGACCACAACGCCCTTGGGCAGACCTGTGGTGCCGGACGTGTAGATGACGTACGCAGGCTGCCGCTCGTCGATCGCACTACGTCGATCCGAATCACTCACCGGCGCGCAGGATTCTGCCGCGCACGCCGCCACTGTCTTCTCGTCGTCGAGAACAACCCACGTCAACGCCGACGGCAATCCTGCCTCGACGTCACTGAGCGCAAGACCCAGCACCGCACCGGAATCGGAGATCATATGGGCGATACGGTCAACCGGATACGTCGGGTCGACTGGTACGAACGCAGCACCCGTTTTCGCCACTGCCCACAGAGCGAGAACCGAATCGGCCGAACGCGGAATCGCGATCGCGACCCGATCCTCCGGCCCGACGCCCTTCGCAATCAGAACACGAGCGAGTTGCGACGACCGCTCGTCGAGTTCGAGGTAGCTGATCGACTGACCGTCGAAGCGAATCGCATCCGCCGACGGATCCAAAGCGGCCGCCGCTGTGAGAATCTCGACCAGGGTTCCCGAGACCGACTGACCTCCATGAACATCGGCCAGCACACCCCGCTCGGCCGCATCGAGAATATCGATGTCACCGACGACAATCGAAGGAACCGACACGACAGTCTCGAGGATACGAACCAGACGCCGAGCAAACCCCTCGACCGTCGAAACGTCGAACAGATCTGCAGCAAACGTGAATTCGGCCGAGAGCCCTTGCTGGATCCCGTCTTCGCCGATCGACTCGGTTACTGCGAGTTCGAGGTCGAACTTGGCAGTGGTCGTGTCGATTTCGGCGGCCTTGATCGCCAGTCCCGGCAGTTCCAATGCCGTTTGCGCGAGATTCTGCAAGGACAGCACAACTTGGAACAGCGGATGTCTGGCCTGCGACCGGGCGGGAGCCAAGACGTCCACCAACCGCTCGAAGGGCACGTCCGAGTGAGCGAACGCTCCGAGCGCAGAATCACTCGCCGCAGCCAGCAGATCCGTGAATGCCTGGGCCTGGTCGACCTCGGTGCGCAGAACAAGCGTGTTGACGAACATACCGACGAGATCGTCGAGCGCCTCGTCGCCGCGACCGGCAACGGGAGTGCCCACGGCGATGTCCGAGGTCCCGCTCAGTCGGGCCATCAGAACGGCAAGCGCCGAGTGCAACGCCATGAAGAGCGTCGCGTTGTTCTCCCGTGCCAGCGCGTCCAATCGACGGTGCACATCCCCGGAGATCTCGAACGCGAATCGCTCGCCGCGCATCGACGCTACATCAGGCCGAGACCGGTCCGACGGAAGCTCGATCACATCCGGTAGGTCTGCCAGAGTCTCGGTCCAGTACGAGATCTGCTGCGAGATCAGTGATTCCGAGTCGTCTTCCGACCCCAGAACCTCACGCTGCCACAACGAATAGTCGGCGTACTGCACAGTCAACGGCTGCCACGCCGGCGCGATCCCGTCCTTGCGTGCCGAGTAGGCAATCATGACATCGCGAGCCAGGGGCGCCATCGACCAACCGTCAGCGGCGATGTGATGAACCACGATCGCAAGGGTGTGCTCGGTGTCGCTGACCGTCAACAGGCGGACACGGATCGGCACGTCGACGGTGACGTCGATCGCTGAGGATCCGATTGCAGCGACTCGACTTTCGAGCTCGTCCGGATCCGAAACCGACTCCACGGTCAGTCCGCCGAACGCCTCCGAAAGCGACAGAATCGACTGCTTCGGTCCGGAAGCCCCGTCCGGATATACCGTTCGGAGCACTTCATGCCGGGCCAGTACGTCCTCGAGGGCAGTTTCCATCGCGGCAGTATCGAGTTGACCAGTCAAGTGCAGAGCAAAAGTGATGTTGTAAGCAGCTGAGTCGGTGTCGAAGCGGTTCAGGAACCACATGCGCTGCTGCGCCAGCGACAACGGAATTTCCGCGGGACGCACCTGTGCGACGAGCGCCTTCTGCCCGCCGCTACCTACGTGCGACTCGATGTGTGCGGCGAGCGCCTCGACGGTGGAAACGTCGAATAGCGTTCGCACCGGCACCGTCGTGTCGAGCGCCCGCCCCAATCGGGAGGTGACCTGAGTAGCCACCAGGGAGTTGCCACCGAGTTCAAAGAAGTCGTCGTCGAGGCCGACTCGTTCCACTCCGAGAACATCCGCAATCACCTGCGCGACAATCTCTTCCACCGGCGTAGTGGGTGCACGAAACTCGCGGACCTCGAAAACAGGCTCCGGCAAAGCCCGGCGATCCAATTTGCCCACCGGGGTCAACGGAACCTCGGCGAGTTCCATGATGACGGACGGAACCATGTAGCTCGGCAGAGCCTCCGCCACGAACGAGGCGAGCACGTCCCGATCGAAACTCGACCCGTCAGCCAGTTCGACGTAGGAAACGAGGGTTGTGACACCCGCCGCGCCTTCGCTTCCGACCGTCACCGCGAAGCGCACAGACTCGTGCGAGGACAGAACTGCGTCGATCTCACCGAGTTCGATACGGAATCCGCGAACCTTGACCTGGAAGTCACTGCGGCCGACGTATTCGAGAACCCCCGCGTCACCGCGCGCGTCTCCGCCGGTCCAGCGCACGACATCGCCGGTCCGGTACATTCGCTCGCCGTCCGGCGAATACGGGTTTGCAACAAACCGTTCCGCAGAAAGACCTCGCCGCTCGTGGTAGCCGCGAGCCAATGCAGCGCCTGCAAAGTAGAGCTCTCCCCTGGTACCGACTGGAACAGGATGCAGACGCTCGTCGAGTACCAGTGCCGACATGCCCTCGACGGGACGCCCGATGTCGATCGATCGGCCGATCGCGAGATCGCCGAACGACGAGATGATAGTGGTCTCGGTCGGACCGTACCCATTGAAGTAGGCGCGCCCTGGGGCCCATTTCGCCAGCAACTCGGGAGTGGTCACGTCACCGCCGACGGAGACGACTCGCAATTCAGGCAGCTCTGCCGGCTCCATGGTCCCGAGTACTGCGGGAGTGATGATCGCGTGTGTGACCTTCTCGGAATGAAGAAGATCCGACAACTCGTGTCCACCGATAATTGTCGACGGAACGATCACCAAAGTTGCACCCGCAGAGAAGGCGACCATCCATTCGAGTACCGACGGGTCGAAGCTCGGCGAACAGATATGGAGGAAGCGTGAGGACTGTTCTACCTCGTAGCGACGCTGTGCTGCGTCTCTGACCCCACGGAGACCACCGTGAGTGACGCTGACACCCTTCGGTTTTCCCGTGGAACCGGATGTGTAAATGACATATGCAACGTGAGAACTGTGAATCGGAGCGATTCGGTCCTCGTCCGTGACCGGCGCTGAAGATTGCGTCGACAGTTCTCCGTTCAGCGCCTGGCCGTCAAGGACCAACCATTCTGTGACCGCAGGAAGCTTATCTACGAACTGTCCCGACGTGAGTCCGATCGCGGCCGAAGAATCGGCCAGCATGTGCCGGACACGATCTTCCGGATAGCTCGGGTCGACTGGGACGTATGCCGCCCCTGACTTCGCCACCGCCCATACTGCACAGACCATCTCGTACGAGCGAGGAAAGGCGAGAGCAACAATGGTCTCGGGGCCGGCGCCACGTCCGATCAGAACCCGTGCGAGCTTCGACGACTGCTCATCGAGCTCGCGGTAGGTGATCGATCGACCCTCGAAGCGCACAGCAACCGAATCCGCCTCAGCCGTGCCGGACAGGAAGATGTCGACGAGACTCTGCCGGGGCATCGTGTAATCCGCGGCTACGACCGTCAGATCGGTGCGCTCGGAGCGTGAGAGCAGGTCGATATCGCCGACGATCGTTTCAGGTCGGGTAGCCACGGCATCGAGAATGCGCACGAACCGAGTAGCGAAAGTGTTCACCGTGGCCGGATCGAACAAGTCCGTGGCGTAGGTGAAGGTGGCACTCAAGACATCCGCGTCTTCGGTCCCTTCGGGATTCTCGGACACCATGAGTTCGAGATCGAATTTGGCGACCGGTACTTCCAATTCAGCTGCAACTGCTTTGACACCTGAGAATTCCAGTTCGCGTCGTCCACTGATCTCCGCAGTGAGCGCAACCTGGAACAGCGGGTGACGAGCCTGCGAACGCGCCGGACTCAGGACTTCGACCAACCGCTCGAACGGCACATCGGCATGCCCGTAGGCAGACAAGCCCGATTCCCTTACCCGAGCGAGCAACTCTTCGAATCGTTCGTTCGGATCGACCTCGGTGCGAAGCACCAGGGTGTTCACGAACATGCCGATCACGTCGTTGAGCGCTTGATCGCCTCGCCCGCCGATCGGGGCACCGATCGCGATGTCGGAGGTACCACTGAGCCGGCTCAACAGCGTTGCATATGCCGCCTGCAACACCATGAACAGCGAGACGCTCCTCGAGCGCGCCAACTCGTTCAACTTGCGCGTCGTGCGTTCGCTGATCTGAAAATGGTGCTTGGCACCGTGATTGGACGCGATGGCAGGACGAGGTCGGTCGGTCGGCAGATCCAACTGATCCGGCAAATCGGCAAGTGCCCGGCGCCAGAAGTTGATCTGGCGAGACGACTCCGAGCGCGGGTCTTCGTCGGATCCCAGTGCTTCGCGCTGCCACAGGGCGTAGTCGGCGTACTGAATCGGCAGCGGCGTCCACGCCGGCGCAGACTTCTCACTTCGCGCAGAGTATGCGACGAGAAGGTCACGTGCGAGCGGACGGAACGACAGTCCGTCTGCAGCGATGTGATGGAGAACCATCACCAGGACGTAGTCCGTCGGAGACACCTCGAAGAGGGCAACCCGTACCGGGATTTCGAGCGTCACGTCGAAGCCGCGAGACGCCACGTCGAACAGGGCCGCGTCGAGATGCGAATTCCGAATCTTGACCGGATTCAACTCCACTGCAGCCCGATCGACCGGCAGTACAAGCTGTTGCGCGGTTCCGTCGACATCAGGGTAGATCGTCCGCAAGGACTCGTGTCGCTCGAGAAGATCCATCACCGCGGCATGCAGGGCGGACGGGTCCACCGAACCGGTGAGCCGGACCGTGAACGGAAGGTTGTACGCGGGCGTCGACGGATCGAGACGGTTGATGAACCACATGCGCTGCTGTGCAAGCGAGAGCGGGACAATCTGGGGACGAGGCTTGGCGATCAGCGGGGTGAGCTGCCTGGCGTTACCCGCCACAGACTCGGCGCGGGCCGCCAAGGTAGCGACCGTGGTGGACTCGAAAAGCTCTCGAACGCCGAGTTGCACTCCCAAGGCGGAACCCACGCGGGTCACCAACTGTGTTGCAACCAGCGAGTTTCCACCGAGTTCGAAGAAGTCGTCGTCGATACCGACGCGCTCGACACCGAGAACGTCGGCAAAGACGTCAGCGACAACCCGCTCGATTTCGGTGCGGGGCTCGCGGTACTGCTTCGCACTCGCGAACACCGGCTCGGGCAACCCGGCACGATCCAATTTGCCACTCGTGTTGAGCGGCAACGCATCGAGCACCATCAACGCGGCCGGAACCATGTACGAAGGGAGGCTTCGACCGGCGAACTCACTGAGCACCGCAGCATCGATGTTTCGGCCCGGGCCCGGCACGACGTAGCCGACCAATTGATCACCGGTCGGGGTGACGGTCACCAAGACAACAGCCTGGGAAACGTCGGGGTGTGCCAGAAGGACGGTCTCGATTTCGCCGAGCTCGATGCGCTGCCCACGGAACTTCACTTGGAAGTCGGTACGCCCGATGTAGTCGAGGTTTCCGTCCTCACGGCGACGGACGAGGTCGCCGGTCCGGTACATACGCTCACCGGCCGTGCCGTACGGATTGGCTACGAACCGATCCGAGCTCAGGTCCGGTCGACCAACGTATCCGCGCGCGAGTTGAACGCCGGCGAGATAGAGCTCACCCGGCTGCCCGATGGGGGTCGGGCGAAGTTGTCCGTCCAGTACGTGCGCCTGAGTGTTCCACTGCGGCATACCGATCGGCACGGAAGTAGTATCCGTGGCCACGGCCTCGTAGTACGTGACCGACACCGCGGCTTCGGTCGGACCGTACAGGTTGTGCAGTCCGGCTCCACAGAGTTCGCGGAAGGCGGAAGACGTCTCGGGCGGGAGCGCCTCGCCGATGACGAACACGTGGCGCAACGAATCACAAGATCCGGCAGGTGCATTCGCAGTGAACAGCGTGAGCATGGATGGCACGAAGTCGGTGATCGTGACGCCGAGCTCCGCGATCTTGTTCGCCACGTAGATCGGGTCTCGATGACCGTCCGGAGTCGCGACGACGAGCGTGGCGCCGACCTGCAACGGCATGAAGAATCCCCACAGCGACACGTCGAATGTCGTAGCGGTCTTCTGCAGGTAGATGTCCGACGCCGAAAGCCCGTACTCGGCGTTCATCCACTGAAGCTGATTGTTGATCGCTGCGTGAGTGACCGCGACACCCTTGGGTCGCCCGGTCGAGCCGGAGGTGTAGATCACGTACGCGGTGTTCGAGAAATGCAAGGGAGACAGGCGATCTGCGTTGGCGATCGGCCTGCTGTCGAGCTGCCCATAGTCCAGTGTGTCGATCTCGATGACCCGTGTGCCCGAGGGCAGATCCACGTCGTCCCGCGCAGTGGTCACAACACACGTGGGCTGCGCCGACTCGAGAATGTAGGCGGTGCGTTCCGCTGGGTGGTCGGGATCCACCGGCACCCAGGCTCCGCCGGCCTTGGCAATCGCGTACAGACCGACCATCAAGTCCAAAGACCTGCGGATCGACAGTCCTACAAGCGATTCGGGCCCAACACCCATGGCGATGAGTTGACGAGCCAAACCATTTGCGCGAGAGTCAAATTCGGCGTATGTGAGGCTGGCGCCTTCGAAAACGACAGCGGTGGCATCGGGAGTTCTCTCGACCTGACGCTCGAATGCTTCGGTGATGGTCTGCGAGGCAACGTGGAAGCCGGTGCGGTTCCACAAGGCAACCTTGTTTCGCTCCTCGTCGGTGGCGACAGGAAGATCCCAGACCTTGCGGCTCGTTTCGGCCGAGACGAACTTCTCGAGAAACTCCACGAACCGCGAGTGATTTCGCTGGGCGTCCGCGGGCGCATACAGATTGGGATTCGACTCGAAGTCGATGTGTGTGCGGGTATCGCCGACGCTCTGGTACAGGTTGACACCGAGGTCTTCGATCAAACCCGTGGACAGGATGTGAAGCTCGCCGACGAGGGGCCCGAACGCCAACTCGGTGGAAAACATCATGATGTTGATCCACGGGCCGAAGAATCCGCCCCGGCCCGGCCCGTCACCGCCGCGAACCATGTCCTCGTGTCGGTATCGCTGGTGGCGCAGCGCGCCGGACATTTCGTTCCTGACGTCGTCCAGAAGCTCCTGGACGGTGGTGTCCGCAGTGACGGTCAGGCGCAGCGGCACGACGTTGGAGACCATGCCTCCGGATCGACGCAGCACGGCTGTCGTTCGACCGGAAACGGGCAGACTCAGCGACACGTCCTCTCGTCCGGTCATCTGAGCGAGGTACGCCGCAAACGCCGCGACGACAGTGCCGGCAACAGTGGTCTTCTCTATGCGCTCGAGGAACCGCCCGAGCAGCGCCTCGACGTGGTTGGACAGCGCTGCGCTGTCGATCCGACTGACTGGAGCCGGCGCGGCACTTCGACCCGCGAGGCTCGAGATCTCGTCGAGATTCTCGATCTTGTCTGCCCAGTACTTGCGATCGGTTTCGAAACGACTCGACTGGCGGTACTTGTTGTCCACCTCGTAGACGTTCCGGAGATCGGAGGCCTCACTCGGCTCCGGATCCCGGCCCTCCACGCGCGCCGAGTACAGCTCCGCCACACGAGTGACGAACGTCGACGCACCGAAACCGTCGAGAATTGTGTGGTGGACCCGCGTGTACCAGTAGTAGCGGTTCTCGCCGAGGCGCAGGATCGTGGCAGAGATCAGTCGGTCCGTAAGCATGTCGATCGGCCGACTGCGATCTGCTCGCATCCACCGCATGGCGGCGTCGTGCGAGTCGTCTTCACTACGAAGATCGACGTAACCGACTGAATCATCGAGTGTGGGGTCGATGATCTGGTACGGCTGGGCATCGATCTCGAAGATCCGCACGAAGGCCGACCCGATTTCGCGACCGGCGTCTGCACAGGCCTGGCGAAGGGCGTCAAGCTCCAGAGCACCACGGAGTTCGACGTACTGGGCGATGTTGACCGGTACTGCGGGATCAAGGTGCTGCGCGAACCACATACCGAGCTGGGCCGCCGAAAGTGGGAATGCGTCTGATCGCTGAACGTCTTCCGGCGAGCTGCCGACCTCCGGCTTGCCGCTCCCCAGTTCTCCGTTACCCAGCGAATTCACGCCCACAGCCTCTCTTCCACACCATTGCGCACCCGTGCGAGCCGAACGTCCGATTCGCAGCAGCTACCGACCTCATCCAACCTCGACGAGCCAGAACCACCCATTGTCTCCGATACATAGGTGACAAGAGAAATCCATACCCCGGTGTATCGACGGTTTTGCTGCAATTCGTTACAAATCGCCCAGCTCATCTACCCCCCGATCGCATTGCCGAAACGCACGGTTCAGACAATGTGCGCGACATCTCCACCCCTGGAACAATCAATTTGCAGCCGACGATCTGCACCCCCATCCACATCAGTCACCTCGGACAATTTACAGGCCCCTCAGCTACTTGGTGCCCGAGCTCGAACCAGATTCGACAGTCGCTGATCGAGACTATCGGTACACGCCGACAGACCGACGAAAGAACGCGCCGACCAGCGGTCGGCGCGTTCTTTCGATTGAAGGTACGAAGCTTCAGGAAAAACCCACACCAGTCACACTCTTCAGGTGTTCACTGGTGACACCTGGAGCCAGCTCCACAAGCTCCAGCCCGTCCGCGGTGACGTCCAGCACTGCCAGGTCGGTGATGATCCGGTGGACGACGCCCTGCCCGGTAAGCGGCAGGGTGCACGCCTCGACGATCTTGGGGTTTCCGTCGCGATCGGTGTGCTCCATCACGACGATGACGCGGCGGGCACCGTGGACCAGGTCCATCGCCCCGCCCATGCCCTTGACCATCTTGCCGGGGACCATCCAGTTGGCGAGGTCACCCGTCTTCGACACCTGCATCCCGCCGAGCACCGCGGTGTCGATGTGGCCGCCGCGGATCATCCCGAACGAGAGGGCCGAGTCGAAGAACGCGGCACCAGGATTGACAGTGACGGTTTCTTTACCTGCATTGATGAGGTCGGCATCGACCTGATCATCGGCCGGATACGGTCCGGTACCGAGGATGCCGTTCTCGCTGTGCAGGACCACCTTGACACCCTCGGGCAAGTAACTGGGGATCAGCGTCGGCAGGCCGATACCGAGGTTGACGTACTCACCCGGCCGCATCTCGGCAGCAGCGCGAGCGGCCATCTCGTGGCGGGTCCAACCGATACGAGTTTCCTCTGCGCTGCTCACTTGGTACCTCCTGAGACGGTCCGCTTCTCGATCCGCTTCTCCTGTGGGCCTGTGTGCACGACCCGCGCGACGAACACACCAGGTAGGTGCACGTGTGCGGGGTCGATGTCGCCCGGCTCGACGAGGTTCTCCACCTGCGCGATGGTGATCCGGCCGGCCATGGCAGCAAGCGGGTTGAAGTTCATCGCCGTCTTGTTGAAGACGAGATTTCCTTCGGTGTCGCCGTAGTCCGCGTGCACGAGCGCGAAGTCAGCGGTGATCGCCTCTTCCAATACATACGTGCGGCCACCGAACACTGCCGTCGCCTTCGGTGGCGACGCCACGGCGATCGAACCGTCCGGGTTGTATCGCCACGGCAAGCCGCCCTCGGCGATCGGTGTGCCGACGCCGGCCGGAGTGTAGAACGCCGGGATGCCGGTACCGCCTGCTCGCAGCCGCTCGGCCAGCGTCCCCTGCGGCGTCAACTCCACTTCGAGCTCACCGGCGAGATACTGGCGGGCGAACTCCTTGTTCTCCCCCACGTACGACGCCGTCACCCTGGCGATCCGGTGCGCGCCGAGCAGAATGCCGAGACCGTAGTCGTCGACACCGCAGTTGTTGGAGAACACCTCGAGATCGGTGGCGTCGCCGTCGGCGATCGCCGCGATCAGTGCGTCGGGAATACCGCACAGCCCGAAGCCGCCCACTGCGAGCCTGGATCCGCTCGCGATGTCGGCAACTGCCTCAGCTGCCGTATTCACGACTTTGCTCATCCGTTAGTTCTCCTTCTGCTGAAAGATTCCGGCTCGGTGAAGAAGCTTCTCGGCGTGACGAAGAACGGGAGCGTCGACCATCTTGCCCTCGAACGCGAACACACCACGTTCAGTAGACACCGCGGCAAGCACTCGTGTGGCCCAGTCGATCTCTTTTTCCGAAGGTGCGAAGGCACCACGGATGACCTCGACCTGACTCGGGTGGATCGCAACCTTCACGTCGAAGCCGACTGCGACAGCATCAGCGGACTCGACGCCCAGGCCGACGAGGTCCTTGATGTCGAGATACACGGAATCGACAGCCAACCGGCCGTAGCTCTTCGCAGCCAGGAGAGACGTCGATCGGACGTGCTTGGCAACGTCGCGGTACGAACCGTTCGGGTGCCTGCTCGAATTACCGCCGAGACCGGCCACAAGATCCTCGGCTCCCCACATGACACCGATGGCGTTCGCAGCAAGCGCGATGTCGGCCACGGCGAGGGCTCCTCGCGGGGACTCGACGAGTGCAACCACATCCGCCGGTGCGAGCGAGAGGACGTCCTCAGCCGATTCGCACTTGGACAGCATGAGACGCGAATAGTGTGTGCCGTCCAGCGCGATCAGATCGAGTTCGTGATCAGGCGTACCGACCGGATTGACGCGCACAATCGTCCGGTCCGGATCGAGAGGAGTGTCGATCAGGGCTGCACGTGCGGCTTCTTTGTCGGCCGGAGCCACCCCGTCTTCGAGATCGAGGATCACGACGTCGGCAACGGCGGCCGCCTTCGCGTAGCGCTCGGGACGATCCGCCGGGCAGAACAACCAGGCCGGCCCCGGTGGCGTCCACGTCATGAGGACACCTCGGCCGGGCGGAGCTGCACCAACGTCTTGCGCGTGGCAAGTGCGACGACATCGCCGTGCTGATTGCGCCCGGTGTGCACGAGCGTCACGATGCCTTCGCCCGGACGGCTCTTCGACTCACGCTTGTCCGCGATGAGCGTCTCGGCGTACAGGGTGTCCCCGTGAAAGAGCGGCTTCGGGAAGCTGATCTCGGAGAAACCGAGGTTCGCGACGATGGTGCCCTGCGTCAACTGCGCGACCGAGAGGCCGACGATGGTCGACAGGGTGAACATCGAATTGACCAGCCGCACACCGAATTGAGTGCCTTCGCTGTACGCAGCATCGAGATGCAGCGCCTGCGTGTTCATCGTCAGAGTCGTGAACAGTACGTTGTCAGCCTCGGTCACCGTTCGGCCTGGGCGATGCTCGTAGATCGCGCCGACCTCGAACTCCTCGAACCAGAGTCCGCGCTGAGTGATCTTCTTGGGGTTCGTCACAACCCTGCCTCACGGGCGATGAGCATCAACTGCACCTCGGTGGTTCCCTCACCGATTTCGAGGATCTTGCTGTCACGGTAGTGGCGCGCGACGGCGTACTCGTTCATGAAGCCGTATCCGCCGTGGATCTGGGTGGCGTCGCGGGCGTTGTCCATGGCAGCTTCGGAGGAGATGAGCTTGGCGATGGACGCCTGCTTCTTGAACGGCTTGCCCGACAACATGAGTGCGGCCGCGTCGTAGTACGCGGTGCGGGCCACGTGGGCGCGAGCCTCCATGCGCGCGATCTTGAACGCGATCGCCTGGTTGTGTCCGATGGGCCGACCGAACGCCTCGCGCTCCTTCGCGTACTTGATCGACTCGTCGACGCAGCCCTGGGCGGCACCGACGCTCAGCGCCGAAATAGCGATTCGGCCTTCGTCGAGGATGCGCAGGAAGTTCGCGTAGCCGCGGCCACGCTCACCGAGCAGATTCTCTTCGGGGACACGAACATCGGCGAACGTGAGGGGATGGGTGTCGGATGCGTTCCAGCCGACCTTGTTGTACGCGGGCTCGGCCGTGAAGCCGGGGGTCGTTGTCGGTACCAGGATGGTCGAGATCTCCTTCTTGCCACCGTCCTTGACACCCGTGACCGCGGTGACCGTCACGAGCTTGGTGATGTCGGTGCCCGAGTTGGTGATGAACTGCTTGTTGCCGTTGATGATCCACTCACCGCTGTCGAACTTCGCGGTGGTCTTGGTGCCGCCGGCGTCGCTACCCGCACCCGGCTCGGTCAGGCCGAAAGCAGCCAACGACTTTCCGCTGGTGAGCTGCGGGAGCCACTCTTCCTTCTGCGCCTCGTTGCCGAAACGGTAGATCGGCATGGCGCCGAGGGACACACCAGCTTCGAGAGTGATCGCGACGCTCTGGTCGACCTTGCCCAGCTCTTCGAGCGCCAGGCAGAGTGCGAAGTAGTCGCCGCCCATTCCGCCGTACTCCTCGGGGAACGGCAGGCCGAACAGTCCCATGTCGGCCATCCCGGCCACTACCTCGTACGGGAAGGTGTGGTTGGCGTCGTGCTCGGCAGCAACCGGTGCCACGACGGTCTTCGCGAAATCCGCAACCGTCTTGGCGAGCTGCTGGTATTCGTCCGGAAGCGCTCCGGTGGCAAGGTAATCGGACATCAGGCGTCTTCCTTCTGCGTCGTGTTCTCGGTCTTTTCTTCTGCAGTCTCTTCGTCCGCGACAGGTACCACGCGGGCCAGAACCTGATCCACCATCACCTGATCGCCCTGACGGACAAGCACTTCCACGATCCCGTCGATCGGGGACGTCAAGGAGTGCTCCATCTTCATGGCCTCGACAACGACGAGTGGTTGTCCCGCGCTCACTGCCGCGCCGTTCTCGACGTTGACTGCGATGACGGCACCGGGCATGGGGCTGGCGATTTCGGCGTCACCGGCATGCTTGTCCTCACCGCGAACGCTGACTTCGGCAACCTCGCGCACGTGCCAGGTTCCGCCGCCCGCCAGCCACAGACCACCATCGGTCTCGGCGACGACAAACCTGCGTCGGCGTCCGTCGATGACTACCGCCAGTTCGGATCCCGTCAGGGTCGCGCTGAATGCGCGCGGCTGTGAACCTTCGACCTCGACCTTTGCATCGGCGGGAACGCCGACGATCGCAACGTGCGACGTTCGGGTGCCGGCGGCGAGCCTGATGCTGGTCGGAGCGGGAGTTCCGACGCGCCATCCACTCGGGACGTCCCAGGGATCAACGGATTCCGAAGTTGTCCATCGCGAGAGCCAGCGATACGCCGCGGCAGCAATGAGAACCTCGTCGGAGGCGTCGGCCGCGACGAAGTCTTCGACGCGACGATCGAGCAGACCGGTGTCGAGGTTGCCCGCGATCACATCCGGATCAGCGAGGAGGAATCGTGCGAACTCGATGTTGGTCACGACTCCGAGCACTGCGGTGTCACCGAGTGCGCGATCGAGCTTGCGCAGTGCGCCTGCGCGGTCGGGAGCATGGGCGATGACTTTGCTGAGCATCGGGTCGTAGTCACTGCCGACGACGGTGCCCGCGAGCAGTCCGGAATCGACGCGCACGCCGGAACCTGACGGCTCGACCAGATCGACGACGCGGCCGCCGGTCGGCAGGAACCCACGGCCCGGATCCTCCGCGTACACACGAGCTTCGATAGCGTGCCCGGTCAGTGTGATGTCGCTCTGGGAGAAGGCCAACTTCTCCCCTGCTGCCACACGAACCTGCCATTCGACCAGATCCAGTCCGGTCACCATTTCGGTGACGGGGTGCTCGACCTGCAGGCGGGTGTTCATCTCCATGAAGAAGAACTCGTCCGGCTTGTCGGCGGAGACGATGAACTCGACAGTGCCGGCGCCGGTGTAATCGACGCTTCGAGCGGTGTTGCAGGCTGCCGCGCCGATCCGGTCACGGGTCACCTGATCGAGCAGCGGCGACGGAGCCTCTTCGATGACCTTCTGGTGACGCCGCTGCAGGCTGCATTCGCGCTCACCGAGGTGAACGACGTTGCCGTGCTGGTCGGCGAGAACCTGGACCTCGATGTGCCGGGGCCGCAGGACGAATCGCTCGAGGAACAGGGTGTCGTCGCCGAACGACGACGCGGCCTCACGGCGGGCACTGCGAAGAGCCTCGGCCAGATTGGCCGGATCCTCGACCAGACGCATTCCCTTGCCACCGCCGCCTGCCGAAGGCTTGACCAACACCGGGTAGCCGATGTCCTCGGCCGCTGCGATCAGTTCTTCGTCGGTCAGATTCGGGCGAGCGATACCCGGGACCACCGGCACGTCGAACGCGGCAACCGCGTTCTTCGCGGTGATCTTGTCGCCCATCACCTCGATAGCCCGCTCGGAGGGGCCGAGGAAGGCGATTCCGGCGGCCGCGCAGGCAGCCGAGAACGCCGAGTTCTCCGACAGGAAGCCGTAACCGGGGTGAATACCCTGAGCACCGGTGGACTTGGCAGCGTCGATCACCTTGTCGATGACGAGGTAGCTTTCACGCGCCGCGGCCGGTCCGATGTTGACGGCAGTGTCGGCCTCGCGGACGTGGCGAGCATTCGCATCGGCGTCGCTGTAGACGGCGACGCTGCGAATTCCCAACTCACGCAACGTGCGGATCACGCGAACCGCGATCTCACCGCGGTTGGCCACGAGAACAGTATCGATAGTGCGCAACTCAGTCATTTCGCTCACATCCGGAAGACGCCGTAGGAGACCGGCTCGATCGGTGCGTTTGCGCACACCGAAAGGGCCAGGCCGAGAACAGTTCTGGTATCGGCGGGATCGATGACACCGTCATCCCACAGCCGCGCAGTGGAGTAGTACGGATTGCCCTGAGCCTCGTACTGCTCACGGATCGGCGCCTTGAACGACTCTTCGTCCTCGGCCGACCACGGATTGCCCGCGCTGTCGAGTTGCTCGCTACGAACCGTCGAGAGCACCGAAGCTGCCTGCTCGCCGCCCATGACCGAGATGCGCGCGTTCGGCCACATCCACAGGAAGCGAGGCGAATACGCGCGTCCACACATGGAATAGTTGCCGGCGCCGTACGAGCCGCCGATGACAACTGTCAGCTTGGGGACCCGTGCACACGCAACTGCCGTGACCATCTTGGCGCCGTGCTTGGCGATGCCGCCGGCCTCGTAGTCGCGTCCCACCATGAAGCCTGCGATGTTCTGCAGGAACAGCAGCGGCACACTGCGCTTGTCGCACAGTTCGATGAAATGTGCTCCCTTCATGGCGGATTCGCCGAAGAGAACGCCGTTGTTGGCGATGATGCCGACCGGGTGGCCCTCGATGTGGGCGAAACCGGTGACGAGCGTCTTGCCGTATTCAGCCTTGAACTCCTGGAACGCGCCACCGTCGACGAGCTTGGTGATCACCTCGTGCACGTCGTACGGAGTACGGGGATCGGTCGGGACGACGTCGTACAGCTCGCTCTGATCGGCGACGGGCGGAACCGTGGAGATGACGTCCCACGGGCGCTCGGAGCGGGGGCCGAGCGTGGCAATGATGTTGCGCACGATACGAAGTGCGTCGCGGTCATCCTCGGCCAGGTGGTCGGTGACGCCGGAAACCTTGGAGTGCAGGTCGCCGCCGCCGAGCTCTTCCGCCGTCACGATCTCACCGGTGGCTGCCTTCACCAGCGGCGGGCCGCCGAGGAAGATGGTGCCCTGGTTGCGGACGATGACTGCTTCGTCGCTCATCGCGGGCACGTAGGCGCCGCCCGCGGTGCACGAACCGAGAACCGCGGCGATCTGGGGAATCCCCTTGGCGCTCATGGTCGCCTGGTTGTAGAAGATCCGGCCGAAGTGCTCACGGTCCGGGAAGACCTCGTCCTGGCGCGGCAGGAAGGCGCCGCCGGAGTCGACGAGGTAGATGCAGGGAAGGTTGTTCTGCAGAGCAACTTCCTGCGCGCGCAGGTGCTTCTTCACCGTCATCGGGTAGTACGTGCCGCCCTTGACCGTCGCGTCGTTGGCAACGATGACGCACTCCCGGCCCGACACACGGCCGATACCGGTGATGACGCCGGCGCCGGGGCACTCGTCGTCGTACAGGCCGTTGGCCGCCAGCGGCGACAACTCGAGGAACGGGCTGCCCTGGTCGAGCAGCGAGTCGACGCGATCTCGCGGCAGCAGTTTCCCTCTGCTCACGTGGCGCTCGCGAGAGCGCTCGTTGCCACCCAGCGCTGCTTGCGCCAGTTTCTTCTTCAGTTCGTCCACCAGAACGGTGTGATCGGACCGGTAGCCCGATCCTTGCGTGATTCCACTGGGAGTCATCCCGCCGCCTTCGCCATGAGTTAATGCTCGATAACTGAAACTAGATTAACTATGATTAACTGAGTTGTCCAGAACACAAGCGAAGAAAGATCGAGAGAATGACCTCTGAGCAGGTAGCAGCTCCGACGCGACGCGATCAGATGAAGGCCGACCGTCGTCGTCAGCTCTTGGATGCCGCCGCACGGTTGATCGCCGAACGCGGATTCGTGAGTGTGCGACTCGAAGACCTCGGCGCGGCCGTCGGTATCAGCGGCCCGGCCGTGTACCGGCATTTCCCCAACAAGGATGCCGTCCTCGTGGAACTTCTCGTCGGCATCAGCACGCGCCTGCACGAAGGCGGTTCTGCGGCAGCGGAGGCAGCGGACTCACCGAGCGCCGCTCTCGACGCACTGGTGGAGTTCCACCTCGACTTCGCGCTCGGCGAGCCGGACCTGATCCGCATCCAGGACCGCGACCTCGAAAGCCTGCCGGCCGACGCGCGTCGACAGGTGCGCCAAACGCAGCGCAAGTACGTCGAGGTGTGGGTCGGAGTCCTCGAGCAACTCGATCCCCAGCTCGACCAGGCGGATGCCCGCATCAAAGCGCATGCCACTTTCGGACTGATCAACTCGACCCCTCACAGCGCCAACCCAGCTTCGCCGGCACGCGCACGTCGCGTCCTGCGGGATATGACGCTCGCCGCACTGCGCACCCACTGAAACCGGACACGGCACAATCGGTGGCAGACTGGTTACACCAGCTAACAGATGAGGGTGCCGAACGTGGAAGACAGCAGTGGGGTCAGCAGAGCCGATTTCGCCGATCTGCGGACCGAGTTCTCCCGCTTCATGATGTTGTACCAATTCGGAATCTCCGAACTGATGACCAAGGTGAACATTCTCAAGGACGAGTTCACTCACATCAATCAGTACAGCCCCATCGAACACGTGACGTCACGGGTCAAGTCGCCGGACAGCATCCTGCGTAAGGCTCAACGCCTGAACATCCCGCTCACGATCGACGACATCTCGAAGAACATCTTCGACATCGCCGGCGTGCGCATCACCTGCAGCTTCATTTCCGACACGTACCGGATCGCCGAGATGCTCACCAGCCAGACGGACCTTCGGGTGATCGAGCGAGAGGACTACATCGCCGATCCGAAACCCAACGGCTACAAGAGCTTGCACCTGATCGTCGAGGTCCCGGTTTTCATGAGCGATCGCGTCAGGCACGTACCGATCGAACTTCAGATCCGCACCATCGCGATGGATTTCTGGGCGAGCCTCGAGCACAAGATCTATTACAAGTACAACCGCGAGGTTCCCGTCGAGCTTCTCGACGAACTCACCGAGGCTGCTGCCGCGGCACACCGCCTCGACGTCAAGATGGAACGCCTCAACGACGAGTTCGCGAAAATCAAAGCGCTACCGCATCCCGATGACGAAATCCTCGAGCAGGATCTGCCGGCGCAGTTCCTCGAGGCGCTGCATCTTCAGCGACGAGCGCTCTGAATTTACGGCGACCCTCCCCTGAGCGAACGCGCCTTTCGGCGTATCTGAGGCGACGAGAGTGCCGTTCGCTCACAACTGGGGTCGGACAACTAGGGCAAACCAAAAGTGCGCCCTCCCGAACTCCGGGAGGGCGCACTTCGCGAATTGCGTTGGCTTGCTATTTCTTGCCCGTGACGGCGCTGTAGCCGATCGAGAGCACGGCCGCCGCGGCGATGCTGATGATCCAGCGGATCCAGTCGATTCCACCCGTGTCGCCCTTGTCCGAGATCGCTCCCCAGACCCAGTACCCGATAAGCGCTCCGGCGACACCGAGGACGACGGTGATGATCATGCCGTACTGCTGCTTACCTGGCAGTACGAGACGAGCCAGGATTCCGATGACTGCGCCGAAAATGATGGTTCCGATAATTTGCCCCATGACAGCCCCTCTCACACGTCGTGCATGCACGCGGACGGAAGATCACCGCTCAGGGAAACAATAACCACAGTCACACACAACTGTCGCTTGTTGACCGAATTGTTGTCCGAGATGCAACCTCGACGTGTTACATCCACGACATTCGCGAGTTATTTTTTCGCAATCAAGCAGACCTACCGTTCCCATCCATGCCAACTTCCGTAAAACTGCCGAACAGCGAGCTCGCGCGACTCGCCAACAAGCCGCCCTGGTACCGATCACTGTTCGTGCAATTGATCGCCGCTATCGTCATCGGCGTTCTCATCGGCTGGTTGTGGCCGGAATTCGGCGCGAATCTCAAGCCCCTCGCCGACGGCTTCATCAAGCTGATCAAAATGCTGATCGCGCCGATCATCTTCTGCACCGTCGTGATCGGGATAGCTCACGTCGGGGATCTGAAGGCCGTGGGGCGTATCGGCGTCAAAGCACTCATCTACTTCGAGGTGGTGACCACCTTCGCCCTGTTGTTCGGGCTGCTCATCGGAAATCTGATGAAGCCGGGTGCGGGATTCAACATCGATCCGGAGACGCTGGCGAACGGTGCGGACGCCGTGGCCGCCAAGACTGGAAGCGGCGAGCTTCCCCACACCGTCGAATTCCTGCTCAATATCATTCCGGTGTCGATAGTTTCGGCCTTCGCCGAGAACGCACTCCTCCAAGTCCTCTTCTTCGCCGTACTGTTCGGGCTCGCCTTGGCCAAGGCAGGCGAGAGTGGACCACCGATCGTGTTCGAACTAGTCGATCGTCTGAGTCATCTGTTCTTCACGATCATCGGCTGGATCATGAGACTGGCGCCGTTGGGCGCTTTGGGCGCGATGGCGTACATCGTCGGCCAGTACGGGATCGCTTCGCTCGGAAGTTACGGAAAGCTGATCGCCGCATGCTATCTCGCCGCCGTCCTGTTCATCCTCATCCTGGCCGCGATAGTCAGGTACTTCGCGGGCGTGAACCTGTGGAAGTTCGTCAAGTACATCAAGGACGAACTCTTCCTCGCGTTGGGAACGGCGTCGACCGAAGTAGTTCTGCCCCGAATCATGGTCAAGCTCACCAACGCCGGATGCTCGCGCACTACAACAGGATTGGTGGTGCCTACCGGCTACTCGTTCAATCTCGACGGCGCCACGCTGTACCTGTCGATCTGCATGCTGTTTCTGGCTCAGGCACTCGGCGTGGACCTGACACTCGGTGAACAGATCACTGCCGTCCTGGTACTGATGCTCACGTCCAAGGGAATGGCCGGCGTGCCGGGATCGTTATTCCTGGCACTGTCCGCCACCGTGGCCGCGATCGGTCACGGCGCAATTCCAGTTGCCGCAGTCGCCCTCCTGCTGGGCGCCGATCGAATCATGGACTCGATGCGAGTCTCGGTGAACCTGCTTGGGAACTGTGTCGCTACCTTCGTGGTCGCGAATTGGGAGGGGCAGCTCGACAAGGAGCGCATGCGCCGAGTGCTCGACGGAGAAGACGTTCCACCGCTCCAGGAAGTCGATCCGATCACCGGGAAAACTGTTCCGGCACCCGAAACCGAAGGCATCCTGACCCGTTAGGTAAGTGCCGGCTACTGGTTGCACGTCGGGAATCGGTGCTGACGAGTCGCGGGGGCGTACTTTGCTGGAAAATCCAGACCGGCAAGTACAAAAGCAAATATTTGCAGATGGCGACAACGTGGCCGACGAGGGACCGTTGAATCTACAAATACGACGCTTGCGCTGCACTGACTCGACATCACTGGAAAGCGACTTGCGATATCTCGATATTGCTACGCGGTTGCCTCGGCGGTGATTAAAAATCAGCGAACTGCCAGCATTATGTTTGCCGGAATTACAAGGACTAAAGTCCGGTGTTCAACCGACGAAGAGACTTGAGTGGGCAAAAATCAATCAGCGCTGAAAGCACTCTCGTGCATACAGTTACGCCTTCCCACCTGGTCTTATGTAGATTATTTCACGCGATGAGCTATTGCGGGATTGACCATATGCCCATAGGTTCAAATTGTCCGAATGGTCACCTATTGCTATCGTAACCTTTGCGAAGGACTGGACCCGATTGCCCAGCAAAGGAATACAGTGACCGCATCCATGCAGGATATTGAACACTTGTCCACTAATCGACTCTCGGTGGTTGTTCCGGTATTCAACGAAGAAGACGCGGTTTCCGACTGCATCGAGCGTCTTCTGACCCAGCCGGAAATCGATGAGATTCTAATTGTCGACAACAACTCGACAGACGGCACTGCATCGATCATCCAGGAGTTCGCCCGGAAGTACGACAAAGTCAGATACGTCTTCGAGGCCCGCCAAGGCGTCGTACACGCACGGAACGCGGGCTTCGACGCCTCGACCGGCAACATCATCGGTCGGATCGACGCAGATACTCGGGTCCAACCAGGCTGGGCTAGTGCCGTCAAAGCATTTTTCCAGCGCAGCACCGCTCATTCAGCGGTCGCCGGACTCACCTATCTCTTCGAATCGCCGTTTGCTCGAATCCACCGATACGCACTGGACAGGCAGGTGAAGCAGGGGAAGTTCGATTGCGAACGTCAAGTACTCGCTGTCGCCGGAGCGAACATGGCGATCAGAAAGAGCGCATGGCTGTCCGTCCGCGAGCAAGTCAGTGACCGGCCGGACATTCACGAAGATATCGACCTTTCACTGTGCCTTCGGGAGGGTGGAATGACGATCGGACAGATCGCGGACATGCGAGCGGAAACGTCCGGCCGACGCGGCGAAACCCCTCCGTTGGAGTACTTGAAATACAACCAGGCTTCCGAGTCGGTTCTGCACCTTCACAACATCATGAATTGGCGCCTCAAACTAACTATCTGGGGCGACTCGATGCTCCACGCACTGGCGTGGCCCGTCTACCGCCTCTACAACTTCGAGCAGGAGCGCTTGGAATTCAGATGCTTGTTTTCCAGATCGCAAGGTCGAATCATGCCGGTTCACCAGTAGCCCATCGAGTTTCGCTGATCACCGAAGATTCGCAGGCCCCGAATTTCACGACAGTTTCAACGCCGTGATGCGGTCTTCACTGGAACGCAACAGCACCTTGTCCCCCGCCCACAGCTCCCGCGGCATCGCCCAGGGGGTGAACTCGTCGTCCCCGTCCTGGTCCACCCGAACCTCCCAACTCCGTTGGCCCGTACGGACGTCCGTTCCGTAGACGTTTCCCTCGTCGATAACGACATCGCCGTGCCAGACAACCTCCCCGGCGCGCTCGGCGTTCGATCGCCACAGGACCTCACCGGTGAAGAGGTCCACGAACTGGACCTCGGGCTCGGAACCGGAACGGGTCACGGCAACCACGTCGCCGATCACCGCCAACGACTGTGCGGTGTCGAAGAGTTCACTGTTCGACCACAATTTCTCGCCGGAAGTCCGGTCGAAACCGCTGTGTCCCAGAATGATCGGAGTCGATCTTCCCGCGGGATCATCTCGGCTGTATCGCCCGCCGTAGTACGAGGACTCCGAGGGCAGTTCGTCCGTCCTGGCGAACTCGCGCCCGTTCTGATCGAGCGCGTACTCACTTGTCGGACGGCCATCGCCTTCGCAACCGCCATCCGACACCAATGTCACGCCGTCCGACGATGTATGCGCGGTCGAACAGGTGGAGTAACCGTGTACCCACCGCTGTTCGCCCGTCTTCAGATCGAATCCCAGAGACTCGTCGAGAGCGATCACACCCAGATCGCCGTGCACCGACATCACCGGATCGACGTATCCGGCTTCCCACGATCCACCGACGTCGAACGCTTTGGACCAGTTCGCTTCCGGATCGTCGACGGTTCCGCTGTGCACGCGAACGTCGTTGCTCTCGATATCACCCTCGAGCGCGAGGACCGTGTCACCCGAGACAACCGCGATGATCGGTGCCCACGGCGTCTTGATGTCTCGACGCTCTCCTGTCTCGATATCGAAAAGTGAGTACGAACCACCGGATACGTACGGCCCGGAGAAACACAGCACCGAACTGCCGAGCAAAGTCTCGGAGCAACCACCGATGTCGACCGCCGACGTGCGCCAACGGACCGCGCCGTCCTCAGCGTCCAATCCGACCAATTCCGCGTCGTCCAACGAATACGCCTGGCGGTCCGGCATGCCGACCATCGTGACCACGAGTGATCCGGCGTCGATGAATCCGCCCATGTCCATGTTGAATTCGGTTCCAACAAGTGGGCTCCGAAATATCGCGAACTCGCGCCCGAGAATCTCGGAGGCCTCGACGCTCCATGGCGGCGACGAGATCGCTGTCGGTCCGGAACTCATCGACGTGACCACCGTGGCGATGGCGGCGGGGACCGTGACTACGGCTACGGCGGCTGCGATCCGAAGGCGGGCCTTGGGCGAATACCTGGCGGTCATCGAATCTCCAGCCCGTCGATCGTCGCGAGAAACTCCAACTGCTCGAACGTCATCGGCACGTTCGGTGCCTCTGCCGAAGAGCTCACCGTTACTTGCGTCCCACCGGGGTGGGTAACTACTACAGACCTGTGGACATTCTCCCAGCGACTCTCATCACGTTCGATCACGGACCCGTCCTCGGCGGTCACCATCGAGAGCGGGTGTCCGTCGTAAGAAGGGTCGTACTTGTTCGGAGGCGTAGGAAGCGGCTGCCCACTGGTAATCGAGATACTCAGACGCGACTCGTTGCCGCCCGACCGTGCAACGACATCCTGGCACGCAGTGGTGGTGTCGTTTTCGGCCAGAACCAGATCACCCAGCTGGCTGCCGAGGTCAGGCGCTTCTGACGGTGCTGCGCGCCAACCCGATCGGAGCGCTTCACCGAGCGCGTCGACGATTCCTCGATCCAGTTCCCGCCCTGATGACTCGTCCGTCCAACCGCCGCAATCAATCTGAAGCGGAGCAGTGCCTGGTGGAACAGGCGCGGTGATTCGCAACTGTGGCATTTCGACAAGGGTTACAAGTTCGTCGAGCGTCAGTGGCACCGCGCCGGAACTCTCGGCGTCCGGACCTCCGTCGTTGTTCGTGTCGTTGACATACGCCTGAATACGGGTCCCGTCGACTCCGTACAACATTGCCGACCGATTAAGGGTGCGTACACCATTGGTTTCGCTCCACGTATCCTGCAGATCCACCACAGACTGGTCGGCCAGCACCCGACGTTCGACGAGCGACCCCGCAACACACGATGGGATCGGATCAGAACTCGAGTGCAGCATCAGGCTGAGCGCGCCGATCTTCCCGTCCCGAATCAGCGTCCCGGACGCAGTGGTGGACGCCAACTCCTCGAGCGAGAATCCCTCGGGCAGCCCATCTGTGTTCGAAGGTGCAGAGATCGGCCCGAACTGCAGCGAATTACCCGGGCTGGCGAACTTCAGCTCGACATCTTTCGGGAGCGCCTGCTTGACCGCTTCCGACATCGCGGCTGCCTTGGCGCTCGAGAACCACGGAAAGCGTGGATCGTCGTACGTGTCAGATCCGTCCAGAATATAGGAGAAGAACGAATCCTCTTCTGGCGCTGCGACGCTTTCACAACCCGGAATCGTTGTCGGGTACACCGCGCTCGGCGTAACGTACGAGAATTCAGGCACGTCCTCCGCCGAAATCTCGTCCGGTGTGGACGTTATGGTGACCGACGATGACGCAGCTACCGAGATGTCATCGGACGGCGAGCTGCTCCACCGATCCACCAGCCCGGCAACCACTGTCCCACCGGCGATCAGGGAGACGACCGTCAGCGCGAAGGTCCACTTCTCGGCCCGCTTCGAATCGGTTTGCTCCTTCGACACGTACCCTCGCAGTCACCGTCACGGCTCGCTCCCGATGCGCGTCGCCTCTGGAAGTCCTGTCGCGATCACAGCGATTTCTGTTACCAACCGGATGGTTTCCTATCGCGCGAGCGCCGCATGAAGACAGAAGAACGGGGTGCCAGTTGCTGTGCAACCGGCACCCCGTCCTGACGACCTGAGTGCTTAAACCCTCACCGGCACCTGATTCGGGTCTGGATCGGAATCCGGATCCTGCTCGATCGGAATCCGCCGAATCGCTTCACCCTCGATGTCGACGTTCGGCAGGATCTTGTCGAGCCACGCGGGCAACTTCCACGCCGAATCACCGAGGATCGACATGACCGCAGGGATCACGATCATGCGGATGATGAAGGCGTCGAAGAAGACTGCCGCCGCGAGACCGAAGCCCATCATCTTGCTTGTCGTCTCCGAGGACAGCATGAATGCGCCGAACACGGAGATCATGATGATGGCCGCCGACGCGACCACGCGAGCACCATGGGTGTAGCCGGAGATGATCGCGTCCTTGGCCGACAATCCGTGCACGTATTCCTCGCGCATTCGCGTCACGAGGAACACTTGATAGTCCATCGCCAACCCGAAGACCACACCGATCATGAAGATCGGCAGGAACGAGATGATGGGTTGTGTGTGCTCGATCAGCCCGAAGTCGCCCAACTGGAAAATGGCCACCGTGGCGCCGAAGGTCGCACAGACGGAAAAGAGGAATCCGAGAGTTGCGGTCAGCGGCACCAAGATCGAACGGAAGACGACCATCATGATGATGAACGCCAGCCCCACAACCACGATGAGATACGGGATGAGCGCGGAACTGAGCTTCGACGACATGTCTGCAACGATCGCGGTTTGACCCGCTACACCGAGTTCTGCGCCTTCCGACTTCACCGTCGATCCGTAGTCCCGGATCTGATTCATCAGCTCGTGGGTTTCGGGGCCGCTCGGAGACATCTGCGGGGTGACCGCGATGAGCGCAGAGTTTGCGCCCGCCATCGGGTTTGCCGCGTCCGGTCCGTTTCCGACCCACATCAACTGATCCGGCGTTGCGACGTTGTCGAGGCCCTTGATGTGCGCGACAGTGCCTTCGGCAATCGCAGTGATGTCGGTACCGTCGGGCGCGTCGAGCACGACGAACAATTCACCGTTGACGCCTTCACCGAATCCTCGTTGCAGGAGGGCCAGTGCCGGTCGCTCTTCGTCTTGAGTGAACGAGAGTCCGAGTTCGAGCTTCGTCATCGGAATAGCCGCGATCACCAGGAGGACCAGAGCAGCACCCGCGATCGGCCACGGGTACTTGGTGACTATCTTGGCCCAGCGATGTCCGTTGGATTCCATCGTCTCGGGCTCGTCACCGTGGCGAAGCCCGGGAATACGAGGCGAGAACGCAAAGCGGCCGAAGATACCCAGAACGGCTGGGATCAACGTGATTGCGCCGAGTACGGCGATGATGACGGCAACCGCCGCCGAGATTCCCATCTGCGTGATCATCGGGACCCCGACCACCGCCAGGGCTGCCAGCGCGACCACCACTGTCAGGCCCGCGAATACGACCGACGAACCTGCTGTACCTACTGCGCGTCCGGCAGCAGCTTCCCTGGTTCCGCCCAGATTGAGCTCACTGCGGTAGCGCGAGACGATGAACAACGCATAGTCGATCGAGACTGCGATGCCGATCATCGTGACGATTCCCGTGACACCTTCGTTGATGTCGAAGAAGCCCGAGCCGAGTGTGACCGTCAGAGTGGCCAGCGCAATTCCAAGAATTGCAGTGAACAACGGGATGAACGCCGCGATGAGTGCGCCGAACGCCACGATCATCACGATGAACGCCACCGCGAAGCCGAGCATCTCCGACAGACCGCCCGCGGCCTGCACCTGCATCATCGAACCGGTGCCTTCGACTTGCAGGCCACCGGTGCGGAATTTTGCCATCAAATCGAGGAACGCCGTCTTGTTCGCCTGCGTCTGATCCTCGATGCGAATCGACTGATTGAGCTGGATCAGCCCGACCTTGCCGTTGTCGCCGAGAACGGCGGACGCCACCGCCGGATTGGCCTCCGCGAGCGTGACCGGATTGACGATCTTCTCGGGATCGACGATGTCCGGCAACGTCTTCGCCTGTGCGATCAACTGGTCGATCTGATCGCTGTGCGCGGCAAGCCCGTCGTCTGCCGCGATGAGAATGCTGGTCGACGCCTGAGTTTGCTGCTCCGCGGCAGCTGCAAAGTTCTCGTTCATCAACTCGGTCGCACGCTGTGAATCCGTGCCCGGAAGATTGAATTCCTTGGAGAACGTCGGATTTGTGGCGCTGATAGCGCCCCCTACCACCGCGATCACGATAATCCACGCGGCCACCACAAGATACTTGTGGCGGAAAGCGAACTTCCCCAACCTGTAAAGATACGTAGCCAACGTAGGCCTCTCTCGCCGTGGACTGGTCTGTCCGAAGAACACGGAGTCTTTCGGTGCCAAGGTCATACGGTACGGACCGATCGGCCCATTGGCACCCGGTATATCTGCGAAAACGGCATATCCGGCGCGCTCTCCGTCTCCTTTTCAGACCGCTCGGTACCGTGGACACGACACGGGCAGGCGCCTCACCAGAGCAGACGTCGCGTAGTACGAAAGGCAATCCCATGAATCACGGCCAGGCCGTCGATCGCGATCTCCTCCTTGCCGGCCAACAGCGACTCGACGCGCTGGGGCCACGATTGACGGGATCGCCTTCCCACCACGCTGTGGTGGAAGAAGTCGCGAACGAACTGACCGAACTGGGCCTCGAAGTCCGGCGTGATTCACACACTTTCGAACGCTGGGATCTACCGGACACATCTGAGGGGCTTCGCATCGAGTTGCCGACGGGACCGATCAAGGTTTCGTCCGCATTCCCCTACTCGGGATTGACCGGGCCTCAGGGAATCTCCGCTCCCCTGGTCTACGTCAGCGCGCGACGCCCCAAATGGTCCGCGGCCAAGGGCGCGATCGCGGTGATCGAGGTCCCGCACGTCGATCTTCCCCGCAAGCTCCTGGTCAGCGAGTGGGGTCCGATCGCCACCGCCGAGACTCTTCGAAATCCGGTTCTCTCCGCAACTCTTCTGGGCCCGAAACTCGACAAGGCCCGCAAGGCCGGAGTGCTCGGCGTGATCGCGGTGTGGCGTGACATCGCTCCGGACAACGCACTGGGACAATATCTTCCGTTCACGCAGCCGTACCACGACATCCCCGCCGTCTGGGTGGCCGGCGACGAGGGCAAGAAGGTTGTCGCTGCAGCTCGTTCCGGTCAGCGGGCGACTCTGGTTCTGGATGCAACTCTGCATCCGGACACCCGGACCGACACGGTGTGGGCGGTATCCCCGGGGACATCACCGGAAGAGACGATTCTGCTCATCACTCACAGCGACGGAACCAACGGCGTCGAGGAGAACGGGCATCTGGGAATGTTGGCCTTGGCGCGGCACGCCGTCGCGCAGCCGCATCGACGGTCGTACGTTTTTGTGCTGACGACTGGCCACCTGCGAATTCCAGCGGTGTCCAAGCACGGACAGGCAACCTCCACCTGGCTCGAAGCGCACCCCGAGATGTGGAAGGGCGAAGCCGGTCAGGCGCGCGCAGTAGCCGGGATCGCGATCGAACACCTCGGCGCGCTGGGTGATACCGAGGACACCTCGACCGGCAGCTATGCGTTGGTGACCACTCCGGAACCGGAACTGCTCTACGCGACGAGCCGAGAAGTACACGACATCGTTGCACCGCTGTGGCGCGACATCGGGGCAGGCGATCGCCGAATCGTGGCGCCAGGACCGGTCATTCATTTCGGCGAGGGTGAACCACTGTTCGAGCGGAAGATCCCGGCAGTCGCCTTGGTGACGGCGCCGCAGTACCTACTAGCTCTGCGCGATGCCGACGCCGCCACGCACGTCGATCTCGACGCGATGGTCAAACAGGTCGAAAGCTTCCGCGATCTGCTCGACGCGTTCGATGCAACCGACACCGCGGCTTTCGGTCCGGTGGTCTCGCGCTCGGTATTCGCGAAGTTCTCAGCACTACTTCAGTTGATGCAGATTTTGTCGAAAGCCAAGAAATAGTGCTGTGCGCCTTTATTAACCGCCCGCGGTTAATAAAGGCGCACAGCAGTTGTCCTACTTGTCGTGAATGATCACGCCACGGATGTTCTTGCCATCACGCAGATCCTGGTAGCCCTGGTTGACGTCTTCGAGGCTGTAGGTGTTGGTGATCAGTTCGTCGAGCTTGAGCTGACCCGCATCGTAGAGACGAAGCAGTCGCACGATGTCGTACTGCGGGTTCATGGATCCGAACAATGTGCCCTTGATCGTCTTCTGGTTCAGCGTCAGATCGGTTCCCGACACGTGCACGGTCAACTTGGCCGGATCGGCGAGACCCGTGATCACCACGGTGCCGCCCTTGCCGATCACTGCTGTCGCTGCACTGACCACGTCCTCGTCGACGGTGCCGACAAGGATGAGCGCCGCGTCGGCGCCCTGTCCCCACGTCAGCTCGTTGACCTTGGCAGCAGCGCTCTCGGCGTCTGCAAAGGCATGGGTTGCACCGAACTTCAGTGCGGTCTCACGCTTGAGAGCAACCGGGTCGACCACCACGACATACTTGCAGCCGGCCGAAACGGCGCCCTGGACGGCATTGATGCCGAGGCCACCGATGCCGTAGATCACCGCGGTGTCGCCGGCGCGAAGGTTACCGGCGTTGACTGCCGTTCCCCATCCCGAAGGCACGCCGCAGCCGACGACCACTGCTGTCTCCAAGGGAAGCCAGTCGTCGATCTTGACCACCGAGTGCTGAGAAATGGTGGCGCGCTCGGAGAACGTTCCGAGCATGCACATTCCGCCGAAATCCATTCCATTGCCGTGGAAACGGAAGGAACCGTCCGTCATCGAACCTTCGAGGATGGTGGCACCCATGTCACAAAGGTTCTGGCGACCGGTCGAGCAGTAGCGACAGGTGCCGCAGTTGGGGATGAAGCTACACACGACGTGGTCGCCCGGCTTGACCTTCGTGACGCCGGGTCCGACCTCTTCGATGATGCCCGAGCCTTCGTGTCCGCCGACAATCGGGTAACGCGGCGGGAGATCACCGTCGGTCAGGTGCAGATCCGAATGGCACAGTCCGGCAGCGGTGTACTTGATCAGTACCTCACCCACCCCCGGGCCGTCGAGGTCGAGTTCCATGATCTCGAAAGGCTTTCCGGGCTCGAGCAGTACAGCAGCTTTGGTCTTCACTGGTGATCTCCTTGATTGTCGGACGAGAGAATGAGCGATGGGGGTCGGTCAGAGGGCGATGTTGACGGCCTTGGTCTGGGTGTAGAGATCGATAGCCGAAGCGCCGAGCTCGCGGCCCCAACCGGACTGCTTGTATCCGCCGAAAGGCATTGCGGTGTCGAAGCCGTTGTACTGGTTGATCCACACCGAGCCAGCCTTGAGACGCTTGGCCGTGCGGTGGGCCTTGGAAATGTCACGGGTCCAGATGCCGGCGGCAAGTCCGTAGATGGAATCGTTTGCGGCAGTGATGGGTCCGTCGTCCGCGTTGAACGGCAGCGCTGCCACGACGGGTCCGAAGATCTCCTCCTGAACGATGGAGAATTCGGGCTTGACGTCGACGAAGACAGTCGGCTCGACGAAGTAGCCCTGATCGCCCCAGCGGTTACCGCCGGTGAGTGCACGTGCGCCGTCGGCGATTCCCTCACGGAGGTAACCGGTGACCTTGTCGAACTGCTCCTGCGAGACCAGCGGTCCGAGCTGGGTGGTGGGATCGAGGCCGGGTCCGATCTTGACCTGGCTCGCTGCGTGCGCGACGGCCTCGGTGAACTTCTCGAAGATGGTGTCCTCGACGTACAGACGGGTACCCGCAACGCAGCACTGACCGTGGTTGAACAGCCAGGCGTTGAGTGAACCCTCCACCGCGGAATCGAAATCCGCGTCGGCGAATACGATGTTGGGGCTCTTGCCACCGAGCTCGAGCGTAACCTTCTTCAGGTTGCCCTTGGCGGCGTCGACGATCTTCTTACCCACCTCGGTGGAACCGGTGAACGCGACCTTGTCCACGTCGTCGTGGCCGGACAGTGCAGCACCTGCATCGCCGAAGCCGGGAACGATGTTGACGACGCCGGGCGGGAAGCCTGCTTCTTCGAAGACCTCCGCGAGAAGCAGTGCGGTGAGCGGGGTCTGCTCAGCGGGCTTGAGGATCACCGTGTTGCCGGCGGCGAGCGCGGGGGCGAGCTTCCACGACGACATCAGCAGCGGGAAGTTCCACGGCACGATCAGTCCACAGACGCCGATTGCCTCACGCAGGGTGTAGGCGTGGAACTCGCCGCCCGGAGAGAAGGGCATCGACACGTTGACGGTGCTGCCTTCGATCTTGGTGGCCCAACCCGCGTAGTAGCGGAAAACGTCTGCAGCCCAAGCCACGTCGACGGCGGTGGCGATGGCAACGGACTTGCCGTTGTCGAGAGCTTCGAGCTGACCGAATTCCTCGGCACGAGCACTGAGAATGTCTCCGACGCGCCAGATCATCCGCTCGCGCTCGTTTGCCTTCATCCGAGACCAGGGGCCGTCCTCGAAAGCCGTTCGGGCGGCGCGTACCGCGCGGTCGATGTCTTCGGCCTGGCCGTGTGCCACGTCTGCGAGCTTCTGTCCGTCAGCCGGGTTGTACGTCGCGAAGGTCTGACCCGAAGCGGCGTCGACGAATTCGCCGCCGATGTAGAGCTTCTTCGGTCCGTTCAGGAAACCCTGTACCGCGGAACTGATGGTGTGTTCGGCTACTGCCGTCATCGGAAACTCCCCTGAAGTAGTGAGGTGCGAATGTGATGCACGCCATACTTCCGCGCTTCCGGGGGTGCTAACTGTCCGAACTTTGTACAACTCAATTCGGACATCAAACTACACAGTGATGTCGAGCGCCCGCATCCGTGTGTAGAGAGTGCTTCGGCTGATTCCGAGTTGCGCCGACGCGTGAACCTTGTTGCCGCCGCAGTCTTTCAACGCTCCGATAATCGCCTGGCGCTCGGCCTTCTCCCGCCCTGCCAACCGCGACACCTTGGCCGTGGTGCGATAGTCCTCGGGCAGATCGACGACGTCGATGCGAGTGCTCGAGCGTTCACCTGAGGCCCGATTCAACACGACGCGCAATTCGGCCAGGTTGCCCGGCCAACTGGCCGCAGCGAGCGCTTCGGCAGCGCTGGCGGTCAACCTCAACTCGGGCGAGATCCCCTCCAACATCGCCTGAGCCAACTCGGCGATCTCGGCTTGTCGTTCTCGCAGCGGGTTGATGGCAATCCTGGAGGCACAACGCGAGATGAGTGACACGATGGCTGGCGGCAAATCCGCGACCGCGCCGCTGGTCAACACAATCCTCGGCCCCTCGGCGCTGGCATCGACCAGGTCTGCAACCAGTGGCAACACCGAATCGGGAAGGAGCTGCACCTGTTCGATCACGACCACGCCCGAACGCTTTCGGGCTGCTCGCACAAGATCGGTGATCCACTGCTCACGGCCGTCGAACGCGATCCGCGTGGCATCGTGCCAACTGGCGTCGACGCTCCCGACCACGTCCGATGCTGCCGAAGTTCGACCGGAACCTGCTTCACCCGAGATGGCAACTGCGGACGACGAGGCCCGCGCTCGCATGAGGTCTCGGCGCAGTCGCTCCCCCGGAGATGGTGCTCGCTCGTGGGTTCTGCGGATGGGTGCCCGTTCCCGCTGGAGTGGTTCGACCAGGAAGAGTGCGCCGCCGTCGGCCCCGGAAATCCGGTCGGCTTGAACTCGCGCCAGCGCACCGGACGCCAATTCGACTGTCACAAGCCTCGATTGATCAGGATTGAGATCGGCGATCAAGGACCGGAGTGATACGTGGTCGGCGGTGTCGAGCAGATCCAAGGCCGTTCGGTTGCTCAGCAGGATGTCGTCGCCGATGGCCGCGACGGCAATGTGGCGCTGATGTGACACTCGCTGGAATGCGTCGACCAGCCGCTGCTCCGACGCTTTGGAGCCTTCGAGCAGTCGTTTTTCGATATCCGCTGCAGCACGCGCAAGGAAGGGCGCGAACAGCGGGTTTGCCTGCGAGACAACGCCGGTCATGTCGAGAATACCCTCGACGCGACGTGTGACAGGATGCAGGATCGGCTGGCCGTAGCAGCTCAATCCCTTGAGGCTGTCGAGGAAATGCTCGTCCCCGTGGATCACCACGCTTCGACCTACCTCGAGCGGCGTACCGAGTGCATTGGTACCGGCGTGCTCTTCACCGAAGCGTGAACCGTTGACGACGCCCAACCGCTCGATCGTCCGCTCGACGCGGCTGTCGGAGTACACCGAAGCGACCACGCGACATTCTCGATCAGCAAGCAGCACACAGAAACCGGTGCCCGCGATCTGTTGCGACACCTCGTCGAGCACGGGCGCGGCGGCCCGGAGCAGACGAGACTCGCCGTCTTGCTCCTCGGTGTCCACGGCGATTGCCGACGACGGATCGAGGCCACTCAGTCGAGAACGCTTCCAGGAGAGCGCGATCTCGGGGCGTACCGGCTCACGCTCCCCTGGGTTCGCGGACATATGCTCAGGCCTGACCGATCAATTCGATCGCCTGTTCTCGCATCGCGATCTTGCGGACCTTGCCCGTGACTGTCATCGGGAACTCGTCCACGACATGGACGTACCGCGGAATCTTGTAATGCGCGAGCTTGCCGGTGCAGAAGGCACGGACCGAATCGGCGTCCAGATCGTCTGCACCTTCGCGCATCTGGACCCACACCATCAATTCCTCGCCGTACTTTGCGTCAGGCACACCGATGACCTGCGCGTCGAGAATGTCGGGATGGGTGTAAAGGAACTCCTCGATCTCACGCGGATATACGTTCTCACCACCGCGGATGACCATGTCCTTGATGCGTCCCGTGATAGCGACGTATCCGGCCTCGTCCATGACTCCGATGTCTCCGGTGTGCATCCACCGGGCAGCGTCGATCGCCTCGGCGGTCTTCTCCGGGTTCTCCCAGTAGCCGAGCATGACCGAGTAACCACGCGTGCACAGTTCGCCCGGCTCGCCGCGCGGCACCGTCAGTCCGGTTGCCGGATCTACGATCTTGATCTCGAGGTGCGGCCCCACCCGACCGACGGTTTCGGTGCGCTGCTCGATCGAATCGTCCGAGCGGGTCTGCAACGACACCGGCGACGTCTCGGTCATGCCATAGCAGATGGACACCTCTGCCATGCCCATGCGATCGATGACCTGCTTCATCACCTCGACCGGGCAGGGCGAACCCGCCATGATGCCGGTGCGAAGGGACGACAGATCGAAGCTGTCGAAGTCCGGCAGCGCCAACTCGGCAATGAACATCGTCGGAACGCCGTAGAGGGACGTGCACTTTTCGGCCTGGACGGCCTCGAGCGAAGCGCGCGGATCGAAGGCGGGGCCCGGAATGACCATGGCAGCACCATGACTGGTGCACGCAAGGTTGCCCATCACCATGCCGAAGCAGTGATAGAACGGCACCGGGATGCACACCCGATCGACCTCGCTGTAGTGGCACAACTCGCCGACGAAGTAGCCGTTGTTGAGAATGTTGTGGTGGCTGAGCGTCGCGCCCTTCGGGAAACCGGTAGTGCCCGAGGTGTATTGGATGTTGATCGCGTCGTCGGCCGACAGCGCGGCTTGGGCAGCTGCGAGCGGAGCCGGATCGCTTGCCTGGGCCGCCAACCCGTCCGCCAGCACGCCGTCCCACTCGGGTGAACCGAGCAGGAGCACCGACGTCAGATCCGGGCACTGCGGCCGCACCGTCTCGATCATCGACGCGTAGTCCGAGGTCTTGAAGCTGGCCGCAGACACCAGCATCGAGATTCCGGCCTGCTCGAGCACGTACTGCAACTCGTGCGAGCGGTAGGCCGGATTGATGTTGACCAGGATCGCGCCGATCTTTGCCGTCGCGTACTGCGTGAACGTCCATTCCGGACAGTTGGGAGCCCAGATCCCCACCCGATCGCCCTTCCCCACACCACGGGAAAGTAGTCCGGCAGCGAGCCCGTTCACCTGCTCGGCGAACTCTCGGTACGTCCATCGTCGACCGCTGGCATGGTCGATCAACGCATCGCGGTCACCGTGTGCGGCAACCGTGCGATCGAGGTTGTCTCCGATGGTGTCGCCCAGCATCGGACCGTCCCATACTCCGGACGTATAGCTGGGCAGCGGCGTACTCATGTGTTCTGTCCTCTCCGGTTACCTGTTCAGGCACCTATGAGAGGGGCCGCCGCAGCGGACCCTCTCATCTACGAATTTACTCGATTCGGTGTGATGCACGACATACTTCCCGGTGCGGGGTGGCCGTAACTGTTCGAAGTCCGGACATCCCACCCGCCTGCTGTGCGCCTTTATTAACCGCCGGCGGTTAATAAAGGCGCACAGTGTTTACAGGGCGTGGTCCTTGGTCTCGACGAGCGCCCAGGTGCAGACCAGACTCACCACGCCGAGGATTGCCAACATGATTCCGATGGCCATACTCCCGTATGCCGAGGCCAGCGGTGCGGCGATCAGCGGCGGCACTGCGCCGCCGAGCACTCCGGCGAGGTTGTAGCCGAGGCCGGCTCCGGTGTAGCGGTAGCGGGTCTGGAACATTTCCGGAAGCAGCGCACCGCAGGGGCCGTACGCGATTCCGAAGATCATCAGCGTGCCGAACATTCCGAGGATGAACGCGATCGGTGTTCCGGTGTCCAGGAGCGGGAACAGAATGAGCGCCCACACCACAGCCAGACCACAAGAGATCATGATGACCTTGCGACGCCCGATGCGGTCCGAGTACAAGGCGGAGACGATGATCGCCGCACCGAAGACGAAGGCGGAAGCGATACCGACCGACAGGACGAACGGGCGGGAGAAGCCGAGGGTCTTGGTTCCGTAGCTCGTGAGGAACGCCGTGCCCATGTAGAAGAACGCGAACAGGCAAGCGAGGGCGCCGGCCGAGAGCAGGATTTCCTTGGTCTGGAACCGCCAGGCATCCAGGAACGGAAGGGTGCGAGGTGCTTCGTTCTTCTGCTCTGCGACGCGCTCTGCCTGCTCCGCCTTGAAGACCGGGGTCTCCTCGATGGCGAGTCGCATGTAGAGGCCGATGCCGACCAACACGATGGAGAACAAGAACGGGATACGCCAGCCGTAGTCGAGGAAGGCTTGGTTGGTATCGCCGAGAACAGCGCCGGTGATGAGGAATGTACTGCTCGAGAGCACGAAGGCGATTGCGGGGCCGAGCTGCGGGAACATCGCATACAGACCACGTTTGCCCGGTGGGGCGTATTCCGCGGTGAGCAGAGTTGCGCCTGCCCATTCACCACCGACCGCGAAGCCTTGGCCGAATCGCAAGAGCACCAGGATGATCGGAGCCGCAACACCGATAGTTGCCGCACCGGGTAGCAAGCCGATCAGGAGCGTCGAGATACCCATGAGCAGGAGCGTCGAGATCAGAGTCTTCTTGCGACCGATGCGATCACCGAAGTGTCCGAACAGCATTGCGCCGACGGGCCGGGCGATGAATGCGACTGCGAAGGTCGCAAACGATGCGACGGTTCCCGCGGTGGCACCGAGCGCGGGGAAGAATACCGTCGGAAAGACAAGTGCCGCAGCAGTTCCGTAGATGAAGAAGTCGTAGAACTCGATGGTCGTGCCGATGCAGCTCGCGATCGCGACGCGCCGCACACTGGTGGTCTGCGGGGGTTGTGTCGCGCCTGCGGCACTCGCGCCCCCGGCGCCGGCGGCGCTGTTGCCGCCTGTGGGAGAGACTGTGGTCACTCGATTCCTCCGTGGTCCCGTGGTGTCGCCCTGTGGGCATCACCGTCGATAGGAGGAAAGGTAGTGATGTGGCTCACCCCCGCACTACCCCCGAAAGGGGGTAGGAGTGATCTCGGTCACGACTTGTATGCAATGGTAACGAGTTTCACGGCTCTTCACATGCCGTGGGCCGTCCGATTCGTTCACACGAATCGGACGGCCCACGCCGAACTGCGTCAGGATCCAGCGCTACGAATCAAGCCTTTCCGGCAGCCCCGAAAAGCTCCTGACGGATCTCCCCCCACACCGTGGCATAGGAGTCGATGATCGGTTCCGAAATCCACTTGGACTCCCCCGCTTGAACTTTCGCGAGAGCATCCGAGAAGAGATCCTGGTAGCGGGACAACCGCGGAACGAATGCCGACAGATCGTCGAACAGGTTTGCAGCCCGGCGGTCCAGCTCGGCAAGGGAATTCGCGTCTGCGTCGTCGATAAGTGCAACGAACTCCTCGTCCAGCGGAACGAAAGCCTCGTACACCTCGCCGATGGAGTCCTCGTCGATCGAGACCCGCTCAGCGTCCAACTGATCTTCGAGTTCCGCGAGGCCTTTCTCGGTCAGGCTGACGGCACCTTCTGCTTCGGCCGCTTTACCCTGCGCGACAAGTGCGTCGTACGCAGCTTGACCGGACGCTGCGCTGACGCCCAAGTGCTCGGCCAGGACGACCGCTCCGACCCGCTCTTTGAGACGTACTGCTTGGAGCAGTGCCAACTCGTCCACATTGCCAGCGAAGGCCATCGATTTCTCCTACTCACGTGCCGCCTCTGCGGCTCCAGCATCACAGCGGACACCCGTGGGTTTCCGCAGCCCGACAAAGGGCTCGAAAGAATCAGATCACACGCCGATCGATCGTTGTGAAGTCACCGCACCAAGCCGACTGTCACGCGACGGAATCCACCTGATCGGGGATCACGCTGCCGTCCGCACGAGTCACGGCGCCTTTCTCCCCGGCCGCGTCGGTGTATGCATCGGTCGAGCAGTGATAGGGAGCATCCGCCTGTGCTTTCGGTTCGATGAACATGGGGTTGACCAGCCATTTTCCGTCACTGTTGTCGTAGGCATTGCACATCAGTTCGGGATTGTTGCGGTTGATCACCAGGCGCGCACCGGTCGCATCTCCGAGGAACGTCACGTCGGTGACAGAATCACCGGCAGCAAACACCTGACGCCGATCGGCAGGCAACTGCTCGAACGCCGTAGGCCCTTGGACCCCGTAGACAACCTCGTTGACCTGGCACCGCTTCCCGTCGATGTACGGAATGACCGAGTCGTCACCGTCCGCAACCCCACCACATCCCCGCAGGCGCCCCGTCAGAACGCCGCCCTCGACGATCGGCCGAACTCCCATCACGTGATCGGCATCCAATCCCAGCTGCTCCGACCAGACACGAACGACCGGTTCGGCCGACGCGGAGATGATCCGCACGTCGAATCCATGAGCGCCGAGGGTTTTCACCAAATCTTCGATTTGCGCGTAGTAACGCACCGAGCCGTCGACTTCCGTGGTACCGACGGTCTGATCGGATCCTTCTGCAGCAGCGAGATTCTCAGCACGCGCTGCGCGGGCGTACTCGGTGATCTCGTCCTCGGTGTGCCCCGCCATCAACTGCACCGCCCACGCGTATGCAGCCTTGGTCCGGCGGTGATCGTAGCCGTCGAATGCAACCTGTCCGTCGCGAGTCTTCTCCTCGAGTACCGCAACGATCTCGTCAGCGCAGTCCAAGTCGGTACTGGTTACCAAGGGTTGACCCGGGGCGGTCTCCGAGCCACACGCGGCGGAAAGTGCGGCGGCGCCGGCTGGAGCCATGAAGCGACTCGTGGTCGCCCAGTCCGCTCCGGCGGGCTGTAACACCTTGTTGTTTTTGATCATCCAGAATGCAGTGGCGCTTCCGATGTCGTTCTTGACAACTGTGTTGTCCCAGTCGAAGAGCGCCAACGGAGCGCCGTCATCGACATCACCTGCAGCTCCACACGTTCCGAACTCCGTCATCATGGCATCCAACCTCACACGGTTGTCGCCGTACCACGCCAGACTGGGATCCAACGCCGCGCAGGATGAACTACTCTGCGCCGCATCCTCTTTCGTGGCACTCTCGGCCGAACTACACGCAGTTGCACTCAACAGGACACTACCTACGGCCAACGCACACAGGGCGCGGGCATGCAGCGAACGGAACATCGATTCCCTCATTTTCGTCGTGATTCGGGTACGACGGCATACCCGAGTGTCGATCGACCCGGGTATGCCGTGCAGGTGTCAACTAATCGAGCGTCAGCACTTCTCCCGACGCAACGGCGTCGGCGCGAGAGGTGTCCTTGAGGTCGACGCCGGAGCGGCCCAATTGGCGCGCTCCCGTCACCAACCCCAGAACGACACGAGCAGCCTGCTCGTATCCGAGGCCCTCGGGTGGGTGGACATTGGAAATGCAGTTTCGATCCGCGTCGGTACGACCGACGCGCGGAAGGTGAGTCAGATAGATCCCGACGCTGTCCGCAACGGAGAGCCCTGGACGTTCGCCGATCAGGACGATCGCCGTCTGCACTCCCATCGCGGCGGCGATGTGATCACCCAGTGCCACACGGGCATTCGTGGCGATCACCGGCGGCGCAATCGAGTACCGCTCCCCCAACACCGTGACCAACGCGGACAGTAGTTGCTCGCCGTGGTCCATCAGTGCTCGCGGGGAGAGTCCGTCGGCGAGGATGAACCCGATTTCCTTGTCGGAGCTCTTGATCGCGCTCAGGTCAGCAGGCTGGCGACCCAGGTCGGGTCTCCGGAGATACTCGCTGCGAGTGGAGACGCTGCTCGCGACTACCACCGGTGCCCCGATACCCACCCCGTCGACCCGACTGGCGAGAGTCTCGGAATCGAGTGGCTCGTGCACTGCGTCGCGGGCTGCGGCGTGAGCTGCCTTGAATTCGAGAACCCGCTTGGTGGGCAACGAATCTCCGGCACGCCCCAGCCCGATACGCGATTGTGTGGTCTTGCGCAGTGGACCCCAGAAATCGAGGATCGGTGCCTGATCTTCGGTCATGAGTTCACCGTCAAAGCCCTCAGCGGCGACATTTCGGCGTCGATCGGGAGAACCCGACCGTTTGCGTCGGTCATCCCCAAGTTGTGGAGCCAGATCTCGAACTCCGGGGCGGGCTGCAAACCGAGGACCTTACGCACATACAGCGCGTCGTGGAACGCCAGACTTTGATAGCCGAGCATCACGTCGTCGGCGCCGGGCACCGCGATCACGAACGCCGCGCCGGCGACGCCCAGCAAGGTGAGGAGGTTGTCCATGTCGTCTTGATCGGCTTCGGCGTGGTTGGTGTAGCAGACGTCCACTCCCATCGGCAGCCCGAGGAGTTTTCCGCAGAAGTGATCTTCCAAGCCCGCGCGAATGATCTGCTTGCCGTCGTAGAGGTACTCGGGACCGATGAAACCGACCACCGTGTTGACCAGCAGCGGCTCGAGATCTCGGGCCACGGCGTATGCCCTGGTCTCGAGTGTCTGCTGATCGACCGGAACTCCGCCGGTGCCGTAGTGGGCACCTGAACTGAGGGCGGACCCCTGCCCTGTCTCGAGGTACATGACGTTGTTGCCGACCGTTCCGCGGTTCAAGGAGCGTCCGGCCTCGTTTCCCTCGCGCAGTAGCGGAATGTTCACTCCGAAACCGGAATTGGCGCCTTCGGTACCGGCAATCGATTGGAAGACAAGATCGACCGGCACCCCCGATTCGATCAGTCCGATCGTGGTGGTCACGTGAGAGAGCACGCACGACTGAGTCGGGATCTCGAATCGCTGACGGATGTCGTCGAGCAGGTGGAGCAGATCCGAGGTGGCCTGGGGTGAATCCGTCGCGGGGTTGATGCCGATGACGGCGTCGCCACATCCCATCAGGAGACCGTCCAATGTGGCCGCCGCAATGCCGCGTGGATCGTCCGTCGGGTGGTTTGGCTGGAGTCGGGTGCTCAGCCGTCCAGGCAGTCCGATGGTAGTGCGGAACCCCGCGGTGACCGTGATGGCCTTGGCGACGGCGATCAGGTCCTGATTGCGCATGATCTTGCTGACCGCGGCAACCATCTCGGGGGTCAGACCGGGACTCACGGCGGACAAGCGTGCTGAAGCTTCCGGCGCCGACGCAGTCTCGAGCAGCCAGTCCCGTAATCCGCCAACAGTCAGGTGGGCCACTGGCGCAAATGCGAGGCGATCGTGGCTGTCGATGATGAGCCGGGTCACCTCGTCGTCCTCGTACGGAACCAACAGATCTTCGAGGAACACCGTCAACGGAAGATCAGCCAGAACCCATTGGGCAGCAGCACGTTCGGCGTCGGAGCTTGCCGCGCAACCGGCTAGTTCGTCACCCGACCGCAGTGGTGTCGCTTTTGCCATCAGATCGACGAGACCGTCGAACGAGTAGTTGGTTCCGGATACCTGCTGGTGATACTTGGCCATCCCGCGACTCATCCCAATTCTTCTTCCGCCTGTGCAAGTACAGCAAACTCCTCGTCCGGCGAGTTGGCAACAAGGTGGTGACGACTGTAGAGACCGAAGTACGCCATCAGAACTCCGAAGGCAACCAACGTCAGCAATGCCGCGACGGGATCGACCAGGAAGGTGGCCACCACCGACACTGCCGCGATCACGAGCGCAAACGAGGTGGTGGCGATACCGCCGGGCGTGCGGTACGGGCGCGGCATGTTCGGCTCACGCTTACGAAGAACGATGTGACTCACCATCATCAGGACGTAACTGACTGCCGCGCCGAACACCGCCATGTTGAGCAACATGGCACCTTCACCGGTGAGTGAGAGCGCGAAGCCGATGATTCCGGGAACGACGAGCGCGAGAGTGGGGGCCTTGCGCTTGTTGGTCACCGACAGGTTCTTCGGCAGGTAGCCGGCGCGGGAGAGCGCGAACGTCTGACGTGAGTAGGCGTACATGATCGAGAAGAAGCTCGCGACCAGACCGGCAAGTCCGATGTAGTTGACGGCCTTTGCCGCTCCGCTGTCCCCCAGCGCCTCGACGAGCGGATTTCCGGAGGTGGACAGGGCGTCGGCGCCGAGCGCACCGGTGGCGAGGAAGAGAACCGTTGCGCCTGTGACGATCAGGATCAACATGCTGATGATGATGCCGCGGGGGACGTTCTTCTCCGGCTCACGCGCTTCCTCTGCGGCCAGCGGCACACCTTCGACGGCAAGGAAGAACCAGATCGCGAAGGGCACGGCGGCCCAGATTCCGAGCAGACCGAATGGCAGGAACGACGACGATCCGACTGCGCTGGTGTCGACGGCGATATCGGTGAGGTTGGACGAATCGAAAAGGCCGACAGCCGAAACCGCGAACACGACCAGGCCGACGAGTGCAATGGCGGTGATGATGAACATCGCCTTGAGTGCCTCACCGGCGCCGGTGAGGTGAATGCCGATGAAGATCGCGTACACCGCGAGGTACACCCACCACCCGTCGGTGATCCCGAACAGGTTCAGGGACTCGACGTACGCACCGATGAAGGTCGCGATCGCTGCGGGCGCGATCGAGTACTCGATGAGAATTGCTGTGCCGGTGGCAAATCCACCCCAGGGCCCCATGGCCCGTCTGGCAAACGTGTATCCACCACCAGCGGCAGGAAGTGCCGACGACATCTCGGCCATACCGAGCACCATCGCCAGGTACATCCCCGCGATGACGACGGCCGCGATGAGAAGGCCACCGAAACCACCTTCGGCCAGACCGTTGTTCCAGCCGGCGTAGTCACCGGAAATCACATAGCTGACACCCAACCCCGCAAGCAGCACCCACCCTGCTGTTCCCTTTCGGAGTGTTCGTTTCTCCAGATACGAATTGTCTTCCGCATGGAAGTCTGCGCCGTCGTGGTGTGCACCCGCGGCACCGGCGTTTTTGCCGGTTGCGTGGTCGGAAAGAGACATGTCCATCCTCTGAATCGGTCAAGAATGAGACGACGCACGGTGGATGCGTCGCGTGAAATGAACGGTATGTGGGCGATGTACGGAGAAGGTCGCCTGGAGATGACCGTGCTGTTAACTGGCTGTCATGTGAGTGGCCCCGAGTCTGTTCAGATCTTCTTCAGGCGGCCGTTCTCAGGATCGGGCGGCCGCGCCCGGCACCGGGCAGGCATCGACGGCCTCGGCGACGACCTGGGGAACCGTCGGGGGCGAAGGACGCACGCCCGCTTCCCAATCAGCGCCTACGAGAATGCTCGACGCGCCGAGTGCTTCGTTTTCGTCCGGTGTGAATGCCCTTGCTCGACTGAGGAATCTGAATCCTTCAGGAGACTCCAGGCTGAATCCGCTGCCGCGGCCGGGCACGACGTCCAGCACCAACTGGGTGTGCTTCCAGGCTTCGAACTGTGATCCGGAAATCCAGACCTGTACAGCGTCGGTTCCGGTGGGAAGGTCTTCGGGAATCTCTCCGACCGCAAGTCGGAGATCGACGATTCCGAGTAGTACGTCACGGTCCCCGACGATGAATTCGCCTGAGGGATAACACATCGGGGCCGAGCCGTCGCAGCATCCGCCGGATTGATGCATCATCAGTTCGCCGTGAGTCCCGCTGAGGCGGCGTAGCAGGTCAGCCGCCCCAGCGGTGGTCACCAACCGGGGTGGAACGGCGCCGGTATCGGGTGTGTCCGTGGCGCTCATTCCAACCTCCGTGTGTTTGTGCAGGTTTCGCGTGTTGCAGTCTTGCGCACCGGCACCCGCAGCGAGGGGCTCACGGGTGCCGGTGGGTCGATCAGAAGAAGCCCTGAGCCTTCTGGGCGTAGCTGACCAGGAGGTTCTTGGTCTGCTGGTAGTGCGAGAGCATCATCAGGTGGTTCTCGCGGCCGATGCCGGACTGCTTGTATCCACCGAAAGCGGCGTGTGCCGGGTACTGGTGGTACGTGTTGGTCCAGACGCGACCGGCCTGGATGTCGCGGCCTGCGCGGTACGCAACTCCGCCGTCGCGGGACCAGACACCGGCGCCCAAACCGTAGAGCGTGTCGTTGGCGATTTCGATGGCCTCGTCGTAGTCCTTGAACGAGGTGACCGAGACGACGGGTCCGAAGATCTCTTCCTGGAAGATGCGCATCTTGTTGTTGCCGGTGAACACCGTCGGCTGGACGTAGTAGCCGCCGGACAGGTCTCCGCCGAGTTCGGCCCGCTCACCACCGGTGATGACCTTGGCGCCTTCGGCCTTGCCGATCTCGATGTACGAGAGGATCTTCTCGAGCTGATCGTTGCTGGCCTGGGCACCGATCATGGTGTCGGTGTCGAGCGGATCCCCTTGGCGCACAGCCTTGGTGCGAATGGCGGCCATCGCGAGGAACTCGTCGAAGATGTCTTCCTGGATCAGCGAACGTGACGGGCAGGTGCAGACCTCGCCCTGGTTGAGGGCGAACATCGTGAAGCCCTCGAGTGCCTTGTCCTGGTAGTCGTCGTTGGAGGCGAGGACGTCGGAGAAGAAGATGTTGGGGCTCTTGCCACCGAGTTCGAGGGTTACGGGGATGAGGTTCTGCGACGCGTACTGCATGATCAGGCGACCTGTGGTGGTTTCACCGGTGAACGCGATCTTCTTGATACGCGGGCTCGACGCGAGCGGCTTTCCGGCCTCGACGCCGAAGCCGTTGACGATGTTGAGCACACCGGCAGGCAGCAGGTCACCGATGATGCCGATGAGGTGCAGGATCGAGACGGGTGTCTGCTCGGCAGGCTTGAGCACGATGGCATTGCCGGCAGCGAGGGCGGGTGCGAGCTTCCACACGGCCATGAGGATCGGGAAGTTCCACGGAATGATCTGGCCGACTACGCCGAGCGGCTCGTGGAAGTGGTACGCCACAGTGTCGGAGTTGATCTCCGAAAGCGAACCTTCCTGTGCGCGAATAGCTCCCGCGAAGTAACGGAAGTGATCGATGGCGAGCGGAATGTCGGCGTTGAGGGTCTCGCGGATCGGCTTGCCGTTGTCCCACGACTCGGCGAGTGCGATGGATTCGAGGTTCTCCTCCATACGATCAGCGATCTTGTTCAAGATGATCGCGCGCTCGGCGACCGAGGTCTTGCCCCAGGCCGGAGCTGCTGCGTGCGCTGCGTCGAGAGCGAGCTCGATGTCTTCTGCGGTGGAACGAGCCACATCACAGAAATTCTGTCCGGTCACCGGTGTCGGGTTCTCGAAGTACTGACCCTTGACCGGAGCAACCCATTCGTTGCCGATCCAGTTGTCGTATCGAGACTGGAAGGACATGATCGCGTCGGCGGTACCTGGGCGGGCGTACACGGTCATTGCAAGCTCCTATGTAAACGTGATCTTCCTGGGCGCACCCACCAAATCGGTGACTGCAATCCCACCCCCCGGTGGGGTGTGATTCACAACACTAGGAGTTGCAACGTTGCAAGTACGTTGCGTGCGAGAAACGCAGATGATTCTCAGATGCCCAATTGGCGGTCGAGGAGATCAATTCTTGCCTGGACCTGCGAATACAGCGGAGATTGAGGATCCAACGTGGACAGGTAGGCCTCCCACACGACGGAGTCTTCGCGCCCGTGTACGGACGTGGTCCACCGGGCCAGAAGGTTGGCATCACCTCCACGCAGCAGAGCCGCCTGAACCCTGGTGCGTAGTTCCTCCCGCACCTCTTCGATTCCCGGGGAGGCCGAGCCTGCCAGTACCGGGCCCGAATACAGTTTCATCGCCGTCGCTGCGTCTCCGCGATCCAACGCCGCCCGCACGTCGCCGACGTCTGTCGTGAACTCCGTGATGATCCGATAAGGACGCGAAGCCAGCCGGTCGGCACCGAAAACCTTACGAAGCCGCGACATTTCCGCGCGAATGGTCACTGCGTCGAGCTCCCCCTCGTCGAGCAGGACCGCAAGGTGGTCGGAGCTCAGACCCTCCGGATGTTCGGAGAGCAGAAGGAGAATCTCGGCGTGACGCTGCGAAATCGGGATGCGGTCACCGCCGCGAACCAGCGTCGGCCGTCCGGCACCGAATGTTTCGAGGCGCGGAGCCGTCGCGCTGAGCGGGATAGGCGAGTTCAAGAGGTGGAATCGCAATTCCGATTCGGCGGCCGCAACAGTTGCACGGATCAGCGACAGCACTTCGGGAACTGCGACCCTGGGACCACCGGTGATGTCGATGGCACCAAGGATTTGCCCAGTGGTGGGATCGTGGACGGGTGCGGCCGAACAACTCCAGTCATGCACGGTTCGGTTGAAATGCTCGGATCCGAAAATCTGTACGGAGTGATCGAGAGCAAGCGCCGTTCCCGGCGCATTGGTGCCGACACGATCTTCGCTCCAGTCGGCGCCTTCGACGAAGTTCATGGACAACGCCTTGTCCTTGGCCGAGTTGTCACCCTCGACCCAGAGCAGTCGACCGTGTGCGTCGCTGATCGCGATCAGCAATCCGGTCTCGGCAGCATCTTCCACCAGGAGTTTCCGAATCACCGGACGGATCAGTGACATGGGATGCGCGGACCGATATTTTTCGAGTTCCAACCCTTCGAGCATCTCAGGGTTGCCGACAACATCAGGATTTACTCCCTTGTTGCGGCTCCGCATCCAGGACTCGAGCACGACCGAACGGACATGGGAGTCGTCGGTCAGCCCTTGGCCGGGCACGCCGCGGGCATCGATGAACGACTGATGGGCAGACGAAAGTCGCCGCGCGAGTAACGCGACGTCATCCCCTGGCCTGACCGCCACCCACGGGTTGCCGGACACAGCCTGTTCACGTGCCATATTTTGCGTTCCTCCGCTCCGTGGACCACTGTAACGCCGATCACAGCCCATAGGCGAGAACGACCATTCGGTATGACTGTCGACCTAGCCTGCTGCCCCTCGCGGTCACTCGTCACCGAGCAGGACGGCGCTTGCTCGTTCCGCGACCATCACCGCGGTCGCGTGTGGGCCGCGGGTCGGGATCGTCGGCAGGATTGACGTGTCAACAATACTGAGTCCTTGCGCGCCGATCACACGGCACCGATCATCGACGACTGCGAACGGGTCCGATTCGGCGCCCATCACGCAGCTACCGGACATGTGCAAGGACGTACCGAGGCGAGATTCGATCCACTCGTCTGTGTACTCCACGACGGGGCGATCGATCAACCCGGTCTCGGCGATCGACTCGAGAAGGTTCTCGGCGATCTGCATTCCTTCCCGAATGGCTGCTCGATCGTGCGTCGACGCGACGTAGTTGTATCGAATACGCGGTGCCCCAGCGGGATCCCCCGATGCCAGTTCGATGCTCCCCCGACTTCGCGGCGCCATGAGGACCACCCCGACGCCGTGATCCATGCGAGGCACACCGGGAACCAAGTCTGTGAAAGATGCGGTGTACGGACGGATTTCAAGCTCGGCGAGATTGAGCGCAGTCTCCAGCACCGGTGTCTGCGAGCGAATCGCACGAGGCGTCGAAAAATGGTACGGCAGCAGCACTTCCGGATGGTCGACGAAGTTCTGGCCGACGCCAGGCCGATCGAGAATGACGGAAACTCCTTGCTCTGCAAGTTGTTCCGCCGGACCAACACCGGAATTCAAGAGAATGTGCGGCGTCGCCACCGCACCCGAACACACGATCACGTGGTCGGCACGAATGCGTCGGACGTTGCCGTCGTCGAGAACGTCGACGCCGATCGCACGGGTTCCCGAGAATACGATGCGAATGACGTTCACTCCGGATTCCACCCGCAAATTCGGGCGGTGCAATGCCGGCATCAGATACCCGATCGCAGTACTGATCCGACGATGATCCGCCACGTTCAGTGGCACTCGGCCGACGCCGAACGAGTCCGGCGCATTCTTGTCGACGTCGTCGGGAAAGCCTGCTCCGAGCGCTGCCGCATGAAACTCACCGCTCAGTGGATGCAGTTGGTCCCACGCTCGACGCTCGACCGGGATCGGACCGGCGGTCCCGTGGAACTCGCCCTCGAAATCACGATCAGTCTCAGACTTCTTGAAGTACGGCAAGACGTCGTCGTATCGCCAAGCACTCGGCCAGTTCTCGAAATCTGCGCGGGTCGCGCGCGTGAAGTACGCACCGTTGACGGCCCCGGACCCACCGAGCGTCCGCCCGCGCGCAATCGTGGACGCCCGACGCGGTGTCAGTTCGACCGGATACGTCCACGTGTATTCGCTCGCAGGTCCGACCGGCAGTCGGTACGGATCACCCAGGACGTCCGGAAGTTCGAGCGCCGAACGATATCCGCTTCCCGATTCGAGGAGCATCACCGTGGCGGATGGATCTTCACTGAGCCTGGCTGCGACGACGCAGCCACACGTGCCACCACCGACAACCAGGAAATCTGCGTAGTCGGCTTCTGTCACTTGGTGATTCGAGGTTTCAGCGCCGCCCAGTCACGGGCGTCGAACGCGCCCCGCCAGAGTCCGGCTCCATACGCGATGTCATCTGCTCGTTTGAAGAAGACGTACCGAACCGGACCCAGCCCGCCTGGCTCACGGTGGCGATACCAGTCCACCAAACCTTCGGTGACTGCCGCAGCGACGGCCAGTCGCCGAATTCGACGGGAAGCGATCACCGCCAGAAGAGTCACCGGCCAGTAGTGACGACACATCGCCGAGGCGAGTTGCCAGAATCCTCCGACAAACCCCTGCGCAGTGAGGATCGCTGCGATCCGGGTGGGCTGACTCAGCCCGTTGAACATCTTTCGCAGGCGATACACCGTGAAGAGCAGAGCGCCCAGCGCACTCGCAAGACCGGAACGGGTCAGTGTTGCGGCGGCGATGCACGCGAAGAGCGTCGAGAACGACATCGCCATCGGCGGAACCGAACCCTCGTGTCTTGCAGCCAACGGCGCCGCGCCCGTGCCGTAGAACGCTCTCCTGGCGAACCACTTGTCGAACTGAACTCGATGATCGTGGGCGACATGCGCAACCGGTTCGTACCTCAATCGCCAACCCGCAGCCTGCAGTCGCCAGCAGAAATCGACGTCCTCGGCCACTTCGAGACTCTCGTCGAAACCGTTGCATTCGAGCGCCACGTCGCGCCGGACGATCACGGCCGCGCTGGGAACATAGGCGACCGGACTTCCCGACTTCACCGCAGCTTCTTTGCGTCCGAGGTCGAGAGACGATCGCATGTTCTCGTACCGCGCCAGCGCCGTCCCGTACGGATCGAGGGCGACGATGCGGGGCGCAACAAGGGCAACCCCTGGATCGCTGAAGTGGCCCAACATCAACTCGAGCCAACCGGCACGCGGTATGACGTCGGAGTCGAGGAAAGCTACGAAACGTGTTTGGGCCGAACGCAATCCCGAGTTTCTCGCTGCCGAGGGTCCGCGGGCGCTCTCGTGCCGCACCACTGTGATGGTTCCGGTGCCCGGGCAGGCGCGACGGGGCTCCACCGGCACTTCCGAACCGTCGTCGACAACGATGACGGTCAGATCCTTGAGGACGGGCAGTAGGCGTTCGACGCCGGCCTGGTTGTCCTTGACCGGAATCACGACGGTGACATCTGCCGCAGACGGTGTCGACATCGGACGAGGATTCGCGACGCCTGAATCGAGAAGGTGACGAGCAACCGCAGCGCTCTGCTGGTCGACCACCTCGAGGAAGCCGTCACCGATCATCGCCGCAGCCGTCGGAGCCAGCTTGAGCATCCGTGTCGGAGAGCCGCCGATGAGCACCCGGCCGCCCGAGTACGTGCGCACCTTGGGGTCCAACCGAATGCCGAAGCCGTCGGGGAGTCTTGCTGGTCGCATCAGATGATCGTAAGGGACGTAGCCCGTCGTGCTGCAACTCGTCGCAGCCTCGAAAGCCGTCGCAGGTGGACCGTCCGCCCCCACTCGGTCGTGGTCGTCACCGAAGCCTCCCATCTGGACCAGGCTCCCACCGGGCCAGTCCATCCGTCACGCGTCCTACCAACTCACCGAAGATGTATGCGCCGTCTTCGGCGGTAGCCCCGACTGGATTGCCGAGAACGCCGTTTTGCGACACAGCGACCATACCGCCCGAACGCATTCCTGGCATCAGGTCCGCGATAGGAGACAAATTTCCTGTCTCAGCAAGGCTCATGTGCACCAAATCGGGCGAAAGGTGCAGCAATAGGCTCGTTTCAGTGTGTCCCGCGTGCGCATCGGCACCCGCAACAGCGCACGGCACCCAAGCGGCGTCACGTCCCTCGTATCGAAGAAGTGCCACAGCTTTGGCCAGCGCGGGACCATTTCCGCCGTGGCCGTTGACGAACAGCGCCCGCTTCGTCCATCTGAACGCCGACCTTCCGTATTCGACGACGAGGGTTTCCATAGCCTCGGCACCGATCGAAATCGTGCCGGCAAACCCTTCGTGTTCGCCGCTCGCCCCGTATTCGATGGCCGGGGCCACGACAACGTCGGGCAGAGCCTGTGCGACTGCTCTCGCGATCCGGGTGTCGGTATCGAGAGGCAGGTGCGGTCCGTGTTGTTCGAAAGAACCGACCGGGACCACGACGGTGAGCGCAGTGCCTTCGAGCGCAGGACTCGGGATGGCAGCAAGGTCACGCGGAGAACTCATCCCCCGATCGTATTGTGCACAGCTCCTCAAGCACTCGGCTCCACCCGAATCGATCGGATTGTGGTGGTGGCATTAACTGTTGCGACGGCAGTTCCGGTTTCGGTCAGAAGTTCTCCTGCAAGAAAAGCGAGGGATACACCACGTCTCACGACACGGCCACGCCCGATGTATGCGCCGGGGAGGGCATGCTCGGGGAATTGAACATGCAACGACGCTGTCCGCGCGAACTGGTCGGGTTCGAGAGTGGCTACCGATGCGGGACCAAGAATGCGGGACCAAGAATGCGGGATCATGAGTGAATCCCACTTCGAACGTCGAGGACTCAGGATCTATCGCGCGAAGTGTCCAACCGAGTATGTCGCTGCCGGAGAGGGCGGGAATGCCCATTGACCACATCCCAGAATGGTCCCTTGCGTTTCATCGTTCATGCCTGACCCCGGCTCTACCACCCCGAAACACAGCATGCGTGTGCCCCGGGGCATGCCTCGTCCCCGGTACACACGCTGCCATTTTCAAATATGCCCGTTCAGGCCGCTGTGGGTGGGCTGTTCCCACCGATCGGATGCTGATACGGATCAACCGACATCGGTGGATAGAACACCGTCTTCCGATCCGGGCCGATCTCCACCCGCCACTCCGTATGATGCAGCGTCCGATGATGATGACCGCACAACAAGATCAGGTTGTCGAGATCTGTTGGGCCACCATCATTCCAGTGAACAATATGATGAGCATCGCACCACCCCGACGGCGTCCCGCACCCCGGAAACGCACACCCACCATCCCGAACCGCCAACGCCCGCCGCTGCGGAACCGTCGCCGTTCTCGCTTCCTTACCGCACTCGAGCGGAACACCATTCTCATCCAACAAAATCCGCGTCACGGTGCAGTCGCACGCCAACATCCGGGCAGTGTCGATACTGATCGGACCCACCCAATCCGTCCACGCAAACCCGAGTTCCTCCGTGGACGGCAGCAAGTCCTTCAAGGCCTGCAGATCCGTCATGTCTTTCGCCGACGCAGTGATCGTGATGTGCGGTTTCACCCCGCCCTCGATCGGACCCAACCCCGCCCGCTCGTACCGGCGCAACAACTCGCAAAACCCGTCCGCACGTCGCAGCGCAGGAGTACGCGTGTCCTTCACGCCGTCCTTCTCAGGCGTCGGCGCCGACAAACTCGACAACAACGTGATCAACCGCGCCCCGTTCACAGCATCCAGATCACCCTTCACAGTCACTCTGCCGTACAAGCCTTTCGAGGCGTAGAACTCGTTGCGCTCCGAATCCTCGCCGACCGGAACACCGTCCTCACGCTTGCCGTACTGCTTCTCGATCCGCCGAATCGCTGCCCGCACCGCATCACAATCCGCGATGTTCTTCGACGCCAACCGAAGCAGAATCCCGCGGGCCTTGTCCACATCCGCCAGGGTCATGTTCTTGGGTGGATGCTGACAAAACGACGCCACCTGCCGTGCTTTCAACGCATCCACGTCACCCCGGTGAAACGCATCCGCCACAACAGGTTCGAGCATCAACAACCGCGCCAACCCGACCAGCAGACTGCACTCACCGATCTCCAGATTCGTCGAACCGTGCAACCACTGTGCGATCGCCCGAAAACCCTTCCCGCCGAGAACCTCACGGGAAAACATTTCCACGATCAGCAACACCATCCGCGACTGCAACTCGTGCCGGGCGTGCACCAGATCGAGAACCTCACTCTTGAGGCCCTCACCATCCAGCTGCCACGCTTCCCGACTGTTCATACCGAAAGTTTAATCGAACATACTTTCGAGAGCCAGAGACAAAACGGACGACTTAAATCGCCAACGCAGCCCGATGCCCCTCGATGACCGCTGCGTGCGAACGTCTCGGGGACAGGGCGTCACCGATGCGAAATATCTCGAAAGAACTTCCCTGCAAGGTGTTCCACAACTCGTCGACAGGTTCCTGCTGTGTCGCGAAGACCACCCAGTCGACCGCAACTTCCTCGACCACACCCGTCGGAAGGTGAACCAAGCTCACGAGCGGCGAGGCTCCAGCGCTCACCGAAGTCGCCATCAGATCCGTCCGTTGCACGATCGACTTCTCGAACGCCCGGCGGTTCCACCCCTCGAAATCCAGGGTGACGCTCAGATCTTGGGCAACCACCATGCCGTTGGTCGCGATCGTGACAGCGCAACCTCGATCAGCCAGGAATTCCGCCACCGACGTACCTTGATGGAATCCCAACTCGTCGTATACGAGCACCATTCCGCTCGGCAGAACCCTGCCGTCGAGAACGTCTCGAACACTTACGACACGCTCTGATCCACCCACCCACGTTGGGCGCACGGGCCGCGCGCCGGTTGCGATCACGACCACGTCGGGCGCCCGTTCCTCCACAATCGCAAGGTCAGCTCCAACACCCAGCTCGATCGTCACACCGCTTCGGCGACACTCCGATTCGAGATTTCGCACGAGGTCGGCGAGCTCACGGCGAACCGATACCACCGAGGCGGTAAGAATCTGTCCGCCAAGTCTTCGTTCACGCTCGAACAGCGTCACCGCATGACCTCGCTGGGCCGCGGTGGCCGCAGCTTGCAGGCCGGCCGGGCCGCCGCCAACTACCACCACCGTGCGGCCCCGTCGCCGCGGCATCGGCAGTGGGACCGATTCCCGACCGGCGTGCGGATTTTCGGTGCACCCCAACCAACGCCCCAGACCCATCCGCCCGACGCATTCCTGGTTGCAGGACAGGCAGGTTCGCACCTGTGACGATTGACCGGCACGCGCCTTGTTCACAAAATCCGGATCGGCGATCTGCCCGCGAACTACGCCCACCAGATCGCATACACCGTCCTCGAGTGCAGCTTCGGCTTGCTCCGGCGTCTTGAAACGGCCGACTCCGACGACTGGAAGATCGATGACCTCCCTGATCGCAGACGGGACGAAGTTGGCGTAGCCCGTGGGTACAGCCATCGATGCTTCGACCAGATGCAGTGTTTCCGTGGCCATTCCGACGGTGGTGTTGATGTAGTCGACGTGACCGTCAGCTTCGATCAGTTGGGCGGTGGTTACCGCGTCGGACAGTTCGATGCCACCCCGCGTTCCTTCGTATCCACTCAGGCGCACACCGAGCACACGATCCGGGCCGATGGCCTTACGCAGGACCCCGAGCACTTCGAGAAGGAAACGAGCACGATTCGCCACGCCCCCGCCGTAGCGATCGGTGCGCAGGTTGGTCGAGGGTGCCAGAAACGCGCGCACGATGGACGACTGCGACGCCTGCAATTCCACCCCGTCGAAGCCACCGGCAACGCAGTTGCGCGCAACAAGGGCGAACCCTGCGAGAACCTCGGCAATGTCCGCGTCGTCGACAGCTTTGGGCACCTCGCGGAACAACGGATCCGCAACGGCGCTCGGCGCCAACAGCGGCGATCGCGAATAGGTTCCAGCGCCCTGACCCCCATTGTGGTTGATCTGCGCGAGAATCGACGAACCATGCGCATGAACGGCGTCGGTGATCCGCCGGTATCCCTCGATCGCTTCCGGCCGATAGCCCGCAATCATCTTCTCGTACGGTCGATCCGAAGGATGCGTCGAGTGTTCCTCGGTGATGATCAGACCCGCACCGCCCCGTGCCCGCGCCTCGTAGTAGCTCGCGTGCTGCTCCGTCGGCAACCCGTTCTCCGCGTAATTGGTCAGGTGTGCGGAGAACACGACCCGATTGCGGAGTGTCAGGTTGCCCAGGCGCAGTGGCGCGAAGAGGCGCGGGTATGGCGTCATCAGACCTTGGAGTTTCCCTGATCGAGAGCGATATGACTTGCCGTGACGGTGCGTGAACCGTCACCCGCGAGCCACAGAACGGTATCGGCGATCTCGTCGGGTTCGGCGAACGCGATGTCCGAGAGGATCGGAGTGAAGTTGGGAAGGTACTGCGGAAACTTTGCAAATACCTCGAGCGCGCCCTGGTCGACCCCCATCGGCGTATTTACTCCGTAAGGGTGGATCGAGTTGACCCTGATCTTGTACTCCCCCAGTTCCTTTGCCGCGGCCTGCGTCAGACCGACGAGACCGAACTTGGCGCTCGCGTAGTGCGCCTGTCCGGGCAGCGCCTTGAGTCCGGCCACCGAACTGACCACGATGATCGATCCACCGCGCCCACCTTCGATGATCGCCGGCACCGATGCCTTGAGGGTTTTCCAGACTCCGGTCAGGTTGATGTCGATCAGGGTTTCCCACTGCTCGTCCGACATTTCCCAGAATCGATTCCAGTTACAGACCCCGGCATTGGCGACCACGATGTCAAGGCGTCCGAACTGCTCGACACCGTCCTTGACCACCGCGGTGAGCGCTGCGCCGTCACGGACATCTACCTCGCGGGCGAGGATCTTCCCACCCTCCGCTTCGACCAGACGTATCGTCTCGGCAAAGTCCTCGGAAGTTGCTGCGTCGTAAGAATTGTCCGACGCCACCGACGCGCACACGTCGACTGCGATGATCGCTGCTCCCTCGCGCGCCATCTTGACCGCGTGCGCACGTCCTTGACCGCGCGCTGCGCCGGTGATGAAAGCAACGCGACCTTCGAGCGAACGAACTGAACCCTGTGTCATGAGATAGCCCTCTCTGCAGAATTGAAACTCGTTCTAGTAGTAAACCCTGCAAAGCGCCCTTCGCGGATGGATTCGAGAACAGTTCTCGGGGCAACCGAGTCACCCACCTGGATGTCGGCCGCTTCCTTCAGCGTTTCGTTCGGCAGACGGGGCGAGCAGTCGATCACCACTTCACACTCGAGCTGTGACCACTCGCCGGTATGAACGTGCTCGACGCAGACGGCCCCTGAGGCGATTTCGATGACACGGGACGCGAGCACCCTGGTGACCCCGGCCTGCTGGATGCGCGTGTTGGCGCCGACCAGATCCCCACTCGCACCGAGCCTCGAACCGACGATGCTGTCCGGGGTCACAATCGAGACGGAGACGCCCTCGGCCGCGAGTGCTTCTGCGAGCGCCACCGCGATCGGTCCACCGAGCGGATCGATCAGCGCGACCGGACCCGGCCCCACGGTGGTCAACTTCCCGAAGGCTTCCGACGCATCCAACCACCGAACCGAGTCGTCGACCGGATACGTCGGCGGCCGCGCAGCACTACCGGTGGCAACCACAACCAGCTCGCCCCGACTACGTGCATCACTCAGGTCCTGCGCGTCGACCGCCGCCCCGGTCCGCATCGTCACGCCGCTACGACGGCATTCGTCCTCGAGCCACTGTGCGAGGAGTGTGAACCGGCTGCGGCCGTCACCTCGCGCAAAAGTTCGGATCATGCCGCCGAACTGCGATGAACTCTCGACGAGTGTGACCGAGTGCCCCGCCACCGCCGAGATCCGCGCGGCCTCCATCCCGGCGGGGCCACCTCCCACGACCAGCACGGCTCCCGGTGTCGAAATCTGCTCTCGCTCATCGGGGTCCACCGTCTCGAAACCCGCGCTCGGATTCCCCACGCACGTCACGACCGGGTTGCGAGGATCACGCACGAGGCACGTCTGATTGCAGAGCACACACGGCCGTGGACGATCACCGCGCGCGGCTTTCACGACCAGGTCCGGGTCCGCGATCTGGGCCCTGGTCATCTCGACGAACTCGGCCACTTCCAGCGCTGCACGAGCGTCGGTGATGTCCACGACGCTCCCCTGCACGACAACCGGAATCGAGACCGCGGCCTTGATCTCACGGCACAGATCGAGGTTGAAGTTCGGCGGACAGTGAAAGTCGGGTCGGTACCCCTCTGACGAATAGAGTCCGCCACGAACGACGACAAGGAGATCGAGTAGTGGCGACAGATCGCGTGCAAAACCGGCGGCGAGATCGGGTGTCAGTCCCGCCCATGGTGCTTCCTCGTCGCAGGACAACCGCAGGGAGACAACGTGGTCCGACCCGACTTCCTCGCGCACTGCCGAGATGATCTCGCGAACAAGGGCAACGCGATCAGTGCCGTATCGGTCTTGCCGAGTGTTGGTCAGACCCGAAAGGAACTGCCGCAGAATGCTTCGAGGACCGGCATCGAGTTCCACTCCGTCGATTCCCGAAGCGATGGCCATTGCCGACGCTTCACGAAAGCCGGCCATCAACTGGTCGATTTCCGGCTGCCCCATTGCCATCGGCAACTCACGCGTCACCGGGTCGGCCACTCTTGACGGTCCCCACAGCACCGATTGGGAGTATGCGCTCGATCCCTGCATGCCGGTATGACCGAGCCCGGCAAGAACCAGCGTCCCGTACGGAGCACATGCGGCCGCGATCGACTGCCACCCCGGGCCGCATTCCGACGCCAGCGGTGCACGCTCGTACGGCCAGTCGTTCTCCAATACCGAGGCCACTTCGGTGACGACGATTCCGGCTCCACCCTCGGCGCGGCGCTGGTAGTACGCACGGTGCCGATCGGAAAGTGATCTTCCCACAGCAAGATTGGTCTCATGCGGACCGAAGACAACCCTGGACCGGACGAAGCGTCCGGCCAGGGTTGTGTGTTCGTCGAGTGTCAACTCACAGCTCTATCGGAACCGCAATCTCAGCTGGCGCCCAGTGAGCGTGTGAAGCCTTCCGGGATCACCAGGTCTGCCGGGCTCAGTTCGGTGATGGACGAGTGGCCAAGGCCCATCAGCCCCGAGTCGATGCCCATCCGCATCAGGTCGAGCACGTTCTCGACACCGGCCTGGCCGTTTGCCGAGAGACCCCACAGGTAGGCGCGCCCGAGCATGACGGCCTTGGCTCCGAGTGCGAGCGCCTTGACGACGTCGCCGCCGCGTCGAATGCCGCCGTCGAGAACAACTTCCACCTGATCGCCCACGGCCTCGGCAATGCCCGGGAGCACGCGGATCGGCGCCGGGGTGCCGTCGAGGTTGTTGCCACCGTGGTTGGAGACCGAGATAGCGGAGACACCGGCGTCGACAGCTCGCTTGGCGTCGTCGATGCGCATGATGCCCTTGAGCATGAACGGTCCACCCCACTGCTCACGAAGCCAGGCGATGTCTTCCCACGTCGGAAGCGGGGTCTGCATCCACTCGCCGTACGCGCCGAAGAACGTCGGTGCCGGCTGGCCGGGAGCCGCGAGGTTGGGTGTTGTCAGATCGGGGATCTTGCCGGTCTTGGCGAACTCCAGCAACCACTTCGGGCGCATGATGCCCTCGGGGGCGAACTGGAACATCGCCTTGAGGTCCATCTTTTCGGGGATTGACGGGCTGCCCCAGTCGCGACCGTACGAGAAGGACCAGTCGGTGGTGATGATCAGGCCCTTGGCACCGGCAGCGCGAGCGCGCTCCATACGCTGCAGGAGCACGTCGCGGCTGCCGACCCAATACATCTGGAAGAAGACCTGCGGGTTGGCCGCGGCAACTTCTTCGATGGACTTGCTGGCGAAAGAACTCAGTCCGATGGCTGTTCCCCGTGCTGCAGCCGCACGAGCTACCGCTACCTCACCGTCGGGGTGCACTGCCTGCACACCTGTCGGTGAAATCATGACGGGCAACGAAATGTCCTGGCCCATAATGGTGGTGGACATCTCGCGCTTGTCCGACAGTCCCGCAGCGTGAGGAGCGAAACCCAGTTCGCTGAATGCCGCGACGTTGTCGTCGACCGTCAGCCCTTTCTCGGATCCCGCCACCAACGCCGCGTACACGGACTTGGGCAACCTCTTCTTCGCACGGCGCTGTGCTTCTGCCACCGTCTCGAAGAAAGCATTCTTAGCCATTGAACTGACCTCTCTGGGGTGCAGCTTTCGCCGCACTGTCGGTATCGCGCAGTAGTTACTGCATTCCCGCAAGCGGGTTTTCGTCACAAATCTTGGCGGGCGGACGCATCATCAGTGTCAGTGGCACCGATGCACGTGGGGTCTTACGTTGACCGGAACGGGAGTGGTCGACGCTGGACTTCGGGACCTCTCCCGCCGACGCCAATGCCATTTCACCGTTACCGATGACGCATTCGGGGTCAGGTCCGTCCATCGGCAGTCCGGTGAAGAACTTGGCTGCCATGCAGCCACCCCGGCAGGAGTCGTAGTGATTGCACTTGCTGCAGGCGCCACCGGTCTGCGGCGAGCGCAGCTCCTCGAACAGGTCCGAGTGCTGCCAGACTTCCTGGAATCCACCGTCTTTCACGATGTTTCCGGCGAGGAACTGCTCGTGAATCGCGAACGGGCATGCGTACACGTCACCGACCGGGTCGATCAGGCACACGACGCGGCCCGCGCCACAGAGATTGAGACCGGGCAGTGCATCGCCGAACGCGGAGAGGTGGAAGAACGAGTCGCCCGTCAGGACGCCTTCGCCGTTGGCCACCAACCAGTTGTAGAGCTCACGCTGCTGTTCGGGGCGTGGGTGCAGATCGTCCCACACGTCGGCGCCGCGACCCGAAGGGCGCAGTCGAGTGATGCGCAGGGTCGCGTCGTACTTGTCCGCGAGAGCCTTGAACTCGTCGAGCTGACTGACGTTGTGCCGCGTGACGACCACCGAAATCTTGGCGTCCTTGAAGCCGGCTTCCTTCAGGTTCGCGAGAGCCCGCTCGGCCATTGCGAACGAACCAGGCCCGCGCACAGCGTCATTGACCTCAGCGGTGGCACCGTCGATGGAAATCTGCACGTCGACGTAGTCACTGGCCGCAAGCCGTGCCGCGACCTTCTTGTCGATCTTCACGCCGTTGGTGGAGAACTTCACGCCAACCTGGTGGTCCGTTGCGTAATCGACGAGCTCCCAGAAGTCGGAGCGTACCGTCGGCTCGCCGCCACCGATGTTGACGTAGAAGACCTGCATACGTTGCAGCTCGTCGATGATGGACTTGCACTGTTCGGTGCTCAGCTCGTTGGGGTCACGACGACCCGACGACGAAAGGCAGTGCACGCAGGACAGGTTGCAGGCGTAGGTGAGTTCCCACGTCAGGCAGATGGGGGCGTCGAGTCCGAGTTCGAACTGATCGACGAGGCGACCCACCTTGGCGGGCGGAGAGGGCTGTTCAAGAACTGAGGTCATGGCTGTGTCCTCGCGAAGAAATGAAGCGGGCGAACGTGCAGAAGGGCTGTTCCGCACGTGGGGGCGAGCGTCTGGCTCAGACGGGCACGATCATGTGCGAATCGGCGAGAGTGCTCAGCGCGCGGGCATATTGGGGAGCCGCGTCATCTTCGATGCCTTGCGCACGTAGTGCGGACCTGACATCAGGATGGTCTGGCAACGCCTTGACCACCGCAACGATGGTCGTGTTCTTCAGGAACGACAGCTTGCGCGTTCCGAAGTGGTAGAGCAACGCCCCGAAAGGTTCGGGGCGAAGCGCTACCTGCGGGTGGAGTTTCCACCCCGCATCGAGATCCAAAGCAGACACGGTCAGTACACGCCGCACATGCCGTCGATGGAAACTTCCTCCACGAGGGACTCCTCGACGAGGTCGTTCTCGAGCGCCTTGTTGTCACGATCTGACATGGATTCCTCCTGCGGTCGCACTCCGTCTGGAAGTCTGTAGATCAGACTTCCAACCTGGGAGTTGGTGGTCACTAGTGGGACTTCACTGTGACTCGGTTCACCACTGTAATGGCATCGAGTGCAGAATGACACACATGGAGCGAAAAAAGTATGCGTAGCCGCAAGAAACCGTCCGCTCGGATAGGTCGTCGCCCCTCCACAACGAGGGAGGGAATCAGCACGATCGGCATCGAACTGTTCTCCACCGTCGGCTTCAACGAGGTGAGCGTCGACCAGATAGCCGACGCCGCCGGCATCGCGCGTCGGACTTTCTTTCGCTACTTTCCGTCCAAGAACGCCGTCCCCTGGGGCGACTTCGACGGACATCTCGACGAGATGCGCGAGCACCTGGATTCACTGCCCGCTGACATACCGTTGGTCGACGCACTCGAATCCGCATTGTTGACGTTCAACACCTTCCCGCCGGAAGAGACTGCGGTACATCGCAAACGGATGGAATTGATCCTCGAAGTTCCGACGCTTCAGGCATACTCTGTGGTGATGTACGAAGGTTGGCGGCAGGTGGTCGCCGACTACGTCGCACGCCGAATGAATCTCGAGCCGACCGATCACGGCCCACGCACGGTCGGCTATCTTCTGCTCGGGGTCGCCATGTCGGCGTACGAACAGTGGCTCACCGACGATTCACTCGAGCTACCGGAACTCTTGAAAACAGGTACGCAGTCCTTGCGGACCGGCATCACCACCTGAGAAGCATCACCACCTGAGAAAGGCGATCATGTCCACCATCACGAACGAACCGGTCCTGGATTCACTGGCACCGTCGACGCCGGGCTTGTGGTCGTTCGGGCATGTCACCGTCGAACGTGTCGATTCCGGTCCGATCTCGCTCGATCGTCGAGGCGGCCGACTCCACGTCAGGCACTCCCTCACTCCCGCCGATCTGAGCGAGCGACTCGTAGCCGGAGTCACCTCGTCGATCCAGGACGCGGAGTTCGGTCAGGACGAATTCGAATTGACGATGGTCGGACTGGTTCGGTCCACCGTGGACGGCGCTCTCGAATCCTGGACCACCTACTACCGGAACTCCCTTGCCGAACTACTGGACGGCACTGCAGATTTCGCGCCGATTCACGACAAAGCCGAAGAACTGGTTCGCGGTTCCGTACTCGATCTGGGTTCCTGCTTCGGTTTCCTGCCCCTGCGGCTCGCGCGCGCCGGAATGGACGTGACCGCCACGGACATCCTGCCCGGAACGATGATCCTGCTCGACGCGGTAGCCCCCGAACTCGGCATCACGATCGACACGGTGATCTGCGACGCGGGTGAAGTACCGGCACCGGACAACAGCGCCGACACCGTCACCGCAATTCATCTCCTCGAGCACGTCGACGACTCGGTCGGCGAAGCCGTGATCGCGCAGGCACTCCGAATCGCACGTCAACGGGTCGTCATAGCCGTCCCCTTCGAAGACGAAGCCACCGCGTGCCACGGCCACATCCGTACGTTCGATCTCGAGTCACTGCGTGCGGTCGGCCGGCAGACCGGTGTGCCGTTCGAGGTATTCGAGCATCACGGCGGCTGGTTGGTGCTGGACGCATCGGCCGCCTGAAAAGAACTAACCTTCTTTCAGCGTATGGGCGACAAGTGCATTCGCGTGCCCATGCCCCATCCCGTGCTCCGACTTCAACCAATTCACCAATTCCATGTGCTTGGTGAGGTCTGAGCTTTTGATCAGCTCTTGCCACTCACCGATCGGCCGACCGTATTTCTTCTCGATCGACGGAAAATACGACGCCGGGCCTTTCACGGGTTCAGTCATGACCGGAATCTACCTCCACCGCCCGACAATATTCGCGCACCTGCGGTGCCCGCATGTCCGCACCTGCGGAATCGCTGGGTAGATACGCGACCATCGGATTATGGTCGAAGTACACCCACCCCAGAGCACAGGAGTTTCAGAGATGCGACTGTCCACACGAAATCAACTCACCGGCACCATCACCGAGGTCAACCTCGGCACCGTCATGGCAACGGTCAAGGTGAAGTTGGACGGCGGCAACCAGATCGTGACTTCGTCGATCACCCGCGATGCCGCACTGGATCTCGACCTCGAACCAGGCCAAGCCGCAACGGTATTCGTGAAGTCCACCGAGGTGACGATCGGCGTCGAATAACTGGTGATCGCTGCGATCAGGGCCGGGTGAGATGCGTGGTCATCGTGTAGTTCTTGCTCGGCCCCGTCACGGTCCAGACGACCGCCCAAGCCGATCCATCTACTGCAGTGACGTCGATTCGCCCGCGGTAGGTGTCCGCACCGCACAGGTGCTCGACTTCCTCCCCCGGCGCCCAGTCGTGGAACTCTCTGCCGTCTTCGAATGTCACGGCCCATTCGAGGCCGCGCTTTGCAATGAACAGAGTGCGGAACACTGGCAATTCCAGATCGCCGTCACGCAGAGTGCCACTCTCGTACCAGCGCATCCGACCGTCACCGGCGTCGGAGATAGTGGTCTCGCCGAAGACATGCTTGGTGGAACCGGAAAGGCGGTCGACGATGTCGCGCTCGAAGTGCCACGTTCCTGCCAGCGCCCTCGGCTCGATCTTCGCGTCGTCAACCATGTGACGATTCTAGTGACCCTGGACAAGGACTTGCGAAGGAGCCGAACGCACTGCGTGGAGTATGTTCCGAGTACACCCGGAACACGCAGGAGATTCACACAGACATGAATGATTCGGCCGCCCTTCACCAACGCACAGTGTTCGCCGAAGATCTCGAGATCGGCCAAGTGATCCCATTGGGCTCGTATTCGGTGACCGAAGAGGAGATCGTCGAGTTCGCAACCCAGTGGGATCCCCAGTGGTTTCACATCGACAAGGAAGCCGCCGGGTCCGGGGTCTTCGGCGGGTTGATCGCCAGCGGGCTGCACACCCTGTCGATCTGCCAGAAGTTGGTGGTCGACAGTCTCTACGACCAGTGGAACGTGATCGCCGGAAAGTCCATGCGCGACGTGAGCTTCCTACGTCCACTTCGCCCCGGTGACACCCTGAGCGGAAAGGTCACCGTCGACAACGTCGTGTTCGACAATCGCGCGCGGGGATTGGTCACCATCACAGCGAAATTGGTCGATGCAGACGGCAATCGCGTTCTCGACGTAGTCACTGACGCCTACCTGCACTGTCGCCCGACTCGCGGACAGTGAATTATCGGTAAATTCCGCACCGCATTGTCTGAATTGCCGTACTTTCAGTGACGTTGCGACGCAACAGTACCCATCCCCGCAAACAGGAGTTCCTCACACATGAGCAGCCTCGGCGAGATCAATCCTCTCGGCATTCTTCAGATCCTCATCTACATGCTCTTCGGTGGGTCGTCCAGCACTCCCGAGTAGACCCTAGCTTGCCATAGCCATAGTCAGCATCTAGGGTGCTGACTATGGCAACTAATAGTCAGGCGTCCGCGACGGTAGCGCCGTCGACCGACGCAGCGTGTCATCACACCGAATTCGACTCCAGCTGGCGGAGTTTCGACGGCATTCAGGGCGGACTCGCCGTTGCACGGATGCTGCGAGTGGCTGCCGACGCGTCCGGAGCCGAACCTCTGGCAGTCACGGCGCACCTGGACCGCCCCGTCCCTCCGGGGCCGGCCGAGCTGACTGTCGACGATATGCGGGGCGGGCGGACCGTCAGTTGCCACGTCACGCTGACCGGTTCGGGATCCGCTCTCGTTCGGCTAGCCCGCGACACAGGAGGCACAACGATGTCCGCCCCTGTCGCCGCACCGACTCCGGCCGACCCGTCAACCCTGCCGCCGCTGGAGATCCCGGTGGATTTTGTGCCGTTCTCCCAGCACCTCGACATCCGGCCGATCAATTCCGCGAGGCCGTTCGCCGGTGGCGACTCCCCGGAATTCGACGTCTGGATCCGATTGCTCACAGACCTCGATTTCACGGCCCAAGAGCGCGCCGCGGTCCTTCTCGACGCGCTTCCGCCCGGATTGTTCGCGACACTGACGATGCCCGTGGCTATACCCACTATCGAGTTCACCGCGCATTTCACACCGGAGCACCTCACGGCAGATCCCCAATCACTGTCACCGTGGTATCGCCTACGCCACGGGACCGCCTGGGCGACAGACACTCTCTGTGTTGACGAATCCGAACTATTCGACTCGACCGGACGGCTCGCTGCTCGGGCTCGCCAGCTTCGTCGAATTCTGGGTTGAACTCCCAATTGAGTTCAGCCCTACTACCCCTGGAGGTCGCGACGACGGAACGCAACAAGCGATGCTGTCGAAAGCACTACTGCCACAACGATCATTGCCAGCAGCGGTAGAACTGTCACTGGCTCGGCGGGGGCACCCGGCACGTGGGTGAAGGGTGACAGATCCAGCACTAACTGTGGAAGCTTCAGCAACGTTCCGAGTTGCCCGAGCACGATGCATGCCGCCAAGATTCCCCAGGAGAGCGCCGACGCGTAGGTCGGAAACAGTCCGAAAGCCAACGACACCAACCCCACGACTACAAGCACCGCGGGTAGATAGGCCAAGGCGGCGCCAGTCATCCGGAGTGTGTTGCCGCCGATGTCGTCCGTGACGAGCCCGAAGGCAAATCCGGTGAAGGCACCCATCAAGACGTGCGCGAGGATCACCCCACCCACAACCATACCCAGGTGGGAAAGCATCCACCTCCACCGCGACAAAGAGGTTGCCAGCAACGGTTCGAGCCGTCCCGATGTTTCCTCACCCCGCATCCGGAGAAGACTCTGGACCGAATATGCCGCGATGACAATCGAGGTGAGACCGAGAGCAGTGGCCAAGTACGAATCCACCAGATCCGTACCGCCGCCACCAAGTTTCTCGAACATCTCCGCGGTCTGCTGCGACGATCCCACCATCGCGTCGATCTCGTTGCCCACAGCGCCGTAGGCGAACCCGAGAATGACAACGGCAAAGATCCACCAGAACATCGTCATTCGCTGCATGCGCCACGCCAGGCCCCAAGCCGACGGCAACCACGATGCTGCGGTCGGCGGGCCGGGCCGGGGCTGCACGAGCCCCGCTCCCTGATCGCGATGGCCGATGAGAACAAACGCCACCACCACGTGCACAACCGCAAATCCGATCAGCAACAGCAGGATCCACCAGGCGTCGTCGTCGAAAGGTCTGATCTGTTGCGCCCATCCGATCGGCGAAAGCCACGACAACCAACCGCTCACCACGCGAGTTCCGTCGTCGACGACCGTACTGTTCACGTCGCCGATCGCGCGCAGCATGAAGGCAACACCGATCGCGGCACCCGCCAGACCGTTGGCCGTACGAGCACCGTCGGTGATCTGCGCAGTCACCGCCGCCACACCGGCAAACGCGATTCCGGTCCCACCTATCGAAGCACCCAACGCGAGCGAACCAACGACAGGCAAACCGACGGCGATCGATCCCAGGGCAATTCCCAGTGTCAGAACCACGTTCGCACCGACCGTGACAATCAGTGCGGACGTCAGAAGCGCTCGCCGACCCACCACCGCAGCACCGATCATCTCGGCACGGCCGGTCTCCTCGTTCTGTCGTGTATGACGAACCACCGCAAGGGTGCTCATCAATGCCGCCACCAACGCGAACACGAGCACCGACTGACTGGCGACTATCGCGCCCTGCGAATCGCCGGACACGATTCCGTTGGTCGCCAGCGCCACCGGCGATACCGCGGAACTGACTGCGATGTTTCGTAATTCCTCGGGTGTCGAGTACAGCCCGGTCACACTGGCGACGACTAGCAGCATGAACAAGACGATCGAGATGACCCACACCGAAAGCTGAATTCGGTCCCGTCGCAAAGCCAACCGGACCAGTCGGCGTGTGCCGGTGAATTGACTTGCCGAGGCAGGTACCGGTGGAGCGGCCTCGACAACAACGGTCATGGCCGTACACCGGTCTCGGCTCGCAGGTGGACCGAAGTCTCCCTGGCGCGCTCGTCACCGTAATGACGCAAGAAGAGTTCTTCGAGTGTCGGCGGAGTGGAAGTGAGCGCCACGATTCCGAATCCGACCAAGTACGTCATGAGTGGTCCGAGTTGCGCGCTGTCGACTTCGCAGGTGACGTGGTTACCGTCGATCACCGCGTCGTGGACCCCGCCGAGCCCGTCGAGTCCGCCGATCTGGCGCTGTGTCTCCGCCGAGATGGACGTGCGCGTGAGATGCCTGAGTTCGGACAGCGTTCCCTCTTCCACCGTCCGCCCGTCGCGGATGATGCTCACGCGATCGCACAGCGCTTCGACCTCGGCGAGGATGTGGCTCGACAGCAGGACCGTCTTTCCGGCGTGAGCCACCTCTTCGACGCAGTCCTGAAACACCGCTTCCATCAACGGGTCGAGCCCCGATGTCGGTTCGTCGAGTACGTAAAGGTCGACGTCGGACGAAAACGCCGCCACGAGTGCAACCTTCTGCCGATTACCTTTCGAGTACGTCCGCGCCTTCTTGGTCGGGTCAAGTTCGAAGCGATCGAGCAACTCGCTGCGGCGTTTTCGGTCCAAGCCACCGCGCAGACCCGCCAACAGATCGATAGCCTCCCCGCCGGTGAGGTTGGGCCACAGATTCACGTCGCCAGGCACGTAAGCGAGACGTCGATGCAAGGTAACAGCGTCTCGCCACGGATCGCCGCCGAGAACAGTTGCGTCTCCGGAGTCCGAGCGGAGCAGGCCGAGGAGCACCCGAATAGTGGTCGACTTTCCAGAGCCGTTCGGTCCCAGGAATCCGTGCACTTCACCTGCTGAGACTTCGAGGTCGAGGCCGTCCAGCGCGCGGGTGGTACCGAAGGTCTTGACGAGGCTTTTCACTGAAATTGCCGCACCCATGAATTTGACCGTACGCCGATTTCACAAATGTGTGAAGATAGAAAAGAAGAAAGATCGAAGGGTTCCGATGACCGACGTCAGCCGCACCGTTGCACCGGACGAGAGCCGACATTTTGTCGAGCGACTCTCACTCGTTCTGAGCGACATGGGTTTTCCGCCGATGCCTGCACGCGTCTGGGCCGCGTTGATGACCAGCGAGACACCCTCGTCCACGCCAGGAGATCTCGGATCCCGATTGGGAGTGAGCCCCGCCGCCATTTCCGGAGCAGTCAGATACCTCCAGCAAGTCGGATTGATCGAGCGAGTGGCCGTCCCCGGATCGAGGCGTCAGCACTACTGCGTCAGCGTCGAGATGTGGGCCGACGCGTTTGTCACGAAACAATCGTCCCTCTACCAGGTCTCGGCAGTTGCGGACGAGGGCATTCGGGTCCTCGGTGAAGGCACTACGGCCGGCGATCGTATGGAAGATCTGCGCGACTTCTTCGACTTCATGGCCGCGGAAATGCCGCGCATGCTCGCGGACTGGCGCTCCCAGCGAAAAGACCGGACACCTGGAAGGTAACTTCAGGTTTACCCGCATTTTCGGTGGGGTACCTCAATTCTCGTTCCAGCATGATGAGGTGCGCTGTACCCGAGGAGTTGTTGATGAAGCTGTCGATCAGGGGCGCGAAGACTTCACCGACGCCACCCTCCGCACGAACCGCTTCACCCGAAACCTGTGAACAATCGATTTCCTTGAACCGCAACGCCGCCGGGGCATTCGCCGGCGATCATCACGCACTGTCGAAACTCCTGGCCCGATTGCACCCTCGCGTCGTTCTCTACTATCGCGCCAGGCTTCTCGGGACGCCTGTCGCAACATTCGCCGACGATCTCGCCCATCAATGCACCCTGGACGTCGTCACACGAATGTCCGAAACGATCTCGGCCGACACACGAATCGAGAACTTCGCCTACGAGTTGGCCTCGCAACGGATTGCGTCAATTCCCCAGTCACGCAACATCGACGGACAATTCAAATGCCCACGTCGCCTCACCGACGACCAACGTGAGGTCCTGGTATTGCGAATCGCAGTGGGTCTGACTGCCGAGATGACCGCGTCGACTCTGCGCACAACTCGATCGAGCGTGCTCCTCGTACAGCATCAGGCGCTGCGCGCCTGGGCGGTCTCCGAGCGGAGCTAGATCAGACCTTGCTTACTCGCGGCGTAGACGGCCTCTGCTCGCCGACTCACCTCGAGTTTGCGCATGATGTTGCTGACGTGGAACTTGACCGTGGTCGGCGAGATGAACAGTCGCTCACCGATCTTGATGTTGGACAAGCCGTTTGCGAGCAGTCTCAGTACTTCGAGTTCACGATCGGTCAATCGTTCTTTGGATGACGACTGCCCGTTGAGCGATCGGACGACAGCCGATGCGCTGCGAGAATCGAACGCACTCTCACCCCGCGAGACCGCCCTGATCGCACGCACCAATTCGGTGGTGTCGACGTCTTTGACGACATAGCCGCGAGCACCCGCGTGTACCGCTCGCACCACCAGTTGATCGTCGAGAAAGGTGGTGAGAACCAACAGTCCGAGCCCGGGATGCGCCGTAGACAACTGGCCACAAAGGGTCAGTCCCTCGTAGTCGGAACTGGCGGAGAGTTTCAGATCCATCAAGACGATGTCCGGACCCACCTTGTCGACCACGGCAAGCGCCTCGGCGAGAGACGAAGCCTCCCCCACGATCTCGAGGTCGCTTTCGCGCTCGAGAACCGAGCGGAGCCCTTGCCGCAAAATTGCATGGTCGTCGACCAGGACGATTCGAACCAATCCCTGAACCGGCGATGCTCCGCGGGTGATGACGGGACGCGCAGTGGTCATGATTCCTCGCTCTCGATTTCAGTGGTGGAGCAAAGATTGTCGACATCCGCCTGGAGCGGAAGTGCCTGTGGCAGTGGTAGTGGCAGTCGCACGAGAATCTGAATTCCACCGATCCGCGCGCGCCGAACTTCGAGCGCACCACCCAACTCGAGAGTTCGTGTCTGCATGTTCGCCAGTCCGCGATGACGGCCGTCGACGTCGTTGGTGGCTGCGAGTTTGAGGATCAGACGCATCCGCGCAGGGTCGCCGTCACCGTCGTCGGAAACCGACAGCAGCACCGTATCCGCTCGATAGGTCAACCGCAGGACCGCTCGACTCGCATGGGCATGCACCGCAACATTGAACAGCGCCTCCCCCGCGATCCGCAGAAGAGCGTGTTCGGCATCGCCTGGAAGCTCGGTCGGGGTGCCGCCGACGCGAACGCTGACCGCCAACTCGTCCGGCATGTGAACCACGCCGAGCTGCTCGAGCATCTCGGGCAGCGACGTCCGGTCCGCGTCCGAGGAATGATTGAGCGCGTAGATCGCCGAGCGAAGCTGCTCGACCGCCCGCCTGGTCAAATCCTTTGCCAAGTCCAGTCTTTCACTGCGTTCCGCCTCCGGGATGTCGCTCCGGCAGACCTCGATCTGCATGCCGGCCGACAACACCGCCTGTGTCACGCTGTCGTGAAGTTCGCGGGCGATCCGGTGCCGTTCGTCGTCGACCACCTGGTGCCGGTGAGCCACTCCGAGTTGACGCTGCGTGGACTCCAATTCGCTGTTGCGCACCGCGAGGTCGGCTGCAGTGCGGTTGGCCTCCGCATATGCGTCTTCGGCTCGTTCGAGCAGTAGTTGTCCGCGCTGATAGAGCGCCGAGTTCTGCAGAGCCACGGCAGTCTGGCTGGCCAGAATGCTGAGCACAGCACCGTCCGTCGTGTCGAGCGTCCGGTTGGCCGGCGTCCAGGCCGCAAAGGCGCCGACCACACCGCCGCCGAGCACGATCGGCACAAACGCGTAGTGAGCGTCGATCACCGAGTTGGATTCGATTCTTCCGCAGCGGATGTCGTCGAGGCATTCGACTACATCCTCCGGAAGTGGTGGCCCCTCCACGTTGTCGACCAGAAATGGGGTGGCGTCCGGGCCGAGAACCAATCGCCGTGGTCCGGCGTCGGGCAATGTTCCGTCGGCCAAGGCGAAGACTATCCAGTTGGCACTCAGATGAGCACGGGCAGCTTCCGCCACCGCACAGACGAGGGTTTCCGGCCCCTCGACGGTCCGCACCAAAGCCCGCGAGATCAATTCCAACGCATGTACGACGCGTTCGAGACGCTCGGCAGCGCCGCGGTACTGCGGATAAAACGAACTCTTACCCGAACGTAAACCGGTGAGTCGCGACAGGTCCGCGGTCATCGTCTGCACCGCTTCACCCTGCACCGCATCACCCTGCACCGCATCACACTGTCCCTCTTCACAACGCACCTCGGAACAACGCCACCATCTGCTCCTGCGTCGCTTCCCTGGGATTGGTGGACATGCAGGCGTCGAGCAACGCGAAGCTGGCAAGTCGACTGAGGTCTCCCTCGCGAACACCCAACTCCCCCAGCCCCTTCGGAACCCCAACCTCCCGGGCGAGACGTTCGACCCGGTCGGCCACCGCCAGCGCTGCTTCCTCCGGGGTGCCGTGCTGTTCAGGAAGGCTCAGTGCCGCAGCGATGGCGACAAAGGGGGCAGCGTCCGTCGTGGAATTGAATCGGATGACGTGGGGCAACAGAATTCCGTTGATGACGCCATGTGGCAGATCAAGCATGCCGCCCACCTGATGGCTCATGGCGTGCGCGGCTCCGAGTATCGCGTTGGTGAACGCCAACCCGGCCTCGAGACTCGCCTGCGCCATCACCGATCGAGCTTCCATCTCCATCGGGTCCTGGATCGTGTTCACCAGATTCTCCGTCACGAGGCCGACCGCGCGGAGCGCGTGATGATCGGTCAACGGATTGTGCGCCAGTGAGACGAAGGCTTCGATTCCGTGCGTCAGTGCGTCCAATCCCGTTGCTGCATTGAGCCACTCGGGCATCGTCGTGAGCAACCGCGGATCGATGACCGTCACATCTGGCACGAGGGCACGGCCGATGATGGTGATCTTGGTGCCGCGGGTCGTGTCCGTGACGATGCAGAACTGCGACACGTCAGCGCCCGTTCCGGACGTAGTGGGAACCATCACCAACGGCGGGATCGGTTTTGTCGCCTGATCGACACCCTCGTAGTCGAGTATGTTGCCGCCGTTGGCAGCGAGGACGGCTACACCTTTAGCCGCGTCGATGACGGAACCGCCACCGAGCGCGATGATGACGTCGCACTCGCCTTCCTGGTACACCTCGAAACCGGCCGCGATCTCGAAGTCCTTGGGGTTGGGCGTCAGCCCTGACCACACTGTCGCGGTCAAGCCCTGCTCCGTGAGATGGTCCTCGAGTTCGCTGACCCACCCCGCGTCGATCAAGCCGGGATCGGTGACCAGAAACGGGCGGAACCCGCCGAACCGCAGAGTCGCGTGTGCTGCCTCGACCAGGGAACCGATACCGAAGACGATCTCGGGGGCGTGAAATTTGACCAGTCGAGCAGCAGTGCCGCGGCGATGAACACCGTGGTTCACAGCATCCGGATATGCCACGGACACGACCCCACTCTCCTCTCGCGCGGCACCGAGATCACCGCTTCGCGAATTCCCAGCTCGCTCGCCCGAGCACCAACTGGTGTGATCCACCTTACAAGTGCTGGCCCCGAGCCTACGCGGACAGCAGTCGGGGCACACCCACCGAAGGAGAGGCGCTTACCTACCCGTTCGGGCAGGTAGTCGTCGCCGGAAAATAGATGGCGCGGCAATCAGGTCCCGTTGTACTTTCGGTTCTGGCCAGAGCGGCCCGTAGTACCGATCCAGAAGGTGTTTATGACCCAGCCCGCGCCGAGCGCGCCTCTCGCCCCTGCACTGCCGGCAACCTCGAGGGTCACTTGCTGATCCCCGAAACGACGGACTGACAGCCGCGAGGCCACTCGGCCTGCTCCTACCTGCTTTGTTCACTCAGCTAGGAGTTCTCCAGTGCCTCAATCACACAATTCCATCTCGAAAACCGACACCTTCTCGTGCATTCAGTGCGGACTCACCGTCATGACGTACGGCCCCGATGGTGATCGCCGAAACCACTGCCCCAGTTGCCTGCATTCCCGACACCTTTTCGACCAGGTGGAAGGTGGACCGTCGGACTGCGGAATGCGGATGGCTCCCATTTCGATCGCAGTACTGCGCAGTGGCGATTGGATGATCATCCACCGCTGCGCGCAGTGCCTCGAGCTTACCTCCAACCCCGTCAGCCGTGACGACAACCAGTTGTTGTTGATGAGAATGGCAGTGCGGCCGCTCGCGCAACCGCCCTTCCCGCTCGAAGCCTTCGGCGACTTGTGAGGGGGAAGCAGATGCCACGTAGGAATCCCAGCACCCGCGCGCGGCGGGCACCGCAACGGACCAAGCACGTATTGCACGGAATCGGCGGCGAACAAGGATCGAGCTTCCGTTGTCTCACATGCCGTTTGGACATCTCCATTGCGGCGCCGGGTACCGCTCATCGGAACCACTGCCCGAACTGTCTGGCAAGCCGCCACGTCGATGGTCGTGTTCCGGGCGACCGGGCACAACAGTGCAGAGGTGCCATGGCGGCGCTGTCCCTGTCGGTACGGCAGGACGGTGAGTGGATGCTCGTTCACCAGTGCATCGAGTGCAATACGTTGAAAGTCAACAGGATCGCCGGCGACGACAACGCCTTGGTCTTGCTGCGGTTGGCGCTACGCCCGTTGGCGGATCCTCGACTGAGCTCGCGCGCGTTGCTAGCGCTCTGATCGATCGTCCGGCGTAATCGCGCGGTCCTGCGCGCGATTACGCCGGACGAACACCACGAACACGATCCCGGCAAGCAAGCCGACCACCGTCGGTCCGAGGACCAGTCCCGAATACAGCCACGGGGCAGGTTCTGCCGGAAAGAGGTCCATGAATATGGGTCCGGTGTATGTCGGCTCGGCAAACGGCTCCCGATAGGATCCGCCGGTGAGAATGTGAGGTGATGCCAACGAGTTCCACCACCACTGAAACACGCCGAGCGCCACCAGCCCACACACGGCGCCGAACACTGTCAGCGCCGCGATCGGTCGCCAGATCGATCCCCTGATTTCGGACATGAGATCAAACTAGTTCACGACGGATCGCGCAGTGACATCGGTGAAGTGCAGTGACATCAGCGAAGTGCGTGCCCCAGTTCAGCGGCCTTTGCCATCAGTTGCGCGGCATCTCGGGCAACAACAACCTCGTCGCAGATCTCCGAATACTCCGGCATCGCGCACGATGCCTGGTTCCAGTAACGCTGAGGTTCAGGCGTGATCCAGGCCAGACGGTGAACCTTTCGGCGGAGTTCCTCGAGCTTGTCCACCTGTGGGGGCAACCCGTTGCACCGACCGTCGCCCACGATGATGACGGACGTCCGTGAGTTCAAGCTGTTTCCGTGCTCGTCCAACAATTCTGTGAGCACTCGACCATAATCGCTGCTGGCTTCCAGATCCAGACCCGGGTGCGCAAGTACCGCAGCCAGTGCGCCGTCACCGCTACTGGCGAGAAGGGTGTCGGTCACGTCGACCGGACGATCGACGAATGCGAGGACTTCACAACGATCTGCCCGGCGATGCATTGCCTGAGCCAACCGCAGAGTGAACGCGGTGATCGGGCGCACGGACAGCGACACGTCTGCGATGAGAAGTAGTCGAACACGATCGGGGCGAGGAGCTTTCACGACCAGATGGAAGGGAATTCCGTCGGTGCGCAGACTCGAACGCACCGTGCGTCGCATGTCGAGATGTCCTCGAGAGCGCTCCCGAGGACGAGGCCTGGACGGTCCTCTCATCCGCCGAAGCACCTCGTGGCACGCGAGTTCGATGTCGTTGTGCGTTGCGCCCGCAGCAGATTCGCTGTCGGGCGCATCGGGAGCGCTTTCGGCGAGTGCAGCGGCCGAGAGTGCTTGCACGAACGCTTCGACCGCCTCGACGAGCCGGTTCAGTTGCGCCTGCGTCAGCGGCCCGTCGTCGGAGACGTCCGCATACGCTTTGCTCGGGTCGTATGCATCCAGCCAGGCGAGGATCGACGTCGGATCGTCCCAGGACAACGAACCGATCACTGCTGCAGCAACACTGGTGCTCAGGTCGCCGACCACTGCCGACGCGGCACGGTCCACGTCGACCGTGTAGCTGACTCCCCGTCGACCGGTCTCCGAACCGGTATCCACCGACAGTTCCGCATCGCTGGACGTCATCGACACATCGTCGTCGTCCTTGTGCGGGTTGAACCCCTTCTCCGCTTCCGGAGTGTCGAAGTAGTCGCCGACCTCGGCTGCACGTTCGTTGTACTCGGCATACCGGCCTACTTCTTGATCCTCGTCGATCCCCAGCGCGGTGGGCAGACCGTCCGCCACCTCGGCGCGCGAAGCCATCCGCTCGGCGTGCGCTTTGCCTGCGGCCGGCCGGAACAGCGCGTCGAATGCCCGATCGAAACCGGCCTGTTCGTGAGAATACTTGGCGCACACTGCCCGAAGACATGCTCGCAACGTCTCACGATCCGAAGCGCCGACCATCGCGAGTACACGCCGAACCTCGATGACCTCGGCCGGTGACGCGGAAACTCCGGCCGCCCTCAGCAATCGGCCGAAACTCGCGGACACCACGTCGAGAACAAACGACGGTTGCCACACAGCGAGGCCACCGAGCGTCGTCATCGCGTCGAACGGATTCCGCTGCCGCCGCGGATTCCCTGTTGATGGGGGTCACGTCCACCGGTCCCCCGGAACACGGCCGTCGTCGTGTTGGCGGGTTTGCTTGCCACCGTGGATCGCTCGATCGGCTCACCACCGTCACGCGACGGTGATTCGAGACGCTTTCCGTCGAATCGTTCCTTGGCCAGCGTCACATCTGACGAGTACTTGAGCAACGCCGTGAGCAGGATGTCGCGCACCTTGGCGTCGGAAGCGGTGTCGAATCCGCTGGCGGCGAGCACTGTTGCCGCTCTGGCCGCGTCGATGACCTCCGAGATGGACGGGCTCTTACGCAGCGGGAGATCACGCAAGATGCGAGCCAATTCGACAACCTCGGTGGCCGTAGCCGCATCCACCTCCGGCGCTCGGGCCGTGACGATCTCGCGTTCACGCTCCGACGTCGGATAGCCGAGATGGTAATGCAGACAACGACGCTTGAGCGCGGGTGAGAGCTCGCGGGTGTCGTTGGACGTCAGGATGACCCAGGGCTGCGAGCGGGCAACGAACGTACCGACCTCGGGAATGGTGATCTGCTGTTCGGCGAGAATCTCCAGGAGCAGTGCTTCCATCGATTCCTCGGTGCGGTCCACCTCGTCGACCAGAAGCACTACCGGATCGGGCGAGAGGATAGCTTCGAGCAGCGGCCGCACGGACAGGAAGTTCTCGGAGTACAACCCGAAATCCTGATCGGCCAGAAACTTCGACGCTTCGGCGACGCTGTCGAATTCGGAAACCTGATCACTGATCCGGTCGCGAAGCATCTGCACGTGCAGGAGTTGCTTCGCGTAGTCCCATTCGTACAGGGCCCGATTGTCGTCCAGCCCTTCGTAGCACTGCAATCGCACCAGTTTGCGGCCCCCGATCGCAGCCAGAGACTTCGCCAGTTCCGTCTTGCCGACACCGGCCGGCCCTTCGAGCAGGAGCGGACGCCCCAGCGCCGTCGCCAGATGAACGACTACCGCGAACTCGTCATCGGCAATGTAGTCCTGCTCTCGCAGAGCATCTTTCACTTCGATTCCGCTGGAGAAACTGCGACCGGACATGGAATACCTTTCGATAGGGGCACAGCCCCTGTGCGCGCTCGAGGAGTCTCTGGACTCCTTAAGCGCGCACGGGGCCGAAGGCCCTGCTAGAAGTACGACTTGTTGATCGCGTGATCGACAACCGGGATCATCGACTCCACAGTGACCTCACGGGGGTTACCCGGGGTGCACCAGTCGTCCTGAATGTGCTCGGAGATGGCGCGCACAGTCTTCTCGTCACCCTTGATGACATCACCACGACCCTCGTACTTCTTGGTGTTCATCTGGTTCTTCGCGTACGAGTCTGTGCGAACCTGCCCGAAGTTGTCGGGGATACCGACGTCCTTGGCCAGACGGATGGCAGCCTCGACGGCAGCATCCGCGGCCTGAACCGTGGTGAGGTTGCGAGTGTCGACACCGAGTGCGCCGGCCAACTGGGCGTAGCGCTCGTAGCGCGAAGGCAGGTTGTACTCCCACACACGCGGCAACGCGATGGCGTTGTTCAAACCGTGGTGGCTGTCGAAGAATGCACTGACCGCGTGCGAGATCGAGTGAACGATGCCGAGGCCACCGGAGTTGAAGGCCTGTCCGGCAATGTACTGCGCGTTCATCATTCCCTCGCGCGCCTTGAGGTTACGCGGCTCGAAGACGGCCTCGCGCAAGTTCTTCGCGACCAACTCGACCGAGTAGATCGCGTTACCGAGCGAAGGCGCGAAATCGAGACGAGAAACGAAAGGCTCACTGCCGTGCGCGAGTACGTCGAAGCCGCAGTACGCGGTGAAATGCTGAGGGCAGGTGTAGTAGAGCAGCGGATCGTCGATCGCCAACGTGACGATGGTCGCCTCGTCGAAGCCCACCCACTTGTGCGGGTTGTTCATGTCCGAGGTGTCAGTGATGACGTACGCCCACGACGTCTCGGATCCCGTTCCAGCCGTGGTGGATACGGCGATGTGCGGCGGGTTCTCCTTGTTGGTGGACTTGGCGAAGCCCTCGAACTCGTTGATGTTGCGACCGTCGTGTGCGATCACGACGCGAGCACCCTTGGCGGCGTCGTGGCTCGAACCACCGCCGATCGAGATGATCGAGTCGCACTTCTCCTTCTGATAGAGAGCCGCGGCCTCCATGACGTTGTAGTCCTTGGGATTCGACTCGACCTTGTCGTAGAGCACGACCTCGACACCCTGGTACTCGATCTTGCCGACGAGTTCCTCGATGATGCCCGAACCGCGCAGACCGGTCGTCATCAGAAGGGTGCGCTTGAAGCCGAGATTCTTGGCCTCCACACCGATGATGTCGTGAGCGCCCACACCCATCAGGGCGCGCGGGAAGGGGTGGAACTCCTTGATCGGAAAGTCCCAGATCTGGTTGAGCTCGATAGCCATCGGTATCTCCTCATGGATGTGCACGAATGTGACTGCGGGAGGGATTCGAGCCGATTCTTTGTGACCGGCGTCTCACCTGGTTTCCACTGTGTACCGACAAACAGCCCGTGCACAGACTTCGGCAGCTCAACCGCCCGGACGCCGCCCGCGAACCGCCCGTTCGGGCAGGTCGTCGCCACCCCGGACCGCCAGGAAGGCCGGATCAGACTGCCGTGGTTCCCGCTGATCGGGAACGTGTTGCTCGGCGACTACGATCCCCAGTAGCTTTTCATCACTGCTAACATTGAACTAGAACACGTTCTAGATGTTGCACTTCACTGACCTGCGCTTTACCCAGCTTCACGAGAGGACTAGCTTCGCGATGACGACAGTCGAGGTACCGCACAGCTCGCGATCGGCGGTACTCACCGTGTCCGGAGTCATCGAAGAGACTTCCGACGCCCGGTCGCTGGTGTTCGAAATTCCCGCAGAACTGAAGGACAAGTTCGACTACAAGCCAGGTCAATTCCTGACCCTGCGCATCCCGAGTGATCAGACCGGCTCGGTCGCACGCTGCTACTCCCTGGCCAGTTCACCCTTCACCGACGACGCCCCCAAGGTGACCGTCAAGCGAACTGTCGACGGCTACGGCTCCAACTGGCTGTGCGACAAGCTCCAGGTCGGCGACACCATCGAAGTGCTGCCGCCGTCAGGTGTCTTCACGCCCAAGTCGCTCGATCACGACTTCCTGCTCTTCGGTGCAGGCAGCGGGATCACTCCGGTGATCTCGATTCTCAAGTCCGCCCTCACGCAGGGCAGCGGCAACGTCGTGCTGGTCTACGCGAATCGCGACGAGAAGTCCGTCATCTTCGGCGCCGAACTGCGCGAGCTGGCAGCGCAACACCCCGGCCGCCTCACCGTGGTCCACTGGATCGAAACCGTGCAGGGACTCCCCGCTGTCTCGCAACTGGCGACGCTCGCCAAGCCATTTGTCGCGTACGAGGCCTTCATGTGCGGTCCAGGCCCCTTCATGGACGCCGTCCACAAGGCACTGGCAGAAGCGGGCATGCCCCGCACGCAAGTTCACGCCGAGGTCTTCAATTCACTCGCCGGCGACCCGTTCCGTGACGTCGAGGTAGCCGAAGTCTCCGACGAGGAAGCTGCCGACGCCGCAACCGTCGAGGTCGAACTGGACGGTGAAACCCACACCCTCGTCTGGCCGCGCAAGCAGACGCTCGTCGACATCATGCTCGCCAAGGGTCTCGACGTTCCGTACTCCTGCCAGGAAGGTGAGTGCGGGTCGTGTGCCTGCACCGTCACCGAAGGCGAAGTTCAGATGGACAACTCCGAAATCCTCGACGCCGAGGACGTGGCGAACGGCTACATCCTCGGTTGCCAGGCGAAGCCGATCACCGATCGCCTGAAGATCGAGTTCTGAACCCTGCTTCGATGCATGACGGCCCCTGATTCCCTGCGGAATCGGGGGCTTTGTCATCTTCTGAGCCATCATCCGCGCCATCTTCCGAGTCCCGCCCCGTAATCCACTCCGGCGCCGTTGTGGGCAACCGCCACAGCGCAAGAATCAGCACCAGGGTCACGATCAGGAAGCCCTCACGAAGGACCAACCCCAGAGGAAGCAGCAGCGGCGACGTCTCGATGAACTGCTGCCCCATACTCGGCCCGCAATAGACGACGGCCAACCCCACAGCGGCCGCACCGAACTGCAGCGGCGATCGAAGCCGAAAGAGAACCGTGACGGCAGCAGGCACGAGATACACCCAGTGATGAATCCAGCTGATCGGCGAAAGGATCGGCGCACTCAATCCGATCACCAACGCCGCATCGACCGCACGACCGACGCGATGTACATCTCGGGCGACCCAGAGCGCTACCGCCGCGCACAGCACGGTCAACGGCATCGCCAGAGACGCCGTCCATGTGCCCAGTGCCGCAAGTCCGCCCTGCAGTGAACTGTTACCGGCACTCGCGATCGCCTGCCCGCTCAAGTCCACCCGGTCACTGAGGTTCCAGACGACGTCCGACCAGAAGGTCCAGCTGACGGCCGGGTCCACCATTGCTGCGACGGCGGTCGCCGCGGCAAATCCGATCGAACTCCAGATCGCGAGTCGCCACTGCTTCGTGACGACGAAGTAGACGATGAACAGCGCCGGCGTCAGCTTGATCGCGGCTGCGACGCCGATCAAAAGTCCTCGTGGAAACCACCGGCCGAATCTCGAATCGCCTCTGCGGGTCACGTCGAGCAGTACGAGCACCATCAGCACCAGGTTCACCTGGCCGAAGGAGATGTGCGCGCTGACGATGGGTGTCACCGACACGGCCAGGACCAATGCCGCCATGACGAGCGGCCGCTTGGGGACGCGAGCGGGAGTGAACTTGGCGACTGTCCACACCACCGCCGCGATGCACAACGCCGACCACAGCAGATAGGCCGTCCACCAGTCGGAGAGAACAGTCGGCCAGAGGAAGATCACCGCGAACGGGGTGTAGGTGAACGGCATGCCCTCGTCGACGATCAACGGGCCGACAAGGTTGCTCTCGTAGATGTTCGAGCCTGCGGCAAATGCCTGGGCAGCGTAGCGGTAGACGAGAAAATCAACGGGTTCGACGGCCCGAACGGAGTACACGAGATAACACAGAGCTGCGACGCCGGCAGCGATCAGTGAACCGATCGTCACAATTCGAGACGCCTCGACACGGGTGGCGGGCATACCGAGAATCGTCCCACAACCTACCGAGCGGTACTTCGCTAGCGGGCCGCCCGGAAGTGCGCTCGCTCGTCTGCGGTCAGGTGTTCGCACGCGTAGCTCAGCGCCGTGCGTCCCATGTCTGCTGCATTCTCAGTAAGGAAGCCGGTCAACAAATCCCGATCCACCCGCTTGCCCACCTCGCGGAGCATCCAGCCCATCGCTTTCTGGGTCAGGTCTCGTCGATCACCCAGCACCTGAGCGGCAAGCTCGAGCGTGGTCGACGCGTCGCCGCGAGTGATGAATCCGTACGTCGTCAGCAGCGCCACCCGTCGTCGCCACAGGTCACCCGAATCGGAAAGCTCGAAGATCAGCCGGCGATCTCGGTCGTGCAGCCAGCCGCCGAGGATCTGTCCGGCGGACGAATCCACCAGATCCCAATTGTTGACCCGCCCGTCCTCGACAGCGGTCAGATAGAAACCTGCGATGCGAGCGCGGCCCTCGTCGTCGAAAAATTTTGGGCGACTGACTTTTTCGAATTGAGCGACCAGGATCAGCAGCCCGGCCAATCGGTGCTCGTGAACGTCACTGTCGAGAAGGAGACGTATCTGAGGCAACGCGAGTCCGACGTGCTTCTTCACCACCGATCGCGTCTTCGGTACTCGCACGCCGATGAATACGTCACCCTCGCCGTACTCCCCCGGCGCTGTCTTGAAGAACCGCTGCAAGTGGACGGCATCTGCGGGATCCGCGAGGTCGGCCAACTGCTCGATCACGTCCGGGGCACTCGATTGCGTCACCCCAGAACCTTCTCACGGGTCGTCTGTGCGGACTCTTCGATTCTCTCAGCGTCCTCACACCGTGTGCCCTGCTCGGCCACAGGTCGGCAGACGACACTCGAGGACAGTCAGTGAAAGGACCACCCATGATCACCGCCGCTATCGCATTCACCACCCTCACCCTCATGGCACTCTCGGGACATATCGCGGCAAGCGCGCCGCGCGGGCTCGTGGCCATCCGGACGAATGGTCACAAATCTTGATATTCGAGCCTCCGCATCGCCTCTAACTGCAACGCGAATGCAATTGGCGGAGAGTTGATCTCGATCTTCCGCGGGCGTGTACTACAGGAGGACACACTCTCGTCTTTGGAGGTCTCGTCATGAAGTCGTGGAATCGAATGCAAGATGCCGTCGCGGTGGTTCTCGGCGTCTTTGCGGCTCTCTCGCCGATGTGGCTCGACACCACCGATCGGGCAATGTGGTCACTCGTCGTCCTGGGTGTCCTGGTTGCACTGTCGGGTCTGGCGCACATGGCACGTCCGGACATGGCCATGGCGGATTACGCGATGGGTGTTTTCGGCGTCTTGATGTTCATTTCACCCTGGGTGATGAACTTCGACGCTCTGCGCGGTGCGTCGTGGACGGCCTGGGTTGTCGGGGTTCTGACCGTTGTGGTCGCGGTGAGTGCGATGCCGGTGATGAGTGCGCGGATGCATCACGGGGGTCACGGCGGCGTAGCCGCCCATTGACGGAGCGGCGTAGCCGCCCATTGACAGAGCGGCTTGATCAGGCTTTGATCGCGCCCAACAACCGCCCGGCGTCGAAGGCTTCGGCGCTGGGCGGTAGTGCGCCCGGACGACCGCTCACGAACACCTCGACGGTTCCCGATCCTTCGCCCACGGCACCGAGCCCGTCGATCCGCCGCAGAGTCTGTCGTGCAACGGCTTCGGCGCTGTCGAAGAGTGTGACGCCGGCGGGTAACCGTGCTGCGATCTCGTCGGCGAGCAGTGGGTAGTGGGTGCACCCGAGGACAACGCCGCTGACGTCGTCCGGCGTCCGGGCAACCGCGGAATCGATGGCAGCAAGTGCGGCTGCGCGATCACCGAGATCTATCGAATCGGCCAGGCCGTGGCACGGCACTCCGACGACCTTGGCGCCGTTGCCGAACTGCTCGATCAGATCGGCTTGGTACCGACTGGCCGTCGTCGCGGCTGTAGCCCAGATCGCCACTGAATCGCACGCGGCAGCGGCGGGTTTGATCGCGGGCACCGTTCCGATGACCGGTACTTCCGGCCCGACCAGTTCTCGCACGTGTGGCAGCGCGGTGACGCTGGCGGTATTGCATGGAAGAACGATGACCTGAGCCCCACGATCGAGGCTCCGCCGCACGGCACCGAGTACCCGGTCGACGACCCACGGCTCAGGCTTGGGGCCCCAGGGGGCGCCGTCCGGATCCAGGGAGAGCACCAGATCGAGATCCGGGCGCAGGCGTCTGAGCCACGCAGAGGTAGGGAGCAGGCCCAGTCCCGAGTCGATGAGTGCAACGATCACCGCACAAATCTATCGCCTCGGAACCGGTCCTGCCTCATCCGTTCAGGCCGGTGTGGACTCCAACACGTCAGAGATGGGCGTGCCGGCTGCGATCTTGGCGCGCATCTTCATCACCGCTCCCGCGCTACCTCCGCCGACGACAGCTGCCAGCACACCGTCGCGCTCGTAGTAGGCGACGAACTTTCGGCCGTCGTCCTTGACGATGTGAACGGTGTCCGTCGGTGCGACGGTCCCCAACGCCTGGATCTTGACGTCGTACTGATCGCTCCAGAAGTAGGGAACCTGCGCCGGCGCATCGGGATCACCCGTTCCGGTGAGCGCTCCCGCCAGGATCTTGGCCTGGTCGCCCGCATTGGTCCAGTGTTCGACGCGCTTGCGTCGATCACCGATCTGCCAGGACGCGACGTCGCCGACGGCCCAGACGTGGTCGGCACTGGTGCGGCCGACGCCGTCGCAGAGCACTCCGTTGTCGAGTTCGATTCCCGAACCGTCGAGCCATCCCGTGACCGGCACCGAACCGACTCCGATCGCCACCACGTCGACGGGGATCTCCGAACCGTCGCTCAAGGTCGCAGTGGCAACCGCTCCGTCGCCGGACAACGAGGTCAAGCCGGTGCCGACGCGGACATCGACGCCCTCGTTCCGATGCAGACGTTCGACGAGGGCGCCAACGGTGGGGCCGAGCACCGACGCCAGCGGTGTCGGCTGGGGTTCGAGCAACACGACGTCGACGCCATGAGACTTCATGCTGGCGGCCAGTTCGCAGCCGATGAAGCCGGCCCCGACGATCAGCGCACGCTTGCCGGGAGCCAGCTCGGCGCGAAGGGCCAACGCCTCCTCGATGGAGCGCAGAACGTGCACTCCGGACAGCTCCGGAAGGCCGGCAATGCGACGCGGAGTCAGTCCCGTCGCGATGACCAACTCGTCGTAGTCGAGGGTGGATCCGTCCGCGAACGCCACCGACTTTGCGGCAGTGTCCACCGAGGTCGCGGGCGAACCGAGCTTGAGATCCACCTTGTTCTCGACGTAGAACTCTGCCGGACGCAGCGTCGTCTCGTCCTTGTCGCCGCGGATCACTTCCTTCGACAGCGGCGGCCGGTCGTATGGCAGATGTGTTTCCCCACCGGCGAGCGTCAATTCACCCTCGAAGCCTGCTCGTCGCAGTTCCTCGACGGTCCGCAGCCCCGACAACCCCGCACCCACGATCACTATCCGTGCCACCACGTACCACCCTGTCCGACCCACGTCACTAGCAGCGCTCACTATGAACGCCGTCACTATTTGCAACCGACTCTGCCATACCAAATGCCGGAGTAGGTGTGGTGCATCCCGCATGGCCACCTACCAGTCACTACAGTTGGAGGTACTTCAGACGCACGCACTGACACATGAGCAGGGAGCCCCCATGACCAGCGATTCCAGTGAAAAGAACAGCGTCCGATTCGGCGCCGACGGTGGCGCGGAACTAGTCAGCACCCAGGGCAAGACGATCATCGCCGACGCCGTGGTCGCCAAGATCGCCGGTATCGCGACCCGCGAGATCAACGGCGTGTACGACGTCGGTGGGGGCACCGCGCGCGCGGTGGGGGCACTTCGCGACCGCATTCCGGGCGCCCGCGTCAACCATGCCCAGGGCGTGGCGGTGGAAGTGGGCGAGAAACAAGCCGCCATCGACATCGGCATTGTCGCCGAATACGGCGTCGCACTCCACGAATTGGCGGTAGGTATCCGCCGAAACGTCATTGCCGCAGTCGAAAGCATGACGGGTCTCGAGGTCACCGAGGTCAACATCACCGTCTTCGACGTCATGCTCTTCGAGGATGCAGAGAGCGGCGGCAGTACCGATCCGGAAGCCAAGCCGAGGGTTCAGTGAGTACCGCCGACGCCGGCCGCGAGATCGACGCGGCCGAGGTCGTCGCCGACGCAGTTCTTGCGATTCCGGAAGTGGCAGATCTGCACGGCGGGCAATTCGGTGAGGTGGGAACCTACCTCCCCGGACGCCGAGTCACCGGCGTCGTCGTCGACGAAACCTCTTGTGCGGTACACATTTCCGTTCACTATCCGGCCGATGTTCGCGGCGTCGCCGAACGCGTCCGAGCGGTGGTGGCACGGTTGGTCGACGTACCGGTGAACGTGACCGTCGGAGACTTGTCGACAGCGGGATATCCACCCGAAAATTCCGAAGATGCAGTCACCGAGCTTTCCACCGTCACCGAGCTTTCCACCGTCACCGAGATCGCACCGAACATTCGAGAAGGGAACTGACATGAACAGCACTACCGTCGGACTGCTGGTCGGTCTGCTCCTCGCGCTCGCCGGAATCATGGGCGGATTCAGCGGATTCGTCTTCGCCGTCCTGCTCGGCGCCGCCGGTATGGCGATCGGAGCACACCGCGACGGACATCTCGATCTCGGCGCGATCCTCCGAAGCCGTGGCCGTGGCTGAGCCGACCACTCCGAACGCGGCAGACGATCCCGGCCTACGAGGTTCGCTGGTCATCAAGGACCGGGCGATGGCCAAGATAGCCACTGCCGCAGCGGTGAACGTCCCGGGGGTGGTCCGCCAGTCCGGTGGCTTGACCCGCCTGACCGGGCGCGACCTTCCGCGAGCCGACATCTCGATGGGCAGCGACGCCGTGGCCATCAATCTGTTCCTTGCTGTGTCCTGGCCATGTTCGGTCACCGAACTGACCGGTCGCGTGCGGGCAGAAGTCGGACGCAGCGTCGAGTCGCTGACCGGCCTGCCCCTCCACGACATGAACGTCATGATCGCGGCAACCGAGGGTTCTGACGAATCCTGTGTTTCCGGCGTCGAAATCGCGGAAGGCCCCGCGCAGGAGGCACTCTCGGATCCGATTCCACCCCGAGTTCCCTCCGCGAACCCCGCCGCCGCGGTGTCAGCCGTCGTCATCGCGTGCGGTCTACTCGCACTCGCTTTCGTGGTCTCGCGCGAATGGTTCATCAACCGCGGAACCTTCGATTCGGCGCCCTGGATCCGAAACTCCGTGGAGTGGACGTCGCGTCTGCACTGGCAACCGTGGCTGCTGCCGGTCGCGATCGCTGCCGTCGTCGCGGGCGTTGTCCTGATCATGTCCGCCCTCAAACGCCGGGCGAAAACCCATGTGCCGTTGGGTAACCCGAGCGCATCGACGGTATGGATGCGGCCGACGGACATTGCACGTCTGTGCAGTAGCCACGCAGCGGTCGTTCCCGGCGTCGACTCGGCCCACACCAGCGTCGACCGCAAACACATCAAGGTCCACATCGAATCCACCGGCGGCGATCGAACCGAACTTGCCGCGGCCGTCGACGCGGCAGTTCGGCCTCATCTCGCGATACTCCAGCAGCCACTGCAGCTTTCGGTAGTCGTGAGAGAAACGCCAGTACGACGAAAGGACGCCTCGTGAACCGCTGGATCTCCGCGGTCGATCGGACCATCGTCCTCATCGTCGGAATCGCACTCCTCGCGGCGGGCGCATACGCCATCGCGTGGGACGCGGGTGCCTCACTGATCAGGACCTGGGTGTCACGACTCGATCGTGAGGTCCTCTTCGGTCTTCCGGAGGAGCCTTGGTGGCACTGGGTGCTGTCGGGCACCTTCATCCTCTGCGTCTTCGCCGGTTTCGGGCTGTTGTACCTGAACCTTCGTCGACGCCGAACGAGCGCAGTCACATTGCGGCACAACGAGTCCGGTACCGACGTCAGTGTGGATCTGGGACCGGTCGCCGACGGCGTAGCGGCAGAACTCGCCCAGCTGAGCGGCGTGCGCAGCACCAGAAGCAAAGCGACGATCGATCGCGGACTGCCAACGCTGTCGATTGTCGTCACCGCAGACCCGGCGATCGATGTCGTCGGCTTCACCACTTCGGCCGAACACATCGCCCGTGCAACCAGGCGAAGCCTCGACGGCTCACCTGTCGCGGTACAGGTTCTGTTGCATCTCGACCGGGTAGAAGCCTCCAAGTAGAAGCACCCCGAACAACCGATCGCAGACCACCTGGCCATAGACACAGAAAAGGCGCTCACTCCCCGAAGGGAATGAGCGCCTTTCCTAGTGCTGTGAATCAGCTAGCGAGACAAGAGTCTCACTTGATGATCTTGGCAACCTTGCCGGCGCCGACCGTACGGCCGCCTTCGCGAATTGCGAAGCGCAGGCCCTCGTCCATGGCGACAGGCTGGATGAGCTTGACGGACATCTCGGTGTTGTCACCGGGCATGACCATCTCGGTGCCCTCAGGCAGCGTCACGACGCCCGTAACGTCCGTGGTACGGAAGTAGAACTGCGGGCGGTAGTTGTTGAAGAACGGGGTGTGGCGGCCGCCCTCGTCCTTCGACAGGATGTATGCCTGGCCCTCGAACTCCGTGTGGGGAGTCGTGGTGCCCGGCTTGACGACAACCTGTCCACGCTCGACATCTTCGCGCTTGATGCCACGAACGAGCAGTCCGACGTTGTCGCCGGCCTGGCCCGAGTCGAGCAGCTTGCGGAACATCTCGATACCCGTGACGGTGGTCTTGGTGGAGGTCTCCTTGATGCCGACGATCTCCACCTCCTCGTTCACGTTGACCGAGCCACGCTCGATACGACCGGTGACAACCGTGCCACGGCCGGTGATCGTGAAGACATCCTCGACGGGCATGAGGAAGGGCTTGTCCGTCTCGCGGACCGGGTCCGGAATGGACTCGTCGACTGCAGCCATCAGGTCGAGGATGGACTGCGTCCACTTCGGGTCACCCTCGAGTGCCTTGAGTGCCGAGATCGGAATGACGGGGGCTTCCTCGTCGAATTCCTGAGCGGCCAGCAGTTCGCGGACCTCCATCTCGACGAGCTCGAGGATCTCGTCATCGTCAACCATGTCGGCCTTGTTCAGGGCGACGAGGATGTAAGGAACGCCAACCTGGCGAGCGAGCAGGACATGCTCGCGCGTCTGGGGCATCGGGCCGTCGGTAGCTGCGACGACGAGGATAGCGCCGTCCATCTGAGCTGCGCCGGTGATCATGTTCTTGATGTAGTCGGCGTGACCCGGTGCATCGACGTGCGCGTAGTGGCGCTTTTCCGTCTGGTACTCAACATGCGAGATGTTGATCGTGATGCCACGAGCCTTTTCCTCGGGAGCCTTGTCGATCTGATCGAAGGCCGAAGCCTCGTTCAGGTCGGGGAATGCATCCGCGAGAACCTTGGTGATGGCCGCCGTCGTCGTGGTCTTGCCGTGGTCGACGTGACCAATGGTGCCGATGTTCACGTGCGGCTTCGTCCGCTCGAACTTCGCCTTCGCCACTTTGTGTCCTCCTGGACTGTTGTTGCTTGCCGTATGCAGCAGTGCGGTTGGTTGTTACTTGGTCGTGCTTCGTGCCGGAAGCAACCGAGGTCACTTGCCGGCGCGGGCTGGGGAGCTCGCTGTGCTTACTCGCCCGTCGCCTTGGCGATGATTTCCTTCGAGACGTTCGCGGGAACCTCTGCGTAGGAATCGAACACCATGGAGAAGTTCGCACGGCCCTGGGTCTTCGACCGCAGGTCACCGATGTAACCGAACATCTCCGAGAGCGGAACCAGCGCCTTCACGACACGGGCACCACTGCGTTCCTCCATGGCCTGGATCTGGCCACGGCGGGAGTTGAGGTCGCCGATCACGTCGCCCATGTACTCCTCGGGCGTTGTGACCTCGACAGCCATGAGCGGCTCGAGAATGACGGGGCCGGCCTTGCGGGCGGCTTCCTTCAGTGCCTGCGAACCGGCAACCTTGAACGCCATTTCCGAGGAGTCGACGTCGTGGTAAGCACCATCGAGCAGCGACAGCTTCAGGTTCACGAGCGGGTAGCCGGCGAGAACACCGTACTGCATCGCGTCCTGCGCGCCGGCATCCACGGAGGGAATGTACTCGCGCGGGATACGTCCGCCGGAGACCTTGTTCTCGAACTCGTAGGTAGCACCGTCTTCGCCCACGAAAGGCTCCAGAGCGATGATGACCTTTGCGAACTGGCCCGAGCCACCCGTCTGCTTCTTGTGGGTGTAGTCGTGCTTCTCGACCTTCTTGGTGATGGTCTCGCGGTACGCAACCTGCGGCTTACCGACGTTCGCCTCGACCTTGAACTCGCGACGCATGCGGTCGACGAGGATGTCGAGGTGGAGCTCGCCCATACCGCCGATGACGGTCTGACCGGTCTCTTCGTCGAGTTCGACCGAGAAGGTCGGATCCTCTTCGGCCAGCTTCTGGATCGCGACGCCCAGCTTTTCCTGGTCGGACTTGGTCTTGGGCTCGATGGAGACCTGGATGACCGGCGCGGGGAACGACATCGACTCGAGGACGATGGGGCTCGCCTGATCGCACAAGGTGTCACCGGTGGTGGTGTCCTTGAGGCCGATCATTGCGTAGATGTGGCCGGCTACGGCCTCGTCTACCGGGTTCTCCTTGTTGGCGTGCATCTGGAAGAGCTTTCCGATGCGCTCCTTCTTGCCCTTGGTTGCGTTGAGCACCTGAGCGCCCGGATCGATACGACCCGAGTACACGCGGACGAAGGTCAGCTTGCCGAAGAACGGGTGAGCAGCGATCTTGAAGGCGAGAGCCGAGAACGGCTCTTCCTTGCTCGGCTTGCGAGTGATCTCTACTTCTTCGTCACCGAGCTTGTGGCCGACGACCTCGCCGATGTCCAGCGGGTTCGGCAGGTAATCGATGACTGCGTCGAGCATGGGCTGAACGCCCTTGTTCTTGAACGCGGAGCCACAGATGACCGGGTACAGCTCGGAAGCGACCGTCATCTTGCGGATGGCGCCCTTGATTTCCTCGACCGTGAGCTCTTCGCCGCCGAAGTACTTCTCCATGAGAGCTTCGTCGGACTCGGCAACGGTTTCGAGCAGCTTCTCGCGGTACTCTGCAGCCTTCTCGACGAGGTCCGCGGGGATCTCTTCGATGGTCGGCAGTGCACCGGTCGGAACTACGCCGCGCCAGGTGATGGCACGCATCTCGACCAGGTCGACGACGCCGTCGAAGTCGTCCTCAGCGCCGATGGGCAGCTGGAGAACGAGCGGCTTCGCGCCGAGACGGTCGATGATGGTCTGGACTGTGAAGTAGAAGTCCGCGCCCATCTTGTCCATCTTGTTGACGAAGCAGATGCGCGGAACGTCGTACTTGGCAGCCTGACGCCAAACCTGCTCGGACTGCGGCTCGACACCTTCCTTACCGTCGAAGACAGCAACTGCGCCGTCGAGCACGCGCAGCGACCGCTCCACCTCGACCGTGAAGTCGACGTGGCCGGGGGTGTCGATGATGTTGATCTGGTTGTTGTTCCAGAAGCAAGTCACGGCGGCAGACGTGATCGTGATGCCGCGTTCCTTCTCCTGCTCCATCCAGTCCGTCGTCGACGCACCGTCGTGCGTCTCACCGATCTTGTAATTGACACCGGTGTAGAACAGGATGCGCTCGGTGGTGGTGGTCTTGCCGGCATCGATGTGCGCCATGATGCCGATGTTGCGGACCTTGTTCAGGTCAGTCAGCACTTCCTGTGCCACAGGTTTCTTCCCCGCTCGTTGCTTGGTTTTCGGGTGTCGGCCGTATCCGGTGTGTTCCACCGTCAAGGCCATGGTCTTTCAATTATGTCTCTGCCGAGGCGAACCTGGCCACCTGCGTCCGGAAACCGGCGAGATGATCAGGTCGCCAACGGCGACAAGCGTCGGAGCCCCACCCGATGGCAGTTGCTCCGACGCTTTACATCACCAGCGGTAGTGGGCGAATGCCTTGTTGGCTTCGGCCATCTTGTGAGTGTCTTCGCGACGCTTCACAGCTGCACCGAGGCCATTGCTGGCATCGAGGAGCTCGTTGGCGAGACGCTCGACCATGGTCTTCTCACGACGTGCACGCGAGAAGGTGACCAGCCAGCGCAGTGCCAGCGTGGTGGAACGACCGGGACGAACCTCGACCGGCACCTGGTAGGTAGCGCCACCGACGCGGCGGCTACGAACCTCGAGTGCAGGCTTGACGTTGTCCAGGGCGCGCTTGAGAGTGACGACCGGATCGGTGCCGGTCTTCTCGCGTGCCTGCTCGAGAGCCTGGTACACGATTCGCTCTGCGGTGGACTTCTTGCCGTCCAGCAGGATCTTGTTGACGAGCTGCGTCACCAACGGGGAACCGTAAACCGGGTCGTTGATGAGCGGGCGCTTCGGAGCGGGGCCCTTACGTGGCATTAGCTCTTCTCCTTCTTGGCGCCGTAGCGGCTGCGTGCCTGCTTGCGACCCTTGACACCCTGGGTGTCCAGGGAGCCGCGGATGATCTTGTAACGGACACCCGGGAGGTCCTTCACACGACCGCCACGGACGAGCACCATGGAGTGCTCCTGAAGGTTGTGACCTTCACCGGGGATGTACGCGGTGACCTCGACCGAAGTCGTGAGGCGAACACGTGCGACCTTACGGAGCGCGGAGTTCGGCTTCTTGGGGGTGGTGGTGTACACGCGAGTGCACACGCCACGACGCTGCGGGCTGCCCTTGAGGGCTGCCGTCTTGACCTTGGCGGTCTTGTCGCGGCGACCCTTGCGGACCAGCTGGTTGATGGTTGGCATTTACCGGCTTTCTTGTGACGAACAGACTGCTCGAGCGAACTCGGGCCGTTCGAAAACGTGGCTGTTCTGAAATTAGGGATCTAGCAGTTGGAGCAAGAGAGCTGCTGCTCCTCACCCACCTCAGAGTCTGTACTCAGCACTTTCATGCCGCGCACTGCCCCCGAGGTCGGGCGTGTCGCATACCCCCACACAGGCAGCCGGATGCTCGTTCATCAGCAGTTTCTGCTCGAACGCGCGCACGGCAATACCTAGCTAGGCACACAGATCGGCCCGGGCATGCCGGACACGACCCATAACGATACCTGTCGGCGCGCCACGAGGTCAAAGCGAGGCCACGGTGATAGTGACCTCACGCTCTGACCAGACACTCTGGCTGCAAACTCAGACCACGCAGCCGGACCGGTCACGATCAGATGCTGCGGTTCAACGTCAACGCGCCGAGCTTTGCCGCAGCCTCGCACGGATCCGCGCCGCCCTGCGGCTCGGTGACCCACCACCCGAACACTCCCCCGGCCGGTGCGCTCGCGCTCACGCCGCAACTCTGCGGATCGGCCGGCTGGCGAACCTCGTAACCGCCACTGCCGTTGATGTCGATTTTCGCCACCACGTATCCCAGATGTTCGAATGCAGCGCGCTCGTGATCGAGGGTGCCCGTCTCGAACCAGTTGAAGGTGATCTTGATCGGACCCGCGGCCCCGATGCCGTCCCAACGGCAGATGGCGCCGAAGAACCCACGCCCGACGGCGTCGGCACCCACGGCACCGGCGATCTGCTCGTCGGTGACGGCCTCGCATTCTTGGAGGACGTTGGCGAATTCCTGGCTGTCACCACCGCCGTAGCTGCCCTCCGCACGGGGAGTCCCGATGACCACCGAGCCGCAGCCTGTCAGCAGAACCAGCGATCCAGCCAGGGCGAGCCCGATCCGTACGCGCTTCACGGCGCCCTCGAACTTCACTGTGCCCTCGAAACTGTTTTTTCCATCAGATCCCGCGCCACCGTGCATGGATCCGCGGTCGGTGGCAGCAAACCGTAGGTGATCGACCAGTGCACGAAGTCTCCGCCGAACGCGATACCCAACTCGCACAGCGAACCTGCCGTGGACGCGATGAAGCCTTGATGACCGCCGATCGTGATGTCGGCGGCGGGACGTCCGAGCAGGTCGGACCCGGCCCGTTCGCGGCCGATCGGGCTACCGCGGTACCAGGAGAAACTGACGCTCGGACCGCTCGAACCAGCGACCTCCCACTGGCAACCGACGCCGTTGCGCGTCGTCGTCGCAAAAGCGCCGAGGTTGAAGGCATTGACAACTTCTTCGTCGGTCACCGAGCCGCATTCGGCGAACATCGGACCGGGATCGGTGGGTGCGAGCGCCGGCGAACTGGCGTCGTCCCCCGGCCGATCGGCGGACCCGTCGTCGGAGCTGCAGCCGACCACCGCCGAAAGCACGGCAGCCGAGACCAATACCGAAGTCCCGATCGAAGTGAGGGTGCGTGCGGCCATGGAGCCGACTGTACTTCTCGGTGGCCCCCGACACACGCCACGTGCGCACCTCGCTCTTCGGTCGCCGCCACGCCGCTACCGATTCAGGGAGTCGGGACCGGTACCCGAACCAGCGTGGAATCCAATTGCGCCGCCCATTGTTTGACCACCTCGGTGCGTCGACGCGAGTCGTCGGTCAAGACGTCTGCCAGCCCCAGCCCGCGGGCCAGGTCCAGGGTTGCCTGTACCAAACGGTGCGTCACCGGATCGGAGTCGTCGACACCCAGACTCTCGACGGCCATGCGGTGCGCGATGCGCCCGAACCGTTCCTCGAGGGGCAACACGCGGGCCCGCAGGTCGGGGTCGGAGGCAGCGGCCGTCCACACCTGCAGTGCTGCTTTGAACAGAGTCCCGGTGTAGTACTCGACCAACCGCGAAATGACCGCCTCGGTTCGTCCGGCACCCACCGGAAGGTCGGTCGATTCCTTTCGTGCCTGATCCATCCTGGCGTCGAACATCACCTCGAGCGCCGCGGTGATGAGGTCCTCGCGGGTCGGGAAGTGATGCTGCATCGCACCGCGGGACACCCCGGCACGCTGGGCGACGACGCTCATCGTCGTTGCGCTCCATCCGAGTTCGGCGAGACACTCCACAGTCACTTCGAGCAGGTGGGAGCGCGTGACTCGACTTCGGTCCTGCTTGGGTTCTCGAGTCATCGCGCCGCCATCCTTTCTACCGCTGTGTTCCAGTGCGCAGTTCTACTGCGCCCAGGCTGCTGGACGCTTCTGCAAGAAAGACATCATGCCCTCACGAGCCTCGTCAGAGGAAAACAGCCGGGCAGACTGCGCGATCATCTCCTCGCCGTCACGGTCGAATCCAGCCAGGACCGAACGCGTCGTGATCCACTTCGATTCGGCAAGTCCCTGCGGTGAACATTGGCGCAAGGTGCCGAGCAGTTCGTTGATCGACTCCCCCGTGTCCTGCGACGCGGCGGTGACGAGTCCGATGGATTCGGCCTCGTGCTGGCCGAACTTCTCTCCGGTGAGCAGGTATCGGCTCGCAGATCGCTGGTCGAGCCTCGGTAGGACCGTGAGCGAAATGATGGACGCTGCCAAACCCAACCGTGATTCCGTCACCGCGAAGGTGCTCGCCGGTCCGGCGACGACGATGTCGCACGCCCCGACAAGACCCATACCCCCGGCTCGGACGTGACCGTCGATGCGCCCGATCACCGGCTTGGGAAGCTCGAGAATGCTGCGCAAGAGCGTCAGCATTCCCCGCCCTCGTTCTTTGACGGCCTCTTCCGGTGACGCGGACGATCCGGAAGCCTCGCTGAGATCGGCTCCCGCACAGAATGTTCCACCGGTGTGGGTGAGCACCACCGCTCGAACTGCCGGATCGGCGGCCGCTGACGTCAACCCCGCTTGTAACTCCGTGACCAACCGCGTCGAAATCGCGTTGCGGTTGTGGGGTGAGTCGAGAGTGATCGTGGCAGCACCGCCCGATACTTCGTACCGTACGTATGGCTTGTCCTGATCCGTCATGAGTCTCCTCTTCAGTAGGACCGTTTAGTACGACCGCGGCAGACCGAGAGAGTGCTGCGAGACGAAGTTGAGGATCATCTCGCGGCTCACCGGCGCGACGCGGGCGATACGGGCCGCGCCGAGCATGGCGGCCAACCCGTATTCCTTCGTCAGGCCTGCGCCGCCGTGCGTCTGGATCGCCTGATCGAGCGCCTTGATGCTGGCTTCGGCGGCGGCGTACTTTGCCATGTTCGCGGCTTCGGCAGCACCGAAATCGTCGCCGCTGTCGTAGAGCACCGCGGCCTTCTGCATCATCAGCTTGGCGAGCTCGAGTTCGATCTTCACCTGCGCGAGTGGATGCGAAATACCTTGGTGCGCACCGATCGGCGTCTTCCACACCGTGCGCTCGTTGGCGAACTTCACCGCAGCGTTCAGGGCGTAACGGCCCATGCCGATGGCCATCGACGCACCCAGGATGCGCTCGGGGTTGAGGCCGGCGAACAACTGCATCAAGGCGGCATCGGCTTCGCCTACCAGAGCGTCGGCCGGCAGCCGTACATCGTCGAGGAAGAGAATGAACTGGTGGTCCGGCTCGATGATGTCCATCTCCATCTGCGTCTTCACGAATCCGGGAGAATCCGTGGGGACGATGAACAGAGCGGGCTTGAGCTTGCCGGTCTTGGAGTCCTCGGTGCGCGCGACGATGAGGACGGCGTCAGCCTGATCGACACCCGAGATGTAGATCTTGTTGCCGCTCAGGATCCAGTCGTCGCCATCCCTGCGTGCCGTCGTGGTGATCTGATGAGAGTTGGAACCCGCGTCGGCCTCGGTGATTCCGAACGCCATGATCTTGGAGCCGTCGGCGAGGCTGGGTAGCCACTGCTGCTTCTGCTCCGCCGTGCCGTACTTGCCGATGATGGTGCCGCAGATGGCCGGGGAGACGACAACCAGGAGCAGACCGGCACCCTGCGCCGCCAATTCCTCCTGCACCAGCGCGAGTTCGTAGATACCGGCACCGCCGCCGCCGTATTCCTCCGGTAGGTTGACGCCCAGGAATCCGAGTTTGCCCGCCTCGTTCCACAATTCGGTGAGCGGCTCACCCTTGCGTGCCTTGGGCAGCACGTAGTCGACGTAGTTGAAGCGCTCACCCAGTTTGGAAACGGATGCCCGCAGTTCCTTCTGCTCTTCGGTTTCGATGAAACTCATCATGCGTCCTCTTCTGTAGCGGGTTCTTCCACACGTGCGAGTACCGATCCGACCTCGACCTGCTGGCCGACGGCGACCGGAAGTTCTACCAGGACACCGGCAGTCGGCGCGGTGACGGTGTGTTCCATCTTCATGGCCTCTAGCCACAGAATCGGCTGGCCGGCAGTGACGGTGTCACCGAGTGCGGCGCCGAGGCGGATAACCGATCCCGGCATCGGAGCGAGCAACGAACCGGCGGCGACTTCCGCCGACGGATCCACGAAGCGCGGTGCTGCCGTCAACGCGACCGGCCCCAGCGAGGAGTCGACAAAAATCTCACTCCCGTATGCCGCCACGTCGAACGAACGCCGTACTCCGCTTAGCTCGAGCACGACCCGTGCAGCAGTTGCCGATACCAGGCTCACGTCGTCGAAGCCTTCTGCGTTCAACACGCCGCTTCGGCTCAGGGAGTAGCGGACATCGTAGTCGCCCGACGCAGTGGAGTAGCTCTTGCTCTGCGGCTGCGACGGGAGGTTGCGCCACCCGCTGGGCAAGCGGCCGATGACGCGCGCCGACGCCCGGTTGTGCGCGGCATCGGCAAGTGCCGCCGCCAGCGCCGAAAGCCTTTCGGCGTCGGTGTCGGCCAGAGGCGTTGACAACTTCTCGAGGTCATGGGTCTCGAAGAACGCCGTATCGGTGTCCCCGGCAATGAAGGCCGGGTGAGCCAGGACATTGACGAGCAGATCGCGGTTGGTGCGCAGGCCGTGAATCCTGGTGCGCGCCAGCGTCGACCCGAGCAGCCGGGCAGCTGCGGTCCGCGTCGGCGCGTACGAGATGACCTTGGCCAACATCGGGTCGTAGTGGACGCCGACAACACTGCCGTCGACGACGCCGGAGTCGAGGCGAACGCCCTGCTCACGCAGAACACTGAATTCTTGTGGGTCACCGGGCAACTCGATGTGGTGAACGGTTCCGCTCTGCGGCTGCCAGTTCTTGGCGGGATCCTCGGCGTACAGGCGCACCTCGATCGAATGCCCACGGATCTCCGGCTGCTCGTCCGCGAGCACTTCACCTGAAGCGACCTGCAATTGCAGTTCCACCAGATCGAGTCCGGTGGTGCACTCGGTGACGGGATGCTCCACCTGCAGGCGAGTGTTCATCTCCAGAAAAAAGAAGTCACCCTTTTCGTCTGCCAGGAATTCAACGGTTCCCGCACCCTCGTAGCCGATGGCATTGGCGGCGAGCCGCGAGGCGTCGAACAGCTTGTCGCGCATGGCGGCAATGCGTTGCACGAGCGGCGACGGCGCCTCTTCGACCACCTTCTGATGCCGACGCTGGATCGAGCACTCGCGCTCCCCCACCGCCCACACCCCACCGTGGCGGTCGGCCATGACCTGAACCTCGATGTGCCGACCGGTCTCGAGGTAGCGCTCGCAGAAGACAGTCGGGTCGCCGAAGGCGGACTGCGCCTCACGCCGCGCCGCTTCCAGTTCGCCTTCCAGCGAAGACAATTCACGAACGACACGCATTCCGCGTCCGCCGCCGCCCGCCGACGCCTTGATCAGCACTGGCAAATGAGCGTCGGTCACCGCAGCGGGATCGAGTTCGGACAGCACCGGAACTCCGGCGGCGTCCATGATCTTCTTGGACTCGACCTTCGACCCCATGAGCTCGATGGATTCGACGGGTGGGCCGATCCACGTCAGCCCCGCGTCGATGACGCTGCGCGCGAACTCCGCGTTCTCGGAGAGGAATCCGTATCCGGGGTGAATCGCGTCGGCGCCCGAAGCCTTCGCGGCGGCGATGATCAACTCGCCCCGCAGGTAGGTCTCGGCAGGCGTGTTACCCGGCAGGCGAACCGAAGCATCGGCTTCGGCGACGTGAGGGCTGTCGGCATCCGCGTCGGAAAATACCGCAACCGTGCCGATTCCGTTCTTCCGACAGGTTGCGAAGACACGGCGGGCGATTTCGCCACGATTGGCGACCAGTACTGAAGTGATTGTCACGGCGTGCCTCACATACGGAAGACGCCGAAGTTCTCGGTGCCTTCGATCGGGGCGGTGGCAATGGCCGACAGGCACATTCCCACCACGGTGCGGGTGTCTCGGGGATCGATGACGCCGTCGTCGTACAGACGCCCGGACAGGAACATCGGAAGTGACTCGGCCTCGATCTGGTTCTCGATCATCGCGCGCATGCCGGCATCAGCCTGCTCGTCGAAAACCTGGCCGCGGGCCTCGGCAGCAGCGCGTCCCACGATGGAGATGACGCCGGCGAGCTGCGCACCGCCCATGACGGCGGACTTGGAACTGGGCCAGGCAAAGAGGAATCTCGGATCGAATGCCCGTCCGCACATGCCGTAGTGACCGGCGCCGTACGACGCTCCGAGCAGGATCGAGATGTGCGGAACCTTGGAGTTGGCAACCGCATTGATCATCATCGATCCGTGCTTGATCATGCCGCCCTCCTCGTACTCCTTACCCACCATGTAGCCGGTGGTGTTGTGCAGGAACAGCAACGGCGTGTTGGAGCGGTTGGCAAGCTGGATGAACTGCGTTGCCTTCTGGGACTCTTCGCTGAAGAGAACTCCACGTGCGTTGGCCAGGATGCCGATCGGGTAACCGTTGAGTTCGGCCCAGCCGGTCACGAGGGAGGAACCGTAGAGCGGCTTGAACTCGTCGAAGTCGGAACCGTCGACGATACGGGCGATGACCTCACGCGGATCGAACGGAATCTTCAGGTCGGCCGGAACGATGCCGAGCAACTCTTCCGGATCCTCGAGCGGTTCGATGATCTCCCCGCGAGGCGCCGGCCCCTTCTTGGTCCAGTTGAGTCGCTTGACGATCGAGCGACCGATGCGGATCGCGTCCTGCTCGTCGGCTGCGAAGTAGTCGGCCAACCCGGACTTGCGAGCGTGCATTTCGGCGCCGCCGAGTGCCTCGTCATCTGATTCCTCACCGGTGGCCATCTTGACCAGCGGCGGACCTGCGAGGAACACCTTGGAGCGTTCCTTGATCATCACGACGTGGTCGGACATGCCCGGGATGTACGCGCCGCCGGCAGTCGAGTTACCGAAGACCAGTGCAATGGTGGGGATACCGGCTGCGGAAAGCTGTGTGAGGTCACGGAACATACGCCCGCCCGGGATGAACACCTCCTTCTGCGTCGGCAGGTCTGCACCGCCGGACTCGACCAGCGAGATGACGGGAAGGCGGTTCTGCATGGCGATGTCGTTGGCCCGGAATCCCTTACGCAGCGTCCACGGATTGCTGGTGCCGCCGCGCACGGTGGGATCGTTGGCGACGATCAGGCATTCGACACCTTCGACAACACCGATACCGACCACGGTGCTGGCGCCGACCGGGAAGTCACTCCCCCACGCAGCGAGGGGACACAGCTCGAGGAACGGCGAATCCTGATCGAGCAGGAGTTCGATCCGCTCGCGCGCCAGAAGCTTTCCCCGCTTGTGGTGCCGCTCGGTGTACTTCTCGCCGCCACCGGCAAGCGCCTTGGCGTGCTCGACCTCGATCTCGGCGAGCTTGGTGTTCATGGTCGATGTTGCGGTCTGATACACCTCGGAATTGGTGTCCAGCGTTGACCGGATGACACTCATGACTGATACCCCAATCGCTTGGCCGCGAGGCCGGTGAGGATTTCGGTGGTTCCGCCACCGATTCCCAGAATTCGCATGTCCCGGTACTGCCTCTCCACTTCACTTTCCTGCATGTATCCGAGGCCGCCGAACAGCTGAACGGCTTGGTTCGCAACCCATTCGCCCGTCTCGACTGCCGTGTTCTTCGCGAAGCACACCTCGGCGATCAGGTCGCCGTCACCGGCCATGTACCGCTCGATCACCGAGTGGGTGTACACCTTGGCGACGTCGATCTTGCGGGCCATCTCGGTGACGGTGTTCTGCACGGCCTGCCGACTGATGAGGGGCCGACCGAAAGTTTCGCGGGCGCGGCACCATTCGAGGGTCAGCTCCAGGCAACGTTCTGCACTGGCATACGCCTGCGCGGCGAGCGCGACACGTTCGGAAACAAATGCCTGGGCGATCTGCTCGAAGCCGCTGTTCTCTGCGCCGACCAGATTCTCCACCGGAACCCGGGCATCGACAAAGGACAGTTCCGCGGTATCGGATGCACGCCAGCCCATCTTCTCGAGTTTGCGCGAGACGGTGAATCCCGTTGTGCCCTTCTCGATCACGAGCAGTGAGACACCACCCGCGCCGGGACCACCGGTGCGCACTGCGGTAACGACGAAGTCGGCTCGAACGCCGGAGGTGATGAACGTCTTGGCGCCGTTCACGACGTAATGATCGCCGTCGCGCTTGGCTGTGGTTGTCAGGTGCCCGACGTCGCTGCCTCCGCCGGGCTCGGTGATGGCGAGCGAGCCGATCTTGTCGCCGCGCAAGGTCGGCTTGACCCACTTCTCGATCTGCGCCTCGTCGCCCGCTGCAATCAGGTGCGGCACCGCGATGCCGCAGGTGAAGAGCGAAGCGAACAGCCCGCCCGACGCACCTGCCTGATGCATCTCCTCACAGATCACGATGGAGTCGACGGCGTCGCCGCCCTCACCGCCCACCGATTCGGGAGCACTGGCGCCGAGCAGCCCGAGAGCGCCTGCCTTGCGGTGCAATTCGCGGGGAATCTCGCCGTCACGCTCCCACTGCGTCAGGTGCGGCAAAATCTCCTGGTTCACGAATCCGCGTACGGTCTCGCGAAGCGCAAGCCTTTCCGGTGTGGTCCACACGGTCACCGTGAATCCTCTTTCTCGTCAGTTGTGGGGAGTAGCGAAATCGGGATGTCGATGTGGCGCGAGCGCAGCCATTCACCAATTCCCTTGGCCTGCGGATCGAACCGCGCCTGCGAGGCAACACCCTGACCGAGAATTCCCTCGATCACGAAGTTGACGGCACGAAGGTGCGGAAGCTGGTAGCGAGTGACGTTCAGGTCTGCTGCTTCCGGTAGCAGTTCCTTGAGCATTTCGACGGTCAGATTGTGCGCCAACCACTTCCACTGATCGTCCGTGCGAACCCAGACGCCGACGTTGGCATTTCCACCCTTGTCGCCACTACGGGCACCGGCAATCGTGCCGAGTGGCACCGAAAGCGAAGACTGTGGCGGCAACGGCTCCGGACGCTCAGGTTCGTCGACGGCTTCGAGGTCCTGCGTCAGCGTCGACGGAGCGATGTCCACGCGAGTGCCGTCGGGCAGTACGGCCACGTGAGGCACCGATCCCGCGTCGACGTAGCCGGGGGTGAACACTCCGTACGGCTGGCCGTTGCTCGGCGGAGCGGTCAGCGAGAAGCCTGGGTAACTGGCGAGTGCCATTTCCACCGCAACCGCAGAGAAGGGACGACCGATCACCTTGGGATCGGAATCGCGAACCACGCAGCGCAGCAACGCACTCGCGGTTTCCTCGGTGTCGGAATCCGGGTGATCCGTGCGAGCGAGAGTCCAGACCAGTTCGGCGGGCTTCTTCGTCAGCCAGGATTCGAGTTGAGTCTTCGCCAGATCGGCCTTGGCCTCGATGTCGAGACCCGTGAGGATGAACGTGGCCTCGTTGCGGAACCCGGCCAGCGTGTTGAGTGAGACCTTGTACTGCGGCGGCGGAGCCTCGCCCGTGACTCCGCTGATCAGCACCCGATCCGGGCCTTCCTGGGTGAGCACCGCGTTGTCGATGCGGGTGGTCACGTCCGGGCCTGCGTAGCGTCCACCCGTGATCTCGTACAGCAGCTGCGCCGTCACGGTGCCGACGCTCACCTCGCCGTCCGTACCGGCATGCTTGGTGATGACCGAAGATCCGTCCGCGTTGATCTCGGCGATCGGGAATCCAGGACGGCCCAGATTCGGAATCTCGGTGAAGAACGCGTAGTTGCCGCCGGTGGCCTGGGTTCCACACTCGATGACGTGGCCCGCCGCGACAGCACCGGCCAGCTGATCGAAATCATCTCGCTTCCAACCGAAATGGTGAGCGGCGGGACCGACGATCACCGAAGCGTCGGTGACACGTCCGGTGACCACGACATCGGCGTCGGCCGACAATGCTTCGACGATGCCCCAGGCGCCGAGGTACGCGTTGGCCGTCAGCGGGGAGCCGAGTCCGAGTTCGTCTGCCCGAGAGACCAGATCGTCGCCCTCGACGTGGGCGATCTTCGCGTTCAACCCCAGCCTGGTGTTGACCTCGCGCAGCGCGTCGGCCAGTCCGGCCGGGTTGAGACCGCCGGCATTCGCGACGATCTTCACGCCCTTGTCGAGCGCAAGTCCGAGGGTGTCTTCCACCTGTCGCAGGAACGTCTTCGCGTAGCCGAGCGACGGGTCCTTCATCCGGTCCCGTCCGAGGATCAACATCGTCAGTTCGGCAAGGTAGTCGCCGGTCAGGTAGTCGAGTTCGCCGCCCTCGAGCATCTCGCGCATCGCCGAGACGCGGTCGCCGTAGAAACCGGAGCAGTTACCGATCCGTACCGAACTCATTTATCCACCTTCGCTTCTCGTGCGGCTCGTCCCTCGCCGCTGGGTCCGGCAAATGCCTGCGCAAACCCCAACCACTCGTCTGCGTCGGCGCCAACGGCGACCAGATCGAGATCGGCGCGATTGGCGCGCTGGGTGACCAGCAGGCAGAAGTCCAACGCCGGCCCGGTCACCTTCTGCGGTGCATCTTCCGGCCCCCAGGTCCAGAGCGAACCGTCCGGCGCCGTCAACTCAACCCGGAAATCGTCGGCGGGCGGCGTCTTCTCGTTGACCGAGTACGCAAAGTTCCGCGTGCGGACACCCAGATGAGCGATGTTCTTGATGCGCGCCGTCGGGGCTCGCTCGACGCCGAGCGCGTCGGCAACGTCCTGCCCGTGCGCCCACGTCTCCATCAATCGCGCAGTTGCCATGGACACTCCGCCCATGGGCGGGCCGTACCAAGGAAACTTGGTACCGGACGGGGCGGCGGTGAGAGCCTCGACGAGAGCGGTGCGCCCCGCTCGCCAATCGGCGAGCAACTCCGCCGGCGGGCGGGCCGCCTGCTCGGCAGCACCGTCGTCGACAAATCCCGCCGGATTCACGAACGCCGCCTTCAACTGCTCCGCAAACCCGTCCGGGTCGGTGATCGCCAGGATCGCAGCACTGTCCGTCCAGTGCAGGTGCCCGATCTGATGCGCGACGCTCCACCCTTCCGCCGGCGTCATTGTCGCCCACTTCTCCTCGGGCAGATCCGCAACCAGGGCGTCGAGGCTCTCGCCTTCGGCCCGCAAGTCATCGATGAACGTCTGAAGTTCGGCCATGCGACCAGCATCACACTCGGGTTCATAAAAATCAAGCACGAATGATTGTTATTGAGAAATCTCGCGATGAGAGACTGAGCTCAACTGCCATCGACTACCAGGAGCACCCATGAGCGACGCCGTACTGATCTCGCGAACCGGCGATGTGGTCACGTGGACCCTCAATCGCCCGGACACCCGCAACGCGATCTCCGAGATCGACATGATCGAGGCCCTCGAAGACGCGGTCACCGCAGTCAACCGAGATCAGAGTGTGCGCGCGGTCATCCTCACGGGGGCCGGGTCGGCTTTCTCCTCCGGCGGCAACGTCAAACACATGCGAGACAAGGAAGGCATGTTCGGTGGTGCTCCCGGCGAGATCCGCCAGGGCTACCGGCACGGCATCCAGCGCATTCCGCTCGCGCTGTACACGTGTGAGGTGCCGACCATCGCCGCGGTCAACGGCCCGGCCATCGGAGCGGGCTGCGACCTCTCCCTCATGTGCGACCTCCGCATCGCCTCGACCGCCGCAGTCTTCGCCGAGAGCTTCGTCAAGGTGGGACTCATCCCCGGCGACGGCGGAGCCTGGCTGCTCCCCCGCGCGATCGGCAACGCCCGCGCCGCCGAGATGGCGTTCACCGGCGAACCCATCGATGCTGCGAAGGCACTCGACTGGGGTCTGGTCTCGCAGATCACCGAACCCGAGGAATTGCTTTCCGCAGCGCATGCTTTGGCAGCTCGAGTAGCCGCCAATCCCCCGCAGGTACTCCGCATGACCAAGAAACTCCTCCGCGAAGGCCAGCACCAGAGCCTCGAGAGCCTGCTCGAACTCTCGGCCGCCATGCAGTCGATCGCCCACCACACCCGAGATCACCACGAAGCCGTCGCCGCGATGCTCGAGCGTCGAAGTCCCGAGTTCACCGGAGAATGAAGGCCGGCAGTCAGCTACTGCCGGTCGGCGCAGTCCTCACCTCGATACTGTCGCTCCAGTTCGGAGCGGCATTCGCGACGACCCTGTTCTCGCAGATCGGGCCGGCCGGAGCCACGACGCTTCGGCTGACGATCGCCGCGATCATCCTCGGCGTCATCGTCCGCCCGCAATGGAGCAGGTGGTCGAACCGGCAACGCAAAGGCATCTTCGCGCTGGGCATCGCCCTCGCCGTGATGAACGGCGCCTTCTACCTCGCCCTCGACACGGTGCCCATCGGCACCGCCGTCACCATCGAGTTCCTCGGACCGTTGACGCTGGCCGCAGTTCTGTCTCGTCGGTGGGCCGACGGAGCGTGGGTACTGCTCGCCTTCGGCGGAGTGTTGCTGCTCGGGTTAGGCGATCACGGCGAATCCGGTTTGGACCCGATCGGGGTGATGTTCGCGTTGATCGCCGCGACTGCGTGGGCCGGCTACATCGTGGCCGGTTCCCACCTGGCCGCGACGCTCCCGAGTGCCGACGGGTTGGCGGGCGCAAGCATCGTCGCAGCCGTATTGACGCTCCCCTTCGGCGTCGTCTCGGGCGGAAGCGAACTGCTGGATCCGAAGATGCTCGCCGCAGGCGCCGCCGTCGCCATCCTCTCGTCCGTCATCCCGTACAGCTTGGAAATGTGGGCGCTGCGCTCCTTGGCCAAGAAGGTCTTCGCGGTCCTCATCGCCCTCGAACCGGCAGCGGCCGCACTGGCCGGAGTCCTCGTGATCGGGCAAACGCTCGACGCTTTCACACTCGTCGCCATCGGACTGGTGGTGACCGCGGGTGTCGGGACGGTCGTCATGAATCGAAAGTCCACACCGAAATAGTCCAGGTACCGTCAGAGCACGTCATTCCAACGCACAGGAGAACCATGACCAACCCGATCATCGCCACCGTTCTCGGTAACACCCCGCAGATCGACGAAAGTGCGTTCATCGCACCCACCGCCACCGTTGTCGGCGCTGTGACCATCGCTGCGGGAGCCAGCATCTGGTACGGCGCGGTTATCCGCGGCGACGCAGAATCGATCTCCATCGGCGCTGACACCAACATTCAGGACAACTGCACCGTGCACGCCGACCCGACGTTCCCCGCAGTGCTGGGCGAGCGAATCTCGGTCGGCCACAACGCAGTGCTGCACGGGTGCACCGTCGAAGACGACGTTCTCGTCGGCATGGGTGCCGTGGTGCTCAACGGCGCACACATCGGTTCGGGATCACTGATTGCAGCCGGTGCGGTCGTGTCTCAGGGGATGCAAATCCCGCCTGGATCACTGGTCGCCGGCGTGCCCGCCAAGGTCAAACGTGAACTCTCCGAAGGCGAAAAGGCCGGTATCACCGCCAACGGCGCCGGCTACATCATGCTCGCGAAGGCTCACCAGGACATCGAACAGGCCTGATCGAGACGATGCTCGCGGACGGTAGCCGCAAGAGCAACGACTAGTCTCGGGGCCGCAACGTACTGTTCGGCAACTCGGGTGCCGGGAGCGCCGGGCCGTCGTATCCCGGCACCACGCCGAAACGCTGGTCCGGGACGCTGCCGTCGAATCCGGAGGCCAGCTCGGCCTGCCACTTGCGTCGATACTCGACGATCTCTTCGTGTGTACGGCCCATGAAGTTCCACCACATGATGACCTGCTCGCCCAACGGTTTCCCGCCGAGAAGTAGCAGTCGAGCCGGTTCGGATCCCGGATTGCGCAAAGTCAGTTTTCCGAAACCCGGTGCTTGATAACCCAACTCGGCCCAGCCGACGGTGGTACCACGCAGAACAACCGATCCTTGATCGACGATCACGCCGTGCTCATGTGAACGATCGACATCGAGGGCGATCTCGGCCCCAGGATCGAGAATCACCTCGGCACCGAGTAATTCGGTGAAGGTAGACACCGGAGACGTGTCACCGGCGAGCGAACCGAGGAACACACTGAGCGTGGCACCATCGGTGGTCACCGGCTCCGGTCGATAGTGAACGAACGCGGGTGCGGTATCGCGCGCCGCATCCGGCAGCGCCACCCACAACTGCATCCCGTGCAGAACCTTCGTATTCGGCGTCGACACCTCGGAGTGCGCGATCCCACTCCCGGCCGTCATCAAATTCAGTTCACCCGGCCGCACCATCGCATGGGAACCGATGCTGTCACGGTGCTCGATCTCTCCGGTGAACAGCCAACTCACCGTTTGCAATCCGGTATGCGGATGCGGCGGCACATGCATGCCCGGTCCTGAGCCGACGTCATCCGGACCGTAATGATCGGCAAAACACCATGCCCCGATCAGCGAACGCTCGCGTTGCGGAAGGGTGCGACGCACTCGCATCGCCCGCGGGCCACCGAGCGGTACGTCGCGCGGGGTGAGAATCTGAATCTCGCTCTCCGCCGGATGGCCTTCGCATTCCTGCTCGACGGGCTGCGCTTCGAGGTTGCTCATATCGTCCATCCTGCCTCTAGTCATGACTGCGCGAGACGCAGACGCGTGCACAATTCGGCCAACATTCGAAGTTCATCCGCGTCCAGGGCCGGTCCGACGTGGCGTCGAATGCTCGCCGCATGACGGCGACCCACTGATTTCTGCAGCGCTGCACCCGCTTCGGTGAGTTGCACGATCGTCCCGCGGCGATCCTGTGGATCAACACTTCTCGATACCAGACCTTCGCCCTCCAACCGTTCTACCAGGCGGCTGAGTGACGGCTGGCTCAACAGGATCTCGCGATTCAGGTCATGCAGGCGAAGTGAACTACTCGGTGTGAGGCTCAATGTGAACAGCACGTCGTACTCGCGCATCGACACCTGATCCCAGACGTCATCGGCAGAGAGCCGCCGCAGCACCGACACCTGGGCGCGAAACAAGGCTTCCCAGGCGTCGGTGGCGAGTTCGGTGGTACTGACCGGAACCTCAGGCGGTTGCTCGTCAGGCAGTGACACTGCTTGCCTCACGAGCCGCCTTCATCGACGCGTGAGTGGGCGGGTTGTCCGGCACATGTGCGGGCCGCCTGGCCGCGAACTCACGGCGCAGAACCGGAACAACTTCCTCACCGAGCAGATCGAGCTGCTCGAGCACCGTCTTGAGCGGCAGCCCGGCGTGATCCATCAGGAACAGCTGGCGCTGGTAGTCGCCGAAGAAATCGGCAAACGCCAACGTCTTCTCGATGACCTGCTCAGGGGAACCGACGGTCAGCGGCGTCTGCTCGGTGAACTCTTCGAGTGAGGGCCCGTGGCCGTACACCGGAGCATTGTCGAAATACGGACGGAATTCCTTGACCGCGTCCTGACTGTTCTTGCGCATGAAGACCTGACCACCGAGACCGACAATCGCCTGATCCGCGGAGCCGTGGCCGTAATGCTCGTAACGCTGGCGGTAGAGATTGATCAGCTCGATGTAGTGCTCTTTCGGCCAGAAGATGTTGTTCGCGAAGAATCCGTCGCCGTGATATGCCGCGATCTCCGCAATCTCGGGGCTGCGGATCGAACCGTGCCACACGAACGGCGCGACGCCGTCCAGCGGGCGCGGGGTGGACGTGAATCCCTGGAGTGGAGTGCGGTACTCCCCTTGCCAGTTCACGACCTCCTCGTCCCAGAGCCGGCGAAGAAGTTGATAGTTCTCGAGTGCCAACGGGATACCGGCGCGAATGTCCTTGCCGAACCACGGGTACACCGGCGCGGTATTTCCGCGTCCCATCATCAGATCGACACGCCCCTCAGCGAGGTGTTGAAGCATCGCGTAATCCTCGGCGATCTTCACCGGGTCGTTGGTGGTAATCAGCGTCGTGGACGTGGAGAGCGTGATCTTCTCGGTCTGGGCCGCGATGTATCCGAGCATCGTGGTCGGAGATGACGGCACGAACGGCTTGTTGTGGTGCTCGCCGGTCGCGAAGACGTCGAGACCGACTTCCTCGGCGTGCTTGGCGATGGTCGTCATGGCCTTGATGCGCTCGTGCTCTGTCGGGGTCTTACCCGTCGTGGGATCAGTGGTGACGTCACCGACCGTGAAGATTCCGAACTGCATGGTTGCTCCTCCGCGAACTAGATCCATGCGTTTGCATGTAACTGATCAAACATTCAACCATCCAGCTGTATTCCACGGCAAAAAAATGAGGGCGGCACACAAGATGTGTGCCGCCCTCACCTGGACGAACGATCTACCGAAAAGCGGTCAGTGCATAACGATCGGCGTTGCCGTCTCGCCCTCGGCCACCGGCCTGGTGGTCTTGCTCCGCGGCAGGAAGAACGCCGGGATGAGGGTCAGGACGATCAGCACAGTGGCAACGAGGAAGGTGTTGCCGAAGGCATCCGAGGCCGCACTGAGAATCGAATTGGCAGCAGACTCCTGCGGACTTCCCGGCTCGGTCGGAATGTGCGACGCCGCACCGACCATCGTCGTATCGAGGCCACGATCGAGAAGCTGGTTGGTCAAGACCACCGACATCACGGCGGTACCGATCGAACCTGCGGTCTGCTGAACGATGTTCATCAGGGTGGAGCCGCGAGCGATCTGCTCGTTGGAGAGCGTCACGATAGCTGCGGTCATCAGCGGCATCATGGTGCAACCCATACCGAGGCCCATGACGAACAAGGCGCCCATCAGCAGCCACGTCGGCGAGTCGGAAGCGACCTGCGTGAACACACCCAAACCGATGAGAATCAGCGGCAAACCGGTCAGGACGATCTTGCCCGGGCCGATCTTGTCGACCAGTCGACCAGCGATCGGCATGGTGACCATAGCGCCCAGACCCTGTGGAGCCATCAACAATCCGGCCGCGAGCGTGGTGTGCCCGCCGACCTGAATGAAGTAGCTCGGGAACAGCAACCCGGCGCCCATGAACGCGACGATGAACAGCGACGTCGTGATGACGGCGGTGGTCAACTGACGGTTCTTGAACAGGTGCAGGTCGATCAGCGGGTGATCCTTGTTGAGCGCGTGGAACACGAAGGCGATGATCAGCGCCAGACCGATCCCGGCCGACACCAGAACTCGAGCGGACGCGACGGTTCCCACCTCAGGGATGGACGACACACCGAACAGGAACAGCGCCAGGCCGGGCGACAGCAGGATCATGCCGAGGAAGTCGAAGGACTCCGAAGGCTTCGCCTTGTCGGACGGCAGAATGATGAACGCAGCAGCCAGAGCGATGATGCCGATCGGCAAGTTGATCAGGAAGATCCAGTGCCAGCTCGCGGCCTCGATCAGCCAACCACCGAGAATCGGGCCGCCGATAGGACCGAGCAGCATCGGGATACCGAGAACTGCCATGACACGACCGACACGGTCCGGACCGGCGGCCCGGGTCATGATCGTCATACCGAGCGGCATCAACATGCCGCCGCCGAGACCCTGGAGCACGCGGAAGCCGATGAGCGAGGTGATGTCCCACGCCATCGCACAAGCGACCGAACCGAGCACGAACAGCACCAGGGCCGTCATGTACAGGCGCTTGGTGCCGAAACGGTCGGCAGCCCAACCGGTAACCGGAATGACCGTCGCCAAGGCGAGCGTGTAGGCCGTCATCGTCCACGCGACGGTGGCGTACGAAGTTTCGAAGTCCTCGGCAAAAGTGGTGAGCGCGACGCTCACCACGGTTACGTCGAGAATCGACATGATGGCGCCGAGCACCACCACGGAAGCGATCTTGAGGACCGCCCCGTCAAGTTTGTCGGACGCCGGTGCCGGCGCGTTCGGCGATGTCATCGCGAAGTCTCCTGGTTAAGTGCTCGCAGATAGTCACCCGCGAGAATGGGCTTGAGAGCCTCGAACAAACGAATCCGCTCTGGCTCAGGAACACGCGACGCGAATTCGCGAAGCTGGCCGCGCTTGCACTCGATGTGGTTGGTCGTCACCTTACGACCGGCCTCCGACAAGGAAACCCGCTTGACGCGTCGGTCCCGCTCGTCTTCACGGCGATCGACCAGACCCATGTTCACGAGCTGATCGATGTTCCGCCCCGTAGCTGCCACCGAGAGCCGAAGCTCGTCGGCAACCTCGTTGATCGGGATCGCCGCATCACGTTGTGCAAGTACGAACAGCACACGCACCTGAGAGAACGAGAGATCCAGTTCGATCAACGCATCGATCGACTCCGAATCACCGGCGCTCATCAGGCGAGTGAACAACTCGTCGAGTGCTCCATACAGGTCATCAGAATCGGAAGCGATCACCTGGCAAATGGTAGTGCGGTTGCAACTATTGCCCAAATGAAAACATGTTGCAACTTATTATTTGGTGAGCACCATCACGTTGCGAAGAATCATTCCTGCAGCAAGATGGCCTTTCCGAGAACTTTGCCGCTTTCGAGATCAGCCAGGGCAACTGCTGCGTCGGCAAGCGGATACCGTGCCTTGACCAGCGGACGCAAGCCGTTCCGGACGTGTTCTACCAGCGATGCATGCACCTCGGCTACCGCTTCGGGATTGGTGCGCGTGAACTCGCCCCACGCCGCGCCGACAATGCTGATGTTGCGGAAGAGCACCCGGTTCACCTTGACCTGAGGGATGCCGCCGCCGGCAAATCCGATAACCACAAGACGCCCCTCCGGCGCCAGAACCCGGACCGCGTCGTCGAACGCATCCCCGCCTACCGGATCTACCACGATCTGAGCGCCGACGCCGTCGGTCAGTTCCCGAATCCGCTCTCCCCATCCCGGAGCCAGCGCGACAACCTCGTCGGCACCGAGCTCACGCAAGAAGTCCTCGACGCCTTCGCGTCGTACCACGGCGATCACCCGGGCACCGTGCGCCTTGGCCAGCTGGATGGTTGCCGTTCCGACTCCGCCCGCAGCGCCGAGCACGACGACCGTCTCCCCCGCGACGATCTTCGCGCGACGAGCCAGCGCGAACTCCATCGTCTGATAGTTGATGATCAGAGAGGCCGCCTCGTCGAAGGCCAGTCCGTCCGGAATTCGGAGTACCTGCGCCGGGTTGACGGCAATCCGCTCTGCGTAGCCGCCCAGATACGCGGCCGCGAGAACACGATCGCCCGGAGCGAAACCCGACCCTTCCGGCGCGGAGACCACGACGCCCGAGATCTCCGCGCCGGGAATGAACGGCGGTTCCGGGCGGATCTGATACTTGCCGTAGGTGATGAGTAGGTCCGGAAAGCAGACGCCACTGGCCTTCACATCGATGAGAACAAGACCTTCGGCTGCGGGCTCGGGAACCTCCTGCGCGACAATTCCTTCGGGACCGGACAGTTCCGTAACCACCATGGCGCGCACAGAAAGCTCCTCTTCGGGACATCTGAAGTCTGGACCGGTAACCCGGTTTTCTCGACTTTAACCCGGTACTCACGTCAGATCATCGTTCGCTCCCGATGTGCAGACGTTCGAGTCCGTCGAGAATCAGATCAAGACCGAAAGCGAATTCGGCGGCGTAGCTGTATCCCGGAGCTAGGACGTGCTCGGTGGTCAGCTCGGCCAGGTGCGGATACTGACCGCTCTCGAACGAGCCCATGATCGCCTTCGCCAGTTCCGTCGTTTCCTGCGCTGTTTCGAACGGCAAGCTCACCTCTTGCAGCACGAAGCCGTAGATGTACGCATCCATGATCGAAAAGGCATGCGCAGCAAGGGCGACCGGAAAGTCGGCAGCGCGTAGTGTGCCGATGACGGCGTCGTGGTGGCGCAGGGTCGCGGGACCAGGCGTCGTTCGGGACTCCATCAACGGAGTTGCCCACGGGTGCCTCCCCAGCACCTCCCGAGTCGATACCGCTCGCGCGTGAACTTCCGTTCGCCACGGCAGTCCCGGCGTCGGAAGATCGATCTCCGCAAAGACCGCGTCGACCATTCCGTCGAGCAGATCCCCCTTGTCCGAAACATGGTTGTACAGAGACATCGCCTCGACGCCCAGTTCGGTCCCCAGCTTCCGCATGGTCATCGAATCGATTCCGACGGAATCTGCAAGCGCCACGGCAGCGCGTACAACGTCATCTCGGGTCAATCTTGTGCGCTTCTCCACATTGACAGAACTTACACCGTAAGTGCAATACTTACGGTGTAAGCATTCGACGAAAGGAGACTCGCATGCCGCAGGAACTGATGACCGCCGTCGTACAGGATCGCTACGGCGAAGCCGACGTTCTCTACCTCGACCACATTCCGCGCCCCACTGTCGCCGACAACGAAGTGCTGATTCGCGTCGAGGCCGCGTCCGTCGACCGCGGGGCATGGCATCTCATGGCCGGACTGCCATATCCGTTGCGCCTCGCGGGATTTGGACTGCGCAGACCTGAGAACCGGGTCCGCGGACTGGACGTTTCCGGCCGAGTGGAGGCCGTCGGCAGTTCGGTGACCCGCGTGGCAGTCGGCCAGGAGGTATACGGGATCGCGGTCGGTTCGTTCGCGGAGTACGCGTGCGCACTCGAGACGAAGATTGCTGCAAAACCTGCCCGGTTGTCGTTCGCACAAGCAGCAGCGGTGCCGGTCTCCGGCCTCACAGCGCTGCAAGCCGTGCGCGACCACGGCCGCGTGCAGGCCGGGCAATCCGTCCTCGTTCTCGGTGCGTCCGGTGGCGTCGGGATCTACGCGGTGCAGGTGGCAAAAGCCATGGGCGCGCTCGTCACCGGCGTATGCAGCACCTCGAAAGCCGATACCGTCCGCTCCCTCGGTGCCGACGAGGTTCTCGACTACCGCTTCGACGACGCCACCGACGGATCGCATCGGTACGACGTCATCATCGACACCGGCGGCAACCGCCGACTGCGAGATCTTCGACGGGCGCTCACACGCACCGGGAGGCTCGTGATCGTGGGCGGCGAGAACGGTGGACGGTGGCTCGGCGGAATCGATCGCCAAATCCGCGCACTGTGCTTGTCTCCGTTCGTATCTCAGAAGCTCGGGTCTTTGATGGCTTCGGAGAACGCCGAGGATCTGGAGGTGCTGACGGCAATGATCGACGCAGGTGTCATCACCCCGGTGATCGACTCCGTTCATCCCCTTGCCGACACCGCCGTCGCCGTGGCACGAATGGTCGACGGTTCCGGCTGCGGAAAGCAGATAATCGCCACTCGCTGAAAAGCCTGACAGAATCGGCTCACTCCAGCGAACAGGAATCTCACGTGAACCCAGATCTCACGCTCGCGCCGCAGCCAGACAGAGGACCGATCTTCGTCAAGTCCCGCCCGGTCCGCACCGGCGACATCGACGTCGCCAAGCAGGTCAGGCTCGACGCCGTCGCCCGTTATCTGCAGGACATCGGCAACGACAACATCGAAGCCGCCGGCGCCATCGACACTCATCCGCTCTGGATAGTGCGTCGTACGGTCGTCGATGTCGTACGCCCGGCGATCTGGCCGGAAGAGTTGACGATGACTCGCTGGTGCTCCGGCTTCTCCACGAGATGGGCGAACATGCGCGTGCGCTTCGACGGCAGCAACGGCGCGCTGATGGAAACCGAAGGCTTCTGGATCAACATCAGCGCCGAGTCAGGCATGCCCACCAGGATGAGCGACGACTTCATGCGGCCGTTGGAAGAATCCACCGACGAGCATCGCCTGAAGTGGAAGCGTGTCCTCGCCGAGAACGCCCCGGAGGCGGACGACGCGGGTGTTCTGGACACGCCGTTCGCTCTGCGCGCCACGGATATCGACCCGTTCGACCACGTCAACAACGCCGTCTACTGGCAGGCAGTCGAAGAGGTCCTCAGCGCGCGCACCGAACTGCGTACAGTTCCGCATCGAGCACTGATCGAGTACCTCTCCCCCATCGTCTCCAGCGACGACGTCGTCCTGCGCAGCCGCGTCGACGACAAGACCGTCACGGTCTGGTTCCTGGTCGGCGAAGCGCTCCGCGCAGTTGCGCAGGTGAGCGCCCTCTAACGCAGTTTCTGGGTCGCGACAGCCGCGACACCGAACACCAACGCAAGAAGAATCGCGGCCCAGAAACCGAAGAGCCACCACACCACGCCGAACACGACCACTGCCGGGGCAACGGTGATGAAAGCGATGGTGGGGCTTTCGCGTACCACCTCGAGTGCAGTTCGGGCATTAGTTCGATCGAGCTTCTTACCGGCCATCGAAAACCTCCTTCAAGGTCCTGACCATCCAGAGTAACCGGACTGACGGGCACAAAGCGGATACCGTGAACGCATGGCCGACCACCGCACCCTCGTCCTCATGCGACACGGCAAGTCCAGCTACCCCGAGGGCATCCGTGATCACGAGCGTCCGCTCGCCGAACGGGGCCTGCGCGAGGCCCGCATCGGCGGCGAATGGATACGCGAAAACGTCCCGCCCGTAGACGCCGTTCTGTGCTCCACCTCCCGGCGGACCGTCGAAACCCTTGCCTCGACGGGAATCGAAGCTCCCGCCGGATTCGAGAAGTCCATCTACGGCGGCTCACCCGCAGACGTCATTGCAGCTGCGCGAACCACGTCCGACCACGTCAAGACGCTCCTGATCGTCGGACACGAACCCGGAATTCCCTGGACTGCACTCGATCTCGCATCGAACGAAAACTCCGAAGCGGCCCAACGTATCCGCGACAAGTTCCCGACTTCGGCGATCGCCGTCCTCTCCGTACCGGTGCCGTGGACCGAACTCGACGACTCCGTCGCCACTCTGCTCGAGTTTCACGTGCCCCGTTAGATCAACCACACCGCTAAAGCACCTCACGTAGCAGTCGGTCCGAAAGTGCAAGCGTGTCACGGTCGTACGTCGACGTCGACGCCAGCACTTCGTCGGCACCGGTCCGCTCGGCGAGATCGTGAAGCTGTTGTTTCACCTCGACAGGTGTGCCGTGCAGCGCCGACGCCATGAACGACTCGATACGTCTGGCATTTCGATCACTGCGCGGGGCGCGCCTGATCTCGTCCGGCGACGCGAGCGGCGGAAACTCCCCCGTCCGTGACGATTCTGCGAGCGCGTATGCCTCCGGGATCAGCAACTCACGCGCCGCGTCGGTGGTATCGGCAACCGCCACTTCGAGAGAAACCACCACATAGGGTTCGGGATGAGCGTCGGTGGCCCGGAAAGCTCGGCGGTACTCGTCCAATGCATCCACCCGGTCGGTGCTCCCGATTCCGAGTATCGGCCCACCCACGACCACCGGAAGCCCCAGTTGCGCAGCCACTTTCAAACCTGTACGCGTCGCGAGTACGAAGATCGGCACCCCGGTCTCCGACGCCGGCCGTGCCGTCACTGCCGCGGATCCGTGCAGATAGCGCCTCACCTCATCGAGATCTGACGCAAACGTGTCCGGAGCATCCTTGCTGCGTCGTAGTGCCTGACGAACAGGTTCCGTGAATCCCAGCGATCGGCCGAGGCCGAGATCGATTCGCCCCGGGTACAGCGCCTCGAGCATCAAGAACTGCTCGGCGACGATCAGCGGTTGGTGATTCGGCAGCATGACCCCACCGCTCCCGAGTCTGATATCGCGCGTATGCGCGCCGATCGCGGCAAGAAGCACTGCCGGCGACCCGCTCCCGATCCCGGGCACCGCGTGATGCTCGGCCACCCAGAACCGGTGGTAGCCGAGAGCGTCGGCGTGCGCGGCGCGTTCGACGGAATGCGTCAGAGCTGCGGAGTCGGGGTATCCGCTCCTGGTTCGGGATCGGTCGAGCAGTGAGAGAAGCACTCTCGGAGCAACAAGGAATTCGGAAAGTTTCATCCGGACGCCTAATGAGGACCGTTTCTGACCGCAATCCCCGCAACACTGGACCTGTCGCCGGAATCCACCATCACATGAAGGGCACGTCATGGACATCAAGCTCGAACTGGTCGCCATTCCCGTCACCGACATCGACCGCGCCAAGGACTTCTACGTCCGCCTCGGCTTCAACGCCGACCACGATCACACGGTCAGCGAGGACCTGCGCTTCGTCCAGCTGACCCCACCCGGTTCGGCCTGCTCGATCTGCATCGGCAAGGGAATCACCGACGCCGAGCCCGGTTCCGTCGTCGGCATGCAGGTAGTGGTCAAGGACATCGAAGAGGCTGAGCGCGAGTTCAAGAGCCGCGGCATCGACATCAGCCCGATCGACGACCAGGCTTGGGGCCGATTCATCTACTTCGCCGACCCCGACGGCAACAAGTGGGCAGTCCAGGAGATCGTCATCCCGGACCTCAGCGGCAGCAACTCCTGAAGCGAGCGAGATGAAAAATCCCCCCACCTCTTTCGAGGTGGGGGGATTTTCTACGAACTAACGCTTAGCGGTAGTCGTCACATGCGACTACCCGACTAGCGGTAGTCGTTGCTGAAGCCGTAGTCGTCCAGCGGAACTGCAGCACCGGTGTTCTGGCCGAAGCCGTCCGGGCTGTAGTACTGGTCGTCGTACGACGGCACTGCGTAAGCAGCGGCGCGTGCCTCTTCGGTGGGCTGAACCTGGATGTTGCGGTAACGGTTGATACCGGTACCGGCAGGGATCAGCTTACCGATGATGACATTTTCCTTCAGACCGATCAGCTTGTCCGAGCGGCAGTTGATAGCCGCGTCGGTCAAGACACGAGTGGTCTCCTGGAACGATGCCGCGGACAGCCACGAATCCGTCGCGAGCGACGCCTTCGTGATACCCATGAGCACCGGACGGCCGGCTGCGGGCTCGCCACCCTCGGCGACAACGCGGCGGTTTGCCGACTCGAACTCGGCGCGCTCGGTGAGCGAACCGGGCAGGAACTCGGTGGCACCGGAATCGATGATCGTCACGCGACGAAGCATCTGGCGCACGATGACCTCGATGTGCTTGTCGTGGATCGACACACCCTGGCTCCGGTACACCTCCTGGACCTCGTTGACCAAGTGGATCTGAACCTGACGCGGACCCATGACTCGCAGGACCTCGTGGGGATCGGCAGCACCTTCCATGAGCTGCTGTCCGACCTCGACGTGGTCACCGTCAGCCAAGAGGCTTTCGCGACCGTCGGCATGCTTGAAGACGCGCAGACGCTGACGCTTGCTGAGCTTGTCGTAGACAACCTCTTCGCCGCCGTCGTCCGGAACGATGGTGATCTTGTAGAAACGATCGCCGTCTTCGAGCTGTACCCGACCGGTGACGTCCGCGATAGGAGCCTTGCCCTTGGGCACACGTGCCTCGAACAGCTCCTGGACACGCGGCAGACCGCCGGTGATGTCATCTCCTGCGACACCGCCCTGGTGGAAGGTACGCATGGTCAGCTGGGTACCGGGCTCACCGATCGACTGTGCGGCGACGATACCGACAGCCTCACCGATGTCGACCAGCTTGCCGGTGGCCATCGAACGGCCGTAGCAAGTGGCGCAAACGCCGGTGCCGGTGGTGCAGGTCAGGACCGAGCGGACCTTGACCGTCGTGATGCCGGCTTCGAGCAGAGCATCGATCGCGGGGTCACCGAGATCGTGGCCACGCTCGACGATGACGGTGCCGTTCGCGTCGACTGCATCGGCCGCCAAGGTACGGGCGTACGTGCTGGTCTCCACGTGAGCATCGCGGATCATCGTGCCGTCGGCCTGCTTCTCGGCGATCGTGGTGACGATGCCGCGCTCTGTTCCACAGTCGACCTCGCGGACGATGACGTCCTGCGAAACGTCCACCAGACGACGGGTCAGGTAACCCGAGTCGGCGGTGCGGAGTGCGGTATCGGCCAGACCCTTACGAGCACCGTGCGTGTTGATGAAGTACTCGAGAACGGTCAGGCCTTCCTTGAAGGAAGACTTGATCGGACGCGGGATGAACTCACCCTTCGGGTTTGTCACCAGACCCTTCATACCGGCGAGCGAGCGAACCTGAGTCATGTTGCCGGCTGCGCCGGACTTCACGATCATCGGGATCGGGTTGCTGTCGGGGAAGTGAGCCTCCATGGCCTTGCCGACCTTGTCGGTCGCTTCCTGCCAAATGGTGACCAGAGCGCTGTTGCGCTCCTTCTTGTCCAGAGCACCACGCTGGTACTGCTTCTCGATCTTGTCGGCCTGAGCCTCGAAGTCCTCGATGATGGCAGGCTTCTCCGGCGGCACGAGCACGTCGGAAATCGAGACCGTGACACCCGAACGGGTGGCCCAGTAGAACCCGACGTCCTTGAGCTTGTCGACGGTCTGAGCAACCACGATCATCGGGTACCGCTCGGCGAGATCGTTGATGATCGTCGCCTGGCGCTTCTTCGGCATCTGCTCGTTGACGAACGGGTAGTCCGCCGGAAGCAGCTCGTTGAAGAGCACACGGCCGAGTGTCGTGGTGGCGGTCCAGCCGTCACCGTATTTCCAGCCCTCGGGGAACAGTTCGTTCTCGAGGTCGCGCGGCGGACGCTGCTGCGTCAGACGCACCTTGATCTGAGCCTGAACCGAGAGCGCGCCGCGGTCGACTGCCATCTGAGCCTCGGCGGGCGAGGAGTACACGCCCTGCTCTGCCTCGTCGTTGGTCGGAGCAACGAGCTCACCGGTGACACCCTCGTCGAGACGGGTCAGGTGGAACAGACCCGTGACCATGTCCAGACGCGGCATGGCGAGCGGGCGACCCGAAGCAGGCGAGAGGATGTTGTTCGAGGACAGCATCAGGATGCGGGCCTCGGCCTGAGCCTCTGCCGACAGCGGGAGGTGAACAGCCATCTGGTCACCGTCGAAGTCGGCGTTGAAGGCCTCACACACCAGCGGGTGGAGCTGAATGGCCTTGCCCTCGACGAGCTGCGGCTCGAATGCCTGGATACCCAGACGGTGCAGCGTAGGTGCACGGTTGAGCAGCACGGGGTGCTCGGCGATGACCTCTTCGAGGACGTCCCACACCTGGACGCGCTTGCGCTCGACCATGCGCTTGGCCGACTTGATGTTCTGCGCGTGGTTGAGATCGACCAGACGCTTCATCACGAACGGCTTGAACAGCTCGAGAGCCATCAGCTTGGGCAGACCACACTGGTGCAGCTTGAGCTGAGGACCGACGACGATCACGGAACGACCCGAGTAGTCGACGCGCTTACCGAGCAGGTTCTGACGGAAACGACCCTGCTTGCCCTTGAGCAGATCGCTCAGGGACTTCAGCGGGCGGTTACCCGGTCCGGTGACCGGACGTCCACGACGACCGTTGTCGAACAGGGCGTCGACCGACTCCTGCAGCATCCGCTTCTCGTTGTTGACGATGATCTCGGGAGCACCGAGGTCGATCAGTCGCTTGAGGCGGTTGTTGCGGTTGATGACGCGGCGGTACAGGTCGTTGAGGTCGGACGTCGCGAAACGTCCACCGTCGAGCTGAACCATCGGGCGAAGCTCCGGCGGGATCACCGGAACAGCGTTGAGGACCATGCCCATCGGCGAGTTGCCGTTGGTCTGGAATGCCGCAACCACCTTGAGGCGCTTGAGTGCACGCAGCTTCTTCTGGCCCTTGCCGCTGCGGATGGTCTCGCGGAGAGACTCCGCCTCGGCGTCGAGGTCGAAGTTCTGCATCAGGATCTGGATGGACTCTGCGCCCATCGCACCCGTGAAGTACTCGCCGTAACGGTCGACCAGCTCGCGGTACAGGAGCTCGTCGATGATGAGCTGCTTGACGCTCAGCTTGGTGAAGGTGGTCCAGATCTCGTCGAGACGATCCAGCTCACGCTGCGCGCGGTCACGGAGCTGACGCATTTCGCGCTCGCCGCCGTCCTTGACCTTGCGGCGGACATCGGACTTCGCGCCCTCTGCCTCGAGCTCGGCGATGTCGGCTTCGAGCTTCTGCGCACGTGCCTCGAGATCGGCATCGCGCTGATCTGCGACGGTCTTCTTCTCGACCTGCATCTCGGCTTCGAGGGTGGACAGCTCGTTGTGACGGAGCTCCTCGTCGACGCCGACGATGACGTAGGCAGCGAAGTAGATGATCTTTTCGAGATCCTTCGGAGCCAGGTCGAGCAGGTAACCGAGACGGCTCGGAACACCCTTGAAGTACCAGATGTGCGTGACCGGTGCGGCCAGTTCGATGTGACCCATACGCTCACGACGAACCTTGGCGCGAGTGACCTCGACGCCACAGCGCTCACAGATGATGCCCTTGAAGCGGACACGCTTGTACTTACCGCAGTAGCACTCCCAGTCCCGGGTGGGGCCGAAGATCTTCTCGCAGAAGAGGCCGTCCTTCTCGGGCTTGAGCGTGCGGTAGTTGATGGTCTCCGGCTTCTTGACCTCGCCGTAGGACCAATTGCGGATGTCCTCTGCACTGGCCAAGCCAATGCGGAGTTCATCGAAGAAGTTGACGTCGAGCACGTAACTTCCTTTCCCCGTTGGGGTTACGGTTGCCGGTCACCCGGCAACCTGACTGCCAATTCAAATGTGAACTACGCCCCCGGGCCGCTCTTTCAAGAGCGACCCGGGGACCGAAACCTAGTTCGCGAGGTCGTCGACCGTCGCAGCTTCGTTCCTGGACAGGTTGATGCCCAGGTTCGCTGCGGCCCGCTCCAAGTCCTCGTCGTCGCCGTCCGCCATCGTGATGGCCGCGCCGTCCGAGGACAGCACCTCCACGTTGAGGCAGAGCGACTGGAGCTCCTTGAGGAGCACCTTGAACGACTCGGGGATGCCGGGTTCGGGGATGTTCTCGCCCTTGACGATGGCTTCGTACACCTTGACTCGACCGACCACGTCGTCCGACTTGATGGTCAGCAGTTCCTGCAGCGTGTAAGCCGCGCCGTAGGCCTGCATCGCCCAGCACTCCATCTCACCGAAGCGCTGGCCACCGAACTGGGCCTTACCACCGAGAGGCTGCTGCGTGATCATCGAGTACGGACCGGTCGAACGAGCGTGGATCTTGTCGTCGACCAAGTGGTGCAGCTTGATGATGTACATGTAACCGACCGAGACCGGGTACGGGAACGGCTCGCCGGAGCGGCCGTCGAACAAGGTGGCCTTTCCGTCGGGTCCGACCATCTGCTCGCCGTCACGGTTCGGCAGCGTCGCGCCGAGGAGACCGGTGAGCTCGTCTTCCTTCGCACCGTCGAACACCGGGGTGGCGATGTTCGAGTCGGCCGGAGCGGACAGCATCTCTTCCGGCAGGGTCGCAGCCCAGTCGGGACGAGTGCCGTCGGACGCGATCTGAATGTTCCAGCCGGTCTTGCCGATCCACCCGAGGTGGGTCTCCAAGACCTGACCGATGTTCATACGACGCGGGACACCGTGCGTGTTCAAGATGATGTCGACAGGCGTGCCGTCCGAGAGGAACGGCATGTCTTCCTGCGGCAGGATCTTGCCGATGACGCCCTTGTTACCGTGGCGGCCGGCGAGCTTGTCGCCGTCCTGGATCTTGCGCTTCTGTGCCACGTAGACGCGGACCAACTCGTTGACACCGGGAGGCAGATCGTCGTCTTCGTCACGTGAGAACACGCGGATTCCGATGACCTTGCCGGTCTCACCGTGAGGAACCTTGAGGGACGTGTCACGAACCTCGCGAGCCTTCTCACCGAAGATGGCGCGAAGGAGGCGCTCTTCGGGGGTCAGCTCGGTCTCGCCCTTCGGCGTGACCTTTCCGACCAGCACGTCGCCGTCACGAACCTCGGCACCGATACGGATGATGCCGCGCTCGTCGAGGTCGGCAAGGACCTCGTCGGAGACGTTCGGGATGTCGCGAGTGATTTCCTCGGCACCGAGCTTGGTGTCGCGGGCATCGATCTCGTGCTCCTCGATGTGAATCGAGGTCAGGACGTCCTCTTCCACGAGACGCTGCGACAGAATGATCGCGTCCTCGTAGTTGTGGCCTTCCCACGGCATGATCGCGACGAGCAAGTTCTTGCCCAGCGCCATCTCACCGTTCTCGGTGCAAGGGCCGTCGGCCAGAACCTGGCCGGCCTCGACACGCTGTCCCTCGTCCACGATCGGACGCTGGTTGGCGCACGTGCCCTGGTTGGAACGCGCGAACTTGCGCATCCGGTACGTCTTGCGGCTTCCGTCGTCAGCCATCACCGTGACGTAGTCCGCGGAGATCTCCTCCACGACACCGGTCTTCTCGGTGATGATGACGTCGCCGGCATCCACAGCTGCACGCAGCTCCATGCCGGTTCCGACGAGAGGTGCCTCGCTGCGAACCAGCGGGACAGCCTGACGCTGCATGTTCGCGCCCATCAGGGCACGGTTTGCATCGTCGTGCTCGAGGAACGGAATCATCGCGGTTGCGACGGACACCATCTGACGCGGCGAAACGTCCATGTAGTCGATGTCGGAGGACGCGACGAACTCGACCTCGCCACCCTTACGGCGGACGAGAATCTTCGAGTCGGTGAAGCGACCCTCGCGGTCGATGGCCGAGTTGGCCTGCGCGACTACGTGGCGGTCTTCTTCGTCAGCGGTCAGGTAGTCGACCTCGTCGGTCACCTGTCCGTCGACGACGCGACGGTACGGGGTCTCGATGAAACCGAACGGGTTGACGCGGGCGTAGACCGACAGCGAACCGATCAGGCCGATGTTCGGGCCTTCCGGGGTCTCGATCGGGCACATGCGGCCGTAGTGCGACGGGTGAACGTCGCGAACCTCGAGGCCGGCGCGCTCACGGGACAGACCACCCGGGCCGAGGGCGGACAGACGACGCTTGTGCGTCAGCCCCGACAGCGGGTTGTTCTGGTCCATGAACTGCGACAGCTGGGAGGTTCCGAAGAACTCCCTGATCGCAGCGACGACGGGCCGGATGTTGATCAGCGTCTGAGGCGTGATTGCCTCGACGTCCTGTGTGGTCATGCGCTCACGAACCACACGCTCCATGCGGGACAGGCCCACGCGGATCTGGTTCTGGATGAGCTCGCCGACGGTACGCAGACGACGGTTGCCGAAGTGGTCGATGTCGTCGACCTCGACGGGAACCTCGACGCCGCCCGGAGCCGTCATCGAGGTGTCACCTGCGTGCAGACGCACGAGGTACTCGACGGTGGCGACGATGTCTTCTTCGGTAAGCGTGGATGCAACGATCGGCTGACCCGCGTTCAGGCCGAGCTTCTTGTTGATCTTGTAACGACCCACGCGAGCGAGGTCGTAGCGCTTGTCCTTGAAGAACAGGTTCTCCAGCAGGGTCTGCGCGCTCTCCTTGGTGGGGGGCTCGCCCGGACGCAGCTTGCGGTAGATGTCGAGCAACGCCTCATCGGTGCCGGCGGTGTTGTCCTTCTCCAGCGTGGCCATGAGGATCTCGGAGAAGCCGAAGCGCTCCGTGATCTGCTCGGTGGTCCAGCCGAGTGCCTTGAGCAGGACGGTGACAGGCTGACGACGCTTGCGGTCGATACGGACACCAACGGTGTCGCGCTTGTCGACGTCGAACTCGAGCCATGCGCCGCGACCCGGGATCACCTTGACGCTGTGCAGATCCTTCTCGGTGCTCTTGTCGACGCTCATGTCGAAGTACACACCGGGGGAACGCACGAGCTGCGAGACGACCACACGCTCGGTGCCGTTGATGATGAAGGTGCCCTTGTCGGTCATCATCGGGAAATCTCCCATGAAGACCGTCTGGCTCTTGATCTCACCAGTGTTGTTGTTGATGAACTCCGCGGTGACGAACAACGGCGCCGCGTAGGTCATGTCCTTGTCTTTGCACTCGTCCGTCGAGGCCTTGACCTCGTCGAATCGAGGGTCGGAGAAGGACAGCGACATAGTGCCGTTGAAATCCTCGATCGGAGAAAGCTCCGCGAGGATGTCCTCGAGACCACCGGACACTGCATTGTCGCCGAGTGCCGCTGCTCGTTCACGCCAACTCTGCGCGCCGATCAGCCACTCGAACGAATCTGTCTGTACGTCAAGAAGCCCGGGAACTTCGAGGGGTTCGCGAACTTTCGCGAACGAAACCCTCTTCGGGGCTCCGGGGATTCCGGAAACTGCCTTGGTCTGGCTAGAGACTGCCAAGATGCGTCCTTCCAGCACCTCACGCGGGCCGCTCCGTGCTGTTGCGACCGCCGCTGTATCTGCTTCGAATTTCGCTGGTTACAACCCGAACGAAACCCGTCGCAGAAAGCAAGAAGTACTTGACTTCGCAGCGGTTGAGACGAGGGGTGGACAGGAGGCAGCCAGCGCAACGTCCAAAAGTACACCCTTACTCTGGAAATGTCGAGTCGGGTGTAACTGAGGGTCGAATTCAGATACTGACGTGAGACTGCCGATCACTCGTCCGTGCATGTTCACCGATCAGAGTGGACCTTGCGGACCGCTCCGTCAAGGGCGAGAGCGCGTGTCGCAGCATTCGAACATTCGTGACGCGCATTCGAACACCGCCACCGGAAGTGTAGCCAGCAACGGCGTCACATACGAAAAATCTGGACCGACATCGTGCGTCGGTCCAGATCTTCGCGCTGGTACGCAGGTGCTACTGGTCGCGAATCTCCGAGCTACTGGTCGCGAATCTCCGAGCTACTGGTCGCGAATCTCCGAGATCAGCCAGTTTCCGTCCTGCTTCTCCAGACTCACGATGACCATTCCGGAGCGAGAGTCTGCCGCCACGCCGTTCTGCGTCGAGCTGACGTTCAGTTGGGCGAGCAACTGCGCCCGGTCCTTCTCGAGTCGTGTGATCCCGATCAGCGGGACATCAGCGGTCGTTGCCGTCTGAGTTTGTTCGACGCCGGCCTTCTGCGTGTCCTTGTACTGCGTCAGCTGATCGCGCATCGACTGGTTCAGGCCCTGGACACCCTTGTCGAAATCGGCGTCGAACGTGTCGGGCGAGAACGTGAAGACTGCAGCCAACGCCGACGGCGTCACACGAAGAACCTCAGCAGTGGCGCCTTCGTCCACCCAGGCGATGTCGTCCGTCTTCGCGCCGACTTTGAAGAAGGCGATGCCGGCGAGGATCGCGACGATGACCGCTGCGGCCCCCAGGATCGCGACCAGGCGCCAACCGGCCTTGGATTGTGTAGGTGTTGTCGCCGACTCCCCCGCGCCCGTCTCCGGGGTAGCAGGGGCCTTGGGTTCGTCTGCGACGGTTTTCGCCGGTTTGGTCAGATCGGGGCCTGGTGTGGATTCCGGAGCGTCGGTTTCCGTCTTCGGCGGCTCGATGTCGCCGGACTCGGCCTTCGTGAGCGTCGGCTTCGCAACCTTCGGCTTCGCAACCTCTGGCTTCACAGCCTCCGGCTTCACAGCCTCCTGTGTCTCTTCTTCCGGCTGTTCGATCGTGGGCTCGACCGGGTCCGAGTCGGACGTCCCCGCGGGGACGTTGAGCGAACGAGCGCTTCCAGCGATCTTCGGCCGACGGTTCTGAGGGGAGGACGGTCCGCCGGTACGACGTTTGGGTGGCATTACGCGCTTCTCCTTCGAGGGATGTCGGTGTGCAGGTTCGACGAACTACTGGCCACCGGAATCACCACCCTCGGTTGTCGGTGCAGGAGCACCGGATGCCGGTGCTTCGGTCCCCGAACCGGGTGCGGGCGTTGCGTCAGGAGCAGGCGTGGAGCCGTCGGCAGCCGGCAGAGTGCCCGAGCCGAGATCGAGCCGCGATCCGATCGGATCAGCGGACTGCGCCTTCCAGACCCCGTCGACCTCGACCATGCCCAGCCGCATGCCGAGCTGATTCTTGACGAACTGGTTGCCCTGGGTCGTGGTGACTCGAACGACGACCAGTGCCGTGGCGGTCCGGTCATCGGTATTGAGCTCGGTCAGCGCGGACTGCACAACTTCGGTGTCAGCCTTCGAACCCGAGTTACGCAACTCGTCGGTGATGGAATCCTGAACGGTCTGCAGATACGTCGTCATCTCGTCACCGGTCACCGAAGAACGCATGTTCTCGATCGACTGGTCGAGATTGGCCGAATCCGCGTTGTTGAGGTTGATCGCGACTTGCTGCGCACCGATCAGCGCGTCGTCACGCATCTCGGCGGTGGTGCGGTCGGTGGTGAGCGCCCGAACGTACGGGACGCCGAACACACCGAGCGCAACCACTGCCGCCAGAAGCAAGACACCGACCGCAATCAGAGACGCTGTCAGCCCCTTCGGTCTACCGGTTGTCGGCGCTCCCGATTCGACTTGCTCGGGCCCGCCGGACTGCGGGGAACTGTTTCTCTGAATCACACTCACTACCCTACTTACCTGTTTTGCCCAGCCTCTGGCCGCGAATCGTCAACTGCCACAACTCAGTAGCCTGAACTGCACAAACTCGACCACATTCGGATCGGTCTACTTCGGTGTCACTCCGAGCAACGGCGCCAACTGCGTCGCGATCGGGTTGAGGTTCAACTTGTCCGGATCGACCTTCGGCTTGAAGTCCCAAGGCTGGATCGTGTCGGGATCGGCGTACACCACGCGGTTGGCACTGCGGACGCCCGTCTCGCTGCCCAGCGGCGTCTCACACGACGCCGCGGTGTTGAGCGGGAAATCCTGCTGGGTGTCGTCGAAGTTGGGATTCTGACGCTTCATCTCGTCCAGGATCGCCATGGTGCCTTCGTAACCCACCGTGCACGAGAGCGGATTGTTGGTCTCGAGCACCAAGCCCTGATGGACCGTTCCGTCGCCGGGAGCAACCGTCGGTGCGGCAGCGGCCAGGCCGGGAAGGAAGATCAGGAACGGCTGCAGCGCGATTGTTCGGGGTGCAAGCGTCTTGGTGGTCGCGGCAAGATTGGTCAGGTCAGTCGTCAGGCTCGGGCCCGCCTCGTTGATGAGGGCACCGATCTGATCGCTGGCCGGGATGCCGTTGTCGATCAAGCGACGGATGTCCGGATCGCTGGTCCGCAACTGCGCCGTGACAGCATCGAGATCGGTACTGAACTGCTTGATCGCGGACGACTGATCCGACTGCGTCGTCAGTACCGTCTCACTGTTCCGAATCAGCGCGAGCGTCTGAGGCAGAGTGTCGAGCCCGGACTGCGAGAGACCGGACAGCGAATCGGCCAGGACCTGAATGTCCTCGCCCTTGCCGTTGAATGCGGCACCGAGTTCGACGGCGACGGTGTGGAGCGCGTCGACCGGCACGGACTTGACCAAGCCGTTGGCGCTGGTCAGCACATCTTCGATCGGGATCGGAGTTGTGGTGTCCCCCACCGCGATCACCGAGCCGTCCGCGAGGAACGGTCCCTGATCGGTATCGGGCTGAAGGTCGACGTACTGCTCACCGATGGCGGAGCGGTTGGCCACGACTGCACGGGCCGACGCGGGAATCTCCGGAGCACTGTTGTCGATCTTCAGGTCGACCTGAATTCCGTCCTCGGTCAACGACATGTCGCCCACTCGACCGACCGGCACACCGCGATACGTCACTTCGGCGTTGGTGAAAATTCCACCGGACGTGGCCAATTCGGTCTTGACCGTGTACTGACCGAACCCCATGAGGTTGTCCAGACGCACGTACTTGGCGCCGACGTAGATGAGACCCAGAAGCGCGACCACCACGAAGCCGACGAGCTGCCATCTGACCAGAGCTGATCTCACTGTCCATCACCACCGATTCCGAACTGTTCCAGCATTCCCTGGATGGGGTTGAGTGGGTCCGCTGCCGGAGCCGGTGTTGCCGGGTCACCGGCCGTGGTGGCGGGTAGACCGGCGACGACGGGGATCTGCGGCAGGATCGGAGCGATCGGCAGCAGCGACACCGTCGGCCAACCCGGCCGCGGTCCGTTTCCGTTGTAGTACGGGTTGGACGGATCTACCACCGGCTTGGGATTGCCGAACTTCGGCTGACGGTATTCCGGTTCACCCTGTCCGACACCGAGACCCGAGAGAGTGTTGCCGATCTGCAAGTCGACGCTCAGGAAGAGGTTCACGGAACCACCCTGCGCAATCTTCTCGACACCGTCCGGGAACGGGAACGTCGGAAGGAAAGGAAGTGCCCCGACGAAGTCGTCACCGGAGTCTGCGAGCGCCTGCAGCGTTGGACGCAGAGCCTGAAGATCAGCGATCAGATCGTCCTTGGACTGCGTGAGGACGTCGGTTCCCACTGTTCCGAGTCGATCCACCTGAGCAAGCATCTGCGTCAGCTGCGGGCGCTGCTCGTTGAGAACCTGTGTCGCAACGGGGAGTTCCTCGAGAATCTTCCCGATCTTCTCGTTCTGATCGTTGACGCGGGTCGAGAGCACATCCAGGCCGTCGAGCGCGCGGGTGATGTCGTCACGCTGTTCGTTGAGTCCACCGATGAGTGTGTTCGCCTGCTCCAGAAGACTTCTCGTCTTGCCCTCGCGACCGTCGAATGCGGCCCCGAGTTCTTCGACGATGGGTTGCAACTGGCCCACACCGCCGCCGTTGAGCAGCAGCGACAATGCGCCGAGAACCTGCTCGATCTCCGTGGCGTGGCGAGTGCGATCGAGCGGAATCAGGTCTCCGTCGGCCAGCTTCGCAGAGTCCGGTCCGGACGGCGGGGCCGACAACTGGATGAACTTCTCGCCGAGCAGGTTGGTCTGCTCGACCGCGGCAATTGCGTTGGCGGGTAGATCAACCGACGAGTCGAGGATGATTCCGACGTCCGCGGTCCATCCGTCCGGTCCGACCGACACGTCGTCGACTCGACCGACCGGAACACCGTCGACCTTCACAGCGGACTGCGGAACAAGGTCCAAGACATCGTCGAACTGAATGGTCAAGTGCATCGGATCGGAACCCACATCGGGACCGCCGGGAAGCGGAACCGCGTAGATTCCCTCGGACGAGCAGGCTGTTGCCGAGATCAGGACGGCGCACAGTCCGGCGCCGACTATCAATGAACGCTTCACTCGCCCTCCCCGTTTCCACTGGTCAGTCGCGGTGACACGACGCCGGGCACAGTGCCCGGAACTACCTGCATCTGCCGTTCGGAACCGGCAAGGATGCCGAAGGGAAGGTTCAGGCCTGCAGCCTGATTGGCTGCGTCGGTCATCGCAGCGACGTTTGCACACTGGTCGATAGCCGGTTGCATCTGCCTTCCCAATGCCTCGAACCGCGGATCACCGGGCAAGAGCTTGCCGAGGTCCATCAACTTGCAGAGCACGCCGGCCGGGTTCTGCAGATCAGGGAACGCCAGACGTGAAGCCAGCACACCTGATTCGGCGTCGTACGAGTTGACCAAGTTGGAGATCGCCAGCGGAAGCATGGTGAGCGTGTTGGCCAGTGCTTCCTTGTTGTTCGCCAATGTCTGTGTCGGTTCGACGAGACCCTCGGTTGTCTGGACCAACTGATCGCGGTTGTCTGCCACGAACTTCGCGACGTCGCCGAGAGCAATCGAGAGCTGGTTCAGAGCGGCACCGAGATCGTCGCGCTCACCTGCCAAGAATCCGGTCAGGTCCGACAGCTGGGTGTTGAACTGACGCACCTGCTGATCGTTGGCCGCGAGAGCGCCCACGAAAGTATCCAGGTTCTTGATGGTGAGCGAGATGTTGTCACGCGAATCATTCAGCGTCCGTGCGGCATCCGAGAGGTTGGTGATGCTGTCTCCCAACGCTTCACCGTTGCCCTCGAGGTTGGCCGCACCCGTCTCGACGAAATCGGACAGCGCGCCGTTCTTGTTGGCACCTTCGGGACCGAGCGCCGACGCGAGTTCGTCGATGCTGGAGTACAACTGGTCGACCTCGACGGGCGTCGCAGTCCTCTCGATCGGAATGACTGCACCGCTGGCCATCTTGTCGCCACCGGTGAAGACCGGTGTCAGCTGGATGTAGCGGTCGGCAACCACCGAAGGCGTGATCTGAGCGGCACTGGCACCGGCGGGGATGTCGATCCCACGATCGACGCGCAACTCGACCTTGACCTGATCTCCCTGAGGTTCGACGGATTCGACGGTGCCGACCTTGACACCGAGAACACGAACGTCGGAACCGTCGTAGATACCCACCGACTTGTCGAAGTAGGCGGTGATCTTGGTGGTACCGGCGCGAGTGAACACCCACCACAGCGCGCCACCGAGTACGAGTAACCCGATCAGAACAGCGGCGATGATCGCGACCGAGCGCTTCTTGGAGCCGCTTCCGGCTTCGGCAGTATCAGCCATCAGTTGCCTCCCAACGTACGAACGGGGTCACGGTAGCCCGGAATATCCGGCAGACCCGGCGGAAGGAGGTTCACGACGACCTGGTCGAACCAACGGCCGTTGCCGACCACGTTGGCGTACAAGCGAATGAAGGGTTCGTAGAGCTTCAGTGCCTTGTCCAAGTTCTCGTTGTTGGCCTTCAAGATGTCGATGACGCCGTTGAGCTGCGTCAGCGCCGGCCCGATTGCCGCCTCGTTGTCACGAACGAGACCGGTGAGCTGCTGAGAGACGCGCTGAGTTCCGGTGAGCAGCTGCGAAATCGCTTGCTGGCGATTGTTGAGCTCCTGCACCAGAAGTCCGCCGTCACGGATCAGCTGGGTGAACTCCTTGTTGCGATCCGCAAGAAACTGCGACGTCTTCCCGGTGGCGGCGAAGAGCTTCTGCAAGTCCTGATCGCGGCTCGCGATCGTCTGCGACAGCCGACTGACACCGTCGAGCGAAGCGCGGACATCGCCAGGTGTCTCGGAGAATGCCTGGGACAACGTCTCCATGCTCTTCGCCAACTGGTCGGTGTCGATGTCGCCGACGGTGTCCGCCGCGGCCGAGAAGGCCTGAACGACGTCGTACGGAGAGGTGGTGCGCTCGAGCGGAATCCGGTCCTTGGGATCGAGGTTGTCGGTTCCGCGCGGATCGAGTGCGAGGTACTTCTGTCCCAGAATCGTCTTGATCTGAATGGACGCAGAGGTTTGATCTCCCACCCACGCGTCACTGACCTTGAAGTCGACGAGAACACGGTCACCGTCGAGATCGACGGAAGTGACCTTGCCGACCTTCACGCCGGCGATACGAACCTCGTTACCAGGCTTGAGACCCGCAGCTTCGGAGAACTCGGCGGAGTAGGACGAGCCTGCTCCCACGAACGGAAGCGAATCGAGGAAGAACGCGGACAAAGTGGCCAACAGCACCACGAAGATACCGATGGCTCCGGCCATTGCCGGACTGCGACGTTTACTCATCGACCTTGCAACTCCCTCATACCGTCTTGAGTGCATCGCGTGGCCGCGTTGGTGTAAATCGGCTGATTGACCGTCGGCAGGCCGGTGGGCAGATTCAGCGAGGCAGACTGTCCTGGACCGGCAACGATGTCGATTCCGCACAGGTAGAACTGGAACCAGGAACCGTAACTCGCTACGCGAGCGAGCTTGTCGAGCTTGACCGGCAAGGTCTCGAGCACCGCGTTCACGTCGTCACTACGACGGTTGAGCGTGGTCGCCAGCGTGTTGAGCGCCGTGATCGAGCCCTGAATCGACGGCCGCGTCGGCTCGAGCAGATCTGCAGTGGCATCGGTCAACCCGGCGAGTGAGGTGACGGCCGAACCGACGACACCGCGCTCGTTGGCCAACCCGGTGACGAGTTGCTGGGTATTGACGATCAGCGAATCGAGGTTCTTGTCGTTCGCGTTGACGGTGTCGAGAACGTCGTTGAGGTTCTTGATCACCGCCCCGATGACGGCGTCCTTGTCCGCGACGGTGTTGGTCAAACTCGCCGTGTTGCGGACGAGTTCGCTGATGGTGCCGGACTCCCCCTGGAAGACCTGGATGATCTGGTAGGACAGCTTGTTGACGTCGTCAGCGCTCAGGGTGGTGAACAGCGGCTTGAAGCCGTTGAACAGCGTCGTGAGATTTACTGCCGGGCGAGTCTGCGCCAACGGCAGGGTGTCGCCGCCGGTGATCTTCTGGCCCTGGCTGCCTTCACCTTGCGAGAGCGAAATGTATCGCTGCCCGACCAGGTTGCGGAACCGGATCGTGGCGATGGAACTGGCAGGCAACCAATCGCGGTCGGACACCGAGAACTGCACCTCGGCCTGGTTGTCGTTGACGATCGCGATCTTCTCGACCTGTCCGACACGGACACCGGCGATGCGCACCTCGTCGCCCTCGTTCAACGAGGTGACGTCGGAGAAGACTGCGTTGAACTTGGTGCCTCCGCCGCCACCGAGGTTGGCGATGCTGGCGGCCAGCAATCCTGTTGCCAGGACGGTGACCACCACGAAGATGATGAGCTTTGTCAGTGGAGCTGCGAGTCCTCTCATTGGACGCTCACCTCCGCACCGGAAAATGCCGGAGCACTGACCATCGTGGTCCACGCCGGAACATCGTCCGGCGCAACACCGTTGGCCTGTCCGTAGATCACCTTCAACGTATCCTCTTCGAGTTTCGAGCCCGCGTAGCCGGCCTGCTGAGCAGGGCCGCTGTTGTTGGTCGAGAACAACTGAGGTCCTGAGCCCTCGGGTGCGGGCAGGAATTCCATGGTGGCGGGACCGGGATTGCGGGAAGGAACCTGGTAGGAACCGTCACCGTACGAACCACCGGGGTATTGCGGGAACGGACGACCTGGCTCGGTGACGTTGTCGTAGCAAACCGGGCCGCGGTTGTCGACGAGCCGTGGCTCGTCCTGGTTGGGCAGGTAGCGACCCTTGGGGTTCACGATCTGAATACTCGCACGCACACCAGGATTGGGAGCGTCGGTGGACAGGATCTTGGCAGCTTCCGGGGCGGTGTCCGAGAAGCCCTTGAACGTGCACCCGAACGTCGGTGAGTACTGAGCCAGAAGCTGGAGAGCTTCCTTCGAATCCGCAGCGAGCGTGATGATCGAGGACGAGTTCGCTTCGAGGAAGGCTGCGGTGTCCGACGATGTCACGGTGAGCGACGCCAGCAGAGTCCGCAACTGGTCCTGCTTCTGCACCACCGTGTTACCGGTCGTCCGCAGATTGTCGAGAGCGTTGATCAGATCGGGCGCAGCGTCCGAGTATGTCTGGGAGAAGTCCGCGAACTTGCGCAGATCCTCTTGCACCGCGGGCAGCTCGGTGTTGACGCCGCGGAAGATCTCCTCGAGACGATCGACCGTCAGACCGAGCTCAGCGCCGCGTCCCGTCAGACCCTGCGCGAGAGAACCGAGAGTGTTCGCCAGATCCTGCGGCGGAATCGCCTGCAGAAGTGGGAGCAGTCCGTCCAGAACGTCGCCGACCTCGACAGCGTTTCCGCTCTTGTCCTGCTGGATCACCGTTCCCGCGGAAATCGGAGCAGCGGTGGTTCCCTCCGGAATGATCAGGGAGACGTAGCGCTCACCGAAAAGCGTCTTCGGGAGCAGACGTGCCGTCACGTTCGACGGAATCAGATCAGCCTTGTCCGGTTCGATCGCGAGGACCGAGGTGACCTGGCCGTCTTTTGTCGACGCGGATCGCACCTCGCCGACCAGCAGACCACGAACCTTGACGTCCGCGTTGGGTGGCAATGCATTTCCGACGGTGTCGGTGACGAGGTCGATCTTCACGACGTCCTTGAACGTCTTGTTGAAGGTTCCGATGGTGAAGGCCAGGAACAATGCCAACACCACGAAGAACACGAGTCCGAGCACACGGCGGCGCAGGACTGACGGAGCCTCGATCATCCGGCCACCCTCACTGTCGTCGTGGTGCCCCAGATTGCGAGGCTGAGGAAGAAGTCGAGAACGGCGATCGTGACGATTGCGGCGCGAACAGCGCGGCCGACGGCCACGCCGACGCCTGCGGGACCACCCGAGGCATGGAACCCGTAGTAGCAGTGGATCAGAATCAGCACGAAGGCGAAGACCAGGACTTTCGCAAACGAATACAGCACGTCCTGCGGTGGCAGGAACAGATTGAAGTAGTGGTCGTACGAGCCCGTCGACTGCCCGTTGAACACGGTACTGATCACTCGCGACGCGAGGTACGCCGCAAGCAGACCCACGATGTACAGCGGGATGACGGCGACGAAGCCGGCGATCATGCGGGTCGTGACCAGGAACGGCACTGACGGAACTGCCATGACCTCCAGTGCGTCGATCTCTTCGGAGATTCGCATGGCACCGAGTTGAGCGGTGAAACCACAACCCACCGTGGCCGAGAGCGCAAGAGCCGCAACGATCGGAGCGATCTCACGGGTGTTGACGTATGCGGACAGGAAGCCGGTCAGGACCGAGCTACCCAACTGCTCCAGAGCGGCGAAGCCCTGGAGTCCGACGACGACACCGGTGAATCCCGACATCATCGCGATGACACCGATCGTTCCGCCGATGACTGCGAGCGCGCCGCTACCGAAGGTCACTTCGGCGAGCAGCCGAAGCGTCTCCTTCCGGTACCGATGCAGGGTGCGCGGGGTCCATGCGATGGCGCGCGCGTAGAACGACATCTGCTCGCCCGCGCGGTCCAACGCGTTCACTGGAATTCTGGCAACTTTGCGGCTCTTCAGCAGGAACTGATCGCCGCGGCCTCGTGCGATGGTCATTTAGGTCAAGATCCCTTCGCCGGCACGATCTGGAGGTACACCATCGTCAGAATCAGATTGGCGAAGAACAACAGCAGGAACGTGATGACGACGGCCTGGTTCACCGCCTCACCGACGCCCTTCGGGCCACCGGATGGGTGGAGTCCCTTGTACGCGGAGATCACACCGGCGATGACACCGAACACCGCGGCTTTGATCTCACCGCTCCAAATGTCCGGTAGCTGCGCAAAAGCTGAGAACGACGAGATGTAGGCACCGGGGTTACCGCCCTGCAGGATCACGTTGAAGAAGTAACCACCCGCGATACCGACTACGGACACCAGTCCGTTGAGCAGCACAGCGATCAGCACCATCGCGAGTACACGCGGAACCACCAGGCGCTGAATCGGATTGATTCCGAGGACTTCCATCGCGTCGATCTCTTCGCGAATGGTTCGAGAACCGAGGTCGGCCGTCACGGCCGATCCGGCCGCACCGGCGACCAACAATGCTGTCACCAGAGGGCTACCCTGCTGGATCACCGCCAGGACGCTGGCAGCGCCGGTGAACGATTCTGCACCCAACTGCTTGATCAGCGAACCGGTCTGCAGTGAGACGACGGCGCCGAAAGGAATGGCTACCAATGCCGTCGGCAAAATTGTCACGCTGGCGATGAACCAGGCCTGCTCGATGAACTCACGGAACTGAAATGGACGCCGGAACGTATTCCTGACGACGTCGACAAACAGTTCGACGATGTTTCCGGCCTGAGTTAATGCTCCGTTGACCGGACTCAGAACCGAGTTGCGGGTAACCCCCATCCGATATGCCTACCCTTGCCCGTGTGTCGTGTTTCCGTAGGGATCGCCCTCGTATGCAGGAATGACCTGCGTGTCTTGCGAGTTGTCGTTCCACTCCCCCTGATAGCCGCTCGCGTCGGCGTACTGGGGAGCGTACTGCCCAGTTCCGTCAACCTCGTCGAGGCTGTCCTGAATTGCCGCCTGAGCGTTAGCTGGGAGGGTGTGCATGATCTGGCGGACGCGCTCCTGGCGACGACGAACAGCCTGACGCTCCGGGTTTCCGGGGGTGGCCTTCATCTGCGGCACGATGCCCTCGACGTCGTCGACACCACCGGCGTGGTGACCGGCGTCGACGAGCGCCTGCTCGTGCGCCATCTGAGCCTCGTCCTTTTCCTCCGACATACCGATCGGACCGATCATCGTTCCGTTGAGGAACTGCTTGACGACGGGCTCGTCAGAGGTGAGCAGCACCTCACGAGGACCGAACATCACCAACTGACGACGGAAGAGCATGCCGATGTTGTCCGGCACCGTGCGTGCGAGGTTGATGTTGTGCGAGACGATCAGAATCGTCGCGTCCGACTGGGCGTTGATGTCGATCAGCGTCTGGCTGATGTACGTCGTACGCACCGGGTCCAGACCGGAGTCAGGCTCGTCGACGAGGATGATCTCGGGATCGAGAACGAGTGCACGCGCAAGACCGGCACGCTTGCGCATACCGCCGGAGATCTCACCGGGAAGCTTGTCCTCGGCGCCGACCAGACCCGTGAGATCGAGCTTCTCCATCACGATCTTGCGGATATCGGATTCCGACTTCTTGGTGTGCTCACGAAGCGGGAATGCGATGTTGTCGTACAAGTTCATCGAGCCGAACAGTGCGCCGTCCTGGAACAGAACGCCGAACAGCTTGCGGATCTCGTAGAGCTCCTTGGAGGAGCACTGCAGGATGTCCGTGCCGTCGATGACAATGGAGCCTTGTTCAGGGCGGAGCAGTCCGATCAGGGACTTCAGGAACACCGACTTACCGGTACCCGAAGGCCCGAGCAGTGCGCTGACCTCACCCGCGGGAAGTGTCAACGACACGTCCTGCCAAATCCTCTGCGACCCGAAAGACTTTGTCAGTCCTTGTACCGCTACCTCGACTCCCACCATTACCTCCGCGACGTCCGTTGCATGCATGCACCCGTGTGGGTTGGGTCACTCTATCGCATGGGAGTGGTACCCGTGACTGCGAATACTACTAACGAGTAGGGAAGAAGCATAATTCAGGTCACAGCCTAGTTCGGGCACCCCTCCCACCTGCATGGATTCCGACATATCACCCGCGAAAAAAGTTCAAAAAAAGAGGGCCACTCCCCGTGGGGAGTGGCCCTCTTCGTTACTACTCGCGAAGAGCAGCGGGAAAACCGTCTTACTTGATGACGATCTTTGCGCCGGCAGCTTCGAGCTTTTCCTTGGCAGCCTCTGCGGCGTCCTTGGCAACCTTCTCGAGGATGGCCTTCGGAGCGCTCTCGACGAGGTCCTTGGCTTCCTTCAGGCCGAGGCCGGAAACGACCTCACGGACGACCTTGATGACCTGGATCTTCTTGTCGCCAGCCGACTCGAGGACGACGTCGAACTCGTCCTGCTCTTCAGCAGCTTCTGCGCCGGCAGCCGGTGCGCCTGCAGCGGCGACGGCGACGGGAGCAGCAGCGGTGACCTCGAAGGTCTCCTCGAATGCCTTAACGAACTCCGAGAGCTCGAGGAGGGTGAGCTCCTTGAACTGGTCCAACAACTCTTCGGTGCTGAGCTTCGCCATTGTGGCGGTCCTTCCTGTAAGTCCCATGTCGCTGATCCGCGACCGGGCGGGGTTATAGCAGTGATGCGCGGGTGCGGATCAGCTTTCGGCTTCGGCCTCGGCCGGAGCCTCGGTGGCAGCCTCTGCGGGGGCCTCTGCGGCTCCGCCTTCTGCGGCCTTCTTCTCCTGCAGGGCAGCGGCCAAACGGGCCATCTGCGAAGCGGGAGCATTGAACAGGCCTGCGGCCTTTGCCAAGTTGCCCTTCATCGCGCCGGCAAGCTTTGCCAACAGGATTTCGCGGGATTCGAGATCCGCGATCTTGTTGACCTCTTCCACGGACAGCGCAGCGCCGTCCATGTAGCCGCCCTTGATGATGAGCGCCTTGTTGTCCTTAGCGAAGTTCTTCAGAGCCTTCGCAGCGTCGACCGGTTCGCCCTTGATGAATGCAATGGCGGTCGGACCAACGAACAGGTCATCAAGGCCCTCGATGCCAGCCTCTGCGGCGGCACGCTTGACCAGGGTGTTCTTGGCGACGGAGTAGGTGGCACCTTCTCCGAGAGCGCGTCGCAGTGTCGTGATGTTGCCAACCGAAAGGCCACGGTATTCCGTGACCACAGCGGCGGTCGAACCCTTGAACTGCTCGGTGATTTCCGCAACTGCGGAAACCTTCTCAGGCTTTGCCATACTTCGCCTCCTCTCGTGACAGTCGTTGTCCCACTCAGGAACCGCTGCACCTCATCGGGGTGAACCCGAGAAGACACAGTCCGCGACATGCAAAACGCCCCGGCGCAAGCGCACGGGGCGTACAGAGGAAACATGAAGAAGAGGCTTACGAATCAGCGTAACGATGCAACGCAAAGCAGTGCATAACCAGGCAAACTGTAGAACCACTACATCAAGCTATCCCCCTACCTCGTTCACCTACGTGGGCCGCCGGGCATTCCCGGACTTTCAACCACACTCATTACTGAGTGCAATCACCAACGGTCTTGGGTAGAACATGATTTTGGGGTGAAGTTCATATCCAGCACTGAACTCCGCGTCGAAGACTACCTGACTGCTCGCTGCATAACCAAATCGGGTTCGTCACGCAGCTGGTTTCTTCAAGCACCCGGTTTCTTCAAGCACCGATGGCCCTGGCGATCTTGTGTTCGATCTCTGCCCGAGCTCGGTCCGGCAGCACCAGCAGCCCGTCGAGTTCCTTGTGAGCCTTCCGATACGCACTCTGACGTTCCTGTGGCGTCGCGCCATCGTCCATGGCCAGGCGCAGCAGACGTTGCGCCCTTACCAGGCGCTCTTGTTCGTCGAGGGTGAATCCGCTCCGTCGGCGACGCTTCGCCTCCGCTTCCGCGATCTCGAAGGCGATCGAGTAAGCGTGCACCGCCTCGCGGTACTCGGTTTGTGCCTGCTGGTTGCCGATCATCGTCTCCGGATTGCCTGGACGGAGCAGATCGGCCCGATATTTGGCTCGATGAAAATCGGCCGTCAAAGGCTCACGCATGTCCGTCATCATCGGAGTGTCGAGCAGTGTGACCGGATCGAGCTCGTACGAGAACCATCGGGCGTCGACCGCATCGTGCTGCTCGATGGCCTTGGCCAGCTCTCGGCGCTGTGTTTCTTCGTCGGCGTGATGTTGTGCGTTGGCCTGCGCGATGGCGACCTTGGTCTCCTGCTTGAGCCGGAAGCGCTCTTGCCGGCGCTCGATCCGCCTTTCGTTGGCAACCGCGACACCTTTCAGCGCCCCACCGATGGTGCCGCCGAAAACGAAGATCAGCCACCAAAAGTTTCCGAGGAACTGGAACGCTTCGTGCATACCCCGATGATGCCACCGTTAGATCGATACCACCGTTGGATCGATACCACCGTTGGACCGGTACCACCGGCAGGGATCACCCTCTCCCGAAACAGACAAGAAGGCCGGCAGGGAGTGATCCCTGCCGGCCTTCTTGTTCGTATGCGGACTGCTTACGCGTCTGCAGCATCCTCGAGGAGGTTGCGAGTACGGTTCGGATCCACCGGGATGCCCGGACCGGTGGTGGTCGAGACCGTGATCTTCTTCACGTAGCGACCCTTGGCCGACGAGGGCTTCGCACGCAGGATCTCGTCCAGGGCTGCGCCGTAGTTCTCCACCAGCTTCTCATCGTCGAACGATGCCTTGCCGATGACGAAGTGCAGGTTGGCCTGCTTGTCGACGCGGAAGTTGATCTTTCCGCCCTTGATGTCGTTGACAGCCTTGGTGACATCCGCCGTGACGGTGCCCGTCTTCGGGTTCGGCATCAGGCCACGCGGTCCGAGGACACGGGCGATGCGGCCGACCTTGGCCATCTGATCAGGAGTCGCGATTGCGGCGTCGAAATCGACCCATCCACCCTGGATGCGCTCGATCAGGTCTTCTGCACCGACTACGTCAGCGCCTGCAGCCTCGGCTTCTGCTGCCTTCTCGCCAACAGCGAACACGATGACGCGAGCGGTCTTACCGGTGCCGTGGGGCAGGTTGACCGTTCCGCGGACCATCTGGTCAGCCTTACGGGGGTCGACGCCCAGACGAACTGCAACCTCAACGGTTGCATCCATCTTGGTGGACGACGTCTCCTTGGCGAGCTTTGCAGCCTGAAGCGGGCTGTAGAGCTTGTCTGCGTCGATCTTCTCAGCGGCGGCGAGGTACGCCTTGCTGCGCTTTGCCATTTGTTCTGTCCTTACTTATCACTGCAGCGAATTACCTGTGCAGTGGTGAATGGTTCAGTTGTGGTCGGGGCCTGGCCGGCCCTCCCACGTAGTGCTGTGGAGCGGACTATTAGCCCTGGACCGTGATGCCCATGGAACGAGCGGTGCCGGCGATGATCTTCGCGGCCTGCTCGATGTCATTGGCATTGAGGTCTTCAGCCTTGGTCTTCGCGATTTCGCGCACCTGATCCATGGTCACCGAGGCAACCTTGGTCTTGTGCGGTTCGCCGGAGCCCTTGGCGACGCCGGCTGCCTTGAGGAGCAGCTTGGCGGCGGGAGGGGTCTTCAGCTTGAAATCGAAGGTCCGGTCTTCGTAGACCGAGATCTCGACCGGCACAACGTTGCCGCGCTGGGACTCAGTCGCCGCGTTGTAGGCCTTGCAGAACTCCATGATGTTCACGCCGTGCTGACCGAGCGCGGGACCCACGGGAGGTGCAGGGTTAGCCTGACCTGCCTGGATCTGCAGCTTGATGAGCCCGGCGAGCTTCTTCTTCTTTGGGGGCATCTCTAGTTCCTAGTTTCTAGCTTGGGTGTGTGTCTTGCGTCGAACAAATTGCAAGTTTTGGGGTGGTCAGATCTTCGCGACCTGGTTGAAGTTGAGCTCAACCGGGGTTTCACGACCGAAGATCGACACGAGAACCTTGAGCTTCTGCTGCTCGCCGTTGACCTCGCTGATGCTGGCCGGAAGGGTTGCGAACGGGCCGTCCATGACGGTGACCGACTCGCCGACCTCGAAGTCGACCTCGATGAGGGGCTTGCCGAAGGACTCGGACGGTGCCTCGCCTGCTGCGACGGCGGCCGCTGCAGCCTGCTGCTTCTTCTGCTCCTGCTGCGGGAGCAGGAACTTGACGACCTCGTTGAGGGTCAGCGGCGAGGGACGCGACGTGGCACCGACAAAACCGGTGACGCCAGGCGTGTTGCGCACTGCGCCCCACGACTCGTCGTTGAGCTCCATGCGAACGAGGATGTATCCGGGCAGAACCTTGCGATTGACCTGCTTGCGCTGGCCGTTCTTGATCTCGGTGACCTCTTCGGTGGGAACTTCCACCTGGAAGATGTAGTCACCGACGTCGAGGTTCTGAACGCGAGTCTCGAGGTTGGTCTTGACCTTGTTCTCGTAACCGGCGTACGAGTGGATGACGTACCAGTCACCCGGGGCGCGACGCAGCGCAGCCTTGAGTTCGGCAACGGGATCCTCGACCTCGAGCTCGGCGGCGGGAGCGGCCTCGTCGGAGTTCTCGGCATCGTCGGAGATGACGTCCTCGGTCGCTGCAGCGTCTGCATCAGTGCCTTCGGCAACGTCTGCATCGGTGCCTTCGGCAACCACGACGTCTACTTCGGCTGCCGCCTCGGCAGAAACACGCTCTTCGGCCAAAGCCTCATTCGTGTCGTTCTCGGGGGTGCTCACTGGGGCACTCGCTTCCTCTCGTTACTCGGACCCGGGTCGGGTCTTGTCGCGCTCGCAGGCAAAGACGCCCGACTGCTACGGCGATCAGCCGAACAGCCAGGTGACACCCTTGATCACAGCGATATCGACGCCGCTGATGAAAGCGACCATGAAGACCACGAACGTCAGCACGACGCTGGTGTAGGTGATCATCTGCTTGCGGTTCGGCCAGATGACCTTACGGAGTTCTGCGATGACCTCGCGGAAGAATTTGCGCAGGCGCTTGAAGATGTTGTCCTTCTTCGCCTTGGGCTTCTTGCCGGGGTTCGTTGCAGTCGGCTTGGCCGAAGATGTCCGGGATGCCGTCCGGGCCGGAGTCTTCACGGTGGACGCGCTGACCGAGGCGCCGCGTGCAGCGCGCTTGCCGGTCGGCTTGTTGGAAACCCCACTGGATGCGGAGGGAGCCTTCTCGGCACCGTCCTTGTCCAACGACAGATCGGAACGCGTAGTCGCGTCAGCTGCAGTGTCGTCGACACCGGTCGAATCGGCAGACGTTGAAGTCTCCGCATCCGAAGTGTCGGCGTCGCGCTTGGCGCGCTCCTCGCTCACGTCGTTCCTCTCAGTCGCTGGCATCCGGGGGCAGGGGCGACAGGACTTGAACCTGCAACCTGCGGTTTTGGAGACCGCTGCTCTGCCAGTTGAGCTACGCCCCTTTGGTTGACATCGACAGGTGGACCCTGCCTGAATCAACCGTTCTGCGATCACACAACATACGCGCTACCCGAGGTGAATGTCTTGCAACATTCAGGGCAGCGCGCAGCGCTGAGGAATCCCAGAAATCTCAGTGTACTTCAAAGCCCCGGAACAAACACAATCCGCCCTGCGATCAGGCTAGACGGACCGTGGCGGTGGCACGACCGAAGATCTTCTTACCTTCGGACTTGGCCACGATTGCCAGTACTGCGGTCTTGCTTTCTTCGTCGATCGACTTCACCTTGGCGGTGAACTCGATCTCGGCAGCCTTGTCGGCTGCCACGATCACCGGGCTCGTGAACCGTACGTTGTACTCGGTCACTGCGCCCGGATCCCCCAGCCATTCGGTGACGTAGCCGGCACCGATGCCCATGGAGAGCATGCCGTGCGCGACGACGTCCGGCAAGCCGGCAAGTCGTGCGACCTCGTCACTGAAGTGAATCGGATTGGGATCTCCCGAAACACCCGCGTAGTTGGCGAGGTTTCCACGCGTCAGGGTGACGGACTTCTCGGGGAGAAGTTCGCCGACACTCACGTCGGAAAATTTACGAAGCGACATGCATCATCACGTCCTTGACTGCGTGGGCGATGTTCTCGTCCACTTCCCCACCCGTTCGAGCAACAAGCGTTGTCCACGTGGTGACAACTGCTTCGTCGTTCTGATCGGTGATGATGTTCTTGGTCACGATGATGTCGCTACCTGCGGCCTGCCTGAACGAATCCAGGAAAACATCGCAGAAGAGTCGGTCACCGACCTGCATGGGCTTGTGCAGCACCAGTCGCTGATCGGTCTGAAGAATCTGACTCAAGTCGTAGCCTGTGACGATCTCTTCGAACAGACGTCGCTGAGCAATGGCACCCACGATGGCGACGAACGTAATGGGAGCAATCAGGCCGTCGTATCCGAGGCCTTTGGCTGCCGATTCGTCGTAGTGCGCAGGATGCGCGTCCTGGACGGCGCGAGCGAACTCGCGCACCTTCTCGCGTCCGACCTCGTAGAAGTCTTCGACACGATAGTGGTGACCGACCATCTGGACGGCATGAGCGGCCGGGTCCGTAGGGACCTCGGCCGCTGCCTGGTTCTCTTGCAAATCTGTCACGCGGTGAGACTCTCTTCTAGCTAGGACCCGAAGACGCAGGCCCCGAGAGGGTCTTCCGCGAAAATCGTCGTCCTGTTAAGGACTTACTACTTCGACTCGCGATGCGACTGGTGGGTTCCGCAGTTGGGGCAGAACTTCTTGAGCTCCAGGCGATCGGGGTCGTTGCGCCGATTCTTCTTGGTGATGTAGTTGCGGTGCTTGCATACCTCGCAGGCCAAGGTGATCTTGGGCCGAACGTCGGTCGAGGAGGCCACGGGATGCCTTCTTTCGGGTGTATCTGATTACGAGCAATCAGGGTGGATCATGCATATTGTGTAGCGGTGACCGGACTTGAACCGGCGACGCAACGATTATGAGTCGTTTGCTCTACCAACTGAGCTACACCGCCTCGGTGTCGAGTGTCGCGCGGAAAGCACGGCACCACAATCCAGCGAGCCCCCTAACGGAATCGAACCGTTGACCTTTTCCTTACCATGGAAACGCTCTACCGACTGAGCTAAGGGGGCGTGGCTCAGGAGTGCGTTGCCGCTCTCTTGAAGCCTCCGAAAGATTACACACGAACGAGCGCCAGCACCAAATCCGCTGGTCATCGGGGCAAAAATGGTGCCGGAGCCCATTGTTGCACCGATCGGGGCCGCTGGCGAGGGCTTTGCGGGAACCAAGTTGACCCCGCACTCCCCCGAAGGCATCCCCAGAAGCACTCCCGAGGCCCCTGAGCCACAGCCGCGCTGGCGTCACCAACGCCCACCCGACCTCGGAACAAGCACAAAAAAGTCAGCCCCGACTCTCGTAAAGAGAATCGGGGCTGACTTGGTGTGGCAGATGTAGGATTCGAACCTACGTAGGCATAAGCCGACGGATTTACAGTCCGCTCCCATTGGCCGCTCGGGCAATCTGCCGTGCTTGCACCAGGCTTCGATCCGGCGCATTCGCAAGTATATCGCGACGTGCGGCGGCCGAAAACGGCTTCCTCGGTGCGGTGAGAAGAATACAACGAACACACCCCCATTTTGCAAACCGGGTGGTAACGGGCGGTGCCGACCCGATAACGTCGAGGTGTCCACCGGTATGGAAGGTGGGCAGAACTCGATGTTCGTGAACTACCGGAAAGCGGGAGTGTGAAGTGGCTGATTCGTCCTTCGACGTGGTGAGCAAGGTTGACCGTCAAGAGGTGGACAACGCCCTGCATCAGGCTGCCAAGGAGTTGACCACGCGTTTCGACTTCCGAAACACGGGAGCGTCGATCGAGTGGTCTGGTGAAGAGACGATCACGTTGAACGCCGACACCGAGGAGCGACTGCTGGCCGCCCTCGACGTGTTCAAGGAGAAGTTGATCCGTCGTGACATCTCGCTGAAGGCATTCGATGCCGGCGAGCCGGCGCAGTCCGGAAAGATCTACAAGCTGTCCGGAACCTTGGTCCAGGGCATCAGCAGCGAGAACGCGAAGAAGATCACCAAGAAGATTCGCGACGAGGGCCCCAAGGGCGTCAAGGCGCAGATCCAGGGTGAGGAACTTCGTGTGAGCAGCAAGAAGCGCGACGACCTCCAGGGCGTCATCTCCCTGCTCAAGGGTGAGGACTTCGGGATCGCCCTGCAGTTCGTGAACTACCGGTAGTAGAGGCTGCGCCCCTGTGCGCGGTTAAGGAGTCCTGGGACTACCTAACCGCGCACAGGGGCCGAAGGCCCTACATCCCGGCCATCTTCTCCAAACGCTCGATCCGGTCCGCCATGGGCGGATGCGTCGAGAACAGCTTGCTCACCTTGTCCCCCGCTCTGAAGGGGTTGGCAATCATCAGGTGGGACTGCGCCGCGAGCTTGGGCTCAGGCGGCAACGGCGCGGCTGCCACGCCCGACTCGAGCTTGCGCAGCGCCGACGCCAACGCCAATGGGTCACCGGTGAGCTCGGCTCCCGATTGATCAGCCTGATACTCGCGAGAGCGCGAAACGGCCAGCTTGACCACGGTTGCCGCGATCGGTCCCAGTAGGGAGACGAGCAGCAAGGCGATCGGATTACTTCCCTGCCCGTTCCCTCGGCCACCGAAGATGCTCGCGTACATCGCGAAGTTGGCCAGGCCAGAGATGACGCTGGCCATCGCGCCGGCCACGGACGAGATCAAAATGTCCCGGTTGTAGACGTGGGAGAGTTCGTGCCCGAGTACGGCGCGCAGTTCGCGTTCGTTCAGGATCTGCATGATGCCGCTGGTCACGCACACCGCGGCGTGACGAGGGCTACGACCGGTGGCAAACGCGTTCGGGGCGTTCGTGGGGCTGATGTACAGCCTGGGCATCGGTTGGTGCGCCGTCGTGGCGAGTTCGCGCACGATCCGGTAGATCGCCGGTGCCTCGACCTCGGTGATGGGCTGGGCGCGCATCGATCGAAGCGCCAGCTTGTCGCTGTTGAAGTAGACGTAGGCATTCATGCCGACGGCAAACAGAACGGACCCCCACAGAAGGAACGGGCTGTTGAACAGCGAGCCGATGAAGACGATCAGCGCCGACATCCCCACCAACAACCCGAATGTCTTCGCACCGTTCGCGTAGCCGTGCAAACTGCTCACCTCTTGCCTCGCTGGAGCCGAAGGCTCACCCGAACTCCCGGCGTATGCACCGGTTCTGTTCAGTCAACGAAGGACAGGGTCATCAGGGTTCCCACCCAGGGTCGTCAGGGTTTCACCCCAGGTGCGTCAGCCGACTCGTTCGATCGTGTAGTCCACGAGGCGCACGAGCGCTTCGTTCGCCGGTCCCTGCGGGAGCTCGGCCAACTGGGCCTTTGCCGAGACTGCGTACTCGCCCAGCTTTGCCTTCGCCTTGACCATGCCCGGCGAACGCTCGAGCAGTTCGAGAGCTTCTTCTACCAGTGCGTCTTCGGTGACCGGGCCCGTGAGCAGCTCCCGCAGGCGATCTGCGTCGGCTCCTTCTTCGCGGAACGCGTACAGGACGGGCAGGGTGTGGACACCCTCGCGCAGGTCGGTGCCCGGAGTCTTTCCGGACTGCGCCGATACGGACGAGATGTCGATGATGTCGTCGGAGATCTGGAACGCGGTGCCGACGGCGTCACCCAGGCGCTCGAGGCGCTCGATGTGAGCTGCGTCGGCGCCGGAGAAGGTGCCGCCGAATCGTCCGGATGCAGCGATGAGCGATCCGGTCTTCTCCCACACGACCTTGAGGTAATGCTCGACCGGATCCTGTTCCTTCTTGACGCCGATCGTCTCGCGCATCTGGCCGGTGACCAGTTCTGCAAAGGTTTCGGCGATGATCCGAACGGCTTCAGGTCCGAGCGTCGATACCAGGCGTGATGCGTGCGCGAACAGATAGTCGCCGGCCAGGATCGCCACGCTGTTTCCCCAGCGGGCGTTGGCGCTGGGTGCTCCGCGCCGCATGGACGCCTCGTCCATGACGTCGTCGTGATAGAGCGTCGCCAGGTGAACGAGTTCGGTGACAGTCGCTGCGGTGATGATCGACGGATCGTTCGGCACCGGTCCGAGTTGCGCGGTCAGGATCGTGAACAACGGACGGAAGCGCTTTCCACCGGCTCGCGCGAGATGCAGCGCGGCCTCGGTGAGGAAGTCTTCGCCGTCGGACAGCTCGCTGACCAACAACTCCTCGACATCGGAGAGTCCACCACGCACTACTGCGGCGAGCTGTTCGTCGCCCAGGTCGATGCCTGCAACGACGGTGCTCGATGCGGTTGCGTCGGCAGCAGTCTTTTCGGTGCTCACGATGTCAGTACCCATTCCTGTCGTCAGTGACGGCTCGGTTCCCACGGTAGTGAACCTAGCGGTTCGCACTCGGGACGGCCTCGCCACGGTGGCGATCGCGAGCCTGGGAAGATGTGAGTGTGTCCGTAGAAGAGCAGTCCCCCGTCGTCGATTCGCTTCCGGCCGAAACCGACATTGTGGTCATCGGCGCAGGTCCCGCGGGTTCTTCGGCCGCGGCATGGGCCGCCCGCAGTGGCCGAGACGTCGTGCTGGTGGACGCTGCCGTGTTCCCGCGAGACAAGACTTGTGGTGATGGACTCACTCCGCGCGCCGTGGCCGAACTGGATCTCCTCGGCCTCGGCGAGTGGGTTCGGTCACATACGACGAACAAGGGACTACGGTTGTCCGGCTTCGGCCAAGAACTCGAACTCGAGTGGCCAGGGACGTCGTTCCCGCCGATCGGCAGTGCGATCCCCCGGACCGAACTCGACGACGCCATTCGCCGGTGCGCCGTCGAATCCGGCGCGGTCATGGTCGAGGGCACCAAGGCCGTCGACGTCGAACTCGACGGTGATCGAGTAGCCGCCGTCGTACTCGCCGGCCCCTCGGGACGCAGCACTCTTCGTTGCCGGACGCTGATCATCGCCGACGGCGTTCGCTCGACGCTCGGCAAGAAGCTGGGACGGCAGTGGCACCGGGACACCGCGTACGGCGTCGCGGCACGCGCTTACGTCGCGACGCCGCGCAGCGCCGATCCGTGGATCACCTCGCATCTGGAACTGCGGGACGCCGAGGGCACGTTGCAGGCGGGGTACGGCTGGATCTTCCCGCTCGGCACCGGCGAGGTGAACATCGGCGTCGGGACACTGGCGACATCCAAGCGCCCGGCGCCGGGTGCCCTGCGTCCCTTGCTCGACTTGTACACCGACCAGCGCCGAAGCGAGTGGCAGTGGAGCAGCGAAATTCATTCCGTCGCTTCGGCTTTGCTACCCATGGGCGGCGCCGTCTCCAACATCGCCGGACGCAACTGGGCCGTGATCGGCGACGCCGCAGCGTGCGTGAACCCGCTCAACGGTGAGGGCATCGACTACGGCCTCGAAGGCGGACGTCTGGTGGTCGAACAGCTCGGCGCCGACGACCTCACGGAGCTGTGGCCGACCGTGCTTCGGGAGCATTACGGGCAGGCATTCTCGGTCGCGCGCCGGCTCGCAGGCCTGCTGACGGTTCCGCAATTCCTGCCCGCCTCGGGCCCGATCGCGATGCGCTCACGGGCACTGATGACGGTCGCCGTTCGGGTGATGGGAAACCTCGTCACCGACGCCGACGCCGATCTGACGGCGAAGGCATGGCGTGCGTCGGGGGCCGCGTCGAGAAAGATCGACTCCCGGCCGTTGTTCGGTTGAGCAAGTGCTGTGCGCCTTTATTAACCGCCGGGGGTTAATAAAGGCGCACAGCAGTTCAGGCAGTGGCGTAATGCAGCGCCACGATGCCGCCGGTGAGGTTGCGCCACTTGACGTTCTTCCACCCGGCAGCCTCGATCTTGCGTGCCAGCTCTTCCTGGGTCGGCCAGGCGCGGATCGATTCGGCGAGGTAGACGTAGGCGTCGGGGTTGCTGCTGACGGTGCGTGCGACCTGCGGGAGCGCCTTCATGAGGTACTCCATGTAGACCGTGCGGAAGGGCCCGAAGACGGGCGTCGAGAACTCGCTGACGACGAGACGTCCGCCCGGCTTGGTGACGCGGGCGATCTCGCGCAGTCCGGCTTCGAAGTCGGAGACGTTGCGCAGGCCGAAGGAAATCGTCGCGGCATCGAACACGTTGTCGGCATAGGGCAGGTACATCGCGTCACCTGCGACCATCGGAACTTTGCGCGAGATTCCGGCCTTGAGCATTCCCTTGGAGAAATCGGTGGCGACGCACCAGGCACCGGAGCGCCCCAGTTCGACGGTCGAGACTCCGGTGCCGGCGGCGAGGTCGAGTACCTTCTCTCCCGGCTTGAGGTCGAGGGCTTCGCGGGTGGCCTTGCGCCAACCCTTGTCCTGGCCGAAGGACAGCACGGTGTTGGTGAGGTCGTATCGCTCCGCGACGTCGTCGAACATCGACGCGACTTCGTGCGGTTGCTTCTCGAGAGTTGCTCGGGTTCCGTGTGTAGTGGCCACACCCGAAACGCTACCAACCCTCGGGCAGCGAGGGCGTTCAGGCTGCTCTGGCACCCGTTCGCCACCCGAGGCCCTGCACGTCCTCGTAGTGACGGAGCAACTCTTCGCAGATTGCCGGCCAGGTCCGGTGCAGCACCGAGCGCCTCGCCGCGGAGCCGAACTGCACCCGCAGATCACGCTGACGAAGTGCGTCGACTGCGCTTGGCAGGAGTTCGGTGAACCTGTCCGTCGGCAGGAGGTAGCCGTTGCGGCAATGCGAGATCAGGTCACGTGGTCCGCCGGCGTCCGGTCCGACGACAGGTACACCGCTCGCGAGGGCTTCCTGAACCGCCTGGCAGAAGGTCTCGTGCTCGCCGGGGTGAACGAATACGTCCAGGCTCGCATAGGCGTCGGCCAGCGCGGTACCGCCGAGTTGTCCGGTGAAGATCGCATCCGGCATCAGTCGTCGTAGGTTCTCGCGATCCGGACCGTCTCCGACGATCACGATCTGCACGCTGGGATCGGCCGCCAGCACGGCCAGTCGCTCGACATGCTTTTCGGGCGCGAGGCGACCGACGAAGCCGACCACCAACCTGTCGCTGTCGCCGATCCACGAATGCCGCAACGCCGAGCTACGACGCGAAGGTGCGAATCGTTGTGCGTCGACGCCGCGGGCCCACCGGTGCACGCGCGGAATTCCGTGCTCTTCGAGGGCGTCGACTGCCGACGTGGAGGGTGCAAGGGTCCTGTTGCAGCTCTTGTGGATTCGACGGGTCCACGCCCACGCGGCGCGACTGGTGACGCCGAGACCGTAGCTTTCGGCAAATCCGGCGACGTCGGTCTGGTAAACCGCGACGGTGGGTATCGCGAGCCGCTTGGCGACGGCCACTCCCCCGGCGCCGAGCAGGAACGGCGACGCCAGATGGACGACGTCGGGCGCGAAGGTCCGCACGGCCGTCGTCAGACGCGGTTGTGGCAGGCCGACGGGGAGTGAACTGACTTTGGGCACCATGACGGCGGGCACCCGAACCACCTGAACACCTTCGTGTTCGGTGGCGGCAGAGGTGTCGGATCCGACAGTGTCCGGCGCAATGACCATGGCGTCGTGGCCAGTGCGATCGAGGTGTTCGAGCACGCGTAGTACCGAGTTGGTGACGCCGTTCATGTTGGGCAGGAATGACTCCGCAACGATGGCTACTCTCACACCGAGAACGGTGACAGGGCCAGGAAAAGTCCACGTCATGTTCGTGTGAAGTTCCGGCGAAGCGCGAACTAACTCGAGGCGACCGGCGCCGATCCCGGAGCTCCCGCTTCCCGCTTGCGCAGGTACCAGATCGACGGTCCAGCCAGGAGCCACGTCACGACGATCACCGATCCCGCCGGGATCAGCGCCACCGTCGCGTTGCGTCCCGCTACCCGGACCAAATCAGGGTCGGCTTTGGAGTACTCCACCTCGATGCGTTGTCCCACAGTCAGATTGGTGGGGTAGAGCACGCCGAGTTCAGGGTTGTGATTCGCGCCGTCCGGTGTCACGAAGCTGATCGCCGAACGTAGCGAGCCTGCCGAGAGCACCTCGGCGGTTGCGGTCCCCATGTTCGATTCGATGGTCCGATCGTTGCGCCAGGCACCGAGAACCAGGATCACCGCGAGCACCGAAATGCCGACCGCAACCACGAGTACGCCGATGCGGAAGCGCCGCAGAACCGTTTGCGTCACAGCTGTGCTCGCACGGAAGCGTGGAGTTCGCGCAGTCCACTGCGATCTGTCGCGACTTCGAGCACACGAATGCCGTTTGCGGGTTGCGCCAGCGTCGTTGCCAGGGCGTCGACGGTGACGGCTGCGTGCGGCACGCGGTAGGCCGCGCACAGCGCAGCGAGGTCCATGCCGTGCGGTGTTCCGAACACTCGCTCGAAGACGCCGGCGTACTGCGGGTCGCCTTGTTCGAGGAGTTCGAAGATGCCGCCGCCGTCGTCGTTGGCCACGACGATGGTGAGGTCGCTCGGCCTCGGCTCACCGGTCCCGATCAGCAGCCCGGACGCGTCGTGCAGGAAGGTCAGGTCGCCCATGAGAGCGACGGTCCGGCCGCCCTCGTATGCCAGTGCGGCACCGACCGCCGCCGAGACGGTGCCGTCGATACCTGCGACCCCGCGATTGGACAGCACCCGCACGGCGGGCTTGGAATAGCTCACGAGGGCCGCGTCGCGAACGGGGTTGGACGCGCCGAGCAGAAGCTGGTCGCCGTCCGCGAGTGCATCCATCACGGCAGCTGCCACGTGCAGGCCGGTGGCTTTGGGGTGGGCGTCGAGTTGCTTGCGGACGGCAGTTTCGGCGTGTTCGGTCAGCGCGGCGCAGCGTGCGATCCAGGCGGGATCGGGCGTCCCGGTGACCACTGCCCTGGTTCCGGTGGCGAGCACGTTGCCGGATACGTCGGGCCAGCGCGGCCCGGTGGTCAGCGCGTAGACGTCGACGCTCGGGTCGGCCAAAACCTTCGAGACCTGACGATGCAACGTCGGGCGGCCGGTGATGATCGCCTGCTTGGGCTTGAGTTGTGAGAGCGCGAGTGGATGCAGTGCGATCCCGTGCATCGGAGCCGTCGGCTCGGCCACCGTCGGCAGGCCGGCCAGCTCAGGCCGAAGTGCGCTGCCGTGTCCGGAAATGACCACCGTATCGGCGGTGAGGTCCAGATCGACCGGAACATCGAGCGTCGCGTTCTGCGTGGTGGTCCAGGCTGCACCGCCTGGACGGCCCTCCGGAACCGGGCCATGGACGTGCACGTCCGGCACCAGCGGCTCTCGGAGCGGGATGTCGAAATGCACCGGACCCGCGTTTCCGGATCTGGTTCCGCGGGCAGCGGCGAGGACCCGGCAGACCGCCGAGCGCCACTGGCTGTTCTGCGTCGAATCGTCTTCGGCCAAGCCCAGGCTGATGGTTGCGCGAACCTGACTGCCGAAGAGCCCGAGCTGCTCGACGGTCTGGTTGGCGCCGGTGCCGAGCATCTCGTAAGGCCGGTTGGCGCTCAGGACCACCAGCGGCACTCGCGCATAGTTCGACTCGAGGACAGCAGGTCCGAGATTCGCGACGGCGGTCCCGGAGGTCATCACGATGGGGACCGGTCGTTTCCCGGCGATTGCCAGTCCGAGTGCCAGAAAGCCTGCTGTCCGCTCGTCGATCCGCATGTGCAGACGCAACCGGCCGTCGAGATCGGCGGCCTGGAGGGCAAATGCGAGGGGCGCGTTGCGAGAGCCTGGACACAGCACGACTTCACGCACGCCACCACGAACCAGTTCGTCGACGACGGCTGTGGCTTGTGCAGTGGACGGATTCACGCCTTCAAGAGTGTCAGATGTTCGGGTGCAAGCATGCCCAGGGGCGGGGACAGCGGCATTATGTGTGGGTGCGCACACTCTTCGATCCAGCCGAGCTCGAACCCCGCCGGTTCTATCAGTTACTCACCGCTTCGGTGGTCCCCCGGCCGATTGCCTGGGTGTCCACCCTGTCGGCGGACGGCGTCGGCAATCTGGCTCCGTACAGCTTTTTCACCGTGGCAAGTTCGGCGCCGCCGATCGTGCAGTTCACGTCGGTCGGACGCAAGGACAGTCTGCGCAACATCGAAGCGACCGGCGAATTCGTGATCAACCTGGCGACCGCCACGCTCGCAGACGTGGTGAACAAGAGTTCGGCCTTCTACGACGCCGAGGCCGACGAATTTCTCGAGTTGAACATCCGTAGCGAACCGAGCGAGCGGGTTCGCCCCGTCCGGGTCGCCGACTCCCCGATCGCCATCGAATGCACGCTTCACCAGGTCATCGAGGTCGGTAATTCATTTGTCGTGATGGGAAATGTGGTCGCGGTCGCAGTACGTCCCGAGGCTGTCGCCGACGACGGGTTACCGGACTTCGCGGCAATCGCACCGATGAGCCGACTTGGCCGAGCGCAGTGGGGTCTTCCTCCCGAAGTCGTCGAAAAGGACAGACCCACCACTCCACACCGGCCGTAAATCAGGTTAGGGTTACCTGATTAGGTACGAGTAACAGCTAATCAGGGAGCAACCAGTCATGGCCAAGCGCGCCAAGTTCGTGAAACCGGCCTCACGCAGCATTGTGTCGGCGCAGGTCGTGGCGAACAAACGAATCAGCCCGAGCTTCATCCGAGTGACCATTGCCGGCGAAGAGCTGTCCACCATCGCACCGATGGGTGCCGATCAGTGGTTCCGCATGTTCATCCCGCAGGTCGGCCAGAGCGAACTCCGGTTGCCGAGCGCGGCAAGCAATCTCTGGTACGCGCAGTACCTGTTGATGTCCAAGGACACGCGACCGGTCGTGCGCAACTACACGATTCGCGCCTACCGTGCTGCCGGATCCGGTCTCTTCGGTGAGACCACGGAGATCGACATCGACTTCGCCTATCACGGCGACATCGGCCCGGCATCCGCGTGGGCGGACACCGCGTCGACCGGCGACAATGTCGCCCTCCTCGACGAAGGCTGCATCTACAACCCCACACCCGAGGCCAAGTGGCAACTGCTCGTCGGCGACGAGAGCGCACTTCCGGCGATCATCGGCATTCTGGAAACCGCGCCGGCAGACCTGCGTGCCGAGGTCTTCGTCGAGATTCCGAACATCGAAGACAAGCAAGACATTCCGGAGTTGGCGAACGTCAACGTGCATTGGCTCGTTCGCGAGGACGAACACGCAACGCCGGGTGTTCTGACCCTCGAGACCGTCCGCGCCGCCGAACTGCCCGAGGGGCCGTCCTACACGTTTGTCGCCGGCGAACAGGCACTCACCACCGGGCTGCGTCGGCATCTCGTGAACGACCGAAAGTTCGCCAAGACGGACATCACCTTCACCGGCTTCTGGCGCCACGGACATTCGGCTCACTGACAAACGAATGCAAAAAAACGAGCGGCCCGGGAGAAACTCCCGGGCCGCTCGTTGTCTTACGTTCGCTTATGCAGCGTGCTTCTGGATCACATCGCCCAGACGCGGCAGAGCTGCAGTCACATGCTTCTTGGCCGAACCGCGCAGCTTCGAGTACATCGACTTGACGACGGCCTTGTCGCTACCTTCGATACGCTCGTCCGTCACCTCGAGGAGGGAATCGGCAACCGCGTCACCGCGGGCGCTGATGAAATCGGCGAAGCTGCCTTCACCGGAAGCCGAGAATTCCTGCCAGTACGGCTCGAGCTTTGCCACGAAAGCCGGCAGAAGCGCGGTGACGGCGTCCGGCACGATGGACGGGCTCACCTTCTTGACCGCGCCGTAGCCACCCTTGAGAGCCAGCCCTGAGGCCCCCGACTTATCCGAAACCTCTGCGTCGATCAAGGTCTGCACGTCCGCGACGACCGCGGGAACCCGTGATTCCTCGAGCAGGGTTTCGTTCAGAGCTGCAACCACTTTCGATCCCTTCATTCTTCACTGATGTTCATCAGGTCGCGCCCGAGACTATACGAAATTCGGCAGGTCTCTACTGCCGAGTATCCGATGGCAGCGCCTGGCCCTCTCCAACCACCAGTCGCGCCGGTCCGCGGGCGCGGCCAGCGTCTCGAGCAGAACCGGATCAGGCTCGACGGCACCAACGGACAAAGCGCCGTCGACGGCTGCTCCGGTGACCGCGATATCCCGGACGAACAGGCCGCCCGTGCCGAGGCCGCAGGCAAACGGAAGCCTGGGCAAGGCTGCCGCGGCCGCCAGTCCCGCGGACATCCCCACAGCCGTGTCCAGCGCACTCGATACCACCACCGGCACCCCGTAGTCCGCCAGCTGCGCCGACAGCGCCACCACAGCACGCATTCCGCCCAGCGGGGGCACCTTCACGACGGCTACGTCCGCTCCCCCGGCTCGTACGACGCGCAACGGGTCCTCGGCACGGCGAATGCTCTCGTCTGCAGCGATCCGCACACCGGTCCCCGCGGCGCGGACGCTGACCAGTTCCTCGACGCTTGCACACGGCTGCTCCGCATATTCGAGTTCACCGTCTTCGGTGATCGCTCGCAAAGCCGTGATCGCCTCGTCCACACTCCACCCGCCGTTGGCGTCGACGCGCACGTTCGGGATGTGCCGACGCACCTCGTTCACCCGGGCGACGTCCTGCGCCAACGACTGCCCCTTCTCGGCGACCTTGACCTTGGCGGTCCGGGCCCCGGGGAAGCGCTCCAACAATTGCGGAACGGTAGAGGCGTCGATCGCCGGCACGGTGGCGTTGACGGGAACGGCGTGACGAAGCGCAGGCGGCGGACCCAGCCACGCCGCCTCGATCCCGGCGAGCAACCACTGCGACGCCTCGTCGTCGTCGTACTCGACGAACGGTGCGAATTCTCCCCACCCGGCCGGGCCACGAACGAGCAGAGCCTCACGAGTCGTGATGCCGCGAAAGCGAACTCGCATCGGCAGCGCGAGCACCACGGCGTCCGAGATCAGATCGTCGAACGAGGGGAACATCTCAGGGCTGTCCTGGAAGCAGTTCGATCATGAGCGCCTCACCGTCGGCGAGGAGCTTGCCGTCGAGGTCGGTCAGGCGTGCGCTGACAAAGGTCTTGCGACCCTCGACCCGATCCACCTTCCCTTCGATCACCAGTTGCGTGTTGAGCGGAGTGATCGCACGGTAGTTGATGTGGAGGTAGCCGGTCCGGGAAATCGGACGACCACCCGCGTGGACCGTCATCCCGAAGACGTCGTCGAACAGCAAGGGCAGGACGCCGCCGTGAGCGGCACCGTTGCCGCCCAGGTGGTAGCGGCGGAAGACGCCGGTACTGCGGACTCCTTCGGTGTCGAACTTCTCGACCATCCACGGGAGCATGAGGAGGCTGCCGCGTCCGGGCAGTTGGATGTTCGAGCCCGCGGGCGACTTGCCCTCCGGCACCTCGTACGGAGTCAACCGATCGGCAAGCTCCTCGGCCTGCGTAGCGATGTCAGCGAGTACGTCGTCGGGAACATTGGTCGAGACGGCAAGGTCCTGCAACCTGCGCATCGCTTCGACGAAGCGGCCGAAGTCCGGACCTGCAGGAGTGTGCCGGAACCGTGGAAATCCGCCCCGCTTCTCACCGTCTGTGACGATCTCCGTGCCGTCTGCGGTTTGTTCGCTCATGACCTGCACGTTAGCGCGCCCGGGAACGTGTTCTACCTCAGGCATCCGTTAGACACGCGAGGCGTGCCTCTATCGTGACTGAGGTGACCTTCAACCCGCAGCTCTGGCGCCCTGTTCCCGGATTCGAGAACCTCACCGACATCACGTACCACCGGCACGTCAGTCAAGGCACCGTTCGCGTCGCCTTCGACCGACCGGAAGTACGTAATGCGTTCCGCCCGCACACCGTCGACGAGTTGTACCGCGCGCTCGATCACGCCCGTATGACCTCCGACGTGGGAGCGGTCCTGCTCACCGGCAACGGACCGAGCGAGAAGGACGGCGGCTGGGCGTTCTGCTCGGGCGGAGACCAGCGCATCCGTGGCCGCAGTGGCTACCAGTACGCCGAAGGTGAAACGGCGGACACCGTCGACAAAGCACGCGCCGGACGCCTTCACATCCTCGAGGTCCAGCGCCTGATCCGCTTCATGCCGAAGGTCGTGATCTGCCTGGTCAACGGTTGGGCTGCGGGCGGCGGTCACAGCCTGCACGTGGTGTGCGACCTGACGCTCGCCAGCCGCGAGCACGCACGGTTCAAGCAGACCGACGCCGACGTCGGAAGCTTCGACGGCGGCTACGGCAGCGCCTATCTGGCAAAGATGGTGGGCCAGAAGTTCGCTCGCGAGATCTTCTTCCTGGGTGAGACGTACACCGCCGAGGAAATGCATCAGATGGGCGCGGTCAACAAGGTTGTCGACCACGCGGAACTCGAAAACGTCGCGATCGACTGGGCAGGCAAGATCAACGGCAAGTCGCCGCAGGCACAGCGGATGCTCAAGTACGCGTTCAACCTGCAGGACGACGGGTTGGTCGGCCAGCAGCTGTTCGCCGGTGAGGCAACACGTTTGGCGTACATGACCGACGAGGCCGTCGAGGGTCGCGACTCGTTCCTCGAAAAGCGTGATCCCGATTGGTCACCATATCCCTGGTACTTCTGAGACAGTAGGTGCGAGAGGGAGGTCGGACGTGGAGATTCTGAGTAGCCGTACGATATTGCGCCCGAGCGAGTACGAACGAACGCTGAGCTTCTACCGAGACACCCTCGGTCTGGCGATCGCTCGTGAATATCCCGGCGGCACAGTCTTCTTCGCCGGCCAAGGGCTGATCGAAGTCGCTGCGCACGGCGGCACCGGCGAAGGTGGCTTTCGCGGCGCGATCTGGCTGCAGGTCCGTGACCTCACTGCCGCTCAGACCGAACTGGTTCTCGCCGGAGTCAAGATCGCCCGCGAGGCCAGGCAAGAACCGTGGGGTCTGCACGAGATGTGGATCGCCGACCCGGACGGGACACCGATCGTGATGGTGCAGATCCCGGAGGACCATCCCATCCGACGCGATTCCCGGCCACCGTCCGCGTAGTCGAGACACCACTGTAGCCGAGCAGTGACAGATGCCCGCCACGACTTTCGTGGCGGGCATCTGTCGGTTCTTCGCAGAGATCAGTTGCGCGTGCTCAGCGCCTGAGAGATCTGATCTGTCTGGGCCTGACCCTCGAGCAGTTGGCGAACCAACCACAGCCGCAGCACCTTTGCCACCGATGCGGCCAGGAAGAGTGCGGCACCGACCACTGTCAGGGCGAGGAAAACCACGGTGAGGATCTGGTACGACACCAGATCCCGCAGGTCCGAGAGCGTCAGCGAAGAGATGTAGACGACGAAGGCGCCGACCACACCGACGACCATGAGCACCAGGCCGGCGATGCGCGTCGCAGCGTCGCCGCCTGCCTGCTTCTTGTCCAGCTTCAACTCTGCGATGTTCTTCTTGAATTCCTCACGGCGATCTTCGGCGAGAGTAGTCATCGTCATCCTCCTAGATAACTGGTAGAAAGTTCGTTTTCGATGTCGAGGGGATCGCCGGTCTTCACGACGCGTCCCTGCAACATGAGTGCGGCCGAGGTCGCGATGGGCAGCACCGCTCGTGCGAACTGCTCGGCGACGAGAATGGAAATGCCTTCGGCTGCAAGCGAGCCGACGACGTCGTACATCTGCGAGACGATTCGCGGTGCGAGACCCATCGACAGCTCGTCGAGCAGGAGCACCGTCGGGTGAGTGCCGAGCGCCCGTGACAGCGCCAGCATCTGCTGCTCGCCGCCGGACATCGATCCGGCCAACTGCCCGCGCCGCTCCCCCAGGATCGGGAACCTGCTGTACGCAACCTCTTCGAGTTCGGCCAACCCGACGCCCGTTCCCGTGGCGATCCACAGATTTTCGCGCACGGTCAGGTTTGCGAAGATCCCGCGCCCCTCGGGGATGGAGCAGACGCCCAGCCTCGCCAACTCCGAAGGCTCGACGCCGTTCACGACCTGGCCCGCGAGCCGGAACTCGCCGCGGGTGACCGGCAGGACGCCTGAGCAGATCTTGAGCGTCGACGTCTTGCCGCCGCCGTTGGGCCCGAGCAGCGCCACCACTGCGCCCGGTTCGAGTACCAGATCCACCCCGTGCAGAACCTCGATGGATCCGTAACCGGCACGGACACCGGACAGTTCGAGCAACGGTTCGGAGCGGTCGGGGCTGCGTATGCCCTCGTCGATTTTCGCCTTGCCAATTTTCGCTGAAGTCATACCGCCTCCTCCTCGGTCCCGATGTAGGCCGCGATCACTTCCGGATCCGTCCGGATCTTCTCCGGATCGCCCGAGGCGAGGACTGCGCCGTAGTCGAGCACGTGAATGGTCGAGCACACCTTCATCACCAGCGGAATGTCGTGCTCCACCAGACAGATTCCAAGTCCACCCGCCGCCAGCTCGGTGAGCATCTCGGCAAAGACCTCGGTTTCCTGCTCGGTCTGGCCCGAGGCCGGTTCGTCGAGCAGCAGCACTCGCGGGTCGGTCATGAGCGCCCGTGCAACTTCGACAACGCGGGCGCGTCCGGTGGGGATGTCCGCGACGTCCTTGTCCGCGACATCCGTCAGCCCGGTCAGCTCCAGCAGACGATCCGTCTCGCTGTCCACGTCGATCTTGTTGCGGCCGTTCGCCTTGTGGATGTCTCCGGCGACACGCAGGTTGTCACGCACCGACAGCGAGACGAACAGTTCGAGCCGCTGGAAGGTACGTGCAAGCCCGCGACCTGCCCGCTTGTGCGGCGGCAGCTTCGTCACGTCGACGCCGCCGAGGAACACCTGACCGGACGTGGGTTTCTGCAGCCCGGTGATGGTGTTGAAGAGCGTCGTCTTGCCCGCACCATTCGGTCCGATCAGTCCCGTCACGGTTCCGGGTTGCACGGTGAGCGAAACGTCCTTGACCGCGACGTGCCCACCGAAACGAACGCTCACACCGCGTGTTTCGAGAAGAGGTGCATCAGACATGGGCGGTCAACTCCTTCGGCGAGCCGCCCTGGTACTGAGGAATCCCCAGTTCGCGGTCGATCTCGTCACGGATCTCGGGGCTGTACGGGACGTCGATCCCGACGTCTTCGGGAACGACTGTCGCCTTGGCTGCCAATTCTTCCGGAGTGAGAACCGCACGGGGCATGACCATCTCGCCGATCACGGGCAGCATGAACACCACCGCGATCGTGATGGATGCGAACCACCAGTTGCCGAGTACGCCGGTCAGAGCAAGGACGTAGGTCAGCAGAACGACTGCGGCGCCGCCGATCAGAACCGGCCTGGCATCGGTGAGCCGACGGTAGCCCTCGATCACGCTGTGCACGGTGCCACTGGGGTTCGCGCCGACACCGATGCCGATCAGGGCCGGGCTGACGGCCGCGATGTTGCCCAGCAGCAGCCACATTCCCTCCAACTCCGGTTGCGCCGAAGCCAGATTGGTGAACGAGACCATGATGACGGCAAAGCCGATTCCGGCCATGAGCCCACCGAACAGCGCGCCGGTGACGTATCCGATGCCCGCGACGACGGTCAGCATGAGCAGCGAGAGGCTGACCATGATGGCAAAGCTCTCGCCCGAGACGGAACCCATCGCGCTCGACATCAGAATGCCGCCGAGACCGGCGATCCCCGAAGAAATCATGAAGACGCTCAGCTTGAGCCGAACCAGGCTCTGGCCGAGCATAGCCGAACCAGCCGGGCTGTCCTTCATCGCAGCGAGACGGCGCCCGTAGCCGCTGTTACGCAACGCGATGACGCCGACGCCGAGTACCGAGAACAGCGCGGTCACGGTCATCAGGAACACCGTTTCGTTGCTCAGATCGAGCGGGCCGATCTTCAGCGGCGGGAGGGCGATGTTGCCGTCTTTGAACAGCGAATACTTCATGCCGAACATCTCGTGTTCGGTGGTGTCGCGAAGGACCATGTTGGAGAGGAACACTCCGAATGCCATGGTCGCAAGCGCGAGATACAGCCCTCTGAGCCGCAGCGCCGGCAGGGCGACGAGGCCACCGATCACTGCGGTGACGAGGACTCCGACGACGATGCCCCACAGGTTGAGGTGCGCAGCCAACCCGGAACCTGAGATCCCGAAGTGGAAGGCCACGATGGTCGCGATAGCGCCGAAAGATACCGGCGCCAAGTTCAATTCACCCGCGTAGCCGGTGAGGAGTGTGAGCGAGAGCGCGATGATCGCGAAAGTCATTCCGATGGTCAGTGTCGTGACCGCCGACGTCACCATCAGCAGACGGATCAGGTACACGATGACGATCAGCGCCACGCCCCAGACGACGGCCTTGCGTACGCTCGGAACGTGGTACCGCTCGCGAGTGCGAGTGACCGCGCCGCGCAGGCGGTCCTGAGGTAGGACGATGAGTACGACGAACAGCGCGATCATCGGCAGGGAGACACGGAAATTCGACGTCCAACTCCAACTGGTCGGGAAGTACGCCAATACGTACGTACCGGCAAGCCCGAGAACCACGGCGCCGACAAACGTGCGTGGGATGCTGCGCAACCGACCGAACATGGCCGCGGCAAACGCGTCGATCACCAAGAGCGTCAACATGTTCGCCTCGAGTGTGCCGCCACTGATCGGGGTGATCAGGATGCCGGCCAGGACTGCGAGCGTCGAACCCATCGCCCAGGACAGTGCCGCGAGACGCTCCGGATTGTGGCCGTTGAGGCGCAGTAGTTCCGGATCGTCGACGACGCCGCGCATCGCAACACCGGCACGGGTGCGCGTGAAAAGTATACGCAGACCGACGGCGATAGCGATCGCAACGAGGATGCAGATCAGCTCGTGGTAGCGGATGCTCGCGCCGAACACCGTGATCTTGGACTGATCACCGAAGAACATCTGCATCGTTCGGGCGGTCTCAGGATGCCAGAACCAGTGGGAAATCGAGAGCATTCCGAGCAGGATCGATACCGTCACAACGATTTTGGTGACCTCGGCGGTATCGCGTAGCCCCTTCATGATCAGGACGTAGAGGCCGAGACCCATCAGCGGACCGACCAGGACCAACGAGATCAGCAAGGCAACGACAGTGGGAAGTTCCCAGCCGTAGCGCAACTGCCAGTAGATGAACGCACCGAGCATTGCCTGTGCACCGTGCGCGAAGTTGAAGATGCCTGACGTGTTGTACGTGAGTACCAGCCCGGAGGCGGCGATCGCGTACACCGATCCCAGGACCAGGCCCAGGATCGTGAAAGTGACAAAAGTGTTCATGGCTGAACCCTCGTTAGGGACTCGGGCGGCGGTTGGCGCTCGCCGCCCGAGTCGGAAGAATCAGGACTGCGGCTTGATGACGTTGGCGTTCTGGTACTTCGTCGAGACGCGGTCAGCGCCGAGCTCGGTTCCCCAGGTGCTCTTGTCGGTCGCGACGAGGTACTTGGGGTCGCACTTGAATTCGCCCGCGGTGGACGGGAACGCCTGCGAGTAGGTACTGCCCTTCAGCGAGGTCATGAGTCCGCAGGTGGCCGGCATGTTCTTGCCGGGATCGGTGGCGGCATGCAATCCGCCGCCGTCCCACTCGTGAATGTTCGAGAGTTCGTCGACCATGCACTGACGCGTCAGATCGCTGCCGCACTCGTCCGCGGCGGCCGCCCACAGCAGGAACGACGACGCCGCCTGCATACCGAGAAGCGCAGTCTTGCCACCCTGCTCGGAAACCAGATCCACGTACTTCTTCACTGCAGGCACCTTGTCCGCGTTCTCGAGCATCTGGAAGGTCATGCCCGCGTTGAGGTTGTCGAGCAGTCCGGTGTCCTTGTTCCAATCGGAGACGGTCGCGCCGTACCAGGTGGCTTCACCGAAGAAGATGGGATCGATCCCGACCTGGTCGAGGGCCTTCACGAAGTTCAGCTCCGACGGGCTTGCCGATCGTGACGTCCAGATTCCCTTCGCACCGCACTCCTTGTACTTCTCGGCAAACGGCACGTAGCTCGATTCGCCCTCGTAGTTGAGTGTGACGCCGCAATCCTTGAGCTTGAAGCCCGCAGCCTCGGCGATCGAACGAATCTTCGTGGTGGAGCTGATGATCGTGGGCATCGTGCTGTTGACGACGTCGAAGTCGTTCACCAGATCGGGATGCATCTCGGCCATCTGGAACCACTGCGAACCGTTCGCGTAGTCGACGGGGAACGGAACTCCCTGGAACGTCATGGGTCCGTTCGCGGCGTCCGGCGAGACGGTGAAGCCTGGCACTGACACCAGGTTGCACGCGACACGCGTCTGCTCGGCGGTCTGATCCATCGCGAAGCCGTAGCCGACCATCATGAACTGACTCGCGCACGCTTCCTGCATGACCGAGTTGGCCTGCGTCATCGCGGCGTCGTAGTCGGTACCGACGACCTTGCGGCCGTTGATACCGCCTTGATCGTTGCACCACGCGATGAGCGCGTTCACCGCATCGCTCATTTCCTTGTTCAACCCGGGAGACTTCACGTACCCGCGGTCGTCACCGAACCCGATCTTGATCTCGGTGTCGCTGACGCCTTGATCGGTTGCGCCGGTGGCATCGCCTTCGCCACACGGCGAATCGAGGGTGCCGAACTTCGCGTCGGATGTGCTCGACGCAAGATCGGCGCTGACGCCTGATCCGCCGACAGCGACGGCGTAGGGATCGTCACCACGATTCGATGCGCAGGCTGATGCCAGAACGGCGGTCGCTGCGAGTGCCACGATCAGCTTCGTGGACTTGTTGGGCTTCACGGTCGGAGCTCTCCTTCTCACTGACAGACACCGAGATACAGAGGTGAAACCCCTGTTCCGGTGCGCTCGGTGCCCGTAGGTAATCAGCGTTTAAAACGGTCCGAATGTGCCTTCCCGGTGAGTGAGACCAAAAAGTGAGGTCCCACACAGGGTTCGGATTTCGTGGCGCTGAACACATCGCGAACGGCAGCGCCGCAGCCCACGCGCGGGGACGTACTCCACGGAGGCCCTGTTCGCATCCCGTTCGCTGTACTTTTACGCGTTCGATACGCACAATTCACGTTGTGACCGCAGAGCTCGTAATCCTCCTGGTGGTAGTTGTCACCGCCCTCGCGTTCGATTTCACGAATGGTTTTCACGACACGGGTAACGCAATGGCCACCTCCATCGCGACCGGTGCACTCAAGCCCAAAGTTGCGGTCACACTTTCCGCGATCCTGAACCTGGTCGGTGCGTTCCTGTCCGTCGAGGTCGCCGCGACGGTAGCCAAAGGTGTCGTCAACCTCGGCGCGGTCAGTGGGCAGGATCTGCTGCTGATCGTGTTCGCCGGTCTTGTCGGCGGAATCATCTGGAACCTGGCGACCTGGCTTCTCGGATTGCCGTCGAGCTCCTCGCACGCGCTGTTCGGCGGCTTGATCGGCGCCGCGATCGCCTCCATCGGTATGGGCGGAGTCGAGTGGGGCGGAGTGCTGACCAAGGTCGTCGTCCCCGCAATCCTCGCGCCGGTCGTCGCTGCTCTGGTCGCGGGCGTCGGCACCAAGCTCGTGTACCGCATCACCGCATCCGTCAAGGAAGACGAGCGCGAGCGCGGTTTCCGTTTCGGCCAGATCGGCACCGCCTCCCTGATCTCACTTGCACACGGCACCAATGACGCCCAGAAGACGATGGGCGTCATCTTTTTGGCCCTGGTCGCTCACGGCACCATCACCGCCGAGACCGAGATGCCGTTCTGGGTGAAGTTCACCTGTGCCGTCGCGATCGCCCTCGGCACCTACCTCGGTGGTTGGCGCATCATCCGCACCCTGGGCAAGGGTCTTGTCGAGATTGCCGCGCCGCAGGGTCTGGCAGCCGAAGCGTCGTCCGCCGCCATCATCCTCACGTCGAGCCACCTCGGACTCCCCCTCTCGACCACCCACGTAGCCACCGGATCGATCCTCGGTACGGGTATCGGTCGCAAGGGCGCCGAGGTCCGTTGGGGTGTCGCCGGCCGGATGGCCGCAGCCTGGCTGATCACATTGCCGTCGGCTGCTGTCGTCGGAGCTATCTGCTGGGCTCTTGCACATCTGGTCGGCGGACTCGCCGGCGTGCTCGTCGTCTTCGCCGCGCTCATCGCCTTCGCGATCTTCATGTACATACGCTCGCGTAAGGAACCCGTGGACGCGGCGAACGTCACCGCCGAATGGGACGAGAATTCAGATGCGGCAATTGCCGAGATCCCGGCAGCCGAACCCACTCCGTCCACCGAAGCCACCCGCAACTCCTGAAAGGGGCGCAAGAGAATGCATCTACTCACCGATACCCTCGATTCGCTCTGGCAGGTAGTGGCAGTAGGACTGCTCTTCGGAGCGGGACTGCCGGCGATCTTCGCATTCGGCCTCAAGTCGCTGAGCCTGCCGAATCCCGACGGCACCGAAGGACCGACCACCCTGGGTAAAATGGGTGCGTACCTCTGTTTTGCGATCGTGCTCGTCACGATCTTCGCCGGAATTCTGTTGTTGATGAAGAACTTCTTGGCCAGCACGTTCGGAATCCACGTCTTCTGAGTGGTCGTCGCGGCACACCACTGAAACCACCGAAACGAAAATGAGGCCGAGGATTTGAGCAAGTATTCATTGCGCAGCGTGCTCGACTGGCTACGCGCCGGGTACCCCGAGGGCATCCCGGACAAGGATCATTTCGCCCTGCTCGCGGTTCTCCGTCGACGTCTGACTGACGAGGAGATCGAGCAGGTCGTTTCGATGTCCATCGAGTCCGCGCACGAGGTACCGGACCGCCACGTCGACTACGACACGATTCGCGCCATCATCGAGGGGATCCTCAACGAGGAGCCGTCCGAGGACGACGTCGATCGTGTCACCGAAAGACTGCGCGCAGGTGGGTGGCCGGTCATCGAAGACGTGGACGCCGACAACGAAGTTCGAGATGTGAGCTGACGTCATGGCTCTTCCGCCCTTCCTCACGTCGATAGTCGGCTGGTTGCGGGCCGGCTATCCCAATGGCGTCCCCGAACAGGACTACATCCCGCTCTTCGCACTCCTCACTCGCAGACTCTCCGAGGCCGAGGTCGACGCCGTCGCCGACGCGTTGATCGAGGACGGCGATCTGCCCATCGAGAAGACCGACATCCAGGTCCTCATCACGAAGATCACCAACGAGATGCCTCTCGAAACCGATGTCGACCGCGTGCGAAGCCATCTGGCTGACGGCGGTTGGCCCCTTGCCGGGCCGGACATCCGGTGAACGTTCTTCGCACACTCGCGGTTCCGCAGGGCGAGGCGGCTTTCGAGGTATTACCTGCCGTCGCGCAGATCCTGGGCGGCGAGCACGACGCCGTGCTCCCCGTCCCGGCTGCCGACGCACGCGAGACGGCCCGACTGAGCGACGCTCTGCACCCCGATCAGCCCATCGACGACGGCGTCTCGCTGGTAGTCGCCACGTCGGGAACCACGGGAACGCCGAAGGGCGCGATGCTCGGTGCTGATGCCCTGCGGGCCAGCGGCGACGCGACCCACGAACGCCTCGGCGGCACAGGATCCTGGTTGCTCGTTCTCCCTCCGCACCACATCGCCGGCATGCAGGTTCTGCTCCGCAGTGTTCTCGCCGGAACGCAACCGGTGATCGTCGACGTCAGTGCGGGTTTCGACCCGGCAGCGCTTCCGGGCGCCGTCGCCGCGATGAGCGGACCGCGCCGCTACACCTCCTTGGTGCCGACGCAGTTGGTCAAGGCGCTCGGTGATCGCGCCGCGGTCGAGGCGCTGGCTTCACTCGACGCGGTTCTGCTCGGCGGCGCTGCGACTCCCGCGCCGGTACTCGCGCAGGCAACCGAAGCGGGCATCACCGTCGTCCGTACCTACGGGATGAGTGAAACCTCCGGCGGTTGCGTCTACGACGGAATCCCGTTGTCCGGAGCGCAGATTCGTATCGACGACGGGCGAGTGCTGCTGGGCGGACCGATGCTCGCGTCCGGGTACCGCGGGCTTCCCGACCACCCCGCTTTCGCCGAACCCGGTTGGTTCCGGACCGACGACGCCGGAGCAGTGGTCGACGGAGTCCTGCGCATCAGCGGCCGGTTGGACGAGGCAATCTCCACCGGCGGGCTGACCGTCGTACCGCAGGTGGTCGAGGCCGCGCTGGCCGATCACCCGGCCGTTCGCGAGTGCGCGGTGATCGGCATCGAGGACCAGCGGCTGGGGCAGCGGGTGGTGGCCGTGGTCGTACCCGAGGGCGAAGCTCCGACGCTCGAGGAACTACGCGCACATGCTCAGCGGACACTCGACGTGACCGCAGCGCCGCGCGAGCTGTTCGTCGTGGACGCACTGCCGCTCCGGGGGCCGGGCAAGCTCGACCGCGCCGCTCTGGTGGCTCGGTTCAGCTAGCAGCCGCAGCACGATTGTTCAGCCGCAGGCCTGATCAGCGCCGCGGCTGCACAATCAGCGCGCGGCTCCGCGGAGGCAAGCCCGCTCGAACCTTTCGCGGACACGTTCGAAGTCGCGAAGATCCGCCCATACCCACCGGAACACCTCGAACCCCGCGTCCCGGATCGCGTCCTCCCGCAGTTTCTCGCGCTCTACCGCCCTCCCCGGATTGTCGCCGCGATACTTGACCATCCCGTCGAACTCGCCCACCACACCGTGCTCTTTCCAGAAGAAATCGACTCTCCCGATGAACCGGCCACCGTGACGGATCTCGTGCTGCAGGGTCGGCATCGGCCAACCGTCGTCGCGCATGCGTACCCGGCTGATGGACTCCCCCGGACTCTCGGCACCTGGTTCGATGAACGTCGCCGCCACTCGAGCGCGACTCATTCCCAGCCGTCCGCGCGCATGATCGAGCGAAGCGTCGACGTTCTCACGCCTCATCCCACGTCGCAGGGCGCAATCACCGATCACCACGGCGGTCTCGAACGGCGTCGTCCGTGCGAGGTCGACGAACGTTCGCGCAAGCGACGTGGTTGCGACGCCGTCGATCAGCACGACCTCCTCGGCCGGGACCACTGCCGGATGAAGATGCAAGGTTTGACTCTTCCGCCCACCCGAGCGCCGGTTACGCGTCATGTGCACGGTGCCCAATCGCAATCCGCCGCAATCCAATCCGTGCATGACCGCTGCCGAAGCGTGGCTCACGATTGCGCCTGGTCCACAGCTTTCGGTGGCTACCATGACAGCGCAGCGGTGGCGTGCTCTCGCATCGAGTTCGCGGAAGTGATCGGCGCGCATGTAGATCCCCGCTGCGATTCGGTGCAGCTCGCCGCGCCTGACCGCTCGCTGCAACTGCGCGTCGCTGGTGCCGTCGCGGTGAGCCTGTGCCCGCGTGAGAATCTCCATGCAGCGAGCGTGATGCCGCCGCGCCCGCACACCGACAAGCAAGATCCGTCTGGGGATTGTTTGCCGGTTGTGGAGCACCGACCTCGCGCGCTGTGCAAGTAACCGCAAGTTCCACGCAAGGTCCATGCAAGATCGATCTGCCAAGCTTCATCCCATGAACCACACAGCTTCGCCTCTTGCCATCGAGGCCGACGGACTCGTCAAGAAGTTCGGCGAGCACCGCGCGGTCGACGGCGTCAGCCTCACCGTCCCCACCGGCTCGGTGTTCGGCGTCCTCGGGCCGAACGGCGCCGGCAAGACCACCACTGTCCGCATGCTCGCCACCCTCCTTCGCCCCGACGGCGGTGAGGCGCGCATCTTCGGTCACGACGTCAGCCGTGAACCCACCGCGGTCCGCTCCCTGATCGGCGTCACCGGGCAGTACGCCTCCGTCGACGAGGACCTGACCGCGACCGAGAACCTCGTGATCTTCTCCCGGTTGCTCGGCCTGAGCCGCCGCGATGCGCGCACCAAGTCCCTCGAACTCCTCGAGGAGTTCGACCTGGTCGAGGCCGCAACCAAGCCGCTGAAGAACTTCTCCGGCGGTATGCGTCGGCGCCTGGATCTGGCGGCCAGTCTGATCGCTCGCCCGCCGCTCCTGTTCCTCGACGAGCCCACCACCGGCCTCGATCCGCGCACCCGCGCCCAGATGTGGGTGACCATCCGGCGACTCGTCGCCGAGGGCTCGACGGTGTTGCTCACCACGCAGTACCTCGACGAGGCCGATCAGTTGGCCGATCGCATCGCAGTGATCGACCGAGGTCGCGTGATCGCGAACGGCACCGCCGACGAACTCAAGGCTTCGGTCGGGATCTCCTCCCTCCAGCTCAAGTTGGTCGACCGTGACCGAACCGAGGAAGCTCGCTCGCTCATCGCGGCTGCGCTGAGCGTCGAGGTGGGTGTCACCCCCGAAGTCGGGCGGATCACCGCACCACTGAGCGACCCGTCGATCACCGCAGACCTGTTGATCCGCCTGCGTGAGCAAGGAATTGCCGTCGACGAGATCAACGTACAGAAACCCAGCCTGGACGAAGTGTTCCTGACCATTACCGGGCACCAGCCCGAAGACGGTGGACGCAACGACGCCCAGTCCGACAACGACTCCGATCGGAGCGTCGCATGACAACCACCCTCACAAAACCCCGGTCGCCGATAGCCCAGCCGGATGCCGCACCCCGCCGAATCAGCCTGCAGCAGAGCTTCGCGAACACGTTCACGATGGCGTACCGCGGAATTCTCAAGATCAAGCACAACCCCGAGCAACTGTTCGACGTCGTCATCCAGCCGATCATCTTCACGTTGATGTTCACGTACATCTTCGGCGGCGCGATCGCCGGTGACGTGACGGCATATCTGCCGACGATCATCCCCGGCATCCTCGTCCAGACCGTCATCACCGGTTCCATCGTCACGGGCACTCAGCTTCGTGAGGACATGGACAAGGGCGTGTTCGACCGCTTCAAATCCCTTCCCATCGCTCGTATCGCCCCGCTGTCCGGCGCATTGCTCGCCGACGTCGTGCGCTACGGCATCGCAACGACCATCACGTTCATCGTCGGTTTCGCGATGGGATACCGCCCCGCAGGCGGCGTGGTCGGCATTCTGTCTGCCGCGATCCTGGTCATGGTGTGCGCGTTCTCCATCAGCTGGATCTTCGCTCTCATGGGCGTGCTGATGAACAAAGCGTCCACGGTACAGGGTGTTTCGATGCTCGTGCTGTTCCCGCTGACGTTCCTGTCGAATGCGTTCGTCGATCCTGCCACCATGCCGAGTTGGCTTCAGAAGTTCGTGAACGTCAATCCGGTCTCACACTTGGTGACCGCGGTTCGCGAGCTGGCCAACGACGGTCACTTCGGTATCCACGTCGTGTGGTCGTTGGTCGGCGCCGCGGTGATCGTTGCCGTCATGGCGCCCCTGACCGTCCGGATGTACATGCGCAAGACATAAGTCCCGCAACATCGTCCAGCTCTAATCCAGCACCGGTCCGCGAAGCGCAGCCAACACTGCTTCGCGGACCGCTCTGCGTGAGTAGCCCGACACCTTCTCGGTTTCCACAGACCACCTGTCGGCTCCGACTACACCAACCGCGAAGTCGGAGAGGCGCGCATGGTGGAGCGAGACGAAGTCCTGTCTCCCTGGCATTTTCAACGACAGAGCCATCAGTTCGACCCCTCGATCGATGTTGCCCGTGACAAGATCGAACGACCCGATCGCCGACGCCAAGGAACCCGCGAGCGGCAGGTCCGCATAACCCTTGGGATCGAACTTGAGAGCACTCGAATCCTTCATCTGCAGAACACGACTTGCCACGAGTTCATGTCGGCCGTGAACGACGTGAGCACACACGGCCGCAGCACCGAGCAGAACGACGAAGGGATCACCGAAGATGTTCTCGATCGCAGAGCCCAACAACTCCAGTGCTTCTCGATACCTGGCCAACCCTTCGTCGATTCGGCCGTCGGCGAGATCCGCCTCGGCGATGCTCGCCATCAGCGCCGCGCGCCGTTGATCGGTTTCGATGGCACCGGTCCCACCCGAGTGCGCCAAGGCCGGACGTGCCCGATCGAGAAGTGTTCGCCCGCCGGCGGTGTCACCGGATGCGATCATTGCTCCGGCTTGAAAGCAGATGAGCTGCATCGCCTCGTCACGTGCACCGAGGCGTTCCATCGACGCCGCCGCAATCGCGTAGAACTCGATGGCTTCGCCATATCGCGCGGATTGGCTGTGGACCGACCCGACATGCTGGGCCGCCATCGCAAGGCCCCACTCGTCACCGGCATTGGTCGCGTAGTCGAACAACGCTTCCCCGTCCAGCAAAGCGCCCCGCAGATCCCCGATGTTCTCGCGCATATTCGAACGCGCGGACAGCGCAGCCATTCGGGTCTCGGGGTCGGAACTGCGAACGCCTTCCGCAACCAAACGCGCAAGTCTGTGGTTGGCGATCCCACTCGTGGTCAGCTTGATCAGAAATGCGAACAACGGACCGAGATCATCGCGATCACGCAACAGCTTTCGAAGACGAACCCGCGCGCGGGCATGGTTTCGATCGGTCTCCGCGAAAAACAGATGCATCGCCACCAGAATGAACGTCGCGCCCACCAATTCTGCATTTACATCGCGTAGATCGTTGTCCGCGGTCGCCCCGACGATCTTCGACGCCCAGTTCGAGACTTCCGAATTCGATCCTCGTACGGCCCACAGAATCGCGAGGACGGGAAAGACGTTGGCTACGGTCACCGCGTCGCCGCGCTCGACAGCCCAGCGAAGAACAGCGAGAAGGTTGTCGTGCTCGGCGTCGAGGTCGGCAATCAGGCGCAACTGATCCGTGCGTGCACGCACGACGGCGTCCTCGGCGATCGCGATTGCCCAGACATCCAGGCGCCGGATCACTTCCGGCCCCTCTCCGGACGCGGCGAGCTGCTCCTCGCCGTATTCACGGACCGTCTCGAGCATGTAGTACCGAAGCTCACCCTGCCCGTCGCTGACGGAAAGAAGTGACTGATTGACCAGCGCTTCGACAGCGCCGGCCACATCGTTCAACTCTCCCCACCCGGCAACGGCCTGCGCCGAGGAAAGCGTGAAACCTGCCGGGAATCGGCACAATCGACGCAGCGCAATCTGATCCCCGCTGCCCAACAGATTCCAGCTCCAATCGATCACCGCGTGCAGCGTGCGATGCCGATCCGGAGACGTCGGATCATCGGAGCGCAACAACGCGAACCGATCTCGCAGTCTCGAACCGATTTCGTCGACGCTCATCGTGCGGACCCGGGCAGCCGCGAGCTCGATCGCCAACGGGAGTCCGTCGAGCGTCGTACACAGCTTGACGACCGCATCGACGTCCAGATGAACGGACGGCCGCACCGCACGGGCTCTCGCCGAGAAGAGTTCGACTGCCGAGCCGGTTCCGTCGTCGATCGCCAACGGCGGCAACGGGTACACCGCCTCGGCACTGATCATGAGCGGCGAACGACTGGTGGTCAGTACCGTCAGCTGACGACCGGCCGCGATCATCTCGGCCACGATCTCCGAACACGCGCCGATCACGTGCTCACAATTGTCGAGGATGAGCAACATCGGACCGGCCGACAGCGCCTCTTTGAGTCGCTCTCGCGCCGAATGCGTCCGGCCGACGGTCAATTTGCCTGGCGCCAGATCGGATTCGCTGATTCCGAGGGTGCCGCCGATGGCCGCGATGACATCTTCGCTGCTGCGCAACGACGCCAACTCCACGAGTACCACCGCGACGCCAGGCTGGTTCACGGATCCGCGCAGGCCCAATTCGTGTGCGAGACGGGTTTTTCCGGAGCCACCGGGTCCGAGAATGGTGACCACACGTGAGCGAGCCAGCAAGGATTCGATCTGGTCGATGTCGCTGTCGCGACCGAGCAAGGTGTTGGGGGCGGCGCGTAGACCGATCGCCCGCGCAGCTCGCGGTGTTGCCGCAGGTGCCCCGAGAAGTTCCGTGTTCAGAGTCACCAGTGCGGGTGACGGATCAGCGCCCAGGCGATTGGCGAGGTGGTTGCGGAACTCCGCGAACACTTCGAGTGCCTCGTTGACTCGGCCGGCTCCGGCGAGCGCACGCATCAACGCTTCGGCCGCTGTGTCGTCGAACGGGCTCGACAGATGGCGTCCGCGCACCAGTGGAATGGCGGCCGCGTACTCCCCCAACGTGAGCAACGCGTCGATCTGCGCGGACTCCAGTTCGTCGTACACGCGGCCCGCGTCGAGCGCCAGACGATCTGCGACGTCGCCGACCACGTCGCTCCCGGGGGTACCGCGCCACAGGCGCAGCGCCGCGGTCGTGACGGCGAGTGCCTCGGACGCGTCAGCGCCGCCGGCGCGCAGACGACGGACGGCGTCCGCTGCCCGGGCCAGGTCGACACGCTCCCGAGCGAGAGTGAGCCGGTATCCGGCCGCCGTGACTTCGAGCGCCCCGTCCGGAAGTGCGGATCGCAGGCGCGAGACCTGAGTGTGGAGGGCGTTCATCGGTGAGCGCGGCGGCTCCAGCCCCCAGACGTCGTCGATCAGGCTCTGCGCGGTACGGGGCTCACCCGGATTGCGAGCCAGCGCAACCAGCAGAGTTCGAGCTCGCGGACCCGGCAACGGAACCAGACGATCGCCCACTTTGGTCGAAATGGGTCCGAGCAAGGCAATGTCTGCCGGGTCTTCGCCCGACTGCGCGTACCTGGCGCGCTCACTCACGTCTCGAGTCATGTGCTGATCCACCGCGTTCGATCGTATTGCACAGTGCAAAGATCGTTGTATGGCAACAGCTGCTCAATGGATCGAAGGCGCGAGGCCGCGCACACTCCCGAACGCGATTGCGCCCGTGCTGGTCGGCACCGGAGCCGCGGCGTCCCTGGACCTCGCAGTGTGGTGGAAGGCGCTCCTGGCACTGATCGTCTCCTTGGCCTTGATCGTCGGGGTGAATTTCGCGAACGACTACTCCGACGGAATCCGCGGAACGGACGACGACCGCGTCGGGCCACTGCGCTTGGTCGGATCGAAGTTGGTCAGTCCCGGAGCTGTGAAGGCCGCAGCGATCAGCTGCTTCACCGTTGCCGCGGTAGCCGGGTTCGTTCTGGCGGCGACCACAGCCTGGTGGCTGGTTGCGGTCGGCGTGTTCTGCATCATCGGTGCCTGGTTCTACACCGGCGGCAAGAAGCCGTACGGATACAGCGGGTTCGGCGAGATCGCCGTGTTCATCTTCTTCGGGCTGATCGCAGTGCTGGGAACTCAATTCGTACAGGCCGAACGGGTGGATCTGGCCGGGCTGGCCGGCGCGATCGCCATCGGTTCATTCTCGAGCGCGGTGCTCGTTGCCAACAATCTTCGAGACATCCCGACCGACACCGAGTCCGGAAAGATCACTCTCGCAGTCCGGCTCGGCGACGCGAAGACCCGCACACTGCACGTGATCCTGCTGGCCGTCCCGTTCGTCGCGACCTTGCTGCTGATCCTGCGTACTCCGTGGGCCCTGCTCGGATTGCTGGCGTTGCCACTGGCAATCCGAGCCAACGCCCCGCTGCGTTCAGGGGGCCAGGGAATGGCTCTGATCCCCGCGTTGCGCGACACCGGACTCGCCATGCTCGTCTGGGGTGCCGCGACCGCAGTTGCGCTCAGTCTCGCCTGAACGCCGACGTACTCAACGGTTGTCGGGGACGAACGCGCTGAGCAGAAAGTTCACGATCGAGATGATCAGCGCGCCCCAGACTGCCGTCCAGAAGCCGTCGACCGTCAAGCCGTAGGACGTACCGGACGAGATCCACGCCGTCAGCATCAGCATCAGGGCGTTGATCACCAGCGTGAACAGTCCGAGGGTCAGGATGAGCAGCGGTAGTGAGAGAAGCTGCACTACCGGCTTGATGAAGGCGTTGACCACCGTGAAGATCAAAGCGATCACCGCGATCACGAGAACCGTGCCCCAGGTGCCGTTGTCGTGGTTGGCGATCGTGATGCCGGTGACCCACGCCGACGCCAGCCAGATGGCTATGCCGTTGATGATGAGACGTGCCAGAAATGTCATGTCTGAATGCTGGCACATCCCGCCCCGTGCATGCGGAGCCGTGCCGAATCTAGGCGGCGCGATTCATCTTCGCTTCCAACCGCTCACGGATCACCGACATCGTGACCTGCGTTTCGAGGGCCTGACGGGTAGGCCCGTCGGCGACACGCAGGATGCCGAGCAGGATGTGTTCGGCACCGATTCGATTGTCCTTGTGCGCGAGCGCTTCACGAAGCGAGAGTTCCAACACCTTCTTGGAGTCCTTCTCGAATCGTGAACGAGGAAACCCGAATCGGCCTTTCCGCGAAGTATCGACACCGTCCGGCACGGGCGTCTCGTCCAGCACACCTTCGCCGAAGGACTGCTCGAGACTCTCCCGAACCGCATCGAGATCGATGCCGATCGACTTGAGTATCTCGGCGTCGTCGTCGAAATTGTTCGAGCTACCTTCGTTCGATCCGGCGCCGGCGTGGTGGATCACGTCGAGGGAGACACCGGACTCGGTGAGCACCTCGGTGGCGATGCCTCGATCAGATGTGAGCAGCGCGGTCAGAAGTTCCATCGGCGTGACCGGACCGGATCCGGCGACAGCATCGACTACGACGCCACGAGCCTGTGCGGAGAACCTTTCGAACATGGCAATTACCTGCCCTTCTCGCGCAGTGAACGCAGCATCGATTCCGACTGCGCGGACGCGTATTTCTTGTGGACGGCTTGACGGCTGACCTCGAGAGCTTCCGCGATCGCCTGCCAGGACCATCCGTGACGGCGCGCGTTGGCGACCTGAATGGCCTCGAGTTTTTCGAGTAGACGACGCAGCGCTCGAACAGCACGCAATCCCTCGGTGGGATCCGGACTACCGGCGGCAGCAGCGAGAGAGGTTGCTTCGGTCATGATGTCAATTTAGGTTGACAACCGGAATCTGTCAACCAAAATTGACAGGCACGCCTAGTATCCGGCGACGGCTCCGTTCACTGCCACCTGCAAGTCAGCCTGCACAGTTCGGGCGATATCCATCGGCTTGTCCGGAAGTTCGGTCACCGGCATTCCGACAAAGACACTCGCAGCCTTCACGTCGCCGGCCACCGGACCGTAATTGATGCCGATCGACACCAGGGCCGGTGAGCATCCCAACTTCTCGGCGCGCGCGACGATGTGGCCGATTCCGCTGTTGACGTGCTGCAGCCGCGTCGGATCTTCGGTGTTGCACGTCCCTTCCGGGAAAATCGCCAGACAGTCCCCGTTGCCCAGCCGCTCGGCCGCGACGTCCATCATCACTCGGCCGGCATCCGAAACTGCACGGAGGCCGTAGTTCTTGCTGCGAAAAACCGGGATGCTGCCCATCATGTCGACCTTCTTGCGCTGTGAAGGATCAACGAAGAGTTCGTCTTTGGCGAGGACCCGGGTCCGTCCGATCACTCGACGCAACGGAGTACGCCACGCGGTCGCGGCGAGCGTGAACTGGTCGCTCTCGGTCAGATGATTGACTGCCACGACCAACTGCGTCTTACGTTCCAGCAGAGTCTTCAGCGCGGCTTCCGCACCCGGCGCGTACCTCACTCGCGGGCGGTACTTCAGCGCCAATGCGGCATAAGCGAGCTTCGCCACAAATCGGTTCTGCTGATGACTGCGGTAGTACTCGTACACAGCCTCGTAATTGTCGAGTGAAACTTCAGGATTGCCCATGATCCGCCCTCGCTGGAGAAGTGCCCCTTGACCAAACGATACACAACCTACGGTTGCGTAGGTTTGGGTTACAGAAGGCGTAGCGCTGGGAGAAACTCCACTCTCGAGGTAAAACGGTTTCTGTGATCCGCTCGGCCATATCCACCGACCTACCCGCACTGCAACAGATCGAGATCGCCGCGGGCGAACCGTTCCGAGACATCGGGATGGACGCCATCGCAGACGATCCACCGCCGACGCTCGACGAGTTGAACGATTTTCTCGCAGCCGAGCACATCTGGGTTCAGACCGACGCAAACGACGTACCCGTTGCGTACGCGCTCGTCGAGATCGTGGACGGCGGTGCACATATCGAACAGGTCTCCGTTCACCCCGATCATGCCCGCAAAGGCCTCGGAGCTCAGCTGATCGACGCCGTCACCGAATGGGCGGCGGACCACCACCACGATCTCGTGACTCTGACGACGTTCGTCGACGTTCCGTGGAACGCGCCGTACTACGAGCGACTCGGGTTCGTGCGTCTGGCCGAGAACACGCTCTCTCCCGGCCTGATACGCATCAGAACGGACGAGCAGTCGTCCGGGCTGGACGCCTGGCCGCGGGTGACGATGAGCCGCCCGTCACACGGTCCGGCGCCGGCGATTCAGGAACTGGCCGTCCACGCACCCGAACGGACGAACTCGTCCAACACTGCCGTCGGACCGAGCAGGTCGATCCCTTCCGACGCCACCCATTCGTCGTTGTAGTACGTGCCCGAGTAACGCTCTCCGCCGTCGCACAGCAGCGTGACGACGCTGCCGCTGCGCCCGGCTGCCATCATCTCGGCAATCAACGCAAAAGCTCCCCACAGGTTCGTCCCCGTCGAGCCACCTACTTTGCGCCCCAGGGCTGTGCTGGCGTGCCGGGCGGCTGCGATCGAGCCTGCGTCCGGCACCTTGATCATTCGGTCGACCACCTGACCGACAAACGACGGTTCGACGCGCGGACGGCCGATGCCCTCGATCCGGGAACCCCGTGTACCGACGATCGACGGATCGCTCGCTCGCCACGCGTCGAAGAACACGGAGTGCTCCGGATCTACCACGCACAGCCCCGTGTCGAATTTCCGATAGCGAAGAAAGCGGCCGATCGTGGCGCCGGTTCCGCCCGTCCCGGCTCCGACGACCACCCAGTCGGGAATCGGATGTTCCTCGTGCTCGAGCTGAGTGAAGATCGATTCGGCGATGTTGTTGTTTCCACGCCAGTCCGTCGCGCGCTCGGCGTGGGTGAACTGGTCCATGTAGTGACCGTTCAACTCACTCGCGAGCCGATGCGATTCCGAGTAGATCGAGGACGGATCGCTCACGAAATGACAACGTCCGCCCTGCGCCTCGATCAGTGCGATCTTGGCGGGACTCGTGCTCGCGGGCATCACCGCGACAAAATCCAGGCCGAGCAACTTCGCGAAATACGCCTCGCTGACAGCCGTCGAACCGGACGACGCTTCGATGACGGTGGTCTCTTCGGTAACCCAGCCGTTGCAGATCGCGTAGAGGAAAAGCGACCGTGCGAGTCGATGCTTGAGACTCCCCGTGATGTGGGTCGACTCGTCCTTCAGATAGAGCTGGACGGTCCAGTTACTCGGCAGCGGATAGCGCAGTAAGTGAGTGTCCGCGCTGCGTTGCGCGTCGGCTTCGATCAGCCGCACCGCGTTGTCGACCCACTGGCGCGAGGTCCGACGGTCGACGTCGAGCGACTCCGTGGTCACCGCCCGTCTCCGCGCAGCTTGGAGCGAAGATCGTCACGATCGGACCGACGCTGGGCGTCGACCGCCGCGATGCCCGCATTGACACGCTTGCGCAGTTTCGCGAAGAGCAGCAGCGACAGCGGCAGCGCGATCAGAACTGCGAACAGTGCCGCGACGATCAGGGGAACGTCGGTGCCGACGAGCTTTCCGCCACCGATGATGACGGCACCGATCACGACGACAAGCAGCAGCCGAGCGACCGAGTACAGCACCACGTCGCGGGCTAGTTGACCCTTGGTCACCGGCCCGGCAGCCGACTTTGCTTGCCCAGAGTTTGCGGAGGGTTTACTGGCCTTGACCGGCTCAGAAGGAACATTTTCGGGGTTTTCAGACAACTGACTCACCCTCTCAGGTTACCCATTCCGAATACGGGTGGGACTGAGCCCGCTATATCCATTTTGTCCTTTACTTAAACATTACTTTATCTTGAAAGATCGACTACCCGGCTATATCTGTGCAAACATTGCGCTACCACTCAGAAAACGGTCGAATGTGAGCGAAGGACTTCGAAACAAACTCGACGCAGGTTTTTGGCAACTGGTCGACACAACGGTTCGGAACCAAAGTTCGGAATCACTGCTCGGTTCGGAATCACTGTTCGTCAAACGTTCGACATCAACATGGAGGACCTCACAATGAGCGCACCAACCTTCAATACCGCCGCAGACGCACTCATGACGCCCGGACAGGTAGCGGCATTGTTTCATGTCGATCCCAAGACCGTGACCCGCTGGGCACACGCAGGACGACTGGGCTCGCTTCGCACACCAGGAGGACATCGTCGATTCCGTGAGACCGAGGTCATGCAGCTTCTGCGCTCGCTGACCACCGAAGCGGACAACAACTGAGCAACTTCAGCTCACGTCGAAGTACTTGTAGTACCCGACAGATCTTGCAGTACCCGACAGATACAGCACTAGCGCACTGAGCCGAAACGCTTGTCCGCACCACTTCTGGTGAAGCGGGCCGGAGACTGAGTAGGCTCGACTTCAGTTCCCTGAGGAGGTGCGCCGTGTTGTATCTGTTGGCGTTGGTGGGTTTGGTGACATTGATCGTTCTGATGTGGAAGGCGTTCGGGCCCGATCCGTCGACGCGTGCTCCGGTGAGCGGCGTACGTGGGCCGGACGACGATCCCGAATTCCTGTGGAATGTGAACCAGCAAACACGACGCAAGCGCACGGAAGGGCCGGACGTACCGCCGACTGACACGTCGACGTAGCGTCCGGGCTCACCCGGCTATCCGATTACCGCCCCGGCAACGCGAACGGGGAGGCCGGAAAGTCCTGCGCAACCACCGCAGCCAACTCCAGCACCGCTTCCCGAGTACCTGGACGCAGCCGGTCCAGATCGATTTCGGCGCCCTCTTCCAAATGCGGATCGAACGGAATCAGTCTCACCGCTCGACAGCGCTGCTCGAAATGCTCGACGACCCGGGGCAGATCAACCTTGCCCGAGCGAGGCCGTACCGCGTTGATGACGGCTACGGACGTGGCGACCAGCCTGCTGTAACCGTGAGCGTCGAGCCAATCAAGTGTCGCGGAGGCGCTACGTGCACCGTCGACGGATCCGGAACTGACCACGATCAACGAATCTGCACCTTCGAGAATGGCCTGCATCGCCGAGTGCATCAATCCGGTGCCGCAGTCGGTCAGAACTATGCTGTAGAACTTCTCGAGCATGTCGACCGTGCGCGTGTAGTCCCCGCCGCTGAAGGCCTCTGAAACTGCTGGATCGCTGTCGGATGCAAGCACTTCGAGACGGTGGCGATTCTGCGATGTGTAGCCACGGACGTCGCTGTACTTCTCGATGCTGTTCTCGTCGCGCAGCAGGTTTCGCACTGTTGCCGGAGTCTCGAGCGGGATCTTCTGGCTCAGCGTTCCCCGGTCGGGGTTTGCATCGACAGCGACGACGCGATCGCCGCGGATCGAGCCGAACATCGACCCCAGTGTCGCAGTGGTCGTGGTTTTTCCGACGCCACCTTTGAGACTGAGCACCGCAACCTTGTAGCAGCCCTGCAGCGGCTGGTTGATCTGGCGCGTCAACTCGACGAGGTGCTGCTCCTTTGCACCGTTTCCGAGGTTCACCGATCGGCCGGACAACGTGTACAGCGCCTTGCGCCAGCCACCCACCGGGGCAGGCCGGACAGGCCGCTTGACGAGGAGCGCAGCCGAGAGATCTTGCGCAGTCATCGGGAGAGCCGACTCGAAGCGACTGTCCGGAGCCGAGTTGAATCCGGTCTGCGGCATCGGAGCGCGAGTAGGTGGCGCTGTCGGCGGGGCCATCGGCATGGCCAACCCATTCGGCACGGCCTGACCGTTCTGCACCGGCGCAGCGCCGGGGTGCCCGAACTGCCGAATCACGGGATTGGGCGGATGCACGCCGGGCGCAAAAGGCGCCTGCGGGTGCTGGAGCGGTCTCGCGGATCCATGCGCGGTCGGACTGGGCTGCGAATTCTGGACAGGCAGCGGATTCTGGACAGGCAGCGGATTCTGGACAGGCTGCGAATTCTGGGCAGGCTGCGGAGCGCCAGTTCGCGAATCCGGAACCGACCCAGCACGATTCGTAGGTTCGTAGGTCTGCATCGGCATCGCGGGCGAGGTCGAGAACTGGCCGTTGATCGGGCCGGGCTGTGCTGCCGGATACTGGATGACCGGCGTCTTGGGACCTGGTACCGGCGCCGCCGGAGTCGCTGGGGTCGTCGTCGGCGGCGGAGCGGCAGGTGCACTGGGCGCCTGGCCGGCGACTTGCTGGAGCGGGCCGGAGTCGACCGGGGCCACGAAGAGACTGCGAACATCACTGGGAACCGAGTCGGATGACGGCTCGGGCGCGGATGTGCGCAGCTCGCGCCGCGTCGGCTCGGCAGGACGCACCGGCTCCCACAATCCTGCTCCGGCGTCTTCGATCTTGTCGGCCATCTCGCAGTTCCCCCTCGTCGATCCCGCAGCTACCAGACAGCTAGTAATTCACCAAGCTGCATCGTAGCTGGCGCCGCCCCTGACTTACCCACCGGTAATACCTACAGACCGGTCGGCAGCCACCCACGGTACCTCGAGAGGATCAGTTGAGTCCCGCGTAGGAGTGCAAGCCGGACACGACCATGTTGATGATGAAGAGATTGAACAGCATCGCAACGAATCCGGCGATGTTGATCCAGGCAGCCTTCGTCTCCCGCCAACCAGACGTTGCCCTCGCGTGCAGGTAGGCCGCGTAGATCACCCAGGCGATGAAGGACATCGTCTCTTTGGGGTCCCAACCCCAGAAGCGTCCCCATGCAGCTTCCGCCCAGATCGCACCGAGGATCACACCTGCGCCGAACAGCGGAAATGCGATGATCGTGCTCTTGTATGCCAAGCGGTCGAGCGTCTGGGCGTCCGGCAGTCGCTCCGCGATCCGGCCGCCGATGCTCGTGCCTTCGTCACCGGGCGGGAACTTCAGTCGCAACAGGAACAGGAGGCTGGCGATACCGCCGATCATGAAGATGCCGGAGCCGACGCTGACGATCGTCACGTGAATCGGCAGCCAGTACGAGCGCAGCGCCGGAACCACGGGAGCCGCGTCGGCGTAGAGAACCGTGCCGGCGAGGAACATCAAGATCAGAACCGGTACCAGCAGGAAGACCCACATCGGACGGTACGCCGGCTTGATCAGCAGGACGTGCCCGACCAGCAACGACGCCGCACACGCCATCGCCACGAATTCGTACATGTTGCCGAGTGGGAATCGTTCCGTCGCAAATCCGCGGAGCACGATCGACGCGATGATCAGTACCGTTCCGACAACCAAGACAGCTCGGCCCATTCCGCCGAATCGCTCCGAGAGCGACTTGGTCGGAGTCTCCGCGACCCTGCCAGGCACGGACGCGTCGACTCCACCGGCAGAGACCAGTTCCTTGTCCTGAACCGCCTTGGCTCTGGCCGACGCGTACTGCACGATGAGCAGCACAAACGCCAGCACGAGCACGGTGAAGGCGGACTTGAAGGCCCAGTCGCTGTACTGCGCGAGTGTCTCGTTGGTTGTCATCGGGCGTTCTCCTGCGCGTGCGGTTGGTTCACCGCGGTGGTCGGATTGCTTTTCAGCAAGCGGTCGGCGAGGCGGTCGAACTCGTCGCCCCAGCCTGCGTGGTCGGTGCGGGCAAGCCCACCAAGTTCTACTACAGTACGTCGTTCGTCATCTGGATAGATACGTGCCCAGACGCGGCGACGCTTGATCACGAGCGAGACGAGTAGCCCCGCCATCATCGTCAACGCTGAAACCAGTACCCACACCTGAGCGGGATCGTGGGAGACCTGCAGGTTGACGAAGTCGACGGCACCATCGAATCGCACCTGAGTTCCGTCGGCAAGCGTCGCGCTCTCACCCGGGAACAGATTGACTCGATCCTGCTTGACCAGCCGGCCCTGATTGATCAGTTCGGTGTTGAGTTCGAACAGCGATTGCGGATTACCGGTATCGAGTCCGGTATCACCCTTGTAGATGTCGATGGCGACTGCCGGATCGTTCATCGCCGGGTAACTCGACGACAGCAGGTTGCCGTGGAACAGCGCGGTGGGCGCGAACAATCCTTCGATGGCAATCTGATTCTTCCGACGCTCGTCCGTATCGGGATACATGCCGCCCGGCGGGTCGAAACGCATTGCGCCACTACTCAGGAACGTCGTGGCGTCGTCCGGACGCCACTGGAGCGTCTCGGTGCGGGTCTCACCGTTCGGGAACGTGACGGTGAATGTCGGCGCGTATCCGTGTCCCTGCAGGTACACACGATCGCCGGCGATCCGCAGCGGGTGGTTCACCTGGATGGTCGTGTCCCGCCAGGTATCGGACTCGAGGTCGTCGCCTGCCTGGTACGAGATGTCCGAGGTGAACATCTCTGCCTGACCGGTCTCGAGGTAGTCGGCCTGGAAATTCTTCACACGGACACACAGCGGAGTCATGCCGGTGCCGTCGAGGCTCAGGCCCGCGACGAACGAGTCGAACACTGCCGGCGAAGTCGTGCAGAATCCGGGACCGTCGTTGGCGATGACGATGCGATTGCCCTCGTAGCCGAACAACTTGCCCGCGGCAATCGCGATCAACAATCCGACCAGGGACAGGTGGAACACGAGGTTGCCGAATTCGCGGAGGTATCCCTTCTCCGCCGAGATGGTGATCTCGCCTTCGCGTCGTGATTTCGTATCGCCGCGACGCGTTTCGACGCGCCACCCACGCAGTTCTTTCGACACCCGGGCAGCAAGTTCGTCGGGAGTCTCGCCGTCGACGACGCTCTTGGTGTGGTGCGGCAGGCGAGCAAGATTGCGCGGCGCATTCACCGGACGGGTGCGCAGCGCCTTCGCGTGCTCCACGCAACGCGGCAGGATGCAGCCGACCAGCGAGATGAAGAGCAAAGCGTAGATCGCGGTGAACCAGAAGCTGCTGAACACGTCGAACAGTTCGAGGCGGTCCATCCACGGACCGAGCGTCGGACGCGCGGCGATGTAGTCGGCGACCTTGCCCTCGTTGAGGGTTCGCTGTGGCAGCAGGGCACCGGGGATCGCAGCGAGTGCGAGGAGGAACAGCAGAACCAGTGCGGTCCGCATCGAGGTGAGCCCGCGCCAGGTGTTGCGCCCGAGTGCAACGACTCGACCGATCACCGACTGCTTCGGCAGCACGGGTGTCGGGTTGTCGTTATTGTCGTCAGCTGTCATATCGGCAGCGTCACCTCCGAGATAAATGCGTCGCGAACCCAGCCGACGAACTGGTCCCACGCGCCTGTGACGAGGGCGATTCCCACTGCCACCAACATGATTCCGCCGAAAATTTGAATGGTGCGTGCATTACGACGCAACCAGCCGACGCCGGTCAGCGCACGCGCCGATCCCAGCGCCAAGATGATGAACGGCAGGCCGAGTCCGATGCAGTACGCGACGATCAAGGTGACACCGCGCGCGGCGGTCATCCCGTCGGTTCCCGCGGCTACGGACATCACGCCTGCCAATGTCGGCCCGAGGCATGGCGTCCACCCCAGCGCGAACACTCCCCCGAGCAGCGGCGCCCCCACCAGCGACGACACACGACGCGGTTCGAAACGGACGTCTTTCTGCAGCGCCGGGATGAGTCCGATGAACACCAGGCCCATCGCGATCGTGACCACACCGCCCACGCGCATCAGGACCTCGCGGTTGACGAGCAGAGTCGAGATCACGCCGAACACCGACGCGGTCGCGAGAACGAAGACGACGGTGAAGCCGGCGACGAACAGTCCGGCCGCACCGGCGACCCTCAGGCGGCTGCTCCGGGTGATCGTCCGGGTCCTCGCCTCGTCGGCGGTGATCGCGGGGGCGTCGGCGCCGACGACGCCGGCCAGGTAGGACAGGTAGCCGGGGACGAGCGGCACGACGCACGGTGAAGCGAACGACACCAGACCGGCGAGCACACAGGCGCCGAGGGCCAGCAGAAGCGGACCGGACGACGCCGCGTTCTGAAACGCTTCGCCCACACCGGCACTCAGTGTGTCGCTGCCTGCCAGCAGCGTGGTGGTCGTGGTTGTCATCTTTACTGCGCGTCTTCCTGAGCTACTCGCTGGACGACGGGCAGCAAATCCTCGGCGAGAAGTTCTTGGAGGAACACCGCGGCAACGCGATGCTGGCGGTCCAGGACGATCGTCGTCGGAATGACCGACGTGGGGTAGCCGTCACCGAGGGCGATCAGCGAACGCATCGACGGGTCGTAGATCGACGGGTACGAGACCTTGTTGTCGACCACGAAGTCTTGCGCTTTGTTCTTGGTGTCGTCGCGGACGTTGATGCCGAGGAACTGCACGCCCGAATCCTTGGTCTGCTCGTAGACCTGTTCCAGGTCGTCGGCTTCGGCGCGGCACGGCCCGCACCACTGACCCCAGACGTTGAGGACGACGACCTTGCCCTCGAAGTCGTCGACGCCGACCTTCTGACCTTCGTTCATCAGATCGGGCCCGGAGAGCTTGCCGATGGTGCCTCGGTCGGACGGTGGATCGTAGAAGATCTTGGTCTGCCCGCCCGGTGAGACGAAGTCGAAAGTTCCGCCCTGTGCGACGGCGTCGTCGCCGGTCGCGCAGGACGAGAGAAGAAGCATCGCCGACGCAGCGGCTGCGAATGCTGCGGCGATGCGGCGCGAAATCATGCTCCTGTCACTCTCGGGTCGGAGGCACCGGCAGGTTCGGAGTAGACGATGTCGACCAGGGTGTCGCCTTCGTAGACCAGTGAGGTCAACGAGGCCAGTCCACACTGACGGTGACGGGGATCGTGCCAGAGACGCTCGCCCTGCAGGAATCGACGCAGTGTCCAGACCGGAAGCTGATGGCTGACGACGACGGCTTCGTGTCCGACTGCCGCGACGCGTGCGGCGTTGACGGCTGCGAGCATGCGATGAGCGATCTGCAGGTAGGGCTCGCCCCAGGACGGGGTGAACGGGTCACGCAATTTCCACCAGTGACGCGGACGTGAGAGCGCACCGTCCCCGACGGCAACCTTGAGACCCTCGAACTCGTTGCCTGCCTCGATGAGGTTTTCGTCGGTGACGATGTCGAGCTTGTGTGCCTCGGCGATCGGCGTCGCGGTCTCTTGTGCGCGCTGCAGCGGCGACGCGACCACGTGGGTGATGTCGTGATCGGCGAGCACCGACGCGACCGCACGAGCCTGGGCTTCGCCCGCCACCGACAACCGGAAGCCCGGGAGCCGTCCGTAGAGGATCCCGCGCGGGTTGTGAACTTCGCCGTGGCGAAGGACGTGGACGATGGTGCGGGTGGACGTGTGGTCGGGGTGATCGGCGTCGGTCACAGTCGAGGGTCCTCGCTGAAGAAGATGGATGTCGGAAGCGTGCGGTTGTTGCTCGAGCTTGAACGTGTCAGGGCTTGACGGCAGCAGCTGCGGCCTTGGCGGCGTGCGGCATGGCGTCGGCGATGATCGAGAATGCTCGATCGTCGAGTGCAGCGGAGACGAACCACGCTTCGAACGCGCTCGGCGGCGGGTACACGCCGCGGGAGAGCAACGCGTGGAAGAAGGCGGGGAATCGCCAGGTCTGCGCGGCTTTGGCTTCGTCGTAGTTGGTCACCGTGTTCTCGGTGAAGAACACGCTCACCAAGGTTCCGGCGTACTGCACACGGTGTTCGACGCCTTCGGCGGTGAGGGCTTGGGTCATGAGGTCGCCGAGGGCGGTCGCGTTCCGGCCGAGCTTGACGTACACCTCGGCGTCGGCGGCGCGCAGACTCGCGAGTCCGGCGGCGACGGCCACGGGGTTACCCGAGAGGGTGCCGGCCTGGTACACGGGACCGTCCGGCGCGAGGTGACCCATGATGTCGGCGCGGCCGCCGAATGCTGCGGCAGGCAGGCCGCCGCTCATGACCTTGCCGAAGGTGTAGAGGTCGCCGGCGACGTTGTCGATGCCGTACCAACCCGAGGCGCTGACGCGGAATCCCGTCATCACCTCGTCCATGATCAGGAGTGCGCCGTGCTCACGGGTGAGACGACGCAGACCCTCGTTGAAACCGGGAAGCGGTGCGACGGCGCCCATGTTTCCGGCGGCAGCTTCGGTGATGACGCACGCGATGGCGCCGGGGTTAGCGGCGAACGCCGCGGCGACTGCATCGAGATCGTTGTAGCGGACGACGATGGTGTCTTCGGCTTGAGCGCCGGTCACGCCGGGTGAGGTCGGCAGCCCGAACGTCGCGAGGCCCGATCCGGCGTCGGCGAGAAGGGCGTCGACGTGGCCGTGGTAGCAACCGGAGAACTTGATGATCTTGGTGCGTCCGGTGAATCCGCGGGCGAGGCGGACTGCGCTCATCGTGGCTTCGGTTCCGGAGTTGACCAGGCGAACCTTTTCCACGGGCGCGACGCGGGCGACGATTTCCTCGGCGAGGGCAACTTCGCCTTCGGTCGGCGCACCGAAGGAGAGACCGCCGAGCGCTGCTTCACGAACGGCTTCGACGACTGCCGGGTGAGCGTGCCCGAGAATCATCGGACCCCAGGACGACACCAGGTCGACGTAATTGTTCCCGTCGACGTCGGTGAGGGTGTAGCCGGATGCTTCGCGAATGAATCGCGGTGTTCCACCGACCGAACCGAACGCGCGGACGGGCGAGTTGACGCCACCCGGAATCACGTTGCCGGCACGTTCGAAGAGCCGAGCGGAGTTCGTTGCATGCACGTCGGGATCACCGGAAGACACAGTCACGGCTTCCAGTGTCCCAGTTCTGTCGAATCTGACAACGACAGGGTGTAGGACTTCGGTGCTCGAGGCGAGTTTTCCGGTCGAACCGGGCCCCGCGTGAGACGATTCCGAGCATGAAGCGACTGTTGACGACGCTGATGGTCTCGGCTGCGATTCTTCTCACATCGTGTGGTTCGGACGCTTCGAACGACGACAAGGCGACAGTTTCGTCGCCGCCGAGCGCCACAGACTCGGCTCGAACCACCGCGACAACGAGCACCGACCCGGCGTTTCTCGGCGGGTGTTCGGCAGTGTCCGTCTACGTTCAGCAGCGTGTTCAGAGCGGCGACACGTCGACACAGACGGCGGGCGCCGACTTCCTGAAGATCGTCGAGAACGACCCTTCGTACCAGGCTATGTCCGAGAGCGAGAAGGAACTCTTCCGCCAAGGAATCGAAGCGGGTGCCGCGGGCTCCTGCTGAATGTGAGGTTGGGATCGAACCGGGTTGCCCGCGGTGCGCTACGCGCTATCGTCGGTTCCATGGCCACCACAGCGGACCACCTCAGGACAACACTCGACGGACGCTGGCGGGAGGTGCGTGAGCGCGTTCGCGGCGAATTGAACGACGAACGTTTTGCTCCGCACTACACACCCAACACCGCCATTGCGCGCTCCAAGGCTCTCGAACAGATGCGGGTCCTCGCCGATCTCGGCTACGCCGCAAACGGTTTCGCGGTCTCTCACGGCGGAACGGGCGACGCGGGTGGCGCCGTCACCAGCATCGAGATGCTCGCGATGTCCGACCTCTCACTGATGGTCAAGGCCGGCGTGCAGTGGGGACTGTTCGGCGGCGCCATCGAAAACCTCGGCACCGAGCGTCACCACCAGGCGTACGTCAAGCCGCTGATCGATCTGGACCTGCTCGGTTGCTTTGCGATGACCGAGACCGGTCACGGCAGCGACGTCCAGGAACTCGAAACCACGGCGACCTACGACGTCGAGACGGGCGAGTTCGTCGTCAACTCCCCCACTCCGTCCTCTCGCAAGGACTACATCGGCGGCGCTGCCCAGCACGCCACTGTCGCGGCAGTGTTCGCACAGCTGATCACCGGAGGCGAAAGCCAGGGCGTCCACTGCTTTGTCGTGCCGATTCGTGACGACGCCGGCAACGACCTCCCCGGAGTGACGACGTCCGACTGCGGGCTCAAGGGTGGACTGCCCGGAGTCGACAACGGCCGCATCGTCTTCGACCAGGTCCGCATCCCGCGTGAGAACCTGCTCAACCGTTACGCCGACGTCGCCGAGGACGGCACGTACAGTTCGGCTATCGAGAACCCGAACCGTCGTTTCTTCACGATGGTCGGCACACTGGTTCGTGGACGTGTCACCGTCGGTGGTTCCGCGGCAGCGGCCGCCCGCGTCGGATTGGCCATCGCCGGTCGATATGCCCTGCAGCGCAGGCAGTTCAGCGCCCCGAAGAGTGACGACGAGGTCCTAATCATGGACTACCTCGTCCACCAGAAGCGTCTGTTGCCGTTGATCGCCCGCTCGTACGCTCTGCAGTTCGCACAGAACGAACTGGTCGCCGCGATGCACGACATCCAGAGCAGCGACGACCCGGACCCGCAGGAGCAGCGCGAACTCGAGGGTCGCGCCGCCGGACTCAAGGCCGCCAACACGTGGCACGCCACTCGGGCAATCCAGGAAGCACGCGAAGCCTGTGGTGGCGCAGGCTATCTCGCCGAGAACCGCCTCACCGCGCTCAAGGCTGACACTGACGTCTTCACCACGTTCGAGGGTGACAACCACGTTCTGACGCAGTTGGTCGCAAAAGAACTTCTCACCTCCTACGCCGACGAAGTCCGCGGCATGAGTCCGGTCGACTGGATGCGCTTCGCGGCTACGACGGTCTCCGACGTGGTCAAGAAGCGCACGGCAGCGCAGCAGATCCTGCAGACGATCGTCGACACTCGCCAGGACAACGAAGAGGACGGCAGCCTCTTCAACCGCGGCACCCAGATGAAGATGTTCGAAGACCGCGAGGAGTACCTACTCGCCACTGCGGCAAGGCGATTGCAGGCAGCGCAGAAACGCGAGGAGAACCCGTTCGACGCGTTCAACTTCGTGCAGGACCACGTGCTCAAAGCCGCTCAGGCGCACATCGAGCGCGTCATCCTGGAAGCATTCGTCGCCGGCATCGACTCGTGTGAGGACGAGACCGCGAAGGAACTCTTCGGCGAGGTGTGCGACCTCTACGCACTGTCCGTCATCGAGGAGGACAAGGCCTGGTTCATGGAGCACCGGCATCTGTCGGTGGAGCGTTCGAAGGCCGTGACGCGCGGGATCAACGAGCGGTGCCGCACCCTGCGCCCCCACGTCGAGACACTGATCGACGGGTTCGGCATTCCGGACATCCTGCTGGGGTCCGCGATGCTCGACGGACCGGGCACGGACGCGGTACGGCTGAAGTAAAGGGTTCGGGTGGGGTCGGCAGTCGCCGGCCCCACCACATTTATTGCGCTGCCGTCTTTTTCGACTGCCGAGAGGCAAGCAGTCCGGTCAGGCCGAGTGCCGCGACCAGCCAGATCCCCAGAACGAGCAGGTGCGGTCCGGCGCCGTTCCCATCGAAGTAGATGACGGAGCGGATGGGCTCCATGGCCGCTGATCCGAGCCAGAACGAATGGATGTGCTGCCAGAATCCGGGCAGGAACGACACCGGGATCGCACCGCCCGAACTCGGGAAGTTGATGAAGACGAGCACCGTCAGCACCGCGAAGATCGCGGCTTGGCCGAGCAGTCGATTGAGCAGGATGCTCACCGCACCGACGGTGAACGTGTAAACCATCGAGATTCCCAGCAGTTGTAGGATCTGACCGACCGACGCCCCGAAGGCGTGCATGAAGATGCTGGTGATTCCGAAGGCTATGAGCGGGGTGAGTATTGCCGCACCGGCCAGGATCGAATACTGCTCTCGCAGCCGCATTCTCGGCGCAACCTGACTGAGCACCGTGATGGTCAGGTAGCCACCGAGGGTGCAGACGATCAGGAAGTAGAAGAGCCCGACGGTCGAGGAGTCGCGCGCCGTGACGGGCGCCGAGTCGATCACCGTGACCTGCTGCCCCGTCTGCTCCGCGACGGAATGCGCCAAGCTGCTCACCACGGAAACCGTCGAGGCGCCCGCACCGGTGGCGATATGTGCGGTCACGGTGTCACCGATCTCGACGGCGCCGATAGCGTCACGGTTGTCGATGCGCGAGATCGCGTCAGCCGAGTTCTCTGTGGCGACGAGGTCGAATTTGTCGCCAGACGTGGCTTCGATTCCCTCGATCAACGACGCCGTCACAGATGCTGGACCAACCACCACGATCGGTGCCTGGTTCGGCATCGGCGAGTGGAACGCGCTGACGTAACACAGGCAGAACATGATGACGAAGAACAGCGGAAACGCGAGTCCACTGCCCACCATCTTCCAGTTGGTCGGCGGATCGACGACCTCTTCACTGGGAACGCGGACATCGGTATCTGTCATATTTCACACTCTCTTCACTAACCGCATCTAGCTGTCAACACCGTTGACAGACTCAACAGTCAACACTGTTGACACGTTAGAGTCAACGCCGTTGACAACGAGGTCGGCGAGCGAGCACAGAGGTCGATGTCGTGACATCCACGAAGCACACACCAGAGCAGGAACAGCCCTCGACGTCCGAGGCGATTCGCGCCGCAGCGTTCCAACTATTCGGTGAGCACGGGTTCGGCGGCACGTCAGTTCGCGCCATCGCCAAAGTTGCCGGAATCGATCCGGCCCTGGTCATCCGGCATTTCGGGTCGAAGGAAGCGCTGTTCCTGGAAACCACTCCGGTTGCGGACTACTTCGAAGGTCAGTTCGACGGCCCACTCGACACCCTCGGTGAGCGGATCGCAGTCTTCGTCCTGGGCAAGGCCGACGCCCGGATGCTGTCGGTGTACACAGCGCTCATGCGAGCGTCGGACAGTCCACGCATCCGGGAGCGACTGCGCGAGATGACAGGCACGTTTGCCACCAATCTCGCCGCTCGCCTCGACGGTGAAGACGCGTACACCCGCGCACTCCTGGTCTCCGCCCAGGTGTCCGGCCTGTTGAGCGTCCTCAGCGACGAGAGCATCCCCCAGTCCGCAGATCGCGACGAGTTGGCAAAACTCTACGGCCGGGCGATGCAGACGCTGATCGATCAGTACTGAGTGATGACCTCCTCGGCAAACCGCCGAATGGAGTCGAGTCGCCCCTGACGATCACCGGCGTCAACTCCGTAGCGATACCAGGGCAACACTCTGATTTCCGTGACTCCGAGAGTCTCGAGTTCGCGATATCCGTCCAGATCACGAACATCCGTCGGCGAGACGTTGACGCCGAAAGGAACATCGGCACGACCGTACTCGACCCGCAATTCCGTGAGGCGATCGATAGCGCAGGCTAATTCGGCTTTGGTCGTGTTCACCGACATCCAACCGTCAGCCAGCCTGGCTGCACGACGCAACCCCGGTTCGCTGTGCCCACCGATATAGATCGGAACCGGAATCTCCGGAGTCGGACTGATCATCAGAGCGTCGAAATCGTAGTGCTTGCCGTGGTATTCGACCCATTCCGGTCCGCGTCCCGCACACACCGCCTTGATGATCTCGATGGCTTCGTCGGTACGCGCACCGCGGGTGCGCATCTCGGTACCGGTGAAGGTGAATTCCTCGGGAATCCAGGACAAACCGACGCCGAGAGCGACGCGGTTTCGCGACATCACGGCCATGGTCGATACCTGCTTGGCCGTCAACAGCGGATCGCGCAGTGGAAGTTTGAACACATTGGTGTAGAACTGAATTCGCGATGTGACGGCTGCCATTGCCGTCATCGCAATGAACGGATCGGGCATCGGCGTCTCGGGTGCCCACATCCGCTTGCCGTCAGCGGTGTACGGATACGGCGCCGACACCTGCTCGGGATAGAACACGGAATCCGGCATCGCGATTCCGTCAAATCCCACCTCTTCGGCGACCTGCGCCAACTCGCACAGTTCCAGGGCGTCGATCATCGCACCGGCCAAGGACCACTTCATCGTTCCACCGTTTCGCCGTTAGGCGAGATCCAAGCGCCGCCCAAGAACATGATGTCGGTGATGTTGCGTACGACGCCGTGAACGTTGCCGTCCCATGCGGTCAACACCGACGCCGGACCCCAGATCACGTAAGGCACAGTCGCGTTGGCGTACTCCTGCACCTTGCTGATCGCCTCACGGACAGCATCGTCCGTCGATGCCGTCTGCACAGCTGTGATCATCGCGTCCATCTCCGGGTCCGCGAAGCCGGACGGGTTGTTCTTCGAATCACTGGCCATACTGTTGTACAAGTTGAGGTACGGCGCTTCTTCTCCGACCGGAGCGCCACCTCTGGTCATGTCGAAATCGTGGTCCTTGTATACCCGTCGAACCAGATCGGTCACATCGGTCGCGTAGTCGATGATGACGTCGAAACCGATCGCGTTCAGCGACGCCTGAACCGTCAGTGCCGTCGCCTGTTGGCTGGGCTCCGGGGTGGTGAGGTAGCGGAGTTTCCCGTCGTACCCGTCGGACTTCGCTTGATCCAGCAGCGCCTTTGCCTTCACCTGATCGAACGGAATACCTGCTGTGTTGTTGAACCAACGTGACGTCTGCGGGACCAGTTCGGAACTGGCGGTGCCCAATCCGTTGTTCGCACGAGTATTGACCGCCTCCGGATCCACCCCGTAGGCGATCGCCTGACGGACGCGTACATCGGCCCCGGGCTTGCCCTCGCGATTGTTGATCGTGCCGATCCCGTTCTGTCCGGTCGGACTGAGGTAACCCGAGTATCCGTCGTCGAGAGCTTGTTCGATCACGGCCTCGTCGCGGAGGATGTACGTCATGTCGATCTGGCCGCTCTTCAACGATTCGTACTGAGACTGCGCACCCGACGTGGGAACAAACCGCACTGTGTCCAGTGGCGGTTTACCGCCCTGATAATCCGTGCGTGCGGCGAGTACCAGTTCTTCGTGCGGGGCGAACTTGGCCAAGGTGAACGGACCCGCCCCGATCGGTGTGAACGCTCCCTCCCCGGTTCCTGAAACCGAACCTGCCTTTCCCCCTGAACTTCGCGCAACGATCATTCCGGGGCCGAGCGACAACAGCGCCGGGAATTGACGCCAGGGCCGCTCGAGCACGAATTCGACTGTGGTGGCGTCGGGCGTCTCTATCCGGTCCACGATGTTGAGCCAGGTCTGCGATACATCACCTTTGCCTGCCACGAATCGATCGATACTCCACTTCACCGCTTCCGCGTCGAGCGGGCTTCCGTCACTGAAGGTGAGGCCATCAGCCAAAGTGACGGTGTACGAAGTGAAGTCGCTGTTGTTCGACAGTGTCTTCGCGAGTTGTGGGACGAAGCTCCCGTTTGTGGAGTCGCTGCGTACCAGCGTGTCGTAAATCGCGGCCATTTCGGTTCCGCCGGTCGAACCGGCGGCTTGCGTTCTCGTGGGGTCCAACGAGGAAGGGAACGAATAGGACCCGAAGGTGAGAACACCGCCGTCGATCCGCTCCCCCACATCTGGGGCGCCCACAAAACCAGCTGCGCCACTACTGCTCGGTGAAACCGATCCCGAGGTGCCCCCACTACTGGAGGCACACCCGGCCAACATCAATGCACCGGCGAGCCCGAGCGCGACAAAGCGAGGGTCGAACCTAATCTTCCTGGTGTACATACGTTCCCAATCTCCGTCGGCGTGTCAGATCTTGACTACCTTGGACGTCGGGATCGGGTGCGAGTCCGCCTTGATCCAGCGCAGCGCCCATGTGCCCTCGGCATGCGAATCGGTGTCGATCCAGTTGCCGTAACCCGGATCCTTCGCCGCCACGACGATTGTCATGGTGCCGTCGTCGTTGAGCTTCGCGGTGTGATTGTTGATGTAGATGTTCGTGCGGTTGTAGTCGAGAGACTCGACCCAGAAGTTCTGCAGCACGAAGTTGAAGTACTCGCAGTTCGGAACCTCGGTCTCGATGACCCACGCCTCGTCCTCGGCGAGCTTCCAGTAACCGTGGAAGTAGAAAATCGTCGGATCGCCGCCGGCGTCCTGGAAGTAGTCCTGTCCCCAGTCGAAGATCTCGTTGGTGTGCGGCTGGAATTTGCGCGACCACTCCAGGAAGGTCTCCGCCATCCCCTTCACGATCCCGACGGACTTGGTGAGGCGTTCGCCGATCTCTTCCGGACTCAGCGGGACGAACTCGCCGTCCGGGTTCAGGCATTCGATGGTCAGATCACCGATGACCTCGTTGCGCCGATCCTGGTGAGTTTGCCGAACGGAGATGAGGTTGCTGTCGGGCGCCAAAGGCAGCCATGCGCCTTCAGCGGGCTTGTCGACGCTCGCGATGAACTCGAAACGGCCGTTCTCGTCGACCTCGAGGTCGTGGATATGCAGATCTCCGGTCTGCAGCATGGTGCCGTCGATGTGGTATCGATTGACGCGCGAGCCGAAGGTGATCAGCGGGACGGTGCCTCGGGTGCCGATGATCCGGTAGTTGTACTTACCGGAAATGTTGGCGCGCATGTAGACGTTGTCCGGGTTGTCGGCACCGATCTTCGTCATCATGTTCGGGTTCGGAGCCGACGAGAACTGCGGCCACCGTGGATCGGTGTACTCGACACAGTTGATCGTGCCGTACCGAAGCAACCGACTCAGGTAGCGGATGCCCTCGGCTTGAGTCAGCGGATCCTGAGGGACGATCTCGTCCTCCAGGACCTTTCCGACCTCGAGCAGATCTGCGCAGAACTTTTCCCAAACAGCATTCATGTGAATCTCCTTGTTTCAGTTGGGGCTTCGCCCTGTGCGCCTTTTTGGTAGTCGGCACTACCAAAAAGGCGCACAGGGCCGGAGGGCTTCAGGGTGTGGTCGCGAACTTCGCTTCGACGTCGGCGGCGCTCACGCCAAACTCCTCGAGCGAATAGTGATGCGACGGACGGCGGTGCTCGGCCAGGCTCGCCTGATGCGACGCCTCCACCGCTGCGCGAGCCTCGTCAGTGAATGGCAGGTCGAACTGCGCGTAGATCTTCTCGACGGTGCCGACCGCATCGGCGATGAAGTCTTTGTAGTCGACGTCGATGAACTGATCGGGGTTGTAACGGCTACGGGCATTGTTGAAGTTCGCGTTCCCTCGCGCCCACAGGTCCAGTTGCGTGCGCCCGATGGCGGGACGGTCGAATGCCTTCGACATGTCGTGTCCGCCCTGCTCGACGAGGCTGAAGGTGGACGCCATCGATGTCAACGGGTCACGGAACGTGCGAACGAACAACGCGTCGGGATAGACCGCCATGATCTCGTCGATCGCGAAGACATGGCTCGGGCTTTTGAGCACCCACCGTCTGTCCTGGTCGTGCAGCCCGATCAACTGCAGGTTCTTCTTGTGCCGCGCATAGGTTTCGGTCCAATCCTGCTCCGCCAGCCACTGCGTGTAACTCGGCACGTACGCAACAGTTTCGAACGCGGTGGAGAGCAGCGTCTGCTGCAGCAGACGCCAACATTCCTCGACCTCCTCCGCCCCCATGAAATGCACCTTCATCAGGTCCGCTTCGTTGCGCTGGCGAGCACGGTAGAAGGCGTCGGAGCGAACGTAATCTTCGTTCTCCGACCACTTGTCGCGCTCGGGGCGCGGCTGCGGCGTCTCGGCGAGCCACATCTCGGCGCCCTGATGCGCTGGGTCGGCACCGAGCAAGCGGTGCAGCGCGGTGCTGCCGGTGCGGGTCAACCCGACCACGAAGATCGGGCGTTCGATCGGAACGTCTACGTGCTCTGGATATTTCGCGAATCCGGCCTCACTGGTCAGGCGACCCGCGAGCGCTCCGACGATCATCTTGCGAGCGATCACCTTGCCGTGAGGAGTGAGGTCGGCCTCGTTCTGGAACGACTCGAGGAGAACTCGAAGCCCTTCGAGATAGCTGTCGCTGCCGAAGTTTTTGTACCCGGTCTCCTCACGCGCGACCTGGTGCAAGTCGTCGATGGAACCGATGCCGTCGTAATCCTGTGTCATCTGTAATTCCTTGTGGGGTTGTTCAGTGGTGGGTGTGACCGCAGTTGACGTCGAGACATTGCCCGGCGATGGCTCTGGCCGAATCGGACAAGAGGAAGACGACGGCATTGGCGATGTCGTCAGGTTCGGGTAGCCGGCGCAGATCGGCGCCCGCTGCAACCTCGTCGTAAATGACCTTGGGGTCGACCCCAGCTGCCGCCGCCTTTTTCTCGAACATGTTCTTGACCGAGTCCGCCCAGATATAGCCGGGAGCAACCGAATTGACTCGAACGCCCTTGGGACCGAGATCGATCGACAAACTGCGTGCCATTGCCAGGAGCCCGGATTTCATGATGCGGTAGGCCCCGAACCCGGGAAGCTGATTACGCAGCACCATGGACGTCACCATCACGACGGAGCCCTCCGCCTCGGTCAATGCCGGCACAAACGCGCGTGTCACGTTCAACGCCGCAAGCAGGTTGATGTCGATACCCGACTGGATGGACGCCATGTCGGCGTCCAGGAGCGAGACCTGCGCCGGTTGGACAAAGGCGTTGTTCACGAGGCAGTCCACGCCGCCGAACTCTGCGAGCGCAGTCTCAGCCAACGAGGAGATCGAATCGACGTCGGTGAGATCGGTCGGAATGGCCAGTGCAATTCCGCCGCGGTCTCGGATCTCGGTTGCCACAGATTCCAAACGCTCGGGTGTGCGGGCGGCCAGAACAACTTTTGCTCCGGCCGCCGCACTCTGCACCGCAATCGAACGACCCAGCGCCGGGCCCACTCCCGAGACGACGACAACCTTGCCTGCCAGCAGGCCCTGATGGGTCAGCACAGTGCCTGCGGATCGAGAACAACACTCAGAGAAACGATCTTGCCGTTCTCGTCGAACTCGAACAGGTCGGAGGCAGCGAAGTCGGCCATCCCGACGCGCTGTACCCGAAGCTGCATTGCTGCGTATTTTCCCGTCACCGAAATCGGGCCGAGCAGGCTGACTGTGAAATCGACCTGCGCGTTCGCGGTGTCGAATTCGCGAATCTCGTCTATTCCGCGGTAGGTCTGGACCCCCAGCGGTTCGTGTTGAACTGCGTCGGGCGCAAACAGCGCAACCAGGCCGTCGACGTCGTGACTTCCGAGACACTTGACGTAATCTTCTACGGCAGAAACTATTTCAGCCCTGTCAGGCATGGATGCTCCTCATGTTCAGGCGGATCAAGAAATGGTTCCGCGGGCGCGAAGATGGTCGACGATCGCGATCGCAGCGTCCTCAGTCGTCGTGACACTGGTGTCGATGTGAATGTCAGGGTTCTGCGGCGGTTCGTACGGCGAATCGATTCCGGTGAAGTTCACCAACTCGCCACGTCGAGCCTTCTTGTACAGCCCCTTGGGATCTCGCTCCTCTGCGACGGCAAGAGCGGTGTCGACGAAGATTTCGACGAACTGTTCGTCGCCGATCAATTCACGGGCGGCATGACGCTCCGCCTCGAACGGTGAAATGAAGGACGCGAGCACGATCAGACCGGCGTCCGCCATCAGTCGGGTGACCTCGGTGACGCGACGGATGTTCTCGACGCGGTCGGCTTCGGTGAATCCGAGGTCTCGATTCAGCCCGTGACGAACGTTGTCTCCGTCGAGGAGGTAGGTGTGCGCGCCGAGTGCGTGCAGTTGACGCTCGACATCGTTCGCGATGGTCGACTTTCCCGAACCGGAGAGACCGGTGAACCACAGAACTGCGGGTTGGTGTCCCTTGAGCCTGGTGTGCGCGGCCTCGTCGACGTCGACGGATTGCCAGTGAATGTTGTCCGATCGACGCAGCGAGTGCGTGATCATGCCCGCACCGACAGTGCCGTTGGTAAGGCGGTCGATGAGGATGAAGCTACCGGTGTCACGGTTGCCGACGTACGGGTCGAACGGGACCGGTCGATCGAAACTGAGGTTGCAGACACCGATTTCGTTGAGCGCGAGAGTAGTCGTTGCGGTCTTCTCGAGAGTGTTGACGTTGATCTTGTGTTTCGGTTTGGTGATGCGCGCAGTGACTGTCACGGTACCGATCTGGCACAGGAACGGCCGTTCGGGCAGCATGGGAGCCTCACCCATCCAGACGATGCAGGCCTCGAACTGATCGGCGACGGCCGGCGGATTGTCGCCGATGGACAGCACATCACCGCGACTGATGTCGATCTCGTCGGCGAGCGTGATGGTGACCGAGCGGCCCGCACCGGCAACGTCGAGGTCGCCACCCATGGTCACGATGCGCTCGACGGTGGATGTCTTTCCACTGGGGAGCACCCGGATAGCGTCCCCGGGAGATACTGTGCCGGAAACGATCTGGCCGGAGAATCCGCGGAAGTCGAGGTCCGGCCGATTGACCCACTGCACCGGCATCCGGAACGGAGCCGCGGCGGCAGCATCGTCGATGTCCACGCTTTCGAGATGCTCGATCAGGCTGGGGCCGGAGTACCACGGGGTATTCGCACTGCGCTCGGTGAGATTGTCACCCATGTATGCCGACATCGGAATGGTGACGAACCCGTCCAGACCGATCTCGTGAGCGAACTCTGCGTAATCCGCGGTAATGGCATCGAAGACCTCTTGCGAGTAGTCGACGAGGTCGAGCTTGTTCACGGCAAGCACCACGTGCTTGATCCCCAGCAACGACACCAGATACGAGTGCCGGCGGGTCTGAGTCAGTATCCCCTTGCGGGAATCGACAAGGATCACAGCAAGATCGGCGGTCGACGCGCCCGTCACCATGTTTCGGGTGTACTGCTCGTGCCCCGGAGTATCGGCGACGACGAACTTGCGTCGCTCGGTCGTGAAGTAGCGGTAGGCGACGTCGATCGTGATGCCCTGCTCACGTTCGGCGGCGAGACCGTCGACCAGGAGCGCGAAATCGAGCCCCTCCCCCTGGGTTCCGCTCTTGCGCGAATCGGCTTCGAGCGCCGTCAGCTGGTCGTCGAAGACGAGTTTCGATTCGTAGAGCAGACGGCCGATCAAGGTGCTCTTGCCGTCGTCGACGCTGCCGCAGGTGATGAATCGCAGCATGCTCTTGTTTGCATGACGTTCGAGGTACGCCTCGATGTCGTCAGCGATCAAATCCGAGGAAACAGTCATCAGAAGTACCCCTCTTGCTTCTTCTTTTCCATCGACGCGCTGGAGTCGTGGTCGATGACCCGTCCCTGGCGTTCGGAAGTGGTGGTGAGCAACATTTCCGAGATGATCTCGGTCAGGCTCGTTGCGGTCGATTCGACGGCTCCGGTCAGCGGGTAGCAGCCGAGGGTACGGAAACGAACGCTCTTGAGTTCCGGAGTCTCTCCCGGCAGCAACGGCATCCGGTCGTCGTCGACCATGATCAGCGCACCGTCCCGCTCGACGACGGGCCGCTTGTCGGCAAAATACAGCGGAACGATCGGAATCTCTTCCTGGCGTACGTATTCCCACACATCCAGCTCGGTCCAGTTCGAGAGAGGGAAGACGCGCAGGCTCTCGCCCGGCGCTTTGCGGACGTTGTACATCCGCCACAGTTCCGGTCGCTGCTGCTTGGGATCCCAACGGTGCGCAGCTGATCGGATCGAGAAGATGCGTTCCTTGGCGCGGGATTTTTCTTCGTCACGGCGGGCGCCGCCGAATGCAGCGTCGAACTTGTAGTGATCGAGGGCTTGTTTGAGGCCTTCGGTCTTCCACATATCGGTATGGACAGCGCTGCCGTGAGTGAACGGGTTGATCCCCTGCCTCACGCAGTCCGGGTTGGTGTGGACGATCAGATCGAGATCGCCTGCAGCAGCGGTACTGTCACGAAGTTTGTACATTTCACGAAACTTCCACGTGGTATCGACGTGCAGAAGCGGAAACGGCAGCTTCGACGGATAGAAGGCCTTGCGCGCCAGATGCAGCATCACGGCGGAGTCCTTGCCCACCGAGTACAACATCACCGGGTTCTCGCTCTGGGCAACAGCTTCACGCATGATGTGAATGCTCTCGGCTTCGAGTCGTTCGAGGTGCGTCAGTGTCGCGGTCATCGGCCCAGTTCCTCCAGTGCTTTCGGGGCGAGTTCGGGTCGGCAGATCAGCAGATCCGGCAACCACGGGTTTTCCTGGTTGTAGCGCAGTTCGCTGCCATCGATACGCGAAACATGCAGTCCCGCAGCACGTGCGACAGCAACGGGCGCCGCCGAATCCCACTCGTACTGTCCGCCCGCATGTGCGTAGATGTCTGCCTCACCCGAGACGACCGCCATTGCTTTGGCTCCGGCGGATCCCATTTCGATCAACTCCGCGCCCATCGCGTCGGCCATGCGCATGACCGGTTCTGGACGACGCGTCCGCGATACGACGACTCGAACCGGCGTCGCGGCATCCCGTTCGGTTCGATCATCGCTGCTCGAATAGGTGACGCCAAGGGCAGGCATTGCGACCGCACCTGTTGTGAGGACACCGTTTTCGGTCAGCGCAACATGAACGGCCCAGTCCGATCGTCCGGCCTCGCCGTACTCACGGGTGCCGTCGAGAGGGTCGACGATCCACACCCGATCCGCAGCCAGCCTCGCGAGGTCGTCAGCCCCTTCCTCCGACAGCACTGCATCCGCAGGAAAGCGTCGGGCAAGTTCGGCGACGATGAATTCGTGACTGAGCCGATCGGACGCGTTCTTGAAAGTCGCGACATCACCGTCGTTTTCGCCGAGGGATTTCCGATGGTCGAGCAGAAGTTCTCCCGCCGCAGCGGCGATGTCGATCGCCGCGCGTTCATCGTTAGTGCGTGTCATAGGTACTCCACAACTGTGTAGACCTCCCGATCGATACGGGAAGAAAGGTCAGGCCGACCGCAGAGTGTCCAGCGCTTTGCACTGGCCTCGATGTGGTCTGCGCCATACCGTAACACCAGAATGAACAATGTTCATTCTATTTCGAACAATGTTCATTCTATGATCTACATCACTTTGGATTTTGGGTGGCGTTCAACAACGAACAGCGTTCGATGTAAATTGAGGATGCCGAGCGGCCCGACTACGGTGGTCAAATGAGCAGTGCCAGCAGCAAGTCGATCTACGGTGACGCCGAAGTGCGTCGGCGCCGAACACTCGACGCGGCGATCTCGCTTCTGGACGAGGGAGGCTACTCCGCGCTCACCATCCGCGCGGTCGCTAAACGAGCCGGCACCAGCACCGGACTGATCTACCAGTACTTCGTCGACAAGCAGGACATCTTCGCCGCACTCCTCAGCGAAAGTCAGCTGGAAATGGCGGACTTCGTGAACTCGCTCCCCCGCGAGCAGGGACTGAGCGCCTTACTCGAGTCCATGATTTCCGAGTTTGCTCGGCACTGGGCACGGGTGGGTCGACTCACCACCACTTGGCGCGACATCGAAGGCATGGCCGGGTCCGACCGAGAAAGCATGCGGGAACTTCACGCATCCGTAGCGGTCTACAACTCGGCATTGATTCGAGCGCTCACCGAATCTGCTGCAGCCGAAGGGAGCCGGTTGATCGACGACCCCGCGTTGATCCATCTCGTGCTCTCCGGACTCAAAGGCCTGTCGGACACCATCGTCATCAACATCGCCAAAGAAGTCACACCCGAGTACTTCGTGAGCTTCTCCGCCCGGGCGCTCGCGCGGTCCATCACGGAGTGACGGACCGACACCTTACGAACGAACGAGGCGAGCGATGGCCGCCTGAGCTTCCTTGATCTTGACGTCCGCTTCCGGACCACCCTGCTTGGCAGCTTCGACGACGCAGCCCGCAAGGTGCGCGTCGAGAAGCTTCAGGGACACGGACTGCAACGCGCTCGTCGCGGCTGACACCTGGGTGAGCACGTCGATGCAGTACCGGTCGTCTGCAACCATGCGCGAGATTCCGGCTACCTGACCTTCGATACGACGAAGGCGCTTGAGCAGATCGTCCTGCTCGGGGCTGTAACTACTCATACCGCAACTATACCCCCTACCCGTATGAGGGCTACTGCGATGCGACGAAGCCCACCCGGACGCGGCGCACGACATCGATGGCCATCAGCCCCGCAACCAGAATCGACAACCCGGCGCCCGAGATCCAGAGACCGTCGTAGTGCGTGCTCTCGAACGGTGGAGCGCCCTCCAGTATCGGTCCGAAGTCGGACGTCGTCGTACCCGCTCGCCAGCACACGACCGCCAGAATCGTGGCGGCGACGATACCGAGTACACCGATCCATGTCTTCACGTCGACGAGCGGAGTTGGCTGCGCCTCAATCATCGGCAGACCCGTCCGGTTCCACACCGACCGTGACAACCTGGCTCAACGCCTCGCGAAGTGCCCGATCGTCTTTCGCCCACGCTCGCACCAATCCCCCGGTGGTCAGACGCAAGCCGATACCGTGCCGACGCCGGGGCACTCCGGACAGCTCACCCAGCGCGCGTGCCGTTTCCCACGGCTCCATTTCGTCTTCGTAGGCGGCGTCGTCCGATTCGGGAAACACCTCGGCGATCTCGGTGATCGGCACCTCTTCGGTTCCCTGACGCAACGTGGTCGCGGTCAGAAGCACGCTCGCATGCCGGCGCGCGGCAATCACCTGCACGTACACCAAGCCGGTGAGGATCACGGCGAACATCGCCAGACCGAACCAATGCACCACCGGGCCGGTGAACAGCTCGATGACCAAGGCGATCAGGCAGAAGATCGGACCGAACGCGATGGCCCACCACCGAGATCCGGGTTCGTAGTACAGAACGTCCGGGCCGATTTCAGGAGCACGGTCAGCCACGGGCGAACCAACTTCGGGTGGTGTCGCGGTAGATCGCGACGCAGGCACAGATCAGCATGACGGGGACGACGAGCGCGAGCACGGTACTGATCCCAGCGACGACCAGCGCGATCTGCAGCACAGCGAACACCCCGGACACGATCACCAGGATCCGTCGGCAGAGAGGTTTTCCGGCGCGAGTGGGACCGGCGAGGCCGCCGATCGCGAGGCCGGTCAACAGCAGAACCAGCCCGGACACCCGCACGAAGGTGACGTAGATGTCGATGTTTCCGGCCGATACGCCTTGATCGGTGAATTGCTCACGCAGCGAATACGAGGCGCTGGTGACATTGATCAGGCCGAAGAGTATGAGTAGGAACGCGCTGGCGATCCACAACCAGAATGCTGCCTCGACGGCCGTCGGGCGCCGGACCTTCGTAGAGATACTCACGGGTTCAAGTGTGCGCTATCCGCTGACGATGCCCGGAATCATGAGCACCAGGAGTGTCACCAGAACAGAGGCTCCGAGGATCGCGAACAAGATCACTTCGGTCCGTGAACCACGTTGGCGCAGTGGAGCGTCGTGGGTGCTTTCCGTGCGCAGGGCTTCCTGAGAACTCATTGTCTACGACCTCTCCCCTACTACTGCAGTGACCCGTTTCACAGTACCCCGAGCTACCTATCGGTTCCCCGCCGGGGGGAAACGAAGAAAGTACGGATTGGACTCTTTTCGGTGCATCATCACGATGGCCCCGACAGCAGCAACTGCCTGCAGGATTTCCGCTCCGCCGAACAGCAGAGTGGCCGCGCCGCCGTCGCCGCCGAGCCCGAAGATCACGGGGATCGCAGAGACCAACATGAAGACTCCACAGAACGTCAGCAACATTCGAGCCCAGTTCTTGCCACGACTCATCGAGCGCACGAACAAAAGGAACACCGCGGTGACGATCACCACCAGGACAGCGGAGAACACGATGACCAGTGGGAACATGCCCTCCACGTCGGAGCGTGTCAGACCGGCATCGACAGCCGCCTGGTTCCTGAGCATCTCGTCGACGAACATCGACTTCTGCCCGAGCAGCATCCAGATCATCGCGCCGCCCTGGACCAATCCCAGCGCCGTCACAGCCCACCACAACTGAATCGCAGTCACGACGTCCGTCGGCGGCTCGGGTTTCGGCTGGGGGCCCGGGTATCCGTTGTAACCGGGGCCGTATCCCGGGATCTGACCCGTCGGCATCGGTCCGAGTTCGCGGTACGGCTGATTCTCGAACGGCTGGTTCTCGTAGGGAGGTTCCCGGCGGGGCGGTTCCTGGCGCGACGGCGGCCACTGCTCGGTCATGACACCAGCGTATCGGTCGATACCGGTGCAGCCACCATGCGTGACTCCGTCACAGCCATCCGGCAACTTCCGACGCCCAGTACGTGAGGACCACGTCGGCACCGGCGCGGCGAATGCTGGTGAGCGATTCGAGAATCGCCGCGTCCCGATCGATCCACCCGTTCTGCGCGGCGGCCGTGATCATCGAGTACTCACCCGAGATCTGGTACGCCGCGACCGGAACCGGAGACCGGTCGGCGGTCTCACGCAGAATGTCGAGGTAGGACATTGCAGGCTTGACCATCACCATGTCAGCGCCCTCGGCGACGTCGAGGTCTACCTCGCGCATCGACTCGCGGCGGTTGGCGCCGTCCTGCTGATAAGTACGACGATCACCTTGCAGTGAGGATCCGACGGCTTCACGGAACGGTCCGTAGAACGCTGACGCATATTTCGCGGCATAGGCGAGCTGACCGACCTCGACATACCCGGATGCATCGAGCGCACCGCGGATCGCAGCCACCTGACCGTCCATCATGCCGCTGGGGCCGAGCAGGTGCGCACCCGATTCAGCTTGCGCGAGAGCCATTTCGACGTACCGGATCAAAGTTGCGTCGTTGTCGACGGCGCCGGCGGCGGTAAGCACGCCGCAGTGGCCGTGATCGGTGAACTCGTCGAGGCAGGTATCGGCCATGATGACCGTTGAATCGCCGAGTTCTTCTGCCAGAGCGCGCAATCCGACGTTGAGGATGCCGTCGGGATCGGAGGCACCGGAGCCCTGAGGGTCCTTGTCCTCCGCCTTGGGGACGCCGAAGAGCATCAGACCACCGACGCCGGCTTCCACTGCTTCCACCGCGGCGGACCGCAGCGAATCGAGCGTGTGCTGGAAAACGCCTGGCATGGAACTGATCTCACGCGGCGCATCGATGCCGTCTGCAACGAACATCGGCAACACGAGGTGCCGGGGTTCGAGCGAGGTCTCTGCCACGAGTCGCCGGAGCGCTGGGGTGCGCCGGAGCCGGCGAGGGCGATGAGTGGGAAACACGAGAAGTAGCCCTCCTTCGTCGGAACCTGTGAGTGGTTGAGGAGTCCGCAGACTCCTCAACCACTCACGGGTGCGCTAGCGCCTGCGGGACTTCTTACGCGGCGGCGGCAAAGCACCTTCGGCACGCAAGCGAGCTGCGTGCTCGGCGAGAGCCTCCACCAGCGGTCCCACCTGCGAGGTCTCGGGCTGCACGTCGACGCGCAGACCGAACTCGATAGCGGTTTCGGCCGTCTTCGGGCCGATGCACGCGACCAACGTGCGGGCGTGCGGCTTGCCGGCGATGCCGACGAGGTTGCGCACGGTCGAGGACGAGGTGAAGCAGACGGCGTCGAATCCACCGGTCTTGATCATCTCGCGGGTCTCGGCCGGCGGCGGCGCTGCCCGGACGGTGCGGTAGGCGGTGACGTCGTCGATCTCCCAACCGCGTTCGCGCAGGCCCTCGGCGAGGGTTTCGGTTGCAATGTCCGCGCGCGGCAACAGAACCCGGTTGACCGGATCGAAAACGTCGTCGTACGGGGCGAATTCGGCCAACAGGCCTTCGCTGGACTGCTCACCGGTCGGGATCAGCTCGGGGTTGATGCCGAACGAGCGCACCTTGGCTGCGGTTGCTTCACCGATGCAGGCGATCTTCACACCGGAGAAGGCGCGAGCGTCGAGGCCGAACTCCTCGAACTTCTCCCACACTGCGCGAACAGCATTGGTGGAAGTGAAGACGACCCACTGGTAACGACCGTCGACGAGGCCCTTGACCGAACGCTCCATCTGAGCCGGGCTGCGAGGCGGCTCGACGGCGATGGTCGGAACCTCGATCGGGATCGCTCCGTGAGTGACCAGACGGTCGCTCATCTCGCCGGCCTGATCCTTGGTGCGCGGCACGAGGACAGTCCAGCCGTACAGTGCACGCGATTCCCACCACGACATCTTGTTGCGCTGCGCGACAACCTTGCCGACGGTGACGATGAGCGAGCCCACCAGTTCGGATCCGGCTTCGTTGAGCGTCGCGAGAGTTGCCTCGACGGTTCGCTGCTGACGAGTGGTGCCGCGGACGGTGATGGCAGCAGGCGTCTGCGGAGCCAAGCCGTTCTCGACCAGCGCGCTGGCGGTCTCGGCGAGATGTCCCGACGTCGCGTGCAGGACAAGTGGTCCCGGTGCAGCGGCCAGAGCAGCCCAGTCGACTTCACCGCGAACGTCGGCCTCGGTGTGACCCGAGCCGAGAGCCATACCGGCGTAGCTCGGCACTGCCGAACCGGACGGAAGACCGGGGAGAACCTCGAACTGAACCTGGGTGCGGGCCACCGCGGTGACCTCTGCGATCACGGAATCCGTGGTCAGCGGGTCGCCGGAGACCAGACGCACGACGTCGTGACCGTTCTTGGCCTCGTGCACCAATGTCTTTGCAACCTCGGCAGGCTCACCGAGTGCCGGACGCACGTCCGCGATCAGCTCGCCGGTCTCCTCGTCGCGGCCCATGTCGATCCCGACGAGTGCGACGACGCCCTTGTCGACATCCGGATCGGTGAATGCCATTGCGGCGCCGGTGAGGACGTCACGTGCGCGAACGGTGAGCAGGGCGGGGTCGCCCGGTCCCGATCCCACGAACAGGATCCGTCCGGGAGTGTTCTTTCGGACTCGGGTCATCGGTGATTCTCCAGTGCGCTGTATCGAAATGGGAACTTGGTGCAAGTGCAAAGTGGGGCGTCAAACATCGGCTGCCTCGCCTGTAGTCACGTTCATCAACTCTCGGGCGCCGAGTTCGAGTAACTCGCGCGCTACCGCTCGGCCGAGTTCCTCGGCCTTGTCCGGCGCACCCACTGCGCCGGTACGGATGACGTCCGAACCGTCGATGGCGGCTGCGCAGCCGCGTACCGACAGTTCGTCGAAGATTCTGCCGTCGTCGTCGAGGGATTCGACGATCTCCGCGATCGCTCCGACCGGAGCGGTGCAGCCCGCTTCCAGCTCGGCGAGAAGTGCACGCTCGGCAGTGACTGCCGCCCTGGTACCGGCGTCATCGTGCTCGGCCAGGATCGCCGCCAATTCCGCATTGGCAGAAAGGCATTCGACGGCCAGAGCACCCTGCGCCGGAGCGGGGAGCATCTGCACGGGCTCGATGTTCTCGGTGATGAGATCGAGCAGACCGATACGGGACAAGCCGGCGCGAGCGAGGATCACGGCGTCGAGTTCACCGGATTCGACCTTGCCGAGACGGCGTTGCAGGTTGCCCCGCAACGGCACGATGTCGAGGCCGAGCCCGAGTGCCTTGAGCTGCGAAACGCGGCGCGGCGCGGAGGTTCCCACCTTGGAACCGGCCGGAAGCTCCCCGAGGACCAGACCGTCGCGGGCGACGAGCGCGTCACGCGGATCTTCGCGTGGCGGAATCGCCGCGATGACGAAACGCGGATCCTGCGCGGTCGGTAAGTCCTTGTAGGAATGCACAGCAACGTCGACGCGGTTGTCCAGCAAAGCTTCTCGAAGCTCTGCGGTGAACACTCCGACGCCGATCTTCTGGACGGGATCGGTGGACTGGTCGCCCTTGGTCTTGATGATGACCAACTCGGCGGGATGTCCCGCTGCAATGAGGGCATCGCGCACGGTACCGGCCTGCGTGGTCGCGAGAAGACTTCCGCGAGTGCCGATCCGCAGCGGGCTCCCCGATCGAGGGGTGGTGACGCTCATGCCTGCAGGTCCCTTCCAGTGCGGTCGCCGTCCACCAGGTCGGTGGGTGTGGCCACGGCCGCGGGAGATCCGGGGCTGAGTTCGAAGAGTTCGCGCAGCGCTGCTGCGTAGGAGTCGCCGCCGGGGGCCGACGCGAGTTGCTTGACGCGCACGGTCGGGGCGTGGAGAAGCTTGTCCACGACGCGTCGCACGGTGCGTGCAACCTCGTCGCGCTGCGGATCGTCCAGGCCGGGCAGACGCGAATCGAGCCGCATCAGTTCGGCTTCGACGACGTCGGCGGCGCGCTGACGCAAAGCCGTCACGGTCGGAGTGACCTCGGCGAGGCGCTGTCCGGCAAGGTAGGTCGCAAGTTCGCCGGCGACGATGGTGCGTGCGGCATCTGCGTCGGAAGCGGCTGCGCCTGCCGCCGGATCACGCTGCAGCGTCTCCATGTCGAGAACGGTGACACCCGGCAGGCCGGCGACGGCGGGATCGATGTCGCGCGGCAGCCCGAGGTCGCAGATGACCAGGTGCTTGGTGTTGTCGCGATCGGGCTCGGCGAGTGCGCGGTGCACATCCGCCAGGGTGACCACTGCCCCGACCGCGCCGGTACAGGTAACCATGACATCTGCCTGCGCCATCGCGGCCGAAAGCTGATCGAAGGCAACACCGTCGGCGTCGACGCCGTTGGAGCGTGCCGTCTCTGCCAGGTGCTCGGCGCGTTCCTGTGTCCGGTTGACGACGACGATGCGTTCGATTCCGGCGCGAGTGAGATGCGCAACCGACAGACCGCCCATCGAGCCTGCTCCGACAACCACGGCAGTGCGGCCGACGAGGCCGCCCTCACCGATGATGCCCGCTGCACGATCGAGAGCCACGGATACGACTGATGCTCCGGCTGAGTCGATTCCGGTTTCGGAATGCACTCGCTTGCCGACGCGCAGTGCCTGCTGAGCCAGTTCGTGGACGACGCGTCCGGCGGCCTGCTGCGCATCCGAAGATGCGTAGGCCGAACGGATCTGGCCGAGAATCTGCTGTTCGCCGATCACCATCGAATCGAGGCCACTGGCCACGGCGAAGAGATGTTCGACCGCTGCTTCGCTGTAGCGGACGTATGCGTGAGCGTGCAGCGCCGTCAGGTCGAGACCCGAATGGTCGGCGAGGATTTCACCGACCTCGGTGAGTGCACCGTGGAACGCGTCCACCACCGCGTAGACCTCCACCCGGTTACAGGTGGAGACGATCATCGCTTCGGAGATGTGCGAAGACGCCAGAAGCTTGTCGATCAGCTTCGGACGATCGGTGTCGGTGACAGCTACTCGCTCGAGCACCGGGACGGGCGCGGTTCGATGCGAGACCCCGACAAGCAGAACACTCACGGCGCGATCACTGATCCGTTTCTTGTCGAACCTGCTCCGACCGGAGCGGGTGAACTGGTGGATGGGACTGACGAAGCGGATGCGGCGTGAGCCACTCGTACTCGCGGCGCACTGGATGCCTGATCGGCGTTGCGCGCACTGTTGAAGGAGAGAACCTGCATCTCGACGGCTAGATCTACGCGTCGCAGTTCCACGTGGTCGGGAACGTCTAGGGCGATCGGCGAGAAACTCATGATGCAGCGCAACCCGGCGCTGACGAACTGGTCGCACACGCCCTGAGCTGCCTCGTCCGGTGTGGAGATGACGCCGATGGTCGCATTCAGTTCACGGCAGGCGATGGTCAGTTCCTCGGTGCTGCGCACGACGAGATCCCCGACTCTGCTTCCGATTCGATCTGCGTCACTGTCGAAGAGTCCGACCATCTCGAAACCGCGGCGGCTGAATCCGCCGTAGCCGACCAGCGCCTTGCCGAGGTTTCCGACTCCGACGAGAACGACCTTGTGCCCACGATCGAGTCCGAGTGCACGCTCGATGCGGATGCGGAGCCTGTTGACGTCGTACCCGACGCCGCGGACGCCGTTGGGTCCGAGGAATGACAGATCCTTGCGCAATTTCGCCGATCCGACACCGGACGCCTGGGCAAGTTCCTCGCTCGAGACGATGGAGGTACCCCGGTCGGACATCACTCCGAGGACCCGCAGGTATGCGGCCAAGCGCGTCACCGTAGCCTGGGGGATGACGCGATCCTGAGCGATCGGGTCAGTAACCGAGGCGCTGGAAGCGTCGGTGACAGAAGAGCCCGCAGCGCCGGTGACGCGCTGAGCCACAGGCTCATGCGTCTGGTGCGGTTCGGTCACGTCGCTGGCTCCTCGTCCGGTCGACACGACTGTCGACCTCCACGATGCTCCGGGGGAATGTTCACACCACGGTAACCGCTTGTGAACCCATGCACAAAGTTGCTCGAGACGGGTTCGATGTGCCGTTCACCTGCAAAGCGGCTCCGCGGACAACTTTGAGGGTTGCCTTACTTGCGTAAATCGTCACGAAGGCGCTCTTCGTCAACTTCCCAGTAACCGTGCTCGCGTCCGTCGAGAAGAATGACCGGCAATCTGTCTCCGTACTCCGCTCTCAGCTCTGGATCCGTCGCGGCAGCTTCGTCTACGTCGATGCACGTCAATTCCAGCTCGAACTCGGAACAGACCCGTCGTAGTACCTCCGCCGCGCCGACGCAGGACGCGCATCCTGCGCGTGTCAACAAGGTCACTTCATGCGTAGCTGCAGTCATCGACGCATACCTTTCTTCTACTGGGACGCCATCTACTTGATCGGTCGAGTGTGCCTCCGGAGCCCCACTCGGTACCAAATCGGCGGAGAGGAACGTCACACACCACAGGGAAGGTCACCATCCAACCCATCGGGCCTCATCGCGGAGGATAGGCTGACTCGAAGAGTTCTCTGCTCGAGAATGCAACACGGGAGGTGCGGGTGCCTGCGCGATCACTACCGAACGGCTCCGGATTCGGATCAGGGCTTGCCGGGGTCATTCTCCCCGGACGTCGCCATGTAAAGAATCCGCTGGGCCCGAGTGAGTCGGAAGTTCGAGCCAATCTCGCCGGCGAGGCGAGCGCTGATGCAGCTCTGGCATTGCACGAAGCTGCCAACCCCACAGAACCGGAAACCGGCGAAGAGCCCCCGGCCGTTCCGCGCGACCTCACGGCCGCCGCATTCTTCGACGTCGACAACACCATGGTGCAGGGTGCGTCGATCATCCACTTCGCCCGTGGTCTCGCTGCACGAAAGTATCTCAAGACCTCGGATCTGGTGGATTTCGCGTGGAAGCAGATCAAGTTCCGAGTCACCGGCCGAGAAAGTAGCGACGACGTCGCCGAAGGCCGCGAGAAAGCACTGTCCTTCGTGGCCGGTCGATCCACCGCCGAACTCGCCCGCCTCGGCGAGGAGATCTACGACGAGGTCATTGCCGACAAGATCTGGCCAGGCACGAGGGCGTTGGCCCAGATGCACCTCGACGCCGGACAACAGGTGTGGTTGGTGACGGCAACTCCGGTCGAACTGGCCCAGGTCATCGCTGAGAAACTGGGATTGACCGGCGCCTTGGGCACCGTCGCCGAAAGTGAGGACGGAGTCTTCACCGGCCGACTCGTCGGCGACATCCTGCACGGCATGGGCAAGGCGCACGCCGTACGGACGTTGGCGGTGCGTGAAGGCCTCAATCTCAAGCGCTGTTCCGCCTACTCGGACAGCCACAACGACGTACCGATGCTCTCGTTGGTGGGGACACCGGTGGCGATCAACCCCGACGCAGACCTTCGTGAACTCGCGAAGAACCGCGGTTGGGAAGTTCGTGATTTCCGCACCGGACGAAAGGCCGCCAAAATCGGCGTTCCCACAGCGCTGGTACTCGGAGCAGTCGGCGGTGCGCTCGCGGCAATTCTCGCCAGGCGCAAAGAACAGAACGCCTGAGCGGGTTCGGTCCGGATCGAGAAGCGATCCGGACCGAACTCAGCCGAGAAAGACGTTGCGCCGCTTGGCCAACAACCGATAAAGCGTCTGCTGAATCGTTTCTCGGACGTGGTCCGTGACCTCGAACAGGACCATCGGATCGTCGGCTGCACCGCTCTCGAAGGTGTCGGTGACGATCGGCTTTCCGAACTCGATGTACCACTTCGACGGCAATGGAACCAGGCCGAGTGGCCCGAGGTGCGGAAACAAAGGTGTGACCGGGAAATACGGCAAACCGAGAACGCGTGCGAGTGTGGTGAGATCACCGATCTTCGGATAGATCTCCTCCGAGCCCACGATCGAGCACGGAATGATCGGAACACCGGTTCGCATTGCGGCCGACACGAAGCCACCGCGCCCGAACCGCTGCAACTTGTACCGCTCACTGAACGGTTTCCCGATGCCCTTGAATCCTTCCGGGAACACGGCCGCGACTTCACCGTCGTTGAGCAGACGCTCGGCGTCGGGGTTGCACGCCAACGTATGGCCGGCTTTGCGCGCCAGCCCGCCCACCACCGGCATTTCGAAAGCCATGTCCGCAGCCAACATTCGCAGTGGACGATGCGCCGGATGATGATCGTGCACGGCAACCGACGTCATCAGCCCGTCGAGTGGGATGACACCGGCGTGATTGGCAACCACCAACGCTCCCCCGGTGAGGGGAATGTTCTCGATCCCACTGACCTCGACGCGGAACCATTTCTCGAACAACGGCCGCAGCATTGGCATGACGACGTTGTCCGCAAAATGCGGGTCGAATCCGAACTCGTCGACCTCGTAGTCGCCGGACACCCGACGTCGGAAAAATTCTGCTGCCGAGGCGATCTGGTCGACGATCGCCGACCTGGCCGCATCGACGAACGTGCTCTCACCACCATGGTCGGCCGCCGACGGCACTCCGGACGGATGCCGACGCTGACTTTGTTCACGGACGTCACGCTCCGCGCCGGTGACGGACTCACGCGAACGAGAAGCTTCCGACTTTCCGGTGTGAGTTGCGCTGGGCCGCAGGGGAATTACCTTCGCCACGTCAGTCACCCCTTCACCGCACTTCGTCCCGACAACGGCATGTGCATCACGTCTGCACTTACGCTCGCCTCGGCAGTGTCACCGCCGAGGATGGTGGTCAACGCATTCTCTGCCCGATCGATCCACTCGGACTTGATGATCCGGCGCGTCTGCATCGCACGCATGAAATCGTCGAGTGCCTGCATGGTGGTCCATCGCGGCTCGAAACCCAACTCGCTGCGCATGCGAGTGGTGTCGAGTCCGCAGCCGAACCGGAAATACTCGAGTTGCTCGTCGGTGTAGAGCCTCATGGAGGACCCCACCAACGCGCTCCCGACACTACGGAACAGAGCGAGCGGCATCGGAACTTCCACCCTGCCTGCCCGGCGGATCGCCTGCGACATCATCACCACTCCGTCGCCGGCGATGTTGTACGTACCCGAGGCGTGGCCGATGGTCGCCTTCTCCAACGCTGCGAGCGCATCCTCGACGTGGAGCAATTGCAGACGCGCGTTGCGCCCGACGATGGTCGGCACGAGCGGGGCGGTGACGTAGTGCCCGACAGTTGCAGTCAGCTGAGGTCCGATCAACGGCGCCAACCGCAGAATCCCGACCGAGATGTCGGGACGCCGACGCCCCATCCCGCGAAGATATCCCTCGATCTCGAGGCTGTCGCGGGCATATCCGCCCGGCGGCCGGCGGCGCGCACTCATTTCTTCGGTGAACTGAGCTGGATCCTTGGCACTGCACCCGTAGACGACCGAAGCCGAGCGCAGGACCACCTTGCGAACCGTCGGAGCTTTCTGGCAGACCGCGAACAGTTGCATGGCGCCGATGACGTTCATGTCCTTCATCGCGGCGCGACTGCCGGCTTTGGGGGCTTTCTGAAGCGTCGACGCGTGCACGACGGTGTCGACCTCGGCGTTTCGGATCACTTTGCCGATCAGTGGATTGCGGATGTCCGCTCGCACGAATTCCGCGCGGCCCATTCTGCGCATCATGTCCTTGCTCGGACTGACGGCGTCGACGGCGATGACACGCTCGATCGACGGATTCTGCGCAAGCCTGGTAACCAGGTAGCCGCCGAGGAATCTGCTCGCCCCGGTCACCAGTACGACGCGAGGCGCCGTTCCCCCTGAAGTGTTGTCACCTTCAACCACCAAGTACCCCCATATCCAGTAGAAACGCGCTCTGCCGAAGCGTTCCTCCCGCGATTTTCCCCCACTTTACGGGCAGAGGGGGTCCCGCGCTGACTACCCAAAATTCGGCCATTCGAGACAAACCGCCCAGACAATGAGACGGCCGACACATCTCTCCCCTGAGATACGTCGCCCCTCCCCTGAAATACATCGATGCCCGCCACCCCGGAAGGGGCGGCGGGCATCAACAGGTACTGCTTATTTACCGAGTTTCCTGCGCTGTACTCGGGTACGACGAAGCAGCTTGCGGTGCTTCTTCTTCGACATGCGCTTGCGACGCTTCTTGATCACTGAACCCATAGCGGGTGTCCCTCACGTTCTTCTCTAGCGTTCCTGCGCACGCCGGTCACGTACGCCTGCGCCAAGCAATTGGCGCCTGGCCCTCGTTTTAACTAGCTCAGCGCCTTACGACACCAGCTTGCTGGTACGACAGTGACTCATCGTACCGGTGTGGTCTCACTCGGCATAAACCGAGCCTCCGGCACAGCAACCGCTGTGCCCGCGACTCGGCTCACGCCGAGGTCATCCTCTTCGAACCGGCTGGTCAGCCGGCATCGAAGTACGAGGTTTCGAGGTAATCGTGTACCGCCTTCGCGTGTACACGGAACGAACGGCCCACTCGTACAGCGGGCAATTCGCCACTGTGTACCAACCGGTACACAGTCATTTTCGACACCCTCATCAAAGTTGCTACCTCAGCAACAGTGAGGAATTGCGTGCCGGCCACTGCCGGCTTTCCGTCGTGGGACGAACCCATGGACGGCTTGTTTGCAGACACCATTAATCCACATACCTCCAGCACGACTCGCGCCGCCGGCTTCCCCTCCGGCGGAACAGACACGTACGTACTAAGTCGAGCTTAGCTGTACTGGTGGGGTTAAAGCGACGGGTGTGGCTAAACGGACGACTATTCCGCAGCTGAACCCATCGCGGCCGAGCGCGACTTGGCGGCATCCAAGGCATCGAAGAACGCCGTCCGCAGGCCGCCCGCTTCGAGCTGACGCAGTGCCGCAGCCGTCGTTCCACCCGGTGACGTCACCGCGGCGCGAAGATCCGTCGCGCTGTCGCCGGTGCGATCGAGCATCGCTGCGGAGCCGACCATTGTCTGCACCACCAATTCGGTAGCGACCGGGCGCGTCAGGCCGAGACCGACTCCCGCATCGATCATCGCTTCGGCAACCAAGAAGAAGTAGGCCGGGCCGGAACCGGAGACAGCTGTGACCGCGTCGATCTGTGATTCGGGAACCGTGACCACCTTGCCGACGCTGCCGAGGATGCCGCGTACGAGCTCGAGATGCTCGGCCTTGACGTGCCGTCCGGGCGAGAGAACGCTCACGCCCTCCCCAACCAGCATGGGGGTGTTCGGCATGACGCGGATGACCGGGAACCCTGCGGGCAGACGCGTTTCGAAGAACCCGGTCGGGATACCCGCCGCAAGGGAAACGATCAATTGCTCGAGGTCGCCGTCCAGATCGACCTTCGTCAACGCGGTGAGCGCCGATTCGACGTCGCCGGGCTTGACCGCGATGACGATGACGTCTGCGCCCTCGGCGGCGTCGGCGATCGTGCTGACGCGGATGGAGTATTCGGCGATCAATTCGTCTGCGCGAGGTTGATACTGCTCGGCGACAACCAGATCCTTGATGGCGTGGCCGGCCTGCAACAGCCCGGAGATCAGCGCCTCGCCGATCTTGCCGCCACCGATAATCGCAATTCTTGTCATGGCGAACAGCCTGCCACGACCGCAGCGATCGACCCTAGCGGGGCATCATCGCCAATTGACGGCTCTGTACGACGACTGCGCCCGTCGAATCGAGAACAGCATGATCCTCTTCGAACCACGTGCTGCCCAGAACATCCGAGCTTGCCCGCACGCGAAGCCATCCCGGCGTCGGCAGTCGGCGCAGGTACGTCGTCAACTGCACGGTCGGCGCCCACCCGAACAGGCCGCGGTTCATCGTCACGGGCGCGCTGATGTCGCCCGCCATGATCGCGAACAGCACAGCGGTGTCGATGTCGTTCTCGTCCTCGGGTCGAGGACGAACCCACATCCTGACCTCGGCCTCGCCTTGGCTGCCGGTCAGGAAGTGCGCCGAGGTGGTGTCGATTCGCATGTCGCAGCCCTGCCCGACGTGCACGACCTGCGCCATCGGGTGATCGCCGATGACGGCCACCGCACTCTCCGGCGGTTCCGGTGACATGTCGTCGATCGACGAGGCAGTGACGAAGGTGGGGTCGCCGTCATCGGGGAATCCGAGCGTGACCGCCGCGCGAACAGCGCTGCGTCCCGCCTGGCTCAACTCGACGTCGAACAACGCGACCTGGCGTCCCTGCTTTCGGACGATCACCTCCAATTCGACTTCACCGGGGTCGGGGGCGGACAGATAGTTGGCGCTCACCGCGAGTGGCTGCATCTTCAGAAGCGAGTCGTTCTCACCTGCGCCGTCTCGCAGACATTGACGCGCGGCAGCGGCGCACACAGCCATCATGGAGCCGCCGTGCACTTTCGGCCCGATGGTCCAGATCGGATCGATCGTTGCGGTGTATCGCCCGTCGCCGAGCGAGGTGAGGCGATTGAGATCTTGAAAGGGACTGGTGCTCATCGATTTTCCTGTTCGGTGCTTTCTCGGTGTTGCGGGAAATGTCGTGCGGCCAAGTCTTGGTGCGCCAGGCGTCGCAAAGCTGTCAGGACAGGTTCGTACATGGCGGTTCCGAGGACTGCATAGCGAATGCCGTCCTCGGTCGAAGCGGCATGGCGAACGCCCTCCTTCGTCGTGCTGGTGGGCATCAGCTCGATTTCCACTTCGGCAATTCCTCGGATGTGGTCGCCGTAGGCGCGCAATCGCTCGTCCGAGAGGCTCAGTCCGGCATCCTCGAGACCGATCAGTGCACGCTCGAGGTGAGCAACCGCCACGTACCTCGGCTCGTAGACCTGACCGAGAAACTCCAGAACCTTGCGAGCTCTGGGGAACTGTTGATCCGGCACCGGATCGACGTAGGGCGGTAGTTGCGCGATCGCGCGACCGAAAGTCTCGAATTCGGATCGCTCGTCACTGTCCACCAATTCGAGCACCGCACGAATCCGTGGAATCGCGAGTCCCGCCCCGGCCAGCGCCCTGATCAACGCGAGTCGCCGGACGTGCTGTTCGCCGTACCTCGCTCCCGTCGCGCTGGTCGGCTCACCAGGCATCAGCAGACCTTCACGGAGGTAGTACTTGATCGTGGCCAACGCAACGCCGGACTGTGCGGCCAATTCGGAAACCTTCACCGCTCCTCCGTCCAACTCGCTCGGGCCACCACTGGATAGTGATGCTATCCAATGGTGGCCGAGCATCAGTAGGCAGGACATGCCTTGCGCTAGGGTTGAACCTTCTCTGCGCACACCACCAGAAATTTCCGAACGGAGCGAACAGGCGGAATGACGGATTTGCAGTCGGGGGCTCAACCCGACGAACAGTGGCGCATCGTCGAACCACTGACGCTGACTCCCCTGCTCACCGCCGCACTCGAGGTGTTCCACGAACTCGGTTACCACGGAGCGTCGGTTCGTGACATCGCAAAACGTGCCGGTGTCACCGTGCCGACGCTGTACTACCACCACGGCAACAAACAAGGCATCCTCGTCGCGCTGATGGAACCGGGCATCGAGAACGTCACCGCACGCGCGAGCGCTGCGGTCGACGCTGCCGGACCGTCGCCGACGGCACAGTTCGGCAATCTCGTCGAGGCGTGTGTTCTGCACATGACCAGTCGCTCCGACATCGCGTTCCTCGATTCCGAACTGCGGTACCTCGAGGACGCCGAACGAAAGAGCTACGCCGCCAAACGAAAGAAGCTCGAGAATCTACTCGTCGACGTTTTGACGGCAGGCGTCGACAGCGGTGAGTTCACGGTCCCGGACATCACCGGAACGGGCCGCGCACTGCTGGGCATGTGTCAGTCCGTCGTCCTCTGGTATCGACTCGACGGACCGCAGACTCCGCGCGAAGTCAGCGTTCTCTACCGCGAGATAGCTCTGAAAGCCGTCGGCGTCACTTCGTGAACGCTGGTCGAATTTCGAGGCATGTCCGATTAGCCCTTAACTGACGAACGTCACACCTGTCGGCTGACACCGAAACCGGGACGCGCCCACTGTCACGGGTCCACACTTAGAAGCAGAGATGCGCGGGGTGGATCCGCAGACCGAGGGAGTTCTTGACGTATGGCCAACAGCAATCCATTTGTTCCTCCGAGCGCGGTCGACGTCGACCTTTCCGCGGTTGCCTGGGGGGCGAACCGCACGATGTCCGACTTCGAGACGGGAATGTGGCGGATGGAAGAGGCGCAGCCGCAACTGCGCTCACCGATCGTTGCGGTAGAGGTTCTCGATCGAGCTCCGGATTGGGATCGACTTCTCGACGCAGTCGAGTGGGCATCGCACGTGGTTCCGCGTATTCGTATGCGCGCGGTGGAACCGGCAATGCAACTGGGCAATCCGGTGTGGTCGGTTGATCCCGAGTTCGACATCGGCTACCACCTACGACGCGTCCGCTTGCCCGCACCGGCGGACTTCGATCACGCGCTGCGCATGTGCCGTCACCTTGCGACCGAACCTTTCGACAAGGCTCGGCCGCCGTGGAGCGCGCTGCTCATCGAAGGTCTCGACGACGGTCGTGCCGTGTTCGTGGTCAAGACTCACCACTCCATCACCGACGGCATGGGCGGCATCCAGATGATGACGCTGCTGCACAGCAGGCGCCCGGATCCCACTCCGAACAAGCCCGACCGCACACCGCCGGCTCCGGAGCACCTGTCGTCGGTAGGTGCATTCGGCGAGGAGGTCGTCAGCGAGATCCGGCGTGCGCCATCCCGTATCGCCAAGCTGGTTCGCGGCGCCACCAATGTTGCGACCACGGCGATCTCGAGTCCGTTCAGCACGGCTTCCGAGGTCCTCGGGTACGCCAATTCACTCCGCAAGATCGTCACTCCCCCAGCTCGTTCCGGTTCCCCTCTGCTCCACGATCGTGGTCTCGGACGGTGGTTCGGCACTCTCGAAGTGGGTGTTCCCGAGCTCAAGGCCGGCGCAAAAGCTGCCGGCGGCTCACTCAACGACGCTTACGTCGCCGCTTTGCTCGGCGGCTTCCATCGCTACCACGAAGCCTTCGGACAATCCGTCGAGAGCATCCCGATGGGTATGCCGATCAGCATGCGCACGGGCGCGGATGCCAACGGCGGCAACCGGTTTGCAGCCGTTCGCTTCAACGGCCCGGTCGCCGAAACGGATCCGGCCAAACGCATCAGGCAGGTGCGAGAGATCGTTCTGAGTCTGCGTGAAGAACCCGCGTTGGACGCTATCGACGTCGCCGCCCCGATCCTCGCTCGCCTGCCGAACTATCTACTCGCGAACTGGTATCTGTCCCAGTCGACAGGACTGGACCTGCAGGCTAGCAACGTCGCCGGCGTACCGGTACCGGTCTATCTCGCCGGAGCGAAGATCGAGCGGATGTTCCCATTCGGCCCGGCGCCCGGTTGCGCGGCGATGGCGACACTGGTCTCCCACGTCGGGGTGTGCTGCATCGGAATCAATCTCGACACCGCCGCGATCACGAAGCCCGCGCTGCTGATGCAGTGCTTGCAGGAGAGCCTGGACGAGATCGTGGCTCTCGGAGTCCCAACGGAAGGTGCGTGAGTCATGAGCGAGAACACGACCAACCCGCGCGTGTACCTCACCGAAACCATGACGGAGGCCGAAGCCGGCGTGCTGCGAAAGTGGCTTGCCGACAAGGCAACCTCATCCGAAACCCGGCCGGTCACCGTGAACATCACCGACAAGACCCTTGCAGAACTGGCGGCTCGGACCGACGACCCGATGCTCGCACCGCTTCGAGTGGTGTGGATTCCGGACACTCATACCAAACACAACGTCGCGGTGCGACTGCGTGATGCGCTGGCACCGCGCGATCCCCTCCACCCCGGACGCGGTGCGCAACGCAGAACCCTGCGCACCGACCCTTCACGGTGCCAGGTCATCGAAGGTGAACCAGCACCACTGAGCGATCTCGAGCGTCGCCTCGAAAAGAGCGGTGGCGGTTCACTACCCGAGTTCATCCGACGGCAGGCCGCCCTCGCACTCGAGCGCGCCGAATTGGGCCTTCTGGGTGGCCAGTACAAGGTGTCGCGGTTCGTCGTCGACGAGATCACCGACACCCGCCGGTTCACCACCGAGGTGATGGCTTTGGCCGACCGGTTGAACATCGCCGTCGCCGAAGTCGACCGCCGCGCCCGTGAAGCTCTCGAAGAAATGGTTGCCACCCAGAGTCGCCAAGCAATCGCGGTGTGGGATCGCCTGGGCCGCTACTTCGCTCGCGCCTACAAGCTGGACGTGGACACGAGCCGCTTCGAGGAACTCCGTGAGCTGAACAAGGAACACTCACTGGTCTTCCTCCCCAGTCACCGTTCGTACCTCGATCCCCTCGTCCTGCGTCCGGCGTTGATCGCGAACGGCTTGCCGCTCAATCACGTCATGGGCGGCCTCAACATCAGCTTCTGGCCCATGGGCTCGATCCTCAAGCGCAGCGGCACCGTTTTCATTCGTCGAAGCATCGGCAACGACGAGGTCTACAAATGGTCGATGCACGAGTACATGCGCTACCTGCTCACCAAACGCTTCAATCTGGAGTGGTACATCGAAGGTGGACGCGGGCGTACCGGCAAACTACGCCCACCGCGCTTCGGTCTCCTGACCTACCTGACCAAGGCCTTTCAGGTCAGCGGCGCATCCGACGTGTACCTCGTCCCCGTCGCGCTGAGCTACGACCAGCTCTACGAGGTCGGGGCAATGGCTGCCGAGGCACTCGGCGCCGAGAAGACACCGGAAGGCCTGCGCTGGATGGTGGGTTACGTACGCGCACAGGGAAAACGCAACGGCGTCGCGCACGTGACCATCGGACGGCCGCTCTCACTCGCGGACGCACTCAGCCAGGAAACCGATCAGCGCCTCGCCATTCAAAAGGCCGGCATCGAGGTGTGTCACCGCATCAACGAGGTCACACCGGTGACCGTGTCTTCACTGGCGATGTTGGCGTTCCTCGGAATCGAAGACCGGGCGTTGACAGTTCGTGAACTCACCGCGATTCTCACGCCGCTGTTCGGATACATCACCGCGCGTAATCTTCCGATCGCCGGCGACGTCGAACTGTCCGATCCGCGTGTCATCGAGAAGGCCCTGCAGACACACGTCGATTCCGGCGTGCTCGAGCGCTTCGATCGCGGCGGCGAGCAGGTCTTCTACCTCGGCAAGGACCAGCATCTTGTTGCTGCCTTCTACCGCAACAACACAATTCACTTTCTCGTCGTGCGTGCCATCACCGAACTCGTGCTCCAGGCAGCCGTCGAAGAGCGGTTCGAGGATCCCGTCGGAGACGGTTGGGCCGAGGCCAAGCGCATCCGCGACCTGATGAAGTTCGAGTTCTTCTTCAGCGACCGGGACACGTTCGAGCAGGAGATGCGAACCGAGCTGACCCTGATCGATCCCGAGTGGGAAACCGTCATGGCCGCCGACAAACGAACCGAGCACATGATCGAGACGGTGCGGCCGTACCTCGCGCACCGAGTGCTGCAACCGTTCCTCGAGGCCTACCAGGTTGTCGCCGATCAGCTTGTGCTCGCGCCGATTTCGACGTCGTTCGACGAAAAGTCCTTCATCAGCAACTGCATCGACGTCGCACATCAGCGTCGCCTGCGGCAGCAGATCGCCAGCAACGAATCGGTCTCCGGTGAGTTGTTCGCCACTGCACTGAATTTGGCGCGCAACCGCAACTTGATCGAAGTCGACGACGACGGAGTCCGGGCCAGGCGCCTGGCGTTTGCCGCGGAGATCAAGGTCCAGGTCGAACGTCTGCGCCATATCCGAGCACTCGCGCATGCACGGCTCGATCAGGTGGCAATGCCCGTGCCCGACGCCGCAGCAGTAGTGACCATTCCAGAAGCAAACCGAGCGCCCGCCGAGAACGAGGAAGTAGGACTGTGACCGGACTCGAGCGTCTGCACTCCGCCATCGAAGCCGCGCCTCCCGGGCCCGGAACGATCGCCGCCTTCGACCTCGACGGCACGTTGATCAGCGGGTACTCGGCCAGCGTTGTGTACCGAGACCGCCTGCGACGCTTGGATATCAGCGTCGGCGAATTGTTGCGCACCACCGGCGCCGCGATCGACACCCAGTTCCGTGGCGCTGATGTCGGAGCGCTGATGGACATCGGCGTTCGCGCCCTGGGAGGCCGTACCGTCGAGGAACTCAACGACTGGGGGCGGCGGCTGTTCAAGCAGGAGATCGCCGCGATGATCTACCCGGAAGCCCGTGGGCTACTGGCGGCGCACCGGCGAGCAGGCCACACGATCGTGATGGCCACGTCGGCGACTCCGTTCCAGGCCAAGTACGTCGCCGAAGATCTCGACATCGAAGACGTGCTGTGCACCGAGCCCGAAGTCGTCGACGGCATGCTCACCGGCGAACTGTCCTCGCCCGCTCTGTGGGGGCCGGCCAAGGCCAATGCCCTTGCGGGCTATGCCGAGAAGATGGGCGCCGACTTGAAGAACGCGTTTGCGTACTCCAACGGTGTCGAAGACGTCTTCATGCTCGAGGCCGTCGGGCGACCTGTCGCGTTGAATCCCGATCGTGGTCTGGCCAAGATCGCGTTGCGCAATCACTGGCCTTCGGTCAGCCTGCGTAAACCGCAACGCGGCGCAACGCCGATCTCGACGATCCGAACGGCAACCGCCATGGGCGCGCTTGCTGCCACCGCCGCCCTCGGCGCGTCGGCGGGCATCGTCACCGGCAACCGTCAACTGGGTGCGAACCTGGTCGGCACCTACGGCCCCGACATCTCGCTCTCACTGCTCGGCATCGACGTCGAGATCGACGGCGAGCACAACGTGTGGGACCACCGCCCGGCGGTGTTCATGTTCAACCATCAGAGTTCCCTGGACATGTTGGTCCTGGGAACTGTGATCAAGCGTGACGTGACCGGCGTCGCAAAGAAGGAAGCGGCAAGCGATCCGCGGTTCATGCCCGTCGGTGCACTGCTCGACGTCGCCTACATCGACCGCACCGACACCACAAAAGCGAAGGCTGCGCTACAACCGGCAGTCGACAAGCTGAAGAATGGTGTCTCGATAGTCATAGCTCCGGAGGGCACCCGTTCTCCGACGCCACGCCTGGGCCCTTTCAAGAAGGGCGGATTCCACTTGGCGATCCAAGCCGGTGTGCCGATCGTGCCCGTGGTGATTCACAACGCGGGTGAACGGATGTGGCGCAATTCGCTTGTCGCCCATCCAGGCCCGGTCTATGTCTCGGTGCTCGATCCCATCTCGACCGAAGGCTGGGAGACCAAAGACCTCGACGCACACGTCGAGAAGGTTCGCGCGCAGTTCGAAGCTGCGCTACTTGCCGGCCACCGCTGAGCGTGCCAGGTGCTCGCGTGCAAACGCGAGCGCCTGCGCCAGCATCGACGACCGCTCCCGCCGGGTGCGCGCGTTCTGCGTGTTGATCTCGATGACAGCCTGGCCGCTGAATTCGCTCGCAGCCAATTGCTGACACAACTCCGCGCACGGCTGTGAGCCATGCCCCGGAATCAGGTGCTCGTCCATCGACGCCCCGCGACCGTCGGCCAGGTGCAGGTGCTCGAGCCCCTTGCCCATACGGGAGGCCAACTCCAAGGCATCCATGCCCGCCGTCGCGGTGTGCGACAGGTCGAGTGTGTAGTGAGCGTGATCGGAATCGGTCGGGTCGTACGACGGACTGAACGCGGACAACGCTGCCCCCGGACCGCCACGTTTACGCAGACGCTCCGCAGACTTGTCCTTGCCGCCGAAGAAGCTGTCGGCGCGCATGGGGAACATGTTCTCCACCGCCACCACGACGCTGCTCTTCGATTCGAGATCGACAACCTGTTCCGCGAAGCCTTCGGCGTACTTGCGCTGCCACCGGAACGGCGGGTGGACGACCACCGTCGTCGCTCCCAAGGTTTCGGCAGTGCGTACCGAACGCTCGAGCTTCTCGACCGGATCGGAACCCCACACGCGCTGCGAAATCAGCAGACACGGCGCATGCACGGCCTGCACCGGAATCGCATACTTGCGAACGAGGGCAGCCACAGCACCGATGTCCTGACTCACGGATTCGGCCCACACCATCAGTTCGACACCGTCGTATCCGAGATCAGCGGCGTAGCGAAATGCTGCTTCCGTGTTCTCCGGATATACCGAGGCCGTCGACAAGCCGACGGCTATCGGCCGACGAACCATGCGCTGCGATCCCCCGATCATCGTCCGATCAACCCGAGGTCAACAAGAACGCCAGTGGACCGAGCGTCACGATCATGCCGACGACCACCGCGATCACGAAACTCGTGATGTCGTCCGTCTTGCGCAGAACCCGCACGACGGCCACCAAGCCGACGATCACGATCAACGCGAGCACCAACGCCACCCACGGCAGCATGTCCCACAGCTTCTCGAAGCCCTTGAACATCGCGCCGCCGACGATCAGTGCAACAACCACCTGACCGGCAAGCACTGCCCATTCACGGATCGAGTTACGCTCGCCTGCCTCTTCCGCTGCCGGTTCGGCTTCGACATCGGACTCCGCGGCGGCACTGGACTTTTTTGCACTGTCATCGACAGCCGGCGCCTTGACCAGATCGACAACGGCGGTCGATTCGGCCTCGCCGGCATCCGCGTCTGCGATCTTGTCGATCAGTTCGGTGCTCTCTTCCGGCGCAGCCGGAGCAGGAGCAGTCGGGGCAGGTGCCTTCACGACAGGAGTGGGGACACGCGGCGGCAGGATCGGCGGACGCAACGACGGCGACTGCGTTGCAGCGCGCTCCTGACGCATCAGGTCGCCCGCCAGGGTCTGACCCGACAGCAGTGCTGGTTCCTGCGTTACCTGCGTCGGTGACGAGGAGTTGAGCGGTGCCCGGCTCACCCACTGTCCGGGCGAGGACTTCGAGGTCTGTCCCGGCGATGGCGTGGAAGTCGGCTTCGGAGTGGTGACCGGCGGTGTGGCAACCGGCTTCGACTCGACCTTGGGTGCCTGCGGCTCGTCATCGTCGTCGTCGTCGAACGAGACGGCGAAGGCTGCGGTGCGGTCGGCGGGAACCTTCGGTGCCGGTTCGGCTGACTTGGCGGTTTCCGCGACAGCCTCGGCCGGCGCAGAAGGTGCAGCGTTTTCTGGCGCAGCTGCTTCAGGCTGGGCTGCTGGTTCGGCCGACTCTGGCTCGGCGGCCGCGCGCGATCCCGACTGGCGAACGATCGGGATCTCACCCGTCAGTTCGGCGACGGAGATGCCACCGGCTACGCCGCGCCGGCGTCGTCCACCTCGGGATTCGACGCTCTGACCGTTCCGCTTGAGCAGTTCCGCTACGGAAATCTGCTGACTGTCCTCGGTCATCAAGCACTCACCACCAATTCACCGCCCATTTCTGTGTCGAGCTTTCGCAGAATCAGACCCTCACGCAGTGCCCAGGGACAAATTTCCAGTTCGTCCACTCCGAGCGCCCGCATGGTTGCCTCTGCGATGAGCGCGCCGGCCACAATCTGCTGTGACCGATCCGAGCTCACTCCTTCCAATTCTGCACGGTCCGCTGCCGTCATCCTGGATATGAAGGCTATGAGTTGCCTGAGTCCGCTGGAAGTCAGGGTCCGTTTTGCCCGGGGGCCTGCGGCAGAAGGGGCCGCGCCGGTGAGCCGAGCCAACGATCGGAAGGTCTTCGAGGTCCCGACCGTGCGGTCCCAGTCGCCGGCGGCGCGCAGTTTCTTGGCTGGTCCGACCAACTCCGCGTCCAGCCAGTCGCGCAATACAGCGACCCGGCGCTTGCCCGGCGGATCGGCCTGTAGCCAGTCGCGCGTCAACCGTCCCGCACCGAGTTGCAGTGAGAAGGCGACGTCCGGATCCTCGTCACCGCCTGCGGTGAGTTCGAGCGAGCCGCCGCCGATGTCCAGGTTCAGGATGCGTCCGGCGCTCCAGCCGTACCAGCGGCGCACGGCCAGAAAGGTCAGGCGGGCTTCGTCGACCCCGGAGAGAACCTCGAGATTGACTCCGGTCTCGGCGCGGACGCGGGCGAGCACAGCTTCGGAATTGTTGGCGTCACGGACGGCGGAAGTGGCAAAAGCCATCATTTCCTCGCACCCGGACGTCTTGGCGATACCGGCGAATTCGGAGACCGTCGACACCAAGCGATCGGCCCCTGACGTGGTGATATCGCCGCGGTCGTCGGTGTTTTCTGCCAGCCTCAACGTGGACTTGGTCGAGCTCATGGGTGTTGGGTGGCCGCCCCGATGGGCGTCCACAACCAATAGATGGACGGTATTGCTTCCGACGTCGAGTACCCCTAGTCGCACATCGCCACGTTACTGGGTCTACCGTCGGCCCTTGTGACAGCAGGTAACCCAGACCGGTCCCACAAGATGACTCCGAGCCCCGAGGTCGATCTCGATTTCCCGCGCGAATGGGTCGAATTTGTCGATCCGGACAACTCCGAGCACCTCATTTCCGCTGATATGACGTGGTTGCTCTCGCATTGGACCTGCGTGTTCGGCACGCCGGCGTGTCAGGGCATCATCGGCGACCGCCCGGACGACGGCTGCTGCTCGCACGGCGCTTTCCTCTCCGATCAGGAGGATCAGGACAAGCTCGATGCGTCAGTGAAAATGCTCACAGCCGAAGACTGGCAGTTCATGGAAAAGGGTCTCGGCAAGAAGGGCTACGTCGAAGAAGACGACCTCGAGGACGAGCCCGCGCTGCGCACCCGCCGCTACAAAGGAGCGTGCATCTTCCTCAACCGGCCGGGTTTTGCCGGCGGTGAGGGCTGCGCACTGCATTCCATGGCGCTCAAGAAGGGCATCGAGCCGCTCGAGGTGAAGCCGGACGTGTGCTGGCAGCTACCCATCCGCCGCACCCAGGACTGGGTCGACCGGCCGGACGGCGTTCAGATCCTCAAGACCACGATCACCGAGTACGACCGCCGCGGCTGGGGTGAGGGCGGCGACGACCTCGCCTGGTACTGCTCCGGCTCCCCCGACGCTCATGTCGGGGAGCGGCAGGTCTGGCAGTCCTACGGGCCGGAACTGACAGAGCTTCTCGGAAAGCGTGCGTACGACGAGCTGGCTCGCCTCTGCAGGCGTCGCGCCGGCCTCGGCCTCATAGCAGTCCATCCGGCGACCACGATCGCTCAGAACAAAGCTCAGGGCTGACTCCACGTAGACAAAAAGAATTCAGCCGCTCACACGATCGTGTGGGCGGCTGAATTCGTCTCGAGGTTCGATCACGCTTCGAGCTTGTAGCCCAATCCGCGGACCGTGACCAGGTGTTCGGGCTTGGCCGGATCCGATTCGATCTTCGAACGCAACCGCTTCACGTGTACGTCAAGGGTTTTGGTGTCACCGACGTAGTCGGCGCCCCAGACGCGGTCGATCAACTGTCCACGGGTCAGCACCCGACCGGAGTTGCGGAGCAGGTACTCGAGGAGGTCGAACTCCTTGAGCGGCAACGTCACCGGGTTACCGGCGACCTGCACGACGTGACGCTCGACGTCCATCCGTACCGGTCCGGCCTCGAGCACCCCGTTGTCGGAGGCGAGATCCGCCTCGTTCTCCACCCCGCGACGCAGCACCGCACGGATGCGGGCAATCAGCTCGCGCGCCGAATACGGTTTGGTCACATAGTCGTCCGCGCCGAGTTCCAGGCCGACGACCTTGTCGATCTCACTGTCACGCGCCGTCACCATGATGACGGGAACGCCGGAGCGCGACCGCAGCGCCTTGCAGACGTCCGTGCCACTCATGCCGGGCAGCATGAGGTCGAGCAGGACGATGTCCGCTCCGGAGCGATCGAATTCCGCCAACGCCGACGGTCCGTCGTTGACGATGGTGGTCTCGAAGCCCTCCTTGCGGAGCAGGAACGCCAGCGGGTCCGCCAAGGACTCCTCGTCCTCCACGATCAGCACACTCGTCATCGTTTGGCCTCCATGCCGTTTTCTCTACTGCCTTGTTCTCGTCTGCCGATCCGCGTGGAACCGGCGGTTCCCGCGTCGTCAGAGTCGATGTCGTCGTCCGACTCCACGTGTGCCGGTATCTGCAACGTGAAGGTAGACCCTGTTCCCGGTTTGCTCCACAGTTCGATGGAGCCGTTGTGATTGGCCGCGACGTGTTTGACGATCGCCAGCCCCAGACCGGTTCCGCCGGTCTGCCGTGACCGCGCCTTGTCCACGCGGAAGAATCTCTCGAACACTCGCTCCTGGTCCGCTTTCGCGATACCTTCTCCTCGATCGGTGACTGCGATCGCGACATTGTCACCGCGTACCGACCGACTGACGGACACCGGAGAACCCTTGGGCGAGTATGCAATAGCGTTCTCGATGAGGTTGGACAATGCTGTGACGAGGAGAGTCTGATCCCCGAGCACTTCCAGCCCACTCGGATGGTCGGTGGTGACGGTGATCCCGGCGGCCTCGGCCGACAGATTCGACCTCGACAGCGCCTCGGACACCACGGTGTCGACGTCGACCACGTCGAGATCCGGCAGCTTCTCGGCGCCCTGGAGGCGCGAGAGTGCGATCAACTCGGTGACCATCTTGCCCAGACGAATCGACTCGCCCAGCACCCGTTCGCCGAAGTGCCGCACCGATTCCGGGTCGTCAGCAGATTCGAGCAGTGCCTCCGCGAGCAAACTCATCGCACCGACCGGCGTCTTCAGTTCGTGGCTGACGTTCGCGACGAAATCGCGTCGCGTCGCCTCCATGCGGACCTGCTCGGAATCGTCGTCGGCGAACAGGACCACGAAATTGCGATCGTCCTTGCTGAGCAACCGGGCCGTGCCACGTACCGCGATCTTGTCGCGGCCGCGCTGAGCGGTCTGCGCCGTCAGATCGACCTCGACGGCTTGGCCCGTCCGTAGAACTTCCTGAGCAGCACGCCAGGCTCGCTCGTCGACCAGACGATTCTTGACGAGGCCGAGTTCCTCGGCGCGAGGGTTGAAGAGCACGACGTCGTGGAAACCGTCGACGACGGCGATACCGCTTTCCGAAGCCAACACGATGAGGTCGAGAACCTGAGACATCGTCAGCCCGGTCTGTTCGTCCGAGCGCTGACTCTGGCGCGACGACAGCCTGGGCACCAGCACCCCGCCGACGAGGTAACCGACCAAGCCGGCGACCACGACCAGCAGCACTGCAATCACGACACTCACGGCGCAATCGTACGTTCGCGCGAAGTGTCGGTTACGGCGGGTTCGGACGTTCCCGCCCGCGTAATCCGCCAGGTGGACGGCGTTGGTTCGTCGTTCATCTGTTGTTGGCCGAGGCCCCCCGAAAACACTGTTCGGGGGGCCTCGACGCACATCATCGGGTTGCTACTTTCCGCCCTGATTCGCCACCGCGGCGGCGCCGGCAGCTGCGGCCTCCGGATCCAGGTAGGTGCCGCCGGGATTGAGCGGCTTCAGGTTCTCGTCGAGGTCGTAACGCAGCGGGATTCCGGTCGGGATGTTCAGGCCCGCGATGTCCTCGTCCGAGATGCCGTCGAGGTGCTTGACCAATGCACGCAGCGAGTTGCCGTGTGCGGTGACCAGCACGTTCCGGCCGGCGAGCAGCTCCTGGGAGATGGTGTCCTCCCAGTACGGGATCAGACGCTTGACGACGTCGAGCAGGCACTCGGTCAAGGGAACCTCGTCGAGGTTCGCGTACCGAGGATCGGTGTCCTGGCTGTACTCGCTGCCGGCTTCGATGGCGGGCGGCGGGGTGTCGTAGCTACGACGCCAGAGCATGAACTGCTCGTTTCCGTACTCTTCCTTGGTCTGCGCCTTGTTCTTGCCCTGCAGAGCGCCGTAGTGGCGCTCGTTGAGACGCCAGTCGCGCACTACCGGGATCCAGTGGCGATCGGCGGCGTCGAGTGCGAGGTTGGCCGTGCTGATCGCGCGGCGCAGCAGAGACGTGTAGAGAACGTCGGGCAACAGGTTGTGCTCGGCGAGCAGTTCGCCGGCGCGCTTGCCCTCGGCCATGCCCTTGTCTGTCAGGTGTACGTCCACCCAGCCGGTGAACAGATTGAGTGCATTCCATTCGCTCTCGCCGTGGCGGAGCAGGACCAGGGTTCCGATACTCATGGCGTTCATCCTGGCACGAGTACCGGAACCCTTCTTGATCAACCCTGTCCGGAAATCAGCTCGGGGCTACTTCCGCAGTTCGCAGATCCTTGCGGAGGATCTTTCCGGCCGCGGATTTCGGCACGGTACTGATGAACGAAACCTGGCGAACCTTCTTGTGCGGCGAGACGCGCTCGGCGACGAACGAGATCACGTCGGCTTCGGTCAACTCGGCGCCGTCCTGGAGCACGACGAATGCCTTCGGGACCTCTTCGCCCTCGGCGTCGAGCACGCCGATCACGGCGGCGTCGGCGATCTGCGGGTGGGTCAGCAGCAAGGCCTCGAGTTCCGCCGGGGGAACCTGGTAGCCCTTGTACTTGATCAGTTCCTTGAGGCGGTCGACGATCTTGACGACGCCGTCGCCGTCGACGGTCGCAATGTCACCGGTGTGCAGGTAACCGTCGTCGTCGAGGGTGTCCTTGGTGGCCTGGTCGTTGCCGAGGTAGCCGAGCATGATGTTCGGGCCCTTGCACCACAGTTCGCCGGGCTCGCTGACGCCGTCCGAGCCGAGAGCCGGGTACGCGACCTCTTCGCCCGTTCCGGGGTCGACGAGCTTGCATTCCATGTTGGCGATGGTCGGACCGCACGTGTCGAGGGCGATGTCGTCACGATCGAAGGGGATCGCGTGCGAGACCGGGCTCATCTCGGACATGCCGTAGCCCTGGCGGACGTGGCAGTTCAACCGGTCGGCGACGGCCTTGCCGAGCGCCGCGTCGAGCGGGGCCGCACCGGAGAAGATGGTGTGCACGCTCGAGAGGTCGTACTGATCGACGAGCGGGTGCTTTGCCAGCGCGACGGCAACGGGCGGTGCGACGAAGATGTACGTCGACTTCTGCTCGGCGACGATCCGCAGGAACTCGACGAGATCGAACTTCGGCATCGTGATGAGGCTCGCGCGGCGGTAGAGCGCAGCGTTGAGCAGGACAGTCATGCCGTAGATGTGGAAGAACGGCAGGACCGCGAGGATCTTGTCGTCGGTCTCGATGCCCATCCGCGGAATGATCTGGCAGACGTTGGCCACGAGGTTCCGATGGGTGAGCATGACCCCCTTGGGTCGGCCGGTGGTGCCAGACGAGTACGGCAGCACCGCGAGCTGGGTGGCCGGATCGAAGGAGACCTCGGGCGCCGCTGCGCCCTCGCCGAGCAGATCTCGCAGCGACAGATGGCCTTCGGCACCGTCGAGCACGAAGACGTTCTCAGCCGGGATACCGACCAGGTCAGCAGCTGCCTTTGCCTGAGGCAGGAGCGGCGAGACGGTGAAGAGGAACTTGGCCTTGGAATCGGTGAGCTGCTTGGCGATGTCCTCGGCGGTGTAGAGCGCGTTGATCGTGGTCGCGACGCCACCGGCACGAAGGATGCCGTGGAAGACGGAACCGAAGGCCGGGACGTTGGGCGAATGCAGCCCGACCACGTCGCCGACGGCGAGTCCGCGCGCTGCGAGAGCGCCTGCAACGCCGTTGATCTGTGCGATCAGCGAAGCGTATGTGGTGACTGCGCCCGAACTGCCCTCGACGAATGCCGTCTTGTCGAGGTCTGCGGGGTCGGTATTTCCGAACAGGAAGTCGTAGACGCTGAGGTTGGGGATTTCAACGTCGGGGAACGGACTCTTGAAGCTCACTGTGCTCCTCGAAAAGTTGCGCGGCGGGGTGGTGTGACCAACTTACTGTGACTCACGGGAACAGTATTATTCCGTGACGACAGTCACAAGTAAAGGCCACTTTACGTGACACATCCGCGATGTGTCTCACCCCGCTCGATCAGCTCTGCGCGGGCTCCTCCTCGATGAGGTGCTTGAACGGTTCGAGATTCGCCAGCGACTCGCCTCGCGACACCCGCCATGCCCACTCACGCTTGATGGACGAGGAGAAGCCGAGTTCGAGGATGACGTTGAAATCGCCGTCGGCGGCTTCGAGAACCTGACCGAGCACTCGGTCGAGTTCATCGCCGGTCACGGCATGCTCCGCGATCTTGCCGACCAGGTAGATGTCCCCGACCTTGTCGAGTGTGTACGCCACCCCGTACAGACGGCGGTTGCGCTTGAGCAGGAACTTGTAGACGCCTTCGAAATTCTCGTCCACCTTGCGGCACACGAAGGCCTCGACCCGCACACCGTGATTGCCGACGGTGAGCAGAGTCGACGTCTTGAGTTTGTGTTCACCGGGAAGTTCGACGATGAAATGCGCGTCGTCTTTTCTGTTGAATTCGAGTTCGCGCTCGGTGAGAGCCTGCTCGATGGTGTCCGAAATGCTGCTCATGTACGCACTCCCCCGGTCCGGCGCAGACGCCACAGACCCCGCGCACGGCGGGGCGAGAAGTCGCTTGGACCGGTTCCGTTGTTGTAGTTGACTGCGGCTTTGCGATAGCTCTCGAGCAAACCGTCCGCGGTGTGTTCCCACGAGAAATTCTCGGCGTGACGCGGTGCCTGCGCGGCGAGTTCGGCCAAGCGCGTCGGCGCTGTCACCAAAGATTCGAGGGCGCCGGCCCAGTCTTCGGTGCGGTGTCCTTGAACCAGCAGGCCTGTCTCCCCGTTGCGTACGGCTACTCCCAGTCCGCCGACGTCGGCGGCGATCACGGGAGTTCCGCAGGCTTGAGCTTCGATGGCGACCAACCCGAAGGACTCCGAATAGCTCGGCACCGCAACCAGATCCGAGGCACGGTAGACATCGGCGAGACGCTCCGGTGCCTGCGGTGGCAAGAACGTCACCTGCGCGGTGATACCGAGTGATCGTGCAAGTTCGATCAGCACGTCCGGCCGCGCGAGACCAGTTCCGGACGGGCCACCGACGACGAGGATGCGCAGCGGCAACCCGGGCCTGCGGCTGATCACTTCGGCTGCAGCACGCAGCAGAACGTCCGGCGCTTTGAGCGGTTGGATGCGGCCGACGAAAGTCACGACGATCTCGCCCGGGTCCAACCCCAACGACGCGCGGGCGGAATCGCGATCGCCCGGTCGATAGCGGGTGAGATCGGCGCCGGGAGCCACGACGTCGATACGCGTGGGATCTGCGCCGTACAACTCGTGCAGCGCCTTGGCTTCGTCGGTGGTGTTGGCGACCAGGCGATCGGACTCGGCGACTACTTGCTGCTCGCCGATCTGACGTGCTGCCGGCTCCGGGGTGTCTCCCTCGGCAAGCGAAAGATTCTTCACCGCCGCGAGGGTGTGTGCAGTGTGTACGAGGGGAACGCCCCAACGGTCGCGAGCCAGCCAGCCGACCTGCCCGGACAACCAGTAGTGCGAGTGGATCAGGCTGTAGTACCCGGGCTCGTGTCGCGCTTCCTCCCGTAGAACGCCCGCGACGAAGGCACACAGTTGAGTCGGCAGATCCGCCTTGTCCAGCCCTTCGAAGGGACCAGCTGCAATGTTCCGAACCCGCACTCCGGGAGCGGCGTCCACCACGGGTGCGTCGGCCGAGGACGTCGCGCGGGTGAATATCTCCACCTCGACGCCACGTTTGGCGAGCTGAATCGCGGATTGCAGAACGTAGACGTTCATCCCACCCGCGTCACCGGTGCCGGGTTGCGCCAATGGCGAGGTGTGGACCGAGAGAACGGCCACCCGGCGAGGGCGCGAAATGTGCATGGGCGTCACGACTCCATACTGCCCCCTCACCGGGCGCGAACTCTAACCGAGGCTCGAGATGAAGGTTCGCACTTCGGACACGAATCGTGTCGGATCCTCCACGAACGGGCCGTGATTGCAGCCTTCCCAGTACGACGCCTGGGACTTGGGAATCAGTTCCTCGGCGTGCTTACCTGCACTCACGTCGACGACGGAGTCCTCGGTTCCGTGCAGAACGAGAACGGGGATATCCAGGTTGCGAAGCAAGTCGTCGTGACCGACAGCACGGTTGAACAATGCTGCGCGCACCCGCGGACGAGTCGAGAGGCTGTACCCGAACAAGGCCTGCGACGCTGCACCCTTGCCCTCGGGTGGGCCGGTGAGAGCGTTGCCGAAAGCGCCGAGTGCCCTGATCGCCTCGCGGGGATCTTCGGACATCGCGCCGGGAACCGCGCTACGCATCGCCGAGCCGACCTTGCCGCCCTTCTCACCGCGGCCGATGCTGGTGATCGCACCGACCAGAACCGCACCCGCCACCGCACCGGTTCCGTGCGCTGCCAGATAATCGCAGATCACCAGACCGCCGTACGACCAGCCGAGCAGTATCGCGTTCTCGGTGACGCCTTCTGCCGCGAGAACAGCCGCGACGTCGCCGGCCCAGTTCGCGGAGTCGTCGTATCCGGTTTCGGGAGCATCGGAGTAACCGTGGCCGCGCAGATCGACAGCGATCAGGCGGTAGTCCGCAGCCAGGTCCGCGAGGACCTGCTCGCCCCAGCACTGCGACGACTGAGCCCAGCCGTGCAGCAGCACCAGCGGGGTCCCCGCCGAATTTCCGGTTACTCGATAGACGATGGACGTGCCGTCGACGCTGACGGCTTCACGAATAGACATGCCGTCACGATAGAGGCTGCGACTGCAGCGCCGACCGCGAGCATGTACGCCGACGGGACGCCGTAGCGGTCGATCAGTTGCCCGGCCAGCGCAGACCCGAGCGCCACGCCGACGCCGAGGCCGGTGACCGTCAGGGTCATTCCCTCCGTGAGCTTTTCCGGGGGGACGATCTGTTCGACCAGGGCTGTCGCGATGATGAGCGTCGGTGCGACGGTCGCGCCTGCCAGCACGTACGCACCCGCGAGTGCGGCCACGTTTCCGACCAGGAGTAGTGGGACGCTGAGAACGGCGACCGCGGAGGACGCGATCATCAGTTGACCGCGCAGCGATCGCGCCGGGTGCATCGACCCGAAGATCAGTCCCGCGATTCCCGAGCCGCCGGCGAACAGCGCGAGGACCAGCGTCGCCGATCCCGGCGAATTCTGTTCCTCGGTGAACGCGATGGCGCCGACGTCGATGACGCCGAAGATCGTTCCGAGCATCACCATGATCACGATGACGATCCACATCACGTGATTACCGAGAACCGACCGTCCGCGGCCGGGTCGGCGCGGATGCACCTTCGGTTCGGTTCCTCGCTGTATGACCAGCAGCAGGGTTCCGGTGACCAGCAGAATCAGTCCCGCCAGCGGTCCGGCCTCGGGAAAGAGCCCGATACTCAGGCCGACCGAAATGACGGGGCCCGCCACGAAACAGAGTTCGTCCACCACGGATTCGAAGGCAAAGGCGGTGCGCAGCTGAGGTTTTCCGACATAGATCGCCACCCACCTGGCGCGGATCATCGCGCCGATCGTCGGGGTGGCGCCGCCGGGGACGACCAGAACGAAAAGCAGCCAATCGGGAGCTTCCATCCGCACTGCGAGCAAGAGCGCCCCGATCGCCGTGACGCTCACGGCTGCGGCAATCGGCAGGACCGCACGCTGGCCGAAGCGGTCGACCGCACGAGAGACCGCGGGCGCGATGATCGCCGACGAGAGCGCAAAAACCGCGGCGAGCGCGCCGGCGAGCGCGTAGTCACCACGAAGTTGCGAGATCATCGTCACGATTCCGATGCCGATCATGGCGATCGGCAGCCTTGCGACAAATCCGGCGGCTGAGAAGGCGACCGATCCGGGGGCGGCAAAGATCTCGCGGTAGGCACTCAGCAGGCCTTTGTTGGTGGATTCGCTCATGTCAGCTTCTCGTGCACTGAACAAGGTTCACAGAGCCGAGGCCGACTCGACAAATCGTTTTCACTGTGCGCTCGGGTTGACCTGTCGGTAACTTGCCTTACGATTGCGCGAATGAGTGTCCTGGTGTGTTTCCACGCCCATCCCGATGACGAAGTTTTCACTACGGGTGGCGTGATGAGAATGGCCGCCGACGCAGGTCACCGCGTCGTAGTCGTCACCGCTACCGACGGTGCTCTCGGTGAATTCCCCGACGGCCTGTTGGACGAATACGAGACGTTGGCTCAGCGCCGCAGCCGTGAACTCGAGGCGTCCACCGACGCGTTGGGCGCCAATCGCGTCGTGTCCCTGCATTACCCGGATTCGGGGATGGTGGGTACGCCCGAGAACGAGAATCCGGAAGCGTTCTGCAACGTCGACGTCGAGAAGGCCGCCGAGCGTCTTGCCGAGGTTCTTCGTGAAGAGAACGCCGATGTCCTGACCATCTACGACCCCAACGGCGGATACGGGCACCCGGATCACATCCAGGTCCACCATGTCGGCGTCCGGGCCGCAGAACTCGCAGGCACGCCGTTCGTCTACGAGGCGTCCACCAACCGCGATCACATGAAGATGCTGATGCAGGCCAACCCCGAGTGGACCGAAGAGGCGCAGCCGCCGGACATCGAATCGTTCGGGCTTCCGGCAGACCAACTCACCACCGCCGTCGATGTCAGTTCGGTGATCTCGTCCAAGCGCGCGGCCATGTACGCACACGCGACGCAGGTCGGCGATTTCGGCCCGTTCCTCGAAATGCCGACGGAGCAGCTCGCCGCGGCATTCGGCACCGAGTGGTTCCGTCGCCGCAACGCGCCGGAAGGTCTGTCCGAAACCGCCCTTCCCCTCTGAAGTCACCGCCCTCGATAAACCGAAGTCCCGGCGGAGGTTTCGGCGGCTCGTTACCATCGGTAGGCATGGACCTCGAACAACTTGTCGCGAGCATGCCTTTTGCAGTTCACACCGGAATTCAGTTGGACAGCGCGGCACCCGAACAGGTTGTCGGCCATCTGGATTGGGACAGCCACCGCACCACCGCCGGCAACGGAATGCACGGCGGCGCCTTGATGACGCTGGCAGACAGCGTCGGCGCCGTCTGTGCATTCCTCAATCTTCCGCCCGGTGCAAGCACTTCCACCACCAGTTCGTCGACCGTGTTCACTCGCGGGGTGCGCAAGGGCACGGTCACCGCAACCGCCCGGCCACTGCATGCGGGGCGCAGCACCGTCGCGGTCGTGACCGAGATTCGCGACGACGAAGGCCGCCTCGTCGCTCAGGTCACCGCATCACAGGCAGTATTGGGACCGTGAAGCGTCCCACGTACCGCGCCTCGGGTGCCACCCTGCCGTACGGCAATCTGCTTGCCTCCCATGATGTTGCGATGGAGGGTTACTTCTGGCGATTCACGATGCCAGGCAGCGGACGGGTGGTGATCGCGCTCGCCGGAATCAACAAGTCCGACGGCGGCAACTGGTCGACGCTCGGTCTCGCGGCGCATCCAGGCGGATTCCTCCGTACCGCCGAACATCCGAGCGGATCGGCCGATCCACGGATCCTGGGGGCCTACGCCGACAACGCTTTCCGCGGCAATGCCGATCGACTGCAGGTCGATTTCGGCGACAGCCATCTCGACGTGCGGATCAGCAATCAGCGATTCTGGCCGCATCGCCGCTTCGGGGGATCGAGCTACTTCCAATCAGTTCCCGCACTCAATCAATACTGGCATCCGTGGCTGCTCGGCGGCCGGGTCGAGGGAAGCGCCGTCATCGACGGGCAGAACTGGGATCTCACCGGGGCACAGGTGTACGGCGAGAAGAACTGGGGAAAGGGAGGATTCCCGGAATCCTGGTGGTGGGGACAGGCACAGGGGTTCACCGATCCGCGAGCCTGCGTGGCGTTTGCCGGCGGCCAGGTCAGCGCCGGACCTCTGCGCACCGAAGTCACCGCCGTCGTTGCCGCGCTACCGGACGGAACGGTATTGCGGCTGGGTAATCCGCTGACGTCACAGGTGGAGACGACGGTGTCCGACGATCGCTGGACTCTTCGCGGCTACAGCCGGAAGTGGAGCGTCGACATCGACGGGACCGCGCCCATCGCCGACGCACACATTCTTCCTGTTCCGATACCTGCCGAGCGTCGAAACGTGCCAGGAGCGCTCGAGCATCTCGGTGGAACCATGTCGGTCATCGTCCGCCGGCGCGGCACCATAGTCTGGAAGGACAGGTCACGGTTGGCCGCTCTCGAGCACGGCGGATTGGATCGGGCGCAGGCCGAACTCACTCGGCGGGAACAGCTCCCGCAAGATCGATGAGAGCGGAGGCCGCCGGATTCTTGCCGCCCGACGAACGCCAGACCAATTCCAGCCGAGATCGTGCTTCCGGTTCGAGATCGATCCGATGCAACTCCCCCACTGTCGACTCCGGAAGCACGGCCATTCCCAGCCCCTGCGCTGCCAATGAAACGATGATGCCGAGGTTGCTTGCCTCGAGCGCAACCGTCGGCTTGGTGCCGGCGGCGGCGCACGCGAAGTCCAGACACGTCCTGATGCCGGTTCCCTCCGGCAGACAGATGACCGATTGCGTCGCGAGTTCGGCAAACGGCAGAGACGACACCTCGGCCAGCGGATGATCGGCCGCTACTCCGGCCACCAGTCGTTCGTCGGTGATCACCCTCGATTCGAGCCCTTCCGGCAGCTCGCCCGCCACCCCGATGACGGCTATGTCGAAGGTTCCGTCCAACACTCCGGCAAGCAAACTGCGCGAATCGTCCTCGGCCAGCGAAATGTCCAGTCCGGGGTGTTTGTTGTGCAACCGACTGAGCAGATCTGTGAGGTCGGCGGAAGCGCAGGCGGTAACCATCCCGACCGAAACGGAACCCCGAACCAGTCCGTTCAGTGCATCGACAGCGTCGCGGGTGCTCTGAACGGAAGCAAGTGCAGCGTAGGCGTGCGGGAGGACAGCTCGCCCGGCGTCGGTCAGACAAACGGTTCGACCACTACGATCGAGCAATTCCTGCCCCAACTCACGTTCCAGCCGTTTGACCTGGGCACTCACACCCGGTTGGGCTACGTGAAGCCGCTCGGCGGCGCGAGTGAAGTTGGCTTCCTCCACTACCGTGACAAAGTATTCGAGCTGCCGAAGTTCCATAACTGCTGATTCTAGCTGCGAGACAAACTAGATCTTGGACTTATCGCCGGTGCGGTAGAACGATGGAAGCATGACAACAACAGATGACGTTCAGAAGGCCGGAACCCCGGAAGACATCGCAAAGCTTTTTGTGCAGTTCGCCAACGCTGGTGACGCAGACGCCGTCGCCGCACTCTACGAGGAGGATGCGGTGATGGCCTTCCCGCCCGGATCCCTCACCGTGGGTCGCCAAGCCATCCGCGAGGTGATCTCTCAGATGCTGGCAGCTGCACCGAGATTCACCGTCGAGGAATCTCTACCGACGGTGATCAGCGGCGACCTCGCCATGACCTCGACCAAACCTTCCGACGGAACCGGCGGGCGCACGCAGGTCGCGCGCCGCCAGTCCGACGGATCATGGTTGCGAGTCTTGGATCGACCGGAACTCTGACTACCCTCTTCGCAGTCAGACGGCCGACGCGCGACGCATGGCCGCAGCGGGATCAGCAAACAGTGAACTCAGTGACACGACCGTGGAGGCGTATTCCTGGACCCGATTACCGAAACCGGTAATTCGAATGTCCTTACGCTCCAACGAGGATGCCGTCGAGAAAGCCTCGGCGACATGGGGCACTCCGGCGGGATAGTCGGTGAATGCCTGACCACCCAGAATCACACGATCCGGGTTGAACAGGTCACGCAGCATTGCCACCGTCCGGCCGAGGACGCGTGCTCGATCAACCAGAAGTTCGTGTGCCGGAATGGAACCCGACGACGCAGCCCGGTAGACGTCCGCGATCGTGACACGCTCACTGCCCTGGATCACGGCGCCCGAAGACAAAGCCTGCGCGACTACAGCGCGGTCACTGATCGTTGCTTCAAGGCAACCCACGGCGCCGCAGGTGCACCGTGCGGACGAACCCGTCGGAAGGTGCGCGATCGAACCGGGTCCGCTGGACGGCGTGTGTACTCGACCTTCGAAAGTGATTGCGATACCGGCAGTTTCACGGGCGTAGAAGTACAGCCCGGTAGTGCCCGGCGTCGGAGCCTCGGCACGGTCGGTGCTGAGCAGTAGTTCCGACGCAGCCATCGCCTCGACGTGGGCTGCGACTGAGACGGGGAGATCCAAGCCGGCTCCGATGATGGATCCGACTTTGGCGCCCTTCCACCCCAGGCGCGGGTGATCGACGACTCCGGTCGCCGAATCGACGCGACCGCCGATGGCCACGCCGACGGCGAGTGGACGACGCTTGTGCCACCGTGAGGCAAAAGATTTGGCCGAGCGCGCAATGGTGGCAAGCGCGACAGCAGAATTGGTGGCGGGAGTCGGAATCTCGACGGCGCCGAGCACCTTCCCGCGGATGTCGCTGGCGATGATGCTGGTGACGACGGCACCGATATGAATGCCCACGGTCAAGTACGGCTCGTGGTTGACCTCGAACGGAACCCGCGGACGTCCGATGGCGCCGGAGGCCGTCAAGTCTGCGCGTTCGCGCAGGATCCCGAGGTCCAGCAGGCTCGTGACCTGCCGGTTCACGGTGGCAATACTCAGTCCGGACGCTTTCGCCGCGGTATCGCGAGAGAGCGGTCCGCGGGATCGAGCAATCCGCAACACCGTCGCGGACGGTCCGTCGGCAATGCGCAGTTCGGGCACGACGATCTGGGTACGGGCCCGCGTTCCCGAGAGCGCGGTTCGCGATCGGATGTTCGGAATGGCGGAGATGGTGGGTGTCGACATGGCTGTCCCTTGCAGAAGGAGGAGAAGGCGCATATCTCTGTCGACCGCGAAATCAGCTTTTGCGCTGGTCAAGCGAAGAGAAAGACAGGAAAGGCGCAGAAATTAGCTGCAGAAAGAACGGCGGCGACAACACAGCTCTCGCGCCAAGGGCAGACGCGAACCAAGCGCAGCGGTCACATAGGTGACCCGCAAAGCGGCAGGCTGGTCGGTCGACATGGCTCCAAAAGTAGCAGCTTCACCGAGATTCACAAATCAGGTGCGGTAACGATCACACTGACCACAACCCTGTCGAGGCGGATTCTCGCGTGTTTGGGTGGGTGCACTCCCCACGAAAGGTGCACCATGTCTACAGCTTTCGCCAAGCCGACCCTCACGGACGCGGCATCAACGAACGGGGCGGCTGCCGGCGCCGCTCGCGGCACTGTCACCCCCCTCGGCGCGCATATCGGCGCCCGAATCGACGGAATCACTCTCGGCGAGCACCTCGATCCGGCGACGATCTCACTCATCCGACAGGCGCTTCTCGAACACAAGGTGATCTTCTTCCGCGGACAGAACCACCTCGACAACGATTCGCAGTACGAGTTCGCCCAGCTGTTGGGCACCCCGACCACTGCCCACCCCACGGTGAAGTCGCACGGCGCAAAAGTTCTGCCCATCGATTCGGACCTGGGCAAGGCCAACAGTTGGCACACCGACGTCACCTTCGTCGACCGCATCCCCAAGGCGTCGATCCTGCGCGCGGTGCAGCTACCCGAATACGGCGGTTCGACGACGTGGGCGTCAGGGGTAGCCGCGTACAACGGACTGCCGGATCCACTCAAGGCGCTCGCGGAGAACCTCTGGGCTCGCCACACGAACGTCTACGATTACGCGGCCACCAGCGCCGAGCGTCTCACCGAAGATCGCACGGCCGCCTACCGCGAGGAGTTCCAGTCCACGTACTTCGAGACGGAGCACCCCGTGGTGCGTGTCCACCCCGAAACCGGAGAACGCACGCTCGTCCTCGGACATTTTGTCAAGAACTTCGTCGGGTTGAGCACCGAACAGTCGAACGGTGTGTTCAAGCTCTTGCAGGATCACGCCATCAAGCTCGAGTACACGACGCGCTGGAACTGGGAAGCGGGTGACGTCGCGATCTGGGACAACCGCGCCACCCAGCATTACGCGATCGCCGACTACGACGACCAGTACCGGCGTCTGGAGCGCATCACACTTGCCGGCGACATCCCGGTCAACATTCATGGGGAACGAAGCCGCAGTATCGCCGGCAACGCTTCCGAGTATTCGGTTATCGAAGGTGCAGTTGCGGCAGAAGGTGCCTCGAACAACTCATGACTCACGCAGATTCCGCCCTTCCGCCGCACGCGCGCGGTTACGAAGGCTTCGAGGGTCGAATCGGCCGCACCGCAGCCGATTCGACCCCGGCGTGGCCCACAGCCACGACCCCGCCTCTCGGATCACCCAACATCGTCGTGGTTCTGATCGACGACATGGGATACAGCGACATCGGACCGTTCGGCTCCGAGATCGAGACTCCCACCCTCGACCGCCTTGCCTCGCAGGGCATTCGAATGACCAACTATCACACGACGCCCCTCTGCTCGCCGTCGCGCGCCGCGCTTCTCACCGGCCTCAATCCGCACCGCGCCGGGTACGGATTTGTTGCCAACGCCGATCCGGGATACCCCGGACTGCGTCTGGAATTGGCCGACGACGTCCAGACACTCCCCGAAATCCTCCGCGGCGCAGGCTATGCGACCTATGCGGTGGGCAAGTGGCATCTCGTGCGCGACGCAAACCTCGCCCCGGGACGAAGTCGTGATTCCTGGCCGACACAGCGTGGATTCGATCGCTACTACGGCTCACTCGAAGGACTCAATTCCTTCTATTACCCCAATCAATTGATCTCCGACAATTCTGTGGTCGACGTCGACGAGTATCCCGAGGGCTACTACCTCACCGACGATCTGACCGACAAGGCCGTCGGGTACATCAAGGACCTTCGCGCCCACGATCAGGACAAGCCGTTCTTTCTCTACTTCGCACACGTCGCCATGCACGGACCCTTACAGGCCAAGCCCGCCGATCAGGCGAAATACCGCGGTCGCTACGACGAGGGCTGGGATCGAATCCGCGAGTCGCGGTTCGCCTCTCAGCTACTGCAGGGACTCTTTCCGGAGGGGACACGACAGGCACCGCGTAACTCCGAACCCGGATTCGACGTGCCCGAATGGGATTCGCTCACGCCGGAGGTGCAGTCTCGGTTCGCCCGCTACATGGAGGTGTACGCGGCGATGGTCGACTCGATCGATCAGAGCGTCGGACGCATCGTCGACACCCTGGACGAATTGGGCGAACTCGACAACACGATCATCGTCTTCACCTCGGACAACGGCGGCACCGCCGAGGGCGGTTCGGACGGGACTCGAAGCTACTTCGCGCAGTTCGCACATATTCAGGATCCGGACTGGGTGGGCGATGTCCCACACGACGAATCCCTCATCGGCGGACCTGAATTGGGCGTGCACTATCCACGTGGATGGGGGCAGACGTCCAACACCCCCTTCCGGTTCTACAAAGGGCAATCCTTTGCCGGTGGGATCCGTGTTCCCTTCCTCCTGTCCTGGCCCGCGGGATTGAAACCCGAAGCGGGCGACAACGGGATCCGCGACCAGTTCGCGTATGTCACCGACCTGACGCCGACGCTTCTCGAACTGGCCGGAATCGAAACCCCCACCGTGCGAAACGGGCTGCCTGTCAAGGAGTTCGACGGCGCGTCGAGCGCGCCGGTTCTGCGTTCACCCACCGCTCCGAGTACCCACACCGAGCAGTACACCGAGGTGACCGGAATCCGCGGCTACTACAAGGACGGATGGAAACTGCTGGCGCTCGCTCCAGCTGACATCGACAAACCGCACTGGCAATTGTTCGACGTCCGAGCCGACCCGACCGAGCTCGACGACCTCGCATCACGGTTTCCCGACAAGGTTCGCGAACTCGCCGAGGCCTGGGACCACTCGGCGTGGGCGAACACCGTGTTTCCTCTACTGGGCAATACCGTCGGCGCGGTTCGCCGTCCGGAGGAGGAGGCACTCTCACGCCCGGTGCGACTACTTGCGGGAACGCCCCCACTGGAGCGCTACCGCTCATCCAAACTGATCGGGTTCCGTGACTTCGACATCACGATCGAACTCGACGGTTACCGCGAAGGCGACGCCGGCGTCCTTGTCGCCCATGGGGATCCACAAGGTGGATATCTTCTCTACGTCGAGGACGGCAACCTGCATCTCGGATACAACGCCTTCGGTTCCTACTCCGTGGTCGATGCGGGGCCATTGCCGGTCGGCACCAAGCGAATCGACGTGTCCGTGGCGGTGTTACCGCGGTTGCGTTGGGATCTCCACGTCAGCGTCGACGGCATTCACGCGGGCCAACTGCTCGGGCAAGTACAACTGGTCGGGATGGCGCCGTGGACCGGCATCTCGGTCGGGGTCGACGCCAGAGGACCTGTGTCGTGGGAAGTACGACGACGCCACGGACCATTCCGGTACAGCGGCGCGCTGCGCGCCGTCACCTACACCCCTGGCCCGGTCAAGGTACCGCGTCGTCACATCGAATCCATCGAACGGGAGGCAGAGTATGCCGCCGACTAGCCCTACGATTGCATCATGACCATTTCTTCCGATGCCCGCATCGCCGTAGTCACCGGAGCCAGCTCCGGAATCGGTGAGGCCACCGCCCGCACCCTGGCCGCTCAGGGATTCCACGTCGTGATCGGTGCTCGCCGCGTCGATCGTCTCGAGAAGATCGCCGAGGAAATCGGTGGTACAGCTCTCGAACTCGACGTCACAGACGAGGATTCCGTCGACGCGTTCGCGGCCGTGGTCCCCCGTGTCGACGTGTTGGTCAACAACGCGGGTGGTGCAAAGGGTCTGGCAACAGTCCTGGACGCCGATCTGGACGACTGGCGGTGGATGTGGGAGACCAATGTTCTGGGTACGTTGCGTGTGACGAAGGCACTGCTGCGCAAGCTGATCGATTCGGGTGACGGTCTGGTCGTGACCATCACCTCGGTGGCCGCGCTGGAGGCATACGACAACGGCTCGGGCTACACCACCGCCAAACACGCTCAAGCCGTCCTTCATCGGACATTGCGCGGTGAACTGTTGGGTAAGCCCGTTCGACTGACCGAAATCGCGCCGGGAGCCGTCGAGACGGAGTTCTCACTCGTCCGGTTCGAGGGCGATCAGGACAAGGCCGACAAGGTGTACGAGGGAATCACACCGTTGGTGGCGCAGGACATCGCCGAGATCATCGGTTTTGTCGCGTCGCGGCCGTCACATGTGAACCTCGATCAGATCATCGTCAAGCCGCGGGATCAGGCAAGCCCCGGTCGGTTCCACCGCACCACCAGCTAGTTCGAATCGCACCGAACAGCTAGAGCCTCGGGCGAATCGACTGACGGAGGACGGAGTCGAGATTGCGTGCAATCTCGGCCTCCGTCACTTCCGCGGAAGCGCCGCGGGCACTCACGGTTTCACCCGCGGTGATGATGTACCGACCGTCGCCGGCATAGTCGTACCAGTGGAATGTTATTCCGTCGTCTGTCGGCCTGCTGTCGACGGCTCCTCCCGGGTATGCGGTGACTTCACCGATCGAGGTCCGCTCTCGGCCGAAGAATCTGCTCACTTCCTCGCTCCCGCGCGCACCGGCTGCGCTGCTCAGAAAGCTCTGCCTCCCCGCAGTTTTCGGCCTTTCGATGTTCAGGCCACGCTCCGATCCAGCGGGGCAGGTCGGCAGGTGATCGACGAGCATCCGTGGAATTGCCGATGGGCGTGCGACGGTGAAAACCACGTCGGAGCCACAGTCGACAGTCCTGCCGGGCAGTTGAGTCAGGAGCACACCCAGGTCGCCGGCAACAACACCGTGCAATCGCGTCACCGTACTCATCTTCTGCCCGTGAAAACCGGAAACCTCCACACGAGCATCAGGATTCGCAAGAGCACCGAGAACGTGATGCAGCCGATCGTCGAGCACGGCAGACAGGTGCGCTCCCGCTCGACGTCGCTCCGCTGTCAGCTCGTTCATGGCGTCGGCCGCCGGACGAAACCGCAGCGGGTACGGGAGTCGGTCACGTCCGACCGCTTCCCAGAGAATCTGGAATTCGAGGCCGGTGAACTGCCACTGCATGGTGGTCATTCGCCCAGTACCGCCGGGGAGACCATGGGTAGGTCGCCGATCAGGGCGTTGCCGTTCTCGACGGTGACGAGGTAGCCGGGGGTGTCGTGAACGTTGTCTTCGTCTTGCCCTTGCCCTCGTCCCGGTGCCATGCCGCCGACGCCACCCATCGCTCCCCGACCACTCTGCGCGCCCGTCGCCGAAGTACCGCCAGTTCCGTTGACTCCCCCACGTCCGCCACCGGCGAGGCCACCGCCGCCGCCAGGGCCTCCAGGTCCGAGGGCTCCACCTGGCCCGAAGCCGCCGGTACCGATTCCACCGGCAGAACCTCCACCCGAACCGCTACCCACCAGGCCTGACGGCACGCCGGAACCGAGCTGAGCACCATTCGGAGTTGCACGGGCAAGGCCATCCGGCGCTGCACCGGCGGACAGTGGACCGGCATGTGCCGCGGTGGTCCCGGCCGGGCCGGAATCGTTTGCGGACCGGGCGGCGTCGGCACCGGAATTCCCTTGGGCGTCAACACCACTACGGTTGTCACCATTTCCGGAACTGCTGCTGGAAGGGTTCTGACCGGAACCGTCCCCGGCCGGATTTGCACCGCCGGAGTTTCCACCGTCCACTCCTCCGCCAACTCCGCCACCCGACGCCGATGGCGCTCCGAGCCCGTTCCCCGTTCCCGAGGCCATTCCTCCGCCGGAACCACCACCACCGAATGCGCCGCCACTTCCAGCCCCGCCACTGCCGGTGACCGGATTGAAAGCGGCCGGGAGGATCGGCACCTGGTCGTCCGCACGCTTCATGTACGGCAGATACACGTCCTTCATCACCTGGCGCGCTTGACGTTCGGCTTCTTCCGCTTCGTATTGGGCCTGCTTCCACGTAGCCCCGGGAACCAGGCTGAGAAACCTCTCGACCGTCGAGGCGCCGTCGGGTGCCGGAATCGAGCGTTTGGCCTCGTCGAGTGCGATCTTCGCCTCCTCGATCTTGTTCGAGATCAGATCGACCCGCACCTTCAGCTCACCCGCATCAGCCGAGTAGGCCAGCACTGCTTCCAACGCAGCCGAGCCGCCGCGCCCCTGCCAGCCTTCGGTGATTGCACCGTTCACATCGTTCTGGAACTTCCCGATGCCAGATTCCACCCGGCCGGCAATGGCCTTCCAGGCCTCACCGATTGCACTCAGGGTTGCCGGATTCATCTCGTTGACGTGGTCGAAGATTTCGGAGTACGACATCGCATCGAAAGGATCGTCGTCCACGATTGCATGTTCGCTGTACTCGAGCGATGACGTCTGGGCGGTGAGGGCATCGCGCTCACCCCACGCTCGTGCGCGCTCTGCATCGGCGTCGGCGGTCGCAACAGCCATCTCGTCGTCGAACGCGCCGCGGTCGTCGGTTACGGATTGCACCAGAGCAGATGTAGCGACTGCGCTCGCGATGGGAGCGCCGACAACTGGCAACGCCGCCACGCCGGACGGGACGGCATGCGTCGCTTCGGAGATCCTGCCAAGCACATCTTCCAGAAATGGAATGCCCACCGCTGCCCCCTGACGTCGAAATCCCCGTCGGACTCCCCCGAGCCGACAGCGCTTACCTGTATTGACGCAAGCAACGCCCGGATGGTTCCGCTCGTCGACGGATTTCTCGGTTCACAGCAGTAGAGACTTACGCCAGTGCAGACATCGACTTCCAGGTCGGCAAATCGATCGCCCAGTCGTAGATGTCGCCGTCCGCAGGCGACAGGTCGATCGACGTGCCGGTCACCTCGACGGGGTCACCGTAGAGGGCGGTTCCGAAGTATTGCTGCGCGTCGGATGTCGACAGGTTGATGCAACCGTTCGTGACGTTCGACGAGCCCTGTACCCCGGTGGTTTCGGGATTGGCGTGGATGAATTCGCCGTTGTTGGAGATGCGCACCGCCCAACGCTCACGCACGTTCTCGTAGAACGGCGGATTGGACATCATGAAGTCTTCGTACTTCTCCGTCACCATGTGAATGCCACTGCGCGTGACGTTTCGAGGTTCGTTTCCCTCGCCGTAGCTGACGGGAATGTCCATGATCGTCTGACCGTCTCGCACCACCTGCATGCGGTGGCTTGGCGCGTTCGCCTTCACGATCTGGCTACGACCGATCGTGAAGTCGAGCGTGAGATCCTGGTCGCCGTACGCGCCACCGCCGTAGTTCAAGCCGTAGAGCTTGGCGTCCAGATGGACAGTTGTGCCCGGCACCCAGTAATCGGCCGGTCGCCAATGGGCCCGTGATCCGCCGTTGTCGTCGGGCAGCCATGCCCACGATCCGGCGGTGGGTGGCACGGTGGTCACGACAAGCGCCTTCTCGACGGCCGCCTTGTCGACGACGGAGTTGTCGAACTGCAACGTGATCGGTGCCGCGATACCAACTTCCTGGCCGTCGGCGATATTGAGGGTGGCGCCGGTGGTCGACTCCGGGGCGACCGTCGTAAAGCTCCCCTGCACTGGCACAGATTTGCCGTCGGTTCCGGTAGCCGAGCCCGACCACGAATACGTGGTGCCGTAGCCGAGTGCCTCACTGACGGTGAACGTTGTCTTGTCAGGCGAGAGTTGTCCGGCGACGGCCTTACCGGCCGCGTTGCTGAGATTGACGTCGGCCAGTGTTCCCTGGGTCACCGCGACCGAGACGGGCGCGACCGGGCTGACGTCTTTGGTACCGGGTGCCGGCGTCGACACCACGGTCGCAACAGGTGCTGGTTCGGCGGCCGCCGCACCGCCTTGTCCGTCCTTGCCACCGATCGTGCAGCCGACAGCGGCCACCATCACGGCGAGCAATACAGCTACCAACGCAACAAGACGCGAACGACTTCTCCGACCACCCAGCTCATGCACTTCAACAGGCTACCTGCGGGCTCCGTCAGGAATCAGATGGTGACGCCCACAGTTACCGGTTCCGGTTCCAGGTGGACACCGAACGCGGCTTCGACGCCGTCGCGAACCGTCCGCGCGAGCGAGACCACATCCGCGCTCGTTGCCGACCCTCTGTTGGTCAACGCCAAGGTGTGTTTCGTCGACAGCCTGGCCGGTGCATCTTCACCGGGATACCCCTTGGAGAATCCGGCCCGTTCGATCAACCATCCGGCCGAGAGCTTGGTTCCACCACTGCCCGGGAACTGCGGCACGGTGACGTCTCCGAGCTGTTCGGTTATTGCTCCGAGCACAGCGGGCAGCTTGTCGTCCGGCACCACGGGGTTGGTGAAGAAGGAACCCGCGCTCCAAGTGTCGTGGTCGTACGGATCGAGCACCATCGCCTTGCCGGTCCGCAATCCCAGAACCGCCTCGCGGACCTGCGACGCAGGCAACCGCTCGCCTTCCTCGGCCCCGAGTGCGGTGAACAGTTCGCGGTACGCGAGCGGGGCGCTCAATCCGTCGGTCGACGCATCGAATTCGACGGCGAGAACCACTGCTGCATCGGAATGCTTGAGAACGCTCGACCGGTAGCCCAACTCGAGTTTCGACGGTTCGACCCACGACACTTCGCCGCTGCGTCGGTCGAGCAATTGAACCTGCCGGAGCCGCGAGCCCACCTCGACGCCGTACGCGCCGACGTTCTGCACCGGCGTCGCACCGGTCGAGCCCGGAATCCCGGACAGGCATTCGAGGCCGCCCAGTTCCGCGGCGACGGATTGGCCGACTACTTCGTCCCACACTGCGCCCGCTTCGGCAATGACGCGGTCCGTGTCGAGGCTCACGGTGGTGTTGGCCACACGAACGACAACTCCGTCGAATCCCGCGTCCGAGATCACGAGATTCGATCCGCCGGCGAGAATCAGCGTCGGGATCTGCTCGCGATCGAGCAGCGTCACGACGTCGATCAACGACTGCGTCGTCGGGCATTCGGCGAGCAGCCGCGCCGGTCCTCCGATTCGGAGCGTCGTCAATCCCGACAAGTCAACGTTCTCGGACACGAAAGCGCCTGATTCCACGACGCGTCTGCCAATGGTTACGTCCCACACATCGATAAACGGTAGCCTCCACAATCGTGAGCCGTCGCATCGAGCATTCGTCGAAGTACACAGTCCCCGCCGAGAAGGTCCATGAGGCGGTGACCTCCGAGCAGTACTGGCGCGACCGAATCGTCGCTGTCGGTGGTCCCGGCGCGGCGATCGAAGAGCTGACCGTTCGCGACGAGACCGTCGCGGTCACGATGTCGCAGATCATTGCTGCCGAGCATCTCCCGAGCATGGTGTCGAAGGTCGTCAACGGCGACATCGTCATCAAGCGCAGTGAGACGATGGCTCCTTTCAAGGACGGCAAGGCCACTGGCACCTTCTCCGCCCACGTCGACGGTGTTCCCGCCCGTATCGAGGGCACGCAGGTCCTGACTGGTGACGAGAACTCCGCCACTCTCGAAATCGAGGGTGAGGTCGAGGTCAAGATCCCGTTCCTCGGCGGGAAGATCGAAAGCGCGATCGTCGACGAGGTTGTCCGGCTCATCCAGGCCGAACAGGACTTCACCCGGGAGTGGATCGCTAAGTAAAATCCTGCGGGCGGCGATAGTTGTGGATACGGCCAATTTGGCTTGTCACAGCGCGTAACAGGTATTCTTTCCGATCATGGCTCGCCGCATCGACTACTCCGCCCGCTATCAGCACTCCCCCGAGCAGGTCTACGCGGCACTGGCGGACCGCTCGTACTGGGAGGCCCGCGTCGAGGAGATGCGCAAGCATTCCGAGAACCATGTGGAACATTTCGAGGTCACCGATTCCGGAATCGATCTCGTGCTGCACCACATTCTCCCGCGCACCGATTTGCCGGACATTGCTCAGACGGTGATGAAGAAGGATCTGGTCATCACGCGCAAGGAGTCGTACGGCGCCTTCGGCGACACCGTGACCGGAACGTACGAAGCGTCCATCCCGGCCGGGCCGGGGAATCTGTCCGGCACCATGGAGTTGTTCGCGACCGAGACCGGGTCCACGCTGCGAACCACGTCCGAGGCGAAGGTCTTCATACCGTTCATCGGCGCGAAGTTGGAACAGCTCATGCTCATCAACCTCGTCGATCTGTTCCGCACCGAAGCCCAGGTCACCGCGACCTGGCTCGCCGCACGCTGAAGCCGACGTGAAGAAGGCTCCACCCCCGAAGATCGAGGGGGTCATCACCCGTGGCACGACGGGGATCAACAGACTGCGACGAAGTGACCGGTGGATCGTCCACAACCGCACTATCGCGCACGCCCTGAACAACGCGGCCGATCCGTTGATCGTCGACCTCGGGTACGGGGCGAGGCCGGACACCACCTTCGAGATGGCAAGCCGCCTCACCGCTGTCCGGCGGGATCGACGCGTCATCGGGCTCGAGATCGACCCCGCCCGCGTGGTCGAGAGTCGTGACGGTGTCAGCTTCGCCCGTGGCGGATTCGAACTGGCCGGTCTCACACCCGTTTTCGTACGCGCCTTCAACGTCCTCCGGCAGTATCCGGAAGACGCCGTGGACTCTGCGTGGGCGCACATTCAGTCCGGCCTCGCCCCCGGCGGACTGCTACTCGACGGAACCTGCGACGAGCTCGGAAGGCGTTGCGCCTGGGTGCTTCTCGACGCCGATCGTCCATTGACCCTGACACTGGCCTGGGACCCCTTCGACATCGAGCGTCCTTCCGACATCGCGGAACGTCTCCCGAAGGCTCTCATTCACCGCAACGTTCCAGGTGAGCCGATCCACGCGCTGCTCAGCGCGGCCGATCGAGCCTGGGCCACCGCTGCGCCACACGCCTCGTTCGGACCTCGGCATCGCTGGGCTGCCGCATTGGAAATTCTTCGGGCGCAAGGAATTCCCGTGCAACCCGCGCGACGACGTCTTCGCGACTGCATCCTGACGGTGCCATGGCATGTCGTAGCGCCGAACCCCTGAACTCGCAGACGGGAAACGCCTCGCCGCAGAGGTTGTCTCCGCGGCGAGGCGTCCGTGTGCAGGCGTCGGGCTAGGACCCGAAGATGTTTTCCAGGCTTCCCAGCGAACCTGTCGAACTGCCGCCGTTGCCGGGATCGCCGCCGTCGGACTCTGCCGTGACCTTGACGGTGACTGCGGCCTGGGTCTCGGAACCGAGATAGCCGTCAGTTCCGCTGAACACCGCGGTGATTCGGCGATCACCGAGTTCGGTGAAGGTATGCGAGAGCGTGGCCTTGCCGTTCACCACCGCAACCGGTCCGCCGATCGGGGTGGTTCCGTCCATGAACTGGACCGTTCCCGCACTGAGCGTAGGAACAACTGCCGCAACAAGGTCGACCTTCGCACCCTTGACCGCTGACGTCGGAGCGCTCACGGTAATGGACGTTTCCTGATCCTCCGCAGCCGGGGCTGTGACCGAAACCGTTTGCGCGGCCGAGGTAGAGGTGAGGAATCCTGCTGCACCCGAGTACACCGCCGTGATGTCGTGAGTGCCAACGCTCGCGAACTCGTGCATGATCGACGCTTTGCCGTCGACGACCGGCACCGCCGAGCCGAGATTGCCCGAGCCGTCCTTGAACTGCACCGTGCCACCCACCGGCGACGGAGTGACCGCCACGGAGAGACCCACTGCCGTACCGGTTTTCGCATCCGCCGGAACGGTCAAGACCGTCTCGGTCTGCTGGTCGGTGGGAGCCGGCGCCTTGACGTTCACAGTCTGGGTGTTGGACGTCGAACCCAGGTAGTTGCCCGAACCCGAGAATACTGCGGTGATGCTGTACTCGCCCGCCACGGTGAAGGTCGGCATGGTTGTCGCCTTACCCGTGGCGTCCACTGGAACCGAGGGGCCCAGATCCCTGCCACCTTCCTTGAACTGCACGGTGCCACCTGCAACACCGGTCGAGACAGAGGCAGTGAACGACAATGCCTCACCGGTCGACGCCGTCGACGGGCCGACGAGGGTGGTCGTTGTGTTCTCCTCGACCACCACCGGAGCGACTGTCAGCGCATGGGGCGCCGACGTCGAAGTCTGGTAGACACCGGAACCGGAGTACACCGCCACGATCGAATGCGCGCCTTCTGCATAGGAATTCGTCAGCGACGCCTTGCCGTTGGCATCGACGGTAACGGCGCCGCCGAGGTCGGTTGCACCGTCTTTGAACTGCACCGTGCCACCCGCCGGAGTAGGCGACACCGTAGCCTCGACGGTCACGGACTCACCTGCAACTGCACTTGCGGGGCCGGTGATCGCGGTTGCAGTGCTCTTGTCCGCTTCGGACACGACGACGTCGACAGCTGACGACGTGGAGGTCGCCACCTTTGCATTTCCGAGGTACTTGGCCGTCACGCTGTGGGTTCGGACGTCAGCCGGTGTCCAGGCAAGTGTTGCAACACCATTGGCGAGCGCGCCTGCACCGATCTTGGTGGCACCGTCGAAGAACTCCACCGAATCACCGTCGGCACCACCGGTCACCGTCGCACTCAGCGGAACAGGTTGTCCCAACTTCACGCCACTGGCCGGTGACAGCGTCGTCGTCGAAATGTTCTTCGACACCGTCACCGCCGGGCCCTTGTTCTGGAAATCGGAACTCGTCACTGACGCGTTGTAATGCACCGAAGTATCCAACGGCACCTCACGCGCACAATCCGCGCCCACCGTGTACTTGAACTCGAAAGTCTTCGAGTCGTTGTTGTACAGCGGCCACTCTGTCAGTGACCCCTTCACACGAACAAAATCAGCACCCTTGGACTCGACACTCCGCGTCGAACCATTCACCTTCGCCGAACCCTCGACGTACGTCAGACATGTCGGATGAACATCCTTGATCGCATACAGGTAATCCACGACGATGTTCTTCCGCTTGAACACAGTCTTCACGGTGATCGTCTCGCCCTCGGACGGAGTCACATTGCTGATCGTCCGCGTGTATTCGTAGTTGTTCGCATTCCACGTCAACGAACCCGGTGTCTCCGGCGCAGCTCCCGCAACCCCGAGACCCGTAACCGCCGCGAAACCCGCAGCAACAGCAAACACACTCAAACCTGCAACTGCACGACGTGCAGAACCTACAGACATAGATTTTCCTTCTCGAGAAGTGAGGGATATGGGTGATGCCCCACCACCTGAAGCGGGCGGGGCATCACCGGGTATTGATTGCTAGGAGCCGAAGATGTTGCCGAGGCTGCCGAGCGAACCGGTGCCGTTGCCTGGTTCTTCACCGTCGACCGGTGCGGCGATCTGGACGGAGACCTGATCGGAGGATGCCGTCACCGTGCCGGCGCCCGAGTACTCCGCCGCGACAATTCGCTGACCCTGAGTTGCGGGCTTCCACGAAAGGCTGGCCTTCCCGGATGAATCGACCGTAGCCGTGCCGATGACGGTCTCACCGTCCTTGAAGGTGACTGTGCCACCGGCATTTGCAGGACTGATCTGAGCGGAGATCGTCTGTGCAACGCCGACCTGCCCCGCTACTACGCTGAGATCTGTTGTGGAGCTTGTTGTTCCGGCGGGCTGTTCGGCGACTGTCACATTCGCGGTGGTACTCGACCCGGTGACGCCGGATCTGCCGGCGAACACGGCCTCGACGTTCTGCGCACCGGCAACCGTCGGAACCCAGGCGTAGGTCGCTTCACCGGTTCCTGCCACCGGCACCGAAGCGAGCACCGTTCCGCCGACCTTGAACGTGACCGTTCCACCGGTGCCCGACGCGGACACAGTCGCTTTGAGAGTGGTCGACTTGCCGACCTGCGCGCCCGAGATCGGCGCCAGCGTCGTACTGGACTGAGCATCGGCCTGCGAAACGTTCACGATCAGCGCTGCCGAAGCGGAACCGACGGCACGCGCCGTGTCGGCGAACTTCGCTGTGATCGAGTGATCTCCACGGGTGGTCGGTGTCCAGGCAAGTGTTGCAACACCATTGGCGAGCGCGCCCGCACCGATCTTGGAACCTGCGTCGAAGAACTCCACCGAATCACCGTCGGCACCACCGGTCACCGTCGCACTCAACGTCACCGGCTGCCCCACCTGAGCGCCACTGACCGGTGACACGGCCGTCGTCGAGACGTTCTTCTGAACATTAATCGACGGACCACGACCATTCGTCGTGTCGTCAACGAACACCGTCCCGTCGAAATGCACCGTCGTCGACAAATTGGTACCACGAGCACAATCCGCACCGACGCGATACTGGAATTCGAACGTCTTGACGTCACCGCCCCACATCGGCCACTCCGTAGCACCCGCACTCAACCGAACAGAATCAGTAGCCACCTCGTTGACACGGAACGCACTACCGTTCACCGTCGCCGAACCATCGACATACGTCATACACGCCGGATGAAAATCGCGCACCGCATACAGATTGTGAACTCCAGCAGTTCGCTTGAACACCGTCTTCGACGTGATCACATCACCCTCGGACGGCGTGCCGTTACTGATCGTCCGAGTCACCTTGTACCCATCGGAATTGAACTCCGCCGTCACCGGAGCCGCACCAGCAACCCCGACACCCGCAACCACGGCAAAACCCGCAGAAACAGCAAACACACTCAAACCACCGACAACACGACGAACACCACTCACGGACATCCACATCCCTCTCGCACACGGGAGCAGACAGCCGTCCAGGACAAGCGTCCGTCTGCTTTTGATGCCGTGACGTTATCCCATTGACTGTAAAGTAACTACGCTTTTCACCGAATTAGTTCATCGCCGACATCACCAAGCTGCAGCGATCATGGGTCGAAAGTCCCGAAGTACTGGTCCAGATATCGCTCCACCTGCACTGAAGAGAGAATATTCGCCCCGAAGTAGCGCATTTCAAATCTCTGATATTGGTGTCATATTCGATTTCGAACGTGATGCCAGAAGGTCGCAGAAGCATAGAAATCAATCTCGATTACAGGCTTGCGGCGAGCGCCAACTCCACTCGGACGGCAACGTCGATGCTCGCGTTTTCACACGAGAGATACAACTCGTGCGCGTCGAGTCGACCTATCGCTACCGCATCGGCGACTACTTCGTTGAGCAGAACTTGAGAAATTCCACCGGATGCGAGGTCGTGCACGGTGCGCAAAGGCGTGGTGATGCGGATGGGTCCAATCTGTTCGCACTCGTCGTCCGCGAGCGGCAGTCGGTGCAGGGCGACTTGGCGGGTCGGCGCCGCGAGTGGGTGCGCTGTCGAGAGATGAATGAAGCGAGGTTGCAGGTGCCCAAGGCCATGTAGATCTGCGGCGCTGTAATGCGAGACGGTGGCGCTACCGGCGAACCACGTGCACCACTTCGCAAATTCGTCCAAGGCAGTATGTCTGACGCGTTCGAGGCGAAAGAGTCCCCGGCACTCACACGTCCATGTTCCGGATTCCGTCATCTCCTCCATCGACGCCAGACCGAAACCCAGTTCGGACGCTTGGAGAGCCGTGACAAATCCACACTGTCGCAGCGCAAGCAGCTCGAGTGATTCGTAGTCCGAAGCCATGACCACCTCCGGTGACCGTCGAAAACGCCGTTTCGAACAGACTACGGGCGACTGTGTCGCGCATCACAGGAATGAGGAAGTGCGTATTCACAGAGTTCGTTCAGACTCGTCGGGAAGAATCTGGCGAATGACTGTCGCAGCGAACAACCCTCGTCCGCGCAACCGAGTGCTCGTCATCCTTCTCGTGGTGATCGCCGTGCTCGTGGCGGCACTCGTCGGTGGAGAACTGTACGTACGCAACCAGGTGAAGACCTGCATGGCCGATCAGTTCCAGAGCGAACTGGGATCCCAGGTCGACGTCGGGTTGAGCTGGAAGCCCGTACTCCTGCAGGCAGTCGACAAGAAGGTGCCGTACATCAGCATCGACAGTGACGACTCTTCGTTCGGCCCCGCAACGGGGATGCAGGTTCACGCGAAGGTGAACGACATCAACTTGCAGCCCTCGGCGGGTAACAGCGGCACCATCGGCAGCTCCAGCGCCGACGTCACCTGGTCTACCGCAGGCATTCTCGCCACCTTGCAGGAGCAGACCTTCGGTGGCCTCGTCTCCGGCGTCACCGCCGACTCGAGCGCCGGAACACTCGCGTTCGACGTCGGACCGGTCGGGCTCGCCAAGCTCACGGTCAAGCCCACCGTCACCAACGGCGTGGTCGACGTTCAGACCGTCGGCGCCGAGATTCTCGGATTGGGTCTGCCGACAGACCTGGTCGACGGCATCGTCCAGACACTCACCGACAGCCTGCAGACGTACCCGCTGGACATGAAGCCCACCAAGCTGACCGTCACCGACGACGCAATCCAGATCTCACTGGAGGGCGGCGCTTACGCCATGCCCGTCGCCGACGCGAACAACCAGAACGCCTCGGCGGTGCCGGACAGCTGCGGCCTGCTGACCTAGTCGGTCAGACCGTCCAATACTGCTCGGGTTCCGGACAATCCGAGACGGGTGGCGCCGGCCGCAATCATGTCGAGTGCGGCCTGCGTCGTACGTATTCCGCCACTGGCTTTGACTCCCACGCCCGGGCCGACCGTCCGTGCCATCAGTTCGACGGCCTCGACTGTCGCCCCACCCGCGGGGTGGAAGCCGGTGGAGGTCTTGACGAAGTTCGCCCCGGCGCGCACGGCCGCGCGGCAGCATTCGACGATGGCCTCGTCGGACAGCGCTGCGGTTTCGAGGATCACTTTGAGGATCGCACTCTCCCCCATCGCCTCACGGACGGTGAGGATGTCCGCGAGCACAGCGCTGTAGTCGCCCGCGACCGCCGCTCCCACGTCGATGACCATGTCGATCTCGGCTGCGCCCTGATCGACGGCCAGTCGCGCCTCGGCACCCTTGACCAGTGAATGATGCTTCCCCGACGGGAATCCGACGACGGCCGCCGTCACCAGTCCGTCGGCGCGAATCGGCAACATCGACGGCGAGACGCAGACGGCCAGCACACCGAGGCTGCGTGCCTCGTCGATCAGGGCGGTCACATCGGCCGCGGTGGCTTCGGGTTTGAGGAGAGTGTGGTCCACCATCGCGGCAACCTGGGAACGAGTGAGTGCAGCTTCAGACATGATGGAAAGCTTGGCACACCACCACGCGACCGTCGCCGCAGCCGCACCTGAGAGACTAGGCCGCATGACCGCTGCACCTTCGATCGACGATCGTCGCTATGTTCTGTCCCTCGGCTGCCCCGACACCACGGGCATCGTCGCACGCATCTCGACCTTTCTCACCGACGTCGGTGGATGGATCGTGGAGGCCGCATACCACGCCGATGCCGACACCGGATGGTTCTTCACGCGTCAGGCGGTCCGTGCGTCGTCTGTGAGCATGAGCATCGACGAGCTTCGTGAACGGTTCAAAGCTGTTGCGGCCGAGATCGGTCCGGAAACCGAGTGGACTCTTCACGACTCCGGCGCACCCAAGAAGATCGTGCTGCTCGTGAGCAAGGAAGGTCACTGCTTGCATGACCTCCTGGGCCGCGCCGCGGGCGGAGAACTTCCGGCAGAGATCAGAGCCGTCATCGGAAATCACGAAGACCTGCGCAGTGTCACCGAGCGCCACGGGATCGACTTCCACCACGTTCCGTTCGCCAAGGACCCGGCCGAACGGGGACCGTCCTTCGAGAAGGTCCGCGCTCTGGTCGACGCCCACAACCCCGACGCCGTGGTTCTTGCACGCTTCATGCAGGTGCTTCCCGAATCACTGTGCGAGCACTGGGCCGGCCGCGCGATCAACATCCACCACAGCTTCTTGCCGTCGTTCATCGGTGCCCGCCCCTATCACCAGGCGTTCGCACGCGGCGTGAAGTTGATCGGCGCCACCTGCCACTACGTGACCGCCGAACTCGATGCCGGTCCGATCATCGAGCAGGACGTGATCCGTGTGGACCACGCCGACGATGTCGCCGACATGGTCCGCCAGGGTCGAGACATCGAAAAGCTCGTGCTCTCACGCGGACTGCGCTGGCACCTCGAGGATCGGGTTCTGGTCCACGGGCGCAAGACGGTCGTCTTCAGCTAGAGCTGCGTTGCGCTAGAGATTGCGCAGTCGCACGATTTCCTTGTCGAACTCGTCGATGTTCTCGATCGACGACATGTGACCGACGCCCGGCAACACGATCAACCGTTCGAGGTTGCCGGCGTCGTCGAGGACCTGCGCAAGCTTGCGCGCATGGACCGGCGGAGTGAGCCGATCGAGCGAACCGACGAGCACGGTGGTCGGCACTTCGAGATTGTCGAGTCCCTCGTGAATGTCGAGGGTGCTCAGCGCTGCTCCCCAACCGCCACGAATACGCGGCTTGCACTCACGAACGATGTTCTCGCAGAACTGAATCTCGGCCTTGGTCGCGTTCGGTGACATCGAGACGTACTGGATCGCCTTCGTCATGGCGCCCGAGGAGACAAACGGAACGGGCGAACTGAGGATGGCGCGGCCCACGGGGACCGGCACCCGAGGAAAGCGATTGGGCAGTGGGATGACCGTGGTCTCGGCGATCAACCTTTCACTCGCGGTGCTCGCGAGCATGACCGCCGACGCGTACTTCTTGACCTCGTCGGGGTGACGACCAGCCCAGGCGATGATGCTCATCCCGCCCATGCTGTGACCGACGATGACCGCCTTCTTGTCCTCGCGAACCGTGGCTGCCAGCACGGCAGAGAGGTCGTCGGCGAGGACGTCCGGGCCGAGCGGAAGATTACCGACGGTGCTGCGTCCGTGACCGCGCTGATCGTAGGTGATGACGCGATATTCACCGGCAAGCGCATTGACCTGCGGGTACCAGAATTCGGTTGAGCACGTCCAGCCGTGGCTGAGAACGATCGGATCGCCGTCGACGGGACCGTAAGCCCGGACATTGATGATCGCACCGTCGTCGGTGGTCAGTTCGCTGATATCAGCTTTGAGCGTCGGAGTCTTCAGGAGTGCGTTGGGCTCGACGTCGCTCGAAAGAGTCAACCCGCGCGTGGATCGCCGATGACGGATCCCAGCGACTGCCGCGACGAGTGCTCCCACTCCGACGGCGCCTGCCAGTACTCGAAGCTCTGTGGTTCGCGAACGACTGGACATGCATTTACCCCTGACTGCTGCTGACGACAGACGGATGCAATCTATGTGTGACTGCCGTTAACCGACACTATCACTCGAACAACGCGCGTTGTCAGCGTTGGAGCGAAGAGTGGGGCAACACACGGTGACCTGGAACCGCGTCACCGGATGAGCAGAAACCGCGGCCCACTACCAGCGGGAACCGCCATGCTGGATGTCGTCCACGCGCGGTCGAACGTCGACGAGATATACACACACTGCAACAACCGCGATGATGCCCAGGAGACCGACTGGGGATGTCGCCAGCAGGATCAACGCCGCAACGATCAGAATTCCGAGCCAGATCGGCTTGGTCAATTTGTTGACCGCGGTAAAGGCGTCCGGACGCTGCCTGACGGCATGAACGATCGCGTAGACAGCACCCACCAACGCGAGCACTTTGAGTGCGAGAAAGATCAGACCGACTAGCCCATCGACTTGAGTCACAACTACATCCTAAGTTCTCATCCGGTTCCCGACGAACACGAAGGCTCCCACACTCGGCTGAGCGCGGGAGCCTTCGTCAGGTGGAGCTGGGCAAAATCAGGCCTTCTTGGCCGGAGCAGCCTTCTTGGCCGGAGCCGGCGCGGTGGCCTTGGCCGGAGCAGCCTTGGCCGGTGCAGCCTTGGCCGGAGCAGCCTTCTTGGCGGCGGTGGTTGCGCGCTCCTGGACGTCGGAAGCAGCAGCGGTCACGCGAGCGGCAGCTTCCTTGGAAGCCTCGTCTGCCTGGTCACCGAGGTCGAGGACCTTCAGTGCAGCCTCGTCGCCTGCATCGGCGATCTTCTCGCCGGCGTCAGCGATCTTCTCGCCGACCTCTTCTGCGGTGTCGGAGATGCGTCCGGCAGCGCGGCCGGCCAGCTTGGCAGCCTGCTCGCCCACGGCGCGCGTCTGACGAGCAACGGTTCCGAGTGCGTCTTCGGTCAGCTCGACGGCGTCGCCGAGTGCCGACTCTGCAGCAGCGATGCCCTCTTCGACTGCGGGCTGCTTGCGGATGCGCTCGACTGCGTCTTCGCCACGCTCTGCGAGGGAGTTGTACAGATCGCCGGCAACCTTGAGGTATGCCTCGGCGACCTTGCGGAGTTCCTCGGGTGCGAACTTCTCTCGCAGCTCGGCGAGCTCTTCGGGCAGCTCGGACGGCAGGCCGGCGAGACGCTCGCGCAGTGCCTCGACGCTCTCGGCAACGTCACCCTGAACGGAAGCAAGCTTCTCGCGGGCACCGTCGACACGGCCGTTGACGTCACCCTGGGTGTTCTCGGCGCGCTCACGAACCTGAGCGACTACATCGGCCACGGCCTGGACAACCAGGTCGCCTGCGCCGACAGCGGCGTAGAGCGAGGTCTTGACGCTGTCGATGGCGTTCTTGTCAGTCATCTTGTTCTCCTAGTGAAGTCTCGGTGTCTGGAATTGCGGCCGATTCAGCGAAATCGGGCGCTGCGGCTGGTCTGGACGACTCGTTCTCGCGACAGAACGAGTCGTAGATTTCGAGCAGTACTTGCTTCTGCCGTTCGTTGATGGCCGTCTCGGCCAACACCGCGTCCCTGATGGGACTGTGCGGGCGTTGTTCGAGATATCCCGCTTGGACGTACAGGACTTCTGATGAGACCCTAAGACCCTTGGCAATTTGCGCCAGTACGTCTGCCGACGGTTTACGCAATCCGCGTTCGATCTGACTCAGATACGGATTGCTGACGCCGGCGAGTTGAGCAAGTTGGCGCATCGAAACTTGGGCGGCTTCCCGCTGTGCACGAATGAACCCCCCGATGTCGTGTGCCGCAGAGCTGACGACGCGAGCTGCCAAGTCGCTTGCTCCGGCTGCGGCACCGGATAATTCACGATCTCCGTCATCGGAGTTCGTCGACTTCGCTGGCATTGCGTCCTCCCTTTCCAGTGGACATTTCCCAGGATAGGAGAGGGTGCTAACTATTGCAAGCACTACTGCTAGCACTCGTGGTGGACGTCACATACCGGACAGCTCAGCCGAAGATGAGCGTCGAAATCGTGTAGATCAGCAGCCCGGCGATCGAGCCGACAACGGTGCCGTTGATACGGATGAACTGAAGATCTCGACCGACCTGCAGCTCGATCTTCTGGCTCGCTTCGTCGGCATCCCACCGCTCGACCGTGTCGCTGATGACTCCGGTGATCTCGTCGGTGTAGTTCTCCGCGATGTACTTGGTGCCCTGCACCAGCCAGCCGTCGACCTTCTCACGCATGGATTCGTCGTCTCGCAGCCTGATTCCGAAGCCGGCCACGTTCTCGGCGACCTTGGTCCGCAGGGTGCTGTTCGGATCGTCGACCGACTCCATGATGAGGCGCTTGGCGACCTGCCACGTCGAGGACGCCAGACCCGTCACTTCCTCGCGGCCCATGATCTCCGCCTTGATCCCTTCGGCCTTCTTGATGGTCTCCGGGTCGTTCTGCAGATCATCGGCGAAATCGATCAGGAAGCGGTTGGCAGCGAGGCGTACCTCGTGTTCGGGGTTGGAACGGACCTTCCAGGTGAACTCGACGAGTTCCTTGTAGATCTTCTCCCCCAGCATCGCGTCGACGAATTTCGGCGACCACGCCGGCGAATCGCGAACGATCACACGGTCGATCGTCTCCTGGCTGCCGAGTGCCCACTGATGCGCGCGCTCGGCAAGCAATTCGATGATCGGCAGTTGCTTGTTGTCCTTGAGCAACTCCCCGAGCACTCGGCCGATCGGCGGTCCCCACATGGGCTCGGCCAGCCGCTTCACGATCGTGTTGTCGATGATCTGGGCAATGTCCTCGTCGCGAAGAACCTCGACCATCCCGCGCAATACCGTCGACGTCTCGGCGGCGACGCGAGCGGCATTGGCAGGTTCAGCCATCCACGTACCGAGGCGGAGCGGAATCTGCGCCTGCTGCACCTTGGCCGACACAACCTCGGGAGCCAGGAAGTTCTGACCGACGAACGAGCTCAAACTGGCTCCGAGCTGGTCTTTCTTACGCTTGATGATGGCAGTGTGCGGGATGGGAAGCCCCATCGGATGACGGAAGAGCGCGGTGACGGCAAACCAGTCGGCAAGCGCGCCGACCATGCCCGCCTCGGACGCAGCCCGGACGTACCCGACCCACTCTCCGGCGCCGCGGGATTCCTGCCACCGGCAGAAGATGTAGACCACCGTCGCGAAGCCGAGGAGGCCAGTGGCGAAGACTTTCATCTTGCGAAGGTCCCGACGCTTGGCGGCGTCGTCGAAGGCGGAGAGGCTCAGTTGCTGCACCCTCGCCATTGTGCCGAAAGGTGTGACGCGGCGTAGCGCGAGCGACACGATGTCCGATTCGCTAGGACTTAATCCCCCGAACTGCGGATGTGAGTGCCCGAGATAAAGGCACGGACATTAAGCTGGACCAGAAAGTAGACCGATCGGACGTGGCTCGCACCACAGATATGAGATGACTCGTGGCCAAGAATGCCGTGCAGGACAACGAGCAGGTAGACGGCCCAGTCGTTGCTGATGCGAAGCCCGAGAAATCCGACGGTCGCAAGCGTCGGTGGCGCGAACACAAGATCGCTCGCCGCGAGGAACTCGTCGACGGCACCATTGCCGCTATCCGGGCACGCGGCCGTGAGATCGGCATGGACGAGATCGCGTCCGAGATCGGTGTGTCCAAGACCGTGCTCTACCGGTACTTCGCCGACAAGAGCGACCTCACCACCGCCACGATGATGCGGTACGTCGAGACCATCCTGTCGCCGCGTATCTACGAAGCGATCAGCGGTGATCTCGACGATTTCGAACTCACCCAGGCCAGCATCACCGCGTACGTCGAGACGGTGGCGTCCGACCCCGACATCTACCTCTACGTCATGGCCAACGGCGCCGGAGCCAACCGCGACGTCGTTGCCGATTCCGAGCGCATGATCGCCGAATTGCTCTCCACGGTGTTGGGCAATCGTCTTCGCGAGATGGAGATGGATTCCGGCGGTTCCCTGCCGTGGGCGTTCGGGATCGTCGGCGGAATTCAGCTCGCGACGCACTGGTGGATCTCCAACAAGTCGATGTCCGCAGAATCGCTGATCGACTACCTCACCATGATGACGTGGGGCGGCATCACCGGCATTGCTGCGGTCAACGGATCACCGGCCAAGTTCAAGTCGGTTCCGCATCCCCTCGTCAAGCCTGCCGAGGACTGACTCGCCCGAGACCGAACTTTCGAGCCACAGGGGTCGATCCTGTGGCACTCTTTCGGCATGGCACAAGACTCGCTGTGGGAAACACCGGCCGCCAAGACACTGCGGGCGGAGCCCGGGTTCGAACTCGATCAACTCGATCGCAACAGCACTCCGGGATTCACCGGAAACAAAGCTGACGGCGAACGTCTACTCGAGGAGCGCGGCGCGGTTCTGTCCGACCTGCAGGAGTTGCTCTACGCCAACGGCAGGTCCGGGGACAGCCGTTCCATCCTGCTGGTCCTGCAAGGAATGGACACCGCGGGCAAGGGTGGCATGGTCCGACACGTGATCGGTCACGTGGATCCTTCGGGAGTTCAGCACGCGGCCTTCGGCGTCCCGACCGAAGAGGAAAAGCAACATCACTACCTCTGGCGGATCAAGAAGGAACTCCCCCGCGGCGGCTATCTCGGTGTGTTCGATCGCTCCCACTACGAGGATGTCCTGGTCGTGCGTGTCCACGATCTTGTCCCTGAGGATGTCTGGAGCGCGCGCTACGACGAGATCAACCAGTTCGAGAAGGAACTCGTCGACGCCGGAAGCACCATCGTGAAGGTGGCGATGTTCGTCTCGCTCGACGAGCAGAAGAAGCGGCTCGAAGAGCGTCTCGACCGCCCGGACAAGTACTGGAAGTACAACCCGGGTGATGTGACCGAACGCGGTTTGTGGCCTGCATATCAACAGGCGTATCAGGCAATGCTCGACAAGACGTCGACCGAGCACGCGCCGTGGTACGTCGTGCCGTGTGATCGGAAGTGGTACAGCCGAATTGCGGTCACGGAGCTACTGATCGACGCTCTGGAAAAGCTCGATCTCGACTGGCCGCCTGCCAACTTCGACATCGAGGCGGAGAAAGCGCGACTGGCACAGTCCTGATCAGAAGCAGTCCTGATCAGAACAGGTGTGGGGATTCGCGGTGCACTTTGTGGTCGTGATGAACGGTGCTGGTGTACAGGGCAACCGCCAGTCCGATGGACGCGACGCCGGCGAGCCCGGCAATCAACGCCCAACCACCGTGCCCTGAACCGGCGGCCACGAGAAAGCTGCCGAGACAGACAACTGTGGCCAGCACCAGGAAATACGACGCCCACGCTGCAAAGAGATTGAGCTTCATCGTTCGCTCCTCCGGTCGGATCTCTTTCGTTTCGACCGTACGCCGGAGCATGACGGTCGACAAGACACTCCTGTCGTGAGGTTTCCCGACGTCTACGCCGGGTAGCCGAATTGCATGGACATCGGAACTCTTTACCGCGGAATCGAATCGGCGCGCGGACTGGACGGTCCGTCCACTGGCATCAGACGCAGAATCCTCGAGATCACCGAGCGATCCGACAGATCGCGTACTGTCGCCGCACTTCTGCGCGGCGCCCTCGTCGGGCATCCCATCCATCCCGCCCTCGTGACCATTCCCGCGGGCGCATGGACGGCTTCGCTGATCTTCGACGTGTCAGGCGATCCGCAGACTGCACGACGGTTGATCGGGCTCGGGCTGGTCTCGACGCCGCCGGCTTTGCTGACGGGCTGGCTGGACTGGTCCGAACGTGGCGACGTCGCACGCCGTGTGGGGCTGGTACACGCCGCGTCGAATGCTGTGGGGATCTGGTCTTTTGCCGCGTCGTACTGGCTGCGCGGCAAGGATTCACTCGCGCTGGCGCGAGTTCTGTCGGTGCTGGGCCTCACCGCGGTCGGTGTCGGTGGCGCGCTCGGCGGTCACATCGTTTTCAAACTCATGGACGATCCTGCCGTCGAGGCTACAGCGACTCCGGTTCTCGATCCCATCCTGGATGTGGTCAACTGAGCTGATCGGACCTCAATACTATTCAGGCGTAAGCACTTCCGGAGTAGCTCCGTAGTTCTCGCGCGGTCTCGTCCGAATCCGCCAGTGGCCTGTTCATGACCCAGTGCGGGCTGCGCGTGCCCAGTGTCGCGGCAAATTCGGCGACGGCGTCCGGGGTCGGCACTGCGTGTTCGCCCAGATATCCGAGAACGATGAGGTCCTCCCCTGAACGAGTCTCCACGGCCAGGGCCCAACCGCACGTCTCCTCCCACAGCAACGCCACCTCACGCCCAGGGAAACGCGGCACAGTTCGATCCAACGCGATGTAGGCCTCCAGAGGATGCTCGCGCCTGCAACACCATTGCTCTATGCCGGCCCCCACGCCGACCGCCACCCGTTGTACGTACCGCTCGAACCCGAGTCCGACGGTTGCGTCGACCAGCATTTGTTCTGTCATCGAACCTCACTCCTCGCCATCGTGTTTGGAATGTGCCCAGCGCTGACCGCGCCGAAACCCGGTTCAGATCACGGACTCCGGGTATCCCCAGACGAACCGATCAAGTGGAGAGGGGACCCGATGAAGTACTCGCCCGCTATGGCTCCCGGACGAATGCTGAAGATCTCCATGGTGTCGGTGAACGCCGATCCGCTCGCACCGGTGGGCTGCTCGGCAGCCGGTGCACAGAACCTGCACGTCGACGAACTGTCCGCGGCCCTGGTTCGCGCCGGACACGATGTCACCGTCTTCACCAGGCGGGCACACGTCGGTGGACCGGACCGCGTTCGCGCCCGCGCCGGGTACTCCGTCGACTATCTCGAAGCCGGCCCGACACACGCTCTCCCGGACGCCGAAATACTCCCCCACCTGGGCACCTTTGCCAGCATTCTGCGCGCTCAGTGGAGTACCGACCGACCCGATGTGGTGCACTCGCACTTCTGGATGTCTGGTGTGGCAACGGAACTCGCGACCCGCTCACTCGGCATCCCCGTACTTCAGACATTCCATTCCCTGGGATCTGCGGCGCACCGACACCTCGGAGCAGCCGACGACAGCCCATCGGAGCGGACTCACCTGGAACCATTGATCGCCAGGGGCGCAACCCATGTCATCGCGACAAGTTCGGACGAAATCTTCGATCTGGTTCGGCAGGGATCACCACGATCACGGACCACGATGGTGCCCTCGGGCGTCGATACCGAAGCGTTCACCCCGGAGGGACCCGCCGCGAAGAAGACCGCGCCGCATCGATTGATCTGCGTCGGAAGGCTGGTGGAGCAGAAGGGCTTCGATGTTGCCGTCGCCGCGCTGGCTTCGCTGCCGGACACGGAGTTGGTGGTGATCGGCGGGCCACCCGTCGCGCAACTGAGCACCGACGAGGTTGCGATCCGCTTGGTCAAGCTCGCCGAGCGGCTCGGCGTCGCAGATCGAGTCCAATTGTTGGGACGCGTTCCGCACCGCCAACTACCGAAACTGATGCGGTCGGCCGACGCCCTCGTATGCACCCCCAGATACGAACCTTTCGGAATCGCGGCGCTGGAAGCGATGGCGTGCGGAGTTCCTGTAGTCGCGACTCCTGTTGGCGGACTGCGGGATACGGTGATCGACGGACTCACGGGGCGTCGGGTGCCGGTGAACAGCCCCGTGGAAACCGCGCGCGCGATCCGGCATCTTCTGGACGACGAAGACGAGGGCGCGGCGTTTGCACGGCAGAGTCGGGCCCGAGCGTGCGAATCGTATTCATGGGATCACGTCGCCACCGAGGTGGTCCGAACCTACGGCCGCTGCGTCACAGCACCGCCGAGAGCCCGCCAACACAAGGGCACTCACCGAAGTGAAGTGCACTGACGCTGACGGGCTCTACGAAGCTGATTTCTCGAAACTGTAGGTGACTCGAAACTATCGGCGAAAGGGCGGTATCAAGCCGGGAAACGTCGGGTCTCTTCGAGTCCGATTGCATGATCCAGCGACTCGTAGCAGGCAAACATCGACTCCTGACCAGCTGCTTTGAGTAGCCTCTGAACCGGGCGGGCGCAGACGAGCGCGAGTGTGCCGCCCACGTCGCGTGATCGCGTCGACAGGACCGACAGCACGGACAAGCCGCACGTCCCCATGAATTCGAGTTCGGAGAGATCGACAACCAGCGTCCGGTCCGCGGCAACGTGGTACGTCAAGAAGTCACGAAAAGCATTGGCGCTCATCAGGTCGATCTCGCCACGAACGTGGATCACAGCGGTATGTGCACTGATGCGGTGCGCGTGAAACGATGCGGTCGCTGTCCCGGTCGCGGGAGGTCCGTAATCTACCGATCCCTTCGCCGCGTTCGTAAAGCCTGAAATAGATGATCCTGGAACAACAGTCATGGTTCTCCCATCCCGCAACGGTTTACACTCTGCAAAAGAGAAGGGACCTCCGAAGGAGCCGCACGATGAACGGGTCTCCAGAATTACGGATAAATCCCTCATCGGCTGTGTGCTCAACCTCGGTTTGAAACAGTACGCCAGCATGACCGGCGTCACAAGTGCGTTGCGACCATTCGTTTCGGTGTTCCGAACAAAAATGTGGTTTGGTCTGCGGTTCCGCGAGGTAATCCGATGTTGCGATCGCCAACGGTCGTGAGCAGAATCGTGTCGTTTACCCCGGCACCACCATCGACCAAATTTCGTGTTCGGGGGTCACTGTGAAGGTCGAGATGGGTATCGTTCTCGGCACCAGACTTCACCGCGACCCCTGGTACGACGATCCGGAGAACTTATGGCACACCTCAGCGCACTCGAGCCCGATCAGGATCAGACTCAGCCAGTTGTGGAGTTGAGGATTCAAGCGACTCTCGATCAGCTGTCGATTTTGCGTGCACTGGCCGCCACTGTTGCCATTCAGGAAAACTTCGACCTCGACGCCATCGCCGACATCAAATTGGCCATGGACGAAATCTGTACGCATCTGATTGTTCGTGCTGCGCCTGATTCGGTTCTGGTGTGTCGGTTCGTGTTCACTCCCCCGCAACTGCACGTATCCGTATCGACGACAACCACGGAGTACGAGGACAGCACTCAGCGATCGTTCGGGTGGCACATCCTCACCGAACTCACCGATTCGATTTCGCTCGACCAGGAAGAGAACCTGGGCGGCGTCGGCTACATCACGACCATGAAGTTCACCAAGGCCCTCAGCGGGCGCCTGTGACCGCTTCCGCAGACGGCCCGTCACGCCCGCGCCGGCGGTCCACCGACGAATATCGGGACGTCATACCCGTTTTCGAGGAAATGCGGACCCTCGAGCCCCACAGTCCGGAGTACGAACGAGTGCGCACCGCACTGATCACCAGGTGCCTACCGTTGGCCGAACACATCGCCAGACGATTCGACGGGCGCGGCGAGGCACACGACGATCTGGTTCAGGTGGCGCGCCTCGGTCTGGTCAACGCCGTCGACCGTTTCGATTCCACGCGCGGATCCGATTTCGTCTCGTTCGCGGTTCCCACCGTGATGGGCGAAGTTCGACGACACTTCCGCGACACCGGTTGGGCATTGCGGGTTCCACGCCGGATGAAGGAGTTGCACTTCCAACTCGGGCAAGCCATCAGCGAGCTGTCACAACAACTCGGGCACGCGCCGACCGTCGACGAGTTGGCCGAGACGTTGGGGATCGAACGTGAAGAAGTTGCCCAGGCGTTGATCGCCGGCAACGCGTACCAGACCGTCTCGGTCGACGGTGCCGCGTCCAATCACACCGACGATCTTCCGCTCGTGGAAACACTCGGTGACTACGACGCAGCACTCGAGAACGTCGAGAATCACGAGGCCTTACGTCCACTTCTCGACAAGCTGCCCGAACGAGAGCGGACGGTGTTGATGCTCAGATTCTTCGGAAACCTGACGCAGACACAGATCGCCGAGAAAGTCGGTGTGTCCCAGATGCACGTGTCGAGATTGCTCGCGAAGACATTGAGTAATCTTCGCGAGCAACTCGACTGAACGTGACTGAGGTGGTCAGATTGTTGCGGTGTCGATCACGAATCGGTATCGAACGTCGCTCTTGATCACGCGCTCGTAAGCGTCGTTGATGTCGCTCGCCGGAATCAGTTCGATTTCTGCGCCGATGCCGTGCTCGGCGCAGAAGTCGAGCATCTCCTGGGTCTGCGGGATGCCGCCCACCATGGAGCCGGCGAGGCTACGACGGTTTGCGGCGAGCGAGAATGCTCGAACTTCGATCGGCTTCTCCGGCAGGCCCAGTTCGACGAGCGTGCCGTTGATGGCGAGCAAGGACATGTAGGCGTCGATATCGAGATTGACCGAGACCGTGTTGAGGATCAGGTCGAACTCGCCGCGAAGAGCCTTGAACGTCTCACGGTCATTGGTCGCGTAGTAGTGATCGGCGCCGAGACGAAGGCCGTCTTCCTTCTTGCCGAGCGTCTGGCTCAGGACGGTAACTTCCGCGCCGAGCGCCTTGGCGATCTTCACACCGACGTGACCGAGGCCGCCGAACCCGATGATGGCGACCTTCTTGCCGGGGCCTGCGTTCCAGTGCCGCAGCGGTGAGTACAAGGTGATGCCGGCGCACAGGAGCGGCGCGGCAACGTCGAGTTCGATGCCCTCGGGGATCGAGAGAACAAAATGCTCGGTGACGACGATGTGCGTCGAGTAGCCACCCTGAGTGCGCTCGCCGTCGCGTCCGGTGGCGTTGTATGTACCGGTCACACCCTTGCGGCAGTACTGCTCTTCGCCGGCCAGGCAGGCGTCGCACTCTCCGCAGGAGTCGACGAAGCAGCCGACGCCCACGCGGTCGCCGACTTTGTGCTTGGTGACATCCGAACCCACCGCGGCGACGACGCCGGCGATTTCGTGTCCGGGGACGATCGGGTACTTGGCTCCGCCCCACTCGTTGCGAGCGGTGTGGATGTCGGAGTGGCAGATGCCGGCAAATTTGATGTCGATGAGAATGTCCAGTGGACCGAGCTCGCGGCGTTCGACGGTGGTCTTCTCGAGCGGACCGTCAGCGGACGTCGCGGCGTAAGCAGCAGCAGTAACCATGCACACATGCCTACCCGTGCATGGAGGGACCTGCAAATCGCAGGCCCCTCCATGACGTGTTCTTGACGTGACTTACCCGGCGTCGCGCTCCGCTTGTACGGCGCGACGACGCAGGCGCCTCGCGGCCGCAACCATGTTGCGCAGCGAAGGCTCGAGCTGCCATGGATGGCGGGTCTTGAGGCCACCGTCCGGGTTGGCCCACAAACGATCGAGAGAGATCGATTCGCTTGCCTCGGTGAGCAATTCGTCGAGCTCGTCGATGTCGGGAATCCGAGCCGAACGAGATTCGTACACACCGGGGCCGACGCCGTGCGTGAGCGCGCCTTCCTTGAGTGCTTCGAGAACCCACGTGATGGAGCGGGTCGCGACGATAGCCGTCACATCGGCGTCCAACCGTTCGATGGCGTCGACCACCGACGACCGAGCGGAGTACGTCAGATGTGTGTGGATCTGTGTTTCCGGCTTCGCTCCACCTGTTGCCAGACGGAACGCGTCGACGGCCCACTCCAGGTAGGCCTCCCGGCCGTCCTCACGCAGTGGCAGCAGTTCACGAATTGCCGGCTCGTCCACCTGGATGATGGCGATTCCGGCAGCTTCGAGATCCGCGATTTCGTCTCGAATGACAAGTGCCAGTTGCTCTGCCGTTTCGTAGAGCGGCTGATCCTGACGAACGAACGAACGGGCGATCATGGTGACCGGACCCGTCAGCATGCCCTTGACCGGCTTGTCGGTCAGCGACTGCGCGTACGCAATCCATTCGACCGTCATCGGCTTCGGACGTGCAATGTCGCCGTAGAGAATCGGCGGACGCGTACAACGAGATCCATAGGCCTGAACCCAACCGTTGTGCGTGAAGGCATAGCCCTCGAGCAGTTCGGCGAAGTACTGGACCATGTCGTTGCGCTCGTGCTCGCCGTGCACGAAGACATCGAGACCGATGTCCTCTTGCAGACGGATTGTGCGCTCGATCTCTTCTTGGATGCGCTTGTAGTAGTCGTCCCACTCCAAACGCCCCTGGCCGAGTTCGTAACGAGCCTGGCGAATCGCGTCGGTCTGCGGGAACGAACCCAATGTCTGGGCCGGAACCAAGGGCAGGTTCAACCGTTCCTGCTGAGCTTTACGACGCTCCTCGTACGGTGCACGCACACGATCTTCGGGCTTGATCGCGTTGACCCGAGCACGGACAGCGTGCTTGAGCTTGAAGTGCACCTTCGTCGGACGCTTACGCCACTTGTCCGAAGGACCTTCGGTGAGTGCCTTCGCCAGGGAGACGACCTCGCCGACCTTCTGCTTCGCAAAAGCCAGACGGTCTGCGACGTCTCCTGGAATGTCGTACTCGGAGAGCACGTCGTACGGCACGTGCAACAGCGACGACGACGTGGAGACGACGAGGTCAGGCACAACGTCCTTGAGTTCGTTCAGGTACGTCAAGGTGTTGAACCGGTCGACGCGCCAGACGTTGCGACCGTCGACGACGCCCGCGTAGATGCGCTTGCGCTTGATGTTCGGCACTGCGGCCAGTTCCTCGGCCGTGATCTTGCCGTGCACCAAGTCCAGACCGAAGGCTTCGATCTTGGTGGGCGCCAAGATGTTGAGGGCTTCGCCGAACTTGCCGTACGGACCGGTCACCAACAGGCGCGGGCGGAGCGGAGCCGTCGACAGCTTCTCGTACGCACGTCCCAGAGCGGCTAGCTCCTCGGGGGTGCGGTCCTCGGTCACCGAAGGCTCGTCCAACTGAACACAGGTGGCGCCGGCCTTGGCGAGCTGCTCGAAGAGCTTCTCGTACTCGGGCAGGAGCGCGTCCAACAAGTCGAGCGGGGTGAAGTTGGGATCGGACTTCTCGGTGGCAGGTCCGACCTTCGAGAGCAGAAGCAGCGAGACGGGCCCCATGATGACGGGGCGCAATTCTATGCCGCGCGCCTTAGCGCGTTCGAACTCGTCGAGAAGTGCCTCCGAGTTGAGCGAGAACACCGTGTTCGCGTCGATCTCGGGCTGACGGTAGTAATAGTTCGTGCCGAAGAAGCGCACCAGCTCGAGAGGCGGGAAGTCCGGGCGACCGCGGGCCATCGTGAAGTAGAAATCGAGCGGATCGAGGGCGCCCTCGAGCGGCTTGAACCGCTCCGGCACTGCGCCGAAGAGCAGCGCATTGTCGAGCACGTGATCGTAGAAGGAGAAGGTGTTGCCCGGAACCTGGCTCAGTCCCGTCGCAGCCAATTCGCTCCAGGTCGATTCCTGGAGTTCCTTGGCGACCGCGAGAAGTGCGTCCTTGTCCGAAGTGCCGTGCCAGTAGGACTCGAGGGCGCGCTTGAGCTCACGGCGCGGCCCGATGCGCGGATACCCCAGGACGCTGGAGCCGAATGCTGCAGTGCTGCTGGACATGCGGTCGACCTTTCTAACCGAGGGGCGCGAGCGCCCTGTGCGCGTTTATGGAGTCTCTACACTCCACAAACGCGCACAGGGGCTTTGGGCCTTAGCTTGCCTGCTTGGTGGAGCGACCGTTGTCGGCGTATTCGTAGAAGCCCGCGCCGGACTTCTTGCCGGTCAATCCGGCTTCGACCATACGCAGGAGCAGCGGCGGAGCGGAGTACAGCGGCTCCTTGAACTCTTCGTACATGGAGTCGGCGATGGACTTGACGGTGTCGAGTCCGACCAGGTCCGTCAGAGCCAGCGGACCCATGGGGTGCGCGAGGCCGAGAACCGTTGCCTTGTCGATGTCTTCCTTCGTAGCGAAGCCCGACTCGACCATGCGAATCGCCGAGAGCAGGTACGGCACCAGGAGTGCGTTGACGACGAAGCCGGAGCGGTCGGCACTGCGGACGACCTGCTTGCCGAGGATGTCGCTGGCAAAAGCCTCGGCGCGCTGCGAGACGGAGGCACTGGTCTTGAGCGTCGTCACCAATTCGACGAGCGGCAGGACCGGAACCGGGTTGAAGAAGTGCATACCGATGACTCGCTCGGGACGCTTGGTCGAGATGCCGAGCTTCATGATCGGGATCGACGACGTGTTGGACGCGAGAACCGCATCCGGATCCGTCACGACCGCGTCGAGCTCGGCGAAGATTTCGCTCTTGATCTTCTCGTCTTCGACGACGGCCTCCACGACGAGCTGGCGGTCCGCGAAATCTCCCAGATCGGAGGTGAAACGCAGACGCCATGCGGCCTGCTCACGCTCACGTTCTGTGATCTTTCCGCTGCTCACGCCGCGGTCGAGCGAACGCAGGATGCGTGAACGCCCGGCTGCTGCAAGCTCGCGAGTCTGCTCGAAGACCAGAACATCGACATGTGCGCGGGCGCACACCTCGGCGATTCCGGCACCCATGATTCCGGCGCCGATAACGCCGACGCGCTGAATTTTTTCGCTGGTCACGTCAGCTCCTTGTTTGTCTCGTGGAGTTTGTCTGGTGAAGGTGTTGTAAAAGAAGCACTTCGAACGGCGTCGACGCTGGTGGCCGACGCAATCGGAACTGCCTTGAAGACGAGAGAAAGTAGTGCGGTGATACAAGCAGGGGAGAGACCCGAAGCCGAGCCTCTCCCCCACCCGAAGTCAGTTCTTAGTGGAACTGGCCCTCTTCGGTGGAGCCCTTGAGAGCTGCCGTCGAGGTGTTGGGGTCAACGGTGGTGGCGATGGTGTCGAAGTAGCCGGCGCCAACCTCACGCTGGTGCTTGATGGCGGTGAAGCCACGCTCTTCGGCAGCCTTGAACTCGCGCTCCTGCAGGTCGACGAATGCCGTCATGCCTTCGCGGGCGTAGCCGTAGGCCAGGTCGAACATGCCGTAGTTGAGCGAGTGGAAGCCGGCCAGCGTGATGAACTGGAACTTGAAGCCCATCGCGCCGAGCTCCTTCTGGAACTTCGCGATGGTCGCGTCGTCCAGGTGCGCCTTCCAGTTGAAGGAAGGGGAGCAGTTGTAGGCCAGGAGCTGGTCCGGGAATTCGCTGCGAACGGACTCGGCGAACTTCTTTGCAACCTCGAGATCCGGCACGCCGGTCTCCATCCAGATGAGGTCTGCGTACGGTGCGTAAGCCTTGGCGCGAGCGATGCAGGGCTCGATGCCGTTCTTGACGCCGTAGAAGCCTTCAGCCGTGCGGGTTCCGTCGAGGAACGGGCGGTCACGCTCGTCCACGTCGGAGGTGATGAGGGTTGCAGCCTCAGCGTCGGTGCGGGCGATGATGACGGACGGAACGTCCGCAACGTCGGAAGCCAGGCGAGCCGAGGTCAGGGTGCGGATGTGCTGCTGCGTGGGGATGAGCACCTTGCCGCCGAGGTGGCCGCACTTCTTCTCCGAAGCGAGCTGATCCTCCCAGTGGACACCGGCAGCGCCGGCGCCGATCATGGCCTTCTGCAGCTCGTAAGCGTTGAGAGCGCCGCCGAAGCCGGCTTCGGCGTCGGCAACGATCGGAGCGAGCCAGTTGCTGACGGAGGTGTCACCCTCGGTCTTGGCGATCTCGTCGGCGCGCAGCAGTGCGTTGTTGATGCGACGAACGACGGTCGGAACCGAGTTGGCCGGGTAGAGGCTCTGGTCCGGGTACGTGTGGCCCGAGAGGTTAGCGTCGCCGGCAACCTGCCAACCAGAGAGGTAGATGGCTTTCAGGCCGGCGCGAACCTGCTGCACAGCCATGTTGCCGGTAAGTGCACCGAGGGAGTTGATGTAGTCCTCGTTGTTCACGAGATCCCACAGGATCTCGGATCCGCGACGAGCGAGAGTCTGCTCCTCGACGACGGTGCCCTGGAGCTTGACGACCTGATCGGCCGTGTAGTTACGAGTAACGCCCTTCCAGCGAGGGTTGGTGTCCCAATCCTGCTGGAGCTCAGCTGCGGTCTTCGGGGTGCCGGTGGTCGACATCAAGACTCCATCTCTTTGATCTGCTGGTCCGGCCTGTTGTGAGCAGTACGTGCGTACTACTTCACATACTTGCCAGGCCCTTCTTGTGTACTTACCGAGAATGGCACATCGAAAAAGTGCCGTCTACCTGTTGCTAATGCCAATCTTCGCTACCTTTTCAACACACTTTGCTAAGTCTGTGAAGATTCCTACACGGCTGGTACTACCCAATCGGACAGGTTCCGTACTGGCGAGTAGCAAAGAAACCGCAGGCTGTGAACGAAATGCACTCAACTCCGCCACTTGCAAATTCCGGCAGTTCGCGCGGCACTCGGAACAGGCCCATCCGCTACTTCGGAGCCAACTTCACAACTCGCAAGTGACCGCAATCACTTCGTGGCAACAGGCTTCGCTCGGCCAATTCCAGGGATCTACCCGTCAGAAAGCCACAGACAACCCATTCGCCGGCCATATGCTGTCGAACCATGACTTGTCGTTCGACGCCCCCGACCGGGCGATAAAGCGGTGCCGGACAACTATCAGCGGCCACCGAACAACCAGGCGTGGTCGCAATCCGGTCCACAGCCGCCGCAGTTGGGCTACCGGGCCGCGCCGCAGTCGTATCCCCCGCCCCAGGGATTCCCGCCTGCACCGCCACGTGGAAATCCGCCGCCGCGTCGGCCCGGCTGGGTGATTCCGGTATCCGTAATCGGAGTCATCACTGTGTTGGCTCTCTTCGGCGGGCTTGCCTGGGTCCTCTGGCCGAAGGACGTCCCCAACTCAGCCGCCGGTGGCGCGGCCCAGACCACCATCACCGCCGCGAACACACCCGGCACCACGACAACCGCTCCCAGCACGACATCCCCGACGACCACACGCGCCGCGAACTTCCCGGCCGGTGCGTCCGCCTGCCCCGGCGGGCAGCCGGCCGGAAGTTACAAGGAGTCCGCGACAAGTGGGGGCAAAACTTCGTGCGAGTTTGCCGAGGCAGTTCGGATCGCCTACGGAAACTCCGGTGCCACCGGTGCTTCCAGCACCGTGTCCGCACGTAGTCCGGTGACCGGCAAGGAGTACACGATGGCATGCAAGGTGACCTCCGGCATCGTCACCTGTACTGGCGGCGACAACGCGGTTGTGTACTTGCGCTGACGGGCGCAATTGCGCCATCGGCAACCCGGTGCGTGTCGTTCCAGTGTCGCACTTACGGATCCTCCGATAGCGTGACCGCATGCCTCTGTACGAGTTTCGCTGTACCGGCTGCGGCCCGCTCGAGCGGTCGTTCGCGATGGCCGAAGTGCCCCAGTCGATCCGTTGCCCCCAGTGCAGTCTCGAATCGAAGCGTGTTGTCTCGTCTCCCCGTTTGAGTCACAGCTCGTCAACCGCGATGGGTCTACTGGACAGCACTGCCCGATCAGCTCACGAGCCTGCCGTGGTCAGTGGGTCACTTCCGGGCCGTGGCAGACAATCTGCCCCGACGACGTCCAATCCGTTGCACCGCAAGCTACCTCGCCCCTGACCGTCCTCACCGCGCGTCCTCGCCGCGATTCACGATCCGACACGAAAGTCCTGCCGCCACGAGTTTTCCGTTTCTTCGAGAATGAGGAGTGCATATGCCTGAACTGCTGTTTCCACTCGATTCCGCCAAGAAATTCACCGACCAAGCGATCGTCGGCCACAATCGGTGGCACCCGGACATCCCGGCGGCGGTGACGGTGAAACCCGGTGATGCGTTTCGTGTCCATTGCCGCGAATGGTTCGACGGCGCAATCCACAACGACGACTCGGCCGACGACATTCTCAATGCACCTCTGACGACCGTCCACACGCTGTCCGGCCCCTTTTCCGTCGAAGGCGCAAAGCCCGGCGACCTCTTGATCGTCGACATCTTGGATATCGGGCCTATCCCCCAAGAGGATTCGGGTCCGTTGGCCGGCCAAGGCTGGGGGTACACGGGCATCTTCCCGCGAAACAACGGCGGCGGCTTCCTCACCGAACAGTTTCCCGACGCGTACAAGGCCGTCTGGGATTTCTCCGGCCAAACGGCGACGTCGCGTCACATTCCGCACGTCTCGTTCACGGGCATCGTCCACCCGGGGCTGATGGGTACTGCTCCGTCGGCGGCGTTGCTCGCCAAGTGGAATGCCCGCGAGGGCGCCCTCATTGCCACCGATCCCAATCGGGTTCCCCCGCTTGCACTTCCGCCCGAGCCCCGCGATGCAGTACTGGGAACCTTGACCGGTGACGAGTACACACGCGTAGCCGGCGAGGCGGCGCGCACCGCTCCCCCTCGCGAGAACGGTGGAAACCAGGACATCAAGAACCTCACCAAGGGCAGCCGAATCTTCTATCCGGTATTCGTGGACGGTGCGAATCTGTCGGTCGGCGATCTTCACTTCTCCCAGGGCGACGGTGAGATCACTTTCTGCGGTGCCATCGAGATGGGCGGCTTCATCGATCTTCGTGTGGACATCATCAAGGGCGGAATGGATACCTACGGCGTTTCCGAGAACGCCATCTTCATGCCGGGCAACACAGATCCGCAGTATTCCGAGTGGCTTGCGTTCTCGGGCACTTCCGTCACGTTGGACGGCGAACAGAAGTACCTGGATTCACATCTGTCCTACCAGCGTGCGTGCCTGCATGCGATCGAGTACCTGACCAAGTTCGGGTACGCGCCGGAGCAGGCGTACCTGCTGCTGGGTGCGGCACCGATCGAGGGCCGCCTGTCTGGCGTCGTGGATATCCCCAACTCGTGTTCGACGGTGTATCTCCCGACTGCGATCTTCGACTTCCCCCTCGCACCCTCGTCGAGCGGACCGTTCCAGATCGATCCCGGAATCGGCGCTCCGCGTTCGGAGAACAGGGTCTAGGCCTCCGGCCCCGTGAGTGGTTGAGGAGTGTGAGGACTCCTCAACCACTCACAGGGGGTACCGGTGCGAATTCTGCAAACCCACCTTTGCGAAGCCGGACTGTCACTCGTATCCTGGGAAAATGTCGAAAACCTTTGTCGGTGTCCGGCTCCGCCAACTGCGGACCGAGCGCGGGTTGAGTCAGGCTTCGCTGGCCAAGACGCTGGAGATCTCGGCAAGCTATCTCAATCAGATCGAGCACGACGTCCGGCCACTCACCGTGCCGGTCCTCCTGCGAATCAGTGAAGTCTTCGGCGTCGACACCACCTTCTTCTCCCCACAGGACGACACGCGCCTGATCGCGGAAATGCGTGAAGTTGCCCTCGATCAGGAGATGGGCATCGACGCCGACGCCCACGAAATCGCGGAGATGGTCTCCACACACCCGGGCCTGGCAAAGGCGATGGTCAACATGCATCGCCGCTTCCGCAACACGACGGCGCAGCTCGCCGCAGCGACGGAAGACCGCTTCTCGGACGGCAGCGGCAGCGGTTCGATCACCATGCCGCACGAGGAAGTGCGCGACTACTTCTATCAGCGGCAGAACTACATTCACGATCTCGACACCGCGGCCGAAGAACTGACTGCCCGGATGCGCTTTCATCGCGGCGACGTCGCCGGCGAGATCGCCAGGCGCCTGGAAACCGTCCACGGCGTGCAGATCGTTCGACGAGTCGACCTGGGCGAGAACATACTTCATCGTTACGACCCGGATACCAGGGTCCTGGAAATCTCCGCACGGCTCTCCGGCGGGCAACAGGTCTTCAAGTTCGCGACAGAACTCGCGTACCTCGAGCACGGCGATCTGCTCGACTCGTTGGTGGCCGAAGGCAACTTCACCAGCGAAGCGTCGGTCTCTTTGGCGCGACTTGGATTGGCCAACTACTTCGCGGCGGCCACCGTGCTCCCCTACAGCCAGTTCCACGACGTCGCCGAGGACTTCCGGTACGACATCGAGCGCATGTCCGCCTTCTATTCCGCGAGCTACGAGACGATCTGCCACCGCCTCTCGACTCTGCAGCGCCCCAAACTTCGCGGGGTTCCGTTCATGTTCGTCCGTGTCGACCGTGCCGGAAACATGTCGAAGCGTCAGTCCGCCACCGGATTCCACTTCTCCACCAGCGGCGGTACGTGCCCGCTGTGGAACGTCTACGAGACGTTCTCGTATCCGGGCAAGATCATGCCCCAGATCGCACAGATGCCCGACGGCCGCCGATACCTCTGGGTTGCTCGCACGGTCGAACGTCGAGCGGCTCGATACGGACAGCCCGCAAAGATCTTCGCCATCGGATTGGGATGCGAAATTCGACACGCCCACCGACTCGTCTACAGCGACGGTCTGGATCTGGACGAGTCGAATCCGGGAACGCCGATCGGCTCGGGCTGCCGTGTCTGCGAACGCCTCAACTGTCCGCAGCGTGCCTTCCCGCCGTTGGGTAAAGACCTCGACATCAGCGAGCACCGGAGTTCGATTTCGCCTTACGTGATTCGCTGACCGCGCTAACGCACGTAGTTGCGTAGGAACGCGACTGTGCGATCGAACGCGATCATCCCGTCCACGGTATCGAGGTCGAACTGATATTCGTGGTCCAGCGCAGGCTCGTGATCTTCGGGGTAGAACAGTGCGTCTACTTCGACGCCCAGATCGGCGAGCCGTTCTGCCATGGGTTTCGACTGGCTGGCGGTCAGTGGGTCGACATTTCCGCCGGTGATGAACGTCGCTGGAAAGTCCGAGGTCACATGGCCCAGTGTCGACATCTGACCCACTGCAGTCGACCCGTCGAAGTCCCTCGTTCCGAGGTATCCCCACAGCGATTGCTTGTCGACGCCCCAACCGAAGTACTTCCCCTGTGACAGCAGGGGTTTCAGATCGAAGACCCCACAGTCGAGGACAACTCCGCGTATCTGCTCGGGACGTAATGCCGGCTCCACACCCATTTCCGACGCGTAGTCAGGGCTGGTCATGACCGTCGCCAACTGACTGGACAACTGCGCGCCTGCCGAATCTCCCGCAAGAAAGAGATTGTTCGAATCGACATGCAACCTGTCCGCATTGCTCACGATAAATCGATACGCGTCGTTCAGCTGATTCACTGCGGTGGGGTAATACGCATCTGGTCCCAGTGAGTAGTCCACCGAAATCACAGTGAAGCCTTGATTTGCCAACAGTTTGTAGTAACCGTCGGCATCAGTTCTCGATCCTGATATCCAGCCACCGCCGTGCACCCAGACCACCGTGGGTAGCGCCGAAGTGGACTCCGACGGGTAGTAAACGTCCAGTTGTGCATCGTCGTCGCCGTCGCGGTACGACTGATCGAGAATCGAGACGATTCCTGACGGTGCATGCCTGTCGAGTTGTGAGTGAGTCGCTTCGGAGCCACCCGCTGACATCCACCGAACGAGGAGAACTCCTGGCCACGGACTGACGAGTGCCGCGGTTACCCCGGACAGCAGAATGACGACGAATACCGCCGCGATTCCGACAATGCGCCTTCGCCGTCTGTCGGGGGAAGACGCGCGCACAACAACTCCTGGGGTCGGATCGGATTCACCCAGGCTAGACCAAAAGGACTAGTCGAGAATTCCCCGGCAACACACCCGCGGCGCTTTGTCTGAAATGACCATTTCTTCAGCGTCTCAGCATCATCCGACAACTAGCGGGTGTGTGCGTCGAGAAACTGAACCGTGCGATCGAGGGCAGTGAGACCGTCGGCATTGTCCAGATCGAACTGATACTCGTGACCGAGCGCCGGAACGTGATCGGCCGGATAGAACAGTGTGTCGACCGCAACTCCCAACCCCGTCAATTTGTCAGCCAACGGTTTCGACTGAGAATCTGTCAAAGGATCCGCGTTGCCGCCGCTGATGTAGGCAGGCGGAAATTGAGCGCTGACGTAGTTCAAGGTCGACATCTGATCCGCTGCATCGGTACTCATGAAGTCACGCACCCCGGTATACGCCCAGAGGGACCGATCAACCCCCCAACCGATGATGCCGGGTCCGCCGACCATGTTCCCGACGTCGTAGATTCCACAGTTCAGGATTACTCCACGTAACTGATCCGGCCGCAGCGACGGGACCACGCCCACACGGTTCGCATACGCGGGATCAGTGACGAGAGTGGCGAGCTGACTCGAGAGTTGCGCTCCCGCAGAATCACCGGCGAGAACGACCGTCGTCGGATCAACATGCAGCCGTTCCGCATTCGCAACGACGTACGCGTGAGCGTCGTTGAGCTGCCGCACCGCTGTCGGATAGTGGTGCTCAGGTCCGAGTGAGTAGTCCAGGGACACAACGGTGTAGCCACGAGAGGCCAGCAACTCGTAGTACGGCGCGTAGTTGGACTTGCTTCCCGAGATCCAGGCACCGCCATGAGTCCAGATCACCGTAGGCAATGCGGTCGTCGTCGCTGCGGGAAAGTAGACATCCAGGTATGCGTCGTCGTCTTCGGCGCGGTACTGCTGGTCCTTGATCGAGTCGACGCCTTCGGGCGCGTGCTTCTCGAGCGCCTCGGTGACTTTCACGGCATCACGATCGAAGACCCATCGCACGGTGAGTGCGCCAGGTCTCGGGCTCAGAACGAAGGCCAGAACCACGGCTCCGACCAGAACGAACACAATTGCCAGAGCCCACAGCAAGCGCCTGCGCCACCGATGCGGTGAAGGGTTCGTCATCGGGTTTCCTTCACTCTCGGCAAAATGTCCGGATCAGCGTAACGCGGCGCCGGTACTGTCAGGCGCGATCAGCCGAGTTCAGCGATCCGCCGCTGCGCGAGTGCCTTGACTTCGCCCTTGGCTACTTTGCCGCCTGCCGCCATCGGCAATTCGGCGACCGTCATCACGTACTCGGGTATGTACTCGCGGGTCACTCCTCGGCTCTGCAGCCAGGCGGTCAGGTCCACCGAACTCAGATCGTCATCGGCGGACACGACGACCGCACAGACCTTCTCACCGAACAGCGGATCGTCGACTCCGACCACGGCGACCAGTTCCACCGAAGGATGCGCGCGCACGTACTCCTCGACCTCGACCGCGGAAATGTTCTTGCCGCCTCGAATGATGATGTCGGCTTTGCGCCCGACCACACGCACCCGCCCGGTCTCGTCGATCTCGACGATGTCGCCGAGAAGCATCCAACCGTCGTCGGTGTACAACTCGTCGTTTGCATCGACGTCGCCCCAATAACCCTGGCACATCAGCGGGCCGTTGACCGCAGGCTGACCGCGACGGACGGAGCCGGTCACTTCCTTTGCCGCATCGTCGAATACACGAACTTGCATGCGATCGATGACGTGGCCGCACGTCTTCAGTCGGGTATCGGAGCCGTCCGAAACCGTCGTCACCGAGACGGCGCCGGTTTCGTTTGATCCGTAGAACTGCAGGACAGCCGCTCCGGTACGTTGTTCGAAGGCCAGTGCCTCCGAATACGGCACGGCTTCACCACCGGTGAACATGAAACGAAGTGACGAGAGATCGGCCGATTCCGCGGCCTCCGAACGCAACAGCATCTTGAATTGTGTACTCACACAATTCAAAGCAGTCACCCGTTCGCGCTCGATCAACTCGATCATCACCGAAACGTCGAAGCGTTCCATGACGACATTGCGAGCACCGAGTAGCGCCGGCAGGAAATGCGAAGTCCAGAGGCCGAATCCGAAAGGTGCCGGAACCGCGCCGAGGAACACCTCATCCGGACCGATCGCCGCCGCCTCGGCGGCAATCTCGGAGAAACCAACCCAACGATCCTCGGTTTGTGTGACCAGTTTGGGTAGGCCCGTTGTGCCGGACGTCGAGTTCAGCATCGAAACGGCTGACGTGACAAAACACGGACTGGTTGCGGGGAACTGCTTTAGCTCGACCGGCAACGAGGTGAGTTCGCCGTTTGCACTCACGCGTTCGAAACTCACGTCGGCGCGTTCGTCGGCGAAGACGACGTCCAGTCCGGGATGCTCTGCCCGCAGACTCGCCACGAGTTCGGCGGTATCGACGCCGCGCAGCGTGCGAGTGGTGACGAGTACGGAGGCTTCCGAGCGGGCGATCAGATGAGAGATCTCGCGAATGCCCGAGCGCGAACCGATTCCGACCGCGACGCGGCCGGTGCGAAATGCTGCGCAGAGAGCCGCATGGAATACAGCGGTGTCGGGGAGCAACACGGCTACATGTCCGTATCCCTCACCAGCTAGATCCAGCGCCGACGCGATCGCATCGGCAGCCGCGTCGTACTGTTTCCACGACACCCTCGATTCCGGAGTGACAAAGGCGGTTTCGTCCGGGATGGTCTCAGACCAATGCCTGACCATTTCGCTGATGCTGACGCCGGCGAACCGGTCCGGATTCGTGGCGAATTCACCGACGGTGAAGTCGAGTGTCTTCGTTTCAAGCATGATCGTCGATCATCTCCCGTCGGCGCTGAGGACGCCCATCGATTGTTTGTACGCGTTGTCCAGTGTCGCTGCGGAATCGCATTCGCGGACGAGTTCGCCGCGCTGCATGACATATCCGCGGTCGACAACCGATTTCAGTGCAGTGAGTGCCGGTTCCGTCACGATGACGGTCACACCCTCGGCGGCCAGACCCCCGACCAGCGCTCGCAGCTCCGCGACGATTTTCGGTGCCAGTCCTGTCATCATCTCGTCGAGGAGCAGCACCTTCGGGGTTTCAAGAAGTGCCCGCCCCAGAACCAACATCTGCTGCTCACCACCGCTGAGGACCCCGGCATAACTCTCGGAGCGTTCACGCAGGATCGGGAACCTCTCGAAAGCTGCTTCCACGGCTTCGGCTTTCAATCCCAGCAAGTCTGCGCCGACGCGTAGGTTCTCGCGAACGGACATTCGCATGAACAGTTGCCTGCCTTGGGGTACGTAGGCAAATCCGCTGCGGACACGATCCAGTGCCGATAATTTCTGGATCTCTCGACCATCGAATTTGATTGTCCCGGTGGCGGGAACCGAGCCGTAGATGGATCCCGCCAAGCTGGTCTTGCCTGCACCGTTCGGCCCGACGATCGCTGTCACTTCACCGGCGGGGGCGACAAGGGAGACTTCCCGGACGGCGACAGCGGATCCGTATCGAACTGTGACTCTGTCGAGTTCGAGCATGTCAGGCGCCTTCCTCGTATTCGGAACCGAAATAGACTTCTCGCATCGCGTCGCTGGCCAAGCACTCCTGCGGTGGTCCGTAGAACGCCACTGATCCGAAATTGAGCAGCACGATCTTGGTGGCGAGCGCCGCAATGAGATCGACGTTGTGATCGACCAGGACTACTCCTTTGCCCTGCGCGGCAATCGATCGCACGGCACCGGAGATGGCAGCGATGCCGTCGTGATCCGCGCCGGCAAACGGTTCGTCCAACAGGAGAACATCGGGTTCGGTCGCCATCGCCCGCGCCACCTCGACCAGACGCTGCGCCCCCAAACTGAGATCCCCGCAAGCACTCTCGACGTCGGCGACCGAGTATCGCGCAGCAATCTCCCGGGCCCGCTGTGCTGTCCGGTCCCAGTTCTCGAAAGGTCCTTTGATCGCCCACCACAGCGAGTGCAGAGGTGAGGTGATCTTGTGCCCGTACAGTCCCGGGATGATGTTGTCGACGGCATCGAGTTCCGCCGCGAGCTGCGGATGTTGAAACGTGCGCGAGAGCCCTTGCCGTGCACGGCGCTCCGACGGCCCGGTCAAGGGAGCACCGGCGAGCGCGACGGTTCCGGAGTCTGCTTGCTGTGTGCCGAAGATGCAGTCCACCAGTGTGGTCTTGCCTGCCCCGTTCGGGCCGACAAGGCCGATCACCTCTCCCTGTCCGACGCTGAACGAGACATCGTCGACAGCGCGGACGCCGCCGTAGGACTTGTGGAGCCCGCTCACTTCGAGTAGCCGAGTCATCGATTGCCACGCTCCTTGTACAGACGGTTCATTCGACCCAGAACGTTCTGACTCCACCCGATCACCCCACCAGGCGCGACGATGAGGATCACCAGGACGGCTCCGGCAAGCAGGAGTTCGCCGCTTCCCTGGTAGCCGGGCATGTTCAGCGTCACGATCACCACGATCAATGCACCGAGCGGAGCACCCCACGCCGAACCGCGACCGCCGATGATCGGCATGAAGATTGCAAGGAAAACAATACTGAGAGTGAAGGTTTCAGGAGTGACAGCTTGCACCGACACGGTGAAAAGCGATCCGCCGGTCGACGCGATCGCGGCACCGATCGCCAGCGCCACGACGGTCAGGTGCGCAGGATTGACGCCGGAAGACCGTGCGACATTACGATTGTCGCGGGCAGCTTGCAACATCAGCCCCCACACCGATTTCCGGAGTCGATCGACAGCGACCGCGATCAGACACACGAACAAGATCGCGAACACGACCAATGCGTAGCGCGGTGGCTCCCAGCCGAACATCGTCACAGTCTCGACACCCGAGATCCCGGCCGATCCGCCGGTGAAACTCGGTCCGTCGATCAACCAGTGCTCGAAAGCGATACCGAACAACAAGGTCACCGCGGCAAGGTAGAAGCCGGAGAGTTTCTGCGTTGCCAAGCTGAGAAGTACTGCAACCGCTGCAGCGGCGAGGGCGCCGAGAATCCATCCCCACCACATCGACAACCCGGTCCGAACCGAGATCAGCGCAACGGCATACGCGCCGATCGCCGCATACGCGCTGTACGCCATCGACAGTGATCCCGCGAGCACGAATGGCACGTACATACCGAGTGCGATCAGCGAATACGTCGCAGCGAGGAACACCAGATCCTGCCGGTACAGACTCGGCCCCATCCACAGCAGCACGGCAGCAACCACGACCACGGTGATCAGTGCTTCTCGCGACACGGCGAGCATCCTCGTCCGGGGACCGCCGGATGTAGCGGGCGGATTTGACGTCAGCGGACTGGTAGAAAGCGAGGCCATCAGACGCGAACCTTCCTCGAGAGCAAGCCTTCCGGACGGAAAGCGAAGAACACCAGGGCAATCAACAGAATCGCGGTTTGAGCAGCACTCGCACCGAAGTAGTACGGGGCGAATACCTGGACGACGCCCAACACCATTCCGCCGATCAGCGGAGCCCAACTCCGGCCGGTACCACCGATGACGAGTGCGATGAATGCCGTCAGCGTCCATGACAGACCGCTCGTGAACTGAACACCGGCCTTGGGAGCGAACAGAAGTCCGGCGACGGCGGCAATCACACCCGCGAGGGTGAACGCGATGAGGCGTACCCGATCCACCGGCAAGCCCAGGACGCGGGCGGCATCCGGACTGTCGCCGACGGCGCGAAGCAGACGGCCCGAGGTGGACCGGTTCAGCCACAGTCCGATACCGACGAAGATCCCGGCAGTTCCGACGACGAGTACAACGGTCGAACTGTCGACGGTGGCACCGAGCACCGATATCGGATCGAAGTCGAAGATCTTCTGCCCGGGAAGTGGTGTGCGGCCGAAGACAGTGCCGGCGAGCTGCTGGATCCCGAACAGTACTGCGGTCACAGCCACCAACGCCGGTAGTTCCCCACGACCCGATCGCTTCTGAACCTGTTTGACCACAAGCTTTTCCGTCAGGATCGACAGCGCCACCGCTACCGCGATCCCTAGCGGCATGGCAATCCAGAGAGCGAGCCCGTAATTGATCGCGACCCAACTCGACGCCATGGCCGCAGCCATCGCATACGGACCCATCGCAAAATTGAAGAAATCGGCGCCGACCACCACGAGATACATTCCGAGGGCTATCAGTGAAAAGAATGCACCGATCTCGATGGCAGCGAGCCACAGTTGTGCGTCTGTCATGTCAAGGCTCCTCGGTTATCCACACGGGGGTTGGTAGGAATCCCACGGATGGGCCGGCTTGTTGTCCTCACCGAATTCGACGAGCACCAGTCCGCAGAGGCTGTCCGGAGCCAGGTGATCCTGCGAGGAGAACGACAGTGTCAATCCGTCCTGGCCGAAGCTGGCGGGAAGTGCCGAAACCTGTTGAAGAGCATCACGAACGGCCGTCCGATCTCGGTGGTCGCCGGCAATTTCGATTGCCTCGGCCAACATCATGACGGCGTCGTACGCCTGTGCGTCGTAGGCAGTCAGTTGATAATCAGGCCCCTTCACCGCCTGCACCTTGCGACGCAGTTCGGCGGTTCTCGGGTTGTTCTCACTGAGCGAGCCCATGTACACCATGCCGCTCAACGCCTTCGGGTCCGCCAAAGCCCAAGATGCGGGCTGGTTTCCGATGGAAGCGAGTGAGAAGCGTTGCGTCTGTGGGGTGATCTTCGACAAGGTGTTGTGCGCGAGGATTTCGAAGTGCCCGCCGATACTGGCGACCAGAATCGCGTCCGGTTCGGTTTCCGCGAGACGTGAGACCTGTGCGGTGATGTCCGCGGCATCGACCGGCGCCTTTTCAACGCCCGTCACTCTCGCGCACTTCTCGAGCGCCGGCCGCAGGGTCTTGATGATTCCGTCGATGGACGCACTCGCGTCACCGAGAATTCCCAGGGACTTGTACCCCATCTTCTCGAAAGCCCCGCAGTACACCTGGGCGTACTGCTTCAACGAGTTCGGAATCATGAACGAGTAGTCGTTGTCGGGCGCCGAGGCAAAGGCGTCGCTGAGAACGACCGGAGCTATCGCGGGAATCTTCGACTGCTGGAGAATCGACTTGGCCTGCAGCACCGACCCGCTGCCGGTGGCGAGGATGACCGCACTTGATCCGTGATCGACCAACTTCCGAATGATCGACGGGGTCTTGGTGGGACTGCTCTCGTCATTCTCGACAACCAATTCGACCTGCTTGCCGTTGATTCCGCCGGCCTGGTTGATCAGGTCGACAGTCATACGCACGGTCTTGCCGGCGATCGTGCTGTACGACGCACCGGGCCCGGTGGAGTCCTCGTCCAAACCGATGACGATGGTGTCTTCGGGAATGACACCGGCAGATGCGCACGCGCTCGCCCCGAGGACCACTGCCGCGCAGACGGCAATCGCCTTTCCGAGTCTCACATCAATCTCCCGTCCAAACTCTGCTTGGTAAATCAAACAAGCGCTTGATTTACGAGTGGACAGAAGTATGCACTGGGTCACACCGATAGTCAAAATTCGAACTACACGCGCAGGAACTGCGGTGTTACGGCTTCTGCAGCTGCCGGATCGAGGAGCTGAGTTCGCGAATGACGGACTTCAATTCGTCGACGTCCGAACGGAGTTCGGCCATTTGGGAGTCCGAACGGAGTTCGGCCATTTGGGAGTCCGAACGGAGTTCGGCCATTTGGGAGTCAGAGCGGAGTTCGGCAAATTCGGAGGCAGGAGATACGGTCTGCGCTTCCTTCTTCGCCGTGCGCTGCGCAATGCGTGCCACCGGCTCGCCGTCGACGGAACGTGCGGCGAAGCCGTCCAGGAATACCGAAATCAGATTGCGCTGCAGATCATCCGCCAACTCGGAAAGCTGCGGGCGATACTGCGCGACGGTGGACCAGACGGATTCACGCAGGAGACGGTGAAACTGTTCGGGATCGATGTCTTCCCGAAACTCCGCGTCGGCAATTCCGCGAGCGATAGCCGATCGCCAGTAGCTGTGTGCCTTCTGAACCAGGATGGTGATGGGCGCGTCCGCCGGTTGCGACGAAAGTATGGCTTCTCCCTGATAGACCTCCGTGGCATACGGGTGATCCACCGCCGATGCAAAAGACACCGAGACCATCGTTGCCAGGCGATCTCGGGCCGAACCTCCCGGCTCGATCGAGTCTTCGTACCTGACGTTGAGGTCTTCGAGAAACCGGACGACGATCTCGTTGGCTATCGCATCCTTGGAGTCGAAGTAGTGGTAGAGGCTGCCGGAGAGAATCCCGACTTCGTCGGCGATGTCGCGTACCGTCGTCGCGGCGATTCCCCGCTCACTGAACAGCTTGGCCGCATGAGCGAGTATTTCGTCCCGTCGGGTCGAGCGCACGAGAAGATCCTTCCGACGTTCCGATCGTCAAGCGAGTGCTTGATCAATTTCTCGTCGATGCTAACACCGCACCCTCGCTGACCTGCGGTGTGAGGTCCTGGACATCCAATCGAAACACCGGACACACACTTGTCACCGACAGTCATTCCACCGCAACAACTTCCACCTACTCTGTGCACTCGACGAATACAGCGTTGTATACGCACTCCGGATACAGATCTGTCAGAGCCATTGTCTGCCAGAGCCATCGACACGAAAGGCCCGTACATGCGAACCTTCTCGAAGCGCACCCTTGCCGCGCCGGCCGCTCTCGCCGCGCTGGGCTTGGTTCTCACCGGCTGCGGAAGCAAGGCGACAGACACCGCATCGGGAGATTCGACGGCTACGTCGTGCGTCGACACCTCGGGGGACACGATCAAGGTCGGTTCTCTGAATTCACTCTCGGGCACCATGGCCATCAGTGAAGTGACGGTCCGCGACTCCATCTCGTTGGCGGTGCAGGAGATCAACGATTCCGGCGGTGTGCTGGGCAAGAAGATCCAGATCGTGGCAGAGGACGGCGCGTCGGAGCCGACAGTGTTCGCCGAGAAGGCCGAGAAACTGATCAGCAGCGATTGCGTCGCAGCAGTTTTCGGTGGCTGGACTTCCTCGAGCCGCAAGGCCATGCTGCCGGTGTTCGAGGACAACAATTCCTTGCTCTACTACCCGGTCCAGTACGAGGGGCTGGAAGATTCGAAGAACATCTTCTACACGGGTGCAACGACCAACCAGCAGATCATCCCGGCTCTGGATTACCTGAAGGAGAAGGGCGTCAAGTCGCTGTATCTGGTCGGCAGCGACTACGTGTTCCCGCAGACCGCCAACCGCATCATCAAGGCCTACGCGGCAGCGAACGGCATCGAGATCAAGGGCGAGGATTACACGCCATTGGGCTCGACCGACTTCTCCACCATCGTGAACAAGGTCCGCACAGCCGACGCCGATGCCGTGTTCAACACACTCAACGGCGATTCCAACGTCGCGTTCTTCCGTGAATACTCGAATGTCGGCCTGAAGCCCGCCGACATGCCCGTCGTCTCCGTCTCCATTGCGGAGGAAGAGGTCGGCGGTATCGGAGTCCAGAACGTCGAAGGCCAGCTGACGGCGTGGAACTACTACCAGACCATCGACTCCCCCGAGAACAAGAAGTTCGTCGAGGCGTACAAGGCGAAGTTCGGCCAGGACAAGCCCACGTCCGATCCGATGGAAGCGGCATACACCTCCGTCTACCTCTGGAAGAACACCGTCGAGAAGGCCAACTCGTTTGCGGTCAAGGATATTCAGGACAACGCCGACGGTGTGACCTTCCAGGCACCCGAAGGACTCGTCACCATCGACGGCGACAACCACCACATCACCAAGACTGCCCGAATCGGCGAAATCCGTTCCGATGGACTGATCTACACGGTCTGGGATTCGGGACAGCCGATCGAGCCGGATCCGTACCTGAAGAACTACCCCTGGGCCGAGGGACTCGGGAGCTGATCGACGAAAGGCGGAATTGACGGAATCGACGAGTAGAGAGGTGGAGCGTCTGTCATGGATGTTGTGATCGGACAGTTGTTCACGGGTTTGAGTATCGGATCGATTCTCCTGTTGGCAGCGTTGGGATTGTCTCTCACGTTCGGGCAGATGGGTGTCATCAACATGGCACACGGCGAGTTCATCATGGCCGGCTCGTACACCGCATACGTAGTGCAGCAGGTGATCTCGAATGCAACGGGATCGTTGATCATTTCTCTGCTCGTCGGTTTTGTCGTCGGCGGACTGATGGGTGTCGTGCTCGAAGTGGTACTGGTATCGCGGATGTACCACCGACCCCTCGATACCCTGTTGGTGACATTCGGCGTCGGATTGATTCTTCAGCAGTTGGCGCGCGACATCTTCGGCGCGCCGGCAGTCAATGTTTCGGCGCCGAGCTGGCTTTCGGGCGGAGTCGATATTTTCGGCGCCGTGGTACCGAAAACCCGCATCTTCATTCTGGTGTTGGCGATCGCAGCGGTGATCGCGCTTTCGGTCGCGCTGAAGCAGTCGTCGATGGGTCGACGCATCCGGGCCGTCGTCCAAAATCGCGATCTGGCCGAGACGAGCGGAATCTCTTCTCGTCGTACGGACATCACGACCTTCTTCCTCGGTTCCGGACTCGCCGGCGTCGCGGGTGTCGCGTTGACACTCATCGGTTCCACCAGCCCGACCATCGGCCAGTCGTATCTGATCGACGCCTTCCTGGTTGTTGTCGTCGGCGGTCTCGGTCAGATGAAGGGAGCCGTGATCGCAGCCTTCGCCCTCGGCATCTTGAACTCGTTCATCGAGTACTCGACGACGGCGTCGATCGCGAAGGTGATCGTGTTCGTCATCATCGTCGTCTTCCTTCAAGTTCGGCCGCAGGGCCTGTTCGCAGTCAAGACGAGGAGCCTCGTATGAGCATCCTGAACAATTCCCGAATTCGGGTGTGGGGCGGTTTTGCACTTGCCGCGATCGTGCTGTTCGCCATCGCTCCGGCTGTGCTCTCGGACTTCAGGCTGTCACTGTTGGCCAAATTCCTGTGCTTCGCCATAGTCGCTGTCGGCATCGGCTTGGCTTGGGGCAGAGGCGGAATGCTCACGCTCGGCCAGGGCGTCTTCTTCGGAATCGGCGCATATGTGATGGCGATGCACCTCAAGATCGCCGATGCCGAACTCAAGGGCGACGCGGTACCGGACTTCATGTCCATCGCGGGCAAGACCGAACTTCCGGGATACTGGCAACCGTTCGCCTCGCCATTCGTGGCGATCTTCGCCATCCTTTTCCTGCCGGCCGCTGTTGCCTTTCTCCTCGGACTCGGTGTGTTCAAGCGGAGAGTCAAGGGCGCATACTTCGCGATCCTCTCGCAAGCACTCGCCGCGGCTTTCGCGATCCTCTTGATCGGCCAGCAGTCGATCGGTGGCAGCAACGGCCTCAACCGCTTTCGCACGTTCTTCGGTTTCAACCTCAACGATCCGGCGAACAAGCAGATGTTGTTCTTCATCGCCGCCGGAGTTCTTCTCGCATCGGTCGCTCTGATTCGCCAGCTGATGAACTCCCGATACGGCGAACTCCTCGTCGCCGTCCGCGATCAAGAGGAGCGCGTACGTTTCCTCGGATACGATCCGGCGAACATCAAACTGGTCGCCTACGTGACCGCGGCGTTCCTCGCCGGTATCGCCGGTGCGCTTTTCGTTCCGATCGTGGGCATCATCTCCCCCGCCGACGTCGGGATCGTTCCGTCAATCGCCTTCCTCATCGGGGTCGCGATCGGTGGCCGCGCAACGCTTCTGGGTCCGGTACTCGGTGCGATCGGCGTCGCTTGGGCGCAGTCGACATTCTCGGAGAAACTCCCTTCGGGATGGATCTACGCACAAGGGTTGATGTTCATCGTCGTGGTCGGGTTCTTCCCGGCAGGTGTGGCCGGATTGTTCGCCCTGATGCGCCACCGCAAGAAGCGTGAGACCCCGGCCGACCCGCCGGTCAAGGTCTCCCAACCCGAACCAGTGGAGGTGTCGTCATGACCAACACAACCGCCACCAGCGAACCCACACCGGCACTGGGCGGCAACGCCGGAATGTCGTCCGAGTACCTCGAAGTACGGAACCTTTCGGTCAGCTTCGACGGTTTCAAGGCCGTCGACGGCGTCGACTTGACCCTCATGCAGGGCGACCTCAGGTTTCTCATCGGCCCGAACGGGGCTGGAAAGACAACGCTGGTCGACGCCATCACCGGACTGGTTCCCGCGACGGGTTCGATCACGAAGTCCGGCGAGCAACTGCTCGGCAAGAAGGTTCACAAGATCGCCCGCCTCGGCGTCGGGCGAACCTTCCAGACGGCAAGCGTCTTCGAAGAACTCTCGGTGCTGCAGAATCTCGACATCGCGGCGGGAGCCGGTCGCTCGGCGTGGAACCTGCTCCGAAGGCGCAAAGGTGTGCTCCCCGAGATCGAGGAGGCTCTGGAGACAACCGGCTTGGAGCACCTCAGAGACACTCCCGCGGGCATTCTGGCGCACGGGCAGAAACAGTGGCTCGAAATCGGAATGTTGTTGGTGCAGAACTGTTCCGTGCTACTACTCGACGAGCCCGTCGCTGGGATGAGCCTGGAGGAGCGCGAGGAGACCGGAAACCTTCTGCGTCGCATCGGCGGTGCACGAACCGTCGTCGTGGTCGAGCACGACATGGACTTCATGCGATCGTTCGCCACGTCCGTCACAGTGCTCGCCGCTGGGAAAGTACTCGCCGAAGGAACTGTGGCGGAGGTTCAAGCCGACCCCAAGGTGCAAGAGGTCTATCTCGGCACAGCCGCTGCCGGAACCGATCTCGGCGCCGACACCGAACCGACCCCGGAGGACTGAATCATGCTCGAGCTCGTCGACATCCGCGCCGGCTACGGACGCACCGAAGTGATCCACGGCGTTTCCCTGCTGGTTCCCAGCGACGGGGTTGCGGCAGTCATGGGTCACAACGGAGCAGGCAAGACCACCTTGCTGCGCGCCGCCGTCGGTCTGATCAAACCCACACGCGGAAAGGTACTTCTGAACGGAGAGGACATCACCGGACTACGACCGAGCGCCCGCGTCGCTCGCGGACTTGCCTACGTACCGCAGGGTCAGCAGTCGTTCGGACAACTGACAACTGCCGAGAATCTTCGGGTGGTCGCCGACGGGCGCAAACGCGGAAAGGCACTCATCGCAGAGGCATTGGATCTGTTTCCCGCGCTCACCACACTCCTCGACCGTCGCGCAGGACTTCTCTCCGGTGGGCAGCGACAACAACTTGCCATCGCCCGCGCCTTGATCACCGAGCCCAAGATCCTCATCCTCGACGAACCAACCGAGGGCATTCAGCCCAACGTGGTCGCCGAAATCGAAAGAACCGTCATGGAACTCACCGAGCGCGGCGATCTCGGTGTCCTCCTTGTCGAGCAGCACATCGGTTTCGCGCTCCAATCTGCTCAGCATTACAGCATTCTCGCGGCCGGACACGTGACCTCGACCGGTGAGGGCGGCACCACGTCCACCGAGGCGGTTCGTCGAGCGATGGCAATCTGACATGAGTGTGCGGCCGCCGCTGCGCGAACAGGTTTACCGGTCGATCCGAAACGATCTGATGTCCGGTCAGATCGCGCCCTCGGAACGACTGGGCGAGGAACGCCTGGCCCATCTCTACGGTGTCTCGCGAACACCGGTGCGCGAAGCGCTCGCAAAGTTGGAATCCGACGGGCTGGTCGAGCGCGACGAACATGGACTCTTTCCGTACCGACCGCACCTCGACGAGTTGGGTGGACTCTACGAGCTGCGCATACTCCTCGAGGTGCACGGGCTTCGTCGGGTACTCGACGGTGAGGCCCACGCTCATGATCGAGACGCGCTCGGTTCCGAGCTCGACAAGTGGTACGCATTTCTCAAACAGATGCCGGTACCGGACGCCGGTTTCGTGACGCTCGACGAGGAGTTCCACATCGCGCTCCTCGCCTCGTCCGGAAACCACGCGTTGGTCGACGCCTTGCAGGCCGTCAACTCGAAGCTGCGCCCCGTGCGGATGTTCGACTACCTGACTCCCGACCGCATGAAGGCCACCGTGGAGGAACATATCTCCGTCGTCGAACTGGTTCTGGACGGCAAGATTCCGCAAGCCCACGAGGCGCTGGTATCGCACATCGACATCTCTCGTGCGGTTGTCCTCGACCGTGCTCGTCAGGCCCTCTCATTGGCCGCCATGGCCAATGCCGTGCGTAACTGATCAGCGTCGTGTCGCTGAGTTCAGGGTGACGACTCCGGTGACGTGGTCTCTCGTCAGGGGGATCCTGAGGTACTCCCCCGGTGCGGTTGGCTTCGGGCCGAGTTCAGAACCGGGGACCGTACCCGTTGTGCCGTCCGAGCATTCGACTGCAACTTCGCTCGTGTAGTCCGCATCAGGCGCAACGTCGCAGGTGAGTCCGTCATCCGTGGTGAAGGCGGAGATACTCGAACCGACGGGCCCCTGGATTACTGTCCCGATTGGGTCCGCCGGAGTCGAGGTGACGCGCGTTGTGGTGAGCGGTGGACTTGTCTGCAGCGTGGTGGCTGTTGCCGCGGTGGTTGTGGCGGTGGTGGTTGTGGCGGTGGCGGTGGCGGTGGTAGTTGTGGCGGTGGTGGCCGCTGTAGGTTCAGGCGTCGTCGTTCCCGTAGTCGGCGTGGCGGTCACGGGAACAGCTGTCGATGTTGTCGATGTGGGCTCGGCGACTCGCGCTGCCTGTCCGGTGACAAGGCTCAAGGGCGTCACCGGGGGTGAAGAATCGAATCCGCACTGAGCGGCCGACAGATTGACGGATATGTTCGTCGATCCGAGGATGACTGTGACCAGTCCTTCACCCAAGATCGACAATGCGACGGTCACGGCCTCAACAGTGAAGCTCACCGAAACAGCGGAGGAAGCAACAAAAGGCGCGGAACCGGAAGCCGCTCGGGTACTGGTGACCTTGATGTTCGAGAAGCGCGCTTCCACCCGCGCGAGCAATGGGACATTCGCCATCACGAAGGTCGCAGTAGTCGGCGACGTCGACGTGGCCGAACCGTTTGCACCCACTGCTGGGATGGCAACGGTGGCGCCGCCGACTTTCACGGTTCCTGTCGGCTGGTCAGTAGCCGCCGACGTACTCGCACAGCGCGCGTTTGTCTTGACGCTTGTGCTCGTGATCGCGTCCGCCGGTATCAACGTGATCCCCAGTACCGAAAGCAGATTCAATTGCAGGCCCAACGTAGAGGTAGTTTCCGCGTCCGCATCCGACCCGGCCACCCCACATGGGGGCGATGCCGACGCTCCTACGAGATACGCAGCGCACTGAACGGCGCTACCCGTGCGGCTGAGTGCAGGCAACCCCAGCAATACACCGGAGTTGTCCGCCAGCGAAACGGTCCCCGTGGTTTTGCCCGGCGACAGTTGAGTTTGCAAGGTCGGATGTTCGATCAAAGAACCGCCGAGATTTCCTCCCAGAGTTATCAATCCGCCGGTCGCCGTTCCTTTGCCCGACGTCGATCTGCCGTACCCACTCGTCGTCCATGAACCGGTGGAAATCGGACCGGTCACGTATTCGGAGTCTGTCCACGCCGCTTCGGTCTCTCCGAACAGTGGGTTACACGAGAAACCGGAGCCCAGAACAACCGCAACTGCCAATACGATGACTGAGAACAGGTGGCGACGCTTCATTGCCTCCCGCCGTCCGGCGGTAGAAGAACCTGAATGGGTTCGGTTTTCGGTTCGGCCAATTCGGCATCATCGTCGTCATCGGTATTGCGCGGCCAGAATACCGCAACCACCAAAGCGGCCATGGTCAGCGTGATCGCCCCCAGAACAATAGGATTCGAGAAGTAGACGATCACCCGCGCCAATCCCGGAACGTGCCAGAGCACCTTTCGGACCGTGGTGACCTCGTATACCGCGGGATCAGCCGAAGCGTTGGCATCACCCTTGAGATCGAGAATCGTGATGCCGTTGTCCTGGGTACGAGCGGAGACGACCCGGTGGGTCACCGGCAGTTCGGACACTCCCCGATCGACGGTGACGACGTCGCCCACCTCGACGGAATCTGCCGGTACTTCCCGCACAACTGCCAGAGATCCGGTCGGAATGGTCGGCGACATCGAACCCGTCTTGAACATGATCAGTGTGATGTCGAAGGCGACGGCACAGATCACCAAAGCGATACAAACAACCCCACCGGCAGCGAGAACTTGAAGGATGCAGTCCCCGATGATCGTCAGTGCCGAACGCTTCTTCGTCCGGGCATGTGTTGCCCGGGCATGTGTTGGCATTGCAGCTCCTTCAGGGTGTTGCACTGAACTGCCAAGTGGGAGTTGCCGTTTTGCCGGTCAGCGCCGAGTTGCTCCAATTGGCCGAGGTTCCGGGCAGCGAAATCTCGAAGCACAGCGCCACCGCGGCGCCCGGGGACGCTCCACCGGCGGGTAGCGCGATGGCCCCGACTGCGGAACCAGTTGAGAGCGACGGAAACACCGTCGCACTTCCCACCACGAATTGTGGTGTTCCCGTGGAGAAGGCTGACGCATCACAGGTCGTCGACTTGACCACCCGATACCGAAGCGCCGACGCCAGAGTGGAGTCGCCGGCAACCGTGGCCGCCTGCAGAGTGACGGATGCTGCCGGCGAGACCGGCACTGTTCGAAGAGATATCGGGCCGTACGAGAACGCACCGGGGCGAATCAGGAGCGCCGAGGGTGTGTACGTGAAAATGCCAGGGGCACTGGATGCATGCGACGACCATCCACCGCCGACGTTCGACTCGATTCCGAAGGTTCCGGTGCGAAACGATGCATCGCCCATCGTGCTGTCCACCCAACTGGCAGCCACGGTGGTTGCACCGATACCCAGGACGAGTCCCGAGGCCGCCAGTGCGTACACCTGACGCATTCGCCGTGTGACCACGCAGGCGTCAGGGGGTGGACTGGCCGGTGAACTGCCAGAGCAAGCGCCCGGTGTCCTTGCCCGACACGATCGAGGGGTCGACTCCGGCGGGCAGCGTGACCGCGAAGCACAGTTCGACCGGCACACCCGTGCCTAGCAAGGCGACATCCGAACCCGAACCTGCCGTCAAGGCCACCGGACTAGCTGTCGTGCCCACCCATGCTGTGCCTGCTCCAATTCCCGCCGCCGTGCAGGCCGTGGAGGAGACACCTCGATACACCGAGTACCGCAGGGCGGGTTTGAGATCGGCATCACCGCCCGTCGCACCGAGTAGTTGTACCGTCGCGCCGAAAGTGCTGGCCGTGGGACCGATCCGTAGCGCTACCGGCGCATATACCGTCGTTCCGGGTGCGAGTGTGTTGAATCCCGTGCTGAATTGGAAGTGGCCGGCGGAAGCGTCGACTTGATACTCACCCCAGGTCGTCAGTCCGTCGAAACTGCCCTGGAGATTCCAACTTCCCGTCTTGAACTGCGCGTCGCCGAAAACATTGTCTGTCCACGCTGCCAAGGTGACAGCGGCGCCGATACCGAGGACAAGTCCTCCGGCTAGTAATGCACGTACTTTGCGCTTGTTTACAGCCTTCCGATCAGTGGCCATGCTGGTCTCGATTCACTTGGAATGCGAAAGAACCTCCGATTCGGGAAATCTAGCCCCCACTTTCACCCGAAATATCCGAAATGACCGAAATTGAGACAAAGACTTGACGCCTTCTCCTCCTCGCCGCCATCTGTGGGCGTTGACCAGGGGGAAATAGGAAAGCCGGCCAGATGGTTGCACCTTCCAACGACGCTTGCGTTCTATTCGCTGAGAAAGGCTCCACCTCCATGGCCGTACCACTTTCCATCCTCGACCTCGCCCACATCGGGGACGACGAAACCGCCAAAGACAGCTTCGACGCCAGCGTGACCTTGGCGCAGCGTGCCGAGGAGTGGGGCTACAAGCGAATCTGGTACGCCGAGCACCACAACATGGGTTCCATCGCGTCTTCGGCAACCAGCGTTCTGATCAGCCACGTCGCCGCGAACACCAGCAAAATCCGCCTCGGCGCCGGTGGAATCATGCTGCCCAACCACGCACCGCTGACGATCGCCGAGCAGTTCGGCACCCTCGAGACTTTGCACCCCGGTCGAATCGATCTCGGTCTCGGCCGCGCGCCCGGTAGTGATCAGAAGACGATGCAGGCTTTGCGACGAGACCCGAGTTCTTCGGACAGCTTCCCGCAGGACGTACTCGAGCTTCAGGGCTACCTCGGCGACACCTCGCGCGTCCCCGGAATCAATGCCGTTCCCGGTAAGGGCACTCACGTTCCGCTCTACATTCTCGGATCGTCACTGTTCGGCGCCAAGCTCGCCGCGATGCTCGGCCTGCCGTATGCATTTGCCTCGCACTTCGCCCCCAACGCCCTGCGCGACGCAGTCGCAATCTACCGACGCGAGTTCAAGCCGTCGGAGCAGTTGGCGGAGCCGTACGTCATCGCCGGCGTCAACGTCATCGCCGCCGACACCCATGAGCAGGCTCAGCAGGACTTCCTCGCGGCCAAGCGTTCGCGCGTCAGTCTTCTTCTCGGGCGTGGACGCAAATTCACGGACGACGAAGCGGACATGCTGCTCGACTCCCCCGCCGGTCAGCAGGTTCTGCAAATGACCAAGTACAGCGCCATCGGCACGCCCGCCGAGGTGCGTGCGTACCTCGACGAGTTCACCGAGCATGCGCAGGCCGACGAGCTGATCACGGTGTCGACCGGCACCAACCGCGAGGCATGGTTGCGCACGTTCGAACTCCTCGCCGACGTGAGCGATCTGGTGCCCGCCTAAGCTGCCGGTATGGGCGATCCATCCCGTCGCGGGTTCATCTCGGTACTGGCCGTACTACTTTCGACGGGTTGGGCCGCCAACCACTTTGCTTCGCTCATCCCGGTTCTCCGGGTGGACGAGGGCCTTTCGCATACCGTGCTCGACGGTGTTTTCGGTATCTATGCGCTCGGACTCCTACCCGGCCTGTTGACCGGTGGAGCAGTGTCGGACCGCGTCGGCCGAGCTGTAGTCGTCCTTCCCGGAGCACTCATAGCCTCGCTCGGAACCTTGATTCTTCTTCTCTGGCACGACGCGCCCGGGCTCATGGTCGGGCGCCTCGTAGTCGGTATCGGTGCCGGTCTGGCAATCGGCGCGGGTACCGCGTGGGCGGCCGACCTTCGCGGCAAGTCCGGAACCGTGATGGCGGGCGTCGTACTCACCTCGGGTTTTGCACTGGGACCACTGTTTTCGGGTCTGTTGGCACAATTTGCCGCCTTCCCACTCGCTACGCCCTTTGTCGTCTCGACCGTCTTGTCGGTGGGTTCGGTTGCCGCGGCAGCTGTGTGGAGTCGTACTCCTGCTCCCACCAAAGCTGCGATGTTCACACAGATTCCCGACCGCGCAGAGCGGTCGGGAACCGGTGTGAAGGCCGCACTGCTCTGGGCACTTCCGTTGGCGCCATGGGTGTTCGCCAGCGCAACAGTGTCTTTCGTGACCATGACGGCCAGGCTCGGGGACCGCTACTCAGGTCCTCTCCTTCCGGGTTTCGCGGCGGCGCTGACTCTGGGTGCTGGAATCCTGGTTCAAACCGCTGCGCGCCATCGCAATTGGGGTCCTCAGGCCGGCACGACAGGCGCCGCACTGGCGGCACTCGGATACTGCCTGGTCGCAGTCGGCGGCGCGCACCCCGCGCTCGGGTTGTTCATCGTCTGCGCGCTCGTCCTCGGTACGGCCTACGGACTGTGTCTGCGTGAGGGACTGCTCGACCTCGAGTCGCTGGCTCCCCCGGCCTCGCGGGGCGCTTTGACCGGGATCTTCTACGTCGGCACCTATCTCGGATTCGGACTGCCGGTGCTACTGGTTGTCATCGAACCCACGATGGGCCCGTCACTGCCGTTGGTGATCCTCGCCGCTGTTGCCGCCGTCGTTGCCGTGGTCCGATTCCGTCGATTGCGGTCGCCCCAGGCTTCCACGTCACATCCGCGTCTCGAGGCCGCATCGGTCTGAACACCCGTTCGGACGGAGTTGGCGGTACTTGCAGTCGCAGCTACCCGGCGGTGTTAGCGTCGGAGGACCAGAAGGTAACTGCGTAGGGACACAGCACATGGGTAAGAGCGAGGCGGGCAAGGCCGAATCGGCCAAGAGCAGTGGCGACGATCTGACGGGTCGGCGCATCCTGATCACCGGCGCTGCCCGCAATATCGGTTCTTCGCTGGCCAGACGCCTGTACGACCGTGGCGCGTCCGTGGGACTGCTCGGCCTCGAGCCGGAACTTCTCGAGCAAGTCGCCACTTCCTGCGGCCGCGCGCCGTGGCAGTTGTGCGATGTCGCCGATCTCGAGCAGGTATCTCGCGGCGTCAGCTACATCGCTGAGCAGCTGGGAGGCATCGACGTAGTCGTGGCCAATGCCGGCGTCGAGGCGAACTCGTCGATCCTCGGCGGAGACGTCGAAGACATGCGTCGCGCAGTCGAAGTCAACCTCATGGGCACGTACTACACCCTGCGCGCAGCGGGGCCCCACATCAGTCACGAAGATGGTTACGCCCTGGTGGTCGCCTCGGCCCACGGCGCGGCGAAGCACCCATTTCGCGGACCGTTCGGTGCTTCGCGCGCCGGTGTCGAAGCGTTGGGCGACGCGTTGCGCCTGGAAATGAAACACCTTGGTACCAAGGTGGGCGTCGCGTATATCGGAGACATCGACACCGATACCACCGCACTCTCTTTCGACGGCGCTCGCGGAACCCTCGCCAGCGCCGGCACCACGACCGTCGCTGACGCCGTCGACGCGTTCGAGCGCGGTATCGTCGGCCGGAAGTCACGCGTACACGCGCCCCGCCGCAGCGCTGCGGTTCGCCACATCGCGCAACGAGCTATCGACCTCCGTCCCTCTCACATCCGTGGAGTCGCATGAACCCCCGCATCCCGCCCGGCCGATTCAAAGACCTCGGTCCGATCAACTGGGGAATCTGGCGTGTCCTGTCGAAGGCTGCCGGAGCACCCGATGCGCATCTGTTCAGCACCTTGGGGCGCACGGGTGGGCTCTTCCGCGGTTGGCTGCACTACTCCGGCTCACTCATGCCCGGCGGCAAGATCTCTCGCCACGACACCGAACTGATCATCCTGCGGGTCGCGCATCTGCGGGACTGCGGTTACGAGATGGATCACCACATCAGGCTCGGCCGCAAAGCCGGAATCGACGCAGAAGAACTGGCCCGAATCATCGAGGGCCCTGGCGCTTCCGAGTTGAGTCCGCGTCACCGTGCGATCTTGACTGCGGTCGACGAGTTGGTCACCACCAAGGACATCACCGACAACACGTGGGGAACGCTCTCGCAGCATCTCGACGATCGTCGGTTGATCGAATTCACCTTGCTGGTCACTCAGTACGACGGCCTGGCCACCACGATCGGAACCTTGCGGGTTCAGCGCGACTTCTCCTGAAGTTCCGCGGCGACCGTAACTCAGCTCTTACCCGAAGACATCTGGACGAAACACCTGATCAATAGCGTATACAGGTATGTCGACAGGGATGAATACGGCGCCGGAGCCACTGCGTGAGGTGGTCTACCGGGAACTACGCACCGAACTGGTCAACGGGACCATCGGGTTCGATCAGCGCCTGACGGAACCGAAACTCTCCACGCGTTTCGGCATTTCTCGCACACCAGTACGGGAAGCGTTGACGATGCTGTGCGCCGATGGACTCCTGCGCCGGGAAGAATACGGGTTCTCCGCCGTGCGCCCGAGCATCCCGCGGATCCGAGACCTGTACGAGCTCCGAATCACTCTGGAACTACAAGGTATTACCCGGGCGATCGCAGATCCGACGATCCGGCACGACCGAACAATCCTCGACGACGAATTGGTGCGGTGGCGTGCCCTGGCTCTCGATCCGCCCGCTCAGGAACCGGGGTTCGTCGAACTGGACGAGGAATTCCACGTCGCCGTACTGAGGGCGTCGGGAAACAATGAACTGGTCGCGTCGCTGCTGTCGGTGAATTCCCGTATCCGGCACGTTCGGATGTACGACTTCATGGTCAACGGCCGCATCGACACCTCGATCGCGGAGCACATTCGAATCCTCGAAGAACTACGTGCCGGCAATCTGCCCGAGGCCCGCACGCTTTTGCACCAGCACATCGGCGAGTCTCTCGACGTCGTCCTCGACCGGGTGACCCGCGCGATCACCGCGCTCTCACTCGCCAACATCACGGACTGATCGGAGCAGTACACACCATGACCATCGCAGCAGAAGTTTTCACCCCGACAGCCCGGGTCGAGCAGGCATTCCAGCGGATCGAGGAAGTAGATCGCCCCGAAATCTGGATCACGTTGCGCCGCAAGGAAGATGTGCTTGCCGATGCCGCCTCGGCCGAGGCCAGACTCGCCGCAGGCGAGCACCTTCCCCTGGCTGGGCGCCTGGTCGCCGTCAAGGACAACGTCGACGTCGCCGGTCTGCCGACCACAGCGGCGTGCCCCGAATTCGCGTATGCGCCGGATGAAACTGCCAGTGCCGTTGCACGGTTGATCGAGCACGGCGCTGTTGTTTTGGGGAAGACCAATCTGGACCAGTTCGCCACCGGGCTGGTCGGAACGCGTAGTCCGTACGGAGCCGTTCGCTGCGCTTGGGACGAGAAGTTGATCTCGGGCGGTAGTAGCTCCGGATCCGCCGTCGCCGTGGCACTGGGGATTGCAGATATCGGAATCGGCACCGACACTGCCGGTTCCGGCCGGGTACCGGCGGCATTTCACGGGATCTACGGACTCAAGCTCTCGCTCGGCGTCATTCCCGTCCACGGAGTAGTGCCCGCCTGCATCGACTACGACGCTCTGACGGTGTTCGCCGGCCACCTCGAATCGGCAACCGCGGCAGCGGCAATCATGGTCGGCCACGAACCTCGAGATCCCCGCAGCCGCGTCTGGCCTTCCGACGTTCGTCTCGCGGCGGCGCCGAATCCCCGCGTCGCCGTCCCCCGAATCGAGGATCTCGCTCAACTGAGCCCGTCGTATCTGGCAGCATTTCAGGACACTGTGACAGCTCTGGTAGCAGGCGGCGCCGAGACCGAGACCGTCGACATCTCCGGACTGCTCGACGCGGCCCGATTGCTCTACGACGGCGCCGTGGTGGCGCAGCGGTACGCCGCTGCCGGCGAGTTCCTCGAAACTCGTCCTGCCGGAGCAGATCCCGCGGTGTCCGACATCGTGCTCGGCGCGAAGCACCCCACCGGATACCAGCTAGTCGACGATCTCGACGCTCTCACCCGCGCCAAGGCAGCTGCCCGGGCACTCCTCGCCGGGTTCGACGCCCTACTGCTTCCCACCACCACCGAACATCCGACGATCGCCGCCGTGACCGAGGATGCGTTCGGAATCAACCGCCGGATGGGAACTTTCACCAACTTCTGCAACCTGCTCGACATGGCGGCCGTCGCGGCGCCCGGACACCGCACTGCCGAAGATCACCCGTTCGGCGTCATGTTCGTCGTACCCGCTTTCGACGACCAGATCGCCATCGACCTCGCTGCGCGACTCGGTGGTGTGCCTTCACCCGCCCTCGTCAATACCGGAATCGACCTCGCAGTATTCGGCGCTCACCTGCGCGGGCAACCGCTCAACACACAGTTGGTCGACCTCGGCGCGCGGTACGTCGAAACCGTCACGACCTCGGATGCCTACCGGCTCTTCGCTCTCGACACGACGCCCCCGAAGCCCGGCCTGGTCCGCCGTGGACCCGGCCTCGGGGCACCGGTCGTCGGCGAGATCTTCCGGATCTCACCGGCTGGCCTGGGAACGTTCCTCGCCGCCTTGCCTGCACCGATGGCGCTCACGAGCGTCGAGTTATCCGACGGCAGAACGACAGTCGGTTTCAGCTGCACTCATGACGCCGTAAACGGCGCAGCTGACATCACCGACTACGGCGGTTGGGCCGCGTACCTCTCTCGCTGACAGTCACGGCTTGCAGATTCGAGTGACGGCCTCGCGCACCACTTCACGGCGGCGCGCGATCTCGTCGGCGTCGACGTTCTGGTTGTCGGCCACACCGGGGGCCACTACCCAACCGAACACGAGGCCGAACAGCATCGTGATCAGGTCCTGGGGATCCCAGTGCTTCGAGATGAGGCCGTCTTCTTGAGCCTTGCGGATCGTGGCCATTCGCGGAACCCAGCTGGAATGTTCCTCGGCCAGCTTCTTCATCCGTGGTGCCTCACCCTGCAATTGACCCCAGATCATCATCCGTTGAATCTGTGGTTTGGCGAGCATTGCGTCGAACAGTTCGACGGCATGCGCGGGCATGTCTTCACCGGTGAACTCGACAGACTCCATCGCCTGCTCGAAGTCGACGTCGAGCACCGCGTGGAACAACGCGACCTTGTCACCGAAATAGGCGTAGAGGCGCTCCTTACTGGCGTTTCCGTTCTTCGCAATCCGATCGATGCGCGCACCGGCAAGCCCGTAGGTACCGAATTCTTCTTGCGCAGCGTCGAGGATTCGCTGTTTCGTCGCGGTCACGTCAGTGGGAGCCATAGTGATGATGGTAACCGAACGAACTATTTCGTTTGACTCACCCGAGAAGGCTGGAATACCTTTTTCCAATGACCACCACGTCCCACGTCGACGGCGGCACTCTGCCACCGATCCCGGCTGTCTCCGAGAATCCGAATCATCAACGTCGCTGGCTGGTGCTCTGCATCGTCGCGTTCGCTCAACTCATGGTGGTGCTCGACGGCACCATCGTCTCCATCGCCCTACCGGCAGCCCAGGAGGAACTGGGCATCAGCGACCTTGACCGCGCGTGGGTGGTCACGTCGTACGCCTTGGCGTTCGGTGCGCTGCTGCTCCTCGGCGGACGTATCGCCGACTACTGGGGCCGAAAGCGATCCTTCATCGTCGGCATGGCGGGCTTCGCGGTTGCCTCCGGCATCGGCGGCATCGCGCAGAGCGGTATCGAACTGTTCATCGCCCGCGCCGGCCAGGGCGTCTTCGCAGCATTGCTCGCGCCCGCTGCGCTGTCGATGCTCACCACCACCTTCATCGGAGAGAAGGAGCGCGCCAAGGCTTTTGCCGTCTACGGCGCGATCTCCGGCGGTGGCGCTGCCATCGGCCTGCTCCTCGGTGGAGTGCTGACGCAGTACGTCGACTGGCGCTGGTGCCTGCTCGTCAACATCCCGATCGCGCTGATCGCCATCGCTGCAGCCGTCCCGATCGTCAAGGAAACCAAAGCGCACGGCGACACGAGCTACGACCTTCCCGGCGCTGTCCTCATCGCCCTGGGGCTCGGCTCACTGGTCTACGGATTCACACGCGCCGAGCACGGCTGGGGTCAGGCGGACACTTTGCTGTTCATCGCACTGGGTCTGGTCTTCCTCGCGATCTTCGTGGTCGTCGAGAGCCGCAGCAAGAATCCGCTTCTACCGCTGAGCGTTCCGTGGCATCGCGATCGCGGCGCTGCTCTGATCGGCTCCATGCTGGTGGGCGCCGCCCTGCTCGGCGGCACGTTGTACCTGACGTTCTACCTGCAGATCGTGCTCGGATTCAGCCCGGTCATGGCCGGCGTCGGATCGCTGCCGATGGCATTCTTCATCGTCTTGGCGTCGACCATCGCAGCGCAGTTGTCCACCAAGATCGGCCCCAAGCCGCTCATGGTCGCCGGCCCGCTGGTGGCAGCAGTAGGACTGCTCATGCTGACCCAGATCGAGGTACACAGCTCCTACTGGACGCACGTGTTCCCCGGCCTCGCGATCTTCGGCTTCGGACTGGGCCTGCTGATGGTGCCGATGCAGAACCTCGCACTGATCGGTGTCCCCGACCACGACGCCGGCGCTGCCAGTGCCCTGGTCAACGCCACCCTGCAGATAGGCGGCGCACTCGGAACCGCACTGTTCACCACGATCTACGCTTCGGCCAAGTCGGCCTTCACCGCCGACAACGCGGCGCCGATCCCGCCGGAAGGCATTCCTGTCGACATGTCGAATGCGACCATCCCGACCGGCGATCAATTGGCACTACTCCCCCAGCCGGTGCAGGACTTCGTCGCCTCGATGACGGACTACTTCTTCGGCGCCGAGGTATCCGGATACTCGGCCGCATTCGGTTGGGCGGCAATCCTGTTGGCGATCATCGCACCGGTAGTGCTGGTTCTGGTCCGCGCCAAGAAGGGTGATCTGCCCGCCGAGGGTGCAGTCCACATGGGATAACCCCCTGTGCGCCTTTATTAACCGCCCGCGGTTAATAAAGGCGCACAGCAGGTCAGGCCTTCCTCAACACCTCAGCCACCGGAGTGCTGCTGCGGCCGATCAACTTCTGCAGGTCACCAGACTCGGTGTCCAACGCCCCCTTGGCAATTGCAGCATCGGAATCCGCGAGAATCTCTGCGACCGGGGCAGGCAGGCCGACGCTCTCGAGAATCCCCTTGTATGCGTCCTCGCTCACGAACTGGTACGCGACAGGCTTGCCGGCAAACTCGCCGATCTTCTCGGCCAATTCGGCGTAGGTGAGCCTCTCGTCACCGCCCAACTCGTACACTGCACCTTCATGACCATCGGTGGTCGCGACTACTGCTGCGGCGTCGGCGTAATCCGCACGCGCCGCAGCCGCGATCTTGCCTTCCGCTCCCGCACCGACCAGTGCGCCGCGTTCGATCACACCGGCCAGGTCGTTGGTGAAGTTCTCCCAGTACCAACCGTTGCGCAACAGCGCGAACGGAATACCGCTCCGAGTGAGCACGTCCTCGGTCGCCTTGTGCTCGGCAGCAAGCTTCATCGACGTGTCCTGAGCATTCAAGATGCTCGTGTAGGCGATGAATCCGACGCCGGCAGCCTTCGCCGCGTCGATGATGTTGGTGTGTTGCGCGAGCCGTGACCCCACTTCACTTCCCGAGATCAGCACCAGCTTGTCGACGCCCGCCAATGCGGTTTCCAACGCCGAGGCATCGGCATAGTCCGCTTGACGTACAACTACTCCGCGGGCGGCGAGGCTTTCCGCCTTCTGCGGATTGCGGACGACTGCGACGATGTCGGACGCGGCGGTTCCCCGCCCGATCAACGACTCGACTACCAGTTGTCCGAGGTTTCCGGTTGCGCCGGTGACTGCAATGCTCATGCGAACTCCCGATCCAGGTTGAAGCGTAAATGCGTTCTGCAACCATCATGCACTTATTTTTCGTAAGTGCAACACGTCGAGTTAGCGCTATGGGATCGTGCAGTAGTAGCCTGGGTTCATGACCAGCACCGACTCACCTTCACGTGCTGCCCAGACCCCTGATCCGAATGCCGACGTCGTGGACCCAACGCTCGAGGCCGACGTCTTCGCTCGCGGGTGCAACTCTCGGGCGGCATTGCAGAATGCAACCGGACGCTGGGGCGCACTCGCGCTGGCGGCATTGAACGAGGGCCCGTACCGGTTCAGTGCCCTGCGCCGACGCGTCGACGGAGTCAGCGAGCGCATGCTCTCGCAGACCCTGCAAACACTCGAGCGGGATGGCCTCGTGCACCGTGAGGTACTCGAAACCATCCCGCCCAAAGTGGAATACAGCCTGACCGAACTCGGCGCCGACGTCGCCGCAAAGATCACGGCCCTGATCGAACTACTCGAGTCGCAGGTTCCGAAAATCGTTGCGTCACAAGCGTCGTACGACGCTCGGAATCAGCTCAACTTGTCCGAAAGCTGAGCGATGAACTCGTCGAATGCGTAAGGAACGCTCAGCACCGTCGGAGCGGACGTAGCCATCGCGTAGTCCATTCCGACCAGACGAACCAGACGGCCGTTCGACACCGAGGTCATGTTCGCGAACGGACCGAAGGACATCAGCTTGTCCAGGTTGGTGCCATCGGCGTCGACGAGAATGAAGACGTCGGCGTCGAGTGTGTCGATGGATTCCATGCCCACGGACACCGAACTGTCGCCGGAAGTGCACACTGCGTCGACACCGGGCGAGGTCTTCACCCCGAGTTGGCCGAGAAGACGGATCCGCGGGTCGGTGCCGCAGAAGACGATCAGGCCCTCGTCGGTGCGCATTGCATACGTTGCGGTTTTGCCCTGGAACTGTGGGTGATCAGCGGCCTGCTTCTCGAAGTACGCCCCGGTCTCGTCGATCAGCGTCTGAGCCTGCTCCGGCTGTCCGAGCGCTGCACCGATCATGCTCATCTGCTTGTCCCACGCCGTATCCCACGGCTGGTCGGGGAACGCGACGGTCGGCGCGATGTCACTGAGACGCTTGTACTCGCCCTCGTCGATGCCGGAGTAGACGGCGAGGATCACGTCGGGATCGAGCCCGAGGATCTGCTCGAACGGGATATCGGGATTGGTCGTCATGAGAACGGGCTTGGCACCGTTCAGACGCGAAGCGTCCCAGGGCAGGATGTTGTTCTCGATGCCGTCGCCGGAGAAGCTCTCCATGGCGACCGGAACCTTGTTCAGCGCGATCACCGCATCCTGGCCACTCCATCCGATGGTCACGATGCGCATAGGCTCCGCGTCGATCGTCGTCGAACCGTAGGCGTGGTCGACGGTCACGGGGAACGCCCCCGCCTCGGCGGCACCCGAAGCTTCGGTGTCCGATCCGGAGTCACCTGAGGTTCCACAGGCGGAGAGCGTCAGCGCGACGCAAGCCGCGAGCAGTACGGAACGAGTTTTCATGAGTGGTCCTTCGAAAGCCGGATGGTCGACTCGGGACGCTAATGCGTTGCGCGCCTACACCCCGACTCGAAGGCCTCAGATGGCGGTTTCGCAACACAACTCGACACAAAAGACGAAAAACCCCGTGCGTCTTTCCGGTAGTGCGAACTACCGAAAAGGCGCACGGGGCCGAAGGCCCTGCCGTCAGAAGTTGATCATGTGGCCTGCGAGGCCGTGGATCGCTTCCTGCAGTGCCTCACTGAGTGTGGGGTGGGTGTGGACGTTGCGTGCCAACTCGTTGACCGTGAGGTCCCACTTCTGGGCCAAGGTCAGCTCGGGCAGCAGTTCCGAAACGTCCGGTCCGATGAGGTGCCCGCCGAGCAGTTCGCCGTACTTCTTGTCGGCGATCAGCTTGACGAAACCGGTCGGGTCACCGAGACCGTGTGCCTTGCCGTTGGCGGCGAACGGGAAGTTCGCGACCTTGACGTCGTAGCCCTCGGCCTTGGCCTGCTCCTCGGTCAAACCGAACGAGGCGACCTGCGGCTGGCAGAACGTCGCACGCGGCATCATCCGGTAGTCACCGAGTGTCTGCGTCTCCGCGCCGCCGATGGTCTCGGCAGCGACGACAGCCTGAGCTTCTGCGACGTGCGCGAGCTGCAGCTTGGCGGTGACGTCACCGATGGCGAAGATGTGCGGGACGTTGGTGCGCATGTAGTCGTCGATCGCGATGGCGCCGCGATCGGTCAACGCGACCCCGGTGTTCTCGAGACCGAAGCCCTCCACACGCGGTGCGAAGCCGACGGACTGCAGAACCTTGTCGACGACCACGGTCTCGATCTCGCCGGACTTGTTGTCCTTGATCGAGACGGTGACCTTGCTGCCGTCGTCGCTGATGGACTGCACAGCGGCACCGGTCTTGATGGTGACGCCGAGCTTCTTGTACTGCTTGGCGATTTCCTTCGAGACGTCGGCGTCCTCGTTGGGCAGTGCCCGATCGAGGAACTCGACGATCGTGACGTCGACGCCGTAGTTCTTGAGGACGTAACCGAACTCCATGCCGATCGCGCCGGCACCGACGATCAGGATCGAACCCGGAAGGTCACGGGTGAGGATCTGCTCTTCGTAGGTCACGACGTTCTCGCTCAGCGAGGTGCCGGGCAGCAGCTTGGTGTACGAACCCGTCGCGATGATCGCGTTGTCGAACGTGATCGTCTCGGTGCCACCCTTGCTCAGCTCCACGCTGATGGTGTTGGCGTCGACGAACGTGCCCTTGCCGTCGTACTCCGGGATCTTGTTCTTCTTCATCAAGAAGTGAATGCCCTTGACTCGCCCGTCCGCGACCTTGCGGCTGCGATCGAAAGCGGAGCCGAAATCGAAGGACACGTCTCCGGACATGCCGAACGTCTTCGCTTCTTTCGTGAAGATGTGCGCGAGTTCGGCGTTACGGAGAAGCGCCTTGGACGGAATGCAGCCGACATTCAGGCATACACCGCCCCAGTACTTCTGCTCGATGATGGCGGTGCTCAGGCCCAGTTGTGCCGCGCGGATAGCAGCGACGTACCCACCGGGGCCGGCTCCGAGGACAACGACGTCATAGTGTGAGGTCACGATTCACCAGGGTAGTCCTGCATCGTTTCGCTGTCCCCAGATGGTCGCATTACCCGTCGGTAGCCCACACTTCTCGGGCAACTCGGGCGAAATTTCCGCCGTACACGGCCTCGATCGACGGCTCGTCGAAGCCCCGGTCACGCAATACCTGATCAAGTGTCAGCACGTCCTCCGGAGGAGTCCACTGCAGTGGCCCCCACGCGGTGTACGCCTCGGAGAACGACGACGGGTTCTGCTCGATCTCTTCGCGGAAGTCGTCGGCGTCGAAGGAGAAGTCGGAGCCGATCCCGACGTGATCGATGCCGACGAGTTCCACAGCCTCTTCGATGTGGTCGGCCATCGCGGACAGCCGAGCCTGGTCGTCATCCGGTCCGTTGACGCCGAGGAATATGCCCACGCCGTTGATCCCGATGACGCCGCCGGTCTCCGCACACGCTCTGGCCTGATCGTCGGTGATGTTGCGCGGATGCTCCCACAACCTTCGGAGGTTCGAGTGGCTGTAGATCATTGCTCGCTGGGTGATAGCTGAGATGTCCAACCCCGTCTGTACCGAACAATGTGAGCCGTCGACCGTCATTCCGACGCGATTCATCTCGGCAACCAGGTCACGGCCGTATCCACTCAACCCCGTGTCCGCCAGGTCCAAGCAGCCGCAGCCCGCAGCGTTCATGTAGTTATACGTCGGCAACATCGAGCGGACTCCGAGGTCGCAGAAGTACGAGACGTTGGCCAGGTCTCCCTCCAGCGGATTCGAGTCCTCCAGGTCGAAGGCCAGGGCAATTCCGCCCGACTCCTGAATCTCGACGACGCCGTCGACGGTGAAGACAGGGGTTATCTCCGGGAACTCGACCCGCGCCTGCCACGCGAAACTCTTGGCGATTGCCGTCGAGTCCGCGCGAGTCTGCGGCGAGTAACCGACGTTCACCGAAACGTAACTCCCCGCTGGGCGCTGATATCGGAGAAGATCTTCGACAGACGCGTTCGACTGCAGAGGTAGGCAACAATGTTGTTCCCATAGTGGATATGTCCGGTTCACTCACTAATCCCGTCGATGATCAGGGAAATTCACCTGAAACTGGTCGTACGTTCAGCAAATCTCTGGTTCACTGGCGGATAACGCACCGATGCGGTAGAACTTACAAGACTCACACGCCCTGTACCTATCGACAGAGCATGTACCCAGCATGAATTCCCGCACGGGAACAGCAACAAAGGACCGTTCACTCCTGGGCGGATTCGAAGGAATTTTAGGTGGAGGTTTCTGAACGTATGCGTGCTCGCACTTTCAAGCGTGGCCGTCTGGTCGCCGCTGTAGCCGCAGTATCCGTGCTGCCGATGCTGATCAGCCCTGCAGTGTCGTCCGCAGGCGGAGATCCGTCGACCACCACGGCAACTGTTGCCAAGGCAAACACAACGGGTTCCAAGCTCTCGAGCCGCACGGACAACGGGCGCATCGCCACCATCAAGGTGTACTCACCTTCCATGGGACGCGACATTCCGCTCGAGGTCATCCTCCCAGCAGACGGCAGCGAACCCCGCCCGACGCTCTACCTGCTCAACGGTGCAGGCGGCGGCGAAGACCGGGCGACGTGGCAGCGTCAGACCGACGTCAACGAGTTCTTCGCTGACAAGAACGTCAACGTCGTCACCCCTCTCGAAGGTGCATTCAGCTACTACACCGACTGGGTGAACGACGACCCGTCCCTCGGCCGTCAGAAGTGGCAGACGTTCCTGACCCAGGAACTCCCGCCCGTCATCGACGCCGAGTTCAACACCAACGGCGTCCAGTCGATCTCCGCGATCTCGATGACCGCGACCTCGGTCCTCAACCTCGCCATCGCAGCTCCGGGCCTCTACAAGGGCGTCGGTGCATACAGCGGATGCGCCGAGACCAGCACACCGGTCGGCCAGTCCTCCATCGAACTGGTTGTGGGCATGCGCGGCGACGCTGACGTGACCAACATGTGGGGCCCCCTCGACGGCCAGGGCTGGATCGACAACGACCCCGTCGTCAACGCCGAGAAGCTCCGCGGCACCGAGCTCTTCATCTCCACCGGCTCCGGACTCCCCGGCCCGCACGACACCCTGAACAACGAGGCGATCAACGGACAGGTCGGCACACTCGCCAACCAGGTGATCGTCGGCGGCGTCATCGAGGCAGCAGTCAACTACTGCACCCACAACCTCGCCTACCGCCTCAACGATCTCAAGATTCCGGCCACCTTCGACTTCAAGCCGACCGGCACCCACTCGTGGGGCTACTGGGAAGACGATCTCCACAACTCCTGGCCGATGCTCGCTCGTTCGATGGGCATCTGACCGAAATCGTTCCGGCTCGACCCCGCTCCCTGCACTTCCGGGAGCGGGGTCGAGTGCTTGTCTGGGCCGATTCGGGGGTTAATTCGGGGGTTGATTCCGGGGCCAATTCAATTGTCAGGCAATCGAATCGCGTCACTTTCTGCGCCCGCTCTGCTTTACTGACACATAACAAAAAGTGAACCTGTTCCAGTAAGGGCTCACAGGCACTTCGATCCGTTCCGGATCCGAAGACATTCAGGTGGAGGATCCGAACGTATGCGTGCTCGAATTTTCAAGCGTGGCAGTGTGATCGCAGCTCTCGCAGTGGCCACGGTGCTGCCGATGCTGATCAGTCCGGCGACAGCTTCTGCGGGCGGTGACACGTCCGGATCGCACGTCGTGAGCAACACCAAGACCGGCGACCGCAAGGTCACCATCTCGGTCTTCTCCCCGGCGATGGATCGCAACATCCCGCTCGAGGTCATCCTCCCAGCAGATGGCAGCGAACCCCGCCCGACGCTCTACCTGCTCAACGGTGCAGGCGGCGGCGAAGACTCGGCGACCTGGCAGCGCAAGACCGACGTCATGAACTTCTTCCAGGACAAGAACGTCAACGTCGTCACTCCACTCGAAGGCGCATTCAGCTACTACACCGACTGGGTGAACGACGATCCGGTTCTCGGTCGCCAGAAGTGGCAGACGTTCCTGACCCAGGAACTCCCGCCCGTCATCGACGCCGAGTTCAATACCAACAAGGTCCAGTCGATCTCCGCGATCTCCATGACCGCGACCTCGGTCCTCAACCTCGCCATCGCGGCTCCCGGCCTCTACAAGGGCGTCGGCGCGTACAGCGGATGCGCTGAGACCAGCACCCCCGTCGGTCAGAGTGCGATCGAACTTGTCACAGGTACCCGCGGCGGAGCTGACATCACCAACATGTGGGGCCCGCTCGACGGTCAGGGCTGGAAGGACAACGATCCGGTCCTCAACGCCGAGAAGCTCCGCGGCACCGAACTCTACGTCTCCACCGGCTCCGGACTCCCCGGCCCGCACGACACCCTGAACAACGAGGCGATCAACGGACAGGTCGGCACACTCGCCAACCAGGCGATCGTCGGCGGCGTCATCGAGGCAGCAGTCAACTACTGCACCCACAACCTCGCCTACCGCCTCAACGATCTGAAGATCCCGGCCACCTTCGACTTCAAGCCGACCGGCACCCACTCGTGGGGCTACTGGCAGGACGATCTCCACAACTCCTGGCCGATGCTCGCTCACTCCCTGGGCGTCTGACCCGATTCGTTCTCACTCGACCCCGCTCCAGTGTTTCGGGAGCGGGGTCGAGTGCTGTCGGGAGCGAGCAGTAAGAATGGACGTATGACTTCCGATCAGCAGCCCACCACCGGCGACGACCCCTACCTCTGGCTCGAAGACGTGACCGGTGAGTCTGCACTCGATTGGGTCCGTCAGCACAATGCCGTGACCGAGGAGCAGCTCACCGACAACGAGCGCTTCGATCGACTGCAGAGCGACGTGCGCGAGATCCTCGATACCGACGCGCGAATCCCCTACGTCCGCCGTCGAGGTGAGTTCCTCTACAACTTCTGGCGCGACAGCACCCACGTTCGCGGATTGTGGCGACGCACGACGTTCGATCAGTACGTCACCGACGACCCGGAATGGGACGTCCTCGTCGACCTCGACGCCCTGGCCGAGGCCGAGGGCGAGAACTGGGTCTGGAAGGGCACGCAACTTCTACGGCCACACCGCAACCGTGCATTGATCAGCCTCTCCCGCGGCGGGGCAGACGCGGCGGTCGTTCGCGAGTTCGACATCGACAAGCGCGAGTTCCTCGCTCCCGAGGGCGAGAATCCCGGCTTCTACCTTCCCGAGGCCAAGACCGACATCGACTGGATCGACATCGATACCGTCTACGTCGGAACGGATATCGGACCAGGGTCACTCACCGATTCCGGATATCCCCGTCTGGCCCAGCGGTGGAAGCGCGGCACTCCCCTCTCCAGCGCCGAGACCGTCTACGAGGGCCAGGCCACGGACGTGGCCATCTCGGCTTCGCACGATCCGACGCCCGGGTTCGAACGAGACTTCGTCACTCGCTCGGTCGATTTCTACAACTCTCAGCATTTCGAAGTTCGCCCCGACGGTGAACTGGTGCTCGTGGACGTCCCCGAGGACGCCGGGATCTCGATTCACCACGAGTGGTTGTTGATCCGCACCAAGTCCGTGTGGGCCGTCGAGGACACCGAATATCCGACCGGCGCACTGCTTGCCATCCGTTACGACGATTTCCTTGACGGCTCACGAGCACTGACATCGATCTTCGAACCCGACGCACATTCCTCGCTCGAGCACTACACCTGGACACGCGATCATCTGATTCTGGTGGTCCTGACCGACGTGCGCACGACGCTGCAAATCCTGACGCCGGGCGAAAATGGCTGGGAGGATCGACCTTTCGAAGGGCTTCCAGAACTGACCAGTATCGAAATTCTCGACACCGACCCCGATGTCAGCAATGAATACTTCGTCAACTCGAGCGGATACACCTCCCCTGCAACTCTTTTGCACGGCGTGATCGGCGAAACCGAACCCACTGCCCTCAAGCAGGCTCCCGCGTTCTTCGACGCCGAGGGCATCACCACGGAGCAGTTCTTCGCCACCTCTGCCGACGGCACCCAAGTTCCGTACTTCGTGGTGCGCAGTCCGCGTAGCGAGCCCGGCCCCACCCTGCTCTACGGGTACGGCGGATTCGAGATCTCGCTGACACCGTCGTACAGCGGTTCTCTGGGCCGTGCCTGGCTGACGCAGGGCGGCACCTATGTGGTTGCGAACATTCGTGGTGGCGGCGAGTACGGACCCGGTTGGCACACAAAAGTTCTCAAGGCCGGTCGCCACAAGGTGCACGAAGACTTCGCTGCCGTCGCGAGAGACCTCGTCGATCGCGGAATCACGACCCCGGATCTTCTGGCAGCTCAGGGCGGAAGCAACGGCGGCCTGCTGATGGGCATCATGCTGACCAAGTACCCCGAACTCTTCGGCGCCATCGTCTGCCAGGTCCCGCTGCTGGACATGCGCCGATTCCATCTCCTCCTGGCCGGCGCTTCGTGGATGGCCGAATACGGTGACCCCGATGTCCCGGAGGAGTGGGCATTCATCTCGGAGTACTCGCCGTATCAGAACATCGACGCCGCCGCGTCGTACCCACCGATCCTGATCGCGACGTCCACCCGCGACGACCGCGTCCACCCCGCGCATGCCCGCAAGATGGCCGCACGGCTGGAAGAACTGGGCAAGCCGGTGCTGTATTTCGAGAACATCGAGGGTGGCCACGGCGGCGCCGCGGACAATGCTCAGCTGGCCTTCAAAACTGCGCTGACCTACGAGTTCCTCTGGCAGAAACTCAGCTGATCTTTCAGCGGTCGCGCAACCACGCGACGACGCGCTCGCTCACAGCGGTGGGATTGCGTATCCAACCGTTGTGACCGAGTGGTTCGTCGATGTGCGTCATCGTCACTTGGGCCCCGGAGAGCTTGTCCACCAGGTTCTTTGCCGACCGGCGTGGAGCGAGATCGTCCCCTTCGATCGTGATCGACAGAACCGGCAAGGTCAGGCGAGCGATCCGCTCCTCGTAGTCGATATCCGCACCGACGGGTTCCATGCGACCGGTCCTGGCGAACCGTGCCCAATCGGTGATCAGTACTTTCGACTGTCGACCGAAGCCGCCGACGTTGACCCGGTCTCCAGGCCAGAAGCCGGCGATGTTGGCTGTCACCGACATCGCGGACGAACCCAGATAGAGTCCGGGCGCACGGATTCCGGGGAATCCGCGGTGATACGGCGATCCGGAGGCAACCAGGATCAGTCCGCCGAGCCGGCCCCGAATCCTGGACGCGTACATGACCCCGATCTGGCCGCCCATGCTGTGCCCCATCAGAAATGGTGTGCTGGCCGGGAACCGCTCACGCACCACCTCGAACGTCGCCGGACAATCGATCGAGACCAGTTCCTGATATCCGAAAACACTCGACGCGCTCGGGCGCGGTTTGCTGTCACCTTGGCCACGCAGTTCACCGATGGCCGCATTGAAGCCGGCTTCGACCAGGGCCTGCGCCACCGGGTCGTAGAACCCGGCGGGAACTCCGAGCCCGGGCAACATCACCACCACAGGTGCGTCGTCGTTCGGTCCGGGAAACAGACGGATCGGGGTCACGGTGCCGTCAGGGAGTTGGATCGGTACGGTCTCCATTCAACTCACACTAACCACCCACGCCGCGGATGGGCAGAGCCCACGCGCCGACTATTCGAGGCTTCCCACGATCAGCGGATCCGGAGTACCCACGATCTCGTAATCCTTGTTGTCGTAATCGAACTGACTGAGCACGTGACGCATCGCGTTTATCCGCGCGCGTTTCTTGTCATTGCTCTTGATGACGGTCCACGGAGCGGTGTCGGTATCGGTGAACCGAATCATCTCTTCCTTCGCCGCCGTGTACGCATCCCACTTGTCCAGAGAAGCGATGTCCATCGGCGAAAGCTTCCACTGCCGAACGGGATCGACCTGTCTGATCGCGAACCGCGTGCGCTGCTCCAGCGGTGAAACCGAGAACCAGAACTTGATCAAGCTGATGCCGTCGTCGACGAGCATCTGCTCGAACAACGGCACCTGGCGCAGAAAACGCTCGTGCTCCTCGTCGGTGCAGAAGCCCATGACCCGCTCGACCCCGGCCCGGTTGTACCAAGACCGATCGAACATCACCAGTTCCCCGGCTGCGGGAAGGTGCTGCACATAGCGCTGGAAGTACCACTGCGTCGACTCGCGAGCCGACGGCTTCTCCAATGCGACGACCCGTGCGCCGCGAGGATTGAGGTGCTCCATGAATCGTTTGATCGTTCCGCCCTTGCCGGCGGCGTCGCGTCCTTCGAACACTATGGCGTGCCGTGCGCCGGTTTCTTTCGACCAGTTCTGCAGCTTGAGGAGTTCGATCTGCAGCAGACGCTTGGACATTTCGTACTCGTCCCGAGGCATCCGTGCCTCGTACGGGTAGCCCTCCCGCCAAGTGTCGACCTCGAAACCGTCCGGCGACGTCAGCAGCACCGGATCGTCGTCGTCATTGTCGTCGACGGTGAAGGCGGCGGTGTCGGCCAGATCGACGGCGGTCGAGAGATCCGCGAAGGCGCTGAGGAACGGTCGGCGTTCTGCTAAATCGGTCACCGCCGACAAGTTAGTCTCCCGCAGCAACTGTTCGGTGAAGCTGGGATGAACTACCGGGGTATGACACGGCGGCCTCAAAAGATCAGGGTGCAGATGGGGGTCGTCCCCGATGGTGCGCGGCGCCATCTCGCTTCAGAATTGAAGCATGACATTCGAAAGCAACACACCTCGCCCCTTCACCCGTTCCAACGACAAGAAAATGTTCGCCGGAGTGTGCGGCGGAATTGCAGATTACTTCGGCGCCGACGTAAATCTTGTCCGTCTACTCGCGGTTATCGCCGCTATTTGCACGGGTGGAACCGCGGCTTTGGTATATCTCGCCGCCTGGATGCTCATGCCGTTAGGTTGAGAATTCCGGCAATTGACATGGCGAGAATTACGCGCCGACAAAAAGGTATTTCGGGGCCTACGCGCCAACACGAGCAGGCCCCGAAATCGACAATCTACTTGGCGGCCTTCAACTCTCCACCACTGAGCGCAGCGAGGGCCTCGAGACCCTTGACGGCCAGGCCACTGACGCTGCCCAACCCCTGACCGATGATCGCACCGACTGAGCCGGCAGCGTCCATGACAGATCCTTCAAGCATGACGTTCTCCTTTAGATGTTCAGTGGTTCACTTGGGACGAGCAAATGACGCCGATCAGAAAACTCAGGGAACGACAGGCGGCGTAAAGCTGAGGGTGTCGAGAGATCCGAAGATTCCACCGGCGGTGTCAGCCAGTGAACCGAAGAGGTTTGCACCGACATTGTCCAATCCCAGCAGCATTGTCAGCAAAGCCTGCATCGGTGCACCGTCCCCATTCGGACCACCGAGAATATCCATCAACGAACCCATGTTCAGCTCCTCGCGTAGGTGATTCTTTTTACCGTCGGTGACGATTATCGAACCAGTCCGGCGGTAGACACTCGACGTGTCGACAGTCACATTAATCCGCGAGATAACGACTCGACACCACTACGGACAATTACCTTAATTAGGATGAATTCGACAGAAATTTCCCGAACACAAATCGTCGATTCACCACAAGTTCCGACGCAAGTTGCTCTTTATCGTTCGCCTACCTCACGATTTTGGTCAGAAACTGCCTGCAGAAGCGTCGTGAACCCCACCCGCAACAATTCGACGTAGTGCTCGATATCCGGCATCGTCTCTTGCGAGACGATGACATTGAGCGTCAGAGAACCTCCACGCGCGGCAATGAGGAAGTGGCGCAGAATGTCTCCGTCGACCGGCGCCTGCCCGCCGAGAACTGCCACCGCCGGCGCACCTTCGAAAACATTGCCGTCGACCGATACCGGGACATTGCTGATCGTCGTGTTCTGAATGACCTTGTGCGAAGGGTCCAGCTTGTTGAGCCGACGCGAGAGACCGGTGAGCCTGAGCAGAGCCGCAGGCGAGGTTTCGATGCGTGTGCCGTAACGACGGACCGCTGGGTGTGAACTCCGCCCTTTGGCCCTCAGCGCCGAATCCCTGATCAGTGTCAGCCGCTCGACCGGATCTTCGACGTCTGTGTGCAGATCGACCGTCAACAGCGCCAGTTGGTTGGCCGATTCCCATTCGGCTATCTTCCGCATCGATCGGGGAACCATCGCCGCCAACCCACTGGCCGATTTCTCGCCCTTCTCCGACAGGTATGCGTCGAGAGCACCGGCGACGACGGTCAGGAAGATGTCATTGACCGTCACGTCCGGAACGGCCGCTCGGATCGCTTTGATGTCTGCGCCGTCCAGCGTCAGGAAATCGATCGTGATGTCTCCGCCCAGCACGCCGTTGAATCGGGTCGGTAAGCGGTCGGCCGAGTACGTAGGTAGCTCTCCGGCCTCTTCCGCCTCCCGAACCGTCTCGGCCGCAACCTTTGTCACGGACAGACCCCGGCCGAAGCGGATCGCCTGGCCGGGTAAACCGACGACCGTGCGCCCGATCAAATCCAGCGACGAAAGCCCCGAACCGGCACGCTTCGTGTCCGGCTTCGGCGGACCGGAGAACAGAAGGTTGGTCAGATCGCGGATCGCCAGACCGTCACCGGCCCCGTGGTGGGTCTTGAGCATGATCAGCGTCAGATTGCCCGGCAGCTCGTCGATCCCGTGCACGCCGGTCATGACGTGCAACTCCCAGGGCGGCCGGGACAGGTCCATCGGCTCCCCGAGCGAGCGCCCGAGCAATTCACGAACCGGCGCCCACCCGGCAACAGGGGCACGATGGACGTGCACGTGATCATCGACGTCGAAATCGGCCGGGACCCAATAGGGATAGTCCAGATCCAGCGGAACTCGCTGGAGGCGACTCGTGAACAGTGGCCAGTACCCGAATCTTTCGGCGATCCACCGAACCGCGTCGTCGTGCGTCATCTCTGCGAGCGGATGGCCCGTCGTGTCGAAGAAGTAGGCGCAGACCATGTGGCTCAGATGTCCGCCGGACTCGTTGTAGACGAACTCCGCGTCTCGCGGTCCCATCTGAGATACCGCGGCTGGCAACGAGTTCCGAAAGATCATGCATGCCCCTCAATTCCGACGCTGAACGAATGTCCGAATTGTAGCGAGCTGACATGCAGATCCTCGGGGTTCTGCTCGGAATCGTTGGGTATCACCAAATCCAGCAATCGGAAAAGGTGCCTGCGATTCCGATCGATCAGGAGGCAACCTCTTGGTCAGGTGAATCCGCAGTCTGCATCGCGGCTGCCGCCGCCAAATCATCGAAACTTGCTCGCAGTAGTTCGATGTAATGGTGGAGATCGGGCATGGTCGCGGTATCCGCGATGACGTTGAGGGTCAGTCCCCCACCTGCTGCGGCGACCATGAAATGCCGTAGCCCGTCCCCGTCGATAGGCGCTTGCACTGCAAGCACAGCCGCGCCCGGGGCGCCGGCAAGCGTCAACCCTTCGACCGAGAGAGGAATGTTACTCACCATGGTGTGCTGGTAACGCGGTCGATCGAGGCTGTGATCGTTCTGCTTGCGCGCATATGCCATCAATCTCATCAACGGCGCCGGCGTGGTCTCGACTGCAGCCCCGGCACGCCTGACCGCGGGATGGGACGTGCGCGCCTTCTCCGACCGTGCCGAACTCGAAATGAGCGCCAACCTCTCCAACGGGGACTTGACCTGGGTGTGCATATCCACCAGCAGAGCCACCAACTGATTCGCCGACTCCCACGCTTCGACCTTGCGTACCGAGCGAGGAACCATCGCGATCAAGGAATCTCGTGGCCGTTCGTCCTTTTCCGTGAGGTAGCGCGTCAGAGCACCTCCGACGACGGCGAGCAGAACGTCGTTGACAGTGGCACCGGGCACCGAATCCTTGATCGCACGGACCTGCTCCCCGGACATTGTCATCGGTTCCAGAGAGGCCACTCCACTCACCTTGCCGTTGAATCGCACTGCAGGCCTCTCGTTGAGGCTCTCCACCCATTCTCCTGCCCTCTTCGCAGCGTCAGCATCTCTCTGAGCGCGTCGGTTGCCTGGTACCTGCCTTGCGAAGCGATATATTCGGCCGGGAAACCCCAGTAGCGACTTGGTGAATATCCTCGCTCGCACAAACGGCACAGGCGGTTCGGACCCAGCCTGCTGCACCTTGCCCGAAAAGATAGTTTCGCCCAACGTCCTGATGGCGATACCGTCAGCTGCGCTGTGGTGAGACTTGAGCACCACCGCCGTCAGTCGGCCCGGCAATTCTTCAAGTCCCTCCAAACCTACGAAGAAGTGCAGTTCCCACGGCGGACGACGCAGGTCCATCTTCGTCGTCAACAACGCGTTCAACGGCTTTTGCAGTGCTGCCCATCCTGTTTCATCGATCTTGTTGACATACACGTGCTTTCGCACGTCGAAGTCAGGGTCTGTCACCCAGTAGGGATGGTCGAGTCCCAACGGAGTCCGTTGGACTCGTTGAGTGAACATGCGATCACATCCGAGGCGTGCGGTCACCCAGGCCACTGCCTGTTCTGCCGTGAATTCCGCGCTTGGGTGCAACGATGTTTCGAAGAAGTACACAGCGATCAGATGGTTCAGGTGACCAGCGCCCTCGTGATAGATGAATTCGGCATCGCGTGGGTTCAGCTGCGCCATCCTTGCGCCTGACGTGTTGGACGCGCCCATTGAACTCCTTGTATCGCGACTGGTTGCCCGCACATTCGCCTGAGCGTAAAAGTGACTGTAAATCCGGTGATTGCAAAACCAATGGTCCCCGAAGCCACAGGGCTACGGGGACCATAGTTTCAAGCAAGTGCAGGTTCGCCTGACTGCTCCGCTACGATGCTGTCCTCGACAACCGAACAATATGATGCAGTCGCTGGAGTGATCACGGCTTTTGTGGAGGATCCTTGATGATCTTGCTTCCAGTGGAAGTGAGACCAAGCATGTTCGATACCCACGTGATCATTCCGGTTATATAAGTTTGCAGCATGACCGATTCCGTTCTTCTATGGCGTGGGGGAAGACGACAGCGCGTTGAAATACTTCACAAACGTGCCCACGAGATCGACCGATCCGAAATCGACGATCTTGGACAGGTAGTCCAGGAAGAGATCGAACATCTTTTCTCCTTCTCCTTTTACAGGCCGGCTACGGAGCCGAGGACCGATTGGACGCTGCCCGCCGCAGCTTCACCGAGCGCACCGCCCATGTTGAGGCTTCCGGTGATCGACACGAAGATTCCGTCAACGACCTTGACCAAGTAGAACAGTGGATCCACGAGGGATCCGACGTCAACGCTTGCGAGCGCACCTATCAAACTAGCTGTGTCCACCGTATTTCACACTCCTCGAGATTGATTTCGTTCACTGGGTAAAGCAATTCACTTCTCAGTCGACGTTCGGTAACCACCCGAAGTCAACCGAGGCGATAAACGGGGTAAACAAAGCCATCCCGAGAATGTTTTTGATCAACCCCCCGGCCTCGCCCTCGAGAACATCCGCAATCGATCCCAGATCCATCATTCACTCCTGTCATCAAGAAACATTGGAAGAAGAACTTGCAGGTGCCGTCAACTGAGGTCGATTGCCGAAACCAACGATCCGGTGACCCCGTCGATTCCCGGCATGAGCGAACCGGACCAGACGTTACCCAGCAGGTCGGTGAACAATGCCGCCGTTGTCTGCAGGAACATGACGATCATATTGAATCCCACGCTTTCGATTGGCCGCGAATACTCACGGAACATTTACATTGGAATGCTTGATGCAGCCCACAAAGAACCGGTCCAAGTAGCAATTAAAGAATCTCTGTCGAACGATGTAACCGAGATCCTCCGGGGTTGGCGCCCACTTTCCGCGGCTGTGACTGACATCAAGGTAGTGCAATAGGATCCGGTTTGGGTGCTTTTTGCCCAAGAATTTCAGATGGATCTGAAACCTGTTCCATATTCGCAGGTCTAGCGTCCAAGACGCCTGAAAATCGAGCAAAATGGAATAGCAACCGGAATGCACGTCGTCCGAAAGGCTTAGTACTTGAGGGTATTCAGAACAGAATTATCCACCAAAAGAACTAGAGGTATCCGCACTTCACAGGTTAGCGGAGGCGAACAATCGGGACGGAAAATATCAAACATCCTTCAACATTCGGATAGGTGAAGCTTCTCGTTCCCCACCTTCTCGATACACCTGTTACGCCATGAGGTTGTCCACACACACGCGGCCATCCACAAAGTGGCTTCTGAATCCGCGTCGTCAGGCCCTTGCCGCCACAGTGCATACGTGGAAGTTGTCACGAGAAACCAGTTGCTCGAGCAGGGCACCTCGAGCAGTTCGATCTCCCGATCCACGCGGTCAGGGCGACTCCATCGAATCCTGCCGTCGGTGTACTCCACCGAAGAACCTGGATACTTCGAGCGTTGCGTCGCGGTCACACTGTGGAAGCCCGAGGCCGTCCTCAGCCATACCAGTGCGGCCTGGCTGTGGGATCTCCTGCCGGAGGAACCACGCTTCGTCGAGGCCACCGTGGCTCCCAGCGTCCGAGCAGGCAGTCCGCAGTGGGTACGGCTTCACCGACGAACAGGAGTCTCGTCGGATGAGTGGATGGGTTTACCGATCGTGCCGATCGAGCAGTGCTTCATCGACGTCGCGACCACGTTGCCACGCCCGGAACTCGAGGCCTTCTTCGACGCGGCGGTATCGACCCGAGTGCCGTGGAAGTCGATAGCCCAACTGTGTGATGCGAGCCGCGGCAGGCACGGGATCCCCGCCGTACGCGAACAACTCCACACCTGTTGCCCGCTCACTCGTTCGGAACCGGAGCGAGCAGTCGCCCGTGCGCTGACTGCGCGCAACGTCCACCTGGAGATCAACGCTCGGGTCGGACCCTACTTCGGCGACCTGGTCGACACGCGAGCCCGGGTGATCGTGGAGATCGACGGGCGCGAATTCCATACCGACCCCGCAACTTTCAACAACGATCGACGGCGTCAGAACGCACTCGTTCTCGACGGATGGATGGTGTTGCGTTACTCCGCCGCCACCGCGATGGCCCATCTCGACGCTGTGGCGGACGAAATCATCACAGTGGTCCGAAGACGCCGACACAACCGGACGTAAGCGCGGGCGTAAACGCACACAGCATCGAGCGTGCAACGGGAAACCGCGATCGCGTCGCAGCAGTGGACAAAAATGCCCGCATTTGTCTCCAGACAAGCAAAAGCCCGGCCCACCGAATGGTGGGCCGGGCTCTAGGAGCTAGGTGGAGATGGACTCAGAAGTCCATGCCGCCCATGCCGCCGGTCGGATCGCCTGCAGGCGCTCCGGCCTTCTCGGGCTTGTCAGCGACAACGGCTTCGGTCGTCAGGAACAGAGCCGCGATGGACGCTGCGTTCTGCAGTGCCGAGCGGGTGACCTTGACCGGGTCGTTGATGCCTGCAGCGAGCAGGTCGCCGTACTCGTTGGTCGCAGCGTTGAGGCCGTGACCTGCGGGCAGGTTGGAGACCTTGTCCGCAACAACGCCGGGCTCGAGGCCTGCGTTGAATGCGATCTGCTTGAGCGGAGCGGACAGTGCAACGCGAACGATGTTCGCGCCGGTTGCCTCGTCACCTTCGAGCTTGAGGTCGTCCAGTGCGGGAGCTGCCTGGAGAAGTGCAACGCCACCGCCGGCGACGATGCCCTCTTCGACGGCTGCCTTTGCGTTACGCACTGCATCTTCGATGCGGTGCTTGCGCTCCTTGAGCTCGACCTCGGTAGCAGCGCCGGCCTTGATGACTGCAACGCCGCCGGCCAGCTTGGCCAGACGTTCCTGCAGCTTCTCACGGTCGTAATCCGAGTCGCTGTTCTCGATCTCGGCGCGGATCTGGCTGACACGACCGGCGATTGCGTCGGCGTCGCCGGCACCCTCGACGATGGTGGTCTCGTCCTTGGTGATGACGACCTTGCGTGCCTGGCCGAGGAGCTCGAGGCCTGCGGTCTCCAAGGAGAGTCCGACCTCTTCGCTGATGACCTCGCCACCGGTGAGGATGGCGATGTCGGCGAGCTGAGCCTTACGACGGTCACCGAAGCCGGGAGCCTTGACGGCAACAGACTTGAAGGTGCCACGGATCTTGTTGACCACGAGGGTGGAGAGAGCTTCGCCCTCGACGTCCTCGGCGATGATCAGGAGCGGCTTGCCGGACTGGATGACCTTCTCCAGCAGGGGCAGCAGGTCCTTGACCGTGGAGATCTTGGAGCTGACGAGCAGGATGTACGCGTCTTCGAGGACGGCTTCCTGACGCTCTGCATCGGTGGCGAAGTACGCCGAGATGTAGCCCTTGTCGAAGCGCATGCCCTCGGTGAGCTCGAGCTGCAGGCCGAAGGTGTTGGACTCCTCGACCGTGATGACGCCTTCCTTGCCGACCTTGTCCATAGCCTCGGCGATGAGCTCACCGATGGACGGGTCGCCGGCGGAAATACCGGCGGTAGCAGCGATCTGCTCCTTGGTGTCGATCTCCTTGGCGGTCTCGAGCAGGCGAGCTGTGACAGCCTCGACAGCCTTCTCGATGCCGCGCTTGAGGCCGAGCGGGTTCGCGCCGGCTGCGACGTTGCGCAGGCCTTCACGGACCAGAGCCTGTGCGAGAACGGTAGCGGTGGTGGTGCCGTCGCCAGCGACGTCGTCAGTCTTCTTGGCGACCTCCTTGACGAGCTCGGCGCCGATCTTCTCGTACGGGTCGTCGAGTTCGATCTCCTTGGCGATGGAAACACCATCGTTGGTGATCGTGGGGGCGCCCCACTTCTTTTCGAGAACGACGTTGCGACCCTTGGGGCCCAACGTCACCTTGACAGCGTCGGCGAGGGCGTTGAGGCCTCGCTCGAGGCCACGACGTGCCTCTTCGTCGAACGCGATGATCTTTGCCATTGCGAAGTGATCCTCCGGATAGGGGGTGACACACAAGGTGACCGCTCGTCGGGTCACCTCATCGGCACAAGGCGACCGTTTGACCAGTCACCTCATTACACGGGCGACCGATTTGCCTGGTCACCCATCTACGCCTGTGGTCTAGTCAGTGCCCGCGACGGACGACCGGGGGTGTCTATGGTTCCCGGTCTCACTGCCTCGACCTGGCACTCACGGTTCGCGAGTGCCAACTGCATTTTTAGCACTCGAGCGTGCCGAGTGCAAGGTTGAGCCTCAGCCCGCGATGCAGAACTGTCCGTTACTCAAATTGACCGCAAACGAGAGCACTCCGACGCAGTCGACGCCGTTGGCATCGGCCGTAGCGCCCGCTCCGTAACCGGCGATGGCGAAGGTGACGTTGCCGTCAGCCGCCCCGGCCCGCGCGATTCCGCCGCCGAGCGCAAATGCCTGCGCCTGACCGTTACCGCGAGAAGCCCCCAGCGCGGTTCCGAAGCCGTTTGCATATGAATTGGAGTAGCCGTTGTCGGCGGCGACGCTCACAGCGGTACCGCTCTCGGCAGCACCGGCCTGCGAACGGCCGGCTCCGACGGACTGCGCGCCGCAGCTCGCGGTCTCTGAGACCTGGATGTCATTGGCCGACGGCGGCGAGACACACGTGACGGGGGCTGCCGAAGCAGCTCCCGCACCGGTCAGCGCCAGCCCGGCGGCGAGCCCCATACCTACAGTCATCACAGCCCCTGTTCTCGCCAGGCGGCCCCCCAACCGACTACTGGAAATTCCGCTGACTCGAGAGGATGAGCGACGGAACCAGACTGACGAGATCAAGGGCATAGAAAACTCCTTCGTGGAACAGGTTCATTGGATTCGGGCGCGAGAGTACCCGCTCGAGTGAAGTCCGTCACCCCCGCCTGGTCAAGCCTCGAGGACGACCCCGAGAAGGGCCGGAAGGTCCGCGACCGAATCGATGACATGATCAGGCTTCTGAACCGACAGGTCGAGCACTGTTTGCCGAAACTTGCCTGTGCGCACCAGAACTCCGGTCAAGCCGACTCGTTGTGAGGAAAGGACGTCACCGATCAGGTCGTCGCCGACCATCACCGTCGCCTCAGGTTCGACATGCATCAGCTCCGTGGCTGTCAGGAACCCCGTGAGAGACGGTTTACCCACTGCGGCGATATTTACACCTGCCACTTCCTCGAAGCCCGGCAAGTACGTTCCGGTGTCGATCCGAAGGCCGTCTACGGTCTCCCACATCATCCCGCGGTGCATCGCGACGACGGGCACACCGGCGAGCAGAAGTTCGAGCACTCGGCTCAGCGCCTCGTGGCTGAACTCCGGGCCGGCGCCGCCGAGAATCACGACCTCCGGATCGGCGTCGTCGAATTCGATTCCCTCGAGATCGGCAGACACGTCACCGTGATTGAGGACCCACGCCCGCGCGTCCGGGTACGTCGCCCGCACGTACTCCCCTGTGAGCCTGGCGGCGGTCACTATCTGGCTCGCCTCGACCTCGATACCGGCGTCGCACAACCCCTGCGCGATGAGCGTCGAACTGCGCGAGGTTGTGTTGGTCAGAAATCCACAGGCCAATCCGCGCCGCCGAACTTCGCGTACTGCTTCCCCTGCTCCCTCGATCGGCTGCCAGGACGTGAGCAGGACTCCGTCGATATCGAACAGAACACCTTCGATGTCGGCCATTGCACCAGCCTATATTCGCCATCGAGGTCCTGCCGAGGCGTCGTAACCCGAAATCCGTCGATCGCTCAGTAGGCTCCCACCCATGGACCTGCGCGACGACGACCTCTTCTCCGTTGCCGGTTCTCTGGCCGAATTGCTCGGCGCTCCCGTCACGATCGAGGACGAGAACTCGACTGTCCTCGCGTACTCCGGCGGCGAGCAGGCCGTGGACGAAGCTCGCATCGGCACGATCCTCGGCCGGCAGGTACCCAGCCGATTCCGCCAATTACTCTCCGATGCAGGAGTATTCGATCGCCTCCACCGAGAGAGCGACCCCATCTACGTCGATCTCGAAGACCCTGCGATCACGCCGCGACTGGTCATCGCAGTTCGCGAGAACGATCACCCCGTCGGCTCGATCTGGGTCGCACTCGCCGGAACACCGACGCCCACACAGGAATCGATACTTCGATCCGCGGTATCTGTCGTGGCCGAGAGAATCGCCTCGGAGCGTGACCGGGTCGACAGCACACGCCGTCGCCAATCCCAGCGCGTCCAAGCTCTGATCGGCGGTGGCGAACCCGCATTCCGCGCCGCAGACGACTTGCGGTTGGCAGGCCCGCTCACCGTCGTCGCCGTCGGAACCGTTGCGGGACCACTGCCGGCGGGGTTGGTCGCCTCTTTGAGCTTGTACCTCGACACTCTGGCCGTCGACGCCGTTGCCGCTCAACTGTCCGAGACCATCTACCTTGTCATCGCGACCGACGAGACCAACGCTCGCCGATTGTCCGCCGACTTCCTCACGCGCGCCCGCGGTCGCGAATTCCTGGCAGTGGCCGTCGGTCGGACAGTGAAGTCTGCAAGCGAATCACATCTTTCGCGCTCGGACACCGACCATGTTCTCGGAGCGCTTCGTCATGGCCGGTCCGGCGGAACCGTCGCGGGAATGAGGGACACGTTGGCCTCCGTTCTCGCCCTGCACGTCGCCGACATCATCGACGGACTCGGCGACTCCACACCACTCGGAAGCCTCGAACGTCACGACTCTCAGCACGGCAGCGATCTGGTCGCGACGGCAAAGGCCTTTCTCGAGCACGGCGGTGACGTGGCGAATTCTTCTGCCGCACTGCATGTTCACCCCAACACGCTCCGCAACCGCCTGCGTCGAGGCAAGGAGATGTGCGGCGTCGACCTGACCGACGCCGACACCCGCTTGATTCTGATGCTGCAGTTCAAACTCGGTCGCTGAGCAGGCGCGGCGGTGCGTTGTGCGAATCCACAACGAGGTAGCTCCGACGATGGCCGAACGGCCAGTCCTTTTGCCGCCCCCGCGATTCATGCTTGAGAGAAGAGCCGGATGTGACCGGCGTCTCGGTTCGAGCAGAGTCTGTAGAAGGAGTGCGTCATGGGAACTCGTCAGAGCCCCGATCGTGTGGTCGTGGTCGGTGCGGGTGTTGTCGGATTGTCGACGGCCTGGTTCTTGCAGGAACGTGGAGTCGAGGTCACCGTCGTCGATCGCGACGGCGTCGCAGCCGACGCGAGCTGGGGCAACGCCGGTTGGCTTGCCCCCGCATTGACGCTTCCGCTGCCCGAACCCGCAGTGCTCCAATACGGCTTGCGCGCGATGCTGAGCCCGTCGTCCCCGGTGTACGTGCCACTGACCACCGATCTGAAGCTGATTCGGTTCCTGGTCGGGTTCGCGCGCCACTGCACGCCGTCGAAGTGGCAGGAAGCGATGTCGGTCTACACCGAGGTCAACCGAACAGCCTTGGGCGCGTACGACGAACTCGCCGACGGTGGCGTCAAAGAGCTGACGCGCCTGGCCGATCCTTTCCTCGCCGCGTTTGCGTCCGAGAAGGACCGACAGACCTTGGTGGACGAGTTCCACCACGTCGAAGCTGCCGGCGGAGAAGTCGACTTCGACCTCCTCGACTACGACGCGATTCACTCGCTCGAGCCTTCACTCGGCCAGGGTGTGAAAGCCGGTTTGCGCCTGCGCAATCAGCGTTTCATCGATCCCCCGTTGTTCGTGAACTCGTTGGCGGACGCGGTTCGTGAACGCGGTGGAGAAATCGTCAGCGGTTTCGACGTCACGCAGATCGACGATCGGGTCGGCGGAGTCACTGTTCGCAGTGCACACGGTGATTCACGCGACGGTGACTCCGTAGTCATCTCGAGCGGTGCCCGCTTGAACAAGCTCGCAGCACCGTTCGGTGTGCGCAAACTGGTGCAGGCCGGACGCGGATACAGCTTCAGTGTCAAGCCCGAGCAACTCCCCAAGAACCCTGTGTATTTCCCCACCCAGCGCGTCGCATGCACTCCGTTGCACGATCGCTTCCGAGTGGCCGGAATGATGGAATTCCGCAGCCCTGACGCGCCGCTGGATCCGCGCCGCGTGCAGGCGATCATCGATGCGGCCAAGCCGATGCTCAGCGGCATCGACTGGACTGCGCGGGAAGAGGAATGGGTGGGATCACGACCGTGCACTACCGACGGCTTGCCGTTGATCGGAGCCACGAAGTCGCCGCGGGTGCACGTCGCCGGTGGTCACGGGATGTGGGGAATCGCCCTGGGTCCGTTGACCGGAAAGATGGTGGCCGACTCGATGACCGGCGCTCAGACGCCGACCGTCATGCGCCACTTCGATCCGCTGCGCTGACAGCCGGTTTCACCCACTTGTAGTACGCGCCCGTCAGCAGAACCAGCCATCCGGCACCGACGAGCAAGGCAACTCGGGTATCGGCGATGACGCCGAGCAACACGATGACAAAAGCCAGGAACACGATCGCGAAGATCTGACCGTACGGCCACAGCGGCACTGGAAACTTCAGTGCCGCTGTTTCGTCTGCACTCATCTGAGCGCGGGAACGGAACTGCGAGAGCAGGATCATGATCCAGACGAAAATCGTGGCAAAGGTCGCCAGCGAGGCGATGACGAGGAACACCTGGTCCGGGATCAGGTAGTTGAGCAGTACTCCCACCAACAGGGCACCGGTCATGATGACAACGGTCATCCACGGAACACCGTTGGCGGAGACTCTCTTCATCACCTGTGGAGCCTGGCCGGCGTGCGACATCCCGAACATCATGCGACCCGCACCGAAAACGTCGCTGTTGATGGCGGACAGGGCCGCGGTGATGACAACGATGTTGAGGATCGATGCGGCCGTTCCCAATCCGAGGTTCTCGAAGATCTGGACGAACGGGCTGTTGTCGGAGTTGATGGTCTGCCACGGAATGATCGCCATGATGACGGCGAGGGTGCAGATGTAGAAGAGAATGATGCGCACCGGGACCGTGTTGACGGCTTTCCTGATGGTCTGCGCCGGATCCTCGGCTTCGCCCGCGGTGATACCGATGATCTCGGTGCCACCGAACGCGAACATGACGATCGCGAAACACGCGACGAATCCGCCGAAGCCCGTCGCGAAGAACCCGCCGTCCGACCAGAGGTGGCTGATTCCGGCATCGGTGTCGTGAACGCCGAATCCGAACACGATGATCGCGATGCCGCCGGCGATCATCGCGATGATGGCGGTGATCTTCACGAGCGTGAACCAGAATTCCAGTTCGCCGAACACCTTGACGCTCAACAGGTTTATCGCGCCGATGAAGAAGACCACAGCCAGAATCCAGATCCATCTCGGTACGTCCGGGAACCAGAACTGCATGTACAGGCCGAAGGCGGTGACGTCGGCAAGGCACACGATCACCATCTCGAACGTGTACGTCCACCCGGTCATGAAACCGGCGAGTGGTCCGAGGTGCTTGTTCGCGTACTCGCTGAACGAACCGGAAACCGGGTTACGGACCGCCATCTCGCCGAGCGCTCGCAACACCAGGTAGACCGCGATACCGCCGATCAGGTAGGCCAGGAGCACCGACGGGCCGGCTCGTTTGATGGCCTCGGCGCTGCCGTAGAACAGTCCGGTTCCGATGGCTGATCCGAGGGCGATGAAGCGGATATGACGCGCTGTCAGCCCTCGCTTGAGGCCATCCTGCGTCGCGGCGTCGCTGTTCACTTCTCGGTACTCCAGTCGGATGGATCGTCATACGTGCGCGAACCATTGTCCGCTACCACCGCGCGTGTTCCCGCACGACCCTGTTGGACGGCCGTACAGTGACCTGACACACATGGTCCATTGACGGATCGCTTACGATCGACAAAAGTGTTTGTAACTTTACGTAGCATCAACTCGACTGGAGAGACTGTGTCCAACACCCTCGAAGCAAGCATCGACATCGACGCATCACCGCAGGACGTGTGGGCAATCGTCGCCGACCTGCAGCGCATGGGCGAATGGAGCCCCCAGTGCAAGGTGATGAAGGTAATCGGCGGGACCGTGCGTGAGGGCGCCAAGACGATCAACGTCAACCGCAAGGGCCTGCTGGTCTGGCCGACGTCGTCGAAGGTCGTTCGCTTCGAGCCCAACAAGTCGGTGGCGTTCCGCATCGCGGAGAACCGCACGATCTGGTCCTACGAACTCGAGCCGACCGCTACCGGCACCAAAGTGACCGAGCGTCGCGAGGCTCCCACCGGAACGTCGAAGGTCTCGCAGTTCCTCGTCAAGACCGTCCTGGGCGGAAACGCCGACTTCGAGGTCGAGCTCGTCGAAGGCATGAATGCCACATTGAAGCGTGTGAAGAGCGAGGCCGAGGCGGCTGCACGCACCTCTGCTTGACCCTCGACCTGGTCGAGGCATCAGGATCCGTTCCATGGATCCCGTGATGACACAGATAGCGCAGGCACAAGAATTGGCGAGCTCCGGCGATCGAGCCGGGGCTCGCTCTGCGTTCGAGAAGATGTGGGAAGAGATCAGCGCCGCCCCCGATGCGCTCCACATCGTCTCCCTCGCCCACTACATGGCCGACGTTCAAGACGATCCGGCTCAGGAGCTCTGCTGGGACCTGCGCGCCCTCGACGCTGCCGATTCGTTGACCGACGCGCGAGCCCAGGAACACCACGCATCGCTGCAGGTCGCCGGTTTCTATCCATCGCTGCACCTCAACCTGGCTGCCGACTACCGCAAACTCGGACGCGACACCGAGGCCGTCGAGCATCTGACGAAGGCCGAGGCGTCGGTCGGCACACTCGCCGACGACGGTTACGGCCGGATGATCAGGGGCGCTATCGAGCGACTGCGGGCAGAATTGATCCGTGACCACTAGTTCCGCCCTCTTGACGATCGGCGAGATGTCCCGGGCGTCGGCGCTCCCGATCAGCGCTCTGCGGTTCTACGACAAGGAAGGCGTGCTCGTCCCGCATTCCGTCGATCCGCACACCGGTTACCGCTGGTACACCGACGATCAGCTCCGCGACGCCCGCATGATCGCCGGTATGCGACGCGTCGGTGTTCCGATCCGCGACATGATGGCCGTCCTGACCGGGCCGGAACCGCATTCGTGCCTGGACGCCCATCTGCGCAACCTCGAGGACGGTCTCGCCGACGCCCGCGCCGAACTGGGGCGAATTCACCGGCTGATCGATTCGCTACCTGCCTCCGGCGGCGTGGACATCGACTCGTGGGATCTACGACGCGCACTCGACGCCGTGCTGTTCGCCGTGAACGAGGAATCGGAGTTCCCGATACTTCGCGGCGTCCACCTCGACATTCACGACGGCGTCGCTGCGTTTGTCACCACTGATCAGTTCCGGCTCGCGGTCGCAGAGGTGAAAGTTCACTCTGCTCTGACGGTGTCCGCTGTCGTTCCCGTGGCCTTCGCGCGATTGTTGCGCGATGTCGCCGGCGTCGTGACGCTGACTTTCTCCGCGCGCACGGTGACTGCGTCGTATCCGGGAGGTGAGGTGTCCAGCCCGCTGATCGAGGACGGCGAGTTCCCCGATCACCGAATCCTGCGCGAGCACCACGACGCGGTCGAACTGAGCGGCGACCAACTTGCCGCCCTGCTCAACGGCACCGGACACGGAGCCGTCGTCAGCATCGGCGAAGACGGTGGTGCCCGGGTGGATCCGGGTGGAATGGATCCCCGTGAGAGGTTCCGCGTACTGGTCGACCGGCAGCGACTGCGCGACGCCGCCGCAGCCCAACCGGGGCGGCAACTGGTGATCCGAGTAAGCGGCGCGACCCTCCCGCTGGCGATACGCACGGGCGACTGTGTCGGGTACTACTCGTACTTGATGCCACTACAGCCCGTAGGAGAGAAGGCATTCACGTAATCTATGGATGCTCTACCACCCCGTACTGTCAGTGCGACCAGCAGAAGACCTACCGAGTAGTTAGAGGAGCCTGTGGCACGCCGACCCACACCCCCCGGAACCCCGCAACCCACCGGGATCGGACATATCGTCGATCTGGTTCGCCATGCGATTCCGCCACTTCATCCCGCCGGCCTGCCGTTCGTGCTGGCCCCGCTGGGAGTTGCAGCTCTGGGCCGCAACCGTAAGTGGGTGCGCCGAGCCGGTCTGACCACCGCCGCCGCATGCGCCACGTTCTTCCGTCACCCGCACCGGGTGCCGCCGAACCGCATCGGCGTCGTCGTCGCGCCCGCCGACGGCGAGGTGGCGTTGGTCGACAACGCCGTTCCGCCCGCCGAGCTCAATCTCGGAAGCGAGCCGCGCCCGCGCGTCAGCATCTTCCTCTCGGTTCTCGACGTGCATGTCCAGCGCAGCCCTGTCGGTGGAACGGTCAAAGAGGTCGTTCACCAGGCAGGCAAGTTCCTCTCCGCAGATCTCGCCGACGCCAGCGAGGTCAACGAGCGCAACAGCATGCTGATCGAAACCGCCGATGGTCACGACGTTGCGGTTGTCCAGATCGCGGGACTGCTCGCGCGCCGCATCGTCTGCTACGCCGGTGTCGGTGACGTCCTGCCGATCGGCGACACGTACGGACTGATCCGTTTCGGCTCACGCGTCGACACCTATTTCCCCGCCGGAACCACACTCCTGGTCGAGCCGGGACAACGCACGATCGGTGCTGAAACAGTTATCGCGCAACTGCCGTGAAGACGCCGAAGATGAAGTCAGCCGTGAAGAAGCCGGGAGCAGCCCAACCCGGCGCGAAGATGCCCAAACGCACCCAGGCGGTGCGGTTGCTGCCGTCCGTCATCACCATCCTGGCGCTGTGCGCCGGGCTGTCCGCCGTCAAATTCGCTCTCGACGGACAACCCGGTACCTCGCTCGCGATGATCGGCGCCGCTGCCGTCCTCGATTCACTCGACGGCCGCATCGCGCGACTGCTCGACGCCACCAGCAAGATCGGCGCCGAACTCGACTCACTGGCCGACTCCATCTCCTTCGGCGTCGCCCCGGCCCTGGTCCTGTACGTGACCTTGCTGGACGGCACCAGCATCGGCTGGATCATCGCGTTGATCTACGCGGTCAGCATCGTGTTGCGACTCGCACGTTTCAACACTCTGCTCGACGACGACGACGTCCCCGCGTATGCACGTGAGTACTTCGTCGGCGTTCCGGCTCCGGCCGGCGCACTCATCGCCCTCACTCCCCTGGCCGCGACGGCTCAGTGGGGTGACGGCTGGTGGTCTTCGCACTTCGTCGTCATCGTGTGGACGCTCTTCTCGGCTGCACTGATCGTCAGCCGCATCCCGACGCTGGCGATGAAGTCGGTATCCGTGCCGCCGCACATGGCGGCCGGCCTGCTCGTCCTGGTGACGTTGGCTGCGGCCGCACTCATCACCTACCCGTACATCCTGCTGATCGTTCTCATCGCGATCTACCTGGTGCACATCCCGTTTGCCGTGCACTCGAAGCGGTGGGTGGCAGCACGTCCCGAAACCTGGGACATCAAGCCTTCCGAACGCCGCGCGATCCGACGCCAACCCAACGTCGGTGGCCGCCGCTCGGCCGCTCGTCTCGGATTGCGGCGACCCCGCTAGTCCACGACGTACTCTCGAGAGGTGACTTCGCCGGAACTCGCCCTCACCGTTCGACTCAACACCTCTGCCGCCGACCTACGCCGCGGGGTAGTGCGCTTGCACCCCGAAGCGTTGGCGGCGTTGGGCATCCGCGAATGGGATGCCATCGCACTCATGGGAGCCCGCGGCACCGCGACCGTCGCGGGCCGTGCGCCCACCGGAACCCCGGCAGGCACGATCCTTCTCGACGACGTCACCATGTCGAACGTCGGCCTGACCGAGAACTCTTCCGTCGTGGTCGGTCCGGTGACGGTGTACGGAGCGCGATCCGTCTCCGTCACCGGCTCGTCCATGGCGACAAATTCGATCAGCTCGACGGTTCTGCGACAAGCCCTTCTGGGCAAGGTCGTCAGCGTCGGCGACACGGTCTCGCTCCTCCCCCGCGATCTCGGTCCGGGTACGAGCACTTCCGAAGCCACCCAAGCGCTTTCCCGTACCTTCGGCGTCGCGTGGACATCCGAACTGCTCACCGTCACGGCCGTCGAACCTGCCGGTGGTCCGGTCAGCGTCCAGCCGAATTCGGCGGTCAACTGGGGTTCCGGCTCGGCGGGCACACTGACACCGAGTGCGCTTGTTTCCAGTCCGGCCGCCGTCGCAATCGAGCCTGCACCGTCGGTTCCGCTGGATCACCTCGTCGGCGCGCAGGCGCAGGCAGCCAAGCTGACCGAGTGGCTCGGCCTGGCACTCGACGAACCAGAACTGCTCCGTACGCTCGGCGCCTCACCGCACCTCGGCGTCCTCATCACGGGCCCCGCCGGCGTGGGCAAAGCCACGTTGGCCCGCTCGGTCCTGTCCTCGCGCAAACTGGTCGAACTCGACGGTCCGGGAGTCGGTGCCACCGAGGCGAATACCCGCCTGCAGCGAATCGTCGACGCCGTTGCTGCCGTGCGCGGCGGTGGTGTACTGCTGATCAGTGACATCGACGCTCTGCTTCCGGCCACCGCGGAACCGGTGTCCGCACTGATCCTCGAACAACTGCGCAGCGCCGTCGCAACCCCGGGCGTGGCATTCGTCGCGACCTCCGCCCATCCGGAGACCGTCGACGCGCGCCTTCGCGGCCAGGATCTCTGCGATCGAGAACTCGCACTTACCCTGCCGGACGGCGCAACTCGCAAGGCGTTGCTCGAACTCCTGCTCCGCCGAGTGCCCACCGGAACCCTCGAACTCGACGCCATCGCCTCGCGCGCACCCGGATTCGTGGTCGCCGACCTCGCGGCGCTCTGCCGTGAAGCTGCATTGCGAGCGGCTACGCGGGCGTCCAAATCCGGTGATTCTCCGGAGATCACGCAGGAAGATCTTGTCGGTGCCCTCGAAGTGATTCGGCCACTGTCTCGTTCGAGCACCGAAGAACTGTCGATCGGCAGCGTCACCCTCGACGACGTCGGCGACATGGTCGAAACCAAACAGGCCCTCACCGAAGCGGTGTTGTGGCCGCTGCAGCACCCCGACTCCTTCGCACGCCTCGGTGTCGACCCGCCTCGCGGTGTGCTCCTCTACGGCCCTCCCGGCTGCGGTAAGACGTATCTCGTTCGTGCCCTTGCCAGCTCGGGTCACCTCAGCGTCCACGCCGTCAAAGGGGCTGAGCTGATGGACAAGTGGGTCGGCGCCTCCGAAAAGGCCGTACGCGAGTTGTTCCAGCGCGCACGCGATTCGGCGCCCTCGTTGATCTTCCTCGACGAAATCGACGCCCTTGCCCCGCGTCGTGGTCAAAGTTCCGACTCCGGGGTGTCGGATCGCGTCGTAGCCGCGTTGTTGACCGAACTCGACGGCGTCGAACCGCTACGCGACGTCGTGGTGTTGGGCGCAACCAATCGACCGGATCTGATCGACCCTGCCCTCCTGCGCCCCGGCAGACTCGAACGTCTCGTATTCGTACCGCCGCCGGATGCGGAGGCTCGCAAAGCGATTCTGCGTGCTTCCGGCAAGTCGGTACCGCTCGCCGAAGATGTCGATTTGGACATTCTGGCCGTCGATCTCGAGGGATACTCGGCAGCAGACTGCTCGGCTCTACTGCGTGAGGCTGCACTCGCCGCCATGCGTCGGAGCATGGACGCGGCCGACGTGACGGCCGCGGACGTGGCAACCGCCCGTGAGAAGGTACGTCCCTCACTCGATCCCGAGCAGGTGGCACACCTACAGGCGTACGCGGACAACCGATAAGGACTGACCATGGCTGTTGATCTGGTTCTGTACGGCGACATCGTGACCATGCACGAGGAAGCACCGCGCGCCCAGGCGCTCGCCGTGACGGGCGGCCGGATCACGGCCGTCGGCGCGCGCACGGACGTCGAGAAACTGGTGGGGCCGGATACCCGCGTCGTCGACGTCGGAGGTGCCGCTGTTCTGCCGGGGTTCATCGAACCGCACGGTCACCCCCTGGAAGAAGCCATCGTTCTCGGGCCTGACGTCGTCGACATTCGGCCTGTCACGATCGCCGAGGCGGATGCCGTAGTTGCTGCCGTCGTCGACACGGTTCGTTCGCGAGGTGCTGCCGGCGCTTCTTTGAACGGTTGGGACCCGTTGCTGCAGAAGGGCCTACCCGATCCGACCATCGACTGGCTGGACTCCGTAGCGCCGGAGTACCCCCTCGTGATCATGCACAACTCGGGACACGTCGCGTATTTCAACACGGCGGCAGCAGTGCAAGCCGGCATCACCCGCGATACCCCCGATCCGATCGGCGGATCGTACGGCCACGACGCGACGGGCGCACTCGACGGATCCGCGTACGAAATGCCCGCGGTATTCGCAGTCGCGGGCCACGCAGTCACCATCGGTGACGACTTCCCCGCACTGGTGGCGGCCGAATGCGCCCGGCTGAACGCCGCGGGAATCACCACCATCGCCGAATTGTCGTTCGACCCAAAGATGCGGCCCGCCCTGGCAGCGATAGCCGACGCCGGACTGCTCACCACCCGCCTGCGGCTCTACGAGATGTCCAACGACGCGCGCACTACCGAGGCGTCACCGGGCGACGGAAACGACCTGGTGCGCCAGATCGGCATCAAGGTCTGGTCCGACGGTTCACCGTGGGTCGGTAACATCGCCACCAGCTTCCCGTATCTCGATACCGAAGCCACCCGCGCGCTCGGGATCGCCTGCACGCACGGGCACGCCAACTATACCGGCGAACAGATCCACGACATCAGTTCCGCCTACTTCGCCAAAGGGTGGCAGATGGCGTGCCACGCCCACGGTGACGACGCAATCACCATGGTTCTCGATGCGTGGGAGCAACTTCTGAAGGAGCACCCCCGGGCCGATCACCGGTTGCGTCTCGAACACGTCGGCGCGATGCGTCCGGATCAGTTCGTCCGCGCAGCGGAACTGGGCGTCACGGTCAGCATCTTCATCGACCACCTGCACTACTGGGGTGACGTTCTGGTGGATGACCTGTTCGGCCCCGAATACGGATCGGTTTGGGCCGCAGCAGGATCTGCACTCGCGGCCGGCCAGCGGTTCACCTTCCACAACGACGGACCCGTTACCCCCGCCAATCCGCTACGGAACATGCAGGACGCCGTCACCAGGCTTTCGCCCAGCGGCCGCGTCGTCGCGCCCCAGGAGCGGATCCCCGTGGACGCCGCCGTTCGCGCCCACACGGTCAACGCCGCTTGGCAGCTATTCAGCGAAGATCACATCGGGTCCATCTTCCCCGGCGCCTACGCGGATCTTGTTGTCCTGTCGGCGAATCCCCTCGATGTCGAGCCGACCGAGTTGGCCGACATCAAGGTGCTCGCCACCACCCTGGAGGGCCGGACGGTGTACGGAGACCTGAGCGCGATCGGCTGATCGGTCGCCGAACGCCGTGGACAAAGGCCGTAAACCTTCTCTGCTCGAGTTCCAAGGATCGTTGCGAGAACGGAGACGGCGCAAGTGGTCTCAGGGTTCAGTGCGGATGTCGTCAATGACCTGGGCAATCGCATGTTTCGCCCAGTCCGTGATCTGCTCGTTCGTGTCGCGGTAGTACGGCAAGGCAACCAATGCAATCGACAGAGCCCATGCGCGGCCACGCGTCCAAGTGCCCTCGTCCACGTCAACACGAAGCCGGAATGTATGCCGAGTGCTCGGCGTCAGCAGAGTCCATGCAATGAGGCAGTCGAGATTGCCTGCCGCAAATCGAATGAAGATCCGAAAAGTCCCAAAAATCGGAATTGTCGAAAATTATTGCATAGGAACAGTTTTCGAGATACAAGTCTTGTGTTCGAAACTTTGTTCGATTAAACTTTGGGAATGGACAGTCGGGAAGCGTGGCAGCTGGATGGTGAGGGCCTCAAGGGTGAGGTTCTGGATCTGGTGCGTGTCCGGCACGAGTTGCAGTCGCGGATGGTGTTGTTGATCGTGGAGATGTTTTCCCGTGAGGTTCTCGGTGGGAAGGGTTTTCGGGCGATCGCGCAGTGGTTGCATGGTTCGACGAATCTGGAGATCGGTGAGTGCAGTCTGCTGGTCGGGTTGGCGCGGTTGTTGATGCTCGAACCTGTTGTGGGCGATGCGTTTCACCGGGGTGATGTTGATGCGTTGAAGGCGCGGCAGGTGGCGTCGTTTTGTCAGCATCCGCCCAAGAACATGACCCTGGCGGACGTGGACAAGGCCCGGGGGATTCTGCTTGGCCTGGCGTCGAAGAACATTGCCGATTGTGATGCGGTGCGGGCGGCGATCCGGCGGATCGAGAAGCAGTACGGCAAGCGTGAGGACGGTGTTCCGGTCGGGGAAGATTCGGAGCGTAATGAGTTCTACGCCTCGAAAGGCTTGTACGGCAGAGTGACTGTGAAGGGCGATTTAGATGCTGTGAACGGGGCCCGGTTGATCACGTTGCTGTCGAGCCTGTCCGCTCCGACACCGGAGAAGGACGGCGTGAAGGACACGCGCACGCCGGCATTACGACGGGCGGACGGGTTTTGCGAGTTGTTGCGCCGGTACGAGCGAGCGGGGTTGGGTCCGATCGAAGGCGGAGTGAAACCACACATCACGGTCACCGCGTCCGCGAAAGACATGACGGACCTTAAAGTTCTGAAAGACCTGTTGCCGTCCACTCAGGAGTTGGGGTTCGCGTGGACGGATTGGGTGGGCCCGATCAGCATCGACACTGCCCGGATGTTGGCGTGCGACTGCACCGTCACCCGGATCCTCCTGGATGAGAATGGTGTTCCGCTCGACTGCGGTAAGGAAGCGAGAACGGCGACCGTTCCACAGCGGCGGGCGTTGGCGGTTCGGGATGGTGGGTGTGCGTTTCCGGGGTGCGGGACGCCGTCGGGGTGGTGCGATGCCCACCATATTGTTCACTGGAACGATGGTGGCCCAACAGATCTCGACAACCTGATCTTGTTGTGCGGTCACCATCATCGGACGATGCACCACACCGAATGGCGGGTCGAGATCGGCGCCGACCGAAAAACGGTGTTCTATCCGCCGATGTCGATCGACCCGTATCAACAGCCGATCGGCGGGAACAGCCCACCCACCGCGGCGTGAACCGCGACAACTGAAGACGTGAGCACCGAGGCACCTCCATGCCTCGGTGCTCGTGCTGTGTTCTGGCGCCTTCGCGGAGACGTAAGCCTTACCAGCGGTTCCGAACCTCCTCGGCAAATCCGAGGAGATCTCGAACCACCACGGAGGTACCGTCGTCGAGGATCACTGTGCCGGAGAACTTTCCGAACACCTGATGCTGAATCGAACGCAGCACCCCGACATCGAAAGTCGCGGCACGGTCGATGATCGGCTCGAAAGTCATCCCGAAGCGACCGTCGTTGCTCGAGAAGTTCCACGGAGCGCCGTCGTACGTTCCCTGCGGGATATCGAAGTCGATCCTGTCCAGTTTGTGCGCCCGTCCTCCGACAAACACGATGTTCTCGCTGGCTGCCCTGGTATCCCCGAAGCCGTACCCGATGTTGAATCCGAACCGCTCGCCGTTCACCAGTCCGGATGCAGAACCCCAGTACCAGGTGTTGTCGTAAGTCCAGACTCCCCTGCCCCAATCGAGAACGCCGAATGAGTCTTCCGAGCGAAATGTGAAGTCGTCGCTCCCGATTCGCACGGTCCCGGCAGAGGGCAGGCAGTTGATCTTCTGGTTGTAGTAAAACGATCGGGACGCCTTCGGAAACGGTGTGGCGATCACCATCCGGTCATCGGCAGGACTCGCCAGGATCAAATCGGCATGAAGGCCTCGCCCACCGTCGAAAGCCGGGTAGTCGACAATCAGGTGGCGCCCACCGTCCACATGGCGAAACTCGAAGCGAGCTTTACCTTTCGACACCACCACATCACCGTCGTCCGCGCTTTCGGGCAGACCGAGCCTTCCCATCGGGAACGGCAGCATCACGTTTTCGGTGATCTCGTGTGGTGTTCGGAAATCGAGCCAGGAGACTCCGAGCAAGCCCATGTACCCGTTGTCGGCGACGGTCAACGCGATGCCGTAATCCGCAGTGAGAACGCAGTAGTAGTCCCACTCCTTGATCCGGAACTTGGGAGCGGTGATCGCAGAGCGTCGATACTTGCGAATCTCCGATGGGGCCCAACCCGTCTCGACCAAATGTCCGCGATCGTCGAGAAGCGGGCCGGGCGACATCAGTGTCTGCATTCTTACTTCCAGCGTCCCAAGATCTCGTTCGCACGGTTGGCCAATGCCATCTGGAAGAACGGACCGAAGCTCACACGTGCCACTCCGAGCGGACCGAAACTTGCCGGATCGTCCTGGTCCGGGATTCCGATCGCATTGATCGGAAGTGGAAGTTCGGACGTCAGGCGGCGCTGGGTCGCGTCGTCATGCCGCCCGACGGGGTAAAGAACGTCGGCGCCGGCGTCGGCCGCCAGCTTGAGGCGTGCGATGGCGCGATCGACACGATCGGACTCGTCACCGACCTGCTTCACGAACAGGTCGGTGCGCGCGTTGACGACAACGTGAACTCCGGCTGCGTCGGCGGCCTGACGAAGCCCACCCACGAAGTCGGCGTGCTCCTGCGCCTCACGTAAGCGTCCGCCTTCACTGTGAACGGTGTCCTCGATGTTGAGTCCGACAGCGCCGGCATCGATCAACCCGTCGATGAGAACTGCCGGCTCGAGCCCGTAACCACCCTCGATGTCCACCGAGATCGGGGCGTCGACCGCACCGGTGATCTGCTTGATCCGGTGCAGAAGTTCGTCGAAGGTGATGCCCTCGTTGTCCGGCTTGCCGATGGAATCGGAAACCGGGTGGCTGCCCACCGTCAGGGCTGCAAAACCTGCAGCCACCGCAAGATTCGCCGACCACGCGTCCCACACCGTCGGGAGAATGACCGGGTTACCTGGCTGGTGCAACGCCAGTAGAGCTGTTGCCTTGTCGTTGATCGAAGTCATGCGGTGGCTCCTCGAGATCGTGGGGTGTACCTCTCACCTACCGACTCTAGTGAGCGACCGGGCAGCCTGTGCTCTTGTAATCGACCTGGAACTCCTTGATGCCGTTGATCCAACCCGAGCGCAGACGGCGCGGATCACCGATCTTGGTGATGTCCGGGACGTTGTCGGCAATCGCGTTGAACATCAAGTCGATCTCCATACGAGCGAGGTTGGCACCGATGCAGAAGTGCGCGCCCGTTCCGCCGAAGCCCAAGTGCGGATTGGGGTTACGAGTGATGTCGAACGTCATCGGGTTCTCGAAGACGTCCTCGTCGAAGTTCGCGGAGCTGTACAGCATCACCACGCGCTGCCCCTTCTTGATCGACACTCCTGCCAATTCCGTGTCCTCGAGCGCGGTGCGCTGGAAGGCGGTGACGGGTGTCGCCCAACGGACGATCTCGTCGGCCGTCGTCTTGGGACGTTCCTTCTTGTACAGCTCCCACTGCTCGGGGTTGTCCAGGAACGCGATCATTCCGTGCGTGATGGCGTTGCGGGTGGTCTCGTTCCCTGCGACCGCCAGGATGAGCACGAAGAACCCGAACTCCTCCGGGCTCAAGGAGTCGCCGTCGATGTCGGCCTGGACCAGTGTGGTGACGATGTCGTCTGCCGGGCAGGTACGACGCGCGTCTGCCATTTGGTACGCGTATCCGAGGACCTCGGTGGACGCGACTGCCGGATCACCCTGGTATTCCGGGTCGTCGTAGCCCATCATCTCGTTGGACCACTTGAACAGCTTGTCTCGATCGTCCTGCGGTACACCGATCAGATCCGCGATCGCCTGGAGCGGCAGCTCGCTGGCAACCTGCTTCACGAAGTCGCCCGGGCCTTCGCTCACAGCGGTGTCGACGATGCTGCGCGCACGACGATCCAATTCGTCGCGCATGCCGTTGATCGCGCGCGGCGTGAACAGCTTCGAAATCAGCTTGCGGAGCTTGGTGTGCTCCGGCGCATCCTTGTTGAGCAGAAGATGCCGGAGCATCTCGACGGCCTCACGTGGCATGTCGTCGGCGAAACGCGCGATCGCGGTGTTCTCCCAGCTCGAGAACACATCGCTGCGCTGGCTGACCTCTTTGACGTCAGCGTGACGCGAGACCACCCAGTAGCCCTCGTCCTGGAATCCACCAACGGTCGGCGGCTGCTCACACCACCACACGGGCGCGCTTCGACGCAGTTCGGCGAATTCCTCGAAAGGGATCCGCTCCCCGAGGACAGCAGGATCGGTGACGTCGAATCCGGCCGGTAGGTCAGGCGTGCGAGTTGTGTCCGAGATGGTCATGGCGTCCTCTGATCGGTCGATTGTGCGCTACACCACAGAGTAGCTTTCACTAACGGGCTGTCAAGTGAAAGACGGAGAGTCTCGTGCAACTGACCCGTGAGAGCCCCCGCGGCACTAGGATCCCGGTAATGACAGATACCTCCGGCAGACTGACGCTGCGAGAGAAGCAGAAGCAGCGAACCCGCGCAGACCTCGTGGATGCCGCCGGCGCGCTCTTCACCGAACGCGGATACGCGGCTGTCACCGTCGAGGACATCGCCGGCCGGGTCGGTTGCAGCCGCGCCACCTTCTACCTGCACTTCCCCGGCAAGATCGACATACTCAAGGCCCTCGGCTCGAACACGGTCGTATCCAGCACGCTCGCGATATTCCAGGATCTCGACCACGTACTCGATTCCGGTTCGCGCGAAGAATTCGCCGGCTGGATCAACCGCGCTCTCGACTGGTGCCGCGATCACCACCACATGATGCGGGCGTGGGACGAGGCCATGGTCCTCGAACCCGAATTCCGAACACTGGCACGCGAAGGCATCTCCGCACTGCCCAACGCGATGCCGTCGTACCTGGCACGCTGGCCGCAGAGCCGACACGACGAGGCGAAACTCCGGGTCGAGCTCCTGCTGACACAGATCGAGCGCTTCTTCATTCGGTGGGCGGAACAGGGCGCGATCACCGCGGGTGCGGACGTCGCAGCAGACGTTCTCACCGACATCTGGTTTCCGGCACTCACGCCGCCCACGACCGATGTTGCGGCGCCGCGATAGGTTGGCCCGATGCCACTCGACCTTCGAGCGATTCTCACCACCGTCGCTGCACTCCTGTCCGGGATACTCGCGGCGCTGGCCCTGACCAATCCCGTTCTTCGCGACTGGGCCATCGTGGCCTCCCCGTCGGAAGTAGATCGCTGGATCAGCAGCGGACCGACTGCTGTCGGACTCGGCGCCGTGATCGCCGTGCTTGCCTGCGCCCTCTCACAACGTCGCGGGTCCCGTCGGGCGGCGTGGATCGCGATCGCCGCCGGCGTCGCCGTCATCGCGATCGTTCGGGCAGTCGTACCCGAAGTTGCGTCACTGGACCTGCTGATCGCCTTGATCATCGTCAAAAGTGTTGCAGCCGGCACCATTCTGGGCTGCGTGGTTGCCGTCAGTTGGGACCGCACTGCCACGAAGAACGCGACACTCCTCGGCGTGCTCGCCACCTTCCTCGCGATCCGCACGTTCGCCGGTGGGACAGCCAGGATGACGACGTCTTCGGTGGGTGAGCCGTCGTGGTGGCTGATCGGCGCCACGGCCGCAGCAGCAATCGCCTGTGCAGTGACCGCGCAAGCCGGCTTCCGGATTCGCAAGCCGGACTCGGGTGAAATCCGCATCGCTCTCGTGGTGATCACCGCGCTGGCGATCGGGCATCGAGTGCTCGGCGCCGTGATCGACCGCCAGCAATACGCGTCTGAGGCGACCGCCTGGATCGTCATGGTTTTGGCGGCAGGCGCTGCGCTCGCCTTGACGTGGATCGCCGCTTACCGCCTCGGCGACGCCTCCGGTGCTGGTGGCAAGTTCCTCTGGGCGGCAACCGCACTGGCCGCTGCGTCGGCCCCGCTCTTCGTCGACATCGCGAAGGGTTCCGGCCACTGGGGCGACCTGAAGTCCCCTTGGGTACTGGTGCTTTTCGCGGCCCTGCCGGTTGCCGTCGGATTGAGACTGCACAAGCAGGTGCCAAACTTCGTGCCCATCGCCGTTCTCGTTGCGGTTCCACTGTCAGAACTACTGCCCTTCGACTCCGCGCACGGCGTCTGGTCAATCGCGCTGAAGATCGCCGCGCTGGGCCTCGCCGCCGGTTTACTGTTCGGTTCCCTTGCTCCCGGCAGCCTGGTCGACGCCACACTCGGACTCGCCATTCCCTTTGCCGCGATGACCTTCTCGTCGATCGCCATTCTCACCGATCAGCTCACCGCGCCGCCAGAGTTGACAGCGGCAGACATTCAGCGATTGATGGAACTTCCCATCCCGGCGCACGTCAGCGCCAACGGAGGACTATTCGGACGCGGAATAGGCATCACCATCGACTACGTCACCCCTCAGACCGTCGGCACTGCAATCCTCTTCGCCCTGATCATCGGATTCTGTGGTGCGGCGATCCTTCGACGATCCCACCCGCCCGTCGAGGTATCGGAACCCACCGAGACCGCCTGATCGGGGCAGACCGATGACCATCGACCTCCGGTCATGGACCGGCGCCCTCGCGGCCTTTCTCTCGGGAATCCTTGCCGCCGTGGCGCTGACGAACCCAGCGCGAATGAGATGGCCTGTTACCGAACCGCAGTCGAAGATCGACCAATGGATCAGCAGCCAATCCACCAGCGTCGTGGTGGGTGCCATCGTCGCCGTAGGGGCCTGCGCGTATCTCCAGCACCGCGGTTCTCGCAGGCGTGCGTGGGCGTTTGTGTACTCGGGCGTCGTCGTGTTGATTCTGATCAGATTCCTCGTCACCGAAGAAGTCGGTCTTGATCTGCTGAGCGTTCTGGGTTTCGCCAAAACCATTGCAGCCGGACTCATCCTGGGCGGCGCTGTCGCCGCATCGTGGGACAGCCGCCTCGGACGCAACCTGCTGATCATTGGCGTGGTGTCGACGTGGTTGGCCGCGCAATCGTCCACCGGCGATTTGATACCCGTCAGCACGTCGTCCATCGGCGAACCTGCCTGGGCACTTCTGTTGCTGACCCTGATCTGCGCAGTGGCGTGCGCAGTGACAGACGACTCCGAATTGCGGATCAGCGAAAGCGAACCGGGCGTCGCCGCAGCCGCTCTGGCAGTTGTCACCGGCCTCGCTGTCACCCAACGGATTCTGAGTTCGGTCGTCGACCGGCAAGAGAACCCACCGACGTTTTCGGGTTGGCTGGTCATGGTCGCGTCCACCGTCGCCGTCCTCACCCTGACCTGGTTCTGTGTGAGGAGACTGGACACAACTTCAGGCAGTGGCGGATTCCTTTGGGTTGCAACCGCTGTTGGAGCCGCCGCCACGACGGTGTTCGCGGATCTGACCGACCGCTTCTTTCTCGACGGTGACCGAACCTCGCCGTTGGTGATCGCTGCCCTCGCGATCATCGCGGTCGTCTTCGGCTTGTCGCGTTCTCGACACCGGGATCGCACGATCGCAGGTCTGGCTCTGCTGGCTGCGATCCCGTTGTCGGAGTGGATCTTCGACGGCGAACACGAACTTGCTCTACTGCTCCGCATTGTCGCGCTGGGCGTCGGGTCGGGATTGCTGCTCGGATCCGTTCTGCCGTCGAATCCCGTCGCAGCGACGCTGGGGTTGACGATTCCTTTCACTGCCCTGGTCTTCATGTCGATCGGGCAGCACGAGATCGAGACAGTGTCGTCAACGTACGTTCAACACGATCCGCCCTCGACGTACGTCGAGTACAACTCTGAATTGCGAGCCTACGTCGACGCAACCGAGCCCGACGCAGCCTTCCGGGCCGACGCCGCGTTCGTTATCGTCGACGCAACTGAAGATCCGCCACGTTCCGACGCCGCGGCACTCCTGATGTCTGCAGTTGTCGTCGCCACCGGGATCGCGCTCCGCCGCCGCAGCCCCGTTGACACACCGTCACCGGACTGAGACCTCCTATTGCGGTGCAACTGGTACCGGATTGACTATTTTGGAGCAGTGCCCATCGCCCGCAGGACGCTGCTCGTCGCACTGAGTGGTGTGACGGCATTCGTCGTCACCGTCGTCGCTTTGGCACCGTTCGTGAACAGCCAGTCGACGTCGATTTCGACGGGCGACCGATTCTGGTCCATCTCGACCATCGGCGCAGGCGTCTTGGCTGTGGTCGCGGTCGGGACAGCCGCGATGATGGCCCGTTGCCGATTGCGGACCGCGGCCATGACGGTCTTCGGCGGCCTCCTACTCGAACTGCCCGGGCTCTACGATCACAACTTCGAGGCACTCTCGCCCGTCGGTGCGGGAGTCGCTGTCGGCGCGGTGACGGTTGCTGCCGCTCCCCGGGTTCGAGCTGCCTCGGTCGCGGGAACGATTGTGGCTGTGCATGTCTCGGATTCACTCCTGGACGAAGACGCAATTCCTCGGCGGTACGCGGACTACATCGCCGACAACACCAACCAGTTTCAACCACCGGTGTTGGGGGCAACACTGCTCGCGCTCGCTTTGGCCGCCGCCTGCGTCGCCGCGTTCTGGTTCCACGATTTCGACAAGGACCACCCCAAGGAACGGATGGCCGTTCGGCCGGTGACTATCGCGGCGGTGCTCACTCTCTTCGGGGTCGCGGCAAATTGGTGGTTCGAGATCACCACCGTCACGGCGGCCGTACCCCTTCTACTCGTCGCGCTCGTAATCACGGTGATCTGCGCGCGGGTGCTGGGCGACGGCGGTCGAATCCTGCTGATGTGTACCGCCGCCGTCGCAACTCTGGCGGCGGTTTCGGCGAACCGTCCTGCAACCGAAGCCATGGAATGGTCGAAAACCCCCGCCTCGACCGCCGTCGTGATCGGCGTCGTCATCGTCGCCGCGGCAGCAATCGGCGCGATCGCTCCCTCGCGGGTCGTCGGCTACGGATTGCTCCTGACGGTGACGGTCGCCGGGATCGTCAGCTACGCCACGTCGCCGTCGCCGAAGATCGGTGACGTTCTCACGATCAGCGATCTTCTTGTCGCCTTCACCTCTGCGGTCGTCACGTACGCGATCGCCAGCGCGATGTACCGAGAGCCACCGCGGACCGGAGCGTCACGAGCCCTCGTCGGACTCGGTGTCATCTTCGGCCCGACGGCGCTGGCCCTGCTCGTCTATCCGCAGTTCGACTACGGATGGACCGCGTACACGCCGCTCGACGAGAACAAGCCGTTCAACGGCATCACGACGGTCGGCCCGTTCGAAATCTCGACCGACATCCTGATACTCGACGCCGTGGCACTGATCATCGTGGCCGTCTGCGCCTATGCAAGTCTGCGCTTGGGGCGAGTCAATCGATCCGGGCCTCCGCCGATCAGTCGATCAGATCCATCGACGCCAGGCGATGGAACACTTTGAGCGATCCCGGCGCCACCTCGTCCATCGCTGCGTACTCGGCGAGCGTGAAGTAGCGGAACTCGGCGATCTCGCTGGTCGGGCGCGGGTCTCCGGCCATCTCCGCCAGATAACAACTCATGTGCAGGCCCGTGTCCGCGGAATGCCCGAAAGCGTGAGCCTCGAAGACGTCGAGGAACGTGACCGTCCCGTCGACCAGATCGACGTCGAGTTCCTCCCGAATTTCGCGGTGCAGTGCCTGCTCGGGCGTCTCACCCGGGTCGATCTTTCCGCCGGCCATGTAGAACGCGGTCTTGCCCACGGACCGGGTCTGGATCAGCTTGCGGTCACGAATGTGCGCAAGGGCGGCGGTACGGATGATCGTGGTGGGAGTCGACGAATTCACGTCGTCCAACCTACGTGTATCAGCGAGTGCCGATGATGTCCGAATCGACTCGCTGCACATCGAAACTGCCACGCCCGGTAATATGTACGCAAAGACAACCTCTCCGACTAGGTGAATTGTCTCGTTAATCCGATAGGTTCGATTTTGTTCGGACACCCCGCCGCCCGCTGACAACACGACGGAGTGCCTTTTGCTCGCTATCTTGCTTGCCCATGCCGTTGCCGCCCTCTTGGCTCCGCTTGTGGTGCGCAGGTTAGGGCGAAACGGCTTCTTCCCCCTCGCGATAGTCCCCCTCGCCAGCCTCGGCTGGGTCATCGACAAATGGGGCACCGTCGAGACGCTGCACATCACCTGGGTTCCCGGCCTGTCGATGGACATCGACTTCAGATTCGACGCGCTTTCCGCCATCATGGCCGTGCTCGTCCTGGGCGTCGGCACGCTGATCCTGATCTACTGCGCCCGCTACTTCAACGACGACGAACCTCGACTCGGCATCTTCGCCGCCGAGATGGTCGCCTTCGCGGGTGCCATGTTCGGACTCGTGACCAGCGACAACATGCTGCTTCTCTACGTGTTCTGGGAACTGACGACCGTCTTGTCGTTCCTGCTCGTGGGTCACTACGCCGAACGCGCCACCAGTCGCCGCGCCGCGACCCAGGCACTGCTGGTCACCACCGCCGGTGGTCTGGCGATGTTGGTCGGCATGATCATCCTCGGCCAGGTCGGCGGCAGCTACAACCTGTCCGAACTGGTCGCGAACCCGCCGACGGGGTGGCTCCCGTCCGTCGCGATCGTCTTGATCCTGATCGGTGCGCTCTCCAAATCGGCAATCGTGCCCCTGCACTTCTGGCTGCCAGGTGCGATGGCCGCACCCACCCCTGTCAGCGGTTATCTTCACGCGGCAGCAATGGTCAAGGCCGGTATCTACCTCGTCGCGCGTCTGGCTCCCGGGTACGCCGATTCGCCGCCGTGGCGCATCACCATCATCAGTTTGGGTCTGCTGTCGATGATCCTCGCCGGTTGGCGAGCCATGCGCGCTTACGACCTCAAACTCGTCCTCGCCTTCGGAACCGTCAGCCAACTCGGCTTCATGATGGTCCTGGTCGGCATCGGCACGCGTGACGCCGCCCTGGCCGGCATGACGATGGTCGTGGCGCACGCGATGTTCAAGGCCGCACTCTTCATGGTCGTTGGCATCATCGATCACACCACCGGCACCCGTGACCTGCGCAAACTTGCTCACCTGGGTAAAGCGGCACCCGCTCTCGCGATCATCGCGAGCCTCGCTGCCGCCAGCATGGCCGGTCTACCACCGCTACTCGGATTCGTCGGCAAGGAAGCCGCACTCGAATCGGTTCTCGAAACGAACGCGCTCGGCCACTGGTCGTCCATCGCCGTCGTCACGGTGATCGTGTTGGGCTCGATCCTGACCGTCGGCTACAGCGTCCGCTTCATCTGGGGAGCCTTCGGGCGCAAGACCTTGAGCAAGCCGAGTCCGGCCGTGAGCAAGATGCACAAGCCGGGTTGGCTGTTCCTGTTCGCGCCCGGCCTACTCGCGGTTCTCGGTCTGGCCGCCGGCATTCTCTCGCCCCAACTCGAGAAGTTGCTGACGCCGTACTCCACCACGCTGGCCCCCGGACCTCACGCCGACTACCACCTCGCGCTGTGGCACGGATTCAACACTCCGCTGCTGCTCACCTGCATCGTCATCGCCGGCGGCATCGCGCTCTACATCGCGCAGCGTCAGATCAGCCGCCTGCACTTCGAGCACCCGCCGCTCGGCAACGCCGACCGCATCTACGACGCGACCCTGCGCGGCATGGACACCATCTCGATGCGCCTGACCGGTGCCACTCAGCGTGGTTCGCTCCCCCGCACGCAGTCGACGATTCTTGCGACGCTGGTCGTGGTGCCACTGTTCCTGCTGATCATCGACACCGATGGCGGCGGAGTCGACCTTCGGATGTGGGATTCACCCATCCAGTTCACTATCGCGCTGATGATGATTTCGGCCGCCATCGCCGCGACGCTGATGCGCAACCGACTCGCCAGCGTCATCCTCGTCGGACTCACCGGCTACGGCTGTGGCGTGTTGTTCGCGCTGCACGGCGCACCCGACCTCGCGCTGACCCAGTTCCTCGTCGAAACCTTGACCCTCGTGATCTTCGTGCTGGTACTGCGGAAGTTCCCCGCAGAGGTCGACGAGAGCAAGGCAATCGGCTTCAAGTGGCCGCGTGCCGCACTCGCCGTCGCCGTCGGTATCACCGTCACCACAATCGCGGCCTTCGCCACCAATGCGAGAAACACTCGTCCGATCTACGAACTGCTTCCCGACGCGGCCTACGACCTGGGCAACGGCAAGAACGTCGTCAACGTCCTACTCGTCGACATCCGCGCATGGGACACGCTCGGTGAGATCTCGGTGCTGCTGGTCGCGGCAACCGGCGTCGCCAGCCTCGTGTTCCGCAACCGCCGCTTCGGTATCGCGCCGCGAGTCGCGGACGCCCCCTCCGTCATCGTCGACAAGGCAGCCGCCAACTCGGACACGACGTGGTTGCGCGGCGGAGACCTCATCGATCCTCGACACCGTTCGCTGGTTCTCGAGGTCACCACGAGGTTGATCTTCCCGACCATCATGGTGTTGTCGATCTACTTCTTCTTCTCCGGTCACAATGCCCCCGGCGGCGGTTTCGCCGGAGGCCTGACGGCGGGCCTCGCCCTCGTGCTGCGTTACCTCGCCGGTGGCCGCTACGAACTCGGTGAAGCCGTACCCATCGACGCGGGCAAGATTCTCGGCCTCGGTTTGGCGCTGGCCGCGGGCACCGCCCTGGTGTCGCTGTTCCTCGGCGCTCCGGCACTCTCGTCGGCTGTCTTCGAGTTCACGCTCCCGCTCATCGGCCACGTCAAACTGGTCACCGCACTGTTCTTCGACCTGGGCGTCTACCTCATCGTGGTCGGCCTGGTCCTGGACGTACTCCGAAGTCTCGGCGCCCGCCTCGACGCAGAAATCGAGGTGAAAGCACCATGAGCGCAAATATCGGAATGCTGATCCTGATCGGCGTCCTCACGTCGGCCGGTGTCTACCTGCTGATCGAACGAAGCATCACCCGGATGCTCCTCGGACTGCTCCTGTTCGGCAACGCCATCAACCTCTTGATCCTGACCGTAGGTGGATCGGACGGGAATCCGCCCATCGTCGGCCGAGATTCGGTCCACGAGGAGATAGCGGATCCGCTCGCCCAGGGCATGATCCTGACGGCCATCGTGATCACGATGGGTATCGCCGGCTTCGTTCTGGCACTGGCGTACCGGTCTTACAAGATCAACACCGCCGACGCCGTCGAGGACGATCCCGAAGACACCAAGATCCTCAAGCGTCGCCTGCCTGCCGACGCTCCCGACCACGACCGCTCCGACGACCCGGTCACCGGTGCCCCGAGCATCGGCGGCGACGCATTCGACAAGGACGGCAACCCTATTCCCCTCGAACAACTGGTCAACCTCGAGGACATCGAATGCTACGACGACCTCCACGACGGCGACTTCGAGGACGAACCGGTACCCGACTGGGCCACCGACCTCGCTCGTAAGAAGGAATCCGAGAAGCGGCGCAAAGACGCTCGCCAGACCAAGATCGAGGGAGGTGGCGGCGTATGACCATCTCGGACAACCTGATGGGAGCCCTTGCGCCCCTGCCCGTCCTGATCCCGATGCTGGCCGCAGCTGCGACGCTGGTCGTCGGCCGACGTCCGCGTTTCCAGCGTGTCATCACACTGATCGCGCTCATCGGCGTCGTCGCGGTGTCTGGATTGCTGCTCTACCTCGCCGACCGCGACGGTACGACGGCCGTTCAGGTCGGCGGCTGGGACTCCCCCATCGGCATCACACTCGTCGTCGACCGTCTCTCGGCGATGATGCTCGTGGTCTCGTCGGTGGTGTTGCTCGCCGTCATGATCTACGCGATCGGTCAGGGTATTCGCGACGGTAGCGAGGCCCAGCCGGTCTCGATCTTCCTGCCGACCTATCTCGCATTGACCGCCGGTATCTCGAACGCGTTCCTCGCCGGTGACCTCTTCAACCTGTACGTCGGATTCGAGGTTCTGCTCGCCGCGAGTTTCGTGCTCCTGACGCTCGGTGCCAGCGCCGACCGCGTTCGGGCCGGTGTCTCGTACGTGATGGTCTCGATGGTGTCTTCGCTGATCTTCCTGGCGGGCATCGCCTTCGCCTATGCGGCGACCGGCACCCTCAACATGGCCGACATGGCCCTGCGCTTCGACAACATTCCGCCGGGCACACGAACCGCCATCTTCGCTGTCCTGCTCGTGGCGTTCGGCATCAAGGCTGCGGTCTTCCCGCTGTCGGCGTGGCTACCGGACTCGTATCCGACCGCGCCCGCACCGATTACCGCCGTCTTCGCCGGGTTGCTCACCAAGGTCGGTGTGTACGCGATCATCCGCGCGCACTCACTGTTGTTCCCGCAAGGAGAACTCGACAACGTACTGATGGTGTGCGGCCTGCTCACGATGGTGGTCGGCATCATGGGTGCCATCGCGCAGAGCGACATCAAACGTCTGCTCTCGTTCACACTGGTCAGCCATATCGGTTACATGATCTTCGGTATCGCACTGTCCACGACGTCCGGGCTGTCCGGCGCGATCTACTACGTCGCCCACCACATCATCGTGCAGACGACTCTCTTCCTCGTCGTGGGTCTGATCGAACGACAAGCCGGGTCGTCGTCGCTGCGCCGTCTCGGCGGTCTGGCGGCGGCCAGCCCGATCCTCGCGATCGTCTTCCTGATACCGGCACTGAATCTCGGTGGTATCCCGCCGTTCTCGGGCTTCATCGGCAAGGTCGCGCTCCTGCAGGCCGGTGCGGCCGACGCCAGCGCGCTGGCCTGGATCCTCGTCGCCGGCGGCACGATCACCAGCTTGCTGACGCTCTACGCCGTCGCCCGCGTGTGGACCAAGGCCTTCTGGCGAGCCCGCGCCGACGCGCCCGAAGGTGACCTCGCCGACGTCAGCCCGTCAGCACTGATCGACGAGTCCGAAGAGGATATCGCGTTCGTCGACCGCGAGGACGTCGGCAAGATTCCGGTCTTCATGCTGATTCCGACGGTCGGACTCGTCATCGTCGGCCTGGCACTGACGGTGTTCGCAGGCCGGATCATCGACATCAGCGACAGAGCGGCGAAGGATCTGCAAGACCGGTCCATCTACATCGACGCGGTTCTCGGCAACCACCGACCCGTGCCGGTCGACGAAGCTCCCGTCGCTGCAGACGACCCTGCTGTAGCTCCCAGTACCGATGCCCCGAACAGCGATGTCCCGAACACCGACGCCCCGAACACCGAGGAGGCTCCGCGATGAAACGCGAACAGGTACTCCGCGTCGGGATCCTGCTGTGGCTGATGGTCGTATGGATCCTGTTGTGGGGCAACATCAGTTTCGGCAACATCTTCGGCGGACTCGCCGTCGGCCTGATCATCATGGTCCTGCTTCCCCTCCCCCGTGTACCGGTCGAGGGTCGGGTACATCTGCTGTCGATTCTGCGTCTGCTGTGGATGATCGTGTACTACGCGATCCAGTCGAGTATCCAGGTCGCGTGGCTGGCGATCCGTCCGTCGCCGCCGCCGGTCACCGGAGTTCTGCGGTACCAACTCGGGATCAAGTCCGACCTGGTTCTCACGCTGTGCATCGACGTACTGAACCTGATCCCGGGCACCATGGTTCTCGAGATCGACCAGAACCGGCGCATCGTCTACGTCCACGTGCTCGACGTCGGCTCGCAGAAAGCCGTCAGCGCGTTCTACCGCTCGGTGGAGGATCTCGAACGGTTGTTCATCGCGTCGTTCGAACGTGACTCGGACTGGCAACCCAGCCCATGGCACCAGCGCGACTACGAATTCGATGCACCCCGGCAGGAGGACCAACCATGAACGGGTTCATCACCACCATCTTGATCATTTCCGGAGTGATTCTGCTGATCGCCGCCGTACTGACCACGTTCCGATTGCTCGACGGTCCGAGCTCACTCGACCGCCTCGTCGCTCTGGACACGATCATCGCGGTCTCGATGTGTGGACTCGCCGTCTGGGCCGCGTACAGCAAAGACACCACGATCGTTCCCGCGATCGTGGCGCTGGCACTGGTCGGCTTCATCGGTTCCGTGTCCGTCGCGCGCTTCCGGGTGAGTGACCAGTGATCGGCAACATCCTCGACACGATCGGGGCCATCTCCATCTTCCTCGGCGCGCTGCTCGCGCTGACCGCCGCGGTGGGAATCGTTCGCTTCCCCGACACCCTGCGTCGTATGCACGCGGCCACGAAACCTCAGGTGGTCGGACTGATCCTGGTGCTGATGGGCGCCGTGTTCCTGCTTCGTGGGAGCGTCGACATCTGGATGTTGGTCCTGGTGGGCATCTTCACGCTGCTGACCGCGCCCGTGATCGCGCACAGTGTCGGCCGAGTCGCCTACCGCGAACAGCGCGAAGAGGACGACCTCATGAAGATCAACGAGCTGGAAGACCCGGACTCTCTCCTGTAGCGGCATCCCACTCGCCGTCGCGCTCGCCCCACACCGCAAGAGCAGTGCCGGGGCGGGCGAAGAAGGTGGCGAAGTACGCGACCGACATGAGAACCAGGACAGCCATCAGCAGCGGTCCGAAGATCGCCGGGTACTCGGCCATCTGCACCGCAGCGAACCGGTACGAGAGCAACAACCCCGCGAGTAGTGCCGAGCCACCGATCAACAGACGCACTCGGAACCACCCCCAGCCTCGCTCCGGATCCCGCAGCGCCGCATCGAGGGTCAAGCACAGGACCGCACCGGCAATGAGGTCGACGCCGTAGTGGAATCCGAAACCGAGCGTCGCGGTCAGGGTCGCAACGAGCCAGAACGATCCCAGGCTGCGAATCCACCACGGCCCGCTGCGCGAGTGGATGAACAATGCGACCGCCCACGCGGTATGCAGGCTCGGCATGCAGTTTCGCGGTGCGGCGTCGTCGAACGGCAGCGACGACGGTGATGCGAAGTCGAAGTTGGGCACGATGTTCGGCCAGTAGTCACCGATCTGGATTCCGAACCCACGCGGACCGAAGGCGAACACCGGGCCGACCACCGGGAACAGGACGTAGAAGATCGGGCCGATCAGCCCGATGAGCAGGAACGTGCGCAGCAGGTGATGCGACGGCCATCCCTTACGTACTTGATAGAGAGCAACCACGATCACCGCGACCGGCAGTTCGACATAGATCCAGTCGAGGGCTGCTGCACCGACGGGGCCCATGGCGTCGACGATCTGGCCCATAACCCACGACGGATTCCCGAGAGCCTGGTCGGCGAGGAACACGTACTCGTCCCACACGTCGGTGCCGACGAGAATGGTGATCTCCAGCCACGTCTCGGCAACCTTGGCCGCGATGATGAGCAACGCGCCGAGAGCGACGCCGTGCAGAACGCTGACTCGACGCTCGCCGGACAACTTCCACACCGCGTACACCGCGATGGCCGTCAGTACCCAGGTGCCGCCGGTGCCCATCGTCAGCGGTCCACCAGAGAACCAACGGATCGCGCCAACGACCACGTCGATGACAACGGCCGCGGATACCGCGTAGATGCGTTCTTTGTTGTTCAGTCCAACCAGCGCGAGAGCGAGACCCACCCAGGGCATGGTCGCCGAGCGAGGAACGAGGAAGTAGTCGCCGAACAGGCTTTCCACCGGACCGAGATAGCCCTTGTACGACGCGAACGCCTGCACACCCAGGACCAGCACGGTCAATGCTGCTGTGCCGATCAGAAGGAGTCGATGAGAACTCGACCACGAACGATCCGACTGTCCGGGTACGCCCCCTCGTTGGGACCAACTGTCTATCAACACCGGACAATAGTAAACGCCGTGTGAACCGAATATGGACGCAGACTGGACAATCGGTCTGTATGCCCGTATTTCGACCCTACGAAACCATCGGCAACACGGAGTGCTCTAAGTACCCAACTCCGCGACCAATGCGTCGACTACCGCAACCAGATCGCCGCCCGTCGCTTCCGCGACACGGCGTTGACGCTGGTAGGAGGCACCGCGACGGGGAATGTCCGCCACCGACGCCAACTCGTCCGCGCAGCCGAGTGAGACCGCAATCGGCGCCAAGTCGTCGAGCAGGCGATCCAGATCGTCAGTGACGAGGCACTCGTTTGCGTCGGAGTCGAGGATGATCTCGGCGTCCAGTCCGTATCTCGCTGCGCGCCACTTGTTTTCCTTGACGTGCCACGGCTGCATGTTCGGCAGAGTCTCACCGGCACTCAGTCTGCGGTCCAGATCGACGATGAGGCAGTGGACCAGAGCAACGAGGGCACCCAGTTCGGCGCGTGTCGAGACGCCGTCGAAGACCCGGACCTCGATGGTTCCCCACTTCGGCGCGGGACGGATGTCCCAGTGCATGCCGCCGATCTTGGTGATCACACCGGTCTTCATCTGGTCGTCGATGAACGACTCGTATTCGGCCCAGTTCTCGAACTGGTACGGAAGGCCCGCGGTGGGCAGTTGCTGGAACATCAACGCGCGATTGGACGCATAGCCGGTGTCCACACCGGCCCACATCGGCGAGGACGCCGACAGCGCCAACAGGTGCGGATAGCGCTGCAGCAGTGCGTTGATGATCGGGAAAACGCGATCCGCGGACGAGACACCCACGTGAACGTGCACGCCCCAGATCAGCATCTGCCGACCCCACCACTGCGTGCGTTCGATGAGTTCGTCGTAGTCGGGTGTCCGGGTGACCAGCTGCGTCGACCATTGCGCGAACGGGTGCGTGCCCGCGCTGATGAGATCGACGCCGAGCGGATTCGCAGCGCGGCGAAGCAGATCCAGTGACCTGTCGAGATCACTCATCGCCTCGCCGACCGTCGAGTGAATACCCGTGACGAGTTCGACGGTATTTCGCAGTAGTTCCTTGGTGATGTGCGGGGTTTCCGAGCCGGCAAGCTCTTCGACCGCCGAAAACACCTCGGCTGCTGTGTTGGAGAGATCTCTGGTCTTGCGATCGACCAGCGCGATCTCCCACTCCACGCCCAGCGTCGGGCGCGGCGAACCTGGAAATGGAACTACCACGCAGAGAATCCAATCACAGTGTCGGTAAAAACACCGTGCTGGCTACTGCGTGGTAGTCGCCGGAAGTGATGCAAAACTCAGGTGAGTTTGTCAGCTCTTGGTGATGACACCGCAAGCGACGCGTCCGCCGGCGTCACCGGTGTCGAGCGTCTGCTGATCCGGTGCCGGCGCGTAACGCGTCGGGATGTTGCCGAAGTTGTCCGCACCGGCATGGATCATGACGGATGTTCCACCGTTTGCGACCAGTTCGTCGACGGTGAACGCGTCGGTCGTGGTGACCAGCGTGGCGGTGCCGTCTTCGAGGACCTGAACCGAAGTGAGGTCACCGCTCGCCGGGTGGCCCGAGTGCCCCTCGGCCTGGAAGTGTCCGCCTGCCGAGAGGAAGTTACCCGGCTCTCCGCCGCTGGGAGCTACGGAATTGGTCTCGCACTTGGCGACCTGGTGAACGTGGAATCCGTGGAAGCCGGGGGTCAGGCCCTTGGCGTCGAGGGTGACCTTGACGTCGCTACCTTCCTGCGCGAACGTGACCGTTCCGACCTTGGCGCCGTCGGTGCCGTTCAGCGTTGCGGTGACAGTCTCGGCAGAAGCGCCGGCGTGAGCCGTCTCGGAACCGTGGCCGCCCGCGCTTTCGTGCGCGCTGGGATCGGCTGCACCGGTCCACACCGGAGGAGTCGTGCCGGGGACGCTGCTGGGCTCTTCGCTGTTACTGCAAGCGGTCAAGCCGAAAGCGGCAATCGCGACTACAGGGGCAACGACGCGCCAGGACATACGCCGGGTGCTGCTGGGGGCCATCGAACCGCTCCTTTGAGGTGGCGAGAAAGTGCTTCTGATCATAACGGCGCGTGTAGTAGCTGGAACCGACGGGTCAGTTCCACCTTCACGACCGGTCAGTTGGAGGTCACGATCACGATCACGCCAGGTGACGCGTTCGCGATGCCGGCGAATCGAGGTTCTGCGGTGACTCCGAGTTCAGCTGCGATCTTCTGCGCCGCTGCCTTCTCCGCCGCGGACGATCCGTAGTACACCGTCGTCGTACTGACGGTGCCCTCGCTGTAGTTACCCGTCTCCTCGACGTTCCAACCTGCAGCCGTCAATTCCTCGGCAGTGCCTGCTGCCAGACCCGAGACGGTGCTGTTGTTGAGAACTCGAACGCTGATATTCGACGTGTCGACGCCGCTCGCGGAGCTGGAAGTCGTGGTCGTCGCAGTTCCCGAGGGGCGCGACGTAGTGGTGGTATCGCCCGAAGCGGGTTGCGTCGTCGCTGCCGGCTTGGAAGTGGCAGGTGCCGGCGCGGGGGCGCTCGTCGTGGCAGACGCCGAGGATTCGGCCTGCTGTGCTGCGGTGTTCTCGTCGCCCGATCCACCGTCGCTCGATCCACCCAGTGAGGCTGCTCCGAGACCGATGAACACGATCGCCAACGCGATCAACACCATGGCGATTGCGCGAAGCGGAGGTCCGGACGGCTGCTCTTTCGGGGTACTCACGATGTCGACCTTATCGCCAGTGCGTGGACAGCCCGATCATATGTACGCGTGATTCAGGTGACCTCGAAGCCGAGGCGACGGGCGGCCCTGGCCTTCTGACGGCTGGCACGCAGACGACGCAGGCGCTTGACCAGCATGGGATCAGCCGCCAAGGATTCGGGGCGATCGACCAAGGCATTGAGAACCTGGTAGTAGCGGGTTGCCGACATGTCGAACAACTCCTTGATGGCTTCTTCCTTCGCACCGGCGTACTTCCACCACTGGCGCTCGAAGGAGAGGATGTCGTGCTCCCGGCGGGTGAGGCCGTCTTCGCCCACCTCGTGCATGCCTGCTGTATCTACTACCGAATCGTCGGCGCCAGTGCCTTCGGACTGGTTCCGACTACGCGCGGTTGCGCCGTCCATGTCACTCCTCGACTGCTGTGCTCGGCGTCAGCGAGACTCGTATGCCCGGTGTTCTTTTCCGACCGATATTCTCGCGGCCGTGAGTTTCCCGGTCCCCTGGCCCGAAGGTAACTCACAATTTCCCCCGCGGCCCACGTTCCGACCGAGCAACGAATTACATCGCTGTTCTTCAGCAACCATTGAACCATGATCGAGTGTGCGGGCCGTGATAACTGCGCGGGCGCGCCGCACTATCCTTGTCCGCATGGCTATCCTCCCCATCCGAATCGTCGGCGACCCGGTACTGCACAAGGCGACAGAGCCGGTCACTCAGTCTCCGGCCGAGATCGCCGAACTGATCGCAGACATGTACGAGACGATGGACGCCGCCAACGGCGTCGGTCTGGCGGCCAATCAGGTCGGCGTTTCACTCCGAGTCTTCGTCTACGACTGCCCCGGTGACGACCGCAGCAGCGAGCGTCGTCGCGGCGTCGTCGTGAACCCGGTACTCGAGACGTCCGAAATCCCCCAGACGATGCCCGACCCGGAAGAAGACTTCGAGGGTTGCCTTTCCGTTCCCGGCGAGCAGTTCCCGACGGGCCGCGCCGATTGGGCGAAGGTCACCGGCACCGACGCCGACGGCAACCCGATCGAGGTCGAGGGCACCGGATTCTTCGCACGGATGCTCCAGCACGAGACCGGGCATCTCGACGGTTTCCTCTACACGGACGTGCTGATCGGCCGCAACGCGCGCGCCGCCAAGAAGATCATCAAGCGTTCCGGTTGGGGCAAGCCCGGTCTGACCTGGACGCCGGGCACCGTCGACGATCCGTTCGGTCACGACGACGACGATTACGAAGACTGAGAATTCCGCTCTGAACGGCAACATTTCGATCGGTAGCCGGGTGGTTTTGCGATACAAGCTCCCACCCGGCTATTCGCATCCCATGACCGACGTCATCGGCATCCTCGAGGGTGCCGATCCCATCGCCGTCCGCAGCGGCGACGGTCGGCTGGTCCAGGTCTCCGCCGATCAGGTGATTGCACTCAAGACTCTCTCGGCCCGCCCGATTCGCATCGGCGAGATTCGAAACCTCGAAACTGCTGCTGCTGCGGCGTGGCCGGGGGTCGAGCAGGCGTGGATCGACGGTTGGTTGCTGCGCGCCGGTCACGGCTTCACCGGCCGCGCCAATTCAGCTTTGCCGCTCGGTGGTGCGGGGACGGTTGCCGGCTTCGACGCGAGCACTCTCGAACGGATACGCCAGTGGTTCGGTGACCGCGGCCTGCCGACCCTGCTGCTCCTCCCCGATCGACTCGGCACCGCTCCGGACGGGTGGACCAGCGAGAAGGAAACCATCGTGATGGCCGCCGATCTGGGCAATGTCACGCTGCCGCTCGGTCCTCCGGTCACCTCGTTCGCCGACCGCCCCGACCACAACTGGCTGTCGACGTACGACGCCCACGGAGATCCGGCGTACGTCGAGGCGGTCCTCACGGCTGTCGTGGGCAGTGCAACTTTCGGCGCGATCGGAAACACCGACACGACGCTTGCCATCGGGCGCGCTGCGCTCACCGAGGCGCCCGATGGCAAGCGCTGGGTAGGACTGACCGGCATTCACGTCGCCCCTGAACACCGTCGTCACGGAATCGGGTCGCTGATCTGCGGAGATCTACTCTCCTGGGGTCGTCAGAACGGTGCGACGCACGCGTACCTCCAGGTTTCGGCGGAGAACTCCGCGGCGATCGCGCTCTACGAGCGGCTCGGATTCGTCGAACACCACCGCTACCGATACGCCACCGATCCTGTCGGCGGCTGACGCTAGGCTTGCCCTCGTGCGCATCGCTACTTGGAACGTCAACTCCGTCCGTGCCCGTACCGACAGGATCATCGACTGGCTCGGTCGATCCGACGTCGACGTCCTGGCAATGCAGGAAACCAAGTGCAAGGACGAGCAGTTTCCGTACGAACGCTTCAAGGAAATCGGCTACGAGGTCGCCCACGTCGGGTTGAGCCAGTGGAACGGTGTCGCCATCGCTTCGCGCGTCGGCCTGGACGACGTGCAGATCGGATTCGAGGATCAGCCCGGGTTCGACAAGGATCCCGAGGCAGACCCGGTCCGTGAGGCCCGTGCGATCGGTGCCACCTGTGGTGGTGTGCGGGTGTGGAGCCTGTACGTCCCCAACGGCCGTGAGCTGGAAGACCCGCATTACGCCTACAAGCTGGATTGGCTGGCGAAGCTGCGCGACGACGCGGAGGGCTGGCTCAAGCAGGATCCCGACGCGCAGATCGCCCTGGTCGGTGACTGGAACGTCGCTCCTACGGACGACGACGTGTGGGATCCCGCTTTCTTCGAGGGCAAGACCCACACGTCGGAGCCGGAACGAGCTGCGTTCACCGCCTTCACCGAGTCCGGGTTCGCGGACGTCGTTCGCCCGTACACCCCCGGCCCCGGTGTGTACACGTACTGGGACTACACGCAGCTTCGCTTCCCGAAGAAGCAGGGCATGCGAATCGACTTCATCCTCGGCTCTCCGGCATTCGCAGCGCGCGTCGAGGCGGCCGAGATCGATCGAAACGAGCGAAAAGGCAAGGGCGCCAGCGATCACGCTCCAGTGATCGTAAAGCTCGGAGCCTGATCGTCTGCTTGCAACTTTCGGCGGCTAGTCCTCGACGAGCAGTTCCAGATACTCGGGATGCTCGCCGAGGTACCGCTGAACGTAGGTGCACACAGGCCGCACCGACCATTCACGTTCACGGGCGCAGTCCATCGCGAACTGCACGAGTACGGCTGCCAGTCCCTGCCCGCCGTACTCCTCCTTGACGACGGTATGCATGTACGCAACCACGTCGCCCGCTTCGGCTCCGCTCCCCGAAATCTCGTCCTCGTCGCGGTATCCGAGGATGCCGACCAACTCGTCGTCGGAGAGCAGTTCGAATCGTTCGTGCGACGGATTGTCCACGAGCGTGACTTCCGGTGAGGTTCCGGTTCTCGAGTTTTCGATGTCGTTCATTGCGGCGACCTCCACGGCACGATCTGCAACTGCGCGATCTGCGACTGCTGCGTTCGCACGCTCTCCATAACTGTGATCCATGCCACTCATAGAATCAGCTACCGACGATGCTGTCCCGGGTTCGACCAATTTTTGCACCGCGAACGACTCCACCGCAATCGCAGTGAAACGCTTTTTCGGGGTTGAGATAGAGTCGCCCGGTGCCGCTGTGACAGCGGGCACAAATTTCATACAACCACCACGGGGGCTCGCACCAGCGGGCTGAGAGGACGGCTAGGGCCGTCGACCGGATGAACCTGACCGGATAATGCCGGCGTAGGGAGCGCACCATGCAGGAGAAGTCTGTCCGTACGGCTGTTCACGCGACTGTCCACACCGCTGTGACAACCGGCCCGATCGAGGGCAGTAGCAAGCATTACGTCGAATCGGATTCTCTCCGGGTCCCACTTCGACGCGTCACTCTCACCAATGGTGAGCATCTGGACCTGTACGACACGTCAGGTCCTTACACCGACACGGACGCCGACATCGACCTCGATGCAGGGCTCCCGACGACCAGGGACACCTGGGAACGCCCGGAAAGCAATCGGACGCAACTGGAATGCGCCCGAGACGGTGTGATCACCCCGGAGATGCGCTATTGCGCTGCACGCGAGGGCGTTTCAGCCGAACTGGTGCGTTCCGAGGTGGCTCGCGGGCGGGCGGTAATTCCCGCGAACCATCACCACGGCGAGCTGGAGCCGATGATCATCGGCAAGAAGTTCGCCGTCAAGATCAACGCGAATATCGGGAACTCGGCCGTAACCTCCTCTGTTGCAGAGGAAGTCGAAAAGATGGTGTGGGCGATCCGCTGGGGCGCCGACACCATCATGGACCTGTCCACCGGCAAGGACATCCACCTGACCCGTGAATGGATTCTGCGCAACTCACCCGTACCGGTCGGCACGGTACCGATCTACCAGGCACTCGAGAAAGTCAACGGAGATCCCACCGCTCTGACATGGGAAATTTACCGCGACACGGTAATCGAGCAGTGCGAGCAGGGCGTCGACTACATGACCGTGCATGCCGGTGTACGAATCGGTTACATCGCTCTGACTGCTGGTCGCGTCACGGGAATCGTCTCGCGCGGCGGCGCGATCATGGCCGCGTGGTGCATGCACCACAGGCAGGAATCGTTCCTCTACACCCACTTCGACGAACTGTGCGAGATCTTGCGCCGATACGACGTCACGTTCTCCCTCGGTGACGGGCTTCGACCGGGATCGATCGCCGACGCCAACGACGCCGCCCAATTCGCGGAGCTTCGCACTCTGGGAGAACTCACGCAGATTGCGAAATCCGCAGGAGTCCAGGTCATGATCGAGGGCCCCGGACACGTTCCCATGGACAAGATCGAGGAAAACGTCCGCCTGGAAGAGGAGCTCTGCGACGAGGCACCGTTCTACACCCTCGGACCGCTCGCTACCGATATCGCGCCGGCGTACGACCACATCACCTCCGCCATCGGTGCGGCGATGATCGCACGGGCGGGAACGGCGATGCTCTGTTACGTCACACCCAAGGAACACCTCGGCCTGCCCAACCGAGACGACGTGAAAACCGGTGTGATCACCTACAAGATCGCTGCCCATGCAGCAGACCTGGCAAAAGGGCACCCGAATGCACAGGCCCGCGACGACGCACTGTCCAAGGCGCGCTTCGAATTTCGCTGGTTAGACCAGTTCGCTTTGTCACTCGACCCGGACACCGCCAGGGAGTTCCACGACGAGACACTGCCGGCCGAGCCCGCCAAGACCGCACATTTCTGCTCGATGTGCGGGCCGAAGTTCTGCTCGATGCGGATCTCGGCGGACGTACGTCAGTACGCGGAAATCCTGGAAGCGGAAATCCCGGAAACCGAGTCCATCCGGACCGAGCTGCCGTTTCCCCAGGTCCGGTCGGTAGGCTCGTCGTCGTGAAGCTGCTGCCCCTGACCCCCGCCGGACAGACCCCGATTCGGGCATTGACCATCGCCGGAACCGACTCCGGCGGCGGAGCCGGCATTCAAGCCGATTCCCGCACGATGGCGATGTGCGGAGTACACGCCTGTGTGGCCGTCGCCGCTGTGACGGTCCAGAATTCGGTGGGCGTCAGCGGATTCCACGAGATCCCGCCGGAGATCGTCGCCGACCAGGTGCGCGTCGTGGTCTCGGACATCGGCGTCGGCGCAGCGAAGACGGGAATGCTGGCCTCGACAACGATCATCGAAGCGGTAGCCGCAGTTGCCGCCGAGGTGGGGATCGGCCGCGACCGACCGATTCCGCTGGTGGTCGACCCCGTGTGCGCGTCGATGCACGGCGATCCACTGTTGCACGAAGAAGCTCTCGACGCGGTCCGCAACACCTTGATCCCGGCTGCCACGGTGGTCACTCCGAACCTCGACGAGGTTCGGTTGATCACCGGCATCGAGGTCGTCGACGACAAGAGCGCCCGCCAAGCGGCAGAAGCGTTGCATGCGCTCGGCGCTCAATGGTCCATCGTCAAGGGCGGCCACCTTCGTACTTCGGAGTTGTCCACCGATCTGTTGTTCGACGGCGACCGTTTCCTCGAATTCAGCAGTGCCCGGATCGACACCGGCAACGATCACGGCGGCGGAGACACGCTGGCCGCTGCGATCACTTGCGCTCTCGCACATGGCTATTCCGTTCCGGACGCGGTGGCGTTCGGCAAAGAGTGGGTGACCAACTGTCTCGAGGCGTCGTACGACCTCGGCGCGGGACATGGTCCGGTGTCCCCGCTCTGGCGGCTCCAGGTCTAGTGCGCTAGTTCCGGCGTACGCGCCAGATTCCCAGGTCGACGGGAACTCCGTTGGGCGTGGTCGCGAAAAACCCTCGCCGCCATGGCCGGATCGTGAGATCGAGATCCTCCAGGGTGCCGGCTTCGAGTTCCTCGAGAGTTGTCGCCGACATCATGACGTTGCCGTCGCCGCCCAAGCCCATCATCCGGGCGGCGATGGTCACGTCGACGCCGAGCCAGTCGTCGCCGATCTGGCGCGGGGTACCCGTGTGGAGGCCGACGCGCATGCGTGGGGTGTATCCGTCGAGGTCGACTTCCGCGAGTGCGTCCTGCGCGGTGAACACCGCCTTCAAAGCCGCATCCGGGCGAATGAACACGGCCATCAGACCGTCGCCCATCCGTTTGACGACGTGTCCGCCGTTGTCGGTGATCGGGGTTTCCACGGCCTGCGCCACGGCACGCAGGAGCGTCAGCGTGGCGCCGTCACCGGCTTCGAGCGACCAGGTGGAGAAGCCAACCAGATCGGTGAAGACGATGGTCAGTTCTTGATCACCGCGGCCGCGGCCCATCTTTTCCAGCGCCGCCTGCCACACCTGCAGTGCTCCGAGGCTCACTTCGCGAGTGGCTGCCGGCTTCTGATCGAGCAATCTGTCAGCGACGCGGGCCACGGCGCGGGCACCGCCAGGACCTGCCAGCGAGAGCGGATCTCCGAATCCGGGATCACCGGGTAGTGCCCGCCTCAGCCGTCGTAGCGCGTCGATGAGCTGCTGCCGACGGTTCAGTTCTGCCGCAGAGTTCAAGACGACGTCGACGACGCCTCGAACCGAGGAGGAAGGAGCACCTGTCGTGTCGGTGCCCTCCGGGGACAGATCAGCCATAACTCAAGCGTAACTCAGAGTTACAGACAGTGTGCTGCCGCCGTTCTCGCACAGTGGCCTCCTGGTCGCTCGCACAGTCGATCATTCGGTCAGTCGATCATTCGGTCAGTCGATCATTCGGTTCTGGCCTGTGTCCGGGCATCGCCGACGGGAACGCCGTTCGGCCCGCTCAAATCCTGGGCATACGTCGCAACTCCGAAGGCTACTGCAGAAGCGTTGGCAGCGAGCGCTTCGCGATCGATGTTCGCGAGGTTGTCCTGGGCACTGTGGTAGTTCGGGTCGAAGGTCTCCTCCGCTTCGCCGCCCCACTTCTCGGCCTGAGCCGGCGTCTTGCGTTCGTCCGCGCCGCTGAACACTCCGCCCGCCGGGATTCCGATCTCGATGAACGGGCCGTAGTCGGAACGCCCGTCGAAGTCCGTTCCGTCCGCCGCAATCCCCCGATCGGCGAGAAAATCGACGAAGGTGCGCTCGATGCCTGCCGAACCCTCGGGCCCTGGCCCCTCCCCGACCGCATCCGAGTTGTCACCGTCGTAAGCCAGGTATCCGGCATTGGGCGAACCGAGCATGTCGAAATTCAGATACAGGGCGATGTCGGCCCGTTCCTGATCGCTCAGACCTTCCACGTAACGGGTGGAGCCGACCAATCCCACTTCTTCCGCTCCCCAGAAAGCGAAACGCACGGCATTCTCGATGCTCGGTGAGCTTCCCATCTGCAGCGCGGTTTCCAGCACGGCTGCGGTGCCGCTTCCGTTGTCGTTGATTCCGGGACCTTCCGGCACACTGTCCAGGTGGGCGCCCACGACAACCACGTTGTCGGTTGCGCCGGTCTTGGTCTGTGCAATCACGTTGCGCGACTTCGTCGTTTCCGTCGACGTGTCGAGAATCAGCGTGAGGTCTCCGGGCGCTACGGCAAGAGCCTCGCCCGACGCCTTGCTCACCCCGCCGGTCGGGATGCGGGCGTCTTCGGGTTCACCCAAGGTTGCCCCGCCCAGCATCGCGTCCTCGTTGTTGGCAACCAACAACGCTGCCGCGCCGCGGTCAGCGGCGATTTTCTGCTTGTCGCCGAACGGGCACACTCCGCGGGTGACCAGCACGATTGCACCGTTCACGTCGCGGCCGTCGTAGTCGGTGGCCTCGCAACCTGGTGTCTCGTCGGCGGGAATCACCACCAGGCGTGCCGTGATTCCGGTCGGTCCTGTGGAGGGGGAATATGTCAACGCCCGCACCGGAACATCGGAGCCGTCAGTAGCTTTCAGGGATTCGGTGCCGGGATCGAAGGAGCTGAAGTCGAATTCCGGGGTACTGACGTCGAAGCCCTTGTCTTCGAGCAGGTTTGCCACGTAGTCGACACTGGCGTCGTAGCCGGGGGTTCCGGCCGATCGATTGCCGTCGTTGTTACCGGCGATCTTCTCGAGTTGCTCCAGATGCCCGGTCACGGCGTCGACCGTGACGGTCTCGGAGAATGCCACCGGATCTGCCGGGACGGCTGCTTCACTTCCCGACGACGAGCATCCACTGACCACGAGTGCTCCAGCCATTGCGACCACAACCACACCGAAGAGTCTCATCTTCGGAGGATATCGGCCGAAGCACAGGAAAGGGACCCAGTACGAATGGTTTTTCGTACTGGGTCCCTACTCTGCTGTCACTCCTCGTTCTCGGTAGGTCTCCCGACAACACCTACCGAGGGAGCGACAAGATCAGGCGTCGCGACGATTCACGATGACAATACTTGCTCCGAAAATCACCAGAACGAAGGCCGCGAAGTAGATCAGGCTGCCCCAGGGCCCCCAGTGGAAATCAAGGCTTCCGCCGCCAGGGCTGAGGAAGTGGTTTGCGTTCGCGAACGGAAGGAACGGGGTGATCTTCTCGCCGACACTGCCGAACAGTCCGAACAGGCTCTCGATGAGCAGCGGCCAGAGCAGGAGCAACGCAATAGCGCCCGCAGACTGCCGGATGATCGATCCGACGCCGACAGCAAGAATCACGCAGAGGAAGGCGTACACCGGGATGCCGTAAATCGCACGCCAGTCATCGCCGGTCGACAGGGTCAGGCCCGTGCTGGCCTCGGTACCGGCCATGGCTTTGGCCACCGCATAGGACCCGAAAGCGAGGACAAACGTCAGCACCGCGCCGAAGGCACCGATGAGGCCGGCTTTGGCGATGAGAACCGAGGCACGGTTCGGAACTGCCTGGAACGTGGTGCGGATGGTCCCGAAGCGGTACTCACTGGTGACCGCGAGGGCCGCCATGATCATGAGAACCATGATTCCGAAACCCGAGATGCCGGCCGTGGCAACGGCGGTGTCGAGGTCCGGTGCTCCCTGGACATCGGAGGACGTCAAAGCCGACTTGGCAACCGCGCCCATGATGGCAGCGAAGCCGAGTGCGAGCACGACGATGATGACCGAGCACCAGAGCGGCGACTTGGTCGTGGTGATCTTGATACGTTCAGCACTGAGAACAGCCATTACAGTGCACCTCCCATAGCCTGCTGTGTGTTTGCCTGCTGCGTATTTGCATGGTGTGCACCAGCACCCGGATCGATACCGGATGCGTGGTACTGGACATCGTCTCCGGTCAACTTCATGAACGCATCCTCGAGCGATCCCTGCTGAGACGCCAACTCGTACAACACGATTCCCTGCGAACCAGCCAAACCACCGATCACATCAGTCGTCGAATCCACGACCACCAACGCCGGCGCAACACCGGAACCGTCCTCACGCACCGTCAACCCCTGCGAGAGCAACACACTGCGCAACGCATCGAGCTGAGGACTGCGCACCCGCACCGTCGACTCCGACGAACGATCCACGAACTCCGCCACCGTCGAATCCGAAATCAACCGACCCCGACCGATCACCACCAACTGCTCCGCCGTCAACGCCATCTCCGAGAGAAGGTGACTCGACACCAGCACCGTGCGACCCTCGGCCGCCAACCGCTGCATGAACTTACGAATCCAGACGATGCCCTCCGGATCGAGACCGTTGACCGGCTCGTCGAACAACAACACCTTCGGATCACCCAACAACGCACCCGCCAACCCGAGACGCTGCGACATACCCAACGAGAACCCGCCGGCCTTCTTGCCCGCCACCTCGGACAACCCGACCAACCCGAGCACCTCGTCCACGCGGGACTTCGGGATCCCGTTCGAAGCAGCCATCCACTGCAGATGCGCCCGCGCACTGCGATTGGGATGCACCCACTTCGCATCCAACAACGCGCCGACAGTCCGCAATGGCGTCTTGAGCTCGCGGTACGGCTTGCCGTCGATCAACGCCGCACCCGACGTCGGCTGATCCAAACCCAGGATCATCCGCATCGTCGTCGACTTACCCGCACCGTTGGGGCCCAGAAAGCCCGTCACGATGCCCGGCTTGACCGTGAACGACAAATCGTCCACCGCTTTCGTCGGTCCGTAAACCTTGGTCAATCCCCTCAGTTCAATCATGAGGAGAACTCTGCCCTACCGGCAATGACCAGCACATCGGCCACAGGTCTAGTTCCGAGTGGTACTCAGGTAGGACATGAGTCCGGGCAATTCGGGCAGAACCCCGAGAAATCACCCGGATCTCGTCCCTCAGGACGACGCTTGAGCCCAGAATCGCTTGGGGATCCGGCCGGCGTGCCGCGCCTCGAAACCTGCCACGACAGCGTGACGCATCGCCGACGCCATCAGCGCGGGATTCTTGGCCCGCGTCACCGCTGTCGCAAGTAGGACGGCGTCGCAGCCCAACTCCATGGCAAGGGTGGCGTCGCTGGCCGTTCCGATCCCGGCGTCGAGGATGACGGGCACCCCGGCGCGCTCGACGATCATCTCGATGTTGTGCGGATTTGCGATACCCAGCCCGGTGCCGATGGGTGAACCGAGCGGCATGACCGCAGCGCAACCAACCTCTTCGAGGCGAAGCGCCAGCACCGGATCGTCCGTCGTGTACGGCAGAACGGTGAATCCGTCGTCCACCAATTGTTCTGCGGCGGAGACGAGTTCGATTGCGTCGGGCAGCAGCGTCCGCTCGTCGGCGATGACTTCTAGTTTGACCCAGTTCGTCTCGAGCGCTTCGCGTGCCAACTGCGCCGTCAGCACTGCTTCGGCGGCGCCCCGACACCCGGCGGTGTTCGGCAACGGTTCGATTCCGAGGCGACGAAGCAGGTCCAGAACACCCGTGCCACCGGCCGCGTCGACTCGCCGCATCGCGACGGTGGTCAGTTCGGTGCCGGAGGCGACAAGCGCTTCCTCGAGCACCGCAAGGTTGGCGGCGCCGCCTGTTCCGGTGATGAGCCGGGAACCGAAGGTGCGGCCAGCGATAGTGAGAAGGTCCTGCTCAGCCACCCTGCACCGCCGTGAGGATCTCGATTTCCCAACCACGTCCGACGGATTCGTCCCAACGCCCGCGAGGAAAGAGCGCACCGTCGACGGCGACGGCGATACCCTTGCTCGGCAACTCGAGGTGCGTCAGTAGCTCGGTCACCGTGACTGCTCGATCGAACTCGAGATCTTCGCCGTTGACGGTGATCCCGATCGGGACCTGCTCACTCATGAATTTTCCTTAACTACTGCGAACCGCTCGGGTTCGGTTCCTTTTACCTCGACCAAAGATGTGCCGTTCAGCAACGCGACCGTCGCATCGGCGGTGACGGGCGTCAGCAGGACACCGTTGCGTCCGTGTCCGGTGGAGACGACAACACGATCGGACACGCGCCCGATCAAGGGCAGGTTGTCCGGCGTCATGGGACGCAGGCCTGCCGCGCATTCGTACAGTTCGTATTCGCCGATCGCCGGCATCAGTGCCTCGGCGTCGTTGATCAGGTCCCGTACTCCGGCCATCGTGACCTGTGTGTCCTCACCGGACTCGTATTGTGTTGCGCCGACGACGATTCCGTCACCGCGCGGGACGAGGTAGGCGGGCCGCCCGTGGACGCTTCCGCGGATGGTGCGGCTGGGCGCCGGGGTGACTCCAGGCCTACTCCGCAGGCGAAGGATTTCGCCCTTGACCGGGCGTACCGGTAACCCGGGCCACAGCTTGGGTGACGCGATACCGGCGGTGAGCACGATCTGATCGGTATCGAGTTCGGCGAGGTCGTTGACGGCACGCGCGATCAATTCGACGCCGGATTCCGCACAGGCCTTCTGCAACGCGTCCAGCAGAAGTCTGTTGTCGACGGCGGACTCACCGACAGCCATCAGTCCCGACCGGATGCCCCGGCCGAGCATCGGTTCGAGTTCGCGGATGCGGGCGCGACCGAGAACTTCGAGTTCATGGCCCTGCGCGGTCACCCACTCGGCGATGGTCTGCAGGTCCTGCGCGTCGGCCGCATCGAGTGCAACCGTCAGCGAACTGTCCGCGGTGAAGACCGATGGCCCGAACTTTCCGAGCTCCTCACCGAACGTCGGCCACCGTTCCAGGGACGCTGCACCAACCGTCAACGCTGTCTCTTCACCCGGCCAGCCTTCGGAAAGCGGGGCGAGCATTCCGCCTGCCACCCACGAAGCACCTGATCCAATGGACGGGTCGTACAACCGAACGGACCACCCGTCGCGGGCTGCTCGCCACGCAATGGCGAGGCCGATGACACCGCCGCCGACAACCGACACCGTACGAGCGTGTGTACTCACGAAACTCCACCTCCACTTCCTGCGCCGGCATGATCCGGGTCAGGTCTGACGGTCGGGATCTGGTCGCGATCCCCTCTCAGCCCCACGAACCTCGCAGTCACGACAAAAAGTGACAACGACGTTTCAGGACTCCCGTGTCGAACCTTGCTCCCTAGAGGCTACCGTTTGCTCCGTGCACCCCACACATCCCAGTAACGTCATCGACCGGCGCGAGCGCCTGGCAGCAGCACGGCTGTACCTGTGCACCGACGCGCGCCGCGAGAAAGGCGACCTCGCGCAGTTCGCCGAGGCAGCATTGTCCGGCGGAGTCGACATCATCCAATTGCGTGACAAGGGCTCTGCCGGTGAGCGCGAGTTCGGCCCGCTCGAGGCCAAGGACGAACTGGTAGCACTGGGCATTCTCGCGGCCGCAGCGCGACGCCACGGCGCATTGTTGGCCGTGAACGATCGCGCGGATCTCGCGATGGCTTCCGGTGCCGACATCCTCCACCTCGGGCAGAACGACATTCCCGTCCCCTACGCACGAACGGTTGTCGGTGAAGACGTCGTCATCGGGCGTTCGACGAGTAGTCGCGCGCAGGCGAGTCTGGCCGCAATCGAAGAGGGCGTCGACTACTTCTGCACCGGGCCGGTCTGGGCGACACCGACCAAACCGAATCGAAGTGCGTCCGGTCTGGAACTGGTTCGATCGACCGCCGACGCCGCACCGCCGCGCCCCTGGTTCGCAATCGGCGGCATCGACGAGGAACGCCTGCCGGAGCTGCTCGATGCCGGTGCCACGCGCATCGTCGTCGTGCGTGCAATCACGCAGGCGTCGGATCCGCAGGCGGCTGCGCAGCGCCTCGCCGCGGCCGTCACTGGACGCTGAAAACCGGTAACTGGCGACCGTCAACTGTTTGCCGGGCGATTTCCACACAGTTACGGGTCAGCACGCCTGACTCGAAACATGAACGGAAGTTGTCCGATCAGACAACAAACCCCCAGTTCCTAGGTGCGATTGGATGTCCGAAAAGTCGGATTACGTGATCTTGATCACAGTTGTTTCGATTGCGTGTCACATCCCATTCGGTTTGTTGTAGTTTACCTCCAGTTACTAACTGAACCTAGGAGCACTAAATGGGATCCCTCGACACCGGCTCGCTCAGCACCGAATCGCTCGAAGACCTGAACCTCGGCAAGATCAGCGAGCTGCTCAAGCTCGGTATCACCGCGGTCAGCTTCATCACGGCGCTGAACTCGCTCAGCTGAGCCTCGTTTCGGTCGGGAGACCGAAACACAGAAGGGCCGGACTCCTGAGGAGTCCGGCCCTTCTGCTGTATATGCCCTGTTAAGACTGCGTACTCGACGCCTCGGACAGGTTCTGGTCACTGCCTGACTGCTCACTGCCTTGGTGGGAACTGCCTTGGTGCGAGCTGACCGACAACCATCCGAAGCCACCGTCTTCGAGTACGACGGTGTGTGGGTCGCCGGCCTGTAGGTCTTCAGTCTCGGCTGGTACAGGCGCAGTCCGGAGCTCGGGCCACGAGGAACCGAATCCCGGATGCAATGGCAGCGAATCGACGTCGGCTTCACGCACCCACCGCAACTCGGTGCTCTCACCGTTGGCAACCGTCGACAGTGGATGCGCCGCATCAGCCACGACGGTGGTGTAGGTCCACCCGCTCTCCGCGTGCATCGTCACTACCTCACCGCGGACGCGAACGGCGTCTTCGGCGATTCCGGCTTCTTCGTGTGCCTCCCGGACAGCGGCGTGCGTCGTGCTTTCGTGTGAGTCCCGTGCTCCACCGGGCAATGCCCAGGTACCACCTTGATGGCTCCACGCCGCACGATGCTGCAGCAAGACCAGGGGCGATCCGTCCGAATCGGGGGCGCGCAGAAGCAGTCCAGCGGCTCCGTGTTTACCCCAATGCCGAGTACCGTCCGGTCCGATCGACCAACCGTCACCGTCACCACGCATCGACTACCTCGCTCCGCCTGCTCTCGCCGTTGTCCCACACTAACCGTTTCAAACTGCTCCAGGTGTAGGTGATGCTTATATGCTCGCGAAGATGCCCTGAATCATTTCTCGGCGGCATCATTTCTCGGTAGCCCGCCTACAGCGAAGTGAGGTGCTCGATGGTCGACCGTGTCGTCCCGTCCATCGAACCCCGGTCGCTGCCGCCCTCCGAGGGCACTTCGGTATCGGCGGAGGACGAGCGAGCACTTCTGCGGCGCGAACTCCAGGCATTCATGTCCTCGACGCCTGGCCGGTTGACCGTCGTCGGAGTGATCTTGATTGCGATCACCTTGATCGCCGGACTCCTCGCCACCGCAGCGATCGAGAACCGACAGGCGAACCTCGACCTCCTCCTCGTCGAAACCGAACCTCTCGCCAACTCGGCCCAGAACCTCTACAGCGCGTTGTCTTTGGCAGACGCCGCCGCGGCCACCGCCTTCATCTCCGGCGGCCTCGAACCCGCCGAAGTACGCGACCGATACACGCAGTCGATCGGTGAGGCGTCGGCGGAGATCGTCCAGGCGTCGGCCGGTCTCGACTCGACTGATCTTGCCGGGCACAGCGCGTTGACCACCATCTCGACCGACCTCTCCGTCTACACCGGGCTGGTCGAAACTGCACGGGCGAACAATCGCGTCGGAAACCCGGTCGGGGCAGCATATTTGAGCGAGGCCTCGCAGTTGATGCAGACCTCGCTGCTGCCGATGGCTCAGCAACTGCACGCCTCGCAGGAGACCCTGGTCTCGCAGGTACAGCGCGATTTCGAGACTCCACCGTGGTGGCCGATCGTGGCATTCGTCCTCGTGTTGTGCGCGCTGGTGGCAACACAGGTGTACTTCTCCCGCAAGAGTCGCCGACGCTTCAATCTCGGGTTGATCCTTGCCTCGCTCGCCGTCGCGGCTGCGCTGCTGTGGCTGCTCACCGTCGGACTGGTGTCCGCACTTGCCACCGGACGTGCACTCGACGCGGGCGCCGAGCCACTGCACGAACTGACCGAGGCCCGGATCATGGCACAGCAGGCACGTACCGTCGAAACCCTCACGTTGGCGAGACGGGATTCAACTGCCGAGGACAACGTGACGTTCACTCGCAAGGTCGACGCCCTGCGCGACATCCTCGAGGGCCTACGCAGCGACGAACGCGCCCGAGTGAACAACGAGGTGCTGACCGCCGCACTGGATTCGCGCGAGCAATGGGTGGCTGCGCACACGCGCATGTACGACCGTCTCGGGACCGGCGACTTCACTTCCGCTGCCGCCATCACCATCGGCTCCGGAGAACAGGATTCGGCCGCGGAATACGGAAAGCTCGATCACGAACTCTGGCAAGGAATCGTGGATTCGCGCACAAATCTTCGGTCCGACGTCTCGTACGCCTCACGTGTGTTGGCTGCCTCTGCACCGGGCATGACTGTATTGGCAGTTCTCGGAGTTGCCGGAATCTTCATCGGGTTCTGGCCCCGACTGCGGGAGTATCAGTGACGGGAGTACCGGAGATGCGGAGGAAGCTCCCGGCCGTGTGCGTCGCGGTTCTGGCAGCGTCCGTGCTGGCGCTCGCCGGTTGCGGTGCAGATCGAGCCGAAGACCTGAACAACGCGGCCGCCACGTCGTACACGGAACCGCCGCTGCCGGCCGAGGCCACCATCGCGCCCAGTCCGACACCGACGACTACCGCGTCGTGCACCAACCTCACTGCGAGCCTGCGCCCCACACCCGCAGACGCATCTCCGCAGCCACCCACGCCGAGCCTCGACGCCATCCGCGCCCGCGGGCGGCTGATCGTGGGCCTGGACACCGGTTCCAACCTCATGAGCTTTCGCGATCCGGCGACCGGACGCCTCGAAGGCTTCGACGTGGACATCGCCCGCGAGATCGCCCGCGATCTGCTCGGCGACCCGGAGAAGATCGAGTACCGAATCCTGACCTCGGACGATCGGATCGCCGCACTCCAGGAATCCATGGTCGACGTGGTCGTCAAAACCATGACCATCACGTGCGAGCGGCGCGAGAAGGTCGACTTCTCGACGCAGTACTTCTCCGCCGAGCAACGAATTCAGGTCCTGCAGGGTTCACCGGTACGCGGCATCGCCGATCTCGCAGGCAAGCGAGTCTGCGCTGCCCGGGGAACGACGTCGGCCACGCGAATCCAGGAGCTCCAACCCGAAGCCACCGTCGTGACCGTCCCGATGTGGTCCGACTGCCTCGTCGTCCTCCAGCAGGGGCAGGTGGACGCGATCAGCACCGACGACACGATCCTCGCCGGACTCGCCTCGCAAGACCCGTATCTCATGATGGTCGGTGGTTCGTTGGGCGTCGAACCCTACGGAATCGGAGTGAACAAGGACAACCCCGACTTGGTCCGATTCGTCAACGGAACCCTCGAGCGGATCCGGGGTGACGGGACCTGGAACCGTATCTACGACCGTTGGCTCAGCGTCCTCGGTCCGTCACCCGGTCCCCCGCCGGCCGTCTACCGGGATTGAGGCTGACATGACCGAAGAATCCGGCCCCGAGCCCGACGCCACGCAAGCCTCCGTACGCCCCGAGCCTGACTCCACGCAGGCATCCCTACGCTCCGAACCCGAAGCCACCGGCGCCTACGAGCGCCTCGAACCGACCTCGGCCCAGATACGAGGAACCACGCCGTCCGCATCCTCCTCCCCTACCGGCCGCTCCACTCGATCCCGCCGCAGCCGGTCGGGACGAAAGCTGCGCCTCGGCGGCGGCCTGGTCGAAGTTCCCCCCGTCCCGCAGATCGACCCCGCATCTGCGGTGATGAGTGACCCGACGGTCCCCGAGCGCAAACGGTTCTGTTGGAAATGCAACGAACCGGTCGGCCGCAAGAGCGCAAGCACCAAGGCAACTCAGCACGGCACCTGCCCCAAGTGCGGTTCCACTTTCGACTTCCGCCCACTCCTCGAAGAGGGCGAATTGGTATCAGGTCAATACGAGGTTCAAGGGCCCATCGCGCACGGCGGTCTGGGATGGATCTACCTCGCGATCGATCGCAATGTCAGCGACAGGTGGGTAGTTCTCAAGGGACTCTTGCATTTCGGTGATTCCGAAGCGCAAGCCGTTGCGGTGGCCGAGCGTCAGTTCCTCGCCGAGGTCGCCAACCCCAGCATCGTCAAGATCTTCAACTTCGTCGAGCATCCGCGCCCGGACGGGACACCCATGGGGTACATCGTCATGGAGTACGTGGGCGGGCGATCATTGCGCGAGGTGCTGGCCGAATTCCCGGACGGCAAGCACATGCCGATCGAGCAGGCAATCGGCTACGTACTGGAAATCCTTCCGGCGTTGAGCTATCTGCATTCCACCGGCCTGGCGTACAACGACCTCAAACCCGAGAACGTGATGGTCACCGAGGACCAACTGAAGCTGATCGACCTCGGCGCCGTGTCCGGGATCGAAGACTACGGATACCTGTACGGCACTGCCGGCTATCAAGCGCCGGAGATCATCGAGACCGGCCCGACCATCGCCTCCGACATCTTCACCGTCGGAAGAACACTCGCGGTTCTCACCCTCGACATGCCCTCGAAGCACGGACGGTACCTCGACGGCCTTCCCGAACCCGAGGACGAGCCACTGCTGCGAGACAACGAGTTCTTCCACCGCCTGCTGCTGCGCGCCACCGACCCGGATCCGAAGAAGCGTTTCCAGTCGGCCGAGGAGATCGCGGGCCAACTCACCGGCGTTCTGCGAGAAATCCTCGCGGAGCAGACCGGGCAGGAGAATCCTGGGCTCTCGCTCGTGTTCAGCAGGCAGCGAACGTCTTTCGGCACCGACGAATTGGTCGGGCAAACCGATGTGTACGTCGACGGTGTCAGCCACGACGCTGCTCTCGATCCGCGCGAAGTTGCGCACGCACTTCCCATCCCGTTGGTCGACCCCACCGATCCCAGCGCGCCGTTGCTGGCGGCAGCGGTGCACAGCGAACCGTCTCAGACTCTCGATGCGTTGAAACACGCCCGCGAGAACGGAATCGACCGAACGTCAGGCACACCGGCGGCCGCCATCTCCGGCGAGGTCCGACTGGCCGAGGCCAAGGCTCATCTCGATCTCGGCGATCCGGAGACCGCGCTGAGTGTTCTGGACGAACTCCAGCAGAGCATCGGTGATCACTGGAAGATCGAGTGGTATCGAGGGCTTGCAGCGTTGCAACTGGACCGATTCGAGCCCGCCTTCAGTCATTTCGAGACCGTCCTGACGGCTCTGCCGGGCGAGGCTGCACCCAAACTCGCGTTGGCGGCGACAGCAGAACTGATCCTCCAGCATTGGGAGAGCGACGACCCGGACCAATGGTGCCGCTTCTCGGAGAAGTACTACCGCACCGTCTGGCGGACCGAACGGAACTACGTCAGCGCAGCATTCGGGCTCGCCAGACAACTCGCCGATCACGGCAACAAGAAGGCAGCCATCGACGCCCTCGACGAAGTTCCCACGTCTTCCCGGCACTACAACGTCGCACGGATGTCGAGCGCTCTGACGATGCTGTCCGGCGTTCCGATCGCCGAACTCGACGAATCGACTCTGAGGGAAGCCGCCCGTCGCGTTCGCGCGCTACCGGCCGAGGAGAGCCGAAGTCTGCAGATGCGAACCCTGGTGTTGGGTACGGCACTCGATTGGATTCGCTACGGAAACCGCTCGCACACCGAACTCGAACCCATCCTCGACCTGCCATTCACCGAGCAGGGTCTGCGCACCGGAGCCGAAGCCTGCCTTCGCGCCCTCGCCCGCGCCACGACCTCCCGCACGCACCGCTACGCCCTCGTGGACCGGGCGAACGCGGTGCGTCCGCGCAGCAATTTCTGACGCGCTCCCCGAGATTTACAGCGCGGCCACCAAAGCCTTCGCCGCGCGGGCGATCGCCAACTCCTCGTTGGTGGGGACCACCAGCACCTCGACGGCCGACGTGGATGCGGAGATACGACGCTCGTCGCGGCTCTTCGCCTCGTTGAGAGCCGGGTCGACCTCGATTCCGAGACGGGAGAGGCCGGCCAGGCTGTCGCGTCGTACGTCGATGTTGTTCTCGCCGACACCGCCGGTGAAGGTGATGACGTCGACGCCACCGAGTTGAACGATGAAGGCGCCGATGTACTTACGGAGCATGTGTACGTAGACGTCGTAGGCAAGTTGTGCGTCTTCGTCGCCGCCCTCGATCAGTGCGAGCAGGGCACGGAAATCGTTGACTCCCGACAGTCCCTTCAAACCGGAACGACGGTTGAGGAGGTCGTCGATCTCGTCGACCTTCATTCCCGAGTTGCGGTTGAGGTGCAAGATGATGCCTGGGTCGATGTCGCCGCTGCGGGTGCCCATGACAAGACCCTCGAGCGGGGTGAGGCCCATCGTGGTGTCGATAGCCTTGCCGCCCTTGATTGCCGAGGCCGAAGCGCCGTTTCCGAGGTGGAGAACGATCTGATTCAGCTCGGCCGGATCCTTGCCGAGGAAGTCCGCGACTCGTCCCGACACGTATTCGTGTGAGGTCCCGTGGAAGCCGTATCGACGAATCTGGTTGGCCTTGGCCACATCCCGATCGATCGCGTAGGTCGACGCTGCGGCGGGCAGCGTGTGAAAGAAGGCAGTGTCGAACACTGCTACGTGCGGAACGTCTGGCAGTTCTTCGCGCGCCACCTCGATACCGATCACGTTGGCCGGATTGTGCAGCGGCGCAAGGTTCGACAAATCCGCGATGGCTTTCACGACGCCGTCGTCGATGAGCGTCGGCGAGTAGAAGATGTCACCACCGTGCACGACTCGGTGACCGACGGCGATGATTCCTGCCTCGCTCAGCGGCCGTCCGACCTCGGCGACGATGTCGAGCACCATCTTCAGTCCCGCACGGTGATCGGCGATGGGGAGGCTGCGGTCTTCGACTCCGGTGCGGTGGTTGTAGACGATGTGGCCGTCGGGTTCGCCGATGCGCTCGATGAGGCCGTGCGCTACCGATTCCGCTGTATCCGGATGCACGAGTTGAAATTTGATCGATGACGAGCCGGAATTGATGACCAGTACGGTGCCGTCGCTCACGCTTACGCTCCCTGTGCCTGTATTGCCGTGATAGCCACGGTGTTGACGATGTCCTGGACCAACGCTCCACGCGAGAGATCGTTGACCGGCTTGTTCAGTCCCTGCAGAACCGGGCCGACGGCGATAGCGCCGGCGCTACGCTGCACTGCCTTGTAGGTGTTGTTGCCGGTGTTCAAGTCCGGGAACACGAACACCGTGGCCTTGCCCGCCACCAGAGAATCCGGCATCTTCTTGTCAGCGACACTCTGCTCGACGGCCGCGTCGTACTGAATGGGCCCTTCCACCAACAGGTCCGGTCGGCGCTCGCGCACCAAAGCGGTCGCGGTGCGAACCTTGTCGACGTCGGCTCCACTGCCCGAATCGCCGGTGGAGTACGAGAGCATCGCAATGCGCGGATCGATACCGAACTGCGACGCCGTCTGTGCGGACGAGATCGCGATGTCCGCCAACTGCTCCGACGTCGGGTCCGGAACCACGGCGCAGTCACCGTAGGAGAGAACGCGGTCGGCCAGGCACATCAGGAAGATGCTCGAAACCGTCGAAACTCCGGGGGCCGTCTTGATGATCTCGAACGAGGGCCGGATCGTGTGAGCGGTGGTGTGGGCGGCACCGGAGACCATGCCGTCGGCAATACCCAAGTGCACCATCATCGTTCCGAAGTACGAGATGTCGGCGATCACCTCGCGTGCCCGCTCGATGGTCATGCCCTTGTGCGCCCGCAGCGCGGTGTATTCCTGTGCGAAGCGCTCGGTGTACTCGGACTGCGCGGGCGCGAGGACCTGCGCGCCGCTGATGTCCACGCCGAGTTCCGCTGCGCGTCGACGCACACTGGGTTCGTCGCCGAGGATCGTCAGGTCGGCAACCTGGCGCTGCAGCAGCCGGCCGGCCGCGCGCAGGATCCGGTCGTCGTCACCCTCCGGGAGGACGATGTGCTTGCGATCGCGTCGAGCGCGGTCGATGAGCTTGTACTCGAACATCTGTGGGGTCACGACCGACGGAATCGGCAGTGCCAGTCGGTCCATCAGGACGTCGGCGTCGACGCGCTGTTCCATCAAGCTCAGCGCAGTGTCGACCTTTCGCTGCGAACCGACTGCCACGCGTCCGCGGGTTTGGGCTGCAGCGCTTGCGGTGTCGAAAGTGCCGAGGGTTGTCGTGAGGATCGGAAGACGCTGTTTGAGGCCGGCCATCAACGCCGCGATGGCCGGGTGCGGCGTGATCCCGCCATTCATGATGATGCCCGCGAGCGACGGAAATCCCTCCGCCTCATGCGCATTGAGCAACGCGAGCAGCACGTCCGAGCGGTCACCCGGTGCGATGACGACCATGCCCTCGACCAGACGCTCGAGGATGTGCTCGGCGGTCATTCCGCCCACCATCACCTTCAGTGCCTCGCGGTGCAGCAGTTCCGGGTCACCCGAGTACAACTCGCCGCCGGTGGCTTCCATCAACTCGGCCATCGTGGGTGAGACGAGCAACGGAATCTCCGGCAGGCTCCACGTCGGAACACCGATGTCGGACAGGGCTGCGGTGACCTCGTCGAGCTTGTCGGGATCGCAGCGATTGGCGACGACCGCGAGCAGGTGAGCGTGGTTGGCGGCCAACTCGGCGGCGCACAGGTGCGCGAGCTGAGCAACCTCCTCGACGCTGCGCCGAGCGCCTCGAACCGCCAACAGGACCGGCGCTCCCAGGTTCACGGCGATGCGGGCGTTGAAGCTCAGTTCGCTGGGGCTTGCGACGTCGGTGTAGTCACTTCCGATGATCACGACGGCGTCGCACTGCTCGGCCACGGTGTGGTACTTCGCCACGATGTCGGCCAGTGCAGCTTCGGGATCGGCGTGAACCTGCTCGTAGGTGACGCCGAGTGCGTCGGCGTAGGAGAGATCGGCCGTGGTGTGCTCTAGCAGCAGTTCGAGGATGTAGTCGGTTTCCTCGGTCGAGCGGGCGATCGGGCGGAAGACACCGACCCGGGCGACGGTCGCGCACAACATCTGCAGCACGCCAAGCGCGATGGTGGATTTTCCGGTGTCACCTTCAGGGGAGGCGACGTAGACACTCGACACGGCAGCGGGCGCTTCTGGCATGCCCAACAGCCTAGTGTGGGCCGCCGCCCACCTTGCCACTGATCGTGGTCACGCTCACGGTGCAGCCGACAACCGGCCGCTACGAGAAAGACGAACGGTGCCTGCCACACGTCGAGTGGCAGACACCGTTCAGTTGATCTCGAGGATCAGCCAAGAGCACGCAGGCGGGGCGCGAGGTCACGCTCGAACAGCTCGAGGAAGCGGCGCTGATCGTGGCCCGGTGCGTGGAACACCAGGTGATTGAGACCGGCGTCGACGTAGGCCTTGACCTGCTCGACGGCGTCCTCGGGATCGGAAGCGACGATCCAGCGCTTGGCCACCTGCTCGATGGGCAGAGCGTCGGCAGCTGCTTCCATTTCGATCGGATCCTCGATGCTGTGCTTCTGCTCCGGCGTCAGGGAAAGCGGCGCCCAGAAACGCGTGTTCTCGAGTGCAGCCTCCGGATCGGTGTCGTAGCTGATCTTGATCTCGATCATCTTGTCGATGTCGGCGACGTCGCGCTCGGCCTTGGCCGCGCCCTCGGCAACCGCCGGAAGCAACTTCTCGGTGTAGAGCTCCATGCCCTTGCCGGAGGTGCAGATGAAGCCGTCACCGGCACGTCCCGCGTACCGGGCGACAACGGGTCCACCGGCCGCGATGTACACGGGAATCCCACCCTCGGGGACGTCGTAGATCGACGCGCCACGAGTGGTGAAGTACTCGCCTTCGAAGTCGACACGATCGCCCAGCCACAGCTCACGCATCAGCCGCACCGACTCACGCAGGCGCGCGAAGCGTTCCTTGAACTCGGGCCACTCACCCTGGAAGCCGGTGGCGATCTCGTTGAGAGCCTCACCGCTGCCGACGCCGAGCATGATGCGCCCCGGGTAGAGACATCCCATCGTCGCGAACGCCTGAGCGATGACCGCCGGGTTGTAGCGGAACGTCGGCGTCATCACGGACGTGCCGATCTGCACGCGCTCGGTGCGCTCACCGACGGCCGTCATCCAGGCGAGCGAGAACGGCGCGTGTCCACCGTTGTGGCGCCACGGCTGGAAATGATCGCTCACCGCAACGGAATCCATGCCGTGCTGCTCTGCCAGAACTGCCAGCTCTACCAGTTCGCGAGGGCCGAATTGCTCAGCCGATGCCTTGTATCCGAGCTTGAGTTCCTGCGCCACCGTGCACTCCCTTGTCGTCTGTTTCGTTTACTTCTCTGACGTGCTTCTCGTTCTTTGCAGACTATCCAGACACCGCTCGGACTTCTCTGCGTATCTCACGAGGTATCTCAGCGAGCGAGGCTGGTAACCACCGTTGCCACGCCGGCCGCGACGGCAACCCCGGCCAATGCCAGTGCGAACAGCCACAGCGCATGCGGTTCCGGCATCGCCGCTCCGTCCTCGAGCGCCTTCTTCACCTGTAGCCAGCGTCGCATACCGACGAGGGCGGCTGCTGCCGAGAGTGCGATCAACGTCAGACCGAGCGCCGTGCGAACCCACCCTGTACTCCATTCGGGGACCAACTGGACGACGGCAATGCCGCCCGCCAGCAGGGCAAGCGAGCTACGCATCCACGCGAGGAAGGTGCGCTCGCTGGCAAGGGTGAATCGCTCGTCCGGGCGGTTCGGTTCACTCATGCGTGCTCGCCTCCGTGGGGTGCCACCAGATCCGGGTCCTGACGCCAGTCGTAGACGACCTCGGTGCGCAGAACGATGTCCTGCAACGATCGTCGCCGTCGATCGACCGCCGACCACAGCAATCCGAAGGCGAAGAGCACACAGAGCACCGCACGGATGAAGGCGAGCGGCCAACGGACCAACCGGTGACCCGACGTGATCACCCGCAACCCCATCACGAGGGAGCCGACAGTTCGGCCGGTGGTCGCCCAGCAGGCAGTCAGGTAGGCCACCGAGACGCCGAGAAATGCCGTCGTGGACAGGAAGATTCCCGGTTCCGAGAACGTGAAACTCTGCGGCGAGAAGAGCAATCGAACAAAGGCCAAGGCCACGTACACGGAACCCATCAGGATCAGCACGACGCCCAGGTCGATCAGTCCGGCGAGGCCGCGGGTGACGATTCCGGCCGGGCCGGAATTCTCCTGGGCCACTAGCGTTCACCTGCGTTCGTGTCCGGATGCGGCTCGTGTGAGGGTGGTGCGTTGTCGCGGCCGAACAATCGTCCGACGAACCCGGCGACAGCGTCGTCCGCCTGCATCCCCTGCACGCGCGCCCCGTGCACGGCTTCGGTGGAGAGTGAACCGGTCGATTCACGAATCATCTGTGGGAGGTCGACACCCTCGATGACCTGGTCGGCGATCTTGAGGAGGTCGACGCGGTCGATCTGGCGCTCGAGGTCGACGCTGTCGACGATGCCGTCGAGGTCGAGGCGATCGATCACTGCTTTGACGTCGAGTCGGCTCGCGATCGCATCGACGTCGACGCGATCGATGATCGGTTCGAGCGAGACCCGTTCGGCAATCTTGTCCACGTCGATGTTCTCGGCGATCTTGTCGATGTCCACGTGGTCCACGACGATCTTCGTGATGTCGACTTCGGCAAGAGCAGCGTCGACGACAGCTTTGATCACCGTTCTCAACGTGGAATCGGCAAATTCCGCTGTCGAGCGAATCGCTTCCGTGCCGCGGGTGGCGACCTGGGTGATCGCGTCGTCGAGTGCGTCACCGACAACGGGGATCCGCTGCACCGAATCAATGGCGAGACCAGCGGTTCTGCGCGCCGCACCAGCCGTGATCGCGGCCAGCCCGAAGGCCAGCCGAATCACGTCGGATTCGGGGTGATGCGACTGCGATCCCACGCAATTGTCTCCATCTTCTTACCGGACTGTTATCCGGACATTCGTCACTCTCCTTCGCATTGTGCCACTGTTGGTAGGCACAAATACGCTGTCCGGCTTGCGCCAGGGGGAAATAATGAAGGCACGTCGATTCACGGCCCGCTTGACGATGGCGGTGGCCATGGCTGCCGGCTTTCTCGGCCTCAGCGCGCCGACCGCGAGCGCGGATTCAGTGGTCAGCCGCATCGATGTCTACTCCCCCTCCATGGATCGCTGGATCGCCAACGACGTGATTTCCCCGGTCGGCGGTGGCCCCGCCCCGACCTTCTACCTTTTGACCGGCGTCGGCGGCGGTGAGGACGGGATCTCTTGGTTCAACAACACCGGAGTTCGTGACTTCTTCGACGACAAGCACGTCAACGTGGTCATGCCGGTCGGCGGCAAGTTCAGCATGTACACCGACTGGAACGCCGACGATCCGGTGCTCGGCCGCAACAAATGGCAGACGTACCTCACCAAGGAACTACCGGCAGCGGTCAACGCTCGATACAACACGACCGGCGTCAACGCACTCGGCGGCGTGTCGATGGCCGGTGGACCGGTTCTGGACCTCGCGATCCAGTCGCCGGGCACCTACCGCGCCGTCGGCTCGTACAGCGGCTGCCCGCGCGCCGGCGACCCGCTCGGCCAGGCTGCGGTGCGCTCGATGGTCGAGATACTCGGCGGAGGAAACGCAGCCAACATGTGGGGGCCGTGGGGTAGCCCGCAGTGGGCTGCTCACGACCCGCTGATCAATGCCGAGAAACTACGCGGCACAGCGCTGTTCATCTCCACCGGCAACGGCCTTCCCGGTCCGGTGGACGGAATCAACTCATTGGCGATGGCTGCCGGAGTCGTTCCCGGCGCTGTGCTCGAAGGCATCACCAACATGTGCACCGCTGCCCTACAGGGTCGATTCGGTCAGCTCGGCATCCCCGCGACGTTCAGCTTCCGACCCGAGGGCACCCACACCTGGGGACTCTTCGAAGCCGACATGCGTGCGTCGTGGCCGATGATCGCGGGCGCGATCGGGGCGTAAGCCTCATGGCGCTCCTTCAAGCCATGGCGTCAGGTGAGACTGCGCGCCCAGTCCCGCATCCCGGCGGGGCCGGTGCCAGTGGCGTATTCAGCGAACAGATTTCGCGATTCGTCACGGCGAATGCCGCCGAGGACTTCACGCGGCTTACGGAAAAACGGAAGTTCCTCAGGCGGCGCCCACAGCTGCACGAGTTCCCTCGCACCGTCGTTCGGGGATTCGAGAGCGAACCACACCCGGGACACACCGAGTGTGATCGCGGCACCCATGCACATCAGACATGGTTCGAGATTGACCGCCAATGTCAATTCCCCTGACGCTCGAGTGAACCCGAGAGCCTCGTCGGCCTGCAAGAGCGCTTGAAGGTCCGCATGGACTACCCGTCGGCCGAGTGCCCGTTCTTGCGTATACGCCCGCCCGAGCACACGGTCGTCGTCGAACACGACTGCCCCGATCGGCATCTCCCCGAGTTCCATGCCCTCACGCGCTACGTCAAGAGCAAGGGAAAGCGCATCTCGAGGTGAAAACATCACTCGACACTAATGGGCCAGGCGAACTCATGCCGCCAGTAGTGCGGGTAGTCCCCATTCCTTGGCCAGCAGCTCGTACGAGCGCAGGCGATCCTCGTGTCGATGGGTCACCCCGGTGATCACCAATTCGTCCGCTCCGGTCAGCTTCTGCAAACTGTCGAGCCTGTCGGCGACGGTGGTGGGTGAACCGACGAACTGCGTGATCAGCCGATCCTCCACTACTGCTTTGTCGGCATCGGAAAGTGGGAGCGCTGTGGCCGGATCGGGGTACGGGATGGCGCCGTGCCCGCTGCGAATGCTGTGTGTCCAGTGCGCGAACGTCGACGCCAACTCTCTCGCCGTCGCATCGTCCTCTGCGGCAACAACATCCGCGGAGACGACGACATACGGCTCCGACAGAACTGCCGACGGTCGGAATGCTGCACGGTATGCCTCGACGGCATCGAGCGTACTCGAGGGCGCCACATGGTAATTCGCGCCGAACGGCAATCCGAGTCGTCCGGCGAGTTCGGCACTGGGGCCTGCGCTGCTTCCGAAAACCCACAATTCGACGTCGGCGTCCTCGCCGGGACTGGCGTGCAATTCGATGCCGTCGCGGGTGCGGTGGGTGCCGTTCAGGAGCGAGAGTATGTCGTCGACCTGCTGCTCGAAATCGGGCGCCTGTGCGCCCGGAAACGCCAATGCCTCGAACGACGCCTGCAATCTCGGTGACGTGAGAAGACCGGTTGGATCGAAGGGCGCCGGGATCACGACGCCGTCGCGTACGACGGTCTCCCGCTTCGATTCTGCCGGGGCAGGCGTTCCGGCAGCGACGGCACGAAGTGCCTCCACCCGACGCTGCCCGCTGCGCCCGATACCGAGATCGATACGACCCGGATACAACGCTTCGACGGTACCGAAGGCCTCGACCACCTGAGCTGCCGTGTTGTTGCCCAGCAGCACGGCGGCCGAGCCGACGCGAATGGTGTTGGTCGCGGCCGCAATCAGTCCGACCAGAACGGCCGGTGACGAGCTGGCTACGCCGACGAAGTGGTGTTCGGCGACCCAGTACCTCTTGTATCCCCACGCTTCGGCAGAACGAGCGAGGTCCAGCGAGTTCCGCAAGGCCTGGCGGGCCGTTTCACCCTCACTGATCGGAGAGAGGTCGAGTACGGACAGGGGCGCGCTCACCTCGGTGCGCTTCCGTCGCGGGTCTTCGGTGTCTTCTCGCCGGCTTCCACCGCGAACGGCAAACGATTCTCGGCGGGGGCGACGGGGCACGTCGCGTAATCGGTGAAGGCGCAGGGCAGGTTCGACGCCCGATTGAAATCGAGGGCTACCGCACCACCGGGCTCCGGTGCGCTCACGTGCAGCGAGCGTGCGGCCGGGTAGGTGGATACACCACTGGTCGCGTCGGTGAACAGGATGTGAAAGCCGTTGTCCTTGCCCGCGAACGCAATCAGCGTATGCGTTGCACCATCGTGTTCGAAGCTGATGGTTCCGCGGGCGTCGTGATGATGCTCGAGGCGCTCGACGACCGCACCCGTCGTCACCGTGCGAGCCTCCTCGAAAGCTGTGAAGACACCCTCGATGCGCCACTGCGGGTTCGGCTCGAAGGTCGGGATACCACTGAACTGCGCCAATGCCGGGGCCGACGAATCGTGGATCCGCAGAGCCACCTCGCCGGTGCGGCGGATGACCTCGACCAACCGCGCGCCCTGCTTGACGATCAGTCCCGGCGCCCCCTCGATCGGATTCAGAGTGAGTGAACCGTCCACTGCGACGCCGTCGATCGAGAGGTCGTCGGCCGGCGTCGCGGTGACGACAACGGCATTCGCGTCGGCGCGCCACGCACCGGGCAGGTCCGTGAAGGTGGAATCGGTGTCAACCAGCCAATGCAACGCAGTCAGGCTCAGCCAGCCGAGCGGTTCGCTGAAGGTGGCGTCGCGCGAGGCATGCCAGGCATTCCACTCGCCGGTGAAGGTGCTGGTGGAAGTGTCGGTAACGGTCATGATGCGCGGACTCCTTCAGCCTGCTCGTACGGGTGGCGCAGCCCGAGATGGCTGCGCAGGGTGGTTCCTGAGTATTCGGTCCGGAAACTGCCGCGGTCCTGTAGTTCTGGTACGACGGTGTCGATGAACTCGTCGAGGCCCGCGGGGGTGATGTGGGGAACGAGAATGAATCCGTCGCTCGCGTCGCCCTGGACGTAGGTGTCGATCTCGGCAGCCACCTCCGCTGCACTACCCACGAACTGTTGGCGGGCAGTCACTTCGATGATGAGTTCACGGATGCTGAGGTTTTCGGCCTCGGCCTTGGCACGCCACTGATCTGCGACCGCTCGCGGATCCTTGACGTGGCGGACGCGTCCGCGGGTGATGTTGACGTCGTCCGACGGATCTTCCTTCGGCAACGGGCCGTCGGCGTCGTACTGGGAAAGGTCTCTGCCCCAGACTTGTTCGAGAAAAGCGATGGCAGTCTGGGGTCCGACCTGCTGCCGCCGGATGTGATACGCCTTCTCCTGTGCGTCCGCGGCGTTGTCACCGAGCACGAAGGTGGCGGCGGGGAGAATCTTGAGGTCTGCGTGCGTGCGTCCGTACTTGGCCAAGCGTCCCTTCACGTCGGCGTAGAACGCCTTGCCTGCTTCGAGCGTTCCGTGCCCGGTGAAGATGGCGTCTGCCTTGGCGGCGCCGAACTCGCGTCCTTCATCGGAGTCACCTGCCTGCAGCAGGACTGGGTGTCCTTGGGGACTCCGAGGTACTTCGAAGCGTCCGGTGATGTCGAACTGCTTACCGGAGTGTTGGAACTGACCGACCTGCTGGTCGGTGGCAAAAACGCCGCGCTCACGGTCGACGATCGGACGATCGATGCTCCAACTGTCCCACAGCGTCCGTACTGCGTCGACCAACTCGTTTGCGCGTGCGTACCGCTCGGAATGCTCCAGATACCCACCGCGGCGGAAGTTCTCACCGGTAAAGGCATCCGAAGAGGTGACCAGATTCCACGCGGCGCGGCCGTCGGAGAGATGATCGAGCGTCGAGAACTGCTTGGCCAACTCGTACGGCTCGTTGAACGTGGTGTTGATCGTCCCGGCCAGACCGAGATGCGTTGTCACACCGGCAACCGCGTTGAGAATACTGAACGTATCCGGGCGACCGACCACGTCGAGGTCGTGAATCTTGCCCTGATGCTCGCGCAGGCGCAAACCCTCTGCGAGGAAGAAGAAGTCGAACAATCCGCGTTCGGCACTGCGTGCGAGATGCTCGAACGAGCTGAACTCGATCTGGCTCTTGGACGCCGGATCGGTCCACACCGTGGTGTTGTTCACGCCGGGGAAGTGAGCGCCCAGGTGAACTTGCTTGCGAATCCTGTTCTGTGTCATCGGTGTTCCTGTTCTCTGTTCGCGCTACGCGAACTGATTGACGGGCAACTCGAAACCCAACCGCTCGCGCAGCGTCGGGCCGGTAGTCGGTCGCGGATTGAGAGTCGGCACCACGTCCGCCGCGATCTTCTCCACTGCGGCAGCCAAAGCCAAGGGACGCAGGACAACACCGTCGACCCCGGCCAGCCCACCGATCTCGCGAAGGAGGACAGTCAGGCCGGCGCTGTCACCGCGATAGAACAGCGAGTGCGGGGCGTACGGCGCTCCCGCCCATTCCTCGAGTTCGGCCAGAGCGTCGTCGGCGGCTCCGCGATCAGCGCCGAGAAGCACGTCGACGTCGAGGAGAACCCTGACGCTGCGCCCGAGGGCAGCGGCATTCGCGTGGACCAGCTTGGCCGTGGCGTTGGCCTCGCCGAGGTCGGTTGCCGAGATCCGAATCAGATCTCCGCGCGCAACAGCGAGCTCGCGTGCCTCCGGCCTGCTCGCGTCGACGGCGATCAGCGGCTGCCCCTGCGGGGAGCGCGGCGTGATGGACGGCCCCTTGACGGAAAAGTTCTTTCCCTCGAAGTCGATGTAGTGCAGCTTGTCTCGATCGATGAATCGTCCGCTCGCAGCGTCCCGTATCTCGGCGTCGTCCTCCCAGCTGTCCCACAGCCGACTGACCACCTCGACAGCCTCGGACGCTTCCTCCCACGCGGACTCGGGGCCCTGCACTGCCTTTCGGCCGAACAACGACGCCTGCTCAGCGGTGTCGGACACCGCGACCTGCCAGCCGGCCCGCCCCGCTGAGGAGTAGTCGATACTCGCGACGGCCTTGGAGATGTGGAACGGCTCGGTGTGCGTGACTGTCGCAGTGGGGATCAGGCCGATACGCGAGGTCACAGCACTCAGCCGCGCCGCAGTTGCAACCGCCTCCAATCTGCCCCGCACTGCGTGCTGGCCCTCGGATTGCAGTCCGAACGAGTCAGGGAGGAACGCCAGATCCACCCCACCCCGATCCGCGGCGGTCACCAGGTCCACCCAGTACGAGGGCGTGAACAGATCTTCGGCGCGCGAATCCTCGCGTCGCCAGGAGTACGGATGAGCTCCGGTTCCCTCGAATTCGAGGCCGACCAGGAATGCTCCGGAACTACGCTCGGACATGTTCGGCCTTTCGTGTCGAATGATCCCGCCCGGGGATCGCGTCGAGAAGTGTGCGTGTGTACTCGTTTCGGGGATTGTCGAAAATCTCGGTGGTAGTACCGATTTCGAGCAATCGCCCGGCCTGCATGACGCCGACGACGTCGCTGATCTGGCGAACAACCGCAAGATCGTGGGAGATGAAGAGATAGGTCAGGCCCAGTTCGCGCTGCAACTCGTCGAGTAGCGCCAGAATCTGCGCTTGCACCGAGACGTCGAGAGCGGACACAGGTTCGTCGAGAACGAGCAGGTCCGGCTTCAAAGCGAGCGCACGAGCGATCGCCACCCGTTGACGCTGGCCGCCCGAGAGTTCGGCCGGTTTGCGGCTCAGGAACTGCTCGGGAAGTGCAACCTGATCGAGCAACTCTGCTGCACGACTCTGCTGCTGGCTGCGTCCACCAACCTTGAAGGCCCGCAGCGGCTCCGCAACGATGTCCTGGACGGACAATTTCGGGTCGAGTGATGCATAGGGGTTCTGGTACACGAGCTGGATCTTTCGGCGCAGCTCGCGCAGATCGCTGCCCTTGACCTTCGTGATGTCGTGTCCGTCGAAGGAGATGGTGCCGGCATCCGCCTGCTCCAACCGCACGGCGATGCGCGCCGTGGTCGACTTGCCGGAGCCGGACTCCCCCACCAATGACACCGTCTGACCACGCGGAACAGTCAGCGATACCTCGTTCACCGCGGTGATCGAACTCCCGCGTCCGACGTTGAAACGCTTGGTGATTCCGGTCAACGTCAGCAGCGGGCTCGTATCCTGACGGACCGGCCGATCGACCGGTCCCGAGGACAGGCTCGGAGCCGAGTCGAGCAGCTTCTTCGTGTACGCGTGTCGCGGGTTGTCCAGAATATCTGCGGTGCGGCCGGATTCGACGATCCTGCCGCCCTGCATCACCAGGATCCGGTCCGCGCGGTCTGCGGCCACTCCCAGGTCGTGCGTGATCAGGAGCACGGCGGCACCGGATTCGGCGATTCGCTCGTCCAAGTGGTCGAGGATGCGTCGTTGAACCGTGACGTCCAGAGCACTGGTCGGCTCGTCGGCGATGATGAGGGCGGGGTTCGCGACAAGCGCGATACCGATCAGAACTCGTTGCCGCATACCGCCGGAGAGCTCGTGTGGGTACTGGCGTGCTCGGATTTCCGGCCGGTCGATACCCGCGCGCTCGAGCACCTCGACGGCGTCCAACCGGGCTTTGCGACGGTCTGCGAGGCCGTGGATCCGGAGGACTTCTGCAACCTGGTCGCCGATCCTCGTCACCGGGTTGAGCGAGGTCGTCGGATCCTGCGGTACCAAACCGATACGCGCGCCGCGGATTCGCTGCCACGCACGGTCGGAATACGAGTCGATCTGTTCACCCTCGAACTCGACGGTCCCGCCGGTGACGTGGCCACTGCCGGCGAGCAGACCCAATATCGCGTGCGCCGTGGTCGACTTACCGGAACCCGATTCCCCGACCACCGCAACTACTTCGCCCCGACCGACGGTGAAGCTCACGCCGGATACCGCGGGCTCGGCGCCGTAGGCGATCTGTAAGTCGGTGACGGAAAGCAACTGTTCCTCAGTCGTGCTCATCGCCGGTTGTTCCTTTCGATCTCGTGGCCGATACGGTGTGCCGAGATGACCACGGCGACAATCGCGAGACCGGGAAGTGTTGTCATCCACCAGGCATTGGCGAGGAAATTGCGTCCCTCGGATACCAGCGATCCCCATTCCGGGGTAGGCGGAACGGCGCCGAATCCCAAGAAGCTCAGAGCCGACACGGCCAGTACTGCCTGCCCGAACTCGACAGCGGACAGCGCGACCACCGGCGCGTAGGAGTTGGGAAGCACGTGCCGACGCAGGACACCGAGCCACTGCACACCTGAACTGAACGCAGCCTCGACGTACTGAGCTCCGCGCACCCGCATCACTTCGGCACGCATCACTCGCGCGAAATTGGCGACCATACTGACGCCGACAGCAATGGCGACGTTGATGGTGCCGAAGCCGAGTGCGGTGACAAGGGCCAACGAGAGCAGCAGTGCCGGAATGGACAGCAGCACGTCGACGATGCGCATCAGCACGGCGTCGACGACGCCACCGACAAAGCCCGCGAGCAAACCGATTATCGATCCCGCCACCAATGCGATTCCGACCGCCACCAAGGTTGCGGTCAGCGACAGCGCGGCGCCGTGCACGAACCGTGTGTACAGGTCACGTCCGAGATTGTCGGTTCCGAACCAGTGAGCCAGGCTCGGGCCCTGCAGTTTGTCCGCCGGGACACCGGACAACGGATCGCCGCTGGCGAAAAATCCGGGTGCGACGGCAAAGCCGATGGCAAGCAACACGATCAACACCGGAATCACCAAGCCGGGCTTTCGGATCCAGCCGATGGCCGTGGACTTTCGGCGCGAAACAACAGGTGCCTTCGCCTCGACGCTCGGATCGAGGAGTAGGGGTTCGATCAATGTGTCAGACATGAGCCGGCTCCAGATCGGTCGAGCTTTCGGTATTCGACTTTTCGGTGTGACTCTTCTTCGTCTGGATGATCCGTGGATCTATCAAGGGGTAGAAGAGGTCGACCGCGAGGTTGACGAGCACGAACACGAGAGAGGCGAACACAACGACTCCCTGCACCACCGGGATGTCCTGCGCCATCACCGACGTCTGTGTCAGACGGCCGACGCCCGCGCGAGAGAACACCGTTTCCACAACCACCGAGCCCGCCAGCAGCGTGCCGACCAGCACACCGGCAATGGTGAATGCCGGAATGCTCGCCAGTCGCAACGCGTGACGGGTCTGCACGCGCCAACGGCTTGCGCCCTTGGCGTACGCAGTCTCCACGTGCGGCGAACGTAGCGTCGACTGCAGGCTGGTCGTGAGCACCTGCGCGATCACCGCGCCGGTCGGGATCGCCAAGGTGATCGCCGGAAGAATCACCGTTGCGAATCCCTTGTCTCCGAATGCCGGGAAGATGTGCAGACGGAACGAGAAGAGTTGCAGAAGAATCAGGCCCACCCAGAAAGTAGGCACTGCCACACCCAGCGGCGGCAGAGAGAACAACAGGTTCGCGAGCCACCGCTTGCGGGTGTAGGTAGCGAAGAACGCGATCGCCACTCCGAACAACACGGCCAGAACCAAAGCGGTGGTTGCCAGCACCAGAGTGCTGGGCAGCGCCGAGAAGATGGCATCCGTCACCGACTGACCGGTGGAGATCGATGTACCGAAATCGCCGCGAAGAGCATTCGTCAGCGACGTCCAGTACTGCACCCACACCGACTGGTCCAAGCCGTACCGTGCACGAAGCTGATCGAGCGCAGCCTGATCCACTGCAACACCCTGACCGGACGAGTCGGCAGCCATGCTGACGGGATCACTGGGCAGGAGGAACAGAATCACGAACGAGATGGTGAAGGCGGCCCACAGAACCACTGCGGCCTGACCCAGTCGGGTGAGTACGTATCGAGTCATGATTACTTACCCGACAACCATGCGTCGTAGAACTGCAGGCGCGAGGAGGCTTCGAAGTTCAGGTCCTGCACACTCGATCCGGCGCCGATGGCCTGCGAGAGCTCGATGGTGGGGATGGAGAGTCCACGGTCGAGGATCAATTCCTGTGCGGTGGATACCAGTTCGCCGCGTTGGCCGTTGTCCGTGGCTGCAAGCTGGTCTGTGAGCACCTTGTCGAGCTCCGGATCTGCGCCGCGACGGTTCAGGTTGCGGCCTTCGGTGCTGAACGATGCCCGCAAGATGTCGGCGTCCGCGCGAGTGCTGTTGTAATACAGCGAATCGTAATCACCCGATACTCCCTTCTCGGTCCATTCACCGTTCGAGACCAGGTTGAGCTGCAGGTCGACGCCGACCTTCTTGAGCTGCTGCTGCACCAGCTCGAGGATGGCCTGGTTACCCGAGAACACCGGACTGAAGGTGACGCTGAAAGTGAGCTTCTGCCCGTCCTTCTCGCGGATACCGTCGCTGCCGGTCTTCCAACCAGCCGCGTCGAGGAGTTTCGCCGACTTGTCGGCGTCGTACGTCACGACACTGGATTCGTCGCTGTAGAGCGGAGTGGTGTGAGCCAACGGGCTCGTGGCCGGGAAGAACGACGGATCCAGAACGGTGTCGACGAGTTCTTGGCGGTTGATTGCGGGAATGATGGCCTGGCGAACAGCCTGATCGGCGAGAACGCCGCGACTGACGTTGGGCTGGAAGAAGAAGCTCACACCCGGGTTCGGCCTTGTGAGGATTCGTCCGCCTGCGCCCTCGATCTGCGGCGCATCCTGCGGAAGCGCATCGCTGACCGCATCGAGCTGGCCGGAGGCCACGCTGCCTGCCCGCACACCGGATTCGGGGACCACCGTGAAGTCGACGCCGTCGAGGTAGGCCTCGCCCTGATGCGCGACCGCGTCCGACGCCCAGTTGTATCCCGCACGCTTGGCGATCTTGACGCTCTTGTCCTGCTGCCAGTCGGTGTACACGAACGGTCCGGAGGCGATCACCGCTGCACCGGGGCAGCGCTGCTCGGATGCCAGCGCGGTGGTGGAATCGGCGAGGATTCCGAGCTGTGGCGTCGAAGTTGCCTGCAGGAACTGAACATTGGGTCCGGAGAAATTGATCTTCGCCGTGTGAGCATCTACGACGTCGGTACCGGTGTACGAGGACAGGTAACTCTTCGCCAACGACGCGTTCGGTCCGAGATTCTTGACCGAGTCGAAGGTCTTCTTCACCGAATCCGCCGTCACCGGGGTGCCGTCGCTGAAGGTGGCGTCGTCGCGAAGGACGAACGTGAAGCTAGCGGCGTCGGGGCTGATCTCCCAGCTCTTGGCGAGCCACGGGGTGATCTCTCCGGTGTCGGGATTTTGATCGGTCAGCGAATCCACCACGGTCCGAGTGACATACACGGTCTGGTTACTGCCGGCCTGGGCCGGATCGGCGCACGTCGGCGCCTGCGACAGACCGTAGCGAAGGGTTCCGCCGGACTGGGCGGGGCCTGCGTCGGCAGCACTGTCACTCCCGCTGCTGCAGCCGGCGAGGACGGTGCCGAGAACCGAGACAGCACCGATACCGGCGATTACGGTCGCGCGTTTGCGGGCACCGAATGAGGGCGAAGACACCAAGAACTCCTAAAGAGGCATGCCGAAGAGCGCACCCGTCGCCTGAGACGAGAAAGGCGATCGAGCACGAATCACTTGTGAGAGAAGAGAAAACAGACTTCTCGACGACTCGCCTGAGTGTGAATGACTGACCGAGGTCAGTTGGTACAGAAAGATCCCGCGGTGCGGCACAGGTCTACGTGACGACGCGACCAGGCGGTATCGAAACCGCCTTCGACTGCCTTCATTTCGTGTTCCTCCATCGGTCCTGGCGGTAGCACCCGCACCCGATCACTCGGGGGGTTGCTGCGACTTCAATGAGCCAGGTCTCTCGGTCGCTCTGGATGGTCGTTCGCAAGTGTACGAGGTTAAACCCGGGTGTTGTCAACCCGGTCGGTAGGAATTGCTGCTCGAGTCACATTTTCGAGGACCCGAAGTTGTTTCTCGAACGGGTGGATGCCCACCTCTTCGGGCGAGAGTGACGCGTCGTAAAGCGGTGTGTATCCACTGGACAGATACAGCGCGACGGCCTCGGGTTGCCGAGGACCCGTCGTGAGAAACACCCGGTTGTATCCACGAAGTTCGATCTCTCGTTCCAACTCGCGAACGACGGCCTTGCCGAGGCCGCGCTTCCGATAGTCGACCGATGTCCAGATTCTCTTCAGTTCGGCAGTGGTGGAATCGAATTGACGAAACGCACCACCGGCGATCGGCAGACCGTCGTGGGTGAGCACCAGAAGCGCACCCTGCGGGTAGGCAAATTCTTCTGCCGGATACGTCGTGAGATCCTCGAGCATCGCTTCGCGAGTCCCGCCGTAACGCGAACTGTATTCGAGTGCCAACTCCGCGATCAGTGGAGCTGCCAAGGGATCGTCCTGCGATACCGAATAGACCTCTCCCGCTCCGACACCCTCGAGCTGTCGAGTTCCGAGCTCCAGTGCCACAACACTTTCCTCCATGAATCTGGTCAACGCTCCCCCAGCCTGAAAACTTCCGGAGCGAGGGTGGTTCCGTCGACGAGGTCCGCCACAAGTTCACCCAAGGCCGGACCGAACTTGAACCCATGCCCCGAGAACCCCGCCGCCACTGTGACGGCGCCGACTCGGTCGATGACGAAGTTACTGTCCGGCGTGCTCGTGTACAGGCAGGTGAGCGACTCGACACGGGTGGAATCGACACCGGGCAACCACGACTCGGCGTACTCCACCAATCGCTGCTCTCCGTCGACATCAGGGGTGTAGTCACGGGTCTGCGGAGTCACCACCGGCCCGGTCGCGTGTTCGCCGATCTTGATCCCGTCCTCGGAACCGAGCCCGTAGATCCCCGCGGTCTCCAATTCTGCGCCGGTGTGGTGGACGAAACTCGGCCACTCGACTCCGGGATCGAGCGGTGCGAAGTGGGCCGGTTGTTCCTGCGTCGTGCGCAGCGTCGGCAATACGATCTCGGAGCCGAGACCGCTGTCTGCGATCAGATCCGCAGTCCACGCACCGGCCGCGATCACTACCTGACGAGCTGCGAGCGTTCCACTGTCCGTCACCACGTCCACGCCGTAGGACGCCCGCGCGAGTGCCAACACCCGAACATCGTGACGGACCTCGGCGCCGGCAAACACCGCTCCCGCCTTCAGAGCGGTCACGGCGCGGTCCGCGTGCAACCGGCCTGCATCGGGGTGATGGAGCACCGTGGTGTCGAATCGCAGCCCCGGCCAACGGGCGGACGCCTCGGCAGGGGTGAGGATCTCGCCCTTGATGCCCGCCTCGAGAAGTATCTTCGCCTTGGACTGCACTGCCTGCGGCAGGCCGTGATCAACGGCACCGGTGAGTTCCAGGAACCCGATGTCCGTCGTGGTCTCCAACTCCCGCCACAGCGGCAGCGCGTCGGCCGCCAACCCGGTGTACAGGTGATTGTCGTACGCCTGACGGTAGATGCGCGAAGTACCGTGCGACGCACCGTGCTTGTGCCCCGGCCCGAACTGTTCCAGCTGAACGACGCTACGTCCGCGCGCCGCGAGCCGCCAGGCGGCGGAGGACCCGACGAGTCCTCCGCCGATGACGATCGCATCGAAAATCTCACTCATGGACGAGAGCTCACTTGGTCTTCGGAAGGCCGGGCGGGTTGATCAGGGACGTGTCGACGGCTTCACTCGTGATGTTCCAGCGCTCGAGGATCTGCTGGTACGTGCCGTTCTCGATCGTGTGGTTGATCGCGTCGTTGATTGCCTTGATCAGGCCATTGTCCTTCTTCACCAGAACCGCGATCTGACCCTGCAGCGTGTCGCCTGCACCGGAGAACTCACCGACAACTTCGGCTTCACCCGACTGCTTGGCATGGAACTGCGACGACGGGTTCGGTCCGAAGTAGGCGTCGATCCGGCCGGACTGCAGCGGCAGGTAGTAGTCGGTGGTGTTCTGGTAGTAGGAGATGTCGGTGGGCGCCAGGCCGGCCGCGACGTTCTGCTCACTCCATTTGACCAGCAGCGCTTCCTGATTGGTGCCCGAGGAGACGGCGATCTTCTTACCCGCGACGTCCTTGGGCTCCTTGATGGAGATCCCGGCTCCCTTCTTGGCTTCGAAGGCGAGGGTGTCGAGTCGGTAGGTGGCGAAGTCGTACTTCTCCTTACGCTCTTCCGTCACAGTCACATTGGACAGGAATGCATCAGCCTCGCCGGAATCGACGCGAACGAAGTTCTGTGCCCAGTCTGCGGTCTGCAGGTCGACCTTCAAACCGAGAACGTCACCGATCAAGTAGGCGAAGTCGGTCTCGGAACCGATGAGAGTGGTGTCGTCGTCGGCGTAGAAGCGGAGCGGCGGAGCGGAACCGGCACTGCCGGTGACGCGCAGCGTGCCACGATCGCGGATGTCCTGAGGTAGCTCGGCGGCGATGGAATCCACCTTGTCGGTGGTGATGCGGTTCTGATCGGCCGTGAGGTTGTAACCCGCAGCAGCGGTGACCTGGGCGCCGTCGGACTCGGCGTCCGCACTGCTGCATGCAGCGCTGAGCAGTCCGACTGTGGCAAGAGCCGAGATCAGAAAAGTCGCGCGACGGGATGGGGAGAACATCAATTTTTCCTTCCGGGAATGAGTCTGGGTCGCGTCAGAGGACGCGGGAGAGAAAAGCTTTGGTCCGTTCGTGGACCGGATTGTCGATCACCTGCGAAGGTGGGCCCTGTTCGACGATGACGCCGCCGTCCATGAAGACCGCAGTGTCCGCCACTTCCCGAGCAAATCCGACCTCGTGTGTGACGATCACCAAGGTGGCGCCGTCACGGGCCAGCTGAGCGAGGACTTCGAGAACCTCGCCCACCAGTTCCGGGTCGAGCGCCGACGTCGGCTCGTCGAAGAGAATGACCGCCGGCCGCAGTGCCAGCGCTCGCGCTATCGCGACGCGCTGTTGCTGGCCACCGGAGAGTTGGCGGGGATACTCGTCCGCCTTGTCCCCCACTCCCACTCGCTCGAGCAGTGCGCGGGCCTCGCGGTACACCTCGTCACGATCACGCTTCTGGGCCGAGAGCGGCGCTTCCACCACGTTTTCCAGCGCGGTCAGGTGCGGAAACAGATTGAAGTTCTGGAACACGAATCCGATGTGCGAACGCTGTTTCAGGATCTCGCGGTCACGCAGTTCGTGGAGCCGATTTCCCTTGCGCCGGTACCCGATCAGTTCTCCGTCGATCCGCACGGTCCCGCGGTCGACCTTCTCGAGGTGATTGAGGGTGCGCAGCAAGGTGGACTTACCGGAACCAGACGGACCGAGAATGACGGTCACTTCGCCCTTGCGGACCAGGAGATCAACGCCTGCAAGTACTTCCAGCGTGCCGAACGACTTGTGAATTCCGCGTGCTTCGACGGCGTACACCGTCTCTTCGGTCAGTTCTGCGGTCATCGGGTCGCACCTCTCGGAATATCGAGACGCGCATCGCGAATCTCTTCGAACTTCTTGCGCGCCTTCTGTACCGGAGTCAACGGAAGCGCACGGGCGGATCCTCGTGCATAGTGGCGCTCCACGTAGTACTGACCGATCGAGAGCAACGTCGTGAGGATGATGTACCAGATCGTGGCGACCATCAGCAGGGGCACGACTCGTCCGTTGCGGCCGAAGATGACCTGCACCTGGTAGAACAGTTCGGCGATTGCCATGGTGGAGACGATCGACGTTCCCTTGAAGAGTCCGATGACCTCGTTGGCGGCATTGGGGAGGATCGCTCGCATTGCCTGCGGGAGAACGATCTTGAAGAACTGGCGACTGCGCGGAATACCGAGCGAGTGAGCAGCTTCGATCTGGCCGTGATCCACCGAAATGATTCCGGAGCGGATGATCTCGGCCGAGTATGCAGCCTGGTGCAGCGCCAAACCGATGACCGCCGCGGTGAATCCGCCGATCACACCGCTGACCTGGAAGGTGAAGAACTCGGGCCCGAAAGGTATTCCGAGAGAAAGTGTCTGGTACAGGTAGGTGATGTTGAACCAGAAGAGCAGCTGCACGATGAGTGGAATCGAGCGGAAGGCCCAGATGTAGGTCCAAGCGATCACCTGCAGGACCGGGTTTTTCGACAACCGACCGAGTGCCAGGAAAACACCGAGACCGAATCCGAGGATCGTCCCCCACAGCGTCAGTTTGATCGTCATCCACAACGCGGCGAGCACTGATTTCGCGGTGAAGTACTGCGCGAACGTCGGCCAGTCCCAGCCGGGGTTGACGACGAGACCGTGGATGAACTGAGCAAGCAGTACCAGCACGACCGCACTGATCACCCAGCGCAGCGGGTGCCAGGTGCGAGCAACGACAAGCTCCGAGTCGGGAAGTTGCGACTCGGACACCGACTTTTCGGGGCGGACATCGGTGGGCGCGCTCACGGCGCGCTACCTGACGGAGTGGACATCACGAATAGACCTTTCGGGGAAATGGGAACGCAGCTGTGTCCTCGAGTTGGTGTGCTCGAGTTGCGAAGACGACGAGAGTTCGGTCAGCGACAGTGACACGAAGCGGTGCGGCACAGATCGATGTGACGTCGCTTGTGCGCAGCGTGCGAAGTGGTACCCATGTGATGCCTTCCATCGGTCCTGGCGGTAGCACCCGCTCCCGATCACTCGGGGGGTTGCTGCGACGTCGACGAGCCAGGTCTCTCGGTCGCTCTGGATGGTGAGCAAAGACTAGACCCGAATTGTCTAGTCGTCAAATGTTGTATTTCCCTGCACTGCAAGGGAAATGAAAGATCAACCAGGTTGGAATCGCACTGATTTCAACGGTGCCAGAAGCCGCGTTCGACGTGTTCAATGGAGTGTTCGAACGAAGACCGGGACCGCCGTCTGGACCGACTTTTCCTCTGCCGTACCGTCTGCGGAGTGAGTGGACTCGACGCTTTCTTCATATTGCTGGCCGGCATCGGTGCGGGCGCGATCAACGCCGTGGTCGGCAGTGGAACGCTGATCACGTTCCCGACGCTGGTCGCCTTCGGCATGCCGCCCGTGACCGCGACCATGTCCAACGCGGTCGGGCTCGTCGCCGGCGGAGTTTCCGGCACCTGGGGCTACCGACGCGAGCTGTCCGGACAGTGGGATCGACTGAAGTGGCAGATTCCGGCGTCACTCGCCGGGGCACTACTCGGTTCCTGGTTGCTCATGCATCTACCCGAGAAACTGTTCGAAACCATCGTTCCGGTGCTGTTGGTCCTCGCTCTCGCGCTCGTCCTCCTCCAACCACGCATCCAGGCTTGGGCCAAGAAGCGTTCCACCGAAGAAACGACGCTGTCCACCAAGAGGCTGATGCTCCTGACCGCCGGCACCTTTGCGGTCGGCATCTACGGCGGCTACTTCACTGCCGCGCAGGGCATCCTTCTCATCGGTGTGATGGGTGCCATCCTCCCGGAAACCCTCCAACGCATGAACGGCGCGAAGAACCTGCTCTCACTGCTCGTCAACATCGTTGCAGCGGGGATGTACATCACTCTGGCGTTCGATCAGATCAATTGGGCAGCAGCCGGTTTGATCGCTGTCGGCTCGCTCGGCGGTGGCGTCCTCGGCGCCCGCTACGGACGGCGCCTGTCCCCCACTGCATTGCGCTACACGATTGTCGTCGTCGGCCTGATCGGGCTGTGGCGCCTTCTCGCTTGATCGCCCACATCGGGCGGCACCCGCACATACTGGAGTCATGACCAGTACAGAAGATCAGACCGGTTGGACCTACCTCATGGACATGGACGGGGTTCTCGTCCACGAGGAGCACTTGATACCTGGAGCGGACACGTTCCTGGCAGAGCTGGCGTCGAACGACATCCCGTACATGGTGCTCACCAACAACTCCATCCGAACCCCGCGTGACCTGCGAGCACGCCTGCTCAATTCGGGACTCGACATCCCGGAGAAGTCGATCTGGACGTCAGCGCTCGCTACCGCGACGTTCCTGGCCAACCAGCGGCCAGGCGGCAGCGCCTACGTGGTCGGCGAATCGGGCCTGACCACTGCCCTGCACGACATCGGTTACGTCCTGACGGACAGTGACCCCGACTACGTCGTACTCGGCGAGACGCGCACGTACTCGTTCGAGGCGATCACGACCGCCATTCGCCTGGTCGAGCGTGGTTCGCGGTTCATCGCCACCAACCCCGACGCCACTGGGCCGTCGCGTGACGGCTCGCTGCCGGCCACCGGCTCGGTCGCCGCTCTCATCACCAAGGCAACCGGACGCGATCCCTACTACGTCGGCAAGCCCAACGCCTTGATGATGCGCTCTGCCCTGCGGTCCATCGGCGCTCATTCGGCCAACACGTTGATGATCGGCGACCGGATGGACACCGACATCGTCTGTGGCCTCGAAGCCGGACTGCAGACGATTCTGGTGATGACCGGGATCTCGACCCGCGCGTCGGTGGAGCTCTTCCCGTACCGACCCACAGTCGTTCTCGAGTCGGTCGCCGATCTTGTAGGAATGACAACCGATCCATTCCGTAGCAACGCAAAGAATTGATTCAATTGCAAAACAAAACCGCAAGTCGGTAATTAGCTGGTAAAAAGCACCAGATTTGCCAGGTTCCGACTCGTCCGCTTTGTCCAACTGGACAAACCAACGGTTTTATTCGCACCAAACTTACAAACGAGTAGTTAGACGCAGGTCAAAGATCATTTCGACACCGAGTGACAGTTGGACTCCAGTCGTAAAATTGATTTTTCGAAAAGTGGTAACGAATCGTTTGCCGTGTCTGATACTCATGTCTGAATGGCCCCATTTCGGGCCCCAGACATGAAATGAGATTTTCATGAAGAAGCAGACCAAGGGTGCGATCGCTGCTGCGGCGGCCGGTGCCCTCCTCCTCGGCGGTGCCGGCTCGCTCGCAATGTGGAGTGACAGCGAAGTTGTCGGCGGCGGCGGCGCTGTCACTGCGGGCACGTTGCAGCTCGCTCCCTGCGCCCCGGTATCCGGAACTGGGTGGCAGTCCACGAACCCGACGGTGAAGCCGATTGCAGATATCACCGCATGGCGAATTGTGCCGACCGAAGTGCTCACCTTCGACTGCACAACTTCGATCACCGCAGATGGCGATCGCCTCGCCGCAACTATCGCAGCGGACACGAGCACCATCACAGCCGGCACGACGGCAGCTCCAGGAGCCACCGCGAATCAACTCAAAGACAACATCACGGCAACAACGGTGGTGACCGTAGGCGGCACCGTAGTCACGGCCGCATCCCCACTGACCGAAGCCGACAACGGCAAACCTGTGACGGTGAAGGTCACATTGACCTTCGCTGACGTTCAGCTTCTTGTGGCTCAGGGCGCGTCGGTCAACTTGTCGAACCTCGCCATCAAGCTGCAACAGCAAGCAATCCCGGCATAAACGATCCATGAAGGGGAGAGCTTGGGGAGCCCTTGCGGGCGCGTCGGTGATTGTGTTGATGTTCGCATCAGCGCAAGGCACCGGCGCGCTTTGGAAGTCCGCTGCCCCGATCAGCAACGACGTACTGACCGCCGGTGGTAGCACGTTTGCACTCAAGGTTGGTTCTACGGTTGCCAACGCCGCCAGCACCTACACCTGGAGCACGTTCGCGGGCTCAGCGATGACAGCAACGACGGCCGTTCAGATGCCGCTGACCATCGTGAATCCGGCTACGAACAACGCTGCACTGACATTTCGATTGGCCTCGGTGACTGCCACCAATGCAAATCCTGTTCTCGACCTCAAGATGTCGACCGTGACAAGTGCTTTGAACTGTCCGAACACCGTGAACACAGGCACTGCCCTCCCCGGAGCCCAGGTCTATTCGGGAGTGGCAACAAACGCCGCATACCCGTTGCCCGCGAACCCCGGAATCTCTTTGGCCAACGGGAGTTCCACGGTCTGGTGCATGCGCGCGTCGGTCAACATGACAAAAACCACCGTGGGCGGGGTGTCGACCAAGCTCGTTTTCACCTTCACGGCAAAACAGTCGTAGGACTCGATCGAGATGACAGGCGCAAGTGAATGACTACAAAACACTCCCATCGACGTGAACGGACCGGCCCGCTGTGGTGGGTCAGCTCGGTTGTGACCTGGGTTTTGCTGTTCGCTCTGTGCGCGGTAATCGTCGTCACGATCGTGATACCGATCGTCACAGGCTCACAACGATTTACGATCCTCACGGGCTCGATGCGCCCTACCTACCAACCGGGCACACTCATCATTGTCAAACCTGTGGACGAGGGCGATCTGACCGTCGGCATGCCTATCACCTACCAACTCGAATCAGGCCAGCCGACTGTTGTCACACATCGAATCATTTCGATGAGCATCAACACCAAAGGCGAACGCACGTTCATCACGCAGGGCGACGCCAACAACACCCCCGACGAGAAGCCCGTACGCCCCGTACAGATTCGAGGCAAGGTGTGGTACTCCGTTCCCTACCTTGGACACGTCAACAGTTGGTTGACCGGCGACCAACGCAAGACCATTCTTACCGTTGCAGTCGGCACGCTGGGTGTTTACGCGCTGTACATGATCGCCAGCGGGACACGTGAAAGTATGCGCTCTCGCAACAAGAACCGGAGCGAGCCACAAGGATCCGCACCAGACGATTCAGCTGACACCGCAAATCCGGAAACAACTAGATCGACGAAAGATGGTGTGCACCATGGCGGGCAATGACAGCTCGTTGCGTCAGCGCTTTTCCGGAGCCCGAAGCACTCGTATTCGGGCGCTGCTCTCACTCGGTATGGTGCTCGGAGTCGGCACTTTGAGCACCATGGCGGCCTGGGGTGCAACAGCCACATCCACGTCAGGAGACTTCTCCGCGGGAACCGTCAACCTGGTCGCATCGAGCACTGGTGTGACCGAGGCAAAGAACATCACCATCACCCTGTCGTCGAGCGCCATGTCATCCACAACCGCTGTGACACAGAGTCTAACCGTGAAGAACACCGGGTCCTTCGGTGCCTCTCTCGGCATCACAGCCCAGTCTCCCGCATCGACTCCGCCGAGTTTCGCTGCGGCGCTGAAAATCTCGGTATATCTGGACAGCACATCTTCTGGATCGGCGTGCTCCGGCACTGCGCAAAAGGCAGAGCTCGCGCTGGTCGGCGGTGGCAGTACAGCTGCGCTCCTCGCAAGCCCGATAACGCTGGCCGCTGGGGCCAGCAGGATTCTGTGCGTGAAAATGACTCTGGCCGCAGGTACTCCGGGAGGCGGAAACCTCCCCTATACGCAACTCAACATCGCGGGAACGGCGGTCTGAATCGATATGTCACATCCCAACCGCCCGGACACGATCAATCGCTTCAAGCAAGCTGCTCTGACCACAGGCGCCGTCCTCGGAGTTCTGTGCATCGTCGCCACAGCACTGTCATTGACATTCGGCATCAAACCCGTCGTCTTTCGATCCGGCTCGATGTCTCCCGCGATACCGACGGGCTCGTTGGCATTTGTGAAATCCCAACCGGTATCCGAGCTGTCGGTTGGCGACATTGTCAGTGTCACCACCAACGGCGGAGATCGACTCACTCACCGCGTGTACGGAATCGATCAGCTGGACAACAATCTGTCGTCACTGACACTCAAAGGTGACGCCAACAATGCTCCCGACAGTGAAACATACGTGGTCGCCGACGCAGACCTGGTTGTATTCAGCATGAGTCGAGTCGGCTACGTACTTGCGTGGCTGTCCGGTCCGATCGGAATCTTCGCCGGCGGATTGTTCGCCGGATCCCTGTTGATGATCGCATTTCGTCCAGCACCACGCGGCGAAGGTCCACCGAACGGCGGCATGCCTGGAGAGGGTACACCCAACGACACTCCGACTGCACCCGAACACAATTCGCCTCGTTCAGGTTCGACGCAGGTCTCGCCGCGCATCCTCACAGCACCCTGGCGGCAGAGGGAATTGATCCTCGTTACAGCTGCCGGACTGGGTGCACTGCTGGTGATGTCACCGATCGGTAATACCGCCGCCGAGATCACCGACACCGTAACCGCAAAGACCGGCCAGTTCGCCACAGTCCAGACCTTCACATGCGAGAACTATTCGCCGAGCCTTCTTGCCTCCAGTGCTCGAATCACGTGGACGGCGCCAGGGGCGGGAACCTACACCTATCGTGTTCTGGTACTCAAGCCCGACGGCACCACGTACAGCGATAACATGCAGAGCGCCAATACCGTTGACATCACGCTCCCACCCGCACTTCTCGATCTGAGCGGCACCTCTACAGTACGAATTTACTCGATTGAAAACGGACTGACGGCCCCTACATGGACGGGCTTCAGTCTGAGCAAAGGTCTTCTCTTCGGTGGAACATACTGTGGCTCGATGATTTCCGGAACCAGCGCCGCCAGCAGAATGGCTGCCAGTGCGCCCACATCGACTCAGTCGACCGTAACCACTACTCCGGCAACAACAACACCGACGGCAACCACCACCACAGGTACCACCGAACCGACTCCATCCACGTCTGCGTCGACCACAACGACAACAACCACGCCGACGACTACTGCGAGCACTACACCGGAAACCACGACCACCGCCGAGATCACAGCGACAACAACTGCCCCGCCCCCGACTGGAACACAGGTCGGATCCGACCTCGTCTCAGCCGGTCCGGATTCATACACCGCCCGCAGAATCCACAGCGACACCGGAATTTTGCTTGACGTGTACGACGCGCTCGGGACTCGGATCTATCGCACGTCCATCGAATCGACCGATGTACTGCACTGGCTATCCGGCACCAATCAGTTGTGGATCATCGGCACCGCAGGAGCGGAATTCGTCGAATTCACAACCGGAGCGGGAGTGCGACAGACAGCAACGGGCGAACTTCCGGCCGAGATCGAGGACTTGGTGCCCTGATGCAGAGACAAATAAAGGGTGCGCTTGCAGCGACCGTCGCGCTGGCGGTCATGCTCGGCGGGGGAAACTCACTCGCAAAATGGGTCGACCAGGAATCACTGTCGGGCGCGAAGGTCACGGCAGGCACGTTGTCCCTCGGGGCGTGTGTCAAAGACGGCGCGAGCGGGTGGTCCGAGAGAGTGTACGCCCCAGACCCCAACCCGAACATTTACACCGAAATTGCCGATATCGCTTCGTTCAGACTGCGGGCCGGCTACGACTACGTCTACTACTGCTATTCACCGGTTTCAGCTACTGGCCCTCGGTTGCGAGCATCGGTAACCGCGGACCCATCACTTGCCGGTGGCACCCTGCCAACTACTGTCAACGCATTCAGAACCTATGTAACAACACAGTCGAACGTCGAATTGTACAACAGCACACTGACTCCCAAGATCCGCAGTGACCTCACCTCAGCGCAGAATGCCCAAGACGTTCTGGTAACCGTGGCGTTCAGCATCCTTCCGAACGACCCACTCAGCGCAGGTGGAACCCTGAACATGGCCGGCCTCAGCCTCGTCACACAACAATTGGCGCCAATCTGAGCGGAGAGCTTCGACGGCACTACCCTCGAAACTCTCCGCGGCTTGCGACGGGACTACCCCAGAGCTCGCTTCAGATCAGCCAACAGATCAGCCGTGTCTTCAAGCCCGACGGACAGACGGACAACTCCGTCTGTAAGACCCACTGCTGCACGGCCTTCCGGCCCCATGGCCCGGTGGGTCGTGGTTGCGGGGTGGGTGATCAACGACTTGGAATCACCCAAGTTGTTGGAGATGTCGATGACGCGCAGGCCGTTGAGAACCTCGAACGCCCGCTTCTTGCCCTCGCCGTCAGGCGCATTGAGCTCGAATGTGACTACAGTTCCGCCGCCGCTCATTTGAGACTTCGCGAGTTCGTGCTGCGGGTGCGAAGTCAGGTACGGATACTTGACCCACTTGACGCCGGAGTGTCCTTCGAGGAATTCGGCGATCTCGAGTGCCGAAGCCACGGAATGCCGAATACGGACCGGCATGGTTTCGAGACCCTTGAGCAGAGTCCACGCATTGAACGGGCTGAGCGCAGGACCGGTGTGCCGCATCAGTTCTCGGACGGGACCGCTGATGTATTCCCCGGTGCCGAGGATCGCGCCGCCGAGCACGCGGCCTTGACCGTCGATGTGCTTGGTACCGGAGTACACCACGACGTCGGCGCCCAGATCGAGGCTGCGCTGCAGAAGCGGCGTCGCGAAGACGTTGTCCAGCACTACCTTTGCACCGGCAGCATGAGCAAGCTCCGACACCCGCCGAACGTCGACGAGGGACTGCATCGGGTTGGACGGCGTTTCGAAGAACACCGCAGTGGTCGGCACCGAGAGCGCCTCTTCCCACTGCGCGTTGTCTTCACCGTCGACGAAGACGACCTCGACTCCCCAGCGCGGAAGGATCTCGTTGCACACGACAAAGCAGGATCCGAACAGGCTGCGAGCAGCCACCAATCGGTCGCCGTTGCCCAACAGCGCGCCCAACGCTGTGAAGACAGCCGACATTCCGCTGGCAGTCGCAAAGCAGGCTTCCGCGCCTTCGATGAGACGCAAACGCTCTTCGAACATCTTGACCGTCGGATTGCCGTAGCGGGAGTAGACAAAATGATCCACCTCGCCGGTGAAGGCTTGTTCGGCGGCTTCTGCACTCTCGTAGACGAATCCGGAGTTGAGGAACAACGCTTCGGAAGTCTCCTCGAACCCGGTACGCATCAGTCCGCCGCGAACACCGAGAGTGCCGAGACCGACGTCGTCCGGCAGCGCTCGTTGAAATGCGCCACCCTGGGGAATTCCGCTCACTGCTGCCTCCATGGCAAGCCGATGGCCCGCCAACCTACAAGTCCGCGATGTCCGTCGGCACCCAATGCGCCTTCGAACCCGTCGAGCACGTTGTACGACGGGCCGATGCCCGCCGCAGTCGCAGCTTCCGCCGCACCGATGGAACGTTGTCCGGATCGACACAGGAAGATCACCGGACGCTCCGACCCGGAGGAATCGGCGGTGATGCCGGCTTCCTTCAACTGGTCGACGAAGTTGTCATTGCGCGCGCCGGTCGGGTGGCTCACCCATTCGATCAGTGCGGCCTGCTTGCCGAGGGAGGAAACATCGGGGACACCGACGTACTTCCACTCCGCATCGGTCCGCACGTCGACCAGCACGGCGTCGGGGTTTTCGCGGAGCAGCTCCCAGGCTTGCTCCGGCGTCAGATCGCCTGCGTAACTCACGTAGTCCATGTTTTCACAAGACTGCCGTGAGCGCCTGAGCGGGCCGTCAGTTACAGACGACCCAACGGTTGCCGTCACGGGTCAGGGCCCAGGTCGAGACCCGCTCGCCCGCTCCGCCGCCGGTGATCGTCACGTCGGCCCTGGCGCGATCGCCGTTGACCACGACCCCGTCCACACCCTTCAGTTCGACCGTCCCGTCGACTCCGGCCATCGGACCAGTGCTCGAATTGAAGCTCGCGCAGGTCAGGGTCTTGACCGTCTCCGCGTCATTTCGATTCTCGGCATCGACGTAGTCGGTGACGGAGCGGCTCACGCGGTCAGACTCGGTGACGTTCTCCTCGGCCGGCGAGATCCACGATGCGACGAAGATTCCACCCAGGATCAAGGCGACGATGGCAACAGCCAAGAGGAACGGCCCCGCAGACGCCTTCTTGCCATCGATGTTGTCGGATTCGCGAAGCTCGTCACTCATAACGCCAATACTCCCCCACAACTTGAAATTGTGGCCCGTCAAGGACCAGGCCCCTACCCCGAATACCCGAGACAACGGGAGAATGGGAAGAAAGAATAGGTTTACCCACAACCGATCGAGTGAGAGTGTGGATCCGTTCGGCCGCAACCGAGGCACTGTGCTTAGGTTCGGCTAAATTGGATACTTGTCGATATGTTGTCCGAACTTCGAAGAAGGTAGCTGTCCTCACGATGACTGACTCCAACCGCCCACTCCGGGTCGCGATCGTCGGCGCCGGCCCCGCCGGCATCTACGCCGCCGACGCCCTCATGAAATCCGACACCGCAGTCTCCGGCCGCGGCGTCAGCATCGACCTCTTCGAGCGCATGCCCGCGCCCTTCGGCCTGATTCGTTACGGCGTCGCGCCTGATCATCCGCGCATCAAGGGCATCATCACCGCCCTGCACAAGGTGCTCGACAAGCCTCAGGTACGCCTGCTCGGCAACATCGACTACGGCACCGACATCACCCTCGACGACCTGCAGTCGTTCTACGACGCGGTCATCTTCTCGACCGGCGCCAACGCCGACCGCGCGCTCGGCATCCCGGGTATCGAACTCGACGGCAGCTATGGCGCGGCCGACTTCGTCTCCTGGTACGACGGCCACCCCGACGTACCGCGTACGTGGCCGCTCGAAGCCGAGAAGGTCGCTGTCCTCGGCGTGGGCAACGTTGCGCTCGACATCGCCCGCGTCCTCGCCAAGACCGGCGACGAACTGCTGCCGACCGAGATCCCCGCCAACGTCTACGAGGGCCTCAAGAACAACAAGGCCGTCGAGGTTCACGTCTTCGGACGCCGTGGCCCGGCCCAGGCCAAGTTCACGCCTCTCGAACTGCGTGAGCTCGACCATTCCCCGACCATCGAGGTCATCGTCGACCCCGAGGACATCGACTACGACGAGGGCTCCGAGCAGGCTCGCCGCAACTCCAAGCAGGTCGACATGGTTGCGAACACGCTGCAGGACTGGGCAATCCGCGACGTCGGAGCCCGCCCCCACAAGCTGTTCCTGCACTTCTTCGAATCTCCCACGGAGATCCTCGGTGAAGACGGCAAGGTCGTCGGCCTGCGCACCGAGCGCACTCAGCTCGACGGCACCGGCAACGTCAAGGGCACCGGCACGTACAAGGACTGGGATGTCCAGGCCGTGTACCGCGCCGTCGGTTACCTCTCGCAGAACGTCACGCAGCTGCCGTTCGACGACCAGGCGGGCACCGTCCCCAACGACGCCGGACGCGTCGTCGCCGACGACAACGCCGAGGGCGCAGCCCGGTTCATGCCGGCCACCTACGTCACCGGCTGGATCAAGCGCGGCCCCGTCGGCCTCATCGGCCACACGAAGGGTGACGCCAACGAAACCGTCGCGAATCTTCTCGAGGATTCCGTCGGCTTCGCCGGCGCCGCGAACCCCGACGAGAACGCCGTCATCGAGTTCCTCGAAGGCAAGCAGGTGCCGTACACGACCTGGCAGGGCTGGTACCGCCTCGACGCGCACGAGCGCAGCCTGGGCGAGCCCGAAGGCCGTGAGCGCATCAAGGTCGTCGAGCGTCACGACATGCTGAAGGCGTCCGAGCCCGACCGCGCGAACTGAGTGCGCAGAAGTAACTGAACAGAAGCCCTCCACCGGCCCGACGCGACCCAGGTCACATCGGGCCGGTGGTGTGTGCGGGAACCCAAGGCAACAGGGCAAAATAGACCCCGTGTTTGACGCCCACGTGCATATCATCGACCCGCGCTTCCCGCTGGTCGAGAATCACGGGTACCTGCCTGAGCCCTTCACCGTGGCCGATTACCGGGCCCGGCTTGCCTCACTGAAGGGCCTGAGTGTTGACGGCGGCGCTGTGGTGACCGCGTCGTACCAGGGCAATGACCAGGAATACCTGAAAGCCGCCTTGTCCGAGCTCGGCGAAGGCTGGGTGGGCGTCACTGCTTTGCCGCTCGATGCGACGGATGAAGACATCGTTGCGCTGGACGCGCTGGGAGTGCGCGCCGTCCGATTCAATCTGCGCCGAGGCGCCACCGACCTGCGTCTACTCGCCGATCTCGCCAACCGGGCATTCGATCTGGTCGGCTGGCACGCCGAGTTCTACGTCGATGCCACGCTGTTGCTGTCGCTGGAACCCGTCTTCGCCAAATTGCCGGCGGTGAGCATCGACCACTTGGGAATGTCCACCCGCGGACTGCCGTATCTCCTGAACCTCGTCGACCGCGGGGTACGCGTCAAAGCCACCGGGTTCGGCCGCACCACCATCTCCGACGTCGGCGACGTGCTTCGCCAGATCCACGCGGTCAACCCCGCTGCGCTGATGTTCGGCACCGATCTACCCGGCACACGGGCACGTCGAGCGTTCGAGGTCCACGACCTGGACGTGATCGCCGAAGCTGTCGGCGACGACCTGTCCGCGGTCATGTGCGACAACGCCCGCTCCTGGTACCGCTGCGCTCAAGTGAACGCGACGGCTCCCAGCCACAGCCCCGCCGCGATCAGCGCTCCGAACAGTTCCACCAGCATGGACAATCCGACTGCCTTCACCGCGTGAAGCGTCGACGACCAGGCGATGTCGTAACGGCGCAGTCGCGCTAGTTCGGCGAAATACGTTCCGACGATGAATCCGAGGAACAAGCCCACGACCGGAATCACGAAGAACCCGATGATGCCGACGACGCCGCCGACCACCACCGACAGGTTGGGCACTCCCCCGGACTTCATCCGCTTGCCTGGCCAGGTGTACTTCACGATCCCGGTGACCACCAGTGCCAGCGTGGACAGCGCGAACACCGTCCACGCCGTCGCGCCACCGGTCATGATCGCCCACACCAGAATTGCACCGAAAACGAGAAGTGTCCCCGGAAGAATCGGAACGACGACACCGATCAGACCGACCAGGATGACCAGCCCGACGAGGACCTCGGCCACAGGACTCATCCGACGGGACGCACCTTCGACGCGGCCTCGCGAGCACGGGCGCGTGCAGTCGGCACATCGGCGGCCGTCGACACTGCAACACCCATGCGACGACGCGTGAAGCTCTCGGGCTTGCCGAAGAGCCGCAGGTCCGTCTCGGGAACCGAGAGTGCCTCGGCGACGCCGTCGAATCCGATCCCCTTGGCCTCCATTCCGCCGTAGATCACCGCCGATGCTCCCGGAACCGTGAGCGTCGTGTCGACCGGCAATCCCAGGATCGCGCGGGCATGCAGCTCGAACTCCGAAAGTCGCTGCGTCCGCAGAGTCACCAATCCGGTGTCGTGCGGCCGTGGGCTCACTTCGGAGAAGAAGACGTCGTCGCCCTTCACGAATAGCTCGACGCCGAAGATGCCTCGCCCGCCCAGAGCCGTGGTCACCTTCTCGGCGACGTCTCGGGCCGAGGCGAGGGCAACTGCGGACATCTGCTGCGGCTGCCACGATTCGATGTAGTCACCGGCTTCCTGCAGGTGCCCGATCGGCTCGCAGAACGACGTCTCGACCTGACCGCTCTCACCGACGGCGCGAACCGTCAATTGTGTTATCTCGTAATCGAAATCGACAAAACCCTCGACGATCACCCGGCCGTGATTCACACGACCTCCGGCCATCGCGTAATCCCATGCGGCGTCGAGATCTTCGGCGGATCGAACCGTCGACTGTCCCTTCCCCGACGAGGACATGACGGGCTTGATGACGCATGGGAAACCGATTCGGTCTGTCGCTGCCTGCACTTCGGCAAGCGAGTCCGCGAAAGCGTACGGCGAAGTGGGCAGGCCCAACTCCTCGGCCGCGAGCCGACGGATCCCCTCACGGTTCATCGTGAGCTGGGTGGCGCGGGCGGTCGGAATGACCACCGCGGCCCCGCGTTCTTCAACGAGTGCAAGCGCATCCGTCGCAATGGCCTCGATCTCGGGAACCACGAAGTGAGGCTTTTCCAACTCGATGACGGCAAGCAGCGCTTCCGGATCGGTCATGTCGACGGTATGCGCACGATGAGCCACCTGGTGGCCAGGGGCATCGGGATACCGATCCACCGCAATCACTTCGACGCCCAGACGCTGCAACGCGATGACAACTTCCTTACCCAACTCGCCTGATCCCAACATCATCACGCGGATGGAGTTCTCGGTCAGGGGAGTTCCGAATCGGAGCGGAAGCGTCGGCAGGGGCGAAGGCGTCGAATCAAGCTGCATGGGTGCGACTATATGCCAATCCCGATGCAGGTCAGCGCGGTTATCGGCCGTCCACCACACCTTCGCGGCCAAATCCTCGCCTGATCGTTCGTGGTATGTCAGGTTTGCGATAGGTGCGGGTGGCCATATCCGGCTCGGAATTCCGTTGCGGCAATGCATCGTTGCCGAGCCGGCGCACTTTCACGAGGTTGCGCCCGGCGCGCTTGGCTTCGTACAGAGCCTCGTCCGCGACGCTCATGAGGGTGGTCAACGTCGGCGTCGCATGATCGACCCACGCGACGCCGACACTGACGGTGCTCGTCACTTCTGATTCGGCCGAGTACTCGACTTGCGCGCCGCGGACCGCCTCGGCCACATCGACTGCTCGCGCGTAGCTGCAGTCCGGAAGCAGAATGGCGAACTCCTCGCCGCCGAGCCTTCCGATCAGATCGCCGTCGGACAATCGGTCAGCGGCCCGTTCGGCGAAGTTCGCGAGAACGCTGTCACCGGTCATATGTCCATGCGTGTCGTTGATGCTCTTGAAGTGGTCCAGGTCGAGCATCAGCAGGCCGACCGGGGATTGTGTGCGGGCCGCGGCGGCAAGCTCCGATTCCGCATGCCCGAGAAACGCACCACGCGAGAGGACCCCGGTCAGATGGTCGAATTCGACAGCAAGGAAGAGCTCACGCTCGGCAGCGCGACGTTCCTCGGTCGCACAGGCAACCGCGATCGGACCCAACGCGATCAGCGTGACGGCAATGGCCGTGATGACGTCCTCGTTCCACGTCGAGGCGGCTTGATCTCCGATATCGAGTCGACCGCTACCCGCCATCATGAGCGACCACACCGACCAGACCACGGAAACGAAGGCAGTGCTCGGAACCGAGATGCGAGTGGCGCACCAGAGGAGAGCCGGAATCGGAAGGACCAGCGCGATCGGCCCTTCGATGCTGAGGGCGATCGGCACGCAGGCTGCAGTGGCGAGTAGCGGAACGCTCATAGCGGCGACAGTTTTGGCGGTCAATTTGCTGCGGAACTCGGCAAGGCTCGACGGGATGGTGAGAGTGAGAATGAGAGGAAGGACCAGCAGGTACGCCATGACCTCGGTGGCGCCCCAGTGGAAAAACGTGTCGGTAAATGACTGACCGCGTAAGAGCCGGTCCAAGGCGCCGGCAGTGGCCGCGGTACCAGTCGCCGCGACGAACGAGACGAAGACCATCCACACCAGTGACTGCGAATCGACCAATCGGAACGGTGTGCGCTTCAAGTAGTACAGAACAAGAACACCGACTGTGACTCCGGCGAGGTTCGCCCCGTTCAACTGCACCGCAAGCGAGAGCGAGTTGCCGGTGATCAGGTCAGCGCAGACGTATCCGACAGCCGCAGCGATCCACGTCGGCCACTCGATCAGGACCGGCCATCTGACCATCATTCCCAGCAGAATGGCGTTGGCGCACCAGAATGTCGCGAGCAAACCTGGTGGGCGCGTGAGGATGCCGATCAACGAAGCCGCAAGTACAACGGCCAGCACTAGGAGAAGGCGCAGAAAGCGACTCGTCCCTACCATGCGTCACCTCGCGGTCGGCTACCTCTGAATTCGGGAGCACCGGACGTCGCGGTGACCGTATGCCGATGTCGTCGAACCATCGTACGCAGGTGCTGCCACTCACAGTTCTGTGTTCACATGCCAAAACGGCAACTACGAAAATCTCCGCAAACGCGGGTGCCCTCCGGCCACGACAGTGGACAGAGGGCACCTGCATGCAATCCGATTGGCAGAGCCGAATGGACCTGCCGGAAGGGATGACTACTCGGCAGATCCGCTGGACAGACCCGAGAGTGAACCGGTGGACGAGCCCTCGCCCTCGCCGGACAGCGATTCGGTGGGAACGGACTTGAGGAAAGCTCCGAGCGCGGTGAGCAGGGGTCCGAGGGTGCTGAGTGATCCGAACATAGGAGGTTCTCCTGTTTGTGAGGTGGTGTGATGTTCCAGCGCCATTCCGGCCGCAGGCGGTGGCCGAGATGGTTCGGGAACTTCTGCCGCGCGGATGGCTGAACCGCCCCCCGAACAACATCCCGAGCTGTGATGTAGCGCACTACCTTGGCGCTGCCTGCATTTATAGACCGACTGCTCACACTTGTCTAGCTACCGAATAGCTACCACCGTGAACTGTCGGTAACACCTTCTGGCATAATTGCAGTTCAGAGCCTGAATAGACAGTTCGAAATATCCAATAATGTGATTTAGCTCACAATTGAAATGCAGAAAGTGTGGCCCGCAGACAACCGCGAGCCACACTTTCGGACAAACGGGACTTACTTGTCAGCCGCCGATCCGGTACCCGGGGTGAGCGAGCCACCACCGAGTGCCGTGAACAGGTCCTTGAGTACCGGAATGAACGTCTTGACGACGCCGCTGAAGTCTTCGAACGAACCCATGTCGGGTCTCCTTATGTCGGGATGCAGTTGAAATGAAGTGGGGACCGAGAACTACTCGGCAGTGGAACCGGCCGAACCCGAGCCGTCTGCCGATCCCGCGTTCAACTTGGTCACGAACGCGAGAACGCTCTTGAGGAAGGCGTCGAGATTCTGAATCGAGGTCATGCGACTACTCCTGTGTTGTTTCGGAAGAATTGTTGTGGTCGAACGTCAGGAGTTCGAGCTCGCGGTGTCCAGCCCCTGAAGGGTCTTGAGCATGTTGACCAGGGGAAGAAGCTGGAGAATGCCCCAGCCCATGCCGTTGGCCTTGAGAAGGTTTCCGAGGGATCCCATGTGTGACTCCTTGCATGAATATCTATGACGCGGCGCACGTTTTGTTCGCTCCGCCCCTTTGTAGCCAAGCTAAATACGTACGTCCAGTTTGTTTCGATCCAAGTAAAACCGTGACATATTGGAGCAATGTGTAAACCGGCAGTTCAGGCCCTGTGACCTGAAACCAATCTCGAATTCAAGTGTGTTGGACATCACATTCGATTTGGACAAATGGTTGCAATCGTCAGAGTCGGTGCCAACCTCGACCACGATCTGTCATACCGTGTGCTTGTGATCAATCGCGAACGAGCGGCAACCGAAGCAACTCACCGGGAACCGTCGTGCTAGCAAAACTCCTCAAGGCGTACCTGCCGCCGTACCGCTGGTTGCTTGCCGGGGTCCTCGCACTTCAACTCTTCGGGGCCATCGCGTCGTTAGTCCTCCCCACGCTCAACGCTCGGATCATCGACGACGGTGTCGCCCGAGGCGACACCGGATTCATCATGTCCACCGGCGGGATCATGCTGCTGGTCTCGCTTGCGTCGATCATCGCGTCGGTCGCGTCGACCTATCTGGCGGCAAAATCGTCGATGGGCTTCGGCCACGACGTTCGAGGCGCCTTTTACAAAGCCGTCGGCAGCTTCTCTGATCGCGAATTCAACAGTTTCGGTGCGCCGACGCTGATCACACGGAACACCAACGACGTCCTGCAGATCCAGGCCCTGGTCATGCTGACGTCCTCGATGCTCGTCAGCGCCCCACTGATGTGTATCGGCGGCATCATCATGGCGCTGCGCGAGAACCTGCAGATGTCCTGGCTCCTGACGATTTCGGTACCACTGCTCGGCATCACCGTCTCGGTCGTGGTGGCCAAGCTGATCCCGCATTTCCGGACGATGCAGACGCGGATCGACAACATCAATCGATCACTGCGCGAACAGCTCACCGGTATGCGTGTCATTCGCGCCTTCGTTCGAGAACCCGACGAGACGATCCGCTTCGACAAAGCCAACAAGGAACTGACCGACACCTCGCTCCTCATCGGTCGCTACCAGGCGGTTCTGCTGCCCACCGTCATGTTGATCGCCAACCTGTCGAGCGTCGCGGTGCTGTGGTTCGGCGCGCATCTGGTCGATACCGGAGACATGCAGATCGGCCAGATCAGCGCCTTCCTCGCCTACGTCATGCAGATCCTGATGTCCGTGGTCATGGCGACCATGTTGGCCGTCGTGATCCCCCGCGCGGCCGTGTGTGCCGACCGCATCACCGAGGTACTCGACACCGAGCCGACCGTGCCCGCACCGGCCCAGCCCCTTCGCCCGACCAGCCCCTACGGCGTTGTCGAGTTCGGTGGAGCCGGATTCACGTATCCGGGAGCCGAAACGCCGGTCCTGTCGAATGTCTCGATGCGATGCATGCCAGGAACGGTCACCGCGATCGTTGGCAGTACCGGTAGTGGCAAATCGACCCTCGTCTCACTCATCCCCCGACTCTTCGACGTCACGGCCGGCGCCGTCTTGGTCGACGGCTTGGACGTGCGTGGCTGGGATCAGGACGAACTCTTCGCCAACTTCGGATACGTGCCCCAGAAGGCGTACCTGTTCGCCGGCACGATCGCGAGCAACATCCGCTACGGAAACCCGACCGCCACCGACGACGACATCTGGGCAGCCCTCACCATCGCCCAGGCAGACGACTTCGTCCGGGAACTGTCCGACGGTCTCGAGTCTCCGATCGCCCAGGGCGGCGGCAATCTCTCGGGCGGACAGAAACAACGTCTCGCCATCGCCAGAGCTGTGGTCCGCAGACCCCGGATCTTCGTCTTCGACGATTCGTTCTCCGCACTCGACATGCACACCGACGCCGCAGTCCGACGCGAACTCCGCACGGTCTCGACTCATTCGACGGTCATCATCGTCGCGCAGCGCGTCGCGTCCATCATCGATGCCGACCAGATCATGGTCCTCGAAGACGGCGCTCCGGTCGGTCTCGGCGACCATCAGTTCCTTCTGGCCAACTGTCCGACGTACCAAGAGATCGTGGCTTCCCAGATTCCCGCGGAGATGAGCGCATGACCAGCCCGCAGGACCCGACGTGGGGCAGCCCCAACAGCCAGTACTTCGACGATGCCCCGACGGTGGTGTTCGCCAAGATCCCGAGCGAACCTGAATCCGCGGACGGGGATGCGAAGTCGAGTAACCCCGAGAACCCCGACAAAGAGCCGAAGCCCGCGCTGACCGCGACGGACACCAAACCTCGCCACTTCAAGGCGACGATGAAGCGGCTTCTCTCGCTTCTGCAGCCACACAAGTTTGCGGTCGCCTGTGTCGTCGTTGCGACGATCGCCAGCATCGCGCTCTCCGTCGCGGTGCCGAAGATCCTCGGTCACGCGACAGACCTCATCTTCGCCGGGTTCATCGGCAAGAGCCTGCCCGCCGGACTGACCCGCGATCAGGCAGCAGAGGCGATCCGCGCATCAGGAAATTCGACGTTCGCCGACCTCGTCGCCAACTCGACCGACGTCGTTCCCGGTGTAGGTCTGAACTTCGACGCCATCGGCAAAGTCGTCATGCTCGCGATCGTCGTGTACTTGCTCTCGTCGCTACTTGCCTGGTTGGAAGCATTCCTCCTCAACATCATCGTCCAGAAGACCATCTACAACCTGCGTGCCTCGGTCGAGGCGAAGCTTCACCGTCTCCCCCTTCCATACTTCGACAAGACACCTCGCGGCGAGATCCTCAGCCGCGTCACCAACGACATCGACAACATCTCGTCGACGTTGTCGTCGACGTTGACCTCGCTCCTGACGTCGGTGCTCACCGTCCTCGGCGTCCTGACGATGATGTTCGTCATCTCTCCGATGCTCGCCCTGATCGCACTGATCGCGGTGCCGGTATCGGTGCTCCTCGTTGCCAGGGTCGCCAAGCGTGCACAGGTGTTGTACAAGGCTCAGTGGACCGAGACGGGCAAGATCAACGCACAGATCGAAGAGAACTACAGCGGTCGCGACCTGGTACGCGTGTACGGGCATCAGGCCGAAGCCGAGCGTGAATTCGCCGAGCAGAACAAGAAACTCCTCGACGCGTCCTTCGGCGCACAGTTCCTCTCCAGCCTGATCATGCCGGTCATGAACTTCGTCGGAAACATCACCTACGTGCTGCTCGCTGTGGTCGGCGCACTCAAGGTCGCCAGCGGCAACATGTCACTCGGTGACGTTCAGGCGTTCATCGTCTATTCGCGCCAGTTCAGCCAACCACTCACGCAGATCGCGTCCATGTCGACGAGCCTGCAGTCCGGAGCAGCGTCGGCCGAGCGGGTCTTCGAGCTTCTCGACGAACCCGAGCAGTCGCCCGACATCGACGTGCCACTAATGCCCGAGCCTGCCGGACGCCATCGCAACGTCGGACACATCGAGTTCGAGAACGTCTCGTTCCGCTACGAGCCGGACAAGCCGTTGATCGAGAACGTGTACCTGACGGCTCGGCCCGGGCAGATGGTCGCCATCGTCGGACCCACCGGTGCCGGCAAGACCACCTTGGTCAACCTGCTCATGCGCTTCTACGAAGTCGACTCGGGCCGAATCACTCTCGACGACGTCGACATCTCGCAGATGCGCCGCTCCGACTTGCGCAAGCACGTCGGCATGGTCCTGCAGGACACCTGGCTCTTCGGCGGAACGATCCGCGACAACATCGCGTACGGCCGGCTCGACGCCAGTGAATACGAGATCCACGAAGCCGCACGCGCTGCCTTCGTCGACCGCTTCATCCACACGCTCCCGGACGGGTACGACACCGTGCTGGACGAGGAGGCATCGAACATCAGCTCCGGCGAGAAGCAGCTCATCACGATTGCCCGAGCATTCCTGTCGGAGCCGTCGCTGCTGATTCTCGACGAGGCGACCAGCTCGGTCGACACACGTACGGAACAGCTTGTGCAGCAAGCAATGTCCGCGTTGCGCGTCGGGCGCACCAGCTTCATCATCGCGCACCGGCTCTCCACCATCCGTAACGCCGATCTGATCGTCGTGATGGAGGCGGGCAAGATCGTCGAGCAGGGCACACACGACGAACTCATCGCAGCGGCGGGCGCGTACTTCCGTCTCTACAACGCTCAGTTCGAGGGTGCCGCCGTCTAGTGATCGGCGCCTCCCTCGGCGGACACAGTGCCCCGGAGCACACCTGATCGATTCGACACGTTACCGTCGAGTCAGGAGTGTTGTCACCGTCTGAATTGGGAGTGCGTGTGTCTGCAGAAGCTGTGGAGAAGAAGGGCCCGCTCGCGGGCATTCGGATCGTGGAATTCGCTGGATTGGGACCGGGCCCGCACGCCGCGACGCTGTTGGCGGACATGGGCGCCGACATCGTCATCGTGCAGCGCGCAGGGCAGATTCCGCAGGACTCGAACGCAACCGACCAGATCAAGCGCGGCCGCCGCATCGTCGAGGCCAACCTGAAGGATCCGGCCGACGTCGCCAAGGTTCTCGATCTCCTGGGCCGCGCCGACGTCCTCATCGAGGGCTTCCGCCCCGGCGTCATGGAACGCATGGGACTCGGACCCGACGTGGTGTCGGAGCGCAATCCGCGCCTCGTGTACGCCCGTATGACGGGCTGGGGACAGGAAGGACCGCTTGCCAACGCCGCCGGTCACGACATCAACTACATCTCACTGACCGGTGTCCTCAACGCCATCGGACGCAAGGGTGAACGCCCCGTCCCGCCGCTCAACATGGTCGGCGATTTCGGCGGCGGTTCCATGTTCCTGATCTTCGGCATTCTGTCGGCTCTCGTCGAGCGCTCGACGTCCGGTAAGGGCCAGGTCGTCGACGCGGCGATGGTCGACGGAACCCTCGCGCTCTCGCACATGATGTGGGCATTCCGCGGTCGCGGCGTCTGGTCCGACGAGCGCGGCGTCAACCTCCTCGACACCGGCGCTCCGTTCTACGACACCTACGAGACCTCCGACGGCAAGTACATGGCCGTCGGATCCATCGAACCGCAGTTCTACGCATTGTTGCTCGAGGGCCTCGAACTCGATCCCGCGACGCTCCCTCACCAGATGGACACGTCCAAGTGGGACGACATGAAGACGCTCTTCACCGAAAAGTTCTTGTCCAAGACTCGCGACGAGTGGGCCAAGATCTTCCTCGGCACCGACGCCTGTGTCTCCCCTGTCCTGACTTTCGCCGAGGCTCCGTCCAACGAACACATCGCGGCCCGCGGTTCGCTCATCGAACTCGACGGCGTCACTCAGCATGCTCCCGCACCGCGCTTCTCGCGCACGCCCACCGCGACGCCCGCTGCGCCGGCGCGTGAGGCGACGGATATCGACACGGTCTGGACCTAGGGCCTTCGGCCCCGTGCGCGGTGAAGGAGCCTCAGGACTCTCTAACCACGCACGGGGCGTCAGCCCAACCTGTAGAACCTGAACATCTCGTGCTCGATCGGCAGCACGTCAACCCGCTCGAAACCGGCGGCCTTGGCATAGCTTTCGAGTGTCGAGTGCCTCATCACCGTCCCGGTGGCAACGCTCCCCGGATGCGACAGGCTGTCGGGCAGGCAGCACGTCAGCGAAAAGCCGTACAGCAATTGCTCGATCGGACCCGCCTCGGGATCGAACACATCTGCCGTTCGTTCGTCCATGACGATCACCGGGGCGCCCGGCTGGGCAATCGCCCGAGCCGTGGACAGAAATCCCACCGGATCCGGAACGTCGTGAAGGCATTCGAAAGCGAACACGGCATCGTAGGTCCCGGCATCGACTCGCCCGGCCTCAGGAGCCTGTCCGGCGACGTCGACCAACGAGAAATGTACTCGGTCGTCCACCCCACGATCGTGGGCGTTACGACGGGCAGCGTTCACCGATGCGGCGTCGACGTCGAAGCCGTGCACTTCGATCTTCGGGTATCCGAGGGCGAGCGCGATCGACGACCAGCCCTCCCCCATCCCGAGATCAGCGACCTGTCCGCCGCCGACAAGTATGGCGTGCAGGTCGGTGACTACCGGCAGGAACTGCTGACAGAGCTGCTGGAGATACATCGGCCGGTTCAGCAGCGCCTGGCCCTCGCGAGCATCGGGGCCCATCGATTCCCACGTGACTCCCCCGCCGTGACGATAAGCGTCGAGTAGACGCGGCATCGACGACGTCGTCGCGACGAACAGCCTCGCCAACGGCGCCAGGAAAAGCAGGTTCTCGTCGTCGACCAGAACATCGGCGTGGGCCTGCGGCAGGCTGTACCGGCGATCGGCATCCGAATTGACGTCCACATAACCGGCGACGGCCTGCTGCTCGAGCCACTCCCGCGCATACCTTTCGACGGTCCCTGTCCGGTCCGCCAGCTCCGTCGACGTGAGCGGGCCGTGATCGCTCAGCGCGCGGTACCAGCCCAGCCGGTCGCCCAGATACACAGCCTGCAGCTCCGACGCCCCGAGCGTGGCCGCGAACAATCGTTCTGCGAGCGCGTCCGCCGCACTTGTTCCCGCTGCGCCTGTACCGTCTACCGCCGTCATGCCCTACCTCCTGGTTTCACACCACTTTCAGGGTGTGTACCCAGTTCTCAGACGACGACCATTCGTTGGTCTGCCGTGTCGCGATCCGTCGCGAGGGTGTCGTACGCAGCGGCGATGGACGCGACGCCGCGAATGAGGTCCTCGGGAGAACGTGCGTACGGCACGCGGATGAATCGTTCGAACGCACCTTCGACGCCGAAACGGGGGCCGGCGGCAAGGAGTACGCCGAAGTTGGGTGCCACCGCCGCCAACGCCGTCGAGACTGGCGCGGACATTCGCATCCAGACCGACATTCCACCGGAGCCGATGGTGGGACGCCAGTCGGGCAGATGCTCTGCCACTGCACCGAGGAGTACCGCACGCTGTTCTCGCAGCACTTCGCGACGCTGTTCGAGCAACGAGCGGTCGTCGGCGAGCAAGTAAGCGGCTGCCAACTGATCCATGACGGGAGTACCGAGGTCGACCGCGGCACGCGCCCCCACCAACTGGGTGATGAGCGCGGCATCGGCGCGAATCCAACCGACACGTAGCCCGCCCCACAGCGACTTCGCGGTCGAACCGAGCGTCACCACTTCGGTTTTCGCCGCGCCTCGCCCATGTGAGGCGACCGGCGCCGGCGGCGGTGCGTCGAGCCACAGGTCCACCATCGTCTCGTCGACGACCAGAGTCATTCGCGTTTCGTGCGCAATCTTCGCAAGCTCGGCGCGGCCGGAAGAGTCCATGCAGAGGCCGGTCGGGTTGTGAAAGTCGGGAATCAGGTATGCCATTCTGGCAGCGGTTTGCCTTGCTGCACTTCGAATCCCGTCGAGATCCCAGGCTCCGGCCGCCGCGAACTCCGGTCGGACCGGAACCGGCACGGGCCGAGCGCCGTTTCGCCGAATCGCTTCCAGCGCATTGGGGTACGTCGGATGATCGACCAGCACTCGCTCGCCGGGTGAGGTGAGCACCGACAGCAACAATCGAAGCGCGTGCTGCGCACCCGAGGTCACCATGATCTGTTCGGCGGTGGTGGGTAGACCCCGCGCCGTGTAGCGCTGCGCGATCACGTCACGCAAGTCGGCGATCCCGACCGGTTCCATCCCGTGCGTGGGCAGGAAGTTCGGAAGTTCCTGCAGCGCAGACGCATACGCCAGTTCGACCTGGGCGGCGGGAGCTGCCATCGCCGCGTAACTGAGGTCGACGACGGGCCCACTCGGCCCCGGTTGATGGGAGCGGAACATCAACCCGTTCGGCCGCGCGCCGGCGGGCAAAGCTACGGTGCTTCGCGAGCCCTGCCGGCTGATCAGATACCCCTCGTCTCGTAGCACCGAGTACGACGACGTGATCGTGGTCCGACTGAGTTCGAGCACCGTCGCAAGTTCACGCTCACTCGGCAGTGCGACCCCCAGCGGAACGCGACCGTCGTGCACGAGCAGGCGGATACCGTCGGCAAGCGCACGGTACGCGGGCCTGCGCCCGGACTCTTCCTGCCAGGACCCCAGATCGCGCGCAAGCGAACGGGCACCGAGAACTCGAGTCATCATGCAGTCCAGTATCGACAACTTGGCTATGTAACTCAATACCAGTCGAGTTGATCATATGTCCATGACTACCTTCGCAACCCTGATCGGCATCGGACTCTTCGTGGCACTCGTCTACTTCTTCGCGCCCGCCGAAGGTGAAGGTACTTACATACGTTTGGAGCAGTTTCGCCTGGCAGCACCCCTCGGCGGCATCTTCCACGACAAGACTTCAGACCGCGAGATCAACTCTGTCAGACCTCCGTGCGATTGTGATCAAGGGGAAGAATTCACTGATCTCAGTCCAGTTGCGTAAAACTGGACTCTTTTCGCACTCAGAAAGTCTCCAGAGAGGGTTCCCATGCCGGCTTCCAAAAAGATTCTCTACATCGATCTCGACAACACCTTGGTCAACTTCCAGTCGGGCATCGATCGCCTGACCGACGGCGTCCGGGAGAAGTACAAGAACGAGCTCGACGAAGCGCCACACATCTTCTCTCGCATGGATCCTCTCGACGGTGCTATCGACGCCTACCACCAACTGGCGCAGCAGTTCGACACCTACATCCTCTCGACAGCGCCGTGGAAGAACGCCACAGCCTGGCACGACAAGGTTCTGTGGGTCCAAGAGCACCTCGGCATGGAGGAGGGCAGCGTCGCGTACAAACGTCTGATCCTCTCGCACCACAAGCACCTCAATCGAGGCGAGTACCTCGTCGACGACCGCGGAGCAAACGGCGCAGATCGATTCGAGGGCGAGTGGATCAAGTTCGGCAGCACCAAGTTTCCCGACTGGAAGACCGTCACCGCACACTTGTCGAAGCTGGCTTGAAACACGAATCCCCGCTCCTGCTTGCAGGAGCGGGGATTTCGAGGGAACGAACTAGCGGACGATCTCGCGCCGGACGATCGTCTCGTCGCGGCCGGGACCGACACCGATGCAGGAGATGAACGCACCCGAAAGCTCTTCGAGCCGAAGCACGTAGTTCTGCGCATTCTGCGGCAGTTCCTCGAAGGTGCGAGCCTCCGAGATGTCTTCCCACCAGCCTGGCATCTCTTCGTAGATGGGCTTGGCGTGGTGAATGTCGCTCTGCGACATCGGCATTTCGTCGTGGCGGACACCGTCCACCTCGTACGCGACACAGATCGGCACGGTGTCGAGGCTGCTCAACACGTCCAGCTTGGTGAGGAAGTAGTCGGTGATGCCGTTGACGCGCGTCGCGTAACGCGCGATGACAGCGTCGAACCATCCCGTACGACGAGCGCGTCCGGTGGTGACACCGACCTCGCCGCCCTGCTTCGCCAGGTATGCGCCGTGATCGTCGAACAGCTCCGTCGGGAACGGACCGGAACCGACACGCGTCGTGTACGCCTTCAGGATTCCGAGCACCGTGGTGATCTTGGTGGGACCGATGCCCGAACCGACCGCCGCACCACCCGAGGTGGGGTTGGACGAGGTCACGTACGGGTACGTGCCGTGGTCGACGTCCAGCAGAGTGCCCTGCGAACCTTCGAGCAAGACGGTCTCGCCGCGCTCGAGGGCGAGGTTGAGCTCCAGGCGCGTGTCCGAGATGCGGTGCTTGAAACCCTCGGCCTGCGTCAGTACCTCTTCGACGACCTGCTGCGGGTCGAGTGCCTTGCGGTTGTAGATCTTGACCAGCACCTGATTCTTGAATTCGAGTGCCGCTTCGACCTTCTGGGTCAGGATCTTCTCGTCAAGGACGTCCGCAGCACGGACACCGACACGGGCGATCTTGTCCTGGTAGCACGGGCCGATACCGCGGCCGGTCGTGCCGATCTTCTTCGCTCCCAGGAAGCGTTCGGTGACCTTGTCGATGGCCACGTGGTACGGCATGATCAGGTGCGCATCAGCAGAAAGCAGCAGGCGGGACGTGTCCACACCGCGCTCTTCCAAGCCTGCCAATTCGGTCAGCAACACACCCGGGTCGACGACGACACCGTTACCGATGACGTTGTTGACGGCGGGGGTGAGGATTCCGGACGGGATGAGGTGCAGTGCGAACTTGTCACCGTTCGGCAGAACCACGGTGTGTCCGGCGTTGTTACCGCCCTGGTATCGCACGACCCACTGAAGCTGCTCGCCCAGTAGATCTGTAGCTTTGCCCTTACCTTCGTCGCCCCACTGGGCGCCGATCAGGACGATTGCCGGCATGACGTTGTCTCCTACGGTCGACGTGCAGCAGTTGTCCCGCCGCATTGGTACTGCCTGGCTTCCGCGCACATGATGCAGCGCCGAACTGTTGCAGTGACCGAAGGAGCAGTCTAGCCCAGAGCACCAGACCAGACCTGACGGTCCAGAATTTGGCCGGTGACCATCACGATTGCGAGTCGACACAGAGACTCGCACTAAGATCGTCGGCAGTGATTCGGACGGCCATTTCGGGGAAGGGTGGCGAGGTCCCACTACCCGAGAAGAAGTCTTGATCGAGCTAGGAGTGGCTTTGACCCCTGTGGTGCTCAAATGTGGCGATTCGCCGGTTCCACTCCCCCTGGGTGAACTCACGTCGTTCACTGTCCCTGAACTTCCGGAGAAGCAGGACTTCGACGAGGCCCTGTCCCAACTGCAGGTCGTCACGGAGCCTCGCTTGATCGTCGTGGGTAACGACGGCGCGTTTGCCGCGGCATTGACACGGTTGATGCGACTGGAGCGACTGAACGTCGAACTCGCCTACGTCACCGAGAACAGGTCCGACGCAACCGACGCGTACAAACTCGCAACCGGTGCCCGGGCTGCGCGCACGGCGTTGAAAGGCACAGTCCACACCGTGCCGCTCATTCGCGACGACGCCGGAATCGCGCTGGTCGGTGCGGCAACTGTCACGGGTCCGGCCGATGCCGCCGAATTGATCGGCGAGGCGTACGTCGACGACAACAAGCTGTTCTCCGGCACAGTCCCCGGTATCCGGATTGTGCCGAGCCCCAAGCTCCCCGGGATCAAGGCATCGGTCGACCGCAAGAGCCGCTGGAGCGGGCGACGCTGGCTGGAAGGCCGAGCCATTCAGCTGGGCTCGCCGGCAGCGCATCTGGTTCGCGACGGGGTGGCCAACCCACGCGATCTCAAGCGTTCGACCTTCTACCGGCACGACAAGACTTGGTTGTTGGTCAGGTGAGAACCGGAGCAGCACGGTCGGCGGTTCGTCCGAGCCCTGTCTTCCTGGGCGTCGTTGCGATCACCGTCATCGCCGGAGTTGTCGCCTGGAACTCGACGTGGGGTTCCCTCGCGGGCCGCGCGGGTGTTTTTGTCCTCGTGGTCGCCGGCTGGGTGGTCACGCTGTGCTTGCACGAGTTCGCCCATGCATATCTGGCGTGGCGTCACGGAGACACCGACGTCGAGGCTCGTGGTTATCTGACGCTCAACCCGCTCAAGTACAGCCATCCGATGCTCTCGATCGGGCTGCCGGTGCTGTTCATCGCCTTGGGCGGCATCGGGCTTCCCGGCGGCGCCGTGTACCTGCGCACCGGGATGTTCCCGCCCAAGGTGCAGGCGCGAATATCGCTCGCCGGTCCGTTCACGAACGCCGTCGCCGCGGTAATTCTCCTCGTCGTCATACGTACGTACGGCTCATCGGCGGAGCATCTGACGTTCTGGGCCGGCCTCAGTTTCCTGGCCTTCTTGCAGGTCATGGCAACAGTTTTGAACCTGCTTCCAGTCCCCGGTCTGGACGGTTACAACGCGCTGGAGCCCTACCTCGCGCCCAACACACGACACCAACTCGACCAGTTCAAGCCGTACGGACTGCTCCTGCTGGTTGCGCTCCTGTTCGTCCCGCAGATCAATGTCGTCTTCTTCGATGCGATCTACTGGATCTTCGAACTGAGCGGTGTGTCCGACTACTACGCCATGCTCGGTAACGCCCTCATGCGTTTTTGGACGTGATCGAGTGCACTGGAGGAGACTCGTGAGAGTCTGACATTTCAGACATTCATTCTTCTTCAGGAGAGCATCGATGATTGCGACGTCATTTCAGTCCGGCGGAGTGGAGTACACCCTCACGCGGGCCGAGATTCGACACGTGGAAGCACTGATCGACTTGCTCGCCGACGACCCGATCGGGAGCACCCGGGAGACGACCAACCCCGAGGCCCGAACGATCTACGAGGACGCATTCAAGCGAATCGACGAGGATCCGGCGCAACTCCTCGTCACCGTTCTGGTCGGTGACGCGGTAATCGGCACCATGCAATTGACCTTCATTCCGGGTATGAGCCGAATGGGGGCGACACGACTGCAGATCGAAGCTGTTCGCGTCCACGAGGATTACCGGAGCAAGGGCATCGGCAGTTCGATGATCCGTTGGGCCTGCGAAGAAGGCGCCCGGCGCGGCGCGTTCCTGGCGCAGCTCACCTCGGATCAAACTCGCAAGGAAGCTCACGACTTCTACGAGCGACTCGGATTTGTCGCCTCCCACGTCGGGTTCAAGAAGTCGCTGAGCTGACACACAGCCAACCACCCAGACTCCCAAACGCGGGCTCGAGCACCGGGGCATGGCGGTGCCCCGGTGCTCGCGTCTCGAGTTGTTTCACTTCAGGCTGCTGTCGGTGGGCTGTTCCCGCCGATGGGATGCTGGTGCGGATCAACCGACATCGGCGGATAGAACACCGTCCTCCGATCCGGGCCGATCTCCACCCGCCACTCCGTGTGGTGCAGCGTCCGATGGTGATGACCGCACAACAAGATCAGATTGTCGAGATCCGTTGGGCCACCATCATTCCAATGAACAATATGATGAGCATCGCACCACCCCGACGGCGTCCCGCACCCCGGAAACGCACACCCGCCATCCCGAACCGCAAGAGCCCGGCGCTGCGGAACAGTCGCCGTTCTCGCTTCCTTGCCGCAGTCGAGCGGAACACCATTCTCATCCAACAAAATCCGCGTCACGGTGCAGTCGCACGCCAGCATCCGGGCAGTATCGATACTGATCGGGCCCACCCAATCCGTCCACGCGAACCCCAACTCCTCAGTGGACGGCAACAGGTCTTTCAGAACTTTAAGGTCCGTCATGTCTTTCGCCGACGCAGTCACCGTGATGTGCGGTTTCACCCCGCCTTCGATCGGACCCAACCCCGCCCCCTCGTAACGGCGCAACAACTCGCAAAACCCGTCCGCACGCCGTAATGCCGGAGTACGCGTGTCCTTCACACCGTCCTTCTCCGGCGTCGGAGCCGACAAACTCGACAACAACGTGATCAGACGCGCCCCGTTCACCGCATCCAAGTCACCCTTCACAGTTACTCTGCCGTACAGGCCTTTCGAGGCGTAGAACTCGTTGCGCTCCGAATCTTCCCCGACCGGGACCCCGTCCTCACGCTTGCCGTACTGCTTCTCGATCCGCCGAATCGCTGCCCGCACCGCATCACAATCCGCGATGTTCTTCGACGCCAGGCCAAGCAGAATCCCGCGAGCCTTGTCCACATCCGCCGGCGTCATGTTCTTCGGTGGATGCTGACAAAACGACGCCACCTGCCGCGCCTTCAACGCATCAACATCACCACGGTGAAACGCATCGCCCACAACGGGTTCGAGCATCAGCAACCGCGCCAACCCGACCAGCAGACTGCACTCGCCGATCTCGAGATTCGTCGAACCGTGCAACCACTGCGCGATCGCCCGAAAACCCTTCCCGCCGAGAACCTCACGGGAAAACATCTCCACGATCAACAACACCATCCGCGACTGCAACTCGTGCCGGACACGCACCAGATCCAGAACCTCACTCTTAAGGCCCTCGCCATCCAGCTGCCACGCTTCCCGACTGTCCATACCGAAATCTTAATCGAACATACTTTCGATAACCAGGGACATAACGGACAACTTCAAGAAGACCTACACTCGAGAGCTGTTGAGATGCATTGCTATTCGCGCAACCGCCGACGCGATTCGTTGACAGAGACTCGCAACTCCCCCAAAGGCACTTCACGACCCGACTCACTGCGCACCTCGACACGAACACGCTCACCAGTAGCGTCGTCAGCCACCTCCAACGGTCCGCCTTTTCCGCCGTGCAGATACTTGTCTCCCCACTGCATCAGCGCAAGAACCGCCGGCAGCAGGTCACGACCCTTCTCGGTGAGCACGTACTCGTGCCGCGTCCGCTTTCCAGGCTCCTTGTACGGCACACGCTCGAACAGTCCCGCCTCAGTGAGCTCTTTCAGCCTTGACGACGCAACCGCCTCGGTAATGCCGACTCGCGACGCGAAGTCGTCGAAACGCGTTGTGCCGTAATAGGCCTCTCGCAGAATGAGCATCGCGGACCGGGTGCCGACCACTTCCATCGCCCGCCCGATCGAACAGTGCGTGGCCCGCCAGGCGTCGCGATCTTCGAGCACTCCGGTCAGTCGTACAGCGTCCATGCAATTCACCATACCCCCTGGCTTGCCATAACCATAGCCAGAGTCTAGATTTCTGACTATGGAACTTCATAGCCAGCCAGTGCGGACTGGGCCGCTCCTCGCAATTCTGTCGGGAGCGCCGTTTGTCGCCAGCCTCGATCTTTTTGTGGTCAACGTGGCCTTCGGCGACATCGCCAAGAGCTACCCGGGCCACTCACTCGGCGAGTTCAGTTGGATCCTCAACAGCTACGCGATCGTCTACGCCGCGCTTTTGATCCCCCTCGGACGCTGGGCGGACCGGATCGGGCACAAGCGCGCCTTCATCGCCGGCCTCGCACTGTTCACCCTCGCCAGCGCCGCCTGCGCTTTCAGTCCGTCATTGTGGGCACTGGTGGCATTCCGCATCGTTCAGGCAGTCGGCGCCGCAGCACTCACCCCGGCCAGCCTCGGCCTCCTGATCAGTGCACTCCCGGCTGCGAAACGTCAATCCGGCGTACGCATCTGGGCGGCAGCCGGCGCGGCCGCTGCGGCATTCGGCCCCGTCGTGGGCGGCATTCTCGTCGAGGCGTCGTGGCGCTGGGTCTTCCTGATCAATGTTCCAGTCGGGATCGTATTGCTCTACTTCGCAGTCCGACTCGTCCCGGATACAACACACAAGGACTCCGATGCCGGGATCGACTTCGTCGGCGCCGGCCTCCTCACCGTCGGAATCGGCTCTCTCGCGCTGGCACTCGTCCAGGGACCTGATTGGGGATGGACCGACAACCGCGTTCTGATCGCCTTCGCCGTCGCCGTCGCGACCCTACTTTCGTTCTGGTGGAGCAACTCTCGCCATCGCACTCCGTTGATTGCTCCCGATCTTCTGAAGATCCGCTCCTTTGCCTGGTCCAACGTCACCGCCATCTTGTTCAGCGCGGCATTTGCCGCCGGACTGCTCTCGAATATCCTCTGGCTGCAAGAAGTTTGGGGATACTCGGCATTGCGCACCGGCTTCGCCGTCTCGCCGGGTCCGCTTCTGGTTCCGCTGTTCGCGATCGCCGGTGGATCGCTTTCGCGCAAGTACTCGGCGGGACGCGTCGCCGCACTCGGCAGCCTTCTGTGGGCAGTCGGAACCGTACTCGTTCTCGTCTCGGTTGATTCGACGCCCAACTACGCGACCGGACTCCTGCCGGGCTGGATCATCGCCGGAATCGGTGTCGGCCTTGCCCTGCCGACCATTCTGTCGCAGGCCACGGCGGATCTTGCACCGGCCCGATCGGCCACCGGTAGCGCTATCGTCAGCATGAGCCGACAGATCGGAACCGTTCTCGGCGTGAGTGTTCTGATCGCGGTTCTCGGCTCCTCCGTCGACCCCGACACCTTCCGCCAGGCCTGGTGGGTGATCTTTGCCGTCGCGCTTGTGTCTGCCCTGGCATCGCTGGGAATGACGCCTGCGACCACACCCACCCCAGTTGTCCCTGCTGAATCCGCCATCCCTGAAAGGAATTTGTCATGAGAGACGCAGTTATCGTCGAAGCCGTTCGCACTCCGATCGGCAAGGGAAAGGCGAACGGCGCCCTGCACGGCATCAACGCCGTCGACCTCCTCGCCCACAGCCTCAAAGCGGTAGTCGAGCGCACCGGGATCGATGCCGCGCTGATCGACGACGTCATCGGCGGCGCGGTCAGTCAAGTCGGTGAACAGAGCCAGAATGTCACTCGCACTGCCCTTCTCGCCGCCGGCTACCCTGAGTCGGTACCGGGAACCACCGTCGACCGACAGTGTGGAAGTAGCCAACAAGCAGTTCATTTTGCTGCTCAGGGCGTTATTGCCGGTGCGTACGACATCGTTGTCGCTGCCGGAGTCGAGTCGATGAGCCGAGTGCCGATGGGCTCGAGTAGCGTCGGGCGCGAGTCACTCGGTGTAGGTTTCGAAGAGCGCTATCCGGACGGTCTGGTACCGCAGGGCATCAGCGCCGAATTGATCGCTGCCAAGTGGGGACTGAGCCGCACCCAACTCGACGAATTCTCGGCGTCGAGTCATCGGAAAGCCGCGCTGGCAACCGAGAGTGGTTACTTCACCAAGGAACTCGCCACGCTCCCGCAACTGTCGGTCGACGAGGCCGTCCGCCCCGGCACCACGGTCGAGACCCTCGCCGGCCTACGGACCGCCTTCGAATCCGACTACTACGCCCAGCGATTCCCACAGATCGACTGGTCCATCACCGCGGGCAACAGCAGCCCGCTTTCGGACGGCAGTTCGGCGGTGATGATCACGACCAGTGAGATCGCCGCGAAACTCGGCCTCACCCCGAAGGCACGGCTGCACAGCTTCGCTGTCGCCGGCGACGATCCGCTGTACATGCTCACGGCGGTCATCCCGGCCACCGAGAAGGTCTTGGCCCGTGCGGGGTTGACGATCTCGGACATCGATCTGTTCGAGGTCAACGAGGCCTTTGCTCCCGTCGTCCTCTCGTGGGCAGCGGACACCGGCGTCGACCTGTCCAAGGTGAACGTCCACGGCGGCGCCATCGCGCTCGGCCACCCACTAGGTGGCAGCGGAACGCGGATCATGACCACCCTGGTCAACGCGATGGAGCAGCGCGGCGCGCGCTACGGACTCCAAACCATGTGTGAGGCAGGTGGGCTGGCCAACGCAACCATCCTGGAGCGCTTGGGCTGAGCGGTCACCGCTGGACGGCACTCGGACACTAGTGACCGAGTGCCGTCCATTCGGGATCCGGCTTGCGCGCAACGACCCGGAACACGATTCCACCCCGTCCACTGCGCTGCACCTCGTCGATCAGGAAGCCTGCGTTTTCGAGGTATCCGACCGGTTCGCGGGTGAGGTGATCGGCACCGAACCGTACAGAAAGCGGTTCGACGGCCTTCATCAGCGCCCGTACAACCGTGTTGGTGCTCGGCCCGTGCTCAGCGAGCACGAATCGACCACCAGGCACCAGCACTCGAAATGCTTCGCTGGCAACTCGGTCCGGATCGGGGATCGTGCAGAACGCGTAGGTGGAGACCAATGTGTCCACGCATTCGTCAGGAACATCGAGTGCTTGCACGTCTCCGAGTCGTAGGTCGACTTCGGTCTTCACTCCCTCGGAGACCTTGACCCTGGCCTGATCGAGCATCGCAGTCGAGATGTCCACGCCGATGACGTAGTCGACGTCGTCCCCGTAGAGAGGCAGGTTCAGCCCGGTGCCCACGGCAATTTCGACCACGCGCCCATGCGCCTGATCTACAGCCCATTTCCGGGCGTCACCGAGCACAAAGCGCTCGAAGCGCCCGATCTGTCGGTCGTAGTGCGCCGCCATTGCGTCGAAAGTCTTGGCGACCTGTGCAGTGTCTGGTTCACGCATAGTGCCCCGTTTCGATCGATCTTCTGTGCAGTCTTACACGCGAGCACCGGGTCGGGAAGACCTTTCGTGACGAAGAGCGACCGGCCGAGCGAGGTCGTCCCTGACGGATGCCCCCGGTATCGTTCCAGGTGACCTGACCTCACCAACGACCATCATGGATAGAGACCTCGTGCGATCAAGTAACTGCGTCACCGGATCGGTCCGGCCACCTTTTTCCACTGATTCCACTGGAGGTCTGTGATGGCCGGAGGACTCTTCGCCCTGCTCGACGACGTCGCAGCCCTGGCTCGTATGGCTGCCGCCTCGATCGACGACGTTGCCGCCGCAACCGGTAAGGCGACCGCCAAAGCTGCAGGCGTCGTCATCGACGACGCAGCCGTCACGCCGCAGTACGTCCGTGGGCTCGCGGCCGAACGCGAGTTGCCCATCATCAAGCGCATCGCCATCGGATCGCTGCGCAACAAGCTGCTGATCATTCTTCCGATCGCTCTGCTGCTGAGTCAGTTCCTCCCCTGGCTGCTGACGCCACTGTTGATGGTCGGCGGCTGTTACCTCAGCTACGAAGCGGTTCACAAGATCTGGGGTGCAATTTTCGGCCACGGTGACCACCACGAGGCCGCTGACGAGCATCCTCGCGACGAAGAAGCAGTGGTTTCGGGTGCCGTCCGCACCGACCTGATCCTGTCGGCCGAGATCATGGTGATCGCCCTCAACACCATCGCGGGCGAAGGTTTCTGGAGCCGATTGGTGATCCTTGCCGTCGTGGCGGTCGTCATCACCGTGGTCGTCTACGGCGTCGTCGGACTGATCGTGAAGATGGACGACATCGGATTGAAGATCGCCGAGACGTCGTCTGGCTTCACCCACAAGGTCGGCCGAGGCCTCGTTCGCGGCATGCCTCACGTGATGTCAGTGCTCTCGGTGGTGGGTACCGCCGCGATGCTGTGGGTCGGTGGCCACATCCTGTTGGTCGGCATCGACGAACTGGGCTTCCACCCGCTGTACGACGCCGTTCATCACGGCGAAGAAGCAGTCAGTGACATCGCCGGAGTCGGCGGGGTACTGGCGTGGATCGTCAACACCCTTGCGTCGGCGGCACTGGGTCTGGTGGTCGGCGCCATCATCGTCGCAGCTCAACTGGGTATCACCCGCCTCCTCGCAAAGCGTTCTGCAACGGCCTAGTCACTGCGAGTTGTGGCGGAGCACCATCTGCTCCGCCACGGCGCGCATTCCTTCACGCAACGACCGTGGCTCGAGCGCTTCGACGTCCGCTCCCAGACCGATCAACTGCGAGAGCGCGACAGCTTCGCTCTCGAGTTTCAGCTCCGCACTCACCCATCCGTCGTTGTCCTCTGGCCCCACTTCGACGGCAGCGGCAAGCTCGCCCACCACATCGGGGAGCCGGCGCCTGCCCTCTGGTGACAACCGCACGCGACATTCGAAGCGAAGCAGCGAACGGTCGAACTCGGCCATCGACGCCGCCCACCACGACGGCAGGTCGAAATCCACCGGCCGAGTGAACGAATCATCTTCTACCACGGCATTTTTGATGCGCCCGACTCGAAACGACAGCGTTCGACCGTTCATCCCCGCCACCAGATACCAAACACCGGCTTTGATGACCAGACCCAGCGGTTCGACCGTCCGCTCGCGATCGCGATAGGCGAAGCGCAGTCGACGCGAGTCCAGCACAGCGGATGTGACGATCGGAAGCGCAGAGATGTCGTCGACGCCGCCGAACCAACCCGGAACGTCCACGAGAATGCGGTCCTGCCACAGTCGTGCACTCTCGCGCAGGGGACCGGGCAGGGAGCGGAGCAGTTTGGCCCCCGCCGAACCGACGGCGTCGGATCGCCCGAGATCTGCAGCGATGGACGGCACGCCCAACAGCATGAGTGCGGACGTCTCGTCGTCCGTCATACCGGACAGCTTGGACTGCCAACCGTCGAGCAGACGGATGCCACCACCGGGGCCGCTCTCGGTCCAGATCGGCACGCCGGCAGCCGACAACGAGGCCACGTCGCGGTAGATCGTCCGCACCGAAACGCCGAACTCTTCGGCCAACTGATCGGCGATAACGCCGCGACTCCCCTGCAAACGCAGCATGAGTTGGAGCAACCGCGCGGATCTCATGGACCGAACATTACCGAGAATTACTGACAGAAGTTGTCAGGAATAGGAGTGCACAATGACCGTCATGGTCACTTGGAAGCAGTTCTCCGAAGAAGTACCCGCTCTTGCCGACGCGGTCCAAGCACGATTCAAAGCCCACAAGCATCACGTCCTCGCAACGCTGCGCAAGGACGGTTCACCGCGCGTGAGCGGCACCGAAGTCGAAATCCTCGACGGGCGTCTGGTCCTCGGTTCGATGTTCGGCGCACTCAAGGCGAAGGATCTCATCCGTGACGGGCGCTACGCCCTACACAGCAATCCCGGTGAGCACACCATGGAGGGCGGCGATGCGAAGATCGCCGGAATCGCACGCGAGGTGACCGGCGACGAGTTCGAAGCCGTGCTCGCAAGCTACACCTACGAGGTTCCGAAACCCCTGCACCTCTTTGTCCTCGACATCGACGAGGTGGTGCACACGACGGTCGACGACGAGCACATGTACGTCGATCTCTGGAAGCCGGGCAAGGAGATCACCCGCTTCACCAAGTGACGTTCTTCTCGCAATGCTCGCCGTTGGCACACGATTCCACCTGAACGGTGGCGTGGGAAAGACCGTGACTCTCGAGGACGGTGCGCGCGGATTCCAGAACGTTCGACGAATTCGCGTCACTGGTCAGGTGGACCGTCGCGACATCCATGCCGGTGGTGAGCGTCCAGACGTGTAGGTCGTGAACACCCATCACGCTCGGCAGCGCCGCCAGGTCGGCCTCGACCGCTTCGACGTCGACGTCGGCCGGCGACGCCTGCGTCAGAATGCGCAGCGATGCTGCGGCCAGTTTGATCGCACGCGGCACCACCCACAGCGAGATGAGAACACCGACGACGACGTCCGCCCACGTCCAGTTGAACAGCAGGACAAGGCCACCGGCAATCAGAACTCCGACGCTACCGACGGCGTCTGCAAGCACTTCGAGGTACGCGCCACGCACCGCGAGGCTGTCCTTGGAATCGCCGCGCAGCATCAGCATCACGACAATGTTCGCGGCCAGACCGGCGGCCGCAGTGATGATCAGGGCGCCGCCCGGGATCTCGGGTTCGTTACCGATGCGGCCGATTGCCTCGTAGAAGACCCAGGCGGCGACGGCCAGCAGCATCACGGCGTTGGCCATGGCGGTCAGCACTTCGGCGCGGTGCCAACCGAAGGTCCTGGCCGCGGTGGTGCTGCCCTTCTTCGCGAGCAGCAAAGCCGTCAATCCCATGGCCATGCCCACCACGTCGGTGAGCATGTGGCCGGCGTCGGCAAGCAGCGCCAGCGAGTTGATCAGAATGCCGACCGTGGCTTCGAGTACGAGAAATGCAACGAGGATCGCAAGCGCGATCGCCATTTTCTTGATGCGTTGCGGTGACGGCCCTACTCCGACCGAATCTGCTGCCGAGTGGCCGTGTGAATGGCCGTGCCCTGCTCCCATTTGTCCTGTTCCCTCCCAAGTCCTCCTCAGAGCATATGCATACATTCGCATACATACAATGAGTTGCTCAGTGAGCGGGAAAAGGCAGAGGTCAGTGATCCGGCTCGTACGCCGGGTGCGGCACAGTGGGCGGCAGAGTGGCGATCGACGAGATGCGCTTCATGCCTGCTACCTGCAAGAGGTCGACGACCAGCGATCGAATCTGGGCAAACACCACCGTCGAGGACAGGCCTGCGTTCTCGACTATCGCCGGTTTCAGTTCCTTCGCCACCGAGCGCAGGACGCGCGCTGCCTCGGCCTGATCAGGCTGCTCACCCGGCTCCGCCAGGATCATGTCCTTGAGAACTTCGACGGCTTTCGACAAGCGCTCGACCTGAGCCACCAGACGAGGATCGAGGATCTCGTCGTCCCTGACCAACGTCAACGAACGACGCGCGAGCACTCGAATGTTGCGCATCGCGTTGTCGATGGGATCGGCTGTCGCCATGAGCCTTTCGAGGCGCGGTCGACTGTTCCAGTACAGCGGGGAGATTCGGCTGATCTCACGCCCGCCGAGGAGGTTGCTGCGCAATCCGTCGATGGCACCCTGAGTTGCGCGCGCCTTCTGCAGCGCCTTCACGATCGGGTCCGGGTCGTTCGCGACGAGGCCGTCTGCCACCAATTGCAGTACCTCTGACGCTGTTCCGAGAATCGATGCAGCGTCCTTGCGTGCGCGTCGTACCGGGTGCGTGGGGATGATCGCGACCACCGCGATGCCCACCAAACCACCGACAAGGGCGTCGATCATGCGATCGGGCCCGCCACTGCCGCCCGGTGGGATCAGCGTCGCCACCAGCACGGCCGAGTTTCCGGCCTGCATGGAGAAGATCGGCCCACTGTTCAGTAGCACCGCGACGGACATCGCCAGCACGACAACCAAACTGATCTGCCAGGGTCCGCTCCCGATGCCGGAGATGATCAGGTCACCGATTCCGATACCGACCGTGACACCCGCAACCAACTCGAACGAACGTCGTAGTCGGGCGCCCAACGACAGACCGAGCGAGACCACGGCGGCAATCGGCGCGAAGAACGGCGCATGGTGCCCGATCACCGTGGTGGCAACCCACCACGCCAATCCGGCCGCCAAGGCACATTGAATGATCGGTAGCGCCGACGTCTGAAGCCGACGCACCGATTTGCGAGCCCGGTCCTTGATACCGGCCCGGCTCGGACGGAAACTGCTAACCGAGGCCAAGCGCTTCGGCGGCGTTGGGATCGCAGTCTTCGAGCAGATCTAGGCAACGCGCGTACTCGTCGGCCTCACCGATCGTCTTCGCGGCCTTGGCCAAGACAGCGACGCAACGGAGGAATCCGCGGTTCGGTTCATGGCTGTAGGGCACAGGACCGAAACCCTTCCAACCGTTACGACGCAGTTGGTCGAGTCCGCGGTGGTAGCCGGTACGCGCGTAGGCGTAGGCAGTGATGGTTTCGCCCTTGTCCAGGGCAGCCTCGGCGAGGTAGGCCCACGCGATGGAGGCAGTGGGATGGTCGGCCGCGACCTGGGCCGGGTCAGCGTGGTTGAGCAGTGCCGATTCCGCCTCGTCGTCGCCGGGAAGCAGAGTGGGCTTGGGTCCGAGCAGGTCACCGAATTGGGTCATGCGCTCATTGTGCCCGCTACGCCTTTCTGCCACAGGACCGCCTCGCCGACGGTCGGAGTTATGCCCGGTACATACCGGTCGTTACCCTGACATGGTCATTGCCGCATAAGACCGAAGGGTTACCCGTGCCGGACTCGAAAGACGACAACTCGAAAAAGAGCGCAGCCCCGAACGGTGCGCCCGAGAAGTCGGCCCCGACCGAACCTGCGACTGTGGCGATCCAGAAGGCAGACAAGAACTCGAAGGCGGACAAGAACTCGAAGGCGGACGGCGACGCCAAAGCCGCCAGCGCGCCAACCGTCGCGATCCCCAAGGCAACTCAGGCACCCACAGCAACACCAGCAGAAACACCGGCAGCAGCACCGACACCCCAGCCCAAGCCGGAGCCCGCCACCGTCGCGATTCCGAAAGCCTCGCAGCCGACACCGCCACCCCGGCAAGCTCCAACCCCGCCGCCACCGCCACAGCGCTCCGCGCCTCAACCGCCACAGCGCTCCGCGCCTCAACCGCCACAGCGCTCCGCGCCTCAACCGCAGCAGCGCGCCGCACCTCAACGTGTGGGTGTCGCAGCGACCCCACCGCCGGCCCAGCCGATGCCGACTCGCATCGAGCCTGCCGCGCCGGAAAAAACCAAGCGCAGCGGCAAGGGCTGGTACATCGCGGCAGCAGCGGCCGGCGTCGCCGTCCTCGCGGCAATCGGCATCGCAGTCTTCGTCTCGTCCAACAGCGGTAGCGGCGAAAGCTCACCTGAAGCCCAGGTTCAGACTGCCATCTCGACGTACGTCGATGCTCTTCAGACCGGTGATCTGGCGACGCTACGAACGTCGACGTGTGGGGCGCTGGGCGAGTACTACCGCACTATTCCGGACGCGGCGTTCGCTCAGGTCCACGACAATGCCGTCGCTCAGAAGACGATCCCGCAGGTCGGAGCCGTCGATGCGGTGCGCATCACCGACGACACCGCGATCGCTCAGGTCCAGGCAAGTTTGCCGAGCACCGGCGAACAGTCGTGGCGCACGTTCGACCTCGAGCGCCAGGACGGCACGTGGAAGGTCTGCGATCCCAGCAAGTAAGCACCTGAACAGAAAATGCGCGCCGACGAGAAATTCGTCGGCGCGCATTTTGTTCTGTGATGCTGAGTTGTGAAGCCGATCAGCCTGCGGACACCGAGCGTCCGGCCGACTTCAGGTCGTTGCACGCCTCGACGACGCGAGCCGTCATGCCTGCTTCGGCCTTCTTGAGGTAGCTGCGCGGGTCGTATGCCTTCTTGTTTCCGACCTCGCCGTCGATCTTGAGGACGCCGTCGTAGTTGGAGAAGAAGTGTCCGGCGATCGGACGGGAGAACGCGTACTGGGTGTCGGTGTCGACGTTCATCTTGACGACGCCGAAGTTCAGCGAATCCTCGATCTCGGACTTCAGCGATCCCGATCCACCGTGGAAGACGAAATCGAAGGGCTGCGAGCCTGCGGCCAGGCCGAGCTTGGCAGCGGCGACCTTCTGGCCCTCTTCGAGAACCTCGGGCTTGAGCTTGACGTTGCCCGGCTTGTAGACGCCGTGGACGTTGCCGAAGGTGGCTGCGAGCAGGTACTTGCCCTGTTCGCCGATGCCCAGAGCATCGACCGTCTTCTCGAAGTCTTCACTCGAGGTGTAGAGCTTGTCGTTGATCTCGGCCTCGACGCCGTCTTCTTCGCCGCCGACGACACCGATCTCGACCTCGAGGATGATGCGTGCAGCCTTGGAGAGGGCGAGCAGTTCCTTGGCGATTGCCAGGTTCTCGTCGATCGGGATAGCCGAGCCGTCCCACATGTGCGACTGGAACAGCGGGTTACGACCGGCGTCGACGCGCTCCTGCGAGATCGCGAGCAGCGGACGCACGTAGGTGTCCAGCTTGTCCTTCGGGCAGTGGTCGGTGTGCAGCGCGATGGTGACGTCGTACTTTGCCGCGATCACGTGTGCGAACTCGGCGAGCGCAACAGCGCCGGTGACCATGTCCTTGACGCCCAAACCGGAACCGAACTCGGCGCCGCCCGTCGAGAACTGGATGATGCCGTCACTGCCGGCGTCCGCGAAGCCCTTGATGGCTGCGTTGATGGATTCGGAGCCGACACAGTTGATGGCGGGGAAGGCAAAGGAATGCTCCTTGGCCCGACCAAGCATCTCGGCATAGACCTCGGGAGTTGCGATAGGCACGGCGGGAGTCCTCCATATACGTGTCGTTCGGAGCGCTCGGCGATGTGAAAGCGCTTCGTGTGGTCCTAGCAGTATGGCAAGTCCGACTCGTCACGTCTCTTTGCGGTCTCGGCCGCCGCCACCGACGCGATGACCTGCGGTGGTGGGAAACACTCAGATTCGGCCGGTACTCTGGCCCCCGTGAATGTGCAGGCAGCAACTGAATCCGTGACGAACCTGGCCTTGCTGCCCGGCTTCCTCGATCCCGTGAACCTCTTGAATTCCTTCGGAACGTGGGTTCTGGTGGGACTGCTTCTGGTGGTCTTCATCGAATCAGGGCTGCTGTTTCCGCTCTTGCCCGGCGATTCTCTGCTCTTCACCGCAGGGCTGATCGCGGCTTCCAAGTCGACGGAGATCGAACCGTTCGCGCCGCTGTGGGTGCTCCTGGTGACGATTCCGATCGCCGCGATTCTGGGTGACCAAGTCGGGTTCTACATCGGCGCCAAGGGCGGAACTGCCCTGTTCAAGACGGACGACGCGCGGTTCTTCAAGAAGAAGTACATCGACGAGTCGCATGCCTTCTTCGAAAAGCACGGCCCGATCACCATTATCCTGGCGAGGTTCGTGCCGATCGTGCGTACTTTTGCACCGGTTGTCGCGGGCGCCTCGAAGATGAAGTACTCACTGTTCCTGACCTACAACATCGTCGGCGGCATCCTGTGGGGTGCCGGTGTGACTTTGCTCGGCTACCTCCTGGGGCAGATCGAATTCATCCGCGACAATGTCGACTACATCTTCATCTTGATCGTCCTGGTGTCGGTTCTGCCGATCGTCTTCGAAATCGGAAAGCGAATTCTGGCGTCGAGACGTGGTGAATCGGCGAATACTTCCACTACGGACAATTCGACGGTGACAGTCCCCGAAGACCCCACCCCCTGATTGCAGAACGAGGCGAAGAACTGACCACGATGACGCTCGCATCCGGCAGTTTCTCCCCACTCGAGACTGCCGGGCCCCTGTTGGTCTGGATCATCGTCGTCACGTTCGTCTTCATCGAGTGCGCGATCATCCTCGGGTTGTTTCTCCCCGGTGACTCGCTGCTGATCACAGCCGGAATCGTGCTTGCCGGTCACGAATCCGGTGCAGGCCACGTGTGGGCGCTGTCGGTGGGCGCGATGATCGCTGCCATTGCCGGCAACCAGGTCGGTTACGTCATCGGCCACCGGACGGGCAACCACATCAAAGCCCGTAAGGGCGGCAAGTACTTCACCGAGAAGAATCTGCACCGCGTCAACATCCTGTTGGAGAGACACGGGTTCTGGGCCGTCCTGATCGCCCGCTGGGTTCCGTGGGTTCGCACCCTGTGCCCGATGGTCGCAGGCGCAGCCAAGATGAACCACACGCGCTACACCATCGCGAGCACCATCGGCGCGATCATCTGGGCACCGGTACTCCTGCTGCTCGGTTTCTACGGTGGCTCGTTCCTCGATCGCGTTCCGTGGTTGCTGCCCGCCGTGCTGATCGTGATGATGGTCAGCTTGGTCATCGGCACCGCGTTGGGAATTTGGCAGTACCGCAAGGAAATGGCCCGACCGGCCGAAGACGTCGAGGTCGAAGAAGTCCTCGACTAGAAGCTGTCTGCTCAGTGCAGGTGGCTCTGGTCCCACGCCGGAAGCGGGTCCTCGTAGCGAGTCCAGGCCCGCGGTCCTTCGCGTAGTTCGTCATCGGTCAGCAGAGCCGGATCGAGGATTCGCGACGGCGTCGCCGGGTCGAGTTTCACTCCGATGAACACGATCTCCTGCCCTGGCACCTCCGCGGCCGACGCCCACAGTTGCGCCGGTTCGATGACGAGGTTGGGGCCTGCCTGCGACCAGATAGCGGCGAACTCGGGCCGACTGGCGATCCAGCAGAAGCCTTTGCTTCGCAAGAGTCCCGCGAACTGACCGAGCGCAGCCTCGAGTCGCGCCGGATGAAAGGGTCGCGAGGCTCGATACGTGACGCTGCGTATTCCGTATTCCTCGGTTTCCGGGGTGTGCCCGCCGGCCAGTTCCTCGTCCCAACCGGGTACTTGCGCAGCCAGTTCCGGGTTGTAGAGACCGGTTTCGAGGACGCGATCGAGGGTGACTTTTCCGTGGTCGGTCCGAATCAGCTGAGCAGTGGGGTTGAGCCTTCGAAGCGTCGCCTCGACGGTTCCCGCCGCCCGCGGACTCACCAAGTCGGTTTTGTTCAGCAAGATGACGTCGGCGAACTCCACCTGATCAACCAGGAGATCGGAGATGCTGCGTCCGTCCCCCTCCCCGGCTTCGAGGTTGCGCTCGTCCAGTCGCTCGCCTTTTGCCAGCTCGCCGAGGAAGGTCGACGCGTCCACCACGGTCACCATCGTGTCGAGCTTCGCGAGCGAGCCGAGACTGAAGCCGTCCTCGAATTCCCAGTCGAAGGTGGCCGCCACCGGCATCGGTTCGGAGATGCCGGTGGACTCGATCACCAACTGATCGAACCGCCCCTCGCGGGCCAGCGCGCCGACGGCGTCGATCAGATCCTCGCGCAGCGTGCAGCAGATGCATCCGTTGGTCAGCTCGACCAACTTCTCCTCCGTGCGATCGAGGTGGCCCTGGCCCGCGACGAGGGCCGCGTCGATGTTGATCTCGCTCATGTCGTTGACGATGACGGCGACCCGACGGCCGTCGCGATTGGCGAGGATGTGATTGAGGAGTGTGGTCTTGCCTGCGCCCAGAAATCCGGACAGCACGGTTACCGGTAGCTGCTTCATACCTTAATGATAACCATTGTCATTATCGACAACGGGAGGCGGGCCTACTGCACTGCGGACGCACTACCCGAGAACTGGCTCTCGGGCCTCGGCAACCCGAAATGATCACGAAGCGTCGTACCCGTGTATTCGGTCCGGAACAGACCGCGATCCTGCAGGATCGGGACCACACGTTCGGTGAAGATTTCGAGTCCACCCGGGTAGTACGGCGGCATGACATTGAATCCGTCAGCAGCATCGCTGGTGAACCATTCCTCGATCGTGTCGGCCACCTGCTCGGCGGTTCCGGCAAACACCCGGTGTCCGCGCGCACCCGCCAAACGATGAAGCAGGCCCCGAACCGTCGGACGCTCACGCTCGACTATGCCGGCGATCACCTGCAATCTGCTTTGCTTGTTGTCGGTGACATCACCTGCCGCCGCGAATAATTCGACAGGAACCGGTGCATCCAGTTCCAGATTCCGAACATCGGTCCCGGTGAGTGCACCGAGTTGCGCGAGCCCGTACTCCGGCGAAGTCAACTCGTTGAATTCTCGCTCCAGCGCCTTGGCTTGTTCCTCGGTGTCACCGATGAACGGGCTGATTCCCGGCAGAATCTTGACATGATCGGGGTTGCGCCCGAACTGAGCAGCCCTCGACTTGATGTCGGTGTAGAACGCCTGCGCATCGGAAAGTCTCTGGTGCGCTGTGAAAATCGCCTCCGCATACTGACCGGCAAACGCGCGACCGTCGTTGGACGCCCCGGCCTGCACCAGCACCGGGTATCCCTGCGGCGTTCGCGGTGCGTTGAACGGTCCCCGCACCCGAAGATGCCGGCCGACGTAGTTGATCTCGTGAATCTTGTTTCTGTCCGCGTAGATTCCGTTCTCCCGGTCCAGACTGATCGCGTCGTCCTCCCAGCTGTCCCACAACCGCACCACCGCGTCGACGAATTCCCTTGCACGCGAATACCGGTCGCCGTGGTCCGGATGCTTGGCCAGCCCGAAGTTGGCGGCAGCCAGATCCGTACCCGTAGTGACGATGTTCCACCCAGCGCGTCCGTTCGAGATGTGGTCGAGTGAGGCGAACAGCCGAGCCAGGTTGTACGGCTCGTAGTACGTGGTCGACGCCGTCGCGATCAATCCGATCCGCTCGGTTGCCACTGCAATGGCCGTCAACAAGGTGATCGGCTCCAACGTCCCTGCGGGACCGTGCTCGACGTCGCTGCGCAACGCGGGACCGTCGGCGAAGAAGATTCCGTCGAACTTCGCCGCCTCAGCAGTGCGAGCGATCTCCTGGAAATACGTGACGTCGAACAGACGTTCCGGTGTTGTCCACGGATGACGCCATGCCGCTTCGTGATGGCCGGCGGGGTGGATGAACGCGTTGAGGCTCAGTTGGCGCGGAGAATCAGACATGCCTGAATGCTGGCAACTGCCGCCGCAGTCCGACAGGGTTAGGGTTCGCGTGATTCCAACTCGGGGTTGGCAGCTCGGTATCGTCACATGGGTGAGCCGCGTAGTTGTAGCCGAGTTCGTACCGTCCGGATCGACAGCATCGGTTCTTCACCAGTGGTGTGAGGTCTTCGCCGAAGGCCAGCGTCACCTGTCCGGAACTGCGCCGACAGCGACGGCGCTGATGGAAATGATCGAGGCCGAGGACAATTCGGCCGATGTATGGCGTTGGATCGCACGCGACGGCGGAACGGACGAGGTCCTCGGTATCGCCCAGGCGCGACGCAACTCGGCGGAACCTGATCTCGCAGAGTTTCGGATGTACGTGACACCCCACGCGCAGCGACGAGGGGTAGGACGAGCGCTTGCCGAACTCGCCGAAGTCGACATCGCCGGGTTCGGCGTGCGAAGAATCAGAGTGACGTCGCTCGTCGGAAGCGCAGCCGAGCATTTCCTGGGATCGTTCGACGGCCACCGTGTGTTGCTTCGGTTGGCCAACCAGGTTCAGCACCTCAGCCCTCCCACCGCACACAGCGCCCGCCCCGGCTATCGAATCGTCAGTTGGCGCAACCGAACCCCGGACGAGCTGGTCCACTCCTTCTCGGAGGCATTGAACCGACTCCTCGACGCGCCGGGCGCCGAACTGCAGATGCCCGAACGTAATTGGGGAGCCGAAGAGGTCAGATCGTGGGAACAGAAGATGACGGGTGGCTCTCAAGTACTCCTGGTGTGCTGCGCGGTCGACGACAGCGTCGGCGAAGTAGCCGCAGCGACAGTGGTGACGGTGGACGAACATGACAGCACCCACGCATCACAGCACGACACCGTGGTACTTCCCCAGCACCGCGGACACAGTCTCGCTCGGTGGGTCAAGGAGCAACAAGCGTCTGTGTTGGCAGCTGAATTTCCCTCGCTGCAAAAGATTTACACAACGGTGAACGCGGAAAACCACCCGATGCTGACCGTCAATCGGAGCCTGGGATACCAGACCGTTGCGGAGCGGATCCTGGTGGAGATCAGGAGAGTCGAGAGTGCGTCGCACAAGCCTCGGTGACGATCTTCCTCCACAGGAGCGGGTGAGACTGCCAGAAGTTGTGCGCGACACCGTCGACGACCTCGAAACTACCGTTAGGCACGAGCTCGGCCAGTTGCTGCAACGGCCACGACGGGCGAATATCGTCGGCCGCCGCGAGAAATGTCATGGGCACGGGTGAGTCGGCCAACTGCCGAAACAGCTGTGGTTCATGGATCCATTCGATGAACGATTCTTGAAGCGATTGCCAGACAACAGGTTCCCAAGGTATCTGCGGGTCCGGCTCGATTCCCGCTTCGTACTGCTTCGACCAGGTCCGGTCCTTGTGGAGGCCGTGCCCCGCGATGCCGACGACGCCGGACACCGATTCCGGACAGTCGAGTGCGTACCGCACCGCCAAGTCGGATCCCCACGAGTGCCCCAACACGACCCAGCTGTCGATCTCGAACGTGCGTCGGACGAGTTCGAGGTCCGCAACCGCCTGCGCCATCGTATGAGCGCCGCCACCGGACCGGCCGACTCCGCGTGGCTCAGGGCACCACGCGCGCATTCCTTCCGGAACCAGCTCGTCGTGAGCAAGATAGTGAACGCATCCCGGGCCGCCGGAGAGAACCAGAACGTCCGCGCCTGCCCCACCGACATCGATGTGAAGACGTACGCCGTCCGTGTCGACCACGTGCCGGGATTCCATGAGGGAAAAGCCTAACGCTTACGCGGGTATCCAGCCGCCGAGACGACAAAGGCCGCCTCCATGAGCATCCACCCACCCACCTGCACCGAGAGGTCTCGCTCGGGCACGCTCGACGAGCGCACCGTTCCGGCGGCGAAGGTGGCGATGTCGCCGGACAGACTCGGCAACTGAGCATCCTTGGTCCAGTCGTGCCCGAACAGCGGCAGACCTTCGATCTGCAGTCTGTTGTTCCAGGCCGCTTCCGCGGAGGACAGAACGATCTGCGCTGCGAGTTCGCGCGCTCGCAGGTCCTCGTGAGTCTCCCAGGACAAGTTCACCACCACGAACGCGAGGTAGCGAGCCAGGATTGCGTTGAACAGTCCGCCGTCGCCTCCGCCACCGCCCGTGATGACTCCGTACTCGGTCATTCCGTCGTACACCGCGTCGACGAGTTTGTGCACTCGCTCGCGGTGGCGCGGTTCGCCCAATCGCGTCGACAACTCGGTTTCCAACCCCAGCGTGACGCCCTGGCAGTACGAATAGATCGCGCGCTCGAGGGTGCCGTCGCGGCGGATGCCGTCGAAGATCAGTCCGGAGTCCGGATCCCGCAGCGTCTCGTCGATCCAGTCGGCCGTTGCCTGCGCGCGCCAGAGTTTTCCGGTGCGCGCCAGCATGATTCCGGCGGGTCCGTTTGCCGGTGTGTTGTAGAAATCGGAACCTTTGCACCACGGAATACCGCCGCCGTCGGCCGGGGACCACGAATCGAAGAGTTGCGATTCGAGCGCCTGGACCGCGGTCCGGTGATCGACCGAGAACATACGTTGAGCACGTTCGAGCGAGAGGCCCAGCCACGCCATGTCGTCGTAATAGTTGTTGGTCCACGCCGAGACGTTGCGGACCCGCACACTGCGGGCAACCTTCGCCACCCGGCGACGACGCTTGGGCGTCGGGTCACGTTCGAGCGCGTCGATTGCAGTGTCGAGCAGGTGTGCTTGCCACCAGTAGTGCCACGGCTTGAACATCCGCTCGCGCCGAACAGCAGGCCAGGCAACCACGCCGAGTGCTGTCCGGGGCAGTCCCCACAGGCGCCGAAGGTGACGACTGACTATCGCGCCCTCAGCCGCATCGGCTCGCTCTGCCCACACTTCCTGCATAACTACCTATCCTGTCTGGTCGAGGCGCTACGCGCTAGCCGGAATTCGCGAGCGAGATCAGCGGGAATCGGCGAGATCGGCATGCTCACGTACCCACGCGTGCATCGCAATGCCGGCCGCGACGCCGGCGTTGATGCTGCGAGTCGATCCGAATTGCGCGATCGAGACCGTCATGGACGCAACCTCTTTCGCATGATCGGTCACTCCGGGCCCTTCTTGACCGAACAGCAGGATGCACTCTCGCGGCAGGCTTGCCGTTTCCAGCGGCACCGACCCCGGGGTGTTGTCGACGGCAACGATCGTGAGTGAATTCTCACGGGCGTACTCGACGAGCTCGCTGATGTCGGCGTGGTGAACGATGTGTTGGTATCGATCGGTCACCATGGCGCCCCGCCGATTCCAGCGCCGACGCCCCACGATGTGGACCGCGGCCGCAGCAAACGCGTTTGCCGTGCGAACCACCGTGCCGATATTGGCGTCGTGCGCGAAGTTCTCGATGGCGACATGCATCGTGTGACGGCGCGAGTCGATGTCCTCGACTATCGCTTCCCGCGTCCAGTACCGGTACTCGTCCAAGACGTTTCGACGATCACCCTCGGCGAGAAGTACGGGGTCGTAGCGCTCGTCGGTCGGCGGTTCCGTGTCGTGCTCCTCGGCCCACGGCCCGACGCCGTTGGGGTTCTCGCCCCACTCGGTGGGTCCCGGTTCACCGGCCCCACCGGAGACGTCGTCGGCTGCGACTTCGGTCATCAGTACACCTCGTTGGAATCTGCAGCCACCGTGAAGCCGTGCGTGGTCTGATCGTTGACACACGAGACGTCTGTCGCGGTGGTCGTACAGGTGAAACCCAGTTTGCTCAGCGGTTGACCGGCCGCCAACACCGGATCGGCGTCGGGGCCGCCCGAGGTGTACACCTCTCCGCCCGAACACATGAAAGCACCCTCACCCTCGTCGGTGACGCGAATACCGTTGCCCCAGTTGACCATGCAGCTCTCCGGCCGCGGCGGAACCGGAGTGGTCGTTCCCTCGCACCCGGCTTCGATTCTGGTGGGCAACTTGATGATGCCGCACTGGAAGTTCCCGTCGGGAGTGGTGAAGTAGTACGACTCGTTGCGCTCGAACTGCACGTCCGTGAGCGTCGTCGTCGGTGGCAGCGTCGTGGTCGGTGGTTCGGTGGTCGTGGGGACGACGGGCGCGACGGTGGTGGTTGTCGTCGGCACTGCGGTAGTGGTGGTCGAACTTGGCTGCGCCGCTACGGTCGGCGCTGAATCCGCCTCCCCGCCGCACCCTGCGAGCACGAGCGCCGACCCGACGCCCAACAAGACGAACCCCACCCGAACACGAACCACCCGACTACCTCCACACACGTCATCTTGGCCCAGCAACAGCCGACAGTGCACTCTATCGTGTGGTCGACTAAGTGCTGGTGACGCGCTTGTTCATCAGCCGTGAGAGCCACGCGGGCGAGAACCGCGACGCACTGAGAAAGAGCTTCGCCTGCGTTCCGACCGGGTAGTGAACCTTGTGTACGCGTCCGGCGCCGCGTGTGGCCGCCCACAGTTCCTTCGCGACGTCGGTGGCAGTCAGCTTGATACCCAACGATCTGGTGGCTCCGGTGTCCATTCCAGTGACCATCGCGGTCTGGACGAACAACGGCCAGAGCGCGAGAACACGGATGTCGTGCTGTGCCCATTCCAGATCGAGCGCCTCGGTCAGGCCGCGGATCGCGAACTTGGTTGCACCGTACGTCGCCAGTTCGGGCTGGCCGTAGATCGCCGAAGCGGAGCACAGATTGACCACCTGAGCGCCGACGGTATCGCGGAGGTACGGGAAAGCCGTGTGCGTGCCGTTGAGGGTGCCGGTGATGTTGATGTCGACCATTCGGCGATGCGCCGCAAGAGAAATATCCTCGAACCGTCCCGAGGAGAGCACGCCCGCATTGTTGATCAGGATGTCCAGACGCCCGGACTCCCCGGCAAAATCGGCCAGACACTGCGCCCATCCGGCAGGATCGGTGACATCCAGGACACCCGTCACGACGCTCCCACCGAAACCGTCGATCGCGGCCTTCAAGGAGGCAAGGCCGGCGTCGTCGATGTCGAACGCGCCGACGCGGTATCCGTTGCGCGCGAACAACAGCGACGTCTCCCGCCCGATTCCAGCCGCAGCACCGGTGATGAAGACGTTCGGTTCGCTCATCCGGTCAGGCTATCCTGGATATGGAGGAAATCTGATGAATCACCGTCGCGTCGTACACACCGTATGTTTCATCGCGGTGGGATATCTGATCGTGCTCGCGGTGTGGCTCGGATGGCTGGTCGAGCACACCCCACCTGGCACTCTGCCCTATCAGATCGGCGGGCTACTCGCTGCTTTCGGCTCCGTACTCGGGTTCGGAATGGCCTGGGCCAATCGCCCGACCCGCGCCGAGCGCAAGCTCGAAAAGCACGGCCTCGAAGGGTGGGCACGAATCGACAAGGTCACACCCCTGCGCCGAACCGTCGACGGCGAGTTGGCCAAGCTCGCACTCCGCCTCACGGTTCCAGGTTCCGATTCGTACTCGGGCCGGATCGAGTACGAGATCCGACCCGAGTTCAAAGACAAGATCACTCCCGGATCCACGGTCACCGTCATGGTGGACCCGAACAACCGAGACCGAATCATGCTGTGCCCGTGAAAAACTAGACGCTCTTCTTGCGTCCCAGCGCCAACATGCCCTCCACCAGCATCAGTTGCGCTCCCGCGTACGACGCCAGGATCACACCCTCGGCAGCGGCGCGGCCGGCGGTCCCGCGGATGAACAGTCGACGCACCACGATCAGCCCGTCGGACGCGGTGAAGAGCACTCCGCCCAATCCGAGCCAGGAGCGTCGATCCTTGTTCGGGACGACCACGTCGAGCACGGCCTTGGACTGCGGTGCCAGAGCGGGGTCCGCCGACAACGTCGAGGTGGTTCCCAACATCAATCCGTATCCGGTGAGCGGCGTCGACACGCTCGGCGCCTTGGCACGGAGCAGACCGGACGCCGTCGACCAACCGCTGATGCGGGGTTTGAGGGCAGCACGGGTCGGCCGTGCCCCGCGGCGCAGGAGAAGAGCCGAGTAACTGGCCTGCATCACCGCGAACGACGACGCGCCCTTGATCAGACGAGCATCGTTGTCCGGGTCGATCATGAACACGTCGCCGACGGTCGCGGCGGCGAGGCCGGCCAGAAGCAGTGCGGTATCGGCAGTTTCCGTCTCCGAACGCTTGCGCAGCACTCGGGCGGCCAAGGCAGGTGCAATCAGCGGCTTGGCGATCTGCTGAACCCGCTCGTTACCGACCACTGCCCCAACCACCGTCGCTGCCGTCGCCGCCGCAAAAACTGCGTGCTCGATGCCCCACTTGCCCGCCATCACAATCCTCCTGTTGGTTACACGTCCAACAGCGACCGTACTGGGTCACTCAGGCAGCATCGCCGGATTTGACGTCCGCGCCGTAGACATCGACGTATTCCTGCCCCGACTGGTCACAGAGCACTGCCATCAATTCATCCGTCGCCGCGCGCACGACGGCCTGGTAGCCACGAAGTTCGCGGTACCGAGAGAAGTCGATCGGCTCCCCTACCGTGATCCGGACCTTGCTGAAGCGCCACATCCGCGTACCCGGCGGGTTGACTGCGTCACCGCCGTGCACGACGACGGGAATGACCGGCGCCCCGGTTTCCAAGGCGACACGAATCGCTCCGGTCTTTCCCTTGTACAGGCATCCGTCGGGCGATCGCGTTCCCTCGGGATAGATCCCCCAGACTCCGCCTTTGTCGAGAATTCCGATGGCCGTGTCCAATGCCGCACGGGAGGCATCGGCGCCACTACGGTCGATCGGCACCTGACCCGCCCCACCGAAGAACCAGCGCTGCATCGCGCCCTTCACGCCGGTCCCCGTGAAATATTCACTCTTCGCGACGAAGGTGATGCGCCGGCGCACCATGAGGACCAGGAAGAACGAGTCGACGACTGCCCGATGGTTTCCGGCGAGAATCACCGGCCCTTTCTTGGGGATGTGGTGCTGCCCCTCGATCGTCGGCCGCCCGAACAGCCAGAGGACCGGGCCGATCAGAACGTATTTGAACAGCCAATAGAGCACAGGGCATCACCTTTTCCGTCTAGTAGACAGTGTCTACGACGAGAATAGTAGACACTGTCTTCCATGACTGTCAGCAGCCTTCGCGAAACACTCGTCGCCACCGGCGTCGAGATTCTCGATGCCGACGGCGCCACAGAACTGACGCTACGGGAGATCGCGCGTCGGGCGGGCGTGTCGCACGGCGCCCCGCGGAGATACTTTCCGACCCACAACAGCCTGCTTGCCGCAATTGCCTCGCACGGCCTGCGCGATCTCACCGACAGGCTCCAGCCGGCACTCGTCGGCAAACAACCCGCTCGTAGCCGATTGATCTCGGCAGCAATCGAATACGTGTCATTCGCCCAGGAGCGGCCGGCGATGTTCGAGTTGATGTTTCGCCACGACCTCCTCGAGGGCGCCGGCAGCAACCTCCGAGAGTCGTCACTCCCGCTCTTCGCCGCCCTGCAAGCCTTGACCGAAGAGGCCGACGCGTCCGATCCCACCACTTCTGCAGTGAACATCTGGACCGGAACCCACGGCATCGCAGTGCTGGCGGCAAATCGAAGCCTCGCGCTCGTTGCACCAGGCCTCGACATCGCGGCACTGGTCACCACAAGTGTGACGGACCACCTTTTACGGACTCGTTGATTTACATAGTTACCCTATGCAATAATATTTTTCGTGACAGATGAAGAGCAGCAACTGCACGAACTACTCGTCGACCTCGTGAGCAACACGCACCGCTTCGCGAAGCTGGCAGGTTCTTTCGCGTCCGATCAGTACCCACGCGCCTGGCTGCGCGCGCTCTCGCTCCTCGAGGAATACGGCGAAATGCGGATCAGCGATTTTGCTCGACTCGACAGAAGCTCGCAGCCCTCTGCCACTGCCCTACTGCGCAAACTCGGCGAGAACGGTTACGTCGAACGCCGCGCCGACCCGGAGGACGCCCGCGCAGTGCGCGTCGCCATGACCGAGAAGGGTCGAAAGATCCTGAACGACGGCCGAAACGAGATCGCCGACGCTCTAGTCCCCCACTTCGTCGAACTCGGGCCCGAGCAGATCAAGAAACTGGCCGACGGATTGGCCGAATTGCGGTCCATCATCAAGACTTCCGACCCCAGCTGAAATACCCACCACTGAAAAAGGAGGTGGCCGTGAGCAACACGACCGCGACATCAACGCACCAGAACGAGGCTCCGCCGAGCCTCCTGAAACAACCGAAAGCGGTGTGGGCGGTAGCCTTTGCCAGCGTCATCGCCTTCATGGGCATCGGATTGGTCGATCCGATCCTCAAGCCGATCGGCGAACAACTCGACGCCACACCGTCGCAGGTTTCGCTCCTGTTCACCAGCTACATGCTCGTCACCGGCGTGGCCATGCTCATCACCGGTGTGGTGTCCAGCCGCATCGGCGCCAAGAAAACACTTCTTGTAGGCCTTGCCATCATCATCGTGTTCGCCTCTCTGGCAGGCGCTTCCAGCACCATCGGCCAGATCGTCGGATTCCGTGCCGGCTGGGGACTGGGCAATGCACTCTTCATCGCAACGGCACTGGCGGCCATCGTCGGCGCGGCCAGCGGCGGCGTCGCACGGGCGATCATCCTCTACGAGGCTGCACTGGGGATCGGTATCGCGGTCGGACCGCTGGTCGGCGGCGTTCTCGGTGACATCAGCTGGCGCGCACCGTTCTTCGGCGTCGCAGCCCTGATGGCGGTTGCTTTCATTCTCATCGTCGTGATGCTTCCGAGCGCACCCAAGCCCGAACACCACACGTCCATCGCTGCGCCCTTCCAGGCGCTGCGACACCGCGGGCTACTCACCGTTGCCATCACCGCGCTGCTCTACAACTACGGATTCTTCACGCTGCTCGCGTACACACCGTTCCCCCTCGACATGGGGGCGTACCCGATCGGATTCATCTTCTTCGGCTGGGGCCTGATGCTGGCGATCTCGTCGGTTTTCCTCGCTCCTCGCCTGCAACGACGCTTCGGCACACTACCGATGATGATGCTCGCGCTGACACTGTTCGCACTCGACCTCGGCATGATGGCGCTCTTCACCGAGAACAAGATCGTCTTGATCGTGGGTGTCGTCCTCGCCGGCTTGTTCCTCGGCGTGAACAACACACTCATCACCGAAACCGTCATGATCTCGGCTCCCGTGGAACGGTCGACCGCCTCGGCTGCTTACAGCTTCGTTCGATTCGTCGGCGGCGCCGCAGCTCCGTGGGTAGCCGGCAAGCTCGGTGAGTCCAACGTCCACATGCCGTTCTGGGTCGGCGCGGTGCTCACCCTCGCCGCCGTGTTCGTCCTGTCGAGCGGACGCAAGGTCCTCGCACACGTCGACGACCACGATCCCGCGCCGCACAGCGTCGACGAAGCACTCGCCGTCACCGTCGGCGACTGACCCCTGTGAGTGGTTGAGGAGTGCAGGGACCCCTTAACCACTCACGGGGCGTCAGCTCAGGTTCAGATCTTCCAGGCCCAGCAGCGATCGGTACTCGACGCCCTCGGCGCCGATAATCGCGTCCGCACCCGTCGCGCGATCGACGACCGTAGCGACTCCGACCACGGTGGCCCCTGCCTCGCGCAGAGCCTTCACTGCTGTCAACGGAGAGTTGCCCGTCGTGGTCGTGTCCTCGACAACCAGGACACGCTTGCCCACGATGTCCGGGCCCTCTATCTGACGCTGCATCCCATGAGCCTTCGCGGCCTTGCGAACGACAAACGCGTCGATCGGGCGTCCGGGAGCGTGCATCACCGCCATCGCAACCGGATCGGCGCCCATCGTCAAACCTCCGACGGCGTCGAAATCCCAGTCCGCGACCAGTTCACGCAGCAGCGAGCCGATCAGCGGCGCCGCCTTGTGGTGAAGTGTCGCGCGGCGAAGGTCGACGTAGTAGTCGGCTTCCTTGCCCGAAGACAGCGTCACCTTTCCGTGTACAACAGCCAATTCGCGCACCAGCGCAGCCAAATCCTCACGATCGCTCATGAGTGCTCAGCCTACCGACCACCGGCTTATGCTCGGCTTCTGCCTCTGGGCTACGTTCGGCTACTGCCTCTGGGCTACGTGCGCCCGCGGCCTCGTCCAACGATGTTGGTCAACCGGCGAACCAGCCCCTTGGGAACCAGACGCCCGGCCGTCGTGAGGACCTTGTACTGAATTCCCGGAATGCTGATGACCTTGTCGTCACCGAGATCCTTCATCGACGCCGCAACCACCTGGTCGACGCTCAGCCACATCGGCTTGGGGATCGTGGACATCTCGATGCCAGCACGCTCGTGGAACTCGGTGCGGATGAAGCCCGGGCACAGCGCCTGAACGCGCACTCCCGTCCCGGCCAACCCGCCGGAAAGCCCTTCGGTGAACGAGATGACATAGGCCTTGCTTGCCGAATACGTCGAACCCCGTCCGGACAGCAGGCCCGCGACGCTCGCCACATTGACAATCGTTCCGTGCGCCGACGCGATCATGCTGGGCAGCGCCGCGCGGGTCAGCCGCATCACGGCGGTGACGTTGACGTCGAGTTGAGATTGAAGAAGCGCCGGATCTGCAGTCCAGAACTCGCCGGAGGTACCGAATCCGGCGTTGTTCACCAACACCTCGACGCCCTTCTCCAGACGAAGCGCGACGGTGTCGCGTCCAGCCTCCGATGCGAGATCGGCAACCAGAATCTCCGACTCGGTGCCGAACATCGTCTTCAACTCGGACGCGAGGTCGTGCAATCTGACCTCGTCACGTGCGACGAGAACCAGGTCGTATCCGAGGGAGGCGTATTTCTTGGCGAAACCGGCGCCGAGACCAGAGGTAGGTCCGGTCACCAGGGCAACGGGACGCACAGGGCGATCGGAGTGGGAAGTCGACATACCGGCCACGCTAGTGGTTATCGCGGCTGGACGGGAACCTTAAAGGTCAGTCGACCGGGCGAATTGTGCCCGAGCGCTGGGACGCCGGACGCTGAGCCGGCTTGTCAGCCGCCTCGGGCTTGCGCAGCGATTGATCCGGACGTGGCGCAGATTCCCGCGGTGCAGGCTCACGCGGTGCGGACTCACGCGGGGCAAATTCACGCGGCGGAGCTTCACGGGGCGGCTGCTCTTGACGCGAACGGGGTTGTTCTACCGGATCCGGAGTTGGGCGAGACTTCTCGGCGCCCGGCCGCGGGCGGCTCGGATCGTGATCGACCTCGAGTTCGTTGGGATCGGTGACGGGAGGCAGGACATGCAGAATGCCGGACAGGCGCGCAACCGACTCGATTGCAGCGTCCCAATCCCGGCCGTTACTGGTCACCGGAAGCGAACCGAGCGTCCACTGCCCTTCGCTCCACAGCATGCTGATCGACGGCGGAACCGATTCGGTGAACGCCACCATGCGCTGATCACAGACACGACGTGCGATCTCGAGATCGGTCGCGAAGACGACTCGTGAACCGATCGCACCCAGCAGGTTCAGGTCGCCGTCCTTGGGCGGAGCCGTCGATTTCAACCGAAGATCGATGTCGACGTCCGACCCGATCTCGCGGCGAACGGCGACGATGGTTGCGGTCTCTTCCAGGTCGAACAGCACGAACTGCTCTCCGCGACGACGGCCTCGGACGACGTCGGTGGCAGTCAGGTAGTCCTGCTTCGCCATGACCGCGCGATGCCATTCGCCTGCGAGCTGATCGTCAGTGGCCGTGTACGTGTATCCCTGCGCCTTGGCCCAGATCTGACGCACTCGCCCGGATTGATCTCGCCTCGTCCTGTCGACGTACAGGAGCGCACCCGCGCCTGCGAGTGCAATTGCTGCCAGTCCGAACCACATTCCAGTCATCACCCTCCAGGGTAGCGACTCGCGGCCTCAACCTCCCGCGACACCCTGGTGGACTCGCCTGATGTGTCGTGAACGACTCAGTTGCCGAACTTCGGCAACGACGTACTCAGAATCGTGTTGGCGGTCATCGTGCCGTTCTCCACCGGAGTTCCGTCGACGACGATGTTGTCTCCTGGTTGCAGATCGGCGATCGTGGCGCGGTTGAGCGCGATGAGGGTGGTGTCGGCCGTGGTCAGAACCGTCACCTGCGATCCACCGATCGAATCGATGACCAACGTGCCGCCGTCGTTCGACTTGACGGTGCCGACGGCTCCCCCGGCGTCGCCGATGACTTCGCCGAGCCCGCCCGGGAGCTGGCTGAGCGGGGAATCCGTCGTCGGAGTCGGTGCCGTGGTGCTGGCTTTCGGCGGTGTGGTGGTCGGCGCCTGCGTCGCGGTGGTCGGCGGAACGAAAGCGGTCTGGGTTCCCTTGTCGTTCGAACCGAACGCCGAGAACGCGACGATCGCGATCACGGCGACCAGGATCCCGACCACACCGGCAGCCACCCACGTCGCGAGCTTGCGCTTCTTGCCGCCGCCCGACGACCCGTCTTCGATGAACGGCTGTTCCGGCGGAACTCCCCCGCCACCACCGGCAACCGGATACTGCTGTGTGTTTCCGTACTGCTGTGTATTCCCGTACTGATCCGGGTTCCCGTACTGCTGGGCCGTGTACGGCGGATATGCCTGCGTCGCACCCGGCGGCGGGGCCTGCGGATCGAACTGCGGGTTGTAGGCGGGGAAGGCCTGCGTGGGATTCGGCTGCTGCCCCTGCTGCCCCAAGTACTCCGTGTTCTGATTCGGGCCACCGTAGGGATACTGCTGCGCTCCCGGATACTGCCCCGCCCCCGGCTGCTGACCGAAGTACTCCGTCGGCTGGTTCGGATTCTGGCCGGACACCGTCCCGTACTGCTCTGTCGGCTGGTCGGGCGTACGCCCCCACACCTCGGTGGCCTCGGGATCCTCACGGCGCGGCCCACCCGAGTTACGCGGATCGTTCTGATCGGTCATGCCTGGCTCACCTTCGGTTGGGACGAAAGAGCGTCGAAGTCGTTCGGAGAGGCGCGGGTGCAGACATCCCCAGTTCGAGCATCCAGCCATCCAGGGTAGAACAAAATGCGAATGCCCCGCCGATCCACTTGGATCGGCGGGGCATTCCGCTTACCGAATCAGGAGAGAACCAACTGATCCGCGTCCTCACTGACACCGACGTGCACGGTGTCGCCGTCCTGGACCTTGCCGGCCAGGAGCAGCTTGGCGAGCTGGTCGCCGATCGACTGCTGAACGAGTCGACGCAATGGCCGAGCGCCGTACAGCGGGTCGTAGCCGCGCACCGCGAGCCACATCCGAGCCGCACCGTTCACCTCGAGGGTGAGACGACGCGCAGCCAGACGCTTCTGCAGCTGCTCGAGCTGAATGTCCACGATGTGCTCCAACTGCTCTTCGGAGAGCGAGTCGAAGACGACCACGTCGTCGAGACGGTTGATGAACTCCGGCTTGAACGCGTGGCGTACCGCGTCCATGACCTGCTCCCGCGTGCCACCGGATCCCAGGTTGGAGGTCAGGATCAGGATGGTGTTGCGGAAGTCCACCGTGCGGCCTTGACCGTCGGTGAGTCGGCCTTCGTCGAGCACGGCGAGCAGGACGTCGAACACGTCGGGGTGTGCCTTCTCGACCTCGTCGAAGAGGACCACCGAGTACGGGCGTCGCCGAACTGCTTCGGTGAGCTGGCCACCGGCTTCGTAGCCGACGTAGCCCGGAGGGGCACCGACGAGTCGGGCCACCGAGTGCTTCTCACCGTATTCGCTCATGTCGATACGGATCATCGCGCGCTCGTCGTCGAAGAGGAAGTCCGCCAAGGCTTTGGCGAGCTCCGTCTTGCCGACGCCGGTCGGGCCGAGGAACAGGAAGGAACCGGTGGGCCGATTGGGGTCGGCGACACCTGCTCGGGCACGGCGAACCGCATCCGAGACGGCGACGACGGCGTCGGTCTGGCCGACGACGCGCTTGCCGAGTTCGGACTCCATGCGGAGCAGTTTCTCGGTCTCGCCTTCCATCATCCGGCCGGCCGGAATGCCGGTCCAGGCTGCGACCACGTCTGCGACGTCGTCCGGCCCGACCTCTTCCTTGAGCATCACGTCACCGTCGGAGGCGGCTCCGGAAGCGACTGCTGCCTCTTCCAGTTCCTTCTCCAGCGCCGGGATGCGGCCGTAGCGCAACTCGGCTGCCTTGCCCAGATCGCCGTCACGCTCAGCGCGCTCGGACTCTCCTCGCAGGGTTTCGAGCTGTTCCTTCAGCACGCGCACCGAGTCGATGGCCTGCTTTTCGTTCTGCCAGCGGGTGCTGAGCTGATTGAGCTTTTCGCGGTCGTCGGCGAGTTCCTGACGCAGCTTCTCGAGCCGAGCCTTGGACGCGTCGTCTGTCTCCTTCTCGAGTGCCACTTCTTCGATTTCGAGTCGGCGAACAGTGCGTTCCACCTCGTCGATCTCGACGGGTCGCGAGTCGATCTCCATACGAAGTCGCGATGCGGCTTCGTCCACGAGGTCGATGGCCTTGTCCGGCAGGAACCGCGAGGTGATGTACCGGTCCGACAGCGCGGCAGCAGCCACCAACGCGGAGTCGGTGATGCGTACGCCGTGGTGAACCTCGTAGCGCTCCTTGAGACCGCGCAGGATGCCGATGGTGTCCTCGACCGAGGGCTCACCGACGAGCACCTGCTGGAAACGACGCTCGAGTGCTGCGTCCTTCTCGATGTACTTGCGGTACTCCTCGAGCGTGGTGGCACCGACCAGCCGCAGCTCACCGCGGGCGAGCATCGGCTTGATCATGTTGCCTGCGTCCATCGCGGATTCACCGGTGGCGCCGGCGCCGACGATGGTGTGCAACTCGTCGATGAAGGTGATGACCTGTCCGGCACTGTTCTTGATGTCGTCGAGAACTGCCTTGAGGCGTTCCTCGAATTCACCGCGGAACTTGGCACCGGCGACCATGGACCCGAGGTCCAGGGACACGACGGTCTTGCCTCGAAGCGATTCCGGGACGTCACCCGCGACGATGCGTTGGGCAAGGCCCTCCACGATCGCGGTCTTGCCGACGCCGGGCTCACCGATGAGTACCGGGTTGTTCTTGGTACGACGCGAGAGCACCTGCACGACACGGCGAATCTCGGTGTCGCGACCGATCACCGGGTCGAGCTTGCCGCTACGTGCAGCTTCGGTGAGGTCGGTGGAGTACTTTTCCAACGCTTGGTAGGTGCCTTCGGGCTCCGGGCTGGTGACGCGAGCGCTGCCGCGGACGGTGGTGAAGGCTTCCCGCAATGCGTCCTGGGTAGCGCCATGACGTACGAGCAACTGCGCGACGTCGGAGTCGCCGCCGGCCAGTCCGTAGAGGACGTGCTCGGTGGAGACGTATTCGTCGTCCATCTCGGTGGCGAGGTGCTGAGCAGCAGTGAGTGCCGCGAGTGCCTCACGCCCGAGTTGCGGGGTGGAGCTTGCGCCGGTTGTCTGGGGCAGGCGATCGACGATTGCCTGTGCTTCACGGTGTACGACCGTGGGGTCGACGCCCACAGCTTTGAGTAGTGGGGCAGCGATGCCGTCGGTCTGGTCGAGCAATGCGACCAGCAGATGGGCAGGCCGGATATCGGGATTACCCGCCGACGACGCCGACTGCAGTGCAGCCGTCATCGCAGCCTGGGTCTTGGTTGTTGGTGTGAACGAGTCCACTTGTCACCTTTCTGGCGAAGTCGAACGGGAAGAGCCGCGACCGGTTGGTATTGCGACTGTGTCAATATGCTCAACGCGGACAAACTTGAGTCTATTCCGCTCAAGTTTGTTTTCGCCAGGCCGAGTTGGTTTCGTAGGTCACATTTTGAGCCGTACTAGAATTGTGGCGAGAGTTGCAGCTGGTGCGAAAGGGGGATGGATTGGATCCGACAGTGATCGCCCGTCTGCAATCCAGCCTCGATTCTCTGACCGACGACGAAGAGAGCCGTGCGCACTTCTCGGCTGTGTTCTACACCGGCCTCTTTGCGGAACATCCTCTGTACCGCTCATTGTTCCCGGCCGGGATGGAATCGCAGGGGCACCGTTTCTTCAGAGCGATCGAGTTCGTCGTCAAGAACCTTCCCCAGCATCGTCGGATCCGGAAGTTCCTCACCCAACTCGGCCGCGATCATCGCCGCTACGGCGTCGAGCGTGAGCACTACGAGGCTGCCGGTGTTGCACTCGAGCGCGCAGTTCGGTCGATGTACGGAACCAGCGCGCACAGTCGCTACAAGTGGACGCCGGAACTGGAGGACGCCTGGTCTCAGTTCACCGACCTCGTCGTGAGCACGATGGCCGACGGCGCCGAGTCCGATACGACCCCGGCACTCTGGGGCGCAACCGTGGTCAGCCACGAACGAGTCCTCGACGATCTGGCGATAGTGCGCCTCGAAGCCGACCCACCCATTCCGTACGGGGCGGGACAGTACGTCGGCGTTCAGATTCCCCAGCGCCCGAAAATGTGGCGGTACTACTCACCGGCGATTCCGACCAACCCTTTCGGTCAGCTCGAGTTCCACATCCGCAAGGTGTCGGGAGGATGGGTCAGCCCCGCGATCGTCAGCGAGACCAACGTCGGTGACCGCTGGGTCATGTCCACTCCCCTCGGCGGTCTCGAGGTCGATTTCACCAGCGACCGTGACGTTCTCATGATCGGATCCGGCACCGGCATCGCCCCACTGCGGGCACAGGTGATGGAAATGTCCCAACGCGCGCACAATCCGCGCGTGCACCTGTTCGTCGGCGGCCGGTATCCGTGCGACCTCTACGACCTCGAAACGCTCTGGCACATCTCGCTCAGTAATCCGTGGTTGACCGTCGTACCGGTTTCCGAAGAACCCGAAAACCCTTGGTGGCACAACGGACCGGTGCTTGAGCCACCCTTCGGAATGCACAGCCGACTGATCGGACCGATCGGAAAAGTGGTCTCGCAGTTCGGCTCGTGGGCCGACCGTCAGGTGCAGATCTCGGGGTCACCGTCGATGATCAAGACCACCGTCTACGCCTTGCGTGTCGGCGGAACTCCGCTCGACCAGATCCGGCACGACCCGCTCTACTGACTACAGGAGAACTTTCATGGCCCAGCGAACCTGGTCGAGCACAGTCGTCGAACATCACCGTCTCCGTGAGGATCTGGCGGTTGTCCGCTTGGTCGGCGATGTCGTCCCCTTCCGCCCCGGCCAGTACGTCGATGTCAGCGTCCCGCAGAATTCGCGGTTGCTCCGCCGACTCTCCCCCGCCCTGCCTCCCTCACACGACGGGAAGTTGGAGTTTCACGTCAAGACGGTTCCCGGCGGTTGGGTCAGCGGTTCGATAGTCAAGGACACCCAGCCCGGTGACGTCTGGCAGATCCTCGACCCGCGCGGCAACCTGTCCGTCGACGAGAACGGCCCCACCGTCATCATGGTCGCGGGCGGAACCGGCTTGGCCCCACTCCGGTCGATCATTCTCGATCTGGCTCAGACCCCGAACCCGCCGCAGGTGTACCTCTTCTTCGGCGGCCGAACGCTTCGCGATCTCTATGCGGCGGACATGTTGTGGCTACTCGCCGATCAGTTTCCGTGGTTGCAGCCCATTCCCGTCGTCGAAGATCTCTCCGACGGCGGCCCGCCCGACGGATGGTTCGACCGTTTGAACGTCGACATCGGATTCGGCGACGATCATCTCATCGAAGGCACGCTCGCCGACGTCGTCGCGTCGTACGGTGCGTTCACCGAACATCAGGTCTTGGTGTGCGGATCAGCGGCCATGGTTCGATCGACGCGTGATCGATTGATCGAGGCCGGAACGCCGGCCGAGGTCATTCAGTTCGATCCGTACTGACGGTCAGTACGTCGGATCATTGCGAACGGTGTCGACGTCGATGCCCACCGCGCGAAGCCTGAATTTGGTGCTGTTGACCATGGATTCGCTGCCGACGACCTGGATGTCGTAGCCCGCCCAGTCCCCGAACGAGGTCACGACCTTACCGACCTTGCCGACGATGCGCCTGGCCATGCCGATCGGCGGCAGCGGTTCCGGTTCGGTGTGCCACCACGGATTCTCGTCTTCTTCCGAGACCGGGATGATCGTGAGCCACGGGTGCTTCTCGGCCAGCTTCCACAGATGAGGAAGGTCGTAGAGATCGCACGGATGCTGTCCGGAGTAGAACAGTTGGACCTTGCGAGTGTTGCCGCGTCGGATCAGTTCGAGGATCTGAGCGCGAAGAGGCGCGACACCTGTTCCCGACGCGATCATCAAAAGGTCCTTGGAGTTCTCCGGAATCCCCAGGGCGCCGATGGGCGAACCGACCACCCAGATGTCACCGACAGCGGTTTGGTTCACCATGACCGGGCTGACCCACCCGCCGGTGACCTGACGAACGTGGAACTCGAGGACTCCAGTCCCGTCGTACGGCGTGGCCGGTGAGAGGTAGCGCCACATCCGCGGCCTCGCGGCGACCTGCACGCTGACGTACTGACCGGCGCGGTATTGCATAGTCTGGTCGAGTTGCAGCCTGACGACGGCGACGCCCTTGATGACAGGGCGGCATTCGATGACGGTGGCACTCCAGGCGGGCGGGCCGTCCTCCGCGTTGGCGGCGTCCATCATCGCTGCCGAGATGATCGCGAGCGCGTTGCGCCATGCGCTGTCGACCTCGTCTGTCCACATTTCGGCGCCACCGAAAGTCTCGAGTGCTTCGATCAGGGCATTGCCGACTGCCGTGTAATGCTCGTCGGTGACGCCGTACTTGCGGTGATCGCGGCCGAGCTGCGCGAGGTACTCGAGTATCGCGTCGGACTCGTCGAGGCGTTCGACGACGTGAGCGATAGCGCCGACAAGCCGGTCCCGCTGCACATCCATCGCTGCCGGAAAGAACTCCCGGGTTTCGGGCGATCGAGCGAACAGGATCGAATAGAAGGTACGGGCGAGCCGTTCCGGACCATCTTCTACCGCAGCGACGGATTTGAAGCTCGACCGGACCAGAGAGATTGCTTGCGAATCCACGCTCATCCTCGTCCCGACTAGACGCGGCAAGACCCGCCGCGGAATTTCGTCTGCAGCTTATGTCACAAATGTCTGACTCGTAAATCATTCTGGACAAGTGTCACAATGCGACCCCATTTCGCGGTGTGACCGTCCCTTTCTTATTCTTGCGTGCAAGATAAACAAGAGCTTCGACACTCTCAATCGCCGAGCTAACGTTCAGCGAAATCTCAACCAGCCAAACAGGAGTCGTGCCGTGGATTTTGTTCGACAGGACGAATTGCCCACCGATAGCGGGCTTACGTCCCAGATCGCCTCCACCACCCCGACGCTGACCGAGCTTCAACGTCGGGAACTCGAGTGCGTCGAATTTTTCGACTCTCCGGAACTGGGCCACCTCCCGACGTCTCGGCGGCGCGAGGCCTTGCGTGAGCTCCACCGGACCGGTACCTACACGCACACAGCGGAGGAATTGCTCGTCGGCGCCAAACTCGCCTGGCGAAACCACGCCAGGTGCGTCGGTCGCGCGCATTGGCGGACCCTCAAACTCATCGACGCGCGCGACGCCGTCACGGCTTCCGCTCTCGCAGAAGCGTGCTGGGAGCACCTGCGACTGTCGACCAACGGCGGCGCTCTGCAGTCCGTCGTGACGGTCGGGCCGCTTCCCCGCGAGGACGGCCAGGAGTACCGCATCCTCAGCCCGCAACTGATCCGCTACGCCGGCTACCGGCAACCGGACGGCACCATCCTGGGCGACCCGTGGCACGTCGATCTCACCGCTCAGGTCACCGCGATGGGATGGAAGGGCGCCGGCACGGCGTTCGACGTTCTCCCCGTGCTGATTTCGGTTCCCGACGAACCCCTGCAGTACTTCGATGTCCCAACCGACCTCGTTCTCGAGGTCGAGATCGAGCATCCCGAATACAGCTGGTTCGCTGATCTGGGGCTTAAATGGCATGCCGTTCCCGCGGTCTCGGACATGAACCTCGACATCGGCGGAATCGTTTATCCCTGCACACCGTTCAGCGGTTGGTACGTCAGCACCGAGGTCGGTGCACGCAACTTCAGCGACACCGATCGCTACAACATGTTGCCGACCATCGGGGCGATGATGGAGCTCGACATGAGCCACGACCGCACGCTCTGGAAGGACCGTGCACTGGTCGAACTGAACCGTGCAGTTATCCACAGCTACCGCAAGGCCGGCGTCATCATGGTCGACCATCACACTGTCGCAAAGCAATTCATCGATCACATCGCGCGTGAGGACAAGGCCGGGCGCAAGTGCCCGACCGACTGGTCATGGGTGAACCCGCCCATGTCCAGCTCGCTCACGCCGACGTTCCACCGCCTGTACGACGAGCCCGATCTCGACATCCGGCCCAACTTCGTGACAAAAAAGAAGAAGGGCACCGACCAAGGCCGGTGCCCCTTCCACAACTGATCGCACTCAGAAGGGGATCTGCCCCAATCCGACACCGACCACGAGCATCGTGATCGAGATCAGGCCTGCTCGCCACAGGACCTTCTTGTGGTGATCCGCCAGGGACACACCGGCGAGCGTGACCAGCAGCAGGATCGCCGGGACCAGCGGACTCTGCATGTGCACGGCCTGCCCGGTGATCGAGGCGCGCGCCATCTCCACCGGCTCGATGCCGTACTGGGCTGCCGTCTCGGACAGCACCGGGAGCACACCGAAGTAGAACGCGTCGTTGGTCATGAAGAACGTGAGCGGAATGCTCAGGACGCCCGTGATGACGGCCAGATGCGGGCCCATCGCGTCGGGGATTACCTGCAGCAGCCACTCTGCCATCGCCTCGACCATGCCGGTTCCCTGGAAAACGCCGGTCAGCACCGCTGCTGCCAGCACCATCGCGACAACGGAGACGATGCTCGACGAATGGCGTGCGATTGCTTCGCCCTGATCCTTGACCGCCGGGAAGTTGACCGCGAGAGCGATCGACGACGCAATCATGAACAGCACCGGGATGGGCAGGATGTCCATCACGAGCACGACGAGAAGGATCGTCGTCAGCGCGGCGTTGAACCAGAGCAGCTTCGGTCGCAAGGTGTCCCGCTTGGGGTCGAGGCCGTCGATGAATCGTCCGGTGTCGCCGCCGTCGTCTTCGGAGTCGTTCGAGCCGCCGGTGCCGGCGCTACCGGTGCTGGAACTTCCACCGTTTCCGACCTTTTCGAGGATGCGCTCAGAAGTCAGGACCAAAGTCCCGATCCTGCGACGCTCCATGATCCCGAGGTGAATCGCGAATCCGAGCACCATGATCAGGCCGACGATCAACGACGGCACCATCGGGACGAACACGTCGGAGGGCGAGAGTCCCAGCGCGCTAGCCGCCCGCACGGTCGGGCCACCCCACGGAATGATGTTCATCGTCGCGTTGGACAAGCCGGCGATCACCGTCAGTACAACGGGACTGACACCGAGTTTGAGGTAGAGCGGCAGCAGTGCGGAGGTCACGATGATGAAGGTCGTCGAACCGTCTCCGTCCAGCGAAACCACCATCGCGAGCACCGCGGTGCCGACCACGAGCCGCATCGGATCGTCTCGCACCATCCGCAAGATGAGTTTGACCAGCGGATCGAAGAGGCCGACGTCGATCATGATTCCGAAGAAGATGATCGCGAAGAACAACAGCGCCGCGGTGGGTGCGAGCGACTTGATGCCGTCGGTGATCATGTCGCCGATGCCGAGGCCCGCTCCGGCGAGTAGTCCGAAGGCCACCGGCACCAGGGTCAGTCCCACCACCGGGGTCGCGCGTTTGGTGAGGATCAGGAACATGAACACCGCAACCATGAGGAAGCCGAGTGTGACGAGCATGATGAACTCCTTTTGTGCTGAGTTGCCGAGAAAAACGGCACGGCAAATCGAGCCGGTGACCTTCGTGGAGGTGAAACGAAACTTCGGTTGTGCTCAGTTGGTGCCGGGCGGATCGAGTGTCGCGTCGACGAACCGGGATTGTTCGGCGAGGAAGACAGAGAACTCGGGTTCGGTGAGAACTGCGCTGTTCCAACCATTTCGGTCGGACAGCTCGTTCCACCGTGGACTTGCCGCCAGATTCCGCACTAAATTCTGTAAATGCTGACGCTGGTCGTCCGTCAATCCGGGGGGCGCCATGAGACCCCGCCAGTTGGTGAACGTGACGTCGACGCCCGACTCCGCCATGGTCGGTGCATCCACCGCCGGAGTGCGCTCCGGCGAACTGACCGCGAGGACCCGAACCGTGCCTGCCGCAATCTGATCCAGGTACTCCCCGATACCGGTGGCGGCGACGTCGACCTGCCTGGTCAGCAGCGCCGGAAGCAGCTCTCCGCCGCCGTCGTAGATTCGGTAAGGGGACAGCGACGGATCGACGCCGACCGCCCGTGCGAACAGAAGGCGGAACAGCCCGTCCGGTCCGCCTTCACTCGAACCACCACCGATCGAGATCGACGACGGATCCGCCACCCAGGACTGCGTCAGATCTGCCAGAGTTTTGTAAGGCGAATCTGCTGGGACCAGTACAGCTTCCGGTTCTTCGACCAGTCTCGCGATCGGTGTCACGTCGGAAAGGGTGTGCTCGGACGGCAGTATCTCGAGCGAACCGAGAACGCCGAGTCCCATGACCATGAGTAGATCGGGATTTCCGCGTTCGAGAGCCAACCGGTTGAGTCCGACGATGCCACCCGATCCGGGCAGAACAACGACGTCGGCGTCGACGGTCCCTTCGTCGGCCAGTGCCTGCACCATGGTCCGGGCGGTCAGGTCGTAACCACCACCGGCCACCGAGGGCACCAGTACACGCAGTTCTTCGGAACTCTCACCCGCTCGACCACCGGCGAAGAAGGACTCGACCGGAGTGCATCCGGTCGAGAGCACGAGAGCCATCGCGCAAGCACCGAGCAGGGCGATATGCCTGCTCAGTCGCTTCGATGTCCTCATGGCCTTGTCCTTGTCTGCCGGCTGTCTGCTGGCTGTCTGCTGGTACCGCTGTGTGAACAGGTTTCATACTGACGCACTTTGTGACTGGGGTCACCATTGGGAAAGCAAATTGATTTGTGCTCATTGTGCTCACGAACAGCTGCTTTCCCGGCATCGAACTGAAGGCTAGGGTCTGGCTGGTGTCCTCAGGAAACGAGCAGGCCGAGCGAGAGCGCAAGTCGCCTCTGCGTGCGCGCCTGTTTCGGCGCCGGCACACTCTGGCGACCCAACTTCTCGAACTGCAACTTCTGATCGTCGTCGCAGTTCTCGTGTGTGTCACCGCCCTCTCCCTCGCTCAGTCGTCTGCGAGTTTCCAACGCGAGGAGGGACGTCGCGCACTCTCGGCAGCGGAATCACTCGCAGCCAATCCAGCGGTACGTGAACTACTCCCCCAGGCACAGACTCGTCTCCGCTCCGGACTACAAGGTTCGGTCGACTCGGTGCGCGCAATCTCGGGCGTCACCTACGTCTCGCTTGCCGACGCCGACGGCAGTGTCGTCATTTCGACGCGTCCCGGCGATGTCGGCATCGACGCACGTCAGAGACAGGATCGGTCATGGACGGGTTTAGTCGACACGTCCTCAGGCAAGGCAGTGGAAGCGCACGTTCCGATTCTCGGCAGCGAAGGAGGGATCACCGGAACCGCGATCGTCGGCATCGAGTACCCCTCGATCTGGACGCGACTGCTGCAGTCTGCACCGAACCTCCTGGTATACCTCGCCGTGGCCTCGCTTCTCGGGGGCGTCGGTTCGATCCTGTTGGCCCGCAGGGTCAAACGGCAGACCCTCGGCATGGAGGCTCGCGAGATCCTGGACCTGGTTCGCCAACGTGAGGCGATGCTGCGTGGCCTCAAGGAAGGTGTCATCGCATTCGACGCGCAGGGAAAGGTGGTGCTGATGAGCGACAGTGCCCACCAACTCCTCGACATCCCACGCGGGAGTGCCGGTAGATCTGTGCGGGACCTCGGTCTCGACGACCGACTCCAGAGTGTACTGACCTCCGGGACAACCGAATCCGATCAGTTGGTTCTTGTCGGAGATCGACTACTCGTCCTCAACACCGTCTTGATCGAATCGAAAGGCCGCACCATCGGGTCGGTCACCACCTTCCGCGACCGCACCGAATTGCGCTCCGTGGAAGAAGAACTCGACGTGACCAAAACCAGCACGGACGCGCTACGCGCCCACATCCACGAGTTCGACAATCAGTTGCACACCATTTCCGGCCTCATCCAGCTCGGCGAGTACGACGAGGTGGTCGGCTACGTCGAGGGCCTGACCATGGAGCGCGCACAGGTCAGTGCGGCCGTGACCGACAAGATCGCCGACGTCGGCACTGCCGCACTCGTGATCGCCAAGATAGGTGCCGCTGCAAAGGGATTGGTCACCGTGGAACTGACATCGGACACGCACCTGGACTCGGTTGATCGCCGACTCGGCCGAGACCTCGTGACGGTGGTCGGAAACCTCGTCGACAATGCCGTCGACGCTGTCGGTGAGATGCCGGAAGCGTCGCGCCGCAAGGTTCGATTGTCGATTCGGGGCCGTGGCACCGCCGTCGAAGTACGGGTCGAGGACGCCGGCCCCGGTATCGCGCCGGAGAATCGCGACAGGGTTTTCGGCCAGGGCTGGAGCACCAAGGGACAATCGAGCGACGGACACGGTTTCGGCTTGGCACTGGTACGCCTGACGTGTCGTCGACGCGGTGGCGACGTCACCGTGAGCAGTCGTTCGACAGAGGGCATCGAATGGACTGTCTTCACCGCAGTCCTACACGACGGAGAGGGCGCATGATCCGGGTACTGGTGGTCGACGACGACTTCATGGTGGCGAAGGTGCACAGCGGATTCGTCTCGCGGATAGACGGTTTCGAAGTGTGTGGCGTCGCCCATTCGGCCGAGGCCGCGCTGGCCGCAGTCGGTGAGTTCCAACCCGACCTGGTGCTTCTCGACGTCCACCTGCCGGGCACCACCGGACTCGATCTGATCGCCCCGTTTCGCGAGCTGGCACCGGAGCTGGATGTTCTTGTCATCACGAGTGAGCGCGAGGCCGGCTCGGTCAAGAAGGCGCTGCGCAGCGGCGTCGTGCATTACCTGATGAAGCCATTCACGTTCGAGGTTCTCCGTGAGCGTCTCGAGCGTTACCGATCGACATACGCGAATCTCGACAGCTCCGGCGAAGCAGAACAGACAGCAGTGGACGAGGCCTTCGGTGTGGCAGGTGGCGCGCCCGGGGCGTCGTCCCACAAAGGTTTGCCCAAGGGACTCAGTCCCGAGACTCTTCTGTTGGTCGAGACAGCTCTGCGAGACGACACCGAACCCGCCTCGGCAACAGACATTTCCGAGAGAGTCGGTATCTCGCGCGCGAGCGCGAGGCGCTACCTCGAGTACCTCTACGAGTCCGGGCGGTCCACCACCTCGCTGAAATACGGAGTGGTGGGCCGCCCGGAGCGTCGTTACGTCTGGAAACGCTGACCCTTCGCTACACGACGCTGGTTCCTAGACTGCGCGGGCGCTGGTCTCCCAGTACCGCGCGCGCAGTGCCTTCTTGTCCAGCTTGCCCAGCGGTGTCAACGGGAGTGAATCCACGAAGTCGATGCTCTTGGGAGCGTGAACCGAACCCTTGGCTGCCTTCACCTTGTCGACCAGTTCCTCGGTGTCCACGGTCAGTCCGGCACGAAGCACCACGCAGGCCTTGACGGCTTCGCCCCACTTGTCGTCCGGTACACCGACTACCGCCACCGATGCGACGGACGGGTGCGCCGAGATCACGTCTTCGATCTCGCGCGGGAACACGTTGAAACCACCGGTCACGATCATGTCCTTCTTGCGATCGACGATGGACATGAACCCGTCCTTGTCCTTACGTGCGATGTCGCCGGTGTGCAGCCAACCCCCACGGAACGCCTCGGCGGTTTCGGCCGGCTTCTTCCAGTAGCCCTTCATGATCAGCGGGCCGCGCACGCAGATCTCACCGAGCTCTCCCTGCGGCACCTCGTTGAGGTCGTCGTCGAGCAACCGGACGTCGAGCCATGGCACGGGCCGCCCACAGGTAGCGAGGCGGGCCGGATCGTCGGCGACGTGTTCTTCCTTGCGCAGCACCGAGATTGTCATGCCGCACTCGGTCTGACCGTAGAACTGGAAGAAGATCTGCCCGAACTTCTTGATGCCCTCTTGCAATCTGGCCGGGGACATCGCGGACGCTCCGTAGAACAGCGTCTGCAAACTCGATACGTCACGCTTGGGCAGATCGGGGTGGTCCATGAGCATGTAGATCATGGTGGGCACCAACATGGTTGCCGTGATCTTGTGCTTCTCGATCGCCTCGAGCACGGCCCCCGGTTCGAAGGCGGGCAGGACGATCAGAGCGCCGCCGCGCAGCAAAGTCGGGATGAAGAACGCCGCGCCTGCATGTGAGAGTGGCGTGCAGATGAGAAAGCGGTTGTCCTCGGGCCACTGCCACTCCGACATCTGGATCTGATTGAGCGCTGCACCCGAACGGAACGATCCCACAACACCTTTGGGCTTTCCGGTCGTTCCACCGGTGTAGACCATGCTGCTGGCGTCTTCGGCATCGACGTGCGCTGCCTTCAGCGGCGCAGGCTCGAATGTGGCAGCCAGCGCGAGGATGTCGATCCCCACTTCGGACGGGCCCATCGAGAGCACGTTGGTCAGCGAAGGCGACGACGCCTTCAACTCGGCGGCACGCTCTTCGAAGGCGTTGGGATCGAAGATGAGGGTCTCGATCTCGGCGTCGTCGACGATGTACTTGTGGTCGTCGAGCGATCCCATCGGGTTCAAGGCACTCGCCCGGCAGCCGGTGATCATGGTCGCGCCCATGCTGATCAGCACCTCGGGGCGGTTCTTCGACAGCATCGCGGTGCTGGTGCCCTGAGTGATTCCCAGCGACACGAGAGCCTGGGCGAAGCAGCTGATCTGATCGCGCATCTGCCCTCCGGTGAGGATCACGTCTCCGAGGTACAGCGCAGGCTTGTCGTGATTGCGTTCCAGAGCGGTGATGAGCAGGTCCGGACCGTATACCGGTCGGTGCAGGTCAGCGAACTCGTCTGTCATCTGGTCTTCCTTCTGCTCGGCGCGTGCAGTCATCGAGATGTGCTCCCGGTCACGGATACGATATCCAGAATTGCACAAAACTGGAACAGGTTCCACCTCTTCGATCGAATCCGAGAATGCTCCCGATCAGCGGGAAGCCCGTCGTCACCCACGAGAGCGGTGGTTAGCGTCGATGTACCCACCGAGACGACAGCGTCTCGGTCGCGTCCAACGGAGAGTGTCATGACTACCAACCTCGGTACCGCCCACTTCACGGCATCTGCTCCCCGTACGTCCACCACGCTTTTCTCGGATTTCGACTCGCTGTACGGCACCGTGCGCTCGGCACCCGACGGGTCCGTCGTCGAACAGGACGTCGTGTTCTTCGGGCGCCCTGATCCGGGCGCGCTGCTCACCGGATCCGTGAGGCCGCTGGGCTCGACTCTCGAGCGGATCACCGAATACCACGACCAGACCGGGCATCTGGTTGCCGAGGTCTTCGTCCGGGAAGCTCCGACAGCGGGCACCGGAACCGATTCCGTTGCTGCCCTTGCCGATTTCGCCGCTCGTCGTTACGGCTCGGCGTCGCTACGACGGTTCCGCGGACGTTGCACCGCAACTTCCGCAGGAGCAGATCTGAACTGCTCCGTGACGGTGCTCGCTACGTACGAGAAGGACCACGAGAGCGTCGCCGACGTAGCTCTGGTCGCCACCGATCCCACCGGGGTCGTCACCGCTCGGGCCTGGGCGACTTACGCGATCGACGATGTGGCGACACTCGCGAGCTGAATCTCTGCAGGTCACCGAGCGGGTGTTCCATCCAGCGGGAGCTGCCGTATCTCCAGAGGACGCTTCGTCGTTGTATGAGACGGATCACATCACTGGAGCGTCGCAAGACGCGGCTCGGAGGAAGACATGGCACTCGGAACCGGCCCACTCACCACTACGGACGCCTCGACGCAGTCGGGCGCCGGCGAGGAAATTCGAGAAATCGAAGCGGCAGCGCCCCCGGCGCGGTTCGCGCGTGGATGGCACTGCCTCGGACTGAGCAATACCTATCGCGACGGTCAGCCCCACCAGATCGAGGCATTCGGCACCAGCCTTGTCGTCTTCGCCGACAGCAAGGGCGACATCAAGATTCTCGACGCCTACTGCCGCCACATGGGTGGCAACCTCGCTCACGGAACCGTCAAGGGCGATTCGATCGCCTGCCCGTTCCACGACTGGCGTTGGGGCGGTAACGGAAAATGTACGGCGATCCCCTACGCACGACGCGTTCCGCCGCTGGCCAAGACGCGGGCGTGGACCACACTCGAGAAGAACGGTCAGCTGTTCGTCTGGCACGATCCCCAGGGAAATCCCCCGCCCGCCGAGGTCACAATTCCCGACATCGAGGGCTTCGGAAGCGATGAGTGGAGCGACTGGAGCTGGAACACGCTCACCATCGAAGGCTCTCATTGCCGCGAGATCGTGGACAACGTCGTGGACATGGCCCACTTCTTCTACGTTCACTACTCGTTCCCCAAGTACTTCAAGAACATCTTCGAAGGTCACGTAGCGAGCCAGTACATGGAATCGGTGGGACGCGAGGACATCATCAGCGGCACCAACTACGGCGATCCCAACGCTGTTCTTCGTTCGGATGCTTCGTATTTCGGTCCGTCGTACATGATCGACTGGATCAAGAGCGAAGCCAACGGGCAGATCATCGAAACTGTATTGATCAACTGCCACTACCCCATCTCGAACAATGCCTTCGTGTTGCAGTACGGCGCGATGGTCAAGAAGCTTCCCGGTATGGACGACGAGTCCACTGCCGCGATGGCCGCGCAGTTCACCGAGGGCGTCGAGATGGGATTCCTTCAGGACGTGGAGATCTGGAAGAACAAGGCCCCGATCGACAACCCGCTGCTCTCGGAGGAGGACGGCCCGGTTTACCAGTTGCGGCGCTGGTACAACCAGTTCTACACCGATGTCGAGAACGTCACGGAAGACATGACGAAGCGCTTCGAATTCGAGATCGACACTACCCGCGCAGTGGAGAGCTGGAAGCGGGAAGTCGCCGAAAACGTTGCCGCACGTGACGCCCAGGCGCTCGAGACAACCTCCTGATTCGCAGTCGAAAACACTGCTGAGACAACCTGACTGAACGCAAGGAACAACATGACGTACGAAGTGCTCGAACAGATCAACGCGATGGCCGACGACATCTTCGCCGAAGGCATCGAGGCCGAGCGGATCGGCCGGGTGGCCGACGACACCGCCAAGAAGATGAAGGCAATCGGTTCCATCCGCATGCTCCAACCCAAGGAACACGGCGGAATGGAGGCGCATCCTCGCGAGTTCGCCGAGACCGTGATGCGCATGGCTTCGCTCAATCCCTCGGCCGGCTGGGTACACGGGATCGTCGGAGTTCACCCGTGGCAGCTCGCGTTCGCGGATCCCAAGGTGCAGCAGGAGATCTGGGGATCGGATCCCGACACCTGGATGGCATCGCCGTACATGCCCGGCGGAATGTGTATCCCCACCGACGGCGGCTACAAGTTCTCCGGCCGCTGGCAGTTCTCTTCCGGCACCGACCATTGCGACTGGGCTTTCCTCGGTGCGATGGCGTGCGACAAGGACGGCAACATGGAGATGCCGCCGCGCATGCTCCATGTGATCATTCCGCGCACCGACTACGAAATCATCGAAGACTCGTGGGATGTCATGGGACTTCGCGGCACCGGCTCCAAGGACCTCGTGGTCAAGGATGCGTACGTCCCCGATTACCGCGTCATGGACTGCGACGAGGTCATCGACGGAACGGCGGTGCGCAAGTACGGGCGCACCGAGACGCTGTACCTGATGCCGTGGTCGAACATGTTCCCCCTCGGTATCACCGCCGCCACCATCGGCATCTGCGAGGGAATGCTCTTCCACGCCAACGAGTACCAGGCCGATCGCATCAACGCACAGGGCACGGCAGTCAAGGACGACCCGTACACCTTGTTCGCCATCGGTCAGGCAACTGCCGACATCCGGGCAGCCCGCGACACCCTGCTGGCCAACGTCGACCGCATGTGGGATCGAGTGGATGCCGGCAAGGAAGTGACCTTCGAGCAGCGGGCCGAGGGACGTCAGACTCAGGTGCAGGCCGCCTGGCGCGCAATCAATGCAATCGATCAGGTCTACCCGCGCTGCGGCGGCAACGCACTGCGGATGGACAAGCCGCTTCAGCGATTCTGGCGCGACGCTCACGCGGGACAGCACCACGCAATTCACGTGCCGGGCACCGTATTCCACGCCGCCTCGCTGAGCCGTCTCGGCGCAGATCCGCAGGGTCCGCTGCGGGCGATGATCTGATCAGACTTCGACACAAGAAATCGACAGGAACAGAACACGATGACACACACTGACATCAAGGGACTTGGCTACGTCAAGATCTCGACCAACGACATGGCACGTTGGCGCACTTTCGCTTTCGATGTTCTCGGATTCGCCAAGGGCAGTGGGCCGGACGAGAACGCTCTCTACCTACGGCTCGACGAGCGTGCTGCTCGCATCGTCGTCGTCGAGGGTGAGCGCGACGAGATCGTCAACATCGGTTGGGAGGTCGCCGATCACGCCGCACTGCGCCGCGTTCAGGAGGCCCTCGAAAAGAACGGCACCGAGGTGGAGCAGCTTTCGCTCGCCGAAGCGGATGCTCGACGGGTCGAAGAGGTCATCGCCTTCACCGATCCCGGTGGAGCAGCCATCGAGGTCTTCCACGGCGCGATCCTCGACCACAGCCCCGTGGTGACGCCCTTCGGCGCTCGATTCGTCACCGGCGCACAGGGTCTCGGCCACGTCGTGCTCCCGGTGATGGACAGTGCTGCGAGCTTCGACTTCTACACCGAGGTGCTCGGCTTCTACCCGCGCGGCGCCTTCCGCCTGCCGGCCCCGCCCGAATTCGGGCCGCTGCGAATCCGTTTCATGGGCGTCAACGAGCGTCACCACAGCTTGGCCCTGTGCCCGGCACCGCACGGCGGCGCACCCGGCCTGATTCACATCATGGTCGAGGTCGACACCCTCGACGCTGTCGGCCAGGCTCTCGACCGAGTGATGAAGGACGGATTCTCCGTGTCGTCGACCTTGGGTCGCCACACCAACGACAAGATGATCTCCTTCTACGTCCGCGCACCCGGCGGCTGGGACATCGAGTTCGGCACCGAGGGTGCGAAGGTGGATCAGGACTCGTACTCCTCCGAGGAGATCACCGCTGACAGCTACTGGGGCCACGACTGGTCCGGAAGCGAACCGCTGGCAGCTATGTAATACCTGCCGGCGACGATGTAGTACCCGCCGGTAGTAAACAGACGAAGGGGCTTGCGCGAGCATTCGCGCAAGCCCCTTCGTCGTTTCCACCGTGACGCGCCCGAAAACAGACCGGTGATCCACTTCACAAATCCACAACTCTATGACACTATTTCTAATTGAAATAGCCAGTTCACTGGTTGTGGAGCTCTAAGAGAAGTGAGGTACACGATGACACTGCAGGCTGTGGATGCTTTAGGCGCCGATTCGGCCCCGACAGCAATTCTCGATCGCGTCTCGCTGGTTCTCGACGCCTTCGACGGTCCCGGCAGGTTGACGCTCGCTCAGGTCGTTCGGAGCACGGGCTTGCCACGCTCGTCTGCCCACCGCATGCTCGAACGTCTCGTCTCGATGCGTTGGCTGCGCCGCGACGGCCGCGACTACGAACTCGGTATGCGCCTCGTCGAACTGGGATCGCTCGCGGTTCATCAAGACCGCCTCCACGCTGCAGCCATGCCGCTCCTCCACGAGCTCTACCGCGTTACCGGCTTCGTGGTTCACCTCGGCATCCTCGACGGGCCCGATGTGGTCTACATGGAGAAGATCGGCGGACGCCTCGCTGCCGCGGTGCCGACGCGTGTCGGTGGTCGACGCCGGGCCGAGACCACTGCGATCGGTCAGGCACTGCTTGCATTCGGTTCGCCGAAGTCCTCGGGCTACGCACTGCCCCACCTCGCCAGGATTCGCGAATCAGGGGTGGCATTCGAAACCGGAAACGGCCTACCGGGATTCAGCTGTCTTGCGGCACCGATCGGCCCCATCGGCCGCGCTGTTGCCGCGGTATCCATCTGCGCGCCGTCGAAGGCTCTCCGACTCGACCACGTCAGCGCAGCGCCGGTTCGGATGGCGGCCGCTGCCATTTGGCGTGGCATCGACGGCGGATCGCTGAGCGTCACTCCGACGTTGCAGCGTCGTCACCTGCTGCGCAACATGCCGACCGCGGCCGGGGCCTGACTCAGATATTCGAGCCGTTGCCGGTGAGACCGGCTTGCTCGAGCGCCAACACGTACTCCTCGACGTTCTTCCATCTGCCAGGCGTCGAGGGCAACGGCGATCCCAGTCGGTCGTGCTCGGCGACGTTCGCGAACTCGGCGGACGCACGATCGATGTCTTCGAGTAGTTCGCGAGCAAGTTCGATCTCGGCTCGGAAGTACCGTTCCGACCATCGCAACGTCATGACCGGGAACGACCAGGCCGGCTCGTTCTCGGCATGATCTGCGTGGAGTTTCGCGCGTCGAATCTGCTCTTCGACGTTGGCGATATGGGCTTCGACCAGTGCCTTCAGTCGCTCGGGTTCGTTGAGGTGTCCCATCCACAGACGCAACATCACGCCGTGCTTGAGCACCGGGACTTCCACCGGCGCCTCCCGTGACCACGTCCGGACGGCGTCGGTTCCTGATTGGGTGATCGAGTAGAGGCGCTTGCCCCGCACCCCGGGCTCGGAAACGACCCGGGACTCCACGAATCCGATGCTTTCGAGCTTCTTCAGCTCTGCGTAGACCTGGCTGATGGACGGGCTCCAGTAGAAGAAGCCGACACTCCAGTCGGCCCACTTCTTCAAATCGTTTCCGGTCAGTTCCTCCCCGAACGTCAGCATCCCGAGCACTGCCCAGCTGGTAGCGGGAAGTCCTCGGGACACGTCATCAGGTTCGGACATGCCCGAAGTCTAACAATCACTGGTGATTTGCTGGTTTCGTAGAATCCGAACGGACCGCTGAGCGGGATCAAATTTGCCCGAGACCCCTCCACCTGACACTCGGTCGGTCCGAACCCGTGGCGAGAAGCCATTGCTGCCATTGAGTGGGACTGCCGCTGGATTACGACCGCGGCGCCACACATCGTTGCTTCTGAAGCTGTTTGCAGAGTTTTGAACAGAGATTTGAACAAGGAGACGACATGACCGTGGAAAACGCCGAGCCGCCAGTTCTGGACGGACGCACACTTCGCAACGTGATGAGCAATTTCTGCACTGGCGTCACCGTCATCACCGCTCACGATGGAGACTCACCCCTCGGCTTCACCTGCCAGTCTCTGGTCTCGGTATCGCTCGATCCCCCGTTGCTTTCGTTCTGCCCGGCGAAGACGTCGACAAGTTGGCCGAAGCTTCGCGAATCCGGAACTCTCTGCATCAATGTTCTCGCCCACGATCAGCAGGACATGTGTTCGGCGTTCGCTCGCGGCGGGACCGACAAGTTCCTCGGCGTCGAGTGGGACGCGGCCGGCAACGGTGCTCCGGCGCTCAGCGGCGCACTCGCTCGCATCGAGGCCACCGTCGAGCAGGAGCACGACGCCGGTGATCACACCATCGTCGTCGCACGCATCACCGATCTGAACGTGCTGCGCCACGACGGTCCGCTTCTGTTCTACCGCGGCGGCTTCGGACGCTTCGACGCCTGAATTTCTTGCGGGCCGTCCCGCTGCGTGGGAGATTGCGACGCCGAATCGAGACGGCACCGATAGCGTCCGAAGTAGTTGTCAGACCCTGAACTTCTCGACTGATCGGACTAACTCGATGACCACTCTCGAACCAGACACCACGGCCACGATCACGGCGACGGTTACCACCTACCTCGACGCCGTGGCTCGCGGATCGTCAGCGGACATCGCCGCCCTCTACGCCGAGAACGCGACACTCGAAGACCCGGTCGGCAGCGAACCCCGTGTCGGCAAAGCGGCGATCACCGAGTTCTACGGCGCTCTCGAGGGCGGTTCGCAAGAGACGGAGCTTCTCACCTTGCGGGTGAGCGGATCCAGCGCGGCCTTCCACTTCCGCGTCGTCACACCGGTGGGCGATCAGGTCTACGAGGTCGAACCGATCGACGTCATGACTTTCGACGCGGACGCCAAGATCACGAGCATGCGCGCGTTCTGGTCACCGGCCGATCTGATTGCACGCTGATGCGTCAGGTCAGCTGTCGGAACTGCGGAAACCGCGTTCTGGTCGAGAAATACAGCGAAGCGCACACCAGCGTTCAATGGCTCGAAGAGTCGCAAGTGGTGTGCCCGGAACTGGGGCGTGAGAACGGTCGAGCCAACGCTCAGCGGACGTGTGGCGCTCTGCGTCAGACGATCAACGACCTTGCCGACGCCGGTGAGCTGGAGATGAGCCTGCGCAGCTACCCGGTGCCGGGCAAGCTGTCCTGAACGCTTTCGCGTAGGACTTCGGCGAACGTGCGCGCCGATTCCAAGTCGTCGGCGTTCGGCCGCCCCTTCCGGATACCTCCGAACGGCTTGAACGGAAAATACGTATCCCACGCGCGGGACGAGAAGGCTGCGACCACATCGAAGCCCTTCTGCTCGAGCAGCTGAACCAGTGGACGCGAGAAGCGATGAATCCCCTTGTCGGGAAAACCACTGGTGGCGAAGACAAAAGCCTTGGATCGCCGTTCTTCGGGGAGTGCCTCGATGAACGAGCGTAGATCTTCGTGGTACGAGCGTAGGTAGATGCCGGAGCCGAAGCCCACCAGGTCGTAGTCGGCGAGCTGCGCGGCGTCGATGTCACCGGGCTCGACCACGCGAGCATCGAGAACTTCTCCGATGACGTCGGCGATACGCTTCGTATTGCCATGGGAGACAGAGGTACACACGATGATTGCCTTCATCGACTGCCTTCTTTCGTCGCTGTGTGTGGGACGCCATCTACGTTCTCGCGCAGGTAGATCCAGGTGATGAATCCCCCGCAGATTGCAAAAATCACGGCGACAACCGAATATGCGTCGAGCGGAAACCCAGTCCAGATCAAGCCTGCAACAAGGACCATCGCACCAACAGCCAGACCTGCCGATACTTCCTTGGACATACGCATCCCTCCCCTGGTTCATCACTGCCAGTTCCAGGATAGAGGTACCAGCGAAGCTACGGACAGCCGTGACGGTGGGGAATGATGCCGGTATGTCAGCACGATTGAAAGGACGTAGGCGCGCGGTCAACGCTTTGCTCGTCGACGTCGAACGATGGGCCGGTGAACACGACGGAGTCAAGGCTCTAGCGCTGGTCGGGTCCTACGCGCGCGGCGCGGAGCGTATGGCGAGTGATCTTGATCTGATGATCCTGGCCGACGACGCGAACGCGCTCGCAAGTGAAGACTGGTTCGTGCGGCTCCGCCCCGACGCGCGATTCATCGGAGTCGCAAACTGGGGGCCAGTTCGAGAACGACGCTTCCGCCTACGGTCCGGCCTCCTCGTCGAGCTGAATTTCGCGAGCGAGAGCTGGGCGGACGTTCCGCTCGACGCGGGTACTCGACGTGTTCTCGAAGACGGTCACCGAATCCTGTACGACACTGGGCCTCTTCGTGTCGCTGCGAGTGCTGTAGGAATTGATCGATGAGCACTGCGTCGGTCTTCGAAACCTTAGCCGCCGAAATATCCGCGTTGCGCGGCTCGCCTCTCGTCTCGATCGACGGTGTCGATGGGAGCGGCAAGACAACCTTCGCTAAAAGCCTTACAGCGCAGCTGAATGCACGCACAGCCATCGTGATTCACGTCGATGACTTTCTGAATCCGCCGGAGATTCGTCATCGTAGAGGTCGGCAATCACCGGAAGGCTTCTGGCTCGACAGCTACGACTACGACGCCCTCGAACGACATGTCCTCGATCCGTTGGGGCCGGGCGGGAGCAGAAGGTACCGACAACGGCGGGACAGCGACCCGTACCTGCATGCAGCCGATGGAGCGATAGTCCTTGTCGAAGGACTCTTCCTGCATCGAGACGAACTCGCCGAACGATGGGACTATTCGGTCTTCCTCGATGCGCCCTTCGAGGAGACCGCGCGGCGCATGAACCTTCGCGACGGAACGAACGCGGATCCGGATCATCCTTCGATGAACAGATATGTGGGCGGGCAACGGCTTTACTTCGCCGCTGCAAAACCCTGGATCCGAGCCGACTGCGTCATCGACAACTCCGACCCGGGCATGCCGCGCATCCACTCCTGATATCGCGTCGAGATCGCGAGCGATACTCGTATTCCGCCATCCCTCCCGGCCTGGGAATTCTCCCGAACGGTCGCGAGAAGTCGAGTAGGGTCTCTCAATGACGTCACCAACCGCCTCCCGCATCAGAACTCTGAACTGGATCGCATTCGGGATCGGGATTCTGCTGACTGCCCTCGCAATTTACGATCTCGTTCAAGGCGAGCGTTCAACGAGTGTATGGATCGCCGTTGTGTGTTGGCCGATTGTCGCAACACTCAGTGCGGTCCAGCTATTCAAGTCGAGACCCAACAGCTGAGTACCTGATGTGCACCCACTGATCCTCAGGCGAATGTCCGGAACAGGCCTTCTCTCGCTCACCGGGAAGGCACGTATGAGGCGCCACCATCCGACCATAGCTTTGTGACATGGACAACAACGTCGATGTCATTGTCATCGGATCGGGCGCTGCCGGATCCGCCGCAGCACTCCAAGCACACGCTGACGGCGCGTCGGTGGTGATTCTGGAGAAGAGTGGACGCGATGCCGCGGGTGGCAACACTCGACTGTCCGGCAGTGGATGGTTCGTCAACCAGGACCCTGCTGCCGCCCGCACCTTCCTGCGTTCGTTGAACGGATCGTTCACCGTTGCCGACGACGTCATCGACGCCTGGGCAGAGAATACGCAAGGACTGTCCGACTGGCTCCGCAGTCTGGGTGCAACTGTAGCGATGACCGGCGATTTCCATTCCACGGCGGAGTACGGCGAACTCGACGGAAGTTCTTGTTACGCAGGGATGGATACCATCGAAGGGAAGATGGGCAATGAACTTCTCTACCGCTTCCTCGTTTCCGCTCTCGCTGAACGCGGCATCACAACTCTTTTCGACACCGAAGCCACCAGACTCTTGACGGATGAATCCGGATCGGTGACCGGAGTCGAGATCCGTTCGGGCGAACAAACTTCGCAGATCCATGCGCGCCGAGGTGTCATCCTTGCCACCGGAGGTTTCGAAGCAAATCCGGCCATGGTGCGCGATTACCTACGCCTGGAGAATCCGAAGATCTGGGGCTCACCTTCGGCAACAGGCGACGGCCACCGGATGGCACAGGCAGTGGGCGCAGATCTGTGGCACATGAACAACATGATGACCATTACGGGAATCCCCGGCGACCTCGAAAATCCGACTGGATTCTTCCTCGCACTGTGGAACGCGCACAACTATGTGTTCCTCAGCCGGGAAGGTCGACGCTTCACCGACGAGTCAACCGAAATGCGGCACGGTCATGTGTTCAGAGAGGGTTCCTACCAACACTTTCCGGTGCAACCGATGAACATTGTGTTCGACGAGACGATGAGGTTGGCCGGGCAGCTGAGCCCCGGTCGCGACGCACTGCCCGTCGGACACATGGTCCTCGACGAAGGGTACGAGTGGAGTTCGGACAATCAAGCCGAGATCGACAAGGGTTGGATCGTCAAAGCGGACACGCTTGCCGAACTCGCCGGGAAGCTCGGCTTGGACCCCGCCGTCGTGGAAACAAGTGTGCACCGCTACAACGAGGCGTGCGCGGACGGCGTAGACCATTCCTTCGGCCGCAATCCGGAAACTTTGGCTCCGGTGGCAACCGCTCCGTTCTACGCCGTCTCCGGGCCACCGCTGCTGGGATGGAGTAGCGGTGGGCCGCGCCGCGACGGTCATTCCCGCGTCCTCGACACCGCCGGTAGCCCGATTCCGGGGCTGTATGCGGCGGGCGCAGTGAGTTCCACCTACAGCGCGGCGAAGGACGGTGGATTCCATATTGCCGACGCCTTCGCGTTCGGTCGTGTTGCCGGCGCCCATGCTGCCGCGCGCGCGACAGCGGGCGACTGAGTCACGTACGAGCGGCCTTGACCTCGTCGAAGAACGCGACGACGGCGGCTTCGTTCTCCGGCGGAACGGTGAGCGATGCCCGTGGACCCGCTACCGCGATGGAGTCGTCGGCGAGCCGGTTTCCAATGGTGAGCTTCAATCCCGATTTCGACGGTTTCGCCTTCACCGCAATGTGTTCGACATGCCAGCGAGCCACTTCGCTCGTGCTCGCGGCGGTGCGGTCGAAGACCTCCACCGTGCGGTGGTCGAGGACCATGACGATGTCGGTCCCGACGGTGACTTCCAGATAGCGTCGTTCCGCCACGGTGTGCGCCTTTCGGTTAGGTGAAACCGACGCTACACACCGTGGCGGAACCCAGCGCGACAAACCTCAGCTATTCCAAACTTCAGCGGGACGAACTCCCCGCATCCACCGGCAGGGCGACCGACGTGATGTAACGGGCCTCGTCGGAGGACAGGAACAGTGCCGCATTCGCTACGTCCACCGGTTCGATCCACGGAATGGCAAGCATGTTCATCGTCATCGCCGCCGCAGCGAATTCCTCGCGCGTCGGGTTCTCGAGATCGGGGCGGAACTTGCCGCGCACCAACGGGTTCTGAATCATCAGAGTGTCGACGTTGGTGGGATGAACGGTGTTGACCCGCACGTTGTGCGGCGCCAATTCCTTTGCCAGCGAACGCATCAGACCAACGACTCCATGCTTGGCTGCGGTGTAGTGCGCAACTCCGACCAGCCCCCGCAGTCCGGCGATGGAACTGGTGAGTGTCATCGATCCCCCACCTCGCGCGATCAAGTGCGGCGCCGCAACCGTCGTGGTGTGCCACACCCCGGTCAGGTTCACGTCCAGCATGGTCTGCCACATCGTTTCCGACATCGTCAGAGCCCCGTCGGAAGACGTGATACCGGCTGTAGCGCACACGATGTCGAGTCCGCCGAGCGCTTCGACCCCCGAGTCCACCGCGCTGCGTAGCGCCTCGAGATCCCGAACGTCCACTACCGCAGATTCGACCTTTCGCCCCAGTGCCTCGATCTGGGCTACCGTCTCGGCGAGATCGGATTCCGACGCGGGCGGGGTGACTGTCGTTTCCACCGACGCGCACACGTCGATCGCGATGATGTCCGCACCCTCTTCGGCGAATCGCACGGCCTGAGCCCGGCCGATTCCTCGAGCCGCACCCGTGATCAGCGCGATCTTGCCTTCCAATCGAGAAGTCATCAATTCACACTTTCTGGGTCAGGCCGGCGTCGACCACCAACTGACAGCCGGTCATGTAGCGGGACTCCGCGGATGCGAGAAACAGGACGGCATTGCTGACATCCACCGGATCGACCCAGGGAACAGGTAACAGGTTGCGTGCGCTCAGTACTGCAGCGGCGTCTGCTTCCGTGGGATTCTCGATGTCCGGGCACAGGTTCGCGAACACTCGCTCGTTGATGATCATCGGGGTACGTACCGAACCCGGATGCACGGAGTTGACGCGAATACCCTCCGCGCCCAACTCGTTGGCCAGCGTTCTGGCCAGGCCCACCACGGCGTGCTTGGCGGCGCTGTAATGACTCGCTCCGGCAATACCTTTGATTCCCGCTGTCGAGCTGACCAGAACGACGGATCCACCGTCGCCGAAGTGCGGAACACAGGCCTTGACGGTGTGCCACGCCCCGGTCAGATTGACGTCGAGCGAGCGGCTCCACACTGCAGGATCGACGGTCCACGACGGTCCCGGCGTGTCGTACACGCCTGCATTCGCGACGACGACGTCCAACCCGCCGAGTTCGGCGACACAATCGGCGACTACCGCGGCGAGATCTTCGAAGTCACGAATGTCCGCGACGCCGGTGACCGCCACGCCTCCACGCTCGCGTACCGCCTGGGCGGTCTCCTCCAGCTCGGACTTTGCCTGCACGACATCCAACGCGATCACGGACGCGCCTTCGTCGGCGAGACGCTCGCAGTGTGAGCGGCCCATCCCGCCGGCCGCACCTGTCACGAGTACGCGAAGACCCTCGAGGCGACTCATGCGTGCACCGCACTGTTCAGTTCGAAGCCTCGGTATCCCGCTGCTGCCACGTCTGCACAGATGTCGGAGTAGACACCGAATCCTCCGATGAATGGCATGAATATCCTCGGCTTTCCCGGAATGTTGGCTCCCATGTACCAGGAGTTCGCGGATGGAAACAGCGTCGCCGACGCCCGGCGTGAGCATTCGTCGAGCCAGTTGTCCACGGCTTCGGCACTCGGTTCGATGGTGTCGATGCCCGCCGAATCGAGGTGGTTGATCGCGCCCGCGATCCAGTCCACGTGCTGCTCGGCAGCGAGAATCATGTTGGACAGCACACTCGGGCTACCCGGCCCGGTGACGATGAACAGGTTGGGGAACCCGTGTACTCCGAGGCCTAGATACGTCCTTGGACCCGCATGCCAGTTCTCGCGCAACGTCTCGCCATTGCGGCCGCGGATCTCGATGCGATCGAGCGCTCCCGTCATCGCGTCGAACCCGGTGGCAAACACCAGCGCATCCAGTTCGTAGTGCGCATCGGCCGTCTTGATTCCAGCCTCGTCGATCGCCTCGATCGGTGCGGACTTGAGATCTACCAGGCTGACGTTGTCACGGTTGTAGCTCTGGTAGTAGTTCGTGTCCGTGACAATCCGCTTGGTTCCGATGGGGTGGTCATTCGGAATGAGCAGGTCGGCGATCGCCTGATCCTGGACTTCCGAGCGGATCTTGCGTTCGGCAAACGCAGCCGCTGTCCCGTTGGCCTCGATGTTGCTCGTCTGGTCTGCGAAGGTCTTGGCGAACAGGACACCGCCGAGCTTCCACCGCTCCTCGTATGCCGCGTTTCTCTCGGCCTCCGAGACCTCGAGGGCGCTGCGAGGATCCGAAACGAACGGCGATCCACCGCCACTGCGCTTGGACAGCGCTCGACGCTCTGCATAGCCGGCCTTGATCTCGGCGCGGCGCTTGTCATCGAGAGGCGTGTTTCCTGCCGGCACACTGTAATTCGCGGACCGCTGGAACACGTAGAGATGATCGGCCTGCTCGGCGATCAGCGGAATGGACTGGATGCCCGAGGATCCGGTGCCGATCACGCCGACGCGTTTGCCGGTGAAGTCGACGCCCTCGTGCGGCCAGAAACCGGTGTGGAACACCTCGCCACCGAAGGTCTCACGGCCCGCAATGTTCGGAACGTTCGCGGTCGAGAGGCTACCGGTAGCGCACACGACGAAGCGTGAGGTGACGTCGTGACCGCCGTCGGTCTGTACTCGCCACGTCGCAGTACCCTCGTCGAACTGTGCGCTCAGAACGCGTGTGTCGAAGGTGAAGCCAGTGCGAAGGTCGAAGCGATCAGCCACGTGATCGAGGTACGAGAGGATCTCCGGTTGCGCGGCGTACTTCTCACTCCAGTCCCAATCCTGTTGCAGCTCTTCGGAGAACGAGTAGGAGTAGTCGAAACTCTCGACGTCACAGCGTGCGCCGGGGTAGCGGTTGAAATACCACGTGCCGCCCACTCCGGAGCCCGCCTCGAAGCCGTGGACACGCAGCCCCTGCTCGCGAAGTCGGTGCATGGCGTACATGCCAGCGACGCCGGCGCCGATGACTACGACGTCGAGTGGTGCGGTGGAGAAGTCAGGATCGGTCATGGTGGTCACGCTACGAGTGGACTGGTTGGTAGAGGAACGGGTTCTCCCGCTGGGTGGGCTACGGCAGTGGAGAGCGTTGGTGTCCACCGATCGGGGGACACCGATGTCATCCAGCACTCGGACCCGTAGGTGGACAGACCCGAAGGGATTTCGGGGCCATAGTTGTCTCATCACCGAAACACACGGTCACCGAGACCGACAAATCGAGGAGAAACATCATGGCTACCAACACAATTCGACCCGAAGCAATTTCCTTCTCCGGCCTCAGCATGGCAGCTCTGGTCGCCCGCGCCGCCGGGGCGAACGCGGTGAAGTCGATAACCGACACATCCGTCACGACGGCGATGATCAGCAATTCGGGCTTCGGGGCCCTGTATCTGGTCGACGCATCCAATCCGAACGGTGACTGGATCGTCCCGCCGGCCGACTACATCCTGCCGAACATGAACGTCAACGTGGTCGCCACCAGCAAGAATCAGAACGACTTCCCCGTCGTGCTGACGTACCGCTCCGACGACGGTGGAGTGTTTGTCTTCAGCGCCACCAACTCGAAGGCCAGGGCAGATGCCGGCGGAACGTACGCCCCCGACGGCCACGACGTCACGGTGACGATGACCTCGGGTTACCCGGCCATGAACGTCACGTACGTACTGCGGTGACTCCCGTTCACTCCAACAGACCCTGCCGCATCGCGGCGGCGACGGCGGCGCCTCGATCGTTGACTCCGAGTTTCTCGTAGAGGCGCTGCACGTGGGTTTTGACGGTCGAAGGCGCAAGAAAGAGCTGGGAGGCGATGGTGGGGATACTGGCGCCCTGTGCGATCAATCCGAGGACTTCACGCTCACGGGCGCTGAGAGTCGGGCCGGACGGCTCGCTACGGCGACGCACCTCTCCCACCAGTCCGGCAGCGATGCTGGGCGGCAACACATCTCGTCCCGCGGCGCAGTCGAGCACGGCGCTCACGATCTCGGCCCGGGTGGATTCCTTCGGCAGGAATCCGGCAGCACCCGCCTGCAGAGCCTGATACACGACGGACGATTCGTCGTGAGCACTGAGCAGGAGCACCCTGGTCGGCAACTCGTCTCGAACCACTGCTGCTGCCACCTGGGTCCCGTCCAGGTGGGGCATCCGGAAATCGATCAGCGCCACCTTCGGGCGTAATTCCCGAATCATTGCGAGCGCAGCTGCGCCGTCGTCGGCCTCGCCCAGAACGTCGATGCGGTCACTGCCGGTCAGGGCCCGAACCACGCCCTCACGAAACAACGGGTGATCGTCGCCGACCACCACGGAAACCTTGCCGACCACCGGCTTCGTGCCTTCTCGCATTGCTCACTTTCTCACGCCCGTACCAGCAATGCGAGCACTTGCGCCTCCCCCGATCGGGGGACACGCGATTCAACCCCGCCACGGCCCCGTCGGCGGACATACAGCAGCCCTGATTCGCGACAAGATTGATTCATCGCCGAGAACGGCAACCACACACCAGCCCAGGAGCAGACATCATGCGTACCAACACCACTCGCTTCGTAGCAGTCACCGCGATCGCCCTCGCTCTCGGCGGAACCGCACTGGGAACCGCGGCGGTCGCCAACGCCGGCACCATGCCGACCGACGGCCCGACGGTTGCCATGACCATCACCAACAACACCGACAACCCGATGCTGCTGGACAGCGCGTCCAACCCCTACGGACAGTGGATCAACGGCCCCCGCTCCTACCTGGCTCCGCACACGACCGAAATCGTCACCGCCTACAGCAGCGATCCGCGCGGCATCGGTGTCGACGTCACCTACAACGTGGCCGACGGAGTCCAGACCGTCATGGCGGCCAACAACTACGCCGGCAACCCCACCCTCGACGGGACCCGCATCATCGGTGACCCGACGCACGTCATCCTCACCGACTACATGGCCACCGGCTACCCCACGATGAACGCCTCCTACGACGTCTTCACGCAGAACTGAAACGAGCGTTGAAGCAACCACGAACTTGATCCGCTACGGCCCACGACCCGGTATCCGCATGGATGTCGGGACGTGGTGTGCGCTGACCAGCTCAGACGCGTTCGACCAACACGCAGCGGGCACCACTGAAGATCGTAGGCATGCACTTGTTGCAGTGGATGCACAGTGATTGGGTATCGGATTCGGCTGCGATCCGATTGATCAGATCCGGTTCTCTGAGCAGTGCCCGTGCCATGGCGACGAACTCGAACCCTTCCGCCATTGCGGTATCCATGCCCGCTTTATCCGTGACACCGCCGAGCAGCACGAGCGGCAACTTCACCGCAGCACGGATCTGCCGAGCCTCTTCCAGCATGAACAGCGGCTTGTACGGATAGGCATGCAACATGCTCTTGCCCACCAACTGCACACCGAGTCGAACAGGTTGCGGCATCGCGGCGGCAAACTCGCGGATCGGCGCATCGCCCTTGAACAGGTACATCGGGTTGAGCAGTGAGCTACCCATCGTCAACTCGAGCGCATCGACACTTCCGGATGCCTCGAGCCACTGCGCCACCTGGATTGCTTCGTCCACCCAGAATCCGCCTGGCACACCGTCGTCCATGTTCAGCTTGGCCAAGATCGCGATCTTGTCGCCGACTGCATCGCGCACACTGCGCGCAGTTTCGAGTACGACGCGAGCCCGATTCTCGAGCGATCCGCCGTAAGAATCCTTACGACGGTTCAGTTTCGGACTCAGGAACGAGCTCGCGAAATAGTTGTGGCCGAAGTGGATCTCGACGGCGTCGAATCCTGCCTCGACGGCAAGTCGCGCAGCGCTCCCGTGCGCCGCCGCAATTCTGGTGATGTCCGCTGTGGTGGCAGTGCGAATCATCCTCATGCTCAACGGATTGAACGAACTCGACGGTGCCAGCGCAGGCAGTCCGGTCGACTTCTGATTCGCGACGGGGCCGGCGTGCCCGAGCTGCGCCGATGCTGCTGCCCCTTCGGCGTGAATGGCATCGGTGAGTCGTCGCAGTCCGGGGAGGGCATCGGGCCGCATCCACAGCTGGCCGTATTCGGTGCGCCCTTCCGGTGCGACGGCGCAATACGCGACGGTGGACATCCCGACTCCGCCGGCTGCCGGGCGGCGATGGAACTCGATCAGCTCGTCGGTGACCAGGGCGTCGGGAGTTTTGCCTTCGAATGTCGCGGACTTGATGATTCGATTTCGCAAGGTCACCGGGCCCAGCTTTGCCGGGGCGAGCACGTCGGGAGCAGTCATCAAGTTTGCCTCTCGCAGGGGTTGTTTGCTGGACGGTAGATCGATGGTCCAGAGCTGGCCAGCCCCCGTGCCACGGAGCGGGAAAACAACTTCAGCCCGGCCGAGGTGGCCGGGCTGAAGTGACATCGGTGCAGATCAGATGCGTCCGAAGTACGCGTCCTTGAGCACTGCCAGGTCGTCGATGTCCTTGGCGTCGGCGTCGAGGACCACCTTGCCGATGTCGAGGACCGTCACGTGATCGGCGACGCTCATCGCGGCCTCCACTGCCTGCTCCACCAACAGAACAGCCAGGCCGGTTTCTTTGAGCTGCTGGACGCGGTCCATCACCTCACCGACGATCACCGGAGCCAGCCCGCCCGACGGTTCGTCGAGAAGGAGCAACCGCGGCTGCGCCATCAGCGCTGCGCCGATCGCGAGCATCTGCTGCTGACCGCCCGACATGGAACCGGCGGGAAGCGCACGCTTCTCCCCCAGGATCGGGAACATCTCGTACATGGACTCGACGGATTCCATCAGCTCGCCGCGCTTTGCCTTGCGGGTGTACCCGCCCAGCAGAAGGTTCTGCTCGACGGTCTGCTTGTGAAAGACCCGCTTACCCTCCTGCACGTACGCCATACCCTGCCGCACCCGCTTGTGGGCGGGAACTCCGGTGATGTCGGCACCGTCCATTTCGACGGTTCCAGAGGCCACCTTGTTGAGGCCGGACAGAGCACGGAGCGTGCTCGTCTTGCCTGCACCGTTGCGTCCGAGCAGGGCTGTCACCTGACCGGGATAGACGTCGAACGAGACATCCCAGACGACGCGCAGATCGCCGTACCCGGTCTGCAGGTTACGGACCTTCAGAATCGGTTCCATCACTTCACCTCGCTGGTCTGATGGTCTACCGCGCCGATTTCTTCGAGCAGCGCATCCTCATCACCGGACTTGACTCCGAGGTATTCGCTCAACACGCGCGGGTGATGTTCGATCGTCGCCGCATCGCCGGTGGCGATCACCTGCCCCTGCGCCAGCACCACGATCTCGTCGGCCAGCGAGAGCACGAGGCGGAAGTTGTGCTCCACCAACACCACTGTGGCCCCGGCATCACGCAGTACCCGGATCAGGTCCGCCAGGCGTTCGAGTTCGTCCTCGTCGAGTCCGGACGCAACCTCGTCGAAGAGTACGACCCTCGGCTCGGCGATGACGGCGCGAGCAACTTCGAGCATGCGACGCATCCCCAGGGGCAGCGACGTCGCGATCTCGTTGCGCAGGTGCGACATCCCCACGAGCTCGAGAACACGCTCGGCCTCGACGATGTCGGCCTTCGCGATCCTGCGGAAGCTGGGCAGGCGAAGCACAGCCGACGCCATCGACGCGCGGTGCACCGAATACCGTCCGGATGCAACAGCTTCCAGAACCGTGATGTTCTCCGGAATCGTCGGAGTTTGGAACGTCCGCGCCACACCCACGCGCGCCACCTTGTGCGGCGACGACTGCGAGACCACCGTGTCACCGATTGTGATCACGCCGGCGTCCGCGGTGTAGAACCCGCAGATCATGTTGAGCATGGTCGTCTTACCCGAACCGTTTGGCCCGATCAACGCGGTGACCTTACCTGCCTCTGCGGTCAGGGTTGCCGCATTGAGAGCCTGGTTGCCACCGAATGCCTTGGACACTCCGTCGACCACCAACCGTGCGCCGTTGATCGGCGCCAGTTCCGGTGTTCCGCCGCTGTTTTCCTTTGCGGTGACTACGCCCAGGCCGGCCCTGCGATCGAGTTTCGAGACGATCGCTCGCCCGACCTTGGTCAGACCACCGGAGAGCAGCACACCGCCGATGATCAGGAAGCCTCCGTAGAAGATCAGCGAGTATTCCTGAAATGCCGTCGACTGGTTGGGACCGAGCTGCATGATCGCGGCACCGACTACGGCGCCGTACACACTTGCCGCACCGCCCAGGATGGATGCCGCCAGAACCGCTGTCGCAAAGGTGAACCCGAAGGCTTCCGGCGAGATGAACAGGTCGGTATTGGCGAACAACGCACCCGCCAGACCGGCCGGGAACGCACCGATCGCATAGCCGAGCAGTTTCATCCGGAACACCGACACACCCTGCGACGACGCCAGCACCGGCGACTGCTTGAGCGTGCGGAACGCGATGCCGTGGCGCGAGACCACCAGGTTGCGCATCACCGCGAACCAGAGGACGGTCACCACGACAACCACCATGTAGTACTGCTGGGTGTCGAGTTCGGAGCCGAAGAGCGTCGGCGGCTCCATACCGGTGAGGCCGTTTCGGCCGCCGGTCTTGCCGCCGAAGATCGCCAGTACGTCCGGCACGAGCAGCACCAGGAAGAACGACGTCATCGCCAGGGACCAGTTGCCCAGTCGCAGACCGGGAACGCCGGTCAAGATGCCGACGCCCAATGCCACGGCACCGGCCGCAGCGAGCTGGACCAGGATGTCGGTGTGACCGGCCTGGGACATCAGACCCGCGGTGTATGCACCCGCCGCGTACATCGCGGCCTGGCCGAGCGCCAGTTCACCGGCAAAGCCGAGGCTCAGGTTCAGGCCGCTGACCACAAGTGCCAGGATGCAGGCCAATTGAATCTGCCGTGATGTCGACAGGTCGAGCCCCATCACGGGCAGCAGCAAGATCACTACCGCCAGGACGAGCGGGATGATCCAACTCGGAAGGGAACGGAAAGTCCGCCACGCGCTTACCATTTCACACCACCCGTTCTCGGACGTTGCCGAACAAGCCGGCAGGTTTGACCATCAAGATGACGATCAGCACCGTGAAGACGGCGATATTGCTGTACTGACTTCCCGCCCACAGGGCGGTGAACGATTCCACCAGGCCGACGGTCAGGCCGCCGATCAAAGCGCCTGGCAGAGAGCCGAACCCGCCGATCGCCAACGCCACGAATCCCTTGAGGGCCAGCGCGGCACCCAACGTCGCAACTGCAAACGTCTTGGGGCCGACAAGGAGTCCGAGGACACCGGCCAATGCACCCGAGAAGGCAAACGCACCCAGCGCCAACCGTCGTACGTTGACTCCTCGCAGCATCGCCGCTTCACGATCCTCGGAGATACCGATCAGAGCCAGACCCGTCATGGTCTTCTTCGAGACGTAACTCAACCCGATGACCAGTGCGATCGCCGCAACAAGCAGAGCGATCTCGACCGGGTAGGTACGGCCGCCGAGTAGGGTGATCGGTTCGTTCGATCCGAAGAACGGAACCGTGAGAGGTTCACTACCCCAAATCAATTGAGTTGCACCATTGAGCAGAGTGGCAACGCCAAGCGTGGTGACCAGCTGGTTCTGGTGATCGGCCACCGGTCTGATCGCGACGATCTCCTCGACCGAGGCGAGGAGCATCACGGTCACGGTTGCCATGACGGCCACCACGAGAACGGGAAGTTTCAGGGTCACGAGACCCGTGTAGGCGACGAAAGTGCCCACCATCATCAGCTGAGCTTGAGCGAAGTTGAAAGTGTTGGAGGAAACGAAAACGATGTTGTACCCGATGGCAACCAGCACGTAGACCGCGCCGAGCGCCAATCCGGACCACAGAATGGTCATGACGCAGCCGGGTTTCCGAACTGACCGTTGAGGATCTTCGTCGGGCTGATGAACTTCAGCTCACTGGTATCCGGGTTCGGGCCGTGGTTGTCAGAGCTGAAGTTGTAGCGCGAGAGGAATGCGGTCTTGGCATTCTCCTGAACCTCTGCGGTTTCCAGTGCTTCGGCGAGCTTCTTCGGATCGGTCGAACTGCCGACCTTCTCCGCTGCTGCCGCGACGAGGGGGAATGCGTCGTAGTTGTCCGCGAGGATCAGCGTCGACGGGATCGAGCCCAGCGACGCCATCGTGTCCACCATCGTGTTGACGAGCGCGTTGTTCGGATCGAACACCGTGCTGGTGAACACCTGCGTCACCAGGTTCTTCACCTGCGGGGTGCCGAGCACGCCGGCGGGCGGATCATTGGCGATGAGGTTGGTGGCAGAGACCGACGTGTTGCCGATCAACGGCACGTCCCAGCCGAGTCGCTCCAGGCTCTGCAACACGTATCCGAGCGGGGCGCCGTACGCGTCCAACGCGATTGCCGTTGCACCGGCATTCTTGAGCGACTGCAACTGCGCCGTCATGTCCAGAGCAGCGGCGTCGTATTCTTCGTTGCCGGCAGCTTTCAGACCGACTTTCTCGAGCGCACTGGTCATCTCCTCGCCGAAGAGTTCACCGTAAGCGGTACTACCGTGCAGGACTCCGACGCTGCTGTAGCCCTTGGTTTTTGCATACTCGGAGATGCCGCGAGCGGTGTCGGTCGCGCCCGGAGCCAGGTCGAAGTTCAGCGGGAACTTCGAGGGGTCCGTGGAATCGGGAGAAGGCGCCATGCTCAGCGAGAGGATGTTGTTCTGCTTGAGGATCGGGAGAACCGCAGCCGCGATCGACGAAGGACCCGAGTTGAGGTAGAGGTCAGGCTTGTTCCCCGAGTTGATGGCTTCGCGCAGCTTGGTGACGGCGATGGTTGCATCACCCGCGTCGTCGACAGTGGTGAGCTCGATCTGACGGCCGCCGATGCCCCCGGCCTCGTTCTGGACCTGAACGCCGGCCTTCGTGGCCAGCAGGGAAGTCTGCGAGTTCGCCGCGAGAACACCCTGCGCACTGATCCCGCCGGTCAGCAGGACGCGGTACGGCGAATCCGCGCCACCTTCGGACTCCGAAGAACCACTACACCCCGCGAGAGCCAGAGCCGTCACGGCAACTGCCGCAACAAGAATGGGCCGACGATTCATGTCTGCACTCCTAGAACACATGTATGCACCGAACGTCAGGCGAATACCTGACGAAAGAAGGATCGGCCGGTGGGAACGCCTGATTTCGAGCACCAGCCAACCAAGCACCCGCTTGATGATCTAGCAAGCAGTTGCTTGGGTTGGAGCATAGAATGTGATCTGGATAACGTCAAACGCACAAAAGAGGAGTCATGGAAGCGGACGCTATGCATATTCGGGCGGCCTCGACAGACCGATTCCCGCTGGGTGGAAACGCCAAAACGGCCCCACACCCTGCGGGATTCGATGAGGTGAATCCGAGCAGGGCGTGGAGCCGTTTGCGTAAAGGTCTGAACTATCGCTGGTTTCGTGGCTTCCAAACCACCAACGCGTTGTTGCGTGGAATCGGAACGAGGTCCCGGCGATAGCCCGCATGGACTTTCGCGATTTCCTCGGCCAGTTCGCGGACGCGATGCTGCAGAGCCTCGACCTGGTTGGTCAGTTCGATGATCCGTTTGATTCCGGCGAGGTTGACGCCCTCGTCCTGCGAAAGCCGTTGCACTTCACGCAGAAGCGCAACATCACGCGGGGAGTAGCGTCGTCCGCCACCAGTGGTTCGGTGAGGGGTGACCAAACCGAGTCGATCGTAGTTACGCAAGGTCTGCGCATGCATTCCGGCCAACTCGGCTGCCACCGAGATCACGAAGATCTGGGCGTCAGGATCGACCGTCGCATCCCATTGATTCTGCGGTCGTTCGGTCATCATGCACCGGCCCACCCGGCCCGTGGATCGAACCCGCTCGCCTTCTCGGCTTCGAGATAGGTCTTCAGCGCTTCGATCGCCGGGTCGTCCAACTTCTGCGGGACGGATACCTTGACGGTGACCAGAAGGTCGCCGGCCCCCTCGGGACGCTTGGGGATGCCGCGTCCGCGAACTCGCAGAATGCGTCCGTCCACCGTTCCGGCCGGAACCTTCACTCCGACACGGCCGTCCAGGGTCGGCACGGACAGTGTCGTCCCGAGCACCAGTTCGCCGTAGCTCACCGGAACCGTCAGCGTCAGATCGTCGCCGTTACGGCCGAAGACATTGTCCGGCTTGACGCGGATGTTGACGAACAGGTCACCCGCCGGAGCTCCGCGGAGACCCGCTTCGCCCTTGCCCTTGAGTCTGATTTTCTGACCGTCGCTCACGCCTGCCGGCACGCGAACCGTGATGGTCCGTGTCCGGTTGGTGACGCCGCTACCGTGGCAGTCCTCGCAAGGCGAGTCGATGATCGAGCCGGTTCCCCGGCAGTCGTCACACGGCTCACTGAATCCGAATGCGCCCTGGTTGCGGCTGACCACGCCGGTTCCGTTGCAATGCGGGCACACTCGCGGGCTGGTGCCCGGCTTTGCGCCGCTGCCGTGACACGTGGTGCACGACGTCGGGCTGGTCAGACGAAGTGGGACGGTGACACCGAGCGCCGCTTCGCGGAAGGCGAGCGTCGTCTCGGTCTCGAGGTCCTTGCCTCGACGCGGGCGGTTGGGCGCAGCGGTGCGCTGGCCCGCTCCCCCGCGATTGAACAACCCGCCGAAGATGTCTCCGAGACCCGAGTCCTGTCCGCCGGCACCGCCGCCGAACAGGTCGTTGATGTCGAAACCACCAGCGCCGGGGTTGAATCCACCGCCACCTTGCGCACGGGTACCGAAGCCTCCGCTGGCAAAGAGGCGCCTGGCCTCGTCGTACTCCTTGCGCTTGTCCGGATCAGACAGAACGGCATGAGCTTCACTGACGGACTTGAAACGCTCTTCGGCCTTCGCATCGTCAGGGTTGGCGTCGGGATGAAGATCCCGGGCCAGCTTGCGATACGCCTTCTTGATTTCGTCGGCCGTCGCGGTGGACGAGACGCCCAGCTCCTTGTAGAAGTCCTTCTCGATCCACTCCCGTTGACTCACTGGGCGTCTCCTCCTCTCACTCTTACTTCGCTTCTTGTTCTGAACCGTCTGCAGGCTTGTCGCCTACCCGGTCCGTCACGGCCACCATTGCGGTCCGAAGGACCCGGTCGCCGAGCTTGTAACCCTTGCGCATGACCGTCCCGAGTACGGGGTCGTGGCCTTCGCCTTCATGCTGCACCGCTTCGTGGAGTGCGGGATCGAAATCGTCGCCCTCGTTACCGAAGTCGGTCAAACCCAGACCCGTCAGGGTCGTGTTGAGCTTGTCCGCGAGTGCACGCAGTGGACCTGATTCGAGGTCACCGTGTGCCCGAGCGCGATCCAGGTCGTCGAGGATTCCGATGAGTTCGGTGATGACCGAAGCTCGCGCGGTTTCCTTGATGACCTGCTTGTCACGCTCGACGCGACGACGGTAGTTGGTGAACTCCGCCTGAAGTCGCTGCAGATCCGCAGTTCGTTCGGCGAGCTGATCGGTGGCGGATGCTTCCTCCACGATCGACTCTGCTTCCTGAACTACCCCTGTGTCTTCCGAGTCGAGCGGCGGCAGGGATTCCCCCGCCGCCTCTCCCTGTGCACCGGTCTCGGGGTCGACCGGGTTGTTCTCGGAGTTGTCCGAGGTCACTTCTTGTCCGAGTCGGTGGGCTCGTCGACAACCTCGGCGTCGACGACGTCGTCGTCATTGCCTGCGCCGTCGGTGTTTCCGGCCTCGTTTGCAGCGGAAGCCTCGTAGATGGCCTGGCCCAGAGCCTGCGACTCGGTGCCCAGCTTCTCCACTGCGGTCTTCACTGCAGCGATGTCGGTGCCTGCCAGGGCGTCGTTGACGTCCTTGACCGCTGCCTCGACCTTGGTCAGGATCTCCTCGGAGACCTTGCCCGCGTTCTCACCTTCACGCTGCTCCTTGACGAACTTCTCCGTCTGGTGGACCAGCGACTCGGCCTGGTTGCGGACCTCTGCCTCTTCGCGACGTGCCTTGTCTTCCTCGGCGTGAGCCTCGGCGTCCTTGACCATGCGCTCGATCTCTTCCTTGGACAGACCGGAGCCGTCCTGGATCTTGATCGTGTTTTCCTTGCCGGTGCCCTTGTCCTTCGCCGTCACGTGCACGATGCCGTTGGCGTCGATGTCGAAGGTGACCTCGATCTGCGGAACGCCACGCGGGGCGGGCGGCAGATCGGTGAGCTCGAAGGAGCCGAGCAGCTTGTTGTGCGAAGCGATTTCGCGCTCACCCTGGAAGACCTGGATCTGCACCGAAGGCTGATTGTCGTCAGCGGTGGTGAAGGTCTCGGAACGCTTCGTGGGGATGGTGGTGTTGCGCTCGATGAGCTTGGTCATCACGCCACCCTTGGTTTCGATACCGAGGGAAAGCGGCGTGACGTCGAGGAGCAGAACGTCCTTGACCTCGCCCTTGAGCACGCCGGCCTGGAGTGCGGCGCCGACTGCGACGACCTCGTCCGGGTTGACACCCTTGTTGGGCTCACGGCCACCGGTCAGTTCACGAACCAGATCGGAGACTGCCGGCATACGGGTGGAGCCACCGACGAGCACGACATGGTCGATGTCCTTGACGGCGATTCCGCTGTCCTTGATCACTGCCTGGAACGGCGCACGGGTGCGATCGAGCAGGTCCGAGGTGATCTTCTGGAACTCGCTGCGGGAGAGCTGCTCGTCCAGGAAGAGCGGGTTCTTGTCCGCGTCGACCGTGATGTACGGGAGGTTGATGGAGGTGCTCTGCGAGCTGGAGAGCTCGATCTTCGCCTTCTCCGCAGCCTCACGCAGACGCTGCAGGGCCATCTTGTCCTTGGTCAGATCGATGCCGTTCTGAGCCTTGAACTTGTCGACCAGCCAAGCGACGACGCGCTCGTCCCAGTCGTCGCCACCGAGGTGGTTGTCACCGGAGGTTGCGCGAACCTCGACGACGCCGTCGCCGATTTCGAGCAGGGAGACGTCGAAGGTGCCGCCACCGAGGTCGAAGACCAGAATGGTCTGCTCGGTGTCACCCTTGTCCAGTCCGTATGCCAGTGCAGCCGCGGTGGGCTCGTTGACGATACGAAGGACGTTGAGGCCGGCGATCTGGCCGGCTTCCTTGGTTGCCTGACGCTGTGCGTCCTCGAAGTATGCGGGGACGGTGATGACGGCGTCGGTGATGTCTTCGCCGAGGTAAGCCTCCGCGTCACGCTTGAGCTTCATGAGCGTGCGGGCGCTGATTTCCTGCGGCGTGTACTTCTTGCCGTCGATTTCCACGTTCCAGTCAGTGCCGATGTGGCGCTTGACGGAGCGGAGGGTGCGGTCGACGTTCGTGACTGCCTGGTTCTTCGCGGGCTGACCGACGAGAACCTCGCCGTTCTTGGCAAATGCGACCACCGAGGGGGTGGTACGTGAGCCTTCGGCGTTGGCGACCACTACGGGCTCGCCGCCCTCCAGCACTGCAACTACCGAGTTGGTCGTACCGAGATCGATACCGACTGCACGAGCCATAGTGTTCCTACCTTTCGTTCTGCGGTTCTCTGCCCGAGTGGTTGATCTCGAACATGACCGCGAGTTTTTCGCTTGGTGAGCGTCCTCCGCTCAAGTTTGCCTCCGACCGTGGCCGGGAGTCAACTCGAAGTTGAGCCGAGGGCGCTCAAGCTTGTCGAAATGGTCAACTACAGCCCACGTAGATTTGTTCCCGCCTTCCCCGAAAAGCCGAAAAAGTGCGCCACATCACTTCCGAATCTCTCCGAATGGCTACGATCGGCCGGTGACCGATCCCGACAATTCTCCCGTTCGACCTGCTCGACCGGCGCCGGCGCGCCCGGCACCCGAGCGACCCGACGTCTCGGTTCGGCCGCTCCGACCTGCAGCGAACGACGAGATACCCAAGGCCGTGACCTTGTCCACCTCTGCCTGGATCGGCTCGTTCGTCGTCCTGGCCGGTATCGCCGGAGTGGTAGTCACCAGCCTCGACGACGTCCGGTCAGCCCTCGAAGAATCGACTGCGCGCGACAATCCCGGATACTCGTCCACCGACATCTCCGATGCCGTGACGGTCGTCCTGGCCGGCAGTGGCGGCGGCGCTCTCGTCCTGATCCTGCTCGCACTCATGAGCCTTCAACTCCTCCGTGCCCGCAAGAACGCCGGGCGGGTGATGACGGCGATCGTCGGAGCCCTCAGCATCGCGGCCGGACTCGGCTTCATGTCTCTGGTCGACGGCGCCGCGGATATCGGCGCCGGAGTTCTGAGATGGGGTCCGATTCTCTACTGCGTCCTTGTAGCAGTGGCGGCGATCGCTCCGTTTGCTCCCGGTGTCAGCACCTGGCTGCGAGTACGCCGATGAAGGTTCACGTACAACTCGACTCCGCGCCGGGCGCGGGCGCTGCTCGCAGCCGTGAACTCGCGGCCACCGGCGCCGGTGGCCTGTTCACCTTCGAGGGACCACACGACGTGTTCTTCCCGCTCGTCGAAGCGGCATCGGCCGTCGACCTCGACCTGATGACCAACGTCGCCATCGCATTCCCCCGCAGTCCCATGCATCTGGCGCATTCGGCCAACGACCTACAGTTGCTCAGTCGCGGCCACTTTCGCCTCGGTCTCGGATCGCAGATCAAACCGCACATCGAAAAACGCTACAGCGCAACGTGGTCGCGTCCAGCGGCCCGCATGAAGGAGACGGTCGCAGCGGTCAAGGCGATCTTCACGGCGTGGGAGAACACCTCGACGCTGAACTTCCGCGGCGAGTTCTTCACCCACACTCTGATGCCCCCGACGTTCGATCCAGGCCCCAATCCCTATGGACCGCCGCCCATCCTGATGGGTGCGCTCGGACCGGTGATGACCCGGACGGCGGCGGAGGTGGCCGACGGACTCCTGGTCATGCCGTTCCACACGCAACGCCATTTCCTCGAACGAACACTTCCGGCCGTCGATGCCGGCCTCCGTGAATCCGGCCGCACCCGAGACGAATTCACGATCATCCCGCAGGTCATCGTCGGCGTCGGCCGCGGCGACGATCAACTTGCCGCGGCCGCCCGAGGCGTCAGAGCCCTGCTCTCGTTCTACGGTTCGACGCCCGCATACCGTCCGGTGCTCGACGTCGAAGGGTGGGGCGAGGTCCAACCGGAACTCAATGCCCTGTCGAAGCGAGGTGGTTACGCCGACATGGCATCACTGATCACCGATCCGATGCTGACCACACTCGCCGTCGTCGGCACCCCCGAAGAGTGTGCCGCCGAGATTCGGCGCCGGTTCGGCGAGCATGCCGACGAAGTGTGCTGCTACTTCCCGGGTTACGACGTAGAACCGTCAGACGTGGCGTCGATGATCTCGCTTCTCACCTGAACCTGGTCGAACTTCCTGATCAGGCCCCCAAGGTACGGGCCAGCTCGGTCAACGACTCCCGGGCAGCACGCAGGCTCGCGTCACCCTGCTCGATCAGCGGTGCCATCGCCGGAATACGCTGCGCCAAAGTCAGTTCCGCGGTGATGACGGAGACATCCATTCCCATCGACACCCCGAGCACCTGAACGAGTGGCGGGACGGTGTGATCGTTGGCCTCGTTCCCCGAGCCCGGTGCATAGGTGTTCCCACGGCTGGACACGATCACCACGGGCTTACCTGCGAGCGGCTGAGTACGCGTGTCGAAAGGCACCGTAGTCCCCAGGACGTGCACGTAATCTATCCACGCCTTCAACGTCGACGGGATCGACCAGTTGTACATCGGCGCGCCGATCACGACTACGTCTGCAGCGGTAAGTTGCTCGATGACCCGAGCCTGTAGTGCTTCCGCGGCGGGATCCGGAATCTCCCCATCGACTCGCAAGCGTGGTGCGTAGTGCAGGGCCGCATCCGCGAGGTGCGGCAACGGATCCCGGTGCAGGTCCACCGTCACCGTCGTGTGATCCGGGCTGTTCTTCGACCACTGCTGAGCGAACAGGGCAGTCAGATCACGCGAGGTTGAGTTGTGGAGTTCGGCAGACGAATCGATGTGAAGTAGCTGTGGCATCCCTCATCACTACCAGAGCGCGCTCAACTCTTCTCCGCGGCGAGATCGGATTCTGCCGCGTACTGCGCCAGCAGGACACGTTCGCGCTCGCGATGCGGATAGAAGAACGTCACCACCGCGGCCCCGGCACACACGATGATGATCGCCGCGATGTAGGCGTTTGTATCCCCGTCCAGGAAGGCGTTTTTGGCGGCGGTCATGATTTGGTCCGCGTATTGCGGGTAGCGTTCCGCCAGAACTTCGGCGCTGGAGAAAGATTTGGTGAGCGCGGCCTGAGTTTCAGGAGTCACCTCGGATGCGTTCGGCGATGACGAGATCGCAGTACCCAACGATTTTGCGTAACCGGCCGTGAGTATTCCGCCGAGAATCGACTGCATGATGGCCCCGCCCAGGTCACGTTGCAGGTCCGACGTTCCCGACGCCATACCAGCGCGGTGCACGGGAACGGATCCGGTCAGCGAACGCGATGCCGGTGTGCCGGCCAGGCCGACGCCGATCCCGACGAGCGCATAGGCCAGCGCGACCTGCCAATACTGTGTGCTTTCGTTCCACAGGAAAAGCGCGACAAACAACCCGAGAACCACGAACAGGTAGCCGGAGAGCAGCGTGACGCGGGCGCCGTACCTTTCGATCATGGTCGCCGAGCGCGGCGCAACGATCACCATCGCCAGCGCAGCCGGAATGATCGCCGCACCGGCTGCCAGCGTCGAGTAGCCGAGGACGTTCTGCAGGAACTGCTGGCCGATGAACATCGCGCCCATGAGCGAACCGAACACGACCAACCCGCCCACCGCCGCGACCCAGAAGGTCGGGCGCGCAGCTACGTGAAGATCGAACAGCGGATTGACCGCGCGTCGCTGTTGCAGGAAGAACCCGATACCCGCGACGACCGCTATCGCCCCGAGCACCAGAGCCAACGTGCCCGAACCCTTCACCGGCGCAAAGTTGATGGACAGCACCAGCGCCCCGATGAAGACGATCGACACTATGCCGCCGAGGTGATCAACTCGCTCGGTCGTCTCGTTGACGTGCGCGGGCACCAACACCAGCGAACAGATCAGTGCCACGAGAGCCAACGGAAGGGTGACGAAGAAGACCGAACCCCAGTGAAACTGCTCGAGCAGCGCCCCCGAGACGATCGGACCGAGTGCTGAAATCGCGCCACCGATTGCGGACCACATGGCAATCGCCTTGGTCCGTGCCGGTCCGGCCCACAGCGCCGTGATGATCGCCAGCGTGGTCGGGAATGCAAGACCTGCCGAGACGCCTCCGACTATCCGAGCAAGGAACAGCACTTCGAAGTTCCCGGCGAATCCAGCCACGATCGACGCCGGAATAGACAGCGCCATGCCGGTGACCAGCAGCATCTTGCGGCCGTATCGGTCTCCCAACGCCCCAAGGTAGAGCACCGTTCCGGCCAGGCCCAACGAGTACCCGACCGCGATCAGGTTCAGTTGTGTCTGGCTGGCGTCGAAGGCCCGCCCGATGTCCGGCAGCGCGACATTCGCGACCGAGAGATTGAGATTCGCGACCGCAGCGACCAGGATGAGCGTCCCCAGGACGAGGGTGGCTCGATCCGGTGAAGCGGACTTGATGTCACTCGCCATGCGCGTGCTCCCATCGAGGTGGGACCCGAACCTGGGAGTTATGTCCGGGTCATCCCGAACTCAAGATAGAACCCTCTCCAAGCGCTCGCACAGTGAACGGGTCCCTATTCGGGCACAATTTCAGCCAAGACGCCCTCGGCGCTGCGGGCAGCAACCAGGCAGGCGCGGGAGGTGAACCTGTCGAAGAGCGGATGCCTGGACAACTCGCGCCATCGCCGGACAGCCGCGGTAGCCCGCGCACGCTGCACCTCCGGCGATTCTTCCGGTTCGCAGCCCAACCGGTCACTGGCCCGGATTCCGTAGCCACCGATCAGCCTTTGTAGTTGTGCCAGGTCGTCGGGTGGCAGATCTGTGTGTACCGAACGAAGTCGCCCGAGCAGGCGAAGTTCGTGGAAACCGTGAACGTCGGCAAGCAACCGTTGTGCCTCCGCCGCGATCTGGTCGCCTTCCTCACTCGGATCAGCTTCGAGGATCCTGCCCAACGTCACCAGTGCTGTGTGCGATTTCAGTTGATCCGCGCGCTGCCCGAATTGAACGTCGATCACCTGACGAAGCTCGTCCAGTCCGCTTCGCTCCAGCAATTCGGCTGCCAGACTCGGTGAATCAGTGGCACCCAGCTTGATCGACGTCACGGCGAGGCGAATTCCGAAGAGCCCGAACCGATCGGCCAATTGCGCCCGCATCGCCGCATCGACCGGGAGTGGACTGTCCTGCCTGGCAAAACGATCCGCGGAGAGCAGTGCCAGGCTCAGATCCTCGGATGCAACCTGCGCGAGCGCCGAGAAGGCAGCGAACTCACTCTGCCTCATCGTCCGTGCGGCGAGTGCCAGCAGACCTGCCACGGGAACCACCGACTGACACAGGCCGGTTCGCTCCAATTCCTCGGCAAATCGTGCCGCGACGTCCTTCGCCGAAGACAACGCGTCGAGCCTGCCTGCGCCGACCTCGTCGGCACGCGAGAGAACACCGATCACTCCGAGCGGGCCGGATTCTCCGCCGACATGATCAGCGATCTTCCCGAGGAACTGCATGTCACTGGCGTTCAGGGCGCGCAGCAGGTAGACCACCGCGTCCGCGCCGGGCGCACCACCATCGGGAACCAGCATGTCCCAGGTTCGGGCCGAAACCTCGGTCGAGAGCGAAGACGTACCTGGGGTGTCGATGATCGTTGTACGAGCCAATGCCGAAGACGGCCAGTCGACGTCGATGCGGTCCACCGAGTCTGCGGTGTACTCCCCCAGATCGAACGTGAGCCTGCCGTCGCGGCGCGTCACCGGCACGTTGAACTCGGCACCGTTCTCGGCCGTCGCAGTCACCTGGGGCGTTGTCCCGTTCCGATACCAGGTGACGACGCGCGTGCACTCCGTCGCGTCGGTAGGCGCTATATCCTGTCCGACAAGCGAATTGAGCAGCGTCGACTTCCCCGCCTTGAGGGAGCCGGCGAGCGCCACCCGGAGTGGCTCGTCGAGCCTGGCAGCGCATTCGTCCAACTGGGCTCGCGTCTGCGGCTGGTCCGCGTAGACCCGTCTGGCGTGGTCGATCAGAGCATGTGCCGACTCCACAGCGGTCACGGCGGTCGTGGCACTCATGCGTTGCTCACCTTTGCCGAAGCAGGAGCCGGAGTTTCGCCGATCAGCTTTCCGGCAACGGTGTCAAGCTCTGCGACGACGCGCATGTCGGTCTCCAGACGCTTGATACGAGCGGCGTGTTCGCTCGACTCCAACTGCGCAGCTTCCTGCGTGGCGCGGAGGGATTCGTTGATCGAGCGCAGCGCCTGCTCGGCGATGTCGGTGAAGTGATCCCGCAGGAGCCGCTGCACCAGGCGGAGGCGGTCCTTCGACTCCTTGCCCACCTGGAAGCTGACGTCGTCGGCGAACCGTCGGATAGCCGCTTTCGCCTCGGCCCGACGCTTGAGCACCTGTGCTTGTTTGTCTTCGCGATAAGCCTTGGTACCCAGCAGAACCCCGGCTCCGATGGAGATCGGGTTGACCAGTGCCATGCCCATCATCGTGGTGATCAAGCCGAACATCAATACGCCGCCGTACGAGCCGCGCATGCCGACCAGGACCTTCTGAGTGATGCCGATACGGCCGGATTCGAGGTCCGACAACGCGCCAACCGGTTCCAGGAAACCGTCGGTGTCGGCGACGTCGAGATGCGGGAGCGCGACGTCGCCGGTCTCCGCGAAGTGCTGCGCCACAACTTCTGCCAACCATTGAGCTCGATCGTGAGCCCACACGAAGTTGTCACCGATAGCGGTGGCGATCTCCTGTTCGAGCCACTCCCCCACTACGTCCCAGTCCTTACCTGGATCGCCTTCGTCGACCGTCTCTTCGGCCTGGCGGGTGACCCGGCGCAACCGGTCCCGGAGGTCGTGATCGATGTCGGCGGCAAGGTCTGCAATGCCGTCGCCGAGGCTCTGTTGCCAGAGCGAGGTCTTCTTGTGCAGTTCCTCGGCCGCTGCCCGGGCACGCTGCAGGCCGGCGACCGCCGCTTGAGCGGTGGACGGATCCTTCAGCGCCGCAAGCTCACTGCCCATCTCCAACGTCAGATGTGCTGCCGAGGAACGCACGTCCATCGCAACTGCGCGTCGCGTGTTCGACTCGGCACGCGCAACCACGTTGTCCCGCAGGAACTGATAGAGGTCCAGAAATCCGGATTCCGCCTCGAGTTCCTTGTCCCCCAGCCTCAGTGCGTGCGACCGCAGTACCGAGGAGATCGGAATGAGCGGCAGGTCCAACCCGGCGCGCTGGAGATGTCCGCGATCGGCGTCGAGGATCTGTCGCCAGTGCGGGTACAGATCGGTCTTGCTGATCAGACCGGCCACCGCAGGACACAGATTGACGACCTGGCGGATGAATCCCAGCTCGGGTTCGGTGAACTCCTGACTGGAGTCCGACAGAACCAACACGGCATCGGCCGCAGTGATCAATCCCAATGTTCCTGCAGCATGCGGATTTCCATGACCACCGACACCGGGGGTGTCGATCAGAACCAAACCGTCGGCCAACAGCGGACTGGGAACACCCACTTCCACACGCAGAACTTCACGCCCTTCGGCGCGAGGCGTGGCCGGGGTGATCCCCATCAGTTCTTCGAGCGGGAGGGGCACCCGGATGGGCGCCGCACCCGGATCGGCGAGAATCAATTCGGCGACCGCGGTCTCCGCGTACTGCACGACCGTCGCCACGGCAGTGGTCTCGTCGTCACCGACCGAACACACGTCGATGCCGAGCAGAGAATTGACGAACTGGCTCTTGCCCTGTTTGAGGGGACCGACCACCACGATACGAATACGTGGATCATTGACTCTGACCTGAGCATTCTCGAGTCGGCTCACCAGATCCGTGCGCCCGAAATCCTTCGCCACGACGGCTGTTCGTTCGAGCAACGACGCCGTCGACGACGCGACGCGCGCCTTCCGACTGCTTACCTGACTCGCTGAATCACTCATGAGCTACGTTGACCCGCAATTCTTCCCGACTCGAATATCCGGCCCTGCGAACGCATAGCGCACGCAGGGCCGGATTTGTTACATCAGGTCATTTTGACCGATTTCAGTTCCTGCGTCAGCAGATCAGGGATGCAGGTGATCGACAACCGCAACCGGGTCGATGTGATCGACCGGTGCTGCAACCGAATCCTCGGCGAAGAGCGAGTGTCCGGTATCGGCGCTCAGTCCCGAATCGGAGCCCGCACCGAAAGCGTCGGTCGCATCGATCGACGACCACGGGTTCAGCGCACCGGTCAAGGAACTCGTCAGGTCGGACACGCCGCTGACTGCTCCACCGAGGGATCCACCCAGGTCAGCGACTCCGCCGCCGCCAACGGTACCGCCACCGTCGACGGTGCCACCGGCAGCCGCGGCTGCGTCGGCACCGATCGAACCTGTCACGTCGGTGACTGCTCCGACAGCCCCGCCGAGCGATCCACCGAGATCGGTGACGCCGTTCAGTGCTCCGCCGAGCGACCCACCCAAACCGGCCGCAGCGTTCGTGGCGGCGTCGAGACCTGCTGTTGCGTCGAGACCTGCTGTTGCGTCCAGAGCACCGCCCACCGTTGCTCCGAGGTCGCCGGTCACACCGCCGAGGTTCAGGCCGTCTGCCGCGATGCTTCCGAGGTCGACGGAAGGCAGTTCAGCGGAGATCGGGCCAAGGTTCACTGCGCCGAGGTCGACGGAGGGCAGGTCGGCACCGATCGAACCGGTGTCGATTCCGCCGAGGTTCAGTGCCGTGTCCAGCGCTCCACCGAGTGCGCCTTCGGCACCGAGAACGCTGTCGAGAGAGCCCCCCAGCCCGAGGCCGGCGCCCAGCGCACCGTCCAGCGCGCCGGTGAGGTCCGTGCCCACGGAACCGACAGCACCCAAGCCGCCTGCACCTGCGAGAGCGGTGTCGAGAGCCGCAGCCACACCGGCTGCCAAGCCTGCTTCGCCGCCCAGGCCGAGTGCACCACCGAGGTCGATTCCGGTAAGTCCGCCTGCGCCCAGCGCTGCGTCGAGTGCGCCGCCGAGACCGCCCGCCAGCCCGGCATCGATGCCGAGTGCCGAACCGAGGACACCTTCGAGAGCCGTCGACAGATTCGCACCGCCGCCCAGAGCCGCTGCGAGGTCTGCGCCGAGACCGCCTTCGAGGTCGAGTGCTCCCCCGAGCAGTCCACCGAGTGCGCCGCCCAGGTCGGCTCCGACCGTTCCGCCGGCACCGAGGGCGCCGGAGAGTGCCGCGCTGAGCTGCGCGCCCAGGTCTGCACCCCCGCCGAGTACGGCGTCGAGGTCGAGTCCTCCGCCGAGGCCCAATGCTGCGTCGAGTGCGCCGCCGAGTGCAGTTTCCAAACCGCCGCCGACGCCGAGTGCGCCGCCGAGTGCGCCGCTCAGGGCTGCACCGAGATCGAGGCCGCCCGCGATATCGGTGAGAACGCTGACATCCGTGATCGCTCCGAGGACGCCGCCGAGTGATGCACCCAGATCGGCGCCGATCGTGCCGCCGGCTCCCAGGACACCGGAGAGCGCGCCGGACAACGCCGTGCTGAGGTCGCCCGTCAGAGCGCCGGCCAGATCGAGGCCGCCGCCCAGTGCAAGGGCGGATTCCAGTGCGCCGGTCAGGCTCGCGCCCAGTTCGCCGCCGATGTCGAGGAGTCCGCTGAGGTCTGCTGCGCCGCCGAGGAGTCCACCGAGAGCCAGTCCGAGGTCGGCTCCGAGGTCGCCACCGATGGCAAAGACCGGTGCGAGGGCTCCGCTGAGCCCCGCCGTCAGGTCGAGTCCGCCGACCACACCGATGGCGGCGTCGAGGGCTGCGCCCAGTTCCGCGGTCAGACCGCCGGTCACTCCGAGGGCCCCGCCCAGAGCCGCGCTGAGCTGTGCGCCCAGATCGAGAGCTCCTTCGAGATCGAGTGCACCGCCGAGGCCCAGGCCGGCTTCGATGACGGCGCCGAAGGCTGCGCCGAGGTCGGCACTGATCTCGCCGCCGATGGCAAGCGCAGCGCTGAGGGCTGCTGCGAAGTCGCCGACCAGGTCGAACTGGCCGCCGAGGGCGCCTCCGACTCCGAGACCTGCACCGGCGCCGAGACCCAGGCTGCCGCCGAGGCCGCCACCCAGTCCACCGGTGAGACCACCACCGATTCCGAGACCGCCGCCGATGGCACCCGCAGCGGACGCGCCGGCGTTGACGATCGCGGACAGGTCGGCGCCGCCACCGGCAAACAGTCCGGACTCGGCAACCAGCGGAGCGACGGCGACGATGTCGGCGGGGCTGACGTCGCACAGACCGGCAGCGTTGAGTGCCGCGGTCGGGTTGGCGCAGTAGTTGGCAGCTGCCTCGTCGTCACGAAGTAGCCCGAGGATGAATTCGAGTACGGCGTTCGTTGCCATGGCGGGTTCTCCTGAAGTTCGTTGACCGGGTTGTTGCCGGTGGGTTGTTGCCGGTGATCCGGAAACTGGTGCGCTGCCAGAGGTAGCGAGTGGAATCAACGCTAAGAACTTTTGCGACTGGGGCCAACGGGGAGCACCCCCCTCTTCTGCGTGGACAGACGGGGAAGCCCCCTACGGGGTACGCCCGCTCGGAATAGGGGGATTTGCTCCGATTAGGGGATCGGTCCCCTACTTCGCCGCGACGCCTCCGATCCGGTAACGATCCAGGTCCTGAAACCGACATCGCAGACAACCGCGACAGTCCTTCTGTCGCCCACGACCAGGGGAGTTCGTTCATGGCGGCAGGGCTCGGCATCAGCATCGGTTCGGCCACTCTCGTAGCTGTCACCGACGGCTCGACCGGTGAAACGCAACAGGTCCGCTTACCCAGTGCGCTGCAATTGGACGACGGATCCGTCATCACCGGATTTGTCGAGCGCGTCGGAGACCCGATCCCGATACTTGCCGCCGACGGTACCGAGTACCGCGGCGAGGCTCTCACAGCGACAGCGGTAGGCGCGCTCGTCGGCCAGGCTGGCGGCGAAGAAGGTCCAGCTGTTGTCCTGGCTCACCCGGTGGGGTGGAATCGTCACACAGCACGAACCATGGAGTCCGCGCTGGACGACGCCGGGGTTCACGGGGCTACTCTCGTCGCCGAACCCGCGGCCGTCATGGCGTGGCTCGCCGCTTCCGGAAACGCTGCCAACGACGGTCTGACCGTCGTCTACGACCTCGGCGCTCGCTCGCTCGACGTCACGATGATGTCCACGACCGGCGGACGAAGCGAGATCTTCGGAAAGCCACTGCGCAGCGAGGACATCGGCGGCGACGAATTCGATCACCTCGTCACCGTGCACCTGCTCGATGCGGTTTCCGACCACTTCGCAGCCCTTGATCCCTTTGCTCCCGAGACGATTGCAGCGCTGGAAACTCTGCGCGAGCAAGCCCGCGCAGCCAAGGAGGAACTTTCCACCGAGACGGAAACCGTTGCTCGCGTGACGCTTCCCGGCGCCGTCAGCGACATTCGACTGGTTCGTTCCGAGCTCGAGGATCTGATCAGGCCCGCCCTCACCGAATCGGTGGTCTTGGTGCGTGAAAGCCTGCGTTCTGCCGGCGTCGAGTCCAGTGATGTCAATCAGGTTGTTCTGGCCGGCGGAAGCTCGTCCATTCCCCTTGTCGCCGAACTACTGTCCGCGGAGCTTCGTGTTCCGGTGATCGCCGACGCCGATCCCGCGTCGTGCGCGGCGTCCGGCGCCGCGGCACTCGCCCTCGACGCCCGAGACTCGCACGTGCCGGCCGCCGCCACTGCAGTGATTCCCGCCGAGCCGTCGCGCAAGCCCGCACCGGTTCCTGCCTTCTCCACTCCGTTGCTTGCCGAGCCGACAGAGGAAGAGAACACGGCGACTCGACGCTCGTCGAGGGTGGGCGTCGTTGCTGCGGTGGTAGGAGCGTTCATCGTGCTCGCCGCAGGCGGACTCGGAATCGGAACGGCCATGGACAAGATCAACGTTCCGTCCAGTTCGGCGGACACCACCAGTGAGTCCACCTCGTCCACCGCTTCGACCACGCCGGGCTCTACCCCCGGCAGCACCACGGCAGCCGAAGCAGCAGGCAACGGATCCACGACTGCGAACAACGTTACTCAGAACAATCAGCCCGGCTCTCCTGCTGCCGCAGGCGGTTCGACGACGGTACCAGGGGCAGTTCCGGTTGCCGGCGCACCAGCTGGATCTGCTCCCGCACCAGGTGAGACCGCCCAGTCGGCGCCTGCACCTGCCGCACCCGGCGCCCCGGCGCCCGCACCGGCTCCCGCCCCGGCACCGGCACCAGCGCCCGGAGCAGGCGTCGGAACCGGTATCGGTGATGCTGCGACCGGCATCGGCAACGGTGTCGGCGGTTTGGTCAACGGCGTCGGGGACGGTGTCGGCGGCGTGGTCGGAGGTCTCGGTAACGTCGTCGGTGGTGTCGGAAACGTGGTCGGTGGTGTCGTCGGCGGCGTCACCGCGCCGATCCGCTGACCGGCGGGCTTTCGATGAACCGTGACAGCGGCACCGAATCGTCTTACATTGCAGGACTTTTGCGCGGCATCGACCTGACTGCATCGCCACTGCGCCTGTTCGTCACCGGGACCGACGCCAGCGCTCGGCCCCAAGTGACGAGGGCGGTGCGCAAGAGGATCGAATCTGGTGACAGACCCGTGGTCACCGTCGTCACGCATGACGCCCCAGCCGATGCGATTGTGGTGATCGCGGACGCGCAGGCTCTGACCCCCGACGAAATCCGTGCTCTGAACGAACTGGTTCAACGTGACGACCTCGGAGTAGTCATCGCCTCCGATCGGATCGATCCTCCACTCGCACCGATCTACTCGAACATCTCGAGTTTCGGCACCGTCCTACATCTGAACCCGTTGAACCGGTCAGATATTCGGAAGATCGCCGCGGAGCGAAGAGTTCCGCTCGACGATCGTGCCGTGCTGACGCTCGAGCATCTGGCCGGTGGTTCCTTCGGGGCCGTCGAAGCGTATTTCGCCGCCGCCTCGGCGGGCCGCCCGGAAATGGCGACAGCCGTACGCACACACATCCTCCATCAGGTCACCGCTCTGCATCCGATCGAGCGTGAGATCCTCGAGGTTTCATTCGCCGTCCCGGACATCGACGCTTTCGAGCTCGATCTGGGGCAGGAGAAGTTCAGTCTCACAGCGGCATTCGACCGAGCACTGGCTACCGGACTGTTCGGTTCGCGATCACCTCTCGTCGCGAGCGTTGTGGCAGAGTCGACCAGCACAGGACGTATCCGCAGCGAGCTGATCAGAATCGTCGAATCACGCGCGAACGCGAGAACCCTCGATATCGGTACAGCACGAAGACTTTTCGACTCCGGCATCCGCCACCGCGATCTCACGGCTGTACTACGAGACGCAGTCGACGCGAGCACGCCGGCGGTCGCGGCAGATCTTTTTCGTCGTGTGAATTCGATCGAGCCTCTCGGCGTGGCGGACACGCTGCTGTACGCCCAGGTTTCGGCTCGGAGTGGTGACCTCGACACTGCCTGCCGCCTGGCCGATTCCGTCATCGCCGAACCCGATCTCGACAACGCGAGACTGGCTGCGGCGGTGCGAATCCGCGCAGCTTCGTCCGCAGCATGCGGCCAACTCCGCGCCGCCGCAGATCTCTACACCTGGCTCGGGCCAGGGCGCACCGAAACCGAATCCCCCTTCGCCGCAATCACCTTCCTCGGCATCGGCAACGTCGACGACGCGAACGCGGCGCTCGCCGGGCATACTGGATCACCGTCGAGCTCCACGGTCGGCGCTGCCACACTGGCCAATGGACTGATGCAATCAGTCACGGGGAGTGCACCGAGTGCGCTCAACACGATGTCGCGCGCACTTTCGCTCCCCGGCGGCTCCGGCACATCTGAATTCCAGCCTGATTCCGCCCCGGCGCTGGTAGCTCTTGCACTCCTGCACAACGGCGCCCATGAACGGGCCGCCGCTGTCGTCGCGGCCGCGATCGCCGCCGACGACGCAAGCAGTCACACGTGGGCGCGGCTTCACCTTCTCGACGCGTGGATCGCGATGACCCGTGGGCACGACACTGCTGTCGAAGATCTACCGGAGGAGGTAGTCCGCGGCCCCCTCCGTGAGCGTGACGCACTGTTTCTGCATGCCATGATCGTGGGTCTCGCTCGACGCTCCGGCGATCTCGCCCAGCTGCGGCGCGCCTGGTCGGGCGCAGCCGGCACCCTCTCGTCCTGCAGCGTGGATCTCTTCAATTTGCTTCCCATCGGCGAACTGTGGCTTGCGGCAGTACGACTCGACGAGGCCGAGCAGGTCGAGCATCTGGTCGACGACGCACGCACGCTCCTCCGAGCACTCGGCGAGCCTCCGCTGTGGTCTTCGCCGCTGCATTGGTACGGCGTCCAGGCGTCGATCCTCTCGCAGTCACCGGCCGATCTCCTTCCACACGCCCATACACTCGCGGAATCAGCCAAAACCCACACTTACGCAGCCGGTTTGGCGACCGCCGGACGCCAATGGCTCCTACTCATGCAGGGCAGCGTCGACGCAGACGACGTGGAAGCTGCAGCGCGAACACTCAACCGCATCGGGCTGCCCTGGGACGCGGCCCGCTTGGCGGGCGAAGCAGCATTGCGCACACCGGACACCAAATCGGCCACCGCATTGCTCCACGTTGCGCGCTCGCTACGCACAACGTCGACGGCCGAGACGAATGCAACCGATTCGACCGACAGCGCGGCACCACCGTCGGTACTGACCGAGCGCGAACAAGAAGTTGCCGAACTCGTCGTCGTCGGCCTGACCTATCGGGAAATCGGCGAACGCCTCTACATCTCCGCAAAAACCGTCGAGCACCATGTCGCACGCATCAAGCGGCGCGTCGGGGCGCAGTCTCGTTCGGAACTGCTCACCATCCTTCGCAGCATGACACCGCCGAACAAATAGTTAGCTGCATATTGTCCGGAGGGTTGCATATATCCGTTTAAGTGATAGTTTTCACAGGAATCAGGACATGCATGCCGAGCAAAGTTCGGTAACTGTGAAACGGGGATCGCTATGAAGTGGGGAGTCGAACTCGCCGTCGGCAATAAACGAAGCATTGCTGCGATCGCGAAACCCGACTCGGAACCAGTGATCCTCGAACGCGAATCGGTGCTGCACCACGCTCCTGACGGCACCGTGCAGCTAGGTGAAACCGCGTTGGGGTCAACCGGCTTGCGCGGGTTCCTCGACAGGGTCGGAACTGACGATACCGACAACTTCTCCGAGCACATGACGCGAGGAGAGGAACTCGTAGCGACAGCAATGTATTGCCTGGTCAAGGAGGTCCGAACACTCACTGATCAGAACCTGAACATCTCTGCGGTGATCCCGGCAGGTTGGTCGAGCGATTCCGTCGACGCACTGCGCGGCGCACTCGACAGCATGGATCTCGACGGCGTCGAACTGATTCCGGAAGAGAAAGCCTCTGCGGCCTGGCTCGCGGATCCGGATGCCGACGACAGTGCAGCCCGCGGAGCCGCAGAGTTGGCCGCGCCTTACTCGATCACCTCTACCTGTTCCGAACCCGAACCAACCGATCTTGCCGAGCCAGAGGACACCCTCGAGGAGTTTCCGCCGTTCGTCCTGATCGAACCGGAGCCGGAATCCGGCGTGGAAGTACCGGGCACGAAAGCACCGAGCGTCGACGGTTGGCTGAATCGTCAGTGGCGATCGGAGCGCCGACCGATCATCGCCGCAGCAGCCGCCGCAGTCTTTCTGACGGTGTCGGGTTGCGCGGCCGCGGTCATCATCGGACACACTCCGACCATTTCAGCGCCCGGGATTCTCGACGCACAATCTCCCCTGCCCACCGGCACCACGCCCGCCACTGCGGCGAGTCAGCCCGGCACGGTTTCGCACTCAGCGACCTCGCTCCCGTCGGAAGTACCCGCTCTCGGCGCGCAGCCGACGGCGCAGTCGTGGTCATCCGACGCGGAATCGACCTCATCCGAATCCCAGCCCATCCCGGCGAGTCCGGGCACCGGTACCGAGAAATCCACTACGGCGAACGTCCCCGCGCAACAGGGACCGCCGATCACCATCCAGCTCGACCCCCTTCGGATCGAGAACCTGCCGCCGGTCGTCGGACCGCTGAATCCGGTCGATCCGGCTACCCCGGACACTCCCGCCGTGACCGACCCCACTGATACACAGACAACGCCGACGCAGCCCTCCAACCCGACCGACACAACCGATCCGGTGGTGCCGAATCCCGACATGCCCGTCATGCCATTGGCCCCGAGACCCGGAATGCCAAGTTAGACAGAAAGATTGAACAGCCAGAGAGGAGGCGCATATTCCTCGTCGAAACTTTTCCCCTATGGTGGGTGCGGTACCTACCGGCTCGGTGCCGGGGACTTGAAGGGATTTCATGCGTAACTCGTTGGCGATCCGCACCGCTGTGGTCGGCGCCTCGGCACTACTGCTCGCAGCTCCATTCACCACGACGGCATCGGCAGAGCCCGCCTCCGACACGCATGTCGAACAGCTCGAAGCCGACCAGCTTCCGGCTGAGCTGGTCGAGGCGATCACACGCGATCTGAAGATCTCCCCACAGGAGTATCTCGACCGCGCTGCCAAAGCTCAGGAACTCGGCGCGTACGCCCAGGAATTCAAGTCCGAGCGCCCCGGCGACTACGCCGGATCGTGGATGGGACTCGACGGTCAACCCGTCGTAGCCGTCACCACCACCGAAGCTGCTCGAATCGCGGCCGACGACGGATACCGCACCCACGTCGCCCCCGTCTCCGCCGACACCCTCGAGAAGACGCTGGCCGACGTCAACGGATGGATCGCCGGGCTGCCCAAGGAAATATCACGCGCAGTCAATTCGGCGACTATCGACGTCTTGAACAATCAGGTCGTCATCGACGTTGCGAACAGCCCCGTCGGGCAGGCACTCAATCTTCCGACCCTGCTCGAGAACACCAAGATCGTTCTCAGCCCGGACGGTGGCGGATCGGTTGATCCCGGAGCGCTCGGCGGCGACACCTACATCACGTCGACGGGACCCATTCGCGAGACGCCGACCGAGAACATCTCGGTCTGCTCGTTCGGGTTCAACGCCGTCGACGATCAGAACAATGCACTCAATGTCAGTGCCGGACACTGCAATCCGGCCGAGGGCTCGAAGTCGCCGGTCTACCTGCCGAATCACGCGAACGTCGACGACAGTCAGTTGATCGGCGCCTTCTCACAGTCTTCCGTCGGCAACAACGCCGGTGATCTCGATTACTCGGTCATCAAGTTCGACCAGTCGGGCATCGACGCGGGCCTCGACCGCGCTGCCGTCCGCGGTGCCAACGGGACCACCCTCGCGATCACCGGAACAGCACGTCCCGTGATCGGCGCTCCCATCTGCAAGTCGGGTCAGACGTCGTCCTTCACCTGTGGCGTCGTGGCAGCCGATCGCGTCGAAACACAACTGGTCATGGCTGACGGCGATTCACGAACCGTTCGCGGATTCGCCGGTACCGCGTGCACCCTCGCCGGGGACAGTGGCGGCGCCATCGTCTCCGGAACCCTGGCGCTGGGCATCACCAGCGGTTCCAACAGCAGCGGCGCACCCAGTTGCAACGAAGCGAACCTGGTACTCGCGACCTCCGGTGGAACCTCGAATCTGGGTATCCCGGTCGGAGACATCCTCGACGCCGCAGATCGCGCATCCGGCGGCGGTGTCGGTTCCGGAATCCGCGTTCGCACTGCGGGTTGACCAACCACTGATTCACGCACTGTGCCCGCCGATCTGTTCTGATCGGCGGGCACAGTGCTGTTGTCGGTCGGGGTCAGCGCTGTTTGCTCATGTAACGGGTGGGAATAGCGCGTTCGAACCCATATAGTCATGGTCGACTGTGATCGGCTCACCACAAGTCCGTGAGCCGTATCCGTGTGCTCCCAGGGGGGTGGTACGCGGTCAACGAAGTGGAAAGGCCCACATGCGAAGCTCCATCGCACGTCGCGCCGCAGTGTTCGGTTCGGCCGCGCTGCTGCTCCTCGGACCGATTACCGCGGTCGCGAACGCAGAACCGAATGAATCCGGGGTATCCGATCAGGCAGCCCATCTGCCGGTCGAACTCGCCGAAGCCCTACAGCACGACTTGGCGCTGACGCCCGACCAGTTCGTCTCGCGTTCCGAACTCGCGCAGAAGCTCGCAGAGTTCGCCGCCATCGCGCGCGTCCAGTTTCCCGACTCTTTTGCCGGCGTGTGGCTCGACGACCTCGGCAAGGGCATCGTCGCTCTCGCTGACGGTCGCGACAAGGATGCTGCCCGCGAGGCCGCCGAGAAGGCCGGCTTCGAGGTCAAGGACGTCGCGCAGAGCGAGCAGGCTCTGCAAGGTCAACTCTCGGCACTCAACACCTGGCTCGATTCGCAGCCTGCCGAGGTCGCAGACCTCGTGCGTGGCATCGCCGTCGACGTGGTCGGCAACGGAGTCGCCCTCACCGCCGATCCTGCCGCCGGCATCGAATTGCCTGAGTTCCTGAAGCGGACCGTCGTCCACACCGCTGCTCCGCTACTGGTTCCCCCGATCGTCGCGGACCTCATTCCCGCAACCGGATCCGCAACCGGCGACGCTGCACTGGGCGGAGACGCCTTCGGCGCAACCTCCGGTAACACCGGACTGCGTTGTTCATTCGGCTTCAACGGCACCGACGGTTCAGGACGCACGGTCAACATCAGCGCCGGCCACTGCGATCCCAACCGTGCCGCTGCCGGCACCTCGAACTCGAGCCAGGTCTTCCCGATGGTGAACAACCAGACCGGGCCCCGCGTCGGATACTTCGCCAAGAGCAGCTTCGACGGGCGTGACTACTCGATCATCAACATCGACGACAACGCGAAGTACCGCTTCGAGAACAACAGCGTGCGGGTCCCGTTCAACCGTTCGGTCAACATCACCGGTACCGCCGATCCCATTGTGGGCGCCCCGGTCTGCAAGGCGGGATCGACCACCGGCTTCAGCTGCGGCGTCGTCACCGGCGTCAACCGCGTCGCCAAGGTCTTGGATCACACCCTCGACAACGGCTTCACCACCAACATCTGCGTCCTGCAGGGTGACAGCGGTGGCCCCATCGTCTCCGGAACGTTGGCAGTGGGCATCACGAGTGCGTCCAACGTCGCCACCTCTCCCCTGTGCGAGATCGCTCAGGCCGAGACGTTGTTCGGACAAGAAGCACCGACGCAGTACGCGACGCCGATCAACGACATCCTCGCCGCCAATCCAGGCCTGAAGGTTCGCGACTACTGATCGCACGCATTCCCCGAGACAGCAAAACGGGCGCTACACCTTTCGAAGGTGTGGCGCCCGTTTCGGCGTTCGTGACGTCTAACCGGTAGAGCTGCTTACTGGAAGAGAGTTGTTCCGGCCGGAGCGTTCAGGACCTTGATCAGGTCCATGCCCGCGACGATTGCGGTTCCGCCGCCGGCGAGGATGGTACCGGCGACTCCACCGATACCGGCACCGGTGACCATGCCGGGGAGGCAGCCGATAACCAGGCCGGGCAGACCCACGATGCAACCGATGACTGCACCGACGATCGTGCCGGTGAGGCTACCGATCTGCGTGGCAAGCCCGAGTTGTGACTGGAACTTCTCGATTGCCTTCTGATCCTCGTCAGGCGAAGCAACCGGGGTGAACTCGGCAGCGACCGGCTTCGGCTTGGAGCTGGCCGGGTCCAAGTTCGGCTTGAGGGTGAGGGTCTTGCCGTCCTCACTGACGGTCTCGTCGAACGGGAACTGAACGTCCCCGAGGTTGAACGCGAGCGGCAGGCTCACGAGAGTTGCGCCCTGGCTGTTCTGCAAGTCGACGTGTGTGCCGTCACCCGATACCCGGAATGCCCCGGCATCGATGGTGGTGACAACAGCCTGGTCGACGACCTCGGCGGTGTACGAAACGTCGGGTGACGTCTCCGGAGCTGCGTAAGAAGTACCTGCAGCGATGCCCGTAGCGGCAATGGTCATCGCTGCGATGGCCGCAGCTTTACGAATGAACATTTTTGATCCTCCCCGGGAGCGAGCGGGCGCAAGTCGATGACTCACACCACCCGTTTCCCCTGTGCGTGACGGGCGTAACGATAACAGCCGGTCGGTTGTCCTCACCTGCCCGGAAACCGAGTTAGGGCTGCCTGACAGAAAGGAGCTCGACGGCCACCGCCTAACGTGACGACCAGACATGTCTGCGTTTGACCAAGCCCGTCCGACGCAGAAGATTGATCTCTCCAGGCCACGAGCGGTTACCAGTCGGTATCTACAGGCTGGTAATGCTAGTTACTGGCGGGTAACATAACGCAGGTTAGTATCAGTGGGCTGTCCCGAGGTGGCCGACGCGTCGCCCTGAAACGAAAGGCCGCGACATGAATGCCCTGACGATTACGTTGGGCACGATTGGTGCTCTGCTGAGCTTGGTGTGTTGGTACATCTTCCTCTCAGGCGCGCTGAGGATGTTCAACACCGTGCGCATCGGCCAGTCGGCACCCGATCGATGGCGCCCGTTCTTCCCTCGCTTCAAGCAGATGATCATCGAGTTCATCGCGCACACGCGCATGAACAAGTTCCGCAGCGTCGGCTGGGCCCACTGGCTCGTCATGGTCGGCTTCCTCGGCGGATTCCTGCTCTGGTTCGAGGCTTACGGCCAGACGTTCAACCCCGAGTTCCACTGGCCCATCTTCGGTAACACGTGGGCGTGGCACCTGTGGGACGAGATCCTGGGCCTCGGCACCGTCATCGGTATCACCACGCTGATCGTGATCCGTCAGCTCAACCACCCGCGTCTGCCTGCACGCCTGTCCCGGTTCGGCGGCTCCAACTTCAAGGCCGCCTACGTCATCGAGGGCATCGTCCTGCTCGAGGGCCTGGGCATGATCATGGTCAAGGCCGGCAAGATCGCGACCTACGGTCACGCCAACCCGTGGACCGACTTCTTCACCATGCAGGTCGCCAAACTGCTTCCCGCCAGCCCCGTCATGATCTCGGTGTTCGCGTTCGTCAAGCTGATGACCGGCATGATCTGGCTCGCGATCGTGGGCCGCAACATCACCTGGGGCGTCGCCTGGCACCGCTTCTCCGCGTTCTTCAACATCTACTTCAAGCGTGAAGACGACGGCACCGTCGCGCTCGGCGCGGCAAAACCCATGATGTCCAAGGGCAAAGTCCTGACGATGGAGAACGTCGACCCCGACACAGACACTCTCGGCGCCGGAAACATCGAAGACTTCTCCTGGAAGGGCTGGCTCGACTTCACCACCTGCACCGAGTGCGGGCGTTGCCAGTCCCAGTGCCCTGCTTGGAACACCGGAAAGCCGCTCTCCCCCAAGCTGCTCATCATGTCGCTGCGTGACCACGGCTACGCCAAGGCCCCGTACCTGCTCGCTGGTGGACGCAAGGACATGGGCGGCGACGAGATCGGACTCGTCGACAGCGAAGGCAACGTCAAGGAAGCCGCACTCGCAGCCATCCCCGAGGCCGCACGCCTCGAGGCCGACCGCAAGCTCGTCGGTGAAACCGTCGAAGGTGAGATGGCCCCGGTCATCGACGCCGAAACCTTGTGGAGCTGCACCAACTGCGGTGCCTGCGTCGAACAGTGCCCCGTCGACATCGAACACGTCGACCACATCATCGACATGCGTCGCTACCAGGTCCTGATCGAATCGGAGTTCCCCTCCGAGCTCGCCGGCCTGTTCAAGAACCTCGAGAACAAGGGCAACCCCTGGGGCCAGAACTCCAAGGACCGTCTCAACTGGATCAACGAGATGGACTTCGAGATCCCCGTCTTCGGCAAGGACGCCGACAGCTTCGAGGACTACGAGTACCTCTTCTGGGTCGGCTGCGCCGGCGCCTACGAAGACCGTGCCAAGAAGACCACCAAGGCCGTCGCCGAACTCCTTGCCACCGCGGGAGTGAAGTTCATGGTCCTCGGCGCCGACGAAACCTGCACCGGCGACTCCGCACGTCGTGCCGGCAACGAGTTCTTGTTCCAGCAGCTCGCAATGCAGAACATCGAGATGCTCAACTCGGTCTTCGACGGTATCGAGCAGAAGAAGCGCAAGATCGTCGTCACCTGTGCGCACTGCTTCAACGCCCTCGGCAACGAGTACCCGGAGGTGGGCGGCGACTACGAGGTCGTGCACCACACCCAGCTGCTCAACCGTCTGGTGCGCCAGAAGAAGCTGATCCCGGTTGCGTCCGTGAGCGAAGACGTCACCTACCACGACCCGTGCTTCCTCGGACGCCACAACAAGGTTTACGACGCTCCCCGTGAACTCATGGAAGCCTCAGGCTCCAAGCTGGTCGAAATGCCGCGTCACGGCGAACGCTCCATGTGCTGTGGTGCCGGTGGTGCTCGCATGTGGATGGAAGAGAACATCGGTAAGCGCATCAACGTCGACCGCGTCGACGAAGCGCTCTCCACCAACCCCAAGAAGATCGCCACGGGTTGCCCGTTCTGCCGCGTCATGCTCACCGACGGCGTCACTGCCCGCCAGGAGCAAGGCCAGGGCGAAGGCGTCGAGGTCGTCGACGTCGCGCAGTTGATGCTGAACTCCGTCACCCGCCTCGATCCCGCCCAGCTCGGCGAGAACATCAAGGTGATCCCGCGCGAGAAGGCCCCGGTCGCTGCTGAGGCAAAGGCTGAGACCGTCGAGCAGGATCGGGTCGCCGAAGTCGAGGAAGCCGCCGCGACTCCGGAAGCCAAGGCTGCACCGGCAGGCAAGGGTCTGGCCATGAAGGGCCTCGCCAAAGCACCAGGTGCAAAAGCTCCCGGCGCCAAGGCACCAGGCAAGGGCCTCGGAATGGCCGGCGGGGCAAAGGCTCCCGGCGCCAAGAAGGCAGCTCCCGCCGCAAGCGCGGAAGCTCCCGCCGCCAAAGCTGCTGCACCGGCCACACCTGTGGCAAAGCCCAAGGGGCTCGGTCTTGCGGGCGGAGCCAAGGCTCCCGGCGGCAAGGGACTGCAGATGAAGGGCGCCGCCAAGGCACCCGGAGCAAAGGCCGCTGCCGCACCGGTAGCGGAAGCACCGGCAGCTGAGGCTGCTGCACCCGAAGCTGCTGCACCCGTCGCCAAGCCGAAGGGTCTGGGCCTGGCGTCCGGCGCCAAGGCTCCCGGCGGCAAGGGACTGCAGATGAAGGGCGGGGCCAAGGCTCCTGGTGCGAAGGCTGCACCTGCTGCTGAAGCACCTGCCGCTGCTCCGGCTGCACCCGCCGCTGCACCGGCATCTGCACCGTCAGAGGCTCCGGCCGCCGAGGCGGAAGCCCCGAAGGCTCCACCGGTCGCCAAGGCCGGCGGACTCGGATTCAAGTCGGGCGCAAAGGCTCCCGGCGCTCGGAAGGCAGCTCCTGCTGCAGCCCCGGCGCCAGCTGCGGCACCGGCTCCCGAGGCCGAACCCGTGAAGGCAGAACCCGCCGCCGAACCCGTGAAGGCAGAACCCGCCGCCGAACCTGTGAAGGCAGAACCCGCCGCCGAAGCACCTGCTGAAGCGTCCGCACCCGCGGAAGCTCCGGCTCCTGCTGCCGCGCCGCCCGCCCCCAAGGCAGGTGGGCTCGGATTCAAGGCCGGCGCAAAGGCTCCCGGCCGCAAGAAGTAACCGCTCCACACGCGAATGCCCTCACCGTCACGGTGAGGGCATTCGCGTTTGTGTGGGGAGCCACTCCCGACCGAGCACCCGTTCCCTCGACCAAACACACCTTGCTCTACGCGGAAAGCGGTGCTCGCCGTGGACAAGTGGTGCTCACTCCCCCGCTGCCAAATCGAGGTCGCCCTGTCAATCTGCGACAAGCATCACCGCACCGCGCGCACGCCCGACGCCCCTTTCCTGCTGCCGTCCGATGACGTATCGCCCCGGAGCGATTCCGGTCGCGCCGTGCTCCGGATGGATCAGGTACGCGGTCACTCGGGTGTCGAGCATGCCGAGCGCAAGGCCCCGAGCATCTTTCACCGGCGTCGACCACGTGCACTCCCCTTCGTCTGCAACCAGACTGTGGGGGTTACCGCCCGCCGCGCTTCGCAGCAGCTCCACTCCCGAGAGCGGCACTCTCACAGAGCGTGTCCACGGCAGAGGCGCCACGATATTTGCGAGCAGCGAAAACGGGATCACGATGAGATCGCCCTGCGCCTGAAGTCCGTCGATCACAGGAATGGACACTTCCTGGTCCAGGTAGTCGAAGACATCGAGGCCGGTGAGGGTGGTGAGAGCGGACAAGGTCATGTTCGAGTTCATAAGTATCACCGAGGGTTTGAGGATTGAGGGTTTGAGGATTGGGGCTTGAGGGGTCGAGATTCAGGTTCGACGAACGAGACGGGAGTAATCGGCGCCGGTGATGCCGTAAGTCCAACCGGCGGCATCCAACGCGGAGGTAAACCATCCGGGTACGTGAAGGCCGTATCGACGCCGATGCCCGTCGCGTTCGAAAGAACCGTTGACCGCGAGGAGAATGCGTCCACTTCGGCCCCAGCCCTCCGGTGACGCGTAGAGCTGCAGCAGGCAACCGACATTACCGGGATCGTCGGCTTGGTCGACCAGTGTCAGGCCGGCCAGCTCGATGTAGGAATCCCACCCGATCCGCTCGATTGCACATCGACGGATCTCTACATTGCGCTCGTGTGCGATGCGTTCGGCGGTCGGGTCGAGCACTACCCAGTCGGGAACGATCGCTCCGTGCAGAACGAACGCCTTTGTTCCGTCTGCGAATTCGAGTGCCGGGGAATCAGAGTGGTGGAGTCGGCGTTCTCCCCGCGCACTGCCCGGTATCCGCTCCGAGTGCAAGACCCTGGGTCGTTCCGCCATGATGCACACGTCGTCGAACGCCTACCACCACCCGGTCGAGTCAGCCAGTGCGGTCTGCACATCGAGAAGTTCACGGTCTTCCGAGCGGAAGGTCGCAAGACCGTATCGATGGCATGTGTCGTAGTACGCGATTCGATGGGCGTCCTGCTGCCCGTACCAGGTCACTCCACCCGCCACCGGGGTCGACATCGTTCGTATCGCAGCTGCGACGCCGTCGAACAGTGTGGTGTGCAACGATTCCCAGATTGCGGATCTGATGATCCGCGCTGGATTGACGCGGCGCTGAGTCGACCCCCGCTGAGTCGACCCCCGCTGATCCGACCCCTCGGACACGCTGGCACCAACGCCCCCGAACGCGCGACGTTCCATCTTCCAGCGTTCTATCTGCCAGTCAATGCTCCGACGTTCGATACGCGCGTTCATACGTCGGCGCGACGCCGAAAACATGCTCGCGATGTGCCCGCAAGCGCAGTCGAGTCCAGTGCCGTCGAAGGACATCTTGTTCGACAGACCTTCGGCGGCGATCAGATCCGATCCAGCAGAGGGCGACTGAACCCAGACGAACTCCGGTTTCGGGAGCCCGGATCGTCGGTATAGTTGCGCGACAGCAGATTCTGCCGTGGATCGATCGGCCGGACGTGTACACAGACCGCGTTCGAGCCATACGTCGCGGACTGTTTCCAATGCCTGATTGTCTTCATCGAAGATATCGATGTTCTCGGTCGATGTCGCTCGACGTGACGTCGACGAGCGAAACGGTGCGGCGCTCACGCGACGGTGGCGGTGTCCGCCTTTCCTGTAGTCATAGTTCAACAGCCTGGCACGCAAACGCTCCGGACGCAAGGGTTGCCTAGAGTGCGACACCGAGAACCTGCCACCGTTTCCCCACACCCAACACCCTCTCCAGCGACGCGAAACCGGTTCGAACTGTGGACAAGTGGTGTTCACTCACGGCTGTCCACAGCCCCGGGTTCACGGCTTCCTTTCCAGCGCCGGGCGCAGCAAGATCGATCGGTATGGGGGATCAAATACACATCATCCGTCGGCCAGAGCAACTGTCGAAAGGTCGTACCGATTCCGAGATCCGGCAGGCCTGCGCGAGTGGAAACTGGTCCAGAATCCATCGCGGTGCCTACGTACCCAGCGACCACCTGTCTCGCCTCGACGCCTACGGGCTACATCGATTGCGCGTCGAGGCTGTGGCCGGTACCGCTTCGGCACATGCAGCGGTCAGCCACATCTCGGCAGCGGTGGTGCACGGCTTCGAACTCTGGAACACTCCGCTCGAAGTTGTGCGCCTCTCTCGGGACCGACGAGGCGGCGGCCGTAAATCCGCTCGACGACACGTGCACTCGGTATCGTTCACCGACGACGAGGTCACCCACGTCGACGGCCTGCGCGTCACGACTCCGGCACGAACTGTTGCGGATCTCGCGAGGACCCTCCCTTTCGAACCGGCTCTCGTGGTGGGCAATTCAGCGTTGCACCGTTCAGCGTTGACCAAAGATGCAGTTGCGGCCTCGCTTGCACTCAGCCCGAACCATCCGCGCCATCGACATGCGCTCCACGCGCTCACCGCGATGGACTCGCGCATCGAAAGCGTCGGTGAATCACGGAGCCTCGCATTGTTCCTGCAGGAGCACTTACCACTCCCCGAACCCCAGGTCGAAATCCACGACGCCCGAGGGTTGGCCGGCCGCGTCGACTTCCTGTGGCGTGAGCAGCGCACCATCGGAGAGTTCGACGGCCGCATCAAATACGGCCGACTGGTGCCCGCCGGGCGCAGCGCCGAGGACGTGCTCTGGAACGAGAAGCTCCGCGAAGACCGACTCCGTGACGCGGGGTGGGAAGTCGCGAGGTGGACGTGGGCCGACCTGTCGACCCCGTCACTGGTGGCAGGTCGGATCCTCGCGGCCTTCGCGCGCAACCGCGGGGCCGTCAGCTACTGATCGCAGGCTTCCACAGCTCGAGCGTCGGAATGCCGGGTGGAGTGAATCCGAGCACCTGCCCGTAGAAGGACAGCTCGGCGTTGCGTGAGCTGATGATGGTCGACTGCTTGCGGAATCCGTGAGATTCACCCTCGTAGGCCAGGTAGGCATGCGGAATACCCTTGGTCACCAGAGCATCCCGGAATCGCTCCGCCTGCGAAGGTGGCACGATCGGATCGTCGAGACCCTGGAGCAGCAACACCGGGCAGTTCAACCCGTCGACGTTGTTGAGCGGAGCACGTTCCGCGTACAGGTCGGCAGATTCCGGCAGCGGGCCGATCAAACCGTCGACATAGCGCGATTCGAAATCGTGAGTTTCCTGCACGAACAGGTCCAGTTCGGCCACGCCGAAATAGGAAGCACCACAAGCGAACACGTCGGACGTCGTCAGTGCGGCCAGAACGGTCCATCCACCGGCAGATCCGCCTTCGACGGCAAGGCGGGCCGGATCGGCAAGCCCTTGCTCAGCCAACCCGGTGACGGCGGTGACGACGTCCTGCACGTCGACGACACCCCACTGTCCGCGCAGCCGGTTGCGGTACTCACGTCCGTAACCGGTCGACCCGCCGTAATTCACATCGACGACGCCGATTCCGCGACTGGTGAAGAAGGCGTAGACGAGGTTGAGGGCCGGGGCGACGTGCGCCGTCGGCCCACCGTGAACAAACGCAACGTATGGCGGCAGTTCGCCGTCGAGTCCTTTGTATCGCGGACTGCGCGGCGGATACGCAACGGCGTGAACTTCTCGCCCGTGTCCGTGAGCCACGACAGCTCGCGCTTCCGGAAGGTATGCAGACTCGGGCAATTCTTCGACCGACGAACGGATTTCGGTGAGTTCGCCGGTACCGAGGTCGAACTCGCGTAGTGCGCCCGCCAGTTTCGCGCCTCCCGAGGTGAGCAGCAACCGATCGCCGCGAACCTGCATGAGGCCGATGCTGGTGACACCCGGGATCGCGATGTCGCGCAGTTCCCCCGACGCCGGATCGAGTACCGCCAGCGTGTCGGTTCCCACCGTGCGTGCGGTGAGAAGGTGCCCGTTGTCGAGTTCGACGAACCAGCGCGCACCGAAGCGCCACTGTGGGCCACCGAAATCCGCATCCACCGGGCAGATCGGGGTGATCTTGCCGCCGACTCGATAGATGTTCCACCAGCCGCTGCGATCACTGATTGCGTAGAGTTCGTCGTCGGTGATCCACTCCGGCTGCAGGACGGACTCTTCAAGTCCGCCGATCAGCACGGAGTACTTCTGAGCGACGCCGTCGACGAGTGGAGCTACCCGCAGTTCGGTACCGTCCCAGGGCATTTGCGGATGGTTCCACGCGATCCAGGCTATTTTGGTTCCACTCGGCGAAAGCCTCGGTGACGAGAGGAAGTCCGATCCGCCGACGATCGAGCGAATCTTGCCGGAACCGTCCAGCGGAATCGCGCAGATATCGCGAGTGATCGCCCCGTCCTCCGCGTGCGCTTCCCGAACCGCCCACACCTCACCGTTCACGATCTGCAGGTCTGCGTATCGCAACGCGGCCGGCGACGCGGGTTCAGGCGTCAGAGCCCGCGGAGTGACTCCTTCGAGGATGTACACCCGTTGATCGGAGAATTCACTGAAGACCAGTTTTCCGGACTCGGTGACGGTCCAGGCGCCACCGCCGTACTCGTGAACCCTGGTCCGCGCGTTCCACGGCGCAGGGAGGATGTCGACGGGTTGGTTGTCGAGACCGGATCGACGGATCGATGTCCGACCACCCTCGGTCGGACGAAGTTCAGCCCACCAGATCTCGTCACCGACGTATCGTCCACCCTCGACAGGGTGGCCACCTGCAGCCAGATCCGCTGCTCCGATCGGAGAAGTCCACGATCCGTACGGGGCTGCAATCTGCTCGCTGGGGGTCATCGCTCGACAATAGCCAACTGGTCGCGCGACACGGTCCCCGACAATGCACTTGCACAGTGGTGGAATCATGTAACTCGTGAGCACACCAGAACCCGTCCGCCATCGTCAGCCGCAGCGCGAGCTGGAGCAGTCGTCGAAGCTCCAGAACGTCCTGTACGAAATCCGTGGGCCGGTGCACGCGCATGCCGCCCGGTTGGAGGCGGAAGGACACCGGATCCTCAAGCTCAACATCGGCAACCCGGCACCGTTCGGATTCGATGCTCCCGACGTGATCATGCGGGACATGATCGCTGCCCTGCCCTATGCGCAGGGCTATTCGGAGTCGAAGGGCATTCTGTCGGCGCGGCGCGCAATCGTGACGCGTTACGAGCTGGTTCCCGGCTTCCCCGAGCTCGACGTCGACAACATCTACCTCGGTAACGGTGTTTCCGAGCTGATCACGATGACCATGCAGGCCCTCCTCAACAACGGCGACGAGGTTCTGATCCCAGCGCCGGACTACCCGCTGTGGACTGCGATGACGAGCCTGTCCGGAGGCACGCCCGTCCACTATCTCTGCGACGAGGCCAACGACTGGAATCCCGATATCGCCGATATCGAATCCAAGATCACCGACAAGACCAAGGCTCTCCTCGTCATCAACCCGAACAACCCCACGGGTGCGGTGTACTCCATGGAGGTTCTGCAGCAGTTGGTCGATCTGGCACGTAAGCATCAGCTTCTGCTGCTCGCCGACGAGATCTACGACAAGATCCTCTACGACGACGCAAAGCACATCTCGCTGGCAACACTTGCCCCTGATCTGCTCTGCCTGACCTTCAACGGCCTCTCGAAGGCCTACCGCGTCGCCGGCTACCGCTCCGGCTGGGTGGCGATCACGGGCCCGAAGGATCACGCCGCCGGCTTCCTCGAGGGACTCGACCTCTTGGCGTCGACCCGCCTGTGCCCCAACGTCCCCGGACAGCACGCCATTCAGGTCGCCCTCGGCGGACACCAGAGCATCGAAGACCTGATCCTGCCCGGCGGTCGCCTGCTCGAGCAGCGCGACGTCGCGTGGGAGCGATTGAACATGATTCCGGGTGTTTCGTGTGTGAAACCCCGCGGTGCGCTCTACGCGTTCCCTCGTCTGGATCCGAACGTCTACGAGATCCACGACGACGAGAAGTTGGTTCAGGACCTGCTTCTCCAGGAGAAGATCCTGATGGTTCAAGGCACCGGATTCAATTGGCCGAACCACGATCACCTTCGGATCGTCACCCTTCCGTGGGCCCGGGATCTCGCCGTGGCCATCGAGCGATTCGGCAACTTCCTCACCAGTTACAAGCAGTGATTTCGGCCCGTCGAATCGGGCAAAATCAGGTAAACAATTCGTTGTACAAATACCCCGTAAACGTAAAAGTGCGGGGTATTTGTGAGACCTTGGTCACAACATTCGCATACCAGGCGGTTTGATTGACACTTTAACTATTTAGTGACCTGCCCTGATGCGAAAACGGTCCAACCGGTACGTGATTCGTCGTGAAATTGGTAGTTGGACAACGCGCCAAACCCGATTGAAATTGGGTACATTGGTTATCAGCACTTCGGTGCCGCGAGCACCTGGTATCCCTCCCCCCCCTGTGGATACCAGGTTGGTGGCGGGGACAACCCCCCCTGTTCCCCGCCACCCAGCTCGACCAATCCCAGTTTCGCCTCTTTCCCGGAAATCACCTGTGCCGACGCTGTCGTCGATCGACACTATCCGCAGAAGCTGACCATTCGCATCTGAGCCGATAACATTGCACCGGTGCAAATCCCCAGTCCGACACTCAGTTTCCGATGAGTCACGGCCACGGCCACGGTGGCCCCATTCAGATCGGCCCCACCGCATCACGCGTCGTCATCGGCTTGCTCGTCGTCATCGGCATGGTTGTCGTCGCGGCAGCTGTCGCGCTGTGGCCGGACAAGAACACCATTCCCGTCCCGCTCCCCTTTCAGAATGCCGACGGCAGTTCGGTGGAGACCGAGGCGGGCACCGTCACGATGCAGGATCTCGGCGACTGCGGAAGTTCCTCCGCCGGAAGGGTATTCGTCGGTGCACCGCAACCGCCACCCACCTCCGCCTATCAGTGCCAGCGCAGTATCGTCGATATCGAGTCCGGGCCGAATGCCGGAACGAAGACACTCCTCGAGATCATCCCGGGTGCCGGACAACCGGATCTACGGGTCGGTGACCACATTCGCCTGGTGCGTCAGACCGACCCGAACGGAAACACGCAGTACTCCTTCGAAGACTATTCGCGTGGACTCCCACTGGCGCTGATCGTCATCGCGTTTGCCGTCGTCATCATCGCCGTTGCGCGGTGGCGCGGACTGCGCGCACTCGTCGGTCTGGTGATCGCCTTCGGCGTCGTCGTCGGGTTTCTCCTGCCCGCATTGCTCGACGGTAAGCCTGCGATACCGGTTGCACTGGTCGCCGGCGCGGTGATCTTGTACGCGGTTCTCTATCTGGCGCACGGTGTCTCACTCAAGACCAGTTCGGCTTTGCTCGGCACCCTTGCCGCGATGGTGCTCGCTGCCGTTCTCTCCTACCTCTGTATCGAACTGACGCACCTCACCGGACTGTCCGAAGAGCAGAACACCAATGTGCAGACCTACATCGAGCACATCGACATCACGGGCCTGCTGCTGGCGGGCTTCATCATCGGATCGCTCGGTGTTCTCAACGACGTCACCATCACCCAGGCATCTTCGGCGTTCGAGTTGGCCGAACTCGACAAGCACGCACCCCGCCGAAAGGTGTTCAGCGGGGCGATGCGGGTCGGACGCGATCACATCGCCAGCACGGTCTACACCTTGGTTCTCGCGTACGCCGGCGGGGCGTTGCCACTGCTTCTGCTTTTCAGCGTCAGCGGTCGCCCTCTTCAGGACGTCCTGGTCGGTGACGCTGTAGCGATCGAAATCGTACGGTCCGCGGTCGGCGGGATTGCTCTGGCGCTATCTGTTCCGCTCACTACTGCTATCGCCGTGATTCTGGCTCGCCCACCCGGTAGTGCGGTCAAGGCCGGCCCCACGTCAGGCGGCCGACACTCCAAACGCTGAAAGCGAGCCTCAGAGTCCGGGAATCGGTGGGAGAACCGGTAACAGAATCGGCGGAAGCCCCGGAATGTAGATCGCGGGCGGTGGCGGCGCGGGAGCGGGCGCGGGCGGCACGTAAGTGTCCTGCACGACTGGCGGAGCCTCGACGACCGGAGGGGCTTCCTCCGTCGTCGTCGGGGGCGGGGTCGTTGTGGTCGTAGGCGGCGGGGTAGTCGTGGTCGTCGGCGGCGGCGTAGTCACCTCGGTTGCCACAGGTCCGGCATCCTCGGAATCGAAGACCTTTCCTCCGTAGCCCAATCCCAACCCCACGATCACGATCGCCGCGATCACACCGGCGCCGAGGCCCGCGAACCGTAGCGGGTTTCTCGGCTCTTTGGATGTCGATTCGACGGGTTGTGTCCCGGCGAGCCAGGACGGGTGTGCGGTTCCTGCCCCGGGTGCCTCGCCTTCGTACATCGCCGAGTACGCCTGGGCGTCAACCATCACAGCCTCGGTGTCGGCGTCATGTTCTGTGCCGAATCCGTCCGTGGCCTGATCACTGTCGGCGACCGCGAGATCTGCGGCCGGATCGAATCGTTGCTCGTGTCGGTTCGGTCGCGGCTGAGGCAGTTCCGCCGCGTAAGGGCTCGGCACCTGTTCCTGCGGAACGGACTTCGTGCCGGAAGCGGCTTCGGACAAGGCATTCGGCCGCTCCGATTCCGCGAGCGTTGCGACCCCTCCGTGGCTGAACGCCTGAACCGGAACGGGTACCTCAGCCGGGGTGTGGATCGGATACGGCGCAAAGATCGGCGCTACAGCCGGAACCTGAACCGGGGCAGATACCGCGCGCGCCGATGGCGTCATCGACGACTCCGCGATCAGCGCAGCGCCTTGCGCAGTCACGAGTTCCGGCTGCTCGGGCGCGATGAGGGGGCACTCCAGCCAAGCGGCGAGGGTCGCCCGCACGATCGGAATGCGTGCACCGCCACCGATCAGGAGAATCGCGTCGGGGTTACGGCCGGACGTTGCGATGACCTCTCGTATCTCGCGTGCGAAGGCCTCCACCGACGTGACGACCAACGAATCGAAAACTTCCCGCGACAGCAGGAGAAGCCCGCCGGGCCCGGGCAGGCACACCGCACTTCGTGAGGACAGCTGTTCCTTCGCGAGTCGGCATCGCGCCTGCAGTTCGGCATCGCCACCCGGGTCGGCCGGCGTAGCTATACGGCGACGCACGGTCTGATCCGAGTAGACGAGCTCGTCGAAGTGATCTCCGCTGACCCGCGTCGACCGGGCGGTGACGACGGTAGACCGCATCTGCCTGTCCACAATGCTGATCGTCGATCCAGAACTACCGATGTCGACGACGACGAGTGTGCTCTGGTCGGTCAGCGCACCGGACTCCTCGAGCATTCGAAGCGTCGCGACTACTTCGGGAACCAGCTCGAAGTTGTCGATGCCTTTCTGTTCGAACGCTGTTTGGAGTGCTCCGGCCTGCGCTTGATCCCGGTAGGCGACGACCGTATTGCTGCCGAGATCGGCATTCTCGGTCAAAGCCACGCCGGTTGCCTCCGCTGCGACTTCCTCCGGAATCTCACGACCGCGATCGACCGCTCTGGATCGGAACACCGGACCACTGTGGTCGGGCGTCCCCGGGCGCGCCAAACGCACAGCGCTGGCTCCCACCGTCACACCCAAAACCAAGTTCATGATCCACCTTCGTCGACCGGCGACGGGTTCCGTCAGCAGACCCCGTCATTCCCCGGCCGGAAGTCTACCCACTGGGCATGGTCTGCGAGGTTCGCGCATCTCACCTAAGGCCTTCTCGCAGCTATTTTTTCGCAACCTGGACGGTCGACCTACCGCCCCAATCCGCGGTAGTTCCAACCGGCGCCGCGCCACAGGTCCGGATCGAGGCAATTTCTGGCGTCAACGATCACCCGCCGCCGAACGAGTGGTTCCAAATCGCCGGGCACGAGTGAGGCGAACTCGTCCCATTCCGTGGCGATCAAGACCACATCAGCATTTCTGCAAGCTTCTGACGTGGAGGTTGCATAGTGAAGGGTGGGAAACAGTCGGCGAGAATTGTCCATGGCCTTCGGATCGAAAACGGTGACCGCTGCCCCGTGCAACTGCATCATTCCGGCAACGTTGAGCGCAGGCGAATCGCGCACATCGTCGGATTCGGGCTTGAACGCGGCCCCCAGAACCGAGACGTTAGCTCCCAGCAAACTGCCATCGCAGGCTGCCGTCACCAGTTCCACAGCTTTTGTGCGTCGTCGCATGTTGATGCTGTCTACCTCGCGGAGGAAGTACAGGGCCTGGTCGACACCCAATTCCCCGGCGCGTGCCATGAACGCCCGAATGTCCTTCGGCAGGCACCCACCGCCGAACCCCAAGCCCGCATTGAGGAACCGTCTACCGATCCGAGCGTCGTACCCGAGAGCGTCGGCCAACATCGTGACGTCGGCGCCGGTCGCCTCGCACACCTCCGCAATCGCATTGATGAAGGACACCTTGGTCGCGAGAAACGCGTTCGCAGATCCCTTGACCAACTCGGACGTCGCCAGATCGGTCACGAGGAACGGCACCCCCGCGCCCAGTATCTCGGCATACACCTCGCGAAGAACGCCTTCGGCGTTTCCCGGCCGGTCACGATCGATCCCCAGAACCAACCGGTCAGGGCTCAAGGTATCCGCGATCGCGTGTCCTTCACGCAGGAACTCCGGATTCCAGGCCACCTCTACCGAGCCACCCGCCGGCGCAGTCGCTCGGAGTCGCTCGCCGAGAGCCGCTGCCGTGCCTACCGGCACCGTCGACTTCCCGACTATCAGCGAAGGCTTTCGCAACAACGGCGCCAACATGTCGATCACCGAATGAACATGACTGAGATCTGCGGCGTACTCCCCCTTCTTCTGGGGCGTCCCCACACCGACAAAATGGATGTCGGCAAAATCCGCGGCATCGGCGTAGGAAGTCGTGAACTGCAGCCGACCCGACGCCAGATTCTTCTCGAGCATGTCGGTCAGACCCGGCTCGAAGAACGGGACCTCCCCACGAGACAACTTGTCGACCTTGGACTGGTCGATGTCGACTCCCAGCACGTCGTGACCAAGTTCGGCCATACACACTGCGTGGGTCGCCCCCAGGTATCCCGTTCCGAACACGGTCATCTTCATGTGTTGTTGGTATGCGTCCGAACTTTCCGAAACGCGTACGCCAGGTGGGCGCGAAACCAACATCGGGCGTACGACGAGTGCGTCGCGCGTGCAACCTATGCTTCTGGCATGCACGTTCTCTTCGTTTGTACGGGAAACATCTGCCGATCACCCACTGGCGAACGCCTTGCACGTGCTTATGCCGCCGAAGCCGGAGTTTCCGGATTCACCGCGTCGAGTGCCGGAACCCGGGCGATGGTCGGACACCCGATCGAGCCGACTGCTGCGAGGGTTCTCGCGGGGCTCGGCGGCGACCCCACGGAGTTTCAAGCCCGACGCATGACAACAGCGCTGGCCTCGGACGCCGACCTCATTCTCACGATGACCGAAAGTCAGCGAGACAAAGTCCTGGCGATGGCTCCGGCGCGGCTCAAGCGCACGTTCACACTTCGAGAAGCCGCACGGTTGGGCTCGCTCGCAGATGCAGCAACTGTCGAGGACCTCGCCGCCGCCAGACCCCGATTTCGTGCCGCCGAACCCGAGGACGTCATCGATCCGATGGGTAAGGAAGAGAACGTGTTTCACGAAATCGGACTTGAGATCGCCGATCTCCTCGGCCCGCTGCTCAGCCGACTTCGCTTCGGTGAGCGCTGAGAGCGGGCACCGCGGTCAACTGCGGTAGCGACTTGTCCGACTCGTAGTAGTAGCTGTACTCGTACGCATTGCGTCCGCGAGACGGCGTCATCGTGATGACAGTGCCCAGGACGTGTGCACCCACACTCTGTAGGTTTCCGACCGCGCGCGCCAGTTGATCGCGCTTCGTGGAGCCGTGTCGGGCGATCACCAGGGCACCGTCAGACATCGCGGCCAGGACCGCGGCATCCGTGACGGGTAGCAACGGCGAGGCGTCGATGATGACGTAGTCGTATCGCGCCCGCAGTTCATCGAGAACATGTTTGGCCGTGTCCGTGCCGAGTAGTTCGCTCGGGTTCGGCGGGATCGGTCCGGACGCGAGCACTGTCAGCCCGTCGAATTCGGTCGGCTGAAGCACATCGTCCAGCGTCGCTTGACCGGAGAGCACCGAACTGACGCCGACGCTTCCGATCAACCCCAGATACTTCGACACTCGCGGCTTCCGGAGGTCGCCTTCCATCAGGCACACTGACTTACCGGCCTCCGCCAAGACAAGAGCGATGTTCACGGCGGTCGTCGTCTTACCCTCGGAGGGAAGCGAACTCGTGACGACAATGACACGCGGTGGATGATCCACCTCGAGGAACTGAAGGTTGGTGCGCAATTCACGGAAGGCTTCGGCACTCACGGAATTTCCGTCACTGAAAGTAATCGCATGGTTGACTTCGACGACTTTGTCGAACGGGATCGTGCCCACCATCGCCGAACCCGCAATCTCTTCGACCGTTCGACGATCCTTCACCGTGTTGTCGAGTCGATCGCGAATCAACGCAAGCGCGATTCCCGACACCAGTCCCGCCACTGCTCCGAGAGCGAGATTGCGCGAAGTCTTGGGCGAAACGGGAACAGACGGCTCTTGGGCCTGTTGCTCGACGACCACACGTGCAGGCGGCGTTCCGCCGTTCTCGGGTGTCTCCAGTTCCTTTGCCAGTGCGACGAATTCGGACGACAGAGTATTTGCGATCTCTCGCGCGAGCTCCGGTGAAGGATCCTTGACTCCGAGGTCGATCAACACAGTGTCGGGCGCCGACGTCGCAGTGACCTTGGAGGCCAACTCTTCAGCCGACATCCCGCCGACCACCCTCGGTCCCAGTTCGTCGATCGTCCGCTGCGCAAGTGTCCGGCCGGTCAGGAGTTTTGTATAGGACAGAACTCGCTGCTGTGAAAGTTGACTGCCCTGCAGTGCCTCGTTGACCGAGGTACCCGCCGACGTCGAAACGAACAGCCTCGTCGAGGCCTGGTAAACGGGCGTCGAAAGAAGAGAAGCGCAAAGGGCTCCCAGGATTCCGAGCACGGTTACAGCAGCGACTATTCGCCATCTGGCTTGCAATATCTTCAGGTAGTCGACAATTTCCATCTTGATGTCTCCTTCGGCTCACGCATGTCCACTGCGGGTCTGAGCGGTCTTTGCCGGTCAGACCGCGAGGGCGAACCGGGCTTTCTCAATTTCGATATCGATCAGCTGCGACGGACGAAACGTCCTGTGCTCACGGGCGTCCCAGTCCGCGGTAGTTCCAACCTGCGCCTCGCCACTCGTCGGGGGAAAGGCAATTGCGCCCGTCGACGATCACCTTCTTGCGAACGACTGCATCGAGATCGGACGGCTGCAACTTCAAAAATTCGGGCCACTCGGTCAACACCAGGACGACATCGGCGCCTTCGCACGCCTCCAACGCATTTGCCGAATAGGTCAACGTCGGGAACAGCGCACGCGAATTGTCCATGGCCTTCGGGTCGTACACGTTCACTGCTGCGCCTTGAAGCTGAATCTGACCCGCGACGTTGAGCGCCGGCGAATCACGAACGTCGTCCGAGTCCGGTTTGAACGCGGCACCCAGAACTGCGACTCTCGCACCGAGAAGCGATCCGCATGCCTCCCGCGCCAGTTCGACCATGCGTGTCCGTCTGCGCATGTTGATGTTGTCGACTTCGCGTAGGAACGTCAGTGCTTGGTCGGCGCCGAGTTCACCGGCGCGAGCCATGAAGGCACGGATGTCCTTGGGTAGGCAACCGCCGCCGAAACCAATTCCCGCGTTGAGGAATCGACGTCCGATCCGAACGTCGTACCCGATCGCGTCGGCGAGCACTGTGACGTCGGCGCCAGCAGCCTCGCACACTTCGGAAATCGCGTTGATGAACGAGATTTTCGTGGCCAGGAATGCATTCGCTGACGCTTTGACCAACTCGGACGTAGCGAGGTCCGTGACGAGAAAGGGAATTCCCTCATCGAGGAGGTCTGCATAAACCTCGCGCGCAGCAGATTCCGCGCGACCGTGTCGACCGCGGTCGACCCCGAGCACCAGACGATCTGGATGCAATGTGTCCTGGACGGCAAACCCCTCGCGCAGAAACTCGGGATTCCATGCGACTTCGACGCCGTCACCAACCGGTGCCAGTTCCCGCGCGCGCTTACCGAGCCGTTCCGCGGTTCCCACCGGCACCGTGGACTTCCCGAAGATGACCGCGGGTTTGGTGAGCAGCGGTGCCAGAGTTTCGATCACGGCATCCACGTAGACCATGTCAGCGGCGAACTCACCCTTCTTCTGCGGCGTACCGACCCCGAGGAAGAACACGTCCGCAAATTCAGCGGCTTCCTCGTAAGACGACGTGAACTTCAGCCTTCCTCGATCGATGTTTCGTCGTAGGACCTCGCCCAAACCTGGCTCGTAGAAAGGAACTTCCCCTGCTGCCAGTTTCTCCAGCTTTGCCGCGTCGACATCCACTCCGAGGACCTCGTGACCGAGTTCGGCCATACACGCCGCGTGTGTCGCGCCCAGGTATCCCGTGCCGAAAACTGCTATGCGAGTGCTCATGTTGCTCGATCTGCTTTCTCGACAGTGTGTGAAGTGTTGATGGGATGGGTAATTCAGGTGCGCACGGCACCGATGTTGTCTCGGTACCACGAGACCGTCGACGCGATTCCTTCGCGCAATCCGATTGTCGGCCGCCATCCGAGTTCACGAATCATGCTCACGTCCAGAAGTTTCTGCATTGTTCCGTCAGGCTTCGAGGTGTCCCACCGCGTCTCGCCGGTGTATCCGACCTCGTCGGCGACCATCGAAGCGATCTCACGAATTGTGTGGTCCTCGCCGGTTCCCACGTTGACGTGCGATGCACCGTCGTAGTTGTCGAGCAGATGCAGACACGCCGACGCCAGATCGTCGACATGCAGAAATTCACGTCGAGGATTGCCACTCCCCCAGTTGACAACCAACGGCACTGCGGATGACTGCGCCTCGTCGTAGCGCCGAACGAGGGCGGGAAGTACATGCGATCCACGCGGCGAGAAATTGTCTCCCGGGCCGTACAGGTTGGTGGGCATCGCCGAGATCCACGATCGACCATGCTGCCGCCTGGCAGCTTGAACATGGAGTATTCCCGCAATCTTTGCTATTGCATAGGCGTCGTTGGTCGGCTCGAGATGCCCGGTGAGCAGGTATTCCTCCTTGATCGGCTGCGGCGCCAATTTCGGGTAGATGCACGATGATCCGAGGAACAGGAGACGCTCGACGCCGTGTGCAAGGGCAGCGTCGAGCACGTTCACCTGGATACGAAGATTCTCCGACAGGAAGTCGACGAGGAACGTGCTGTTCGCCGCAATCCCACCAACTTTTGCTGCTGCAAGGATCACGTTGGTCGGCTTTTCGCGGGCGAAAAAATCGAAAACAGCTTCCCGCTCACGCAGATCGAGTTCGGCGGAGGTCTGTCCGAGCAACCGTGAGAAGCCGGCAGATTCCAGTTTTCGCCACACCGAAGAGCCGACCAAACCTCGGTGTCCAGCCACGTAGAACGGTGCGCCTCGATCGAGTGGTCGCGCTGCGAATGAATCACTCATCGCGTCGCCAACCAGTCGGGAAGTGCCGGAGTGTCGATCCACGGGCGCCCTTCATGTTCGAGCGCTTCGATGTCTGCCTCGACCATGATCCGAGCCAGTTCGGGTGTGTGCACGCCGGCCTTCCAACCGAGTTTGCGCTCGGCATGGCTCGGATCCCCGATCAGTGCGTCCACCTCGGTCGGCCGAAGATACCGTTCGTCGAATCGAACGTGGTTCTCCCAGTTCAGACCTGCGTGTTCGAAAGCGACTGTGAGGAAGTCGCGCACCGAGTAGTTGCCACCGGTGGCCAGCACAAAATCCTCAGGCTCGTCGACCTGCAGCATGCGCCACATTCCCTCGACATACTCCGGCGCGTACCCCCAATCGCGTATCGCATCGAGATTACCCATGTACAGATGATCCTCGATCCCGGCCTTGATACGTGCGACTGCCCGCGTGATCTTGCGCGTCACGAACGTCTCGCCGCGCCTGGGGGACTCGTGATTGAACAGAATTCCGTTCACCGCGAAGATTCCGTACGCCTCACGGTAGTTCTTGGTGATCCAGTACGAGTACACCTTCGCCGCACCGTAGGGCGAGCGTGGATAGAACGGTGTCTCCTCGTTCTGCGGTGGTGGTGTGGCACCGAACATCTCAGAGCTCGACGCCTGGTAGAACCGGCAGTCGAGTCCGGCCATCCGAACCGCCTCCAGTAGTCGGATCGACCCCACACCTGTCGTGTTCCCCGTGTGTTCGGGTTCGTCGAAGCTGACTCTGACGTGAGACTGCGCAGCGAGGTTGTATACCTCGTCCGGTTTGATCTGCGCGAGCAGCGTCACCAGGCGCGCTCCGTCACTGAGGTCACCGTAGTGAAGGAAAAGCCGTGCATCCGCATGGTGGGGGTCCACATAAATGTGGTTGATCCTCGAAGTATTGAACGTCGACGATCGACGGATCAGTCCGTGAACCTCGTAGCCTTTGGAGAGCAGCAACTCGGCGAGGTAAGAGCCGTCCTGTCCCGTGATTCCGGTAATCAGTGCGCGTTTCATCCTGCGTTCCTTCCGTTGCGGGACAGCCCGCCTGATAGTTGCGAAACCACGGTTGTGGTCCGTATTCCTCCGAATCGCCCGGCAGTCTTGATCTCGCTCATGTGCGTCCCCCCGAACGGCCGAGGAACTTTCGAATGTCACGCGATGCCAACCGAACGAATGTCGAGTTACCGAACAGGTAGCGCCGCCACAGACGTTTGGGTTCCGATGCAAGTCGATACAGCCACTCGAAACCCGAGTTCTGGACGAAAGATGGTGCCTCCGAGACAGTTCCGGCCAAGAAGTCGAAGGCCGCGCCGACACCGACGGCCACGTAGTCGGTTCGATCCGCTATCGCCTTCGTGACAAAATCCTGCTTCGGAGCTCCCAAGCCGACCCACACGATGTCCGGGGCCGACGGACCGACCTTCGTGATGATGTCATCGACGAACTCCTTGCTGAACGCGGCAAACGGCGGGGCATAAGTGCCAGCCACCTCGATGCCCGGGTATAACTCCTCGACTCGATCCGTCAAGAGGCTCAACGTCTCTTCTGTCGTGCCGACAAAGTGGTGACGGAGGCCGTAGCGGCGCCCCTTGTCCAGGGTGGCCTCGAAGAACGACGGACCCCGGACTGGTCGAACACCGACGTGATCGGAAGCGGTGCCGCCGATCAGGCGCATCACCCAGTTGACCGGGGTTCCGTCTGCGAAGTTCACACCGGGACCCTTCAAAACCGCGGAGTAGTCGCGATCGCTGTGCGCCGCCGACACGCAGTAGGAATTCGACAACCTCACGGAGACTCCGGTTCCCGCTCCCTCTCGTCTGTCGTTGACTACCCAATCGGTAGCTCCCTCGAGATTGGTCGCGGCAAACGGAATGCCACCCACCTCGATGACCTCGAACGGACTGCTCATCTGTCTCACCACTTCTTCGAGTTCGTTTGTTGACGTTCATTGCACTGGCCGTAACTGCGCGACAAGACCGATGTCAACCGAGATCGAGTCCAATCACGCTGTGGTTCAAAGAAAGAAAGTTCTGTCTCGACAACCGATCGAGCGATACGAGAGGCGAGAGTCGAGGCCGGAGCAACCGGGATCGCCACGGCGTTACTACCGGCCAGTGTCGGCACACCGCCGAGATCCAAACAGACCACCGGGAGGCCCACCGCAGCCGCTTCGGCCGCCACCCAGCCGCCCGAATCGTGCATGCTCGGGAAGAGCAGAACGGAGGAGGCCCCCATCTCGCCCACCACTTCCGATCTGTCGAGCCACCCGCGAAGCGTGACCTGACCGCGCCGATACGGAAGCGACTTCTCGATCCGCCCGCGGGCGGGTCCCTCCCCGACAAAGGTCATGGACCACTCGGCGCCCAAATGCTCGAGCGCGTCCAGAATCAGGTCGATTCCTTTGTACTGCAACAGTCTTCCTACGAACAAGAGCCTTCGTTTCGGCCTGGGTACCGCTTGCTTCTCGATTCCGTCGTAGTCCAGAACACAATTGGGTTGGATGACGACGTTGCGTGCCCGCGGTGCGCCACGCCCGCTGTCGGAGTTCATCGCGATGAAAGTGTCGACTCGTCCGGCCATGAAGACATGTGTCAGTGACCGAACGGCTTTCGTCGAGCAGGTTCGAACTGCCGTGGTTGCCAGATACCGCATACCGATGCGCTTGGCGAGCGGCATCGGCGGGTAGGTGTTGCCCCCGGCAGGCCCCCATACGAGTCGTGCGCCGCCGGCTCCACCGAACAGCACCGGTGGTGGCAGCCAGTCGGAGGCGAAAGTTGCATGGTGCAGGACGTCGAAGTTTGCCGCTTCACGCCGAACGAACAGTGAAGTGTGCCAGAGCCATCGGAGGTATCGACCGTACGATCCGGCTTCTTCCGCGGTCAAAGTCGCTATTCGCACGACACGAACTTCGCAACCGAGCTTTTCACACTCCGATTCCAAAGCAGGAGCCTCACCGGAGCGAGTCACCACCGTGATCGACTCACACAGTTCGGAAGCCGCCGAGAGAAGCGCCCAACCCGCACCGGATTCACTCCCCTGATTCGGATCGCAGGCGTATGCCGTCATCAACAACCGTGTCATCGCGCTACCACCAGCCTCTGTGCGCGCGGCTTCCGAGAATCGCGGCGGCTGAATCGCTCTGAGAACCAACCGATGTTGCGTGCACCGTGGTCGAGAACCACGCGTTTGATCCGTGGACTGATCAGGGCAACGGGGATCAACGTCGCCGACGCGAGTACGAGCAGAGCGCGTTTGGCACTCTGAGCCGTCAACAGTGGCAGGTCGAGCTGTCCTTGACAGACCGCGAGGATTCGTCCGTTGTTGACATACCGGGCGAAGAGCCAGGAGTCCCGACGCCGATCCTCGTCGACGGGTTCGTACGCAAGCGCCTCGTCGCACCACAACAACCGGACACCGCCGGCGCTCATCCTGAGCGTGAACTCGGTGTCCTCGCCGCCAGGTAGATCCCAGTCGTCACTGAAGTTCAAGCCGTTCAAAGTCTTCAGGTCCAACAACAGATTTCCGGCGCCTGCAGACGCAACCGGGGTGCCGGTCGAATGGCGAACGCGAGTGTGCAATGGAAGTTCTGAGGCAGGCAGACCCACCGGAATCACAGGACCGGCCACAGCACCTGCGTCGAAATCTGCGGCGCAGGTGAGGAGATTCGACAGCCAGTCGACATCGACGTACTCGTCGTCGTCGACGAAGACGATGTAACGACGATCTCGTGCACGGGCGAGATCGACCAGCGCACGTCGCGCCGGAGATACCCCGCCAAATCCGAGATGCAGTCGTTCGATCCCGTCGGCAACATACGTCGGTGTGGTGGATTCCGGATCATTGTCGCCTACTACGACCTGGGCGGAGACACCGGAAGCCCGGATCGATGCCCGGACGCTGTCGATGCATACAGCCAGTTCCGATTCGCGACGGAAGGTCAGAATCGCCACTATGACGCCGCTGGGATTCTTCATGAGAGGTCAACTTTCGGTCGGGCGCCACGGTTCATCGAGACCAGGAGTGCGACGCTCGCGCTGACGCACGCCGACGCGACCAATGCTCCTGCGACGTGTACGGCGCTGTCGGTCAGTCCTGCCCCGAGAACGATCAGAAACTGCAGAGGCAACAGCAAGGCGCGAAATCTGTTGAGGTTTCCCGTCTTGTCCACGACGCGGATCGACGTGCCGACTCCCAGCAGAATCCCGTTGAACGCCACCGCCAACCCGCAGAGCAGAATGACCGGTATCAAGTTCGGAAAGTGCGGTCCGACCAGATGATCCATCAATCGCACTCCCGAGAGTCGAATCTCGAGTGTGAGACAGATCAGCGAAACGCAGATGATCGAAATCCAGAAGATCTGCAAGCCCACTCGGCGGCCGAGTGCCATGCACTCGCTCGCGCTCATCGCTTCGACACCACTGCCGAACTTACGCATCAGAATTGGCGAGATGCCCGCGAACATCAAGGACAGTGGACCGAGCAGTGTCTGGGCAGTTCTGATCTCACCGATCATCGAGATCGACGCCACCACGGTGAGTATCAAGAACATCGCCTGCTGCGCAGCTGATCCCATCAATATCTCGATCGCAAACGGCACGGATCTATATCGGTGAGTGCGCGAGTACCTGACCGACGGCACCGGCGGTACCAGACGCATGGATGCGTGACCGAGCGCGAGCGCGACGAAGACACCGACCGTATAGGTCACGAGTGCAAGTGTCAGATTCTCGACCAGGAAAGCTGCAATTAGGACGAACGAGAGTGTCACGATCTGTATCGACGCAGAGATCCAACTCGCTCCGTCGTGCATCAGCATCGTGCGTATCACGTCCAACACCACGAAACCAGCTGCAGCCAAGGCGTATACCGTGAGATTCATCGAGTCCGAGCCGGCGATCAGGAACAGTGCCCACACCGATGTCACCGATACCGCCGCCAGCACGATCGTGGGTGCCAACGCCGGTCCACGCTCGTCGGACACCGCCCCTCGCGACAGCCAGACGTCGACGCCGATCGCTCTCCCCAGTGCCAGTGCCAACAGACCCGCCGATTGAATCACGGCAACCTGGCCGACTTCGATCGGACCACCGAGTCGTGCCACCGAGGTGAGAACGACAAAAGTGAGGACGCTCGAAAGCCCTTGATCGGCCATGAATGTCACATACCGAGTGCGATCGTTCACGATCTCACCTCGTTGATGAGCTCACGCATCGACGTCGCCGCCTTGCGCGATGTGAAGCGATTCGAGTAGTGACGATAAGCGGATCTGCGTATCGCCGATCGGTCGTCCGCTCCGAAGATTCGGTCGAGGGCCTCGCGTATCGACGACTCTTCCAAGTTATGGAGAGGCGTTCCGCCCGGTCCGACGATGTCCGCGAGTGCACCGCTGGTTGCGTAGATGACCGGGGTGCCAACCGACATCGACTCGATCGCAACGCGTCCGAACGGTTCTGCCCACTGAGACGGCACCACGGACGCCGCACTGTCGCGGAGTATCTCGATCACATCTTCGTGTGAAGTGAATCCGGCCAGCGTGACGTTGTCGAGAGCTGCGCTTATGCTGGAGATCTCGCCGTACTGCGGTCCGTCACCGAGAACTGTGAGCGAGGGACTTCCAGCGCCCTGCGGCCAGTTGCGCACCAAGTCCAGGACGCCCTTCTCCGGTGTCAGTCGGCTGACGCACACGACCGAATCAGTGCTCCGGAACTCGGGTTCATTTTCTTCGAATCCGAAGTTCGGACGAACCACGACGCGGCCAGAATCGATCAGTCGTCCCTCGACCAGACGTGCTGTCATCGCGCTCGTTGCGACAAACCTGTGCTGCTTCCACCCCAAGACGCTGATCTTGACCGCCGCAGCGCTCAGGTAGCAGACAAGGCTCTGCAGTCGGCTGTTTCCGTAGCATCCGTTGCGGACACAACTCGTGAAGTAGTTGGTGGAACCGCATTCGGTGCACGTGCCATCTGCGCGCAACTTTGCTGACGGTGTGGCGAGGCGATAGTTCCGAACCGCCTGCAACGTAGGAATTGCGGCGGCTCGTGCGGCCACGAGCAACGAAGCCGAGAACGCCGGCCAGAGATTGTTCACGTAGACGATGTCCGGTCGCTCCGAACGAATGATGCGCAATGCATCGACGAGTACTCGAGGACTGAACACTGCGGTGACTGCCGCCCACGGTCCCCGGGAGATCTTGGAATTCTCGGTAGTGCACTGAACCGTCTCGTATCCGATCGATTCGAGGAGCTTGGATTCGTTCGCGAAGCTCTGCTCCTCACCACCCGGATTCCGATAGATCGCATGGAACATCAAGGCTTTCGGCGGCGTGGATCCACCGGCGGACGTCGGGTTCACTTCAGGCTTCGAACGCGCTACATCGAACGACTTGTACATCTCACTGACCTCCTCTTCGCTCCGGAGCGAACCCGTACGCACGACCCCTACGGATCGACAATTCGGCGTTGCCTGCACTGTGAGAGCGGTGCGTCGAGGGTCCGTACGGCGCCAGGAAGACCCATGCGATCAGCCACATGGCGCCGAAGAAGAGCGTCGACTCCGTCAAGTCCATCGAGAAGACGAGAACCATGATCGCGACGACGGCGATGTACTCCGTTCTGCTGCGAGCTCGCCCGAGCGCCGTGTTCAGAAGCAGGTAATAGCCGGCCAACAGCAGCAGGAATCCGATCCAACCGATCTGGAGACGAATGTCGAGCATTCCGTTGTGCGCGCTGGTCGCCGGAAAGGACAGCTTGGACCGGATCATCTGTCCGACAACGCTGTCAGGTGCCCAGACCGAGCCGAAGCCCCAACCGAGCAGGGGCCGCTGTTCGGCGTAGTACTCGGATACCGTCCAGAGATGTAGCCGGCCGGTCAACGTGACATCTCGCGAGAGTAGCGCTGCGACATCGGGTCCGAGCACCTTCATCGCGCCGGACACCCCGATGTACAGCCCGATGATCACCGTCGAGGCAAGGCGAGCGTTAGGTGTCCGTCGAAGGCACTTCAGAGCAAGCACTGTCGCCAGCGCAATCCCTGCAGCGACGAGACTGGTCTGGCTCCGGGCTTCGAACAACACGATGCCGGCGACAGCCAGTGCCGCCACCCACGGAATACGCTTGACGTCGGGAAGCATGAGCATGACAGCAACAAGGACAACTTCGATCGCAGCCATTCGGCCCAAAGTATTCTTGTGCGTGAAGATTCCGCGGTAGGCAACAGCGCGGGTATCCACATCGATGCCGGTCGAAGGATCGAGGACCACGACCATCAGCGACAGCACCAGTAGTACCAGCAAGGTGACGGCCACAGTCCGCACTCGCACCGGGAAGGTCAACTCGCGGGCGACCATGATTCCCGTGATCGCCAGGCACACGATGACGATGCCGGCGACGGCGGAGTTCCGGGGCAACGTCGACCAGTACCAGCTGGTTGCCGGAACGCCGGCCGCGATCAGAAGCGTGAAGACAGGCCAGGACGCGTTGCGTGAGTATCGCCGGTCGAGGAAGTAGACCAACGCGAGTGTCGCCGAGAGAACGGCCGAACCGTGTACGAGCAACGATCCGAGCGCTGTCTTCTGCGTGTAGGCCTGAAAGGCTCCGCTCGCGCCGATGACCGCGATCACCAATGCCGTTCGCAAGATCAGCGGATTGTTCGGTGCCTCATTTTCGCAAGGCGCCGGTGCCGCATTCTTGTCAGTAGGCGCCATCACTTCCCACCACCGCCTTGAGCGTCTTCGCGACGATCATGACGTCACCCATCATCGACCAGTTGTCGACGTAGGAAAGATCAAGGCGGACAGTGTCTTCCCACGAAAGATCAGAACGTCCGCTGACTTGCCACAGGCCGGTGACACCGGGCTTGACCAGTAGCCGGCGACTGACCGCACCGTCGTACATCTCGACCTCGCGCCGAAGCGGTGGCCGCGGTCCGACGACGCTCATCTCGCGCCGAAGAACATTGACGAACTGGGGCAGCTCGTCGATCGAGTACCGACGCATGAAGCGACCGACCGTCGTCACACGCGGATCATCTCGCATCTTGAAAAGCACTCCGGCGCCTTCGTTCTCCTTCATCAGCGCCGTGACTTGAGAATCCGCATCCTGGACCATCGAGCGGAACTTGAGCATGGGGAACGGCTGCCCGTCCAGCCCCATCCGCTCGGACTTGTACAGAACCGGCCCCTTGCTCGTGAGCTTGACTGCGATCGCAGCCGCCAGAAGCACCGGACTGATCACGGCGAGTACCACGGTCGAGAAGACGATGTCGAAGGTCGTCTTCGTGAACTTCTGCGCGCCGTGATAGCGCGGACGCTCGACATGGATCAGCGGAAATCCAGCGACCGGGCGCATCGACAGCCTCGGTCCGGACACATCCAGAATCCCTGGTGCAACAACAAGGTCCACATGATCGCGCTCGAGATCCCAGGCCAACGTCCGCAGCCTTTCCGGTCCCAATCGCTCCGACGCCGTCACTGCCACCGTGTCGGCACCGACCTGTTCGATTGCGTCCGTGACACTGTGCTCATCTCCGAGCACCGGAATGTCCCGACCGTTCACTGTGACAACTTCGCCCACGTCTCCTCCGTAGCCAGGTACGCAGACTCCGACGACTCGGTATCCATGGGCATCGTCTCGCTCGAGGTTGCGTGCAAGATCGACAACCGCCCCTCGCACACCGACCACAAGTACGGCAGTTCGAAATTCACCTCGGGCTCGCTCACGAGCAATCACCCGTCGCCAGATCCAACGACTCGCGATCAAGGCGGTCAATCCCATCGGAAACGCCACGGCGAGGTACAGGCGCGCGATCTCCAGGTGAAGGAGAAGGCTGGCGATCGCAATCAGTCCGAACAGGCGGAGCGTTCCGACGGCGATCAATCGGTACTCTTCAGGGCCGCTTCCGATCACGCGAGGAGATCTGGTGCGAAATACTCTCAATACGGCGAACCAGCCGATAATCAGGGCGAAAGACAGTGCGGTGTAGCTGAAATGGCCGAATGCTTCACCGTCTACGACATCCGCGTCGCTACCGAATCGCCACCATTGAGCCAGAAACACAACTGCCGCAACAATGATCGTGTCGGTGATCGCCAGACGACGAAGATACGCAGATTGCCATTTCCTGCGTGCGGAAACTCCACCAGCCCTCTCCGGCGCTACTCGTCGGTGTTGTTGTGGCCGTTCTTTCGTGGGCGCGGCCATCTCGAGAACCGTCATGTGTTCAGAAACCTTTCCCCATGCACAAAATTCGGCCTGAAGCTGTTCGCCGGCCGAGGTCCATCGGACCGCCTTGCCGAATCCCGAAACTTCGACAGCGAAGCAACTGCTCCGCATTGCTGCGTTCAGTGCGAATGGTCGCATTACGTGCGCCTTGCAGTTAACCCGGCGACTGTTGTCAGGCCTCGGCCCAACTGTCGATTATTGCGGCATTGCCGCAGCTCACACCCCATGATTGAAGCAGAGTCCACTAACGACCCAAACACAGGACGATCGGCGATTTCTCATCGCCCGCTGACGTCGCCAGCCTCGATATTGTCAGGACTCACGTCTTGGCAATTTTTCGGCTAGCTGGTCAGTACCAGTGAGGAGTTTGCCACATTCCGGACAGTGTGGCAATAGCGTTTTCCGAACTTCTTCCGGTCGCCAGCATTGAGGTCAGTTATTAACCCTCCAATCAGGAAGGTGAGATCATTCATCGTCATTACTATTGCGTACCTATAGTTTTCATTGACTTGGCCAATTGGACTCCGCGTTTGGACGGAAACCAGCACGCAGTTGGTGAACGCTCTGCAAATAGAACCAACACCATTCCGGCCGATTGGCAATTCTGGACAATCGTCCGATGCTTCGCCGATGAGAGCGTCATACGATAGTTGAAGACGAACTATTCAGCGAATTGGGCCAGACCCACCATAGGTTGATCTGCAAGTTGAAAATGATTGCAGTACCGGATTATTCGTAAATTGAGCCGAGCGCCGGCCCGAAGCTGTAGTGCGCGGAGACTGCTGCCGCATGTCACTGGCCCGATGATCATCGGCACTTATGGGAAGGAGAGCACGTCGACTGAGTTCGTAAACTGCTGAATCCCAATCGATCCAGCTCACCCAGACCGAATCAGACGTTGACAGGCCGGGCACTCACCGCATCCATGGGCAGGTTCCGAAACATCGAATCGGTTGGATGTAACTCGGCTCGGCTCAATTCCGCCGAGACCAGCGGATGCGCTGTAACGAGAACGGGCCCCCGAGCATTGCTCGGGGGCCCGTCAGCGCGGACGCTGGTGTAACAAAGGTCAGTACTTGACCCGTTCAGTTGACTGTCGACGGCGCCCGCACTTCGCTGAGTGCCCTGGCACCGACTGAACTTTCCGCAGCTACATCAGCCACAACAGGATCGGAGTCGTAGTAGTACTTGTACTCGTAAACGCCGCGACCGTTCAGCGGAGTCATCGTGATGACAGTGCCGAGAATCGTTGCACCTACGCTGTGGAGGTTGCCCACCGCCCTGCTCAACTGTTCCCTCTTCGTCGAACCATGACGAGCAATAACGAGAGCGCCGTCAGCCAGAGCAGACAGAACTGCAGCATCCGTAACCGGAAGCAGCGGCGAGGCGTCGATGATGACGTAGTCGAACCTTCGGCGCAGATCGGCAAAGACCGCATGAGCCGTGTCGGTCCCCAGCAATTCGCTCGGGTTCGGAGGAATCGGGCCCGAGGCAAGAACCGTCAGGTCCGCATTGCTCGTCACTTGAAGCACATCGTCCAGGTCTGCTTGCCCGGCCAGGACCGAACTCAGGCCGACACTTCCGATTAGTCCGAGGTACTTCGAAACACGCGGCTTGCGAAGGTCGCCTTCAACGAGACATACCTTCTTGCCCGCCTCGGCCAGCACGAGTGCAATGTTGACAGCGGTCGTAGTCTTGCCCTCCGAGGGAAGAGAACTCGTGACGACGATGACGCTCGGGGGGCGATCCACGGCCAAGAACTGCAGATTGGTTCGTAGTTCACGGTATGCCTCGGCACTGGCGGAGTTGCCCTCGTGGAAGTTGATCGCTTGATGAACTTCACGTTCCTTGTCGAACGGAATGGTTCCCACCATCGCAGCACCAACGATGTCTTCGACTGTCTTGCGTTCTTTGACAGTGTTGTCCAAGCGGTCACGCAACACGGCCAGACCGATCCCCAGCAGTAGACCGATCACTGCTCCGAGAGCGACGTTCCTCGTGGTTTTCGGAGATACCGGTTCTACCGGGGTTTGGGCTCGCTGCTCGACAACTACGCGCGCAGGCGCAGTGCCGCCGTTAACGGGCGTGCTCAGATCCTTGACCATGAAGACGAATTCGTCCGAGAGCGCATTGGCGATATCGCGGGCCAACTCTGGCGACGTATCTTGCACGCTCAGGTCGAGAAGTACCGTATCCGGTGCCGATGTGGCCGTCACCTTCGATGAAAGCTCCGCGGCAGAAAGGCCTCCGAGGCGATCTGGTCCCACTGAATCGATTGTTCGCTGGGCGAGCGTCTCCCCGGTGAGGAGTCTCGCGTACGAAGTGACCAACTGTTGCGAGAGCTGATTGCCTTGGAATGCCTCGTTCACAGTCGTTCCGGTCGAAGTAGACACGAACAGGCGAGTAGACGCCTTGTACACCGGCGTGGCAATCAACGAGGCACCTAATGCACCCAAGATCACGACCACAGTAACGACAGCGACTATCTTCCACCGTGCCTGCAAAGTCTTCAGGTAGTCCCGTACATCCATCGTCGAATCTCCTTCGGCTCGAATACGTATCGCGCATCCGAGCAGTAATCACCGGCCGTCGGTCGAGCCACTACCCCCGCTCTTGTCTGAACAGGACAGCCATCCGTATTGACGTTCTTCCACGTATCGCGGCAACAAGCTGGCGGAGTAAAGACACGACGATCCCATTGAACGGAAGACAATGCAGGGTGAGAACAACTCACTCCTCGCCCTCACCGGCCCGGTCTGTCAGGTCTTGAACTGCGGCTGATCCCGTGAATCCAAGGGAGCGAACACCACGAAGGGCCGAACTGAACCTTACTGTCTCATCACACTTTTCACCACTCCAACCACCGTATACACCCCGCGGCTTCGCATCTCGTCGCACCGATGATCAACGTAGGCCACTCATCACGCGCTGCGCTCGGGACCTAAGTCCGACAACGAATGTCAACGATGAATCCACAACACCCGAAGGGAACGTCCGAGACATGACGCTTATCTCATCCGATCAGTGCGTCGAATCGACAATCGGCGAGGGAATCGTCGACCACCGCGGTGCGGTGGGTTGCAAACGGTGCACTCGCCGGCAGTTGCCGTTCGACACCACACGAATGCCGATGCGTTACTGGATATCCGATCGGAATCTCCGGTGACGACTGGACAATCAACCAACAGACCTTGGTCCCGACTTTCCAAACAGAGTTGAGGTTCGAGCCGATTGAACTGAGCCCTAGGGTCGTCCGAGCCCTCGGTAGGTCCACCCGGCATCTCGCCAGATTGCCGGTTCGAGACAATTCCGCCCGTCGATGACAACCTTCTTTCGAACAATGTCGTCGAGATCCGAAGGCAGCAACTTCCGAAACTCCGCCCATTCCGTCAAGATCAGGACGACATCTGCACCCGCGCAGGCTTCCTCCGTGTTCGCCGAATAGGTCAACGTCGGAAATAACGATCGAGAATTTCCCATCGCCTTCGGGTCGTACACGCTGACAGCCGCACCTTGAAGTTGAATCTGGCCGGCGACATTCAAGGCCGGTGAGTCTCGAACATCGTCGGAGTCCGGCTTGAACGCAGCTCCCAGCACAGCTACTCGGGCTCCCAACAACGATCCACAAGCCTCGCGCGCCAACTCGACCATCCGTGTCCGACGACGCATGTTGATGTTGTCTACCTCGCGCAAGAATGTGAGAGCTTGATCTGCACCCAATTCGCCTGCACGCGCCATGAATGCGCGAATGTCCTTGGGTAGGCATCCGCCGCCGAAACCGATTCCGGCGTTGAGGAATTTTCGACCGATTCTCTCGTCGTGCCCGATTGCGTCCGCCAGTACCGTCACGTCGGCACCCGATGCTTCGCATACTTCCGAAATCGCATTGATGAACGAGATCTTGGTTGCCAGAAATGCATTGGCTGACGCTTTCACCAACTCCGACGTTGCAAGATCCGTGACGACAAAGGGCGTACCCTCGTCCAGGATCTTCCCGTAGACCTCGCGAGCGACGGATTCGGCACGCCCCGGGCGGTTGCGGTCCACGCCCAGTACCAATCGGTCCGGGTGCAGGGTGTCCTTGACTGCAAATCCTTCTCGGAGAAATTCCGGGTTCCAAGCCACCTCGACGTCCTGACCAGCCGGTGACAATTCTCGTGCTCGGACACCAAGCCTCTCCGCGGTGCCGACCGGTACGGTGGATTTTCCGAAAATCACGGCAGGCCGCGTCAGTAGCGGTGCGAGACTGTCGACGACAGAATCGACGAACCGCATGTCCGCCGCGAATTCCCCCTTCTTCTGAGGAGTACCCACACCGAGAAAGTGAATGTCGGCAAATTCTGCGGCCTCTTCGTACGACGATGTGAATCGGAGACGACCTGCCGCGATATTGCGCCGCAGCACCTCCTCGAGGCCTGGTTCGTAGAAGGGAACTTCTCCGGCTTCGAGCATGGCAAGCTTGCTCAGGTCGACGTCGACGCCAAGGACTTCGTGGCCCAACTCGGCCATGCACGCCGCATGGGTCGCCCCGAGATAACCGGTACCGAATACAGTCATCCGGCGCGAAATCGATTCAGTCGGGCGGAGCTCAGTCATTGAAAACCTTTCGGTCGAAGTTCATGTGGACGAGGTCGTCGGGGCATCCACTCCCGTGTGGCCGAGTACTCCGTTTTCGGAGGTCGTTGAACGGCACTGTCAACCGACCACCTTTCTGCACGTGTCCACCAGTGCATTCAAGTCCGAACGCACCGACTTGGAAGTCAGGGCAACAACTCCCACGAAGACGACACAGACCATTCCCGCAAGTGCGAGCGCTACGAAACTCGGAACCTGTTGAAAAAGGGTGAGAGAAAGTGAGGCGACGCCGAACATCGCACCGAAGAGCATCATCGGCCGCACAGCGCTTCGGACCAAGGGCCCTGTCCCGATTCCGATCCGTGGAATGGCGACAAACGAGTAGATCAGCCAGACTGCAACAAAGCCGACGCTGCTCCCGATCGCCGTGCCCAAGCTTCCGAAGATCGCACCGACACAGACTGCAACGATCATCAATCCGCGCCCCACAAGGCTGTACCGAAGGTGCACATCGACTCGGCCAGTGGAAAGGAACACCCAGTAATAGATGTATGACAAAGCTTGAAATGCACCACCTACAGCGAGGATCCGGAAGATCGGTGCCGCAGCATCCCAACCACTTCCGAGCACGAGATCCATCAACGGGTACGCCACGGCTGCCGCGTAGGCAAACGCACCGAGCATGACGTAACACAGTACGGTCTGAGCTCGGACCAGATATGCCATATAGACAGCAGGATCGGTAATTCGCGAAAGCACCGGCAACGCAACACGTGTCATCGGCGTGGCCAATTGCGCAATCGGTATCTTGAAGAGCTGATATGCCCGATCGTAAACACCGACTTCGGTGCTGCCGTGCAGTTTTCCGAGTGCAACGGAATCCGCGTTCGCACTCGAGTATGTGACCAGTTGCGTCAGCATGGTGTTGGTCCCGAACGACAGCAAGGACCGCATGTCTGCATTGCGTGTCGGGCGATTCGGAATCCAGCGCAGCAGCAACGCGGAACTGCCCAGGAGTACCGTCGAAACGATGATTTGCTGAGCAACGAGTGACCAAACTCCGTAGTGCAACAGGGCAAGCGGAATCGTTACGGCCAACGCGATCCCCTGCGCGGCAATTTCGGTCACCGTCAGTTTCACGAACTTCAAATTCCGGGTCAGATCCGCTCGCAACTGTACGGTGAGACCGTTCAGCACGAAGATCACCGATACCGCCCTGACAATGTCGGAAAGCCCGTCGACGTCGTAGAACCGGTCGAACAATGGCGCTGCGGCGAAGACCAGGAGCGTCAGCAGCAATCCTATTGCCGTGTTGATCCAGAAGAGATTCGAACGCTGATTCTCCGATATCTCCGACGCTTGTACGGAGGCAAGGGAAAGCCCGAAATCGCCGATCACCGTTGCAGCTCCGACCACCGCCATGACCATCGCCATCTTGCCGAAGTCGTCCGGGCTCAGGACCCTCGCAAGTACGGCGATCGAGGTGAACTGAATGAGAAACTTGACCCATTGTCCCCCCAACGTGATTGCGGAGCCGCGCGCAGCGGTTGTACCCAATCCCACCGCGTGCGCCTACTTTCCGAAGAGATCGTGGGGAAACGCTTCGCGAAGCGGTCCGTCATTCCACGCCAGGCCCGGCGCGCCACCCATTGAAATAGCAGCTTTCACAGTTGGTGCGGTGGACAATTCGCGGCCGGTGCCGAGGTAGTAGTCCGCATACTTGAATTCCGCTTCCGAACCTGAGGGAATCAATCGCGCTGGAACGCCCAGCGCGTCGGCAACGATCACGGCGTGAAGCGAACTGCCGACGACGAGTCGACTGCTCGCAATAGTTCGGAGGCAAGTCTGCAAATCCTCGGTTGGGTCGAGAACCGACGGTGTGTCGAACCACCGCGGCAGGTCGTTCAGATTCGGAACGACTACGACGTCGCGCGAAGGGTTCTTCGTGAGTTCGACAAGATCAGGAAAGACGGAAGGAATGAGCAATCCCGGGTCGCCGTACGTAGGCGGAGTGTGAATTCCGCGCATTTCCAGGAACTCACGCGAAAGCGGTCCACGAACTGCCCGGACGTCGAGCGCATCGAAGCGATACTCGTCCGGAGTTATCTTGCCGTTGACCCCCGTTCCCCAGATGCAGTCTCCAGTTCTCGCCATGTGCATGATGGACCCGACCGCCAGCAGCCGCTGGTCGCGTTTGCTGCGCGCCCGTCTGGCACTCTGCTTCGACATCCATGCGACCACGACCGGACCTAGAAGGTCGCCGAAGTTGTTGATTCGTCGCCCGATTCGCAGCTTTCGCGAAATACCTGGGATCACGACTTGGTTCCTGGGATTCCAGTTGACAACCTCGACCTCAGACATTCGCGACCCTAGTCGAGGGAACATGAGGAATCGTCTCGTCGAGCACCGTGCGGACAGCAAGCGCCCACTCCCTCGTCGCGCGGATGTCATGATTGCGAGCGCTTTCTGCAACAACAGCGCGGTCCGCCTCGCTTGCGCGGACAGCACAATCAGCGAGCATCTTCGTGTCTCCGGTATCTGCGAGGCTGTCGGTGGAAAGAGTTTCCAGGAGAACGTCCGATGTGAAGGCGGCCACGGGCAATCCCACTGTGAGTGCCATCAAGATGGTTCCGGATGCAGTGACATCCCGGTATGGCGCCACCAACACGGATGAGGACTCCATGTATCGGCGTACGTCCACATCCGACATATGTGTAGACGGTTCGGCCAGAACATCGATGTTCTCGGATCGACGGAGAAGGTCGTTCTCCCCAGATGTCAGCCTTCCGATTGCACACTGCAGCCTGATGTTCAGATGCGCCAGATCCTCCGCCAGCTTCGGCAACACGTCGAATCCCTTGTCTGCGCGAGCACTTCCGAGATAGAGGGCTGCCGACGAACTATCTCGAGGAAGGCGCATCGCTCCTTCCGTGGACTCCGACCACGCAAGGTAGGCGGGGTGCGCGGCGACCAGGACGTTCGCATACTCTCCGACTCCCGCACGGAGCGAAGAGTCGTGAACCAACAAGCCGCTCGCGCCCGAACGAATGGAACGGATGATCGGGTGATCGTCCGCATCGTCCCGACTCTTGACGGGATTGTGCACTACTACGAGCGTCCGGCATCCCGAAAACTGAAGTCCACGAATGATTCGTCGTTCCAATTCGGAATTCATCCAACAGACCACAACGAGTGGCCGTCGAACGATTCCGTAGACGACAAATGCCGCAAGCCCCGCCAGGTACTGCACCAGCACCCAGATGTTGCGAGAGCCTGCTGCAGGCGGAGGGAGCAGACCGACGGATCTGACCAGATCGTGAGTGATCCCCTGACCGCGCCGGCCGAAGCGAAGCACCGACTCATGCGTATCCGCAATCACTCGGGCGACTTCCACCCCGTAGGGATTGAAGGGATTGGGATCCCACACCACGATTTGCCGACTCACGACGCCACCCGCTGACGAAGTCGCTTCCCGAACTCGACCGCACCGTAGAGCGAGACGATCAGTGCCGCCGGATGAACACGGGCCTTCGAAAGCCCGGATGCTGCGTACACGATTCCCTGTCCGTCGCCGGCAGCCAGTGCAGATCTCAGTATTTGCGTGGCGATGAAGTCGCCCCTCGCCGTCTTCCCCAACGACGATGCGTGCTTGTCGTAGAACGGGACGCTTCGCCTCCAATTCCGCACAGTCGAAATTGAACTCTTGCTGGCCTGCTGGACGTGAACGAGAGGCTCGTCCACATACGACACCTTCTCGCCTACTTCTTCCTCGAGCCGAACCACCAGGTCCCAATCCTGATGCTTGGAAAGTGATTCGTCCCAGGCGACGTGCTGGGCGAGTCGACGAGTCAGCATGATCGAACTCGACTGCACGTATCCGTGCCCGTGCCGCAACCCAGGCCGCAAGACCAGGTAGTCGCCCATCGACGAGCCCGCACCGTACCGAGTGATCGGAAGAGTACGCACTGTGTTTCCTGAGTGGAAGTAGGTTGCGGTGTAGGAGAACTCGGTTGATTGTCGAGTCATACTGGCGATCTGCTTCTCGATCTTGGTTGCTTCCCACCAGTCGTCGTCGTCGAGAAACGCGACGAAGCGTCCGGAAGCCGCTGCGACTCCCATGTTTCTTCCCACTGCTGCACCTCGACCGCCCCCGGTGGTCAGCACGATGTCCGCACCGGTTGCAGTGCCACCCTCGTCCATGGCGGTATCCAGCACGACGATGATTTCGATATCGCGGTGCGTCTGGTTCCGAACACTCTCGATCGTGCGAACCAGTTCACTCCGCCCCAGCGACGGAATTACGACGGTGACCAGTTGGTCGTTTACTCCATCGGTCACAGAATTCCTCGTCTCTCGAACTGAAACTCGACAGTCACACGCATCAGCTTGAAAGGCTCCACCAGATACCTCGACGCAAGCCTCTTCGGGTCCGAAGCCAGCCTCCACAGCCATTCGATACCCAACTTGCCTGTCCACCGAGGAGCCAGGCGCTGCTGTCCGGACAGTTGATCTATGGCCCCGCCTACAGTTGCAAAAACGGCGGTGGGCAATGCATCCCAGTGATCGAGCAAGAACTCTTCTTGGATCGGCATACCCAATCCGATCAATACGAGATCTGGTCGAAATGTGCGCAGGGACTCGAAGCCTTCGGAAATCAGCGCTTCCTTGCCCGCGTATCCGCTCCACCCTCGAACTTCGCCATGCTCCGCCATTCTTGAAATCGCATCCACAGCAGATGAATTGGAACTCGGGCTGGCACCGATGACCGCGATACGAATCCCATCGTCGATGTCACCGACCAGCGGAATCCAGTCCGTCGAACCACAGCGTTGCGACACGCTCAGCGACGGTTGTTGTCTCCGAAATCTGCGAATTGCCAAGGCCGCCAGTATCGGCATCCCGTCGATCAGAGTCAGATCCGAACTGGAATAGAGACTGCGAAACTTTTCATTCGTGAGGTGGAGATACGTGCTGTGCAGATTATGGTTCAGCAAGACCTTCTTTTCACCCTGATTGTTCCTGATCCATTCGATGACATCATCGGGCGCACAGGGTTTCACGCGTATTCCCCACAGATCGATGGTATCCATTCAACTGACCCGCCCATAGTTGTTCTTGCCCGACATAGTCAAAGAATCCTGCGTACTCAGAACAACGGCGACGACCATCCAGAACATCATCGCCACCGACCCGCTACTGAAATGCGAATGAAAGGAAGAAATGACGAGAATCCCGACGAGTGCGATTCCGATTGTGCGAAAACTGGTGACGCCCAGTAGGTCCGAGGCCGTCCATACCTTACGGACGGCGTAGACGAGAAGTGCCACCTCCAGCACAGCCAACACAACACCACTGGCAACAGCCGTTCTCATCCACTCGGATTCAGGAGACGGCCATCGCAACGTCGAAGGTGCCGTCCCTGTGGAAATGCGGTTGTAGACATTCGCCCCGTGCCCGAACAGCGGACTGTCCAGGATGGCCGGGACGGTCTCGTTATTCCAGATCCCGACGCGGTATCTGATGGTCTCTGGAATCCAGGGAGGGAGACCATCTTTGGACGGGCTGCTCAGTTGCGAGGTCAGTCGATCGCCAACTTGCTCGTCGAACAGCAAATATGCCGCGCCCCCGATACTGACCAGAGAGAGAAGGCCGATGAATCGAATCTTGACCTGCACTGCCGTGTAGAGCATCGTCACGATCGCGACCAAGATCGGCGCAAACGTGAATGTCGACACTTGAGCGACGAAGAGGATGCCAACGCCGAGAACCAAAGGCTTGGGGATCAGCTGCGAACCCGATTTCTCTACAATCAGATAACAGCCGATGGCGATTGCGATGGCCAGGTATCCACCCAGCGCCGTCCAGTGGCCAAGGGTGCTCGTGGCGCGCAATGGCCATCCGAGATCAAGCCTGCCCTGCAATCCCGGTGCAATGGTGAATCTCACCAGAAGTTCGCTGACCTGACGGCCGCCGAGCATCTGGGAGATTCCCAGCACTGCAACCGGAATCGCTGCAATGAACACGCCCTGGAGCACACGGAGACCGTCGTTTGCGCTCGTCACGACCAGTCGGCACGCGAAGTACACAGCAAGCACACCGACCAGGTTCAGGATCGTCGACAGCGAAAAGGCGGCGTCCGAATAGGTTACGTCGAAATACTCGACCAACGCGATGGCCGTCACGTACAGCAGGAGGAATGCATCCAACGCCCGCAAGCGAAACCGAACCATGCTTCCCCGCGGCGATGCCAGGCATGCAATGACCAGAGCCAGCGCTGCGACTGGCAGTGATGCATTGACCGTCGAGGGCAGGCCAGGCAGAGAAACTCCGGTAAGAGCCGCGGCAGCACCGGCAACGATGCCTACCCAGGAGGCGCTCGACATCTTCCGGCTGTGATCGTTCGTCGATTCGCTCGGAGCGCGAAGCGCCGACGCGCCAGTCATTTCGTTGCGGGCATCGGTAAGCGGGAAACTAGTAGGCGCCGTCACTGGCCAATACCGCTTTCAACGTTTTGCCGACGATCAAGACATCACCCATGAGCGACCAGTTGTCGACGTACGAAAGATCCAGTCGTACAGTCTCTTCCCAAGAAAGGTCCGAGCGCCCACTGACCTGCCACAGCCCTGTGATCCCCGGCTTGACAAGAAGTCGGCGACTGACAGTTCCGTCGTAGGCCTCGACCTCGCGACGCAGCGGCGGCCTGGGGCCGACAACGCTCATCTCGCGCCGAAGAACATTGACGAACTGGGGCAGCTCGTCAATCGAGTAACGGCGCAAGAAGCGCCCGACCGGTGTAACGCGCGGGTCGTCGCGCATCTTGAAGAGCACACCCGCGCCGTCGTTCTGGGCCATCAACGATGCCACCTGCGAGTCTGCGTTCTGGACCATCGAACGGAACTTGAGCATCGGGAACGGTTTCCCGTCCAGCCCCATTCGTTCCGCTCGATACAACACCGGGCCCGGGCTCGAGAGCTTGACCGCCAGAGCAGCGGCCAGGAGAACAGGTGCAATTGCCGCCAGTATCAGTGACGCGAAGATCACGTCGAACGAGGATTTCGCAAAGCGCTGCGCACCATGATATTTCGGACGCTCGACGCGTATCAAAGGCTGACCGGCCACCGGCCGCATCGACAGGCGTGGCCCCGACACATCGACGATGCTGGGCGCAACGACGAGATCGACGTCCCGCGATTCCAGATCCCAGGCAAGCGCACGTATGCCATCCGAGCCGAGATGCTCCGTTGCCGTTACCGCAACGGTGTCTGCGCCGACCAGTTCCAACGCTTCGACTACCGATGTCTCACCGCCGAGGAGCGGTATGTCACGCCCGTCGACCGCGATGGACTCGTCCGCGTGCCGAAGGAACCCCGGCACACATACTCCGACCACGCGGAAACCGTCTGCGCTACCTCGCTCGAAATTTCGTGCGAGTTCAGCGCCGGCATCCTTGCTGCCCACCACCAGTACAGATGTGAGGCACTCACCGCGAGTACGCCGTCGCACGATCACCCCACGCCAGAGCCAACGGCTCAACAGCAGCGCGAGAAGGCCGACAGGAAACGCGAATGCGAGGTAGAGCCGGGCGATATCGAGACGGAGCAAAAGGCTTACGATCGCAATGACGCCGAACAATCTCATCGCGGACACCAGGATTCGTCGATACTCCTCGGGACCGCTTCCGATCACACTCGCAGATCTCGTCCTGAATATCTGCAACGTCGCCAGCCACGCGACCACCACACCGATGGACAAACCGGTGTAGCTGAACTGCCCGAGCTCACGAGCGTCGACGGCGGTCGGCGCGGCGCCGAATCGAAGCCACTGAGCGGCCGAAACCGCACCAACGACAATCAGCGAATCCGTCACTGTCAGAGCACGTATGTATCGATGCTGCCACGCAGCACGCGAGGAAAACTCCGCACGGGAGTCCGGCACGATGCGCGGACGCCGATACCCGAGCGACGGCGCCATGGACATGTCCAATGCCGACATCTGACCAACCTTCCCGTTTGCGAGCCGCCAGGCCCCGACCGTTCTTCGGAATTTCCGGTTTGCGCCCGAAAGCTTCAGGCACAACTAAAAGATGGAGAAGAGCAAATGTTCCGCTTAGGTGTCGGCAACGTGGCAACTCGATAATCTGGAGGCATTGCACGTGCCGCGTGAGTACTATGAGAACATCTCGAAGGCCGGAGTTCAATTCGAATAATGTTGCAGGTCAAGACTCTAACCGGCAATTCTTCTTCCCAGCAGACACCCGAAGAATGTTGGACGATCGTTCACGTTCGATCGCCGTAAAGCCACGGTGCCATTTGCGATGCAGTTACCAGTTGGTAGCTATAATTCAGCTATTCAGCAAATGCACGGAAACCTCCAGGGCTTAGGTCCCGACGACCGCAATAGCTCACAAAGCGGACATTGCCTCTCACTGCTGACCACAGTTCTTTCGCATGGGTAACTGGACCCGCATCCACGCAACCGAGAACCGTCCCTGCACGTTGGGGACCTATGTCCCCGTAGGTCGAATCCGCGGAACTTGATTGAACTTTCTGCAATCCGAAAGTGAATTACCCTTCGATACGGAGTAATTCGGCAGACCGAAAATCTCGTCATGCCATCCGGCCGGCCAAGGCCCGCACTGGGAAGCGAAAAAAAGATTTCAAACTTCCCACTATGTGAGATTCGAGCGCGTGAGACCTCCGGCCGGACTGCTCAGAGACCGGCGCCTCGACGTGGCGAGGGCGATATGTCTTGATCAAGTAATGTCTGCATGTGGCGCCGGACCGACGGCGATGGTCGGCAGTCCCTAGCGGTGCGCAGCCTCGAATCGCACGCAGATGTCGGGTAGCAAGCGAATGGAACTGGAAATGTTGAAGATTCGTGAGATCCGCTCCGAGTCCGGGATCATTCCTCGACTCGCAGTGCGGTGGTTGATGATCGCGCTCGCCACGATCTTTGCATTCTGGCCCACCTGGACCAAGCTTTGGCAGAGCACGGCCAGCGGAACTGCCATCGGCTACGTCTTCGCTCTACCGCTCTTGTGTTTGGTTGCCGCCGTCGGAACAGACTTGAGGCGCGGCCCGGAGCTTCCTATTCACGATCGCGAGACCGACAAGATAGTCGGCTGCATCGGTCTCTTCGTCGCATTGGGACTCCAGGCGCTCCTGCTGCCGCGTTTTGCCGAGACCTACGAATTGATGCATATCGACGTGATCGCAGCGTGGGTATTCGTCTGGAGCGCAGCGGTTCTGATGTTCGGTCTCCGTCCGGTCAATCGGTATTGGGCAATCTGGGTGGTTCCGATCATCTTGGCGCCGCTGCACTATCGAGCAATCGCGACCGAAATGGGCGGGACCCGTTTCGACTACAGCGTCCTCATGGTGCTGGTCGCGTCTGCCGCGACCACGATCGCCGTCAGTAGAACGTGGAGGCGAGGGGCGATCGCCTTTGTCGCCGCAACGGTGCTCGGTGTGGTGGTTCTCTACGTCACGATTCAGAAGTATCCCACTGCTCCGCTTTTCGCCGTGCAGTTGTTTCCGGCGCTCGGAACCGCAATCGTCGTCGGTGGCGCCTTCTATCTGTACGAACGCCGGGGAAAGTCGCTCAAGCCGTTCGATCGACCACTCCGAAAGCCTTCGACAGCCACGAGCAACTGGACCATCCTTGCGGTGTTTGCCGCCGCAGTGCTGATGTTCTTCACACCGCTGCCACCGACAAGTTTGACCGTCAACGTCGGTCCGCCTCCGGCTACGGCCGATCCTCGACTTGTCGTTCCACTGGGCTGGCATCAGATTGCAGCATCCGAATACGACTGGCCCCGTCGGTACTTCGGCAGCACCTCCGAACTGAGCCGTCAGACAATTCGGGCCGACACTCCGAATCCCGCTTGGGACGCGCAGATGCGGCCTCGCACGGTACAGCTTGACGTCGTCCAGGTCCGGCGGCCCTCCACGCTCGCCGTGTACCCCAGCAAGACCACCTACGACCTGGAGAACGCGAGAGTCAGCCCGACGGTCACGGTGGAGTTGCCGCACGGGATCGTCGCCGAGATGTACACGATCGTCGACGACGCTCTCCTTCTCACATGGAGCAATCTCAATTTCGTTTGGACGCGGGGCGACGGAGCCGCGCAGCGAGTCAGCCTGATCAGCGTCGACAATCACGATCCCGACGCCTACTTCCCCGAACCGAAGCCGTCGATGGCGTCCAACGGTAGCAATACCCTCGCCGTTCTACTGCGTGGTGAAACCTCGACCGAAGACACCGAATCCGAGTACAAGGACCTGGACATGCTCGAAGCACTCGCTCGACTACTCGTGGAGGCTCAGACGTGGTGAACGAAAACCGAAGCCAGTCCAACAGTGTTGTGGTCAGCGGCGACCCGGATACAGCGGAGTACCGCGAGGCCGCCCTGCACGATGCAGTGAACGGTCTACGCGAGCGCCATCCGATCTCGTCCGCCTCCGTGGCCTTCTATCCGTGGCAACGAAATACGTTGTTGGCAGGCTTCGCACTAGTCGTCATCAGCCTCGTGCTCTTCCTCGTCCCAACTCTCATCGCGCTGACACTGATCTGCACCATTGGATACATCTGGGCGATGGTCGACCGTCTGATCTTGTTCACGAGGGGTCTCGATGCGTCCTCGATCATGACGATCAGTGACGAAGAGGCACTGGCTCTTTCATACGACGACCTTCCCACGTACACCATTCTGGTCCCCGCATACAACGAGCCTGAAGTCGTCGGCGACCTCATCGCAGCCATGCGAGCGATCGATTATCCGGAAGACAAGATGCAAGTCCTTCTCCTATTGGAGGAAGATGACGCCGTCACTATCGAAGCCGCTCTTGCCGCCGGCGTGGACGAGGTCGTCAGCATTCTGAAGGTGCCCGCGGCCGATCCACGAACCAAACCGAAAGCATGCAACTACGGTCTGCATTTCTCGACGGGCGAGATCGTCACGATCTACGACGCCGAGGATTCCCCCGACCCACTCCAATTACGGCGAGTAGTTGCAACTTTCGCGAAACTTCCCGAGAACACTGCTTGTGTTCAGGCCAAACTTGCATTCCACAACGGAACTCAGAACCTGTTGACCGCGTGGTTCACCGCCGATTACGCGCTGTGGTTCAACTTCATCCTCCCTGGATTGATGCGGAGCAATTCACCGATTCCTCTCGGCGGTACCTCGAATCACCTACGACGTAGCGTCCTCGACGAGATCGGTGCGTGGGATCCCTTCAATGTCACGGAGGATGCGGACCTCGGGGTACGGATTGCCGAGAGCGGATACCGCACCGCGGTGTTGAATTCCACCACGCTCGAAGAAGCCAACAGTGACACGATCAACTGGATCAGACAGCGCTCGCGTTGGTACAAGGGCTATTTGCAGACGTGGCTCGTCCATATGCGCCAACCCGTGAAATTATGGCGAGGATTGGGCCCGATCGGCTTTCTCCGCTTCACGATTCTCATGGCCGGCACACCTTTGGTCGCCACTTTGAACATGGTGTTCTGGCTCATCAGTCTGGACTGGATTCTCGGACAACCTGAAGTGATCCACCAGGTCTTCCCCAACTACGTCTATTTCCCCGCGTTGATCTCTCTGGCATTCGGTAACGCCGCTGTTCTCTACATGAACCTCGTGGCGTGCCGAGAAACGCGAAACGCGATGCTCCTCCTCGCCTGCCTGACTGCTCCGTTGTACTGGGTGCTGATGAGCATCGCGGCGATCAAGGGGACCTACCAATTGATTCGCAACCCGTCCTACTGGGAAAAAACCTTCCACGGTCTGAACACGTGACAACGCAATCCTTCACGTTCTACACAGGTGTGAGTTATGTCTACTGGTCCGCCTCACCCACAATTTCACCCGATTTCGGGTTTCAACGGAAAACACACAGCTAGATGGTCGCGGTAAACACACAATCCAGTCACAAAACTTAACTACCGGTACGCGAGAACCGCGGTGATTGGTTGCCGAATGATCACAGATCGGCCGTCGAGCGCCTTAAGTGCCGAGACGGCACTGGCTTACCGCGCAGCACTCAGGCACTATGACCGGTATGAGCGGTTTTTCGGAATGGGTGAAGCATCAACTGGAACTTCGCCAAGAAACAGACGTAGCCGATGCTGCGCGTGCGCTGGGAATACGCCCCTCCGAGCTCGGTCGGTGGCTGTCCGCGAAACGCCCTCCCACGCAGGACACGATCAGAACTGCTTGCCGCGTCTTCGACGTCCACGTACAGGAAATTCTTGTCGCGGCGGGCTACATGACACCCGACGAGTCGGGTCTGGACGACAAGCCGATTTCACTGTCGTCACTCAGCACCCGAGATCTCCTCGATGAACTGGCGAGACGCTCCGCGTCGCATAGCCTCGCAAGTCAGTAGGTCAGCTGCGGATCCGGCTGATCCAGTCGTTCCTTGAGCCAGACTCTCAATTCCGGTCCGTACTCGGTGCGACTGAGCGCATGGTCGAGAGAGGCCCGCAAAAATCCGCCCGGGTTTCCCAGATCGTGACGCGTTCCGTGATGGACGACGACGTGAACCGGATGCCCCTCTGCAATCAGCAGCGCTATCGCATCCGTCAGTTGCAGCTCGCCACCCTGCCCTGGCGAGATTCGTCTGAGCGCGTCGAACACGGCGCGATCGAGAAGGTAGCGTCCGGCCGCAGCGAGAGTGGATGGAGCATCCGCTGGTGCGGGCTTCTCGACCATGCCGACGACGGCAAGCACATCGGGATCACCGCCCTCCACAGGCGCTTGGACGTCGAATACTCCGTAAGCACCAACACGATCCGGCGCGACGTCGAACGCGCACAACACGGAACCGCCTCGCTCGGCACGTACCTTCGCCATCGCGTCGAGAACACCGCAGGGGTGGACCAGATCGTCCGGAAGCAGCACCGCGAACGAGTCCTCGTCCGCATCCAGCACCGATTCGACAAGACCCACAGCGTGTCCCAATCCCAGCGGAGACTCCTGCACAACCGGCTCCACCGAGATCAGGCCTGGAGCCCGGCGCACACGCTCGAGTAGATGATGCTTCCCGCTGGCGGCGAGCTTGCCCTCGAGCACCAGATCCTCGACGAAATGCCCGACGACCGATGCCTTGCCCGGCGCAGTGACGATCACCAGACGTTCCGCGCCTGCTTGCGCCGCTTCGCTTGCGACCAGCTCGATCCCGGGTGTATCGACCACGGGGAGCAACTCTTTCGGAACCGTCTTGGTGGCCGGGAGGAAGCGAGTCCCCATCCCGGCAGCCGGCACCACAGCAGTCTTGAAAGCCCGTTCAGCGCACCCAGTCATCGTTCACCTCTCCGCTCACGCGATGTTTCACACAATTACCGTTACGCGCATGCAGCGATCGTCCCCTCATTTCGACGACCGAAGCTCACACCGCATGTACAGCCTGCGCACAAGGTTTACCGGGCGACCGATGCCGTCGCAAGTTGACCCGAACTCGGAATTCGTTGCGCGCGAGAGCTACACAGCACCCCCCGATGTCACTTCCACGAAGGGCACACGGCACTCCGCGCACTACCCGTTACCGCAGCGAACGGTTGAGATCCTTTTTCGACGTTGACCACGGCGGGACGTAGCAACTGGCCAAAGAGACAGGTACGACACAACTTCCGAACTCAGCACCTCAACCGGACCGTCCCCAGCCGACCCGGACGTAGGTCCTGGAGGCGTCGCATCGATGGTCCCGAGCGACTCCACAAGCCTTCAAGTTCGGTTATCCGCAGGTGAATGCCACTGAATACCATTGGATGCAAACGAAATACGGTCATCACGTCACAACACCAGGTTCAGGTTGTTATCAGATCGTGACCATACTCCCACTGGGCGGAACTCCTAGTGGACTACCAGCAGTGTCCTAACTTGCCAGTGAAGCGATCACGTCGAAGAGTGGATCGTCGGGCCCGATGTCCATTGTGCACTCGTTCGGCCGCGGATCCGGTACGAAGGCCCACAGGAGAGCTCCGGCCGTACCGGCTGCCTTCTGCCCCGTCAGCTTCGTCTCGATGTTCGTGGCTCGGGTCGCCAGTGATTCACAACTGCCCGCCAATTCGCCTGTCTCAGCGACCAACAACGGCTTCGAGACGTTCGTGGCCTGTTCGATGCGACGCGCCAGTCCGTTCCACTGGTCGCCCGGAAGCGGAACCCCGTCTGCTCCGTAGTCGTGATACTGCAGAATGTCGACGAAGTCGGACTCGCTCACGTATTGGTAGTCGTCACCAGCAGTGCCGCACTGACCGCCCCCGACGTATCCGGCCGTGATCAGGGTGTTCGGATCGATCGCCCGAAGTTCGGCGCCTGCCGTGTCGAAGAACTCCCGCAACACCTGCGCGGAATCAGACGGGCACGTTCTTGTCCACCAATTGCAGGCGGCGTCGGTACACAGGCTCGGTTCCGGCTCCCCCACCAATTCCCACGCCGCGACGGAAGGCTCGTTCTTCCAACGGTCGACGGCGGTGTGCATCCAGTCCTGAAAGCTCATGGTGGCTCGACCTGGGATCAGGTTCGCAACCTTCCAGTCGTCGGTGTACCAGTCCCTGGATTTGAACAGCCCGTCATCACACCCGCTGTCCTGTGGTGAGAGCACCGGAATCGTGAACTGGTTGTGTCGCGCCGCAGCGTCGAACACCGCGTCCATCGGTCCAAAATCCATCTCCCCGGACACCTTGTTCACCGCGAGCGCTTGGAAGGCGTTGAAACGCGTGACGGAATTCGGTGGCAGAGAACCGAAGTAGGCATCGAGATCGACCATCGCGCCACAGCCGAAGTTCACCGACCAATCAGTGGCCAGTTGATAAGCATTGAGCCCGGTAGGCCACCACGGCTGTCCGTCGAGTGTCATTCCGCTCGACGACGCTCCGACCCGAACCGTCTTGGGCGAATCGGCAACCACCGGCGTCGTGAACATTCCTGTCACGACCGCGACGGTTGCAAAGCTGACTACAGCGGCAGCGATACGGCGACGCACTGTGCCACGCACACGCGGACGCGCTTCTTCAGAAGACATCTACAACCATCCACGTCATACGGACAATCCTCCCACACGAATTCCCTCATCGACCCGTTTGACGTTCACCGGTCACGCGATACAAACGCCAGGCCGAAGGGTCCATGCCGCCGTCGTTGGGCACCTCGAGCACCAGTGCTCCCACACCGCCGGCACCAGTGTCGTACATCGTCGGATAACGCCGATTGACCGCGTCCGACACACCGCGACCGGTGTTCGGAACCGACAGGATGTACTCGACGTGATGTTCGGCCGGGTTGTTCAGTACGCGCACGAAGTCCGCATCGGAAGGCACGACGAATTGCCGAGGGTTGTTCGACGACGCCACGACGGCATAGCTCTGCACGGTGTCGAGCAGAACCGACCCCTCCGGCAAAGCCAAGTCGTCCAGGTACCTGGCGATGCGACGCTCGGCCGCAAACGTGCGTAGATTCGTCTGCTCCTCCAGGTTCTGGCGGCCCGGAATGATCGCGCTGGCAATGGAATGCTCGAGCACTGCGATCCGCGCACTACCCATCGCGACAAACGTGACCAGCGTCGAACCGACCAGCAAGCACAGGGAGATCACAAGAGGTAGAGACGGTCCCGCCTGCTCGGGGTACGTCGACACCGAGCGCGACGCAGCAGCCCCTGGTCGACGCGTGATGACCGGCGCTCCGCGAGGAGCGATCAGGACGACCAATACGAAACACAGCGGAATGATCGAAATGTAGAAGCGCAGAAGAGGAAACGTCGATCCCATCAGGTAGAGCAACGTCTGCGCTCCGAGGATGGCGCCGAACAGCACAAGAGGCACCACCACTTCGGTGTCGCGCCGCCGAAGTGCGTAGATGACTGCCAGGACCACGAACACCGGGAGCGCCGGCCCGAGTACCGCCATTTCGGTGATCGAGAACGCAAGGCGGGCAACCGGTGAGTCGGTTCCGGCACCAGCCTGTTCCAGGATGGAACTGTTCCCGTACACCGACGAGAACTGTTGGAACGCTTGACCCGTGATGAGCCAACTGGCAAACGACCACAAGGCGAAGGCCAGGAAACCCGGCATCAGCACGACGGCGCCGTCGAGCGCTGCTGCCCAGAGCCGCAAGCCAGGTCCTGCGCCCTCGCCCCGCTCCTCCGCTGTCGGTTGAAAACGAAGCCAACTCACCACGGTCACCAGCACCACCGCGACAAACAGGGGTGCCAATGCGTCGTATCGAGTGAGGTACGCCAGAGCGAACGCGAGGCCCGCACCGATGAGGTCGTGTACGTCGTCGCTGCGCATCCACCGAATCAGTCGACGTGTCGCCCACAGAACGAAGAAGAGGAACGGAGCTTCGCTCATTCCGCTCGCCGCGTACATGACGATCATCGGATTGACAGCGAACAGCACGGTAAGGACGACGGTGACCCATCGCGGACACCCACGGTCGCGGCTGATCCCGCGTATCTGAATCACCGCGCCAGCCATGAAGGCCGCGGACATCACGACCGCAGTGATGTTCCACCGCAGCAGATCCGGCCACCAATGACCCATCAGGCCCATCGGAATCTGGACTGCCGCCGTCAACGGGGTGAACACGAATCCGATCGCCGCGAAGTGCGGATCACGGCTGAGCAGCATCGCCGACACCGCGGCGACACGACTGAGCGAATCGGTGAAGATGAACCCGATACCCGCGTTCATCCATACGCCCAACGCGGTGTAGATCGCGAAGAGCACGACGAACATCCGCCATGGCTTCCGGCCCGGTAGGTCGTGGACCGCGACGGACAGGGCCGGGCGATCGGTGACGGTCACTGTCCGCGACGCCGAGCCACGAGCACACCACCGACGGCAACAGCGATCAGAACCACGGTCCCGAATCCGATCCAGCCGATCGTGACCGCGCTCAGTCCGGTCTCTTCTTCGGCCGAGGTCGCAGTGCCCAACGGGGCGACGTTGACCCCGACGTCGAACGGCTCACCTCCGCGAGGTGCGACCAGTAGATCGCCGGTCAGTTCTGCGAACCGGTCTTTCCCACCTTCCAACCAGTTGAGCAGACCGTCGGCATCGGCCGCATCACCCTCAGACGTCAGCGCCACTACTTCGTTGTGCGAACCCGAAACCACCTGCAAGGCACCGTATTGTCCACCGAATTCCAGACCCTGCAAGCGCAGGAGTCCTTGATCTGCCGTGTCCATGGGTAGAGCCACCGGAGTGGGCAGCGTCCCGTCCGCCGCGATCAACAACGCAGGCAGCGAACTGGTCGCCGCGTCGCCGAACGGGAGCACACGCGGTTGCAGCGGCAGATAGCTCAACCGCTGCATCGCGACAACGAGGCGCTGGGCTCGAACGAGATCTGCAAGATCACCGTGACTCAAACCGACATCGAGTGTGGGCAGCATCGACTGAGGCAATGACTGGAATCCTCCAGGCGTCGGCGGGAATCCGGTAGTGGACGTGATGGTGCTGGCCGGATCGACAGTGAGCGAAGAAGGGCTACTGGTGCCGCACTGGAAGTCGCCGGTCACATCCATCGAGACCTCGAACGTCAAGTCGCGACGCAGGAGTTCGTTCGGAACATCGACGCCGATGTCGAAGCGCCCTGTCTCGTTAACCGTCTGCGAGGCGAGTCGTCTATCCCCGAGTGAGATCGACAGTTCTCCATTACGCGAATTCGGTAGCGGGACATAGGAACCAATCATTCGCACCGAGACATCCTTCATCGGACGCCCCAGTTGCGACTGACTGAACGGGACGTCGACCTCGATGTGATTGAGACCGGAAGTCGTCAGCGTTCCGAGCTTCAGCTCACCGACGGTGATGGCGTCCTGGGAAATCTGGGCAACCGTGTTGTCCGGTGACGCCAGCGCTCTGCTCGCCGCCCAGTAGCCGTCGAAGTTCGCCGCCAAGAGACTGACCTGAGGAACGAGCGTCTTGTCATCCCCTGAAATTCGCAGCACGGGTGAACCATTCGGCGCCGTCGCGAGATCGATGCCGGCGTCCCCACTGTTACCGAGCACTACAGCTCTCTCGAACAGTCCCGGCTCAGCGGAGGGCAGACTCTGGCCGTTCGGCAGCTGCTCCACCACCACGGCACCAGGCTGACTTCCGTACTTGTTGACAATCGCTGCACTCAGTTGCAAAGCCGCACTCTGCTGCGCCCCTGACGAACCATCCGTGACGTAGATGGTTGCCTTCCTCAAAATCGGTGGGAAGAAGGTTGCAACAGTTGTGGGCTGTCGCTCTGCGCCGTCGTAGGCGACAAAGGCATCCCGGAGCGCGAGGGGCTGGTATCTCGTTCGGTCGTAGCAGCGGTCGTCGACGGGAACTAGGTGAGCGATCATCGACACGGTCACACTACGGTCGACCACTTCGAGACCTTGCAAGGGAACCGAAATCGGTAACCCGGCCCCGGCCTGCCCGGCGTCGAAGTCGACGCGGCTCACCAATCTGCCGTCCGAAGTCACTTCGAGCCAGCCCCTACTGAAGTCGGTCGGGGCGGTCAGGATTCCGGTCACGGCTGTTGCGGTGAGTCCGTCCGGCACCGGCACGGTCACCAACACTGGTGCGTCATCGGAAGAGAACACGATGTCCGTTCCTCGGCCGAGTTCGGTGAAGGAGATCGAAGTTGTGGCTGCGGCGACCACCGAAGTATCTGCGTCGTCCTCGAAATCCTGGGCCGAGGCGACACTGCCGAGAGGAAGCAACAAAGTCACCGCGACAGCCACCGGCATTGCCAGCGCGCGCGTCAGCCAGGTTCGAGAGTTGCCCATCAGCGTGTCTCCTCGACATTTCTTGTTTCCGCGCAATCACCAAACACAAATCACGAGTAGCAATCTCGCCAGTTCGCGACGGTCGCAGGTCCGATCGCACCGTTACGGACAAACGAACCATAACGACCAATTTGTGCGTTTGGCTAATTATCCCGACCGGAGAGACTTTTGTTACGGCGCGTCACATGATTAGCAATCGCTGCCGCTGGGAAGCCGAAAGAAACCGTCCGCAAGCCCGTCAACACGCCTGAACGTCCGTCCAGTCTGGGCGCTTCGGGGGGCGGAGATTTCTCAGACAAGGAAGCTGTGACGCTCAATTCGATCATCCCCGCCGGCAAGAGCGCGATCGGAAAGCTGGTCGGCGCACCGTTCCACTTCGCATCATCGCTGCGCATGGCCAGGGTTTTTCACCCGCACGGGATCGAACTGAAGGGAACATTGAAGCCGGCCACCCCATGGTGGCCGGTAACGGAGTCGTCGACGATTACCGTCACCGCTCGAATGTCGAAAGCACTCGGAATTCCGGGAGACCTACCCGACATACTTGGCCTGGCGCTTCGGTTGCACGATGTCGGCGCAGATGAAAACCCGTGGGACATTCTTCTCGCAACATCAGGACTTTCTACCTTCTCGAAAATGTTTCCAGCTCCGGCTTTCTCGTGGAACGGCGCGAGATACAGCACACTGGTCCCTTACTCACGCGCGGGCGGGGCCGCGGCGTGGCTGATCGTGACACCGCGCGGCGTCCACCCGACCGGCACTTCTTTGTCGGCATTGAAAACGGCGGTCGATCATTCCCCTCTGCACTTCTCCGTGTACCTCGCGAGAATTCAACTTCAGTTGATACCGATCGGGCATCTCTGTCTCGACGAGGTCGAGGACCACCCGGATTGCCTCCAGCCGTCCTTCGATCCGGTTCTGAACAGGCCGGCCCACATGCGCATGCTTCCGGAGTGGCTCGCAGAAACGCGCAAGTTCGCGTATCGCGGTAGCCGCAACGGCCGAGGAGACACACAAAAGCGCGGTTGACCGGACATGCCGGTCAACCGCGCCGAAACTCATTCAGCTTGTGAACTTGTCCTTGATATCCGAGACCTTGTCACTGACAGTGTCTCCGGCCTTCTTGACCTTTGCCTCGCCCTGATCGGCAACACCTTCGGCAGCCAGATCGTCATTGCCCGTGGCATTTCCGATCTTTTCCTTGGCTTCGCCGATGAGATCCTCAGCGCGGTGCTTTGCCTTGTCGATGAAGTCAGACATATGTTTCTCCTTCTTGAATTCGGTGTGGATTCGGTCGTGCGTTCGGCCGTGGGATTCGGCCGTGGGATTCAGTCGAACTCGAACTGCGTGGACAAATGTGTCAGCGTTTTCCGGTGACTGCCTTGACCAGGAACAGCAAGATGACGGCGCCGAGGAGGCAAGTGAGGAAGCTGAAGATCCAGCCTGCACCCTCGACATCGACGCCGAAAACTCGAAGCAGGAAACCACCGATCAGGCCGCCGATCACACCGACAACGATGTTGAGGAAGATCCCCTGCTGCGCATCGGTTTTCATGATCTTGCTGCCGATCCAACCCGCTAGTCCACCGATGATGATCCAGGCGATGATTCCGAGTGAGAGCATTGTGACTCCTTGAGGTAAGGGACGGCGCAATGAGAGACTGCCGGTGAAGGGAGAGTTCCGAGCGATCGGCCCGCGCAACTAGACCGTGATCACGGGTTGTGTTTGCACACAACCGGACTCTCCGCCGCACGACGCGGGGGATCGTGCACTCAGTAGCAGCCACATTGTCTGCTTACCTTTCTATCAGGTGTTCACGACAGAACCAAAATGACTGGCGATTCACCACATACGAGAAACGACACTCACCGACGCGCACATGATCAGCGTCACTACGATCGCGATCGCCATCGAAGTGACGGCCGCAAGGAGCACCGTGACACACAGTGCCACAGCAACATCCATGACTCTGTGCACGATCGGGAGGTCTACCAATACCCGGTCACCGGGAGGCTCAAACCTCGATTGATCAGAGAGTTCTCGGCTCATCGCGTTTCGCGCTTTCCACGGCGATATGAGTTCTGGTCGCGACGGATAAATCACCGACCATCGACTCGACTTGATCCCCCGTGTCAGTGACGCGAGAAATCAACTCGGACAACGTTTCCGATCCGGATACGACGCTACGTCTCAATGTCACTCGCAAATCGATCGTGCGAACTCCACGATCGAGCAACGCTTTTCCTCGGACACGCGACACTTCGTCGAAGTCCTCCAGTGATGCGCTCGCCCCTTCCGCCACCGCACCCAGATCCGCGGTGATGGAATTGTGTGAGTTCGACCCAGGGACCGTGATCTCCTTCACCCGACGCAGCGGCACATGCGCGATCAACCACCGCAACGCGAGGAGGACTAGCAATACTCCCCCAGCTCCGACAGCCCATGGCCACCACGAGTGATCGACAAGATCTTCAGCCCACGGGATCTCGATACGCGCCGGGAAATCCTTGATCGCGTCGAGATTCCACAGGATCGCTGCAACTCCCAGCGCTACCGCGAGCATCCCCACCACGCATGTCGCCACGCGATCCATCGCCGTCGCCGTCCGAGTCATGACATCGATCCCGTCTGGATACGAACCTTGATTCGCGGCGATGGTGACAGCGACCCGGCCAAGTCCCCCAGCACCGCACGGATTTCCGATTCAGCGGTCGCGGCTCCATCGGGCGTGACCGAGGCCTTCACTTCCAGCTTGCGCCGGGTCGCGTGTGACGAAGCGGATCGAACCTGGGCCAGTGACTCGACGCGAACAGACGCTATCGCCGCTACATCGGCGGGATCGATCCATGTATTCGCGACTCCGACCAAGGCATTGGCAGTCTTTCGTCGCGGTTTGAGTCCGAGGATGACGAACCACAGGCCGAGAACGACGGCTGCGATCCCCGCCGGCAACATCCAACCCTGGTACGCGAGCCCGTCCACATATGCGGCAGCACTTGGTATCCACTGCGACCCGGTGATCACGCCGGTATCCACCAGCGCGTCGCGGACGCCGACCACGCCGAGCGCGAGTAGCGCCGCGGCGATGAGGAATCCCGTGACGGCCGATCCGGGCGCCGCAAGGGGAACAGGAGCAGCAGCCCTCGAGGCAGTGGGTGGTGCGACCTTGTCGGCGGTCATCGCACTTTCCTTCCCGCGTCACGCTTGGTCGATGCCGGGAGAACGCTCACGATCGCCACGTCCACGCCGTCTACGTCCAGGCCCGATACAGACTGCAACTGGGTTGTCACGTTCTCTCGCACCGCGGTACCGATGACCGACAAGGATCCGGGCCACTCGATCGCGATGTCCACCTTGGCCCGTACCCGCTTGCCGGATACCAGCACTCGCGCCCTCGGCAATTCGCGCCCGGTCAGTTTGTCCATGCCGGCGGCGTGATGGCGCACCCCCGGGGTTCCGCGCGTCGCCTCGAGAACCAACTTCTGCGCGACTCTGTCTCGAATCGTCAGCGTTCCGCGATCGCCCGGCTCACCATGCACAGACGACTCCGGTCGAGCTGTCTCAGCCACGTCCGCGACCCTTCAGCATCACACCGAGATCGAACTCGCCGTCACGCTGACCACCGACGAGGTATCCGATCACACCGAGAACCAGAGCGATGAGGAATCCGGTGAAACCGCCTGCAGCAGCTGCGACTCCGAGAAGTAGTCCTGCCAGTAGGCCGACAGTCGAGGTGGTCATGTGAATCCTCCGTTGTGGATGATGTTCGATGGTGCCTGTCAGATCTCGGTGTAGGTCTTTGCACCCGGAAACCGAGCGCGCACCCGCGTGTACTGGGCCCGAACGGGTTTGGCTATCTGTCGCATCGTGCCGCGCAGCGACGTGCGCACAACCACACCGATCGGGGATGCGAAGTCCCGGTCGACGCGTTCGAGTGCTCGATTGAGCGCGTCGGCAGATCCGCCCACGTCGGGGTGGTAGTTCCTGATCGCCTCTCGGCGTGCGGATCGTCGATCAGGACCTGAACCCCGCGAGTGCTCAGGCATCGCGTCCACGACCGACTACGTCTTCCACTGTCACGTTCACGGGGCCTGTAACGAGTCCTGAAACCGCTTGGCGGATACGTAAAGCCGTGTCTCGAACGGCGGCGTCGGCGAAGATGCACACATGGATGTCTGTCGACGACTCCGTCACCCGCACGCCGACGACGCGGCGACCGGGGAGGTACGTGCCAACCTCGCCGAACATTCCGGCATGAAGCGAGGCGACCCCAGGTACCCCCGTCACAGCCGCCGCGATGGTGTCAGCGATTTCGGAACTCACTGCACCCGTGCAGTCTTGGGCTCGCCGGTTTCGTCGTCGCTGCCCTCGTCGAGGTGGACGTCGTGAACTGTGATGTTCACCTCGGTCACTTCGAGACCCGTCATCCGTTCGAGCGCCGCAATGACGTTGCGGCGAATGCCGGTGGCCAGATCGGCGAGCGATACGCCGTACTCGGCCACGATGTCGATGTCGACCGCTGCCTGCTTTTCGCCGACCTCGACCGATACTCCCTGGGAGTGGTTGACACTCGCGCCGGGGATCCGCTCGCGCAGTGCCCCGACAACCCGGGACGCTCCGCCGCCGACGTCGTACACACCGCTCACCTCTCGCGTGGCGATGCCGGCAATCTTCGAGACAACGGTGTCGGCGATCGACGTCTTTCCTTGAGAGCTCACGAGAGCCGAGTCGTTCGATGATGCAACATCCTTCGTAGATGCTGTCGCAACCTGTGTGCTGACCATTGTCATCTCCTCCTGTTGATCGATCTACCTGTGTAGTCGTCACTCGAAGGCAAAACCGAATGCCCCAGTCAGGTGACGTGCATCACTGACACTTGTTAGTTACTGTCCGTAACATTCAACGCCCCGGCCGGGCGAACAATCTTCGAACGCAGCCGAGTTTTCCGCATTTCCGCGAGAGGAGCGACTGTGGCGTTACCGCACACACAGGGGCTCACCGAAGCACCTGACGGCTTGGACACCGCAACGGTGGACGCTGCGATACTCGGCGACCGAGAAGCATTCGAGTCACTGGTGCACTACTACGGACCTGCACTTCACCGCTATGCGCGTCGAATGCTCGCAGATGAAGGCGACATTCTCGAGGTAGTCCAGGACACCTTCGTGGCCGCGTGGCGCCGACTCGATTCATTTCGTGGCGAATCGTCGATGCGAACATGGCTTTTCGCGATCTGTTCCCGAAAGATCGTGGACAGCTATCGAATCAAGAGAGCGCAACCGATCGACGACAAGCTGCTGGATCCTCTCGTGCCGTCTCCCGAGGCCGGCCCGTTCGACACGACCTCGAACGCCGCGTTCCTGGAGGCACTGGAAGAAGCGTTGGGTGAATTGCCTTATCGCCAGCGTGCGGCCTGGACGCTGCGAGAGGTGGAGATGCTCACGTTCGTTCAAATCGGCAAGATTCTGAGACTCACTCCGGATGCAGTGCGAGGGCATCACCATCGTGCACGGGCTAACCTGAGTGAACGAATGACGAGGTGGCGATGACTGAATCACGAACCGACGCATTGATGGCGCACGCATCCGACGTCCTGCGGAACGCTCCCGAGCCAGGCTGGGATCGAATCAGCGACAAGGTGATCCGGGCGCTACGGTCGACCTCGGCGTCCGGTTGGCCGCTCGACGCACACGCGTCCGAAGGTCCACGTCTAGGCACGGTGTCGGTGAGCGATCACGTACTCCGCACCCATTTGGCCGCCGAGATACGTTCTCGACACCACTGCTCGCCGAGCAGTATCGAGTTCTTCGTCGACGGCCACGAAATACGTTCACTACGTATCGAACTGGCAGCGCCATACGGAGTGGATCTGGCCGAACTGTCGGACCGGGTTCGATTCACCGTCGTCGATGTCGTTCACCTGATCCTCGGCGACATGGACCCACCCGTCTCTGCAGAGAACGTCCACATCGCCGTAGTCGACATCGTGGATGATCTACCTGCCGAGGAGAACACCAAAAACCACTCCGAGCACTAGGTGTTTGTTCGGCAAGTGTTTGGGAACCCGGCACTCATGACCACTCCCCCACCACCGGATCCGGGCCCCGTCCCCGACCCGGGGTCGCCGACACCACCCGCGCCGGCACCACCCGATCCGCTGAATCCCCCGCCCGTGCCACCGACTCCGACGCCACCGAACCCGTATCCCCCGGATCCGATCCCGCAGATCTGAAGTCAGCTGCCCCGAACTTCAGACTTCAGCCGCCGAGTTCGGCGATCATCTCGCTCAACGATTCTGCGGCGATACGTAGTTCACCTTCGTCGGGGTTGTCGGGCGAGGACGGTAGGCGTTCGGCCAACTGTTCGCGAGTGACAAGCGAGATACCCTCGAGACCGAACCCTTCTTCATCGGGGACGTAGATCTCGATCTCGCCCCCAACCGCTACCAATTCCGAATGGGGCCCGCTGCCCAGCAGTGCACGCAGGTGTTCGGTCGTCACGGTCATATGGTTCACGTGAAATCTCCTGCTTCGGTGACAGCTGACTTTGCCGGTATGGCTCGACGTGACGTACTGACTCGACGTGACGTACTACCCCTATTGAGTACCCCTCGCGGGTGAGCAAGAAACGACAAGTACATGAACACCAACCTTCAGAGAGACGCAGCCACCATGAGTGAACGAAATTCCACCGACCGCACTGATCAGACGGACGAGCCGCAGACCACCGGCACCGACCACGGTCCCGGAACCGGGGCCGATGCCGCACACAAGGACGTTCAGACCGATCCGTCGGGCGAGCGTACGTGGGCCGACGAGGGTGGAGCCTCGAGTACCGGCCCGGCAACCGACACCGACTGATCGCGCAAGAGCTCAGTCATCGGGACCAAGGTCCCGTGGGCCGACGCTCACGGGTCCTTGAAATCCTTACGGATCTAACGCTTTTCACCTGGGTTTTCGCGATGCGGTAAGGTAGGCACTCAGCACGGTTGAGTACCCAGCCGTTGAAGACGAGCACGGTTCGTGCGTTGCTTCCCGTGCCGTTTCCCGGTTTCGAACGAAACCGTTTCGAACCAGACCGTTCGAACGAACCGTTTCGAGCAATCCGTCAGGAGTTTCGATGAACGAGTTTTCGAGAACTACAGATGAGCGTACGGACAGTCCCCCCACATTCACCACGACGTGTGCGGAAAACATTCAATCACTCGTGGTCAGCGGCGAGATCGACGTCCGGTCCCGAGCTGATTTCGCTGCCTGCGTCGACGACCTGATCGGTGAGCGTCACCCGTTCGTACTCGACTGCTCGGACGTCCAGTTCATCTCCGTCGGAGGTCTTTCCATCATCGAGACTCTGTCGGCCAAGGCACGAAGGCTCGGCGTTCCTTGGACGCTCGTCGCAGCGCACCCCGTCAGGCGCCCGCTGTCTCTTCTGAAGATGGACGCAGACATCGTGTTCACCGACTCGACAGCCGAGGCGGTCACATACCTGTCCTCGACCACCGTGCTGGACGAGACCCTGGCGGAGCCGATGTCGGCGTGAGTACCGATCTCGAAAAGCTCTCCGAATTCGTCGTCGTCGCAAACCGACTACCCGTCGATCTCGAAACCGACGAGGACGGTGGCAAGAACTGGAAGCGAAGTCCGGGTGGACTCGTCACTGCTCTCGAACCCATCCTGCGACAGCGAGACGGCGCTTGGGTCGGCTGGCCGGGCGTCGCGGACGAGAAGGTAGATCCCATAGTGGTTGACGGCCTTCGTCTGTTTCCCGTCGAGCTGACCTCTCAGGACCTCGCCGAGTACTACGAGGGGTTCTCCAACGACACGCTGTGGCCGCTCTACCACGACGTCCTGGTGGCACCGACGTTCGAACGGTCGTGGTGGCACACGTACGTCGCGGTCAACCAGCGGTTCGCCGAGGAAACCGCCCGTTGCGCCGCGGACGGAGCCACCGTCTGGGTGCAGGACTATCAATTGCAACTCGTGCCGGCAATGCTGCGCGAACTGCGCCCGGACCTGACGATCGGGTTCTTCCTTCACATTCCGTTTCCTCCGGTCGAGCTCTTCATGCAGCTTCCGTGGCGCAAGGAGATCGTCAAGGGAATGCTGGGCGCCGATCTGATCGGCTTCCACTTGCCTGGTGGCGCAAACAATTTCCTGTTTCTGGCCCGAAAACTACTCGGACTCAAGACAACGACCGCGGGCGTCGGTGTTCGAAGTGCGCTCGGGCATGTGGATTTCGACTCTCGCGTCGTCAAGGTGGGGGCATTTCCCATCTCCGTCGATTCGGCCGAGCTGGAGCGCCAGTCGAAGAGCGAATCGGTCCTGCGCCGCGCACGCGAATTGAAAGAAGAGCTCGGAAATCCCGAAAAAATCCTGCTGGGAGTCGACCGCCTGGACTACACCAAGGGCATCGACCTGCGACTGCAAGCCCTCAAGGAACTCCTCGACGAGGGCCGCTTGGATCCGGAGAAGTACACGATGGTGCAGCTCGCCACGCCCAGTCGTGAACGCGTGCAACACTATATCGACCTTCGCAGTGTCATCGAGGAACAGGTGGGCCGCATCAACGGCGACCACAGTCAGATCGGCCGCCCCGTAGTTCACTACCTGTATCAGCCGGTCGACCGCGAAGAACTGATCGCACTGTTCGTCGCTGCCGACGTCATGCTCGTGACGCCGATGCGTGACGGGATGAATCTGGTGGCCAAGGAGTACGTGGCCTGCCGAGGCGACCTCGGAGGCGCTCTCGTTCTCAGCGAGTTCACCGGTGCTGCAATGGAATTACGACAGTCATACCTGGTCAACCCGCACGATTTGGACGGCGTGAAAAATACAATCCTGACCGCAGTTCATCAGGATCCGAAAGAGGGCCGTCGCCGTATGGCTGCGCTGCATCGCCAGGTCATGACGCATGATGTGCATCAGTGGGCCGAGTCGTTCCTGACTGCACTTTCGCCGCCCGAACCGCGCCCGGACAATCAGTTCGTCACGGAGCGCGAGTCTGACTTTGCACGCAACAACTGCCCCCGTGGGCTTGCGTCAAGGGTGAGCGGAGACTCGAGCTAGGATTGGTTTCAGTTCATCGTCAAGCAGCGGCTGCGAACTGATCTCCTCAACATAGCCGTGCAATGCTGCATCGGCCCAGAAAGACAGGCCGACCATGCCCCTCACGGTGAAGTACTCCGAAACCTACAACGACGCTCTCATCGCGCTCGCTGCTGCTACTCATCGGCCGGCCAATGTGGTGAACCTGTTCGGCGAGTACGCCATTCGTGTCGATCTCGAATACAACCGTTATCTTCTGGCGACCAATACCGCGGCCGGACTCTCCGATCGACCCGACAACGGAGAATCGTGGCTGGTGCGGTTCTTCCAATCCGAAAACACCGACACACCGGATCGCCTCCTCGCGGAAGCGTCGCATCAATGGTTGGTCGATGCTTTGGACGCCGCGCTCGAACAGATCGAAGCGGCAGGCAACAAGATCTCCGCCGACGCGGACTTCGGCGACCCTACCCGCACCGAAACTCCATCCTGAACGGCATCGTATGGAGCAACGCTACTAGTCACCCTCGGCGGTCAACTGGCTGATTCGAGCCGCTAAGACTGCATTTTCGGCCTCCAGGGACAGAATCAGACGGATACCGACCAGATTGACTCCGTCGTCGATCAGCGCGGTGATTCGTCCGAGCGTATCCAGGTCGGCCTCGCTGTAACGGCGTGTACCGCCATCCGTGCGGGTTGGTGTGAGCAGGCCCCTTCGCTCGTAAAGGCGCAGCGTCTGAGGTCCTACCCCGGACAGTTCTGACATCACTGAGATCCCGTATACGCCGCGCAGCGCCCGGGTCTGGGATTCCGACGTCACTGGAACCTCCTAGTTCGGTGTCGGCTGTCTCAATCGGCGTCATCCGACCTTAGCATCATCACGCAGTGAATCTGACGCCCAGGACATAGATTCAAGCGTGTCCAGGGCCACTCATGACAAAAATCGTCGAGCCGAGAAGGCATGTAATGGCAGATCAAAGCCGATTTCGGCAAGATCGCACAGGGAGCTTCCCTTAGCCGTCGAATCGAAGTAGCCTTGCCAATTATCTACATCGGCTGATATAGATTTTGTAGCACTTGAAAGCGCCATAACCGGCACTCGAAGGTGTAGAACACCCAGACGTCGGAGTCGGTGGTTCAGCCGACTCCCTCACGGCACACTCTTCACCGGGAGCAAGATGACGACGATCGACATCCCGCCCACACAGGGCGAGAGCACCACCGGCATCGGAATCACTGTTGCAAGCGCGACATTGACAACCGAAGAGGTCAAGCGCCGAATCGCGATGATGTACGGCGACCCGGTGACAGAGGAGCCAGTAGCACTCGCGCACTGAACCTGACCGACACGCGATCCGATTGACGATGGCGCGAGACCGCCCCGTTCGCGGGCGATCCCCATCAAGACGAGAGGAAAACATATGTCCGAGTTCACCGTACCGGGACTGAGCAGCGCAGACGGTTCGTCCGTCGCCGATATTCTGCAGGAACGCCTCAGCGCCTACAACGACCTTCATCTGACGCTCAAGCACGTCCACTGGAACGTCGTCGGACCCAACTTCATTGGCGTGCACGAGATGATCGACCCACAGGTGGAGCTGGTTCGCGGCTACGCCGATGATGTGGCGGAACGTATCGCGGCACTGGGCAACTCCCCCAAGGGCACAGCGGGAGCGATCGAGCGCGATCGGACTTGGGACGACTACTCCGTCGGCCGCGACGACGCTCGCGCCCATCTGGCTGCGCTCGACCTCGTCTACACCGGGGTCATCACCGACAGCCGCACTGCAATCGACAACGTCGGCAAGATCGATCCGATCACAGAAGACATGCTGATCGGCCAAACGGCACAGTTGGAGAAGTTCCAGTGGTTCGTTCGTGCGCACCTCGAGAACTCCGGCGGCAGCCTCGTACACGAAGGCGCGTCCACCGAGCAGGATGCCGCAAACGAGGCGCGTCAGAACTGACGCTCCGTCCGCGATTTCGGCCGATCGGGGGTCGGCCGAAATCGCGATCCCCACAACAGGAAAGGGCAAGAGCATGTCTGCGGACTCGCGCGGCACGTCGGCACAAACGCGTCGCGAGTATCAGATGTTCGTGTTGCAACAGCGTTTGTTGTTCGGATCGATCGTGGCAGGCACCGCCCTTGGAGTTCTCGCGATCAATTACTTCTGAAATATCAGGGGCCGCAGCCGTCGAAGACAGGACAGAAACGACACAATCATGAGTTCGAGCACTCTCCGCTCGATCGTTCGAAGCGATCGATTTGCGGCAAGCACTTCTTCTCTTCTGCTCGTGGACAGCGATTTCCGTATCCAGGGCGCAAACGACGAATACCTTGCCGTGTCCGGCCGCAGCCTCGATCAGTTGCACGGAGTGGAAGTGTTCGAAGCCTTCCCCGACAATCCCGACGACTCGTTTGCCGACGGAATCTTCTCGTTGACAGCGTCATTCGAGCGCACGATGCACTCCAGAACTCGGGACGCACTGCCGACTCAGCGTTACGACGTGCGCGATGAGCGAGGTAGTGGGCTGTTTGTCACGCGCTATTGGAATACGGTCAATTCCGCCGTCACCGATGATGACGGCAGGGTGATCGGAGTGCTTCATCGTGTGTACGAGGTTCAACGACCCCAGGCTCAGCAGTCCAGTTCAGCGTCAGACGTCCTCACCCGCCTTCGCGCGGAAAACGACGAACTGAGAAGAGCTTTGGATTCTCGGCCCGTGATCGAGCAGGCCAAGGGATTGCTGATGGCCGAGCGCGAGTGCTCGGCCGACCAAGCCTTCGACCTTCTGGTCGAGATGTCGCAGGAATGGAACGTCAAGTTGCGCGACATCGCCGGTGGTCTTGTCGCCGCAGCAGAGAGACGTGCCGTCGATCAAAAGAATTCCTGACGACCGGGATTCAAAGGTTGTACGGCTGGGTAATGACCGACCAGAGGTACCCCCGAAATCTTCCCCTCGAGGGAGGAGCCTCGAAGGTCCCGCCGGTTCAGGCCGGCGGGACCGAGCTTTGCCTTAACACCCGACCCGGATCCCCGATCCGAGTCGAGTTCGTCACGCAGCGAAGGGAACGTCCATGTTCATGCGCTCCTACACATCTCCCAGGCCCCTTGCCGACGAGTGGGATTGGCAGCTGTCCGGCACCTGCCGCGACACCGACCCCGCCCTGTTCTACGACGACACGAACGAGCGCGGCTCCAGGCGAGCGAAACGCGAGAGTTCGGCGAAGCTGGTGTGCGCCAGGTGTCCTGTCGTGCAGAGATGCCTCGTGCACGCCATCCAGACCGGGGAACCCCACGGTATCTGGGGCGGCATGACCGCGACCGAACGAGAATCGTTGCGTAAAGGTCGAACTGAACCACTGATCAGTGCCGCTGCGAACTCACCGGAGTAGGTGGCAACCTCAAGGCCTGGCCTCGTGATGCCGTAAACCGTGCGTGCGGCGTCGCTCCTTCATCTCGGCTTCGAAGAGGTGCGGCACTCCGCCGGCCAGCTTGTCACGCACCACCTGTTCGCATTCGCGAAAGAAGGACCAGTAGTTCTCGTCGAACTCCTCGACCAGCTGGAAGGTCCAGCGCCCTTCGACCACGTTCCGGCCCATCAACTCTTTCTCGACCTGATCGGCCAGCTCGTCGTTACCGCTGGTTCGCAGTAGCTCGACGACCTCGTCGAGCATCAGATCTGCATGTCCGATCAGCTGATGGAAGTCGTACAGAGCGCCTCGCGCCCGCTCCACAGTTTCGAGGGCGTTCGACAACACCCCCGCTGCCTTCACCTCGTCGTCCGTGACGCCTTCCGGTCGTGCGTGTACGGGGATCTGCCTGTCCGCCTGAGTGCCCATGAAACGGACGTACCCGAACGGGTCACAAATGAAAGATGGGATTCGGTACGAGCGCACCACAGGTGATGTGTCTCACAATTCATCCTCTAGTTCGGGTAAAGAGGATTACTTCGCCGGGCGAAGGGTAATCGAAGGCCATGAATACTTCCGGGGTAGAGATGGCTGGCACGCATGGCCGGTACCGTTCCTTGCCTCGGTCCGCCGGAATTACGCCACATCTACCTACAGGAAGCCCCTTGATTCCTCTGTCGAGTCCGACCGAAGCCGAACTTACTCACGACTCCATTGCCTCGCTCCGCGTCCGAGCGTCGTACTCCCAACTGCCGACTCTGCGCGGAATCACCCGCACGGTTGCCAACAACACCGGATTGGACGTCGACGGGACAGCCGACCTTGCTCTGGCAATGGACGAAGTCGCGAGCATCCTCATCGGCCATGCGATACCGTCCAGCGACTTGACCTGCCGATTCGAGACCTACGGTCGCACTCTTCGGATCGTCGTGTCGGTGATCGCACACTCCGAAATACCCGACAAGTCCCACAGCTTCGGATGGTTCGTTCTCGAAGCACTGGTCGACTCGGTCCGTTTGGAGCAATCGGAAATCGACGCGGACGGTCACATCACCCTGACGATGACGCTTGAAAAGGGCTTGCTCCAGGAGCGTGCGTGACCGCTGTCCCACCGGACGATACTGTCCCACCGGGCAAGGCTGTACCACCGGACAAGAAGGACCAGTACGAACTAGCTGTCGAATTGTTCGTCTCGATGGCTTCGCTTCCACCGGATGATCCGACCCGAGAAAAGATCACCAACTCGATCATCGAACTGTGCCTACCGCTCGCCACCCACGTTGCACGTCGCTACCAGGGGCGCGGCCAACCTTTCGAGGACTTGGAACAAGTTGCGCGCGTGGGGTTGGTACAGGCTGTGCAGCGATTCGACGTAGACAAAGGATCGGATTTCCTGTCGTTCGCAGTCCCCACCGTAATGGGTGAGGTACGCAAGCATTTTCGCGATCACGGCTGGTCCGTACGCGTACCTCGCAGCCTTCAGGAACGACATCTTGCCCTCAACCGGGCGCTCACGTCGTTGTCGCAGACGCTCGGCCGTGCACCGACGGTAGCGGAACTTGCGACGGAGCTCGACATCGAGCCGGACGAGGTCGAACAGGGGTTGACCGCCGGAAATTCGTATCGAACCACACCGCTCGACACCGCGTCAGCCGGCGACGGGAGCGGACTGACTCTGATCGATACTTTGGGACAGTACGACGAAGCGATCAGTCGGATCGACAATCACGAAACCCTGCGACCCGCGCTCCTTGCACTACCGGAGCGCGAGCGCACGATCGTGGTTCTCAGATTCTTCGGTCATCTCACCCAGTCCCAGATTGCCGAAAAGATCGGCATCTCTCAGATGCATGTATCCAGAATCCTCACTCAGACACTGAAGCAGCTGCGCACCGAGATGGGTGAAATCTTCTGAAGTAGGTCCCCAGGATCAGATGTATTCCTGCGCAAGACGTTCCATCTCGTCTCGGTCAATGAGCCCGGGCTGGCCGATGTCGAGAGCCTCGAGATACTTGTTGGCGAGACGGTAATCGTGCCCCCACCGGCCGTGCTCGCCGTCCTGCTCGGTGCGCTGAACACTGGAACCGGGCGGAACCTCGTCCTGCAGACCGTTGGTCTCCGCGCCGATCAGTGTGTCGAGCTTGGTCGAGATGGCCGTGAGTGCATCGCGGTCGTTCATCTGAAATCCCTTCGTCAGGTGGCGCTGATCCCCAACCATACCGAAGTGTCGAGCCAAAAACATTGCACCGCTTAATGTTCGACTACAAGCCTGGACCGATCCAAGCCCTCGAGCTACACTGAGCGATACCGAGGTTGAGAATACAGCCGGGGCTGAAGCCGCTGGCGCTCGGTTCGCATCAGGACTCTGGATTCAGGTCACAACTTCCTGCGTACATCCATTGGGCTCAATGCTTTCCACACCTGGACTCTTCCACTTTCCGTGCCGCCAGGTCGGTCGTCAGCCTTTCGACGAAAAGCACACAGACCGGATCTGCCATGAATCTGAATGAACTCGACCACACAGCGATCGATTTCGTCGATCCCTCAACACAATTGGGTCCGATCGTGGACACACAAGGCTTCGCAGCCTGGCGGATAACGCCCTCGACAGTCCTGATCCAGGTCGACGTCGACCTCGATAAACTGTCCGCCCCAGAACTGAGAGAACTTCTCAACTCGTACGCTGCGGAGTGGTCCCGCGTCATTCTCGACCTGTCCAACTCACTGTTCGTCGGTGCGGTCTGCCTCGAACTGTTCGCCGAACTGAACTCCCGTTCACGAGCGCACGACTTCCAGTGGTCCGTCATCGGGTCACACCCGCTTCGACGCTTGCTTCGGGCCGCACGGGCGGAAGAGGAATTTCCGGTCACCAACTCTGTCGAGGGAGCAATGCGCGCGCTCGCCGAAGCAGAAAAGTCACTCGAAGCCTCCTGACGCCAAGCCTGCACCGGCGTCGAGCGCCGCGCGCTCGCAGCGACTAAGGTTCGTCGGGCTGTCCGACGAGCTGAGAGAGACCGAGAATGACAATCGCCAAGCGCCTCGATGCCTTGCAACAGAAGCATCCGGCCCTGGGGTTCCCGATAGCGGTCCTCTACAAGTTCCTCGACGATCAAGGTGTTTATCTCGCCGCGCTGATCGCGTACTACGGCTTCGTCTCACTCTTCCCTCTTCTTCTGTTGCTCTCGACCATTCTCGGCTTCGTGCTCTCTGGCAACCCCGAGCTTCAGCAACAAATCTTGGACTCCGCTCTGCATCAGTTTCCGGTGATCGGTGACGATCTGGGCAATGCGCAACAGATCGGCGGCGGTGTCACAGGGCTGGTGATCGGAATCGTCGGTGGTCTCTACGGTGGCCTCGGTGTCGCTCTGGCTTGCCAGAATGCGATGAACACGGTGTGGTCGGTGCCCCGAAACATGCGACCGGATCCCATCCGCGGGCGTCTTCAAGGGTTACTGCTCCTGGGCACCATCGGTCTCGCGATCTTGGGGACCACCGCTGTCTCCAACATCGGCGGTGCGCTTCATCTGGGCGGTTCGTTCAGCTTCCTGTTGACCCTTGCGGTAGTCGTCTTGAATGCAGGCATCTTCATCGTCGCTTTCCGGCTCACCTGCGCCCGCCCGCTCTCGGTAGCCGATGTGGCGCCTGGAGCGATCGCCGCTGCTGTTCTCTGGCAAGCACTTCAGTCCTTCGGTGCCCTCTACGTGACCTCCGTGGTGCGGGGTGCCTCCACCACCAATGGCGTCTTTGCCATCGTTCTGGGTTTGTTGGCCTTCTTGTTCCTCGCTGCCGCCTCGATCGTCATGTGCGCGGAAATCAACGTCGTGCGAGTCGACAAACTCCATCCGCGGGCGTTGTTGGCTCCGTTCACCGACAACACCGAACTCATCGAAGGCGATCGGCGTACCTTCGCCGATCAAGCAAAAGCCCAACGCGCGGTTCCCCACGAGAACATCCATGTGACGTTCGACGGGCACACCAAACCCGACGATTCGGACTGATCTCGACCCCGATCGAGTTGGGTATTTGGTCCCCTCCTGGGTATCGGGGTGGCATTCTGCGCCGCGAATCCAGATTTAACACAGGTGTTGTCATTTCGCGCTACATCGAAGCGACGAATACATCACAGCAGGTAAACGCGCATAGTTGAACAATCACCTGCTTCCGACGTGGTCCCGGAACGGGACAAACCCGTCAAATACTGCAACTCGCCATGCATGTAATTGGAGACAGAAAAAGAAGAGCATGGCAGGATCAGGTGTGAGACCGGACTCTCGATGGGAGGGCTCGGCTCGATGGATCCAGGAGAATTTGGTTATGGCTCAGGGCAGTGTCAAGTGGTTCAACGGTGAAAAGGGCTTCGGATTCATCGAGCAGGAAGGTGGCGGACCGGATGTGTTCGTTCACTACTCGGAGATCCAGGGCAGCGGCTACAAGTCCCTCGACGAGGGCCAGAAGGTCGAGTTCGAGATCGGACAGGGCCAGAAGGGCCCCCAGGCTCAGAACGTTCGCGCCATCTGAGTTCGATCCCAGTCTGACTTCAGACTGAAAAGGCTGGACGCTGCACCGCACGGTGCCGGCATCCAGCCTTTTCTTGGTTTCAGGGCCGTCTTGGTTTACGGGTCCGGCTCGTTCCGAGTTGGCCCCGGTTACGTCGCTCGCGCCCGCTTCTTCTTGTGGGAGCTGTCGCAGAACGGCGCGATGCCGGTCCGCCCGCATCGACACAAAGCAACCGTAGAGCGCTTGTTCTCTATCGGAGTGCCGTCGTCACGGAGCAACTCGAAGTCACCACGCACCAGCAGCGGGCCGTCCGAGCAGGCGGTTATGGTGGTGTTGTTACCGGCAACACTCGGTGTTTCGGCAGATGACGATTCGGGAAACGCGGTCATATGTCCTCTTCACTTCTCGATTCGGCCACTGGCGTGCCCACTTCAATGCCTGTTCCACAGGCTCGCGGCCCATTGAGCGCCACTCTCGTTTCCATTCTGCGCTCCTCGGCCGATCCGAGGGAGCTTACGGCTGCCGCTGACACGTACGAGGTTGCACGGTCCATCGACCCCACCTACGACATTCTTCGAGACGACGACGCTCAGTTGACTCTGACGCTCCTCTACGAGCTTTATTTGCAGGGAATCGAGAACGTCTCGGACGCGTGGGAGTGGAATCTGGACCTGCTCGCGGCGAGGTCGCGTCTCGAGACGCATTTCGAGGCCGCCATCGTGGAACTCGTGGGAAAAGTTCCGTCGTCCGGTGACGTCGTAGCCGATTTGTGGGCGATGACGGCTCCCAGTGCAGGCCCCGGTCTGGCGTCCTTTATGGCGAAGGACGCCACAATCGATCAGTTCGCGGAGGTGCTGATTCACCGTTCGCTCAATCAGCTGCGTGAAGCGGATGTGCACACCCTTGGAATTTCGCGCCTCTCCGGTGCCGTCAAAGCAGCCCTCGTCGAAGTGCAGAGCGACGAGTACGGAGGGGGCAGCGCAGAGCGAATGCATTCGCGTCTTTTTGCCGACACCATGCGGGCTGTAGGCCTTTCGGACCGCTACGGCCACTACATCGATGCTGTTCCCGCGGTAACCTTGGCGTCGTTGAATGCTCTCTCGCTCTTCGGCTTTCATCGCCGACATCTCGGAGCGCTGGCCGGGCACCTGTGCGCCGTCGAGACCACGTCGGCGCTGCCGAGCAAACGGTACAGTGCCGGCTTGCGCCGACTCGGATTCGGTTCGGACGCGACACTGTTCTACGACGAGCACGTGGAAGCGGATTCCGTTCACGAACAGATCGCCGTTCGGGAACTTGCCGGCGGTCTTGCTTCTTCGCAGCCGCACCGCACTGATGACATCTTGTTCGGCGCTGCAACGTGCCTCGCGTTCGACGACCTTCTCGGCGATCACCTCACATCAAGTTGGGAGAAGGGCGAGACTTCGTTGCGCGAATGATCACGAGTTGTTCGATTTCCTGACCGGTGGTGATCAACCCTCGTGCCTCGAGCATGGTGCGCCTCTCGCGCATCACGGGCCCGAAGGGAATGTACTTCCGGGCCGAGATCTCCACGGCCATACCGTGTTCCTCGAGTATCGCCTCGGTCTTGTCGACCCCACACAGTACCGACTGCAGAAGAAGTAGTGTGCCGCCGGGGACGAGTACTTCGTGAACGGTGGCCGCGATCCTGTCGATGAGGGCGCGTCCGTCCTTGCCTGCGTCCCAAGCCCGTTCGATTCCAGCGGTAGGTAGATCGTCTGCCAGTGCAGGGACGTACGGCGGGTTGGAGATCACCAGATCGAAGAGTTCGCCGTGTACCGCCTCGGTGAGGTCGCCGCGACGGGAATCGATCAAGGTTCCGTTGAGGATTCCGTTGAGACGAGCATTGGCGCACGCTCGGCGAGATATGTCGACCGCGACGACGTGGCCTGCACCAGCCGCCGATGCCGCGACGGCGAGGGCGCCGGTCCCCGTGCACAGATCCAGGACCCGGCTGCGAGCGGTGAGGTGCTCGAACAGCAGCGCATCCGCCAGTAACGACGTGTCGTGTTGCGGTCGATACACACCAGGTAGACGCAGGATCATCATCGGCTCCTCTTTTTCAGGCGACATCGCACATCGCTGCGTGCGGCTACCCAGGAACCTCGGATTTCATGCGAACATCGCAGCATCGACTGCCCGGAACGGTTACATCGTCGCAGTTTGCGGAGTAGACCTGAGTCATGACAGGCAATGCGGACGCTCCTCAGGTAGCCGCGGCGTTTGCTTCCGCAGCAGATTCGCTCGACACACTCGCCGAAGCGATTGCCGGACTCCGGTCCAATCTGAACACGGACGAGCATCTCGACTCCATGCTCCAACGTCTGGCCGAGACCGCGGTCAAAGCACTGCCTGACGCCGATGCTGTCAGCGTGACTGTGTTGTCCACCGATGGCCCACGAACTGCTGCGTCCACCGCGGACTACCTTTCCGAGATAGATGACGCCCAGCACTCCGCTGATCGTGGTCCGTGCGTTGACGCCGCGCGCACGGTGTCCTCGGTTCGGGCAAAGGTGGGTGATCACGTCGACGAATGGCCGGAATTCACCGACGAAGCCCGCAAACAAGGCGTCCGGTCCTACTTGTCCGTGCCGATCACCATGGGCGAAGGGAACACCGAACTGCTCGGCGCTTTCAACGTCTACGGATTCGCCTCGACAGAGTTCAAGGCCTTCGACGAAGAGTTGATGAAATTGTTCACCGCCGGTGCGGGCGCGGCGATCGCAGATTCACGACGCTGGCGTCAAGCACACGAGCACATCGAACAGTTGCACTGCGCCATGGAATCTCGGGCCGAGATCGAACAAGCCAAAGGTGTCCTGATCGCCGTCCACGGCATCGACGCCGAGGAAGCATTCAGCCGTCTTGTGCAGCAATCGCAGAACACCAACGTGAAATTGCACGAGGTTGCCCGGATGCTCATCGATTCGGTGCGCCACCGCCGATTCTGAAGATTCTTCGGCGCAAAACCCCGTTTTGCACCTTAAAGCAAGTCGCAAAACCCCGTCTTGTACCCCGAAGTCACAGTTCTCAAACGCATCCAGAGATGTTTCACCGAAACAGTTTTCGACCTGCGTGACTGCTGGCGGTCGAGCGGCGGCCCTCGTCCGAAATGTGGTTATCTGTTGAGAACCGGGACGAAAGAAGACCCGACCGTACCAGGGTGAGGAAAGGATCGTCACTGTGCCAATCGACCAGGTTCTTGTCGTAGTTCCCGCCCACAACGAAGCCGAAGACCTCCCCAGTTGCCTTCGCGCACTCGCAACAGCGGCGTCGGCTTGCGTTGTCCCCGTCCGACTGGTTGCCGTCCTCGACAACTGTTCGGACGGAACCGCCGGTGTAATCCCCGACGGGGTCGAAGTACTCCGCGTCGAGCACCAGAACGTCGGACGTTCGCGAGCGACGGGCTTTTCCGAGTTCGGCCGAGAGTTGGGAGCTTCGGCGTGGTTCACCACCACCGATGCAGATTCGGTGGTCGGCCCCACCTGGATTGCGCGCCAATTGGAGTATGCGCGTACTGCGGACGTCGTCGCGGGAACCGTACGCATCGCGGATTGGGAAGGCCATCCACACTCCGTTCGCGAACGATACGAACGTATGTACCACGCACATCCATATGGTCGACACGGTCACGTCCACGGGGCCAACCTCGGTGTCCGCGCGGATATGTACTGGAGCGTCGGAGGATTCTCCGATCTCGAAGAAGACGAGGACGTCGATCTCGTCCGGCGGTTGAGCGAGGCTGGTGCCTGTATCGCGTGGGCAGAAGACATTGCGGTCACCACGTCTGCGCGTCTCGACGGCCGAACTCCGGGCGGCTTTGCCGGTCATATCCGTAACCTGGGTTGTACGACCGCCGATAACGAAGAAGCGGAGCTGGCACGATGAAACGACTACACACACTCCTGGACGCAGGTGGACTGTACTTGCCGCTTCCCGGCGGCGGCGCGACAGCCGCGCGGTGGACCTCCCTGGCAGAGCTCACGCGCGAGAATGTGGTTCTCGGGCGGATGGCTGAGGCTCACACCGATGCCGTCGCGATACTCACCGAACTCGACGGGCCGGATCCCGAACCCGGGCAGCTGTGGGGAGTGTGGGCGGCCGAGCCACCCGAACCGGTCGTGAATGCGTCTGAGCACGTAGGGATCTGGACGCTCACCGGCCGCAAATTGTGGTGTTCCGGCGCCAACACCTGCACGCATGCACTGATCACCGCCTTGGTCGACGGAGTACCCTCACTCTTCGCAGTTGAGCTCGGACTACCTGGGGTGCATCCCGTTCCCGATTCGTGGAAGGCCGTCGGTATGGCCGAAAGCGACTCCAGCGCGGTCGACTTCGACATGGTTCCGGCGATACCGGTCGGGACGGCAGGCGACTACCTGAGCAGGCCGGGGTTCTGGCACGGCGCGATAGGCGTGGCTGCATGTTGGTACGGCGGTGCCTGCGGCGTTGCAGATCCGTTGTACGACAAGGCTGCAAGCAGCGACGATCCCTACCTACTCGCCCACCTCGGCGCGGTCGATGCAGCGCTGGCCGCAGCGCGCAACGCGCTCGCAGTCGCGGCGGCGGAGATCGACGCCGATCCTTTCGATGAAAATGCCGAGGCCATGCAGCGGGCACTCCGTGTGCGGGCAATTGTCGAGCGCGCCGCCACCGAGACCCTGGATCGGGTGGGACGCGCTCTCGGCGCCGCACCGCTCTGCATGGACGCCGAGCATGCCGCGCGGGTAGCCGACCTCACCGTCTACTTGCGGCAGAGCCACGCCGAGAAGGATCTCGCCGAACTGGGCCGGATTGCGGCCAAGGGGAAACGGCCGTGGTGAACTCGAAACTGTTCGCGCAGAAGCCTGTCGACGATGGCGGCACTCCCGAATCGACATGGCAGGAGTGGGGACGCAGCTTTCCGGAACTGGATCTCACCGGGTGCTCGCGATTGATCGTCGTCGCTCCCCATCCCGACGACGAAATACTCGGACTGGGTGGAACTGCTCTTCTCGCAACGCTTTCCGGCATCGACGTTCACGTGGTGTCTGTCACCGACGGTGGAGCCTCACATCCCGATTCACCAACAGTGACTCAGCCTGAGATGGAACATCTCAGGCGGTCCGAGTCGGATCGAGCAGCGCGTGTACTCGGAATTCCCGCACCGGTTCGATTGAGCCTTCCAGACGGGAAGATCAGGGAGAACCGACAGGAGTTGACCGACCGTCTCAGCTCGATTCTCGGTGATTCCTCGACGGGTACCTGGTGCGCCTCGACATGGCGCGGGGACGGCCACCCCGACCATGAAGCCACCGGGGAGGCAGCGGCGAAGGCCTGCGCGGACACTGGATCACGATTGATCGAGTACCCCATCTGGGCGTGGCATTGGGCTGAGCCGGATCATGCAGCAGTCCCGTGGGAAAGGGCCAGAAGAGTGGCCTTGCCCTCCGACGTTCAGGCTGCAAAATCCGCTGCTGCCAATGAGTTCACTTCACAGATCGCCCCGCTTTCCGACCATCCCGCGGATGCCCCCATCCTCCCCCGACATGCGATGGAACGACTACTGCGACCGTACGAAACGGTGTTCGTATGACCGATCGTGAGCTTCCCGCGGACTACTTCGCCAAGATGTATGCGGCGCAATCCGATCCGTGGGACTTCGAATCCCGGTGGTACGAGCAGCGAAAGTACGCGCTCAGCGCCGCGATGCTCCCCAAACCTCGATACCGTCGCGCATTCGAACCGGGATGCTCGATCGGGGTTCTCACCGAGAAGTTGGCAGAGCGCTGCGACAGCGTTCTCGCCACCGACATCGTCCCGGCCGCACTCGAGAGCGCCCGTGCGCGGCTTACCGGACGTGATGCCGAATTTCGTCTGTGGGCGTTGGGTGACGACTGGCCCGACGAGACTTTCGACCTCGTCGTCATCAGCGAGGTCGGCTACTACCTGACCTTCGAAAAGCTGATCGAGGCAATGCTGCACGTCGTCGAGCATCTCGAGCCTGGTGGAACGCTGCTGTGCGCCCATTGGCGTCACGTCGTACCGGAGTATCCGCAGAACGGTGACGCCGTTCATTCGGCTGTGCGCCAGACACCGGGGTTGGCGCAGTTCGCGTCGTACCAGGACGAGGACGTGCTGATCGATGTCTTCGTGAAGGGTCCGCCGTCACCACCATCGGTAGCGCGTTCCGAAGGTCTGATCTAGAAGACCTGTGCGCGGTTGAGGAGTGTGGGGACTCCTCAACCGCGCACAGGGGTCAGTCTCGCTTCTCCAACGCGAGGTCCGTATCCGATTGCAGTTCACCGACTTCGGTCTTGAGGATCCGCATCGACCTGCCAAGGCCGCGGGCCGCGTCGGGCAGCTTCTTCGAACCGAACAGCACCACGAGCACTACTGCGACGATTGCCCAGTGGGTCGGGCTGAGCGCGCCCATCAGGCGGGTTCCTTGCCATCGGGGTACACCGCGTCGACCTCTACCTCGACGAGCCAACCGGCAACGGGCAGTCCGGCAACCTCGAGGGCGAAGCGGGTGGGCCGAGCGCTGTTGCGCTCGATCGGAGCGATCGGCTCGGCAGTGCCCATCGGCACCAGCTCCGTATCACCGGTGTCGAGATTGGTATTGGCGAAGAACTGGCGGTACGCGCGATTCCATCCTGTGTAGTCGGCCTTGTCCGACCCCGGCGCGTTGTCCAGGAAGACGCGCATCGTCACGACGTCTTCGAGACTCAATCCCTGGGCTTCGAGGTTGTCGCGGATCTTCTTGAGTACGTTGATGCCCTGCGCCTCGGTGACGGTGACCCCGGCAGGCAGAACTCCGCCGGAGAACTGGCCGTCGATGTACGACTCCGGCGAACCTTCCGGCGCCGCCTTGTTTCCTGCCGACGGGCCGATGCCGCTGGTCTTGTAGATCGCGGTGTCGCCGCCGATCGCGACACCCTGAGCGATCATCGGGTTTGCCTGCCCCGCTTCGAGAATCGATTTGGAGACGAACGAACTCGACGTGGTTTCGGCGTCCGCCTCATCAGACGAGCAGGCCGTGGCGAAGCCCAGTAGCGCGGTGGCGGCGAATGCCGCTGCAAGGACCTTGGTGCTGCGAGATTTCATGATGTGACCTCCAGAGAAAGTGATGGAAAACGAAGCACGTCAGGCAGTTTGCGCAACACGCTGATGCAGATGGGTGACGACGTCCTGCGCGGACGTGAAGGCCCCGTGCTGCCAGGCGATGGCGTTGGAGAGGTGATCGCCGGCGAAGTAGATCCGGTCGACGGGTTCGAGCAGCTTGGTGTACTCGGGAGTTGCCATGCCGCCGTGGGAATCTCCCGCGCCGGCCCATGATGCCCAGGCGGATTCCGAATACTTGGTGCGACGCCAGCTTCCGGAGAAGGACGACGAGATGTCGCGAGTGTATTTGTCGCCGTGGATTTCTGCGCCTTCGGCGATGGCCTTTGCCAGCCGCTGACGGTGGGTGAGCGATTCGAAAGCCTGTTGACGCTTACCCGAGCTGTAGTACGCGACCACGACGCCGCGGTCGGAGTTGTAGTGGTCGTAGGGGAACATGATCTGGGAGATGTCGCGGTCGGTGTTCGACGCGCCGCCGTAGATGCGGTCCTCCGTCTCCCACCACCGACGCGAGTATTCGATACCGAGCTTGCCCGACGACGACGGCTTGGCTGCATCCAACGCGAGCAGGATGTCGGAGGGCAGGTTGTTGTTCAGCCGCTTGATCAGGTGCGGTGGGATCGTGCAGATTGCGTAGTCGGCGGTGATCGACTTGGTGTTGCCGTCGACGACGTAGTCGACGGTGACGCCTTCCGGCACGTTCTTCATGCCGCTGACCTCGGCACCGAACTCGATGTTGTCCATCCCGATCGCGTCCTGGAACTTGTAGTAGATCCGGTCCATGCCGCCGACGGGGGTCATCATCGTCATGGCCTGGTCGTAACCGAACTCGAAGGAGAATGCACGTCCGATGCCGCCCTGGATGACATCGCTCATCCCGAATGGTTCGATCTCGGTTCCGAAGTTGAGGCCGGCGCCCGGCTCCGCGGAGTGCCCTCGACGCGAGGATCCGACATAGCGGCCGTCGCTGGAGAGATCGCCGAAGTCGGTGAGGAAGGACGAGAGTGCTTCTTTGTCTTCCTTGCTCAAGACCTGGTCGAGCGCGCCCTGATTGGTGGCCTTCTGCAGCAGCTCGGACATGTATCCGTAGGTGTCGGCTTTGGCTGCTCGGTAGGTGATCGACTGATTCGCCAGCGGCTTGTTGCCGGTGTAGTTGACGAAGGTGTTCGCATTCTGGTTTCCGAACATCTGCAGTTCGACGCCCAGTTCGCGGCAGTAGTCGATGGTGTTGTGATTTTGCGGAATACGCGTCGCACCGAGGTTGTAGAAGTGCCCCTCGGAGAACGTACAGGTCTGTGTCTCACCGTTCAGGTCGGTTTCTTCGGTGCCGTTGCGGATCGACCACACCCGACCACCCGGCCGGTTGCGCGCTTCGAGGACAGTGACCTTGTATCCGGCCTTCTGCAGTTCGTAGGCGGAGCACAGACCGGACGGTCCACCGCCGAGGATCACGACGGAGTGATTTCCCTTGACCTTTCCGATCAGGTCACCCGCGGCAGGTGCCTGAAATCGCCTCGGCGTCGATGCCACCGCCGGCGCCAGGCCGATAGACGACATAGCACCGAGTGCCAGGCCGGCGCCGCCGGTGATTCCCAGACTGCGCATGAAAGATCTACGTGTGTATGGCATTCGAGCTCCCCAGTGTGCTCCCGGTGACCCGGGTGGTTGGTGTTGAACACAGACTTCAGGAGCGTTGGGTCCGGAACTTGACGCGCAGGAAACAGTCAGTGGGGACCGAGTGAGAAACCTGCGAGCATCAGCATCGGGCTCTCTCACCCGAGTGCGATCAGCGGAAGCATGTCCGCAATATCCGCGTTACAGAACCGGACTAGCGTGACGCGACATGTCCGCTCTCACCGAAGCTATCGCGCGGTCCTTCACCACGCGCGAGAAGCAGCCCCCGGCGCGATCACCGCTGCGCGCGTTGGGCCGTCGGCAACTCTCGGGCGCCGAAGTGCTGGCCCAGTCGGTGGCAACCACCGCCCCTGCTGTGTCGATGGTCGTTCTGCCCGTCACCATGCTGACACACGGCCGATTGTTGAGCGGGATGATCACCATCATCGCGGCCACCGTGCTGGTGACGCTCATCGCTTTCTGCGTTTCGCAGTTCACGCGCCGAATGGCAGCATCGGGCGGGCTGCACAGCTTCGTCTTTCGTGGCCTGGGCACCCGGGCAGCATTGACCACCGGCATCGCCATGCTGGTCAAGTACGTCGGCAGCGCGGTGATGACGCTCTATCACGGAGGACAGGCCGCAATCGCATTGCTCGGCTTCGCGGGTGTGCACGTGGACAAGACTTTTCACGTCATCGCGCTCTACCTTGGGATAGCCCTGCTGATTCTCGGTGCCCTCGTTCGAAGTGTCAGATTTGCTGCTCTCGCGATCCTCGTCGTCGAAAGCTGTTCACTTCTGTTCATCGTCGGGCTCATGATTGTGGGCGGTTCCGGAAGTCAACAAGCACAGATCGTTCCGCCTACCTCCGGCCACGGGCTGTTACTCACCGCCCTGGCTGCCGTGTTCGCTCTCGCCGGATTCGAGAGCGCGGCCTTCTTCGGCCCCGAAGCTCGTCGTCCGCTGGTAACCGTCACCCGCACAGTCCTTCTCACCCCGATCATCTGTGGATCGCTCTTCATCTTTGCGGGCTGGGCCGCTTGGTCGGGACGTAGCGACACCCTCGTCAACGCCTATCTCCACGGAACAGCGACGGGTGTGAGTCCAGGTGTCGTCATCGCGCTCAACGTCGGTCTGGGGTGCTCGTGGCTGGCGTCGTCGATGGCGTCGTCCAATGCTGCGTCGCGACTGGTCTACTCGTTCGGCGTCGAACGCCTACTCCCCCGCCGGTTCGCCTCGGTTCACAGCGCATTTCGCACGCCCTACTTCGCGCTGACCGTCGTCGTCTGCACAGTTCTGGTGGGCGGCGGAGCCTTTGCCATCCTTGGACGTGGAGAGATTTTCGACGACGTTCGACTGACGGTTCGCGGTGCCGTCATCGTTGCCTATGCACTGGTGGCGATCGCATCGGTTGTCTTCCTGACGCGTATCGGAGAGCACACTCCCGGCGTTCTCGCAGCCGCGTCATGTGGAAGTGGTGCCGGTGCGATAGTTCTCGGTTACCTCGTTTACGCCAACACGATCGACCATGCGTACGTTGCACCGATCGCTGTGCTCGTGATCCTGACCTCGGGCACGCTCTGGCAGTTCTACCTGCGACGCCGAAGCCCCAAGAGCCTGCTGCACGTCGGCGCGTTCGACAGTCCCGAAACCGAGGACGTACTACCAGGAGCTGGGGTGTTCGCCACCGACGCAGCCGGAAACATCGTGCTGGTGGGCGAGCCGACTGCCGGCGCCCGCTGATGGTGGGCCGACCACGCGACCTCGGTGGGCACGAACCCCGAGCGGTTCAGCGCGCCCTTGCCCTCCTCGAGTCGGCGGCCAGGCTCGGATCGGGAGCCACCGCCAAAGACATTGCAGCCCTGGCCGACATCCCACCTGCCACTGCGTATCGGTTGCTCAACATCCTTGTCGCCGACGGTTACCTGGTTCGGATCGCCGACCTCTCCGGCTTCGCGCTGGGCCGACGCACCCGTGAATTGGCCGGGGCTGCCGCCGAACCCACCCCCGTCGACAATTCGGTGCTCCTCGAAGAACTCCGCGAACAGCTACGGTTCGGCGTCTACCTCGCGTCGTTTGCAGAGAACAGAATTCGACTGGTCGATCGCGATCCAGACCACGAGCTCAGCGGCGAACGCACACTGGTCACGGCCCTTCACGCGTCGGCTATCGGGAAGCTTCTCCTCGCCAGCCGACCCGAATTGGCCGAGACCCCATTGCGAAAGGTCACCGCACACACCATCACCGACGGCGACGCATTGGAACTCGAACTCTCGCGGATCCGGCGCGGTGAGCCCGCCCGAGAGGTAGACGAGATTCGTGTCGGACGCTCCGCCGTCGCCGTCCCGATCCACGACGCGGAAAGGTGTGTCGTCGGTGCCTTGGCTGCGATAGGTCCGACCGGCAGACTTTCCGTCGACGACGCAGACCTGGTCGTGCTGTTGCGGGAGTACGCGGAACGCATCGTTGCACCGACGATGTCGAAGGCAAGCTGAAAATCAGAGGCCGAACACACGTTTGGCAAAGCCGAGATGCTCGTCGGCCCAGCCGATGACGCCGAGCGTGGAATCGAGATTCTGCGGCGGAGTGCGCACCAAGGTGTCGCGTCGGACGAGTCGGTCGAAATCGACCTGAGCGCGGCCGAACTGGACCCCGGCCGTGACCATGATGTTCGCCAGTTCTTGCGCCATCACCCCGTACGCGACTGTCGTGGGATGAACGCCGTCGAGCGAGAAGAGGCCGCCCGATGCGCGGCCGCCGCGACCGTCGGCGGAGAGGAACAGCGAGTCCGGCACGGGTTGCAAGTCGGTCAGTGCTTTGGGGAGGGGGTACGGCGTCCACCATGACGGCCGCGCATTGACGTCGGTGACGTAGCGCCGTGAGGCCACGCGCTCGAGCAACCCGGCAATATCGCAGAGGTACCAGTCCTTCCCCACCCGACGGGCATTCGCGACGGCTTGCTCGATACCGTCGTTGTACACGTCGATTGCGGTATCGACGGCCCACGCCTGCGCGCCGGTGATGTGTTGATCGCGCTGTGGGTCGAAGTCTGTGTCGCGCACCCACGGTCGCGCGTAGTACGGGAAATAGCGGGATCCGATTTCGATCTTGCCGCCGAGCCCGTGGGCGATCGGTGCGATGGTCACGTGTGGGACGGTGCAGAGGATGACGTGCTGGGCGTTGATCTTGCGGATCGCGGCCAGCACCTCGGCGTACTCCGACGCGAAGTGCTCGGGCTGCCACACCGTGTATTCGCGCTTGCCGTCCGGGTCACGGAAGTTGTTGCCGCTCCACTCGACTCGGAGTTCGGTGACGGTGCGGAGCGCATTGTTGGCCCCGAGAAAGACGATCAGAGTTTCGATGCCTTCCTTGCCCAGTTCCGCTGCCGCGTCGAACGCCGTCATGCGCTTCTCTGCCTCGGAGCCTCGCGGCAGAACTCTCAGTGCGGCGCGTTCGCCGTTGTTCTCGACGATCTGGCTGATCAGGTCGTCGTGCGGTTCGTGCAGGGCTGCCTCACACCCATGTGCGGTCTTGGTCAGAGCGTCACGAAGATCCCACCCGTAGACCGAAAGGCTGTGATTGATCGCCGAGAACGTCGGCGCTTCGCTGCCCGGCCCACGCTCCCAGTAGTCCTCCACCTGGTCCATGAACTCGCGTGCAGCAAAGAGTGCGAGCGGAACCTCCCAGAGGTCGAGCCGTGGGCCGAAGCGCTCTTCGAGGGTGCGGAGCAGCAGTTCGATGTTGAGTGGGAGCCCGCCCGGACCGCCGTATCGGGGAAAGCGGAACCGATCGAGCCAGCCCAACTGGTGAGCAATGATCGACGGATACGACAGCTCGGTATTGAAGACCGCCCCGCTCTGAAATCCCTGCGACAGCGAGTCGCCGATGACCACCAACCGGTGTGGAGCATCTCCCGCAGGCGGAACTACCGGAATCCCGACTGTGGGATCGAACTGCGGAATCCTGGGTCCTCCGGCGGCTGCGGCCACGACGTCGTCGGGAGTATCGGATGGAAGTTCCACGCCCACTCACCTCCGGAAAGTCCAGCTGGTCAGCTGATCAGTGGTGGCTTACGCCGATCGGCATTGTCCTGATCCGATTGCTTCTCTATCGACCTGACAACCTCGTCGGCCCACTGTTGATTTCGGCCGTCGAATTCTGCGCGGTCCCGGCGCGCGATACCGCGTCCGACCAGGATGGCAATCGGAATGGAACACACGACCCATACGAGTAGTACGCCTCCGACAATCCACCACATACTCAGTAATTGTGCCCGATTCGCCGACCGTTGTGCTCCAGGTCGAAACTTCTGCCCGAATCGTGGCGTTCAATTGAGGTGAGCTCGCAGGTCAGTAACGATCGGCGTCGACGGTTTCGCGGACCTTACGGACCTGATTCCAACCACGAGCGGCGATGCCGAAGGCAACAAGCGACATCAGATCCGAGACCGTCAGACCGTGTTCTCGATTCAACGACCACAAGACCTGACCTTCCAGCGGGCCGTTGAAGAAGAGCCACGCCACTCCTGCGCAGACGGTCGCAACAACACTGGCCTTCGACGGCTTCATCAAGCACACGGTGCTGGTCACGAACAACAAGTTCATGAACACCAGACCGTAGAAAATTCCGATCATGCGACTCCCCCCGAAGTTGGTTCGTTCAGCTGCGGTTGAAGTTCAGGTACGCCTTCGACGGAGTCGGGCCGCGCTGACCCTGGTACTTGGATCCGGCCTCGGAGCTTCCGTAGGGGAACTCTGCAGCGCTCGACAGCTTGAGCAGGCAGAGCTGCCCGATCTTCATTCCCGGCCACAGCGTGATCGGCAGGTTTGCGACGTTGGACAGCTCCAGTGTGATGTGGCCACTGAAACCCGGGTCGATGAAGCCGGCAGTGGAGTGCGTCAAAAGGCCCAGGCGCCCGAGGCTCGACTTACCTTCGAGGCGGCCGGCCAGGTCGTTCGGCAGTGAGCACACTTCGAGAGTCGAACCGAGAACGAACTCGCCGGGATGAAGCACAAACGGCTCGCCCTCTGCTGGTTCGACCAGGCTGGTCAGCTCGTCCTGGCGCAGTGCCGGGTCGATGTGCGTGTACCGCGTGTTGTTGAACACCCGAAACAGACCATCCAGGCGCACGTCGACGCTCGACGGTTGCACCATGGAATCGTCGAAAGGGTCGATACCCAGACGTCCAACGGAGATTTCGGCACGGATGTCACGATCGGAGAGCAGCACAGGTAGAGGTTACCGGTTCTGCGGGCAGTGCCGACCCATCGATGGGTGCGATCACACCGTGGTTACCGAACACGATGCGCGGGTTCTGGACTCCCACGGCAGAGCCCAGCCCCACCTGTCGCGAGTTCTCCATCCCGACAGGCTTTCCCGCGCATAACTTTTAGACGAAGATCCACCAATTGTGCCGACTTCGACACGCGCCTTCTCTTCAACGACGGCCAGTGATACGTCTGCTCGAATGCTCGTCTGATAATGTTCGGAAAGCACGTTGATCGGCGGTGAAAACACGTCCGGTCGGCTGCGACGCCGATGTAGTTCAATGGTAGAACATCAGCTTCCCAAGCTGAATACGCGGGTTCGATTCCCGTCATCGGCTCCACCGATTCTCCGCAGTTCAGAGCCCTTTTGGGGCAGGCGAACTTCGCTTGTTTGGGCCCCAAATCCTGTGACAGCTACACGGCAGGTACACAACCTCCTCCATTCAGTGATCAGTCAACATGCATCCAACGCAAATCGGGGTGCTAGCCTCAATCTTTCATGAGAGGCCCCTGGTCGACCCGTGTGCAGTCGGGATGCTGCCAGATTCCACTTCTCCGGAGTCGTGTTCTTTCCGCTCGTGCCAACAAGATTCACCGTGATTTAGGTCGGTGCCGGCAACGCCTCCAGCCTTGCCAACGCTGCCGTGATCAGTCCGGACCACGGCGCCCGCTCCGATAGGCGCAGGCGCGTTTTCCGAGCATGGCGGGCGAGACGCCCGGCAATCGAAAACAGTCGCAAGCGGAGTCGTTTCGGTTCCCACCGCCGTGCATCACTGCTGGCCAACGCCAATATCTGCATACATGCTGTCAACTCGGAAGCGAGCGTGACGATCGCCAACCAGATCGCATTCTGCGCGAAACCGTGCAACGGCAAGTTCGTCGAACCCGTGTCCTTGGCTGTGCGGATTCGGTCTTCCCAGCGAGCCCGACGACGGTGCCGCAGCTCCAAGGTTTGCAGGCTCCCGACGACTGTATTGGTCACGAACGCGGTCAACCGCAGACCGTTACGGTCGGTCAGCAGTTGAGCGCCGGGATGGGGTCGTTCTTTACGCACGATGAGCCGCATTCCTGCAGGCCAGCCCGGCAAGTGGACGAGCCCGATCAGTTCTGCGACCCGGCTCCGTCTCGGATGCCGCTACCCGAATCGAGTGCCGGTATCCACAGATCTTCGGGAATGTCATCAACCGCCTCTGCCATCGCGTCGGTCAAGGTGAACCCGACCGAATACGACAATCGCCGGGCGGTCAAATATTCGAGGAAGGCATGGGTGCCGCCTGCACCGTCGGTGCGGATCAGCACTTTCTTCCCGACGCCGCCGCTGGTTCGGAACGGCAACTGCGCCAATGCTTGTCGGGTCACTTGAATGTGGTCGGCAGCGGTATTGGAACCGGCGTTGCCTGGCCGCAGCAGGAAACTCAAGGGTTCACCTGTGCCGTGTTCACCGTGGTCGACGAACGCCAAAAGAGGATGGAGACCGTAGCCCCGCTTGAAATTCGGCGCAGTTTTCTCTTTCTCCGAATGGGAGGTCACGAGGGTGGCATCGAGGTCGATGATCAGTGGTTGCTGCGGGTCGATGTGGTGGTCGGGTGCCTGGTCTCCGGCGTGGGACCACGCTGTTTTTCGGGCTGCAGTTCGGGCGGAGTTGATCGCGGACTGTGCGGCCGGTTCGTCGGCGGCGAGGATGCTGATCAGGCGAGATACGGTCGCGTCGGATGCAACCGGCCCGAACAGGGCCGGTTGTTCACGCAGGGGCGCGATGTCTGCGAGGCAGTCACCACCGACGGCGAGGGAGAGTGCGAGGTCGAGAATGATTTTGCCCGGATCGTGGTGAGCGGTGGGTTTACGCCACGGCGACAAAGCTTCGGACAAAGCTGTGGTCAGGCCGGTTCTTTCGGCGGTGCTGATCAGAATAATCGCTCCGGATTGCGACACGAGTGCGCGGTCGGTGGTGTCGACGGAGAGTTTCGGATAGCAGGAAGTAGACCTACTCACCAGATAGGTGCCTTTCGAACGTGAATAATTTGACCCTAGACAAGTCTTATTATTGCAGTTCAGGGCACCTTTCTTTGTGTCTGGCACTGGGTTTCGTGACGACTATCGTGAAAGCACGAGGTTAGCCCTCAAGTCAGTCACTCCACTGGCGGCACCACACGTACGAATCAAGTGCGCGCCCAACGCGCACCTGACAAACACGCAACTATCAGGTTAAACAGGTCGAAATAGACCTCCCTGCAAAGTCAACGCGCCAGCACGCCGCAAAATGTCGGACCTCAATCCAGCGACAAGCACCAGGTCGCGACACCCTGACCCCGACCAGCAACAACACGGTCCTGATCTGCAAAAACACTGTGTAAATCGGTCACAAGTGGCGACCTGAAACTCGCCACCAGGCAAGCGCCAGAACTCCCGCGACACCAAGCATGGTCAATTTCTGTCGCTCCCGCGCAATCACTCTGCCGGACAGTCGAGATTGAGCCCGATCGTCATGACGATCGGGCTCAACCTGCTGTTCGATTATGAGCTACTGCCGGCACCACCACCAGTAATCATGTCCAGGCTCTGGAACCCAGCGCCCTCCATTGAGGCCACATACAGCCCCATCACACCGGCAGTCAGCAGCCCATTCAGGAGCTGGACCATTCCATGGTAGTAATCCGAAGACATGGTCTCACCTCACGAGAGTGAATCTAGGAACGTCGTCAGCAAAGCGCCGAATCCGACGTAGTTGGGAGGCCCTCCAATAAAAGAGCCGAAAATTACCTCAGAGAGGTCCAATGACATTTCTTGCAGTGACATCAGCAGTTTCTCTTTCCGGCCATATCAGGGCCTTCCAAGTGATAAGGTAATCGGCCCCTCGATCAAGAGGGCATATAGCGTGGGCAGCATCTGGGTGACTGTTTGCCCCAGTGAGCCGAACATGCTTGCACTTAGCTCCATTACTCCCCCTCAGCTAGGTTCGGACGATGAGACGTTCATCGACATTGCATTGAGCCCATCCAAGGATCCCCCGAGGATAGGCGCGATTCCCCTCACGAAGGAGCCTAAAGCTCCCAGAAAGTCATAGGACATTGGTTTTTCTCTCCTAAAGTACGAAGTTATAGTTCCAGGCCGACTTGGGAGGGATACCGAGACCCCAGTAGGCGTGCGACAGGAAGCTCGAAACGCCAATTCCGGTGATCGACTGGGTGGATGCCCCGTCTGTCGCTACCAGATTGACAGTCGCCCCGCCCTGAACCTGATCGGCCATCGTGCCGGTACCCTGGAGACACCATCCTCCCGCAGCGTCCGTAGTGGTTGAGGCTGTCCACGGCGCCCCCGGCGGCGGCACTAGAGTGCCGGTCACGGTCGCGCCATGGATTCCCATTCCGGCGGCATTTTTGACTACACCGCATACCTGGTTGGCGGCGGTTGGCGTTTGACCTACGGCAGGAAGATGCGTTGCCGAGGCCATGCCGGTGCCAGCAAAAACCATTGCTCCCGCCGTGGCGGCAAGCAGAGCCGATTTGGCGGAATTCTTCATGGACAGATTCATGAGCATTTCCTTCGGTTGAGTTGATAGACCCCGATCATTCAAACCACAGGCGAAAGAGCTGGAGTCTGTGCGCCTCCACCCGATCCGATCAACATCATCACTAGCATGAGTTCCCTGCACCCTTCACGGGCATTTAAATCCGTTGGGCATCGGAATGTAGGCAGGAGAAATCGCCATGTGTGGCGAATTTCCCTGTTCTACTATTCTTTCCCTGCTTAGCCATCGATGAGTTGATGACCATCGGTTACTGCGGGTTCCCCGCCACGAGATCTTCTCTAAGCGAATTGTTCACATCTAGTGATGTGCATCATCTTACACGGAACGTGTTCTAACTGGAGACGGTTTCGACATATATTTAAATTACCTCCACTTCATGGCCGGGGCATATTTTTTGTTAGCTAATATTCAGAGTGCCTCCTTCTATGACCAGCATCGATGTTTAACAGGTGACGCAAAGGATTCATGACCCGACGAGTATTCGTCACCGGATAACGATGATCCAGGTCACGATCGGGGGTCGATGTGGATGAACACTATGCGTTGGCTCACAGTTTTGCAACAGGTTTCAGTAATTCAATCGAATTCCACTAAACAGTGTGCCACTCCGCCCATTTCAAATAGCACATTGGGCTCACGTTTTGGTCGACTTTCACAAAGAACCCACTTTAGTTGGATTCATCCACTACTTTAGTTGGATTCAGAGCTGTCCGCCCGAACAGAAGATGGACGCCGCCCCACTCAACCCAGTCGCAAAAATTTCCAAGCGAACCCTATAAAATTACATAGCATTAGTCACTCATCGGCTTTCGAACAATTTTCGTTGCAGCTATTTCATCGCTACACATTTCGTTGAACCCACTTCCATACTCAACCGCCAGAGCAAGAGGTCCATACTTCAACCTCCCAGCAAATTGGAATTAACGCAATACTGATCACTCCATCCTAAATGTGCAGCTAAAGTCCATTTTTAAGGTTAGCCACTGTCCAGCGAGCGCGAAATATGGTTCATACCTAGCCAAAGCAAGGAACCGCAATCATCGAGGAAACCTACTTGGAGGTTGTAGTTTTAACTAAAATCTAGCTATAGATTAGCAATGGACAAATTTTCAATTCCCCACTAACATAAAATGCGTTCTATTACTGTGATCCGGGAACCTCGAAGGTTGCATCTCAACAAGGCCTGAATCCTCCCTGATCCCTCAAGTTGGAAAGGGTTCGATTTCCGTCCGAACTCAACGACCAGGAGTAGCCCGAAGATGACGGCACAAGACGAAAAGTTCCGACTGTCCCGACGAGGTTTCATGGCCGCTGGAGCCGGCGCCGTGGCAGCGACCGCATTCGCCGGCTGGACGCCGGCCTATGCCGTCCCCGCCGGCTCCGCGGGTGGTCCCGTCTCCACCCTCACGCCGCCGCCTGCCTTCCCCGAAGGCATCGCGCTGTACCAGCAGGCGTATCAGAACTGGTCCAAAGAGATCATGCTCGACGCGATCTGGACCTGTTCGCCCAAGACGCCCGAAGACGTAGTCCGCCTCGCGAACTGGGGTCATGCCAACGGCTACACCATTCGTCCCCGCGGTGCCATGCACGGCTGGACGCCGCTGACCATCGTCAACGGTGCGCCGGTCGACAAGGTCATCCTCGCCGACACCACGGTCCACCTCACCGGAGTCTCCGTCAACGCCGGTGGCAGCCCGGCCACCGTCACCGCAGGACCCGGCGCGACCCTCGACGCCATCACCACCGCACTGCAGGCACAGGGCCTCGGGTTCGCGAACCTGCCGGCGCCGGGTGTGTTGACCATCGCCGGCTGCCTCGCCGTCGACGCTCACGGTGCAGCGCTCCCCGCCGAAGGCGAAGCACACGTTCCCGGACAGACTTTCGGCTCCCTCTCCAACCTCGTCACCTCCCTGACTGCAGTGGTCTGGAACGGCAGTGAGTACGCGCTCGAGACGTACGCGCGTAGCGATGCAGCGATCAAGCCGCTGCTGACTCACCTCGGACGCACCTTCCTCACCTCCGTGACCTTGCAGGCCGCTCCCAACTACCGCATGCGCTGCGTCAGCCACACCGACATCGGTTGGCAGGAACTCTTCGGTGCCCGCGGAGCGTCCGGACGCACCTTCGAGAAGTTCGTCCGCGAAAACGGTCGCGCAGAAGCAATCTGGTACCCCTTCACCGAACGCCCGTGGATGAAGGTGTGGTCACTTGCCCCCACCAAGCCGCCGTTCTCGCGTGAGGTGACCGGGCCCTACAACTACATCTTCTCCGACAACCTCCCGGAGCCGGTCACCGACATGATCGGGCAGATCAACGCCGGAAACCCGGGCATCGCACCGGCATTCGGGCAGATCATGTACGCCACCACCGTTGCCGGACTCGCCGCGACCTTCTCCAACGACCTGTGGGGATGGTCCAAGGACGTCCAGTTCTACATCCGGGCCACCACCCTTCGTCTGACCGAGGGCGGCGGAGCCGTCATCACCTCCCGCGCCAACATCGGCCAGGTCATCCACGACTTCACCCAGTGGTTCAACGGCCGCATGGAGTACTACCGCTCTATCGGACAGTTCCCCCTCAACGGCCCCGTCGAAATCCGTTGCTGCGGCCTCGATCAACCCTCGGACGTCGAGGTCGACTCGGCAGGCGCCCCCACCATCTCGGCCATGCGCCCGCGCCCCGACCATCCGGAATGGGACACCGCCATCTGGCTCAACGTCCTCGGCGTCCCCGGAACCCCCGGCATGTTCGCGTTCTACCGCGAAATGGAACAGTGGATGCGTAATCACTACAACAACAACGACGCCACCTTCCGCCCCGAGTGGTCCAAAGGCTGGGCGTTCGGCCCCGACAAGCCGTACACCGACGCCCCGATCATCACCCAGGGCCTCCCCCAGACCTACCGCGACGGCGTCCCATCGAGCGACAACTGGGACACCGCCAACGCCGCATTCAACGCGTTGGATCCGCACAAGGTCTTCAGCAACACCTTCCTGGACCAGTTGCTGCCTTGAGGTTCAAGTACTGAGCGCACACTCTGACAATTCGACGGTCGTCGCCACTCCCCTACTTTCGGGAGTGCGGCGCCCGTCTGCGTATGCGCTTTGGGCGTCGGTCGCTGACCTTATCTACCTCACACCCCAGCGCTGAACAGCCGAAGCGAAAGGCGAGCAAGAAGTTCAGGACCCCACCCTCCGTCACATGGTGCCGAGTCACGTAAGTCACGGCGGCGCAGTCGCCGTTGTCGAGACGTCAGTGAACGACGTGAAGGATGGTCTAATCACGAGGGGCGGTCAACGCACACAGAGACGGCTTCTATCTACGCTGCTCGTAGCACGCTGTACCAAGCCCCGTCGTGCGCCGAAAACCGCAGTGGGGTCGAGCCTTTTGTCCCAGAACTCGCCAGCAGCGATCGTCTGCTCGGCCGTCGGCGTGCCTGATACCAGGCCGAATATTCCCATCGGTCGACACGAGAAACCATCTCGGGATGCCTTCCGGCGCAGCCTCGCCGGCACGAACCTGATCACCCCGCACCGTTCAGAAGGTGGGCACCGCAGATAGTGGTGCCCGTCGATTACGTATCGCCGCCCGCGCACCCCTCGGTGCTGCCTGCCGCATCATCGACGTCGAAGAAGAGAAACTCGCCGAGACCCGGCGCGCCAATACCGATCTACGACAGGCGCATACGCGGCGACTCGCCAACTGACCTACCCTCTCCGACTCGCTGCGAGCCAAGGCCAGGACCGGGCCTGAGGGTGAACGGCCGCGTCCATCCGTGGGTCGAGCTACGACAACGCGCTCGCCGAACGATCAACGGGCTCTACAAGACCGAGTTCATCAAACCTCACGGGCCGTGACGAACGGTCGAACAGGCGATTCTGTCAAGCACTTACGCTCTGGCACCGAACCGCTGACCAGCTCAGTCGATCATTTTCAGTACTGGGAGGACGAAGTATGCGCCAGTCCTGGTGGCTGTCGACACTGCGGGCCGGCACCCCATAGATGCTCGATCGCTCTGGGCTCGCCAGAAACGGTCGACGAGCTGAAAATAGGCACAACGGACACCTTTCAGTATGCGCTATCCAGGCACACGCATGCCTACCTGTACCCAAAGTATTGTCACAAGGTTTCAATGAATCGCACCGGCGAGTCCGGAGATTTACTGATTTGAGAACTCCGCAATTCGCGTAGTTCTGTGTTCACAGTAGTAGAACGCCTCGAGTTCGACCGGCGGCACATCGCCGCAGTGCTCGTAGAGACGTCGGTGGTTGAACCAGTCCACCCACTCCAACGTGGCGATTTCCACATGTTCGACCGTTCGCCACGGCCCGCGCGGTTTGATCAACTCGGTCTTATAGAGACCATTGATCGTTCGGCGAGAGCATTGTCGTAGCTCGACCCGGTCGCCCCGATCGAGGCATCGATTCCGACCTCAATGAGACTGTCGGTGAACACAATTGACGTGTTTTGCGACCCGCGATCGCCAAAGATGAATGAGCCCGGACAGGTCGGTAATCCCTTCTCGGCGGCGGGTCCAGATTGCGTGCTCGATCGCATCGAGCACCAGCGGTGTCGGCATCGTCGTCGCGGTTCGCCACCCGAGGATTCGGCGTGAATACGCATCGATCACGAATGCGACGTACACCCAGCCCGACCACGTCGAAACGTAGGTAAAGTCGGCTACCCACAACATATTTGGCGCAACCGGGTTGAACTTTCGCTGCACCAGATCCTCCGCGCGACGACCTTGTGGATCGGCGATGGTGGTGCGTTTGGGCTTGCCTCGACGGGCGCCTTCGAGCCCGAGAACACCCATCAACCGTTCGACCGTGCACCGGGCCACGTCGATGCTCTCTCGACGCATTTCCAGCCACACCTTGCGGGCGCCGTAGACCGAATAATTCTGGGCATGCACACGGCTGACCTCGATCTTCAGCTCTTCGTCGCGCACGGCCCGCCGCGAAGCGGAACGGTTGCGGGCCTCGCAGTAGGTGGACGGCGCAATTGAACAGCCGTGCTCGCTGAGCGCCCTGCACATCGGCTCGACGCCGTACTCACTCTTGTTTCGGTTGATGTAGTCGATGATCACTTGTTGTTGCGGCCCTGCTCCGCTGCGAAGAAAATCATGATATGTGGGTGATCTGACGCATCCAGTGTCAGGCTGATCATGTCGGTTGTCGGCTCGATCGAGGAGGCCCCACAATGAATGCTTTCGTCCCAGCGCTGGTCCGGCCGCCTGGCGAAATTCCACGACTCGGCGAACCACTTCTCGATGAATACCTACGCTTCGTCGCTGCGAGAGCACGAACCAACACCCTCCTGGCACAGACGTTCGACCTGAAAGTCTTCTTCACCATCATCGGCAAGGAACCGACGCAGGTGAGCACCAGCGATGTACTGGCTTTCATTCAAGCGCAACGACTTCCACGCAAAGAGAATGTGGTCCGCCTCAGCGACGGCGAATCGGGACTGGCCATCTCGACCATCAAACGTCGACTGGCGTCGATCTCCGGCCTGTTCTCCTACCTCCATGAGCGTGGGCTGGTCGAGAAGAATCCCGTGCCGCGAGGCCTCTCGACCCGGTCAGGACGCTCTCACGTTCGCGGGACCCCACTGATCAGAGCGCCGCGGCGCCTCCCACGGGTACTGAGCCCCGACGAGGTCAACGCACTATTGGCCGCGCTACGCTGCGAACGAGACCGGGCGATGGTCCTGTTGATGCTGTTCGGCGGACTACGCCGATGCGAGGTGCTGGGCTTACGGATGCCCGATGTCCGACCCGGTGAGCGACGAGTGTTCGTCGCCGCCGGCAAAGGCGGCCACCAACGCATCGTCCCGGTCGCACCGACCTTCTTCGAAAGCCTCGGCCGCTATCTCGACGCCGAACGCCCGATCGACAGTGCCACCGATCATGTCTTCGTGGTCCTCAAACGTCCCAGACGCGGCAACCCGCTTTCCGCGGCCGGTCTCGATGAAATTCTCTCCGGCGCCCGAGTTCGAGGCGGGTTACCTCATGCGACATGTCACGAACTTCGACACACCTGCTTCACCCGACTCCGCGAATCGGGGATGGCGTTGGAGGCGATTCAAGCTCAAGCCGGGCACGCATCCATCGAGTCCACACGCATCTATCTGCATCTGGCCAACGATTGGCTGATCGGCGAGTATTCCAAGGCGATGGACATTCTCGACGGCATCGCCGGTGACATCCCTGGAGATGCGAAATGAGCGTTCCGACAGACTCTTTGAGAAAACCTGAGTCAACCGCGGCCCGCACATACGTTCACGCGGTCACCAATGCACATGCCCACCGAACCCGACTCCGGGCTGTCCTGCGGTTCGAGGACAGGTTCGGTGATCTCGGCGCATGGAACGCGCTACCGGTGTCGGCGCGCATGGCAGCTCCCGACATCGTGCGCGCGTTCGTTGCCTTCGCGGCCGTCTTCGAGTCGGTGGCCGTCGATGCGATCTATGTTGTGCAATCATCATCGAAATGGGGCGCCCATCTGGCCGAACGTGAACCCGTAGCTGCTTCCACATTCCGCACGCAGGCAACAAGTTTGGGATTCTGCGAGCGCGAGGCAGGGAAGATGTGGTCCAAACTCGCGCAGATCTGTGTCATCGCCGGCGCCACGACCGAGGCGCTCACCTCGGCGGAGTATGTCGCGGCCCGGGCCCAGTTTCATTCCGCCGTAGTCGCCAAGGTCGGGCGTGCACCGAAATCGTTGAACGCGCCACTCTTTGGGCTCGATGCGCTCATGTTCCATCGCGGCCAAGGACCCCGGCCACATCCGCGCAAACGCTGGGCAGCACGATCGGTGCCCGAGATCGGTTGGGACCGCGCCGAGGAGTGCGCGCCCGTCATGGTCGCTACGATGCGCCGTTACCTCGACCAGATCGGCATCAGCCTGCGGGTCTCGTCGGTGGACTGCATCGAGGCCACACTGCGCCAGTTCGCCGGCCATCTGGCCACCACCAGCGACGTAGTCTGCGTCGCCGACATCGACCGCACCCACATCGAGGCCTACAAGACCTGGTTGGCGGCACGGCCGGGGTATCGCAAGAACACGAACCTGTCCAAGACCACCATCGGCATGCGCATGGGGCACCTGAGCGCGTTCTATCAACGCATCATCGAATGGGACTATCCTGATATCCCTGCCCGAGCGCCGGTCTACTCCTCGGACCGGCCGATCAAGGACAAGCCGCTACCGCGATTCCTCGACGACGGCGCCGCCGCCAAGTTCTTGACCGCAGCCCGCAACCTGCCCGACGAGTTCGGTCGCCTCGCCATCGAAATGCTCTCACGTACCGGCATGCGCAAAGGCGAACTCCTCGACCTGACAATCGATTCGGTCGTCCAGATCGGTTCCGCCTACTGGCTCCGCATCCCCGTCGGCAAGCTCCACAACGACCGGTACGTCCCCTTGCATCCCCAACTCAAAACAATGATCGACACCTGGCTCGAGCACCGACCGGACTGGCAGGACAGTCCGCTGCTCTTCACCGACCGCGGTCGTCCGATCCCGGGCACCCGAATCGACAAGGCAGTCCAATCCGCTGCTGCCGCAGCGGGAATCGGCCACGTCCACCCTCATCAGCTGCGGCACACACTCGCGACGCAGGCCATCAACCGGGGTATGAGCCTCGAGGCGATCGCCGCATTGCTCGGGCACAAGACAATGGAGATGACGATGGTCTATGCCCGAATCGCGGACCGGACCGTTGCCGACCAATACTTCTCCGTCACAGAGAAAGTCGAAGCCCTCTACAGTAAACACGAACCCGCCGTCCTGCCTGCCGAGGACGAGCCCGCCGCGATGCGCAAACTCCGCGCCGAAGCCCACCGGCGGATGCTCGGTAACGGCTACTGCGCACGCCCAGTCGAACTCGACTGCCACTTCGAGTCGATCTGCGAGTCATGCACGTTCTTCGTCACCACCATCGAGTTTCTCCCCACCCTCACCCGTCAGCGAGACGACGCCGCAGACAAGGGCCAGATCGGGCGGCAGAAGGTCTTCGACGGACTTATCCAGCGACTCGACGACACGGGCACTTGACATCGATCACCCACATAAACCGATGCCGACTTCAGAATCTCGTTGGCACGCTTGAGTTCCCGATTCTCAGCGCGAAGCTTGCGCATCTCCGCAGCCATTTCGCTCGTCACACCAGGCCGCTCGCCGGCATCAGTTTGCGCTCTCCGAATCCAGTTGAGCAATGTTTGCGCTGTTCCGATACCGAGTTTGTCGGCCACGGATTCGACCGCGGCCCATTCCAACGGATATTCGTGCTGGACCTCGGCGACCATCCGCACCGCACGCTCACGCAACTCGGGCGGGTACCTCTTGTTCGTTGCTGACGACATGACTCCATCTTTCCCAAAGAATGAAGTACCGGAAACTCCGGTCCGATTCACTGCTCGGGCTCCGCGCGCTTATCAGTTGAAGTTTTTAGAACCGATCTGCCGTAGCGCACCCGGACGCCGGGAACCACAACTCACGCAAGAATGCAGGTCTTCTCACAATCACAACTGTGAAAATACCCAAGTCCGTCAAAAATCACCTTCGAAAAGCATCAAGTACGTATTCTTCCTCAGTATCGGACAGCCCTAACCGTAAGTCCCAATGCACGACCATCGGCCTGCACATTAAAAACCCTCACCGACCTACATCTTGTGCCTGCTCGGATCATCCGTGGTTCGACTCATACACTCCGGATCCGAAAGAGCCGGATAAAGCTCGAAGAAATACCCCAGTTTGGAGGACTGTCACATTAGCGTCGCGCTACCTCCCGAAGATCTTAAAAACCGGCAGGTTGGCCCCAATTCGATAGAAGGCCGTAGGCGCCCAGAGTCGAAACCTTATTCCTCGCAAGCACTGCAGCGTCTTCCTTGGTTATGACGTTCGGAGCTACGGCTTCTCACGCAACTCCCAAACCGGGCAACTTTGGCGGAGGCGATTCTGGTGGACCTTGGTTGGTGGACTACAACTCCTCGAATGGCCTCGGATATATCAGGACAGTCACCTCATTCGGTCCAGGCTCGCCCGCTTACATTGCAGGTCCCAATTTCGATAGCAGGACCTCTGCCCTGTATGCAGTAGCGAATGCTGCCGGGCCCTAGACGGAGAGAGGAGGTGAATTTGAAATGAATAACGTCCTCTTTGCTATCGTCAACGTGATCGTGGCGATGGCGAACGGTTCCACGATCCCCTTCTCAGTAGAAGGCGCAGGGCCACTAACCGCACCCGACTTGTAGAAAAGATCGGCCGACCGCATGTGGATGACAGTTTCAGCTCTGCCTGAAACTTGCATATCAGCAGATGCGTGGATCGTGCGGTGGTCACAAACACAATCTCCCCTAACTGTCCAGGAAGGGGAGATTGTGTTTGACAGGTCCCAAATAGTCGGTGGAGGCCGCCCCGAATAGGATCAGCAACCAAATGTCACAGCGACGCCGGTTTGATCACGCGAGTATGCACCGTGAGCAGAATTCACACAGAGGTCGATTTAATGTGCATCTGCTCAAACAGCATTCTCAGCTCCAGGTGATCGAATACGTCTGCTGGCGCGAGTGCCCTTGCCACGTTGAGGCAGCTACCGATCTCGGACGCGAGCGGGAGCTGTCTCCGATGTTGACCACGATGGACCTGTACCTAGTTGGCACCGATAAATTTAGTCGTCGACCAGGTAGCCGGTGGAAACGCTTCGGTCTTCGGCCTGATTACGGGCGGCCGCACTATTTGGTGAGGATCGGTCGGTCGCCTCTTGAAATGTAATTGGCGAATCGTTCAATTCCTGCTTGTGAGAAGCTCCCTCGGCCTGCGCGTTTCAGTGCGGCTTCGACGAATGGGAGCGGTTTCCTGCGGTATGTGCGGTAGATGCTGTCGAGTACTGGTTGCAGTGCCCGGCGTGCGAGGTCTGCTGTTTCCGGGTCTGAACCCCCGAACTTCACTGTCACATTCGGCATAGATACCCCTGTTGGTCGAGTGTCCGATTCCCTGGTCGGAAGCGTACGTATCGGGATTGCGAATCAGTACAGAAACACCAAAACGGGGCGCTAAGTCCCTACTTGCGGTGGATGCGATTCCGTCTTTGGGTTGACGAAAGGGGCCCGGCCGCGGCGTGCGGTCCGGCTTCTGTTCTACGACTCCGGGTTACGCCCCGAAGCCGAGGCTGCGGTTTCGCCTGCTTCACGTTGGGTGGCGAACTGCCGATGCTGACGGGTGTTTGCGTCAACGCATAGCAAACTCCCCAAGCTACAACGCCCATGCAGAATGACCCCCGCGACATAGTTGCCGTCATCGAAGAGGTGGCCGAATTCATTGAGGCGATAACTACCGGCCACCCGAAGGTGCCCCGTCCCGTGGTCGACCACCTAGATCGGCGGTTCCACGGTTCCGCAGAAGCTCAATGCCTGTGCGCAGCGCCCCGGGGATCTGGAAGTCGTAGCTGGTCTGCATCCAAGCTGTTCCATCAGCCTCTGCGATGAATATCCCGATGGGTAGCGCTCGGAGACCCAAGGCATCGGTGCCAGATTCCGCGATCTCATTGCCAACATGCCCCACGACGTTCTATGGTTCATTACATGAGTAATGAACCAGTGAACACCGGGCGTCGATCATCGTGATCGACGACGGACGACCACTGTTCCAGCAGATCGCCGAGCAGATCGAAGGCTCGATCATCGACGGCTCACTGCCGGAAGACGGGCAGGTGCCCTCAACCAACGAACTGGCGGCGTTCCACCGAATCAATCCGGCGACGGCAGCCAAGGGCCTCAATCAACTCGTAGGCGAGGGGCTCCTCTACAAGAAACGGGGAATCGGAATGTTCGTCACCGTCGGCGCCCGCGACGCACTCAGGTTCAGACGACGAGAAGCGTTCGCGCGCCAATACATCGAGCCGTTGGTCATGGAGGCCGACCGCCTTCAGATTTCCCTCGACGAACTCAAATCCATGCTGGACGACAGGAAGGCGGACCGATGAACTCAAGCACGACAACGACCAAGTCGCACGTCAGGCGTTTCGACGAAACTGAACTCGTCGCCTCGATGCGAGCAGTGAACAGAAGCTACGGGGACGTCGATGCGCTCTCGGACGTCTCGTTCGAGATCGGCCAGAACAAAATCTACGGCCTGCTCGGACGTAACGGCGCAGGCAAGACCACGATCATGCAGATACTGACCGGACAGGACCTGCACACCAGCGGCGATGTCGAGGTATTCGGCGCTGCCCCTTTCGAAAATGCCGACGTCTTGGCGAACGTGTGCTTCGTCAAGGAAAGCCAGACGTACCCCGAGGACCTCAAGGTCAAGCATGTACTCGTCGCCGCCGGCCATCTGCTCCCGAATTGGGACCACGCGTTCGCCGAGACACTGCTCGACGATTTCCAACTTCCACTGTGCCGCAAGGTGAAGAAGCTCTCGCGCGGCATGCGGTCAGCGTTGGGAGTGATCATCGGACTTGCCTCCCGTGCACCGCTCACGCTCTTCGACGAGCCGTATCTCGGCCTCGATGCCGTTGCACGCCAACTCTTCTACGATCGTCTGCTTGCCGATTATGCCGAACATCCTCGCACTGTAGTGCTTTCGACTCACCTTATCGACGAGGTAGCCAATCTGCTCGAGCACGTGATCGTCGTAGACAGCGGCCGGATTGTCGTCGACGAGGACGCAGACGCACTGCGAGGTCGCGCCGTAGTGGTATCCGGCCCCCTTGATGCGGTGGATGCTGTTGCCGCGTCCGGCAGGGTCCTGCGCCGGGAGACACTAGGCTCCCACAGCCGAATCATGTTGCAGGCCGATGTGACCGAGACCGAGCGAATCCGACTGCGGGAGGCGGGAGTCCAAGTGGAACCGGCATCTTTGCAGGAACTTGTCATCGCGACTTCGACGCAGCGCAAGGAGATCACCGCATGAGCATCGCAACGACAGCGCCCCGGACGGTCCCGAAGGCGCCCACCCGGTCCAGGATCGGTTCCGTCCTCCAACTGCACACGGTCGCGTGGCCGTTGCTGATCGCCTGGCCGGTGGGCATCCTTTTGATCTCTTTCCTCATCAGCTTCACCATCTACGCGATCGTCGGAAACGAGCAGGGTGAGGGATTCACCGGCAGTGTGTTCTCCGTTTACGGTTTCGTGCTGGCGTTCTACCTCCAGTCGATGACCCAGACGTTCCCGTTCGCACTCGGACTCAGCGTGACTCGCCGCGAGTTCTTCACTGCCACCACGATAATGGCGTTGGCACAGTCCGCAATCTTCGCAATCGCCCTACAACTGCTGTCAGTGGTGGAGTCCGCCACCAACGGCTGGGGCGTGCACATGCGCATGTTCGGCATCGCACGCTATTTCACCGACAGCGCAGCCGTTCAGTTGCTCGCGCTGTTCGCGACGCTGCTGCTGACCAGTTCGATCGCAATGCTGACAGGTGCGATCTACCAGCGATGGAGGACCACCGGTCTGCTCGCCTCTCTCACCGGTCTCTTCGGTGTGCTCGGCCTGTCAGCGATCGTAATCACCTGGGCCAGCTGGTGGCCGGCGATCGGTTCGTGGTTTGCCGATACTTCCCGAGTGGTGCCGATGGCACTACTTCCATTGGCCCTGGCCATCGCCTGCATAGCCGGAGCCTGGGTCACTTTACGTCGAGCAACGCCCTGACCGAGTAATCATGTGCGACGCCAGATGTCGCACCGTGTCCGAGTGCCCCTCGGATCGACACCGTCCAGGCAGTTCGGCCCCTTCCTCAGCCCAGGGAGGGGCCGAACTTCACAACAGGGATATCGCGTCCCCGGGGTCCCCTCTACTGCCGAGCCACTCGCTCGACAAAACTCGAAGCACGCAGCACCAGTTCATCTTTCCGGTCCTGGCGCGCAGCGGCGGCATCGTAGCCGGCATACGGGAGCGGGGGGTCGTTACGAACATTGGCCGAGCACTGGAAGTCTCGGCAGATCAGTGTTCCGACTGTGCTGCCACGTCGACCAGCGGGCCCGGCCAACTTGGCGCCGTAGAAGACGACCTCGTTGGGAAGGCGCGTGTCACGGCACCAGGAACACTGGGCACGCGACCGCGGAGTGGCTTGCGCTTGAACGAGCAAGACTCCGATGATCTCCCCGTCGAGTGTCGGGACGATCGCGTAGGCGCGTCGGCCCATTTTGGGATCTCGCCAGCCCAGATAGTCGAGAGCGTCGAAGTCGATGGTGTCGAAGCCATCCGGCAACGTGAGATCAGTCTTCTCCTTACGGCTCGCGTTGACGAGGCTGGAACGGGTAGATGTATCGGTCAAAATGATCATGGGTGTATGCCAATCGTGGATCGGTGAAGGTGGGTACAGCTCATGGCCCGACCAGCACCTAGTGCTGTCGGGTCCGAAATGCGCTATCTGCTGCCGGCGAAGACGACGCCGACAACCCCCTCACGCCCATGGGGCATCACGATGTCCACACCCCGATGGTAGCCACAGGTCCTCGACACGGGCCACTCGATTTATCGACGCACTTCATGCGTGAAATGGCGCGGTGAATCAGTCACGCCAGACCGCCGTGAACTCGTACCAAGGTCCGCCGAGGTGCTTTGCGGAGAAATCGTCGAACCCCGTTGGTGCGCCGCTGGGCGAGTACACCCATCCACTCGTGGTGGTGAACATGCTGTCGTTGTCGATGAAGTAGACCTCATCGGGACGTACGACATGGGCACTGCTGATCTCGAACTGGCCGATCTCGAGCTCTTCCACAGTCGATCCAGGCTGCTCCAGGAGAGCAATCGCGACGGTCTCGAACTCTCCGCTCTTGTCGAGGAAAGTTGCCGGCGGCATCAACAACACCGCAGCGACCGCGGCGATAACGGCAACCGGAGAGGGCAGGATCCACCACGACCACCGTCGGTCCTGGCCGAGAACGTAGAGCGTACGAACCGCCCACACCAGACCAACAACGATCAAGGTGAGCAGAGCCGCAGCGCTGACGAGGAGAGGATCGAACCACCTGAAGTCACCGAATGGCGAAGGCCACCACCCGTAATGCCGGCAGACCAACGCAATAAGCGGAACAACGGTGAATGCCAAAAGAATCGGCCCCGGTGGCTTGGACGACTCCGGAGGGTCAGCTACCAACCATTCACCCAGCGACTTCGGCCTTCTCATCACCCCACCGTATCTGCAGGTCATGGCAAACTCAGCTACACGGCGAATACCTTTGCAGTACAAGCACTCTCGTTCCACTCACAACAACCAACGCAGCGATCGGCACTCTCGGCGCAACCGACACAGATGGACAAACCTCACAATCCGCAGATTCAACGTGCCGATCATGCGACAATCGGACGGTGAACGAGACCGCGAGTGGAGTTTCGCACCCGTACCGATCGCGACTGTCGACCGTCGGCATCCTCTTCGCCGCCGGCCTGCTGTGGTCCACTCCCCTCTCCGCAGCCACGCCCACCGAAACCGGGCCGGCCAGTTGCGTACCATTCGGAACCGCCCAACTGCCACCCGGCGCACCCTCGGGAGGCGGACGAGTCGGGTTGGAAAACCTTCCGTTGTTCAACGGCACGGCGACCCCCTCTTCCATCGAGATTCGGACGCCAACAACTCAATTCAATCGATTCTGGGACTTTGCACTGGTCGACCACGACTTACTCGCTCGTCCGCGGGCACCCGGCGAACCAACGACCGAGCCATGGCGTTTCGTGCCGATGCCCGAATGCCTACGTGGACGACTGGTCGGGATATCACTGGACGACGACGAACTCGTCGTAGTCGACGACAACGGCTGGATTTACACGATGGACAACGCCTCCCAGGACCCGCTCGTGTGGAACTGGACTTCCGCGTGGGGTGCGCCCCTGTGGAGTGGTCCAGGCCGACAACTTCCGGGAGACCGGCCGAACGGGTGGGCGCTGAGCGTCTCGTCGCCTTGGGACAATCAAACTTTCACCGACATCGCGGGACGGATTCACTTCGTCGGACTCGCCAAGATGACGATGATCCCCACGCTGACCGCGGACGGCAGCCGAATAACCTACGCAGACCCGTGGCTGCCCAACGACGACAGCTACGAGATCGGCGGCCCCCTCGGCGGGCGATTCCAGGCGGACTCGCTGTCGGCGGCCGGATCAACCACTTTCGTGATGAACAAGTACGGCGACATGTACACCCGCACATTTGATTTCGATTCTTCGGGATCGGACTCGATCTTCTTCCGCTACACCTGGGAAGATCAGTCGGACAAGCCGTCGGCACCCAACCTCGTGGCCGAAACGCTGGACCGCAGCACCGCAGCGATCCAACTTCCGGCACCGGACTGGGTGCACCAGCCCAAGATTCCCGGTGAAGTCACATCCGCGATCAGTGTGCACTCACTCGGCCCCGGCCCGAACCGGCGGGAGTTGCGTGTCGAGGGCCGCCGCGGCGCCGAATCCGGTTTCTGGCACAAGGATCTCGTCGGGGATGCTTGGGAGTTCACGCCGACCGGCGCGTCCCTCCTCGGCACACTGATCGAAAACGCGCCGACAGACCGGTCGACGGATACCCTGTCCCCCGCTGCCCCCTGGCACTTGTCCACGACCTTGCCCGCCCGCGACGGCGCCATCGACGGTCAGACTCTGATCGACATCGGGTTTCCGTACTCTGTGGTGGATCCGCGCATGCTCGACGCGATCGGCCAGCACGCACAACCGTCCGGATACCGACTGGACGTGGACCATTTCGACCCGGTCGCCACCACCCGGACCGCGACCGTGACTGCATCGGATGGCACGGTTCTTCCGGTCGTCCTGCACACCGCCGACGGACTACGGATGACTCCCCGCGCATCCGGCCTCGATGCCGATCCGCGCCACCTCGTCGGGGCAATCGAGATCCCGTCGGACGCGTACGCGGATCGGGCATCGAACCCCGCTCTGGACGCGTTCGTGCAGGACTGGATGCGCGGAAACCACATTGCCGCGATCACGCTCAGCGCCACCGACCACGACTTGGTGATCCGCTAGCCGAAACCAGCGTCGTCCACCGTGTCGCCTCGATAAGCTCAGCAGAGGGTCGACACCACATCCCGCAAAAGGCCAGTTTCTCGAACCTCCTCCGATTTCGAATCAGGACGTTCCTACACCGGCCGATCCGATCACGGCCACTACTAGGCACAATCGGCACCACTAGATCTATCGCGTCCGTCAACGCCCAGACCGCTCCGGTCGTGCCGGTTGGCAAAGTGCGGGAGGCACATTGAACGATGCCTACCTCGTTGCAGCGGGCACCGGACTGCGATTCATCCTCGAAGATCGCGGCGAGTCCATTCTGAAAACGATCGCCGTTCCGGTCCCCGTCTCCGTCACAGCGATCGGTGACGCACGCAACGCCGTCGGATTCATGATCATCGAGCTCCCATTTCAAGAAACAGACCTGGAACGTGCCGTCGCAATCGTCGCGAAGCAAACTTCGGTCTCAAGCCGTCTCCACGTGCGGCAGGAACAACCTTTCCGCTCACGCTCGAGGCCGCGCTCGTCTAGCGCTGGCCACTTGGCCCGTTGGCGGGCAATGCCCGCGTCGGCTTCACGGCGGCGTGTTGCAACGACAACTTCTGGATCGGAATCCAGACAGATGCCGAGCTTCTCCCTCCAGCCGGCGAAATCGCCCACACCGTCGAGCGAACCATCGCTGAAATAGCAAGCCCTGCAGGCTGACTGTGCCGACAAGTGAAGTCCGGACGTCGGACCACACGCCACTGAGCGCAGGTCCGCACGCACGGCCGCACCTGCCGAGCACCGGAGTCCGAGCGCCCGGTCTAGCTACCACCCAGTAGTAATTTTGTGAGCCTTGACACATCGGCAACACACTCAATACTGTTCAGCGGACGATAGTCGTCTCTTATTCGGTCGACTCCAAATCTCCCGCAGACAAGGAACCGAGAACTGATGCGCAACAACCGAACCCGCAGTGGGCTTATCGCCGGAGGGCTCCATTGACCACACCGAACGTCCAGTCGGGTATTGCCACTGCGCCTCTCCAGGCCGGAGGACTAGCAGCGGTTGGGTTCCTCGCATTTTCGGAAGTCACCAGCGGAATGTTGCAGTCGTGGTATATACCGCTCATTCCCAAAATCGGGCAGAGGCTCGACGTCAACCCGGCACAACTCAACTGGGTCCTGGCGTCATACCTACTCTCCACCGTAATTTTCGTCCCATTGCTAGCCAAACTGGGCGACAGATACGGTCATCGTCGCATGGTTTTGATTGTGCTTGGCTCCGTAACCCTCGGAACGATCCTGACAGCAGCAGCTCCGTCCTTCGGAATCTTTCTGTTGGGCAGGGTAATTCAAGGATCCCTGGGAGCTCTACTTCCGCTGGAACTTGCAATTCTCCGAGAACGAGCGGGAGCTAATTCAGGCCGCGCAATCGGAATTCTCGTCGGGTGCCTTGGCGCCGGAGGAGCGGCAGGAACCCTTTTGGTCGGAATGCTCGGCACCAACGCCGACCTGACTCTGGTCCTCTTCGTACCCGCCGCACTCGCACTGGTAAGCCTTGCCACCATCGCGCTGTTCGTCCCCGAAACCTCCACCCGTGCAGCTGGGTCCATCGATTGGACAGGTGCAGCGCTGCTTGGCATCGGCCTCGCGATCTTCCTTGTCGGGATCAGCAACGGAAGCAAACTGGGGTGGACTTCTGCAACAACGCTCATGGCGATTGGTGGCGGCTTGGCGCTACTTGTCGCTTTCGTCGCGCTCGAGCAGAGAATCAGCGCCCCACTGGTCGATGTGAGCTTGTTGACCAAGGGCGGGGTGGGATTTCTGATGGGATTGACGGGACTATTCGGCTTACAATTTTACGGAGCGGCCACCGTCTCAGTACTGTTCTTCGCATCCAAACCCGAAGCCGTCGGGTACGGATTCGGTCTCGACTCAGTGGGCGTGGCGTTTGCTATCAGTCCGGTGCCGATTGCCCTGATGATTTCGTCGTCCCTCGCCGACAGCGTTTCGCGACGATTCGGAAATCGAACCACGCTACAGATGTCTTCCCTTTTGATTGCCATCTGGTTCGTTGGGCTGATTACATTTCGACACAATCTATCCGTTTTCATTTCGATGGGTGCTATTGGTGGTATCGGTGTCGGTTTTATCGCGGCACTCCTCCCCGCCCTCATCGTTTCTCGTGCACGTCCAGAAGACTCCGCAATCGCCGGCGCTCTGTACAACACCTCTCGAACGATGGCTGGGGCCGTCGCCGGCGCCACGTTCGCTGCAATCATGTCCAGCATGCTGATCAGCGGGTCGCAAATACCTAGCGAGAGTGCTTTCATAACGATCTGGGCCATCTGTATCGGTGTTTCCGTTCTGATCTTTGTTCTCGCCCCATTCCTCAACAAACTGGGCGGAAAGGCCTACCAGCCAGAGACTCCGGAGCAAATGATCAATCTTCCGGTCCGAGAATCATCATGATTCGGAACGAGAGCCTTTGGCCGCAGTTCCGAACAAGGGAGCACACTGAACCTCGCAACTACACCAGGCTAGACCGGAACTGACGAGATGCCCTAAGGAGATCGCCAGGTGGTGCGTGGCATGATGGAGTCATGCCACGCGCCGCCTCACAACCGTCTGGGCGCGGCCGCCCCATCGACCCCGACATAGAAACACGTCTTCTGTCCACCACTCTGGAATTGTACGGGGATCTAGGGTGGGCAAGATTGAATCTCGATCTCATTGCGCGACACGCCAAGGTTGGAAAAGCCGCCCTCTACCGGCGATGGCAAACCAAAGAACAGATAATGTCAGCCGCGTTGCGATTCAGTCAAAGATCTCTCGGTGACTTGGATACTGGAACACTGCGGGGGGACCTGGTGGCCGTCGGCCAAGAAACTGCAGAGCGGTTGTTCGGGAACCATGGCACAGTACGGATGCGGGCCATGATCGACGCCAAAGTCTTTCCAGAACTATTCGAAGGCGAAATCGCTGGGGTGCGCGCTGAAGGCATAACCGGCGGTCGCGAAATCATTTTCCGCGCGATTGAACGCGGAGAGATAGCGAAGGGAACTTCGCCAGCTCTGATACTTGATGCCGTCGCAGGAACGATCGAACACCATTATTTGATGACCCCGAATTCGAAACTCAAAGAGTTCGAAGCCGGAATCGATAAATATATCGAGTCGGTCGTCGATCTAGTCCTCGGGGGCGTCAAATCTCAAAGCAGTTCTGCTGACAGGTAGTCGCGCCTACGGTTCATCGTCCTGACTCACCACTGAACGAACGACTAGTTCATATCGCCGAAGTTACTGCCGCACAATGAAATTGAATGCACAAGATTGGTCGGACCGATCGAACACGGTCGGTACCACAGGAAAGAAGCGAGCCACAGTGGACATATCGGAGAACACTACCGCCACGTCACTGAGATGGTCAGTGAAAGATTCCTTACTGCAATATGTTCGAGCCCTGGGCGAGATTTCATACGCTTACGGCCTAGCCGAACAAGGTGACGAACTCCACTGGCCACTCGTCGCCGATCGCCACGACCCCGATGGGGCGCGAATTTCCCAGTACCGTGGTGAGATTCACCTCCGGGCCCACGACGGGCTTCTCGACATCGTCATTGCCGATCCCGAGGTTCGTATCAACGACAAACAGGGTCAACTAAGCGTCAGGACCACCCTCGACGGTTCGGACCACATCGTGATTGCGACCCTCGATGTTGTCGAGAGCCCAGCATCAACCGTGTGCGCCGAGGTCAGGGTTACCCCTGCAGGTTCGATGATGTTCGGCGCGAATTATCCTTCGGGTGCGAAGCTTTCGCCGTTGACTGTCGGGGTCGGACCACAGCGACCGTCACCCTGACGGCCGCGGCACTGCAATCGGCGGTCTAGGGCCAATACCCACAGATCGATACCAATGGGTCAATCGCGTCTGTCTTCCGGGATCAAGAACTCGATCTTCGCTCGCTCCCCGTCCGCATCGAAGTCGTTGTCGCGGTCTGAGACACGCGCGATCAGTTCCGTCAGTGCCGCATGGATCGTCGTGTACAGAAATGCACGCGGGTCGGACACCCCCATCACGTCGTCAGTGTTCATCTGTACCTGCGCCGTAGCGGTACGCCTGCCCAGAAACACACGTGGAAGCCGGATCCCGGTCGGATCGGTCACCACGGTGATGTCGCCACCAACGACAACAAACAGATCGAAGTCGTACTGCATCGCGATGCCCCTCAGCCGGTGTCTGAGCCGTGTCAATTCCTCGATGAAGTCGAGCGGCACCGACGGTCCACCGAATACTGTTCTGAACGTGACCCCGCGAGTCATCGATCTGCCCCCTTTACGAATCATCCATTTCAGGATCGAGGGCCATACCCTCTGTGTCCCCCACGCCGAGTGCTCGGGCATATCGACCGGCATACCGCTCCAGTGCGACTGCGGAATCGACCTCACCTGCCCATTGATCCGGAATCGCGGCGCCGTCACCCGTTGTTCGCGACACTCGCGCCTCGGAGAACTCGACAGCGGTCCGGGTGAAGGAACACCGCACAAAACTCGTGGCCGCCGAGAATCGTGAGCCGCCGAAAGTGCACTCCACGAAAGAGGTATCGGCGAACTGCGCACCAGGCAGGTCTGTGTCGTCGAATGCACATCGTTCGAACACAGTATTGGGCACGGAGCGGAGCCCGCGTGCTTTGGCTCCAGTGAAATCGCAATCGACCACCCTCGGTCCGAGCGCCAGACGCGAGAGCGTGGCACCCCGGAAACTGCACCATTCGAATCGGCGATTGAAACGGGGCTGTCCGGTCAGTGCCACGAAATCGAAACGGCAGTCGAATAATTCGGATTCGAAGGCGGAGATCGCACCCCGAGCGAAACTCAGATCAATCCGTTCCAACGTGAGATACCGGATGTCCAATCCACCGCTACCCGCTGTCAGGCCACGCACATCGATCAGCCCGCCATCGGTCTCCGCCCATGGGGAGACGAGAGTGTGGGGCGGCTTGACGATCCGCGACTGATCGAGCAGCTGCGCCCGTAAATTGTCGACGCCCTCATCTGACCAACGTCGACGTAGGGAGGTGATCGCGGACCGGTTCACGGGCTCAATAGTATCGGCAAGATCCCCCGCGATTGGCCGTGGCTGCCCAAGAAGCGAACCGCCACGCATCAGCACTTCGGTAGGAATCACTTCTCGGAGCGCGCAAACAGCCGGACCGTGAAATACACGGCCCGGCTGCAGCGCTCACACGCACCAACTGGAACTCGGAGTTAACTCGGGTACTGGAACCGGTCGTATACGAATCTTTGACTCATCCCAGGATCAGTATCGAATTATCCACTCTCACAGATTGATTACGTCGCCCACAAAGATCTGGTCGGGATCGGCGATCTGTGGATTGATGTCCCACAACTGCTGCCAGGTGAGACCTCGTTCTGCAGCGAGGTCGAACAATGTATCACCGGCCGCAACGACTACCTCTTCGCCAGACGCTGGAGCCTTCGACTCCGGAATGCTCTCTACCGGTGCAGATTCGGCTGCCTCAGAGTAGACGACGGGAACTGGTGCCGGTTCCGGTGTGGATTCGGGTGCTACTTCCGGTGCCGGCACGGGCGCGGGTGCGGGCACGATACTCGACCCGGTATCGCACGCCCCGATCGAACTCAGGAAGGACATGGGATCGACGGCGCCACCACTGTGAATGCGGAGGTGCAGATGTGGACCGGTGGAGCTACCGGTGTTACCCGTTGCCCCGATCTGGTCGCCTACCTCGACGTGCTGCCCCACACCGACCCAGGTTTCGGAGAGGTGGCCCATCTGAATCTGCTCGCCACTGTCCGCTTCCAACTGGATGTACGTTCCGTATCCACCCGGATCATTGGGTCCGGCAACAGAAATCGTGCCCGATGTCGGCGCGTGAAGCGCGGTGCCGACGTTGACAGCGAAGTCGACTCCGTCATGTCCCGCGTGGTACCCCTGCGAAAGTGATCCGCTTACCGGCCACTCCCAACTGCAACTCGCCGACCAGCCCTGCGCACCGGCGGTACCTGCATTGACAACTGCTCCGGCCCCCACAAGGGCGCCCAGTCCTGCAGTTACGGCGATGAATCGTTTTGTGCTGGAAGGCTTGTGTTTTCTGTGCTTACTCATATTTTCCTTGACTGATGTGCTCGGAGCCGGCGCAGGCTCTACCGCCAGACAGCACTCAGAACGTGCTGAGCTACGCGGTGCATCGCACCGAGACTCCGTTGGAGTGAAATTTTCGGATTGCGCCATGGAGAGAAGTACGGTGACCACTCTCGAACGCGATCGCGCGCATAGACCCGCAGGTCTGTATCTCCTGGTGACAGCACAGGAGATACGGGTTCTACATCGAGGCAGTGCCTGAATCGATCGTTGATCGAGGACTACGAATGCCGGACCGAACTGAGGGCATTTTGTTCGAAGATCGACAGGGTGGGTGTCTACCCGGATGGTCGGAAATGGGGTGGAACATGGAGATCCTTGCGTTGCGGATGAGGAATCACCTCATACGCTGTCGCTTCACGACGCTCCACGCCACGGTTGAATTACCTGGGTACGTACCTGTTTTCGCGCTTTCGACCCGACCGGTCGATATCAGGCGCCACTTCATTCCACGGCATCTGGTGAAAAAATCAGTGCCTCACATCACTTCTGGAGACGATACCGCGCCTCGGTCACCCGGCACGTCAGCGTTACCGAGATGGGACATACAGCTGGCATTGCTGCTACACGCCGAACGGGAGACCAGTGCACGTTCCGGCATCGGAAACGCGCGCTGATCTCCCGTCAGGTCGATCTACTAGCTAGTGCATCTACGGTTTGAGCTACTTCTCTGCTGCGTGATGGGCCGCGATGTATCCGTAAACCAGCCCCTGGCCGATCGTCGCGCCGGCGCCTGGGTAGGTGTGACCGAATGCGTTGGCCGCGGTATTGCCGATCGCGTACAGGCCGTCGATGACGCTGCCGTCCTCACGAAGCACGCGTGCATGCTCGTCCGCCTGCACACCGCCGCAGGTGCCCAGGTCGCTGAGCGTCATCTTCACCGCATAGAGGGCGCTCTTGTCGAGCTGGCGCAGATTCGGGTTCGGAGACACTGTCGGGTCGCCGTAGTACCGATCGTATGCGCTGCCGCCGCGACCGAACTCCGCATCGCTACCTGCAGCAGCGGCCTCGTTGAACTTCTGGAAGGACTCGGCAAACGCATCCTCGGGGAGACCGACCTTGCGGGCGAGTTCGGCCGGACTGCTCGCCTGGTGCGCGATGCCGGACTCGAAGAATGCCTGCGGAAGGGGCTGACGGGGGAAGATACCGCCTGCGAACACGTAGCTGTTGCGGTACTCCTGGTCGAAAACAAACCACATCGACTCGGCCGGATCGCCAGCCTTTTCCCGTTCGAGCACGCGCTGGCCGAACGACATGTAGTCCGTCGCCTCGTTCACGAATCGACGACCGGTCTGGTCGACGATGAAAGAGCCGGGCAGCGCACGCTCTGCGAGCATCACCATCGGCGGGCGGCCCTTGATGCTTGCCACCGCGGGGAACCACCAGGACTGATCCATCGATCCGATACCTGCACCGAGCTCTTGTGCTGCCTCGATCGCTTCGCCGGTGTTGCCCTCTGCGCCCAGGCTCTCATGCTCACCGAGGCTCTCCGACTGGTACTTGTGGCGCCACTCCATGTTGTGGTCGAACCCGCCGGCTGCCAGGACGACACCGCGCCGAGCGGTCACCGTCACTTCACGTCCGTCTTGCACCACAACTGCACCCGTTACGCGGCCGTCTTCGGTGATGAGCCGAACCAACGATGTTTCCGTCCACACCGGGATACCGGCCTGGACCACACCGGCGAACAGTCCGGCGGCGAGCGCCTGACCGCCCGCGATGTATTCACGCTTGAGGACGTACTTGCCGTAAACGCCTTGCGCCAGGCGGCGGATGATGCGGGGAAAAGCCTTGCTCGGCTTCTTCACCATCAGGTTCATCCACTTGTAATCCGCACCCGTCACCGGCATCGGCAGTCCGGCTTCCATCAAACCTGGGCGCAGGCGACCGCGTTCCGCTCCCAGTACCGACGCGTCGAACGGCAGGCACTCGCAGGTACGTCCGGCGGCGCTACCGCCCGGCAGTTCGGGGTGGTAATCGGAGTATTCCTTGGCCCAGAAGAACTTCATGGGCGTCGTGCGGTAGAGCATGTCGACAGTGGCCGCACCGTTGTCGACGAATGCTTCTCCTCGTTGGGCAGGGGCAGTATCACCGACCACCGAACGCACGTATGTCTTCGCTCGCTCAACGGTGTCGCCCGCACCGGCTTTCGCCAAGATCGGGTTGGCAGGCATCCAGAACGCACCACCGGACCGCGCCGTCGAACCGCCGACGTACTGCGTCTTCTCCACGATCAGCGTGGACAAGCCGAGTTCGTTCGCGGTGAGGGCGGCAGCCATGCCGGTACCGGACCCGATCACCAGTAGATCGACAACGATGTCCTTGGCTTGTGTCGCGGGGGGTGCCTGATTCTTAGCCATTGAACAAATCCCTTCACGTGGTTATCGACGTAGAACGCTAAGGCAGTCGCGGCGCAGAAGGTTCCGGATGCCCAGTCAGCGGGACATTGCGAGTGGATTGGCGAAAAACAGCTCCTGCCACGGTTCGGACGTTGTGGCCGTCTCAGCAGAACTACGCCTTGCCCTCGTCGACCTTTAGGCTGCTCTCGTGACGACAGACTCCGGCTTCGGCATCACTGACGAAGCGCTCGGCACCCTTGTCCGCGGGCACTACATCTTGTCCGACGGTGAGCGATTGGACGACGACTACTACAGCCTGACCTGCAACCTCGACGGGCGAGCCGTCGGATTTATCGCCCACTCACTCGAGCCTGACGCCGTACGCGGCATGCTTCCCCGCCTACGCCACGTCTTCGACCAGCACGAGGCTCTTCATCGTCTGGCTGTCGAAGCGATTGTCAACGAATTCAGCGAAGAAGCTCCGTCACGAGGCGAAGTGATCGATGCACTGCGCGATTTGGTGCTCGAGTCCGTCGAGGTCTTTCCCGACAACCACGTCGTCCTTGGTCTGACAGACTCGTGCGGTTTGCATTTCATGGACGGGTACTGGCCGGCGGTTCGTTTCAACGGCGACGATGGCGTCGTCGAGGTGACTGTCGAATCCTGACCGCGATCCTCGTCTCGGACTATCTGCTGATGTTCCTCGGCACCGATGAAGAATAATCATCTACATGAAATGGAACACCCCTACAGAGACCGGCTGGTTCGTGAACCTTGCCGAAGGTGGTTCGGCCGTATCGATATTCGATCCGTCGGGGAGCGTCCAAGGCGAACTGATTCCCGCACCCGACGACGAATTGGAGAGCGTTTCCGGCGGGCGGAAGAGGAAATCGTCAACAGCCGAGCAGGATCGACCAAGGCTCGCATTCCGCAAGGGCCGACCTGCATCACTTCGATTGTCCGACGGAACGATCGGGACTCTGATCGACCAGAGACCCAAGGCCATGCGCCGCAAGAACAAGCTGTGCGAAGTCGATATCGCGGGCAGAAGATACCTCTTCGTTCATTCATCGGGCCGAAAGGCAACAGCCCGACGTGACGGAATCGCATTGGCTCACATGGAACGTGGGCGATGGTCCGGTAGAAGTATCGTCACCAGAAGAACCCTCACAGCAACGGACACCCTTGACGAATGTGTCCTGACACTGTTTCAGAAGGTAGTGACACCTGGACGTACCGGTGCCTTCGATCAGGTACTGACCGACCTCAGCAACATATGACGTACGCCACATTCGGTGGATCTCAACCGCACTCGAGATACTAACTTTCAACTCTTAGGTCCACGGACATGCCTTGGACACAATGAGTTTCACATCTCGGATCGGAAGGCTGAAGCCAGATCATGGTCAATGTCGACGCTTTGAACACGCTCGCCCAGCGATTGTCGCCGGGTGCGATGATCACAGATCCAGATCTACTCCAGTCCTATCGTCAGGACTGGAGTTTCGATCCCGCAGCCGGCACTCCGATCGCCGTCGTACGTGCTTCGACGACGGCAGATGTCCAGGAGACCTTGCGCTTCGCCAACAGTCACAATGTCCCGGTCATTCCACGGGGCGCCGGCACGAGCGTCGTCGGCGGATCCACCGCCGTCGACGGCGCTATCACCCTCAGCCTCGAGCGAATGAAATCTATTCGAGTGGACGTCTCGTCACGAACCGCGATCGTCGAACCAGGGGCAATCACCAATGACGTCAAGGCTGTTGCCGCACGCGAAGGTTTGTACTATCCACCAGACCCGTCGTCTTATGAAATCTGTTCCATCGGCGGTAATGCCGCCACCAACGCAGGCGGACCGTGCTGCATAAAATACGGCGTCACCAGTGATTACATCCTGGGTATGACGGTTGTGCTGCCTGATGGATCCGTCGCCGAACTGGGCGGAAAACGGATCAAAGACACCCCAGGGCTTGCATTGACCAAGCTATTCGTCGGCAGTGAAGGAACGCTCGGTGTGATAACCGAACTGTCGCTGCGACTCATCCCTCAGCCTCCGACTCCCCACACATTGGTGGCCTTCTTTCCACTCATGGCCGACGCAGTTGCCGCTGCCCGAGATATCACAAGTTCAATACGCCCTTCAGAACTCGAAATCCTCGACAACGCAGCCATCAAGGTGGCGGAAGAATTCCTCAACATGGAACTGGACACCGATGCGGGAGCACTCCTGATCGGGCGATCCGACGCCGGTAACGGCGCAGAGACAGAGATGAAATTGATGAGCACTCTCTGCGAAAAGCATCGAGCCACAGCTACATACGCTACCGACGACCCTCACGAAGGCGAACTGTTCATCCGCCCCCGCTATGCCGTTTACGAAGCCTTCGAGCGGAAAGGTGTGGTCATCGGCGACGACGTCGCGGTACCCATCGACAGACTCCCCGAGCTCACCGACGGTATAGCCGACATCGCGAAGCGCTACAGCACCACCATCGTCAGCTACACCCACGCAGCCGACGAGCTCACGCACCCAGTCCTCAACTACCCCATCGGAGACGTGGCCGCCGCTGAATCCGCCTCCGCGGCGCGACAAGAAATCTATCAACTCGTGAGCACTCTGGGCGGATTCGCAGCAACAGAATATGGTGTAGGACAAGATAAGCGAGATCGCTTGTCGAACTCGCTCGATCCCGTCGTCAGCAAACTGAACAGGACCATCAAGAACGCTGTCGACCCCAACAACATCTTGAATCCGCGCGTTCTGATCCCCTCGAGCGGTTCGACGGACGGCATCTGAGGCCGCTACAGGTATCGAATAGCGACGAGTACCTGAATTCTCCTGTGCAACCGGATATGGTGAGGCTGTCGTCTTCAATGCGGCGGTGCAAGAAGGGAAGTTACGACCAAGACGTTATGTCGGGGAATAAGCAAATCGCCTGGATATGGCTGGAGGCCTCCGTGATGAATCTCGTTCGCCGACTGAGCGTCTGCACATCCGTCGTGATCACGTCGGCTCTGACGTCGGTAGCGCTCGCATCCGCTGCGGTGACCATTCCATTCCAGATCAACCCTGCGCCGTACGGCAACCCGAACGGCAGCTTCGACGCGCCGGCAGTCCGCTGCGTAGCTGTAGTCGGCGAACTACCCGGCACGGTGACGATCACCGGAGGCAAGGAAGACCGCTGGGGATGCCTGCTCTCATCCGAAGTGCGCTGGCTGAACCTTTCGACCGGGGCCTCCGGCTCCGCTCGTCTCTCGGACGGCCTGAACGGAGTCCCGGCAGGGGCGATCGTGCAGACCGGGACCGGTCAAGTCGCTGTCGCCGTGATGTCTGTGGCCGGATCCATCATCACCCCAGGTGTCGCATCGTTCTACGTGCCGTAGCACCAGAACTCCGCATCGCGGACGCGGTGGGGCCTAAGGTCCTGTTTACCGACCCGTCATCCCGGTTAGCCTGAAAAGACGCTACCGAGAGGACTCTCATGACCTCGTCAGTGCACGCAACGATCGCAGTGGATCTGGATTTGATCGACCTGTACAAAGACCTCCACGGCAACCCGGAACTTGGATTTCACGAGCATCGAACATCCAGTCTGGTGGAAGGACATTTGACAGCACTGGGATTCGACACGACTACCGGCGTCGGGACAACCGGAGTCGTCGGAGTCCTGAAGAACGGAGCGGGCCCCACAGCGCTGCTGCGTGCGGACATGGACGCCCTCCCGGTTCGGGAAGAAACCGGATTGGACTACGCCAGCACCGTGACAACGACCGACGACCAGGGGAAGACCGTCTCGGTCAGCCACGCGTGCGGCCATGACCTGCATACGACCTGCTTACTCGGTGCAGCCCGGATCCTCTCGCAGGACACGACGACCTGGTCCGGCACTCTTGTCCTCGTCTTCCAACCGGCGGAGGAACTTGGCGCGGGTGCGCAAGCCATGGTCGACGACGGACTGTTCGAGCGATTCCCGAAGCCCGACATCGTTCTCGGCCAACACGTATCGCCGCTACCGGCAGGCACGATCGCCGGGCACGCCGGCCCCTCGTATGCGGGATCGGACTCACTTCGTGTGAGACTGGTCGGAAAGGGCGCCCACGGATCTATGCCGGAGAACTCGGTCGATCCCGTGGTCATGGCGGCCGAAACCGTGTTGCGTTTGCAAACTGTCATCTCACGCGAGGTCCCGAGTACTGCAACAGCTGTCCTCACCGTCGGCTCCATCCATGCTGGAGATGCCGCCAACGTCATTCCCGGCGAAGCAGAACTGCAACTCAACATCCGCAGCTACGACGCAGTTGTGCGTCAGCGCATCCTGGACAGCGTCGACCGCATCGTCCAGGGCGAAGCGGCCACCGCCGGCGCACCCACCCCACCGACCATCACCGAGACGGAGCACTTTCCGATCGTCGTCAATGACCCGGCGGCGCTGGACAAGACACTTGATGCGTTTGCCGAATGGTTGGGGACGAACAAGATTCTCGATCCCGGCGCAGGAGCAGGTAGTGAAGACGTCGGCATTCTCGCGACCAGTGCCGGTGCGCCACTCTCATACTGGTTGTTGGGCGGTACCGACCCTTCACTGTTCACGACAGGTGACATGACCGATCCGGCTTTGCGAACCGTGCCGTCGAACCACTCCCCGCACTACGCTCCCGTGATCGAGCCGACCCTGACCATCGGTGTGAACGCCTTGGTCGTCGCGGCCAGGACGTGGCTCCCAACTCCCTAGGGTGTTGCGGGTCCGCAATCGATCGACCGTCCATACGATCAAGGCTGCAAACGCATAGGCGCCGCCGAGAATACTTGCAGCGCCCCACCCTGCCGCGTCGAAAACCATAGTGGTGGAAACCGCTCCAGCCGCGCTGCCCAACGAATAGAACACCATGTAACTACCGATGGTCCGCCCGGCCGATTCCGGTTCATCCGCGACGATCAGGTTCTGGCTCGAGACATGAACAGCCTGCACGGCGAAGTCCAACGCAACAACACCGACTACGAGTAACACCAGCGAGTGCGTCGCCTGCGCGTTGAAAACCCACGACAGCAAGAGAACGACCAGCGACGCCCCGGTGACGCGTTGCGCTTTGCCTTGATCGGCCCAACGTCCGGCACCGACCGCGCCCAATGCTCCGACCAATCCGGCGATTCCGAAGAGCCCGATCTGTGTGGTCGACAATCGCCACGGCTCCTCGCTCAGTGGTAATGCCATACCGCTCCAGAGCGCACCGAAGGACGCGAACAGGAACAGGGTGATCAGAGCCCTCGTGCGAAATAGTCGGTTCGTAAGAGTCAATGTCACGACCGATCCCATGGCACGCGCGTACGAACCCCGATCCGAGTGCGAACGAAGGTCTTTCGGCAGCATCGTCAACGCGAGCGCCGCGATGAGGACCGAAATCAAGGTGGATCCGGCGTAGACCACCCGCCAGCCTGCCAGATCCGCAACTGCGCCGGCGACAGTTCGAGCGAGGATGATGCCGACGACAACGCCGCTGGTGATCACACCGATGTTTGCGCCGCGCTCATCTGGGTCGCTGATTGCCGCAGCGTAGGCGACTACGACTTGAACGACGACCGAGAAGGTGCCTGCGACGGCCATCCCGATCAGCAGTTGCAGATTCGTGGCTGCCAGAGCAACAAGCATCGTTCCTGTTGCAGCAGAGACGATCTGGATTGCGATCAATTTCTTGCGATTCACGAGATCGCTCAGTGGCACCAACACGATCAACCCCACCACGTAACCGAGTTGGGCGAGTGCCACGACGAAGCCGAGGCCGGCCGGAGCAATGGAAAGATCTGAACCGATTTGCCCGAGGAGCGGCTGTGCGTAGTAGATATTGGCTACCGAGACCCCGCAGAGCACCGCGAGCAACAGGCGAAGTCCACGAGGCATTTTGAACTTGTCCCGTGCGTTCTCGACAGCATGACGTGCAGTCACTTCCACCTCAATTTGGTTGCGTTTTGATACCATTTGGAGGCTACGTCAATACAGTTTCAAAACGCAACCAACGAGGACCCGATGCCTGATCGCACACAATGGACGGACCCGCACTGCCCGACAGCCCGAGCGGCCGACATCATCGGCGACAGATGGTCGCTGTTGATCGTGCGAGACGCCTTCGACGGGTCGTCGAGATTCAGTCAGTTTCAGCGAAACCTGGGCATCGCAAAGAATATCTTGACGGACAGGCTGAAAACCCTTGTCGAGCAAGGAATTTTCGAAGTCCGACCGAACGAACAAGGGACCCGCAACGAGTACATCCTGACCGGACGCGGTATGGATCTGTTCATCGTGATCACGAGCCTGCGGCAATGGGGAGAGCGCCACGCCTTCGATGACGGTGAGCCACACTCGATCTTGATCGACGACACCACGGGCGATCCGGTGCCCAGGCTTCGACTGATCAACGCACGGAATATCGACCTGGACCCGGCAAGTACACATGTGGAGAAGGTCGAGGAAGGTTGACCCGCAACTCGCCAGATCGGTAGATGGGCGCACAGGATTCGAAGTTCGCGCATACTCCGATCATGACTGTCGATCTCGAGTTTTCCTGGCCGCAGTTTCTCTGGATTGCATTCATCTTCGTCGGCGTACCCACAACTATCGGCGCAAGCATCATCTGGACAATCTGGCGTTCGGAACGAACTGGCGTGGAGCACTCCACGACCGCCCTCGACGCCGGGCGCACGGGATCGGGCCCACTCGGACTGTGGCGTACCGGCCTGTTGGCCTTTGCGCTGGGCCTTCTGTCTTGTGTGGGCTGGCTCAGCTGGTCAGCCGACTACAAAGGCGGATTCCGCGGCCCCGGCCTGCCTGCCCCGACGCAGTTTCCTCCCTGGCAGGTGTTTGCCTGCGGATTAACGGTGATCCTCGCGTGTTTCGTTTCCGCACATCGGTCGCGATGGATGAAGGCAGGCGGCCTGACTGCAGCTGCCGGCACGGCTGCGGGATTCACCACAGCATTCAGTATCGACGCCAGTACTGATGTCACCGGACAGGCAGGCGTCGGCGTCGCACTGTCCACGATCGGATGGGGCCTCACCCTTACCGCACTGATGCTTCTGCGCGGCAAGTGGTCGCGACGAGAATGAATCATTGCCGGATCATCCATCCAACGAGTAAAGAATTCGATAAGCGAACCTAACACGTCTTGAAATTCATTAACAAGAAAATCGATTCCAGATACACGATCGCCTAATTGCCTGATTGCCGAACCTCCACGAGATCCTCGAAAAATATGAGACAGAAGCCTTATCGCTTCCGTGCCAACCCTTTGACGCATGCGGATCATAATATGCTTCGGACATCACGCGGAAGTGCACACAAGTCTGTGACTCACGGCATTATCCGATTTATCACGGGAAATCGTGATAAATCATCACCGTCACTGAACTGCAACAACGCCTTAAGTTACAGATTCAACTAGTTCCAAACCATAGGGTTTCTTCCTTTTTCTCGGCGTCTCGATTCCGTAATGCTTGACATCGAATTGTCTTTCGTTCTCAATGAGCGATGTCAACTGACGATGATGCATCTCAGTGCATCAACGCAGTAATTCCGCTATCGAATCCAGTGAAGGGACCAGCCGCGAAATGACGGTTGCCGAGAGCTTGAAAGATAGGAATCTGTACTCCAACCTCAGGCGTGCTGCTGATTTGAGCAACCCATTCTGGGATCGCGCAGTCAGTGAGGGCCTGGCCGATATCACCGCCGATCGCGTCGCAGGTTTCGAACACCGGACGATCCAAGGATACGAATTCGAGAACTTCTCCACGTACTCGTATCTGGGGCTCGACACCGACGACCGAATTCGTTCGGGTGCGATCGCCGCTCTCGAGCGCGAACGAACGTTGAACAGTTCCATCTCGCGGATGAGAGTCCACTCCAGCCTTCTCGACGACACAGAGGCCGCGTTGAGCGAACTGCTTGACGCACATGTGCTCACCCTCGGATCCGCCGCAAACGCTGCGTGGAGTTTGCTCCCCCTCGTTGCGTCCGGGTTGCTCACCGGCGGTGAACCTCCCCTCATGGTGTTCGACAAGAACGCACACTTCTGCCTCAATGCCATGAAGGCGAGCGTCGCCGACGAAACGACGATCGTGACCATTCGGCACGACGACGTCGATGAACTCGAAAGTCTTTGCCGAACAAATTCTCAGGTGGCATACGTGGCGGACACCGTCTACAGCACAGGCGGGAAGGCGCCGCTGAACGAGCTGTTTGCATTACAGGCCAAATACGGACTGATTCTCGTTCTCGACGAGGCGCACAGCACCTCGGTCATCGGACACAACGGGCGTGGCGCGGTCCTGGATCTCATCGGCAGCCTCAATGATCGAACATTCTTGCTGACATCACTGAACAAGGGATTCGGTGCTTCCGGCGGCGCGATCGCACTCGGTCGGAACGGGGGCAGTCGAAATCGTGATCTCGCACTTCGCTACGGCGGCCCGTTGACGTGGTCGCAGCGTGTGAACGTAGCCGGGCTGGGTGCTATTGCGGCGTCCGTGGAGCTCCACCGCAGCGGAGAGGTCGACAAGCGGCAGCGGCAACTCCGCACGGTTGTCGAACTGTTCGATTCGCTCGTCGACACGCCGGCATCGGGCGATGGACTCCCGATCCGCTTCGTCACGCTCCACGAGGAAGAACAAACCATCACCGCAGCACAGAAACTGCTGGCTAGCGGTTTCTACACATCGGCGGTCTTCTTCCCTGTCATCGGCCGGGGCAAAGCCGGGCTGAGACTGATGCTTCGGGCGGACCTTCCACATGCAACGATCGAGCGCTTCGCCGACGTCCTACGAAGAGTCACGGAATGAGCGACGACCGCACTGTCGCAGTGACACCTCTGGCTTGTGCCGTCGTGTTGACAGCACAAATGGCCACGACCATCTACCTCCCTTCACTGCCGAAGATCGCGACGGATCTGGGCATCGAAGATTCCGTGGTGAAGTGGTCTGTGACACTCTTCGTGATCAGTGCCGCACTTCCGGTGGTCGTGTGGGGGCGGTTGGCAGATCGACTCGGACGCAGGACGGCACTGTTGTCCAGCTTGGTATTGTTCGTGATCGCCTGCGTTGCATTGGCTTTGGTCCAGAGCGCCGCCGTACTACTGATCGGCCGGATCGTTCAAGGCATCGGAGCAGGGGGTGCGGCCATCATCGTGCGAATGATGGTGAAGGACAAGTTCACCGGTTCGGAGTTGGCTAGTCGATTGTCGCTGTTGTCGATGGCATTTGTGGTGGCACTGGGCGGTGGCCAACTGATCGGCGGCGCTCTCGCGTCGTTCACCTCGTGGCGAACCGGCTTCGGCGTGCTCGGAGTACTCGGAGCAGCACTCGCTGCGGTGGCACTGAGGACCGAGAACACCACAGTCCGCGACAACAACGAACGCGTTGTTCGGTGGAATGCCATAGTCCTGACACCCCAGTTCTACAAACCAGCCATTGCGGGGGGCCTGGGTTTCGGCGCGATAGTCCTGGTGCAGCAATCGAGTCCCTTCCTGTTCAGCGATCGATTCGACTTGCAACCGTGGGCATTCGGAGCCTTCGGAATCCTCTACGGAACCGCCTACTTCAGCGGCGCGTTTTACGTCAATCGAAGGGCCACAACCGTCGGTTCAGAGAAGTTGATGCGTCGAGGTGCGCTGTGCATGCTGCTTGCCGGCCTCGTCCTCATGCTCTGCTGGTATCCCCCACTCGGTTCCACGCCGTTGCTCGCGGTCTTCCTGCTCGGATACATCGCACTGACATTTGGGCAATCACTTCTCTTCCCGAACTCGGCAGCATCAGCAGTGACGCATTTTGCTGAAGGCGGAGCCATCGCCGTCGCGTACTGCGGACTCGTACAGCAGGGGATTGCCGGCATCGCCTCTGTAGTCGGACCTCTCGCATCCGATGAACGCGTGTGGTCGGCAATCGTCGCACTGATCACTGCAGCAGCGACTGCGCTCGTATTCTCCCTCCGCACGGCTTCCTCCGAACCGACAGTAGGTACGTCCCATGCCCGTCATTGAACGCACCGCACAACTCGACCCCGGTACCCGCGAGCAGAACTTACTGGCATACAAGGAAATTCGCGAGCGAGTTGCGGACGCGCAACACTTGTCCGTTCACGGGGCACCCGAGCGGTCGGTCGCCAAGCACCGGGCTCGCGGCAAATTGCCCGCTCGCGAACGCATCGATGCTCTTCTCGACGTGCAGTCCCCGTTCTTCGAGATCGGACAACTGGCCGGATTCGAGGTGTACGACGAGCAACTCCCGTCGGCTGGTCTGGTCACGGGCGTAGGGCTCATCCGCGGCTCACTCTGCGCCATCTTCGCGAACGACGCCACCGTCAAGGGCGGCACCTACTACCCTCTGACCGTCAAGAAGCAACTGCGATTGCAATCCGTCGCTCGTCGGCTGAGGCTGCCATGTGTCTATCTCGTCGATTCCGGAGGTGTTTTCCTTCCGATGCAGGACGAGATCTTCCCCGACGAGCACCATTTCGGCGAGATGTTCAAGAACATCGCCGAAATGTCGGCGGACGGCATCGTTCAGATCGCAGCGGTCATGGGTTCCTGCACGGCTGGAGGTGCATACATCCCAGCGATGTGCGACGAGACCGTCATCGTCCGCGGTACCGGCACCGTCTATCTGGGCGGCCCTCAGTTGGTCAAGGCTGCAACCGGTGTCGACGTCGAACCGCAAGAGCTCGGCGGCGCCGACGTGCACGGGGTGATCAGCGGCGTCGTCGATCACATCGCCAACGACGACATCGAGGCTCTGAGCATGATCGCCGACATCGTCGCCCGCGGTGATCGACGGGAGGTACGGGCGCCGTCACGATCTCCGCGACCACCTCTTCACTCCCCCGAATCGCTCGACACGGTGATCCCGGCTTCCTCGAAAACCCCGATCGTCGCGCGCGACGTTCTGGCCCACCTGCTCGATGCCAGCGAATTAGTCGAGTACCGAGCGAATTACGGCCGAACCATCGTCTGCGGAACCGGCCACATCGAGGGGTACACCGTCGGGGTCATCATGAACGACGGTGTGCTCTTTTCGGAGGACTCCCTCAAGGCCGCGAACTTCGTCGAACTGTGCTCACAACGAGACATCCCATTGTTGTTCCTGCACAACGTCAACGGATTCATGGTCGGGAAGCAGTACGAAGCGGAAGGTATCGCCAAACACGGAGCGAAACTGGTCAATGCCGTTGCCTGCGCCAGGGTTCCCAAGCTCAGCATCGTCATCGGCGGAAGCTACGGGGCGGGAAACCTCGCGATGTGCGGACGCTCGATAGGTCCTGACTTCATGGCCGTGTGGCCGAACGCGAAGACCACCGTGGTCGGTTCCGAGCAAGCAGCGTCGGTGATGGCATTGATGAAGATCGAATCTGCGCGCACACGCGGAACTCCGCTCACGGAAGAGGAAATCGAGGAAATCAAACGGCCGATACGCGAAGGTTACGACCGGCAGGGCGAGTCGGTGTACGTCGCATCCAGGCTATGGGTGGACGCGATCGTCGACCCGGTCGACACGCGATCCTGGGTTTCACTCGCGCTGTCCATGCTTCCCCGCAATCACGGAACTACGCGCTTCGGCGTCTTCAGGATGTGAGAACATGACTCGACTTCTCATCGCCAATCGGGGCGAAATCGTCACGCGCATCGCGCGCACGGCCCGTCGTCTCGGCATGTCGGTAGTGACGATCTCCTCCCCCGTCGATTCACACGCACAGTGGCATCGCCTCGCCGATCACACCGTGCTTCTGGACGGAGACATCCCCTCGGAGTCCTACACCAATTCGGATCAAATCATTGCGGCCGCGCTGGCCGCGGATTGCGACGCCGTGCACCCGGGTTACGGATTTCTCTCCGAAGACTCCGATTTCGCTGAAGCCGTCGTCGCTGCAGGTCTGACATTCGTCGGTCCTGCCGCTGAATCCATCGCTCTACTCGGAGACAAGGCAAGAGCGAAGAAGGCCGCCGCTGACGCCGGCATCCCGACTCTCACCGCGTGGGGCGAGGCAAGCGCCGATCCCGATACCGTCCTCGGTCACGTTCGATCTCTCGACGTGCCGGTGCTGCTGAAACCGGTGTTCGGGGGCGGCGGCAAGGGGATGGTTCGACTACATCCGGGTGATGACGCACGAGAGGTCATCACCTCTGCAATCGGTTTGAACGAAAGGAACTTCGGCCGCGGCGACCTGATGATCGAAACGCTGGTGGAGCGTCCGCGTCACATCGAAGTTCAGGTCCTCTTCGATTCCTTCGGTACAGGAGTTCACTTCTTCACCCGTGAATGCTCCCTACAGCGTCGCAACCAGAAGATCATCGAGCAGGCACCGGCAAGTTCTGTCACCGAATCGGTCCTGGGAGCCATGCAGCACGACGCTCTGCGACTACTCGGAGGCGTCGGCTACGTGAATGCAGCAACCGTCGAATTTCTGGTTGACGCCGAAAACCGCTACTACTTCCTCGAAGTCAACACGCGCCTGCAAGTCGAACACACGGTCACCGAGGAAGTGACCGGCGTCGATCTCGTCGAACTGCAACTCGACATCGCCCTCGGCGCCCGTTTGCCGTTACAGCAGCGCGATATCGCGCTGCGGGGTTTCGCGGTGCAAGCCAGAATCTACGCAGAGGATCCGTCGAACGGATTTCGGCCCGCACCTTCACATTCTGTGGACGTAGCCTGGCCGTCGACGGTTCGCATCGACAGTGCTTTCGAGGGTGCCGGCAGCATTCCGCCGTTCTACGATCCGATGATCGCAAAGGTCATAGCAAGCGGTCCGACGCGGTCAACCGCACTGGAATCACTGGACCGAGCTTTGGCCGACTCCAGTTACTTCGGTGGAACCTCGAATATCGGTTTCCTCCGACTTCTCTTGGCGACACCGGCTGTGCGCGCGGATGACATTCACACTTCCTTCGTCGACGAGCACCTCCCTCGGTTGATCCCGGATTCTGCAGAGCTCCAGGCCACCGCCGCTGCTGTTGCGATGGTGTGGACTTCCGTCGAGGAACAATCGCCGGTCACCGGGTCGTCATGGACCGGCCCCCACGGACTACATCGAGAGACATTGCGCAAGGTGGGATCCGACCCGATCGGACGCGAACTCATTGCCGACGGCCGCGTCGTGCCGACCACGGTCATCTCACAACGAAGCAACCACTGGATTGTCGCCGCCGACGGCCGGAACATTTCGGTGGTCGTCAGGGGCGGAACCGACGAAGTGACACTCAGCCTGGTCGCCGATGGTTTGACAACCACCGCTGGACGCCTCGGAGTCGGCACCGGTACATGGGTGTGCGTTGGTGGCTGGACCGTGAAGGTAATCGAGAAAGTCTATACAGCAAAGGATTCCGATCTCAGTGACGGAGAGATCACATCGAAGATGCCGGGAACCGTGCTGGCAGTGCTGCAGACTGGAACGCGGGTGTCGGAAGGTGATGTCGTCGCGGTCGTAGAAGCAATGAAGATGGAGACTGCCCTTCGTGCTTCCTCACCCGGAATCGTCTCGGCGGTGACAGTAACGGTGGGAGATGTCATCGATGCCGGACAAGTGCTGGCAGCCGTGGCGCCATGAGTAAAGATTGCCACGATCTTATCTCTTTCTTGACTGAAGCAATTGTTACACAATATCTTTCATGTCAGAAGCAGGGGGAATCGAGCGTCGCGCAGTCATTGTTTCCGCAACCGAACTCCGCGAACTCATTCGTTCCGATCGGACGCTCGTCGTCGTCAACGTGGTACGAGACAACAGCGAGGGCGGAGCCGGAATCATTACTGCGCCGCAGTCCATCACATTGTCGATCAACAACTTTCAAAGCAGTGGCGGCGGGACTGAAGGGAATCGACCGCTGCCAGATCTCGACGCATTCGGAAGAACACTGAACGATCTGAAAGTACCCGCCGATGCTCACATCGTGGTCTACAGTTCGGACAGCCCCCTGCTTGCGGCCCGCGCGTGGTTCACGCTTCGCTGGGCGGGACGTTCAGTGCGGTACTTGGACGGCGGATCGTCCGCATGGGCTTCATCCCGAAAACCCATATCGACAAACGATTCGATGCCCGTACCACCTTCCACCGCTAGCACGACACTCGCCGACGCAGAAGGCGCCCTGCGCGCGGCATCGGCCGGCAGATTGCTCGACGCCCGAGGATCGAGCAGTTTCCGCGCCGGCCACATCCCCGGATCTATCTCAGCGCCGGCAACTGACCTACTCGACGACAACGGCTTCCTACTTCCCGACCGCGAGTTACGAGAATACTTCCACCAGTTCGGAATAGAGCGTGGTGGCACCGTCGTGTCCTATTGCGGCGGCGGAGTTGCCGCGTCGCACAACGCACTGGTGCTTGCAGCGGTCGGCATCAGCTCCGCGGTCTACGTCGCGTCGTGGTCGGGGTGGAGCGCCGACCCCGAACGACCCGTCTCCACTGACATCCATCACACACCAAGGAATCCGGACCAGCGATGACACGACAGATGATCCTCGGCGCCTACATGGTGTTTCCGAGTATGCACAGTGCCGGAATGTGGCGACATTCGTACTCGGAGAATGCCTTCGAGGACAGAGCGCTCTACGAGCGATACGCGCAAGCCGCGGAACGAGCGAAATTCGACCTGATACTGATACCTGAGCGTGTGCACTACGTCGACGGCCACACCAAATACGGTCTGCTGACCGGCTTTCAACATGATCCGACGCAGTTGGCTGCAGTGGTGGCCGGCGCAACAAATCGTATCGGTCTCGGCGTAACCCTTTCGGCAAGCTTCAACAGCCCGTACAACCTGGCGAGAACTCTGGGCAGCCTCGACATACTCAGCGGTGGGCGCGCGGCCTGGAACATCGTGATGACGGCGCCCGGTCCGGCAAACGACAACTTTCCCGAAGTCGATCGGCTTCCGAGAGAAGAACTGTACGAGCGCGGCGACGAGGTTCTCGAAGCGACCACCGCACTCTGGTCATCGTGGGACGGCGACGCCGTATTGGCCGATCGCGACAGCGGAATCTACGCAGACACAAGCAAGATTCACGCGGCCGACTACAAGGGCAAATACTTGTCGGTGCAGGGTCCACTCACCTTGCCACAATCACCTCAGGGCCGCCCGGTCTTCATCCAGGCAGGTGAATCGGCGCGAGGGCGCGAGTTCGGTGGGCGGTGGGCAGATCTGGTCTTTGCGATCGACCCGTTGGAGGAAGATCTTCGAGCGAAGCGCCAGGCAATTCGCGGCTACGCGGAAGAGGCTGGACGCGACCCCGATTCGGTGCGCCTCGTCGCCGCCGTGCAACCGATAGTCGGCGAGACGACGAGCATCGCGAAGGAACGGCAGGAGTATCTGCGATCCCTGATCCATCCGGATGCAGCAATCGAGTGGGTCTCCCACTCCGCCGGACTCGATCTGTCGCAGTTCGATCCGACAACTCCGATCAACGACGTCGTCGATCAGGGAAAAGGTCCGTCGCGTCGTCTGGCGCGGCTGATCGACGCCCAGGATCTCACTATCGCCGAAGCCGCACAGTTGTTCGCGCGTAACGATCTCACTCCCGAGATTGTCGGCTCGCCGCAAGAGGTAGCGGACGAGTTGACACATCTCTTCGAATCGGGAGCAGCTGACGGTTTCATCCTGACGGCTACCCACTTCCCCCGGGGGCTCGACGACTTCGCCAGTTCCGTTGTGCCACTTCTGCAAGATCGGGGCGTGTTCCGGCGCGAATACACCGGAACGACCTTGCGGTCCAACATCTTCGATTCCACTCGCACTTCCACACGATGAACGGAACTCAGTCCATGACGACGTCGCGGCTTTCATCCACACCGATCCGAGTCGCCATCCTGGCGTCGACGCTTGCAGTTGCGGCTGGTTGCAGCACTGCAACACCATCTGCCAGCGCGGACTCCGAGCCCGCGTCCGGGGGCGATCTGACCTTTGCCATCAATACGTTTCCACCGTGCATCGACAAGACCCTGAACGGTCAAACCGCTACGGCGTTCCATCCCCTCTACGACAAACTCGTCGACCAGAATCTCGACACCGGGGAGATCGTTCCTTGGTTGGCGACGTCCTGGGAGGTCCAGAACGACGGTCGACGATTCGTCTTCACTCTCCAGGACGGAGTTACCTTCAGCAACGGCGAACGTCTGGATGCACAGGTCGTGGCAGATAACTTCGAGAGCCAGAAAAGACTGGGAGACAGCGGTTTCGCAACCACTGCGAAATCTCATCTCGCGACCTTCATCGGGGCCGAGGTACTCGACCCCTCGACCGTCGCACTCGATTTCTCGGAACCATCGGCAGGATTCCTTCAAGCCGCCCGCTCCGACACGCTCGCCATCATCGCACCGGAATCCTTGAAGAAGACGCCCGAAGAACGCTGCGCCCAGGGCGTTATCGCTTCAGGTCCATTCGTACAGAAAGAACTGGAGACCAACGCGAAGGTCGTACTCGCCCGTCGGGACGGGTACCACTGGGGATCCTCACTCAACAAGAACAAGGGAGAGGCATATCTGGATTCGATCACCTTTTTGGTGGTCCCCGAATCCTCGGTGCGAATCGGCGGTTTGACGTCAGGACAACTGGACGCCGCGATCGACATTCCGAGCACAGACGTCGACCGCGCACAAAGCGCCGGACTCACTGTCATCCCGTCCATTGCTGCCGGCATCAACGACTCGCTCTTGCTCAACCCCACGTTCGCGCCGGTACTTGCGGACCTGAACGTGCGGCGCGCCTTGGTGAAGGGCATCGATACCCAACAGATCATCGATACCACCTACACACCGAGTGACGAGAAAGCACGCAGCATCCTGTCTGTGAAAGCGCCCGGCTACACCGATCTCTCGTCCGGGTACACCTATGATCGGTCGGGTGCGAAGTCACTGCTGGACGCCAGTGGATGGACAGTCGGCGGTGACGGATTCCGAACCAAGGATGGTGAGAAACTGACCGTGGAATTGGCCTACCGCAACCACCTCCCACAATCGCAGTTCGAACTGATCCAATCTCAGCTGCGCGACATCGGAGTCGCGGTGAACTTGCAACCTCGCTCGACTGCCGAGGACAACGCCGCGAGAACCGACGGCACGTGGGAATCGATCTACTTCCAGAGCTTGCGCGCCGACGGTGACGTACTGCTGGTGTTCAGTCCCACTCTCGGCTCGACCAAAGGCATCGCCTCGACTCCCGAGCTGAATGCGTTGCTGGTCAAACAATCTCAGACCGTTGACATCGATGCGAGAAACGAAGTGTTGAAGGAGATTCAGGAGCTGATTGCCGATCAGGCACTGGCGATCCCGTTGCACGCCTCTTCGTTGATCTACGCGACGACTCCCGCGGTTCACGACCTGCGCATCCAAGCCGATCTCTACTCGGTGGACTTCGTGGATGCGTGGAAGAGCTAGTTCACACTTCCTCAACTCGACAACCTGCTTCGACAAACCCTTTTCTCGGAAGGAACCCGATGTTCACCCGTCCTCGCACCGCGACACTTCTGATCTCTGCCCTGGCCACAGTTGCCCTCCTTGGCACCGCTTGCGGAAGCCCAGATGAAGAATCGACCGAGCAACATTCCGGTGCAACAACATCCGGTATCAACTTGTCGGCCGAGCAGAACCGCATCAGTACCGACAAGGTTGATTCGATCGCAGCGAAGGTCCCTCAGGAGTTCCGCGACCGAGGCACGATCCGAATCACCGGCAACGCTGGAACCGCGCCGCCGTTGCGCTTCTATGCCGACGACGACAAGACGGTCATCGGTTCCGAGACCGACTTCGCGTATTTGATTGCAGAGGTGCTCGGGTTGAAAATCGACCTTCAGGTCGCGGATTGGGCCCAGAATTCAGTGCGGATCGATTCGGGAGATGCAGATGCGTTCATCTCCAACGTGACGGTCACCGAAGAGCGTAAAGAGAAGTACGACTTCGCGACGTACCGCCTCGATACTCTCGCATTCGAAGTCAGAAAGGACAAGAATCTCTCACTCGAGAAGCCGGAAGACATCGCCGGACTGAAGATCGGAGTCGGCGCTGCCACCAATCAGGAGGCATTGCTTGTGAAGTGGAACGAGGACAACGTCGCGGCCGGGCGTGCTCCCGCTGAAATCACCGTGTACCAGAAGACCACTGACTACTACCTGCCGCTGTCTTCCGGTCGAATCGATGCTTACTTCGGCCCCAACCCGTCATCGCAGTTTCACGCTGCACAGACTGGCGAGAACGAAGTGATCGGTCAGTTCTCCGGGGCCGGTGAGGCCGCGTTGGGCCAGATCGGTGTACTGGTCAAGAAAGACAACGGCTTGGTACAACCGATCAGCGAAGCGATAGATCATCTCATCGAAAACGGCACATACGAGCAAGTTCTCGAGCGGTGGAAGATCACCAACGAGGCAGTCGACAAGTCGCTGGTCAATCCCCCTGGCCTCCCGAAGACGAACAAATAGGAGAACACCACTGGTGGAGTAAAAGCCGAGTCAGGCCGAAGGACCGGCATCGACGTCGGTAGTTCCCAGCCGTGCGAACTGCGCCGGGTCACGTCGTTCGAGTCGGGAGCCGAGTAGCCAGCCGACAGCCAAGCTGACCGGTGTGACGGCAACGAGCACCACGTTCACTGCCGTGCCGGCGGCAGTGATCAGCTCCATCTGATCAACGATCAAATACGTTGCGTAGACCAACATCAGGAGAGCGGATGCGGGCGCGATCAAGACTCTCCACACCGAATGCCCACGGCGATCTTTCCAGAAGAATGCGATGACAGCCGCGGCCGCCATGACCTGAAGCACGACGATGCCGACAATGCCTGGCGAGTTCACCCACAGCAGGAGTTCGAGGTACGGGTCTGCGCCGATGATCACGAACACGACGATCACCACCATCGCGAGGAAACTCTGGACTGCGCTGGCAACGTAGGGCGACTTGTAGACCGGATGTAGTTTGCCCAACGCTCGGGGCAGCACGCGTTCACGCGAGAGCGCAAAGACGTAGCGGGTGATCGCGTTGTGGAACGCGAGCAGACTGGCGAGAATGCTCGTGATGATCAACAGTTCCATCAAGGTGCTCGCCCAACCGCCGACGTACTGCTCGATCGCGTTGAAGTACATGCCGGCGGGATCGGAAGCAGCAAGCGCGAGAGCCTGATCCGGGCCGTACGCCTGAATGATGATCCACACCATGAATGCGTAGAAGAGTCCGAGGAACGCGACGGCAATGTACGTTGCCCGCGGAACCGTCCGAGCGGGATCTTTAGCTTCCTCCCGATACAGGGCGGTGGCTTCGAATCCGATGAACGCAGCGAAGGCCAGAGTCAACACCCCGCCGAGGCCTGGACTGAAAACATTGGAAGGAGCAAAGGATTCGACATCGATTCCGACGGCTCCGCCTTGAAAGAGGACCGCTCCTGCGAGCAGAACCAGAATCCCTGTCTCCGCGGTCAGCAAAAGGATCAAAAATCGCGCCCCGAGGTGTACCGATCGAGATCCGAGGAACCACACCAATCCAACACCCAACAGCGACCACAATCCCCACGGCAGATCTACCCCGACCAGGTCCGCCATAGTGGTTTGGGCGAAATATCCTAGAGCCCCGAAGATTCCGATCTCGAGAGCGTTGTAGGACACCAACGCGAGTACTGCTGCGGCGAGCCCCCAGCGAGGCCCGAGTCCAACTGAAATGTAGGCGTAGAAGGCGCCTGCATTGTGGATGTACTTGCTCATCGCAGTGAAACCGATTGCGAACACTCCCAACGCGAGCCCCGCCAAGATGTATCCGCCCGGAGCCCCGATGCCTGCAATGTTCAAGGCCAGCGGCGCGACCCCTGCCATCACCAGCAATGGAGCCGCGGCGGCCACGACGAAGAAGACGATCCCGGCAGTGCCCAGGACGCCTCCTTGCAGCTGCACGGTGGGCGAGGTTTCAGATTTCTTCATGAGGCACTTCTCCAGTGAAGGAAGGGGCATGACGAGGAGAAAACAGGAACGGGAATCACCGACCGGATTAATCGAATCAGTTTCGATTATGATAGATCCTTGTGACCGGCGCCACAAGGGCATAATCGAATCAACTTCGATTAGAGAGGTGGGACCGTGGGTAGACCTCGTATCGCACGCCTGGACCGCGAACGGATCGCAAAGGCTGCACTGGAACTAGTCGACCGCGACGGCGACTTCACGATGCCTGACCTGGCGAAACACCTGAATGTTCAAGTCTCGTCGATCTATCACCACGCCAAGGGCCGCGCCGCGGTCGTAGACCTGGTTCGTGATCGCGTCGTACGTGAAATCGACGGGTCGTCGTTTGAGCGCTTGCCATGGGACGAAGCGTTCTCCGAGTGGGCGAGGTCGTATCGAGCCGCGTTCAGTCGCCACCCCACTTCCATCCGCCTCCTCGCCACGGAGACGGTGCGCGACCCCACGTCACTGTCGGTGTACCGCGCTCCCGCTGCGGGTCTGTGCGAGGCGGGATTCCCGGACGACCACATCTTGGCCGTCATCACTGCATCGGAGAATTTTCTGCTCGGAGCGGCACTGGATGCGGCCGCACCGGAGGTCATGATCGAAGCGGACGCGACAACACCCGACGACGCCCTGACTCGGGCACTTGCCGCGGCACCGAGGGGACCGGCCAGGGCCGAGCAAGCCTTCGAACTCGGCTGGACGGCATTGCTTTCAGGTTTTCGACGCCTCTTGCATGAGGTGCACGAGTAGCCGTCGCGAATCCGGCCGGGAGGTCAATGAACGCGCTTACCCGCCAACCAGGTTCGGGACACGACCAGGTCACTGAGCTCCTTGGACGAAGCAAGGTGGCGGGGATCGACGGGCAGCTGGATCATGTCGGCTCGCATGCCCGGAAGGAGGCGACCCCACGAGTTCTCTTCGAACCCTTGATAGGCGATACCGGCCGAATATGTCGCGAGGGCCCAGTCGAGGCCGACGCGTTCACGAGGCAGCCATCCTTCGCTCGGAACTCCTGCAGACGTCTGGCGGTGAATTGCGGTGGCAATTCCCTTGATCGGTTCGTGGGCCGTGATGGGCCAATCGCTGCCGAATGCCACTCGCGCGCCTCGCTCGGCGAGACTTCCGATGCGATATTGCAGCTCACCGCGGTCGACGCCGATACGCGGAATGGTCAGTTCCGTCATCAGAGGATCGAGCTGAGCCCAGAGCGGCTGGAAATTGGCAATCACGCCCAATGATTCGAACCGGTCGAGGTCGTCGCCGTCAACCAATTGCAGATGCGCGATCGTGGCGCGCCGATCACGCGGGCCATTACAGCGATCGACGTATTCGATCGCGTCGAGCGCCATGCGTACACCTGCATCACCGATGGCATGGATATGGATCTGAAAGCCCAACCGGTCCACTTCAGCTGCAACCCGACCGAGTTCATCCGTCGTCCAGTTACTGATTCCGTGCGAATGCGGGCAGTCCGAGTACGGCGCAAGGAGCGCTGCCGTGCCCGCCTCGATGACACCGTCGGCGAAGAATTTCACCGTTTCGGCTCTGACTGTGTCACCGCCCCGTTCTGCAACTTTCTGCCGAGCCTCGACAAACGCCGGTAGGTCGGCTTTCCAGCTCTCAGGTGTTGCTCGGAAGGCAAGATTCACTCGCGTCGACAGGCGCCCGCTTTCAGCGGTGGCCAACCAGATCTCGACATCGTCCAACTCGGTCCATGCATCCTGAACCCAAGTGATACCCGCTGCCGCAAGCATTTCCGATGCCGCAGCAAGCGAATCGACTCCGTCGTGAAGTGTCACTTCGGGAAGAAGAGCCAGTACCGGGTTGATCGCTCCCCATTCACGCAGCGTCCCCAGCAACTCGCCGTCAGCTGTTCGCACAATTTCCCCGCCGACCGGATCCGGGGTATCGCGCGTCAGACCGGCGCTCCGAAGCGCGGCGCTGTTGACCCACGCGGTGTGATAGTCCATCGTGCGCAAGACGACCGGCCTGTCCCGCACTACATCGTCGAGCCAGTGGGCGTCGAACAGTCCGCCCGGCGCCAGAGTGGGAGAGACGCCCTCTCCGAAGATGCACTCGGCGTCCGGATTCGCGTCCGCCCAGCGACGCACTTCCCGCACCACCTCGTCGATGCTGTCGCAATCACGAATCTTGGCGCCGCGCATTTCCAGGCCAGCCATCAACGGGTGAACATGGCCGTCGCCGAACGACGGTAGAAGCGCTCCCCCTGCCAAGTCGACAACTTCCGTACGGGCCGACTCCAACGCCCTGGCCGCATCCCCCAAAGCAACAACTCTGCCGCCTGCAACGGCCAATGCGTCACTGACACCGCGGGCCGAGTCCCCCGTACGAATCGTGCCTCCGACGAACAGAAGTTCGGCCTCCACTTCCAGCACCTCCGCAATTAATCGAATTTGATTCGATTAATCTAGACCGCGTTTGTACCGCCGTCAATAGCGGTTCAGTCGTTGCGAATTGAAGGATCTCCGGCGCTGTTCAGCCCGAAAGCTCAGTATCGCGAATAGTGCTACATCTCCTCACGATCGGCAGCGCAGATGCACTTTCGATCGAGACCGCGGTCGGCTGTCACTGCGCAGAACCGAACGCCGAGCGGATCGTGGGATTCCATACTGTGCTGACACGCAGGGCAGATGGACGGCGTTTTCTGATCCGCGTCTGTCGACTCGGCTTGCCCTGGTGCATTCGACACATCGGACGGGTTCGACGCCATACAGGCGCTCCAGTTCTCGGCCGTTCGACCACAGACCGGGTTGGCGTCGAGGACGACATGGCTTGACCGCGCATATACGAATGACCCTCGACGTACCCCCACGCTACTCGCTTCGGCGCACCGGTTTGTACCAATTTCTGCCACGCGACAATCACCGTCGAGCAGGATAGAACTACAGCACGCACCATTTCCGTGCAGCGTTCGAATCCGTGCAGCATCCGAAGCGAAAGGGCTTCTTGTGAACACTTTCCAACGTGTATCCGCCGCCGTCAACGTAGTGGTCCAACCACTGATCGGCGCTCCGATCGTGGGCAAATTACTCGGCCGTTCAATGACCGTCATCACCTACGTCGGCCGCAAATCGGGACGTACCTTCAGCGCGCCCGTGTCCTACAAAAGAAAAGGCGACCGTGTGACGATCGGAGTTGCCATGCCGGACAAGAAAATCTGGTGGCGCAATTTCTATCCGGAACAAGGCCCCATCGTTCTCCAACTGGACGGTATCGATCGTCCTGGCGAAGCCCTCGCACATCGAAAAGGCAAGGGAGTTTACGTTTCGGTCGAACTCGCACCTACGGACTGAAACGATCGAAACGGCACCGGCGCAATCACATTCACTTCACACTGATCGCCTAGCCGTACCTCGGTGATCCATATCTCGTCGCGATCGGGACCTTTGACTCTGTGCAATCGACACTCGGTCTCGCACCGTTCGACGCGGGTTTTTTGTCGACCGTTTGACGAACAACCCGTCCTTGCCAGTACATTACCGTCCGGTAACATCGATGGCAGGCGCGAGCTGGAAGAGGTGACCACCGTGACGATCGGCATCTATCTGGTCGACGACCACGAGATCGTCCGTCGTGGATTGGCAGACCTGTTGAATCAGGTATCGGGATTCAACGTTGTGGGCGAGGCGTCGTGTGTTCGCGAAGCTTCGGACGGAATACCCGAATGCCGACCCGACGTGGTCGTCATGGACGTCAGACTTCCCGACGGCAACGGTGTGGAACTGTGCCGGGAACTGGCGTCGACCTGTCCGGAAGCGGCCACGTTGATGCTCACGTCGTACTCCGACGACGACGCCCTACTCGACGCCCTGATCGCCGGCGCACGCGGATTCGTCCTCAAGAACATCCGCGGCCACGACCTGGTATCCGCGATCCGTACGGTCGCCACCGGCAAATCGCTGTTGAACACTCAGGCGGTGATCGGTTTGGTCCGGCGCATCCGATCCGAGCAGGAGTCGGGCACTGCGGCAGCACTGTTGACCGATCAGGAACTGTTGATCTTCGAGTTGATCGGCAAGGGGCTGAGCAATCGAGAGATCAGCACGCACGCGGAACTTTCGGAGAAAACAGTCAAGAACTATGTCTCACGCATCCTCGAAAAATTAGGTCTCGAACGTCGAACGCAGGCTGCAGTTCTGGCGACCAAGCTTCGTGCGGGCACTGCTTACCCGGATCCATCGGGACAGGCGACCACACACCTACTGACGCCGTCCGGTTCACCATTCTCCGCCACTACAGGCACACACCATGCCAGGTAGCCGCGACGCGCTCATGCTCAGCCTTTTCGGCGACATCGCCGGAAGCGCAGAGCTGACTGCCCTCAACCCGACTGCAATTCCCAAGCTGCTCAGTGCCGTATTGACAGTCGGGTCCACCCTCCAACTCGACGAAACGCTGCAACAGATAGTCGACGTCGCAAGACATGTGCTCGAAGCGGACTACGGTGCACTCGGCGTGAAGTCTCCGGACGGCCGCTTGTCGCGCTTCATCCATTCCGGTTTGAATCAGGGGCAGGTTGCCAAGATCGGGCATCTTCCCGAAGGTCACGGACTGCTGGGCCTGGTCGTTCAAGAACCTTGTCCGGTTCGAACCGACCGAATCGCCTCACACCCGTCCTCGGCGGGGTTTCCAACCAATCACCCACCGATGGACACGTTTCTCGGTGTTCCGATCTTCGTCAGGGGCGAGGTGTTCGGCAGCATCTACCTCGCGGACAGCTCGGAACGGGCTGCATTCGACGACCGTGACGAGGCCGTACTCCAGATTCTGGCAAACGCTGCGAGCATCGCCATCGACAATGCGCGTCTGTTCGAGGAATCCCAAACGCGGGAAGCGTGGCTCAAGGCCGTCGCCGCTGTAAACGCACGCCTGCTCAGTGGAGGATCTCGCGACGAGACACTCGCCGAACTGGTTCGCACGACGCGCCGTCTCACCGACGGCAATCTGGTGTGCATAGTTCGCTACGACCTCGGCGAAGGGCCGGGTGTTCACGTCGCAGAATCCCAGACTCGCGGGATGACCGTCTCGGACGGCACAGTTCTCGATCTTTCCGGAACCGTGATCGACGAAGCTGCCCGCAGCCGGCGAACGATTTCCGCCCCCAGTGCCAGTGCTGTTCCGGCACTGCATGTTTCCAGCGAGGAATCCGTCGTCGCACTCCCATTGTCGGGAACCTCGTTCGGCGGCGGCGTCCTCTTCGCGTCACGCCGCAGCGATCGTCCGTGGGGCGTCGATGAGATCGAGCAGCTGACGGCAATGGCCGACATCGCCGCTGTCACTGTCGAATTCGCCGAACAGCAACGAAAAGAGCGACTGGTCGACGTCCTCGAAGATCGAGACCGAATCGCGCGTGATCTTCACGACCACGTCATTCAGCAGTTGTTCGCCACCGGATTGAGTTTGCAGGGGGCATTGCAACGTCCCGGCGACGAGGAAACCATTCGCACGGTGTTGGACAACTCCGTTGATCAACTCGATCGAACGGTCCGCGAAATCCGCACCGCAGTCTTCGACCTCCACACGAGTGAGATGTCGACTCCCACAAGCCTGCGACGCCGATTACTCGACGCCGTCAACGGTCTGTCCGGTCACTCGTCGATCACTCCCAGCGTCACTTTCGAGGGGACCATCGACAGTTCCGTCCCGGCTCGACTCGCCCCGCACGCCGAAGCCGTTGTGCGAGAAGGGTTGAGCAATGCTCTGCGGCACGCCCATGCCAACGCCATCGACGTCACCATCCGGGCAACGGAAGATCTTGTCATCAGCATCGTCGACGACGGTGTGGGAATCGACCAGGCAACCAGAATCCACGGTCTCGACAACCTGGCGACCCGCGCTCGTCAGTGCGGCGGCTCGAGCAACATCACCAGCGAGAACGGCGTCACCGAATTAGTGTGGCGAGTTCCGCTGAGCCCCAGGCGAAGTCCGTTGTCAATCCAGCACCGTTGAGCGTCAGAGCGGATCCAGTTGGGCCTTGAGCAGGCAGAACTCGTTACCTTCTGGATCGGCCAGGACATGCCATTGTTCCTGCCCCGTCTGGCCGATGTCGGCCGGCCGCGCACCAAGACCCAATAGGCGTTCCAGTTCGGCTTCCTGATCGCGGTCGGTGGCGTTGACGTCGATATGCAGGCGGGGCTTACCCTTCTCCGGTTCGTCTCTGCGACTGAGGATGATCGTCGGCTGCGGACCGCCGAACCCTTCGCGCGGGCCGATCTCCAGAGAACCGTCGTGCATTCGATCGAGCACGACGAAGTCCAGGACCTCGCACCAGAACCGCCCCAGAACCTCAGGATCCCGGCAACCGAGCACCAATTCACTGATACGACATGCCATGACAACTCGCTTTCCATCCGCAAGGACAATTGTCTTTCGACCGTACCGGACCACGTGATCTACGCCATGCCGCCCTGTCCGATCCTCGGGACCTTTTCCCCTCGTCCGAGGTCGTGGCCGCCGCGATCATTGCGTTTATGTTCCACAGTCCCAAGAATTCTCGGTATTTCGTCACGTCGATGCGCACAGGCGGCCGTCGTGGTTGATCTCGCGCCCCGGCCGGTCGACGAGGTCGATATCCACGTCGGCGCAACTCCCCGGACCGCTCCGAAGGGTTCGAAACTGGTCGAGATCCTGAGGACCACCGATCACAAGATGATCGGGCTGATGTACATCGTGACATCGTTTGCCTTCTTCCTGATCGGCGGACTGATGGCGCTGCTCATGCGCATGGAATTGACTGTCCCGGGAATGCAATTCCTGTCAAACGAGCAGTACAACCAGTTGTTCACCATGCACGGCACGATCATGCTCTTGCTGTACGCGACCCCGGTCTTCTTCGGATTCGCCAACTACCTCATGCCGCTGCAGATCGGCTCGCCGGACGTGTGTTTCCCGCGGCTCAATGCGTTCAGCTACTGGTTGTATCTCTTCGGCGGCCTGATCGCCTCCGCCGGGTTCGTAACACCCGGTGGTGCAGCAGATTTCGGCTGGACCGCTTACGTGCCACTCACCAGCGAACTCCACTCCCCCGGTATGGGTGCCGACCTGTGGATCATCGGGCTTACTCTCGGCGGCGTCGGCACCATCCTCGGCGCAGTCAACATCGTTTCGACGATCGTCTGCCTGCGGGCCCCCGGGATGACGATGTTCCGCATGCCGATCTTCACGTGGAATGCGCTGGTCGCCAGCATGCTGATCCTCCTCGTTTTTCCGCTGCTCGCTGCTGCCTTGATCGGGCTGTGGGTGGACCGGCACCTGGGAGCGCATTTGTTCGACCCCGCGACAGGTGGAGTCATGTTGTGGCAGCACCTGTTCTGGTTCTTCGGCCATCCCGAGGTCTACATTCTGGCGCTTCCGTTCTTTGGCATAGTCTCCGAGATCTTCCCTGTCTTCAGCCGCAAGCCGATCTTCGGATACACCGGATTGGTCTACGCAACACTGGGAATTGCAGCTCTGTCGATCGCTGTGTGGGCGCACCACATGTACGCAACCGGCGCCGTTCTCCTCCCCTACTTCTCGTTCATGACCTTCCTCATCGCAGTTCCCACCGGAGTCAAGTTCTTCAACTGGATCGGCACGATGTGGAAGGGGCAGTTGACTTTCGAGTCGCCGATGCTGTTCTCCGTCGGCTTCCTGGTCACATTCCTGTTCGGCGGACTCTCCGGCGTAATTCTCGCAAGCCCGCCCCTGGACTTTCATGTCACCGACTCGTACTTTGTTGTCGCGCATTTCCACTACGTCCTCTTCGGAACAATCGCGTTCGCGACATACGCCGGAATCTATTTCTGGTTCCCGAAAATGACCGGCCGGATGTTGGACGAGAAGCTCGCCAAGATTCACTTCTGGTTGACACTGATCGGCTTTCACGCGACATTTCTCGTCCAGCATTGGCTCGGCGCTCAGGGTATGCCTCGGCGGTACGCGGATTACCTGCCGTCGGACAATTTCACTCTTCTCAACACGATCTCGACCGTCGGCGCGTTTGTGCTCGGAGCCTCGACGATTCCGTTCATCTGGAACGTTTTCAAGAGCTATCGGTACGGACGGATCGTGACGGTCGACGATCCCTGGGGATTCGGAAACTCACTCGAATGGGCGACGTCCTGCCCTCCACCACGACACAACTTCACCGAACTCCCCCGAATCCGCAGTGAGCGGCCGGCATTCGAACTGCACTACCCCCACATGGTCGAGAGGATGCGCGACGAGGCGCACGTCGGACTGCTTGGTCACAAGCCGGTTTCCACGGTAAGCACAGAGGTGAAACGACATGAATGACGGCACGAAGTATCGAGCTTGGGCAGAAAGTCAGCAGGTTGAACGCCGAGCGAAACCCGGCCATCTCCTGATGCCGTTGCTCGTCCTCATGTTCGCAGTCACGACGCTCGTGTGGTTGCCCCTGACAACTGCCGCTTGCTCGATAGTGGTTGCAGGATTGCTGTTCGGCACTGTCCTGCAAGCCAGTTCGCATTCAACAGAACCTTCGACAGACATAACGCGAGGAGCTCGGAATGACCTCCCAACTTTCGACTGACGTCTTCACCTCGGAGTGGTCCGCAGACGGAGCGGTCGTCGTGTGCATCGATGGATCCCCGCTGCGCACCGACGTGATCACGTGGGCGGCCGAGTTCGCGCATCGCCACAGTCTCAGGATGCGAATAGTTTTCGTAGCTCCGAACACCGCAGATCCGAACACCGGCGATCCGAATACCTCGGCATCACCGACGGGCCTGTTCATGGAAGCCATTCAGATCGCAGAGTCGGTGTCGCCAGATCTTCGGATCCGGACCGATCTGATCTCCGGGGAGAACACCGCAATCCTCACCGCGTTGACGTCCGAGGCCGCCTTGATCGTCAACCCCTTGATCGTCACTCAACAGGACGATCTCACTGCACCCGTCCCGGCATGTTCATTCGCAACAGTCGGAACTTCGTGTGAAAGCCAGGCTACGGCTGATCTTCCCGTTGTCGTCGGTTTGGACGGAAGCGCCTACAGCGAAAGCGCTTTGGCCATTGCATTCAAGGAAGCCGAGGCGGCGAGCACCGAACTGGTCGTCGTGCACGCCGCCCCGCCCGAGGCCGAGCTGAGTCGAAACTTCGCAGCCGGGCACGCGCCCCAGCATTCGACGCCGCTGACGTGGCAACTGTCAGGTTGGGCCACGCTCTACCCAGGCGTCACCATCCGACAGATCGAGTTCGACGGCCCCTCGGTTGCCATTCTGGAACAACTCTCCACCGAGGCACGGCTTCTCGTCGTGGGCCGGCGCGGCCGAGGTTCGTTCGACGACACCGCTCTCGGCACCACGAGCAGTGCAATGATTCGAAAAGCTCACTGCCCGGTCATCGTTGCGAGCGAAGCCTGAATTGGATCCTCGCTCGGTCAGAACCCGTAACTGTGGATGGGTGCGAGCTGACCGGCGTGGTGGGCTTCGATCACGAAACGCTCGTGGTCGACCAACTTCTCCGGGAGTTCGTCAACCGGCCACCACCGCAGATCTGCAGATTTCAACGGCTCCATCCGGCGTGGTTCACCCGACCACGTGCGGCATTCGTAGAAGAAGTCCACTCGATGATCCACCGGGTCGACCCCTTCCGCATGTCGGCGATGCAACACGGTGAGTGGCTTCAGTTCCGAGGAAAGCAGCTCCACGCCAAGTTCTTCCGCGGCCTCCCTGACAGCCGCATCGAGTGCCGACTCCCCCAGTTCGACGTGTCCCGCAGCAGCGTGAGCCCAGTATCCGTCCATGAAACCGGTGCCCTCACGCAACTGCAACAGCACCTCCGGCCGTTGCGCCGGGTTGCTTCGACGAAACATCACGTACACCGCTGGTACCAGCGCAAATTGATCGGCCACATGACCACGCTATCGTGCGGGAAACGGCGGCGCCCCGCGAGAACAAAGCTCGCGGGGCGCCGTCGGCTAATCTGCTGAATCAGTTGACGTCGAACCTGTCGAGGTCCATCACCTTGGTCCAGGCGGCAGCGAAGTCCTCGGCGAACTTCTGCTTCGCGTCTTCGCTGGCGTACACCTCGGAGAGTGCGCGCAGTTGCGAATTCGATCCGAAAACAAGGTCGACCGCAGTTGCCGTGTACTTCGGATCTCCAGTCGCCCGATCAACCCCGTCGTAGACGTTCTCATCCGTCTTCGACGGCTTCCACTCGGTACCCATGTCGAGAAGGTTGACGAAGAAATCGTTGGTCAACGTCTCGGGACGGTCGGTGAACACCCCGTGGCCGGTCTTGCCGAAGTTCGCGTTCAGCGCGCGAAGTCCGCCGACCAGAACTGTCACCTCGGGCGGGGTCAGCGACAGCATGTACGCGCGGTCGACCAACAGAATCTCTGCCGGAATCTTCTCCCCTCCCTTGAGGTAGTTCCGGAATCCGTCGGCCCGGGGTTCGAGTACGTCGAACGAGTCGATGTCTGTCTGCTCCTGAGTTGCATCCGTACGTCCCGGCGTAAACGAGACCGTGATGTCTTGTCCGGCGTTCTTCGCGGCCTGCTCGACTGCCGCTGTACCACCCAGAACGATCAGGTCGGCGAGTGAAACCTTGGCTCCACCAGCCTGGTTGAATTCCTGCTGAACTCGCTCGATGGTCTGAAGCACCGCGGAGAGGGCTGCGGGCTCGTTGACTTCCCAGTTCTTCTGCGGCTCCAGGCGAATTCGAGCACCGTTGGCGCCGCCGCGCATGTCAGTGCTGCGGAAGCTCGCAGCCGACGCCCACGCGGTCGACACCAACTGTGAGACGGACAGCCCGGAATCGAGAAGTCGACTCTTGAGGATCGCGATGTCCGCGTCCCCGATCAGTTGATCATCGGCCGAGGGAACCGGGTCCTGCCACAACTGCGGTTCGGGAACCCACGGTCCCAGGTAACGCGTGACCGGTCCCATGTCGCGATGCAGGAGCTTGTACCAAGCCTTGGCGAACTCTTCAGCGAATTCTTCGGGATGATCGAGCCAACGCCGTGTGATTTTCTCGTACGTCGGATCCAGGCGTAGGGAGAGGTCGGTGGTCAGCATCGTCGGAGTACGTCCGGCCGTCGAATCGAACGGATCCGGGATCGTGCCGGCCCCCGCGCCATCCTTCGGGATCCACTGCCACGCACCCGCCGGGCTCTTGGTCAGCTCCCAGTCGTATCCGTACAGAATCTCCAGGAAAGTGTTGTCCCACTTCGTCGGAGTGGGAGTCCACACGACCTCGAGACCACTGGTGATCGCGTCCTTACCCACGCCCGTACCGAAGGCGCTCTTCCAGCCCAGTCCCTGTTGCTCGACGGGTGCGCCTTCCGGTTCGGGTCCGACGAGGTCGGCCGGACCGGCACCGTGTGTCTTGCCGAAGGTGTGGCCGCCGGCGATCAGCGCGGCCGTTTCCACGTCGTTCATCGCCATGCGAGCGAAGGTTTCTCGGATGTCGCGGGCGGCCGCTACCGGGTCCGGTTGTCCGTTGGGTCCTTCGGGATTGACGTAGATCAGGCCCATCTGAACTGCGCCGAGCGGTCCGGACAGCTCACGGTCTCCGCTGTAGCGCTCGTCGCCGAGCCAGGTGTCCTCAGGACCCCAGTAGATCTCCTCGGGCTCCCAGATGTCTTCTCGGCCGAAGCCGAAGCCGAAGGTCTTGAACCCCATCGACTCCAGAGCGCAGTTTCCTGCGAACACCAGCAGGTCGGCCCAGGAAACCTGCTTTCCATACTTCTGCTTGACCGGCCAGAGCAGGCGACGTGCCTTGTCGAGGCTGGCGTTGTCCGGCCAACTGTTGAGCGGGGCGAAACGCTGAGCGCCCTGACCGCCACCGCCGCGGCCGTCTGCGATGCGATAGGTGCCGGCAGCATGCCAGCTCATACGCACGAAGAGTCCGCCGTAGTGTCCGTAGTCGGCCGGCCACCAATCCTGCGACGCCGTCATCAGCGCGATGACGTCGCGCTTGAGCGCCTCGACATCGAGTTTGGCGAATTCCTGGGCGTAGTCGAAGTCGGCACCCATTGGATTCGACTTCGACGAATGTGAATGCAAGACAGAGAGATCCGGCTGATTCGGCCACCAGTCCCGGTTGGTTCTCGGACGATTCCCGGTCGGTGTCGGAGACGGGATCGCGGGGTTTTCACTTTCGCTGGTGCTCGCGGTGTTTCCATCGTGAGCAACCGGGCAACTATCGGACACGGTAATCCCTCCATGAGCGAGTAGAACGGACTTCGATCACGGGTGTGATCGCAAACTCTGAGTTGTCGAACAGTCGGCACACAGGCCCCAGTAGATGACCTCAGCTTCATCGAGGACGAAGCCGTTGTGCGCCGACGGCGTCAAGCACGGTGCCTCTCCGACTGCACAGTCGACATCTGCAACGGCCCCACAGGACCGGCAGACGACGTGATGGTGGTTGTCACCGACGCGAGACTCGTACAGCGCCACCGATCCGGACGGTTGGATCCGCCTGATCAGCCCGGCGTCGGTGAGAGCGTGCAACACGTCGTAGACCGCCTGCCGCGACACCCCCGGCAGAACAGCCCGCACAGCATCGAAGACAGTCTCGGTGGCTGCGTGTGGGCGTGCATGCACAACCTCGAGCACCGTGACCCTGGGACGAGTCACGCGAAGCTCAGCGTTACGCAGTTGGGCTGCATAATCCGGCGTCGAAGGCACCTTTCCACTATTGCGCAATCTTCTGGACTGAACCCAGACTTTCGCGAAAATCCTCGCCTACGCGGATTTGCCGACCGATTCGTCAGCGCTCCGAACAGGAGGGACGGGCCCGGGAATCATGGGAGATGAACTGGGGGTATGTCTTGTTGTGCCAGTCGCAGTTCAGCGGCGGCGATGACGCCGGGGAAGTAGTAGTGCCCCTCCGGCGACTGAACAAGAGATGCAGCGTCGATACCGTCGACTTCCCATACGTCAACCGCGCCGCCGGTGTTGTTCATTCTGACAAACCAGTCCCGTTCGCCCTCGTCGCTGGCGAGGAAGCATCCCTCCTGCTCTGCTCGTAGACTTCCTGCGATTCCGCGAGCGGAGCCCATTCGGCGCCAGTCCAATCCATACCGCTGGATCGACGCACGGTTCAAGGCGGAGGTGACGTGGTAGCGGGTCGACATCGTCCAAAGGTAACAATCTTCCGTTTGTTCCAACTACGGTGAAGGGGAGAATCCGCCGAGGTCAGGAGTGATCGTGCCCAAATTGGAGATCAAGAGGAAGTCACAACTCTCACGGCAGGAAGTCGCCGACCGACTCATCGCCCTCGGCCAGGCCCTCGCCAGTGGATCGGAAGTGGAACTGGGGTCGGGTGGGGACTCGATCGAAATCAGTGTTCCGGAACAGGTTCGGTGGGAACTCGAGATCGAAGTCGACGGCAACGAGGTCGAGATAGAAATCGAGATACACTGGCGCGACGACCCTCAGGAAGAATCAGAAGAGAAGTCTCCGCCGCCCACCAAAGCAGTTCGTCGCAGCCGACCGCGCAAGAGCACTGCCAAATAGGCCAACCCGGATGCGGTTGTCAGGCAATTACGGAGACGCCGACACCTCGAGAGACACAACGCGCAGCAGTGCTCGGAGATCACTTTCGATCCGTCGAAACAGTTGATACACAACGATGAAGCCCGCGATCCCGCCCAGACACAGCGCACGGACGGTTGCGTTGAGTTCCTCGCCGGCCCCGGAACCGACAAAACTGAGTCCCGCGATTCCCACCAGCGGAACCGACGCCGCGACTGCGAGGTAACGCGTGCTGCTCCGACCCAACGAGCGAATATCGCGCCCGTCGTCGCTTCGTAACTCGCCGTGTGACAACAAGATCGGATACAGACATCGAACCGAGTAGTACGTCAGGATGAAGAACGGATACGCGACTGCGACGGCGCCGCACACTGCCAGCGACGACATCAGGTGCACGTATGCTCGTTGCGGAATACCTCCGGCGGCAATCTGCAACGCAACTGGATATGCGATACCGGCCAGGACCCACAGACCGAATGCGATCACCACCGCGCGGTGTCCGACGTTCAGCGTCGCGGTACGGGCTTTGTTCAAGACCTCCGCGCTGTACGTCTGACCGTGACGCAGTCCGTGAGGCACAGTGAGCGCAAGCCGGCACCAATACAGGATCGCCGCGGCACCGAGTGAGAACGCGGCCACCCCGATGACCAGATGAACCTGCTCGAGGTGCTGCTGAGCCTGCGGCGAGAGTCCCGAGATGATCAGCATCTTGTTGTAGTAGTAGTTGTAGCCCGCCGCCAGGAGATTCGGAATTCCGATCGCGGCCAGAAGAATCGGCAGTGCCCACTTCCACAACGTCGAACGCGGGCTCCCTTCCGGTGGGTCCACCAGGTTCCGGGCAGACCGGTCCAGACACAGTGCGAACTGACGGGCAAGCTTTCGTCCGCCAGACCACCTTCCGTCTCTCTCGGGCGAAAGAGACTTCACCAGTACTCGGCGCAGCGCCGGCGGGCAGTCGTCCGGTAACCGGGCCTCGGCCGCGGGATCCACTCCACGCCGACGTGCCTCGAGCGCCTTCTTGGGCGACGGTGGGTTCTCCCCCGTGCCGTCGTCCGTGAAAGGCCTACTCCCGGTGAGGAGTTCCCACAGCATCACACCGAGTGCATAGATGTCACTACGGGTGTCGAGTGTGCCGGGAGACCCCACGGCACAGGCCTCCAACTGCTCTGGAGACATGTAGGCGAGCGAGCCTCCGACAAAACAGGCAGCGTCCTCGGTCGAGACCTCCTCGCTCGAACTGACGTTGAAGTCAGCGAGTTTGGGAATGCCTTCGACACTGAGAAGTACGTTCGCCGGCTTGATGTCCCGATGTAGTACGCCGTGCTCACGCGCGTACTCGAGGGCGTCGGCCAGTCTCATTCCCATCCAGGCCACGGTCTCCGGCCACGACATCGCTGCGATCTCGTTACGTAAACTCGTCTCGCTCGGTTTCATCTCCCCCTTCTTCGCCAGGGTCTGATCGATGGCGTCGAGAAGTAGTTGTCCGGACCGCTGAGCCTGCGGTGTCACGCGGACAAGTTTGACCACGTCGAGCAAGGTCCCGCCTGGCACGTATTCCATGAACAGAACTCGCAGTGCGCGTTCCTCGAGCAGCCGTTGATCGAAGACGCGAACGATGTTGGGATGGTCGAGTTGGGCGAGAGTCTGCGGCTCGACCCCGACGTTGCGCGAGATTTTCAACGCAACCCACCGCTGCATCGACAGTTGCCGTGCCAGGAACACTCGGGCGAATGCACCGTGCCCGAGTTCCAACACCAGTTCGAAATCATCGAGGCGCTGCCCGATCTCGAACTCGTCGAAACCCGAGAGCCCCAACATCATCACGTCTTCGCGGCCGGCCATCGAATCACGGTCGAACAACCGCTCGAAACCCTCTGCCTGCAAAGGGAACTCGCTGAGGTACTCGGCCGCTACGACGTCCTCCCCGCCCTGCTTCCGCAGCCGGAACTCCTCGTACAGAAGCTCGGCCGGTAGTGGCTCTTCGAGCAATTCCGGGTACTCGGCGCAATACTCCGTGAGTCGTTTCGGACCGTCATTCTTCAGCCAGCGGTACTCCATGTCGATTCCGACCAGTTCGATCAGCGCGCCCCGACGAATCTTGGCTGGATCGGGCAGATATTCACTCAGGTCGGACGGGGTTCGTCCCGCCTCCCAGTCCCCGACCAGGCGCCCGAGACCGTCGGCATCGTTCGATTCACCGAGCACTACCGGCAGTGCGGACAGGCGCAACTCGGTGACGGTGCCCCGTTCGGTCAGGGGCCCGCTCGCGACCGTCGCGTCACTGGCCTGCGCACCACGTTCATTCATGAGTTCTGCTCCGCACCTCGAGCACGATGAATCGAGGCGACTCATTTCAGCGTAACCCCGGCGGTACCTCTGACCCCAGCGAATCTATTCGGCGTGAACTGCCGACTTCGTGCCGATACGAACGAGTTCTTCGCGGTCACCGATCTTGACGCGTGGACGTCCGTGCTCGACACCAAGGTCCTTCTCGGCGGCGTCGATACGAAGCCATCCTTCCCAATCGACGGGAAACAGATCGCCGGCCGCGAGGACCTCCTCGATCCGGCTGCGATCTACCCGACGCCCGCCGAACGAATCAAGTTGGCGCAGCATCGTTTCGACTGTTTGGCGAGCGTCGGGCCGCGCCGCACCGATCAGCCCCGCGGCACCGCGCTTCATCCAACCGGTCACGAACAAGCCCGCGATCGGTAGACCGCTCTCGTCGACCACCGCGCCGCTCCGGTGCGAAACTATGCCGCGCCCGTGATCGAAGGGCACCCCGGCAAGTGGCGTGCCGAGGAATCCGATTGCCCGGTACACAGCTTGAACCGGATAGTCGGTACAGACACCCGAGGCGGTGACGTGACCGTAGCCGTCGGGGTCAGTCCGTTCGACGCGGAGTGCCTCGACTTTCCCGTTACCGAGAATCTCCACGGGCTGTCGGTAGAAGTGCAGGTGAACTCGACGCTGGGCAGTTCGGTCGGCAGGCGCAGTGTCCGCGAAACTACGGAGTGTCTCGACTGCCAGTCGGGTGTGCACCAACTGTTTTGTCATCCGCTCGATATGCCGGTCCGGCGCGACATCGGCAGCATCGACGACAACATCTACGCCGGGTAGTTCACCGAGAGCGCGCAACTCGTTCGGGGAGAATCGAGCGTCGGCGGGTCCGCGCCGGACAAAGATGTGTACTTCACGAACGCGACTGCCGGCGATCCCTTCCCGAACTTCGTCGGAGACGTCCGTGGCCTGCAGCGGTTGCGCCTCGGCGAGGAGCATCCGCGTGACATCGAGCGCGACGTTGCCGCCGCCGATCACTGCCACCGACTCGGCGTGCATGGGCCAATGTTGGGGGGCGTCGGGGTGATCGTTGTACCAACCGACAAAATCGGCGGCCCCGAATGAACCGGGAAGCTCGACGCCTGGAATGTCGAGTAGTGCATCCCGCGGCGCACCGGTTGCAATGATCACCGCGTCGTAGGAAGAACGTAGGTCCTCTACGGAAAGGTCCTTTCCGATCTCTACGTTGCAGAACAGCCGGAAGTCACTGGCGACCAGCACGGTGTGCAGAGAATCGACGAACTTTTCGGACTCGGCGTGCCCTGGGGCGAGACCGTAGCGCACGAGTCCGTACGGCGTCGGTAGACGCTCGAACATGTCTATCTTGGTGCCAGGAGCCAGTTCAGCGAGAGCGCCGGCAGCGTGGATTCCCGCCGGCCCCGCTCCGACGATCGCGACCCCTGAGCGGTGGTGAGAAAATCCGGGGCGCCGGCGGGGATACCGCTGAACCTCTAGCGTTGATCATGCCCCGAGGCTAGGACCTCAACTGCGCTGGAGATCAAGTCCGCTTTTCAGTAGCCCGCTTTTCAGTAGCCCGCTTTTCAGTAACCCGCTTTTCAGTAGCCCTGCTCGGCCGGCTTGTGCTCGGTTGTGTAGCGGTAGAAGTCCGCTAGTTGGAGTTCACCGGCCGCTGCCTCGTCGACGACGACTGTCACGTGCGGATGCAACTGAAGTACCGATGCCGGGCAGAACGCCGACACCGGACCTTCAATCGCAGCCCGGACCGCGGGGGCTTTGCGCGCCCCCTCCGCAATCAGCACAAGATGCTTTGCATCACTGATGGTTCCGAGACCCTGCGTGATCACGTGATGCGGCACATCGGCTGGGTCTGCGAAGAACCGCGCGTTGTCGGCGCGGGTCCTTTCGGTCAAGGTCTTCACTCGGGTACGCGATGTGAGTGAGGAGGACGGCTCGTTGAAGCCGATGTGCCCGTTGAGACCGATGCCGAGAATCTGCACGTCGATGGGACCGTTGTCGACGATGGCAGCGTCGTAACGCCGTGCAGCTTCACTGGGATCGTCGGCTCCGCCATCGGGGCTGAACACTCGCGCATTGTCGATGTCGAGGTGATCGACGAGTTCCGTGCGGATGGTGTGCGCGTAGGACTGCGGCTGATCGGGCGTGAGACCTACGTACTCGTCGAGAAGATACGCGCTCATCGCCGCGAACGACACTCCCGATTCTCGATGCCGCTTGATCAGCTCCCGATACGTGTGCAGCGGTGACGATCCCGTCGCGAGGCCGAGCGTCCGGGCTCCGTTTTCGATTGCGCCGCAAACGATGTCGGCAGCGATTCGCCCGCCGTCTTCCGGACTGGGAACTATGACGATTTCCATTCAGGCTTCCTCTCTGCTCTTGCCGGCTCCGACGATGGCTTCGCGTACGGAACCCGAAGCGCGATCCAACAATTGGGATGCTTCGGCGAAGTCACATTCGGCCAACAACATGACGACCGCTGCCTTCACATGACCGTCGGCATTCTCGATGGTCTCCGAAGCGATCTCGGTATCCACTCCGGTTGCTGCCGCGACGATCCGGTTTGCACGATCGACCAGTTTGGCGTTGGTAGGCCGAAGGTCGACCATCAGGTTGTGAAACGCCTTGCCGGAACGGACCATGCTTGCCGTCGAAAGCATGTTGCACACCATCTTCTGTGCAGTCCCGGCCTTGAGCCTCGTCGATCCGGTGAGGATCTCGGGGCCGGTCTCCACTTCGATGGCCACTCCGGCGTGCGAACTCATTGCCGCATTTCGGTTGCACGAGACTGCCACTGTTGCGGCGCCGAGTGCGCGGGCATGATCAAGTCCCCCGATGACATAGGGAGTACGACCACTCGCCGCCAGACCCACCACGACGTCCGTGGCGTTCAACGAGATTGCGTCGAGGTCGGCCCCAGCCGCTCGCGGATCGTCCTCTGCTCCCTCGACGGCGTTGAGAAACGCTCCCGGGCCACCGGCGATGATGCCGATGACCTCACCTGGATCGGTCCCGAAAGTCGGAGGGCATTCCACTGCGTCGAGCACTCCCAGACGCCCACTGGTCCCAGCTCCCAGGTAGATCAGCCGACCACCTTGTGCCCGAGCGGTGACGATCGAATCGACTGCGGCTTCGATGGCCGGTAACACCGCCGCGACCGCGTCGGCCACGATTGCGTCCTGCTGGTTCATCACCGTCAGCAGATCCGACACCGACATGACGTCGAGATCGCGGGTGAGAGGGTTCGGTCTCTCGGTAGACAGCATGTCCAATTGCATTGTGGCGAGTCCTCCTCGATCAAATTTCACTACGACGACTCCTCGTCAGTAATCACAGCGACGACTCCTCGTCAGTGACGCTTCGAAGCAATGGCATCATGACTTCGTTGCAGCGCAGACAGGGCGCTCGGCAGCGAGTGCGCGACCATCGCAAAAATTGTGTCGACTACCAACAACTGGCCGGTGCGGCTTGCCATTGCTGCCGACCGGAAACCGAATTCTCTACCGGCAGTGAGTAGAACGTGGTGTGACTGCACAGCGAGCGTCGACCGCGCCCCGCCGGTGATCGCGGCCGTCGACGCCCCGGTACGACGGGCAAGGGCAAGCGGTTCGACCACATCAGAAGTCTCGCCGGAATGCGAGATTCCCACTGCTATGTCGTCCGGTCCGAGCAAACTGGCGCTGACCATCGCCGCGTCTCGGTCGAGATGAACCCGGCAGTTGACGTCGATCCGCGAGAGCTTCAACGTGAGGTCTTGCGCGACGATGCCTGACGCGCCGATGCCGTACACCTCGACCCGGCGGGCGGATCGAATCCGCGACACCACTGCTTCGAGTGCAACAGGGTCAGTCAATTGTGCTGTGCCCTTGAGTTGTTCGGATTCGAACTCGGCGAGTTTGGCCATGACTTCACTGGCAGAGTCGGCGGCAACGATGTCCACACCGAGTGGAATCGAATCACTTGACGCGGAACCGCTGATGGCCGCCAATGCCAGACGAAGCTGGGGATACCCCTCGAAGCCGAGCCTTTTGGCTGTGCGGACCACTGTCGCCGTGCTTGTCGACGCTCGTTCGGCAAGATCGTTGACCGTCAGTGTGGACGCCAGGCTGGGGTCGGCTTCGATGATTTCGGCGATCCGCAGCTCGGCAGGTGAGAGGCTGCTCAGTGATGCGCGAATACGAGCAAGCAGGTCGACGGACGCCGGAGCACTCCGGTCCAAAGTCATAACGCCTCGATTCGCATCGTTTTCGGAGCTGACGGCACCGATGTGATTCTAGGCAGGCCACGGCTTCCTGGCGTCAAAGATCCGAGCACACTTGCGTGACGCGCACCGGTGCACGAAGCAATACTGCCGGGCAATCCGTGTGCGGTGAGGAAGCCGAGAACCGCGAAAGCCAATGCTTCCTTGATGTCGGAGGTGACTCCGAGTTCGTCCGAAGAGACAAGCGCGATGTCGCCCAGTTCGTCACGGAGCATCGCCATCAACGTCGGGTTCTTGGTGCCACCACCTGACACCACCACTTCGGAGGCCGCGAGTGCTTTGACGGAATCGGCGACGGTCCGGGCCGTCAGTGCAGTCAGAGTCGCGACGATGTCTGCCAGAGACAACGACTCGTAGCCCCGCAGAGCGGCGAGCAGATAGTCCCGATGAAACAATTCTTTGCCCGTGCTCTTGGGAGCGGGCTGCGTGTAATACGGTTCGCTCAGTAGATGTGCGAGCAGATCGACGTTCGGCGTGCCGGCTGCACCCAGAGCGCCACCGAGGTCGAACCACTGCTCCCCCGCAGTGAATTCGCTTACCGCCGCGTCGATCAGCGCATTTGCCGGGCCGGTGTCGAAGGCAATCGGTACTGCGGGACCATCTGCCGTCGTACCGCCGCCACCCGGAGCAGTAACGTTGGCGATGCCACCGAGATTGAGCGCGACGGAACCCGAAGTTCTTCCGTTGAGCCACAATACGTCGAACGCGCTGACCAATGGTGCACCCTGTCCACCCGTCGCCACGTCGCGAGAGCGCAGGTCCGACACGACGGTGCATCCGGTCTTCTCGGCTATCCAGGCCGGCTGCCCGAGTTGGAGAGTGCCCTTTACTTGCGCTCCTTCGACCCAGTGGAACATCGTCTGCCCATGTGAGGAGATCAATTCCGCACTGCCGCCACACAGTTCCGCGTTCGCCCGCGCAGCCACGGCCGCGAATGCCTGCCCGATCTCGGTGTCGAGTTGGCAGATCTGACCGACAGTGGTGGACGCAGGCGGTACCGCAGCGGCCACCGCTGCCCGCAACTCACCGGAATATGGTTCGCTGACCATCCCCAGTGGGGTCAGCACAAGAGTGTCCCCGTCGATCCGGATATCTGCTGCGGCAGCATCGATAGCGTCGTACGAAGTACCGGACATCAGGCCGATGACTCTCATGAAATTTCCCTTACTCGGATCGTTTCGGCATTCGGGCAAGCTGCGGTCAGTCGACGAGTGCCCGCTTGTGGGCATTTCCTCGCAAGGTACTCAAAGCGATCGCGCTGACGGCGCACGTTGCCATCACGAAGTAGGCCGGAATATCGAGATTGGAAGTTTCCTTGATCAGCCATGTGATTATCAGACCGGCGCAGCCCGAAAAGACCGCGTTGGACAGGGAGTATGCGAGTCCCAATCCGGTGTACCGGACCGAGGTGGGGAACATCTCGGAGAGCATGGCGGGTCCGGGTCCGGCGACAAGTCCCACTGCGGCGCCGGCGGCAAACACTGCAAATCCCTTGGCGGTCAGAGACGTCTGCTCGTTCTGCAGGACGTTGAGCAGCGGCAACGCAAGGACCAAGATCAAAACGGTGCCGGTGAGCATGACCGCGCGTCTCCCGATGCGATCACTGAGCCCGCCCGCGAGCGGAATCGTCACCGCGAAGCCGGCATTGGCAAGTACCGAAGCAACCAGTGCCTGATGGAATGTCGCGTTGAGTGAACTCTGAAGATAAGTCGGCATCACGACGAGGAACGTGTAACCCGCCGCAGACCAGCCCATCAACCGACCGATGCCGAGCAGGATCGCCCTGGCGGTCTCGCCGACGGTCGGCTGCGCTACCGGCGTCGCCGCATCAACTGTCGGTTCGGACTGGACTGCGCGGGCACGCTCGAACGACGGCGTTTCTTCGAGTCGGAGCCTGAGCCACAGGGCAACCAGGCCCATCGGAAGTGCAAGGAGGAACGGGATGCGCCAGCCCCAGTCGTTGAGCTGACCGGAGTCGAGAACTGTCGCGAGGAGCGCCGCGATTCCGGCACCGGCGAGCAATCCGAGCGCGACCGTGAACGACTGCCACGACCCGTACAGTCCGCGTCGTCCCGGGGGCGCAAACTCGGTCATCACCGACACCGCGCCGCCGAACTCGCCTCCGGCCGACAGTCCCTGGAGGACCCGAAGAACCGTCAAGAGCAGCGGTGCCAGAATTCCGACGCTCTCGTAGGTGGGGAGCACACCGATCAGGGTCGTCGCACCCGACATCAGCAGAAGAACGATCACCAAGGTGGGGCGCCGGCCGATGCGGTCACCGAGTCGGCCGAACAGCGCAGCCCCCACTGGGCGGAAGAAGAAGGCCAGCGCAAACGACGCGTAGGTCTTGATCAGGCTTTCGAGGTCGCCGGAGCCGTCGGCGCTGAAGAAGTTCGACGCGATGATCGTCGCGAAGAACCCGTACACACCGAACTCGTACCACTCGATGAAATTTCCGACGGAGCCGGCGACGAGCGCCCTGCGCCGTTTGAGCTGCGCACCATCGTTCCGTGTCTGCACTGTGATGCCCATGCCGTCCTCCGTTGACGAAACCCGAATATGCAACAAAGTTTCATCTGAACGGAGTAGAAATGTCAAGAAGTTTCACAATTGGGTTTTCGTGGGTCCCCGAATCCCTACGCTCCTGCGAACGTGAATGCCTCCGCCCGTTCGAACTGGTCGGTGGAGTCTCCGGAGTAGACCGTGCTCTCGTTCGGGCCCAGCCCGAGCTTGCGGACGGGCGTCCCCTCCCCGAGATCCATCGACGCCACATCCACCCAGAACGTATTCGGGGTCATCGCAGACTCGAAGAAATAGAGCGCGCGTTTGTGATCGACCACCGTACGCCAGCGGGTCGACGAGATGTTGGGCTCGTCTGGAGTCGAAATACCCAGCGGCACCGAGACATTGCGAATGACACTGAACGTCGACGCCAACGCGGACCGCGGATCGTCCGTCTGCGGTATCGCATCCACGTAGAACGACGCGCGGGCGAATCTGTCAGCGGCACGGTTCGTTCCGGGCAGCATCACAGTCCCGTTGATCTGCTTCCAGTACTCGTTGACCGCGAGTTGCTGATCGAAGATCGGAGAATTTGTCATCACCTGGTACTCACGGCTGTGATGAATAGTCGCGCGTCCACCGACGTATTCGATGATCGCACTGTCTCCCTTGGCATCCGAGAGTGACATGTGAAGGGTAGCGAGACGGTCTTCACCGGGAACAGCAGCAGTCACGACGGTGAACGGTTCCGCTGCCAACACCTCGACTGCTTCCTGAACTGTCGCAAAACAATCCAGAACATACTGCGCCCACGCTGCGATGGACAGACCCGGAGTCGAGCCGTCGTATGCCGGGTACTCGGACTCGACCAACCACAAGAGATTTGCAGACAGTCCTGCCTCGTTGACCCCATCGGTTGTGCACATGTCGTAGGCCGTTGCGACAACACTTCCGTATTTCGACGTCCACTGAATCGAGTTCGGACCCGCGCAACCCTCTCGCGTCATGCCCCGCGGAAATGCCCAGAGATTAGTTCCGAGATCAACCTTCCAATCCATCGATCGAGCAGTGATCACAGTGTCGTTGGGCCCCAAGTAGACCAAGCGTGTACACATCGAAAACTATCCCTTCCTCACGGCGTGACGATATTGAAACTGGGATCGAAGGTATCCAGCAACCCTCCCAATGTCTCCAGCGCCGTTTCGTCTCCGGTGAGCGTAATCTTCCCGGCTTTGGCAAGTTCCGCAGCCGCGCCCGGTTGCAGAAGTGCGCCGATCAGTGCAGCTTTCGGCCCGGACACCGTCAGTTGTGTGTTCGACGCCGCTCCCCGGCGGGCATTGAGGACGCCGCGCCTGACCCAGGCCGTCCAGGTCTCGTCGTCGTGATCGGTGAACACGAAATCGATGTGGAGGTCGACGTCAGTTGCCTTGTCTCCGATGAGATGCACTGCTACGAAGTCGAACAAGATATCGATGGGCATCGCGAGGACGCTGTCTTCGCTCGCAGTGATGTACGGCGGGGGTTGCGAGCCCTCACGCAATTCCAACGCTGCCGAAAGGTAGATACCTCGCCACTGAGGCCCCTCGGCTTGATACCCCATCTGCTCGTAGACGTCAGCCTGAAGGTTCTTCGCCTCGGTGTTCTCCGGTTGAGCGAACACCAACTTGTGCAGGATCTCTGCCGCCCACCGGTAGTCTGCGGCGTCGAATGCTCGCTTACCCTCATCCAGGATCTTCTGCGCCCCAAGGAGATCGACGAACCTCTTCGCCGACTCGACCGGTGGATGTGGATGAAGCGTCACCGGATCGCCGTCCCACATTCCCAGTTCCTTGGTGTACACGGCACGCACGTCATGATGCAGAGTTCCGTGGTACCCGCGGTTGTGCCACTTGCGGCCGAGCTCCTCGGGTAGCTCGATCACCTCGGCGGCTTCGAGCGGCGTGTATCCCTTGTTCGCCAGCCGGAGCGCCTGGTCGTGAATGTATTTGTAGGTATCCCTTTGTGATTCGATGAAGCCAACGAGGTTCTCGTTGCCCCACACCGGCCAGGTGTGCGGTCCGTAGTGAACCGCCGCGTCGTCGCCCCACCGTTCCAAAGTCTCGTCCAGGTATCGCGCGAAATTGCGGGCATCGCGGGTACGCGCACCGCGCAGGGTCTGGATGTTGTGGAGTGAATGATTGGCGTTCTCCGCACACGTCAGTGCAGCGAGTTCGGGGATCCAGATGTGCATCTCCTCCGGAGCCTCGGTATCGGGTGCATAGAGAAATTCGAACTCCAGACCCGCAATTTCTCGCTTCGTTCCGGTTTCGGTGATGCCGTCGGTGGGGGAAATATACGAGATCTGAGGGCCTTTGGTGCTGAGCACGCCGATCCCGCACGAGACCGCCCCTTTCGGACCGAGGTCGAGCAATCCGCCGAAGGCATAGAACGACCGCCTCGCCATGGCATTGCCGGCGACAACATTCTCGCCGATTGCGAACTTGTCGAACGATGCGATCGTGCCCGGCGCGATGATCGGCACCTTTCCCGATGCAACGTCCTCGACGTCGATAATGCCTTTGACTCCGCCGTAGTGGTCGATATGGGTGTGCGTGTAGATGATCGCTGCAACCGGCTTGTCGCTGACGTGCTCGCGAATCATCTTCATGCCCTGGCGCGCTGATTCGACTCCCGCCATGCAGTCGATGATGATCAGGCCTTCGTCACCCTCGACGACCGTCAGGTTTGCGATGTCGTTGTTTCTCACCTGGTAGAGGCGATCCGTCACCTGGTAGAGCCCACCCCGGCGAATTACCTGACTCTGGCGCCACAAACTGGGATTGACGGTGTCCGGCGTCGGAACGTCGTCACCGATGTACGCCAATGCCTCGGGGTCGAAGACCACATGCCCGTCGTCGCCGAGAACATTGCCAGGCAACGGTGCGATCAAGCCACGATCCGCGTCGACAAAATCTTGCCGGTCATCCATGGCGTACCGCGTGACCGCTTCGCGGTTCACCGCCACGGTGGCCGGTGTTGCGTCCTTAGGTGTCTGGCACATGGCTCTCCCCGCTCGGATACGACGATCAGATACCCCATAATCTCTATCCGGCGGCAGCGGCGTTGGAATCACCCGCGCAGGGTGAACTCACGCTCCTCACCCCTTCGTCTTCTCGGAACCTCCCGACGCCAGGGCGATGACAAGAACCACGAGCCCACAGGCGACAACAAGGATCCAACCCGCTCTCGATGCCTCGGCGATGTCTGATTGTGCGCTGCCTGCGATCATGCCGCCGGCCAGCGCCACACCGAGAGCAGCGCCGAACTGCCTTGCACTGGAGGTGATCCCGCCGGCAAGGCCTGCCTGCGATCTCGGTAGTCCGTTGACGGCGGTGTTGGTGATCGGAGCATTCGAGAAACCGAAGCCGATACCGAGGAACAGGTACGCGACGAGCAACGTCGAAGTGCCTGTGCTGTTGTCGAGAGAGACCAGGCACAGTCCGCCGAGCGCGGTGAAGCTTCCGGCGATCAGCAACGGCGATCGTGCACCGAAGCGCCCGACGAGAATCCCCGACAACGGCGCACAGATGGTTGCCGCGACTGCCATCGGTAGTGTCATCGCGCCCGCTGCGGCGGGAGTCATTTCACGCGCCTGTTGAAGGTAGAAGGTGCCCAGAAGCAGCGTCGCGTTGAGAGCCACGAACACCACGATCGCGCCGAGGACTGCCGCGGTGAACGGCCGGTGCCGAAACAGCGAGGGGTCCATGAGCGGCTCGCTCTTTCTCGATTCGACGCGGACGAACGCTGCCAGCGCGGCAGCGACGGCGACGTAACCCGCGATTGCACCGGAGGCCAGCCACCCGATTCGTGGGCCTTCGATGAGCAGAGCCACGGATCCGCCCACGACGACCATCAGAAGCACCTGCCCCGGTAAGTCGAGACGTCGAGGTTGTTCAGCCCGGGACTGCGGTACGAACACCGCGGTCAGCACGAGAACGACTGCGATGACGGGCACGTTGATCCAGAAAACGGATCGCCAGCCGAAGCTCTCGATGAGGACTCCGCCGACTATCGGTCCTGCTGCCATGCTCAGACCGAAGACCGCAGCCCACACGCCGATCGCCTTGGCTCGCTCCTTCGGGTCTGTCATCACGTTGACGACGATCGCCAGGGCCACCGGACTGAGCATCGACCCACCGACTCCCTGCGCGATCCTCGCCGCAATCAGAACTCCCACCGACGGGGCCAGCGCGCAGACGATCGACGCCACCCCGAAAACGACCAGTCCGATCTGGAAGATCCGCCTTCTACCAAACCTGTCGGCCAGGGCGCCGGACGAGATCAGCAAGCTCGCCAAGACGAGTGTGTACGCGTTGACGATCCATTCGAGACCAACGGTTCCGACGCCGAATCCCTCCCCGATCGCGGGGAGAGCGACGTTGACGATGGTCGTGTCCAACCCGACGACGAACAAGCTCGTGCAGCAGATGGCCAGAATGCCCCACCGGCGGCGTGCGTCAAGTCCGATCACTTGCGGTTCGTCGATCCCGCTCGAAGGTTTCATCTCGGACTCCATCTCTCGACGTGTTCTGCCGTGCTCGCCAGTCGAAAGGATCGTCGCAACCCGGCCCGCGAAGCCGGTAAGAAATTTGCAGAAACTGCAAAGATGAGCGCATGGACGCCGAACTCGAGCAATTGCTTACCGATATCGGGCCGAGACTGCGCACACTTCGTCGGGATCGCGATTTGACCCTCGAGGCCCTGTCCGACGCCACCGGCATCTCCGTCAGCGCACTGTCGCGACTCGAATCGGGTAAGCGTCGTCCCACCCTCGATCTGCTGTTACCGCTCGCGCGTGCTCACCGGGTCGCGCTGGACCAACTCGTCGGCGCTCCCGCCACGGGCGATCCTCGGGTCCATCTCACCCCGAGCCGACGCAAGAACGGCAGTGCCGTCGTTCCGTTGACGCGCTATCCGGGCCGGGTGCAGGTGTTCAAACAGGTGATCGGTCCACGTCCACCGAAGCTCGTCACCCACGCCGGCTACGAATGGCTCTACGTGCTCGCTGGGGATCTGCGTCTCATTCTGGGTACGAACGAGGTTGTCCTGCACCCCGGTGAAGTCGCGGAGTTCGACACCGCCGAGCCCCATTGGTTCGGGCCCGCCGATGAACAGGTCGTGGAGATCTTGCATCTGTTCGGCCCGCAGGGCGAAAAGGCGCACGTACGCACGAAGGCAAAAACTACTACTGCGCACGAACCGGTACCCGAAAGTTAGATCACTGCATGCGTTTTCAGTCGGTTCGACAGCGTATGAGCGTACTCGAGAAGTAGCGTTCCCAACTCGGCATGACGCGCGGGCCGAAAGCGGGTTTCCACTCCGGTCAGGCTCAGCGCCCAGTCCGGGCGCCCGTTGCGGTCGAACACCGCGGCACCCATCCCCCAGCTTCCCTCGACGATGAGGGCTGGATTGACGGCATAGCCGGTGACACGCGTCGACTCGATTCGCTCGCGGATTGATGCCTCACTGTGGATCTCACCCCATTCCGACTCCAGATTCACTCGGGCGAAATAGTCGTCGACGTCCCGCGTCGGTAGGTGGCTCAAGATGGCAAGCCCCGCCGACGCGACCCCCAACGGGAATCGCTTCCCCTCGTGCAGCACGTGAGATCGCAGCGGAAAACTGCCTTCCTGACTCAAGATGCAGACGGTCTCGTCGCCGCGACGTGCCGAGAGGAATGCACTCTCCCCCGTGACCCGGGCGAGGTCGTCGACGATGTCGCGAGCGCGGTCGGTGATGTCGTACCGATTTCCTGCCGCGGCGCCCAGGAGGTACAACTCCGGGCCGAGAGACCACCTACCGGTTCGTGCGTCACGGTCGACCAGTCCTTCGGCAGCCAAAGACGTGAGCAGTCGGTGCGCGGTGGGCCGAGCGAGGCCGGTGACCTTGCCCAATTCCGTGGTGGAAATGCCCGTTGGCTCAGAGGCGCCGAGGGCTCGCAGAAGTGCCGCCACCCGCGCGACCATGGCCGGTGATGGCTCGTGAGTAGGCATGAGTTCATCCTAGCGTCCATTCAGTGAACGAATTTCCTTCAGATGGTCAGCAGTCGATCAGTTCTGTCTTGATATTCAAGATCCCTTGAACCTGTGAACTGGAGATAGTTCACTGGATAGCGAAGTGAGTGAGTGTCTACTCAATGAACGCTTGGCAGGGAGAAAACATGACAGCAAAGGTGTACGAGTCCGCGGCGGACGCGGTCGCCGACATCGTCGACGGAGCAACGCTGGCCGTCGGCGGATTCGGTTTGTGCGGCATCCCCGACGTATTGATCGACGCGATCGCAGCAACGAGTGCAACCGACCTCGAGGTGTTCTCCAACAACTGCGGCGTCGACGATCATGGTCTCGGAATCTTGCTGAGCGCCGGACGTATCCGACGGGTGACCGCGTCGTACGTCGGTGAGAACAAGGAGTTCGCCCGGCAGTACCTGGCCGGCGAACTCGAAGTGGAACTGACGCCGCAGGGCACGCTCGCCGAGCGTCTGCGCGCCGGCGGAACCGGAATCCCCGCATTCTTCACACCGGCCGGAGTGGGTAGCCCCATCTCCGACGGCGGAATGCCCTGGCGCTACGACGCCGACGGCTCGATCGCTATTGCATCGCCTCCGAAGGAGACTCGCGTCTTCGGAACCAAGCGTTACGTGATGGAAGAGGCGATCAACGCCGACTACGCACTCGTGCACGCTGTTCTCGGTGACACCGACGGCAACCTCGTGTTCGACAAGACCGCGATGAACTTCAACCCGCTCGCCGCGATGGCGGGACGGGTCACCATTGCTCAGGTGGAACGTCTGGTCGAGCCCGGTGAAATCGACCCGGCATCGGTGCACCTGCCCGGAGTCTTCGTGCAGAGAATTGTGCACACCGGCCCTCAGAACAAGCGAATCGAAAAGCGAACCGTCAGCGCTTCGGAAGGAACCTCACGATGACCGCACCAGTGACAGTGACGGGTTGGACGCGCCAGCAGATGGCAGCGCGGGCGGCTGCAGAGATGATCGACGGCGAGTACGTCAATCTCGGAATCGGTCTTCCCACACTGATTCCCGGATACCTGGGCTCGGACGTTCGTGTGGTCCTGCACTCGGAGAACGGAATTCTCGGCACCGGACCGTATCCCACCGAGGACAACGTCGATCCTGACCTCATCAACGCCGGCAAGGAGACCGTGACCGTCAATCCCGGTGCGGCATATTTTGATTCGGCCCTCTCGTTCGGGATGATCCGCGGCGGCCACATCGACACCGCCGTTCTCGGCGGCATGCAGGTGTCGAAGACGGGTGACCTCGCAAACTGGATGGTCCCCGGCAAGATGGTCAAGGGAATGGGCGGCGCAATGGACCTCGTCCACGGTGCCCGGCGTGTCATCGTCGTCATGGAGCACAACGACCGCGACGGCAACCCCAAGATCGTCGACGCATGCACCCTGCCCCTGACCGGCCAGGGCGTGGTGAATCGGATCATCACCAACCTCGCCGTCATCGATGTGAGCGACGAAGGCCCACTCGTCCTGCGTGAACTCGCCCCCGATGTCAGCGTCGAAGACGTTGTCGCCGCGACCGGCACCGAACTGAAAGTTGAACTGGCATGACCGACACGACCACTGTGATTGTTGCGGGAGCTCGTACCCCGATGGGTCGACTCCTCGGATCGTTGAAAGACCTCTCCGGGTCCGACCTCGGCGGCATCGCCATCAAAGGCGCCCTCGACAAGTCCGGAGTCGCCCCCGAACAAGTCGACTACGTCATCATGGGACAGGTCCTCACCGCCGGCGCCGGCCAGATGCCCGCCCGCCAAGCCGCCGTCGCCGCCGGCATCCCCATGAACGTCCCCGCCCTGAGCATCAACAAAGTGTGCCTCTCCGGCATCGACGCCATCGCCCTCGCCGACCAACTCATCCGCGCCGGCGAATTCGACATCGTCGTCGCCGGCGGGCAGGAATCGATGTCCCGCGCACCCCACATGCTCGAAAAAAGCCGCGAAGGCTTCAAATACGGCGACGTCACCCTCCGCGACCACATGGCCTACGACGGCCTCCACGACATCTTCACCGACCAGGCCATGGGCCTGCTCACCGAACAAGTCAACCAACAAGAAACCGCCCACATCACCCGCGCCGAGCAGGACGCCTTCGCCGCCGCCTCACACCAGAACGCGGCCCGCGCCTGGAAAGACGGCTACTTCGACAACGAAGTAGTCCCCGTCTCCATCCCCCAACGCAAGGGCGAGCCGATCGTCTTCGCGCAGGACGAAGGCATCCGCGCCGACACCACCACCGAATCCCTCGGCAAACTGCGTCCCGCGTTCAGCAAGGACGGCACCATCACCGCCGGCTCCGCCTCCCCGATCTCCGACGGCGCCGCCGCCGTGATCGTGATGAGCAAAACCAAAGCCGAAGAACTCGGCCTGACCTGGATCGCGGAAATCGGCGCCCACGGCGTCGTCGCCGGACCCGACTCCACCCTCCAGTCCCAACCCGCCCGCGCCATCGCCAAGGCCTGCGCCAAGGAAGGCATCGACCCCACCGACCTCGACCTCGTCGAAATCAACGAAGCGTTCGCCGCCGTCGGGATCGCCTCCACCCGCGAACTCGGCCTCGACCCCGCCAAGGTCAACGTCAACGGCGGCGCCATCGCCGTCGGACACCCCCTCGGCATGTCCGGTGCCCGCATCGCCCTGCACCTCGCCCTCGAACTGCAACGCCGCGGCGGCGGCATCGGCGCAGCCGCACTCTGCGGCGGCGGCGGACAAGGCGACGCACTCATCATCCGCGTCCCCAAGGCGTAATACTTCCTGCTGACCAGACAGGTCGCCGAGCCCTCATCGTGCTCGGCGACCTGTCTGTTTCATGTCGGAGGCTAGTTCGGATCAAGCGTCGTCGAGCGGTTGCGCAACAATGTCTCGATCTCCGAACGTCGGTATCTCCGATGTCCGCCAAGCGTTCTCAGAGTGCCGACCTTGCCCTCCCTCGCCCACCTGGACACCGTGGTCCTGTCGACATGGAACAGTGCGGCAACCTGTTTGGTTGTCAGCCATTCGTCGACAGATGCTGCGTGCTCTTCTTCTCGGCTCATTGACAGTGATTCGTAGCCGTAGCGCGGATGGATGGGTCCGACAATGAATTGGCAACCCCTGGCGCGCCGTGAAAGACTCGCTGCAAAACTTTACTATTCCTTGGGGAAAATATGTCGAAGTCGGTAACTCTGATCCGTTCCACATCACTCTCATCGGTCGCTGAATACGCCTATGCAGCAACGGCTCCCGCCGAGGCTCGACTGATCTTCCTGGCCGGATCCTGCCCGTTGAACGAGGACGGCTCCACTGCCGCCATCGGCGACTACGCAGGACAGGCAGCCAAGGCCGTCGACAACCTGAGAACAGCTCTCTCGGACGCGGGCGCGTCCATCACCGACGTGATCAACACCCGCGTCCTGGTGGCGTCGAGCAATCAAGCCGACCTCGTTGCTGCGTGGGAGGTAGTCCGCGACGCGTTCGGTGATCACGACGCCCCAAGCACTCTGATGGGTGTGACCGTTCTCGGTTACGACGATCAACTGGTCGAGATCGAGGCAATCGCGGCCGTCGTCGACTGAACTCGAACCGAACCGGGCGTTCCTACCGGGGATCTTCGTGAGCAAGGGCCTGGTAGCCCTTTGCCCCCGCACGATCCACAGCGGCTCGCACAACAGCGAAGATGGCTCCCTGCAGGGCTGCGGCGATCAGGACTTCCTTACTCGACCTGCTCAAATCTTTTGGCTCGGGCGCATTCTTGTCGTCACCGATGCGCTTCCACACCTGTTGGAAGACGGCGCCGGCCAGAATGCCGCCGAGGACGCTCGTCGCCAGTGAGAGTGGCTTGTACATCGCTTTCGATACTGCGCTCATTGCGCGGATCCTCCATGGTTCGATTCGTACCGCCTGAGCGGGCTGACCGACTCTCACTACCCCGCAGGTGAACTGTCGAAACATTGCACCGGCGCGGCGCGAAGTTGACTGTCGCACGTTATGTTCCACGGTTTGCCATTTCGCGGGCCGGGTAGGATCGTCTTAGCGAAAGAAGGTTGTGTAAGTCATGGAAAACTACAGAATCGAACTACCGGACGGTACTACGGTGATGGAAGATTTCGTCTCGGATCGCGCTGCCATCGCATACGCGGTCGATCTGAATCACGGGTGTAGCGAGAAAGTATCGGTATTCCGTATCACCGACGAAGGGGAAACCATCCCGACTCGGATGTGCCCCAAGCCGAATCCTGGTTCGCGGCGTCGCGCGCGAAGCGTCCGATAGAAACCGGTCAAGAAGCGTCGAGGCGAGGGAAGAGCGTTTCTCTTGCGAGCAACAGCAAGGCCGCAGCGACCGGAATCGCCAGCAACGCACCGACAATACCGAGCAACGCTCCGCCCAACAGGACCGCGACTACAGTCACCAACGCCGGGACCGCTACCGTCTTCCCGATGATCTTCGGAACGAGCAGGTAGTCCTCGAGCAGACGTAACGCGATGAAGAATGCAACTGTCGCCAATGCCGTTGGGACAGAGACTGTCAGGGAGACCAGAGCGACGATAACCCCTGCGATCGTGGAACCGACTATCGGGATCAGATCGAGCAGAGCGACCAGCAGCGCCAGGATCAATGGGTACGGCACGTCGAAGATCAACAACCACGCGAAGGTGCACACTGCGGTGATCACGGAGATCAGAACATTGCCGAGGACGTACCCACCCACACCTGCCAGTATCTGATCACCGATGGCGATGGCTCGGGGCCGCCGCGAATGTGGCACCAGCCGATACAGATTCGTGCGGATTCGTGGATAGTCGATCAAGAAGTACGTCGTCAGAACAGCAACGATTCCGGCGTCGGCGACTGCGCTGAACACCGCCCGCCCCGCACCGAGCAAACCCGTCGCGAGCGCAGAACCCGAACCATCCAGTTGTGTGGTGAGGTGCTGCTCGAGGTGATACTTCTCGTCGAGGTCGTTGACGATCGGGTACCGGTCACGAATGTGTGTCAGGAGTTCGGGAGCGTGCGATGCAAACTGACGTCCCTGCTCGACCAGCGGGGTGATCGCAGCAACGAGAAACAGCGCCAACATCACTGCAATTCCGAGGAGTACCACGGTGACTGCGATCCAGCGCCGGAAATGTCTCCGCTCCAGCCAGACGATCATCGGTTCGATGCCCACCGCGAGAAACAGCGCGACCACGATCAGGATCAGCATGCCTCGCGCCGCAAGCAGCACTTCGATCACCGCATAAGTCACGGCAACTCCGGCCGCGGCGCTCAGACCGATGAAGAACGGTGACCGACGGTCGAATCTCGGTCCGGGCTCACCCAGCGGCCGGACAGGCGTCGCCAATGCTGCGGCTTCGCGTTCCGCTTCCGCCATCGGATCTACGGCTTGGACTTCACTTTCGGAGTCCGGTGAACGGTCTGCGGAACTGGGATCCATTCAAGCCACCTCACGATCCGCGCGACTTCCCGGCATGGGAGTGAGTACCCGTGCCGTAGTCGGATCAACCTCGAGGCCTCTCCGCTCCGCTTCGGGTCAGTGCGAGCCCGGTTCCCACAACTCCGATGATCGACACTGCGATGGCGATACTGGGCCAGCCGTCGCTCTGCCAGTAGACGTCGTCGAGAGTGATCAGCAACGCGGCCTCGTCGACGATGAGCCCGAGTGCAATACCCAACGCGATGCCCATCCATGTTCGTGCGCGAGGGCTTCGGTCTACGAGTCCGAAGATCGCCACCCCGGCCAACAGGAGAATTCCCCACAGGTAATGGTGAAGGTGCGTCCCACCGGCACTGATGTCGCCGACGTCCCTGGTGTCGATCTGGATCAACCAGGTCACCAGACGTGCTCCACCGAACGTCAGTGTGAAGGCCACCCACGCCAACACCAAACCGCGGCGTGACTCGTCAACTTGATTCCATCTGCGAGGAAACCTGAATCTCTCCACAGGTTTCTCTTCCGCATGATCTCGAGAAAGCATCCTTCATGTTTACCCGACGCAGCTCAGAGCGATACTTTCGGGTAGAGACACCGAAAATCAATTGGAGAACGAAAAAGCGGTACTCGATCTCCGAAGAGATCAGGTACCGCCTTCTCAGCTACTCGCGCAGTATCGATCAATACCAGACTTTTCGTCCGCCCACTGCACGCCCGGTAGCACCGAGGATGGACAAAACTGCACCTACGACGACCAAAATGATGCCGACGGTGGTCAGAATGCTCAACCCCGTGAAAAAGCCGATCAACGCCAGAATAATGCCGAGAACAATCATGTGAGAACCTCATCCGGTATGCGTATAGAAATGATCTACTCAACTGACGCTACTACAAAAACTTCACAATCAAGAAATCCGATAATCGACATCATCAATACGAAACTCGTATTACTACCCAATAATGTCGGCGTTAAAACATTGGCCTTTCTTTTTCTTATCCCTCACGGTTCGATGCCTTCGATCTTGGCCTCGACGGCCGGCGTGATGTGGCTCAACACGCAGCGCCAACGACCGTCTCGCCGGGCGAACACGTCGGTGGTCCACTCCTCGGCGTCGTACTGCCTTCCGTCGTAGTGCGCAGTATTGGTGATCCGCGTGGTGAAAAGCGCAACGTCACCGAAGAAACGCACGCGAGCGCGCCCGACGCGATCCATCGCCGAATGAGTCAGGTCGCCAGAGGCCACGAAACCCAGAAACTCCGCCTTGGTGGATACCCCGGATTCCGAGACGATCACCCAGTCGTCGGCCATGAAGTCGCCGATCCGTTCGGCGTCGTTCGAGCACATCGCGACGTTCCGCTCGTCTGCAGTTGCAGTCAGCACCGCTGTTTCCTGATCCGACATGGCCTCTCCCTCTACCGTCGTCACCCTCGGCGGGTGATGCCTCGACGGCAGGGTTCCCGCAAGGTGGACGTCGAACCGACGAACTACGAGAGGGCAGAGATGACAGACACCAGTCGCACCGAGCTTGCAGCTCAGGCGTACATCTACGGATTTCCCCTCGTTTTCAATCTCGACCAGGTCCATCGGTACGTTCACGACGGTGTCGGAGCGAACCCCGCCGCACCTTTCAACACCTTCAGTCACGCCCGCACACTCGCCGGCCCGGCAGATACTTTTGTCACGATCAACAACGACACCGTGTATTCCATGGCGCAGATCGACCTTTCTGTCGGCCCCGTTGCGCTGCACGTCCCCGATACCGATGGCCGTTACTACGTCCTCCAGTTCGTCGACGCCTGGACAAACAATTTCGCTTACGTCGGGCACCGTGCCACCGGCACCAAGAGCGGAGACTTCCTTCTCGTCCCACCCACCTGGACCGGAACCCCGACCACCCAGACCACAGTGATCAGATTTCCCACGACCGTTGCATCGATCGTCGGTCGGTGGGCGTGCGGCGGCGACGACGACCTCCCCGCCGTGCACGCCTTGCAGGACGCCACCACCCTGACCGTCGTCGACTCCGCCCGGGCTCCGGCCGGTCTACCGGTCCCCGACTCCGAGGTCAGCCAGGACCTCCTCTTCCTCGAGAAACTCCGCATCTGGTCGCAGGCCTTTCCGCCGGCCCCGCGCGATCGAGAACTCCAGGATTCGTTCTCACCGATCGGAGTCACCGAGCACGGGGCCTCTCCCTATGTATCGCTGTCTGCCGACGACGCTGCGGCGCTCGCAGACGGGTTGACCGCCGGAGAGAAGAATCTGCACGAAGCACTCACGCACGGCTCCAGCCCCGAGGCCAACGGCTGGAAGCTGACTTTCCACGCCTTCGACTACAACCTCGAGTACTTCGAGGTCGGCGCAATCGACGATCCACAATTCAAGATCGCCGATCCCAGGTTGCGAATCATCGAACGAGCGGCGGCGGCCAAGGGCGGGCTGTGGGGCAACCACCCCTACGAAGCGGCGTACATCATGACCTACGTCGACGATCAGGGAACGCAATTGAACGGAAACCGCACCTACACGATCAGACTCGACCCCACTCCGCCGGTGAGCGCCTTCTGGTCGCTGACGATGTACTCGGTGCCGGACTTCTTCCTCGTGGCGAACCCCATCGACCGATACTCGATCGGCGACCGCACTCCCGGCATCGTCCACGACGCCGACGGTGCGTTGACGATCACAATCAGTCACGAGGAGCCGAAAGATGCCACGGCGAAGGCGAACTGGCTCCCCTGCCCGCGCGGAGACTTCCGACCGGTCCTGAGAATGTACGAACCTTCGCCCGCCGTACTCGATCAGTCCTACGTCGTCCCCGCTATCACTCGCTCGCGAGAATGACGGCTCACGTCTGACGGCCTGCCCCAGGCCAGGCCGTCAGACGGACACAGAATCAGGCGTGCGTGCCGCCGTCGACACGGATCTCCGTGCCGGTGATGAAGGCACCATCGTCGGATGCCAGCATCGCGATAACTCCCGCAACACTTTCCGGCCCGGCCATGGGAGCACCACCGGACTCCAGATCAGTGCTCAGAATTGGCGACAGCTTGCCGAAGAGCGACCAGTCGGTGTCTTCCGGCAGGTACGACGCCGTGGTGTCGGTGATCCCGCTCTTCACACTGCCCGGAGCTACCGCGACGGCGCGCAGACCCTGCTTGCCGTATTCGAGAGCCAGTGCGTGAGTGAAGGACTGGATTCCTCCCTTACTCGCCGCATATGCGGCCATGTACGGGTGCGCAAAGGCTGCGGAGGTGGAGCTGAAATTCACCACCACTGCGTTGCCGGTGGACAGGAGAGCTGGCAGTGCCTGACGAGTGACGAGGAAGGTGCCGGTCAAGTTCACGGAGATCACCTGATTCCACAAGTCCAGTGAGGTCTCGTGGGTGTGCCCGCCTCGCAATATCCCGGCGGCGTTGACCAGTACGTCCAATCCCCCGAGAGCCGAAATTGCCTGACCCACAACCGTGATGACGGAACTCTCGTCACCGATATCGACGACGACGGTGTCGAGACGACCCTCCGTCGAGGCATGTTCAGCCGACTTCCGGGTGTCTGCCAGACCCTTCTCGGAGATGTCGGCAGCGACCACGCGGCCACCTTCGGCGAGCAACCGCAGCGCGGTGGCCTGCCCGATTCCAGATCCTGCGCCGGTGACGAGAATACGACGACCTTCGAAACGATTCATTGCTGTGTACCTTTCACGAAAACGAGTTGGCTGGTAATCCAGGCTCGGCGGCGCCGACACTCACAACTCACCCGCGAGAAACTTCAGGTACGGGAAATACGCAGCACTGCAACAGGTGTGGCACTGCGAAATCTCAGCGAGGTAATGCTCGCCGAAGTGGCGAATGTCAGACGGATCCGGCCGGTGCGGCCAAGGCTCTTTCGATCCAGACAAGACCAGAGGGGCGGCGGTCGATCGCCTTACGCCCCCGGCGGAATGTCGCTACGCCGAATCGGGCCGTGCGCAGTGCACGGCCGGAATCGAGAGTACAGCGGCGTATGGACATCACAGGCACCGTAGCAGCGCGAGTACAAGTCGCTCAAACGCGTTGTCCGCGACGCAGGTTTGATTCAGGTAATCAGATGTCACTTCTGGACAACTTTGCCGACTTAGGCAGCACTAACCTGATGGCATCTCGAAAACCCGATCCAGGAGCACAGTCCATGACACATACAGACGCCACGAGCACAACAACTCCCCGGGCGAGCGTCCTACGAACCGCTGACCACAATCGCGGACTCAACGACGTTCTCGCCGTCGTCGAAGCAATGGAGCGACCGAGCGACCACCTGCTGCGGATCACGGCTCATTTGACGGAGTCGACCGACGATCCGACCTGGTCACGCCCGAACGTCACCGTACGTATGAATCTCGGGCCCAATTTCGACGACGCTTCGCGTGTGTACACGGTGCGTTCCTACGATTCTGTAGCCGGATCGATCGTCATCGACGTGGTCCTGCACGGACAGACCAGCCCGATGATGAGGTGGGCAGCGGCGTTGGCCATCGGTGACACCTTCGGTCTCACCGGTCCGCGACCACACTTCTTGGTCCCCGACGTTCCCGGTCGACGGATCGCACTTTTTCTGGACGGCACCGCAATACCTGCGCTGTACTCGATCATCGAGCAGCTACCTACCGACGTGGTCGGAATCGGCTGGGTCACAACAGATGACGAGGTCGCTTTCGCCGAACTGCCCGCCCTCCCCGGCCTGGAGCTTCACCGCGTGAGCGCAGATCTCGCCGAGCCCGACGGCCCACTGGCGGTACGAGCACGCGAGCTCGCCGATCCCGCGAGCTACGTCGTGTGGGGAGCCGGTGAACGCAACGAGATGCGCGCAATCCGTAAGCACTTTCGGTCGACCGTCGGACTCGACAAAGACGACGTCGCGATATTCGGTTACTGGAAGCGCGGCATCAGCAACACCGAAATCGACCTCCGTCGGCGCGAGAACTACGAGCGAATCCTCGCCGGCGGTGGAACCCTGACCGACATCGACGACCTGGCCATCGAGATCTGATCGCGTACACCGGCCGACCTGACCGGCCGTGCACTGCGGTGATAAGTTCCTCTGTGCCAGCGGACCTCCACACAGGGGGTCAGGGAATCCGGTGTGAATCCGGAACTGACGCGCAGCGGTGAGGGTGACCGCCCGGGCTTACGCCACTGGATGAAAATCTGGGAAGGCGCTCGGGTGGGGCGATCTCGAGTCCGAATACCGGCTGGCAGCAGGGGTCAACAGGCGCCTGTTCACACGGTAACGGGCTCCGCGAACGAGCCCCTGCGAGAACGAGATTCCATGCGCCTGTCCAGACTTCGCCTACCCGCCGCTGCCGTCGCGGCCTTGTTGAGCACGTCGTTGGTTGCCTGCTCCTCCGACGACAGTGCTGCCCGACAATCCAACTCTTCCGAACAATCGCGCGTGACAGTCCAGAACTGTGGCCGAGACGTCACGGTGGAGCGACCGATCGAACGGGCGATCGCGGTAAATCAGCCTGCGGCCGAAATGCTGTTCGCACTGGGAGTGCAGGACCGGATGGCCGGCTACGCCATGAGCGACGACGACGTACTCCCCGAGTTACGTGAGGCACGCGGTCAGGTTCAAGCTTTCGACACCGAGTTCCCGTCCTTCGAGAGTGTCCTCGAACGCGAACCGGACATGGTCTACACGACCTTCAATTACACGTTCACCTCGGAAGGCATCGCCGACCGGACCAAGTTCACCGACCTCGGGGTCGCGACGTACCAGTCGCCCAGCGAGTGCACCGGTCAGGATGCCGAGCAGAGCAAGGCCCTCACACTCGACGACTTGTACGCCGAAATCGGCGACGTGGCAACACTGTTCGACGTCAAGGACAAAGGTGTCGAGCTGACCGAGAGTTTGAAGGATCGCGCGGCCACCGCCACGGCGTCGCTGGGAGCCGAAAACGTGACGCTGGCGTGGTGGTACGCAGCCACGAAGACTCCGTACTTCGCCGGGTGCTGCGGTGCACCGGGAATCATGACCGACGCGGTGGGCGCGAAGAACGCCTTCGACGACAACAAACAGTACTGGCCCGAAATCGGTTGGGAGAGTGTGCTCGATCGAGACCCGACCGTGCTGGTGCTCGCAGATCTCGACCGCGGCGGAGACGGCGACAGTGCCGCAGACAAGATCGCGTTCCTCGAATCGGACCCGGTCGCCAGCAAGCTCACCGCAGTGAAGAACAAGCGTTACATCATCCTCGAGGGAACGACGATGGATCCCTCGATCCGCAATGTCGGTGGCATCGAACAGCTCTCCGACGGGCTGCGCCAGTTGGGTGTGGTCTAGATGTCCGCGGAGATCAGTGAACTGGTGCGTCAGTGGGACGACCAGCAGGCGGCATACATCGCCGACCGCGAAAAGCGATTCGACGCGATTCTCGACGTTCTCGAATTGCAGTACGCGCACACCCCGTTCACGGTTGTCGACCTGGCCTGCGGACCGGGCTCACTGAGCGCCCGGATCCTCGAGAAGTTCAAGCACGCGAGCGTTGTGGGGATCGATTACGACCCGATGCTGCTGGAAGTCGCCCGTCAGTCGTCGACTCGTTTCGGTGACCGACTGCAGCTGGTCGACGCAGACCTGCTGAGCACCGATTGGCCGACTTCGGTGACTGCACCGGTGCAGGCGATAGTGTCGACAACTGCGCTGCACTGGTTACAACCGCAACAGCTCGTCGAGGTGTACCGGCAGTGCCGCGAACTGCTGAGTCCTGACGGAGTCCTGCTCAACGGTGATCACTTTCGCTTCGACAGCCGCTCCCCCGTCATCGGTCGATGGGCGAAGGCTCACGACGAGCAGACGCAACGCTCCGCCTTTGCTGCCGGCGCTCCCGAGTGGGACAGCTGGTGGGAGGAGTTGCGGGCAACTCCCGGCATCGGACCACTGACCGACGAGCGTGAGCGCAGATTCGCCGGACGCGACGCTATCGCGCCCACTGCCGTCGACTTCCAGTTGGCGGCGCTCGCGCAAGCAGGTTTTCGAGAGTCGGGAACGGTCTGGCAACTGTTCGACGACTACGTGGTCTACGGCGTGAGATGACGACAAGAGTTCGCCTGCGTGACAACCCGACGACCGTCACCCTGCTGTGGGTGATCGGTGTTGTCACGCTGGCCGGGTCGGCCGCCGTGGCGATCACGTTGGGGCCGGCCGGTCTGTCGGTCGGTGAGGTGGCCTCGATCATCGTCGGCCATCTCGGCGGTACCGCGGCGGACGTCACCCCTATCCGCGACGGCATCGTGTGGGATCTTCGTCTGCCCCGTACTCTGCTCGCCGCGCTCTGCGGTGCGGGCCTCGGGCTGTGCGGGGCGATCATGCAGTCTCTGCTTCGCAATCCACTGGCTGATCCATTTGTCCTCGGTATCTCGTCCGGCGCCTCGACCGGTGCCGTACTGATCGTGATCCTCGGAGTCGGGTCGGGGGTGATCGGCTTGTCGAGCGGCGCCTTCATCGGCGCGGTGATCTCCTTCGCCCTTGTGTTGCTGCTCGCCCATGCGGCCGGCGGCACGCCGGATCGGGTGATCCTGGCCGGAGTCGCCGCGACCCAACTGTTCTCGGCGCTCACCTCGTTCATCGTGATCACCTCGGCCGATCCCGAGCAGACTCGCGGCGTGATGTTCTGGCTCCTGGGCTCACTCGGCGGCGCCGACTGGCTCGACGTCGCGCTCTGCGCTGCGGTGGTCGCCGTCGGCCTCGTGGTCTGTCTGACTCACTCCCGCGCACTCGACGCCTTTGCCTTCGGCGAGGACGCGGCGTCGTCGCTGGGGGTGAACGTGTGGCGAGTGCGCGTGACCCTGTTGTTGGCAACAGCTTTGATGACGGCGGTGATCGTGAGCGTCGCAGGCGCCATCGGCTTTGTGGGCCTCGTCCTCCCGCATGCGGCACGGGCTCTCGTCGGTCCGAGCCATCGGCGACTGCTGCCCGCGTCCGCACTGATCGGCTCGATCTTCCTGGTCTGGGTCGACGCTGTGGCACGTACAGCCATTGCGCCGCAGGAACTCCCGGCCGGTGTGGTAACCGCGTTGGTCGGCGTGCCTGCGTTTGCCGTCATCCTCTGGAGACGAAAGGCCAGGCCATGACACTCGAAGCGGCCGGCGTCAGCTGGCGGGTCGGCGGGGCGCTCATAGTCGACGCCCTCGACGTGTCCCCCACCGTCGGAAGTACGGTGGGGCTTCTCGGCCCCAACGGTTCGGGAAAATCGACACTGCTGAAACTGCTTGCCGGGCAGAACCGTCCGACAATCGGGGAGGTGACTCTGGACCGAACTCCGTTGCCTGACTGGAAACGCCGAGATGTCGCGCGTCGGATTGCCACCGTCGATCAGCACAGCAACACGGAGATCGACCTGACGGTAGCCGAGGTCGTCGAATTGGGACGCACCCCGCACCGCGGATTGTGGGGCGGGCATTCAGGTTCCGACCGCGACGCCGTCCGCGCGGCGATCGAACACACCAACCTCTCCGGGATGCTCGACCGGTCGTGGCACACCCTGTCCGGCGGGGAGCGCCAACGCGTGCAGATCGCGCGCGCCCTCGCTCAGGAACCTCACGAGTTGCTGCTCGACGAACCGACCAATCACCTGGACATCAACCATCAACTCGAATTGCTCGCGCTCGTGCGTCGCCTGCCCACCACCACGATCATGGCATTGCACGATCTGAATCTGGCCGCCATGTTCTGCGATTCGATAGTGATGCTGAACCGTGGCTCCATCGTTGCCCACGGAAGCCCGACCGAGGTCCTCACCGCCGACCTGATAGCCGAGGTCTACCAGGTCGATGCCGAAGTCCGCCTGGACGGTCCCGGCGGAGCACCCACCGTGAGATACCTTCCACCCAGCTCGGATTAGACGCACGCAGATCTGTCATTCACGCGAGAGCATCGCCACTGCTTCGCGTTCGAGGTCGACGTACGGTTCCCCACTGACGTCGATCGCCACCCGGCTGAGCGTTCCACCGGTAAACGCCCATGGTGAGGTACCCGGGTAGTCGTCGGTCACCGGCTCCCCGCTGTCACGGCCTGCATTGAGCCCTTCGCCGCCGCCGATGCTGAACTTGCCTGGCTGAGTGCGGATTCTGCCCTCACCGACTTTCCGATCGCCGTAGTAGAGGCCGAGCACCCCGTGCGCAGTGCCCGGCGGATCCTCACCTTCCTTGTCGAAAGTTGCTGCCAAGATCACATTTTCGCCGATGGGAAGGTCTTCGGTGGCATCGATCTTCTGCTGTTCACTGCCGAGGAAGTTGTACACGTAATGCAGTCGGTTGTCCTTGACGTACAGCGAGTGACCACCGAACCTGCCGCCATGCGAGAACAGCACACCGGCCGCACCCGGTTCGGCCAAGTCGACAACTGCCCCGATCGAGTATGAACGATTACGAAGGTTGACAGCGACGGCTTCCGGTACCTCGGCTCCCCCTGGACGGTAGACGTACCGGTTGCGCGGCGGAGCCAGCTGGGGGCGAGGTGTGGTGAGGAGTTCGACGCCGGACCGATCATCCAGTGGCAGAGCTTGATTGGCGCCGGCCTCGTGGAACCACAACCCCACGAGCTCGGCGAGCCTGCCGGGTTCTTCGCCGGCAAGGTTCCGGAGCTCGGCTCGGTCCACCTCCGTGTGGTAGAGCTCCCAGGTGTCTTCCGAGAAATGACCCCACCCGCTCAGAGTCGGGTGCGTGGTGACGGCCTTCCACCCGTCATGCCAAATCCCTCGTCCTCCGAGCATCGAATAGAACTGGGTGTGCTTGGCGGTGGGGATGTTGCCTGCGTCGAAGCTGTACCGCATGCTCACGCCTTGGATCGGGTGCTGGGTGTATCCCTTCACCGTGTCGGGCAAGTCGACACCGACGCAGTCGAGCAGAGTCGGGACGACGTCGATGGCATGGTGGTACTGATCTCGAATCTCACCTCGGGCGTCGATGCCCTCCGGCCACGAGATGATGCAGGGGTCGCAGGTTCCGCCGTTGAACGAGTACCGCTTCCACATCTTGAAGGGCGTGTTGAACGCCATCGCCCACCCGTTGGGATAGTGGTTGTACGTCTCGGTGCTGCCCAACTCGTCCAGCTTTGCCAGGTTCTCGGCGAGGTCGTCGGGTACCCCGTTCGCGATTTTGTTCTCGTTGACAGAACCGTCGGGTCCGCCCTCACCACTGGCACCGTTGTCGGAAACCACCACGATGATCGTGTTGTCCAGCTGCTCGATTTCTTCGAGGTATTCGAGCAGGCGTCCGATCTGATCGTCGCAGTGCGAGAGGAAGCCCGCGTACACCTCCGCCATCCGTGAGAACAGTCGCTGCTCGTCAGCGGAGAGGGTGTCCCAGGGGCGGGTGAAATCCAGCGGCGGGAACGGTTCGCCGTCAGGTCCGGTGCGGGTGTCAGGAGTGCCTATCGGGTTGAGTGAGGGCAGAGTCGTGTCGTTCGGGACAAGTCCCATGTCCTTCTGCCTCGCCAGAATCTCATCCCGCATGGCTTCGTACCCTGCGTCGAACCTGCCCGCGTAGCGATCGGCCCATTCGCGGGGCGCGTGATGTGGAGCGTGTGCGCACCCGGGTGCGTAGTAGAGAAATACAGGCCGGTCCGGAGCTATCGACTTCACGTCGCCGATGTATTCGAGCGCTCTGTCGGTGATGTCGACGCTGAAGTGATACCCCTCTTCCGGCGTCGACGGCTGTTCGACGGGGTGGTTGTCGTGGACGAGGTCGGGATACCACTGATTGGTCTCGGCACCGAGAAAGCCGTAGAACCGCTCGAATCCGCGACCGACCGGCCAATTCCGTTTCGTGGAAGCAAGATTCATCTCGTCTTCGGCGCAGAGGTGCCATTTCCCGACCATCGCGGTACTGAACCCCTGCTCGACCAGAACCTCGGCGAGCGTGGCACATTCGGGAGGGATGTGACCGTTCCCGCCGGGAAACCCGACCGCGCACTCACTGATGCAAGCCATTCCGTTGGTCGTGTGGTTCCGGCCGGTGAGCAGACACGATCGCGTCGGTGAGCACAGCGCTGTGGTGTGCCACTGCCCGTACCGCAATCCGTTGCCCGCGATGCGGTCGATGTTCGGCGTCTCGATCGGTCCCCCGTAGCAACCCAAGGCGCCGAATCCGACGTCGTCGAGAACGATGTAGAGAATGTTCGGCGTGCCGGCGGCAGCCTTCGGCTGCTCGTACGGGCTCCAGTCGGGAATCGAATCGCGAATATCGAGGTTGACGACGCCTTTGAATGCGTTGGCCATGACCTGGCTCCTTGTAGGTGATCTGAATGCCAGCCTCTACGGCTGCATGGTCAATCGCATACCCCGATTGTGCTCACCGAAGCGCTGTCGCCCGAAATGGGCGATGCCATCTTCGGCAGGAGGTCCGAGTATGAAAGTGCCGGGTCTGTCATCGCCTCACTGGAAGCCAGGGACCACATGAGCAGTCAATTCGTTGAAGCCTCCACCTCCGATAACCCTGACCCGCTTCCGAGCTGGCAGGACGGCACGCCGAAACAGGCCATCAGGCAATTCGTCGAACGCGCGACGACTGAGGGAAGTCCGGACGAAATCGCACCGGAAGACCGGATCGCAGTCTTCGACAACGACGGAACTCTGTGGTGTGAGAAGCCGATGCCGATCCAACTCGACTTCATCTTGCGCCGCCTCGTCGAGATGACCAACCAGGATCCGACTCTTCGCAACCGTCAACCGTGGCAGGCGGCCTTCGAGCAGGACTACGCCTGGTTGAACGATGTGATCTCGAAGCACTATCGCGGCGACGACAGCGCACTGAAGGTGCTCGCGGCCGGTGTCCTGGCGGCATTCGCCGAAGTCACAGTCGACGAATTCGAAACCCACGCCGATACCTACCTGCGCACTGCTTCGCATCCCACTCTCGATCGCAAATATTTGCACTGCAGCTATTCGCCCATGGTGGAGTTGCTCGATTACCTTGCGGCGAAAGGCTTCTCCAACTACATAGTCTCTGGCGGCGGACGTGATTTCATGCGGCCGATCAGTCAGGAGGTCTACGGCATCCACCGAGATCGCGTCATCGGCAGCGGCGTGGCATTGACGTGGAAGGACGACGGCCACAGCGGCACGATCCTTCGTCAGCCCCAAACCGATGTCGTCGACGACGGGCCGGCCAAGCCCGTACAGATATGGAACCGAATCGGCCGACGACCTGTCATCGCGGCCGGAAACAGCAACGGTGACCTACCGATGTTGCAGTTCGCCGAACACCCGAACATTCCGGCACTTCGTCTTCTGGTGCTCCATGACGATCCGGAACGCGAGTTCGACTACGTGGACGGAGCCGAGCAAGCACTCGACGCCTCGCGCGCAAACGGGTGGACAGTGGTGAGCATCAAAAACGACTGGAAGACAGTCTTCGAACCACTCGCCGAATGACAGTATGGACGTGTGACCCTCGATGATGTCGCCGACGAACTCTACGGCCTCGACCCCGGCGAGTTCGTCGAGGCGCGTACAAAGCATGTGAAGGCTGCCCGGGAGGACAACGACCGCACACTGGCCGCGGAGATCGGAAAACTTCGGAAGCCAACCACCGTGGGATGGTTGGTCAATCTCATTTCGCGCAATCTATCCGAAGATCTGGATGCACTTCTCGCGCTTGGCGAATCGCTACGCGACGCCCAACGCCATCTCTCAGGTCAGGACTTGCGACGGCTGACGACACAGAGGCAGCAGGTGGTGCGAAGTCTCGCCCACAAATCCGGTGAGATCGCGGCTTCGCGTGGAAAGAATGCCGGTGAGGATGCGTTACGTGATGTCGCGCAGACCCTCAATGCCGCCCTGTCCGACGAGGAGACTGCCGCGCAGGTCCGACTCGGACGAGTTGTGACCGCTGCCAGTTACAGCGGTTTCGGGCCGGCGGGACTTGCTGTAGTGGAGGAGGATTCCGTACACGATGCCCCTGCGATCCACACCGAAGACAGCGCTCCGGCCAAATCCACTGCTCCGGATCACAAGGCCGAACAAGCCAAGGCGAAAGCAGAATTGACGGAAGCCAGGGCAGACCTCGAGAAAATCCGACGACGGGTCAAGGCCGAGACCGCCCAGTTCGAGGATGCCAGGTCAAAGCTGTCCGACCTCGACCGCCGCATCGAAGAACTCCGCGCCGATCTCGAACACGCAGAACAGGAACGACAGTTCGCCAAGAACACCGAGAAGGCTGCCGGCGTCGCGGTTCGAGAGTCCGAGGATGAGCTTCGCGAAGCCGAGCGCCGGGTCGACGAAGCAGAAGAGGGCCTTGACGAGACGGAATGAGTTGCACGTTCGGAGATCTTGACCTCTACAGCAGTTCCCCCGGATACAGCCACGATCGACATCAGCGGTTACAACATGACGGGCAGCCGTAAGTTTCACAATGTCGCGGAGAACGGGCGGATCGCGTTTGTCGTGGACGACATCGCATCTGTAGATCCATGGCGGGTCAGGTGTGTCGAAATCCGTGGACGGGCAGAGGCTTTGGATGTTACGGGTGCTGGTGCGCATGGTCTCGACGCACCGATCATCCGTATCCACCCCGAACGCATCATCAGCTTCGGCCTCGACGACAAAGAACTGGACGTCCACCAGTTGGTCGTGAACGGACGTGACGTCTGAATGCCCGAATCGAATTGATCAGCCTGCGGCGGCTTCGAGTTCACTCAGTGATTCCTCGAGGTGGCCCAGGAGCCGCTGCAGGTGCGGAACATTGCGGCGGCAGCCGACGAGACCGAACTGCATGGTGTCCGCGTAGCCGATGACAGTGATGTTCATTGCCTGCCCGTCCAACGGAATCGATGCCGGATAACAGCTCTCGAGCTTCGCGCCATTCCAGTATCGCGTCGTCGTCGGGCCGGGGACGTTGGAAATCACCAGATTGAAGACTGGGCGCCCAGTGATCAGTCGGGATGAACCAGGGATCAGCGGCAACCCGAGGCCCGCGACGTTCAATGCACTGAGCGCCGTGATCTGAAGGGGCGTCAGTCCCGACATCAGGGACTTGGCGCTACTCATCGAGTCGTGAACTCTCTGAAGTCTGGCCGCCGGATCCGCCAATTCGGTTGCCAGATCACACAACACCGCACCAACAGCATTGCCGGAAGCCTCACCCTCATCGCCTTTACGAAGTGATACCGGCACCATCGCGATCAACGGTTTGTCCGGCAACTCGTCCAGTTCGATCAAGTAACGCCGCAGCGCGCCCGCGCACATAGCCAACACCGCATCGTTGAGCGTCACGTCTGCAACGCAACTGACCTTGCGCAGGCGCTCGATCGGCCACGACTGCGCGGCGACACGCCTCGCGCCGGTGATCGGGACGTTGAAGATCGATTTCGGAGCAGCGAACGGTAACGGTGCGACGTGGTCCTTCACCGCCGAGGCAGCGGCGTTCACAATCGCTGGGCCCACCCCGACCACATCTTGCACGGTCTCGATCACGGAGCCCATCCGCCTCTGCAGGTCCAGCCCGCGACTGGCTCGAACCCGCCCCGAAGAAGGTCGCTGCGCCCACGGAGGCATCGATTCTCGATCGAGCGGGTCCGACGAGAGGCTGCGGTACCACGCCTGAACAGCAGACACACCATCCATGAGTGCATGGTGCGTCTTCATGTACACGGCAACTCGGCCGTCGGCGAGACCTTCGATCACGTACGCCTCCCACAGCGGCCGGTGCCGATCGAGCAGCGTGCCGTGGAGCATGGAGGTCAGCTCGAGCAACTCGCGGACTCGACCCGGCTTGGGCAGCGCGAGCAACCGGACGTGATACTCGAGATCGACGTCTGCGTCCTCCGTCCAACGCACCGGCGCGAAGTTCGACAAGAACTGCACCGGCTTGCGACGGAAGAGGGGGCGAATCGAGTCGACGTCGGTGAGCGAACGGTAGAGCGACCTGGCGAATTCGCCGTCGTCCCCTTCCGGCGGAACGAAAAGCGACAGGCCACCGACGTGCATGGGATGCTCCCTCGATTCCATCAGAAGGAACATCGAGTCGAGCGGCAGCATCAGCGTCATGGCGATCCGTTCTCTCGGGCAGCTGCCCGGAGTACCGATCAGCCGCTGTTCGACAAAGTTACTCGCCCTGACTTCCCTCGTTGGCGACTCCGACAAAACATTGCCCCCTCGATTCGACAGGAGTCCGATATTCCCGTCGACGAACGCCTTTTCGGGTCGAAGCACCTCACAGCGATTCGTGGGTGAATGACGAGACACAGAGCACTGCAACAAATTTCAATCCTCACAGCCACAAGTAGTAGCGAAGGCGATCGCAGTAATACTTTTGTCGGAATTGTTTCAAATTGTCTGTACATCCAAGTCACACGTGACTACCGTCACTCATCATCACAATCCCGACTGGTCGGTTGTACCCAAAGGAGAAATACATGTCCCGACGTTCGACGTCGCGTGGGCTTTTCGGCGCACTCGCCACCGCAACTGTGTTCGCCACCGTCACAGCGGTGGGAAGCCTGTCAGCAAGCATTGCAGGAGCCGCCCCGGCAGCGGAGATCCCCTTCGGCGGTTGGGATTCATGTCCGATCGACAATCCCGAGACCAGCACCTGTATGGACGTCACGGTTACCGGCGGAAACATGAAGATCGGCAAGCTTTCCGTCGGCATTCCCGCCGGGGCGATGCGCATCGCAGGCGGAGTTGCCTACCGAGAAAATCCAGAGGCTGAATTCGGATTCGACCAAGTCTTCATCCCACCGAACGACAACAGTCGGGGGATCTACGCCGAACCTATCGACATCCCCGGGGGCGCACTCGGAATCGACCTACCATTCAACAATCTCTTCGGACTGAACAAGGCCTCGGCCACCGTCGAGTCGACGTCTGCACTCCCCACCGTGGATGCATTTCAGCTTGGCGTGAAGCTACCCGTCAAATTGAAGATCGCGAACCCTCTCCTCGGCGGCAAATGCTACCTGGGCTCGGACAGCAACCCCGTTCAACTCAACTTGGATGTGACCGAATACGGCGTCCTCGAAGAGGTTCCAGGTTTCCCGGATACTGCCGTCGTTCGAAACACCGGGCACACCGGACAGCCCTTCGCCGTCCCGACAGCTTCCGGATGTGGCCCGTTCGGCGTTCTGAATCCAATCGTCAACTGGCGCGCCGGGCTTCCCTCGTCCACCACGTCCAACTCCCTCACCACGACGAGTGACGTCTACAACATCGGTGCCGACAGCCTCAGGCCACAGCCGGCCGGCTCACCCGAACCTGCTGCCGTCGCCGCCGAACGTAGCGCCAAGTAAGTAGGTCGGACTTCATTCATCGCCGGCTTCGGTGGCGTCGAGTAACGCACCGAGGGCGCGGTGGAGCTCGGCCAGTTCCCGCCCACCGGTTTTCGTCAGCACTTCCGTATTCTTTGCATCCAATTGGCGGACAATGTCTTTAGCGAGTTCTATGACTCGTTTCCCCTCGTCACTGAGATCGAGGCAAACGGCTCTCGCATCGCGACTGTCTCGTTCGCTGACAACAAACCCGCTCTTCTCCAACGCTCGCACGAGCTTGGATATGTAGATTCGCTGCAACCCTGTGTGCGCGGCGAGTTCTCGCTGACTAGGCCTCTCCCCCGCACTCACCAGACCATGGAGAGACGCGAGCACCGAATACTGGGCGTGGGTCAACCCGAGGTGCGCGATCGCTCGGTCAACCCCCGCCCGCCAGCGCAAGCCAAGGTGCCACACCAGCGACCCCGTCGTCCATATTTCTCGATCTTGCATTCAAATAGAATACATGGCTACTATCTAAATTAGGGTACATGGAAACTATTTGAGGAGTCGCAATGCCCACAATTCCCGTGCTCGACTCGACTGTGGCCTACCGCTCGTGCGGAGACGGAACACCCTTCGTACTTATCCACGGGAACCCCACATCCTCCTACCTGTGGCGAAACATCCTCCCGCAGATAGGAAATCTCGGCCAAGCGCTTGCCCCTGACCTCATCGGAATGGGCGCGTCGGGCAAACCGCCAATCGACTACGGTTTTCTCGACACCGCCCGTTACCTCGACGCATGGTTCGACCAGATGGAGCTCGACGACGTCGTACTCGTCGGACACGACTGGGGCGGGGCACTTGCACTGGACTGGGCTGCCCGCCATCCCGAACGCGTTCGAGGTGTTGCCTTCTTCGAAACGATCCTCCGTCCGATGACCTGGGACGAGCACTTCCCGGGAGACGCACGAGCGCGGGTCGAGGCCCTGAGAGCTCCCGGCATCGGCGAGACCAAGGTACTCGACGAAAACTTCTTCCTCGAAATTGCGCTTCACAGAACAGTTCTCGGAGAACTGTCCGAAACCGATGCTGAAACCTATCGCGCCCCTTACCCCTCGCCGGAGAGTCGCCGGCCCCTTCTCGAGTGGCCACGGTCCTTCCCCGTCGAAGGAAGTCCCGGCGACGTGAATGCACGAGTGGCGGCGTACAGCGATTGGCTCGCAGAAAGCAGCGAGGTACCCAAACTCCTTCTCACCTTCAGCGGCCCCGCCGAACTTCTCATGATCGGACCTGACGAAGTCGCGTGGAGCCGATCGAATATCGCAAACCTCGAGGTGAAACAGTGCGGTCCCGCAGGACATCTCGCCCCCGAGGATCAGCCTGCGGCCATCGCGGCGGCGATCACCGAATGGACACAGCGGCAACACTGCTTCAGCCGCGACTGAAGTGGGACCGTCGCCACGTTCTCTGAGCGCCGGTTTCCCCGACCCATGCGGTAGCGATCCAGACGGTGCTCCGAAATATGGGACCGACACCACCTCCGCCGGATTTGTCCGATATAACTAACTGGCGAGTACGCCGGTTGGGACGAGGTCGAGAACGAGGGGGCGTGTGTGGTGAACGAGGACGGGTTGGGGCGAACGTCGGGATCGGGGGCTCCACACCGGGTGGGCGGCTTTCTTTATCACCGCAACGGCGACCGGTGGGAGTGGTCGGACGAAGTCGCACGGATTCACGGATACGAACCCGACCAAGTGGCTCCGACGACGGAATTGATGCTCGCGCACAAGCATCCCGACGACCGAAGACACGTTGCCCAGACACTCCATGCCATCCGCACTTCAGGCGGCCCGTTCAGCAGCCGCCACCGCATTATCGACACCGCAGGGGACACTCACTCGGTAATCGTCGTCGGCGACAGCGTCGTGGACGAGTCGGGTGCTGTGGTCGGCAGCTCAGGCTTCTACATCGACGTCACCGAAACCCTGGACAGCACGGTGAAAGCATCTGTCGACGTGCTGGTCAACGAAATCACTGCTTCTCGCGGGGTGATCGAGCAAGCCAAAGGCATGCTCATGGTGATCTACGGAATCTCTGCCGATCGAGCTTTCGACATCCTCGTGTGGCGTTCGCAGGAGACCAACGTGAAACTCAGGGATGTTGCCGAGCAGTTGATAGTTCGCACGCTGGACGATTTCCGGGTCCCGACACTTCTGCGGACCCGGTTCGATCACTTGCTGTTACAGGGTTGAACTTCTAACCCGGCTGAACCACGAACTGGGAGATGCTTAAGGCGGTTCCCGTGGCTGGCTGCTCAACCTCGAGGAACCTCGCCCGCATTGATTCCGGGACGGTCCGATGCGGCCTATCCCCGTTGTTACCCAACGCGGAGTAAAAGGAAACTACTTGTCGTCAGACTTCTTCTCGGAGGTCTCCTCGACCAGTTCAGGCGCCTGTTCTCGAGTTGCCATTCCGCCGTCGCCGCCCTTGTCCACGGGCCCTGGGTGCCCACCCTTGGGCGACTGGTCGTTGTTGTCTTTCTCGGTCATGCGGTCATCCCCGTCATTTGGTCCTGTCAGTCATACGGCGTGCGGCCTTTCAGGAGCCTCGGCCCGCCTCCCTCTCAATCTAACGCTCTCAGCACTTCCCGCAACCCTCACCGGTTTTGTTTGCATTTCAGCGCTTTCGGGCAGGTGACTGCGAACAGCATTTCCGCGATGAGAGGTCGATCCCAGTGCGCGCAGTGACTTGGCAAGGCAAACGAAAAGTAAGCGTCGATACGGTTCCGGACCCGAAGATCGTCGAACCCAGTGACGCGATCATCAAGGTCACCACGACGAATATCTGCGGATCCGATCTGCACCTGTACGAGACTCTGGGTGCGTTCATGAATGCCGGCGACATTCTCGGTCATGAACCGATGGGCATCGTCGAAGAAGTCGGCTCGGAAGTCACGAATCTCGAGATAGGCGACCGCGTCGTGATCCCGTTCCAGATCTCGTGTGGCAACTGTTTCATGTGTGATTCGAGCCTCTACACACAGTGCGAGACGACTCAGGTCCGCGATCAGGGAACGGGCGCAGCGTTGTTCGGCTTCTCCGAGCTGTACGGCTCGGTGCCAGGCGGGCAGGCCGAGTACCTTCGAGTACCGCAAGCACATTTCACACACATCAAAGTTCCCGAAGGTCCCGCGGATTCGCGATTCGTCTACCTCTCCGACGTGCTTCCCACAGCCTGGCAGTCGGTTGAATACGCCGACATCCCGCCGGGTGGGTCCGTGACCATCCTCGGTCTCGGACCGATCGGTGACATGGCGGCCCGCATCGCTCACCACAAGGGATTTCGAGTAATCGGCGTGGACCGTGTACCCGAACGCCTTGCACGCCTTGCCGAACGCGGGATCGAAACCCTCAATCTCGACGACTACGGCAGCAAGATCGGTGACGCAGTCAGAGATGCGACGAACGGCCGTGGAACCGATTCGGTGATCGATGCTGTCGGAATGGAAGCTCACGGGTCTCCGATCGGAAAGCTCGCGCAGCAGTTCGTCGGACTCCTTCCCGATGCTCTTGCCGCGCCTGCGATGCGTAACGCAGGAATCGATCGACTCGGTGCGGTCTATTCGGCCATCGACATCGTTCGGCGCGGGGGGACGATTTCTCTGATCGGTGTATACGGCGGCATGGTTGATCCACTGCCGCTGATGACTATGTTCGACAAGCAGATTCAGCTCAGGATGGGTCAGGCGAACGTCAAGAAGTGGGTAGACGACATCATGCCTTTGCTCACTGATGACGACCCACTCGGCGTCGACACCTTTTCCACTCATCAGCTGCCGCTCGATCAGGCGCCACACGCCTACGAGATCTTTCAGAAAAAGCAGGAAGGCGCGGTCAAGATCCAACTGAAACCGCACGGGTAATAATCAGCACCGATTCCATCCACGTTCGACAGAAAGAAACTGAAACCGAAATGGCTCGCGAACTCACCGTCTCCGACAGCGTCGTCGTCAATGTCGACGCGCTTTCTCTCTACGAGCTCATCAGCGATCCCACTCGCATGGGCGACTGGAGTCCCGAAAACCTGGGAGCTACCTTGCGGGGAGACCGCGAAAGCGCTTTCCTGGGTATGGAGTTCGACGGGCACAACAAACGTGGGCGCGCGCAGTGGACCACAAGATGCACCGTCACCGCTGCCGACACCGGGAAACTGTTCGAATTCCGTGTTCACAAGATCGGCCTTGCCACGCCACGAATCTCTGCCGCTATTGCAACCTGGCGGTACCGATTTCAGCCCGTCCCCGGTGGAACCCGAGTTACCGAAACGTGGATCGACGACAGACGGGGCTGGCCGGATTTTGCGGCCGACATATTCGACAAAGTTGCCACCGGCGGAAAGACGTTCGCCGACTTTCAGCGCGGCAACATCCGCAAGACGCTGCTGAACATCAAGAGCGCCGTTGAGCAGGAGGTATCCGGCATCGAAGGCAGCACCGGCTGACCGACCGGCACAGCTTGTGGCAGTTTCTGCCACTTTTGGTACAGTGCGGATATGGCAACAGCCCGCCGCACTGCACTACTTCTCCGCGTCTCGCAGAGTTGCGCTGCCGCTTTCGTCGAACGCGGCGACACTTCGACGACCATCGCGGAGCTCGCCGAACGGGCAGAAATCTCCGAGCGCACCTTCTATCGCTGCTTTGCCACCAAGGAAGAGAGCATCTGGCCGATGCTCGACGAGGGAAACCGCAGTCTTGCCACCGCCCTCAGCGCGCAATCCCGCGAATACGGACTCTCAGCGGCAGTGAAGACGGCCTTTATCGCATCGGTCGGCGAGTCCTTCGAGCCGATGACTCGGTCACTGATGCCCATCATCTTCGGCGACGCGGCGCTCCGGAGAGTTTGGGAATCAGCAACTTTCGAGACGATGGAACTGATCCGCCCAGAAGTTGCACGTCTGATCGATCGGCCAGAAGGCTCGCTCGACACGACAGCGGCTTCGGGCCAGGCAACACTGGCGGTAGTGGCCGCACTGCGCGAGATGGCAGACCTCCGGACCCCCGCACCCAAGGCCATCACCCGCGCGCTCGGCGCGTTCTCGAAGCCATATCTCGCAACACCAACAGGTTAGGAACAATCATGACTCAGGATCTCTCCGGAAAAATCGTTCTCGTCACTGGCGGCGCACGCGGCCTGGGCGAAGCGTTTGCGCGCGGCATCGTCGCGGGTAACGGCCGCGTCGTCATCGGCGACCTACTCGACGACGACGGCCGAGCAGTGGCCGAATCTCTCGGCGACGCAGCACGTTACGTTCACCTCGACGTCACCGATCCGACGTCTTGGAAGTCCGCCGCCGAGTACGCGGTATCCGAATTCGGCGCGATCAACGGTTTGGTCAACAATGCCGGAATCTCGGCTTCCGGCCAGACGGTCGCCGAAGAACCGCTCGAGACGTTCCAACGCATCATCCAGATCAACCTGGTGTCCGTACACACCGGTATCCACACGGTGGTGCCGTTCATGAAGGCAGCAGGCGGCGGATCCATCGTGAACATCTCCTCGGCCGCCGGCCTGATGGGCATGGCTCTGACCAGCGGTTACGGCGCAGCCAAGTGGGGCGTGCGTGGGCTGAGCAAGATCGCCGCCGTCGAACTCGGTCGCGACAAGATTCGGGTTAACTCCGTACACCCCGGCATGGTCCTCACCCCCATGACTGCGCCGACGGGCATCAGCCTCGAAGAGGGCGCATTCCCCAACAATCCGTATCGCCGTGTCGGTCGCCCGGAGGAGTTGGTCGGTGCGGTCACCTACCTACTTTCCGACGATGCCTCGTACACAACAGGTTCCGAGATCGCCGTCGACGGTGGTTGGACCGCCGGACCGTCGATCGAATACATCGCCGGCCAGTAAGGCAGGGATCCGTTCCCGCCTGAACCTGCGCATTCCGAACGTCCTCAGGTAGACACCAACGTCTCCCTGATTGCATTCGGAGAACTCAACTTTCGCAGGCGCTGCAGCGCACGATGCAGGTCGAGTGACACCTGGTCGGTCGTACGGGCGAGCGATGTTGCCGTCGCCTCACTGTCGAGGCCGACGATCAACCGCAACACCAGGACATCGCGTTCGACAACCGGGAGCGCTGTTGGAGGCGGGAGCGGCCCACTGCTGAACCGGTCGGATGCCGCCCGAGCAATCGCGACGCTTGTACTCACGTACAGCAGGCGCAGGAAAGGCTGATTCGCCGCCGATCCGTCACAAACTGCCGTGAGAACAGAGATGCATGCAGCATCCGCGGCGGAGTCGGAGACGGCCCGATCAAGCTCGGCGCGGCACCGCAGCACAACCATCGGGCGAAACACTGCGTACAAATCGGTCATGGCTTCATCGCTACCGCTCCGTGCCGCGGCGGCCAACATCTCGAGCGAGCCTTCCTGCAACATGGGCTTACAATCTCTCTCGACCCGAAATTCGTCGTGTAGCCGGGGGATCAGCTGGATCCGAACAGTCCGGCGAAGGGGTTCACTGTCGGCGCGGGTGCCTGATCTTGCCCGCCTTGCCATTGGTTCTGATTGCCCCAGTCGTTGCCCTGATTCCAGTTACCACCCTGGTTCCAGCCGCCGTTTCCACCACGGTCCCAATCGTGCGAGTGATCGCCCCCCTGATCTCCGTACCAACTGTTATCGGCCTGTGTTACATCATGATTCACAGTATCTGCCGAGGCCGGTGCGGCGAGCACGGCAATGGGTACGGTCAATACCGCACCCGTCACCGCGAGCTTGGTCCAGAAGTACTTCCTACGTTGTTCCGGTGCGGATAGTCGTGTCATGATCGATCCCTTCTCCGAAGATTTCTCCAGACTCTCTCTGGCTGTCCCGAACGGGGCACACACCAGTGAAGTCCTGCATCCTGGCCGTCCACTGGCACAACCCTGGCAGATTCCTGGCAGGGCTGATTTCAAACCGAACGCCTTGCACTACATAATGTTCCGACGCTGCCTCGTGGTTGTTCGCGCCCCAGTTCCGACCGTTCCGTTCCAGGCGGCAAGGGGTCGCTCGGGCGTAAAGTCGAGAGGGTTCGGCTCAGTCGTCCAGAGCGGAAGGACACCCAGAAAATGCGGAGCGATGGAGATACGTGGGACATCGTCAGCAGCGTCGGACTCACCGCGCTTGCAGTGGCGACCTTCCGCGCATTGGAAAGCGCCCGCTCGGACGCGATCATCGAAGACAAGTTCGCATCGTGGTTCGTAGAAGCTGCAGCGGAGCCGCATTTCACAGCTCTTCTGAAAGATCCGGCACTCCTCGACGACACACCCTTCGGCGGTTTCATGGGATTGCGAACCAGGTTCTTCGACGAATTCTTCTTGTCGTCAACCGAATCCGGAGTAAAGCAGGCGGTAATCGTTGCGGCGGGGTTGGATTCGCGTGCGTACCGGCTGGATTGGAACTCAGAATCCACAGTGTTCGAAGTAGATCAACCAAAGGTACTGGAGTTCAAAGCCGAAGTGCTCGCGGCGCGCGACGCCCAGCCGAAAACTGATCGACGCACTGTGCCTACGGATCTGCGCAACGACTGGCCGGCTGCGCTCGCGGAGGCCGGTTTCGATCCGAAGGAACCTACTGCATGGTCCGCAGAAGGCCTGCTCGCTTATCTCCCCGGCCCGGCCCACGACGCCCTGTTCGAGCGGATCGACGAACTCTCGGCCACTGGTAGTCGGTTGGCAGTGAACGACTTTCCGGCCGGCACGGACCCGAAGAAGCTGGCGACCATCAGATCCAAGTACTTTGCCGAGAACCCGTTCGGAGACCTGGACATTTCGCAACTGTTCTACAGCGACAAACGATCCGATCCCGGCCGGTGGCTCACTGAACACAATTGGACCGTCCGACGCTTCAGCTCGGTGGGGTTGGCAGATCTGTACGATCGCCGGATTCCTGATCTCCCCGAAGAGATCGCCGCACTGTCGACGCAGCCTTCTTTCCTGGCCGCGACCAAGAACTAACTCGGGCAGTCCTCACGAAAGTTACTCGGGTGCAGCATTTCTCCGTTTTGTCCAGCTTCACTATGCGTGTCACCACGACAAGTAGTTGACGGCACTCGAGGATGAACCGATTCAGTACTTCAGGCTGAGTACGTCTACACCTCAGACGGACGCGCGCCGAAGAGAACGCTGATGAAATGAGTCCATGAAACTCGAACACACACGCAGGAAGAGTCGCCCGCTCACGCTGGTGGCACTTGCCTCCGCAGCGGTATTCGCCCTCGCCGCATGTACTTCCGGGCCGGATTCTGCACAAACCTCGGACAACAGCACAAAGGTCTCCGCCACCGAGACACCCACGACAGTCACGATCCCCGACAGCCCCGTCGGCAAGCAGATCAGCTGGCTTCTCAGTGCGTTCAACACGAGCGCGCCATTGCCCCAGGAAGAAATCGCCGAGCACTTCGGACCCACCGCACCAGTTGTCCTGACGCCTCCGGACTTCGACTCCATCCGAGCCGGACAGCCCTGGACAACAGTGAATTACAAGGGAGGCGATACCGACGGCACCGTTTCCATCACCAGTACCACCGGCGGCGCGTTCGACATAAACGTCGTCGTCGACGGCAGCGGGTTGGTCCTTGGAATGGCGATAACACCGACCAAAGACGATCATGTGCCTGCCGCATCGTGGAAAGAGCTCGAGGCAGCTGTCAAAGCACTTCCCGCGCCGACGAACTTGACCGTCACCGAGGTCACCGGCGGAAAGAACGCCGAAGTCTTCGGTGTCGGCGACACCTCACCACAGCCCACAGGGTCAACGATCAAGCTGTACGTTCTCGGCGCGGTCGCGACGGCTGTCCAGAACGGGACACTCTCGTGGGATCAGAAGCTCACCATCACCGACGACCTCAAGTCGATGCCCGGCGGGACAATGCAGGACCTGCCGTCGGGAACCGAAGTCACGGTCCGGGAGACCGCCGGCAAGATGATCTCGATCAGCGACAACACCGCCACCGACATGCTGATCGCTGCTGTCGGGCGCGAGCAGGTCGAGGCCGAATTCGCCCCGATGGGCATGGCGGATCCTTCGCTCAACATTCCACTGAAGCCGACCCGCGCACTGTTCCAACTCGGCTGGGGCAACGATGGCGCACAACGTATCGCCTGGCGCGACGGAACCCCGGACGAGCGTCGAGCAATACTGGCGGCACTACCTGGCGGCCTGGTGGACATCCCGGCGTCAGCATTCACCACCCCCGCATGGCCTTTCGACATCGACTGGTTCGCCTCGCCCGCCGACCTGCGTGCCGCGTTGGTCTCGTTGCAAGAGATGGCGAAGACCGAGAGCGGTGCACCGGTTCGAGACATACTGGCCGAAGATCCGGCGCTCGGTGACGAGTCCGCGAAATGGTTCACCTACGGCGGATTCAAGGGCGGCAGCTCCATCGGGGTCCTTGCGGGTGCCTACTACGTTGAACACGACGATCGCGCCTGGGTCGTCACCATGCAAACTCACGGTGACGACGCTGCACTAGTTGCCGATCCGGCTCTGTACTTCGATCCGGTCGACGACGCGATGCTCCTGATCCAGAAGGATGCGACCAGCTAGAACGATAGAAGGTTGAGATTTCGCGACAGTCTCCGACTGGGTTGACAGATGAGGTCCGGATACAGAGAAGCCGCTGTGCTTCCAGTGTCATCCGGATGCACAGCGGCTTCGCCAAGTCTTAGCCCGTGGGGGGCTCGGTCTCGTCCGACGAGAATCCGTCGAAGAATGCGATGACCTTCTGAAGAAGTGTCGCGATGTCGAAATCTTCCAAGCTACCCATTGCGTTCGTCCTTTCGTTTAACACTGGAGGATGAAACGTGCATCTTGCAATTTCCAATGTAAAGCATGAAAAGCATTATTTCTCGACCACGCGGCACTTCGGTTGTAAATACCTCACTCAGCAAGATATGAGCAAATCACCGCAAATAACAGCTCCCACCCGCAATATTTCCACTTTCCACAACCCACTAAATTCCCCAATTCGCAAGTGGGTAAATCTTGAGAAAAATTTCCGGACGCGTCGATCACGAAAGATCCTCCTGGTGAAACTCTCAATCCAAGACCACAAGGCAGAGGAAGCTTCGACACGGATGACACGCAGTTTTTCCCGGTTCCAAGAAGCGCCATCCACATACATGGTGGACATTCGGCGGCGATAACGAACCGGTAGCAACACAATCCCAGGCACTTTCTCCCGCCTTCTGACTTTCACCCATGACCACTGGATATTCTCGCAGATGAAACGCAATACCAGTTCGAAATTTTCATATCTTCAGTGGATACTGTGCACGCGGTTAACTGATCAAATGTCTGTTGACTCACCGAGTCCCCACACTTCGCCAGAACTTCACATCCGAATGCTGGACGTTAGTTTAGATGGGTTCGCATTTCTCGAAATCTTCCCGATAAAGGCGGCCCCACGGATAAACCGCGACTGCACCGCCGCAGGCCGCCAGGTCACGATCCGCGCCTCGACGAAGGGCGCGCAGGCACCCTCGCACGAGGGTGAAATCGGGGGTGAAACATGCCTGGAGGTCTCGTCTTGTCGAGCCCGACACAGTACGTTTTCCCAGGCACGCCAGTCCCCAGATTCATACGGTGTGCAAGGGCTCGTTGACGCTTCCGAGATGTTGGCAAGACCGACCACAGGCCCCGTTCTCCCGACGAGAACGGGGCTTCCTCGGGTCGGTTTCCGCCTTCGACCGACCGGGTAGACGCGAGCATGGGCGCCGCCACCTGCTCGACCGGATCCACCGCTGGCCGCTACGAATCGACGACCCCGACCGTCGGCGTCGAAGAAGAATTCATCCTCGTCGACCCGACATCCTGGCTGCCGTCCACCGACAATGCCGCGGTTGCGGAAACCGCGTCGACACTCGGTTTGGATCTTCAGCTCGAGTTGTCCCGCTGCCAAGTCGAGACCAACTCTCCCGTGTGCCAGAGCATCGACGAACTCCGAACCCACTTGATCGACATGCGTCGGCTCGCGGCGAAAGCGGCCGAGTTGAACGGCTGCAGGCTGTTGGCCGTCGGCGCACCGCTTTCGGGGCCTTCGCGTTTCGAGATCAGCGACTCCCCTCGCTACCGCCAGATGGGCGAACACTTCGGCGCCCTCGCCGCCGAACAAAGTATCTGCGGTTGCCACATCCATGTGGGCGTCGCTGATCAAGTAGAGGCCGTGCAGGTCTGCAATCACGTGCGCATCTGGTTGCCTGCCCTGCTGGCACTGAGCGCCAACTCCCGTATCCACCAAGGAGTCGACACCGACTTCGCGAGTTGGCGGGCGATCCAATGGTCCCGGTGGCCCGTCGCCGGGCCGCCGCCGTACTTCGAGACCGCCGGGGACTTCGAGACCGCGGTCGCGAAGATGGTGGATTGCGGCGTGATGCTCGACAAGCGGATGGCCTACTGGGATATCCGGCCTTCCTGCCACCTACCGACCGTCGAGATCCGGGTCTGCGACGTTCAGCCGACGGTCGACGACACCGTATTGCTTGCAGCACTTGTGCGCGCGCTGGTCGCCACTGCACTGCGCGCCGTCGAACGAGGAGTCGTCGCTCCGCGCACTTCCCTCGAGAACCTCCGCCTCGCAACCTGGGTGTCCGCGAAGGAGGGCGTCCTGGGCGCGTCGATCGATCCGGTTACCACACAAAGAATTTCGGCCGCGGAACAGTTGCACCGACTCCTGATCCATGTCCGTGACTCCCTCGACGAGACAGGCGAGTACACGAGCGTGGAATCAGCACTGCGCGACAAATGCGTGACCGGCGGCGGCAGCGACTGGCAACAGCGAACGCTTCGCCAGGTCTGCCTGCGGAAACTGATCGCACGTGCGGTTGAGCGCACCGTCCCGACTGGCACGGATACGCATGACGGGTCGACCCCTGATCAGTAGTAATGCCTCCGACCACCGATAGCGTGCCCGGCCGCGCCCAGCGCGTACAGGATGATTCCGATCACCAACAAGACGACACCGATCGTCCAGAGGATCGGAATGTTCACCACGAAACCGATAATCAGCAGGATTACGCCGAGGATGATCATCACAAGCTCCTTCAGTGCGTTCACTCGGGCGGATACGCCCGCCTCGAGCCGCATACATCAGGGATACCCGTCGGCTGAGCGTTTCATACCCACTCTGACCGGGTATTTCGCTGGGCACCATAATATTTGAAGAATCGAGCCCGCCATGATGAGAATTGTGACTCTGATCGTTCTGATCTGGCTGATAGTCGGGGCCGTCGCGGCCGGCCAACGCGGCTACTACAGCAGTTCGCCGACCAACTGCGCCGGCGTCGGGACCATCGCGCTCACGGTCATCGCCGGCCCGTTGAACTACTTCGGCGTCAACCCCAAAGTCACGGATTGCACGCTCCCCCAGCCCACCGAGTGAGCTGCCGGAAATCCGCGCTAAACCGACTAGTCGTTACCCTGGAGGTGAGTCGACACACATCGAAGTGAGGGGCCACCATGACCACTGCACCAGATCGCACCCGAATCGAGTTCCCGGACATCAGCTCGCGTGCGTGGGAACACCCAGCCGATCGGGCCGCATTGGTGACGCTCCGGACGCTTCGGGGGTTCGACACTGTTCTGCGGACGCTGTCCGGACTGCTCCAAGAACGTCAGCACCGCCTCATGTACCTCGCCACGTCAGTGCGAGTCGACGAACGCCAGTTCAGTGACCTGAACGATCTGCGCCGTGACTGCGTCGAGATCCTGCAGGCCGACGAGACACCAGAGCTGTTCGTACTCCAGACCCCGATGGTCAACGCCTTCACCATCGGCATGGACAAGCCGTTCATGGTGGTCACTACTGGTCTGCTGGACGTGATGAACTACGAGGAGCAACGGTTCATCATCGGCCACGAACTAGGCCACGCACTGTCCGGCCATGCCGTGTATCGCACCATCTTGATGCATTTGATGCGACTGGCCGGAACCATCGGATGGCTGCCGGTCGGCGGATGGGCACTGCGCGCGATCATCGCCGCCCTGATGGAATGGCAACGCAAGTCCGAACTGTCCGGCGATCGTGCAGGACTACTGTGCGGCCAGGACGTACACACAGCGATTCGCGTGCAGATGAAATTGGCCGGCGGATCCCGAGTCAGTGAAATCGACATCGACGCGTTTCTTGCCCAGGCCGCCGAGTACGACGCCAGCGGCGACCTCCGCGACGGTGTACTCAAGCTCCTCAACATCGAACTGCTCTCTCACCCGTTCTCGGTGCTTCGCGCCGCCGAACTCAAAAAGTGGGTGGACAGCGGAGACTACGCCGCGATTCTGCGCGGAAACTACCCCCGCCGCGGAGATGACGACGGAGCGAAGATCAGCGACGAGTTCAAGAATGCAGCCAAGACCTACAAGCAGAACTTCGACGAGTCGGAAGACCCCTTGGTCCGGATGGTGCGCGACATCGGTAGCGGATTGGGCGGTGCCGTGGGCGCCGTCGGGAACGGCGTCGGCGACGTAGCGACGGACATCAAGGAACGATTCACTCACTGGCGCAAGAGTTCCGACAGGTCGAAGGGCACTGACGACGCCGATTAAGCAGAATCGGGACCTGCCACCGAAGGCAGTCGGCGGCAGGTCCCGGGTTCTTGGCGTGAAGGTGATGCAGGCTTCCCTCTGCACCACCCTCACGTTCACAGACAGTACCAGCAGTCGAACAAACGTGCGAACTGAAAGCGGTCGTGTCGAATCACCAGTTGTCGGGTACGCGGCATAGGACCACTACAGAAGGGAGCCGACATGCATGCTGGGCGGCTGAAGAAGGTCGGTTCGAGTGACGGCCCGTTTGCCTCCGTGTACTTCGAAGACGTCCGCAACCGGGAAGATGCACGCGAGCGCTTCGAACTCGAATGGCGCTCGATGCGCAATCAACTCACGAAACAGGGAGCATCGGAATCGCTGATCGCGCGACTGGACGAGGTGAAGGACAACCATCACGGCATCTCAGGTCGCGCCGGACGCGCGATCGTCGCCACATCCGAGGCAGTGCTGATCGACGATATTCTGCTCGAACCTGCCGGCTCCACCATCGCGACCTTGGGCGAACTGCCCTACTTGATTCCACTGATCGCACACGGATACGACACCGAACCGTTCCTCATCGCAAAGGTCGACCACACCGGCGCGGACCTGTGCGTGCGCGATGCTCGCGGGCGTGACGTGTACGGCGAAACGGTAGACGGCGACGGCTTCCCGGTCCACAAGGCACACGTGGGCGGCCAGGAGCGGTACACCGACAGCCAAAGCCTCGTGGAGGAGAACATCCGAAAGAACCTGACACAGGCCGTGGAGCGCGCGGCGGCGCTCGCCCGCGAACACAAGGTCGCACTGGTGGTCGTGATCGGAGAAGTACAGTCCCGCAAAGCTTTTGCGCAGCTCCTACCGTCGACTCTACGGGTGGTGGACGTCGAAAAGGGTTCGCGTTCAGTCGGTTCGACACCCGCCGAGGTGTCGAAGTCGATTCGTGAACTGATCGACACGCAGCGACTGCGCAGAATGGATGCGGAAACCGAACGCTACGTCGCAGAGCAGGGCCGGGACTCCGGCCTCTCCATCGACGGGACCGCACGCGTCCTCGACGCCCTCGAACAGGGCAAGGTCGAGACACTGCTGCTCACCGATCCCGACGACAAGGAAGTCACCAGTGGAAAGCTGATCGGGCCCGCCGATCGCGTACTCCCCTACATCGCAATCGGGACCGGCACCGAGCTGGTACAGATCGACGAACGCCTCGTTCTCGCCGACGGATACGGCGCGATACTTCGGCACCCCTGAACACCGGCCCGATGATCAGATTCGGGGGGCGAGCACGTTCAGCGAGAAGCGTGCTTGCCCACCGAGTCCGGGAAACCATCGGCAATCGCTGCGACGAGTTCCAGATATGCCCGTGCAGTGCGCTTGTTCAACAATTTCAAGTCGATCGGACCACCCTCACCGAGGTGATCGTCATAGGGCAACGTCTTGACCGCTCGCACTCCACGCTGAGCGAAAACGTCCTCGAGTTGGTCGAGGTCGAGCGAAGACGAACCCGGCCGCGTCGCATTGATCGCCACGACCGACCTGCTCACCAGATCTGCGTATCCGTGCTTGGTCAGCCAACTGAGCGTTGCTGCAGCACTACGGGCACCGTCCTGCGCCGTCGGGCTGACGACTACCAAAGCGTCTGCTTCGTCGAGAATTCCGTACATGGCCGAGTGCATGATTCCGGTGCCACAGTCGGTGATGACGATGTTGTAATGCACCTCGAGAATTCGCAGAGTATCGAGGTAGTCCTGCTCGTTGAAAGACTCCGAAGTTTCCGGATCTGCCTCACTCGCAAGGATTTCGAGTCGGCTGTCGCCTTGCGAGGTGTAGTAGCGAACATCGCTGTACGTACGAATGTCACCGTCGGCCAACAGATCACGAACGGTCAGGTGATGTTCACGTCGTTCACGATCAGCCAGAGTTCCCAGGTCAGGATTGGCGTCGATGGCTACGATTCGATCGCCACGGATCGACGCGAACGTCGAACCGACGGTCTTGGCCGCCGTGGTTTTTCCCACACCACCCTTGAGTGAGATGAAAGCAATCTTGTACACGCCGCGCACTGTTCGGTTGGCACGGCGCACCAGAGCTTGATGTTCGAGTTCGGCGGCCGACTGCCCAGTGTTGATCCGACCCCCGGTTAGTTTGAACAGCACACTGCCCAAACCGCGTTCGGGTGGACGCTTCGCCCGCTTGATGATGTCCAGATCGTCGACGGACGTCATAGCCCTGGGCGTCGAGGTCCGAAAATCGGTCGGCTCTTCACGACGTTGCTGGCGCATCCGCTGACTGGGCAACGGTTTTGCCGCGGGTTCGTCGAATTGCGGCGTGAAGGTGACGGTTCGAATCGACGTTGCGTAACCGTCGTCGGACGCGTCGAAAAGGCCGTCGCCCTGAGTCGTTCCGGAGTTGTTCCCCAGGACTCCGTTATTCGAACCGTTGTTATCGCTGCGCACCGTTTTCCTAGGTCGAGTTCGGAATCATTTCGGACATAGCCTCTCGGACGCTATCACTCTGGCGGGCTTGCCGTTCTCTGCTCAATACCGTCACGGCACAACAGACCGTTACACCCGCACTTCGATGACTTTGGTCCCCACGCCTGTGCCGATCTCAGCAAATACGAACGTCGTAACGATATGCGGCACAGATATCTTCATCTGCCGCTGAAAACAGCCTTCCGCAATGTCAGGGCAAATCCCTTGGTAACAAACGAGAAAAGGGAGGGTGATCACCTGGGCGATCGCCCTCCCTTCATGGACAAGTGTTCAGCTGCTGCAGAATTCCGCGCTCTCGAACGAAGTGCCCCCCAGCTCTACGGATCACTCGTACCATTCGACCGTCATCACGGGCAGAGCACACTCTTCACGTATGCAGCACTCGGCTTGACGGTGCCGTCCGACCTCACTGCGCCGAAATACGACTCTCGATCCGTCGTCGCTCCGTAAGGTGCGTAGTCGTTGAGACGGTAAAAGATGAGCGGCCCCAACCAAGGCTTGGATTGCTTGTCTGCCATCGCTGCCTGATAGATCTCGAGTTGACGCGCTTCGCTGTCGCTGTCCGGAGTCCCACTTGTAGGCGCCCCGAACTCGGTAATCCAAATCTTTTTTGCAGAATCTCCGTTGGCAGTCATGATTCCGCGAAGGCTCGGCCGAACGATCCCGCCGCCCGCGAACGACTCGACACTCATCTGAGACCACGAGTTCCAATCATGTTCATCTGTAGGCAGCGCCGGATACGAGTACGGATGATGACCGACAGCGTTGAACGATGACCGTGCACCATTCGTATACAGGGATTGCAAGAATGTGAGTGGCGCGACCTGACTGCCGTCGACGGCGTCAAACCGACTCGGCCGGGCTCGACTACTAGTCCTCGTAGTAGCTGCCTGTATCCTTTCGCGTATGACGCCGGGTCCGAAAGATGTCGCGCAGCTGCGCGGCGCTTTCGTGGGCGGTACCTCCGGCGCGGTTTCCGTCGCAGCCCACGCGCTCGGTGGCGGCGGCATGGCCCCGTCCGAGAGCGCGGTGGTGTTGTTGATCCTCGCGTGCGCGAGCGTCGGCGCGGTGGTCACGTCCATCGACACTCGCCGATCCCCTGCCCTCTTGCTCGCCCTTATGCTCGCTGCGGGTCAGGCCATCGGTCACGCGACATTGACCATCGCTTCGGATCATCAACACGGCCTGCTCCTGTCGCTTCCGATGCTCGCAGCGCACATCGCTGCCGTCGGAGTGTGCGCAGTTCTGATCCGCGGCGCAGAACACGGGTACGTCGTGGCGGCATCGACGGTGGCGGCAATCGTCGCCGTCCTATTGCGCCCGTGGGCACCTGAACCCTCGCCGTTCACTGCGCGTACTCGATACCGCGCCAAAGTTGTTCTGCGTCAACTTCTCACCTCAGGCCTGGGCACTCGCGGCCCACCGGCATTCGTGTAACTCACCTTCCCTTTCCTCTCACGCACGTGAATACGTGCGCCACTTTGCTGTGCGCCTTTATTAACCGCGGGCGGTTAATAAAGGCGCACGGCGGGATCGAGTACACGCATGTCCGCACCCGAATTGGAGCGCGCACAGACACGCGCTTCCAACGACAGCTCTCCCCCGAAGAAGCAGGTCGGCGGCGCCAGACCGCTGATTCTGCGCCTGCACTTCTATGCCGGAATCCTCATCGGGCCGTTCATCCTCATCGCCGCGCTGAGCGGTGGTCTCTACGCGATGGCGCCCACCATCGAGAAGTTCGTCTACAGCGACTACCTCCAGACCGACACCACCGGACAAATCGCGTCGCTGAACGACCAGATCCGTTCCGCCAAGCAGTACCGCCCTGACCTGACCGTCTCGGCAGTACGTCCGTCTCCTGCGGCCGGAGAAACCACGCGGGTCCTGTTCACCGATCCGTCGTTGGGCGAATCGGAGAGGCTCGCAGTCTTCGTCGATCCAGTGCTTGCACAGCCGGTCGGCGAGCTGGCGGTATACGGAAGCAGTGGTTCGTTGCCACTGCGCACCTGGATCTCTCAGCTGCATCGCCACCTTCATCTCGGTGAACCCGGCCGCCTCTACAGCGAATTGGCCGCGTCGTGGATGTGGGTGGTCGCACTCGGTGGCGTCTACCTGTGGTTCCGTCGATACCGCACCGCTCGGAACGCTCGTCTACTTACGATCGACCGAGCGTCCACCGGACGAAGCCGGACCCTGAACTGGCACGGTGTCGTCGGCATCTGGATAGCAGTTGCGTTGGTGTTTCTCTCGGCGACCGGACTCACGTGGTCGACGTACGCCGGAGAGAACGTCAGCAATCTGAGAACCGCATTGAGCTGGACGACACCCTCGGTCGTGAAAACTCTCGGCGACGCTCCACCACCGGCAACGGGCGGGCACGAGGGTCACGACATGGCCCCCGCCGCCGCCGGCACGCTGACAGACACCAACGTCGGACGTGTCGACACCGTCCTCGGTATCGCCAGGTACAACGGGATCACCGGTCCGGTCGAAGTATCGATACCCGCCAACGCCGAGACGGCGTTCACCGTCGCCCAGACGCGTCAGCCCTGGGTGTACAGCAACAACACCATCGCAATCGACGGAGCGACGCAGAAGGTCACCGACGAGTTGTGGTTCTCGGATTGGCCACTCGCAGCCAAACTTTCGGCTTGGGGAATCCAGCTCCACATGGGCCTGCTGTTCGGCCTTGCCAACCAGATCGCACTCACCGCACTGGCACTCGCTCTGGTCAGCGTGGTCATTCGGGGCTACATCATGTGGTGGCGCCGACGCCCCACCCGTGGCTCTGACTGGGCAGTCGGCCGGGCCCCTGCCCGCGGCGGGATTCGCAACCTCTCCCCGCTCAGCATTGTTGCGCTGGTTGCGGTAACCGCACTGGTGGGCTGGTTCGTTCCGCTACTCGGCATCAGTCTTCTCGCATTCCTGCTGATCGACGTTTGCATTGCGGCGTTCAAACGCCGCGCCACCACCTGACACCTCACGAATCACGGAGACACACATGACTGTTCGAACAAAGATATTCGCAGCTGTTGCACTGACCGCAGCTCTCGCCTTGACCGGCTGTTCTTCGAACTCCGACAAGGAAACCGAAGCCGCACAATCCATCACAGTTCAGGATCAATGGGTCAAGGCAGCACCCGAGGGAATGAGTGCGGCGTTCGCCGAACTCGTCAACTCCAGCGACAAGGACGTACGGGTGGTCTCGGCAACCAGTCCCGCGTCATCGCGACTGGAACTGCACGAGGTCGTGACCGGGGACGGCGGCACGATGACGATGCGCCCCAAGGACGGTGGGTTCCTGGTCCCTGCCAACGGGTCCGCCAGCCTCACCCCGGGCGGTGACCACCTGATGTTCATGGACCTGTCCGCGCCGCTGCTCCCTGGCGCCGAAACCGACCTCACATTGATCTACGACGACGGTTCCAGCACCACGTTCACAGCCCAGATTCGCGACTTCTCCGGCAATCAGGAGAACTACGACCCGAATCACGGTGGCTGAGAACACGAACCCGCCCAGCCGAGCACTCAGCCGACGGCGCCTTCTCGGAGGAGGTGCCGCCGCGCTCGGCGTCGCGGGAATAACTTGGGGCGCAACCACAGTGGTGGAGCGCAGCGAACACGAACAGCAAGCAGGCAAGCTGGTGGAACCGTTCTACGGCGTCCACCAAGCTGGGATCGCCACCACTCCGCAAGCGCACGGCACGTTCATCGGTTTCGACCTCTTGCCTGGAGCCGATCGAGCAGTCGTGGTCGGGATCATGAAGATGTGGTCCGAGGATGCGTCACGGCTGACCGCCGGTAACCCGGCATTGGCGGATACCGAACGGGAACTGGCCGTGGATCCGGCTCGCTTGACGGTGACCGTCGGCTACGGCCCTGGCCTGTTCACCAAGCTGGGATTGCAAGCACGTCAACCGGACTGGTTCGAGCCGTTGCCGAGCTACGAGATCGACCGACTTGACGATCGATGGGGCGGATCGGACCTGTTGCTGCAGATCTGCGGCGACGATCCGGTGACCATTGCTCATGCTGTGCGAGTTCTGACCAAGAACGTCCGATCACTGACGACCATACGGTGGACGCAGAAGGGATTCCGCAACGCGCGCGGCACCACGCCCGAGGGAACCACGATGCGCAATCTCATGGGCCAAGTGGACGGGACGGTCAATCCGGCTCCGGGAACAGTGGATTTCGATTCACTGATCTGGCACGCCGGCGCCGGTCAACCGTGGCTGGCGGGCGGAACCTCGTTGGTACTACGACGCATTCGCATGGAAATGGATACCTGGGACGAACTCGATCGCTCGGGGCGCGAACTCACCATGGGGCGCACGTTGTCCAATGGCGCTCCGCTCAACGGAACCAACGAATTCGACGAAGCGGATTTCACACTCACGGACAAGTTCGGCATTCCGGTGATCCCGCCAGGATCACACATCGCGCGAGCCCACCAGACGCATGAGAAGGAGCAGTTCTTCCGTCGGGCATACAACTACGACGACGCACCCGAGAGCGGGCAGACCTCGAACTCGGGATTGATCTTCGCAGCATTCCAACGGGACATCGCCGAGCAATATCTACCGGTCCAACAGCGATTGAGTGACTTCGACGCACTCAACGAGTGGACGACGCCGATCGGTTCTGCGGTGTATCTCATTCCGCCGGGATGCACCGAGAACGACTATGTGGGAAGCGGATTGCTCGGCTGACAAGCCCGGGTAACGATACTGTGGGGGCGGGATCCGAACGGATCCCGCCCCCAGAGTGCCTTCTACCTGAAGTTGTTGCGTTACTTGGACTTACGAGGTCCCGGCAAAACCGCCCCCGGACGAGCGGTAGTCAACCTCGTGACCCAACCGCTGACGGGCCACTTCTTCAGGCCGACGTTGTGCGGGGTGACCTCTGTTCCGACGTACTTGGCAGCGAGCTCGTCGTCGACGGTTCCGTTGAACCGCCACAGTTGGCTTCCGTCGGCATTGCGGGTGGACACCTCCCATGACTGAGCGCGGAATGCACCACGAATGATGCTGTCGGCAAACACCAGAACGGGGATTCCGATCTCGGCACGAACAGCTGCACCGGCAGACCACTCGGCGCGCGCGAGTTCGTAGATCTCTTCAGGCGTTGCTCCCGGACGAGCGGAGGCCGGCACGTGGAGGACGATGCTCGGCGTCGGGAGTTCCGGCGCGGGATCGGCCGAGTAGCGCAACGCGAGTTCCTCGACGCGGGTCGCACGGGCGTCCTTGTCCGATGTATCGCCCGCGAGGTTGGTCAGGCCCTCGCCCGCGTCGGTGATTCGCAAGGCTTCCACGACGCCGCGGACGACCTCGTCGGTAGTGGCGGCCGAATCCGTGGCGGCAGCGACCGAGCGGAGAAGAACGAAGTGCTCCACCGCCGAACCCGCGTCGTAGATTTCACGGATGCGGGCGATCTTGGCTGCTGTCACAGCAGCATTCGACTCGGCTGGGCCGTCCGCTCCTTCGAGATTCGCAAGTTCACCGAGCGCTTCGAATACCGGCGCGAATACTTGATTTCCCGTGCCGTGCCCGACATGGAACACCTGATCGTTGCGCGGGTCACGCAGGGCAAAGACGTACTGCCCCAGTCTCTTCCCAACCTTTTCGGTGAACGGCTGCGGAGCCGGCTTCCTGACGACCACCTCGGTGGACAGAGTGCGCATCACGGCCAGACGGAGTGCGTCGGGCACGCTGGTGGAACCGGCAGCACCGGAAAAGATTGCCGCCGAAGCAGCGCTGATCGAGGTGAACGTGCGGCCGACTTGCTTCTCGAGAGATGCAGAGACCGTACCGACCGCAGTCACTTTTGCATCGAGGGTGCCGTCACCCTCGACAAGGAACTCCTTGATCAACGGAGCAACGAGCAGGGTGGAGCCGATAGCGCGAGGAACTGTCCAGACAATAGCCATGCCACGAGCCTAGGCGATCACCTCGAGACGCGAGGCGAACGCGACTCAGCCCGCCGCTGCCGGCCCGGCCAGTCCCTGCACAAGAAGGTTCCAGGCCGAGTGCGCAACTTCTTTCCGCGAGCTCTCGGCAGTCCGTTCCATGATCGCGGCGAACATGGCGATCGCCAGGATCACGTCCTCAGCGGTCACGGACTCTCGTATCTTCCCAGTTCGACGCGCCTCGTCGAGGCGCCCTTCGAGGAGATCGGTCAAACGGGCGCCGGCCGAATTCAGTCGCGAGTCGCCGAAGGAGACCGGCTTGATGACCTCCACGAACACGATGGAGGTAGTGATCTGGTCGACCAACAAACGAAAAAGATCGTCGAGAGTCGAATCCGGATCAGCCGCCAGATCTTGCAGCTCGACGATGTTCTCGTCGAACACCGCGAGTGCGAGGCTTTCGCGAGTGGGAAAGTGCCGGTAGAGGCTGCCCTGGCCGACGCCGGCCGTGCGGGCGATCAGGCTGAGCGGAGCAGCAAATCCCTGGGTGGCGAACACCTCGCGAGCTGCTGAGATGAGCGCCGCACGATTGCGCGCCGCATCTCTCGGCCCTCTGTTGAGAGATCCGCTATTGACGCGGCCAGACGATGTCACGCACACTACGATACCAACCGGACAGCATTGTCCGGTTGGTTGCGGCCCGACACCGGTTCACACCCCGACCCGATCGTCGTGAGCGCTCGAACGCGCGCCTGCCCTCCGTGCTGCCTGTCCTTGAGGTACGTCTGCCCGTGAGATACGAAAGGCAATCCCGCACCGGGAGTTGGACTCGATGAAATCGTTCACGACCATCAGAACCAGATCTGCCATCGCGCTCGTCACCTTGATCACCGTCCTTCCCGTGTGCGTCGCTTCTGCTGAGCCCGCCACTGCCCCGGGCTCGATCCACGAGAACCCGGGTGTCGCTTCCAACGCTGCAAGCCGCGCCGAATGCGGCCCGGGCTCGATGCCCGAGACCGGGTTGCAGGGTGATGTTCCGGCCGAGGACCGAAACAGCGGACGCAGCCGAGACGGGTACAGCTGCAACATGTCTCAGATCGGCGGTTACTCGGGTCGCGGCGGCGGGATCACGTCCACCAACTTCGAACACTGCTCGTACGTCGGCAGCTTCTTCCCCGGGAACCTCCTGGGCCCCGCGCAGGGCGTGCAAGTTCTCGACGTGTCGGATCCTGCCAATCCTGCTCTCACCACAACGCTGACCGAACCTGCGATGCTGGCCGGAACGTGGGAGAGTCTCAAGGTCAACACCGCACGAAAGCTGCTGGTGGGCACGGGCGTTCCGCTCTTGACCGGCGTCGGCCTGATGTCGGTCTACGACATCTCCGATTGCGCGCACCCGAAGCTGCTCAACCCCGGACCAGGAACCGATCTGGGGATGCTGCTGCCGATCACCAATCACGAGGGTGGATTTTCACCGGATGGGAACACCTACTGGTCTTCCGGCACCGCTCCCGGCGTGGTGAGCGCCGTCGATCTCACCGATCCCGCCAACCCGCGCGTAGTCTGGCAGGACCTCATCGGGTTGTCGACCCACGGCTTCGGAATAGGTCCTGACGGAAATCGCATGTACCTGTCGAACAATCTCGGCGGAATACATGTTCTCGACATCAGTGAGGTTCAGCGCCGCGTCCCGAATCCTCGGGTGCGCCAACTGTCCCAGCTCTCGTGGACCGACGGTTGGGCCACCCAACACAGCATTCCGGTCACCTACGACGGTTCGCCGTACCTGTTCACCGTCGACGAAGGTGGTTCCGGCGGAGTCAAATTGATCGACGTCTCCAATGACGACGAACCGGCGGTCGTCAATTCGGTGAAGCTCGAGATCAATCTGCCGGAGAATCAAGATGCTGCGCTGGCGTCTGCTGCCGGCGGATCGCTGTTCGCGTACGAATCTCACTACTGTTCGGCCGATCGCCCGGTCGACCCGACGGCGCTGGCATGCGGATGGATCTCGAGCGGGATTCGGGTCTTCGATGTTCGAGATCCCTTCGACGTCCACGAAATTGCGTACTTCAACCCACCCGCTCGGACCGGCGACAATGTCGAACTCGCCAACTCGCCGCACGCTCTCGCCTCGCTCATCGGGGTACCCATTCTCAGCACGCCGGCAATCGCGCAGTCGATCGCGCAAGGCCAGTTCGACCCCGGCCAAGCGCTGAGTTCGCGATCGGGCATGGTCGCTCTCGGCGACATCTCGACCGATTGGTGCTTCTCCCCACCCGAATGGCGCGGCACCACGTTGTGGGCGACGTGCGCCGACAACGGCTTTGTTGCCATGCAACTCGAAAACGGTGTCTACACACCACCCGCTGACCAGAAGACGACCGTGGGATCATGACGGCGCCGCGATCGGTCAAAGCCGTCGCACTCGTGGCTGCGGCACTGATGCTGCTCGTACTCGGCGCAGCATTACGTCCACTGTTCGCACCCGAGAACCACACGCAGACAGCTGTTCTGAGCGAAACCGAAATCGGATTCGTGCATGACATGGCGGCCCACCATCAACAGGCCCTCTTCATTCTCGCGCGTCTGAGCCCCGATGTGGACCCGGCGGTTACGAGACTGGCCCAGCAGATCGACGATGTTCAGAGAACGGAAATCGGTGTCATGCTCGGCTGGCTGCGGTTGGCCGGTGTCCCGCCGAACAGTAGAACGCCGATGGCGTGGATGGAGGCGTCACCGAGCGGCGCTGGCGACTCTCATCATCACCCGGCAACGCCGGAAACAGAGGCCGACGCCATGCCGGGTATGGCTACCACGGAAGAACTCGAGAAACTGAGCGCCGCTCGCGGGCTCGACGCCGAGGTTCTGTTCCTGCAATTGATGGAACGCCACCACCGTGGCGGGATCGCCATGGCACAGGTGGCCGATACCCTGCTCGAGAGCGGGCCGGTGAAACAGTCCGCCCGCGACATGATCAACACGCAGAGTCAGGAATCCGGGCTGATGACACTGATGCTCGGACAACGTGGGGCGCAACCACTGCACTGACCCGCATGTGCACTGACTACCATGGTGTCGACCTGTGAACTACAGAAGGAATCGACACTTCAATGACCCTGCTCGTTCGCGGAATCGAATGGTCGAACCCGACAGCACCGCGGATCCGATGCGTCGACGACACCACTTCCGCTACGACCTTCTACACTCACGACTCGGTTCTGCGATTCTCCGTCGACGAGGCGAAGGGCCGCCGTTGCCTCGGGTGGCGAGATCTCACCGCCGAAGGTCCGGGACACTCGCCGTGTGACCGCGGGGCCACGGTCGTTACCGGGCGGCAGTGCGATCGGTGCCGAAATCGTGAGGGATTCACCACCGTTCATCAGGCACATGTCAGCGGCGCGCACATTCATCCGAACGTGCGCACCTATCTCACGCAACCACAATGGCTCTACATCGACATCTTCGCCGGCGGTCAGATGAAGGTGGGGACGGCGGCCGAGTTCCGCAAGCATCCGCGAGTCGCCGAACAGGGAGCGGTCTGCGCATTGTTCGTAGCGCGGTCGACGGACGGTTACAGCATTCGTTCCCTCGAAGCCCGAGTTTCGGAGCACTTCCGCTTGAGTCAGGCCATACGTACGTCTCGGAAGATCGAAGCGCTGACAGGACCCTTGGATCGCGAGAAACTGCGAAAGTCGTTGCACCACTTCGTATCCTCGATCAAAGACGAGCTGAATGACATCGGATCGGACATCGACGGAATCGAGATCCTGGAGGCTCCCGAAGAATGGACGGCGCCGGCGTGCGCCGACGTTGTCTTCGATGCGGCACCGTTGATCGCGTATCCGCACACTTTCGAGTCCGGGGAACATTCCTTGTACTTGGAGGGCCTTGCCGGTTCGATCGCCTCGCTGCGGATCGACCCCGATCCTGAATCGCCACGCTTCGTCGCGGATGTGTCCGGACTGGTCGGTCGAACCATCACCGTCGGCGAGTTCGAGTCCCCTGGCGTGGCGATTCAGGAATCGTTGTTCTGAAAGTAGGTCAGCAACTTCCCGCGGTCGCTGCGGCGAATCCGCGAGTGACCTCAGCCTGCTCGTCGGCAGACAAGCTCGACCATTCGGGATAAGCCTGGATGGAGGTCAGCATGTCGTTTGCCAATGATTCACGCGTCATGCCCATTTCCTCGCCCGACTCGTCAATTGCCGGCTGGTATGCGTCGAGGTACCGGAGAACGTCGGAGCACGCCTGCGCGTAGGTCCGTGGCAGTGCCGAACTCACATTCGGGTCCGACGGGACCTCAGCCGGGACGCTCGCGTCGACCGACGGTGCCTCGGTAGTCGATTCCGACGATGTCGCTGGAGCCTCGGATGACGTCGTCGGTGACGCAGTGGTGGTCGCCGAAACGGAGGAAGTGAGTGTTCCGACCTCGGTCGGCTTGTCTCCGTCAGAACCGCAGGCAACCAGCGCCACCAGCGAGCAGGCACCGATGAACCCGGTGATCGTTTTCTTCATCCTTCAAGGATGCCAGAGGGCGTCTGGCGCTCGAACGGACCGGCATCGTCGACCGGCGAGAATCGTCCGGGCAGCCTGTCGAATCCGACTGCCTCGTCGGCCCGCCTACAGGATTGGACCATATGCCCCGTCTGCGAACCCATGCTACGGTGACTTAACTGCAAAGTAACTATGGGTGGGATTGTCCGGTCTGCCGCGTTCATCCGGAACGCTCTGATCGGAAATAGTTCGTCTTTAAGGGGCTGGAACGAGTGGGACTTTTTCGTCGACGAGGCTCCCGGGAGGAAGACGACGATCGCGGGCAAAACCTCGATCGCAGCGACCCCGGGTATGCCGCCTGGTTCGCGAACGTCTCCGACGCGGGCGGTCAGCCGGTTCCGTACAAGCGGCCGCTTACCGCGCCGGTGTATCCGCAACTTCAGACGCCGGTGCCGGACTTCGAGACGGATACGAGATGGCCGCTCAGCGCACCCCCCGGGGACGGCTGGCTGCCCGCAGACCGCATCGACGAATTCGAGTCGTCGAATGGCCGCTCATCTGCACCGAACGGAACGAGCCCACAAATCTCACAATCTGAACAGTTGCCGCCCAGCCCACTCCCGACACCGCAACCAACGATTCCACCTCGAAATGTACCGATGACTTCATCACCGAAGCATCACCTGGAGTCGCCCCGCGCGACTCTGCCCTACCAAGGAGAAGCAATGAGCAACATCGACAAGATCCTCGGCGAACTGATGCGCATCGACGGTGCCAGCGGTGCAGCCGTAGTCGACGCCGACAGCGGGATGGTTCTCGGTATGAGCGGCAACCCGTCATTCAGCCTCGAGTACGCCGGCGCCGGCAACTCCGAGGTTGTGCGAGCAAAGCTCCGCACGATGAGTAACTTGGGAATTACCGACACCCTCGAAGACATTCTGATCACCCTGAGTAACCAGTACCACCTCATTCGCGTCCTCGAGACGCCCGGACTGTCAACGCTGTTCGTGTACCTGGTTTTGGACCGCGCGCGTGCGAACCTGGCACTGGCCCGCCACAAGCTGGGCGAACAGACACCCAAGATCGAGATCTGACGCTTCCACTCCCTTCCCGACAATGCCCGGTCCTCGCCAACGGCGAGGACCGGGCATTGTTCGTTCCGCACCGTCGATTGGTGAACGCCGCGCCGGCACCGATACTGAGACAGTGACTATCGCGGATACTCCTTGCGTGTGGTTGACCACCCTTCGAAGCGACGGCTCGCCGCACACGACTCCGGTCTGGTTCTTACTGCGTCAGAACACATTCTGGATACCGAGCGCCGAGCAGAATCGGAAGGTCCGGAACCTGCTGGACGATCCTCGGGTCTCGTTGGCAGTCGACGGATCCTCTCACGACCCGTGGGTCGCACAGGGGTTCGGGACAATTCATCACAACGTCGGCGAGTTCGGCTATCTCCTGAAACTTTTCGGCGAGAAGTACGACGGCTGGGATGCCGCAGACGAAACTCGTGAAGGTCCGCGAGTTCTCGTGTCGGTTCCGGTGACGCGATGGCTACTTCGACCGGACTGACAGACAGTGCCGGTTCAGCCCGAAATGTCGTGAATGACATACTTGTAGTTCATCTCTCGCAGAAATGGACTCTCACACATGGCACGCACGGCACATCACAGGCGCGGCATCACCGGCGTCACCATCGGCATTGCTGCCGTGATCGTGCTGGGAGGTTGCGCCAGTTCCAACGCCGACGCACCCGAAACATCTTCTCTCGGTTCGGGAATCGGATCCGGCGTCACGACGACGGTTACGGCCGGAACTTCGGCTCCCTCGTCCGCCGCAATTGAACTGCTGGCACAGATCCCCATCAAGGGACGCGCACCCAAGACCGGATACGACCGTGCACTGTTCGGTACCGCCTGGACCGATGACGTCACCGTCGAGTTCGGCCACAACGGCTGCGATACAAGAATTATCTGCACGCAGTTTTGACATATCTCAAAACCTTGCTGGTAGGCCCCCATTGTTCGATGTCGACGGTGTGAGTTATGTGAGTGACGATGGTCAGTTCGTGTGACGGTCGACCGGTTCGACCGCACGGATAGGGACGATGGCATGTTCAATCACGCACGTGGCCGGTTGATTGGGTTCGGTGGATGTGTAGCACACCTGGTCTGATGTCGGGATTTCCCGACAATCATCCTCATCAGTTTTGTTGATAAGAGTGCAGATCCTCTGCACTGCATATGATTTAGGAGTTTCACGTTGCATAGTCGCTTGGTGCGTTCCCGTTCCCTCCTGGTTGCCGTCACTGCCTTGGTCGGGTTGTCGATTTCCGGTTGCAGTACGACGTTGGCGGATGTGATCCCAGCAGGATCGTTGTCTGTGGATAGCCCTGGTCAGCACGATGTTGATGTGGCTTCTTCCGTTGCGCTGTTGGAGACGCTTCCGGTGAAGGGGCGTGCTCCGAAAACTGGTTACAGCAGAGATCAGTTCGGTCAGGCATGGTCTGATGATGTCGATGTGGAGTTCGGGCATGACGGGTGCGATACGCGCAATAATCTGTTGGCTTCGCGGCTGACTGACGTGGTCTTCAAAGAAGGAAAGAAGCAATGTGTTGTTCTCTCTGGCACGTTGGCTGATCCTTACACTGGAAAGACGATCAATTTTGTTCGGGGACAGGATACTTCGACTGCAGTTCAGATTGACCATGTGGTCGCGTTGAGCGATTCGTGGCAGAAGGGTGCGCAACAATTGAGTCTTCAGGAGCGCACGAATCTGGCGAACGATCCCCGAAATCTGATCCCGGTGGATGGACCGACGAACGCGAAGAAGTCTGATTCCGATGCCGCATCCTGGCTTCCCCCGAACAAGGCGTACCGATGCACCTACGTCTCGAAGCAGATCACGGTGAAGTCGGTCTACCGCCTGTGGGTGACTCAAGCAGAGAAGGATGCGATGTCTGCCGTATTGTCCGCGTGTTGATTCACAGTTCCGCGTAGATTCCGATGCTTGCTGGGGTGTGTTCTTATGTGCCGATTGCTTCGATTCGTCGTGCTGGAGAAACGCTTTGAACCATCCTTTTGAGTGAGGCGCGGGCGGCGGTGAGCTCGTCCTGGAGTTCTTCGGTTCGTGTTGTCATGGTGTCGGCGCGTCTGCGTTCGGAGTCGAGGTCCGAGCGCAGCTCGGCTGCTATCTGTTCGAGCTCGTGGATACGGGCGAGCAGTGTGTCGTGCGGCAGGTGTTCGAGTTGGTTGCCGAGTAGTAGTTGCACTTTGGTCTCGAGCTTGGTTCGGTCCGTTCGTAGCGCCCGAACTTCCTCACGCGCCATCAACAGTTCGGCGTGAAGACTGTCCGCCGTAGCGGACGTGCGTCCGGCGCTGCTTCTGGTGGCGGTGTGGGAGTGCTCTTCTGTGGCGCGTTCGACGGCGGTTCGAATTGCTGCGGTGTTGTAGATGAACCATGGAGAAACGCCTGCGCGACGCGCTATTTCGCTGATGTTGATGCGTTCGCCAGCGGATGAGAGGTCGGCGATGACTGTCAGCGTTCTGCGTTGTTTGTCAGCGCTGTCACGTCGACGGGAGGCGATGAGCCGTTGGGTTCGTATGTCACGGTCATCGGCAGTCATCGTTGTTCGTCCTCGTTCGTGTGGGTGGTTACGGACTCGAGCGGTATGAAGGCAGCTGCGGTCCTCGCTTTCCTCAGTTCGCGGGAGGCGTTGTCGATGACCGCGCGTTGGTCTGCGGGCAGGTCGGCAAGCATTGCGTCCATCGACGAGATGACGTCCGTGAACGCGTGAATTTGGGCGTCGAAGTTGGTGATCACCCACGACGCGGAGTCGGTGGCGATTGCAGTTTCTTTGTCTGTGCGCAGCTCTGCGAGATGCTGCTCGATTGCGGGCCGGTAGGACGGGTCCGGTCGGTAGAAGGAGCATCCTGCGCACTGGAATCGGATCGGGCAGTGTTGGCCGCCGGCTTTGATGTTCGAGGGTTCGGTGCAGTTTCCGAAGGGCACGGCCACCGACTGTCGCTCGTACTCCGTTACCGACGTGAATCCCGCCGGTCGTCCGTGCCTGTCGATCGCGAACTTCGAAATCTCCTCGGTGGCTTGGCGTTTACGTTTGAGTGTGACGGAGAAGTATCCCATGGTCGTGTCGACGCTGCGGTGATCCATCAATTCGCGTAGGACGTCCACCGGTGTGCCGTTGTCAGCGTGCCGCTGAGCGTAGGAGTGCCGCAATCCGTAAGGAGTGATCATTGATCTGTCGTAGAGAGCTGGGTTTCCGTCATCGTCGAGTCTTTCGTCGACAAGTTCCGGGATTGCATCGATCCAGATGGCGAAGGCCCGGGACCCGAACTGCGCACCGCTCAAGTGCCCGCGGCGAATGTTGTTGCGGGTTCCCGGCGTGGGAAAGAGCCAGTCGCACAGTGTGTCCGGAACAGACAGCGATTGAAGGTGGTCGAGCCATTGGTCGATCACGGTTGCCGTTGCAGTGCTGATCGGCAATCTACGCCCCATTCTGCGACGTTTACGGTTGTCGTAGACGAGTGTGGGCTTGCCGTCGACCCAGTCCAGGCATGAGCGTTTGAGCCCGACGATCTCACTCGGGCGTCGACCGGTGTCCCGGATGATCTGGTAGACCGTCTGATACATCATGGCGTAGTCGTCAGGGTTCCAGCCCGGCGCGGAGTACGTGGAGTGCCTACCCAGCAGCTCGAGGTGTTGATCGAGTTGTGCGATGACATGTTCGGGGATCGTGCGTCCGAAGTCGTCCTCGCTGGTCTCGACCTGGGCAATTGTGTGCGAACGCAGATCGAGTGCGAAGGAGCCGGGGATGTCATCCATTGCGCCCGTGCGGCGTGAGAACTCGAGAAGTCGGCGCCACCACCCGAGCAATGATCGTCGATGGGTGAAGGAATGGGGCTTGCCCTCTCGATCGGCGCTGGTGCGGAAACCCTCGACGACAGCGCTCATGTCACCGTGGTCGAGTAGTTCGGGGTGATCGCCGTTCGTGCGCAGCGAGAGTTGCCGTGAAGCGATTTCGGCGGCATGAACGGTGTGCCGCAGTGTCGTCACGGGTGGGCGTACCTCGCGGCCGAATTGTTTGGTGATCTCTCGAAGCCATCGCTGTCTGATCTCTCGGAAGTCCACAACGCCACCGGCCGCACTGTATCGCCGGTCCGGAGCAGCTTGCAGGCCCACGACGGCAGGTTTCCACACGTCGGCCATGGTGGGATCAGTACCGGAGTACACGACGTGCGCCCGCTGCAGATGTGTGACCAACGACCGGAACACACCACCGGCTGCAGCTCCGAGTGCCTTCTCGAACTGGCGATTTCCGGCGACATCGAGCAGTGAGCGACAATCCGGTGGGAGGTGGGAAACTATGCTGCGGATCCGCATCGGAACCAAGATGATCTGATCACGGTCACGCTGCTGCACTCCGTAAATAATCTCCGCCGCAACAGTGCCGTTCACCTCACTGAGTTCGAAATCGACTTTCGAAAAGGCTTTTTCGTCTCTTCGTGGAACCGAATCGGGGTCGAATGTCCGGTCGAAGAATGAAGGTGAGGTCCCGTTGAGCTTGCGGTGGCGTTCGCACCGCCTGCAACGGCGGTCGAAGATTTCCACGACCGTCATGCATCGGTCGACTCGGCACAGATAGACCGCTGTCATTTCGTTGTCGACGTCTCCGGTGAATACCTGTCGGCGTGAATCCCATTCCGCGACTCGCCATTGCGGGTCGATTCGTTCGATCAACCACGCTTTCCAGGTCTGTTCGTTTCCAGTCGAGAGGGCTCTTGACTCGACGGGTAGAGCGGTGATGCTCATATGCCCACTCTTTCCACTGCCGCCCTCAGGTCCTCCGCGTCGGGGTGTTGATAGATCGCGGTCGATGCTCGGCTCACATGACCGAGCAACGACTGAACCACGTCGATACCGGTGCCGTTGCGCGTCCAGATTGTGGCTGCCGTATGCCGGAACATGTGGGGCCGCAATCGGAAACCGGCACGGTTGCCGATCCTTTCCACAATCTGTTTTGCGTTCGAATACGACATCGGCGAACCGGCGTGATGCCCGAGAAGGTTGACGAACACGAAGTCCGAGGTCATTGCGGTGGGCACGCTGTCTCGTTCGAGAAGGTACTCGCGATACTGAGTGACCACCTCGTCGCTGACCGGTACGACTCGGGATTGTCCTTTAGCGCGGGCACCGTTCGAATTGCCTTCACGCCGAACAACATGAACATGAGGTCCACGTTCCTGGCATCCCAGATGAACCGAGGTCGGAAGGAAATGCAGGTCGCTACGGCGCGAACCCAATGCCTCTCCGATTCGGAGTCCGGAACGAACCAGCAACAGCACCAGAAAACGGTCTCGTTCGGTGTTCGCGGAGTTCAGAGCATGCGAAAACTGTTCTTCAGTAATAATTTCCGGAGGCTTTACGACTTCCGGCGCTTTGAGGGTTCTGGCACGAATCAGCCGATGCTGACCGGATTCACCTTCGTGGAAATCGCGGGGTGCGTAGGCCAGGTACTTGGGCTGGGACAGCCCAGAAACAACATCTGCGGAGACCAATCCACGCATTCCGCAGAACCTGAGGAATTCGACGACAGCGGTCATCACTGCGTTGACCGATCTGCCGGAGCGCAGCCGGTAGTGGACGGTTGGGGTGTGTTCGACGGCGAATTTGAAACGAGTGAGTTCACCTACACGAATCTCGTGCCAATCCAGTCCGCGACCGGCAGTCCAGTTCAAGAACCAACAGACCCGAGGAACGTATGCGCGGATTGTTTGAGGTGACCTTCCGGCGCCTTGCATGAACAGCACCCACTCGGAAGCCTCCGCGACCGGGCGCATGGATTCTTCGTCCACGATCACCCAACCCGACTGCCCCGTCGTCGGTGAAATGACCTTCTCTACAGCACACGACATCGCCACTCCTATGGCTGTCCCACCTGTGATATAGACGCTATTAGATAACCATGAGGGACAGGGCGACCGACACGCCGTGCCTACCGTGCCTTCATCCTGATGCGGCGCTAGAGATAACCCGAAACGACATCCTGCGGCGCGACCTCACCGACCTGACATTCAAAGACGGCTCCAAAAGCTGCTCGGTCCAAACCGGTACGCTCCGTGACCCGTACACGAACAAGACCATCGCCTTCACCCGCGGCCAGGACACGTCTTCTGCAGTCCAGATCGACCACGTGTTATCAGCAGCTTTGTCAAGGAGTCTTCCTCTTTCTGCTGGTCACTATGTCGATGACATGCCGCTCACTGCTGTGGTGGCCTTGTGATGCGCCAGCGCGTGACCGGGGTCGCGGCGGTAGCTGCGGCGTTCGTTGTCACTGTGTCTGGTTGCTCGGTCCTTCCCGCTGATGGTGGGTCGGTATTCGCCGCTCCGGTGTCGGGAACTTCTGCGCCTGGTGTGCAGGTCGATGAGGCACTGTCGGCGCTGGATCAGCTTGCGGTGAAGGGGCGTGCGCCGAAGACGGGGTATGCGCGCAGCGAGTTCGGGGTCGCGTGGACTGATACGAACACCGTTATGTGGGGCGGGAACTCGCTGAGTACTCGCGAGGACATATTGTCCCGTGACCTTGTGGACGTCACGTGCAAGGTCCGCTCGGGTGTGGTCTCGCCGCCGTGTGTGGTGCAGTCGGGAGTTCTTCACGATCCGTATACCGGGACGACGGTGAATTTCGTTCGTGGGGAGACGACTTCGCCGCTCGTCCCGATCGAGCATGTCGTCGCTCTTGGTGATTCGTGGCAGAAGGGCGCGCAGCAGTTGTCGGCCGCCGAGCGGATCGATCTGGCGAATGATCCGCTCAATCTCATCGCTACCACGCAGGCTCCGAACTCGGCGAAGAGTGATTCGGATGCCGCATCGTGGCTGCCGCCGAACAAGGCGTTCCGTTGTGCTTATGTGGCCCGTCAGGTCGCGGTCAAACTCCGGTATCGACTGTGGGTGACCCAGGCGGAGAAAGACGCGATCGCCACCGTCCTGTCGACGTGTCCCGGACAGGCGCTTCCCGCCGATGCCGAGGCAGCGGGTCGTGTTTCGTGAACGAGCGGCGAAATCGCTTACCCGCAGGGCGCTAGCCGGAGTCGGTGAATCGTCGCCGCAGCGCGAGGTTCTCGCCGTGGGCGACCGCGAGCGCCGTGCGCAGCTCGCCGACCTCTTCGGCGTGCCGCCGTTTGAGTTCCTTGAGCTGCGAGGACAGTGCTCTGACTGCGGACGGTGCAGACTGCTGTCCGGGTTCGGTCATCTGTTCCGGAGTTGTTCGGCGGTGCGACCGCCTGGTGCGGAGGTCGTTGATCTTCGTGCGCAGGTCGGGCTGGTTGTAGAGGAAGTCGGTGGAGACCTTGGCGCGGCGAGCGACGGCCGCGAAGGTGACCGGCTCGCCTGCATTGCTGAGTGCCAGCAGCGCCGCGTCCGCGCGGGCTCTGGTCTCGGTGTGGCGCGCTCGCGCTGCGGCGGTGAGGTGTTCGGGCACGGGCTGGTTCTCCTTGCTCTAGATGGTGGTTCCGGGGCCGCGAACGGCCTTGTCGGTGGCGGAGACGTCGTTGATCGAGAGCAGGATCCGGTTGAGCGAGTCGACCTCGATTTGGCGGCCGTGCAGCCAGATGTTCGTCTCGTCCATCGGGGCGCCGTACTTCGCGGTGAACACTGCTTGCCGGTGTTCGATCAGGGTTTCCGTGTCGGTGAGTTGGGTCCGCAACTGCGGGGCGTGAGTGGAGTCGGTGACGAATTTCGAGCAGGACAGGCAGGCGTTTCCCTTATCGCACAATTGTTTCGGTGGGAGCGTGCACCAGCCGTTGGGGAGGATGCGGTCGGCTCGCTTGTCGAGCTGGATCAGGTCGTAGAGGTCGGAGCTGTCGATCGAGGCGGTGCGGCCGTCGCGGGTGACTTTCTTGTATCGGAGGAATTCCTCCTCCATGGTCTGAGCGGAGGTCACGGCGTAGTGCAAGGTCATGTCCGGAGAGATGTGTCCGAAGTAGCGCATCACGACGTGCAGCGGCACTCCGGCGTTGATGAGGTTGGTCGCGGCGGTGTGCCGGAAGCGGTGTGTCTTGGAGACCGCGACCTGACGTCCGACGGAGTCTCTGATGTTGAGCAGGCTGGTGAGTCTGCTGAACCGCAGATGCATTGTCGGAAGCGGGTAAGGCTTGTCGCCCAGTCGGTTTCGGGTCGTGCGAAGGAACAGGTATTTTGGCGTGACGTCAGGGTTTCCGAAGTGTGCCATCATTTCTCGGGCGTGCTTTTGTTGGGCTCGGATGATCGTGACGATCTCCTCGTCCACGGGGATCGTGGGTGCGAGGTTCGATTCGATCTTGGTCTGTTGATACCGCATCCGGGCGACGAATCCCGCGCTGTCAGGATCACTGTCTGTGCGCGTGCGCAGGATCGGTTCGAGTGGGTCGAAGTCCATCATCAGCACCTCGTTGGCGCGACGTCCGGTGCGCAGCAGAAGCATCATGATGTGGAAGGCTTGCAGGTCGCCGAGTCCGCCCTCGTTCACGGGCTGTGCGAGCAGGCCGCTGCCTTCGGCGATCTGCGCCATGACATCGTCTTCGAGGACCATGCCGTCTGCCTTGACGTTGGCCAGGCGGGGCTTGTCCTCGGGGCGGAAGAGCACGCAGTGCTCGGGTCGCAGAGTGGCCCAGGCGCTGATGCCGAGTTCGGTGGCGGCTTCGTCCCGGTGGTCATACATGAACTGGTAGAACTGTTCGATCGCGGTCATGATCTGGCGGCGTGGGTTCGTCGCCAGCGGCTTGCCCGCGCGCGCCCCGGACTCGATGCGGTGTGCGAGGAGCAGGTCGCAGAAGCCGCGGATGAAGCCCCGCAGGCGGTGTGGATCGGTTGTCAGGCACGGGCCCTGATCGGCGGTGGTGTCGATGTAGCGTTGCAGCCATTTCAGAGCGTCCAGGCGCGATTTGATCGTGCTCCACGAGTACCTTTCCGTGGTCAGGCCCGCCGAGAGCCAGTACTTCGCTCCCTCGCGCAACCACATGCTGGTCAGGTTGGTGAAGTGCATGGTCGTGCGACCTTGCGGTTCGTGGTCGCGTTGGGGCACCCTCGGGTCGAGGCTGGGGTTCCAGACGTTCAGCTCCCACCACGGGCCGCGGTGATAGGCGTATCCGAGCACGGCGGCCATGTGCCCGAGGCGGTAGGTGCCGCCTTTGAACGCAGACTCGCCGATCTTCTCACCGCGCATCTGAGCCTTCCGTGCGGATCTCACCCACTCGTCCGGCGAACGGTGCAGCAGCGATTGCGCCGACCGGCACTCGTCGTCGTGATGCATCGCGGCGCGCAGCAGGGTGAAGACGGCATTCGTCTCGATGACGCGGACGAAGTGACCCAGCTCGATACGCCGATGAATGATCCAGGCGATTTCCCAGGTCATCGGCTCCGGCAAACCGCGGAAGTTCAGGTAGCAGGAGGTCCAGCCCCCACCGACGTTTACTTCGCGGATCGCCGGTCGGTAGTGCGCCGGCATCGTCTTCTTGTCGAAGTGATCGCTGCGGCATTCTTCGGGCAGAGAGTCCCAGAGCCTGCGGGCGATGGTGAGGTCGAACATGTCCGCTAGTGCCAAGCCCGGATCGATCTGGTGCAGTCTCTTGGGGCTGCGCGACCAGGACGTGATTGCGGGATCTGTTGCTGGGCTAAGCATTCGGATACTCCCATCCGGCGACGTATTCGCGCCAGTTCGCTACCGAGGCCAGCTCGGCGTCCTCGGTGACGTGGCCGTAGATGTTCATCGTGGTCTGCACGCTCGCGTGGCCGAGGCGGCGACTGACGGTGTGGACGGGGCTCCCTGCCAGCAACAGCGCAGTGGCGTGGGTGTGCCGAAACCAGTGCGGTGTCATCAGGTTCGGGAAGTCGTTGTCGCGGTGCTTCATCGAGCGCAGGTGCGCATAGACCGACTCGGTGCGCAGCGGCGCGAACAGCGGGTTCCGCATCACGTTGCAGAAGATGTAGCTGCTGTCCCAATCATCGAGGGCCACATCGGCGCCTCGATCGCACAGCCACCACACGTAGTCGGCGTAGAGCCGATCGAGCCGCGACCCGATGTGGACCTCGCGCTCCCCGGACTTGGCGGACAGGCCGTGCGGGTGCACCCTGCTCACGATCGCGACCCGGGCGCTCTTGCCACCGATCCCGGTGATCCAGTCGCGGTGCTGCAACGAGAGGGCTTCACCGATCCGCATGCCCGATTCCGCCAGGACTGCCCACAGGAACCGATATCGCAGGTCACCTCGCCACTCCTCGAGCACCGGGTCGTAGCTGGCCTCGGCATCTTGGAGGGCGTCGATCGTGGTCGGCGTCAGAACCGGGATGGCCTTGCGGGCGGCGCGGATTCGGATAGTTGCGCGCTTCTGCGGCGCTCGCCTGGCCACGTGCTCGAGGAACGAGAGGTAGCGGCCCGATCGGACCTGGGCTTGCTTCCACAGGAACGGCGCAGCGTCTGTTCCGCTGTCGGCCTGGTAGCGGTAGAAACTCATCACCGCGCGCATGCGGAGGTTCACCGTGCTGTCGCTGAGCGTCGGTCGGGGGCGGAGTTCGCGGACCGGCGAGTCCAGCTCGCCGTAGCGCAGGGCAGAGATGAAGTCGCCGAAGTCGTGCAGCTTCACCGCATCCCACGATGTGCCGGTCACTTCCAGGAACGACCACCACTGGGCCAGGCTCTGTGCGTAGGCGCGGGTCGTGTTCGGCCGGAAGTCGATTTGCCGCCCGTACTCGAGGTATGCCTCGACCGGCTCAACGAGACCGAACGATCTGTCGATCACCGTCCAGGTCGTTGCACCGTCGCTGAGAGTGACACGTTGCGCTGTAGCCATCAGCCCGCTCCCGTTCGCCTGAACTCGAAGCTACGCCCGACCCTGCCTGATTCGATGCACCCGAACGGTGCGTGTCGGCGGTGTCATCGGCGTACCTCGCTGCCTGCAGATAACACCGTCGCCCACATATCCCGAATCCGTGGAAGGAAGCCCAGGATGATGTCAACGGCACTACCTACTAGCTACGGATTACATGTTGTCGCACTCTCGGACGCCTGGCAGAAGGGCGCGCAGCAGCTCGACACGCAAACGCGAACCAATCTGGCCAACGACCCTCGAAACCTGCGCGCTGTCGACGGGCCCACCAACCAGAAGAAGTCGGATTCCGACGCGGCGTCGTGGCTGCCACCCAACAAGGCATACCGCTGCCAGTACGTGACTGCTCAAGTGGAAGTAAAAGCGGCATACGGTTTGTGGGTTACCCAAGCCGAACACGACACCATCGCAGACATTCTCGCGACCTGCTGAACTCTTGCGGTGATCAGCGACATTTGATCAGAGGACTCTGATCAGCGACATTTGATCAGAGGACTCTGATCAGCGACCTTTGATCAGATACCGCACAATCGCCATCCCGAGCGCGAGGCCCAACACGGTGGCCAGCGCTGCAACCAGACCGTGGCCGGTCAGTGCGACGAACACACCGGTTATGACTGCGACGACGGCAATGATCCCCGCGTCCACTCTGCTTTGACCACGTTCAGGCATGGCACTCTCTCGTGCTGTCAGGTCCGTCCGCTCCCCTCGTAGCGGACGGACCCAGCGGCAATCTGTCGAAATGCGCGAACTCTGGTGGCCTCACCGGGCTGACTTTGCGGGCGGTCCTGCGAGGCCGGCACGTCCCCCGGAGCCAACTCACATCGGTTCACGAAGTCCGTACCTTCGCAGAATATACCGATTGGTAGGTAATTACTGAGGGCTAAAGTCCCTGGTCATGGACTCATGCGACGAGTGGTCGAAAACTCGAGACGAACGAGCGCATCCGCGAGCCGAGCGTTCAATCGAGATGGCAGAGGGCCGTGGTCACGTCCAGAGGTCCATCTCGACATAGAGTGGAGACGTCTAGGACCCGAAAAGCGATCCGAGATCCAACGATCCGACTGACGACACTCTCTTCCAATCAGCGCAATACGCGGTGGTGAAGCGAGAATCCGTCAAGAGAATGGTGACTGTCGCCGGTTCGAGGGTGCTTTCGAACTCGAGGACATTCAATTCACCGTCGCCGTCGACTTTTGCCCGACCGTATATGCACGGCATATCAGCTGATACGGGTCCAGACGTCGTGTAGGTTCCCGGCAACACCTCCCACGGCACGTCGAACAGCCCATGACCGGGAATCGTTCCCGGCGCTGCTGAGGCCGCAGACGTCCCGATCATTGCCACACCGACAGCTACTGCTGCAGCGGACGCGAGCAAACTAACCTTGCGCATTTTCCCTACCTTGTTCATACCTGAACCGCAGCGGCGAGTTCGAAGGCTTGTTGATGTAAGAACCCGCGGTTCGCGCCGTTCTTCAACTAACGGTAGTAAAAGGGCACGAGTTTTGGTGAGCTACCTTTTGTGGTTCTGGCCCGATTTCCGTGACGGAGACTCCCATTGAGAAAAATAGGGAACGCCGGCGTTGCGGCTCTCGGCATGATTCGAACCTGTCATTCCAGTATTCGATCACACAACCGTATTCGAGCCGAAACGTCGACGCTCCCCTGCCGTTTGGGTGACTCAGCCTCCGAGTGAGCCCATCGGCAGCTTCGAGAAGATGTCCCCGAGGCTTCCGGTTCCACCAGGAGTTTCCGGTTCCGTCGGATCCACCGGCTCGACGACGATGACGCCGGGCACGGTGACGGTCACGGTCTTGTCTGCAGATTCCGAAGAACTGAACTTCTTGGTACCCAAGAACTTTGCGGTGATACGATGCTCGCCCTGGTCGCGGAACGGCCAGACCAGTTCTGCATGGCCATTGGAATCGACTGTGGCGCTACCGATCTTCGTCTCGCCGTCGAAGAACTCGACCGTGCCCTCACCCGGGTTCGGGTCGATACTCGCCGCAATCTTGACGTCTTCGCCCGTCAGTGCCTCCAGTGCGACAGCGACCGTCGTCTCGGTCTGGTTGGTCGCGAATACCTCGGTAGTCGAGAGGGCGCTGCGTCCCTCGCCCGAAGCAACACAATACCCAGCGGCATTGACCCACCGGGACTCACCGAAACTCATGCTCGTGTCTTTGATCTTGATACTCGGGCTCGTCGCCCCGGCGCGCAGGTGCGTCGTCGCGTTTCCCTCGTCGGACCGAGCTTCGAGTTTCAATTCGACTGCCGGCAAACGAAAGTCCGTGTTGGCCTTGACTTGCAGCCCTTCCTTGGGCTTGTTGTCGCTGGCGCTCGGACCGTCGTTGACTGTCTTGTTGCCGGTGCCGGTAATTCGCAGGTACTCACCCGCCGGGTTCGCGTTTCCGTCTGCGCCCACCCGGAGCAGCACCGCAGTCTCGCCGGTCAAGTTCGACGACGAATCACCGACGAGGGAGTACGACACCAGGGTTGCCCCTTGCGGTAGTGCGATGTCGTACTTGATACGACCGGTGTCCGAGTCCGAACTACGCATGGTGCCCGGATGCAGTTTCACTGTGAACTGTTCGCCCGGACGCACGGACGTGGGCGCCGTGACCTCCAGGTTGTCGGAGAACGACGAATCCCAATCGGTGGCGCCGTCGACCCGGCACTTGTGTTCGAAGGAAACTGTTCGCGTCACGGTATCGGAAGCCGCTGCTACCGGAGCGGACACAGCGAGGAGTCCGGCCGCGACAGCTGGTACGACTGCGCAAACAGCCAGAGAACGGGAGTTCATATGTTGCCTTTCAAAAAGACTCGGTCATCGAGTGTTCGGTGAAGTAGGACCGTGATCACTTGCCACCGAGCGAACCTGTGGGCAGCTGCGGCAGAACGGACTCGAGGCTGCCGAGGCCACCCGGAGTGCCCGGATCGGTCGGGTCGGGATCGACCGGGCCTGTTGAATCACCGGTCACCGTGAGCATGTGTGCCGCCGACGTGTACTTCGCCTCGTCGCCGGTAGCTGTGAAGACTGCGGTCACGGACTTGGTACCCGCCTTACCGAAGGTCAGATCCAGGCGGGCAATACCGCGAACCACCGGCCGCGGGTCACCGACGGGCTTGCCGTCGACCATGAACTGTACTGTTCCCGTTGCGTTTTCCGGATCGACGTGAGAAGCAAAAGACACCTTGGTGCCGGTAGCGGCTGTCGTCGGCCCTTCGAGCGTCGTCACGATGTCTGCTCCAGGCTCGGGATCAACAGGTCCGAGGTCTCCGTCGATTTTCGTGGAGGCCAATGCGCCGGCACCGGCGTTGAGGGGACCCGTCTCACCGTCGCGAGGAGAACAGGATGTGGGCGCCCAGATGGTTCCCGCGAGCCAGTGACTTACCTGAGGGAGGAAGGTCAAAAACGACTCCGGCCCGCCGAAAGTACCTGCAGCACCCGAAGTCCGGACATTGGTTTCGACTGCGCCGGACGGCCCGGCCTTTACGGTGATTCTGATCTTCGGAAAGACGATGTTGGTCTCGGCTCCGGACTGAGCGTTGATCGCAAGCCCGCCGTGCGCACCCGACGACGATGACGGACTGTTGCCGATCGCTTCGTTTGCGCCGGACAACCGGAGTATCGGACCGTCCGCTGCGGGAGTGCCGTCTTCGTTGACACGAATCACCGAAGCAGGTTTCCCGGCAACAACATTGCCCGGATCGGTGACCGTCGCCGAAACGAACTCCGCGTTGGTCGGAATCGGCAGATCGATCTTCAGACGCGAAATCTTCTTGACACTTGCGCCGCTCACATCGTTCGGGATCTGGACGCTACCCGGATCCACCTCGATGTCGAAGACTTGACCTGGCGCCACGACCGAAGGAGCCGAAACTCGCACCGTAGCAGGCTTTCCGTCTGACGAAGGACCGGAGAACGCACTCGGAACTGCGCGGCACGTGACCTGAAACGTTGTCGACGTGGTTTCTGCAACGGGCGCCGCGGTCGCCGGAATCACGGCCACAGCGGTTCCACCGGCAAGGAGACCGGTAAGGAGCGCAGCATTCAGTAGGCGTTTTGACATGATGTCCTCTCGGAACAACCTGATTGACGTTTGCCGCCGAACTGTAACGGAGCCAACGCCCGAGTTGACCCGTTTTCAATAAACAAAAACTACACAGTAGGTAAATAATTGGTAAGGGTTACTGGTCGTCACATCTGACCGCCGCCGCGAGCCTTGCCTCTCTCGATCAATCTCGCGGTTCGAGATTCACTGCGGGGAAACATAATTCGACAGGAATTCGCGCCGTAGTGAGAACTCCGTTCATACTCTACCCTTACGGGAGGGTAGAGTATGAGAACCTCGTCAGGACGGAATCTCATGGCAGTAACCATCGCTTCATCCACCAACGACAATTCGGTTCGGGCCGCGCTCCGGTCACCTCGCCGTCTCAAAACGGAAGTTTTGGCCGGACTGGTCGTGGCGTTGGCACTGATTCCCGAGGCGATCTCGTTCTCGATCATCGCCGGCGTCGATCCGCGGGTAGGACTGTTCGCGTCGTTCACGATGGCAGTGACCATCGCCGTCGTCGGCGGACGACCCGCAATGATCTCCGCAGCTACCGGCGCCGTCGCACTGGTCGTCGCTCCACTGACGCGCGAGTACGGAATCGACTACCTGATTGCGACAGTCCTTCTGGCCGGCCTGCTCCAGATCGTGTTGAGCCTCCTCGGCGTCGCCAAGCTGATGCGCTTCATCCCGCGCAGCGTCATGGTGGGATTCGTCAATGCACTGGCCATCTTGATCTTCATTGCCCAACTCCCCCACCTGATCGATGTTCCGTGGCTCGTCTACCCACTTCTGGCCGTCGCCCTCCTGATACTCGTATTCCTGCCGAAACTGACCAGCGCGGTCCCGGCTCCACTGGTGGCGATCGTGTTACTGACCAGCGCCACAGTCATTTTCGCGTTCAACGTCCCCAATGTCGGCGACGAGGGCGAGCTTCCGTCGAGCCTGCCGACGCTACTGTTCCCCGACGTCCCTCTGGACATGCACACACTGTCGATCATTGCTCCGTATGCATTGGCCATGGCGCTCGTCGGCCTCCTCGAATCGTTGATGACGGCCAAGCTCGTCGACGACGTCACGGATACTCACTCGAACAAGACCCGAGAAGGGTGGGGCCAAGGCGTCGCGAACATCGTCACCGGCTTCTTCGGAGGCATGGGAGGGTGCGCGATGATCGGCCAGACCATGATCAACGTCAAGGTCTCCGGCGCTCGCACTCGAATCTCGACCTTCCTGGCGGGCGTGTTCTTGCTGATACTCGTGGTCGGCCTCGGCGATGTCGTGGCGTTGATTCCCATGGCCGCATTGGTAGCCGTCATGATCATGGTCTCGGTCGGCACTTTCGACTGGCACAGCGTCAATCCGAAGACCCTGCGCCGCATGCCGATCGGCGAGACAGTGGTCATGCTGGTCACCGTGGCGGTCACCGTCGCGACCCACAATCTTGCCTACGGCGTGATCGTCGGAGTGATCACCGCGATGGTCATCTTCGCCCGCCGCGTCGCGCATCTCACCGAAGTGATCGACGTCGCGCATCCGGACGAGGACACCCGTGTCTATGCGGTTCGAGGCGAGCTGTTCTTCGCATCCAGCAACGATCTGATCTACCAGTTCGACTATGTCGACGACCCGAAGAACATTGTCATCGATCTGTCCGAGTCTCATGTCTGGGACGCGTCGACCGTGGCGACACTGGACGCGATCACCACCAAGTACGCGGCCAGAGGCAAGAATGTCGAGATCGTGGGGCTCGACGACGCATCGGCCGAGCGCCATCTGCGCCTGTCCGGACGCCTGGGTGACGGTCACTGAGAGTATGGAAGCCCAGCGCGACGAAAGTAGGAGTGATGTCTGAGCCGGAACATGCGGTCCAGGGACAGAACATGCAGATCGGGCAGGTTGCCGAACGCACCGAACTGTCGATCAAGACGATCCGTCATTACGACGAGGTCGGTCTGGTCACTCCATCGGAGCGGACCGCCGGAGGATTCCGCTTGTACACCGAGGCGGACGTCCAACGGCTACTGGTAATCCGACGAATGAAGCCGCTCGGATTCAGTCTCGAAGAAATGAAACAACTCCTCAATTCCCTGGCAGTGCTCGGCGACGAAGCTTCGGACGCGTCAACACGAACCGCCGCAACCGAATTCGTCACCGCCTGCCATACCCGGGCGGAAGAAAGCTGCACACACTTACGTAAGCAACTCGCCTACGCCGAAGAGCTGACGGGATTGCTCGCCGACCACAGTCTGAACGGTGAACGGCATTCGTGATCTGCAAGCTGAACTAAGCTGGGTTGATGGCCCGATACTTCGACGTTCACCCGGAAAACCCGCAGCCGCGCGCGATCAGCCAGATCGTCGAAATGCTGCGCAACGACGCGGTCATCGCCTACCCCACCGACTCCTGCTACGCCCTGGGTGCCCGAATGGACAATCACTCGGGCACCGATCGGATCCGCGAGATCCGTCACCTGCGGTCGGATCACCACTTCACGCTGGTCTGTGCCGACTTCGCGCAGCTCGGGCACTTCGTCCACGTCACCAACTCGGCGTTCCGCGCGGTGAAAGCCGCTACGCCTGGGCAGTACACGTTCATCCTTCCCGCCACGAAGGAAGTTCCGCGTCGACTGGCACACGCCAAGAAGAAGACCGTCGGAGTGCGTATCCCCAGCCACCCGGTAGTGCGGGCGCTCTTGCAAGAGTTGGGTGAACCGATCCTCTCCAGCACCCTTCTCCTGCCCGGCGCCGAGGAGCCGATGACGGACGGCTGGCAGATCAAGGAAGAACTCGACCACCAACTCGACGCCGTCATCGACTCGGGTGACTGCGGCACCGAGCCCACCACGGTGGTCGACTATTCGTCCGGTGCCGCCGAGATCGTGCGCGTCGGCGCGGGAGATCCTTCCCGATTCGAGTAGGCGGCCCCGACGTCAGCTCCGCATTTTCCGAGAGCGGAATGCCGCCGGAGAAGTCCCGAACCGTTCTTTGAAAAGTCGCGAGAAGTGGCTTGCGTCGGAGAAACACCATCGGGTGGCGATCGAGGTGATCGAACTGTTCGTGCGACGCAATTCCTCGCGTGCCCTGGCCAACCGCCGCGCCCGTACCGTCCCGTTGAACGTCTCACCGGATCGGCCGAAAACTCGCTGGACCGTCCGGGCCGAGACCGCGTGGGCGGCGGCAACAGAGGTCAACGACAACGACGGATCACACAGGTGCCCGTCGATCCAGGCATCGATCGACAAGCGCAGCGCGGCGGAACCGACAGCGTCCTCAGTTCCGATGGTCTGGCTCACCGCCCCGTCGAACAGTTCGAGGGTGGCATTTCTGGCCGCTGATACCGCGGGTTCAGGAAGTTCGGCCAACGAATCGGCCAGCATCGACAGATAGGAAACCAACAAACGTACCGACGGTGAGTCCCGTTCCAGCGCGCCGCCGAAAGCCGGCCACGCTCGACCGGAGACTTCCGCCAGGGCCGAGCGAGGAATCAGCAAATTGATCGAACGAATCGACTCCAGCACCTCGAACTCGGCCTGATTGCGCGTATCCCACAGAACTACGTCACCAGCGCCCACGAGAATCGTCTCACCTGCTCGTGTCAGCGCTTCGCGTCCTGACCGGATTGCGATCAGCACGACCCAGTCTTCTGTGGCTTCGGATACCTGAGTTGCGGTTCGCTTTCCTGTGCACGGATCGCAGCTGAGGTCGACGAGACCGAAGTCGTCCAGCGAGCGTCGCTTGACCGATGCGGCGAATCCCTCGCGGAGAATCGATCGGGATACCTGCACATCAAGGGGAATGAATTGCTCCCGCAGACGAGATTCCCACCAGTGGCCTCCCATGCCGACAGGAATGCCGTCGGCAGTCTTCTCTCCAGACCGGGTGGTGACCATAACTAAGGTTATAGCAAATTCACTTCATGGATTGGCGAAACGGCGCGAAAACACCAGACCGTGGCGCGCAGATGCATGACCTAGGCCCCCGAGGGGAGACAGCATGTGTCCAGGAGCAGACGAGAAGACACTGCGCCGCGAAGCACGCTCGAAGGGAATGTCGATGAAGGCGAAGGCCGCAGTGCTGTGGGATCACAACACACCGTGGAGTGTCGAGGAGATCGAGCTCGCAGATCCGAAAGAACGTGAAGTCCTGATCAAAGTGGTTGCCAGCGGCATGTGCCACTCCGACGATCATGCTGTGACCGGTGATCTGGCAGTCCCGCTCCCCGTGATCGGTGGCCACGAAGGCGCGGGCATAGTGGAGAAAGTCGGCCCCGGCGTGCGAGACGTCGAGGTAGGCGATCACGTCGTCCTCTCCTTCATTCCCTCGTGTGGACGCTGCCGTTGGTGCGCAGTCGGACAGAGCAACCTCTGCGACCTCGGCGCCATTCTGATGGCCGGCGCACAGGTCGACGGGACGTACCGCGCGACAGCTCGCGGGCACGACGTCGGAACCTTCTCGCTTCTGGGAACTTTCGGCAACTACACGGTAGTGCCGGAAGCGTCCGTGGTGAAGATCAACAAATGGATTCCCCTCGAGAAGGCCTGCCTCGTCGGCTGCGGAGTCACCACCGGTTGGGGATCTGCCGTCAACACCGGTGAGGTCTCGCCCGGCGACTCCGTGGTCGTCGTCGGAATCGGCGGGATCGGTGGAAGTGCAATCCAGGGGGCGAAGATCGCGGGCGCGAGGCACATCGTGGCAGTCGACATCTCGACGGACAAGAAGGCCATGGCCGAAACTCTCGGAGCGACCCACTTTGCTTCGTCGATCGACGAGGCCATGACGCTGGTCAACGAATTGACCTGGGGCGTCATGGCTGACGTCGCGATCCTGACCGTCGGGGTGGCGAGCGGCGACATGATCCAGCCAATAGTCGAGCTGATCCGCAAGGGTGGCCGCGTAGTCTTGACAGCGGTCTCACCGATGGGCGCCACTGACACACAGTTGCACCTCGCCGAAATGACCCTGTTCCAAAAACAGCTCCGCGGAAGCCTGTTCGGCGAATGCAACCCTCGCGCCGACATCCCCCGTCTACTCAACCTCTACGAAGCCGGGCTCTTGAAGCTCGACGAAATGGTCACCACCGAGTACCGCCTCGAAGACATCAACCAGGGCTACGACGACATGAAGTCGGGAAAGATCATGCGCGGAGTCATCATTCACGAACACTGATCATCGATCAGTCGCACCAGTCACGGCGTGACTGGTGCGACTGTCACGGCGTCACGATGTCGAACCACAGATCGAAGTCCTCCAGCAGCGAGATGAACGTCTCCAGTTCAGACTGATCTCCCACAGCTTTTGCCGTTCCGGCCTTGATGGATTCGGTGAGCGAAGTCGTTCCCAGATACACCTCGTTGAACACGGCACGGGTCAAGGTCAGAGTCAGCGCCGCCGAAGCATCTGCCTTGTCCGTGTCGTAATTCAGCACGCCGTTGCACACTGTGACCAGGACGTTGTCCGCAGTGTCCGACAACACGAATCGCAACGACAGGTCGACGTCGGCGGCCTTCGGGCCATCGAGGCGAACTGCCCAGAAATCCAGCATCTGTTCGAGCGGCATCACTGCGACCACGGCCGGGCCAGTGGGGTTGTTGGACGGCATCGGCGCCAGCGGATGCCGCAATTCCATCGCTCCGACCAGGTAGAAGTTGCGCCACGTACCGTTCTCGGCTTGGTAGCCGAGTTGTTCGTACGTGTCCGCCAACAACTCTCGCGCTTTCTGATTACTCGGATCGGCGAACACCAGATGGTTCACCAACTCCGCGGCCCAGCGGTAGTCTCCGTCGTCGAACGCCTGCTTGCCCTTGGTCAGAAGCGCATCGGGTCCGCCGACGGCTTCGACGTAGCGCTTGCCGTTCTCCACCGGCGGATGAGGATTGAGGTGAGCGGGAACGCCGTCGAACCAACCGAGATAGAAGGTGTAGATCGCTTTGACGTTGTGACTGAGCGAGCCGTAGTACCCGCGGTTGTACCACTGCTTTCCGATGGCGTCGGGTACCTCGATCTGGTCGGCAATCTCTACCGGTGTCAGTCCCTTGTTGGCAAGACGCAACGTCTGATCGTGCAGATACTTGTACAGGTCTGCCTGATCCGACATCAGCTTCAAGATCTTGTCGTTGTCCCACGTGGGCCAATGATGCTGCGCGAAAATGATTTCGACGTCGGGGAAAAGTTCCATAGCCAGACGAACGTAGTGCGACCAGGCCTTGGCGTCGCGAGTTTTGGCGCCGCGCAACGTGTACAGGTTGTGCATTGTGTGCGTGACGTCCTCCGCCGACCCGAGCGCCTTGAAATCGGGTAGATAGAACAACATTTCGGACGGCGCTTCGGTGCCCGGTGCGAGCATGAACGTCACGCGCACACCGTCGATGACTTCTTCGTGTACCGGCTCGGTGATGACGTCGGTCGGCACGGCGAACGTCGACGTGCCGTGCGAGGTGGACAATCCGAGACCACCGGATACCTGCCCCTGTGGACCCGGGCGCAGGAACGATCCGTACATGTACATTCCGCGACGGGTCATCGCCGCGCCGGCGAGCACGTTCTCGGAGATCGCTTCCTCCGTGAAACTGTCTGGTGCATAGACTTTTACGGCACCGGACTCGATCTCTTCGTCGGTGACAAATCCTTTGACTCCGCCGAAATGGTCGCCGTGGGAGTGTGTGAAGATAATTGCCTTGACCGGGACCTTGGGGCGGTGCTGGTAGTACAACTCCAGCGCAAGAGCGGCTGTTTCCGCGGACATCAGGGTGTCACCGATGATCAACCCGGTATCGCCCTCGATGATCGTCGTGTTCGACAAGTCCTGGCCGATCACCTGGTAGAGGCGATCGGCAAGCTTGAAGAGCCCGCCGCCCTTTCCCATCAAAGTGGCTTGGCGCCAGAGACTCGGGTTGACTGTGTCCGGCGCTTCGCCGTCGGCGAACCCGTAGGCGTCGTAGGAGAAGATGAACTGTCCTTTGTCACCCTTGACCAACCCGCCGTCGATGAGCGGCGCTACCAGACCTCGAGAAATCAGTTCGAAGTCGAATGTGTCATCGAACGGAAGATCACGGAGAACCTGGGCATTCGCAAGGCGAGTCGCTTCGGTAGCGGGCTTGGGGTCGAGTTCGGATGGTGTAGTCATCTTCTCTTACGCTCCTCGGGAACTCGCGGTGTCCTGTGTCTGGATACCGGTTCATCCTCGATCGCCACGTAGTCCTCGCGCATCACCCGGAAGGGATGATCACGTGGTTCGTCCAGCGTTCAACAGCGCAGCAACGAACTCACGCACCAACGTCCGCTCGTCGTTCTCGTCCGCACCCGGCACCATGAGCAGTGAGAGGATCACTCGCACGATCCAGCGTGCTCGTGACGCTGTGCCTGCTCCGATTTCACCGAGCATCGCGACGCCCAGTCCGTTGATGACGTCGGATGAATTGGCAAGTTCACCTGCAAGACTCGCATCACCCGGAGTGAACCATGCAGCCAACGTCGGAGTGCTGCGCACCGCGGACACTGCGGTGAGCATCGCCGTTTCGAGACGCTCGCTCGGATCATCGATGGTCGCTACCGATTCCGCGATCGCAGTTCCCAGCCTGCGCGCTTCGCGGTGAACGAATGCAATGTGAAGGGCCTGCCGATTCTCGAAGTACCGATACAGGGTGGCCCGGGAACATCCTGCAGCAGAGGCTATCTCCGCCATACCGACGGCGTTGACACCTTTCTCGACGAACAGTTGCGCCGCACTGTCGAGGATCTTCTCGGCTGCCGCCAAGGCGCGCCCCTCACCGAGCCAGTCGTTGCTCACGGCCGGGTCACCGACATGGGCGCTGTGAGAGGACGGCGCACGTAGTTGCCCGGCGCGTATTGCATCGCGTCGACGTCGATATGGAAATCTGGAATCCGGGAGAGCAACTCTTCCAACGCAACTCGAGCCTGCATCCGAGCTGCCGACGCCCCCAGACAGTGGTGGGCGCCATGACTGAAGGTGAGAATCTTCTGCGGTCGACGCAAGACGTCCAACTCCGCCGCGTCGGGTCCGTACTTTTCGGGATCACGATTGGCCGCACCGTACATCAACAAAACCTTACGTCCTGCCGGAATCACTTTGCCGCCCAAGGCCACATCCCGAGTCGTGGTGCGTGCCAGTCCTTGGACCGGTGAGGTGAGGCGAAGCAACTCGTCGACCGCGTCGGTGATCAACGCGGGATCGTCCAGCAGGATCTGACGCTGGTCGAGGCGTTCGGTCAGCATCGCCACCGAACCACCCAGCATTCCTGTTGTGGTGTCGTTTCCACCGGCCACCATGGTGAAGGCGAAGCCCAGAATCGACAGCAGGCCGGACATGTCGCCGTCTTCACCGAGTCCAGCGGCGAGTAGGTGCGAAATCGTGTCGTCACCCGGTTCGACCTTGCGGCGGTCGATCAGCGACGCGAAGTACATCATCAACTCACCGGTGGCGGCCTGCGCCGTCGTCGCTGCCGCGGCCACACCACCTGCCGAATTGGCAGCGACAATGGCCTCGGTCCAGCCGTCGAACTGGTCACGGTCCGATTCCGGCACACCCAGATAGTGTGCGACAACCATCGACGGCAACGGTTTGAAGAGCTCGACGACGATGTCGCCGCTGCCACGCGCTTTCAGCGCCTCGATACGTTCGACGACAAATTCGCGAACCATCGGCTCGACCGCCGATACCTGACGCGGAGTGAAACCCTTCGACACCATGCGCCGGAACTCCGACTGCACTGGCGGATCCTGCATCACGAACGGCGGATTGTCCTGCATCCCGATCTGCTCGAGCTCACCATAGACGGTGGTCAATCCCTTTGCCGACGAGTACGTCTCGTAATCACGAGCGGCGTTGTAGACGTCTTCGTGACGGGTGAGCACCCAGTAGTCGTCCTGCGGCGAGGCTTCCGGCACCACGTTGTGCACCGGGTCGTTCTCTCGCAATGCGTCGTACATGGCCCAGGGCGAACGCCAGGACTCCCCGGTGGAAGGAACAAACCGTGGCGAATGTGACACAGATGTTGTCATGACTCGACTATGAGACAAATTGATAGATGTGTCAACCTATCTCCATGTTCAATATCGAGTAACTCGCTTCCACGCAGAGCACTATCGTGTGTCGGGTGATCACGGACCCGAAGAACCACCCAAACAGCTCTGACACCGGACGCCGCGCCGTGGTTGCGGTCCTGCTCCCCCGCGAACATCTCCCCTTCATCAGAGACTGGTGCCTGCACCACATCGAGCAAGGCTGGGAGGTTGTTCTCTACGACAACACCGGTTCCGTCGGGTCCACCCGCAAGACAAGCGCATTCAGCCTCAACCGTTGGCACGGCCGCAGCGAGGACAAGAGAGGCAACTCTTACGGCGCCTTCACCCGATCGATGTCGGACAGTGAAGTTCAGGTCGCATTCCGCAAAGAACTGCACGACCTTCCGGTGACGATCGTCGACTGGCAACCGCGCGAGGAGGACGGTCGGATCGTGCACGGACAGGTAGAGGCCTACGTCGATTACGTGAGCCGGTACCGCGACACCGTCGCGTGGGCAGCATTCATCGACGCCGACGAATACCTCGAACACGCACCAGGATTGGACTGGGAGGCTCTACTTGCCGGAGCTACTCAGGCGGATTCACACCGTGTTGTTCTCGACGCTCTGGTCTACGAATCCAGGTGGACGCGCGACGGGCAACTGCGAGACGTCGAGGAATTGAAATGCCTTGGACTGCAAAGCCACGGCTGCAAGAACATCGTGAGGCTGTCGGAGATTCTGCGAGCGGACGTCCACTGGGGATGGAAGACAAGCGAACCGGACAGCCTGGTGCGGCCCGACCGATCCCTCTTCTACTTCCGCCATTACCGCGGTTCGGAGGCGGCACTCGACTTCACTCCGCTGCCGAACTTCGGACCCCAAATCCACGAAGAAGGTGTGGATGTTCCGGCGGCAATTGACGCATCACAGAATTGAATGTGCCTGCAAGACACAGACATTCAGGCACAGATAGACCTCCGGCCCGCGTCCACGAAGGCAATGCCTTCAGGACACGGGCCGAAAGGAGCGTAAAACTTGCAGATCAAGCCTTGGGTGCGGCGGTGCTGCCAGCGTTGCCAATTGCACCAGCGAACGTCGCGATAGCTGCGATGCCGGTGATGATGCCTGCGAGTCCCGCAAGGATCTTTGCGCCGTCAGCAAGGTTGCCTGCGGTGATCGGATCCATACTTCCAGTCTGTGCCATGTCTAGCTCCTCATCATGGTATTTACGCGGTCCGCGCGTACGGTGTGTAACGGCGCTCACAATATACGTAAGACAGCCGAAATTTGAAGCGGTGCCGTTGAGTGGGACGTAACTCACATCTCATCCAGCGGGAACCCACGAGTAACAATGCGCGATTCGGACAACGCTTCGGGAACCGTTGAATGACGAGCAGGAGAACAGCAGTGGGCAAGTTGGATGGAAAAGTGGCGCTGATCACTGGCGCAGGGCAAGGCGTCGGCCAGGGTGTTGCGTTTGCACTTGCCAAGGAAGGTGCTTCCGTCGCGGTGGCGGGCCGCACTGAGTCGAAACTCGTCGTCACATGTAACGAGATCGCCGAACGCGGAGGCCGTGCCGAACCGGTGCTCATGGATATCGCCGACGCGGATTCCATCACCGCTGCCGTGGCACGGACGGTGGAACTGTTCGGCGGCGTCGACATTCTGATCAACAACGCCAGCCTCAACCCGCTCGGCAATGTCCTCGACCTCACTCCGGAGCGCCTTGCCGACGGATTGACTTCCGGTCCCGTCGCGACGCTGCGAACCATGCAAGCCTGCTACCCGTTCATGAAGGAGCGCGGCGGCGGGGCGATCATCAACATGGTCAGTTCCGTGGCCGTCCGTTGGGACGCCGCCGGCTACGGCGGATACGCGGCCGTGAAGGAATCCGTCCGAGCCCTCAGTCGCGCAGCAGCGTGCGAATGGGGCGTCGACGGGATCCGAGTCAACGCGGTTGCTCCTCACGCGTCCTCACCCGGGCTACAGCGTTGGGCAGATGCACGCCCGGAAGAGGCTGCCGCTTTTGTTGCCGGGATTCCGCTACGGAGGATCGGGGACTGCGAAACGGACATCGGCACCGCGGTGGCTTTCCTGGTCGGCCCGGATGCCGCGTATCTGACTGGAGCAACAATTCCGCTCGACGGTGGTCAGTCGCGCTGGGGCTGAGAGCTGGCGTCGTCGAAGGCAAGCACCGCCGACTTGGCTTCGGCGATCGGGCGGCGGAAAACGAAACCGACCAGAACGGATGCCAAAACCAGCGCGGCCAGAACAATGAGCCCGACCATCCACCACATGGTTTTCAGTATGCCCGAACCGATCTCCGCCGGACGCGCGCCACGGCCGTCGGAAAGCGATCACAACCGCGAAAAGTGCTTGACACCAATCAAATTCCGTTTTGCCCGTTTCCCGAGCTTCCCGATAATCCGTGATCGAGGACACAGTTTCGGATACCGAACCGGAACGATCGCGTGACTGGAACCGCGCCTCGGTGCATCCTGTCAGGTATGGAATCCGCTGTTTCGGCCGAACTCGCCGACGGAAGCACCCTCACACACCCGTGGGGCGGGACAAGCAACATCACCGACCTCGGCGGTGATGTTCACTGGATCGACTTCGGCGGTCCCAGCGGAGCGCCGCCCATCGTGCTCGTTCACGGTCTGGGCGGCTCGCACCTGAACTGGGTGCGGGTGGCACCGACGCTGGCGGCGCGCACGCGTGTGTACGCGCTGGACCTCGCCGGATTCGGACTCACCTCTGCCCGTGGGCGGCACACCGGCGTCGACGCCAACGCAGCACTCCTGAATCGCTTTCTCGAGACAGTAGTAGGTGAACCTGCCGTCCTGTTCGGCAATTCGATGGGGGGAATGGTCTCGGCAATCTCGACCCATGCCAATCCCGAATCAGTTGCCGGCCTGGTGCTGGTGGATCCGGCGCTCCCACTGCCCGTCCAACTTCCCGATCTGACCGTCGCCGCCCAATTCGCGCTCTACTCGATGCCGTACGTCGGTGAGCAGGTTCTCGGCTTCGGACGCCGGAAGATGTCCGACCGGCAGTTGGCCGCTCAGATGACCAGATTGTGTTTTGCCGATCCGACGCGAGCAGACCCCGCGGTCCTCGACGCGGGCGCTGCCTTGACTGCGATTCGTCGCGGCGAACCCACTCAGGATGCCGAGTTCCTGCAGGCAGCACGGTCACTGTTGATGACCCTCGCCCGTCCGGCCTCTTATCGAAAGACACTGCGAGAGATCGCGACTCCGACGCTCCTGATACACGGCGATCGCGATCGGCTTGTCCCGGTCGAGGCTGCCCGGGCAGCCGCCGCCGCACATCCACACTGGACCACCATCATTCTCGGCGATACCGGCCACACCCCTCAGTTGGAGATTCCGGACGAGTTTTCACGTCATGCGCTCGCGTGGCTCGATCGCACGGGGCTGATCACGAGCTGACAAGTACCGGCACTACACCCGCGGAACGGCCTCGCCGATCGAGCAAGTGCCCCATCAACTTCGGCGTATCAAGGACGATTCGGCGATCGACTACGTCGGCAGGTCCGGCCCACCGGTAAGCGCGAACGGTCAAATACTCCAAAGCTCTCGAGCCCTGGGAATGTGTCGGGGTACGCGCGTAGCGTGAGATTCGCGCCTTCCTCGGCCAAGCATTTGCGCGACCCGTACTTGTGTATCCGTTTCGGTAAAGGAGAGTTTCAGATGCCCGCACGCACAGCGCTCGACGGAACACCCTGTTGGATCGACCTCACCAGCTCCGATACCGAGGTCGCCAAATCCTTCTACACCAACGTGTTCGGTTGGCAGACTGACACAAACGACGACCCGCAGTACGGCGGCTACGCGATCTTCAGCAAAGACGGGCAGCCCATCGCCGGGCTCGGACCTCAGCAGGAGGGAAACCCGTACGGCAACGTCTGGACCACCTACATCTCCTCGACTGATGCGGCAACGTCGGCGTCCAAGGCCGAAGCCGCGGGCGGAATGATCATGATGCCGTCGATGCAGGTCGGTCCCCAGGGCAGCATGGCGATCGTGGGCGATCCTGCCGGTGCAGTCGTCGGTATCTGGCAGGCAGATCAGCACCACGGCTTCGGTCTGGTCGGCGAGGCCGGAGCCCCGGTGTGGCACGAGACTTTGTCCAAGAACTACGCCGCGGTCCTGCCGTTCTACACCGACGTGTTCGGCTGGACTTACGAGTCCATCGGCGACAGCGACGAGTTCCGGTACTCACAGGCCAAGCAGGGCGACACCGTCGTCGCCGGTTTGATGGATGCCAGCTCGTTCCTCCCGGCAGAGGTGCCGTCGTTCTGGCAGGTTTACTTCGGGGCGGACGACACCGACGCGGCCGTCGCCAAGGTCGTCGAATTCGGCGGCAGCGTCTTGCGCGATCCCGAGGACACGCCCTTCGGCCGTCTCGCATCGGTGGCCGATCCACTCGGTGCCAAGTTCCAGATCTCCACGATCATGGAGTGAATCTCCGCGCAGAGGCCGCACCGGCCCGCGGTCTCTGCGCGCTGATCATCTGGAAAGTCCCGATTTGACCGCACGGATTTGAACACTCGCCCAGAAGGTATGCAGTTTTCTGCGTCCAACGCCTAATCTCATGGGATGCCCGCCCCCGCCCCTCTCCTCGATGTGTACTCGCAGCCGACTCTGTCGACGCTTGCGCCGTCGGTACTCGCTTCTCTCGGAGTGAGCGGCGAAGCGAACCGTCTCGATCTACAGCCCAGCCAGAAGACTGTAATTCTGCTGGTAGACGGGATGGGCGCGAACTTGCTCGCCCGCAACGCCGAACACGCACCATTCCTGAACTCACTGATCGGAACGCCCATACGGGCAGGATTCCCCACGACGACGGCCACCAGCATCGTCTCGTTGGGGACCGGGCTGCCCTCGGGGGCGCACGGAATCACCGGTTACCAGTCTTACGTCGAAGAAGCCGATTCGGTGTTCAACTGGCTGGGTTGGCACAGCGCGGGCAAGAAGGAATCTCAGACCGACTCCATCGTCCCGGAGACCCTGCAGCCGCAGGCCACGACCTTCGATCGTGCCGCGGCCGCCGGCATCACCGTCACTACCGTCGTTCCGTCCAAATTCGACGGCAGCGGCCTCACCCGGGCGGGAATGCGCGGCGCCCAGTTCGCCGGAATCCAGGCATACGGAGACCTCCTCGCTCGCACCGTGGCCGCGTCGAAATCTGCCGACCGTACGTTCACGTACTGCTACATCAGCGAGATCGATGCACTCGGCCACGTCTACGGCCCCGAGTCCGAGCCGTGGATTTTCCAACTGATGCTTGTCGATCGACTGGTCGAGCAACTCGCCGCCGCTCTCGGTCCGGACGTGAGATTGCTGGTGACGGCTGATCACGGAATGGTCGATGTGTCGGACGAGAACAAGATCGACTTCGACAACACTCCGATTCTGTCCAAAGATGTACTCGCTCTTGCCGGTGAACCTAGATGTCGTCACATCCACACCCGAGAAGGCGCTGCACAAGATGTTGCGGACCGCTGGCGCGCCGAACTGGGTGACCGCATGTGGATCGGGACGAGATCCGAGGGCATAGTCGCAGGATTGTTCGGGCCTGCAGTGCATTCCGAGTATCACGGCCGGATCGGTGATGTCATCGCCATTGCGTCCGGGGACGTGGCCGTCGTACGTCGATCTGTCGAATCGGGACTGTCCGGCCTCCGTGGACAGCACGGCGCCCTCACTCCGGACGAACTGCTGGTACCGCTCTTGTCCTCAGGACAGCAGTAGGGCCCGAGCCCGGCGAATCTCGGGAACACCGACGACCTTGCATGCGCCCAACAGGACGACTGCACCGACGGCCGCACCCGCCGACAATGAAATAACAGCAGCAAGCCTGGGCTCGGGAACTCGGTTCTGAACCGCCACCACCAAAGCGAGCGCACAACCACCTGCCAGAATTGCCGCCGCCGAAATCCTTCCGACGGTGGCCTGCACGCGACGGAATCCCAACAGCCCGTATCGCTTTCGAAGCAGGATGTGGCCGAGCGCCGCTCCGCACACGTAGGAGAACGAGCCCGCCGCACAGACGGCCAGGACCAGCGTTTCGTCACTCGCGGACAGTGACGCAAGTAGAACGAGCGCTGTTTTGGCTATCACCATCACCATGGCGATCACCGCGGGAGTTCGGGTGTTGTTGTCGGCGTAGAACACTCGAAGCTGAAGCATGACCATCGCAAAAGGCACCAGCCCGAATGCACTGACCGCAACGGCCGTCCCGATCAACCGGGCACTGCTGCCGTCGACCCGGCCGAAGAAGATCAAGGTGGTCAACGAGGGGCCGAACACCATGAGCGCCACCGTCACCGGAATCAGCGCCACCACCGAATACCGGGCTCCCCGGCCGAGATCGGATACGACGCCGACGTCGTCACCCGCAGCAACCGACCTGGCGATCCGCGGCATCAGCACCGTCAACAACGACACACCGAGAATGCCGTACGCCACTTGAAACAGCAGATCCGCGTGCGTGTACATCGAGTAGACGTGACGGGAGAGAGTGACCTTCATCGTCACCCACACACCGATCTGACCGGCGACGACGTACACAAGTACCCAACCGAGCAACGGCGCCCCGACGCGCACCGGGCGCCAGGTGTGCGGTACGACCCGCACGCGAAGGCGCCACCGAAACCCGTTGCGGTGCAGCGCTCGAGCAACGACGGCGGTTTGCGCCACGATCCCGAGCAGAGTGCCGATACCGATCACCAGGACCTGCGCGGTGGTCATCGACTCGGGAGTCAGAGCCACCGGCCCCGGGATACACAGGAAGACCGCGACCGTCACCAGAAGGACGACGTTGTTGATCACCGGCGCCCAGGCCGGCGCACCGAACACTGATCGAACACTGAGTACTGCCGTCATCATCGCCGTGACGCCGTAGAAGAAGATCTCCGGCAGAAGCAAGTACGCGAAGAGCGTCGTCAACTCTCGTTGAGCCGGATCATCGATCACGGCCGAGACCAGAGGCGGCGCGCACACCACCGCCACTACCGTCACGAGCGCAAGAGCAAGCGCTCCGACGGTGAGAACGCGCTGCGTCTGCTCTCGTTCGAGCGTCCGCCCACGACTTCGCTGCCGTGTCAGATACGGAAGCAGAACGCTGGCGAGAATCCCGCCGAGGAGGAGCTGATAGACCATGTTCGGGAAGCTGTTGGCCGCGTTGTACGCATCACTGACCAGGGCGATGCCGAGGACCGCGGCAAGGGCAAGGGTGCGGACGAAGCCGGTGATCCGGCTGACCGTGCTGGCGAGCGCCACTTGCCCGCCCATCTTCGCCAAGCTGCCGCCCGTCACACCAGTACGTTCGGACTCCCCCGCACTTTCGACCATCTGGCCAGGGTGCCACATCGCGAGGTTCGACGATCTGGACGGAAACGGAAGAGCGCCCCGAACCGTGGGGTTCGAGGCGCTCGTCACGAGAGAAGATCAGGCTGATTCCGCTCCAGCCAACGGCGGCATGACGACAACCTGGCCGGCGAAGGACAGACCCGCACCGAAGGCGAGAAGCAATGCCTTGTCGCCCGGCTTGCACTGGCCGTCGCGCAGCATCTGCTCCATGGCGAGCGGGATCGAGGCCGCGGACGTGTTGCCCGTCTCGGCGATGTCGTTGGAGACGGGGAAGCCCTCGGGCAGCTTCATGCTGCGAGCGATGACCTCGTTGATGCGCTGGTTTGCCTGGTGCGGGACAAAAGCGTCGATGTCCTCGATACCCAGCCCCGACTTCTCCAGGGTACGAGTGGCGACCTTGCCCATCTCGAAGGCAGCCCAGCGGAACACCGCGGTACCGGCCATCTTGATCCACGGCCGAGGTCCGGTCGGGTTCTTGGTGTAGTCGAGCCAGCTCGGCTCCTGAACGATGGCGTCGGACTGGCTGCCGTCCGAACCCCACTCGACCGGGCCGATTCCGACGGTATCGCTCGGGCCGACGACAACTGCGCCTGCGCCGTCACCGAAGATGAAGCGAACGCTGCGATCGGTGGGCTCGGTGGCCTCGCTCATCAACTCGACGCCGACGACGAGTACGTGATCAACCGTGCCGCCGCGAACGAGGTCGCTGGCCACGGCAAGGGCGGTACAGAAACCGGCGCAGCCTGCCGCGACGTCGAATGCAGCCGGACCCTTGATGCCGAGCTCGTGGGCGACGATGGACGCAGCCTGAGGAGTCTGCAGGTCCCACGTCGACGTCGCGATGATCACGGCGCCGATCTGCTCGGGAGCAATGCCGCTGACGTCCAGTGCTTTACGGGCCGCGCTGATCGACATCGCGAGGATGCCTTCACCCTCGCCGGAGAACCGGCGCGACTTGATACCCGATCGCGTCTGGATCCACTCGTCGGTGGAATCGATCAGCTCGCAGATCTCGTCGTTGGTCACGACTCGCTCCGGGCGGTGAACGCCGAGCCCGAGAAGGACGGACTGCCGACCTCCGGCCACACTGGCAATCGGCTTACCCATTGATCGATCTCCTCGTTGGTTTCTGGTGATGACGCGCATTCGACATCACACGTTACGTACAGGACATAAGCCCCTGCCTCTCAGGTCACCGTTCGATCACGGCAACAACATGAGGCTGGCTCACATTACGCTTCGGTCAGGTATGTAGTCCAGATCCACGATCAGGCGCGTAAATGAGCTAGAACTGCCAAAACACGACGATGCCCGCTTTCGGAAGCCGACAGGCCAAGTTTTGCGAAGATATTTCCTATGTGCTTGCTCACAGCAGTGTCGCTCACGACCAGTTTCCTGGCGATTTCCTGATTTCCCAGCCCCTCCGCCATCAGTCCGAGAACCTCGGACTCGCGTGGGGTCAGTGATCTGATCGGATCGTCGGCGCGTCGACGGCTCATCAGTTGGGATACAACCTCTGGATCCATCACGGTTCCGCCGTCGACGACCCGGTTCAATGCGTCGACGAACTCGGCTACCTTGCCGACCCGTTCCTTGAGCAGGTACCCGACCCCGCCGGCGCCTCCTGCCAACAATTCACCGGCGTAGCGATCCTCGACGTACGCGGAAAGGACCAGGACGGGAAAGCCCGGGCGAAGCTTGCGCACCTCGATCGCCGCTCGAAGCCCCTCGTTGGTGAAAGTAGGAGGCATCCGGACGTCGAGCACCGCGGCGTCGGGGGCGGTCTCCTCGAACACCGTGAGGAACTGTGCGGCGTCGGAGACGGCAGACACCTCGAAGCCCTCTCCGCGGAGCAGCAGTGCCAGCCCCTCTCGCAGGAGAGCGTCGTCCTCGGCAATCAGAATCCGCACGGTAGTTCCACCCTCATCGTTGTCGGTCCACCCTCCGGGCTCTCCAATACTGCGGTTCCTTCGAAAGCCTCGACCCGGCGTCGGATACCCGCCACGCCGCCGCCCGGGCGTTCGTTCGCGCCGCCCTGACCATCGTCGATCACGTCGATGAGCATCGTCTCACCCAACGAGTCGTCCGACGTCTCCGTCCGTGCCGTGACGGTGACGCTGCGCGCTCCGCTGTGTTTTGCGACGTTGGTCAAGGCCTCGGCGACGACGAAGTACGCAGCAGCCTCGACGGCAGCCGGGGCACGGCGGAGTTCTTCGATCTCGAGTACGCAGGGCACGGCGGAGCGCCCGGCGAGCGCGGAGATCGCGCCCTCGAGACCCAACTCGTCGAGGATCGGCGGGTAGATGTCGTGCACCAATGTCCGGAGTTCGCTCAACGCCTCGGTGGCCGCATCCTGGGCCCGATGCAGTTGTGGCAGAGCCTGGTCCGGATTGTTCTGCAACGACCGCTCGGCCATCCCCAACATCATCACCACCGCGACCAGACGGTTCTGCGCGCCGTCGTGCAGATCCCGCTCGATGCGCTTGAGTTCGGCCGAATGTGCGTCGAGCGCCGCAGCGCGGCTGGCCGTCAGGGCGGTGACGCGCTTCGAGAGGTCCGAACGCGTGTCCGGCGCAAGCAAAGTCGTGGTCGACCAGCTGATCCACTTCGCCATCGCGGGGACCAACCACCACGCGATCAGGAGGTACAGGATGCCGATCAACGGCATTCCGGCAGCGCCCAACCACGACGTCACGGGGTACGGATTGTTGACGGGTTCACCGGCGGGCATCTGCTGCCAGTACAGCGGGACGGCAATCGAATTGAGTGCACCGAGTGGCAGAGCAATGGTCAGCATCGCCGCGACGAAAGCCCCCAGACCATGAATCGACAGCCAGGCCGCGTCGCGCCTGGTCGACTGATCGGTGAGGAACCGGCGCCAATCCCCGAAGGTCGGATTGCCGGGCATCGGTGGGTATCGCTGCAGAACAGGGCGTCCGGTGTACGCAGCCGTTCTCTTGCGGGCCAGACCCGCCCACCACCGGAGCACCCGCACGTACGACGGCAACAGCAACCAGCCGACGATCAGAATCGAGAGCGACAGCAGAATGAGACCGACCATCAGCAAGAACAGGGAGACCACGGCTGCCGCACCCTCGACGAGCACGTACACCGCAGCCCTGGTTCTCTTCTTCACTGCCCCAGCATGCCGCACCTGATGCCGCGATCCACTACAGCTGGCTACACCATTGATTCGGGACCCTGCTGGATGTCGACGAATGCCGAATCTCCATAGCGTTCATCCCATGAAGAATCGACACTCGGTCCTCGCCCCGCCGGCCCCTGGTGCCACGGCCGCCCGAACATCCGCCGTGCGACTCGAAGGCGTCAGCAAGATCTACGGCAACGGCCGCGGCGCCGTGACCGCCCTCGACAACATCAGCCTCACCTTGCCGCGCAGCACCTTCACCGCCGTGATGGGCCCGTCCGGATCGGGCAAGAGCACTTTCCTGCACTGCGCCGCAGGGCTCGATCGACCGAGCAGCGGATCGGTGTGGCTGGGCGACACCGAGATCTCACAGCTGAAGCCGAAGGCCCGCAGCATCTTCCGTCGCGATCACATCGGTTTCGTCTTCCAGGCCTACAACCTGCTCGGCGCTCTCGACGTCGAGCAGAACGTCACGCTCCCCCTACTCCTCGCCGGACGACGAGCCGACAAGCAGTACCTGACCTTCGTCCTCGAATCCGTCGGACTCGGATCGCACCGCAAGCGCAAACCCTCCGAACTGTCCGGCGGTCAGCAGCAACGCGTCGCCATCGCGCGCGCCCTCGTCACTCACCCCGACGCACTCTTTGCCGACGAGCCGACCGGCGCCCTCGACTCCCGCAGCGCCAAGCAGGTTCTGGAGTTGTTGCGCCGGACAGCCGCCGAGTTCGATCAGACCATCGTCATGGTCACGCACGACCCGGTGGCCGCGTCGTACGCCGATCGTGTGCTGTTCCTCGCCGACGGGAAACTGGTCGGGCACATCGACCGCCCGACGCCGCAGCAGATTGCCGAGCGCATGACACACCTCGGGGACTGGTGATGATGAAAGCGCACACCTTTGCGCACCTGAAAGCGCATCGCTCCGGTTTCGTCGCCGTGTTCGTCTCCGTATTCTGCGCAGCGCTCCTCACCTGCGGTCTGGGTGTGCTGCTGGAATCGGGAGTGCGAGGCGGAGTCTCACCACATCTCTACGCCGGTGCCGACGCCGTCGTGAGTGCACCACAGGCGCTCGAGGTCAAGGAAGACGCCGATCAGCCTTTTGCCGAGCGCGTTCTCCTCGACGGCGATACCGTCCGCAAGCTCGATGCCCTCGATGTCACGGTGATTCCCGACATCTCCGTCCCCGTCAGCACCGCCGAGGGCGTCGTACTCGACGCACATCCTTGGAACACAGCACAACTGGCGCCGTACTCGCTCACCGAGGGGCGCGCTCCGCAGAGCCGAGACGAGGTGGTCTCGACCACGGGCGCCGCTCTCGGCGAGCAAATCACGCTGGCTCACGGCGCGATAGCCGACGAGTACACCGTCGTCGGCACAGCTGATTCGGCTTCGGTGCCGTCACCCGACCGTCCGGCACTCGTCTTCCTCGACGACGCAGAGGCCGAACGGTTGTGGCCGCACCAGAACGCTGTCACCGCAGTCGGATTGATCGCTCCCGCAGGCGTGGATGCTGCCGCTCTCGCCCGCGATGCACTCGCCGGAACCGGCGCGGAGGTCTCGACCGGCACTGCGCGCGGAGGCATCGAATTCCTCGACGCCGGTGCTGCGCGGACCCAGTTGATCGTGCTCTGCGCGTCGTTTGCCGGTCTCGCGTTGATGGTCAGTATGTTCGTAGTTTCCAGCACGCTGTCGCTCTCGATCAACGCCAGACGCCGAGAGTTCGCTCTGCTGCGGGCAATCGGGGCCACCACGCGACAAGTCCACGTCATGATCGGACGTGAAGTGCTGCTCGTTGCTGCTGCGGCGGCAGCTCTCGGCGCGGTGCCCGGATACCTGCTCGCCCGAGTGCTGGGTGCACAGTTTGCCGACGCCGGGGTCATGCCCACCGATTTCGCGCTGGCCTACAGCCCGCTTCCGGCGATCGCGGCATTCCTGATCTGCGTACTCACTGCCCGCGCGGCAGCGGCGATCGCGGCACGACGACCGGCGAAGCTCGACCCCGTCGAAGCGCTTCGCGAATCCGAAAGCGGCCCGGCGAAACTGAGCCGCGGACGCATCGTCACCGGGCTGATCTTCGGCGCCGCCGGCCTCAGCGCGTGCGTGCTCCCCGCTTTCCTGCCCGGCAGCGTGGCAGCCGCTGGAGCCGGTTCGAGCGCACTGTTGTTGATCTTCTCGGTCGCGCTGCTCGGCCCCTTGTTGGTGCGCGGCATCATCAAGGTGATCGGCGGTCCACTGCGCCGTAGTGGGTCGGCGTCCAAAGTTCTCGCTGCCGCCAACGCCGAATCCAATTCGAGACGGCTCTCGTCGGCGGTTGTTCCGTTGGCTCTCGCAATCGCACTGGGCTCGGTGCAGTTCTTCAGCCAGAGCACCGTCGCCGCCGAGGCGACCAACCAGTCGATCAAGGGCGTCACCGCCGACCTGATCGTCGGCGCGCCGGCCGGTATCGCTCCCTCGCTCCTCGACTCGATCGCATCGGTGCCCGGAGTGAGTGCGGCAAACCCGGTGGTCCGCAGTCAAGTCCTGCCGGTACCCAGCGGTGAGGAAGGCGGCTCAGCCGAGAGCGCGATCGCTGCCCAGGGCATCGACGCCGCCGGCGCCGACGCGACCCTCGATCTCGCGGTGACCGAGGGCGACCTGAGCGCTCTGACCGGCGATACCGTTGCCGTGAGCGAAGACGGCGCCTTCACACTCGGAGCCAAGGTAGGTCAGCGCGTCGACCTCTATCTAGGGGACGGCACACTGGTGCATCCGATGGTCGTCGCAAAATATGGTCGCGGCCTCGGATTCGGGGACGTGACCATGCCGATCGAGACTTTGCGTCAGCACTCCACCGACGCTCTGATCGACACCGTTCTAATTGCTGCCGAACCCGGACGGTCGGCCGAAGTCCAGCAGTCGTTGCGTTCGTTCCCCTCGATCGCCGCGATGAACCAGGACCAGTTCGGGGCCGCGGGCGAAGATCAGCGTCGAATGCAGTCGTGGGTCAGCATCCTCGCCGTACTCGTCCTGCTCGGCTATCTCGCAGTCGCCGTCGTGAACACCCTGGTCGCCGCCACTGCCGAGCGTTCCCGCGAGTTCGCGCTCCTTCAACTGGTGGGCTCGCGGACGAGGCAGGTCCGAGCGATGATGCGCATCGAGTCGTTGATGGTGGTGGGAATCGCCGTCGTGGTCGGATCACTGATCGCCCTGCCGCCTCTGATGGGCATCGCCGTAGCGGTGTCCGGGCAGCCGATCCCGGCGATTTCACCGGCGATCTACGGTTCCATCGTCGCCGTGACCGCTGTTCTGGGATTTGTCTCCATCGCGGTCCCGACGCGCGCCGCCCTACGCAAGAACCCGATGGACGGAGTGCGTAACCACTGAGTGGCACTACCGTCGTCATCTATGGATGCGGCGGCCTGGGACAAGAAGTACGAAGAAACCGAGCTCGTCTGGGGCGCTCCTCCCAACGAACTGCTGGTGGAATACGCGACGGCCCTCCCCCACGGCCAGGCACTGGACCTGGCGTGCGGCGAGGGCCGTAACGCGTTGTGGCTCGCGACCCGCGGTTGGGAGGTCACCGGCATCGACTACTCGGCCGTCGCGATCGAGAAAGCCCGCACGATCGCGGCCCGCTCACCCCGATCGGTTCTCGACCGGCTCGACTACCGATGCGGCGACGTCACCGTCGCGGATTACGCCTCCAGGAACGGGCAGGGATACGACTTGGCCCTGCTTCTTTACCTTCATCTACCCGCACCACAACGGACCCTGGTTGTGAACCGTGCCATAAATTCTCTGAAACCTGATGGAATCCTCATGATTTTGGGGCACGACCGAAGCAACATCGACTACGGCGTCGGCGGACCGAAAGATCCCGAAATCCTTTACACACCAGAAGAATTGATGCAGGAATTCCAAGGAAGGCTCGAGTTCGAGATCGCCGGAAATCCGCACAGACACACCGAAACGGGAATCGCGGTCGACGCGCTTGTCATCGGACGCAAATCCGGTGTTGGCAATGCAAAGAACGGCTAGTAACATGTATTAAGTTACCGACGAGTAATAAACTTCGGGCGGTACTAGGAGTGCTGGACCGCACCACCTCACTGGGAGAAGCAGAAGACATGGGCCATTACAAGAGCAACGTTCGGGACCTGGAGTTCAACCTCTTCGAGGTTCTCGGACTGGAGAAGCCACTGAGCGAAGGCGCTTGGGGCGACCTGGATGCCGACACTGTCCGCAACATGCTGGCAGAGGTCGCACGCCTGGCCGAGGGACCGCTTGGCGAATCTTTCGCCGACGCGGACCGCAACCCCCCTGTCTTCGATCCCGAGACGCACACCGTTGCACTTCCGGAATCCTTCAAGAAGTCGTTCAAGGCTCTGTGGGATGCCGAGTGGTACCGCATGGGACTGAGCGAAGAGGTCGGCGGCGTGCCGGTTCCCCGCTCCGTCGTGTGGGCCATCGGTGAGCTGATCCTGGGCGCACAGCCTGCAGCGCACATGTACCAGGCCGGACCCGCTTTCGCGGACGTGCTGTTCAACAACGGCACCGAAGAGCAGAAGAAGTGGGCAGCCACCATCGTCGAACGCGGATGGGGCGCCACGATGGTCCTCACCGAGCCCGACGCCGGCTCCGACGTCGGTGCCGGACGCACCAAGGCGATCAAGCAGGACGACGGCTCCTGGCACATCGAGGGCGTCAAGCGCTTCATCACCTCGGCCGACTCGGACGACCTGTTCGAGAACATCTTCCACCTCGTTCTCGCTCGCCCCGAAGGCGCCGGACCCGGCACCAAGGGCCTGAGCCTGTTCTTCGTCCCGAAGACGCACTTCAACTTCGAGACCGAAGAGTTCGGCGAGCGTAACGGCGTCTTCGTCACCAACGTCGAACACAAGATGGGCCTGAAGGTCTCCGCCACATGTGAGGTCACCTTCGGCGGCCACGGCATCCCCGCACAGGGCTGGCTGGTCGGCGAGGTCCACAACGGCATCGCCCAGATGTTCGACGTCATCGAGCACGCTCGAATGATGGTCGGCACCAAGGCAATCGCCACCCTCTCCACCGGTTACCTCAACGCTCTCGATTACGCCAAGCAGCGTGTTCAGGGTGCTGACCTGACCCAGATGACCAACAAGGCAGCGCCGCGCGTGACCATCACGCACCACCCCGACGTGCGTCGCAGCCTGGCAATGCAGAAGGCATACGCCGAAGGCCTGCGCGCGGTGTACCTCTACACCGCAGCACACCAGGACGAGGTTGTCGCCCAGCTCGTCTCGGGCGCAGACAAGGACACCGCGTTCCGCGTCAACGACCTGCTGCTCCCGATCGTCAAGGGCGTCGGCTCCGAGCGTGCGTACCAGTACCTGACGGACAGCCTGCAGACCCTCGGTGGCTCCGGCTTCCTGCAGGACTACCCGATCGAGCAGTACATCCGCGATTCCAAGATCGACTCGCTGTACGAAGGCACCACGGCCATCCAGGCTCAGGACTTCTTCTTCCGCAAGATCGCTCGTGACCGCGGCGTCGCGCTCGCTCACGTTGCCGGACAGATCAAGACCTTCATCGACAGCGAAGCCGGCAACGGTCGCCTGAAGGCGGAGCGCGCACTGCTCGCCACCGCACTCGAAGACGTCCAGGCCATGGCTGCCACGCTCACCGGCTTCCTCATGGGAGCTCAGGAGCAGCCCACCGAGCTGTACAAGGTCGGCCTCGGCTCCGTCCGCTTCCTGATGTCCGTCGGCGACCTGCTCATCGGCTGGCAGCTCCTCCGCCAGTCCGAGATCGCTCTCGCAGCACTCGACAACGGCGCTTCCGACAAGGACAAGGGCTTCTACGAGGGCAAGGTCGCCATCGCGTCCTTCTTCACCAAGAACGTCCTGCCCGAGCTCACCGCTTCACGCGAGATCATCGCGAACACCGAGAACGACATCATGGAGATCGACGAAGCAGCATTCTGATTCGTTCCTGATTCATGAAAAGTGCCGGTCCCGAGAATGTTTCGGGACCGGCATTTTCATGCTCGGCAGTCAAGGCAATCTGTGGTCATCTGCGCTCGACGGTCGGGCAACTGATCTGTGCGGACAGTACGGACGTCGTCGGTTGTTCGCCGGGCCGTGCCGCCGTTCCTACCAGGGAAAGCGCCACGCGCCTGCGGTCCGGAGAACTGACTATTTCGACGGAATTGTCGACGCCGCCGCCGAAGGACACGAACTGTCCGCTCTGATCCGAGAACATCATCGTCGCCCCGGACTGACCTGGTTCCGGGTTTTCGTTCACGTAGACCTGCAACTGGAAATCACGCCCCGGATATTCGCCGCCGCCGTCGTACTCGTAAAAGGAACTGGTGTGCACCTCGTAGGCCCACTGGCGGTGACCGGCGGGCAGCGAATCCGCCCAGTTGTGCTCGAAACACGTGACGGATCCGGGCAGCGAGACATTGGCTGCGCCGCTCCACCCACCGGACAGGGTGATGGCTCCGTATGGCGCTGCTTCGGACTCGTGCCGATCGGAAGGCAAGGGCGGAACGGTCACGGGTCCGACATTGCGACCGGTGAACTCGAAAAGCCTCTCGCTCGACACGAACGGGGGCGACTCGCGCTCACCGGCACAGGAGACAACTGACAGGGCGGTCATGACCAGTAACGCGCACATACCGCGTCTACGAACCGGCACCTCGACACCCCCTGTCCGTTTCCAACAGAATACATACCGTTCGGTCTCCAAGTTACCGATCGTGTCCGACACATCCCATTCGTGGGACCGCTCACCCGCTACCGATGTGATTGGGTGAGCACGAACGTCCACTGAACCAGCACTCGGTTCTTTCGAAGGCCGAGTAGATCAACAGACAGGTGATCATCGTGGTCGCACCAGAGCACGTACAACTCGATTACGCCCCTGAACTGGCATTGACCGCCACGGACTTGGCGCTCGACGGCCCATGGGGGCCGGTGTTCGGACCCGTCAATCTCGAGATTCGTGCGGGCGGTGTGACCATCCTCGAAGGCTCCGCCGGTTCAGGACGTACGTCCTTACTTCTGACACTCAGCGGACGAATGAAAGCCAGTTCCGGATCACTGTCCGTCTTCGGTCGAACGCGTCCCCGAGAGATCTTCGAGATCGCCGGGGTCGCCGGGTTCGAGGACATCGACGAGCTTGCCGAGTCCGTCACCGTCCGAGATCTGATCACCGAACAAATTCGCTGGGATGCGCCCTGGTACAAGCTCATCGGACGTGCCGGAGACCGCGAACTCGAAGCGGTGTGCGCTCCCGTCTTCGGCGATCATCCCTTACCTGCGCTCGGCCGGTACGTCAGCGATCTCGGGGAACTCGAGGCGACCCTGCTGCGTATCGCCGTCGCGAACACGAAGAAGCCGGCCCTGCTCGTCGTCGACGATCTCGAACAGGTGCGGCGCGACTCCGAACGCGCGTACCTCGTCGAGCGACTCGTCGAGATGGGGAGCTACCAGACCATCATCGCGTCGACCGTCAACCCGCTGCCCGACGGATCACCCATCGATGCCGTCGCCCTGCTCCAAGAAGTCACCAATCCCGACCAAGAAGGGGCGAGGTAACCGCGATGCTCGCTGGAATGTCTCTCGGAACCGAACTCAAGCGGTTCTCCCGCGGCGCGATGCCCAGGATCGCACTCGTCACCATCATCTTGATGCCACTGCTGTACGGCGCAATGTACCTGTGGGCCTTCTGGAATCCGTTCGGTGAGGTCAACAAGGTCCCCGTCGCACTGGTCAACACCGACCGCGGTGCAATGGTGCAGGGTCAAGAGCTCAAGGCGGGCGACGAAGTAAGCCAAGCACTTCTCGATTCCGGTGAGCTCGATCTCCACCTGGTCTCACAGCAGGAAGCCGAACAGGGAGTCTCGGACGGCACGTACTACTTCTCTCTCACTCTGCCCGAGAATTTCAGCGAGGCCGTTGCCTCCCCGACGACCAAGGACCCTCACAAAGCTCAGTTGCAGTTCACCTTCAACGACGTCAACAACTACCTCGGCACCATCATCGGCCAAAACGCCGCCCAGCAGGTCCTCAGTCAAGTCAGCGACAAGATCGGCGCGCAGTCCGTCGAGACGGTCCTGGTCGGATTGACCGACGCGGGTGCAGGTTTGAAGCAGGCCGCCGACGGAGCACTCCAGCTCTCGGCCGGAGTGAACACTGCCAACGCCGGAGCCGGCGAATTGGCGTCGGGTTCGAAAACTCTTGCCGACAACATGGTTACCGCACGTGACGGCGCAGCCACTCTTGCCGGCGGTACAGCGCAACTCTCGACCGGTATCAATACCGCCACGGACGGTGTCCTCGCACTGACCGACGGTTTGGGGCAACTCGATCTCGGAGCCGTCCAACTGGGCGACGGCGCAAGCCAACTCAGTGGTGGCGTCACCCAGGTCGTCGACCAACTGAGCGTCCTCGGGAACACACAAGCAGACGTCGCACAGCTGGTCGGGCAGGCGGTGGCCAGCCTTCGGCTGAACCCGGATCCTGTCAGCCAACAGATCGCCAATGCCCTCGCGCCTGCCCAGGACATGCTGCGCACTCAGGGTTTCGGTGAAGCGACCATGGGCCAACTAGGCGAACTCAAGAGCGGTGCACAACAACTCGCTTACCAACTCGACGATCCGTCGAGCACCTTCCGAGCCGGGCTGAATGCCGCGGCCAACGGCGGCGGTGAACTCCGCAACGGCCTGGTGCAGCTGCGTGACGGCGGTCAGCAAGTCAACGACGGCGCTCAAACCCTCAGCAGTGGACTGGTTCAACTCACCGACGGCAGCGTCCAACTCTCCGATGGTGCAGCCAAACTCGCCGACGGCACCGAGCAACTCCGTGCCGGGTCTGCCGAACTCGCGACCAAACTCACCGAGGGCGCCGGTCAGGTTCCCAGTTGGACCGATCAGCAGCGAACCGCAACCGCTCAAACCCTCTCCAGCCCGGTCGAACTACAGGAGACCTACGAGAACCGGGCAAGCACCTTCGGTACCGGTTTTGCTCCGTTCTTCCTGCCCCTCGCGCTGTTCGTGGGCGGCATCATCACCTGGATGCTGCTCAAGCCGCTCCAGAACCGGCCCATCGCAAACGGACTCGGCGCGCTGCGAGTGGTCCTCGCCTCGTACTGGCCGGCATTGCTCATCGGCATCTGCCAGGTGATCGTGATGTACCTGGTCGTGCACTTCGCCGTCGGCCTGCACCCCACACACGCCCTCGGCACCGTCGGATTCCTGATGCTCATCACTGCCACGTATATGGCGTTGATCCAGGCATTCAACGCCATCTTCGGAGTATCCGTCGGACGCGTCATCACCCTGGCGTTCCTGATGCTGCAACTGGTTTCGGCCGGCGGCATCTATCCCGTCGAAACCACCGCGAAACCGTTCCAGATCATCCACCCCTTCGACCCGATGACCTACGCGGTGAACGGGCTACGACAACTCACCGTCGGCGGTATCGACTCGAGACTGTGGGTCTCGATCGCCGTCCTCGGCGGCCTTCTCGTCGCCTCACTCGGGGCCAGTTCACTTGCTGCACGCCGAAATCGGCAATGGACCATGGACAGGCTGCATCCGCCGATCGAAGTCTAGGTCAGGGTCTCCGGCCAAGGCTCCACGGTCAGCGCAGGCCATTCCTTGCGCCACCGTGCCGCCTTGGCCTCGTAAACCTCTCTCGGTGCCAGCACCGGGTTGGGACGGACGATCATGTCGAAAAGATCGTCGTATCCATGCGGGGCATACACGTCCACAGTGCCGCCCGCAGACTTGGTGATCCCGAAACAGCAAGTTGTGGAAGCGAAGTGGTCGATAGCGTCGCGGCAACTGGTGAACGGAACGCCGGGAATCCCGAAATGCTGCTCGTACCACAGGTGCACGCGGGCTTCGTTGCGTACTTCGACATCGGCATCCACATCGGCGAACAGTTCTGCCGCCGAACGAATCACACGGTCCTCCGCGTCGTAGCTCAGATCGCCGGCGTCGAAATAGAAGAGGTCGTAGTCCTTGATTCCGGCGCCGAGGTCACGGCCGTCGATGTGATTCCAGACGGTTTGGAAGAGCCCACCCGCCGTCAGGTACCACTCCGACAATCCCAGCTTCGGCGCCCGATCCACGATCGTTGCGACCACTGGATTGGCCAGGGCGATCTCGAGAAATCGTTCACGCATGCTCTTCAGCCTCTCATATGACAAGTAAACTTGACATCATGTGACAAGTATTCTTTACTTTTCCTATGACTGGAAAGGCCGGCGACAACAACGTGCGGGAGCACCGACGCCTCGCCGGCCTCACCCAGGCGCAACTGGCCACGGCAGGTCAGGTGAGCAGACAGAGCATCGTCTCCGTCGAACGCGGCGACTACGCACCGAGTGTCTACCTGGCACTTCGCCTGGCACTGGCACTGGGGACCACCGTCGAAGCGCTCTTCCCCTTACCCGAATCGGCACTCACCGGAGAAATTCCAGAGGAGACGGCATGAGCACCATGATGAAGGCAATGCGGTTCGTCGGAGATCTGGACGACGACTTCTACAAGGACGAGCGTCAGCGCGACGTCTGGAACGAAGCCTCGGCGGTGGGATTGCAGAGTGTCTTCTGGGCAGTCTTCGTCAGCTCGGCGATTCTGCCCTGGGTCGCCGGCCGAACAGGGGCGTGGATCTCGCTCGCGCTGCTGATCGTCGCGCTGTTCGGCTCGGTGGTCACGATTGTCTATGCACTCCGGCGCGACGTCGATGTCTACGTGTTGTCCAACTACAACCGTCCCCGGGTCGTGATCAGCATCGCGCTGTACCTCGTCGCGGCAGTCGGCATCATGGCGCGCCTCAAATTCGATTCGTACGAAGAATCGTCCACCTGGGTCGGCGCTCTCGTCGGCGGAATCGTCGGTGGCGGCGTCGCAATCGCGGCAGTCAAGCTTCACCAGCAGCGCGCCAAGCGACGCGAAGCGGCCGAAGAACTTCTCTGAATTCCGGAAGTCTGCCCAGCACAACGGAATCCATAGAGTTGGTAAAATCGTGCCAGGTCAACCGATCGCGAGTAACGTCGAAACGGTGAGCACTCGCCTCGGATACCAGATGCCCAACTTCAGCTACGGCGGTCCGGTCAAGGACCTCTTCCCCACCGTCATAGCGCAGGCCCGCGAAGCCGAAGCCGCAGGCTTCGACACTGCATTCGTGATGGATCACTTCTACCAACTCCCCGGAATCGGAGCGCCGGACGCCCCGATGCTCGAGGCCTACTCCGCGCTCTCCGCGCTGGCGACGGCCACCGAGACCATCCAGTTGTCTGCACTGGTCACGGGAAACACCTACCGCAATCCGCCCATGCTCGCCAAGACCGTCACCACCCTCGACGTGGTGAGCGGCGGTCGGGCCATCCTGGGCATCGGCGCCGGTTGGTTCGAACTCGAACACAATTCGTTCGGATACGAGTTCGGAACGTTCACCGAGCGCTTCCAGAAGCTCGACGAAGCACTGCAGATCATCGCGCCGATGCTCCGCGGTGAGCGCCCCACCTTCGACGGCAAGTGGTACCACGTCGAGGACGCCATCAACGAGCCTCGAGTCCGCGACGACCTGCCGATCCTGCTCGGCGGTGGCGGTGAGAAGAAGACGTTCGGCCTCGCCGCTCGCTTCGCGGATCACCTCAACATCATCTGCGACCCCTCGGAACTGCCGCGCAAGATGGAAGCACTTGCGGCACGCTGCGACGAAGCCGGTCGCGATCCCGCAACCCTCGAGACCAGCTTCCTCACGTTCATGATGATCGACGAGGACGGCGACAAGGCTCGCGCGCATCAGCGAACGTTTCTCGCGGAGCGTGGACTCGACATCACCACGGCGCCGGAAGACGTGGTCGCCAAGGCCACCGAACGCCATTTCGTCGGCAGCCCGGACGACGTCGCCGAGCAGGTTCAGACGCGCATCCTCGACCACGGCATCGACGGCGTCGTGATCAACCTGATCACCAACGGCGAAGAGCCAGGCATCGTCGACCTCGCGGGCCGCACCCTCGGCCCACTCGTCGGCAAGTAGTTCCCTACTCGCACTTCACGATCGGCACCGGGTCGTACTTGACGGTCCGGGTGTTCGAGGAAATCTCGGCGCCACTCGCGTGGTCGGTGATCACGCGGGTGTCGCTGACCGTGAATCCGGGCGCACCGCTCGAAGCCACACAACCAGGCCCCTCCGGCAACGTCACGGTGTTCGGCGAAGTCGGCGACGTACGCGGGCCGGTCGTCGAAGCGACATCGACGGTTTTGGTTCCCCAGATCCGAACGGTGATGTTCGACGACGTCGCAATCGTCTCGATCATCACGCCGGTCTTCGCCGGATTACGGAACTGCAAGTCGATCGCTCCATCGAAGATGGTCGCCTCACGCGCTTCGGGGTACCGCGAGATGTAGTAACTGTGCTCAGTGTGCGCGACGTCGTCCATGCCTGCGAAATACGTCGCGTTGTAGAGCGTCGTCGCGAGCTGGCTGATACCGCCGCCGACAGCCTTGTCCGGGCGACCATTGTTGATGATCCCCGACTCGACGTATCCCTGAGCCGCACCGCGCGGGCCCGTGTACTCGTTGAGCGAGAACGTATCCCCTGGCTTGATCACGGCCCCGTCGATCTCCGACGCGGCCAGGCCGATATTCACACCAGACGCGTATTCGAAACCACCGGTGGTGAATTCGCCGATCACCTCGTTGATGCCGAGGGCATCCGCGGCTTCGGTGGTCAACGCCGGCGGGACCGGTCCGTACACGGCGGGTGTTGCCCGAGACGCCGTGCTGCCCAGCAGAACCGGAAGTTCCTTGACCGTGTCCGGCCAGTTGATCAGATCACCGACAACACCCGGCACAACCGACGGCTTACCACCGGCGAAGGTGAACGACGCGTCCTTGGGTTGTACTTCAGTCGATACCAACTGCGGAGTCAGAATCTTGATCGCAGCATCCGTGTTGTACTGCGGAGTCAGCCCACCCGAGCCGTCAGGGGTGAAGGTCAGAACCTCACCGATCTGGTCGACGCCGAGCGTCGCAACCTTGCCGTCACGGCCGTTGACCACGACATCACCCGAGGCAGCCGGAATGGCAATCTCCTGCAGTGCGCGATCGACACCGGCCTGAGTGACCGTCACCGGCACCTCGTCGACCGGAAGATCGACGACGCCACCGTCAGACCACTCCGCGGCGAACGTTGCGCCCGCCTGCTGCGTTTCGAGAGCCTGGCCGGCGGCAGGTGAAACACCCGTCGCCTTCCCACTCTCGAACACGACTGCGCCTTCGACGGGCGCACGATCGCTGTTCGCCGCAAGTTGCGACATCGAGGCATCCAACGCACCCTGGTCGACCGTCGACACCACGGGCACCTCGCGGGAGCCGAAGAACGACGTGATGCGGGTGATCGGGTTGATCGGCTGAGCGTTCACGCCCGAGAGCGTCGCCGACCAGTCGACGTCCACACCCGCAGACGCTGGAACGATCTCGGAATCGACGCCGCCGGCATGTACCGCTACCGGTTCGACGAGCCTTGGGCCGAGTTCGGCGCGCAGCGTGGCCTCTGCGTCGGCAGGCGTGAGATCACCGATGTCCACCCCGGCGACCTGGGTGCCGCGTGGTGTCTTCCCCGACGACGTGAAGATGTCCACTCCGTAGGCAATCACTGCGACGGCAAAGATGGCGCCGAGTGCTATCGCTGGTTTGACCCACTTACGGGAAGAAGCCGGAGCGGGCGCTTCTGGCTGTTGTTGCGGTGCTGGTGGTGCAACTGCCTCTGGTTCGCGGACAACAGGCTCGTACTGCTGCTGGATGGGTTCGAATTGCTGGGTGTCGTACTGCTGCACGAACTCGGGACGCGGCGGCTTCGGGGGAACCACCACTGCCGGGGGCTCGAACTGCTCTGTCTGCTCGTCGATGGTTTCTGTCGCTGGAGCCGAGTCGACTACTTCCGTCGGCGGTGCGTCCTCCGCTGGGACGACTGGGATGACGGTGGTGACCTCGTTTGCCGATTCGTCGATGGCCGGTTCGACGATTGTGGGCTCGACGATTGTCGGCTCGTCTACTGCTTCGTCGACTGTCGCTTCTGTGGAATCGATTGCTTCTTCGTCGACAGGCCTTGGTGCTTCGGCTGGTTCAGGTTCTACTGATTCAGCCTCGACAACCGCCTCGGTGTCCTCAGGGGTCTTGGGTTCCTCGACCGACTCGGTCTCTTCGACCGCCTGAGGTTCCTCGACCGACTCGAGTTCCTGTTCCGGGAGGGACGAGTCCTCGCTGTTCGTCTTCTCGACGGACGGACCCTCTTCGTCACTCACCTGTTGGCTCCTCGCTGCATCAACCGTCGCTGCGGCGCTCACCGACAACTCAATACAGGATATCCGGACATACGAGAGCCCCGCGCTGCTGCCAGGTCGGGGGTCAGGCAGCAACACGGGGCTGTCATGAATATCGGTAGCTATTCTGCAGCGTTACACGCCTGCGCGAAAAAGTTTGCAAAGAGTTCGGGGATCCGGCCACCCCTCGTGGCCGGATCCCCGATTACGCATCCCCTCGCCACGATCACTGCAGGTGAGCGCAGTTTTCACGCACGTGGGGAGATTGTGGAGCGGTTACCGCTCGATGATCGCCGTGACACCCTGGCCGCCGGCCGCACAGATCGAGATCAGGCCGCGGCCCGAACCCTTCTCCGCGAGCATCTTTGCGAGGGAAGCCACAATACGTCCGCCGGTTGCCGCGAACGGGTGACCTGCAGCCAAGGACGATCCGTTGACATTGAGCTTGCTTCGGTCGATCGATCCCAACGCGCCGTCGAGGCCGAGGCGTTCCTTGCAGTACTCGTCGGACTCGAAGGCCTGCAGGGTTGCCAGAACCACCGAAGCGAAGGCTTCGTGGATCTCGTAGTAATCGAAGTCCTGCAAGGTCAGACCGTTGCGGGCCAGCAAACGCGGAATCGCGTACGTGGGAGCCATGAGCAATCCGTCCTTGCCGTGGACGTAGTCGACGGCAGCGGTTTCGGAATCGACGAGGTGCGCCAGAACCGGAAGATTGCGTTCGGCTGCCCACTCGTCGGTGGAGAGGAGCACTGCAGAAGCGCCGTCGGTGAGCGGCGTCGAGTTGCCTGCCGTCATCGTCGCGTCGCCGAGCTTGGTACCGAAGACGGGCTTGAGCGTCGACAGCTTCTCGACGGTCGAACCGGGACGGAGGTTGTCGTCGCGGGTCAGGCCGAGGAACGGGGTGACGAGGTCGTCGAAGAAACCGCGGTCGTAGGCAGCTGCCATGTTCTTGTGGCTGGCAGCGGCAAGTTCGTCCTGGTCCTCGCGCTTGATGCCGAATTCCTTGGCGGTGATCGCAGCGTGGTCACCCATCGACTTGCCGGTGCGAGGCTCGCCGTTGCGCGGAATTTCGAGGCCGAGCATGCCCGCACGGACGTTGCCGAGCAGCTTGATGCGGTCGCCCGTGGACTTCGCGCGGTTGAGGGAGAGCAGGAACTCGCGCGCCTGATCGTTGACGCCGATCGGGGCGTCGGACGTGGTGTCCGTGCCGCCGCCGATGCCCGAATCGATGCGGCCGGCCGAAATGGCGTCGCCGACGGCGATGATCGACTGCAGTCCCGTGCCACACGCCTGCTGAAGGTCGTACGCCGACGTGTACGGGCTCAGCGCGCTGCCGAGAACGGACTCGCGAATGAGATTGAAATCACGGCTGTGCTTGAGCACCGCACCGCCGACGACCATGCCGAGCTTCTCGCCCTGCAGATTGAATCGGCTCACCAGACCGTCGAGCGTCGCAGTGAACATGTCCTGGTTGGACGCCTGTGCGTACGCCTTGTCCGAGCGTGCGAACGGAATGCGATTTCCGCCGACGATCGCAACCGGACGGCGCTGACCTGCGGACTTCGCAGCGGCTGCGGCCGGTGCGGTGCGCGGTGCGGCGGGCTTTGCGTTTGAACGGGCTTTGCTTGTCACTTGCGTCTCCAAGGATGGTGCGATTACCTGTTGAAGACTATTCTTACTCAGTAGTAAGTTACTTGTCTATCGCCGCATTCTTCCGATTGCCCGGTGAGAGACAACCCGAAACACAACAGAAGGTAGGACCGTGGCAGCCAGCAAGGGAGCTCCCGACCTCTATTCACAGTTCCTCTCGTCCGCCCCCGGCGCATTCATCGCGTCGAAGGCCGGCCTGCCCAGGCCCGAGAACCTGCGTCGCTACAAAGCAGGGGAACCCGCACTCGCCGGACCTGTCCTCATCGGCGGCAAGGGTCGGCTCGCAGAACCACTTCGCGTACTGCTCTCCGACTACCCGGCGGCTCAGGCACACGACAGCAGCTTCGGCGGACTCGTGTTCGACGCCACCGGAATCACTCAGGTCAGCGAGCTCGAGCAGCTGTTCGAGTTCTTCCAGCCCGTGATCCGCAACCTCGCACCGTCGGCTCGCGTCGTCGTTCTCGGCACGACGCCGGAAGAAACGTCGAGCGTCGACGAGCATGTCGCGCAGCGCGCGCTCGAAGGCTTCACCCGCAGCGTCGGCAAGGAGATCAAGCGCGGCTCCACCGCTCAGCTGGTCTACGTCTCCCCCAAGGCGTCCACCGGACTGTCCGGCGTGGAATCGACTCTGCGCTTTCTCCTTTCGGCAAAGTCCGCCTTCGTCGACGGCCAGGTCATCGTCGTCGGCGCTGAAGATTCCGTCGCGCCCGCAAGCTGGGACAAGCCGCTCGAAGGCAAGGTTGCCGTCGTCACCGGCGCAGCCCGCGGTATCGGCGCCACCATCGCCGAGGTCCTGGCCCGCGACGGCGCGCACGTCGTCTGCGCTGACATCCCGGCCGCCGGCGAAGCGCTGTCCGAGACCGCGAACAAGGTCGGCGGCACGTCCCTCGCCCTCGATGTCACGGCAGCCGACGCAGCCGAGGTCCTCGCAGCTCACCTCCTCGAGCGTCACGGCGGAGCGGACATCATCGTCCACAACGCCGGCATCACCCGCGACAAGACCCTCGCCAACATGGACGAGGGCCGCTGGAACATGGTCATGAACGTCAATCTTCTTGCACCGCAGAAGATCACCGAGCACCTCGTCGAGAAGGGCGCCCTCAAGGAAGGCGGCCGCGTCGTCGACGTCTCCTCCATCGCCGGCATCGCGGGCAACCGCGGCCAGACCAACTACGGCACCTCCAAGGCCGGCGTCATCGGCCTCGTACACGCCGAAGCTCCCGTCCTGGCGAAGAAGAACATCACCATCAACGCCGTCGCACCGGGCTTCATCGAGACCGCCATGACCGCAGCCATCCCCTTCGCCACCCGCGAAGCCGGCCGCCGCATGAGCTCGCTCCTGCAGGGCGGCGAGACCGTCGACGTCGCCGAGACCGTCGCATACTTCGCCAGCCCGGCCTCCAATGCCGTTACGGGACAGGTCGTTCGCGTCTGCGGCCAGAGCCTCCTGGGCGCATGATGGCAACAAAGACCGTCGCGCTCACCGAGCAGCCGAAGACCATCGACATCTACTCCCGCGCGGTACTGGGATTGCTGCCGTGGAACAAGTCCAATTCTCGCTCGGTGCCACAGCAGACCCTCACCCTCACCGGACTGAAGGTCGACACCGACAATCTGGCGGCGTACTGCCGCGTGACCGGACTGCGATTCGGCGACACTCTGCCGATCACGTATCCCTTCACCTTGGCCTTCCCGACCGTGATGAAGCTGATGGTGTCGAAGGACTTCCCCTTCGCCGCCGTCGGCTCCGTTCACGCCGAGAACGTCATCGAATCGCTGCGGCCCATCTCCGTCAGCGAACCGCTTGACCTCTCGGTGCATGCCGAGAACCTGCGTGAGCACCGCAAGGGCCTGCTGATCGACGTGATCACCGAAATTCGGGTGGGACGGGAACTGGTCTGGCGACAGACCTCGAGCTTCCTGAACCAGCAGAAGACCTCCCTGTCCGGCCAGCCCGGTCCGGAGCCCAAGGCCGACGAGGTCCCGCCGATGCCGATGAGCACCATCCGCGTCGACCAGACCACGATCAGCAAGTACGCCGCGGTCTCCGGCGACCGCAATCCGATTCACGTCTCGTCTCTGGGCGCCAAGGCTTTCGGTTTCCCGAAGACCATTGCTCACGGAATGTGGAGTGCCGCGGCAGTTCTGCGGACCGTCGAGGGTTCCGTCGCGGACAAGGTCACCTACAGCGTGCGTTTCGGCAAGCCGATTCTGCTGCCGGCGACGCTGAATGCCTACGTCGACCGCACCGACGACGGCTGGGATCTGTCGCTGCGTCACCCGAAGAAGGGTTACCCGCACGTCACGGCGACGCTGCGCTGACCTGAGTTTTGTCGGGTTTCCCACCCACCCCAATTGAGCGAACGTACCTTTCGGCGCCTTGGATGCGCTGAAAGGTACGTTCGCTCAGATTGGTTTGGGGGCTATTCGGACTTCTTCTTGCCCGACAGACCGCGCCACGCGAGGGATTCGAGTAGATCCGCTGCGGCATCCACTTCGATTTCCCCACCCGCGACCCGGTCGGCTACCGCCTCACCGGCGCCGACGAGCGCAATGGCGATGATCCCGTAATCGTGCGCGGCATCAGGATCCTTGGTGCTGGACTCGAGCAGATGCGCAGTCAACTCGATCAACCGATCGCGGCTGGACTGCACGGTTCCCGCAAAAGCCTGCTGCCCGACGGCCTGACGGTAGAGCACCATCCACGACTTGCGGTTTGCGCCCACGAACCCGAGGAAGCCCTCGAGAGCGGCGCGCAATTGTTCACGCGGAGTCAGGTTCGGCGCGCCGGCCGGGGCGAGCGCTTCGAGGAAGCGGAGCCCTTCACGATGAATGCACGCCGCGAACAGCTCTTCCTTCGAGCCGTAGTACAGGTACAGCATCGGCTTCGAGATCTCGGCTTTGGCTGCGATGGTGTCCATCGAAGTTTCGTGAAACCCCCTGTCGGAGAACACGTCCACAGCCGCGTCGAGCATCTGCTGCTCACGCACTGCGCGTGGCAGTCGCTTGGTACCGCCGGCCATGCTTCCTCCAACCACAGGGTAAATGTCGATCTTACTCTACGGTAAGATTGTGCGTCGAATCCCGACTTCGACTCAGCAGGTCACGGCACCTTTGGCAGTGGCAACTGTGACCACGGCCTGATCGACCCGCGCCTGCGGAAGCTCACCGGACGCGACGGCCTGCTCGAGATGGTCGAGCACCCGCGGAACGTCGTCGGTTGTCAGCCACAATGCCTGATCGACTCCAGCCACCAGCGCAGCCTGAACCGCGTCGGCAATATCGTATCGGTCGGTGATCGCCTGCATTCCGCTGAGGTCGTCGGTGAATACCGGGCCGGTGAACGGCGCTGCGCCGTAACCCACTCCGTCGCGAAGCAACGCAACGGCTGCGGGGCTGATGCTGGCAGGGGTACCGGGCTCGGTCAGACCGGGAACCTCGAGGTGACCCATCATGACGCCGACTCCGGTCCCCGACAGTTCACGGAAGGGAATCAGGTCCGATGCGATCAGATCCTGTAGCGGCGGCGTTGTCACCTCGCCCCGGTGCGAGTCACCCGACGCGCTGCCATGTCCGGGAAAGTGCTTGATCACCGGGAAGATTCCGGCATCGCGCATACCCTGCGCGTACGCACCGGCGTAGGCAACCACGGTCTGGGGGTCGTCGGAGTACGAGCGGTCTCCGATCACGGAGTCGTCGGGTTGGCTGCTGACGTCGACGTCGGGGGCGTAGTTGACGGTGATCCCGAGATCCTTCAACCCACGTCCACGCTCGAGTGCCATCTGGTACGTCTGTTCCACTGTCATGGTCTGCGCTGTTTCCCTGGCCGACGGATCGGGCCCGAGGATGTCCGCGACGCGGGAAACTCGTCCACCTTCTTCGTCGATCGTCACCATCAACGGCAACTTCGACGCCGAAGCAACCTGCGGCACTTCGCGATTGGTGAGCATCGACTGATCGGTCCAACTTCCGACGAAGATGCCGCCGATCTCCTCGTTCTGCACTATCGACAACGCGTCGTCGGTCCCGGTGACGCCGACGTTGAGCAGCTGGGCAAGTTTCTGACGCAGGGACAGTGAAGCCAGAAGGTCACTACCGCACGACGCGGCGACGGGCGCGGAGCTGGATGCCGCAGGCGTCGACGTGATCTCGGAGGTGGTGCTGGTCGGGGCGCTCGAAACCGGATCGGCGGTCCCGTTTTCGCCCGAGCATCCCGCAACCAACCCTCCGCACAATGCAATGGTCGTCGCAGCCTTCAGAAACTTGATCCGCATACCTCGACCGTAACGGACCCGGTACCCATACACTCCCTCACGGGCACATCGGGACGGTAGCCTGGAAGAGAACCGATTCCCCCGCTGACGAGGAGGTCGTGATGCCACAAGGTCTGATGCTCATCGCGTACGACGGTTCCGACAACGCCAAGCGTGCAGTCGACTATGCGGGGCGTTTCCTCTCCGCCAATCGTGCTGTTCTCGTCACGGCCTGGGAGCCGATGGTTCGCCAGGCCGCTCGCATGTCCGGCCTGTCCGGGGTGATGCAACCGGAGTGGGTTCCCGACGACGACGTCGAGGACATCGCGTACACCGACGCCAAAGTCACCCTCGCCGAGGGCGTCGCACTGGCCGAGGCCGCAGGCCTGACCGTCGAAGGCAGAAGCGCCGAGTGCCGATCCGCGATCTGGTCTGCAATCTGCGAAACCGCAGACGAATTGGACGTCGACATCATCGTGACCGGCACCCGTGGCACTACGGGTTTGCGGTCGCTACTGCAGAGCAGCGTCGCGGATCATGTTCTGCGTCACAGTCATCGGCCGGTGTTGATCGTCCCTCCAGGGAAGTGACCTTCGCGCATTCCTGATCCGTGGCCGACTAGTGTCGAAACCACCATGGACGGTTTTGTTCTCTCGCGCCCCGATCACAGCGTGGTCACCCGCGGCGTACGACGCAGCTTCGACAGCTCCGACGCGGCCACCCACGCTCTGTCGGCAGGTACGACAAAGCTGATCGTCGGAGCGCTCCCCTTCGACCCCGCTGCCGCAACGGCGTTGTACGAACCTGCCGAGGCGACGATCGCGTCGCGGCCGTGGCAACCGCTCGATCCCCAGGCCCTGCCCACGACCCGGGTTGACCGGGAGATCCCGTCGTCGTCGGAGCATCTTCGTCGAGTGGAAAAGTTGGTCGGACGCCTCCGCAGCGGCGAGATCGACAAGGTTGTCGCGGCTCGCACTGTGGAACTTCGCACGCAGACCCCGATCTCCCCGACCGCGCTCGCCGCTCGCATGGCGGCGCTCAATCCCGTCGCCAACACCTTTGCCGTCGACCTCTCTGCTGCGGGAGCCGAATTCGAGGGCCACAGCCTGGTCGGCGCGACGCCCGAAGTATTGGTCAGTCGACGCGGGCACGTCGTGACATGTCGCCCGTTGGCCGGCACCACCAAGCGATCCGCCCACGCCGATCAAGACCGCGAGGCAGGCGAAAGCCTTCTGCATTCGACGAAGAATCTGGCCGAGCACGCCTTCGTGACGGCGTGGATCCGCGAGGTCCTGCAACCGATGTGCAGTGATCTGTCGGTACCGGCAACTCCCGAACTGACCAATACTCACGAGGTCTGGCACTTGGCCAGCCCGATCCGCGGCACGCTGCGAAACGACACCACTGCGCTCGACCTCGCCATCGCGCTGCATCCGACGCCCGCGCTGTGCGGAACACCCACCGACGCGGCACTGAAAGTCATCCGCGAGACCGAGGAGCCTCGGCGTTTCTACGGCGGCGCCGTGGGATGGTGCGACGAGGCCGGTGACGGCGATTGGGTGGTTGCCATCCGCTGCGCCGAGATCAGTGCAGACGGCCGCAACGCCTGGGCCAGCGCGGGTGGTGGAATTGTCGCCGAATCGGATCCGCAGGACGAACTCGACGAGACATCTACGAAACTGCGCACTCTGTTGACCGCGCTCGGTGCCGAAACCCTCGACTGACCAGCACGTCACGAGGGTAATCGTCCGGATTCTCGAGTGCGGGTGATACCTTGACCCGAGCAGTTCGTACGGGCCGGTAAGTCCGTCCGACCGCGAACGACCGACTAACGACCAATTGGGAGATCCGCGATGACGAAGTTCCTTGTCCCCGGTGTGGCCAGCGCTGTCATCGGTGCCGTTCTGGGTGCCGGCGTCATCTTCGGTGTCACGGCCGCCGCGTCGGACAACACTCGTCCCGAGATCGACCGCAGCGGAAACGCAGATTCTTCCGTGCTGAACCAGGTTGAGTACGGCAGCCGCTGAGAGCGCAGGCCTCGCGAGTTCCCGTTCTTCCGCCGACGCAGCGGTGTCTTCGGTAGACACCGCCCCGTCGGCAGAGCCCCTGTCGAAGCGGTGGCTGTTCGGCGCCTCCGTCGTAGCGTTTCTTCTCACTTTTCTGCAATCGCCGGGTCTGATCACCGCTGACACCAAGTACGACCTGACGCAGAATCCGTTCGGTTTTCTCGAACGCGCGTCGCATCAGTGGAGTAGTCAGGCCCCGCTCGGCCAGGTTCAGAACCAGGCCTACGGATATTTCTTTCCGCACGGGCCGTTCTTCGCGCTCGGCGAGTTGGCGAACGTTCCGCCGTGGATCACCCAGCGCGTCTGGTGGGCGCTACTTCTGATCGCAGGATTCTGGGGCATCATCCGAGTTGCCGAGGCTCTCGGTATCGGCAGCCGTAGTTCGCGCGTCATCGCAGCGGTTGCCTTTGTTCTTTCTCCCCGCGTGCTGACCACGCTCGGTTCGATTTCCTCGGAAACCCTGCCGATGATGCTGGCGCCGTGGGTGTTGTTGCCGGTGATTTTGGCCTTCGGCCCTGTGCGTGGAAAACGAGTCCCTGGACTCCCTAACCGCTCACGGGGGTTGAGGCGGTTAGCCGCACAATCCGCGCTTGCCGTCGCGCTCATGGGTTCGATCAATGCCGTCGCCACTGCCGCGGCCTGCCTGGTGGCGATCATCTGGTGGCTCTCGCACAAACCCAACCGAACATGGCTGACGTTCACCGCGTGGTGGGCGCTGTTCGTCGCTCTCGGCACACTCTGGTGGATCGTGCCGCTGCTTCTGCTCGGCAAGATCAGCCCACCGTTCCTCGACTACATCGAGTCCGCCGGTGTCACCACGCAGTGGGCGTCGCTGGCCGAGATACTTCGCGGCACGGACAGTTGGACCCCGTTCGTCTCCCCCGAACGCATTGCCGGCGCCGTCCTGGTCACCCAGCCCGCAGCAGTTGTCGCCACAGGTCTGGTTGCCGCCGCCGGCCTCGCCGGGCTCTGCATGCGGTCCATGCCTGCTCGCGGCCGGCTGACGCTCATCCTGTTCGTCGGTATCACCGGCCTGGCCGCGGGATACGTTGGTGAACTCAGCTCACCGGTGTCGGAGTCGGTACGCCTGTTCCTCGACTCGGCGGGCGCGCCGCTGCGCAACGTCCACAAGCTCGAGCCGTTGGTCCGTCTGCCGCTGGTGCTCGGACTCGCACACCTGCTGGCCAAAGTGCCACTACCGGGATCGGTTCCACTCGCCCGATGGCGCCGCGCGTTCGCCCATCCCGAGCGCGAACCGATGGTCGCACTGACCAGCCTGATCCTCGTTGCCCTCACCCTCTCCACCGCCTTGGCCTGGACGGGAAAGCTCGCTCCCCGCGGTGCGTATCCGGACGTTCCCTCGTACTGGAACGAAGCAGCGCAGTGGCTCGAGGACAACACCTCCCCCGGATCGGAAGCCGAACGTGCCCTGGTCGTCCCGGGAGCGCCCTTCGGCAGCCAAGTCTGGGGTCTGACGCGTGACGAACCGCTTCAGGCTTTGGCGAGTACGCCGTGGGCGGTGCGTGACTCGGTCCCGCTGACCCCTCCCGGCGCCATCCGAGCGCTCGATTCGGTGCAACGTCTCATCGCCGACGGACGGCCGTCGGACGGCCTCGCGCAGACCTTGCTTGGGCAGGGCATCCACTACCTGGTGATGCGCAACGACCTCGACGGCGAAACGTCGCGATCGGCCAGGCCGATACTCGTGCACCAGGCGGTCGAAGGCTCGCCGGGGATCGAGCGAGTCGCCCACTTCGGTGAAGACGACAGCCCCGAACCGATCGAAGGGCTGGTCGCGGACAGCGATCTGCGTCCCGGTTACCCGGCCATCGAAATCTTCGAGGTCACCCCGCCCGACGGCACCCCGGCGGTCAGTGGCCCGTACTTCGTCGACCTGAACCAGGTTCCGCGTGTACAAGGTGGGCCGGAATCGTCTGTGCGACTTCACGAAAGCGGGCTGGTTCCGGGGACCGGGCCGATGATTCTCACCGCCGACGCCGAAGCTGCGGGACTGCCCGTCGAGTCTGTCACCGTCACCGACACACCGCGCGATCGAGAAACCGATTTCGGTCAGGTCGACAACCACAGTTCCGCCCTGCGCACCCCTGACGACGCTCGTCGTACCTACAATCTGGTGCCCGACTACCCGGTTGCGAACACGCCTCTCGTGGAAGGCCGTTGGAGCGGAGCTTCGATCACCGTTTCCAGCGCCGCCTCAGATGCCACCCAGCTGGGCGGCACTTCACCGTCGAGCAGTCCCGCGTCGACGGTCGACGGCGATCCGGCCACCGGCTGGTTCAGCAACGGCATCGAGCGCGCACTGGGCCAGTGGTTGCAGATCGACTTCGACACACCGATTTCCAGTGGGTTGCTTCATCTGACCACCAGTGCCGCGGCAATCGGAGCTCCCGTCAAATGGCTCGAGGTCTCGACACCGAACGGCAGCACGGCGGTGAAGGTGGAGCGTCCCGGTGAGCCCATCACCGTCTCGATCCCGGGTGGCAACACTCCGTGGGTACGCGTCACAGCGACTCACACCGAAAACGGATCGCCTGGAACACAGTTCGGCATCAGCGAACTCTCCGTCGAAGACTTCTCCGATCGCAGCGCGCCGAAGACCGTACCGATCCGTTTCGACACGGTCCTGCCGAGCACGCCGACGGGCGCATCTGTGAACGCGTGGAACCTGAGCCAGGAGTTCCCCGGCCGCAACGCCTGCGCCGACTCGACGGACCGCGTGCGGTGCAGCAATGCATTCATGGCGATACCCGAAGAGCCGAGCCGCTTCCAGCGCACGCTCACGGTGCCCGAAAACACAGTCGTTGCACCGACACTGACTGTCCGAGCGCGTCAGGGCAACGCCCTCGAAGATCTGCTTTCCGTCCCCGGCCGAATCACGGCTTCGGGTTCGAGCGACATCGGCGACACACGCGGATCTGCCTTCGCTGCCACCGACGGCGACGCACGCACCACGTGGTCGGCGCCGCAGAGCACCACAGAACCGGGCGGCCCGAAACCGACGCTGACTCTCAATCTTCCCGAGCCCACCCTGGTCACCGGCCTGGACATCACCCGGGGACTTGGCACTCTGCCGTCGCTGCCGACCAGTGTCGCGGTGAATCTCGGCAACGGGCCGCAGGTGCGAGAGCTGCCCGAACCCTCGGACGACACGCCTCGAACCAGTCGAGTTACCCTCGCCCCCTTCGTCACCGACAAGATCGTCCTGAGCATCACCGCTTGGGAACCGGTCCTCGATCAGACGGCGCTCGGCTTCGCCCAGGCGCAGCCCACCGGCCTCGCCGAGGTCGGCGTCGTCGGTGCCGACGGAACCCCGATCGCCGGTTCCGGAGTGCAGGGCGCAGAATCATTCGACAACCGCACCGTCACCGTCACCTGTGGCGACGGCCCGACCATTTCGGTTGCCGGACAGCAATTCCCCACCTCGATCACGGCGACGGCGACGCAACTTCGGACCGGCGCACCCGTCGAGGCACGTGTGTGCGGTCTGGACGCTTCGGCGACTTTGCCGGCGGGACAGCCTGAAGTGGTCGTCGAACCAGGCCCCGCATTCTCGGTCGACAATCTCGATCTGACGGCGGTCGGTCCTTCAGCCGCGCAACGGAATACACCGCTCGAATCGACCGCGTGGACGGCGAATCACCGCGAACTCACCGTCACGAGCTCGTCCGCCGATCAGCTGATCGTCAATCCCGAGAGCACCAGCATCGGTTGGATCGCCACGGCGCCGGACGGTTCCGAGCTGACGCCGGTGGTCGTGAACGGTTGGCAGCAGGGCTGGATCGTGCCGGCAGGCACCGCGGGAACCGTCACCATCGACTTCCCCAGCGACCGTTGGTACCGCCTCGGCATCTTCGGCGGGCTCGTGTTGCTGATCCCGCTGCTGTTCGCGGCTCTTGTCCCCACTCGCCGAGAGCCCAAGCCCCGCACACCACCCCGACCGTGGCGCAGCGTCGCGGCAGGATGGGTGGGCGTGCTCGCGGCGGCCACCGTCATCGGCGGCGGAGTGGGAGCGGCGATCGCAGTCGTGTGCTCGATCCTCGGACTTGCCGCGCTGCGAATCTTCGGCCCGGCTCGGACCGCACGCATTCTCGTCGGCACCGCCGGCGTGGCCGCGATGATCGGCATCACGCTGCTCTCGACCGGGCCGTGGCGGGCACCGGGCGGCTATGTGGGCGATTCGTTCGCGATTCAGTTCTCGATGTTGGTGGCCTTGGTCGTGACCGGGTTGGCCGCGTTGCCCTTCGCCGGTTCACCGATGTGGCGGCGCTTCTCCCACCGCGTGACCGCGACGCGCGCCGGTTCCTCCACCAAGGCGTAACTGGCCGAGGCCACAGCGACGCTCAGGACGACCGTGAGGGCCAGGACGTAGAAGAAGCTGCCCGAGAACGGAACTATGCCGAATACGGGGAACACAGCGTTCAGTACGGCCAGGTGCCAGATGAACAGGCCGTAGGACCAGCGTCCGATTGCCAGCGCCAATGGACTGGCCAGGAACCGATGCTGCGATTGATCGCGCAGAACCAGTGGCGCGATCAACGAGAAGCTGATGATCGCACCGAGTGCAATCTTGATCGCGTACTGCCACGGCTCAGGCCGCACCAGACCTTCGGGCCCGGCCAGATCAGTGCACGAGAGAACGAAGGCGATAAAGGCAATCAGGGTCAGGAGTACCCGACGGTGCGCGAGGCGATGCACCCATGTCGACGGGCCCACTGCCAGCTCGGCCAGCACCATGCCGGCGCCGAACCACGGCAGGTAGCCCGGCAACCAGTTGTCGTGGTGGATAGCGTCCGGCGTCGGAATCGGAATGAATGCCCACGTCAAGGCCAAGACCGACACCCCGAGCAGAAGCGGCAGCCGGAACCGGACCGAGTTTCCTCGTAGTCGGACCATCAGATACGCGAAAAGCGGCAGCAGAACATAGAACGCCACCTCGACCGACAGGCTCCACATCTGCGTGAGGCCCTCGGTGAGTGTCAACGGCACGAAGACCTGCGCCAACCCGAGATTCGCCAACCACACTTGATAGCCCCCGCCGGCACCGGGCAGGAACAGCAGGATCAGGACCACTGCCACCCAGTACGCCGGCAGAATGCGCGTCGCGCGGGAGATCCAGTACCGGACGGTCGACTGCGGCTGCCCGATTCCGCGAGCCTTTGCCGCGTGGGGGCGCCACAGGAGAAATCCGGACAAGGCAAAGAACACCGCTACGGCGAGATCGAGTCGACCGAACGCGCGCCCGATCGCACCGGACTGCGCTTCACCGGTCTGGAACGCGACATGGGTGACGAGGACGCCGAGCGCGGCCAATCCACGCATACCGTCCAAAGCCGGAACGAAGCCCCGAGCCTGTGGCGGGACCGTCTGAGAGGAATTCGTGGAACTGATCATCACGGATAAGTGTGCACCCCAGGCCGATTGAGGGAAACCACCAGGCACTCACAACAAAATGCCTGGCCAATTCATGCCCTCATGCGACAAACCGGGCCGGTGGACTGTTAGTGTTCTGCCACACATGGTGTCCATCGGGGGCCCCATGCGATCTGCGCAGCTCATATTGTGCCGGTTGGGGAACCTCGAAAGACTTAACGGGTTAGGAGTCACAGCATGGCGGAACGCTCAGGGCCGAGCCGGATACTTCCTTGCATTCTGGTGGGCCTCGGTGCCTTCCTTTTGGCCATCGCCATCCTCATTCCTACCTACACGGTAGGCAAGCTGGAGAAGACGCCACTCGACCTCGAGGTGACCACCGTCGCCACAGGCACCGGTAGCGTCCTCAACTCGGCGGCCCTCCTCGGCGGAAAGGCACAGGTCGACACCAACGTGCCGATCGTCGCTCAGCGCTACGTCACCACGCAGGACCCGTCCGACGCCGACATCATCACCGTCGAAGCCGGCCAGACGGTCCGTCGTACCGACAAGCAGGGCGATACCGGACTGCTGACCGCAACCCTGGACCGCGTCACGCTCGATCGCGTCAGCTCGATGCCGACCAACGATCCGGCCGGAACCGTCCAGACGTCCAGCGACCAGCCCGCCGAAGAAGTTTCCCGCGACGGTCTGCAGTACAAGTTCCCGTTCAACACGGAACAGAAGAGCTACCCCTACTTCGACCTGAACGCTCGCGCCACGAAGGACATCGACTTCGTCGAAGAGACCGAGATCAACGGTCTGAAGGTGTACCACTTCCAGCAGACGATCGATCCCGTCGACCTGTCGAAGGTCGTCAACTCCCCCACCAACAAGCTGAGCCTTCCCGCTGACACCTGGGGCGTTCCCGGCGGCGCAACCCCGATCACGATGACGCGTTGGTACACCAACGTCCGTGACCTGTGGGTCGAGCCCAAGACCGGTGTCGTCGTCAAGGGCCAGGAGCAGTTGCACCAGTACTACGGCCGCAACAAGGATGCCGTCGACGTCGAGGTTCTCAAGGTCACGCTGCCCTTCGACGAGGCGACCATCGAGTACCAGGTCCAGCAGGCGCGTGACGGCATGGACAAGCTCTCGCTGTTCGGCCGCACCGTCCCGATCGTGGCAGGTGTCCTCGGAGTCATCGCGCTGATCGCCGGTATCTTCCTCGGCCTTCGCGGCGGCAAGGGCGGAACTCCGGCCCGCGCTGCACACGGCGGAACGAACCAGAATCCCAGCGGCCAGGGTTCGCCCGAGCCGGCTCCGGGTGAGCACGACTGGACCTCGGACGACACTCAGGTGATCCCGCGTCCGGATCTGCGCAAGGACTGATTCAGGCAGTAAGCAGAGCGCCCCTTCCACACGGAAGGGGCGCTCTGCTGCATTTCGGGACTTTGTTGCCGGATCGGCGTACGGATTGGCGCAACGGGTCGTTCCCTCCGCGTGGTCGCGGGCTTAGCGTTTTCTGGAAGTCCAGACCACCCCGAACACGAGGAGCCACATGCCCGCATCAACAGTTCTGGGTTCGCACATCTGTGTCAGCGATCTGACACGTCGGAGATTTGTTGTCGGCAGTGCTGCATTCTCCGGGCTGTTCGCCGCCGGTTGCGCAAGGTCCGCCGGTACCGAGGGCGATGCGTCCGGGATGCGCACGGTCACGACCTCGCTCGGAACCTACGACATTCCGGTGACACCGAAGCGCGTCGTCGCCATCGACTCCCGACTCGACCTCGAACCAGCCGTTGCGATGGGCCTGCCGGTCATCGCGTACAGCTTCGACGCCGCCGAGCCGTGGGTTCCAGCCGATCCCACGGCGCAGGTGTTCGAGGCACCGGTCAACGTCGAGGCAATTCTCGCGCTGGAACCGGACCTGATCATCTGCACCGACATCGGTGAGGCCTCCGACATGTGGCCGCTGCAGCAGTTGAGCCAGACGGCTCCTGTGCTTCCGATGGACTTCACCCGTCCGTGGCGCGAGAACATCGATCAGTTGGCAAGTTGGCTGGATCGCACCGAGAACCCCGAAGTCCGTCAGGTCATCGGAGCGTACGAGGACAAGGCAGCCGGATTGAAGGAACGCCACGCCCGGAGTTTGGCGAGCAAGCAGATCGCGCTGCTGAACTACGTGAATCAGAAGGTCAACGGCGTCAACCGAAAGGGCATCTCCACGCAGGTGGCCGAAGACCTCGGCGTCCAACTCCAGTGGCCGGTCGAGGGACAGAAGGAGATCTCCACCGAAAATCTGGTGACTTCCCTCGACTCGGCCGACGGAATGATCGTCACCACCGCGCCCGGCGTGGATCCCGTCACCGACGACCGCGCGATGTGGAACCGTATCCGCGCAGTACAAGGCGACAACGTCGTCTACACGGGTGGGAACATCAACTACGGATCCGTCTACACCGCGATGCGTACGCTCGACTACTTCGACGATTTGTTCACGCGTCTGGAGAACTGACGTCGCTGTGAGGTGCCGGCCGGGCGCGGTCGGCACTTCGCACTGCGGCGACGGACACCGCCAAGGCCGTCGTCGACGCAACCACCACCGCGACGCCGATCAGCTCTCCCGGCGTCTTCGCCCACACCAGCATGACCGTCGCCTCCACAACCAGTCCCGCCCACGCAAGAAGGGCCACTCGCGTGCGTTCTGACGCGATTGCGGACAGCAAGGCACCCTGGAGTACCGCCAGCGCTGCACCGTGCAGGGCGAAGGCCCACAGCATCGGAGCCACGGCGGCGTACGCGTCGCCCACGAGCATCGGCACCAGCGGGCCGGCAACCGCCGCCCCCAGAACCAACACGGCGCCGATACCGACGAGCACCGCCAACGCCGAGCGAACCGCTTGCGCCGAGTGCGCCGGATTCGCCATCTTCGGGTACAGCACGACGCCCACTGCCTGTGGCAGCCAGAACGCCACCTTCGTCGCGACGGCGCCGAGTGCGTAGACACCGGCGTCGTACTCACTGAGGACGACGCGGACGATCAGCAGGTCCAGCGAAGACAACGCGATCAGCGCGAGCTGGACCTGTGACGCCGCGAGCACGGAGACGACGCCGATACGCACCGCACGGTCCTCGCTCACCGAGACGGTTCGGTCGACCACTCGAACTATCGCCACCAGCAACGCAGTTCCGGCCGCGCCCGCGACCAATGCCGCGCCTGCCCCGCCACCGAAAGCCAGAACGATCACTGCCGGAAGGACTTTCATCACCCCGGCTCCGGCCAGCACGGCGCTGAGAGTGCCGAATCGACCGTGACCCTGCAACAACCCCTGCTCCGTTGCCAGTAGAACCAACATCGGCGCAGTCACCAATGCCGAGAACGACGCCACGATTCCGGTGTCGAGCAGCCACGCCATCGCCGGAGCGAGCGCAACCGCGAGGACGGCAACGATCGCGGTGCATCGATACCCCAACGACCGCAACGCATCTGTGCTCTTGCCACGCACCGCCTCGCGGGCGACCACCGTCTGCAACGCCAAAGCCGGAACTGCAAGTACCAACTGGGCGGCAAGCAGACTCGCGAACTCGCCGTAGCCGACCGGACCCAACCATCGGCTGGCCAACCATGCCAACAGGTACGACGCGACATTGGCCGTCATCGATCCCACCAAAACCATGCCGACCCCGGCCGCGGCGGCGCGATCGAGTGGTTGGCGAGGCATGGCAGTAATGATGCACCACGTATCGTGCGCGTCATGACAGTGCAAGCCGGATACCGCCGTTACCTGCCTGCGGCGTACAGCCTGGCGCTGGCACTGTTGATCCTCGGACCGCTGCTCGGCCCCGGCTACCTCCTGCTGCGCGACGCCGTCAGCACGCCGCGCTCGTACCTGACCGACTCCGCCCTCGGACTCACCGACGCCGCAGCCCGCGCCGTTCCCCAGGACGCGCTGATCGCAGCGTTGAGCACCGTGATCGACGGCGGACTGGTGGTCAAGTTCATCCTGCTCGTGGCGCTCTGGCTCGCCGGTTGGGGTGCGGCGCGCATGGTCGCCGTCCTGCTGCCGACGGCCGGTCTCGGTCCACAACTGGTCGCGTCGACGGTGATGCTCTGGAACCCCTACGTGGCCGAGCGCCTGTTACAAGGACATTGGAGCCTGCTGACCGGTTATGCCGCACTGCCGTGGATCGTGGGTGCCGGAATCGGAGTTCGCCGAGCCACGCCCGGGTCCTGGTGGGCGTTGGCCGCGTCACTGGCATTCGCGGGCCTGACACCTACCGGCGCTCTGCTCGCTCTGACGGCCGCGCTGGTGGTGGTAGCCACCCCCGGAGGCCGAACCTCGGCCATGCGGCGTGTCTGCGGCGCTATCGGGCTGTTCCTCGTCGCCGCCTCGCCGTGGTTGGTCGCCACCTTCGTATCGGGAGCAGCAGGCGACGGTTCCGATCCGGCGGGAGTCGCCGCCTTTGCCGCCCGAGCAGAACCGGGACTCGCAACGCTCGGCAGCCTCGCCGGGCTCGGCGGTATCTGGAACTCGGCAGCGGTACCTTCCACGCGCACAACACTCTTCGCGTTGGTCGGAACAGTTCTTCTGCTTGTCGTGGTGTTTGCCGGTGTGCCCGCTCTATGGCGCCGACGCCGGAACCCCGTTGTCGGTGGACTCGGCGCGCTGGCCCTGTTCGCGGTGCTCGCTCCGACCCTGGGCGCTACTCCGTGGGGGCTCGACGTCGGCCGATGGTCGGTCGAGGTGTTCACCGGCGCCGGTCTACTGCGTGACGCCCAGAAGTGGGTCGCGCTGGCCGTACCGTTCTACGCACTCGCTGCCGCCGCCGCGGTGATGTGGGCGGGCAATCGGTTCTCCCTTCCCCGCCCGACATTCTCGATCGCCGCCGTCGTGGTGACGATCGTGGCGCTACCGGATCTGGTGTGGGGTGTCGGCGGCGCGTTGAAGCCCGTGCACTATCCCGGGTCCTGGACCGTGGTGGCCGAGCAACTACGAGACGAAACCGGTGACGTTGCAGTGCTTCCCGCCGGGATGTTCCGCGCCTTCCCCTACAGCGGTGATGCGCCGGTACTCGATCCAGCACCACGCTTCCTACCCCTCGACGTGCTGCAGACCGGCCAACTGGTGGTTGCCGGTGGTGCTGTCGGCGGTGAAGGAACCCGGGCCACCCAGGTCGAGGATGTGCTGCTTGCCGGCGGGAGTCCTACGCAGTTGGCCGATCTCGGAGTCGGATGGGTACTGATCGAGCGTGAGACACCAGGCCAGCTCGGCAAGGCGGCAGCGACACTCGACGGGTTGGAACAGGTCTTTGCCGACAACGATCTCGAGCTCTACCGGGTACCGGGAGATGTTGCCGCGCACGAAGCCTCGACCGGCGCCCGAACGGCCGTCATAGTTGCGCATCTCGCCTGGATACTGATGGGCGTGATCGCGCTGATCTCAGTCGGACTGAACCAGAACCGAATTCGACTCGCGAGGCGCGGCCAGTCCTGAGACCCAACGACCGTCCTTGTGCGCGGTCAGCACCTCGAGCACTCCGGTGCCGGTCTGCTCCCAGGAGAACTCGCCCGACCACACCCGAGCTTTCTCACCGAGCACCGTGCGGAGTTCGTGGTCGCGGAGCAGGGTGCCTGCTGCCTGCGTCAGATCAGCGATGTCGCCGTCGCCGGCGTGCTCACCGCCGACCAACAGCCCGGTCACTCCGTCGACGATCGAATCGGTCAAGCCCTTGGAACTGCGGTAACCGATCGTCGGAACACCGTGCTGCGCAGCCTCGATGACCGCCAGGCCCCACCCTTCCTTCCGCGAAGGCATGAGGTGAATCCACGACTGCGCAAGGAGTTCATGTTTACGAGCCTCGTCGACGTGACCGTAGAACGAGACGGCGTCACCGATTCCCAACTCGGCGGCGCGATCTCGCAGGTTCTGCTCCCACCAACCACCACCGATGACGTCGAGATGGATGTCCGGAAGCGTCGGACGCAGGGCTGCGACGGCCTCGAGTGCGTCCTCGATCTGCTTGTGCGGCACCAGTCGTGAGAGAACCGAGATGGTGGGACGCTCGGCCCTGGTGATCGATCCACCCGCGTCGACGCCGACGGGGAGCCGATCGGCACCGTTGCGCACCACGGCAATTCGTTCGCGCTCGACACCGAGGTCCACCAATTCTTCGGCCGAAGGAAGCGACACCGTCAGATACTGACTACGTCGATGGGTGCGCGGTGACAATCGCGATTCGACCCACCAGCCGATCCGGCCGACGAGCTTGCCTGCCACCGGCCATTGTTCACGATGGCAGTGATGGACCAGAAGCGTGACCGGCGCACCCGCCACGGTCTTCGAGAAGAAGGGGATGCCGTTCTGGGTGTCGATCACCGCGTCGGGGCGAATGCCCTTGAGCGATCCGAAACCCAGACGTCCGGCGGCAATGGCGGCCAGAGCGCGGGGGTACACGCTGAAACGTCCACCGGCCCGGCTGATCGTGATGCCGTCTCGAACCTCCGACGCGGGCGCCCCGGGATACGACGCCGTCCGCAGCGTCACCTTGATACCGCGCTCGGCCAACTGGGATCCGACCTGCTCGAGGTAACGCTCGCTTCCACCGCCCTGGGGATGCCCGGTATCGCGCCAGCAGAGCAACAGAACCTCGCGCACGTGCGTTACTCCCTGAGTCGGTCGGTGGCCACCCCGGTTCGGGCGATCCTGCGGGATGCCCCGCCTGACCGGCCGGTAACCCTGCCGAACACCCTAACTGTTCGAGCGTCCGTATTGCCGCGCTCCTGACGGTGTTCGTGGACCGGGCGACCCAGTGGCTAAAGTTGCTACCCGTGACCAAGCCCGCAGTGACCCGCATTTTCGGCCGACGGGCAACCCTGAAACGCTCGTTCGGCCTGCTCAGCGACTTCCGCCATGAGCAGTCCGCGCCCGACATCTTCTACGGCGCGCTTGCGCGCGACTCCGTCGAGTTGATCTCGGACCTGCACGAAGGTCACACCGGACGATCCCTCGACGGTCTCACTGTCCTCGACGTCGGCGGTGGTCCGGGCTATTTCGCGGAGGTCTTTCAAGCCGCAGGTGCCCGCTACATTCCCGTCGAACCCGACCCGTCGGAGATGCACGCCGCGGGTCTGACCGTGGGCGGCGCGGTGCGTGGATCCGGTTTGGCACTGCCGTTCCTGGACTCGTCCGTGGACATCTGCTTCTCCTCCAACGTGGCCGAACACGTCAGCGAGCCGTGGCTGATGGCCGAGGAAATGCTGCGCGTGACCAAGCCCGGCGGCTTGATGGTTCTCTCGTACACCCTGTGGTGGGGCCCGTTCGGCGGCCACGAAACCGGACCGTGGCACGCGCTGGGGGGCGAGTACGCAGCCAAGCGGTACCTCCGCAAGACCGGACGCGAACCGAAGAACAGATTCGGGGTGTCGTTGTTCAAAGTCGGCGCCACCGACGGCCTACGCTGGGCCCGTGGAACCAGCCAGGGCACGTTGCTCGCCGCGATCCCGCGCTACCACCCGTCGTGGGCGTGGTGGATGGTCCGAGTCCCCGGTCTTCGGGAGTTCCTGGTGAGCAACCTCGTCGTGGTTCTCGAAAAGCGATAGCGACATGCGCCTCGCACTCGATATCGGTGGCACCAAGATGGCGGCCGGCGTCGTGTCCGAGGACGGCCGCGTTCCCGTGTTCGACAGTGTGCCGACGCCGCAGACCGACCCGTGGGGAGCGTGTGCGGCGCTGCTCGAACGAGTCGCAGACGGCCGCGACGTCGACGGTGTGGGCATCGCTTGCGCCGGGCCGGTGGACACCGTCGCCGGCGTCGTGGCCCCCATCAACATCACCGAGTGGGCACAGGGATTCGAGCTCGTAGCGGGCGTCCGCAGCGTCTTTCCCGATGCCGGAACTGCCCTCGCCATGGACGGAGCCGCAGCGGCATTGGCGGAGTTCCACCACGGCGCCGGACGCGGAACCCCGAACCTCCTGAGCCTGGTCGTCTCGACGGGAATCGGCGGAGGAATCGTCCTCGGCGGTGAGATTGCTCGGGGTCGCACGGGGAACGCCGGTCACATCGGCCACCTCGTCGTTCCAGGATCTTCCGAACCGTGCAGCTGCGGGGGCGTCGGCTGCCTCGAGACGGTGGCCAGTGGACCGTCCGCGGTGCGATGGGCTCGTAGCCAGGGCTGGTCGGGAAACACCGGCCGTGAACTAGCCGAGGGTGCACGCAGCGGTGACGCGATCGCCGTGGACGCGCTTCACCGCGCAGGCACGGCGCTCGGTGGTGCCATCGCCTCGACGGCTGCCCTCCTGGACGTGGACCTCGCGGTGATCGGCGGCGGTTTCGCGCAGTCGGGTGCACCGCTGTGGGAACCGATGCTCGACGCGGCTGCCCGACATGCCCGTTTGTCGTTCATCGCCGGGCTCCGGATCGTTCCCGCCGAGCTGGGTGGCGCCGGAACTCTGACCGGTGCGGGCTTGCTCGCGCTCACCGCCGTTATCTGACACGCGTTCTTCCCCGATAAATCCGCAGGGAGTCCCACTAAACGGGTGCCACCTGTTCCCAATTTCTGTAACGTGTTTTAGTGTTCTGACTCACACCGTTACGGGCATTGCACGTGACGCCTACGGGAAGGAGGTGACCGTGAGCCCAGACGCTTCCTCATCTGACGTTGCCTCGACTGCTTCTTCGACCGATGAAACCGAGCATCACGCCCAGGTCGCCCGACCGAGCGATTCCCTCCGCGACACCGAAGACCTCCGTGAGCGCCTGGAACGGTGGATGGTCGGCAAGGTGCCGAGCGGATCCACTGTGACCGTCGCCGACGTCACCTTGCCCGCAGCCAACGGCATGTCCAGCGAAACCATCCTCTTCGACGCCACCTGGGACGGCGATCATCATCCCTTGGTCGCTCGGGTGGCACCGACGGAATCGACCATGCCGGTGTTTCCGACCTACGACCTCGAATCCCAGTTCCGCACCATGGCTCAGGTGCGCGAGCACTCGGCGGTGCCCATACCCGCGGTGTACTGGTCAGAATCCGACCCGGACGCGTTGGGTGCGCCGTTCTTCGTGATGGAACGAATCTCCGGCGACGTGCCGCCAGACGTCATGCCGTACAACTTCGGATCGTGGGTCACCGAAGCGTCCCCCGAGCAGCGAAAAACCCTCCAGCGCAGCTCGGTCGACGTCCTGGCTCAATTGCACGCCATCGACAAGCCGTGCGAGCGTTTCGACTTCCTCCGACTCCCGAATTCGGGAACGACGGCACGAGAAGCATTCACGGCGCACATCGCCGAGCAGCGCGCGTACTACGAGTGGGTGGTCTCCGACGGCATCAGATCACCGCTCATCGAACGTGCCCTCGACTGGATCGAGGAGAACAATCCCGCGGACGATTCTCCGGCGGTGCTCTGTTGGGGCGACTCGCGCATCGGCAACGTCATGTACCAGGACTTCGCGCCGGTAGCCGTACTCGACTGGGAAATGGCAACTCTCGGACCGCGAGAGATGGATCTGGGCTGGATGGCATTCCTGCACAGGTTCTTCGAGGACATCGCCGGACTGGCGAACCTACCCGGTCTTCCCGACTTCCTTCGACTGCCGGATCTCGCGCAGACCTACGCCGAGATCACCGGCCACACCCCACACGATCTGGAGTTCTACGTTACCTATGCCGCACTGCGTCAGGCGGTCATCATGTGGCGAATCCAGGCCCGCGCCATAGCTTTCGGCCAGTCGCAGCGACCCGAAGACCCCGACGACATGATCATGCACCGTGCTTCGCTCGCCGCGATGCTCGACGGTACCTACTGGGAGAGGTTGGCCTGACATGCTCTCACCGATGGACGACTATCCCGTTCACCAGATCGCCGAACCGATCCGTCACGTAGCCACCTCGGATCGAAACTTCTACGACCGCTACTACTTCAATTGCTACCCCACCGAATCCCCCGACGTGTTCCTCATCGTCGGACTCGGCCAGTACCCCAACCTCGGCGTCATGGACGCATTCGCTGTCCTTCGCCGCGGTGACGACCACATCGTTGCTCGCATGTCGAAGGCGCTGGGTGCCGACCGTACCGACACCACCGTCGGACCTTTGCGCATCGAAGTGCTCGAAGGGCTGCAGAAGCTCCGCGTCGTACTCGAACCGGGCAGCGAATACGATCTCTCCTTCGACATCACCTTCGATGCCACCATCCCCGCGGCGCTCGAGCCCAAGCACTTTCGCCGTCAACTCGAACGAGTCACGTTCGACACCTCACGCTTCCTGCAGACCGGCACGTGGACCGGATCGCTCACCGTCGACGGGGAGGACCTCGCGATCGACCCGAAGACGTGGCGAGGTAACCGCGACCGCTCGTGGGGTGTGCGTCCGGTCGGTGAAGCCGAACCGCAAGGCAGACGCGCCGTCGACGGAATCCAGAACTTCTTCTGGATCTACGCGGTCATGCAGTTCGACGAGTTCACGATCTCGGTGATCATGCAGGAAGACGAGCAGGGCAGGCGGATCGTCGAAGAAGCCATGCGAGTGTGGCCGGACGAAGCCAGGGACAACGAATGGCTCGGCCGACCCGAACACGAGCTGACGTTCTGCCCCGACACCCGCGACGTCACCGGAGCGACCATCACCTTCCACCGGCCAGGCGGTGAAGTCCTCACCGTCGCCTGCGAACTGCTGCTGGCCAACTACATCGGAATCGGCACCGGCTACGGGCTCGAACAGGACTGGCGTCACGGAATGTGGCAGGGCGAACTCGTCGTACAAGGGCTCCGCCACAAGGTCCACGAGATCGAACCGTTCCAACGCATGTTCTCCCCCGTCGACAACCTCGCGTCCTTCACGCTCACCGAAGGCACGAACACCAACACCGGCACCGGTCTTTTCGAGGTAGCCGCCATCGGACCGCACGAGAAATACGGATTCACCAGTTTCACCGACACCGCACAGGCAGACGACGCGTATGCCCTCGCGGCGACCGACAACACCGAGGAATGAATTGATGACTGACTACGACAAGCTCTACATCGGTGGAGCATGGGTGGCCCCGGCCACCGACCAGGTACTCGAAGTGTTCTCTCCCGCAACGGAGGAGCGCGTCGGCAGCTGTCCCATCGCAGCACCGGCAGATATCGACGCGGCCGTGTCCGCAGCCCGCGCGGCGTTCGAGGGACCGTGGTCACGCACCACCCCCGCCGAGCGCGGCGCGATCCTCGCCAAGGCCGCCAAGCTGATCGAAGAGCGCAGCGCGGAAATCAACCAGCTCATCTCCAACGAGATGGGCCAGCCGCCCGCCATGGTCGGCATGATGCAGCAGACCCCGTCGATGGCGACGCTGGGCTACTACGCCGAGCTGGCCGACAAGTTCGCGTGGGAAGAGAAGCGCACCGGTGCGTTCGGGCAGACCAAGGTGACCCGTGAGCCCGTCGGCGTCGTCGCCGCCGTGCTGGCCTGGAACGTCCCGCTGTTCCTGGCGATCAACAAGCTGGCCCCCGCGCTGCTCGCCGGCTGCACCGTACTGCTCAAGCCCGCACCCGAATCCCCTCTCTCCGTCCACGTGATCGCCGAGATCTTCACCGAGGCAGGCGTTCCCGAAGGCGTCATCTCCGTGCTCCCCGGCGGAGCCGAGACCGGCGAATACCTGGTCTCTCATGCGGGCATCGACAAGATCACGTTCACCGGATCCAGTGCCGTCGGCCGCAAGATCGGTGCCATCGCCGCGCAGAACCTCAAGCGCTGCTCCCTCGAACTGGGTGGCAAGTCCGCCGCGATCATCCTCGAGGACGCCGACATCGCCGCCGGAATGCCGATGCTCGTCATGGCCGGGCTGATGAACACCGGCCAGGCCTGTGTCGCTCAGACCCGAATCCTCGCTCCCCGTTCGCGTTACGACGAGGTCATCGAGGGAATGAAGACCGCGGCAGGCTTCATGACCGTCGGCGATCCGTCCGATCCCGCAGCACAACTCGGCCCGCTGATCTCCGAGAAGCAGCGCGAGCGCGTCGAGGGCTATATCGCCAAGGGCAAGGAAGAAGGCGCGCGCGTCGTACTCGGTGGTGGACGTCCCGCCGGCCTGGACAAGGGCTGGTACGTCGAGCCGACGATCTTCGCCGACGTGGACAACTCGATGACCATCGCACGCGAGGAGATCTTCGGACCCGTCCTCTCGGTGATCCCGTACGACTCCGAGGACGAGGCCATCAAGATCGCCAACGATTCGGATTACGGCCTCGCCGGATCGGTGTGGACCACCGACATCGATCACGGACTCGAAGTTGCCGCGCAGATCCGCACTGGTACCTACGCGATCAACTGGTACGCCTTCGATCCCGGATCACCGTTCGGTGGTTACAAGAACTCCGGTATCGGACGCGAGAACGGACCTGAGGGCCTCGAAGCCTTCTGCGAGACCAAGTCCGTACTCATGCCGCCCGGCTACGTGGGCTGACCCACCCGGGAGTTGGCACCCTTTGCTGACAGTTGGCACCCGTTCCGACCTGCCGGAACGGGTGCCAGCCCCATGAAATGGGTGCCAACTCCCAGCGAATCCACAGATCCACCCGGTACCGTCGAAAACGAATCAGTCATCTCACAAAGGACATTCATATGCTCACCAACGCCATCAACGCTTTCCTCGCACTCTGGGGCAGCGCCTCCGTCGGCAGCAGTGGATACCAGATCCCGCCGGGAACCCTTCCCTTCGGTTCCTGAGACAGGACAACAGAACCCGCTGAGCGCACTTCGCGCTCAGCGGGTTCTCTGTTTCGCCGACCTGTATCTACCGGTCCAGAACGTGATCCATCAATTGATTCTCCTGACCTGCGACCAATGCTTCAGCGTCACCGGCGTCCACATGACCGAACCAGGTGCCACCGGGGTTCGCGATCACCAACGGGCCCAGGTTGCACGGGCTCAGACAACCGGTTCCCGTCACCTTTGCCGAAGTGCCTTTGGCCGCCGCACTCATGGCCCGGTGGAGAGGCCCTGCTCCGTACGCCATGCAGCGGGGCCCCTTGCACACCAACAGATGCGTATCGTGCTGCTCGATCACCGACCAAGCCGGACTGCGATACGACGCCGGACTGGCAGTGATCGGCTTTCCGGCCGCGCCGAGTTCATCGATCACCTGCGCGGCCACAGCACCTTCGAGCGTTTCCGATTCGTGGAGCGAAACTTCCAGTTCGGCACCGATCCGGGTTTCGCGCCAGTTCGCAACCGCCTTGCTGGTCCACGTGAGCAGGTACCGATCCCTCGGCACCGCAACTGGAATCAACACGACCTTGCCCACGTCATCGGTATGCGCTCGATCGAGTTCCTCGTGAAGGCTCGGCGACGCGACATCGAGGTACGCAATACGAACGTCGGCGTCGGTGCCGGCCCGAACAGCGTCGAACATCCGTCGCGCGGCCGACTCGTCGAGGCCGCTGACGGTCGGCCGCAGTACGACGATCACCCGATTCGAACCACTGTCGACACTCATGCCGACGGCGCGGTTGTCCAGTCGATCCCGCTCGACGGAGCAAGTCCGAACTCTTCGATCTTCGCGCGCAGCTCTTCCGCGCCGTAGACGTTGGGGAATCCGCTGGTGAACATCGCGAGCGGGAGTACGACGAAGCGGTTCTGCTTGACGGCGTCGAGATCGCGTAGGCCTTCTCGGCTCTTGATCGCGTCGATCTTGCCCTGTACTTCGTCAGCGCTCTTCTTGTAGTCCATGATCACGATGACGTCGGGTTCTGACTTCGCGACGGTCTCCCAGCTCGCTTTGAACCAGGTGTTGTCGACGTCGGCGAACACGTTGGTTCCCCCGGCGACGTCGATGATTCCGTTGGGGGCTCCGTTGCCTCCGCTGGTGTACAGATCTTCTTCACCGCTGTCGTAGATCAAAACCTTCGGCTTGTCAGCGGCATCTGGCGCGGACTCCAGACGTGCCAAACGTGAATCCAATTCGGTCAGTGCCTCGGCGGCGGTGTCCTCGGTTCCGAACAGCTTGCCGTAATTGGTCACGTCCGCACGAAGGGCATCCCACGGACCCATCGTGCCGAGCGCGGAATCCGCTGCGGCACTCTGCCGACAACTATCGGAGATCACATATGCATCGATGTTGTTGCTCTGCAGCGATTCCGGCGTCACACCGGAGGCTCCCTTGAACAAGCCACTGTAGGAGCCGACCACCAGGTCCGCCTGCTTACCCAGAATCGTCTCCATCGTGATCGTTCCGTCCAGGTGTGGGACGTCCGCAATTCCAGGGCCGAACATCGACTCCATGATCGCGTCGTTGTTCGTGTTCAACACGACGGCCGCGAGACGATCCAAACCGCCGACTCGGAGAATGGTGCCGATATTGGCCGCATTGCTTGTCGCAACGACGTTCCCGATCGGAAGCTGGAAAGTGCTTTCGGTCCCGCAGTTCTCCACTGTCACCGAAGTCTTGTCTGCAGCTTCGTCGACGGGCGCGGTTGCCGAGCAGCCGGCAACTGTCAACAACGCTGTCGCGGCTACAACCGCACCGAACGACGCTCGAGTCTTGACATGTATCAAAGTGCACTCTCCGAAAATGATTGTTGTAGTTGAGAATTTCGTGATTCGAATACGAGGTGTGAACGGCCTGTCGCGGGGTTCACGAGCTCGAAAGTCTCGACGCCGAAGACAGTTGCCACCACCGAGGTGGTGAGTACGTCGGATGGATGTCCGAACGCCCTGGCCACTCCATCCGCGAGCACGAGCACCCGATCGCACACTGCCGCAGCCAAATCGAGGTCGTGCAGTGCCATGATCACCGTCCGGTCCAACGACCGGACCAGATCGAGCAGTTCGAGTTGATGCCGGATGTCGAGATGATTGGTCGGCTCGTCGAGGATGAGCACGCCGGCGTCCTGCGCGAGACCTCGGGCGAGAAATACCCGCCGACGCTCGCCGCCGGAAAGCGTGTCCATCGAAGAGAGCCTGTGCTCGATCATTCCGACCTCGCCCAGAGCACGATCAACGACGGCATTCTCGTGCTTTCCGCCGACACTCCAGGGCTTTGTATGTGGCGTGCGCCCCAGAGTCACGTACTCGTGAACCAACAAATCGGCGGGACTCTGCTCTTCCTGCGCCACAAAAGAAATGGCTTTGGCCCGCGAACGCGCGGACATCGCGTGCACGGACTCGCCGCCGACGCGGACGTCACCGTCAGCGATCGGTCCGAGACCGGCAAGCGCACGCAACAAAGTCGACTTGCCCGATCCGTTCGGACCGACGACGCCTACTACTGCACCGGCGTCCGCCGCGATGTCGACGCCCTTGACGACGGTTCGGCGATCGATGCGGACAACGACTCCGGACGCGGTCACCGCCAGGGCGCGGGCGCTCACGAACTGCCACCGAATCGGTAGCGCCGACGGCCGAGAAGCAGGAGAAACAGCGGGGCACCGATCACCCCGGTCACCACGCTCAGCGGGATCTCGGTCGGCCGCAACGAGGTCCGCGCCACGACGTCGACCCACACCAGGAACGACGCGCCGATCAGCGCTGCCGCCGGCAACACCACTCGATGTCTGGCTCCGACAAGCATGCGTGTGACGTGCGGTATGACCAAGCCTACGAAGGCAATCGCGCCGGACACTGCAACCATCGTGCCGACCAACGCTGCCAGCACGCCGAACAGCACGTTTCGCAGGGTTCGGATGGGAATACCGAGCGAAGCCGCGACGTCCGGTCCGGCCGCCAGCGCATCCAGCCAACCGTGCAGGGCGAACACCGCTGCCGTCAGCAGGAACACTACGATGACCGGCGCCCACAACTTGTCCCAGGATGCCCCGGCCAAACTTCCCAGGAGCCAGAACAATACGGACTGCGCGGCCTGGGAATCATTGGTACGCAGCACCAGAAAACTCGCGATCGCCGACAGGGCGGATGCGGTAACGGTGCCGGTCAGAACCAATCGCAGTGGAGTGATACCGCCTTGCAGCGTCGCGATGGTGAAGACGAGAATCGCAGCTCCCAACGCCCCGATCATCGCGCCGAAACTGAGCGCCCACACTCCCGCGCCGGCGAACAGTCCGGTGGTGATGACGGCGGTGGCACCTACACTCGCGCCGGACGACACTCCCAGCAAGTGGGGATCGGCGAGAGCGTTGCGGACGAGGGTTTGCACCACCGCGCCGGCGACGGCAAGACCAGCGCCGACGGCCAGACCGAGCAGTACCCGAGGTGCTCTGATCCCCCACACGATCGCAAGTTCGGAACGCGTGACGGGTGGGCCTCCGAAGCGCGAGTGCACCACGTCCACCACAGTGGACACGGGGAGCATCTCGGATCCGAATGCCAACGCGCACACAGCAGAGAGCACGGTGACGACCAGCAGAGCGGGCAGCACGATACCCGGACTGAGCCGTCCGCGAGGCGCACCAGCCTTCGGCGAAGGCAGGTGGGTAGGTGGAGACAGAGCTCCGCCAACAGCATTCATGGTGTGACCGATCCATCCTCGTGGCATGACACAACGTCAACGAGGGTGGTATCTGGCTACGGTCGACGCATGGACGACCTCACAGTGGCGGGACCGCGCCGGAATTGCACCGACTTCCCATTACCTCGATGATGACGTCAGAACCATAACGGACTGTGGTCACCATTCCGCACACCGGATCAGGATTCCGACGCGATCATCGATCTCGCCTGCCGCACGACGGCTTCCGTTCGCACTCGAAGGTCTTCGGGTGAATCCGATTCCAGCACAACCCGATGCACCTGGCTGTCCACGGCAGTCACAGTCAGCCGCGACGTCAACAACGCATCGTCCGCACTGAAACCGCGGCTCTGCAAGTACTCCGAAAAACCCAGTACCAGTTGCCGATTCATTCCTTCGACCTGCGCGATGAGCTCACGCGTACGCGGAACCTGATCGTAGAGCAGGTGAAAGAACTCTCGCGGCTTACTGTTCACTTCGACCGCGCACTCCACCAACATCCGGACGGCCTCGTCCGGGGCGAGTTCACGCTCGACGATGTCGGCAAGGCAGAGCGCAAAACTCTCCCGCGCAGCACTCACGTGACGGTTCGCCAACTCCGCAAGGATCTCGTACTTGTCGCCGAAATACTGGTAGAGCGAGCCCACCGACACCCCTGCTTCGTCAGCGATCCGGTTGGTGGTCGCTGCCATGCCCTCCGACGCGAAAACGCGAGTAGCTGCCTCCAGGATCGCGTCGTAGGTAGCCCTCGAGCGCTGCTGGGAGGGCCTTTTCCGCCGAGTCGACACGGTCCTCCGATGCGAGTTGTCAGCCGCGACGCCGATACCGAGAATTGTGTAGGTGACCAGCGCCGATTACTCGAAGTTTATGCCCGACCGGTACACCGACCACATGCCGGCGCCGACCCCGACGTGGTGGGAGTGGAACGGCAACACCGTCCACGTCGCACGGGCAGTGGTTCCAGACGCGCCGGTTCGTGTTCTCGGCATCCACGGCGCCGGCGGCTACTCGGGCGCATTGTGGCCGTTCGCCGGGATCGGCGTGAAACTCGGAGCCGAAGTCCTCTTCCCCGATCTTCCGCTGTACGGCGACACCGTCGTAGCCGATCCCGCCGGCGTCCGGTACGAGCAGTGGGTCGCTCTCCTCTGCGATCTCGTCCGGGACGAGAAGGCAGCCGACGATCGGCCGCTGGTGTTGTTGGGCGCCAGCATCGGCGGTCTGCTGGCCTACGAGGTAGCCGCGCGGACCGGTCTGGCCGACGCCGTCGTCGCCACCTGTCTGCTCGATCCCTCGAATCCGTCGGCCAGAGCTGCCGCGGCGCGCTTCGGCCCGATGGGTGTCTACGGCGCTCCCCTGATGCGCCGCACCGAACGACTGGTGGGCCGTATCCGCGTGCCCATCCGTTGGGTCGCCGACGTCGCGAACATGAGCAGCAACCGTGAACTCGCGACGCTGTGCGCAACCGATCCGCGCGGTGGCGGTGTTCGGGTGCCACTCGGATTCCTCAGCAGCTACTTCTCGTTCGAGCACACCGCACCCGAAGCATTTCGGACGACGCCCGTCTTGCTCACCCACCCGGCCGACGACCGATGGACGCCACCCGAACTGAGCTTGCAGTTCCTCCGCCGCATCAACGCACCCACCGAATTCGTGATGCTGGACGGGTGCGGGCACTTTCCCGTCGAAGAGCCGGGCCTGACGCAGTTCCACGACGCCGTCGACACACTGCTGCGCTCCGTCGCCGAGCGTCACCGCACGAAACCGTCGCCACCCGCCTAGCCTGAAGTTCGTGAGCATCGAACCCAAGGCCGAGCCGACGGGAAACGGCGACGAGAGCACCACGACAGTCGTACTGGCGTTTGCGGCTAACGCGCTGATCGCCGGGGCCAAGACGGCGGCCGCCATCGTCACCGGATCTGCATCGATGGTCGCCGAGGCCACCCACTCCTGGGCCGATACCGGCAACGAAGTGCTGCTGCTGATCGCGAACCGCCGCTCGAAAAGGGTTCCCGACCGAGACCAGCCACTCGGGTACGGCCGGGAGGCCTACATCTGGTCGATGTTCGCCGCCCTCGGACTCTTCGCGCTCGGCGCAGGTGTGTCGATCACCCACGGCATCCAGGAACTGTTCCATTCCGAACCGGCCACCGACTTCGGTGTCGCCTACGCAGTCCTCGGCGTCTCGTTCATCCTCGAAGGCATCTCGTTCCGGCAGGCGTACAAGCAACTCCGAACCGAAGCATCCGCCGTGAACCGCGACGTCATGGCCCAGGCGCTCAACACGTCCGACCCGACGACCCGGGCCGTGTTCGCCGAAGATGCTGCGGCACTGATCGGTTTGGTCATCGCATTCGTCGGCGTCCTACTGCACCAGATCACCGGTTCACCGATCCCCGACGCCCTCGGCTCCATCTTCGTCGGCATACTTCTCGGAGTCATCGCGATCATCCTGATCGATCGCAACCGCCGATTCCTGGTCGGCGAAGAGGCCTCACCGACGCTGCGGGCAGCAGCCGTCGAAGCTCTCACCCAACTGCCCGAGATCAACCGAATCACGTTCCTGCGCATGGAATACCTCGGTCCGCGGCAGGTGTACCTGGTGGCCAGCGTCGACCTGGTCGGCGACTACGCGGAATCCCGAGTGGCCCACACGTTGCGCGAACTCGAACGCTCACTCGAGCAGAGTCCACGCGTCGTGCGAGCGATCCTGACCCTCTCGACGCCCGAAGAACCGTCGATCGCAGTCTGAACTTCCGGCCGGGCGATAGGCTCGTTCGATGCGCGCACTGATCGTGATTCTGGCGGTTCTGGGATTTGTCGTCGGGGGAATTCCCCTGGTAGGCAGTCTGATCGACGTGATGACCAGTCCTGACGAGACCATCGTCTATCAGGGTTCCTACGTACCACTGCGCGGCGTACAGATGGCTCGGGACTACGAGTCGTCGTTGAACATCGCTTTCGACGCCCGATCGGACAATCCACGCTGGCTCGTCCTGGCCTGCTATCCCCTGATCGGAGCAGCACTGGGCGCTGCGACGGCCGTCGTACTGGGACGTCGCGGGTGGCACCTGACGCGAGCCTGAACAGACGCCGATGGCCACCCGCCGTCTACACGAGGGTGGCCATCGAAGAAGGAGTGCTTCAGATGTACATCGCAGGATCGATGTAACTGTTCGGGTCCACCAGTTTTTCCTTGGTGGTCCGTGGCCGCGCCACCGCCGGGATACCCGTCGCGATGGATTCGGCCGGAACATCTCTGGTGACAACGGCATTGGCGCCGATAGCGCTACCTTCACCGATGACGACAGGTCCGAGGATCTTGGCACCAGCGCCGACGGTGACCCGGTCTCCCAGCGTCGGGTGACGCTTGACCTGCTCGAGCGAGCGACCACCCAGGGTGACGCCGTGATAGAGCATCACGTCGTTACCGACCTCGGCCGTCTCCCCGATCACGACGCCCATGCCGTGGTCGATGAAGAACCGTCGACCGATGGTGGCACCGGGGTGAATCTCGATGCCGGTAACGAAGCGTGTCAGCTGCGAGAGCACTCGCGCCGGGCCGCGTAGTGCAGGGACGGCCCACATACGATGCGCAACCCGATGCGCCCAAATGGCATGCAGCCCTGAATAAACGAGCGCGTTCTCCACATTGCTGCGCGCGGCAGGATCCTGACCGCGCGCAGCCTGCAGGTCCTCGCGAATTATCCCGAGGATACTCACAAGTCTCAGTCCCGGATGTGTTCGAACAGCGGGGTGGAGATGTAACGCTCGCCGAAGTCACACACGACAGCCACGATCAGCTTGCCGGCGTTTTCCGGACGCTTCGCCAACTCGAGTGCGGCCCAGACGATGGCACCGGACGAGATGCCGCCCAGGATGCCTTCCTGGGTGCCGAGTGCGCGAGCGACCTCGATGGAATCGGGGAACGAGACGTCGATGATCTCGTCGTAGATCTCGCGATCGAGGACGTCGGGCACGAAGTTCGCGCCGATTCCCTGGATCTTGTGGGGACCGGGCTGGCCACCGTTGAGGATCGGCGAGTCGATGGGCTCGACGCCCACGATCTTGACCTCTGGCTTGTACTTGCGAAGGGTGCGTCCGACACCGGTGATGGTGCCGCCGGTGCCGATGCCGGACACGAAGATGTCGACGGCGCCGTCGGTGTCGGCCCAGACCTCTTCGCCCGTCGTTGCCTCGTGGATGGCCGGGTTGGCCGGGTTGGCGAACTGGCTGGCCGAGACGGCGTTCTCGGTCTGCTCGACGATTTCCTTGGCCTTGGCGACTGCACCGGCCATGCCCTCGGAGCCCGGGGTCAGCACGATCTCGGCGCCGTAAGCACGCAGCATCACGCGACGCTCGGTGGACATGGTCTCCGGCATGGTCAGGATGACCTTGTAGCCGCGAGCAGCACCGACCATGGCGAGTGCGATACCGGTGTTACCACTGGTGCCCTCGACGATGGTTCCGCCGGGCTTGAGTGCACCGGACTTCTCGGCGGCGTCGATGATTGCCACGCCGATCCGGTCCTTGACGCTGTTGGCCGGGTTGTAGAACTCGAGCTTGACGGCGACCTGTGCGTCCAGGCCCTCGGTCAGACGGTTGAGCCGCACGATCGGGGTGCGCCCGACCAGCTCGGTCACGTTGTTATAGATACCGCTCATATCTGGTCCTCCTGAGGATCGAGTGTGTCGACCCGCTCGCTGATCACTGCTTTACGGCTGAACTGCATAACGGCTGAACTGCTTAACGGCTACAGGCAAGGGCATACAGACGACCGATGCCGCATCGGTTCATCAAATTGAACCAATGCGGCATCAGACCACTACATACGGGGGCGGTTTATCAGGCCAACCGCTGCTTCAGAGCTTCGAACTCGTCACGAATGCCGGTCGGCAGCTTCTCGCCGACGAAGTCGAACCACTCTTCGATGAGCGGGATCTCGGCCTTCCACTCGTCGATGTTGACCGCGAGGGCCTCGGTGATGTCGGCGTCCGACACGTCCAGGCCTTCGATGTCGAGTGCCGATCCGGTGGGAACGACGCCGATCGGGGTGTCGATGCCGGCAGCCTTGTGCTCGATGCGCTCGACGATCCACTTCAGGACGCGAGAGTTCTCGCCGAAGCCTGGCCACAGGAAGCGTCCGTCATCGCCACGGCGGAACCAGTTGACGTAGAAGACCTTGGGGAGCTTGGACGCGTCCGCGGACTTGCCGAGGTCGATCCAGTGCTGGAAGTAGTCACCGACGTTGTAGCCGAGGAACGGCAGCATTGCCATCGGATCGCGGCGAACCGTACCGACCTGGCCTTCGGCTGCTGCGGTCTGCTCGGAGCCGACCGTTGCACCCATGAAGACGCCGTGCTGCCAGTCGCGAGCCTCGGTGACCAGCGGAACCGTCGTCTTGCGGCGTCCACCGAACAGGATTGCCGAGATCGGCACCCCCTTCGGGTCGTCCCACTCGGGAGCCATGATCGGGCACTGCGACATCGGGGTGCAGTAACGCGAGTTGGGATGAGCCGCATGGGTGCCCGACTCGGGCGTCCACTCGTTGCCCTTCCAGTCGATCAGGTGCTGCGGGTCGCCTTCGAGGCCTTCCCACCAAACGTCACCGTCGTCGGTCAGAGCGACGTTGGTGAAGACCGTGTTGCCCTGGTCGATGGTGCGCATGGCGTTGGGGTTCGACGACCAGTTGGTGCCGGGAGCCACGCCGAAGAAACCGAATTCCGGGTTGACGGCGTAGAGCTGTCCGTCCTCACCGAAACGCATCCAGGCAATGTCGTCACCGAGGGTCTCGGCGCGCCATCCGGGGATGGTCGGCTGGATCATCGCGAGGTTGGTCTTGCCACAAGCGGAGGGGAATGCCGCCGCGATGTAGTAGGCCTTGTCCTCGGGCGAGATGAGCTTGAGGATGAGCATGTGCTCGGCCAGCCAGCCCTCGTCGTGCGCCATTGCCGAAGCGATACGCAGCGAGTAGCACTTCTTGCCCAGGAGAGCGTTTCCGCCGTAGCCGGAACCGAAGCTCCAGATCTCACGATCCTCGGGGAAGTGGGTGATGTACTTGGTGTCGTTGCACGGCCACGCGACATCTTCCTGGCCATCGGCCAGCGGAGCGCCCAGCGAGTGCAGCGCCTTGACGAAGAATCCGTCGGTGCCGAGCTTGTCGAGAACCTTGCTGCCCATGCGGGTCATGACGCGCATGGAGACGACGACGTACTCGGAATCGGTGAGCTCGACGCCCAGCTTCGGATCCTCGGCGTCGAGGGGGCCCATGCAGAACGGCACGACGTACATGGTGCGTCCACGCATGCAACCGCGGTACAGGTCACCCATGAGGGTGCGCATCTCCGCCGGGTCCATCCAGTTGTTGGTGGGACCTGCGTCGATTTCTTCCTTCGAGCAGATGTACGTACGCGATTCGACTCGCGCGACATCGGACGGATCGGAGTTGCCGAGGAAAGAGTTCGGCTTCTTCTCGTCGTTGAGGCGGGTGAAGGTTCCTGCCTCGACCAACTTCGTTGTCAGTCGGTCCCATTCTTCGTCCGAGCCGTCTGCGAAGACGACGCGATCAGGCTGGGTGAGTTCGGCAACCTCTTGCACCCATGCAAGCAGTTCCTTGTGCTGCGTGGGGGGCGTGCCGTCAGTTCCATTGAGACCGGGAATGGTCGCTGAGGTCATCAAACTCTCCTGGGGTGAGCCGGAACCGGGTTCTCGTGACACCGGATGCAAACTGCAGCGCCCCGATACCAGTCGATCCCGGTGTCCCCCTCTCGACGGGGTCCAGCCGCGTCATCCACTCACGTGGATTTCACGGACGCCGGGTGTCCTATGTATTGAGGTTAACGCTGGCTGTTCACCTGCAGGTAATCGGGTGCGGTCAGAAATGTCACAGAAACGATTCAGTTGGTGTGTTCAGGTGCCTACCCGGCGCTCAGAGCACATAAACGGAACCTTCTCAGAGCGCTCCGGCATCGATTTTCTGCCACACGAGGGCGCCTTCGTCGTCTCGACTGCATTCCCAGGCCGAGTAGTCGCCGTCCGACTCGATCATCGTGAGGCGATCGGCACTACCGTCGCGATCGAAGTCGGACACGATCACGACGTCGTCGTCGGAGTGGACGACACGGCTGTCGACCGTTCCGTCACCGTCCAAGTCGAAGGCGTCGAAGTTCAGGTCGCCGGCATCGACCGGTCCCGACGAGGGCCCGAAGGTCTCGGGCTCGATACGCCCAGGATCGAGCGCTTCGGCTTCGTGCCCGTCGATGTGTCCGGCCGTGATCAGAAATGCGTCCATTACTCCCCCTACTGGATGGTGACCTACTGCTTCGGCAACCCCTACCGAAACCGTCCGCTCAGTATTACCAGACCCCGACGATCAGTCGAGGCCGAAATTACGACGCTGTGGAGAACTCTGCACTCGCGGAATGTCAGTAGGCGGCGTTCAAAACGGCGAGGTCGCGCTCGCACGACGCCAGTTGCCCTGATCTGGCCGCGGCAAGCTCGCGAAGTTCACCGTCGATCTCCACGATTCGGGCCTGCGCCGACGCCACCTGCTCGCGGCTCTCCGCCATGATCGCCGCTCCCAGATCCGCCTCGGCCTCGAGCAGAACACTCTGGACTCGCTGCTCCCACTGTGCGCGAACCGTCGACATCGATTCGACGATCCACGACCTGGAGTAGGCACGATCCGCCGTCAGCCCGCGAGTTCGCGCCAACCACCACGCCGCGGCGCCGCCCAGAACCAACGTCACGGGGATACTCGCGAACTCCAATGCTGGAATCATTTCCAGCGGAGTCACCGCGATACGGCCGAGGCCGAGACCCGCGGACGCGCCGACAAGAATTGTCACCCGGTCCTCGTTTCCGCGCTGACGTCCCGGCGGGCCCTCCGGAATCCGTGGGGAAGGCATGTACCCGGTCGTGCCCGCCACTTCCACCGCTGCCGCCATCGCGGCATCGAACACCCGGGTGTGATGGTCGACCTCGTGCTGCAGTCGCGTCGGCACGCTACCCAATTCGGCTCGCGAGGCCACATCGACCCAGGCACGTGCCCCCGCGACCGTAGCCCGGGTTGCCTCGGCGATTTGTTGTGACAGATCCCCGCGCGCTCGCTGCAGTCGGCTTCGCACCTGCACCAGGCGTTCGCCTCGCCGGCCGTCGCGGTCTGCGAGCAGCTGTGATCGCTCGGCCCGCAGTTCGGCACCAGGAACGCTGTCACGCAGATTCCGGATCTCTATCTCGATCATCCGGCGCGTCTGCGCGATGACACCGGAATCCGAACCGCCTGCTTCCCTCTGCCGTGCCGCCCGGCTGACGACCGAAACGAGCGACTGCTCTTGACCGGGCGCAATCGGGACCACCGGGGCCTGAGCAAAAGCAGTGCAGTGCGAAGCAAGAATCTGGGCATCACGCCGGCGCACCGCCTGCCAGTCTCGGTAGACGTCGATGCGGGTCAGCGCAACCACCACCGGGATTCCGCTCTCTGCAGCGTCGTCGAGAAGAAGAAGATCCTCGCGTCCGATCACACTGGCGGCATCGACGACCAGAAGTACGACGTCGGCGTCCACCTCGCGTGTCACTGTCGAACAGTCATCAGAAGCATTGAACATCCGGGCGACGTCTTCCCGTCCACACCTCGGTGGGCCGACAACGTAAATTCTAGTGCCACTGGATGTTTCGGCGGCGATCTGGCGACCCGGATCGGATGCCGGATTCCATCGCTGCACCACGCGCAGCACCGAATCCGGAAGTACCGAAACGCTATCCATCGGTCACCGCCGGAGCGGAGCGATCGCCCCCGAGCTGCGCCCACCGACGCACATACCCGCGACGAATCAGTGAGACCCTTTGTTGCGGAGCCTGTTCCGACTCGTCCACGAGCTCGCCCCACCACCGGCTGCATGTGCCCGCGTCGTCGGCGGTACGAGGATCGGGAGGCTCGCCTTGACGCAGGGCTCGAATTTCGGGGCTCATCATCGCCGCCGCGGCGCCGAACAGCACCGCGGAGTCCGAACTCAGATACAACTCGATCTCGTCCCTGCCCGCAGCGCTGCGCGAGGCAGACCGCCTCAGCGCCGGGCCGATCTGCTCGACCCTGCCCCACCACTGCGCCTCCAGAACAGGTCCGAGAGCCGCGAACAATTCTTCGACGCCGCGCCCGGTCAGCGTCTCCACCGGAACCGTGGGCACGCCGACGGTCTCCGAGATCTCCGCGGCCCGTCCCAGCGCCTCGTCCCAGCGCGGCCCGAACAAGTCAGCCTTGTTCGCAGCGACGACCACACGATCGGAAACTCGGGCAATGGCTCGGCCGTCGACGTCGCGGACCGCGTCGACCACCACGTAGACAACGCAACGACGACCCAGATCGGGGTTCGACGTTCCAGGGACGTCGAACGCGCGCGACTCGGTCACCACAACCGGTGCGCCGACGACTCTGCGCGAGAACCGGTCGTCGCGCCCCAGGATCCGCGCCAACGACGACCGCCCCACCCCGGCTCGCCCGGCGACCACCAATTCGAGCGGCGCGCTCAGCGATCCGAGCACCGAGTGAACCGCCTCTGCGGCTCCCGAATCGATCGACGTCAGCCGATATGCCAGAGCGCGCAAGTGGTCGATCGGCTCCGCGCAGGCGTCGTCGATCGATTCTGCGGGCAACATTCGTGACCAATTACTGCATGCAAATCCTGTGTTCATCCCCACCCCACGTCCCCATCGTGTCGGTGAGATTCTGTCAGGTTCTCGGCAAGGACGGCAGGTGACACCACTCTTTCGCTGGCTGTCCGAAGTCGGCTGTTTCAGGACTTTCCGCAGAAAGTCTCAACTCAAACTTCAGACCCGTCTGCGCTAAACGGGGGTCATGCGTGACAATGGGTTCGTGAACGAAGCCGATCAGCATGCACCGCAGACCCCTGACACGGGGCAGACGGACCACGCCAAGGGGTCCCGTCTCCATCCGAGAGTGACCAGCTTTCGCTCTCGCCGGGGTGCGCTGACCGACGCGCAGCAGCAGGCTTGGGACCGTCAGTGGCCGCTCATCGGCGCCGACGTCTCGGACACACCGCTCGACGCGAACGCCTGGTTCGGACGCGAGGCACCCCTGATCATCGAGATCGGTTCGGGTACCGGCACCGCGACGGCCGCTATGGCCAAGGCGGAACCGCACGTGAACCTGATCGCGATCGAGGTGTACCGCCCGGGGCTCGCGCAGCTTCTCCAGCAGGTCGAGCGTGAAGAGATTCCCAACGTCCGCGTACTACGCGGTGACGCGATGGACGTACTCGAGAACATGGTCGCCCCCGAGTCCCTGACGGGCGTCCGGGTGTTCTTCCCGGACCCGTGGCCCAAGGCCCGCCATCACAAGCGTCGCCTCCTGCAGGGGCCGACGTTCGCGCTGATCGCCAACCGCCTCAAGCCCGGCGGAGTCCTGCACGTGGCAACCGATCACGCCGAGTACGCCGAATGGATCGAAGAAGCCGGCAATGCCGAGCCACTGCTGACCGCACTCGACTGGGAGTCTCCGATGACCCACGAGCGTCCGGTCACCAAGTTCGAGGACAAAGCCCATAAGGTCGGTAGTGCAATCACCGAGCTTATATGGGGGAAGATCAGAGCATGAGCGTCAGCGAACAGCTATCCGACGACGTGACGTCGTCGGAATCTCCTCTCGACTTCGGTCGTGACTCCCGCCACCCCAAGCGGGTGCTTCTGGTCTGGGACGCCCCCAACCTCGACATGGGCCTCGGCGCCATCCTCGGTGGCCGGCCTACCGCCGCCTACCGGCCACGATTCGACGCTTTGGGTCGTTGGCTGCTCTCTCGCACCGCCGAACTGTCCGCACAGAACAGCGGCACGCTCGAGCCTGAAGCGACCGTCTTCACCAACATCGCGTCCGGCAGCGCCGACGTCGTTCGTCCTTGGGTCGAAGCCTTGCGTAACGTGGGTTTCGCGGTGTTCGCCAAGCCGAAGGTCGATGAAGACAGCGATGTCGATTCGGACATGCTCGAGCACATCGCGCTCCGGTACGGCGAGGGCCTCGCCGGAATCATGGTCGCGTCCGCCGACGGCCAAGCGTTCCGCGAACCTCTCGAGGACATCGCAGCAACCGGTATCCCGGTCCAGGTTCTCGGGTTCCGTGAACACGCCAGCTGGGCTGTGTCGTCCGATATCTTGGACTTCGTCGATCTCGAGGACATCCCAGGTGTCTTCCGTGAGCCTCTGCCACGGGTAAGCCTGGACACCCTGCCCGACGAGGGCGCCTGGTTGCAGCCGTTCCGACCGCTTTCTGCCCTGCTCATCGGGCGAAAAAGTGTTGCCGAGTAGGAGTTGATCAGTGTTCGCCAGCTGGGGAAGCATCGTCTATCGAGCCCGCTTCACCGTCATCGCTGTCATGGTGGCGGGGCTCCTCGGGCTCGCTGCGTACGGCCTGAGCCTGCAGGATCATCTCAGCCAGAGCGGCTGGGACGATCCGGGGTCGGAATCGGTAGAGGCTGCAAAACTCGCTGACGGCACGTTCGGACGCAGCACGACGGGTGACGTTCTGGCGCTGTACACGGCGCCGGAGGGCAAGACCGTCGACGACCCCGAGTTCCAAGCGAAGGTCATCGACAATCTGCAGCGGCTCGTCGCCGACAACCCCGACCAGATCATGAAGATCAACGGCTCGTACTTCAAGGTCGACAACGGTCTCTCGGTGGCGGCCCTGGCGGACAAGACCAAGCAACACGCGGTCACCAGCATCGCGATCGCCGGCGACAACGACACCGCGGTGTCCAACAACTTCCGCGACGTCGAGTCGCAGTTCTACATCGACGGCGTCGACGTGCAACTCGCCGGCCTGCAACCTGTCGCGAATTCGCTCAACGACACGATGGCCAACGACATCAAGCGCATGGAAATGCTCGCGATTCCCGCCGTCGGTGTCCTGCTGTTCTTCGTCTTCGGTGGCGTCGTCGCTGCAGCCCTCCCGTTGATCGTCGGCGGTCTGACCGTCATCGGCGCCAACGGCATCATTCGACTGATCACCAACTTCACCGAGGTCAACGCGTTTGTTGCGCCCGTGGTCTCTCTGGTCGGCCTGGGTCTCGCGATCGACTACGGACTGTTCATCGTCAGCCGTTTCCGAGAAGAGATAGCCGAGGGGTACGACACCCCGACCGCAGTACGCCGAACGGTCATGACGGCGGGTAGAACGGTCATGTTCTCGGCGACCATGGTTGCCGTCAGCCTCGGCGGTCTGCTGTTGTTCCCGCAGGGCTTCCTCAAATCGGTGGCCTACGGCGCCATTGCGGCCGTCATGCTTGCCGCGATCTCGTCCATCACGATTCTTCCCGCGATTCTCGGCATTCTCGGCAAACGGATCGACGCGCTGACCTTCAAGAAGCTGCGCCAGACCAAGACCAACGAGGAAATCGAGAACGGTTTCTGGGGCAAGCTCACCCGCTGGGTCATGCAGCATCCGCTCAAGGTCGCGGTCCCGATCGTCGCGGCTCTACTGCTGATGATCATTCCGCTGACGGGCATCAAGTTCGGCGGTATCAACGAGACGTACCTGCCCCCGGACAGCCCCACGCGTGTCGCGCAGGCGCAGTTCGACGAACTCTTCCCGGGCAATCGCACCGAGCCCGTTCGACTCGTCATCGAGGGAGCGGACAACACCACTCTCGGTCAGATTTCCAAGACCGCAAACGCTGCGCCGGGTCTGGTCGAGAAGTTCACCCCGGAGGTCGCGACCAAGGACGGGGTCAACGTCCTCAAAGCCGGTCTGACCGAGCGCAACGAGGCACGTCCCACCATCGACTATCTGCGATCCGCGGATTGGCCCGAGGGCACAACAGTGCTCGTCGGCGGTACTCCGGCCATCGAGCAGGACAGCGTCGACGCGTTGCTCGACCGTCTGCCGCTGATGGTCGTATCCGTCATCCTGCTGACGACGCTGCTGATGTTCTTGACGTTCGGTTCGCTCGTCCTGCCCATCAAGGCTGCGTTGATGAGCGCGCTCGGCCTGGGTTCGACGCTCGGAATCTTGACCTGGATCTTCATCGACGGCCACGGTTCCGGTCTGTTGAACTTCACGCCGGGACCGATCATGTCTCCCGTCCTGGTGTTGATCATCGCGATCGTCTACGGCCTGTCGACCGACTACGAAGTGTTCCTGCTCTCCCGCATGGTCGAAGCGCGAGCGCAGGGCGCGAGTACTACCGAATCCATCCGAATCGGCACGGCACATACCGGCCGGATCATCACCGCTGCCGCACTGATTCTGATCGTGGTCACCGGTGCATTCGGCCTGTCCGATCTGGTGATGATGAAGTACATCTCGTACGGCATGATCTCCGCGCTGATCATCGACGCCACGCTGATCCGAATGTTCCTGGTCCCCGCGACCATGAAAATGCTCGGCGACGACTGCTGGTGGGCCCCGGCCTGGATGAAGCGGATCCAGCAGAAGATCGGGCTGGGTGAGCCGATCCTCGACAACGAACTCGTGCTCGCAAACGTCCCGCAGATCGCGCCTGTCGGTGCGATCGCCGGACCGGGTCAGCCGCGCAAGATCGAAGCGGCCTCGCGGGTCATGCCGCCGCCTGCCCCGGCTGCACAGCCGGAAAGCGGACCTCGTGTTCCTGATCCCCTCACCGAGCCCATTCCGCTCAGCGAAATGACGATCAAGGCACCGAACACGGATACACCTGCCGCGGAGAAGCCGGCACCGCGACGTCGTCTCGATATCGGGAGTGCAGCCAGCGCGCCCCAGAACCTGATCGAGGCACCGGTCCCCAATCCCTCGTACCGGCCGCAACCGAACACCACCGACAAGCGGAGAAACCCGACGTCCCCTGCGCCGGCCGAACGTCCCATCGAGAGTTGGTTGTCGGACCTGCGGGCTCGGGAACAGACTCCCCCGGCCTCACGGCCGCTGCCGGTGGTCCGGACGCCTTCGCGTACAAACGGTTCGGCAAGCAGCGGTTCAGGTACCAACGGCTCGAGCCGGAATGGCTCTGCAAACGGTGCTACCAACGGTTCTGCAACAAATGGCGCTGCAACAAACGGCTCGGCCCCGACCTCGATGGAGGCGACCCCCCAGTCGCCGCCTCCACCGATCGCTCCGGAGCGTCGTCCCACCGAGCCCCGAGTCTCGGATGCCTCTGACGGCGACGACAACGCCACCGGCAGGCACCGACCTGACGACGCAGGCGCCATCAGTGTCAGCGAGCTCATCGCTCGCCAGAAGCGAAGCTGACTCATGATCCAGAAGCGGAGCTGACCTGCTCCTGCTTGGCGAAGGCTCGTGCATAACGAGTCCCGACCAGCAGGAGCAGCAAGCCGACCACCAGGAAGGCAGCGCTGCGCACCAGCCCACTGAGCGTGGCCAGGTCGAAGAGGAACAGCTTGGCCACTGCCGCGCTGGTGAGAGCAAGACCAGCTCCGAGCAAAACGCGAGCATGCTGACGGTTGTTCAGGCCGAGCACCAGCGCTGACGTGGCGGCAAGCATCCAGACGATGGTTGCAACGCTGTGCCCGGCAACAAATCCGGTTGCACTGTCGAAGATTTCGACGCCGGATGAGACGAGCGCACACGTCACCGCGTAGAGGACACCGAACCCTGCGGCCGCCCATAGAACCGCTGCATTCGAATCGGCGATCAACTTCAGTCGGTGAATCGCCCACACCAGCATCACCAGTGCACCTATCGCCGTCAGGCTCGAGAGTGCCGTGATCGCACCGAGTTGCATGGATGCGGCACGGGCAGTCGTCAACGCTTCCGGTGGAACCGTCGTGAGGTATCCGATCGATCCGATTGCCGCAAAGGCGGTTCCGAGGGCGAAGACGAAGCGCGAACCCGCATACAGCGAGACTCCGAGGAAGATCATGCCGACGGTGAGGACCAGCGGTACGACCAGAGATTCCGTCGCCCCGGACAAGCAGCACAGCAACAATGCGAGAGCGCCGGTTGCGCCCAGTCCGAATCGCAGTTGCGTCGGCAAAGGCTTGGCTGCCGCTGCAGCGGAAAGTAGTAGTAGCGCTGCAATTCCGTACAGCACTGCGGATTCGGTGCGCCCGAGCACGGCTCCGACGCTCATCAGCGGAAGGGACGAGACAACAAAGGTAGCGGTGGACCACGCCCCTGCAACTCCGCCGCGCGAGGGCGAACCCGTCCACTGCATAGCCATCGCGCAGCCGGCGCCCACTATTGCAACCACGCCGGCACTGATCACCAATTGCACTGCACTGTTACCGGATTCGCTGAAGATGGACTCCGACGCTATCGCTACGAGCAGCGCGAGAACCACCGGTACGGTGCGCGCCATGCCCAGGTACTTCCAGTCACGACCGAGTTGGGCGGATAACGTCGCCGACTGGATCGCGAAGAGGAAACCGATGAGAGTCAACGATATTCCCGAGGTCAACACGGGAGCCAGCACCGCTGCGCCCAGAACGATCATGAGCGCCAGTGATTCGGAATCCCATTTCACCGCCAAAGCAACGCCGGCCGCGGCAATCCCGAAGGCAATCACCACCGCGAGCGGCGTCGTCACCCAACCGTAGAGAACAGAGGCAGCGACGACGTCGAGGTACATTCCCGCAAAACCGGTGGCAGCCAGAGCAATCGCTCCCACTTTGCCACCTGGTCGTCCGTGGACCCGAACTCCGGCAAACACCAAGGCGCCGGAAAGGAGTGCGCCACCGAGCACCCGCAGCGGCGGTCCAAAGAATCCGGCCTGCGCTGCAAGTACCAGCAGCATCACGACGCCGATCAGTGTGACGGCTACACCGGCGGCGGCCAGGAGTCGACTGATGACACCGTCGCGTTGCCACCAGGGCTGGCGAGGTGCGGCAACCGGATACGTCGGCGGCTGCCAGGTGGGCACGTTCTGCTGAGGACGCATTGGCGGCATCTGTGGCGCCGGAGCTGCGGGTGCAGGAACTACCGGCATGGGCGGGGGCACAGTAGCCGAGGCCAGCTGAGTCTGCAGGATCGACAGGTTCTGGCCCATGTGACGCAACTGCCGGCCGATGCTGTCGCACTCGGCCGAGAGGGCGGTCACCAGTCGCGGATCGACGGCGGAAGAACTCGGTGTGGTCATGGCTACGAGCTTGCTGCGTGGCCGAACCGATCAGATGAGTAGTACTACTCGATCAGCCTGGGGACTTCTCGTATTCAACTGAGGACACCTTCGACTGACAGCACCATCAACCGACTGCACCATCGACCGACAGGGAACTATCGCCGAGGCGCTGCATTCCGCAATCGTTCGGAGAGCAACCGACCCGAAGTGTGAAGCGGAGCGGGATCCTGACGCGCCCGAGCGAGGACAAGCGCGCCCTCGAGTGCGGACAGAGCGAGAATTGCCTCGGACTCTGCGTCTTCGCGGGACCAACCGTCGGCTTCGAGGCGCTGAGCCAGCAGCCCCAGCCACGAGTTGTACCCGTCCGCACAAGCACCACGGATGACCTCGGATTCGGTTGCGGCATCCAGTGTTGCCGTAGCCAGGGCGCATCCACGTTCGTAGTCCGAATCCGACAAACGCGCAGCCAGTGCGGCAGCAAATGCCGAGATCGCGGTGGCGGCATCGGGTGAGCTCTCCAGGAGATGCCGGATGAAATCGGCCATTGCCTCACCGCGTCGCCTCAGAGCCTCGCCTGCGAGTTCTTCCTTGCCACCGGGAAAGTGAAAGTACAAGGACCCCTTGGTGGTCGCGCTCGCCGAGAGCACTTCCGACACACCCGTTCCCGCGTACCCCTTCCGCTGCAACAAGTCGGCAGCGGCATCGACCAACAAATCCCTCGTAGACATAAGTTCAACATACCGATCAGTACACATATCGACAACACTTGAAGTGCATAAATAGCCAAAACCTTGCATCACTAGACCGATTGGTACATGATTCGAGAATCGAAACCGGAGCGCAGCCAACGACGCTCACGACGGCAAAGGACCAAATCGATGTCACCGAATTCCGCAAACCACACCACGACGACCGTCCTCGGACCGGACGTAGATCTCGCCGGGACTCTCGCGGCCACCGGCGTCCGGATGATGGTTCGAAGCAAACAAACCGAGGGAGGATTCTCTCTTGTACAACACCGCATCGCTCCGCATTCGATGACCTCACCGGTCCATCGCCACAGCCGCGAAGACGAGTACACGGTGGTTCAAAGTGGCCGCGTCGCAGCGATGGTCGGAGACGAGGTCGTCTACGCGGAGACTGGCGCCATGATCTTCAAACCGCGTGGCCAGTGGCACGCCGTGTGGAATCCCGACGACGCTCCAGCACGGATTCTCGAAATCATCACGCCCGGAGGGATGGAAGACCTGTTCGAACTGATGCCGAAACTACTGGCCGAAGCAAGTTCCGCCGCGGAATCGGTTGCAGCGCGGGTAGAAGCAGATTTCGGGATCGAATTCGATCTCGTTGCCACCGCCGAGATCGCACAGACGCACGGTGTGGGATTCGGCATCGAAAGTCACTGACCGACTGCCAGCACCTACCGATCAAAGGAAGATTCATGCTTGTACTCACCGGAGCAGAAGACCTCAGCGCCAACCTGAACCAAGAGTTGGGCGTCAGCGACTGGCACGATGTCACGCAGGAGTCCATCGACGAGTTCGCCCGGGTCACCGGCGACGATCAGTGGATTCACGTCGATGTGGATCGCGCGAAGGAGTCACCGTTCGGTGGAACGATCGCGCACGGCAACTACACGCTCTCACTCGGACCCATGTTCTCGTATGCGATGTTCTCGCTCGAGGGTTTTGCGTTTGCTCTCAACTGCGGATTCGACAAGGTCAGGTTGCCTGCTCCGCTTCCGGTTGGCTCTCGCGTTCGCATGCGTGCGACGTTGAGCAAAGTCGAACCGATCAATGGCGGCGTCCAGATCACGGTGACGCAGACATTCGAACGAGAACACGGTGACAAACCCGTGTGCGTCGCCGAGATGTTGACCCGCGCGTATCACTGAAAGGTCAGGAGCCGAACATCTTTCGGATCGTGGTGCCGAAGGGATGCTTCGCGGTGACACTGCCGAATCGCACCTTGCCGTGCACCACCAGATGCAGCGGGCCCATCTGCGGGCCGGAACGAACCTTGTTCGACGCACTTCCTCCGACTGCCTCGACACCGTTCATGTCCACCGTCGCCTCTTCGGGAACGATCAGTGAAATCGAACTGGCGTAGTCGTCGATCGAGATGTTCACGACCTGCGTCTGCATCACAGCGCGCGTGAAATCGATAGTCACACTGGACATTCTGGTATCGACCACGACAGCGGGAGGAACGATCCATGCGCCGTTCCGCGTCACCGTCGCCATTCGTCCACGGATCACGGCAGCATTTGCCGCTCCGTAGTTACCGACTACCGGAGCCCCGACGGGAGCGCGGTAAGGCGGGCTCGGGTGAACCGGCGGCGGCTGGGGTTGGTATGTCGGCGCAGGATACGGCTGGCCTTGGTACATCGGCTGACCTGCATTGGGATACGCGGGTGGGTCGTAGTCGGAGATCAGCGTGATGCCCGGAAGATCGGCGAGAACCGAGTTGAGCTCACCTCGCGTCTTTGCAGCCAAGGCAGTGTCCATGCGCTCGGTGAACTCACCGAGCGAGAGCATCCCTTGACCGACAGCTTTCTGCAGCAGCTCGCCGACGTGCTCTCGTTCGGCATCGGATACGCGTAGATTCCTGGCCTCCATGATTTCCAGGATAAACGTTATTCCAGACCTTGTTCTATCGCGTATCGCGTGAGCTCGACGCGATTGGCCAACTGAAGTTTCCGCAGCGTCGCCTGGACGTGGTTTTCGACGGTCCGGTGGCTGAGCGAGAGCCTCGTGGCGATCTGTTTTGCGCTCAGCCCCTTGGCGACAAGACGGAGCACTTCGGTCTCACGGTCGGTGAGCCGAGGCAGCTCGGGTGCGCGATCGTCGGCCGGTGCCGTCGACATCCGGCGGTACTCGCCGAGCACCAATCCGGCGAGGCCGGGTGTGAAGACGGCTTGTCCGTCGAAAGTCGCTCGCACGGCCTCGAGAAGTTCCGCCACCGAAGCACTCTTGACCAGGTAACCCGACGCTCCGGCTTTGACCGCGTCGAGGACGTCGTCACGCTCGGCGGAGGCCGAAAGCACCAGTACCTTGCTCTTCGGCGAAACCTCGAGCACCGCGGTGGTGGCGTCGGCACCGTTTCCGTCCGGCAAGTTCATGTCCATCAGAACCACGGCCGGTTGCACGGCGGCGGCTCGGCGGCGCGCACTCTCGACACCCTCCGCCGTGGCGCTCACGGTGAAGCCCGCGGCTTCGAGGTCCCGGGAGACACCGTCGCGCCACATCGGGTGATCGTCGACGACCATCACCGTCACCGGATTCTCGCCCATTTCGTCAGCCACGCTCACTCTTCCCCTTCGGAACGTTGATCTCCCATTCGGTGCCCTCCCCCGGCCCCGTTTGCAGGACTGCAGTTCCGCCGAGCACCTGTACTCGACCGAGAATGGACTTCGATACTCCCATGCGGCCTTCGGCCTCGGCCTGCGCCAAGCGACCTTCGGGGATTCCGACGCCGTCGTCACGGACACTGACGATCACCTCGTCCGGCAGATCTTCGAGCAATACGTACGCCTTCGCCGCAGGACCGGCGTGAAGCCCGACATTGGACAGGGCATTGTCGACGATGGCTGCCAGTTCGATTGCTCGATCGCGCTCGATCACGACCGGATGCGCGGGCGTCGACACCGACACCGACGTGCTGGCCTGCGTAGTCAGCAGCGGACACAGATCCACTGTCTGTCCGCCGACATCTGCCGCGGCACCCGAAACCTGCTCGGAAATCAGCATTCTCAACGCGACCTCCTGCTCGCCGGCCAGCGCGGCCAGCTCAGCTGCCTCGCCGCCGAGTGCGGCTCCTCGCCGGCGCACCATCGCCAGCACCTGCAGAACGCCGTCGTGCACTTCGCGTGCCAATCGTTCGCGCTCTTCGGTAGCCGCCGCCAGACGTACGGCCTGCTCGAGTTGTCGATGCGAGCGCCGAGCGGTGGTGGTGGCCAAGCCCAACGCCAGGCCGACCGATACGAGCACGGGAGCCGTCGCATCGCGCCAGAGGTCCAGGTTGACCTGGTCGCGGATGATCGCGCTGGCCGCCGAGATGACAACTCCGGACGCCATACCGAGCCACGGCCCGCCGAGAATTGCCGCGGAGATGACCGCGTTGGTGGCCCACAGCGTGGTGGGGAGCGTCTGGTGATTCTGATACCACTCGTGGTCGGAGACCAGCCTCGTCGACGCCATCAGCAAGATGACGACAACCTGATCGGCGATCACCACCTGGTACCGCGGCAGCTTCTTCCCGAACAACGCACCGGAGGTCCCGAGCAACAGTGCCGACACCCCGGTCCACACGGCCATCAGAGCGACGAAGAACCAGCTGAGCCGGGAGTTGGTGTAGTCGGAGGCCGAAGCGAACTGGTAGCTGATCGCGTACACCAGCGTGACGAGGCGAAATGCCTGCGCCGCCCGCCACAGCGGGGCATCAGGGTCGGTGTCGACGCCCGACGCCTCGCGAACGGTCGGCTGATAGTGCAGCCGACGACGGCGGGTGGGCTCAGTCATCGGGAGGAGTGGGGTTCACGATGCGAGGCTCGGCGCGCGGCTCGTCGGGTTCGGCGGGGAACAGTGGGGTCTCCGGATCTTCGACGTGCAGTTCGGCGTACGCGATGTCCGGGTCGTCGGCGAGGAGGGAACGAATGGCGGTATTCAGGACCGCGACGATCGGAACAGCCAAGAGCCCGCCGACGATTCCGGCGAGGACGATGCCCGTTGTAATGGCGAGAACGACTGCCAGCGGATGCAGGCGAACAGCGCGACCCAACAACAGCGGTTGCATCACGTGCGCTTCGAGCTGCATGACGCCGATGATGATGCCGAGGACGATCAGTGCCGTCAGGAAACCCTTCGTGACCAGAGCGACAAGCACCGCGAGAAAACCGGTCAGAAATGCACCGACGATCGGGATGAACGCGCCGATGAACACCAACGACGCCAGCGGCAGGGCGAGCGGCACCCCGAGGATCGCCAGGCCGGCACCGATACCGATCGCGTCGGCGGCGGCAACCGCGACCGTGGCGCGCACGTAACCGATCAGCGACCCAAAACCTGCAGAACCGGCGATCCGCACCCGACGACGCGCGTCGGTGGGAACGATCCGGGTGACGAACTGCCAGATCTGGTCGCCGCCGTAGAGGAAGAAGATGAGAGTGAACAGCGTCAGCAATGCCCCGGTGAAGATCTCGCCGATGACTGTCGCCGTGGTCAAGGCGCCGCTGGTCAGGGACTCACGATTGGATTGCACCGACTTGACGACCGAATCACCAGCCTGGCGGATCTGATCCTCGCTGAAGTGCAGCGGTCCACTGGTGAGCCAGTTCTGAATCTGCGTGACGCTGGCCGTGAACTGGTCGGTGAGCTGGGGCAACCCGTCGATGAACTGCTCGACGACAAACGTCATGATTCCCGCGACCAGTCCGATCGAGGCAAGCAGAACGACGATCACAGCTGCCGAGCGGGGAACTCCCCACACCTGTAGCCGATCGACAACCGGAATCAACAGAGCCGATGCCAGTAGAGCCAGCCCCACCGGGATGAGCACGGTCTCGAGGCGCAGAACCACGTATCCGAGAACCAGTAGCCCGGCAAAGATCACGATGAGGCGCCACGACCATTCCGCCGCGATGCGCACGCCCGGGTGCACCGCCCGAGCGTCGGCGGAGATGGGTTTGTTCATCCTCGAAGCTCGCTCCGCACGCCCCCTGTTTGCGTTCACCTCGCGAGCCTAACCGGACCGGCCGACACAGGTGAGCGGACCAATAATCGGACGCGCGTACCAACACTTCGAGCTCTGCCAGCTAAATTGAACCCTGTGCGGGCCTCATACAGAGCAATAGCGGTGACCATCCGCAGCCGGTGGCCCCTCTATATGCTCTCCATGCTCGCAGCCAATCTGATCGGCGCGGTGCTGGTCTTTGCCTTCGTCCGGTACGGCGTTCCGATCCAGGAGTCCGACGCGATAGTTGCCGACCGTGTCCGCAACTTCGCGATCTTCGGCGTTTACCTGGCATTCGCCGGTGCCGTCAGCCTCACCGCGGCGGCCATGATGTTGAAATCGGTCATCCGTTGGCGGCTGCGCGGGGGTCCGCCGACGAGGTCCGAGCAGATGGCGGCACTTCACGCGCCGCTTCGCCAGGCCATCGTTCACCTGGTGCTGTGGATTCTGGGCGGCATCATCTTCGTGTTCCTGACCATCACCGAGATGCCCGGACTCGCGATCGCGGTGATCGTGACGGTCTGTATGGCCGCGACCACGACCTTCGGGTTCACCTACATGCTCGGTGAGCGCATTTTGCGTCCGGTCGCCGCCCAGGCCTTGAGTGAGGGCGAATTCGATCGGACCATGGCGCCGGGCGTCGGAACCCGGCTGGCGATGACCTGGGGTCTCGGCACGCTGATGCCCGTCGCCGGCATCATCTTGCTGTGCTCGACGCAGCTCACGACGAATCTCGAGTTCTCCCCCGACTCGCTCGCGTGGGCGATCCTGCTCATCTCGATCATGGCGATCGTGCAGGCCTTTGCACTGTCGATGCTGACGGCTACTCAGATCTCCGATCCGATCCGACAACTGCGACGCGCCATCGAGCGAGTGCAGCGCGGCGCCACCGACGTACGCGTCGAGGTGTTCGACGGCAGTGAGATCGGCCGGCTGCAGGTCGGCTTCAACCGCATGATGAAAGAGTCCGACGAGCGTCGCTTGCTGCGTGAGCTCTTCGGCCAGCACGTCGGCGAGGACGTGGCCCGCCGCGCGCTGAAGTTCGGTACCGAACTGGGCGGCGAAACTCGATTCGTGGCAGTTCTGTTCGTCGACATGGTCGGATCAACCGGTGCCGCGGCCGAGCGCCCGCCGGGCGAAGTGGTCGAGCTGCTCAACGAGTTCTTCCGTGTGGTCGTCGACGTCATCGATCGCCACCACGGTTTTGTCAACAAGTTCATGGGTGATGCGGCGCTCGCCATCTTCGGTGCACCACTCGATCGACCCGACGCTCCGACGGCAGCCCTCGCGGCGGCTCGCGAGCTGCGGTTCAAGCTCAACGACATCACCGGCCTGGACGTCGGTATCGGCGTGAGCGCGGGGCTCGCGGTCGCCGGCAACATCGGTGCTGCCGAACGTTTCGAGTACACCGTGATCGGCGATCCGGTCAACGAAGCATCACGGCTCACCGAGCTCGCGAAACTTCGGCCCAGCCGGGTGCTGGCGTCGACGAGCGCGCTGTATTTCGCCGACGAAGAGGAACAGGCCGAGTGGGAACTCGGCGAGCAAGTCCAACTGCGTGGGCGCCGACGACTGACGCATCTGGCGTGGCCGGAAAAGTATCCAGAGGTCGATCCGGATCAAATTGGTTAGGGTGAGTCGATGGCTCAGCCTGGAAACACCCCACGGCGACTGAGACGACCACGCTCGCCCGTGGCCGAGACCAGTCGGGCCAGAGGGCGCTTCTGGTGGCTGAAGTGGGTGCTCGGGATAGCGCTCATCGCCCTCCTGATAGTCGAAGGCGCATATCTCTGGCCCAGACTCAGTGAGGCCTGGCGGGTCCTGACCGAAATCCATTGGGGTTGGGTGGCCGCGTGCGTCGCGGCCCAACTCATTTCGTTAAGCGGATACGCGTCCGTTCAACAACGTCTGCTCAATGCCGCCGGTGTGGTTGCCGGTCACCTCAAGAACCTCTCGGTCATCTATGCCAGTACGGCAATGGCGCTGACGTTGCCTGCTGGCCAGGTCTTCTCCACTGCGTTCACGTACAAGCAGACTCGAAAGTGGGGCGCTACACCGGTTGTCGCATCCTGGCAGTTGGCGATGTGCGGTGTCATCGCTGCCGCGACGCTGGCACTACTCGGCGCTACCGGCGCAGCGGCGTTCGGCACCAAGGTCAGCCCGGTGACGCTGACGATTTCGCTCGTCGGCATGGCAGCACTGTTTCTGGCGTTGCGATACATAGCCCAGAATCCCGGCAGCATCGAGCGCATCGGGCACCGAGTTCTGGCGCTGTACAACCGTTCTCGCAATAACCCGACCGGGCGCGGTATGCACCGTTGGTCCGAAATCCTCAAGCAACTGGATTCGGTCGAGCTCAGCCGCACCGACTCGGTCATCGCATTCGGGTGGTCGGCCATCCATCGTGTCGCCGATGTCGCTTGTTTGGGTTTCGCATGCTGGGCGGTGGGCGCGGAACCCTCCTTCGCGGGGCTCCTGATTGCCTTTACCGCTGCCAAAGCAGTCGGCAGCATTCCGCTGCTTCCCGGCGGGCTGGGCTACGTGGACACCGCACTGATCACCGCGCTGACGATCGCCGGTGCCAGTGGACCGCAGGCAATTGCGGCATGGTTTGTATATCGGATGGTCAGCTTCATCATGGTCGCTGTCGCCGGTTGGATCGTCTTCTTGATCACGTTCCGTGCAACCCACCACGAAGATCTCGAGATGGACCTCGAGTTCGAACGTCGAGAACAACCCGGCGTCTAGCGTCGCAACGCTGCTGCCATGTCGTCGAGGTGGGCTCGGCTGATCCGTACCGCTGCCTCCGCGTCGCCGGCTTCGATGGCGTCCACCAACATTCGATGCTCGTCCGCATCCGGCTGACTGTGTGGATGCAGGTCCAGAACCGCGATCAACTCGATCAACGCGGCCCGCAGACGCGGCACAAAAGTCTCGAAGAGTTCCGACAGCACGGGATTGTGGGCCGCATCCACCACTGCCCGGTGGACGGCGATATCGGCGTCGACAAACGCTGCGTCTCCAGAGTGCGCGGCGGCAGTTCTACCGTCCAACGCCTGCCGCAGAGCCGCGACGTCAACGGCATCGCGGCGCTGTGCCGCCAGCCGAGCCGCTTCGATCTCGACCGCATTTCGCACCTCGACGACATGAAGAATCGCCTCGGCTTCGAGCACGCGCGGCCACTGATCCGGAGGCGTCGTACTCCGCAGGAAGACGCCGGCACCCTGTCTCGATTCGAGCATGCTGAGGCCCGCGAGGGTCCGCACCGCTTCCCTGATGGTGGACCGACCGATACCCAACTGCGCAGCCAAAGTGGTTTCACCTGGAAGTTTGGCGCCGACTTCCCATTCACCGCTCACGATCCGCGCTCGCAGCAACTCCGCGGCCTGGTCGGTGAGCAGCCGACGCTCGACGATAGGTGACACGTGAACTCCTCAGGTTGTCTGATAAGTGATTTCGTTCTAGTGTAGCCCGCATGGCTACAGGAGCACTCCTTCTCGACTGCCGCGGCGGGGCCTGACAGACCGGCACCCCTCCGCGGGGTTTCGCCATGCCGGTCTCTCGACTCGACCGCAGGAGAAACCGAAGATGAGTACTACCCGCGCCAACCGCTGGAACAACCAGAAGCCGTCACCCATGCCGTCCGAGCGCTACCGCGCCGCGTGGGATCGCGTCGACATTCCGACTTTCGACCGAACGTGGCCGTCCAATCGCACCACCGCGGCGCCCCTGTGGGTGCCCGTCGATCTGCGTGACGGCAATCAAGCCCTCGCAGAACCGATGGACCCCGAACGCAAGCGCCGAATGTTCGAACTGATGGTGGCGATCGGCTACAAGGAAATCGAGGTCGGCTATCCCTCTGCGAGCCAGACCGATTTCGATTTCGTTCGCGACCTGGTGCGGTTCGATCTCGTTCCCGACGACGTCACCATCGTCGTATTCACCGCCGCGCGTATGGATTTGATCGAACGGACGTACCAGTCGATCGAGGGACTGCCAAACGCGGTCGTCCACATGTACACCGCGACTGCGCCGACGTGGCGAAACGTGGTTCTCGGCAAAGAGCGAGAAGAGTTGCACGACATGATTTTCCGCGCGGCGCAGGACGTGGCCCGTGGCGGCGAAGGCCACGACGGGTGGCGATTCGAGTTCTCCCCCGAGGTCTTCAACCTCACCGAACCCGATTACATCCTGCAGGTCTGCAACAGCCTCACCGAACTCTGGGACGCCAGTCCCGATCGCCCGGTCATCCACAACCTGCCTGCCACAGTCGAAATCGCCACCCCCAACATCTATGCCGACCAGATCGAATACATGCACCAGAACCTGGCCCGACGCGATTCGGTGATTCTCTCGGTCCACCCGCACAACGACCGCGGCACCGGGGTTGCATGTGCCGAACTGGCAGTACTGGCCGGCGCGCAGCGCGTCGAGGGATGCCTGTTCGGCAACGGCGAGCGCACGGGCAACGTCGACCTGGTCACGCTGGGGCTGAATCTGCATGCACAGGGCGTCGATCCGGAAATCGACTTCTCCGACATCGACAAGATCCGTCGAACGGTGGAGTACTGCAACCGAATTCCCGTCCACGAGCGCCACCCGTACGGCGGCGATCTCGTGTACACGGCATTTTCCGGAACCCACCAGGATGCGATCAAGAAGGGCTTCGCCCATCACTACGAGAGTGCGGAGGCTGCCGGCGTCGATCCGGGATCGGCGCCGTGGGCAGTCCCCTATCTGCCGATCGACCCCGCCGACGTCGGCCGCGATTACCAGGCGGTGATTCGTGTGAACAGCCAGTCGGGCAAAGGCGGAATCGCTTATCTGTTGCAGACCGAGTACGGGGTCGAACTCCCGCGGCGCCTGCAAATCGACTTCGCCTCGCGGGTGCAGCTCGAGACCGACGACTCGGGCACCGAAATGACCGCCGACCAGCTGTGGAAACTGCTGCTGCGCGAGTACGGGTACAACGGAGGAGTGCGTCGGTACTCACTGGAACACACCGCCGACGGTGATCAGTTGTTCATCGCCATTGGTCGCGACGGACGCGAGGTCACCGCCGCCGCGAGTGCGTCCGGGCCGGTCGAGGCATTGAGCAAGATCCTGACGGAACAGGGCTCGGACGTCGAGGTCGTCTCGCTCACCCAGCATTCACTGCCCCGCAACCCGGAGTCTTCCGGTAGTGCGAATTCGGCAGTCACCATCGCAGAATGCGTGGTGAACGGCGAAGGGCACTGGGGCATTGCGGTGCATCAGTCAGTGACAGCGTCGGCGCTTCACGCGGTCTATGCCGCCAGTACACAAACTGTGATGCAGCTCACATGATCTTGCGGAAGGATTTCCAGGGGTCCATAGTTGAAGCTACAAGAACTTGAACATTCAACTACTTATTCAGGAGCTTCCATGACCACCGCAACCTTGCCCACATTGACCGCCGGAACCTGGGTCATCGACACCGTCCACTCCACTGTCGGATTCTCGGTTCGCCACCTCATGGTTTCCAAGGTTCGTGGAACGTTCGACGAGTTCTCGGGAACGATCACCGTTGCCGAAGACGGAACCCCCGCCGTCGAGGCCGAGATCTCCGTGGACTCCATCAACACCAAGAACGAGCAGCGCGACGGCCACATCAAGTCCGCTGACTTCTTCGACGTCGAGAAGTTCCCGAAGGCCACCTTCAAGTCCACCGCAGTGCGCTCCAAGGGCAGCGACTTCGTCCTCGCCGGCGACTTCACGCTCCACGGCGTCACCCGCGAGGTCGAGCTGAACCTCGAGTTCAACGGCGTCAACCCGGGCATGGGCCAGGGCCCCGTCGCCGGATTCGAAGCCACCACCGTCATCAACCGCAAGGACTTCGACATCTCCATCGAGATGCCCCTCGAAGGCGGCGGAGCAGTTGTCGGCGACAAGATCACGATCACCCTCGAGATCGAAGCCGGCCTCCAGGCCTAACAGCACTGTGCGCCTTTATTAACCGCCCGCGGTTAATAAAGGCGCACAGTCGTATGGTGTGAGCGTGAAGAAGTACGCACCATTCCTGCTGATCGACGCCATTCTTGTCATAATCTTCTGCGCGATAGGGCGCCGTACCCACGAAGAAGCCAATGCGCTCGCCGGTCTGGCGAAGACATCGTGGCCCTTCCTGACCGGCCTGGTGATCGGATGGGCTGCCACGTTCGCGCTGTACCGCGACAAGTTCAATGCCGTTCTCCTTCTTCCCACCGGCATTGTCGTTTGGCTCGGCGCCGTCGTCATCGGCATGATCCTGCGAGTGTTGAGTGGCCAGGGCACCCAGTTCAGCTTCATCGTCGTCGCGACGCTGGTCCTCGGCGCGTTCCTTCTCGGTTGGCGCGCACTCGCTCCGCTGGTAGTGAAAATCCGCACCAAGTCGTAACCAAACTCCACGGCTCGGAACCACCCGAAATGCCCGAGCACGTAGGACACTTTTCGAATGAGCAACACTACGGAGCCCGTCGAACGTAGCGAGAAAGAAGACCGGGGGTTCTTCGGCCAACCCTTTGCGCTGGCGAACCTGTTCGGCGTCGAGATGTGGGAGAGATTCTCCTTCTACGGGATGCAAGGCATCCTCATCTACTACCTGTACTACAGCGTCAGCGACGGCGGCCTCGGCATCAGTCAGGCGGCAGCGACCAGCATCGTCGGCGCATACGGCGGCACCGTCTATCTGTCGACGATTCTCGGCGCGTGGGTGGCCGACCGACTTCTCGGCTCCGAGCGCACACTCTTCTACAGCGCTTCGCTGGTGATGGCCGGCCACATCGCCTTGTCGGTTCTTCCTGGCATGTGGGGTGTGGGTGTCGGCCTGGTCATGGTCGCCTTCGGCAGCGGCGGCTTGAAGGCCAATGCGACCTCTCTGGTCGGAGACCTCTATTCCGAACAGGACAATCGCCGCGACGCCGGATTCTCCATCTTCTACATGGGCATCAACATCGGCGGTCTTGTCGGTCCACTGCTCACCGGAGCCGTCCAGGACGCCTGGGGATTCCACGCCGGTTTTGCTCTCGCCGCCGTCGGCATGGCTCTCGGCCTGATCCAGTACACGCTGGGTCGGAAGCATCTTCATGGAATCGGAGCCGAGCCCGGCAACCCGTTGCCCGCGGACAAGCGCGCGCTCTACATCGGGATCGGCATTGCCGCGATCGTCGTAGTCGCGGTTGCCTCGATCACCGGTTTGATCACCGCGGACAACATGTCCGACGTCGTTGTCGGACTCACGATCGTCGCTTCGGTCGGTTACTTCCTCCTCATGCTCACCAGCAAGAAGGTAACCAAGGTCGAACGCAGTCGAGTCTTTGCATTCATCCCGATGTTCATTGCGAGCGCGGCCTTCTGGTCGCTGTTTCAGCAGCAGTTCACCACCGTGCCGGTGATCTCCGACAAACTCCTGGACCGCAATCTCTTCGGTTGGGACTTCCCGCCGACGTGGGTGCAGTCGATCAATCCGGTGTTCATCATCATCTTTGCCGGTGTGTTTGCAGCGATGTGGACAAAACTCGGTGACCGTCAGCCGTCGTCGCCGATTAAGTTCGCGCTCGGTACCGGCACGATGGGTCTGGCGTTCCTGGCATTCATCCCGATCACCGGTGGCGGACCGAACAGTGCACCGCTCCTCGGCCTTGCCGGAGTGCTTCTGCTCTTCACCTTCGCGGAACTCTTCCTGTCCCCCGTCGGCCTTTCCCTTGCAACCAAACTCGCGCCCGAGCATTTCCACACCCAGATGGTGGCGTTGTTCTTCTTGTCCGTTGCGTTGGGTTCTTCGATGGCGGGAACCTTGGCCGGTTACTTCGACATCGACGACAGTCGCCCGTTCTTCCTGATCATCGGTTTCTCGTCAATCGGAATCGGAGTACTTCTTGCTCTTGCCTCACCATGGATCAAGAAGCTGATGCAGGGCGTGAAGTAGGCGGTCTCACTTCACCCACAACCACAGAGCCAGCACGAATCCCGCTATCGCTACTGCCACTCGCAGTACCGATGGCGGGATTTTCTTGACTACGGGCGGGCCACACCAACCTCCGGCCAACGCTCCGAGCGCCATCGCCAACGCGGCCACCCAATGCACCTGTCCGGAGAAGGCGAAGATGAGTGCAGCCACAAGATTGGCAATGCCGAGAAAGAAGCTCTTCAGGATCGTTGCACGCCACACCGTTTCGGACGTGAGGATGAGCGTCGCGGCCAGGAAGATGACGCCGGCACCGGCACCGAAATAGCCGCCGTAGACCGCGACGGCAAACAGTGCGGCCGAGTAGATTCCGGGACGGTCACCGCCGCCGGACAACTCACGAATCTTCGGTTGCAGTAGCAACGCGAGCGAGGCGAACACAACCATTGCCGGCACGACGGATTCGAACGAACCTTCCGGTGCCAGCCACAGAATCAGGGCACCGATGATGCCACCGGCAGCCGAATAGAGAGACCAGCGAACAAGTTTCGGACCCGTGTCGGCAACTTCACGGGACGAGTTCGCCAATGCGCCGACGCCCACGGCCACCAACGCGACGGTATTGGTCATGTTCGCGCTGACCGGCGAGAGCCCGACGCTCAGCAGCGCCGGATACGAAACGATCGACGCGAGACCGGTGACAAAACCGACTAGACCGCTGAAGAATCCCGCTACGACGAGGAAAAGGAAATCGAGCAGGTTCACGAACCAGGAATCTACCCGCGGTGCCTGGTACTACTTGTCGGCAGGCTTGCCGAGTTCCTGGAAGAGCTTGTCCGTCATCTGCATTGCTCGATCGCCGCCGTCGGCGTCTGCGACGAACACTGCAAACGCGAAGTCTCCGCGCGATCCGTAGAACCAGCGATCGTCACCGCTCGCTGCACCGGCCGCCATCATGTCCGGGTACCCGGCCAGTCCGCCGGCCCCTCGCATCGCGTCGCGCAGACGATTGTTCACGTCGCCGGGCAATGCCGTCGGTGTGACGTCGGCGGTAGCCGGTTGTCCGAAGACCATCATCGGCAGCGGGGCACTGCCGCGGGCGATCGATGCCGCGAGCATCGCCATTCCGAACGGTGTCACTGTCGGCGCGTCCGCGTCGTTGGACGTCTTGTTGGCCATGACGTTGTTCATCGCCTGGTCCACGCCGGGGCGGTTCGCGGCAAGTACTGCCGTCTGCTGATCGAGTCCCTGAATGTGGAAGCCGTTGCCGAGCCCGAGTTGCTGCCCGGTGTCGGCCAACTGTTCGGGTGACACAGATCCCGGGTCGACGCCGTTCTGCATCGACGATGCGAGGCGGACCAGATCGAGGGCGCCGCCGGCCGGGCGCAACCCGGTGAATGCGATCGGGCCCTGCTCGATGGCCTGATTGTTCTGTGCGGCAGCCAGAATGGCGCCGTCCGACGGGCGGATCGCGACGATGGCGGCGGGAGTACCTGCACTGACGACGGCTTCGATCGCAGCGAGTTGAGCGTGCGAATCGAGGGTTGCGGCGACGTCGGGGCCGGGAGGTCCTTGGAAGCCGGCTTGCTTGATCGGGAATCCGTTGGACTCCACCAGGTTGACCGCCCAACCGGCGGTGGCGTCGCGATTGGCCTGCCACACGGTCCGAAGCGGGTCCAGGAGCGGCGAGTTGATACGACGATCGGAGGCGATCAGCTTGGGTGTCTTGACCACGACGACGCCGGGGATTGCAAAATCGCTTTCCAGGTACGCGTAGTCGGGATCGCGGAGCAGTACGGCGGTGACGGGCTTGCCCGGGTTGGCCGCGAGGTCGGCCAGCATCGACTCCGAGGTCACCAACGGTGCGACGGGCTCGAGAACTGCGGCGAGGCGACGAGTGGTGTCGACGGGGTCCGGCATGGTCGTCGGGTCGAGAGTGATCGCGTTGATGGTCTGCTCGTTCATGAGCAGGGTGCCCGTGCTGTCGACCACCTTCGGGGGCGCTGCGTCGGTGCGGGTGTACGAGACGGTGCGCCCGTTTCCGAGGTCGGGAACCAGGACTGACGGGTCCCAGGACACCCGCCAGCCGACGGAAAGATCGCGAACCTCGCCCTGCGACTGGTAGCTCCAGTCCTTGCCTTCGCCGAAGTTCCAGGACGCGTCGAGGGTGAAGAGTCCGGAGTCGCTACCCAGATCCATGACCTGAGCGACGTCGAAGTCGGTGGACTTGGCGGCCAGTCCGTCGAACATCTGCTGGATCGAGGGGCGGGCTGCGTTGGGGTACGACGTGAGCGCCGCAGCAGCTTCGGCGTCGTGGTTGTTGAGGGCGGTGACGAAGTCTTCCACCACCGAAGCGGCGTCGGTTTTCTTCTCCCCACCGATGACACATGACGCGAGCGCCACTGTCAGAACGACAGCAGTTATCGAAGCAACGACATATTTTCCACGACGGTTGTGCTGTCCTCCGGGCCCCATGCATGTAACTCTTTACTTCTGTCACACGAGTAACAAGCACGGGATGCCTACGAACGTGTCACGGTTGAGCTACGACGGCGTGATCCAACTGCAACGGAAAACAGGTTTCAGCGCAGAAAAGTGCCCGCTACCTGCACCGCAGGCGAAGAGCTGTCCGCGCCGGCAATGAACACCGCAAATGCGAGATCTCCCTTGATTCCGACAAACCACCCGTGTGCTGGACCACCTTCGGTTTCGGCCGTACCGGTCTTGCCCAGAAGCCCCGGAATGTCCTGCAACGACGTTGCCGTACCGCCTGTGACGGTCTCGCGCATCATCACCCGCAACTGTTCGGTCACCTCGGTGGGAGCCGGTGCCACGGTCTGATCTGCCACGCCGGGCTGTCCCTTGACCAACATCGGCGCGGGTGTCGTCCCGTTGGCGATCGAGGCCGCCACGAGAGCCATCCCGAAAGGCGTGGCGGTCACCGTGCCCTGTCCGATCGCGGACTCGACGCGTTCGGCGGGCGTGTTCGCGTCGGGGACGTTGCCCGTCACCGTCGTGAGGCCCGGGGTGACGTAGTCGACGCCAAGCCCGAACTGCAGCGCCGCGTTGTGCAGAGCATCGGCAGGCAGACCGACGGCCATTCTGGCCATGGTGGTGTTGCACGACTTCGCGAACGCGGTGTGCAGCGGAACCGATCCGAGGTCGAACTCGTCGTCGTTGGGGATCTGACGGCCCTCGATGTTCTCGGTACCCGGGCACGCCACAACGGTGTCCGGTGTAGCGACGCCGGCTTGCAGCGCCGCGGAGGTCGTCACGGTCTTGAACGTGGACCCCGGTGGGTACAGGCCGGTCAACGCAATGGGGCCCTGTGCGTCGGCGGGGGCATTCTGGGCCACCGCCAACACCGCTCCGGTCGACGGCTGTAGCGCTACGATCGCCGCCTGTTGCGTCACCCCGGCGAGCGCGTTCTCGGCCGCGAACTGCAGTGGTCGGTCGATGGTGGTCGCGATGTTCGGAGCAACCGGCCCGTCTTGGCCGGCGACGGTGGTGATGGTTCCGTTCTGCTTCACCTGCTGCACCGCCCAGCCTGCGGATTTGTCCTGCCCCTCCTGCCACAGATCGGACAGCCCACTGAACGTCGGCGACGCCAAAGTTTTGTCCACCGAGAGCAACCGCGCTTGCGGCGCCAAGCTCACTCCGGGAATCGCCGCCAACCGCTCTTCGATCGGTGCAAGATCCTCGGCACGCAAAGTGATTGCGGTGACCGGCTTCCCGCTCGCCGACGCAAGGTCGCCGCTGAGCGATGCCGCCGTGATCGTCGGCGCGACGGGCGAGAGCAGGGCGGCCACGGCTGCCGTGTCCACCGGCGGAACCGCAGCGGAATCCAGATTGACCAGCGTCACCACCTGCTGCTCCATGATCGGCTGACCCGCCGCGTCCAGCACGGACGGCGGCGCACCGGTCGTGGGCGTGTAGCGCAGAGTGGTCGAGGAGGTCAGGTCCGGGGCCAGCAGCGCCGGGTCCCACTGGATCAGCCAGTTGTCCCCGCTTTTCGACGCGTTTCCCTGCGTCGAGTAGTTCCAGTCCTGACCTTCACCGAACTTCCACGCCGCATCGAGTGCGAACGTCCCCGCAGAATCACCGGACTCGGTGGCGTCGGAGACGGTGAATGTTCCCTCGTCCTTGCCCAGCCCGTCGATCAGAGCCGAAATCGCAGTCGAGGCCGCCGCCGGATCGGTGGTCAGGGCTGCCGCCGCTTGCACGTCATCCGACGTGAGCGCGGAGGCGAACTCCTCTGCCACTGATTTCGGCTGGTCAGGGCCAGAACTGCAGGCAACTACCGATCCTGCGGCCAATACCCCCAAAGCCACGGCAGCTACGGGACGACGGAAAGTTCGGAAGCTCTGACGAGCGTGTGAAAGGCGCACGACTCCGATCATGCCCGAATTTGTGGCGCCGGTTCGACTATCGGTGTAATCATGTAATCAGTGCAATAAACGCACGTCATGCTCCACCAGCTTTCCGAGGAGAACGCCATGAAGAACTCACAAAGCTCCGGCGACCGCAGGTTCGGCCGTCCCGGAGGTTGGCAACAGGCATCGGTTCCCGACGCGAGTGATGCGTCCGACTGGTTTGCCGGTCGACTTCCAGATGACTGGTTCACCGGGACCGCCGACGTCCAGGTCGACCGCGAAGAAATCGTCGTGATCGGTGAACTCCCGGCAGTCGACGGTGGCGAGGCCGCCGCGGACGGAAGGATCTCGCGCTTTCGTGAAACCACGCGCGCCGACCGGATGCGCATCGCCGACGAGGCCGAGGCTCGCTACGGACGCAAGGTCGCCTGGGGTGTACGCCTGGACGAAAAGACCGTCCTGTTCACACATCTCTCAGTTCCGGTGATGACACGACTACGTCAGCCCGAACGCAAGGTTCTCGACACCTTGGTGGACGCGGGAGTTGCTCGCTCGCGAGCGGACGCTCTCATGTGGACAGTCCGGTTGGCGGGCAAGCACAGCGAACAATGGCTCACGGAACTCCGCGAAGCGATGTCGAAGGTCGACGATCTTCGGTCCGAAGGCCCGAAAATCTGAGGACCAGAAAATCTCAGCACCGAACACTGACGAGACCGACAGCACAAATTAATTCGATTGCAGGGGACCACTCGAGTGTTCTAACCTGGAACACGAATCATTCCCGACAGAACAGGAAACGGGCCGTTGCTCCTCTAGAGGTTCATCACGCGAAGGCACTCGCACCCATCAGCAATTGCTGAGCCGGGCGCACAGTCCAAGCACCCTCTGGAGTACTCATGACCCAATCCCATCCTTCTCTGTCGCTCTCGGATCTCACCTTCATCTGGCCGGACGGCGAATCAGTCTTTTCCCGCACCAATTTTGTATTCCCCAGTGGCCGTGTCGGTCTCGTGGGACTTAACGGATCGGGAAAGTCGACTCTGCTGCGATTGATCGCGGGAGAGCTCTCACCGGAATCCGGATCCGTGACCGCTTCCGGCGAGGTCGGCTACCTCCGTCAGGACATCACACTCGATCCGAGTGTTCGGGTGGACGGCATCCTCGGTATCCACGAACTACGAAACGCATTGCACCGCATCGAAACCGGCAACGGATCCGAGTCCGATTTTGCACTCGTCGACAACAACTGGGATATCGAGGAGAGCGCTCTCTCCACCTTGCATCGACTCGGCCTCGAGAAGGTAGTTCCGGATACCGCAGCATTGAGCCGAACCGTCGGCACCCTCTCCGGCGGGGAGACCGTCCTACTCGGCCTGACCGCAACGCTGCTGAAGAATCCGCAGGTGCTGCTCCTCGACGAGCCGACCAACAACCTGGACCGCGACGCTCGATCACGAGTTCATGCTGCAGTCCAACAGTTTCCGGGAACCGTACTGATCGTCAGCCACGACCGGGAACTGCTCGACACCGCGGAGTACACGGTCGAACTACGTCGGGGCGATCTACGCGTGTTCGGCGGCAACTACTCGCACTACCAGGAGGTCGTGACCGCTGAGCAGGAAAGCGCACTCGCCACCGTTCGCGACGCCAAGGCCGATCTGGCGAAGCAGAGCCGCGAGCTGATCGACGCTCGAACAAAGCTGGACCGACGTAAGCGCTATGGGCAGAAGATGTTCGAGAACAAGCGGGTGCCGCTGATTATCGCGCAGGAACGAAAACGCCAAGCCCAAGTTTCGGCCGGAAAGCTGGCCCTCAACCATATCGGGAAGGTGGACGAGGCCAAGTCCGCCCTGTCGGAGGCAGAGGAACTCCTTCGAGACGATCGCGAGATTCGCCTGGACCTTCCTGCTACAGAGGTTCATCCGGGGCAGCAGGTTGCGCGGCTCGCCGAGGTTACGTTGCGGAGCGGCCAAGGGGTATCGCTCCAGATCACCGGGCCGGAGCGGATTGCGCTACTGGGACGCAACGGAATCGGCAAGACAACATTGCTCGATGCACTCGCTGCGTCGACTCCGTTCGTAGCCTCTCGTGCGCTCCCCCAACGTCTCGACGTGTTCGACGAGAATCTCTCGGTGGCGGACAACGTCGCTTTGGCCGCGCCACACGCGACAGCCGAGGAAATTCGTGGGCAGTTGGCACGGTTCCTTTTCCGGGGAACGGATTCCGATGTGTTGGCTTCTGCGCTCTCCGGCGGTGAACGATTGCGCGCGGCGTTAGCGACGATCCTTCTGGCCGAACCCGCGCCCCAGCTGCTTCTTCTCGACGAGCCGACTAACAACCTGGACCTACCGAGTCTCGCTCACCTCACGCAGGCACTTTCCGATTTCCGCGGTGCCATGGTGGTGGTGAGTCACGATCTGCCGTTCCTGCGCGACATCGGCATAACGCGATGGATCAGCATGGACGAGAATGGTATTCAGGACATCGATCCCGAGTAGGCCGACGGTTGACGCTATCGGTGCGAGACGGTCTGGCCTTACTGTGGGGCGATGTGCCTTCACCTCGACGCAACCGCCGCGCTGTCGATCGCATGTTGGGTTCGCGAAGAACCTACTCGATCGGCCTCTGCCCCAGTTCCGCAACCGCTGGTCGGCGTTTGTGATCAACTCATCGTGTGGGCGAGTTCGTTCTCCGTACTTGCCAGTTCCGACGACCAGGTGTGGTTTCTCTCGGCGGAGAACTATGCCGGTGGAGTCGGCGTCAGTGATGAGGCGTTTCCTTGGAATGCGTTCCGGCACGAGAGCCTGGCGGTCGCTTCCGGGCCGGCTGAGCGCGCGGCGATCAACGCCTTCTGGTCCACTCACCTCCCGGTTCTGCTGTCGGTACGCAATGGGTACGAGTACCTGGCGCTCGCACCGGACGGTCAGGTTGTCCGTGGGGGAGAGCCTGAGTTCGAGGAGGTCACCGTAGTTGCCACTGATTTCGAGGCTCTGCTTCGGGGCATAGGCGCAGGCGTCAGCACGGCAGACCCCTTCACCGATGCACTGCTTGGAACGGTGGGTACTGCCCGGCCGGGCAGTGACCGGTAGCTCTGAGGGAGGCCGAGTTGATTGCTCGACTGGTCGTGAAAGTTCACGGCATCCGTCGGAATGGCTCCGGACGACTACTCGAGTTCGTGTGCGCAGTAGCTGGCACCCATACTGGACGGGTGTTGCACGACGTGAGAAATCCGGTGGACGGTGCGCGGATCACCTATCAGATCGTGGGCGATGGCCCACCCCTGTTGATGGTGCACGGCACAGCGTTGTCGCGCTCCATCTGGCGTGGCTTCGGGTACGTCAAGGCGCTCCAGGAACAGTATCGTCTGATCCTCGTCGACATGCGGGGTCACGGACGCAGTGACAAACCACACGACTCCGATTCGTATGCAATGGATCTGGTGGTCGGCGACCTCCTGGAGATCCTCGACACGGAGTCTCCGTTCGAACCGGCGCACGTCCTCGGATACTCGTTCGGCGGGCGCTCGGTGATGTCGCTGACCGTCGAGCACTCCGAACGGGTGCGATCGCTGACCGTCGGGGGCGGTAGTAGCCGGCCGATGACGGGGGCGTTCGACGCATTGTTCTTCCCAGGCTGCATCGACGCACTCGAAAGCGGCGGTATCGAGGGGTTTCTGAGCGGTTGGGGCGCGAGGCGCGGCAAACCGGTGGATCCACAGACTGCGACTGCCTTTCGAATCAACGATGCCCTCGCACTCGCGGCCTACATGCGCCGGGCCGAGAAGGAGCAGGGCATCGACGACGCCGTGCTTCAACGGATCACCACACCGGCGTTGTTGTTCGTCGGATCGAGAGATCGCGAGCGCCTGCCGGATACCGAGCATCTCGCGTCGCTGATCCCGGACAGTGCCTTGACTGTGATCGAGGGGGCTGATCACGCGAGCGCAGTCGCGGACTCCGAAGCTGTGCTGCGTGCGCTCGTTCCGTTCCTGAGCCGACAGTAGTCCGCCTTCATCCGCTCACTACTGCGGTGTGAGCACTCTCGACTCGAACGCGGTCACCGGTGGTTGCCGCAAGTCCAAGCGTCGCAGCAACTGGGCATTCGCGGCAACGACCACAGTGGATACCGACATCAGGATTGCTCCGACCTCCATCGGCAGCACAAACCCGACGGGCGCCAGTACTCCCGCAGCGAGGGGAACCGAGATCGCGTTGTATCCCGCTGCCCACCAGAGGTTCTGAACCATCTTGCGGTAGGTGGCGCGGGACAGCTCGATGACCGAGCTCACCGAACGCGGATCATCGCTGGCCAGAACAACTCCCGCCGATGCGATCGCCACGTCGGTTCCGGCACCGATCGCGATACCCACATCCGCCTGGGCGAGTGCCGGCGCATCGTTGACCCCGTCACCGACCATCGCCACGCGGTGGCCCGCAGCCTGAAGCCGAGATACCTGCGCGCCCTTGTCCTGAGGAAGCACTTCGGCGAAAACTTCGTCGATCCCGAGCCTGCGAGCCACCGAATGGGCCACGGCCTCCGCGTCTCCGGTGACCATGGCCACTCGAACACCGCGAGCGTGGAGGGCGTCGACGGCCAATGCTGATTCCGGGCGAATCTCGTCGGCCAATGCCAATGCGCCGATTACCTTCTCGTCACGCACTACATGCAGGACCGTCGACCCGTCACTGAGCCACTCTTCGGTCCCCGGGATCGCTGTGGCCCCGACCGATCTCAACATCCCCGGTCCGCCGACACCGACGCGTGCGCCGCCGACGTCCGCAGCAACCCCGATTCCGTTGTGCGCCTGAAAGTCGGAACCCGAAGTGAATTCGAGCGACAACTCCCGCGCTGCTGCGACGACGGCGCGCCCGAGTGGATGTTCGCTGTCGAATTCGACGGCAGCTGCTGCGCTGAGAACTTCGTCGTCGGAGTACCCGTCGACGCCGCGCACACCGACCACTGCGGGCTCCCCCTTGGTGAGAGTGCCGGTCTTGTCGAAGAGAACGGTGTCTACGTTGCGCATCGCCTCGAGGGCCATGCGGTCGGTGATCAGAATCCCAGCCCGAGCTGCTCGTTCCGTCGCGATGGAGACGACCAGCGGAATCGCCAACCCGAGCGCGTGCGGGCAGGCGATCACCAGAACGGTGATCGTCCGGGTGACTGCGCTCTCCGGTGTGCCCCAGATACTCCAGGCGATCGCGGTCAGCACTGCCGCGCCCAGTGCGTACCAGAACAGCAGAGCAGCGGCCTTGTCCGCCAACACCTGAGCACGACTCGACGAGTTCTGCGCCTGTTCGACCAGGCGCCGAATACCGGCGAGCGCGGTGTCTTCTCCCACAGCGGTGACTCGAAGCCGAAGTGCCGAGTCGGTGGCTACGGTGCCGGCCACCACCTGATCTCCGACAGTCCGGCGGACGGTCTTCGACTCGCCCGTGATCATGGATTCGTCCATGTCGGCACTGCCCTCGACGACCGTTCCGTCCGAGGGAACGCGGGCGCCGGGACGAACTATCACCAGGTCGCCGGTGGCCAGAGCTGCGGTGGGCACGGTTTCCACCGACTCCCCCACCACCCGTTCGGCCTCGTCGGGCAGCAAAGCGGCAAGCGAATCCAAGGCGCTCGATGTCTGACTGAGCGAACGCATCTCGATCCAGTGACCCAACAACATGATCACGATCAGAAGCGCGAGCTCCCACCAGAAATCAAGAGTGTGATCCACCCAGTGCAGACTTGCAGCCCAAGAAGCGAAGAAGGCAACGGTGATGGCAAGTGCGATCAGAAGCATCATTCCGGGTTGCCGAGAACGTATTTCGGCGACAGCGCCGGTGAGGAACGGCTTGCCTCCCCAGAAGTACATCACGGTGCCGAGTACCGGTGAGATCCATTCCACCAGAGAGTTTTCCGGCAATGTCTACCCGACCAGATCAGCGAACATCGCATCTGCCGCAACAACCGGAACTGCGATTACCAGCATGACTGCGAACAACGTCCGGAACTGTGCGACATGATCCGCGTGACCACCGTGTGCACCGTGCTCCATCTGGCTATGGTCCATCGCGCTATGGTCCGTCTCGCTATGGTCCATCTGACTGTGATCCATGTGGCGGTCATCCCCTCGCGTGTGATTTCGGCACTGCAGCGGTCAAACCATCAGCCTCGAACGTATGCCCGACTCGGCCACCGAGCAAGGTCACGCGGCCGAGGTCAACCGTTCATTTCTCCTTCAACATCGCTTCCATCTGAGTGATTTCCGCCTGCTGACCGGCAATGATCGCTTCTGCCATCTTTTCCGCCGATGGATCGAGCCCGTTGTCGAGTTCGGTCTGGGACATGGTGATGGCACCCTTGTGGTGCTCGATCATCATCGTCAGCCACAACTTGTCGAACTCCGCGCCACTGGCGTCGGTGAGGGCGGTCATGTCGTCGGCCGACATCATGCCCGGCATCTCGGCCATCCCGACGCCGTGTCCCGCATGCGCCGAATCATCCATGCCCTCCATCGAACTCGACGAAGGATCGGGGCGTCCCCACTTCGTCAGCAATTCCGTCATCTGAGCCATTTCCGGGCCTTGCGCTGCCTCTATCTGCGCTGCAAGAGAGAGAAGTTCGGCATTGTCGGTTCGACCGTCGACCATTCTGGCCATGTCCAATGCCTGCGCGTGATGCGGGTACATCCCTTCGAGAAACTCGATATCGGCAGCATTGACACCCGCAGGAATCTCCGACTGTGCTGCGACGCTGGTTGTTTCGGAAGAATGGTTGACGCTCTCCCCGGAGTTGTCCGAGCATCCGGCAATCAACAGTGCTGCCGCTGCCACAACCGGTACGAACCGTGCGGCGCTCTTCCTGACCGTCAAAGACATGTTTCACTCCCGAAAATTGATTCTGTTCGATATGCACTGCACCACAATTGATTTGACAACAATGCTGCACATGCACAGTTGCCACGTTACCGGCGAAAATCCGCCTCGAAGCCCGATAACCGGCCCAAACAGGCTTCCTTCATCGAATCTTCACAGTCGAGCGGAAACCACCACACGACAGCAATGCAGACACACAGTCGACTAACCTCGGTTTGATGAGCGCCGAACTACGACCTGGTGAGGAACCGGGGCGTGTTCTTGTCGTCGACGACGAGACTGCCCTCGCGAAGGTTGTCGCCAACTATCTGACACGCGAAGGATTCACCGTGCGCCTCGCCCACGACGGGCCGAGCGCAGTACGCTCGGTGCGCGAATTCGAGCCCGCGCTGATCGTGCTCGATCTGATGCTCCCGGGCTTCGACGGCATGGAAGTCTGCCGACGAATCCGCACCTTCTCGGACGCGTACATCCTGATGCTCTCCGCCCGCGGTGAAGAGTCGGACAAAGTGACGGGTCTGGCGGCCGGCGCGGATGACTACGTGGTCAAACCCTTCGGCCCCCGCGAGTTGGTTGCGCGAGTGAAAGCTCTGCTCAGACGGCCACGCGCGTCGAGTTTGCTGCCGAAAGTGCTGCCAACGCCTCCCGGACTCGACATCGACGTCCTGGCGCGCACGGTCCGTGTCGACGACAACCTGGTCGATCTGACCCCCACCGAGTTCACCCTGTTGTCCGCGCTCGCATCCCGACCCGACGCAGCCTGGAGTCGGGCCGATATCATCGCCTCGGTGTGGGGGTCGTCCTGGTTCGGGGACCAGCACATCGTCGACGTCCATGTCCGTGCATTACGCCGCAAACTCGGCGACGACGCGACCGATCCGCGGTTCATCAGAACCGTCAGGGGCGTCGGATACTCACTGAGGTCGTCATGAACACGGTCGTCATGAAAAGACTCGGGCTACGCGGAAAACTACTGCTCGCGCAGCTTGTCGTCCTGTTCGTCGCCTGCCTCGTCATCGCCGCCGTTGCCATCGCCGTCGCTGCCCCGCTCTTTCACAACCACCTCATGATGGCCGGCATCGAAGACTCGAATGTCCGTACCCACACCGAAGAAGCATTCGCTCAGACCATGACCATTGCTCTGTTGTGCGGGATCGCGGTCGCGCTCGTGGGCGCAGGCATCGCCGCGGTCTACATCGTCCGACGCGTCACGGCACCGATCACCATGCTGGCAGAGGCGGCGCAAAGCGTCGCCGACGGGAACTTCGACGTGACTATCGGCAGGTCCGACGTAGATGCCGATTTCACGCGTCTCGAAACGGCATTCGCCGACATGGCTGCACGCCTTGATCATTCGGATCGGGTCCGCAAACGACTGCTTGCCGACCTTGCCCACGAATTGCGCACTCCGGTATCGACTTTGGCTGCGTACGTGGACGGCATCGAGGACGGAGTTGTGCCGACAGATCCTTCGTCATGGTCGGTGATGCGCGATCAACTCGAACGTCTGCGTCGGCTGTCGTGCGATCTGGCGGACGTCTCCGCTGCCGACGAACACGCTCTCGAACTCGATCGCCGGACCGAGAATCTCGACGACATCGTCTGCAGCGCAACGGCAGCAGCAGGGCCACGTTTTGCCGATCGTGGAGTCGAATTGACAACCGCCCTGCCTCCGCAACCGGTCACGGCCGAGGTCGATCGCCAACGAATCGAACAGATCCTCGCCAACCTGCTCGAAAACGCGTTGCGGCACACTCCAACCGGAGGTTCGGTGAAGGTGACACTCGCACGGGAAGGTGATCACCTCACGGTGTCCGTCACCGATACCGGTGACGGAATTCCCGCAGACCAACTCGAATCCGTCTTCGACCGTTTCCATCGCGGTGATCGATCCGACGGCTCCGGTTTGGGACTGACCATTGCGAGGAGCCTCGCGCTGGCGCATGGCGGCAACCTGACGGCCCGCCGCAATGAGCAGCCGCTCGGCAGCACGCTCGTCCTCACTGTGCCGATGGGACTCAGGCAGCTGCCTTGAACGGATCGTGCTCGGCGATCAACTTCTCGAGTCGAGCCTCGTCCACTCGAACCCTGACGGTAGACGCCTCCTGCTGATCACGAATCACCTTGGCCAACGTGAACGTACTGGTGACCAAGAACAGCAAGGACATTCCGAGAAATCCGCGTTGCCACGCATCGATCGGAAGATACGCAATTCCGAGGAGGGTGCCGACAAAACTGACGGCAAAGGCTATTCCGGCCTGCAGATAGAAGGCTGCAGTGGTCTTCGAAGGTGTTGTCGGTGTGCTCATGCTTCGAAGTCTGCTCGCCCATCCCGGCACTCGGATGCGTAGTCCTACTCGAGTGCGCACGGTACTTCCCCGGCAAAAATCAGATGCCGTTACCCATCCTGGTGGATAGTCTCGGTCCGGTATCCGGAGTTGTTCCAGAACAGTTGTTGTTCGACAACAGTCAGACGGCAGGAGTGATCGATGACCCGCAGACATATCGCCATGGTGAGCATTCCGGCACCTGGCCACGTCAATCCGAGCCTGGCGATCATCGCGCGTCTCGTCGCCGCCGGTCACCGCGTCACCTACGCCAACGACGAGTCGATGCGCGAGGTCATCGAGGCGACCGGGGCCGAATTCGCACCGTACGTCTCCACGCTGCCCAGCCTCGTTCCTTCCCCTGACGGCGCCGAACCGGAGAAGAGTTGGGATGGGGATCTGATCGATCAGTTGACGATTTTCCAGGACGACTACGAGGCGATGCTGCCGCAGCTGCGCCAAATCTACGACGACGACCGTCCCGACCTCTTTCTCTACGACATCGCCGGGATCCCCGCGCGAATACTGGCTCAGCAGTGGAACGTTCCCATCATCCAGTTGTCGCCGACGTATGTTGCCTGGGACGGCTACGAAGACGACGCCGCACCGATGTACGACGAGATTCGTTCCGATCCGAGAGGCGTCGACCTACTCGATCGCGAGGCCCGGTTCTTCCGCGCCGAAGGCGTCGAGGTCGATCCGCGTGAGTTCACCGGACGCCCACCCCGTGCAATCGTGCTGATCGCAGAATCGATGCAGCCCAACGCCGATCGCGTGAACCGCGACGTCTACACGTTTGTCGGCCCCGCACTCGAACCGAGCAATCAACCCTGGGTGAACCCGGATCCCGAACGCAAGCTTGTGTTGATTTCGCTGGGTTCAGCCTTCACCGATCATCCGGATTTCTATCGCACCTGCGTCGAGGCTTTCGGCCCGATGGACGGCTGGCACGTCGTCCTCCAGATCGGAAAGCAGGTGCAGATCTCGGATCTCGGACCACTACCCGACAACGTCGAAATACACCGCTGGGTACCGCAGTTCGCGATTCTGCAGCAGGCCGACATATTCGTGACCCACGCGGGTATGGGCGGATCCAGCGAGGGGCTCGTGACCGGCACACCCATGATCGCGGTGCCGCAAGCCGTCGATCAGTTCGGCAACGCCGACTCGCTCGTCGACGCCGGTGTCGCAGTACGCGTCGACGGCGCCACCGTCACGGCAGTAGAGCTTCGTGAGGCGCTGACTCGGGTGACCTCGGACGAGTTCCGCCGACGCAGTGCAGAGTTGGCAAAAGAACTCGCAGCGGCGGGCGGTGTATCTCGTGCCGTCGAGTTGATCGAGGCCGCCCTGCCAGACAGCGGGCGGCGGTAGTGGTGGCTACCAGTGCCAGGCGTCGCCGCCCACGTTCTTGATGGTTCGCTGCAGAACCGTGATGGTGGTGACGAATTCTTCTTCGCTGATTCCCTTCATCCGCTCTTCCTGCAGCATCTGCTGTACCCGCGCGGCGCGATCGAACTGCTGGGAGCCCGCATCAGTAGGGAGAAGGACAGACTCGACTTCACGCGCCCAGCCCAGGTCGAGAGCAGAGTCGACGGCCGCGTCGATCACGTCGGTTGATTCGTTCGGACCGATCGTTCGCAGGAGGACAGCTCGCTCCACCCCTTCAGGGTGCAGCGAAAGTTGGTGCAGGACCCACCACCCCGGCTGGGTCACGCCGATTGCTTCGAGCGCTCCGCGCGTGCGCGCGCGAATCGCTTCACCGGCACGCGCTGTCCAGAATCCGATCGGCTGATTGGCCGGCGGCTGCATCGCTTGTTTGTTCATGGACACGACGATAAAACCTCAACGGAAGTTCAGGTCAACCACCAGCGAGGTGAAGTTCTACATATGTTGTGTGATTGCTCGGCCGATGATGCGGGCGGCGTCGGGGAACTCACCCGGGTTCGGTCCGGCGTAGTTGAGCCGCAAAAACTTTCCGGTCGGTTCTGCCGGGAACCAATCGTCACCGGCCCCGACGATGACGCCGGCCGAGCGGCAGTCCTGCACGACACGTTCGAGATTCGTGGTGTCCGGGAGCCGAAGCCAGAGGTTGAGTCCGCCTTGCGGGACAGCGTCGAGGTGAGCGTCCGGCGCATGCTCGCGCAGACTCGACACGAGGAGGTCGCGTCTGGCCTCGAGTTGCTGACGAAGCCGGCGCAAGTGCGTACGCCAGGCCGGTTGGGTCACGACGTCGAGCGCTACCGCTTGCAGCATCCCACTGACATACATCGAATCCGCCTGTGTATCAGCAAGAATCCGCTCGTAGGCCGGGCCTCGGGCGATCAATCCGGCAACTCGCACCGACGGCGACACGCTCTTGGTCAGTGCACGAAGGTAGACGACGTGTCCGCTGTCGTCGCGTGCAGCGATGGGGCTGGGATCTGCGGTGATTCCGAAGTCGAGCGCCGAACTGTCCTCGATGAGGAAGGCGCCGTGGCGACGGACGGTGTCGAGAACCTTGTCAGCCAACGACGGCGACCACAGCGCTCCCGTCGGGCTCGCGAAGCTCGGTTGTGCGTAGAACGCACGGGCACCGGTCTGTTCGAATGCACGCGAAAGCTCTTCGGGATCAGGACCGTTGGCGCCACTGGAGATCGGAATGACCGTGACTCCGGCCTGGGCGGCAGCCAGGATCGCACCCCAGTAGGTCGGCGATTCCATGAGCAACGGACGCCCCTCCCCCACCAACGCGCGGAAGGACGTCGCAAGCCCACCCTGACTGCCGGGAAGTACAACCACGTCGTTCGGCCCCGGCGGAGTGATGCCGGCAGGAGTTGCGGAACCCAATTCGGAGGCAAACCAGGACTGCAGTTCCGGAAGCCCGGCAGCGAGGGGCCGATTGAACACAGCGTCGGTTCGCGTCGCCCTGGTGAATGCTGCACGAACCAGCCCTTCGGGCAACAGCTCTCGGGCCGGATAGCCGGAATGCAGTGCGATCACGTCGTTGGAGGTGGACTGCAGCGCAATAGGCAGCTGCAGACGATAGTTCGGCGATCCGAGCGCCGCGGTCTGCCACCCGTAATCGTTGGGTCGCACGACGCGTGCGGCGCGTACGAAGGTTCCCACACCGGGACGAGCCTCCACCACCCCCTGAGATACCAGCGTTCGCAGCGCCTTCTGCACGGTGACCGGGCTCGCCCCGTGCAGGCTCACGAGCGACCGAGTGGACGGAAGCTTCGCGCCTGGAGGTGCCGTCGCGATCCATTCGCGCAAGGCTGCGACAATCCTCGAACTGCTATCATTGGACATGTCGAATCATAGTAGCGCTACTCTCCTCTCGCCGCTAGCGCTATCGCGAATCAATGTCCGTTTCCAGACCGAACCCTGAGGCGCCCTTCTCATCTGAAACACAACTCGCCCACCCGAACCGGAGAGGTACGTAACCGCGTGAACACACCCATCGATCAGGCCCGCAAGCTCGAGAATGTCAGGTACGACATCAGAGGGCGAATTCTCGACAAGACCGAAGAACTCGAGGATCAGGGACACACGATCCTGCGACTCAACGTCGGTAATCCAGCCCCCTTCGGATTCGAAGCACCGGACGAAATCATGATGGCCATGATCCGCAATCTCCCTACCGCCCAGGGATATTGCGATTCTCGCGGACTGTATTCGGCGCGCACCGCGGTGGTCCAGTACTACCAGACGCGGGGTATCACCGACGTCACCGTCGACGAGATCTATCTCGGAAACGGCGTCTCCGAACTGATCACGCTGACGATGCAGGCGCTCTGCAATCCCGAGGACGAGATCCTGATTCCCGCTCCCGACTACCCCTTGTGGACGGCTTCGGTTTCACTTGCCGGCGGCACGCCGGTTCACTACCTCACCGATGAAAGCCAGGGCTGGGCACCGGACTTCGACGATCTGGAAGCCCGGATCTCTCCGCGCACCCGAGGGATTGTCGTCATCAATCCCAACAATCCGACGGGCGCCGTCTACTCGACGGAGGTGCTGCAACGCTTCGTCGACATTGCCCGCAAGCATGACCTGATGCTCTTCGCCGACGAGATCTACGAGAAGATCGTCTACGACGGCCGATCCATGACAAACCTTGCGTCGATGACCGGGCGAGACGTTTTGTGTCTGACGTACTCGGGGCTGTCCAAGGCCTACCGCGTCTGCGGGTTCCGAGCCGGATGGCTGGCCATCACCGGACCACTCGAGCGGGCGTCGAGTTTCATCGAAGGCATCAAACTGCTGGCCAACATGCGAATGTGTGCCAATGTGCCGGCGCAGCACGCGATCCAGACCGCACTCGGCGGACGCCAGTCCATCGAGGACCTCCTGCTCCCGCAAGGTCGACTGACAGCACAGCGCGATCTCGCGCACAGCACGCTCAACAGCATCGACGGGATCAGCTGTCAGCAGGCCGACGGCGCGCTGTATCTGTTCCCGAAGCTCGACGTCGACAAGTTCGGCATCGTCGACGACGAGAGGTTCGTTCTCGATCTACTGGAATCGGAGAAGATTCTGGTCAGTCACGGCCGCGCGTTCAATTGGATCGAACCCGACCACTTTCGGTTGGTGACCCTGCCGAACACCGACGACCTCGCGACCGCCCTCGAGCGTCTCGGCAACTTCCTCAGTTCCTACAGCCAGTAACCCGAGAACCGGGACGCCCCCACAAACGACTGAACGCCGACCGGATTTCCGGTCGGCGTTCAGTGGTGAAAATCAGCAGGCGATCAGGCAGTGACGATCGCGTCGAGTGCCGAGTAGAACAAGCCGAGTCCGTCGTCGCTCGGTCCGGTGAGAGCCTCGGTGGCGTGCTCGGGGTGCGGCATCAAACCGACGACGCGGCCGTTGGCCGAAGAGATACCGGCGATACGACGCTGCGAACCGTTGGGGTTCTCCTCCGAGTAGCGGAAGACGACGCGGCCTTCGCCCTCGAGTTCGTCGAGAACATTCTCGGAAGCCTGGAAGCGACCTTCACCCGACTTGAGCGGGATGAGGATCTGGGCGCCGGCCTCGTAACGCGAGGACCAAGCCGTGTTGTTGGCTTCGACCGTCAACCACTCGTCGCGGCAGATGAAGTGCAGACCCTGGTTACGGGTCAGGGCACCGGGGAGCAAACCTGCTTCGCAGAGGATCTGGAAACCGTTGCAGATGCCCAGGACCGGCATGCCTCCCTTGGCTGCTTCGACAACCTTGCCCATCGCGGGAGCAAAACGTGCGATCGCGCCGCAACGAAGGTAGTCGCCGTAGGAGAATCCGCCGGGAACGACAACCGCGTCGACACCCTTGAGGTCTGCGTCGCCGTGCCAGAGTTCGACAGCTTCACCGCCGGCCAGGTTGATGGCCCGAGCAGCATCGATGTCGTCGAGCGTGCCCGGGAACGTGATAACCCCGATACGTGCGCTCATGCCTCGACTCGCCTGACGGTCCAATCCTCGATCACCGTGTTGGCCAGCAGGCCTTCGGCGATCTTCTCGAGTTCGGCGTCTTCGACACTGCCGTCGATCTCCAACTCGAACCGCTTGCCCTGACGGACATCGGATACTCCTGCAAAGCCCAGGCGAGACAGTGCCCCGACAATTGCCTGTCCCTGGGGGTCGAGAATCTCGGCCTTGGGCATGACTTCGACGACGACACGGGCCACGTGCTGCTCCTCGGTACTAGTGCGCGAACCCGGAGTGAAACGCTCGGGTGATGGCCAGTTTACCGGGCGCACCCGAGATGGTTCGCATCGAGTGATCGGGGCGTGACGGCCAACACCCGCGAAACCCGCCTGCGAGTCACTCCAGGGCGGCGCATACTCGAAATCATGCGACTGACACATTTTGGCCATTCCTGTGTGCTCGTGGAGTTGAACGGATCGAAAATCCTCTTCGATCCCGGCAACTTCTCGCACGGATTCGAAGGCATCACCGGCCTCGACGCCATCCTCGTGACACATCAACACCCCGATCATGCCGACCCGGCGCGGCTACCCGAACTGGCCGAAGCAAACCCCGACGCGGTGCTGTACAGCGATCCGCAGACGGCTGAGAAGCTCGGTGGGCGCTGGACGGGAGTCCGGCCGGGCGACCGGTTCAGCATCGGCGACGTCGAGGTGACCGGAACCGGCGGAGAGCACGCGATCATCCATCCGGACCTACCGATGATCGACAACACCGCGTTCCTCCTCGGCGACGCCACCAACCCGGCGCAGTTCATGCATCCCGGCGATTCCCTCTACATCCCCGAACAGAAGGTCGACGTTCTTGCCCTTCCCGCCGCCGCACCGTGGCTCAAGATCTCGGAGGCCATCGACTACCTCCGCGCGGTAGCGCCGCGCGTCGCGGTTCCCATCCATCAAGCGATCATCCGCGACGAAGCCACAGGTATTTTCTACGGTCGCTATTCGGAAATGGCTGCCGACGGCACCGAGTTCCGAGTTCTCGGCGAGGAGTCGAGCGTCGAAGTCGCCTGATTCAGTTCTCACGCACTCACGTCGACGATGATCCAGCCGGTGCTCGTCCCACCGTCTGCATCGGTGAGTGTGTAGAGAATCCTGTCGGTGCCTGTCTTCGTTCCGGCCTCGAACACAACTTCACCGTTTTCGAGTTTTACCGTGCCACCGAGAAGTGATGTCCCCTCGACGCCGGTCACCTTGATCGAATCTCCGTTGCTGTCATGATCATTCGCGACGGCGTCGACGGTGGCCGCGCCACCTGAGCGGACCCGCGCGGTGTCGAGTGCGGCGTACGGCGGGATCGGACTTGCCGTGTACCGACCGACATCGTCGAGTCGAGCCGAGGCAACATCCGCAGCATCGACGATGGCAGCAAATTCGGTGCCGTCGAAGCGCGAGAGGTCGTTGCCGTTCATGATGGTCGATCCCTCGGCGCCACCGCCGTGATAGTCGTCGGCATAGAAGTTGTGGCCCAACTCGTGGCGGAGGACACGACTGAAGGTGCCATCGGGCCCGGCACCGACGTGCGCGTAGCTGTGATCGAGTTCGAACTTCGAGTAGTAGGCATTTCCGCCACCGGATTTGCACACGACAGTCGCCTGATCGACGCTGGTCCCGACTTGATCGGACCACAGTTCTTCCAACTGCTCGAGGTTTTCACAACTGCTCGAATACGGATCTTCGGCGGCATCTGCCCGAAGGACGACCCGACCGAGGATCGGCCGGATTCCGACGTCTCTGATCCAGATCGCAGCGGTTCTGGCCATGGATTCCTCGGCCCGGTCCAGGGCGACGGCGGGACTGCGTTCACCGTGCGCGGAGTACCACTCGCCGCTCAGGTCCAGCCCAACCACGAACTGCTTCACCGTCTTGCCGACGTTTGCTGCCGAGGCCGTCGCGATGGAGGCGGTCGGCCATTGCGGCTTCGCATCGATCGGCGCGGTGCTGCGACCGACCACGTCCGATCCGACGAACTCGATCGAAGCGCCCCGATCGAAAATCACCTGTCCGCGCAGTGTTCCGGCGGAGTCGACGATGGCCGAGACGATTGCGTCCGGATGCCCTTCCACACTGCCGATGTACGAACGGGGCGCCGGGATCACCACATCGGTCAGCTCGCCGCCGCTTTCCTGTACGGCCATCGAGAAGTCGGATCCCCGCAGATTCATCTTGTGAAGCCGCAGTGTGAGTTGCTCACCTTCGTCGTCGACAGTTGCGGTGCGGGTGCCTTCGCTCGCACCGCCGTCGACACCGCCTGTCGGCAGCGTGTGAACCACGCCGGTCGGAGCGGCAGACGCAACTGCCGGGACGATTGCAGCACAGACGACTGCGCCCACAGCCAGAGCGACAAGACCCTCGGCCGACTTGGAGAACCCTCGTGCGCGCATGGTGAACCTCAACTTCGTCTACTAGCGGCAGATTAACTGCACGCACTGTAGCAGCGAAAAGGTTGGGCGACGCCATACTCGAATTCAACGTCCACTTTATGCGACTTTGACCTAATCGGCCCTACTGCCTGCAAGGAACGGGATAAATGCGAAGAGTCTGCCTGCTCGGGCAACCCGGACACACGACACCATCTCGCAGCTATCAAATAGTTGCCAATGACCGAATTCAGGCAGCGCCGAGTGCCTGCGACGGGGAGTTCCATCGGTATACCTGCGAGGTGGCCTCATGAAAAAGCGCGAGGTCCACAGCGTCGAGAACAGCCTGACGTGGGCCCTCGTTTCCCAACTGCTTGGCAGTAATCGACAATCTGACCAGTCCCCCACGCTTGGCGGCGCGCCCGGCTCCGAGAACCAATGCGCGACACCACCACGGCTCGGCCTTGAAGCCCTCGCCGATACCGAAAACCCTTCCCCGCTGCAAGGTTCCACGGGTCAGATCGTGTACTGCGCCGAGGCCTGCCATCGTCCGAAAGCCGGTCTCCGGCAACACCGACATGGCACCAGGCGACACCACCCAGCGCGGCGGTGCGAACACCCGGGTCCGAAGGCCTGCATGCTCGAGAACCCGATCCGCAGCGAGTAGTCGCAGTTTTGCTTCGTGCTTCGACAGAGTGGCGAACTCGGCTCGACGACGCTTGGTCGCGGCCTGGTCGTAGCCGTGCAGAACGATGGCGTCGCCGTGCTCACGACGCTCACGCAGCCAGGCCGTCGTCACCGCGTCGTCGGCCAGTCGGTATTTGTCCTTCAGTCGCGGCGCCACCAGGAGCGACAGGCGGACACCTCGAGCGTCCATCTCGTCTGCGAATCCGGCAGCGAGATAACATGTCTCGTCTCTGATTCCGGATACCGACACGATCAGTTCTGCGGACATACTCCGATAGTGGCAGCTGTGGGTGAACAGCACACTGCCGCCGGATGATCATCCGGCGGCAGTTTTCAGCACAGCTACTAGTTCTTGAGAAGCGCGGCTACTAATTCCTGGGAAGCGCGGCTTCGATGGCGGCGACAACCTCGGGAGCGTCAGGTTCGGTCCGCGGACGGAAGCGGTTGACGACGGTGCCGTCCGGTCCGATCAAGAACTTCTCGAAGTTCCACTGGATGTCGCCCGCAGCGCCTTCGGCGTCGGCAGCCTTGGTGAGTTCGGCGTACAGCGGATGCTGGTTCTCGCCGTTCACCTCGATCTTCTCGAGGAGCGGGAACGTGACGCCGTAGGTAGTGGAGCAGAACGTCTCGATCTCTTCGGCGGTACCCGGTTCCTGCCCCATGAACTGGTTGCACGGGATGCCGATCACGGTCAGACCGCGATCGGCGTACTCGCTGGCCAGCTTCTCGAGCGCCGAGTACTGCGGGGTCAGTCCACACTTGGATGCCACGTTGACCACGAGCACGGCACGGCCGTCGTATTCACCCAACGAGGTGGGCACGCCACCGAGGGTGTTGATCGCGATGTTCTGTACTGGAGTTGTCATAGGTCCAACTTAGCGACTCTTGCCGACTGCCAGTTCTCGCCCACTACTTGTTCTCACCTACTGCTTGTTCTCACCTACTGCTACTTCGATGCTCCGAGAATGCGATCGAGGTCGTCCAGAACGGTGAGGCCGCCGAGCGGTCCGACGCCCGTGATCCAGTAGGACATGTCGACCAGATGTGGGTTCGGGAAGAATCCGGCGTTGTCCGCCACGGCCTTCGGCATCGTGCTGGCATCTGCCGGCTTCGCGGAGGTGACCAGGATGAGGTCGGCGTTGGCTCCGGAGACGAATTCCGGGGAGAGGTCGACGGAGATCGAGTTCTCCCAGTCGCGTGCGGGAATCGTGAGTCCCGCGCATTCGAGAGTGCTTCCGGCAAACGACGTGGGTCCGTACAGCGTCAGAACGTCGTCGCGTGGGCGGATGAGCTGAGCGGTCTTGCCCTCGGTGCTGTGCTTGCTCGCCACTTCCTCGCAGCGTGCCGTGTAATCACCGAGCAGTTCGCCTGCCTGATCGGTCTTGTTCAACGCCTCTGCGACGAACTGGACGTTGTCCTGCCACGGATCGGTCTGGGTCGCCATGTAGACGGTCGGCGCGATGGCAGCGAGTTGCTCGTACAGATCACCGTGCCGCGATTCCGTTCCGATGATCAGGTCCGGGCTCAGTGCGACGATCTTCTCGAGGTTCGGCGCCGCGACGGTGCCGACCATCTCGATCTCCGCGGCCTTCTCACCGAGGTACGCCGGAACACCGGTCGTCTCGCTGAGGACCGCGGTGCCCACGGGAATCACGCCCAGCGCTACCGACGTGTCGAGCTGAACCGGCTCGAGCACGACAACTCTCTGCGGATCCATCGGTACGTCCGTGGTTCCGCGGGCATGGGTGACCGCGTGCACGGTGTCGGCGGACTGACTGTCGGTATCCGTCTTGTCGTCACTGCCACACGCCGTTGTCGTTGCCACGATGGCGGCGAGGACAAAACCACCCAGCACGTACTTCGCCCGCGAGTTACTGCGTTTCATTCCCAACACTCCTGTTACCGACTGCTTTCGACCGTCACAGCCACGCGCATTCACCACGGCTGAGCAAAGGATTCACCATCCAATAGTCTGGTGAGCCTAACCTACGAGACTGGAGCCTCATCATGTCTTCCCTTCCCTGCCACACCTGCAGCGACGGTGTCCTGGGGAAGGCATCTACGCAGTGCTTTCCGGAATTTGTCGCCAATCCGCAAACCAGTCGACGCCCTCACGCCTGTACACGGCAGTCGTCGACCGCCGGCGAACCGATGGTCGGTCGCGCCGGAATGACACATCTGTGGGTGTTGATCGAGCACCCCGGCCCCTGGCCGGCGTCCGCTCCTGACGACGTTCTCCCAGTCGCACTCACCGAAAAAATCTACGCAGCGCAGGGTCGTATCCGCCTCGTGGTGATCCGGCGGCCCCGCAACCGCCGAGTCCTCACCCCGATGTGCGTACTCGCCTGGACGGACGGCACACGTCAGTGGATGCGGGAAGGGTCGGTCGACCGATACGAGGACCTGTCGGTACTGCCGTTCGAATCGATGGCCACCGGAGTGGAACCCGACTTCGGCCGCTCCCGCACGGAACCGCTCTTCGCGGTCTGCACACATGGAAAGAAGGATGCGTGCTGCGCGGAACTCGGTCGCCCGGTCGTGTCGGCGCTGAACGCGGCACAGATCGCAGATGTGTGGGAATGCAGTCACATCGGCGGAGATCGATTCGCGGCCAACATGATTGCGTGGCCCGCCGCAGTCTATTTCAGCCGACTGGACGGCAACTCCGCGATCGATGCAGCCGAAAAATGCCAAGCCGGAGAATTGGAGCTGCTGCACCTGCGCGGCCGAGCGGCACTGTCACAGGCCGCTCAGGCCGCCGAACACGCAGTCCGACGCGTTACCGGCATCGTCGCGACGGACGCACTCGAGAGCGTCACCGAGAGCGTCGACGGAGAACATACGACTGTCGATCTTCGATTGGAGGCGAGAGACTTTCGCGTGGTCGTTCGACCCGGCTCTCCAGGGCAGCCGTTCCGACACGATTGCGGTTCCGGAGGAACTGTCGAATGGAACGGATGGATCGTAGAACACCTTCACGAGCAATCGCACTGACCACTCGATTCCGGTAGAACTGCCCGGCAGGCCATCGAACCGAGATTTGCGCGGACTGACAACACTTCGAATCAGGTCGCGATGAAGGATCGACGCCCCTGGTGATTACAGCTTGCATTCTTCCCATGACCACCGCACTGACGCCGAATGCCGTTTCCCGGTCTGCAGATCCGATCAAGAGTGAGGTCGACTACGAAACACTGGCAGCAAAATTCCGTCCGATCTTCGCGGACATCGCACAAGCCGTCGTCGAACGCGAACGCGATCACGTGCTTCCCTTCCAACAGATCGACGCACTCAAGAAAGCAGGCTTCGGCGCCGTTCGGGTGCCGACAACACACGGTGGATCCGGCGCGAGCATCCCGCAATTGATCCGGTTACTAGTCGAGTTGTCGAGCGCCGATTCCAACATCACCCAGGCACTGCGCGGTCATTTCGCGTTTGTCGAAGACCGACTGGTCGCCGACCCCGGACCTGAGCGCGACACCTGGCTCCGACGCTTCGCGGAGGGACAGTTGGTCGGCAACGCGTGGACCGAAATCGGCGACGTTGCATTGGGTGAAGCCAACACCAAGGTCTCGCCCGCACCCGATTCCGACCATTTCTTGGCGAACGGGGCAAAGTTCTACAGCACGGGTTCCATTTTCGCCGACTGGATCGACCTGTACTCGCAGCGCACCGACACCGGCGCATTCGTGATCGCCGCAGTCGAAGCGAGACAACCCGGTGTCACACACAGTGACGACTGGAACGGGTTCGGCCAGCAGACGACTGGCTCCGGCTCGTCCGTCTACGAGAACGCAATAGTCCAGCCGGAGAACATCTTCGACTTCTCGACGCGCTTCAAATACCAGACCGCGTTCTACCAACTGTTCCATCTCGCCACTCTCGCCGGCATCGCCAAGGCTGCGACAACCGAGATCTCTCGTCGAGTCGCCTCTCGTACTCGAACCTTCAGTCACGGCAACGCTCCGAGATACGCGCAGGATTCGCAGATCCAGCAAGTTGTCGGCGAGGTGTCCTCGGCTGCCTTTGCAGCCGAGGCCGTGGCGCTGCACGCAGCACAGTCGTCCCAATGGGCATACGAAGCCGCATTCTCCGGCTCGCCGGAGGAAGAGAAAGCCGCCAACATCGCAGCCGAAATCGATTCGGGGCGAGGGCAAGTCGCCTCGATCGGACTCGTCGTTCCGGCCACGGCCAAGATCTTCGACGCACTCGGTGCTTCCGGAGTGAGCCGCGACCTCGATCTCGATCGGTTCTGGCGCAACGCGCGCACCGTGGCCAGTCATAATCCGGTCGTCTTCAAATCCAAAGTTGTCGGCGACTACGAAATCAACGGAACCGAACCGATTTACGTGTGGGCCATCGGGACTGCACCGACCGAAAAGGATGTACAGGCATGACCGTGACCAGTGAAACCGAAGTCTTCGTCGGCGTTCCCGACACATCCGAAGGCTGGATCGACCGCGCTCGCGAGGTGAGCAACGTCCTTGCCGTCGACGCGCTCGCCCGCGACCGAGCCGGCGAACCACCGTTCCGAGAAGTCCAGCTGCTCAAGGACAGTGGTCTGGTGACACTGCTGGGTCCGATCGAGTTCGGCGGCGGTGGGCAGCGATGGGAGACCGCCTACAAGGTGGTTCGGGAGATCGCGCGCGCCGACGGCTCGATCGGGCAACTGCTCGGGTACCACTACCTGTGGGCATGGGCAGCCAGATTGGTCGGAACCGATCCGCAGATCTCCGCTGTCGAGGAGCTGTACACGAGCAACCGATTCTTCTTCGGCGGCGCGGTGAACCCTCGAGACACCGACCTCACCGTCGTGGATCGCGGAGACACCCTGGTATTCAACGGTGTGAAGTCGTTTTCCACCGGCGGACGAGTCACCGACCTCACGGTGCTCGAAGGAATCATCGACGGAACTGCGACGCATGTGTTCGCTATCGTGCCGACTGCTCAGGACGGCATAGTCTTCCGCGGCGATTGGGACAACCTCGGGCAGCGCCTCACCGATTCGGGCAGTGTCGAGATCAACGACGTCGAGGTCGACTGGGCAAGTGCGGCAGGCTTTGTCGACAAGGAATTCCAACCTCTGGTCTACAACACCCTGAACTTCCCCGCGATCGAGATCGTGTTCGCGAACTTCTACCTCGGGATCGCCCGTGGCGCACTGGACACTGCGGCCGAGTACACCCGAACCCGTACGCGTCCATGGCCGTACGGCGGTGACAACCGCGAAATCGCAACCGACGAGTGGTACCTCCTTGAGGGCTACGGCGACTTGCAATCGAAGCTGTGGGCGGCGGAGGCCTTCGTGGATCAGGTCAGCCGTGAGGCCGACGCCGTGCTCCACGACGCTCGCGAAAACCTCACCGAGCAGGCTCGCGGCGACCTCGCCGTACGCATTGCGGCCGCAAAACTTCGCGCCGCCGACGTCTCCTTGGAGATCAGCAACAAGATCTTCGAACTGACCGGTGCCAGAGCCACGTCCAACGATGTCGGCCTGGATATCTACTGGCGCAACATCCGGACGCATACCCTTCACGATCCGCTCGCGTACAAGCGCCGTGAAGTCGGTAGTCGTTTTCTGACCGGCGAGATTCCCGAACCCACCTGGTACACATAGCACCCACGAACAGAAAGAGACCGTCGCACGGTTGGTGCGGCGGTCTCTTTCATCGTTACGACCAGGATCACTGATCGTAGATCGGGTTCCGCGCCTGCTGTGCGGTCAAACGTTCAGGAGAGCGGAAGTATCTAGTGATGGCTCACAAATGACTGCTTGGTGCCGGTCGGAGCCGTTTCGAGTTTGTGCTGCTCTTCTTCGTCCTCGTCGTCGAGCATCGTGGCTTCGTTGAACGGAATCTTCCCGTCGAGCACCTCGATGACGCGTTCCTTGTCGATCGTCTTGGTCCACGCGCCGACCAGGAGAGTCGCGACCGCATTGCCCGAGAAGTTGGTGATCGCTCGCGCTTCCGACATGAAGCGGTCGATTCCGACGATGAGTCCGACGCCGTCGAGAAGCTCGGGGCGATGGCTCTGCAGTCCACCGGCCAGCGTGGCCAGACCGGCGCCGCTGACTCCCGCAGCGCCCTTGGAGGCGATGATCATGAACACCAGCAGCGAGAGCTGTTCACCGAAGGCGAGCGGCTGTCCCATGGCGTCGGCGATGAAGATCGAGGCCATCGTCAGGTAGATCGCGGTGCCGTCGAGGTTGAACGAGTAGCCGGTGGGAACGACGATGCCCACCGTGGTGCGCTCGACGCCGACGTGCTCCATCTTGGCGATCAGACGCGGCAGTGCCGATTCGGAGGACGACGTGGCGAAGATGAGCAGGTACTCACGGGCCAAGTACTTGACCAGCTTGAAGATGTTGAATCCGGTGACGGCGCGCAGCAGCGTTCCGAGAACACCGAAGACGAAGATCAGGCAGGTCAGGTAGAAGCCGATCATCAGGGTTCCGAGCTGGACGACGGCGTTCAAACCGGTCTGGCCGACGACGCTGGCGATGGCGCCGAAAGCACCGATCGGGGCGAGCCAGAGAATCATCGTCAGGATCTTGAACACGAGCTTCTGGATGTATCCGACGGCCTTGAGAATCGGCTCACCCGACTTGCCGAGCGACTGGATCGCGAAGCCGACCAGAAGGGCGACGAACAGAGTCTGCAGCACGCTGCCGGCGGTGAGGGAGGACAGCATCGAAGTCGGAATGATGGACGCGATGAAGTCCCAGGTACCGCCCGCGCTGTGGGCCTGATCTGCAAGCTTGGCCACGGAGGCCGCGTTGGGCGTGATGTTCAGGCCACTGCCCGGGTTGAGCAGGTTGCCGACGCCCAGGCCGATCGCGAGTGCGATGGTGGACATCCCGATGAAGTAGGCGAGTGCGAGGCCGCCGACCTTGCCGACCTTGGCCGCAGCTCGAACCGAGCCGATGCCGAGCACGATGGTGCAGAAGATGACCGGGCTGATCATCATCTTGATCAGGCTGACGAACAACGTGCCGAGTACACCGACGGACTTACCGAACTCGGGTGCGAGCCAACCGACGAGGATGCCGCCGATAACCGCGACGATGACGCTCATGTAGAGCCAATGCGTCTTGTCGCGCTTTGCCTTGGTGCCCTCGGGCTGTGGGGAACCGTCTACTGTCCCTGTTGCCGTGCTGCTCATGGGGTGTCCTTTGGATCGGATATCTGTGAAGTGATCGGGATCACTTCGAGTCGTGGAGAATTCTTGTTGCAAACAGGTGGGCCCGGAAGTTTGTGTTCATTACGTTCAGGAGGCGCTCGATGGTCGAACGAAAGACCGGCCGACGTATGAGCGTCGCCAGGCAGATCCTGCTCCTGCAATTGGCGTTGTTGGCGCTGGTCATCGGCGTAGGGGCCGCGCTCGCAGTTGTCGACGAACGCCGAGACAGCGACGACGCGATCCGCAGACAGGTGAGCTCGATAGCGCAGACTCTCGCCCTGTCGGATTCGACGGCGGCCGCCCTGACGAGTCCGGACCCGACCGCGATTCTGCAACCACAGACCGAGAAGATCCGACAGGCAACCGGCGTCGATTTCATCGTGGTGATGGCGCCGGATCGCACTCGATTCACCCACACGAGCCCGGAGCTGATCGGTCAACTGTTCAACGGAAACATTGACCGCGCACTCGCCGGCGTGACCTTCACGGAGACGTACGCCGGGTCGCTGGGGCCGTCGATCCGCGCAGTCACTCCTGTCTACGATTCCGGCGGAACCCTGGTCGGTCTGGTTTCTGCCGGTGTCACCCGCGAGCAGATCAGCAAGCAGTTCGCCCAAAGTGTTCCGGTCATCCTGTTCGTTGCCGGCGGCGGTCTTCTTGCCGCCCTCCTGAGTTCACTTCTGGTGAGCCGACGCATCAGGCGACAGACCCTGGGAATGGCTCCGGACGAACTGCGCACCATGTACGAGCACCACGACGCCGTACTGCACAGCATCGGTGAGGGTTTGGTGGTGATCGGGCAAGGCCGAAGCAAAGACGCGAGAGTGGACATCGTCAACGACGAAGCACGTCGCCTCCTCGATCTACCGGACGGGCCCGTGCCACTTTCATCCATCCCCGAGACCATGCGGGTCGACGACGCCTCTCCCGCGAAGGATCAAGTGCACCTCACCGACAAGCGTGTGCTGGTGGTCAACCAACACCCGGTTGAGTGGGAGGGCAACAGAATTGGCACCGTGCTGACAATTCGCGATCACACCGAACTTCAGAACGTACTCGGGGAATTGGATTCGGTACGTAGTTTTGCCGAGTCGCTTCGATCTCAAGCCCACGAGAGCGCAAATCGTCTGCACACGATCATCACGATGGTCGAGTTGGGGCGAAACGAGGACGCAGTGGCCTTCGCCACCAACGAATTGCGGGTGTCCCAACAGCTGATCGATCGTCTGATGAATGCGGTCCACGAGCCGGCGCTGGCCGCACTACTGCTCGGGAAAATGAGCGAAGCGACCGAACGCGGGGTCGACCTGACCATCACGGAAGACACCGCGCTCGGTCCGGTTCCTTCGCTCAATGCACGCGAGTTGGTCACGCTGGTCGGCAATCTCGTGGACAATGCTATTGACGCATCGCGCGCGAGCGAGTCTCCGTGGGTGGAAGTGACGGTAATGGAAGAGGATTCGATGATGGTTGTTGCCGTCGCCGACAGCGGCCCGGGAATGACACCCGAAGCACTCGAAAAGGCCAAGGGCCGTGGCTACTCCACAAAATCCGGCTCTCGCGGACTCGGTCTCGCACTGGTCTCTCAAGTCGTGAAACGGCACGGCGGCACGCTCACCAGCGAGCCGGCGATGGGCTCCATGCTGGTTGTCCGTATCCCGCTGCGCGAGGCGGAAGCACCGCGATGATCCGTGTACTGATAGTCGACGACGAACCGTTGATCGCCCAGGCGCACCGTTCGTACGTCGAGCGTGTGCCGGAATTCGTGGTCCACAGCGTGGTTCATTCCGGGAACGCCGCCGTGCGTGCAGTTACGGCGGCCAATGCCACCGACCAGCCCATCGACCTGGTCCTGCTCGACATCGGGTTGCCCGACGCCAGCGGTCTCGACGTGGCCTCCGCCCTGGGCGGGTTGCGGCCCAGTCCGGACATCATCGCGGTTACCTCGGCGCGCGATCTGGAGGTGGTCCGAAGCGCCGTGGCTCGCGGGATCGTCCTCTATCTTCTCAAGCCGTTCACTTTCGCAGCATTCCGCGACAAGCTCGAGCGCTACCTCGAATATCGTGCAGCACTTCCCGCTGGAGAGTCTGCGGTCAGTCAACACGACATCGACCGCGCGATGTCCGCACTACGAACGTCCGACGATCGAGCAGCGGCACCGAAAGGCTTTGCGTCTCAAACACTCGGACTCGTCGCAGCGTCTGTCCGGGATTCTGAGGGACCGGTGACCGCTGCAGAGGTGGCAGCATCGGTCGGCGTGTCCCGGGTGACGGCCTGGCGCTACCTGGAAAAGCTGGCAGACGACGGCATGCTCACCCGGGAGACCGAGTACGGGCGCGCTGGGCGCCCTCAGGTTCGTTACCGCAGAACCTGATTGACACAGAAGCTAGTTTGCGCCGACCGTGTCGAGAACCCAGGCGAACTCGAACGCGACCTCTTTCCACTTCTCGTACCGACCGCTGACACCGCCGTGTCCGGCGCTCATCTCGGTCTTGAGAAGTAGCGGAGCATCACCGGTCTTGGTGGCGCGCAGTTTTGCGACCCACTTGGCCGGCTCCACGTACAGAACACGGGTGTCGTTGATGCTCGTGATCGCAAGAATGGCGGGATAGTCCTTGGCTTCCACGTTCTCGTACGGGCTGTACGAGCGCATGTAGTCGTAGACGTCCTTGTTGTGCAGCGGATCTCCCCATTCGTCCCACTCGATGACCGTCAACGGCAGCGACGGATCGAGAATCGACGTCAGCGGGTCGACAAACGGAACATTGGCGAGAATGCCGGCAAACAGTTCCGGGGCGAGGTTGGCGACAGCCCCCATCAGCAATCCACCCGCACTACCGCCGTCGGCAACCATCCGATCAGCGGCTGTGACACCGGTGTCGATCAAATGCTTTGCGCACGAGACAAAATCGGTGAAAGTGTTCTTCTTCGTGAGCGTCTTGCCGTTTTCGTACCAGTGACGACCCATCTCGCCGCCGCCGCGCACGTGTGCGACCACGAAGACGACGCCGCGATCGAGCAACGACAAGCGGGCAACCGAGAACGACGGGTCGATGCTCGCCTCGTAGGAACCGTAGCCGTACAACAGCAGCGGCGCGGGACCTTCCGGCGCACCTACGCGCCTCACGATCGAGAGCGGAATGCGGGTTCCGTCGTCGGCCACTGCCCAGTCGCGACGCTGCTCGTAATTACTCGCATCGAAGTCACCGAGAACAGGCTGCGACTTGCGCAGTGCCAGTTCACCACTGGCGACGTAGTAGTCGTACACCTGCCCGGGAGTGATGAACGACGTGAAGCCGAGTCGGATGGTGGGCTGCGCCCATTCCGGGTTGGACCCCATACCGATGCTGAAGAGTTCTTCGTCGAAGTCGATTTCGTGACGCTCGCCGTAGCCGTCATCCGTCAACGGCCACACGGCAACCCGAGTGAGCGCCTCGCGGCGGTAGCTCAGGACGAGGTGTCCGGCAAAAGCTTCGGCTTCTTCCAGACGAACGTCTGCGCTGTGCTCGATCAGCGTCGTCATGTTTGTCGGATCCGACACGGGAGCTTCCACCAACACGAAGTTCTCGGCCTTGACTCCGTCCACGACGTCGTTGTGGAGGATCAGGAAGCGGTCCTCTCCCCCGATCACCGCGTGTTCAGCGCCGTACTCGACGCCCTCGCGACGCGGGATGATGACGCGGAAGTCGCCTTCCGGGTTCGCCGATTCCAGCATCCAGCCTTCGCTGGTCACCTTGGAACCGACCCAGATCATCAGGTACTTCTCACTGCGGGTAGACCCCACCGAAACCCAGTACCGCTCGTCGGGCTCGTGGAACACCGAAACATCTTGACTCTGCGGCGTTCCCAGCTTGTGACGCCACACGGTGTCCGGACGCCAGGAATCGTCGACCGTCATGTAGAAGACGTGACTGTGGTCGATCGCCCAGGTGGCGCCAGGCGCGGTATCGGGAATCTCGTCGGCGAGCATCTCACCGGTCTCGAGGTTCTTGAACCGCAAGGTGTACCGCTCGTCGCCGACGATGTCCACCGAGTACGCGAGCAACGTGCCGTCCTCGCTGATGGAGAACGCGCCGAGCGAAAAGAACTCGTGCCCTTCGGCTTCGACGTTGCCGTCCATGAGGATCTGCTCGCCGGCCAGCTCGACGCCGGGCGTCAGGTTGGGCGGAGTCCAGTCGTCTTCACCGGCGATGGGGCACCGGCACTGGACGGTGTACGACTTGCCTTCCACGCTGCGCGAGTAGTACCACCACTTACCCATGCGAGTGGGCACCGACATGTCGGTTTCCTGCGTCCGCGACTTGATCTCCTGGAAGATCTTCTCGCGCAACGGCTCGAGCGCGGCCGTCTGCTCGTCGGTGTACGCGTTTTCGGCTTCGAGGTATGCGACTACCTCGGCGTTGTCCTTGTCCCGCAGCCACTCGTAGTCATCGACGAACGTGTGTCCGTGATGGGTACGTTCGGCGGGGACCTTCTTTGCGACCGGCGGGATCAGGCTCATGCGCTGGGACCGACCCAATCGTCGAAGGACAGACCGGAAATGCGCTCGTACGCCTCGATGTAGCGTGCCCGAGTCGCGTCGACGATCTCCTGCGGCAACGGCGGCGGTGTCGTGTCCGAGCTACGGTCCCAGCCAGATTCGGGGCTCGTGAGCCAGTCGCGCACGAACTGCTTGTCGAAACTGGGCTGCACCTTGCCCGCTTCATAGCCTTCGAGAGGCCAGTAGCGCGACGAGTCGGGGGTGAGCACCTCGTCGGCGAGCACGAGGTTTCCACCGGAGTCGAGACCGAATTCGAGCTTGGTGTCGGCAAGGATGATTCCGCGATCGGCCGCGAAGTTGGAGGCGCGGGCATAAACGTCGAGAGTGTCCTCGCGAAGCTGCACTGCCAGCTTCTGGCCGACCTTCTCCACTACCTGATCGAAGCTGATGTTCTCGTCGTGATCCCCGAGAGCTGCCTTGGACGCCGGGGTGAAGATGGGGTCGGGCAGCCGCGACGCCTCGACGAGGCCCTCGGGCAACGCGACGCCGCACACTGCGCCGGTGTTGTTGTAGTCGACCAGGCCGGAGCCGGTGAGGAAGCCACGAACGACGCATTCGACGGGAACCATGTCGAGGGAGCGCACCACGAGAGCGCGGCCGAGAACCTCTTCCGGGATGCGATCGTCGTCGGGCTCGCCGGCCAGGTGGTTGGTGCCACCGAGGACGTTGAAGAAGAACACGCTCATCGCGGTGAGCACGCGACCCTTGTCCGGGATCGGCGTGCTGAGCACGTGGTCGTAGGCCGAGATCCGATCACTCGCGACAAGCAGCAGATGCTCGTCGTCGATCGTGTAAAGGTCACGGACCTTGCCACCGGCCAGATGAGTGTAGGAATCAAGTGTAGGACGCACCCGGTCACCCTATCGGGCGTTCGCAGTTCGTACAGAACCCCGGTAGCCGGGACAGGTGAGCGTCCTCGCCGTTCGGAGAGCTGTCCGCCCTGCTCATCCGGATATGCAGGTGGCCCCTCGCCCGCAGGCGAGAGGCCACCGTCACAGTCGATGAACTACTGGTTTGCGGGCAGCTTCGACAGGCCCTCGTCGATCGAATCCAGCGTCAGAAGAGCCGTCTGATAGGTCGCGGCCAGCGAATGCTGGACCTGGACGACGTTGCCGGCCTTCACTGCGGGCAATTCCTTCCACAGCTTGGAATTGACCAGCTCCTGCAACTGCGGAGACATCGAGCCGTCGGCGTTGAGGCCGTAGACGATCACGTCGACATTTCCGAGATTTTCGCCGATCTTCTCGATGGATACCTGTTCGACGTGGATGTCGGCGGGGTCTGCGGGGGTGCCGGGGAACTGCAGTCCGAGTCCGTCGAACAGATTGGTCGTGTACGAAGACGCGTACTCGCGTGAGAAGGTGCCGGCCTCGGGCTTGCAGACGTTGCACACGCCGCCGAAGGTCAACGAGCCGAGCTTGTCCTTGTACTTCGCGGCCAGTTCGGCGGTTTTGGCGTCGTAGTCGTCCTTGAACTCGCCGTAGGTGTCGGAGACATTCGCGGCATCGGCGAACTGCTCGCCCAGCACTCGCCAATCAGCAGGAACCGTCGGTCCCAGGAAGACGACGGGAGCGGCCGCCTTGAGCTGCGTCATGTCCAGCTGGCTTTCGACACGAGCGGGAACACCCATGATGATCAGATCGGGCTCGGCAGCGACGATTCCCTCGTAGTTGAGCTGGGAGACGTTGCCGTCGGGCGCGACCTTCGGCAGAGCTTCGTAAGCGGCCTTGGTCTTGTCGTCCATGTTGCCGAGTTCACGGGTCCACTCACATACTGCTGCCAGGTTCGCTCCCGCCTGAATCAGCGGCAGAACTGCGTATCCGCAGGCCACGATCCGCTGCGGGTCGCTCGGGATCTCGATGGATCCGTTCTGTGCCTCGAAGACACGGGTCTGCGAGCTCGCGGCTGTCGTCGACGATTCGGACGACGCCTCCTCGGAGTTGCTGCAGCCGGCGACGCCGACCGCCAGCGCAGCTGCTGCGCCGATCACCACTGCGCGGCGAAACCGCGACAGACCTTGAACCCGCATGTTGAACTCCATCTGAACGCACCGGACTGCTCCGGAATTGATTTGGTGAGGCTAACCAATATCAGGGCACTGGACCTTTACACAAACACAGGTCTCGAGGAATGAACTGCGCCTCCCGAGTCACTCACGCTCACAGCAGCACGCCTCCCACTGAGAGGGAGCAAAGCAAGATTCCTCTCGAATCGGACACGCGAACTCGCTACCTTGCCTTCGCGATACCTCATCGACCAGCCACTCTCTCCGCTCGACGAAGGGCTCACACATGTCCCGATCCACGCGCACGTGCTCGCTACGGTCTGCCGCGGCCATTGCGTTGACCAGTAGCTTTCTCATCACCGGTTTCGGCGCCTCGATCGCGCACGCCGAACCTGCCCCCTCGGCTCCACAGTTCGGCTCACTGGATTTCGGATCCAGCAACTTCGGCAGTGCCGAGCAAACCCCAGATGCTCCGCGGCTGACCGGGATCGACAATTTCCGCGATGTCGCAGGCACCGGCGCCGGATACTCGGGAACTCTCGGTCTGCCCGTGAACAAGGGAGTCTTCTACCGCGCGAACGCGATCACGCCCAAGGGCGATGACATGAGCATTCTCGAAAAGCTGGGACTGACAAAGGTTTACGATCTGCGCACGGAACCCGAGATCGCCGGCAAGCCGGATGTCCTGCCCGACGGGGTTGCGTACGAGAACATTCCGATCCTGTCCGGGAACATCGCCGAGATGGTCGCGAAGATCAAGTCCCCCGAGGACTCACGATCGATGATGCAGGACATGAACCGCGCCTTCGTCACCGGAGCGACGGAGCGAGCCGGGTTCGCACAGTTGCTCACGGGCCTCGCGGAAACCGAAGGCGCACAGGTCTTCCATTGCACTGCAGGTAAAGACCGCACCGGCTGGACGTCCTTTCTGCTGCTGAGCATCGCCGGTGTCGACCGCTCAGTGATCATGAATGACTACTTGCTGACCAACGAATACACAGCCGAAGGCATGAAGGCCACGCGCGCGGGTATCGCGGCGAGCCTGGGCGAACAGATGGCCGTCAACATGGAGCCCCTGTTGGGTGTCGAGGCAAGCTATCTCGATGCCGGCCTCGCCCAGTTGGACCAGACCTACGGGTCGGTCGATCGTTACCTGACCGAGGGCTTGGGTCTGAGTCCGGCGACCGTCATGACGCTCAAAGCCAAACTGCTGGGCTGAGCGATCCAGCTGCCCCGGGTTCGACGAGGGGTCGAACCCGGGCACGTGGACTTTCTCTGCCCGCGCCGTGCCGGATGCGCCGCAGCGTCCCGTGCGTCAGCGCGATACGGCGATCACGTTGTTTCGGTACGCCCAGATGACGATCTGCACACGGGTGCGCACCTGCAGCTTCTTGCAGATGTTGCTGATGTGCGACTTCACCGTGCTCTGCTCGAGGCTGAGAGAATCTGCGATGTCGTTGTTTCCCAAGCCTTGTGACAGCAACTGCACCACATCCATTTCACGCGCGCTGAGACCGTGATCCGATCCGGAGCGCGCTGTGGACATCGGTGCCGGCTTGCGCCTCGCGAACTCCACGATCAGTCTCGACGTCAATCTCGGAGAGAGCACCGAGCCACCCTCGGCCACGGTCAGCACTGCCGACGAGAGCTCCTCGGGATCGGCGTCTTTGAGCAGGAACCCTGCGGCGCCACTGTCGAGCGCTTCGAAAACGTACTCGTCGAGATCGAACGTGGTGATCACGACGACGCGGGTCGCCGGAAACTCGGCAAGGACCTCCCTGGTCGCGGTCAACCCGTCACCGTGAGGCATTCGGATATCCATCAGTACGACGTCCGGACGCAGTGCACGCACCTGCTCGTACGCCTCGACTCCCGTCTTGGCATGCCCGACGACGCGAATCTCGGGGTGGCCGGAGAGAAACAGTTCGAACCCCTGCCGTACCACCTGCTGGTCGTCTGCAATAAGGACGTCGATCATGCGTTGATCCTCCCGTTCACCGGCACCAGTGCCTGCACAGCCCACTCACCTTCCGAATTCGGTCCGGCGTCCAGTTGACCACCCATGAGCGTCGCGCGTTCGCGCATTCCCACAATTCCGAGGTTTTGCCCGTCGGAGGACGGACGAGCATTCCCGAGCGTATTGATCACCCGGACTCTCACCGCACCGGCTTCTCGGCTCAGACATACCTTGGACTCGCTACCCGGCGCATGGCGAAGGACGTTCGACAACGCCTCCTGGACGATGCGGTAGCACGTCAACTGGACTCCGCTGTCCAGGTCGTCGAAGCGGCCGACCTTCTCGAGCGAGATCGACGAGATGGTGCGCCTGCAGTCGTCCACCAACTCGTCGATGTCGGAGACCATGGGCGTCGGGAAATCGGGGTCTTCCTCACCCAGACGAAGGATCCCCACGATCTGCCGCAAGCTGTTGAGGGCCCGCTGCCCCTGCTCGATGACGCCGCCCAGGAGGGCTTGCGCTTGTTCGGGATTGCTCGAGAAGAACTTGTCGGCGGCACGGGCCTGGATGATCATGCCGGTCATGTGGTGAGCCGCGACGTCGTGCAACTCACGTGCCATGTCCTGCCGTTCGGCGACAACGGCATTCGCAATCTTGCGCTCGCGGTCCCGGTGCAGATCCGCTACCGCCTGACTGTTCTCCACTGCTTGCTTTCGCAGACGCGCGACGATCTTTCCCATGGCGGCGACGACCAGAAAACTCGTGACGGTGTTTGCCGCCGGCTCGAGGAACAGGTGGGGCAACTCCCCCACCTGAACCTCTGCGACCGTCAGCCCGTCCCGCTCGGTGAGATACATCGCCAAGATCACGTCCATCGCCATTCCGAGGACCAGCAGTCCGACCAGGCGCATGCCGCTCACCCGGATGGACACTGCCATGATCGCGAACCAGAAAAGCGGCGTGGCCCCCAGCGATCGACTGCCGAGGAAGAGCATCAATCCGCCGGATCCTGCCAACGTCAGGAGGTAGTACGCGATCGGGTACCGCCGGCGCGCACACGCCACCACGGTCAACACCGTCAGGAAACCCATGATGCCGACGACGGTTCCCGGATCGCTCAGCACTCGATTGCTCGTCTCGGGTTCAGTCTTGAGACTGGCGAGACCGAACACCCACGGCACACTCAGCAGGCCGACGATCACGGCCGCCGTGGCCGGGTTGTTCAGGTTGAAACGTCCCCACCCTCGCGATGCCAGGGCTTGCCCCGAGACATTCTGACCAGCCGAGTCGAACATCCACTCCCCATTCCGCATCCGATGATTGACGTTCATGGTGGCATGCGCGCACCACTTGGTCCCACATTCGACGAACGTGAAGGGAATGTTCGATTCTCGGCTACAACCAAAGGACTAGTTCGGGGTGAAAGCACTAGTACTTATGGATCAGCCGAACTGCTCGACCAACCGGTTCACCATGTTGGTTGCGCTGTAGTAGTCGAGACGGAAGGTATCGAGCCCCACGGCATAGACATGGTGATCACGAATTGCCGGATGCTGCGCCAACAGGGGAAGTGCCTCGACCGCTTTCACCGCACCGTCGTCGGCGCTGACCAAGATCAGGGTGTTGCCCGCGATACCGTCGTAGAGGTTCTCGGCCGAGACCTGAATGATGTCCTTGCGCTTACCCATGGATTCACTGCTCTTCGCAGACTCGGGAATGTCGGCGACCGTGAAACCCATCGCCGTGAGCAACTTCGCCTGCCCGGACTCGTGCGTCCAGATATTGGCGCCGCTGCCGTCCTCGTAGTAGACGAGCGCGGTGGTCGGCTGCGGGGGAAGTGTGATCTTGGCCTTCGCTGCCTCTACTGCGCTGTCGAATTTCGCGACCGTGGCCGCTGCGTTGTCTTCGAGACCTGTCGCTTCACCCAGCACGGCGGCCACTTCCTGCCAACTACTTCCGCCGTAGTCCACCACTATTGTCGGAGCGATGGCCGTGAACTGTTCGTACAGATCGACGACGGAGTCACCTCCAGTCGCCGAGACGACGATGAGGTCCGGGTTCTGGGCCAGAACGGATTCTGCGTTCGCTCCGCCCATCGGCAGCACTGCGAGTCCACGTTCTCGAGCTATGTCGCCCCACTGTGTGAACAACCCCTGCGCATCCGATACGTCGGTGTTCGGTCCCGTCGATGCGGTAGCCACCACCGGAGCGTCGATCGACAACAGCGTGCCCGTCAGCGTCACACTGGTCGAGACGATCCTCTCCGGCTTCGACGTGATCTCCACCGGCCCCTTCGGCGTTTCCACCGTGCGGGGCCAATTACCCTGCGATGCAGCCGAATCAGCACCGGAATCGGCATCCGCAGAACTACATCCGGCGAGAGCGAACCCTGCCACCAAGACTGCGGAGAGCACCTTCAAGGCGCGCGATTTTTTCATTGTGACGCCCACTGGCGGACCACTCCTCGAATTCAAAAGCCCATGAAATTAGGTTAGGCTGTGCTCATGCTAACTCAGGCGGTGACAGAATTGTCCGCTTCCCTCGCGGCCTCGCCCGACATCGACACCTTCTGGAACCGGATAGTGCAACAAGGCACGCCGATCATCGAAAGTGTTGACACACATACAGTTCGAGTAACTTTCCTCTGGCGACAGCCCGAGGAGACGGAAGTCGACCGCGTCTACCTCGACGCAAACTCGTTGACCGACCATCACGCGGAACAACTCAGCGTGATGCAACGGATCGGCGAGAGTCCGGTGTGGTTCTACGCCGCCGAAGTCTCGAACACCTGGCGCAGCAGTTACAGCATCATCCCGGCGCCGAAGTCCGTAGTCGACGAATTCGACTATCCGGGAGCAGGCAAGGAAGACACGACCCGCCGCACCCGCTGGTTGGGGTTGCTCGAACACCGAATTGCCGACCCACTCAATCCGCTCTCCGCAGGCGTGGACACAAGGCGTTCCGTCGCCGAGATGCCCTCGGCGCCGGTCCAGTTCGGTTGGGATGCTCCAGTTTTCAGGAAGTCGATACAGCTCACCTGGGCCAGTTCGACGTTGGACGTCGAGCGGCCGGTGTGGATCTACGAGACCGTGGACGACGGATTGACACCGCTCGAAGAACGGCCGCTCGTGATACTTCTCGACGGGCGCCACTGGGCCGAGGTCATGCCAGCAGGTGCCGCCTTCGATCGTGCAGTCCAGACCGGCAAACTGAAGTCCTGCGTTCTGCTGGCCATCGATTCCGTTGACAATCAACGTCGTTCGAAGGAATTGCCGTGCAACCGCGACTACTGGAGTGCAGTCGTCGACGAACTACTTCCGCAGGTGCGCGCCGTCGCACCCTTCTCGTCTGATCGAACGCGAACGGTGGTGTCAGGGCAGAGTTTCGGCGGCCTGGCCTCGATGTTCGCAGCACTCGAATTCCCCGAACACTTCGCGCTGGTCGCCAGCGGGTCCGGTTCATTCTGGTGGCCGACAGGCTTGAAGCGCGGCCAGGACGGTCCGCCGGGTGGAGACATCGCCGCACGCATCGAGCGCGATGGCGTACCGGACGGTTTACGCGTTGTCCTCGAAGTAGGTAGGCACGAGTCCGACATGGTCGGGCACAGCGCAGCGGTCGCACAGGCGTTGGAGGCTGCCGGAGCGCAAGTGTCGTATCGGATCTTCGACGGCGGCCACGACTGGTTGTGCTGGCGCAGTGTCCTTCTGGACTCCGTTGTCGAACTGATCGGTAGTCCCTGAAAGTGGCCGGTGCCGCTAGTTCAGTGCACCGCGAATGACGGCAGCCGTGCTGTCGAGAATTGCCCGATTGGGCGTGCGAGGTAGCGCACGCAGGCCGAAGCCGTCGCCGCGATTTCGCGGAATGACGTGCAGATGAACATGGAAGACTTCCTGCCCCGCAACAGCTCCGTCGGAGAGATGCAGATTCACTCCGTCGACCGGGAGAGGTCCGGTACGCATCGCTGCGGCGATCTTCTGTGCGACGAAAAAGATCCTGGCACCGTCGTCGGAATCGAGCGTGGACAATCCACTGGCGTGGCGCTTCGGCACGACCAGGAGATGGCCGGATGTGAACGGCCGAATATCCATGAAGGCAAGGACATTCGCGTCGTCGTAGACGACGCTGGCCTCGGCCTCACCGGCGATGATGGAACAGAAGATGCAGTTCATGCTCTTCGACCCTGTGCGCCTTTTCGGTGGTGGTGACTACCGAAAAGGCGCACGGGGGCGTAGCCCTTACAGAATCGGCGACGGCGCATACGCCGCAGCTTCGGGGTTGGCGTCGACAAGCTTCTGCACCTCGGCGACAACGGCGTCGACCTGAGCAGACGCGGCGCCGACAAAGGCCGCCTTGTCGGCCAGTGCCTCGTCGAGTGCGGCGCGGTCGAGCGGCAAACGGTCGTCGGCGGCAAGGCGATCGAGCAGGTCGGGCTCCTTGCCTTCCTCACGCATCGCCAGCGCAACTGCGACGGCGTTCTCCTTGATCGCCTCGTGGGCGGTCTCGCGTCCGACGCCCGCGCGCACCGCTGCCATGAGAACGCGGGTCGTGGCGAGGAACGGCAGGTAGCGCGTCAGTTCCTTCTCGATGACGGCCGGGTACGCGCCCATCTCGATCAGCACGGTCAGGAAGGTCTCGAACATGCCGTCGATCGCGAAGAACGCGTCCGGGAGAGCGACGCGACGCACGACGGAGCAGAAGACGTCGCCTTCGTTCCACTGTGCACCCGCAAGCTCGGCTGCCATGGAGCCGTAGCCGCGCAGGATCACCTGAAGTCCGTTGACTCGCTCGCACGAGCGGGTGTTCATCTTGTGCGGCATCGCCGAGCTGCCGACCTGGCCGGGCTGGAAGCCTTCGGTGACCAGCTCATGGCCGGCCATCAGGCGGATCGTGTGTGCAAACGACGACGGGCCCGCGCCGACCTGGACGAGCGCGGAGATGACGTCGTGGTCGAGGGAACGCGGGTACACCTGGCCGACGCTGGTCAGTACGTGGGCGAATCCGAGGTGCTCCGCGACCTTCGCTTCGAGCTGCTCGAGCTTGGCCGCATCGCCGTCGAGGAGGTCGAGCATGTCCTGAGCGGTACCCATCGGGCCCTTGATCCCACGCAGCGGGTAGCGGTCGATCAGCTGACGCAGACGTGTCAGTGCAACGAGAAGCTCGTCGGCCGCGGAAGCGAAACGCTTGCCCAAGGTGGTGGCCTGAGCTGCGACGTTGTGCGAGCGGCCGGCCATCACGATGGACGAGTACTCGGCAGCGCGCTCACCCAGACGGGCGGCGACGGCGATGCCGTGGTTGTAGACGTGTTCGAGAGAACGCACGATCTGCAGCTGCTCGACGTTCTCGGTGAGGTCACGGCTGGTCATGCCCTTGTGGACCTGCTCGTGTCCGGCGAGTGCATTGAATTCCTCGATGCGTGCCTTCACGTCGTGGCGGGTGACCCGCTCGCGGTCCGCGATGGACGCCAGGTCGACGTTGTCGATGACGCGCTCGTAGTCGTCGATGGCGTCGGCCGGAATGTCGATGCCCAGCTCTGCCTGCGCACGCAACACCGCCACCCACAATTGGCGCTCGAGCACGATCTTGTACTCGGGAGACCACAGAGCAACAAGCTCCGGGCTGGCGTATCGGTTGGCAAGGACATTCGGGATGCGGCTCACGAGGCCTCAGTCTAACGGTGGCCGAGCAGTGCTGTTACCCCCGAGCTAGAGCAGCTGTCGCCCCCGAGCTAGACCGGCGGCGCCATCACGTCGATCGATTCCAAGAGCATTCCTCTGGCCAACCCGCGTGGGTCCGGGTCGTACTCCCCGAGCGCCGTGATCATCGCGCCGTCGACCATCGCGACAAGACGGCGCAATTGCCCCTCGGGAGCCGTTCGGCCCGAGCGTCGAAGCGCATCGGTCAACAGGTCGTCGAGCTGGGCGCGTAGGCGCAACTGCACGTCACGAAGCGCGGGATGACGGGCACACGCCACAAATCGTTCGTAGCGCGAGATCAATCGTTCGCGGCTCTCCGGCCGCTTCTCTTCGTCTCCGAGCAGCAGCTCGACCAAAAGTTCGACGGTTGATTCCGCGCCCCGCCGACGTTGGGTCACCGCAGCCACTCTGGCGCGCATCGCTTCCATGTCGGCGTTGCCGTTGAGCTCGACGGCACACGCGATCAGATCGTCGAGTGAGTCGAAGTAATAGGTCGTCGAAGCCAGAGGAAGGTCGGCCCTGGTTGCCACCGCTCGGTGACGAACGGCGTCGAACCCGCCCTCCAGCAAAAGTTCAGCAGCGGACGCCACCAGAGCTTGGCGACGTCGTTCACCCTTGGGCGTAGCTGCAGAAGACACCACGACATCGTGCCAGCAGAGGGCACCTCCGCATGGCGAAACAGCTCGAAGACCCTGCTGTTTGTTACCCGAGCCACTTCTCGAGGCGGGTCAGCGCCTCCTGGATGTCGGCTGTCGCGCCCGCGAACGAAAGTCTGACCATCCGGTTTCCGTGGACGGTATCGAAATCGATTCCGGGTGCCAACGCGACCCCGGTATCTGTCAGCAACCGGGCACACCACGCGGTAGCGCCCTCGTCGCCACACAGATGGCCGATATCCGCGTAGACGTAGAACGCACCGTCGGCGGGAGCCAGTTCGGTGATGCCCAGTTTCGGCAACCCGGTCAACAGCAGTTCACGATTGACGGCGTACCGCTGAACGTGCCCGTCCAACTCGACCTTCGCCTCGTCCGAGAACGCCTCGATGGCGGCGTACTGAGAGATCGCGGGCGGACACACCGTCATGTTCGACGCGAGTCGCTGCAGCGGGCGCCGCAAGTACGTCGGCACCAACATCCACCCGAGCCGCCAACCCGTCATCGAGAAGTACTTGGACACCGAGCCGATCACTACGGATTCGCGTGAGGTCTCCCAGGCGCTCGACGTGTGCTGATCGCCGTATCCGATGCCGTGGTAGATCTCGTCCGAGATCAGAAGGGTGCCGTGCTGCTCGCACCACGTCGCCAACGCAGCGAGCTCCTCGGGCGAGATCACCGTGCCCGTCGGATTTGCCGGGCTGGCGACGATCAGACCGGCAGGCGGCGACGGCAAGGCCTCGAGCATGTCCACCGTCGGCTGGTATCGGGTTGCCGGCCCGCAGTCGAGTTCGACGACGTTGCAGCCGAGAGCGGCAAGGGTGTTGCGGTAGGCGGGATATCCGGGGCGAGCGACCACCACGGTGTCGCCCTCGTCGAACGCGGCCAGGAAAAGCAAGGTGAACGCCCCGGACGAACCTGTCGTCACCACCACGTCTTCGGCGTCGACGGCTATTCCCGATCGCTCGCTGTGGTAGCGCGCAATAGCTTCGCGTAGCGGCAGGATCCCGAAAGTCTCGGTATACCCGAGTAGTTCGGTGCCGAGGATCTCGCGCGTCGCACGTAGCACCGGTGCCGGCGCGGGGGTCGACGGTTGACCGGCAGCCAACGTCAGAACGTCACCGTGCGTCCGCTGACGTTCGGTCGCGGCCTTCCATACATCCATGACATGGAAGGTCTGGATATCTGATCGACGAGATTCTGAGCGCACACCCCGACGGTAGCCGAACCACACTTCCGTGAGAAACGACGACCATCCTTTGTGACGATCCGACAGATTCAGGTGCTCAGCATGAGTCGATTCAACGAGACCTGGGCCACGTCCCTCGCGCAGCATTGATCAACGACATCCTTCGATCAAAAGGTGCATCAGATGAAAGCTCGCTCAGTGCCCACCGCGGCTCTGGTCACGATCGGCGTTCTCACGGTTGCCTCGTGCGGAAGCACCTCTGATCCTGGCGGCGGTACCTCCGGGGACTACGCCAAGGACGGGAGTTTCACGACGATCGTGAACACCGACCCCGGCAACCTTCATCCCCTGATCACCAACCTGACTGCCACGCAGGCAATCAACAGCTATACCAACGACTCGTTGTTGGCCATCGACCCCAAAACCCGTGCAGCGGGCTCGTATCTGGCCGAAAAATGGAGCGAGAACGGAACTTCGCTGAACTTCACCCTCAAAAAAGGGATCACGTGTGAAGACGGCACGACGTTCACTGCCCAGACAGCCGCGAACAACATCAACTGGGTCGTCGACAAGACGAACGGCTCGCCGTGGCTGGGAGCGTCGGTACCCGAAACCGCGGTAGCAACCGCCGATGGCGACGAGCTCACGATCAAGACGGCGGAACCTGCGCCCTTCCTGCTCGAGCGCATCGGTGCTCTCAAACTGGCATGCCAGGCAGCACTCGACGACCCCGCCAGTGTTCGCAGCAGCAGCAACGGAACCGGCCTGTTCAAGATCACCGAAGTAGTGGCAAACGATCACGTGACGCTCGAACGCCGCGACGGATACAACTGGGGACCGAACGGCGAAACCACATCGGACACCCTCGGAGTGCCCAAGGCCGTCACGATCAAGATCGTGACCGACGCGGCGACGACGGCGAACCTGGTCCTCACCGGAACGGTGAACGCAGCACCGGTGGCCGGTGCGGATATCGAACGTGTGGAAGCGTCCGGCCTGGAATCGATGACGTCGAACACCTTGAGCGGGCAGTTCATCTTCAACCACAATTCTGCTCTTCCCACCAAGGACGAAGCGGTGCGCAGCGCGCTCGTGCAGGCAATCGATCTCGACGACTACACGGACATCAACACCGGTGGCAAGGGTTCGCGCGCTACGGCATTGGCCGTTGTCGATCCGCGGGCATGTGACTACGACAGTGTCACCGGTGTAGTTCCGAAGTTCGACATGGCTGCGGCGAAGAAGACCCTCGCCGACGCCGGCTGGAAGCCCGGATCCGACGGCGTTCTGACCAAGGACGGTCAATCGCTGCAATTGACGGTCATCTTTGCCAACTACCGCGATACCACTTCTGCAGCAGCAGAATACGCGATGAAGCAGTGGCAGGAACTCGGCGCGAAGGTAGAGCTTCGCGGTGGTGACAACAATTTCATCATCTCCAATACGTTCGCGGCAAAGGACCTGACATCCTGGTCGATCTCGATCGGTCTGACCGTCCAGAGTGACACTCCCAGCATCTTCGTTCCGTACTTCTCCGGCCCGACCCCTCCGGCGGGCGTCAACTTCGCATCGATCGACAATCCCGAATACACCGAACTGGCTGCGAAGGCCTCGGTTCTGCCCGGGCAGGAATCCTGCTCGGTGTGGAAGGAAGCGGAACAGGCGCTGTTCACCTCTTCTGACGTCGTTCCGGTATCCACATCGCCGAACTTCATGTTCTTCAACGGTGCGACGTCCCTGTACGCGCCGATTGGTGGAACCCTGGCGGGCCCAGGCATCCGAGTTCTGAAATAAGCCGGAAGACAAAGCTTTACGTCTGCATCTATTTCTCCGATTCGAAGGATCTACATGACTGACCGTCCATTTGTTCTCGACGACCTCCACCGCGTGGTCACACCCACTGAAACCGCAATCTCGCCCGACGGCACCGTGGTCGTCTTCGTTCGCTCGGAAATTGTTGCCGGAAAGGCAACTACATCGCTCTGGGCAGTGCCCCGCGATTCGCAGGCTCGCCGCCTCACTGCGGGGCCCGCCGATTCGGCACCTCGGTTCTCTCCGGACGGAACCTCGATTGCCTTCCTCCGCAAGGTCGGCGACTCCGCGCAGCTGCACCTGATCCCGCTCGCCGGCGGCGAGGCCGAAACCCTCACCACAACAGCATCACTCCCCCTCGGTGCCGGCGCACCGGTCTGGAGCCCGGACGGAAATGCCATTGCATTCGCCGCTGTGATCTCACGTTCGGACTCCACCGATCCGAATGCGCCCATCGTCACCGACCGACTCGGATACAAGGTGGACGGCGCCGGTTGGCTCGGCACCTTCCGTCGCCACCTGCACACCGTCGATCTGGAGACGAAGGCAGTACGACGCCTCACCGACGGTGATTGGAATGCGGACGTACCGTCCTGGTCGCCCGACGGCACGGCTCTTGCCTTCACCGCGAATCTCGAACCGGACAGCGATCTGAACCTCACGTTCAGCGCTTACCGAATCCTCGTCGACGATCTGTCAGTTCCGCCGCAGCGACTCGGTCACGCCACCGGGGTGCAGGGCTCCACACTGTGGCACCCGCAAGGAGATTCGGTCGTCGCCATCGGCACCCCCGAGGTCCGTGTCGGAACTGCCGACCTGATCCGTCTGTCCGTCCCCGGCCCAACTGAGACACCGGTCGACGTCACCCTCACAGCTCATCTCGATCGCAACGTGATGCCCGGCGCGCCCGGTTATCCCGGTGGCACACCGGCACTGTCGAATACTCGCGACGAAATCGTGTTCTGCCTCCGCGATCGCGGATGGACGCATCTGTATGCAGCCGACATCGAAACCGGAACCTCTCGCTCCCTCGTCGCCAATCCCAACGAGGTCGTCTCGGCGCTCTCCGTTGCCCGTGACGCCCGCGTCGCCTCCGTCATCGTCACCACACAGCAGTCCTTCGGCGAGGTCGCACTCGTCGATCTCGACAGCGGCGCTGTCACCACGCTGACAAAATTCACCGCAGAAGCACTCCCCGAGGTGACCCTGTTTGCCGCCGAGGAGCGCGAATTCACCATCTCCGACGGCCGTACCGTGCATGGCTGGTTGCTGTCCGCTCCCGAAACTGATGGCGCTGCACCCCTTCTGCTCGACATTCACGGTGGACCGCACAACGCGTGGACCGGCGTTGCCGATACCTATCACCCCGCCCACCAGGTTCTCGCAGCGCAGGGCTGGCGCATCCTGACCCTCAATCCACGTGGATCGGACGGGTACGGCGCAGACTTCATGTACGCCGTCAACGGCGCCTGGGGTACCTCGGACCAAGCCGACTTCCTCGAGCCGATCGACGCGCTTGTCGCCGAGGGACTTGTCGACGGGGACCGACTGGCGATCACCGGGTACAGCTACGGCGGATACAGCACCTGCCACCTCACCTCGCAGACCGATCGCTTTGCCGCGGCGGTGGCCGGTGGGCTGATCTGCGATTTCAACGCCATGGCCGGAGTCTGCGATTTCGGTCCGCACCTCGCGTCGCTCGCCACCGGCACCACTGTTCCCGAGAACTCCGCGGGGCTGCTGGCAGCCTCACCGCTCGCCGCCGTGAAGAACGTGGTGACTCCGACGCTGATCCTGCACGGAAAGTCGGACGAGCGGTGCCCGCTGGGTCAGGCCGAGGCCTGGTTCGCCGCACTTCGCCAGCAGCATGTACCCACCCGACTGGTGGCGTATCCCGGTGCAAGCCACGGGTTCCTCGTCAACGGCTCGATCTCGCACCGAATCGACTACAGCACACGGCTCATCGAGTGGGTGAAGCGATACACCTCCGCGAAGCTGCCCAAGACCGGCCTGGCCAATGCATCTGCCGGCGCCGACGCGTGGAAGCGCTCACTGGACGTACTGTGTGAGCGTTACGGCGTCACCGGTGCTCAATTCGGTATTCTCACACTCGATTCCAGCGGCAAGGAAATCACCCGTACGACGGTGGCTTCCGGCGTGATCAATGCAGACACCGGGGTCGAGGTATCCACCGACTCCCTGTTCCAGATCGGATCCATCACCAAGGTATGGACCGCGATGCTGGTCATGCAGCTGGTCGACGAAGGCTTGCTCGACCTGGACGCGACCGTCCGGTCGATCCTGCCCGACTTCGCACTGCAGGACGAGGAAACAGCCGCCCGCATCACGGTTCGCGCACTTCTGAACCATCGCAACGGAATCGACGGTGACCTCTTCATCGACAAGGGTCGCGGAGACGACGTCGTCGAACGCTACGTCGAGGGCCTGCGTGACTTCCGTCAGGTTCATCCACTCGAGGACGGCTTCGCGTACTCGAATTCCGCGTACGTCCTTGCAGCTCGTATCGTCGAGGTTCTTCGCGGCGGTATCTGGGACGACATCCTCAAGGAGCGGATCATCGATCCGCTCGGCCTCGCGCACACACTCACGTTGACCGGAGATACTCCGAGATACTCTGTGGCAGCGGGCCATACAGGGAACTCCGTCGTGATGCCCGTCTGGCCGATCACGCGCTCGATGGGGCCGGCCGGCTGCATCACTGCCAGCATCGGAGATCTGCTCACGTTCGCGGAACTCGGCCTTCTCGAAGGTCAGAGCGTCGACGGTGTGCGGATCGTGTCGGAAAAATCAGCCGCCGCGATGCGTACACCCGAAATCGATATCAGCGAACTGTTCCCGGACAAGTCGGGCTGGGGTCTGGGTTGGTTCCACGAAACCTGGTCGGGCGAAGAAATTTTCGGCCACGACGGCAGCACCATCGGGCAGCACGCATATCTGCGCATCTTCCCCCGCCACAATGTCGCGATCGCGCTGCTGACCAGCGGCGGCAAAGCAGACGGCCTCTATCGTGATCTCTTCACCGAAGCCGCGGCCGCATTGGTCGGACTCGAACCTCCGCAAGCCCTCGCCCCGAACCCCGCGAGTGTGGAGTCGATTCCGGATTCGGTTCTGGGTAAGTACAGCTCGGGCGGAATAGCAATCGAGTTCCGTCGTGGAGAGTCCGCTGACGAGGCTGTGATCACCGTCATCGGCGACGTCATCCCGAATCCCGAGGAAGACGAAACAGCTCCGAAGAAGCCTGCAGCGGTAGCCACTCTCGTACCGTCGCAGATCCCGGGGACCTGGACCACCCGTCAACCCGGGGCTGCCGGGTGGACGACGGTACGACCGCACCGCGACGGCGTGTACGTCGGATTCCGCTTCCTACCACGGGTTAACGCGTGACGACGACCGATACACATACGATGACGGAAACACCGAACGCCGAAACACAGAACGCCAGCGAACTCGAGGAATCAAAGATGCAAGAACAGCTTCAGGAACTCGTCGACCAGTGGAGGGTCGAGGCAAACATCCCCGGCGTCTCGGTCGGTATCGTGCACGGCGACAAGGACATCGTCGTCACCAGTGGCATCGAGAGCGTCGAAACCCAGCTCCCGGTCACCGACAAGACGATGTTCATGATCGGTTCCACCACAAAGGTTTTTGCTGCAACAGCCGCGATGGCACTCGTCGAGGACGGCCTACTCGATCTCGACACCCCACTGGTCGAGTACGTCCCCGAACTGATCCTCGCCGACGACGAAGCCACGCGCACAGTCACGATGCGTCATCTTCTGACGCACACCGGCGGATTCACCGGCGACGCCAGCCTCTCGGCCGGCTGGGGTGAAGACGCGCTGGGTCGATCGATTTCACGGCTGAAGGAACTACGACAGGAATTTCCCGTCGGAGAGGTCTTCTCCTACAGCAACTCCGGATTCGTCCTCGCCGGATACGTCGTAGCCAAGATCAGTGGACTGACCTTCGAAGAGCTGGTCAAGCAGCGCGTTCTGGACCCACTCGAGATGAAGAACTCGGCGTTCCTGCCCTGGGACGTGATGACCCACCGGTTTGCACTCGGCCACTACATCCGCGAGGGTGAGCCGTTCGTGTCCAACGAGACCGGACTGGACCGCGGTATGACGCCCTGCGGTGGAATGTGGTCCTCGGTGCGCGATCAGCTCGTCTGGGCACGCTACGCACTGTCGGGCGAACACCCGGGTGAGGGACAGCCGCTCGACGAGTCCACCCGGTTGCTGATGCAGAAGCCGCAGCGTCCCGCCGCGATGATGTTCGAGGAAGTCGGCATCGGCTGGCTACTGACTCGATACGGCACCACACAGGTTGTCCGGCACGGCGGAAACGTCAGCAACCTCCAGGTCTCCGAGTTCTTGACCGTGCCTGAGAAGAACTTCGCCGTCACCGTGCTGACCAACGCACTCGGCGGCGGAATCGGCAAGAAGATCGTCGACTGGTGCATGGCCAACCTCGCAGAGTTGCCCGCGCCGGCATCTCTCGACGTGGTCGAGCCCGAACCCTCTGCCGTCGACGCGGTCCTGGGCAAGTACCAGGCCGGCAACCTGACCATGACCGTCGCCCCCGGTGACGAGGGAATCGGCGTCCGCATGGGCAGCGCGCAGGACCTCGGCGAATACGAGGACATCGTCTGGCCACCGGCGATCCCGATCGCCTTCGTCAACGATCTCGACTTCGCTGCTCGCGCCGACACCACGCGGACGCTGGGGCGCTTCGTCACCGATGACACCGGACGCGCCGTGATGCTCGAATTCGGCGGCCGAACCGCCAAGCGAGTGGCTTGATCCTCTAGACGGGTGACGCGGTCCGATTACGAGGCCGCGTCACCCGTCTTTGTATATGCACAGCCTTTGTATATATGCACAGCCGCGAAGGTACAGACTGGACGCCATGAACGTCATCGGCGAGTCGATTCTGCACCCGTCCCGGTGGAGCGTGCGCGCCCGGACGACCGTGGCATCGACCCTCGTGATCGCCTTCTGCTTGGTGATCGCCGGGCTTGCACTGGTTTTCGTACTGGCGAACTCCCTGCACCTGTCCGCACTGAACAGCTCCGAGGCCCGTGCCGCACAGTTGGTCCAGCAACTCACCGGGAAGGGCCCAGCCGATCTCGACCCTTCGCTTCTGTCCACCGACAGCCAGATCGGAATCGTGCAGATCGTCGACGCCGATCACCGAATCGTCGCCCAATCGCCTGGAACTGACAGCGACCTACTGTCCGAACGCATTCTCGGCCCTGACGAGTCGGACACCTATGGAAGGGTCAAGAAGTCCGACGACGAGGACTACTGGCTGATCGGACACGGCGCTCAGACGCCGGCCGGACCGGTCACCGTTTTCGTCGGCGCCGACCGTGAACCGGTTGAAACCGTGGTGACCACCGTTGCCGTTCTGCTCGCCATCGCCGGGCCCCTGGTTCTTGGACTGGCCGCGTTTGCCACTTACCGCCTGGTGGGTTCGGCTCTCGCTCCCGTGGAACGCATCCGCGCTCGAGTTGCCTCGATATCGAGTGGGCGTCAAGGTGAACGAGTCCCCGTCCCGTCCGGGAACGACGAGATAGCCCGACTGGCAACAACAATGAACGACATGCTGGCGCGCCTCGACGAAGGCGCACTTGCTCAACAACGATTCGTCAGCGATGCCTCCCACGAGTTACGTAGTCCACTGTCCACGATCACGACGGCTCTCGAACTGGCACACCGACGCCCGGATCTCCTCGACGACGCACTGATCGAAGACGCGCTACTTCCCGAGGCGCGACGGATGCGGCAGTTGATCGAGGATCTGTTGATTCTCGCGCGCTCGGACGAAAGCGAACTCGAATCCATCGGTACCGTCGTCGACGTCGACCTCGACGACATTCTGTTCGCCGAGCAGAAGCGGATCGACGGTATCTCCGAGATCGCGGTCACCGCCACCGTTGCTCCGGTTCGCGTGTCCGGAGACCCGAGGGCGTTGGCGCGCATGGTGCGAAACCTGGTCGACAACGCAGTGCGGCACTCCGAGACCCTCGTGCATCTCGAGTGTTCCGAAGCCGGCCACGAAGCCCATATCGTGATCGAGGACGACGGGCCCGGAATCCCTGCAGCAGAACGCGAACGAATCTTCGGACGCTTCGTCCGCCTAGACCAGCCGCGGTCGAGGCAGGGAGGTGGCTCCGGACTCGGACTCGCCATCGCGTCGGAAATCGTTGCGGCGCATCACGGAACCATTTCCGTCAGCGAGAGGGTAGGCGGCGGAAGTCGATTCGAGGTGACAATTCCGCTACCGACCGATTGAAGATCAGGCAGTGCCGACAAAGCGGTACCCGATGCCTCGAATGGTTTCGATGCTGTGGGTTCCGAACGGGAGGTCGACCTTCTTACGTAGGTAACCGATGTAGACCTCGACGATGTTCTCGTCACCTTCGTAGTTGATGTCCCAGACGGAGCGAACGATCTCGGTCTTCGTGACCACAACTCCGTTGTTGCGCATCAGGAACTCGAGAACGCTGTACTCACGTGGCGTCAGCGTCAATTCGATTCCCGCTCTGATCACCTGATGTTTGGCGGGGTCGAGGGACAGGTCTCCCACGGTGAGTATCGATGGACGCTGGGGAGCGCCGCGCCGCACCAGTGCGCGAAGCCGCGCGAGGAATACTACAAACGAGAAGGGCTTGACCAGGTAGTCGTCGGCACCGAGATCGAAAGCATCAGCGAGGTCGTATTCGCCGTCCTTCGCCGAGAGCATGAGGATCGGCGTCCACACCTCCCGGGCGCGTAGGTCCCGCACGATGTCGTAACCGTGTTTGCCCGGCAACATGATGTCGAGAACGATCACGTCGAATTCGTCGCTGCAGGCAATCGCGAATCCGTCGTCCCCATTGAGTTCCACGGCGGTCACGAATCCCTCGGCTACCAATCCCCGCCGGATCGTCTCGGCCAGGCGTACTTCGTCTTCGACAACCAGTACTCGCACCACCGGCCCCGTTTCGTCGACACGCAGTTGTTCGGATGCACCCAGTAGAGCAGACGGTAGGCCCATGACCGAGTTACGTTCAGCGTTTCTTCAGCTTCGGATCGTCACACTGCATTCATGCCAGCAACTGTGTCGACCGTGCGAAACGTGGTCACCGAAGTCTTGACCGAGAGCACCACCGCAGAAATTGCGGTTGCCGCAATCGTGGTGGCCGCCGCGCTGTTCGCATTCGGTTCGGCCTACCGGGCCTCCAGCGTTCGGTCAACAGCGCTCCGCGCGTCCGGGCTCGCCCTCGCCCTGGTGACGCTCTCGATCCAGGTATATCGAAACGGGTGGTTGACGAGCTTCGACGGGCCGGTGACCGACTGGATGGTCGATCATCGGAGCGGCGCCCTCAACCAGATCGCGGTCGCCGTCACAGATCTCGGTAGTCCTGTCGCCACCACGCTGCTCGGGATCACCTGCGGAGTGCTCATCTCGTGGCGAGCGCGTTCGGTTGTTCCGGGTTTGATCGTGATCGGAACCGTTGGCGGTGCGGCAGTCGCCAGCACGGTAATCAAAGCGCTCGTCGGTCGCGAACGTCCGCCGACCAACATCCAAGTTCTTCTCGAGACCGGCCACGCGTTCCCGTCCGGTCACGTCACGGGCACAGCAGCGCTGTTCGGCATTGCGGTTCTCGTTGTGAGCGTCGACCGAACACCGTCCGTCAAACGTCTTCTGATGCTGCTCGCCGTGACGGTCACCGTTGTCGTCGCGCTCACTCGCCTCTATTTGGGAGCTCACTGGCTCACCGACGTCGTTGCCGGAGCTGTCCTCGCGACGCTTGCCGTCACTGCGGGTGGAGCAGTCTTCCGGTTCGTCGGCACGCACAACCAGTCCGAATCAACTACTGCTGCAGTGTGCTCTGCAGAACCTTCAGCACTTCACGAGCCGCAGTCGGCCCGGTATTGAGGTAGAAGACGTCGTCGTCGACAGCAACGGCATGGTTGGCAATCACTCCACGTAACTGCGCCCACAACGGCGCGTTGGTCAACGTCGCCGGGTCCCCGCCTTGCACTCCGTAGAAGATCCAATCAGCGTCCGCCACGTTCAGCTCTTCCTCACTGATGTCTCGGGAGGTGTCGTCGAATTGCTGCGACTCCGGACGCGTCAGGCCGGCATCCTGGGCGATACTTCCGGTGAACGAAGGAATACCGAAGATGCGCAAGCGATTTCCGTTCTGGCGGGTGAACGACACTGTCGTCGGCGACGAAAGGGACGAACCCAAGGCCGCGGCGTCGGCGTTGAACGTATCCAGCAGTGCCGTCGCCTGCTGCGTCTTACCTACCCCGTCGGCAACCAGCAGGAAGTCCTGCTTCCAGTTGACGCCGGTCCCCTGCGTTGCCACGGTGGGCGCAATTGCCGAAAGCTGGTCGTACAGCGAATCAGCATCCTTCCCTGCAACATTCATCAAGATCAGGTCAGGATCGAGCTTGACGATCGCTTCGAAGTTCGGTGTGAAGCGCCCACCTGCGTCGACGACATCACCTAGCTGGGCGCGGAATTCGGGGTATGCGGCCAACAGGTACGGCGGCACCAGGTCCGCACCGTCACCACGAGTCGAAGCCGCAGGAACGACACCGAGAGATAAAAGCGCATCTGCTTGCCCGGTCGAAATGACGACAACCTTTTCGGGCTGCGATTCGATCGTGGTGTCCCCTTTGAAGTGTGAAACGGTACGAGGGAATTCGCCGTCCGACTTTCCGCTCCCCATTCCAGCCGGGACTTCTCGCGGAGCGACAAACGCAGAGTCCGCCGGAGTCGACGCACTGATGTCAGTGTCTGTGGGCGAGGCGTCGCTCGAGCAGCCACTGAGAGCTGCCACCAATGTCAGTGCGCCGATCAGCATTACACTGCGTGACTTCTGTCCAAAATTCATGATCGTGTCCCGTACGTCGTGAAGCATGACAGCTTCATCTACCGTCATGGTTAGGTGACCCTACCCTTTGAGGAACTGTAAACTATATCTGTGTCAGATACAGTTTTGGGGCGTGGATCACACGAGGTCGATCGCTACTCTGATCGCGTGCCCACTGCGGAAGAAGCATCGAGATCGCTCATCGCTGCGGCGTTCGAATTGCGTCGAGCGCTGCGTGAATACATGGATACGTCGGGTACCGACGCGACTTTGCCAGAGGCACAATCCGAGGTACTTCACGATGTCGCGCACCATCCCGGCACTCGCATCGGGGCCGTGGCCGATCGCCTCTCCAGACGCCCGAACACCGTCAGCACGCTGGTGCGCATCCTCTCCGACAAGGACCTGATCGAGCGGCGACCCGATCCCACAGACGGCCGGGTGAGCACGCTTTTCGTGAAGGACGAGCGAAGCGCGCGCCGGGACCGTCGGTCCGAACTACGCATCGGTGTCCTGGCCCAAGAACTGACAGCCCTCGACGAAGGTGACCTCGACACATTGACCGCTGCCATCGGCATCCTCGACCGAGTCAATCGATCACTGCGAGTTCACGCACCGCGATGATGCCACTCAGGTGACTTTCCCACTCTTCTCGTAGACGTCGGCAAAACGCCTCATCTGCTCCGTGATGCCCGTCAGGCTGTACCCCGTACGCAGTTCTACCGAGGCAACCTGGCCCGAAACCACAGCCGGAAGCCTGGTGAACGTCCGCGAATTGAGCTCCGGCGCGTCAGACCACGTCGGCGGAATCAGGAGGAGATCGGCCGGAAAGACGCCCGGCTCTTCCCAACTCGCTGATGCCCAGAAACCGTCCTCGCTGTCCAGCTTCGCGAATTCGACGCCCATCGTTTCGAGAATACTTCCGAGCGGAGTCCATCCCGGCACCGCGTAGTCAAGGCTCGACTCCAACGGAATCGCGTATGCAACAGAGATATTCGTTCGCGATGTGGCCAATTCACGCACCCGGTCACCGAGCGCACTCAACTCTTCCCGTTTTGCCGCGTAGACCGGCGAGGTGTCGGTGCCGCCGATACCCTGAACCAACGAACTGAAGCTGTCCAACGCCGCTTGCGCCCCGTCGGTGATCTCGACACCTGCAATGGGAGCAACCTCTTCGACGCGAGCGATATCGTCGCCCCAGATGCTGCCGAAGTTTCCGCCGTTGTACGAACTCCAGATGTCGATGACCAGATCCGGGTCCACTGCCAGGAGTTTCTCGGCACTGATATCTGTGTCGGTCTCGCTGACATGGGCAATTCCACTGAAGTCGAATGCATTCAACGTGAATTCGTCGAGCCTGGAAAAGCCGATGATACCGACTGGAACGACCCCGTATTCGAGTAGCACCGGCGCGGTGTCCGCCGTCGCCACAATGCGCTCGGGGATCTTGTCGAGCGAAATCTGCTGACCACGCGCATCGACATACGTCCACGCATCACCGTCGGACTTCGCGTCGGTCGTCGAGGTGCCACATGCTGCCAGCGCCGTCGAAAGTGCCACTGCCACAGCCATGAAGATGGCCCTGCTACCGCGTTTCGAACGCGGCGCAACAAAATCGATCACTTCTGCCCCATGCTGTCGAGCGAGTTTCGGGAAACTCCCGAACCCGGAAAGTAAAGTAAGCCTCGCCTACATGGCTAACGGTAGAGCGGATCAGGGGATGACGCAATCGCGGAGTTTTGTCAAAGAATGTCGAAATCGGATCAACGATCCGCGTTCTTTCGAAATGCCATCGGCGTGACACCGGTGGACTGTTTGAAAGCGGCGACGAAACTACTGGGCGTCGAGTATCCGATCTGCTCTGCCACGTCGGCGACCGCAACACCTTGGCCGAGTAGGGACATCGCCACGTTCATCCGAAGCAGTACTCGCCACTGGCCGAAGCTCACGCCGGTGTCCACCTTGAACCGACGAGCCAAAGTGCTGGTGCTGACGCCGATCTCGTTCGCCCAGTCTCCGAAACTGCGTGGGTCCTCCGGATGGGACAACAGGTCGCGTGCAATCCGCCCGACCGGGCCCGAATCGGGGATCTTCATCGCTCCGCGCTCGTCGCCGGGAACAACGAGGTCGAAGAACACTCGCTCGGCGCGGCGCCTCGCGTCGTCCGACATCTCTCGAGCACTCAGATGCAGAAACAACTCGTAGAGTAGCGGCGTGCCGTGTACCGCAACCGGGCGATCACCGAGCGAAGGCCCCTGCCCTACAGCGCAATACACCGTCAGGAACTGCGCACCCGCGGCAACGCGCACCGAGTGTCGATGCAGTGCCGGTATCCACAGCCCTCGTCCCGGCAACAACGTCCACATCTGGGCGCCCGAGCGAACAACCACAATGCCGGAACGCGGGAACAGAATCTCGTTCGATCGGTGCGCGTGGGTTTCCCATGTCACCGGTTGATCAGCACTCGACGCACCACCCCACAGAACCAAATCTTCGGGCTCGTCGTCTAATTCGTGTTCGGATACCACCAGCTCGTCGCTCGACGGCACGCCCCACCGGAGCCAATCACCGTCGACCTCGGATTTTGTCCGCCTCACGTCTACATCCCTGGATCGACCGTCGTCTGTCCAGGTGACTGTAACCGCTACCCACGCCGAGCAGGTGCGGCAGGAAGTTGATCCCACCGCACCTGACCCCGAGTCGCCCCTCTAGTTCATGTCGTTCGCAATGATGTTCTCGATGTTCCGTTCGGCCAGAGCGGTGATGGTGACAAACGGATTGACTCCGACATTGCCCGGAACGAGGGATCCGTCCATGACATACAGTCCCGGGTACTCCGGCAGACGACCGTAACCGTCGGTCGCCTTGCCAAGCACACAACCGCCGAGGGGGTGGTACGTCAACTGGTCGCCCCACGTCTGCACCGGACCGAAGAGGTCGGTCCGGTAGATCGTGCCTTCCTTCTTGTTGATCTTGTCGAAGAGTTTCTTCGCCATGTCGATCGACGGCTGGTTCTGCGAGCGCTGCCAATTCAAACCGACTTTGCCTGTTGCCGAATTGAATTGGAACTGAGCACGTTGCGGATTCTTGGCAATCGCCAAGTACAGGCTGACCCACAGTTCGGTACCGGCTGGGAAGGGCGCGATTTCCGCGAACACAGGAGCGGATGTGTCAGCCCAGTTGTCGATACCCATCACGGGGATCGCCGACTGCTTCGCGCCGGTGGCGTCCCACATGTGATTGGCGCGACCCACCATCACGTTGCCGTTGTGCCCCCATTCCTGCCCAACCGCACCCGGCAAATTCGCCAGCTGCCCTTGTGCTTTCATCGCGACCAGGAGCTTACTGGTACCGATACTGCCGGCCGCGAAGAAGACCTTGTCCGCGGTCACCGTCTTGGTGCCGACGGTGTTGCCCTGCTCGTTGATCTGGTTCATCACCACTTGATATCCACCACCGGTCGCGGCCGGCGCAACCGAGGTCACGACGTGCAGCGCCGAGATCGTGAGCTTGCCGGTGGCGGATGCCGCAGCGAGGTACGTCTTGTCCAGAGACTTCTTTCCCGCGTTGTTGCCGTAGATGACCTCACTCACCAGGGCAGATTTGGTGACCTGACCAGCAGCTTCCTGCTTCATGTAGTTGAAGTCGTAAACATTCGGCACGAATGTTGTTGTGTAACCGGATCTCTCAGCGGTCTTTCGCCCGGTTCGTGCAAACTTGTAGTACTCGGTCGACTCGAACCAGGCCGGGTCGATGTTGTTGACTCCGAGCGCAGCGTTGGCCCGCGGGAAGTACGTCGAGTACATCTCGTTGGAATCGACCCCGGGCAGGATCTCTTCGAAGTAGTTGCGCTTGGGTGTGACGGCCATGCCGCCGTTGACCAGCGACCCGCCGCCGACCCCTCGGCCTTGGTAGACCTTGATCCCGCCGAAGTCCTCGGCGTCGAGAACGCCGACGTAGCGGCTGATGTTCTTGTCCACCGAGCCGCCGGAGAAGTGTGAAACCGGTTGAACTGTACGGTCTCTGAGCCAGAAGGAACGTCCGTCCGGTGAGAGCATCGGGCAGAAGACCTTGCCGTCGGACCCCGGTGTGGTCCACGACTTCCCCATCTCGACCATGTGTGTGTCGATGCCGGCCTGCGTCAGCCGAAGAGCCGCAACGGCTCCGCCGTATCCGCTGCCGATCACGAGCGCAGGGACACGGTCTCCGTCGCTCAATGCTCGCCTGGGCGCAGCGGCGGCCGTAGTCCACGAGGACGAGAGCGCAGCGGCGCCCACAGCTAATCCTGTTGCTGCCAAGAAGTTTCTACGCGAGAGCGTGGAATTGGTACGTGCGTGCCGTTCGTTGGATCCAGCGCGAATGCTCAAGTGTGCCCTTCTCTTTCCGTGACCCCCGCGCTGAGATATACCGGGAGAAACCGAACGAGAAGTCCATACTCGTGGGTAACTTCGAGGAACCGTTGATTTTCCATGAAAAGGGCCGATGAACAGAAAGTTCACCGGCCCTCCGAAAGAACGAGTCAGGGAAGAGAGATGCGCCCTTCGACGGCGCCGAGTCCGATGTCCGTGCGGAAATGACCGCCGGGAAGCTTGACGTCGGCGATCTTTGCGTAGGCGTCGTCACGCGCTTCGGTCAGATCCTTGCCCACTCCGACAACACTCAGCACACGCCCGCCGGCCGAGACGACGGCTCCGTCTTCACGCTTTTTGGTACCGGCATGCAGGACTCCGTCGGCGTCGGCTCCGGTGATCACGTCGCCGGTGCGGGGGGTCGCCGGGTAGTTCTCGGCAGCAATCACGACCGTGACAGCGGAACCGTCGCGCCACTGCAACGGACCGACCGAATCGAGTGTTCCGTTCGATGCCGCATTGAGTAGACCGCCCAGCGGCGTTTCGAGGAGAGCAAGCACGGCCTGAGTTTCGGGGTCACCGAATCGGCAGTTGAATTCGACGACGGCCGGGCCGTCGACACCGATCGCGAGACCGGCGTAGAGAAGGCCGGAGAAACTGCTACCGCGTGCGACCAACTCGGCAGCGACGGGCTTGACGACGTCGTCGACGATCTGCGTGACCATCTCGTCGGGCAGCCACGGCAAGGGTGTGTACGCGCCCATGCCGCCGGTGTTGGGTCCGGAGTCTCCGTCGCCGACGCGCTTGTGGTCCTGAGCCGGGAGCAGTGGGATCACAGTTTCACCGTCGACGAGGCAGAAGAGCGAAACTTCGGGACCGTCGAGGAAGGATTCGAGAAGAACCGGGTGCCCGGTCTCGAGCAGTTCAGCGGCATGATCGCGCGCGGCGAGACGATCCGTCGTGACGACTACGCCCTTGCCCGCGGCCAGCCCGTCATCCTTGACCACCCAGTTGGGACCGAAGCGGTCGAGTGCTTCGTCGAGCTTGGCCGGATTGTCGACGATCTCGCTGTGAGCGGTCTTGACGCCGGCGACAGCCATCACGTCCTTGGCGAAAGCCTTCGATCCCTCGATGCGGGCGGCGTCGGCCGAAGGCCCGAAGCAGGCGATACCTGCTGCGCGCACCGCGTCTGCGACGCCGAGGACCAGCGGAACCTCGGGTCCGATGACGACGAGGTCGGCTTCGACCTTCTGGGCCAGCGCGGTAACCGCGTCACCAGAGGCGACGTCGACGGGGTGCTGCTCGGCGATTTTTGCGATCCCGGCATTGCCAGGCGCGCAGATCAGGGCCGTGACACCTGGATCGCGAGCAAGAGAGAGAAGGAGGGCATGTTCACGGGCTCCGGAGCCGATTACTAGTACGCGCACGGGGAACAGACTACGGCCTGCGATAACAGCGCTCTCGGAGTGCCACTGACGGGGCCAAGGTCCCAGCGTTCGACCTTTGTGCGAAATATCCGTTTCGAGATGAGATCATATGAATACCTGAATAGGTGAACAGATGTTTTCGGACACCTGTCCACCAAGGAAAGGACACCCGTGAAACTCCATAAACCAGGCGTTCTGACGCTCACCGCAACCGCCGCAATCGGCGCACTTCTGATCACGTCGTGCAGTAGCCCGACTGGCACCGACTCCTCGGGCAACAACGACGGCCTGGTCTTGGCCGACGGCTACGAACTGGGCGGCTACAACCCGGTCGCAGGGTTCGGCGCTGCCGGTGAGGCCAAGATGTACGACGGTCTCGTCCGGCTCACCGGAGGCACCGGTATGCCGGGATTCGAGCCGTCTCTGGCCGCGGAGATGCCCACGGCCAACGCCGACGCGACAGTCTGGACGGTCAAACTCCGCGACGGGGTCACCTTCTCCGACGGGTCGACCTTCGACGCCGCCGACGTGGTTGCCACGTACAAGGCGATCCTCGATCCCGCTTCCGCCTCCGAAGCGCGGTCGTCGTACGACATGATCAGCGACGTCGTGGCCGTCGACGACAGCACAGTCGAGTTCCGCCTCGCCTACTCGTATGCCCCGCTGCTGACGAAGATGCTGATCGGCATGGTTCCATCGGAATCCCTCGTGACACCCGGGCTTGCCGCCGAATCGCCGTTGAACACCGCACCGGTTGGTACGGGTCCGTACACACTCGTCGACCTCTCACCGGATCGAGCGGTCTTCGAGGCGAACGAGAACTACTGGGACGGTGCGCCGGAGATCAAGAAGCTGACTCTCCTCTACGTTCCTGACGACAACACCCGCGCCCAACGTATGGTGTCCGGCGAGATCGACGGAACCAATCTCCCTCCACTGCTTGCCAATACGTTCTCAGGCAAGGACAACATGTCCGTGACGGCTCATCAGTCAGCAGACTGGCGCGGGCTCTCACTCCCGACGAACAATCCCGTGGCAGGCGACAAAGCCGTGCGGATGGCGCTCAACCTCGCCGCCGATCGCCAGTCGATGATCGACAACGTCCTGGGCGGACACGGCCGCGTCGCCGCCACTCCGATCCCCGAGGTCTACGGCGATTCGTACAACCCGAACGCAACCTTCGCCTACGACCCGACCCAGGCCGAGCGAATACTCACCGAAGCGGGCTGGATCGAAGGTGCCGACGGAATCCGTTCGAAAGACGGTCAGCGGGCGCAGTTCACGATCATGTACAACTCCGTCGACACCGTTCGACGCGATCTCGCTCAGGCATTTGCCTCCGACGCTCTCGCTGTCGGCATCGAGGTGGACCTCGAAGCACTCTCCTGGGACCGCATAGACCCTCGAATCAACCAGGATTCGACGCTTCTCGGTGGCGGCGACGAACCTTTCGACCCCGACACACAGGCGTACGACGCGCTGAACTCGAAGTACATCGCGCCCGGGGTCGGCAGCATCTACGACAACGCCAGTGACTACTCCAATCCAGCAGTCGACGCAGGCTTGGAAGTAGGACGCCGCAGCCTGGATCAGGCAACGCGTGATGCCGCGTATCGCGACGTACAGCAGGCGTACGTCGAAGATCCCGGGTTTGTCATCCTCGTGTTCCTCGACCATACGTACGTGTCGAAGGATTCCGACTGGCAGATGTCCGGACCGGTACTCGAACCACACTCACACGGTGTGACCTGGGGTCCATGGTGGTCACTGCAGACGTGGGCCCGAGGGCAATGACAGCGGTCGACGTTCGGCCAGACGCGGGGCCGACACGGGGTCACCGTGACAACTCCCGCCGAAAGGCCATCCTCACGATGGTCGGTCGGCGGGTGTTGTTCATCGTGCCGGTCATCGCCGTGGTGTCCGCGGGACTCTTTGCCGCCGCCGCGATCTCACCGTTCGATCCACTGGTCGGCTACCTCGGCACGCGATACATGACGACAAGCGACGCAGACAAAGCGTTGATCGCCGATCAGATGGGTTTCGACAACCCCTGGTACAGCACGTACTGGAATTGGCTCCAGGGTGTGTTCACCGGCGATCTCGGGATCTCCAGATCGTTCAATCAGCCTGTTTCCCAAGTCATCTTCGAACGTCTGCCATGGACCTTGCTGCTGGTCGGGATCTCACTCCTCATCGCGATTCTCGCCTCGCTGACACTCGGTGTTCTCGCCGGAATCCGCAGTGGAGGATTCCTGGACAAGACCGTGTCCGGGCTGAGCGTCGTGGTCCAAGGACTTCCGCCGTTTGTCTTGTCGCTGGGTGCCATCGCGCTCTTCGCGTTGACTCTCGGCTGGCTCCCGGTCGCCGGACTGACCGACGGGGGCGCCGATCCCACACCGGGACAGGTGATCCGGCACTTGGTCCTACCGGTGACGGTGCTCGCCATTTCGCAAATGCCGTGGCTCCTACTTGCCGTCCGAGAGTCCGTCGTGGGTTCGAAAAGTGAGGGATTTGTCGCCGGCGCGGTAGCACGCGGTATCCCGACGCCGACCATCACGAAGCGCCACATACTGCCCACATCACTGGCACCTTTCGTCAACATCGTCGGCGTGCGGTTGCCCGAGCTGATAGTCGGGGCAGTGCTGGTGGAAGAGGTGTTCAGTTGGCCGGGGATCGCCGGCGCCATCGTGTCGTCTGCGCGAGACCTAGACATGGCACTGCTCGCGTTCCTCACCGTCGGTACGACATTGACGGTCATGCTCGGCTCACTGCTTGCCGACGTGCTGGTTGCAGTGCTCGACCCGAGAGTAGGTACCGATGGCTGAACGACGCTTCAAGATCGCCCTCGGCGTGCTGATCCTTGTTGCGCTGTACGCGGCGTTGGTCCCATGGTTGGCCGACGTCGACGACCGAGTCACAGACTTCTCGGCGGCTCGCCTGGCTCCGTCGTTCGATCACCCGTTCGGAACCGACTCGGCGGGCCGAGATCTATTCGTGCGCATAGCTGCAGGCATCAGAACCTCACTTCTGATCGCGCTCGCCTGCGCGCTGCTCGCCACGGTGATCGGCGTCGCCGTCGGCACTACGGCCGGACTGGTCGGCGGCTGGGTGGACAGGTTCGTCATGCGCGGCACCGATGCCGTCAACGCACTCCCCCACCTGTTGCTCGGCATCGTCATCGTCGCGATGTTCCGTGGAAGCATTGCCGCCATCGTGCTTTCGATCGCACTGACCCACTGGACCCAAGTGGCCCGGATCATCCGCTCAGAGATCTTGAGTCTGCGCGAGCGTCCCTACATCGACGCCGCCATTCTCGCGGGAGCAAGTCGACGTCACGTGATCATGCGCCACCTCGTGCCGGCGACCGCGCCACAGGCCTTGATCGCAGTCGTTCTCCTGCTGCCCCATGCCGTCTGGCACGAATCAACATTGTCCTTCCTGGGTTTCGGTCTTCCCCCGCACAAACCCAGTCTCGGGACGCTCCTTGAAGAGGCACGCAGTTCTCTACTCCTCGGCGGTTGGTGGACGCTTGCATTCCCCGCCGCAGTCCTCGTGATCGCCACCGTCGCTGTTGCAGTTGCCGGTTCGGCCCTGCGGTCGATGCTCACGCCCCCTCGACCTTCGGAGCTACGACTGTGAAACGCGGCCTACGCATCAAATCCCTCACCGTCAGGATCCCTTTGCCCGGAGGATCCGTAGTCCACGCTGCGAGCGACATCGACCTCGACGTTCCAGCCGGCACGGTGACCGCACTTGTCGGGGAATCCGGGTGTGGCAAGTCGATCATCGCCACCTCGGTCATGAACATGTTGCCGCCGAATGCTTCTCGAACCGGAACGGTCACCGTCGATACAGCGGACCTCGAGATCGACGTCTTCTCCGGCACCGCGTTCCGTGGGCGGCACGTGGCTCTCGTTCCACAATCCGCCGCAACACATCTCACCCCCGTCCGGACTGCGCGATCGCAGCTACAGGAGACGATCGACGCACTCGGCAGCGATCACACTTGCGACGCCTTGGCACTTCGCGTCGGACTCGAACCGTCGGCCCTGGACTGTTACCCGCACGAACTGTCGGGCGGCATGGCGCAACGCGTTGCCATTGCCGGTGCGCTGGCCGGGAATCCATCGGTGATCGTCGCAGACGAACCCACCGCCAACCTCGACCGCGAACTCACCGACCACGTCATGGGATTACTTCGAGAGTGCGCTGACTCCGGGGCGGCTGTCCTGCTCATCACCCATGACCTTGCATCACTCACCCGCAGCGATGTCGCGGATCGACTTGCCGTCATGTACGCATCACGCATCATGGAAACCGGTCCGGCGGCTCTGGTGTTCCACGATCCGCTTCACGACTACACCCGAGACCTGCTCGGCGCCTTGCCATCCCGAGGCTTGAATCCCATGCCCGGATCACCACCGCAACTCACCGATCTCCCCGATGACTGCGTCTATCACCTACGACGCCCGGAGTCGAAACAATCCGGTGGCCCGACCGAACTGGTCACACTGGGTGACCGCACGTACCGAACGCTTCGGAAGGTGGGCTGACATGAGTTTGCAAGCTCTGGGAATCACCAGCGGTTACCATCGCAACCGGCCAGTTCTCGAGAACGTCTCGCTCGAAATTCCGCCGGGAAGGCTGATCGGCCTGACCGGGCCTTCGGGCACCGGAAAAACAACACTTGCAAGGATTCTCGCCTCGTTGAATGCACCGTGGTCAGGCGAGGTGCGAATCGACGGATCACCCGTCGTGGGTACCAAATTCTCGGTATCCGCGGCACTGCGCGGGACGGTGTCCATGCTGTTTCAGTCACCTCGCGCATCAACCGACCCTCGGCAGACGCTCGCCTCGATCATCGGTCAACCCGGCGATATTGCCGGTAGGACAATCGATGTGGTCGCACTGGCAGCAGAAGTGGGCCTCACTCCCGATCTCTTGTCCCGTAGACCCCACCAGGTGAGCGACGGCCAACTGCAGCGCGCCTGTCTAGCGAGATCGCTGGCGCAACAACCGAAATACCTCATCTGTGACGAGGCGACGGCGATGCTCGACGCCGCCACGACGGCCGCGCTCATTCGGTTGATCGAGAGTCGCGCCACCGAAACCGGCGTCGGCGTATTACTCATCAGCCATGATCGCGAATTGCTCGGCGCCTGCTGCGACGTGGTCCACGACCTCGACGGCATTCGCGCTTAGAGCGTGTTGCCAATCCTGATCCGGTAGTTCACGGCGAGTGTTTATGCGTTTTGCGTGATGCGATTTCGGATGAGGCGTGGGAGGTGATCGGTCCGTTGCTCCCGAAGGTGAAGGCGACCGGTCAACCGCCCGTAGATCGGCGCACGGTGTTCGAACCGACTGCGTGGCGGTTCCGGACGGGAGCGCGCTCCACCGACTCTCCTGCAACACTCGCAACTCTGCCTGGGATCTTCCTTGCCGCCTGCACCAACGAGGCGCTTACTGATCAAACGGCGCCGTGAACGACACTGGTTTGCCGGTGGCGCGCGCGTACGCGATCTCTCGGCGCGTGGACTCGCCAATGTATCCGCGTGGGTTGACGACCAGCACCCGATCAGCCAGGTCGATCTTGCGCAGGTGAAGCGCGTCGAGCAGCGTTTTCTGCTCGACAGAGATCGCCTCGTCTACTTCACCCGGCGCGACGACGATCACGCCTGCGAACGTCAGGTCGCGGTTCGCCTCCCGCATCTCTTCAGCGAATCGCACAGAGCCGCAAATACAGACAATCTCAGGTCGATCAGGCACGCTTCATTCTCTCATCGACCCGAGAACGCACGGCCATACCAGTCTCATCTGCCACCTCGAGCAACACACCCCAGCCCAACAAAATTGACCCTTGACTCGAACGCGTGTTCGAGTATTGTTTTGGGTGGGGATCGGGGGATTCAATGAGCGTCTATCTGTCGGACGTGGTTTCGGGTTCTGCGGTGGGGTTGCGCGGACGCCTGTGGCAGCTGTCTGCTTCTGAGTTGCGTGCTGCCGCTATCGAGGCGAGCGCGGAGATTCTTCGTCTCGAGGCGGTGCGGGTGGCGGTGGTGGACGAGTTGTCGATGCGGCCGGATGATCAGGTGATTGCCAGCCGCGGGGTGGGTTGCTGGTTGGCGGCAAACACGATGCTGCAAATCCGGGACGGGAAGAAGATCGCCGCCCTCGGTGCAGCGCTACGCCCGTTTCCGGCAGTGGCGGCCCGATTCGATGACGGGGACTGCTCGTTCGATCATGCCGTGTTGATCGTGGCGTTCTGCGAATCACCACCGAAGGGGATGCCGGAGGAAGCGCTCCCTCGCTGTATCGACTTGTTGCTGGCTGCCGCTTCCGGAGTGGAGGCCACGACCACGAAAGTGCGAAACGTCATCGCGACCTTGGAGCGCATTTTCGAATCGGATGAGATTCCACCCGCCGAAGATGTGGATCGGAACGAGTTGCGGATCGCGTCGACGTTGAATGGTCGGGTGGTGGTGCGCGGTGATTTCGATGCTCTCACCGGGGAAATGTTGTTGTCGGCGTTGTCGAATCTGACGATGCCGACCCCGGCACCGGATGGAACTCCGGATTCTCGGTCGGCGGCGAAGCGGACGGCGGATGGGTTCACCGAACTGATTCGCCGCTATCTGGACTGCGCGAAGACCGGTACGGATGGTGGTCAGCGTCCGCATGTGAACGTGCACATCAACGCCCGCGACCTCGCTGAGCATCGGGACTGCGCAGCCGCACCCGCTACTTCTGGTAGTGGAGTGGCTGTGTCGGATCTTGATGTCGGGCACATGCCCTGGCTGGGGCCACTGTCCGTCTCGCAGACCAGACTCCTCGGCTGCGACTGCTTCCTGTCCACCGTACTGCTCGAAGACCACGGCGCACCGCTCGATGCGAAACCCGGGAAACGGTTGGTCACCGCGGAGCAGCGAGTGGCGTTGATCGCGAGAGACAAGGGCTGCGCCTTCCCGGGCTGCACATGTGTGCCCGCGTGGACCGATGCACACCACATCCGGCACTGGGCCAACGGCGGGCCGACCGTGATGAACAACCTTGTCCTGTTGTGCCGTTCGCATCATCGGTTGATGCACCGGAAATCCGGATTCGTCGGGAAATGGGTAATCCGCATCGGCGTCGACAACAAACCCTGGTTCATCCCACCACCCTCGATAGACCCGCAGCAGCACCCGCGGCCGGCGAACACCACCTTCAAAACCTGAGGACGAACCTCAGACATACAACTTCACGCCAGGTCCGCATCGGGGGGAGCACCTCCGATGCGGACCTGGCGTGCGTTCATGTTGGTCAGCCCCCAACCGTCAAGTCGTAGAGGGTTACTCCGTCCACCGTTGTGGCGGTGAAGTTTTCGGTCACCCACGTCGAGATGGCGGTAGCGGTGCCTTCGGCGTTCATACCGCCACCCATCCCACCGCCGGCGATGAAGAAGTGAATCTTGCCCTCTGACACGTACTGCTGGAACTGCGCGAGTGTCGGGGACGGATCACTCCCGTTGAACCCTCCGATAGCCATGACCGGTGACTGCGTCGCAAGCTGATAGCCCGAGGCGCTGTTCGACCCGATTGCCGCGGCTACCCACGTGAACTGGTCGGAGTTCTCTTCGAGGGTGGACACGACCGCGGCTCCCGGTGTGCTGCCCTGAAGCAAACCACCGGCTGCGCCGCCGCCCATTGCACCCCGCGTTCCGTCGGTGGTCGATGTGGTGGTACCCGGAGCTGTTGCACCACCGGGCATCTGTCCCATTCCGGCAGGGGGCGTTCCCGGCGTTCCGGTGCCAGCCCCGTCAGTCCGACGGTTACCGCCGTCAGCCATGCCGCCAAATCCTCCGAATCCTCCGCGGCCACCGCCGGGCCCGCCCATTCCACCTTCGACGCTCGGTCCGGCCGAAACTATGGAACCGGTATGCGGAGTGTTGATCGTGTCGATCGCGTACGCAGTCGGACCCGCCAGACCGGTGAAGATCGCCGCGAGAATCACTGCCACAGCCAATCGACCTCGCGTCGCTGCCGGAATCAGCACTGCCACGGCAGTGACGATGCCGACGACCAGAATCGCCCAGCGAAGCCACGGTACGAACGAAGGCGAGCGTCCGAGCAGTACCCACGCCATCGCGACGGTTGCCGCCAACGACACTGCCAGAACGAGGCGAACCCAGAGGACGTCACGATGACGCCAAGCGAATACGGATCCTGAACCGATCAGTGCGGCGATCGCCGGCGCCAGCGCAACGGTGTAGTAAGCGTGGAAGATTCCCGCCATGAAACTGAAGGTCAGTCCGGTCACCAACAGCCACAGTCCCCAGACGATGAATGAAGCGCGCTGTGTGTCATCGCGGGGAGCCCTGCCTCGCAGCACGATTCCGGCCACCAGAAGTATCAGTGCGGCAGGAATCAACCAGGCGATCTGTCCGCCCTGGGCAGATTCGAACAGTCGGGTAATGCCGGTACTCCCCCACATACCGCCACCGGCGCCACCACCTGGTGCCATGCCTCCCGCTGCCATACCGCCTGCGGCCTCGCCCATTCCGGGGAAGCCTCCCGCAGCAGCACCGGCCGCAGCATCACCAGCACCGCGCATTCCGCCGCCGCCGACGCTTCCGGTCTCGTTGCCGCTCAAGCGTCCGAGCCCGTTGTAGCCGAGCGTCAGTTCGAGAATCGAATTGTTCTGCGAACCACCGATCCACGGACGTGAGTCGGCCGGCCACAGTTCGACGATTGCCAACCACCATCCGGCGGAGACGATCAGTCCGCCCAGTGCCGCGAACAGTTGGAGTACGCGCTTACCCAGTTTCGGCGGTCCGGCGATCAGATAGGTGAGCGCCAGCGGTGGAACTACCAACATGACCTGTAATTGCTTTGTCAGGAAACCGAATCCGCAGAAGATACCGACCAACACCAGCCAGCGGGTGCGACCGTCCTGCACGGCGCGCATCATCGCCCACACTGCTGCGATCATCAGGAGCACCAGCAGGGCATCCGGGTTGTTGAACCGGAACATCAGCGCCGCTACGGGTGTAAGCGCAAGTACCAAGCCGGCGAGGAGGCCGGCGGCCGCACCGAAATACCGTCGAACCGTTCCCCACAACAGCGCAACCGATCCGACCCCGAGGAGTGCCTGCGGCACCAACATCGCCCAGGAATTGAGTCCGAAGATGCGAACCGACAGCGACATCAACCACAGGGACATCGGTGGCTTGTCGACGGTGATCGAGTTGGCAGCATCCGAGGAACCGAAGAAGAAGGCCTTCCACGACACCGAACCTGCCTGGACCGCAGCAGCATAGAACGAGTTGGCCCATCCGGACGCGCCCAGGCCCCAGATGTAGGCGACTCCGGTACCCACCAACAACACTCCGAGCGCCCACGGTTCCCAGCGCACCTGACGCTGCGGTTCCGGCGCCGGCAGCGGCGCGGCGAGTGTCTCTGCAGTGGCGGTCATCGATTGGCTCCTACGGATTGTGCAGTGCGAAACACCCAGCGCAGCGCGACGAATCGGCTCACTGTGGCAACAAGATTGGCAATGACGAGTACGGCAAGCTCCACGTGCTTGGACGCGTCGGGCGCCATGACGTCGAGAACGAACAACGATCCGCTGGTGAGCAGTAGACCGAACCCGAACACGAGCAGGCCCTGCATCTGGTGACGGGCGGATCCTTCCGACCCGCGGATCCCGAAGGTGAAGGCTCGATTGGCGGCGGTGTTGAATACCGCGGTCACCAGCAATGCGACGGCGTTGGCCCACTGCGCCCCCATTACCGAGTGCAGTGCGAGGTAGAGCAGTGCGTACGCGAGTGTCGAAATGACTCCCACCACGGCAAAGCGCGAGAGCTGCCCGACCATTCCTCGAGGGACTCCGGGAACCAGTGGTTCACGTCCGAAACTCGCCCTGAGCTCGGCCAAGGGAAGGGAACCGGTCGACAGTGCTCGCCCGACGCGGACCACACCTTTGAGGTCGGCAACTGCGGTGGCAATGATGTCCACCCGACTGTCCGGATCGTCCACCCAGTCGACGGGGACCTCGTGAATCCGCATGCCCGCTCGCTCGGCCAGCACGAGCAATTCGGTATCGAAGAACCACCCGGTGTCCTCCACCAGCGGAAGTAGTTGCCGCGCAACATCGACTCGCATGGCTTTGAATCCGCACTGAGCGTCGGAGAAGCGAGCATGCAGTGCGCTTCGGAGGATGAGGTTGTAGCTACGTGAGATGAACTCGCGTTTGGGGCCGCGTACCACGCGCGACGAACGTGCCAACCGGGAACCGATGGCGATGTCCGAGTGGCCGGAGAGCAGCGGAGCAATCAACGGCATCAGGGCATTGAGATCGGTGGAGAGATCGACGTCCATGTACGCGACCACGTCGGCATCGGAGTCGCTCCACACCTGCCGCAGTGCTCGACCACGGCCCTTCGCATCCAGGTGGACGACCCGGACGTCGTCGAATTCTTCGGCGAGGGAACGCGCGAGCGCCAACGTGCCGTCGACACTGGCGTTGTCCGCGATGGTAATTCGTGCAGAGAATGGCACCTGTGTGCGTAAATGCCGGCGCAGGCGCCGCACGCACGTCTCGAGGCCTGCCTCTTCGTTGTATACCGGGACGACCACGTCCAGCACTACAGTCGTCGCGGAAAGCTCCCCTGCGTCCGTGCTGCCCGCGGTCTGCATGGCTTCTGTCGTCATGCGTCCTAGATTTGTCGGGCCGGCTCCGACGAACCTGCGTCCAGCCTGGGAGTTTCCTGGCAACCGGACGCGGGCTAATCTCGGGGTATGCCTTCAGTCTTCAGCGCCATCATCAACGGAGATCTACCAGGACGTTTCGTGTGGGAGGACGACGACGTTGTCGCGTTCCTGACCATTGCGCCGGTAACGCAGGGCCACGTACTCGTGGTACCGCGAGCCGAGGTCGATCAGTGGCAGGACGTGGATCCTGAACTCTTTGCCAAGGTCACCGCGGTTGCCCGCACCCTGGGTCAGGCTGTGCGGAAGGCGTTCGACGCGCCTCGGGCGGGTCTCCTCATCGCAGGTCTGGAAGTTCCGCATCTTCACGTTCACGTCTTCCCCGCATACGACATGGGGAACTTCGACATCAGTGGCGCCGATACTTCGCCGTCACCCGAATCTCTCGACGAGGCGCAGACCAAACTCAAGTCGGCGCTACGCGACCTCGGCTTCGAGGCAACTGTCTCGACTCGTTGATCCCGTACCTTCGACCGAATTTCGCTGGCCGATAACTGGACTCCCCGCCGCAGCCTCCAACGGAGGTTGCGGCGGTCGCATTTGTCACTCCTACCGACCGTGACCTGCGATTGCACACCGAACAGTCCGTTTCGCGCTGTCGCGCGAGCACGAGATTCGCTGCTACCGTGGGGCGCTGGTCCGGGACCTAGGGCCCTAAAACTGGTTCACGTGTTAACAGTCGGAGGACAAGGGAGCAATGCAGGAACGTGCCAAGATCAGTCGCCGACAGATTCTTCAAGGCGCTGCTGATCGGTTCGAAGTCACGGGGTACGGCAGCACGAGCATGAATGACATCGTGTCCGCGGCGCAGATGACCAAGGGCGCGGTCTATTTCCACTTCTCGTCCAAAGACGAATTGGCTCAGGCGGTCATCGAAGAACAGCACCAGATGTCGATCACTGCCTTCACCGCAGTTGCAGCCACGGGCGCACCGGCACTGGAGCAGCTCGTCATGGTGTGCCACGAGATGGGTCGCCAACTCGTCGCGGACCCGATTGTTCGTGCGGGAGTCCGACTTACCCTCGAATTGGCCTCTGCCGACGGTTCGCAAGGCCCGTACGTCGTGTGGATCCGCGAGCTTCGAAAACTGGCCGAGGCCGCGAAGCTCGAAGGCGACATCCGCGACGACGTGGAGCCGGAATCGGTGGGTCGCGTGGCGATCTCGGCATTCACCGGCGTTCAACTGGTTTCGAACGTGCTCACCAGACGAAGCGATTTGAACGACCGTATCGACGAATTGTTCACCATCCTGTTGGCAGGCGTGGTCTCGGACAAGCGTCGGACCGACGTCGCCGAACTGGTCGGACGTCGCCTCGAAACTTATGCGTCCTGACCCCCGGAACACCCCTGCCCCCGGAACACCCTGACAATCGGTTGATTCGGCGTATCAGCACCGAACCGTGCGCCAACCTTCGTCGATTCGTACAAGACCCCCCGTCGTCGACTCACTATCGTCAGATCCACGAATAACCCAGATATACGGATACCGACGAAAGGGCTTCTCGAATGACCGAAACCGCCACGTACGTTGAGAGCGCACAGCAGGAGATCGCTGCTGTTCTCGCCGAAGCGAAGACCGATGCGTTCGTCCACGCACGCGACATCGATTCCGGCGAAGAGTTCGGCTACGGCGCTGACGAAGGTGTCATCCTCGCCTCCGTTTTCAAGATTCCTGTTGTACTGCAGTACGCCCGTGAAGTTGCGGCCGGCACCCTTGATCCGACCGAGCACGCCACGGTGACCGCCGAGTTCCGCTCCGGCGGCATCGGTATCGGCGGCTGCGCCGACGACGTCACCGCAAGCTGGCGAGATCTCGCTCTGCTCATGATGAGCTTCAGCGACAACGCCGCCACGGACTTCTTGTACGAACGCCTCGGACTCGACAACATCGTCGCAACGCTGCGCGGGCTCGGTTTGGAGAAGACCAACTTGGTCCGTGACTGCCGTGGTCTGTTCAAATCGGTCTACGACGACCTCGGTGTCGACAAGGGCACCTTGCTGGACATGCCGCCCATCGAAATTCTTCGGACAATTTCCGTCATGGATCCGGCCCGCTCCAACTCCAGCACTCCTCGTGAGATCACAATGTTGCTGGCTGCAATCTGGAGGGACGAAGCCGGCCCCGCATCGGCCTGTGAAGAAGTCCGAACCATCATGAGCAAGCAGGTCTGGCCGCATCGCCTTTCGTCCGGTTTCCCCGACGAGGTCACTGTCGCCGCCAAGACCGGAACGCTGGGATTGGTACGAAACGAAGCCGGCGTCGTGGCGTACCCGGACGGCAAGCGTTACGCCGTCGGTGTCTTCACCAAGTCCCACGAGCTCACCCACCGAGCCCCGAAGATCGACGCCTCCATCGGAACCGTCGGCCGCATCGCTGTCGAAGCACTTCGCAACAACAGCTGATCTGAACCCACTGACAAAGAATGCGGGTCGCGCTGAGAAATCAGTGCGACCCGCATTTTTCGGATTTCGAGCTAGCGTGGACCGCGCAGACGAAGATGCACCATCAACCGGAAGCGGACGTTGGGATCGTCCAGGTCCAACGCGGCCATACCCTTCAACTTGCTGAGACGATACCGAAAGGTGTTGGGGTGTACGTGCAATGACGCCGCGGCGTCACCGACGTCACCGAAGGCGTTGAGCCACGCATCGAGGGTGTCGACGAACGAGGTCGCATGAGCTGCGTCGTGGCTGGCGATCGCCTCGATGGGTCCGAGGTCCGAGAACCCTTCGGCTGCAGCTTCCGACGCGATCTCCAACAGGATGGCATCGACGTGGACGCTACTGAAGGTGGCGACGCTGCCCGACGCTCGTCCCGCCAACAACACTTCGAGGGCATGTTCGGCGTCGCGCTTCGATCGGCTCAGCTGCGCCGGTCTGGTCACGACCCGGCCGATCCCGATGATCGTGTCGCCGGACGCTCCGGTTCGGTCCAGGAAGTCCGAGGCCACACGGAACGCCTGTAGCTCGGCTTCTGCCGGGGAATGCCCTCGCACCGACAGCACCGCGTAGCCGGTTCCGTTGACCAGAGCAGCAGCCGACTGCGAATGGACCGCGCCCAGGTGCATGGCCAGAGCGTCGGTCAGCCGCACCACGTGGGCTGCGTCGTCCGGCTTCGACGATCCTTCGAAAGACCTGCGGCCCAATGCCATCACGAGTGCGGGACCGGTCCCGAGGCCGAGGCGATTCATCGCGTCGACCGCACTGGACCCACCGTCGAGAAGGGTTGCGATCAGGTCTGCGCGCAGTCGACGCTCGGCGTCGGCGCCGCCGCGCAACCGCAACATCTGCAGTGCAATCAACCCGGCCGAATCGCGCAGTGCACGCATCCGGTCCTCGGACATCGGCTCACCGGTTGCCACCCACATGGAGCCGAGGAACTCGTCGCCGGCTCTGATGGACACGGCGATACGACCCATTTTTGTACCGAGGGTCTCGGCCGAAACCCACACCGGATCATCGCTGCGATAGAGCCGGTCGAAGACTCCCGCTTCTTCGAGCACTCGAATGTACTGGTCAGGAACTTGGCGCTCCAGAACGGTCGCGATACGTGGACCGTCACCTTCTTCCTGACGTCCGGAGAAGGCGATGACCCGTGAGCTTCGGTCCTCGATCGTGATCGGCGCATCCAGAAGTGCGCTGACGGCGTTGGCGAAAGCGAACAGATCGCCGGCCGGTCCACCTCCGCGCGAGTGGATGTGCCCGACTTCGTTCCGTGCCGAGAGCACCGAATGAAGCAGGCTTGTGAGCTGAACCCACGAAACTCCACGCGCCAAGGTCAATACGACAACGCCGGAGGAGATGATGGATTCACGGTCGGCATCGCTGACCTCGGTGGTCACTCGCGCGACCACCACGCGTACTCCGCGCTCGGCCAGGCCGGCCACGGACTCCGCGATACGTTCGCCTCCGGTGATGCCGACGAGCAGCACCATGGAGTCCGGTGTCGAGGGTGAGTCGTCGTCGGGGTCGTGAATGACCACCGAGGCGATCTCCTGGACCGCCTCCGGGTCGCCGACAACCGGGTTCAGCACCGTAGTTCCCACGTCTTCGAGAAGCCGCACCAAACTGATGCGAGGTCGTACGGTGCCCACGTCTATCACTCCTTCGTCCTGTGAACGAAGTGTGTCATAGTGATTCGTCAAAGCCGATCCATGCCGATCCATTCGACCGACGTGGTGATTGCTTCGAGCAGGTCAGGGATCGGTTCGACGCCGATGCCCGGCCCTTCCGGAACCTTCACGTAACCGTTGTCGAGTACGAACGGCTCGGTGATGTCTTCGGCGAAGTACCGGTCGGAAGCCGACGTATCGCCTGGTAGGACAAATCCGGGGAGCGCGGCAAGAGCGACGTTGGCAGCCCTGCCGATTCCGGTCTCGAGCATTCCGCCGCACCACACGGCAATTCCGTTGGCCTTGCAGACGTCGTGGATACGACGCGATTCCAGATAACCGCCCACACGTCCCGGTTTGATGTTCACCACGCTGCACGCACCGATTGCCAGAGCGTCGGCGGTGACCTTCGCGGAGGTGATCGACTCGTCGAGGCAGACCGGCGTCCGCATCATCTCGGCCAGCCTGGCGTGGCCACGCAGTTCCTCTTCGGGAAGCGGCTGCTCGATCAGCAGGAGGTCGAAGTCGTCGAGCCGCTGGAGATGGCGCGCGTCAGCCAGGGTGTACGCCGTGTTCGCGTCGACCTGGAGGAGTACGTCGTCGCCGAACCTCTCGCGGACTGCGCGAACCGGCTCGATGTCCCAGCCCGGTTCGATCTTCAGTTTGATGCGCAGGTATCCGGCCTCGAGGAACCCGCCTACCTCTTCGAGCAGTTCGTCGATCGAATTCTTGATACCCACCGAAACACCCGCGGGTACACGATCGACTACTGCACCCAGGTACGAAGACATGCTCGTCCCGGCGGCCCGTAACTCGGCGTCGAGAAATGCGGTTTCCAGTGCCGCTTTGGCCATGGGGTGTCCGGCGAACTGTTCCATCGTCGCGCTCAGTGCGTGCACGTCGGGATCGGTGAGTTCACCCAGAGACGGAATCAGGAACTTACGAAGGACTTCGGCGGCGCCGTCCGTGTATTCGGAGCAGTAGCGAGGCTCGGACATCGCAACGCACTCGCCCCAGCCCTCCGACTCCGAGGCGACGACCTTGACGAACAACACGTCCTTGGTGGTCTCCGTGCCGAACGAGGTTCGGAACGGCGCCTTCAACGGCATTGCTGCCCGGCGTAATTCAACTCCGTCGATCTTCACGATGTAACCTCCGCTGTTGTCCTGCCTGCCTGTGTTCCCGGCGCACGGTCCAGTACATATTTTCCGGTCCTGGTGACTGCGAGAACCACTCCGTTCTCGGCGAGCACACCCCCGAGAGTCTCGCGGACTGCCAGGCGCCAGTCGTTCGCTGCCGCCGGGTCCGACTTACGCAGTGTGTACACGTCATTCGGTGTAGCCACCGTGACGAATCGATTCTTGGTCGACTTCAACACGGGCAGACCGGCTTCGGAGATCGACAACAGTTCGCTCGCTCCCAACGACTCGGGAGTCGGGACCTCTCCCGAACCGGCGACGACGTCGGAAACCTTGCTGCTACCGATTTCCCAGTCGATCAGCAATCGGTCGCTGTCTGCGCCGCCGTTGAGACTGTCGTTCATCGGCGCGTAGAAACGCGGCAGATACTGGATCGGGAACGCACCGAGTTTCGAGACGTTGAAGTAGGCATTGCGAGCAACGAGCGGGTCGAAAGTCCACCGCACGTGAAGAATTCCCCGTTCCAGTGCCCACGCTCGCTGGAACAGTTTCAACGCGAGGCCGATGTGCCCGTTCTGCACGTTCGGCAGGATCCCCGTGATGTGTGAATGCAACGAACGATGTTGCGGTTCCTCGAAGAATGCAACCGAGCCGCCGATCAGATCTCCGCCACGAAAAGCGCCGGCGACGTAGTTACCGGAGTGCGCGAGCGCTTTCATCATGTCCCGATGGACGGGAGGGTTGCCGCTCTCCGGCTGCCATACCTTCTCGAACAGACCGAATACCTGTTCCAACTCGGCATGCCCGGTGACGGTTTCGATAGTCACACATGCAAGCAGAGCGGCTTGCTCGGCCTGGCTGATTGCTTGCCGCATCCGTGAAGGCGATACACCTCCGAATGGTTGAACGGTCTTGCGTTGGACATTGTTCGGCGACGTCATCGTCACAGTCCTCCCTCCAGGATTCGAGTCACCAGGCCGGCCAACAAGGTGGCGCGCGGGATCATCTGATCTATCTCTACGTGTTCTGTCGCTGCGTGGGCACCACCGCCGACGGCACCGAGGCCGTCCAACGTGGGAGTTCCGACTGCGGCAGTGAAATTTCCGTCCGACGCACCGCCGACTGCGCAGTCGCGAAGCATTCCCAACCCGCTCTCACTGCTGACCTGGTGAGCGAGAAAGTACAGCTTCTCCGAAGACACTGATTCCAGTGGCCCACGGTTGGGTCCTCCGGATACCGAAATTCGGCTTTCGGCCAGCGCCGGTGTCAGTGCACGGATCGAACGGTCGATGCGTTCCTGTTCCTTCGCGGACCACATGCGAACGTCACACCACAGTTGTGCTTGCGCTGCAACGGTATTGGTCGTGGTTCCGCCACTGATCACGGACGGCACCACCGACGTTCCCGCCGCCGGGTCCGCGAGCTCCACCACGGCCTGAATCTGATGTGCGAGCTCAATTACAGCGTTCACACCTCGCTCCGGTTCCAGTCCGGCGTGTGCAGCGCGTCCCTCGATGTCGACGCAGTACAGCGACATACCCTTGCGCGCGGTCTTCACCGCGCCGTCGGCGGCGGCTTCGAGTACCAGCACCGCGTCGACCTGACGGGCTTGCTCCTCGATCAGTGCGCGTGAGGTCGGGGAGCCGATTTCCTCGTCGGAGTTGAGGAGCACGACCACCCCGTCGAGCGACGGAAGCGATGCGAGCGCATGGAAGAGCTGGACGATGCCGGCCTTCATGTCGAAGACTCCGGGCCCTGTGGCGATGTTGTCGGTGACCGACCAGGGCAACTCCGCGAGCGTTCCGAGCGGCCAGACGGTGTCGAAATGGCCCAGGAGCATCACCTTCGGCTCCGCGCCGAACGACCAACGCAAGTGCTGGCGTCCGTCGATACGGATACGTTCGGGGGCGCTTCCGAGATGGCGTTCGCCGATGTCGGCCACCACATCCGCACATGCATCGACTGCGCCGAGGTCGGAACTGGGCGACTCGGCGGTTACCAGCGCCGCCAGGTCCGCCACCATTGATTTCTTGTCCACTCCGACGCTCTCCTGTCACCGACTTGCAACTTCGCAGTCAAGCTTGGCCGAAGCGACCCTGTCGGATCTTGTCCAAGACTCCTGTCCTTCGGGCTCGGATTCGTCGTGCGTCACGAACAGCTGGGTGTGACAAGCAACTGTGTGTCATCAAGCAGGTGTGTCAGGTACCGATCTCGGTTCGGACAGCAAACAGCTCAGGGAAGAAGCTCAACTCCAGCGCACGTTGCAGGAACCCGGCACCACCACTCGAACCGCCGGTCCCCTTCTTCATGCCGATCACCCGCAGCACGGTCCGAAGATGCCGGAACCGCCACAGCTGAAAGCTCTCCTCGAGGTCGACCAACTCCTCGAATGCCTCGTACGCCGTCCAGTGCTGTTCGACGTTCTCGTAGATTGCCTTGACCAGCGGAATCAGCTCGTCGTTTCGCACGTAGGGCGCGCTGACGTCTCGTTCGAGAGCCGACGCCGGAACGTCGTAACCCTGCCTGGACAGGTACCGCCAGAACTCGTCGTACAGCGTCGGCTCTCCGAGCAGGGTCTCCAACAATCGATGGGCGGACGGATCCGATTCGAACACCTTCAGCATGCCGGCGTTCTTGTTCCCGAGCACGAATTCCACGGCGCGGTACTGGTACGACTGGAACCCCGACGAGTTGCCGAGAACGCCCCTGAACTCCGCATACTCCGCCGGCGTCAGTGTCGCCAACACGGACCACTGTTCGGTCAGAGTGGCCTGGATGTGTTTGACGCGTGCGATCCGCTTGAATGCGACCCGAATGTCGTCGGCAGCGATCGCTGCTCTGGCCGCCCGTATCTCGTGGAGAAACAGCTTGAGCCACAACTCGCTGGTCTGGTGCTGAATGATGAACAAGAGTTCGTCGTGGTGTTCCGGCTCGCTCACCGGATGCTGCGAATCCAGGAGGGTATCGAGTCCGAGGTAGGCCCCGTAACTCATCTTCTCGGAAAAATCGGTGACGACGTCGTCTTCGATCTTTCGTGTGCCGTCCGTTGCCGACATCTTCAGTCTCCTTCTCAGAATTTCGCCGGGGTCTGCGGAACGATCATGGCCACCAATGCGGCAGCGCTCGTCGCTCCGACCAGGACTCCGAATGCAGCCATGTACGAGAACTGGTCCACCATCCATCCCATCACGAGCGGGGTGATGAAACCGGCGAACTGACCACAACCGTTGATCAAACCCATTCCGGAACCGAGGAATTCGGAAGGAAGTGCCCGCAACGGCATCGCGAAGATCGACATCGAACACAGACCGCTGATGCCTAGAGCCAACGTCTCGTAGAACGTGAACATCGCGACGGTGTCAGCGGTGGTCATCAGGAACAACAGGACTGCCGACGTGGCCATACACGGAACCAGAAGAATCCGAGCCCGGTCGTGGAAGTACTTGTCCACCAACCGCCCGCCCACGATCGTGGCCAGCGCCGTGACGATGAAAGGGATCGCGGCAAAGATTCCCGTGTCGATCAGCGAGAGTCCCTTGTCGTTGAGCAGATAACTCGGCACCCAGGTCATCAGACCGTACGCGGACATGTTGGCCAGGCAGAACAGAATTGCGAACTTCCACACCGACGCGGACTTGAACACCGCGGCGCGAGAGTGCTCGCTCGCCAGAGGTTGCAGCGCAGCCTCCGGATCTTCCGAGATTTCCGTGTCCAACGGTGCCGGCAGCACCAACCACACCACCGTGCCGATCACAGCGCCGACGATGGCCACCAGCCAGAACGCGTCACGCCACCCCACGGCCATGAGGACCGGCGCGATGATCAGCGGTGCGACGCCGGGGCCGAGGTTGTTGGCGCCGAGCATGAAACCCATCGCGGTCGCTCTGGTTTTCGGACGCGTCCGCTCAGCCAAAGCCTTGAACGACGCCGCCGGAAAGAGCCCCTGGCTGATACCGAACATCGCACGCATGACCATCAGCGAGATGAGACCCCACGCGAACCCTGTCAACGCGGTGAACACCGACCACAGGATCAACGCCACGATCAACAGTGGCCTGGGTCCGAAGCGGTCGGCCAACATTCCGCCGGGGACCTGCCCGAGCATGTAGAAGATCGCGAAGACCGAAACCACACCACCCAACTGCGTACTGCTGAGCGAGAATTCGTCGCCGATCATCGGAAGCGCAAGCCCGATCATGACGCGATCCACCATGTCGATCAACCAGATAGTACTGAGCAGCCCCACCGTAACGGTGGTCGTGCGACGAATCGACTTGTTGTCCACAATGTTTCGAACCGAACCGCCGGTCCCCCGCGATGGTTCTTCCACCGTGACGCGTTCCGCCTTCATCAAGCCTCCCGAATTGTCTTGTGCCGCATGGACTAGAACATTGAAAAGACTGATGAAGTGTGACAGTGAACACGTCTACCGCATTGGTCCGTTTCACCAATACCTGAAGCAACGTTTGGTCGGTCGGAACATGTTCTGCCCCAGTAGATGACAAATGCCGCCGACACACACGGCGTCGGCGGCATTTCGCGATGGAGTCGCTACTTCATCACGTGCGATTGGCGACTGCCACGATCGTCGAGACGCCTGCGGCTGCAAGCCGAGCATTGACAGTGATCAGGCCGAGAATGTCGTCGACGCTGCCGAGTGTGTGCGAAATCGTACGATCCGAAATCCGTCGTGAGCCGGGAACAGCCTCGGCGAGTTCAGCTCCCGTAGTGGTGGGGTGAACGATCTCGAGGGTCCACTCGTCACGCAGCTCGACCGGCTTCAGTGTGTCGGCCTTGCGCACTGCGCGCTCGGCGCCTGCTCGGATCTGCTCGCACGCCAGCGACGGCGGCAGCGAATTGGTTGCCGACCATCCGTGTGCCTTCTTGACCTCGACGGTCTCGGTTGTCGGCGAGGCCGCGTCCACCAAGCCACAGATGATGTCGTCACCGGTCACGAGACCGACGGGAACGCCCTGGGTGGCAGCGTAGAGGGTGTTGACGTCGGTCTCGGAGACGGACTTGCCGTCGAGGCGGACGTCGGCGAACAAACTCGAGAACGTGTGCGCCAAGACGCCGGGTCCACCAGCTGGTGCGTGATAGCCGACAAACAGGGCGACGTCGTGATCCGACGTCATTCCTTCGGCCATGCACTGCATCTTGGGTGATCCGAAGATCAGGCGCGCCCGTGGATCCAGATCGGCGTGAAGCAGGTTGTCCATCGTTCCGTGGCTGTCGTTGACCAGGACGCTCGTCGCACCGGCGTCGAACGCACCGGCGATCGCAGCATTGGTCTCGGCAGTCATGAGCATCTGCGCACGGTGGTAGCCGCCACCGCCGCGGATCGTCTGATCGAGCGTCGCGATACCCGCGATACCCTCCATGTCCACCGAAATATAGACGTGCATTCCTGTCCTCCATCGATCTCAATCGGCTGAATTGATAACTTCGCTTTCACCTTCACACTCGACTGCATTCGTTTCTTGTCCGGTCGAACGGTGAGTCGGCCTCCATTTGGGACGTTCACACCAGAATCCGATACCCGAGCCGTGAAACCATCGGGACATTCGCCGGGCCAGGCGGTTCGACCAACGACAGGAGTGCAGCGCTGATGCAGGTCCACGACATCGTGTTCACCGGCGGCCGCGTCGTCGATCCCGCATCGGGGACCGACGAGGTTCGGGGCATCGCGATCACCGACGGCAAGGTCTCGGCGTGGGGTCACGACGCGATCGAGGCTCGGCAGACGATCGACGTGACCGGTCAGGTGATCTGCCCCGGATTCATCGACCTGCACAGCCACGGACAGGAAATCGCCGAGCAGCGACTTCAGGCGTTGGACGGAGTGACGACGGCCCTCGAACTGGAGGCAGGCGTCATTCCTGTTGCGAAGGCATATGCGCGTGCCGGTGCCGAGGGGCGCCCGATCAACTACGGCTACGCGACGTCGTGGGCGCACGCCCGTATGATCGAACTCTCGGGCGCCGATCCCGATGGCGACATCAGGACTCTCCTGCACCATGTCGGTTCCCCGAACTGGCAGGGCGAACCCACCGCCTCCCAGCGTGCACACATTCTCGAACTCCTCGAAAACGATCTGGCTGCAGGCGCTCTCGGCATCGGCGTGGTGGTCGGATACGCCCCGAAATCCGATCCGGCCGAGTACCTGCAGGTGGCGGATCTCGCGGCCCGAGCCGGTGTTCCCACCTACACCCATGCGCGCCCACTCATCTCGGCCGACCCGTCGAGCCCGGTGGACGGCGCCGTCGAAATCGCCCGTGCAGCAGCCGAAACCGGCGCGCACATGCACTACTGCCACGTCAACAGCACCTCGGGAATGCACGTCGACCATGCACTGTCCGTGGTGGCTCAGGTCCAGGCAGCCGGATCTCGCGTCACGACAGAGGCGTATCCGTACGGGTCAGGATCAACGGCCGTCGGAGCTGCGTTTCTCGATCCAGACAAGCTGCATCTGATGAATCTGACACCACGATCGCTGACTTTCGTGCCCACCGGTGAACGTATCGCGGACCGCAAGCAGCTGGAACATCTTCGGGCAACGGACCCCGGCGGACTGGTACTTGTGGAGTTCCTCGACGAGAACGACACCGTGCAGCGCGAATTCCTCGAACGCGCGATGACTTTCGACCGTGCCGCCATCGCGAGCGACGCGATGCCACTGACCTGGCCAGGCCGTACCGCTGCCGATGCGTTGCAGTGGCCATTGCCGGAGAAGGCACTCGGCCACCCACGCGGCGCCGGCACCTATGCGCGAGCGATTCGTACGCTGTACCGCGAGCGTCAACTGCTGTCGCTGTCGGAGATCATCGCGCGCTGCTCGTTGATCCCCGCGCAGATTCTGGAGGAGTCGGTTCCCTCGATGGCGACGAAAGGTCGGATCAGCCCCGGTAGCGACGCGGACATCCTCGTTTTCGACCCCGAGCGAATCACCGACAACGCCACCTACATCGACGGCACCCGTCCCTCCACCGGAATCAGCCGCGTGCTGGTCGGCGGCGTACCCGTCGTCGAAGGCGGTGCCGTGGTCCAGGACGCGTTGCCCGGTCGCCCGGTACGCCGCTCATAGCCGGATCTCGTTCTGACCTGCATAGTTCTGACAGAAAGTCACCACACATGAACACATCGTCTGCAATCAACGGCACAATCGATACCATGACGGATTTCGCGAACCCCCCGATCGGTTGGCAGCACAAGGCATTCGGCACCGACCTCGAAGGTCGCGACGGCTCCGACCTGGAGCCACTGGGGATCTCTGCGCTCGACGGCAACCTCCTGCTACCCGTGATGACACTCGATCGTGCAGCGATCGCGCACAATGTCGACCTCATGGCGCAGTTCTGCTCCGATCACGATGTGGATCTGGCGCCCCACGCGAAGACCACGATGAGCCCCGAACTGGTTCGTCGGCAACTCGACGCCGGGGCTTGGGCGATGACGGCGGCAACCGTTGCGCAGGCACGCATTCTGCGTGAGTTCGGTGTGGACACCATCATCATCGCCAGTCAGGTGCTCGATCCCGCCGGCATTCGGTGGATCTGCGACGCCCAGGCCACCGACCCCGATTTCTTCGTCACCACCCTCGTGGACTCGGTCGAGAGCGTCCGCCTGATGGAACAGTTGATCGCGAAAGTCTCACCGGCCAGCCGTATCCGGGTTCTCGTCGAACTCGGCTACGACAGCGGACGCGCGGGCGCTCGCACTGTCGAGCAAGCACTCGACGTCGCACGCGCAGCATCGCAGGCACCTTCGTTGATTCTCACCGGAGTCGAGGGGTTCGAGGGCATGATGCCCGGAGCCTCGGTAGCAGCCCGCCGTATCTCCGTCGATTCGTATCTCAAATCCGCGCGGGTTTTCACGGAAATCTGTGTTGCCGAGAACCTGTTCGAGAACAACTCCGCGAAGGCTCCCCGGCCACTGGTCACTTTCGGCGGCAGTGCGTTTCACGATCTGGTTGTACGCGAGCTGGCCGGCCGGTGGGCACTCGACAACGGTGTACGCGTCGTGCTGCGCAGCGGTTGCTACATCACTCACGATCACGGTCTCTATGCCCAGACTTCGCCGTGGGCTGACGGTCCGCGAACTCTGCAGGGAGCCGCAGAGGTCTGGGGCGTAGTGCTCTCAATACCTGAACCCGGACGGGTGATCCTGGGCTTCGGCCGCCGCGATGTCGGTTCCGACGCAGGCTTTCCCATAGTCCTGTGGCGCCGACGCGACGGATCCAACCGACCAGCGCGAGAGCTGACGATCACCGCACTCAACGACCAGCACGCGTACGTCGACGTCCCGGCTGACTTCGACGTGAAGGTCGGCGATCTGCTCGGTTGCGGAATCTCGCATCCCTGCACCACGTTCGACAAGTGGTCACTGATTCCCGAGGTCGATTCGGATTACCGCGTCGTCGGCACGGTGCACACCTACTTCTGAGGGGCCGGTTGCGGTAATCCGGCGTCAGTCGTCCTTCGGGTCACGCGGCAATTCGACGCGGAACATCGTCCCCTGCCCGAGGGAGGTCTCGACGCTGACGGTTCCGTCGTGCGCTGCAACCAAAGCCGAAACGATGGACAGGCCGAGACCGGCGCCCCCGGTCTCACGGGTGCGAGAGGTGTCGGCGCGGTAGAAACGCTCGAAGATCCGCGCGGCATCCTCGTCACTCAAACCCTGACCGGTATCCGAAACCTCGACCACCGCGGAGTTCTCGGTCGTACCGACACGAACGGTGACCTGCGCATCCGGCGGAGTGTGTTTGATCGCGTTGCCCACCAGATTGGCGACTACCTGACGCAGCCTGGCCTCGTCACCCTGCACTTCGGGCAGGCCCGGGCCGCCGGTCATCTGAAGTTCGACAGTTCGATCCGGTGCGATCGCTCGTGCCGCCTGTACCGAATCCGCCGCAACTGCAAGCAGATCCACCGGCTTGTTCTCGAGTGGACGCTGTTCGTCGAGTCTTGCCAGCATGAGCAGATCTTCGACCAGAAGTCCCATCCTCGACGCCTCGCCCTCGATCCGGTTCATCAGCGTTTCCGTATCCGTCATGGCGCCTTGGCGATACAACTCGGCGAACCCACGAATAGTCGTCAAGGGTGTGCGCAACTCGTGGCTCGCGTCGCCGACAAACCTACGCATCTTCTCCTCGGAACGCCGTGCTGATTCCTCCGAAGCCTCGGTCGCGGCAAATGCGTGTTGAATCTGCGCGAGCATTCCGTTGAGCGCCACCGACAATCGGCCGACCTCGGTGCGGTCGTCACGCTCCGGGACCCGTCGATGAAGGTCGCCGGCGGCAATGGCAGCGGCAGTTTCCTCAACCTCGACCAGCGGACGAAGGCTCCGACGAACCACGAAATACGCTCCGCCGCCGAGGATCAGCAGGACAACCAGGCCGATGCCGAGTTGCAGGCCGACCAGGTCGTCGACGGTCTGTTCGATATCCGTCAGTCGCACACCGATAGTCGTGGTCGTGTCGTCGCGAACCGTCGTGAGAACTCGCCAGTTCACGTCCGAACCGTCGCTCGATCCGACGGTGATCGGGCCGTTGGTGGAATCTTTCGACAGGTCGGGTTCGGTTGTCGTCGACTTGTCGTTGAGAGTGAACACCTTCCCGTCCGGGGTCACCGTCCGAACGAAGAAGGGACTGGGCGGACGAGTTTGCGGACCGACATCGCTGGGTGGCTGCAAATCTCTGGTGTGCGGCTTTGCCCAGCCGTCGACCGCCTCGTACAGCGTTTTGTCGGTTCGCTGGGTCAGTGAATTCTCGAGAGCAGAAGTGACCGCGACGCCAGACGCCAACAGACCCAGCGCCGCCAACACCAGCAAGGCCGCAACCAAGGTGAAACGCAGCGGCAGTGAATGGAGACGGAAACGACCCCGCTTCGGAAGCTGATCGTTTTCCGCGGCGGCGATCATTGCCGCGGTTCACGCATCACGTAGCCGACCCCACGCAATGTGTGAATCAGCGGTGTCTCCCCCGTATCCACCTTGCGCCGCAGGTAGGACACGTAGGACTCGACAACTCCGACCTCCCCGCCGAAGTCGTAGTTCCAGACGTGGTCGAGAATTCGAGGCTTACTGAGAACCGTCCCGGCGTTGACCATGAAGTATCGGAGCAGTGTGAACTCGGTGGGTGAGAGTGCAACCAATTCGCCCTTCTTCCAGACCTCGCGGGTGTCGTCGTCGAGTTCGATGTCGGCGAACTTCACCCGCGGCGACTGCTCCGGTTCGACACCGCGGCCGGCGCGGCGCAGGATGACCCGCAACCTCGTCACGACCTCTTCGAGGCTGAACGGCTTGGTCACGTAGTCGTCCGCGCCGAGGGTCAGGCCGCTGATCTTGTCGTCGAGCGAATCCTTCGCCGTCAGAAACAGGACCGGTGCGTCCACACCGTCGGCACGGAGGCGTCGGAGCAGACCGAAGCCGTCCATCCCGGGCATCATGACGTCGAGAACAATCGCGTCGGGACGGAATGTCCGTGCGACGTCCAGGCCTTGGGCTCCGCTCGAAGCAGTCGCCACCTCGAAACCCTGGAATCGGAGGCTCACGGAGAGCAACTCCACGATGGTGGGTTCGTCGTCGACGACGAGGATGCGGGCTTCGGGGGTCTTGTCGGTCACGAGAACCATCTTCTCCCCTGCCACTGGATTCTCGCTGTATGTTCCCTGGGAGCTTCCTGTGAACGGCTGAGTGCAGGTGAAAAGCCGGGTGCAGGTGAAAAGCTGGGTGCAGATGAAAAGCTGGGGTACAGGCCCACGAACCGGAAGGATGCGGCATGTCACTACCTCCACTGTGGAACATGGAATGACTGTGGAACATGGAATGCTTGACCTGGCGTATTCCTCTGTTCACCAACAACTCCGATCCCGGCGAGGATCCCGGCTTCGCGCCACCGGAGTCTTGGGCACAAGCCCTCGCGGCTGTAGCCCAAGATCTGCGTTGCCTGCGATTCGGACCTGAAGTTGTTGTCGATCGTCTGATCTGGGAATTTTCGATCAACAGCGACTACAACGTCACGATCGGCTGGCAAGGCGCACGTGACATCGGCGGATTCAGCTACTTCAACGCACTGTCGATGGATACTGCATTCGCGGACGCTGCGGTGTGGGTCGCCGATATCGTTCAGACCAAATTGGCCGGGTACGACTTCGTTCAGTGGCCGAGCCGAGGGCGCCATCTGCTTGTCCCTCGACTTCGAGACGGGGAACCGGTGTGGATGGATCCGCACGGCGATGTGACGATCAGTCGTATCGGCGAGTTGTGCAAAAATTCGACGAATTATGCAGCAACGTAGCCCAGTTCAAATCGCTCAGCTCTACGGTTCGGTGGCGTCCGCGCTGGTCGGCGGTGTGGTGGCCGCGTACGCAGTGGCCGAGTCTCGAGTTGACGACTTCTCGTTCTCCGACGACGGCCTCACCTCGGTGGTGATCACACCGCAGTGGGCGGGAGCAACTGCCGCTGTGGTTGCGGCGGTCGGTGTTGCGCTACTACATCGCTGGGGACGTGGCGGACTCGCGAGTGTCTTCGCTGCCGTTGGCGCCCTAGTCATCGCGTTACCAGCATTCGTCCCTGTCTCCGCCTCGATATCGGTGACCCTGAACGCAATGGGAGCCGGCACTTTCCTCGCGGCGGCGGCATATCCGACGAAGAGTCACCGCGCAGCACAAATTGCTCTCGCACTCGGGGTGACCGCGACGACCCTGTACTTCGGCGGCGCAGACTTGTGGCGCGATCGCGTCGCAAGGTGGTCGCTCACACTTCCGGGCGATACCTACCCCGTGCCGTCCACGGTTCCCGTCTGGATACTGCTCGCTGCAACTCTTCTGGTAGCCGGAGTCGCCTTGGTCGCACGATCAGGTCAAGAGACGGACGACGTCGACACACGCCTGGTGACTTTGGGAGTTGTTCTGCCCCTGGCATTCACGGCCCTGTATGCGTGGTTGGGCTCGACGTCGACAGCGCCTGGGTCCTGGGTGACGGCGGTGGTGATCGCGGTTGCCGTTACCGTCGCACTGGCTTGGCGTTTGCCGCAACACGACGCCCGCTTCATACTCGCCGGACTCGCAATCGGCGCGGTTTCGATCAGCTCGATTTCCTTTTCATCCGACTGGACTTGGGCGGTGCCCGCGGTGGGTGCTGCGCTGGCGCTGGGCGTCGCCGTCGGCTGGAAAAGACCAATGCCCCAACTCGGGCTGGGACTGCTTGCCGTGACCGCACTCTCGGGATTGCTGGATGCCGCCCTGACCACGGTCGCCTACGTCTTCGTCCTCCCACTTGCGCTGGGACTGGCCGTCGCGTCATGCATGCCTGTTGCCGTCGGAGCAGTCGCGAGCGGGTCGGTACTTCCCTTCACTCTTACCTTGTTCTCGGTTTCAGCGACCTTCCTGGACCCTGCCTCGCAGGAATTCGGGTGGTCGACCGCTCCGCTCGAGGAACACGGTCCGGCCGCCGTGACGACGCCGATTCCATTGACTGTTCTCGCTGCGACGGCGACGATCGTGGTGGCCATGTCGACCATCCATCTGAAGAGAGTTCGAACGGCTGTGGTGACCTAAATCGCCAGCTGATCGGGTCGGAACGCAGAATTCTGTTGCTATGGTTGGGTGGTCAACGACGACATCCGGACGAGCGCACCGTACCCGGCCAGCGAAAAGACGGTGCCTTGGGAGTTGTTCACCATGGCATGGATCGTGCTCGTCATTTCCGGACTTTTCGAAGCTGTCTGGGCTACCGCGCTGGGTAAGTCCGACGGATTCAGCAAGATGTCACCCACCGTTGTCTTCATCCTCGGCCTGATCGTCAGTATGGCCGGCCTCGCGTATGCAATGCGCACCCTTCCCATCGGAACTGCGTACGCGGTCTGGGTCGGCATCGGCGCCGCCCTGACCGTCGGATACGCGATGATCACCGGTGCGGAGTCCACGTCGGTCGTCAAGATTCTGCTGATCCTCGGCATCGTCGGTTGTGTGGTCGGTCTGAAGGTCCTTCACTGACCGGCGATCCTGGTGAGTGTTTGTGTGTTACCGGTTACAGTTAACGCATGAAACTGCTGGAGATGCTCACGCTTCCCCTACGCGCGGGCATTGCAGCCGCAGAGATCAGCTTGGGAATCGCCGAGCTGACGGTGACTACCGTCCGTATCGCCGTCGGTAATACCGGTGCCGTGACGGCGGGTGCTGCAGGCCTGGCCAGCCCCCGCGGACCCATGCAGATGATCCAGCAGTTGTCATCGCTTACTGCAGACGATCGGCCCATCGGGCAGGCCTTGGCCCCCGGTGGGCCGCTCGATCGCCTTCTCTCACCCGGCGGCCCGGTCGACAAACTGACTGCACCCGACGGCACTCTCGAACGACTTCTCGCTCCCGGCGGACCACTCGAAAGACTTCTTGCTCCCGGCGGACCGCTGGATCGGGTGCTCGCCGAGAACGGCGCCTTGGAACGGTTGCTCGCCCCGGACGGTCTCCTCGACCGAATGATGGCGGAGGACGGTCCGCTGGAACGACTGACCGCACAGGACGGTGCCGTCGAACGCCTGACTGCCAAGGACGGTGTCATCGATCGCGCACTGGCCGAGAACGGCATCCTCGAAACACTCTTGGCGGAGAACGGCGCCTTCGAACGGCTCATCGCCGAAGGCGGCCCGCTTGACCAGATCGTTGCACTGTCCGATACCTTGACTTCGCTCGCCCCCAACCTCGAGAGAATGAGCGCCAGCATCGAGGTACTGCAGGAAACAGTCGGAATCCTCAGTGCTGCAGTCGGTCCACTCGGAGAACTGGCCGGCAAGCTTCCCAATCGCTGGCTCAAGAGCAAGGGCGAGCGCCCAGGGCCGGACCTTCCGATCGAATCGGCATAACAAACGGTTACTCGCCGATTACGCGGTCAGTTGTTGATCACGATGTTGAGATTGATGATGATTCCGCCGAAAGTCAGAATCGTGTTGGCCAAGCCAACGGTCATTCCACTGTTCAGAGCCGCGATCAGTCCGTTCATCGTCGTATCCCCTTCACTGTCTGCGGGTTACGCGTACAAGATTGTGCGCTGGCGCTGACAATAGGCCAAGTTCGCGACCTGCGCGCCATTGCGGAGAAAACTTGTACCGCGGTCGCAGTTTCCGCGTTAACTGTTGCAGGACAACGCAATTCCATACTCGGCGCACTACCCGCAAATGACTGAACCAAACATCACGATTAGGCATACGTATCCCACCCGCATAACCGTCTGCCCCACCAGACACTTGTCCACCCAAACAGAGTGCACAACAGTTAGTCCGGTGCAACAATAAGACGAATCGGACATGCCTGCGACGTGATGGGGAAGGGTGGTTGAGACAATGACGGCGCCGCGCATTGCCAGAGAACACCGCGGCCCTACCGGGGGCCGAAATTCCGCGTCGCAGGACAGCCTGGACGCCGCCTCGGACGCCCTGCAATCGCTGTACGCGCACCTCGATCCACATGCCCAGGCCGAGCAATTTCTCGAACAGGTCTGCAAACACGCCGTCGATCTCATCGCCGACGCCGACATGGCCGGAATTACCATCGGCGGTTCGGATTCGACATTCCGAACCGTAGCCGCCACCCATCAACTCGTTCGCACCGTCGACTCGATCCAATTCCGACTGGACTACGGACCGAGTGTGACGTCGTCACGCACGGGCACGGTTGTACGTGCGCATGCCAGCGAAGCCCACAGCCGGTGGCCTCAATTCGCAAGCGCGGCAAAAGCAGTCGGCGCCGTCAGCTTTCTGTCGATGCCATTGCCCGGTAGAGATCGCCCACTGGGAACCCTCAATCTCTACAGCCATGACCTCCGAGGCTTCACCGGCGCCGACGTGGCATTGCTCCAACTGTTCGCCGTCACCTCGTCCTACGCACTGCACAGCTCGCAGCGCCTCGACATCGCCAGAAAGCACGCGATGGACCTCGAGCGTGCACTCGAATCGAGAGGCGTCATCGAACAGGCCAAGGGCATCATCATGGGCACCCACCGCGTCGACGCCGACCGCGCCTTCCGCATCCTCATCCAGGACTCACAGCGCAGCAACGTCAAACTGCGAGTGATCGCCCAGCAGTACATCGACGGCGCGATCGATCCGCGCCAGGCCACGAACAAGCCTGAGACCAACTGAACCCGGCAAACACAGTGCTTCGGCAACCACAGCGCTTCGGCAAACACAGAGGCACCCACCAGAATCTTGGTGAGTGCCTCTACTTTCGGAGCCTCCTGTCGGGATTGAACCGACGACCTTTCGCTTACAAGGCGAGTGCTCTACCACTGAGCTAAGGAGGCGAAGACCGACGCGTTGCCGCGACTGACTTTGCGGAGCCATCATATCCAAGCCGTCACGGTGGCCGCGCCCGGGTCACGTTAGATAGCGTGGGCCCCATGCGCAACTCCCACTCCGCCCCCTGATGGCGAAATTCACCGAAGCACTCACACGCCTGACGGGAAACCGCCAAGCCACCGTCGACACGGTCACGTCGGCTCCCGCGCCGCTACAACCGATCGACCTCACAGACGACGCCGTCGTCGCAGAAGTTCTGGACCTGGCGGTTCGGGTCGGCGAAGTCCTCCTCGCCTCCGGGACCGCGGCCATGGACACGGCGGAGCAGGTGCAGTTCATCGCCGCCACCTACGGCCTCGCCCAGTGTGACGTCGACGTCACCTACAACTCGATTGTGCTCTCTGCCTATCGCGGCCCGACGCGACCGCCGGCGAGCACGATGCGCATCGTCCACTACCGCTCGATGGACTTCACGCGACTGGCGGCTGTCGACCGTCTGACGCGTCGTATCCGCCGTGAGGCGATCACACCGGACCAAGCGCACGACGCACTCACAGCCATCACGACGGCGCCGCACCCGTACAACCGATGGACCGCAACCATGGCCTGGGCAGCGATGGCGGCTTCGGTCTCCGTCCTGCTCGGCGGCGGGTTCCTTGTTGCCACAGTCGCGTTTCTGACGACGATGGTTATCGATCGGGTCAACCGCGTACTGAACCGGTTCGGGTTGCCGTTCTTCTTCCAGCAGGTAGTCGGTGGTCTCATCGCGGCTGCGCCCGCCGCGGCGCTCTATACCTTTCAGGATCAGCTGGGGATCAGTATCCGGCCGTCGCTGGTGATCGCGGCCGGAGTGGTCGTTCTGCTGTCCGGGCTGTCGCTGGTGGGCTCGGTCCAGGACGCGATCATGGGCGCTCCGATCACGGCTGTAGCGCGATTCTTCGAAGTGGTGATGATGACGGGCGGCATCATCGCGGGTGTCGCGATCTCACTGCGAATGACCGGGATGCTGGGTTCGACGCTTCCACCGATCAACGTGGAAGTATCGACCATCACGCAGTTGCCGATCCTCATGCTCTCCGGCGCGTGTGCGTCGGTCTTCTACGCTCTGGCCTGCTACGCCGAGCGGCGTGCACTCACCGCGGCATTCCTGGGCGGCGCGGCCGGCAGCGGTGTGTCGATCTTCGTGCAAACACTCGACGTCGGCCCCGTGATCGCCGCAGCGATCGCGGCGACCGTCGTCGGTCTTGCCGGTGGTCTGATGGCTCGCCGCGCCCTGACGCCTCCGCTGGTCGTCGCGGTCGCAGGCATCACTCCCCTACTCCCCGGTCTGTCGCTGTACCGAGGCCTGTACGCGCTGCTCAACGACCAGGTACTGATCGGTCTGACTGCTTTGCTGTCGGCATTCGGTATCGGCTGCGCCCTGGCTGCTGGCGTGACGCTCGGCGAATGGGGAGCACGAACACTGCGTCGTCCACGAATCCTGATGCGCGTGGACTCGCTACGCCGACCGATGGTCCGCAAGCGCAAACGCCGCGTTCCCGTCACCGAGAAGTAAGAGAGATTCAAGCAGAAAGAGCTGGGCACCTGACGGTGCCCAGCTCTTTCGGTTCACTCGGGGGTTTCCGAGCAGTGAGAGAATCAGCTCTCGACTGCGTGCTTTCCGCCGGCAGCCTGATCGGCTTCCATGGCCTCGCGCAGGCTCTTCGGACGCATGTCGGTCCAGTTCGCCTCGACGTATTCGAGGCACGCCTTGCGGCTGTCTTCACCGAACACCACGCGCCAGCCGGCGGGGACCTCGGAAAACGTGGGCCACAGCGAGTGCTGGTCCTCGTCGTTCACCAGCACGTAGAAGCGGCCGTCTTCGTCATCGAAAGGGTTAGTGCTCATCTCGCCTCACTCGTTACGTACGTGTCTTGTGCGCCCAGACTAGCAAGCGCACCAGTTCGGTTCTGGTGGCTCAGCACCGACGCCAGAATCTCCCCCGCCCGCACTGCCACGTTCGACAGCAGCGACGACGTCAATCCGTGAGTCTGTTCTGTCCCACCCTGCAGATAGATACCGCCTGTCACGTCCTCCGTTACAGCCAGTCGATAATCCCGACTGACGTTACGCGGAACGGACGAATCCGGCACGAGTTCACCCAACAAATTGTCCAGCGGTGCCGGGGTGAAACCCGTGGCCAGAATGAGTGCGTCGCACGACAGCGTGTCGGTCAAACCGTCGAGGTTGCTGCGGACGGCCAGTTCGATGCCGGATTCGGTCTCCACGGCACTCGTGATCTCCGAGGCCCGACGCATGAACAGTCGCCGCGGCCCACGAACCATCTCCTGATACTCGGTGGCATAGAGCTTGTTGATCAGTTCGATGTCGACGACCGAGTAATTGGTACTGCGGTGCAGATCGAGAAGTCGACGTCGTTCCGCGGCGTCGGCGCCGTGCAGTTGATCGACGGCTTCGGGATCGAAGATGCGATTTGCGTACGGGCTGTCGTCTGCCGGGCTGTAGCCGTAGCGGGCAAAAACACTGTGGACTTCGGCGTTCGGGTAGTTCGCGTGCAGGTAGTCGACGATCTCCGCGGCACTCTGACCGGCACCGAGAACAACGAACCTGTTGTGCACGGGCTCAGGCATCGCTTCGAGGTGGAAGAGGAACTGGTGGTTGTGGAAGCACCGGGACGACGGCGTTGCCCACTCCGGGATCCGCTCTTTCAATCCGGCGCCGACGACGATGTTGCGCGCGATCACCGTCTCACCGTCGGCTGTGCGAACCGCAAAGCGATCGACCACACCGTCGGAGTTCTTGATGCCCTCGACCCCGTCGACGGTTGTACCGAACTGCACATCCGCGTCGACTCGTCGAGCCGCCCAGCACAGGTAGTCGTTGAACTCGTGGCGCGTGGGAAAGAAGGTCTGGTGGTTGACGAAGTCGACCAGTCGCCCTTGCTCGAACAGATACGAGAAGAAGCTGTATCCGCTCTGTGGGTTACGGAACGTCACCAGGTCCTTCGGAAACGCGATCTGCATCGTGGCACCGTCGAGCAGCATCCCGGGATGCCACGCGAACTGAGACTGCTTTTCGAAGAACCGCGCATTCACCCGATCAACGGCTGCACAATTTGCATTGTGTTCTTCGACAGCGATGGCCAACGCGAGGTTGGCCGGACCGAACCCGACGCCGACGATGTCGACCACGGCGGGTTCGGCGCTGGAGTCTCTCGGTGATTCACTCATTACAGGTAGTCCATCCCCGACGGGACGACCTGATGAGGTCGCCAATCGATGTCCCGAAGTAAGTAGCAAAGGCTACCCTTAATGAGGTGAGGGTATCAATACTGTGAGCCCCCGTATAGCGGTCGACCCCGCGGAGCGATGCGACGTATGTCATAGTTTCGCCCCTTCACTCACGTCATCCCCTTCGGCGATGGCCGCAGCCTCGATCACGTCGACCAGCTGACCTGCCCATTCACGGACCGCGCCCGCATCGACGCGGTCGGCACGGAACCCGAGCGTTGCAAAAACAGGCCCTTCGCCCACCGGCTCGTAAAAACTCAACGTCAAATCCGCATCGGGCACTCCCACCGGAATCGGTACGAGAGAACCGAAGTCGCCGAGCCCCTCCAAATCCGCCTGTTGGTGATGGATCACCATCACCTGAGGTCTCATGGACGCCGGATTACCCAGAGCCTGCTCGACATACACATACGAGACGTCCTGATTGCTCAGCGCTTCCAGGTTGCCTTCCCTCACCCGACCGAGCAATTCTGCAAACGTCGGACTACCGGACGTATCCGTGCGCAGGAGAACAACATTGAAGAAGGATCCGATCATCGGTTCGAGACGGGGATCCGACCTGCCCGCAACCAATGAACCGATCGGAAGATCGGTACCCGCCCTGGCCTTCGTGAGAACGGCGGCCAGCGCAGCCTGAAGGACCATGAACATGCTCGTCCCGGTGCGCGCAGCCAGCGCGTCGATTCTGGCGTGCAGATCCGCGTCGATGTCGACAGAGACCACATCACCCCGAGGTTCCGAGTCATCTTCCGGCAACGGAAGATTCACACTGGTCGGTATTCCGTCGAGCGCATCCTGCCAGTACGCAAGTTGCTTCGACGCACGGCTGTCGACGTCCAGGGGGTCTCCCAACAGCTCGTCCGACCACACGGTGTAGTCGGCGTAGGTCAACGCAAGCTCGTCCCAGATCGGTTGATCTCCCTGCGACCTGGCTGCATAAGCAGAGACCAGATCTCCCAGCAGCGGCACTACGGACCACTCGTCGACGGCGATGTAGTGCATGACGAGAAGCAGTGTCCGAGAGCCGTCTTCACCGAGCACCAGATGAACCCGCAACGACGATTGCTCACGCAGATCCATCGGAAGTTGAGCGAGTTCGAACACCACTCGACCCACATCGCCGGCGCCGACATCGACCACATCGACAGTCGGCCGCACCGATTCTCTTGCCACGACGATGCCGTCGACCTCGACGAAGGTGGTCCGCAGGGGTTCGTGGCGCGACGTCACGTCATCCAAGGCGTGCCCGAGAATCTCCGGATCGATCTTCGATTTCAGGGTCAGTGCCAGAGCGTGGCTCGCTTGCGGATTCGCACCGGCCGAGCGGAACAACTCCCACTGACGACGTTGCGGCGCAGACAGACCCATGGTCTCCGGACGCCTCGCCGCCGGCGCCAGGACCGGGCGTCCACCCTCCGAACGCGCAACGACTGCCGCCAACTCCGCAACGCTCGGTGCGTCGAACACGTCTCGAATACTGACGTCCACGCCGAACGCTTCACGAATGCGACCGACCAGTTTCATCGAAGCCATCGAATGTCCACCGAGTTCGAAGAAACTGTCGTGGACTCCGACGCTCGGGAGTTGCAATATCTCCGCGAAGGCAACTGCAACCGTGGACTCCACGGCAGAGCGAGGAGCAACATCACCCGCCAACTCCGACCAGTCCGGAGCGGGCAACGCCTTGCGGTCGAGCTTTCCGTTGGGCGTCAACGGGAGCGGACCATCGAGAGCGACAACCATGGTCGGGACCATGTAATCGGGCAACGACATTGCAGCGAGATTTCGCACTGCCGTCGTGTCCACCACAGCACCGGGTTCGGGTGACACGTAACCGACCAGGCGCGTGATTTCGCCCTGCCGATCCGCGACGACCGTTGCCTGCTTCACCGAAGGATGGGCACTGAGAGCTCCGATGATTTCACCCAATTCGATTCGGAAACCGCGAATCTTGACCTGATCGTCCACGCGGCCGAGGAAGTCGATGTTCCCGTCCGAGCGCCACCGCGCTCGATCGCCGGTGCGATACATGCGATCGCCCGCGGTGAAGGGATCGGCGATGAATCTCTGTGCCGTCAGATCGAATCGGCCCAGGTAGCCTCTCGCCAGGCCGCGTCCCGCGATGTACAGCTCGCCGGATACTCCCGGCGGAACCGGACGCAGTTGATCGTCGAGCACGTACGCCTGTTCGTTGGGGTCTGGGACTCCGATGGGCACAGCACCGTTCCAACCGGGTTCCGCCTGCCACAGTGTGTTGTTCACCGTGGCTTCGGTGAGTCCGTACGCGGCAAGCAAATTCAGCCGCTCCGCCCATCGCCCGATCAGCTCGGGCGGAACCGTCTCGGTTCCGACCAACACCGTGCAACCCTGCGGTACTTCACATCCCGCCGGCAGGGCGGCCAGCAACGAGGGAGGGATGATTGCATGAGTCACGCGATTGCTCGTCATGAAATCGGTCAACGCCGGGCCGGCCACTCGTGCGCTCTGCGGCACGATCACCAGGGTGCTGCTCGTGCACAGAGCCATCGCCAATTCGAATACCGCAACGTCGAAGCCGACCGAAGCGAACTGCATCACCACCGAACCCGGTACCAGTCGCATCCGAACCTCGGCTGTCGCAACAAGACTCGGAATACCGTCATGAGAAAGGACAGCGCCCTTCGGCTTGCCGGTCGATCCCGAAGTGTAGATGACATAGGCCGCGTGGTTGACGCCAACTGGTGGCCTGGGAGTTTCGACGATCACTGCCTCGTCCAGTTCCGCACGTATCAGCGGATCGTCCAAGAGGATTCGCTCGACGCCGACCACATCCTCGATCCGCGAGCTTTCCTCCGAGGTGGACAGTAGTACCGACGTGCGAGAATCGGTGAGCATGTAGGCGATGCGCTCGCTCGGGTGGCTCAGATCCAGGGGTAGATACGCTGCCCCCAGCTTGAGCACGGCGAGGACCGACGCGACCATCTCCACCGAACGCGGGACGGCAAGTCCCACCACGTCTTCGACCGAGACCCCGCGCCGATACAGCACGCCGGCTATCCGATCACATTGCTCGGAGAGCTCGCGGTACGTGGCCTGCCCCGCCTCGTCGCGCACCGCGATCGCCTCGGGTGTAGCAGCGACCCCACGCGCGAAGGCGTCGTAGAACGTTTCCTCCGGCACGTCGACGGCGGTGTCGTTGAACGAGGTGACAACCTGTTCGAGTTCGCCGGGCAAGAAGATGTCGATGTCGCCGATCTCAATGTCGGCCGATTCCACGACTGCCGCGATCACCGATTCCAATCGGTTCGAAATTCGCTGTGCTGTTTCGCGATCGAAGAGGTCGCTGCCGTATTCGAGTCGGACGTCGATGCAGCCTTCGTCGCCGAGGTACTCGGTGAAGTTGAACACCAGATCGAACTTGGCCGTGTACTCCTCGAGTTCGAACGGATCCCCGCCCATCTCCTCGCGGCTGTGATAGCCGACCATGACCTGGAACAGCGGGTTGCGTGCCAAGGTGCGCGACGGATTGAGGCGTTCCACCACAGTTTCGAAGGGAACATCGGCGTTGGCGAAGGCCTCGAGGTCTCCCTCGCGAATGCGATCCACCAACTCCCGGAACGTCGGGTTACCCGACGTATCCGTGCGCAGCACAATCGTATTGACGAAGAAGCCGACCAAGTCGTCGAGCCCCTGTTCACTACGTCCGGCCACGGGAGCGCCGAGGGGAAGGTCCTCACCCGCTCCGAGCGCAGTCAGCAACGCCGCCGACGCCGCGTGCAGGACCATGAACATCGAACTCTGGCTCTCGCGCGCCAGATCTCGCAGTGCGGCAGTTGTGTCCACACCCAACCGTGTTACCACTGCGCCACCGGAGAAACTCGGTCTGGCCGGTCGGCTCCGGTCGGTGGGAAGCAGCAGTTCTTCGGGGGCTCCGTCCAAACTCTTCGCCCAGAAGTCCAACTGCGTTCTCAGGACACTCGACGGATCGTCGGCGCTGCCGAGTAATTCCCGTTGCCACAGGGTGTAGTCCGCATACTGAACCGGTAGCGGTTCGAACGCTGGCTCCTCGCCCTGAATCCGAGAGGAGTAGGCAGACATCAGATCGCGCAGGAACGGCCGATCGGACCATTCGTCCGTTGTGATGTGATGCAGGACGATCACGACGATTACGGCACCGTCTACTCGGATCAGACGGGCGCGGATCGGAATCTCGTTCGAAAGGTCGAACGGACGGCCCACTGCCACTGCAACTTCGCCGGCGACACCGCATTCCCGTGAATGAACTGTCTCGACCGGAACCTTCGCCGATTCGAGAATTATCTGTTGCGGTGTTCCGTCCACCAACCGGAACACCGTACGCAAGGATTCGTGTCGTCCAACGACGTCACCCAGCGCCGCGGCGAAGACGTCCGCGTCCAATGCACTGTCCAAGCGGAGCACGATCGGGAAGTTGTAGGCCGCGGAGTTCTCTTCCATCTGTCCGATCAGCCACAAACGCTGTTGAGCGGCAGAAAGTGGAAGGTGGTCCGGCCGCGGCTTCGCTACCAGCATCGGTCGCGTCGATCCCTGCTCGACCAAAATGCGTTCCGCGAGTTCCGCGACGGTCGGCGCTTCGAAGAGATCACGCATGGTCAGACTGTTCGGAATGGCGATCCGAGCTCGACTGATCAGTTTGGTGGCCAGAAGCGAGTGCCCACCGAGGTCGAAGAAGTTGTCGTCGACACCGATGTCGTCCACATCGAGTACGTCGGAGAAGAGCTCACAGAGAACCTCTTCCGTGTGGTTCCGCGGTGCAATCGACTCCCCACTCCGCTCCCCCAGCACCGAATCGGCCGTGGGCAGTGCCTTGACGTCGAGCTTGCCGTTGACGGTCATCGGTAGTGACTCCACCTCGATCACCACGGCCGGAACCATGTAGTCGGGTAGGCGAACTCGCGCCTGCGCGCGGTAGTCGTGCGCGGCGCCGAGCTGCACGGGTGTCACGTAGCCGACGAGTCTCTTGACTCCGCCCGCCCCGACGTCGACCACGACCGCTGCTTGCCGCACGTGCTCGTCGGATTCGAGAACGGAGACGATTTCGCTCGGCTCGATGCGGTGACCTCTGATCTTCACCTGGTCGTCGGTGCGGCCCAGGAAGTCCAGGTTGCCGTCAGCGCGTCGCCGCACCAGATCCCCGGTGCGGTACATACGTTCTCCGGTCCCGGCCGGATCTGCGACAAAGCGCTCGGACGTGAGCGCAAAGCGTCCGAGGTAGCCGCGAGCCAAACCGGCTCCGGCAATGTACAGTTCGCCGGCAACTCCATCGGGGACCGGTCGCAGCCAGCCGTCGAGAATGTGCGCGGCGGTGTTCCAGATCGGCTTGCCGACCGTCGGGGTGTCACTGTCGGTCGTTCCGCCGCCGAGAGTGTTGATCGTGTATTCCGTCGGACCGTAGAGGTTGTAGCCCACGGTTCCCTCGGTCTCGCGCAGCCTGTTCCACACCGAATCCGGAACGGCTTCACCGCCGAGCAGGACCAGCGGCGGACGGTGTTGTCCCACACCGTCGTCGAGCAACCCGCTGTCGATCAGGTGCGTCGCGTAGGTCGGTGTCACGTTGACGACGTCGATTTCCTGTGCGTCGCAGTATGCAACGAGCGCCTCGGCATCACGACGCAGATCCTCGTCACAGATGTGGACCTCGTGACCTTCCACGAGCCACAGAAGTTCCTCCCACGACATGTCGAAGGCGAAGGACACGGTGTGCGCGATCCGCAGGCGCCGGCCCGTCGCGGCGATCACCGGTTCGAAGATCGCCTCGCGGTGGTTGAACTGCATGTTCGTCAAGCCGCGGTAACCGGTGACCACGCCCTTGGGCTTGCCGGTCGAACCGGAGGTGTAGATGACGTACGCGGGGTGGTCGAGCCGATGCGGTGCTCCCGGGGCGAATGCTCCGAGTTCCGCCGCGGAGAGTGCCCGCGCCGAGATCGTCAGTCGCCTTGCCGCAGTGTCCGGCTCGTCGAGCACGATGGTCCGAATGTCCGCAGTGCGGACGTCCGCGCCTTCGAATTTCGGTGCGGCGGCGACAGTCGTCAGCAACACGACCGGATCCGCGTCGTCGATCATCACGGCCAACCGTTCGGCCGGATGGTCGAGTTCGAGAGGTAAATAGGCAGCGCCCGTGCGCAATACGGCGAAGAGCGCGACGACCATGTCCACCGAGCGCGGCAGACCAAGAGCCACGATCTTTTCCGGCCCGGCGCCGTAGTTGATCAGCAACCGCGCCATCCGATTGATCTCGCCGTCGAGATCGGCGTAGGTCATCCGACGCTTCCCGAACACGAGTGCCGTGTCGTTCGGTTGCGCCGACGCCACCTCTTCGAACAGGTCGGCAATGGTGCGCTCCGGCAACTCTCGGATCTGCGTCTGCTGCGCTACCGCGGGAATCGGCGTCGCAACGACCGAACCTGTCATATCCTGCGACCAACTCTGGAGCAGGTCGACGAAGTGACCGAGCAGGTCCTCGGCTCGGCGCGCGGTCACCAGATGCGGATGGAACTCGAACTTGACGTTGACGGTGGTACCCGGGGTGACAACCACGGTCAGCGGATAGTGCGTGTGATCGATACTGTCGCTGCCGCTCACGTCGTGTGCGGCATTGAGTGCGTCGACTTGCTTCTCGTCCACGAAGTTCTGCAGGACCATCAGCACGTCGAACAGTTGACGATGCTCGGATACACGCTGGATCGAGGCCAATCCGAGATAGTCGAACGGCATCAGCGAAAGTCGATCCGCCTGAGTGCGACGAAGAAGTTCCTCGACGCTCTCGTTCGGATCCAGTTGCAGCCGAACGGGAACGGTGTTGAGGAACATGCCCACCACGGTGTCGATTCCCGGTACCTCCGGCGGCCTTCCGGCAACCGTGGAGCCGAAGACGACGTCCTGTCGACCGGTGGCCGACGCCAGCACCATAGCCAGCGCTGCGTTGAGTACCGTGTTGAACGTGACGCCGGATGCGGCAGCGCGCTCACGCAATGCACGCGAAAGCGGTTCCGACAGAACCGCATCGCGGCGATCCGGAAGCTGAGGTTCGACGCCGGGCGCAGGCTCGGCAACAAGCGTCGGCTCCTCGAGTCCTGCGAGCGCTCCGCGCCACCCCGCGTCGGCGGCTGCACCGTCGCGGTCGGCCAACCAGGCGAGGTAGGCCTCGAACGACCCCTCGGGTTCGCCGAATGCGCTGTCATCCCCGCCGGTGTCGTACAGCGCCAGAAGCTGGCTGACGACAAGGCCGTTGGACCAGCCGTCCCACAACAGGAACTGCCGGTTGATCACCAGTCGATCATGTCCGCCGGGCAGATACAGCACGCTCATACGCCACAGCGGCGGCGCGGTCAGGTCGAATGGAGTCACTCTGTCTTGGGCGGCGACGGCCTCGGCGCGCTCACGAGCAGCCGAGTCGTCGAGTTGACGGAGATCGTGGACGGCGACGGGAACATCGAGTCCCGCACTGAAGAACTGCACGGGCTCGTTCAGTCCTTCGCTCACGAACCCCGCTCGCAACGTGGGATTTCGTCGTTGAAGTGTCCGGGCGGCCGCAGCCAACTTGTCGACATCGAGGGTGTGCCCGAAGTCCATCGAGAACTGTGCCGTGTAGATGTCTCCACCACTACTGCTGTCGCTGCTGCCTGCGTAGCCGGCTTGGAAGTACAGGCCTTCCTGCAACGGTGAGAGTGGGAGGATGCTGCTGACACCGGCCGGGCTCGCGTCGGCTATCGCGTCGATCTCGGCCTGACTCAGGTCGAGCAACGGCACATCGGACGGGGTCAGGATGGGAGGCCCGTCATGCTCCGCGGCCGCAGCCGCCAGATCGCCGAGCGCCGAAACCCAGCCGTCGGAGAGTGACTGCGCATCCTCCTCGGACAAATCTTCACTTGCCCAAGCGAAGTCGGCACGGAGTTCCGAATCCACGCTGACGACATTCACGATCAGCCGATACGGACCTCCCATGTCTGCGTCGGGATCGGTGGACATGGCTTCGGATTCCGCTGCCAGGGACCATGCTGTCGATCCAGCTGTCGTCGTACGTCCGAGATAATTGAACAGGATCTGAGATTCGGAGCGCCCCGCCAATCTCGATGCCGTACGTGCATTCACGTACCGCAACATCCCGTAGCCGATACCGCCGTCCGGAGCCGCCCGCAGGCTCTCCTTCACCTCGCGCAGCGTGTCCACCGGGTCGGTTCCGCCGAGCAGTCGCATCGGGGCAATCGTGGTGAACCAGCCGACTGTTCGCGACAGATCGGTCCCGGGTACCAATTCCTCGCGGCCGTGCCTTTCGAGATCGACCAGCAGTTCGCGCTCACTGCGACCGGTGGAACGACGCCAGCGCTCGACCGACATCACCAACGCAGCCAACAGAACATCCGTTCCCTCAGCACCCAGCATGGCCGGAACCGTTCCGAGTGCCGCCTCGGAGATTGCTCCGTCCACCGTGACCGTGCGCCTCGAGCCTCCGGATACAACGGCATAGCTCGCGGTACCGGGGATCAACTCCGCGCCCGGAGCGGTCACGGTCAGCCAGTGATCGAGTTCGGCAAATCGATGAGCACTGCTTGCGTGTTCGGCCACCGTGCGGGAGAAGGTACGCAGCGAAGTTCCGACGGCGTCCAATGCTGCGGGCTCTCCGGCCTCGACGGCCACCCAGGCCATCGCGAGATCCTCGAGCAGGGTTCCCCACGAAACCCCGTCCACGACCAGGTGGTGCGCGACTATCGCGAGTCGGCCCAGATTCTCAGCGCCGCAATCGAACCAGACCACCGAGACCATCCGTCCTGCAGACGGATCCAATCGACTGGTCGCCCACTCGGAACGTTCGGTGATGAGCGTCCGCAACTCGGCGTCATCCAGTCCCCGAGCATCAACGCGTACGACAAGGTTCGCTGCCCGGATACTGCCGGGTTCCTCGATCCGCGCCGACCACATTCCGCGGTCATGCCGGATCAAGGTTTGGCGAAGTCCGTCGTGGTGATCGAGCACGGCCTGCAATGCACCGGTGATCGAATCGAGAGATGTTGCCGGAGAGTGGATCAGAACTGCCTGGTTGAAGCGATCGGTACCACCCGTCCATTCGGACAAGCGGTGCACCACCGGCAGCGGAACCAGCTCACCCACGCCGATGTCGGCCGTGACGGTGGCAAGCGACGTGGCGACATCACCCACCGCTGCGGCGATCGCAGCGGGAGTGCGCAATTCGAAGATCTGACGCGGGGTCAGTACTACCGAATCACGACGAGCCAGGTTGACCAGTCGGATCGCCAGGATACTGTCGCCGCCGAGAGTGAAGAAGTCGTCGCGTGCCCCGACGCGTGGCAGGCCGAGAACTGTCGCGAAATGCCTGGCGAGGAGGTCGGCAACGCCCGAGGAAACTACTCCCGTCGTTTCGCCCACCTGTGCCGCGAAATCCGGTGCCGGTAGGGCTTTTCGGTCGAGCTTGCCACTCGGGCTCAGCGGCAGGGACTCGAGCCGCACGAACGCGCTTGGCACCATGAACTCCGGTAGCACGGACAACAACTGCCCTCGAACCGCAGCGTCATCAGCATCTCCGACCAGATAGGCGACCACCTGTGCGCGGTTACTCGGACCGTCGGTTCGGACGATCACGGCACTTGCCGAGACTCCGGGGCACAATGCCAACTGCGCTTCGATTTCACCGAGCTCGATGCGGAATCCACGAACCTTCACCTGCTCGTCGACACGGCCGAGGTACTCGAGAACGCCGTCGGCATTCCACCGCACGATGTCACCGGTCCGGTACATCCGCGAGCCGCCGTCGCTGTACGGATTCGCCACAAATCTTTCGGAGGTCAATCCCCCACGTCCGTTGTAACCACGCGCCAGTTGTGGTCCAGCCAGATACAGCTCACCGGTGGCACCGGCCGGAACGTTCTGCAGATACGGATCGAGAACGAACAGGCCGGTATTGGCGGCGGGTTCGCCGATCGGGACACTGACCGCGTCTGCCGGAGTTTCCTGCACCGACGGCTGCCAACTGACGTCGACGGCGGCCTCGGTGGGGCCGTAGAGGTTGTCCACCAGAACGTTCGGCAGGATCTCGGCAACCTTGCGTGCAACGTGAACGGGCAGTGCCTCACCGCTGCAGTTGACGATCTCCAGGGAAGAGCACAGTGCTGCTTTCGGCTCCGCAAGAAAAACTTCCAGCATCGACGGAACAAAATGCACTCGGGTCACGGAATGTTCGACGATGACGTCGGCCAGATAGCCCGGATCCTTGTGCCCGTCCGGCTCGGCCATCACCAGAGTTGCCCCCACCAGGAACGGCCAGAAGAATTCGGGGACGGAGACGTCAAAACTCGACGGGGTCTTCTGCAGCATCCGGTCGGAGAAGTCCAGCGGACGTATCTGCTGTGCCCAGAGCAATCGGTTGACCACACCCTCGTTGGTGACCACAACGCCTTTGGGACGACCGGTCGAACCCGAGGTGTAGATCATGTACGCGGCATCCGCGGGCGATCCTGGGACGCTCAGCGGTTCGGCTGGGAACTGCGCCGACTCCGATACCGTCACCCGCGGAACCGAACCCGAATCGAGTGAAGAATCTTCCGACACCACGACGCACACCGGATCGGCGTCGTCCAGCATGTACGTCAGCCGCTCCGCCGGATAGCCGGTGTCGAGCGGAACGTATGCTCCCCCGGCCTTCCCGATGCCGAGTATCGCAACCATCAGATCGACCGAGCGCGGCAAGGCAACCGCCACCAATGATTCGCGTCCGACGCCACGTTCGTGCAGCAGATGCGCAAAACGATCAGCGCGAGAGTGAAGTTCGGCGTAGGTCAACGACTCTTCACGGAAAATCACTGCGGTGGCTTCGGGCGTACGCCCGGCTTGATCCTGCAGCAGCTCGGTCAGCGTTGCGCGCGGCCGATCCAGGGCCTTGCCGACGCTCCCGGGCTGTGCGGGTGCCAGCGCGATCCGGCCGATGACCTGGTCGAGATCCCGAGAGAGTTCTGCTAGCACGACTGCGAGAGCTTCCGCCAGCGACGCAGCGGCATCGCCGTCCACCTGAGCAGTGTCGTACTTGAGCTCCAACGCCAATTGATCGCCGGGGACGACGATCAGGGTCAGCGGGTAGGCCGGTCGCTCGTCGAATCGAATTCCCGTCAGTCTCACCGAGTTCGTCGGATCAGCGATTGCCGTGTCACCGAGTGGATAGTTCTCGAACACGACCAGTGATTCGAAGTTCTGCTCCAGTCCGCCGGTCCGCCGCAGTTCCGGTAGCCCCAGGTACTGATGGTCGAGTAGTTCCGATTGTTCCCTCTGCCAACGAGAAAGTGCTTGCGCGGCTGTCTCTGCCGGATCGAACCGCAACCGAGCCGGCACAGTGTTGATGAACAAGCCCACCATGGACTCGATGCCGGGCAGGTCTCCACCGCGTCCCGATACGGTTGATCCGAACAGCACGTCTGTTCGGCCGGTCATTCGGCCGAGCACCAGTCCCCAGGCGCCGTGCACGAGCGTGCTCAGCGTCAAACCGTAGGAGCGTCCGGTGGTCGACAGCGCGCGAGTATCACTGTCGGACAGCCCGACTCGGGTAGCATGGACACCGCTGCTGCCCGCGCTCGGCGCGGGAAGTTCGACCGCGGGCCCGGGAGAGTTCAGTGCTTTTCTCCACACCGCTGCCGAAGCCTCGTGATCGTGGCCGGCCAACCATTCGAGGTAGCTGCGGTACGGCGCCGGGTTCGGGAGCACGACGCCGGAATCGGCAACGCTGTACGACGCCATCAGCTCCCGCAGCATCACCGGGACCGACCATCCGTCTGCGACCGCGTGGTGAATCGACTGCAGCAGAAGGTACTTCTCCGAAGAGGCACGGAGCAGTGTGTAACGGACGAGCGGCGGCTGCGCGAGGTCGAACCCGCGCGCGCGGTCGGCGGAAAGCAGTTCATCCACGTCGGCGCCGGCATCCGTGACTACTGCCATCTCCACGACGACGCTCGGGTGCACCACCTGCACGACCCGGCCGTCGCCCAGGACCGAGAATCCGGTGCGCAGCGCCTCGTGTCGATCCACGACGGATTGCAGCGCACGGCGCAGAGCCGCGCTGTCCACGGCGCCGGTCAGCTCCACGACCTGTTGCACGACATACTGATCAGCCCCCGGATCGGCAAAAGCCGAATGGAAGTAGATCCCTTCCTGCAACGGAGTGAGCGGGAGAATCTCTTCTGCCTTCGGCAACCCGTCCACATCGGCCTGAGTGAGCGCCACCAGAGGGTAGTCGGACGGTGTCGCGCCGCCGAAGGCTGCGAGCCCGGACACGGCCTTGAGCGAGTCCAGCCACAACCGCGCAAACCTGTCGATATCGCTACGCAGGAAGATATTCGACGCCCAGGTCAGAGTGGCCCTCAGTCGTGGCCCACCGGCCGCTTCCTCGGCTACGACGTCGACAGACAACGCGTGACCCAACGGCATGGACGGATCGGCAGCGCCGTCCATCGACACCGGGAACCAGTCCCCCTCTGCAACTGCAGTGCGCCCCAGATAGTTGAGCACCACCTCGGGTGCTGCGACGCTGCGCAACTGATCCGAGCTGCCGAGGTATCGCAATGCGCCGTACCCGAAGCCTGCGTTCGGGACGCGTCGAAGTTGCTCCTTGACGCTCTTGAGAACCACCGCCAACTCACCGCTCGCTTCGAGATCCGGAGCGGCTGTATCGATTTCGAGTGCAACCGGGAATACCGTGGTGAACCATCCGACAGTACGTGTCAGGTCGACGTGCGCAGCGCCGTCACCGCGAACGATGTCTTCGTCGCGTCCGTGCCCTTCCAAGTCGATCGTCACCGATGAGGCACCGCTCCACTTGCTCAGCGCAACGGCCAATGCGGTGATCAGCACTTCGCTCACGTCGGCCCCGAATGCCCGTGGGACACTGCCCAACAACCGATCGGCGAATTCCGGAGGCAGGGTGATCGATCGCGCCGCGGCGGTGCGTGCGAGGTCAACTGTCGGGTCGAGTGCCCGACGGCCGAGAGGTGACTGTTGTGCGGAAGTCACCGAGTCCCAGAACTCGATCTCCGAGTCCAGTCGCCCGGCTCCGACCGCCTCCGAAACGAGTTCGGCGTACCTTCTCACCGACGTGCCGACCGGAGCGAGTGAGGGTTCGTCGCCCTGTATCGCTGCGATACCCGCGCGCGCAAGGTCTTCGAGGATGATGCGCCAGGAGACACCGTCGACGACCGCGTGGTGGATGACGAGCAACAGTCTTCCGGGACCGGTCGCAGTGGTGAAAAGAACAGCACTGACCATCGTGCCGTCTGCCGGGTTCAGACGCCTGACGGCTCGCTCGGTCTCGGCGACGATCAGCGGTCCGCATTCTTCGAGCGGCACCGGTAATGCACGGGTCTCGAAGACCACAGCCAATTCGTTGGTGGCCGGAACAAGCAGCGATCCTTCGGAAGTCAACTTCGCACGAAGTCCATCGTGGCGTGCCACCAGGGCATCGAGCGCCGCCTCGACATGCTCGGACGTCAAAGCTGACGGAGTCTGAATCAGCGCTCGCTGATGGAAGGTTCGTGCTACGTCCGGCGTCCCGAGGGCCCTGGCAGCGATGGGCGTCGTGGCTACGTGGCCGATCGGTTCGTCCGAATGATCGACGATCTCAGCCGTTCGGCCGGATTGGGCGCGTGCCATCGCCTCGGCGGTGCGCAGCTGAAACACTTCGCGTGGACTGATCGACAAACCGGCTGCACGAGCCGCGGTCACGAGCGAGATCGCGACGATGCTGTCACCGCCCAGTGCAAAGAAATCGTCGGTCACGCCAACCGATTCGAGACCTACCGCCGACGCGATCAACGTGCAGAATTGTTGTTCGACTTCGTTTCTCGCGGCGACGTGTGCACTCAGTTCGGCGAGATCGGGCTCAGGAAGGGCTCGACGGTCGAGTTTGCCGTTGGCCGTGAGCGGAAACTCGTCGAGGACAGTGACGGTGGTCGGGACCATGTAGTCGGGCAGCTTGCTCGCCGCCCACTCGCGAATGTCCTGTGAGTCGACCGCAAGGTTCGTCCCCGACGCTGCACTCACGTACGCGGCGAGATACTTTGCACCTGTGGGTGCTTGACGCACCAGAACTGCCACGTGGCGCACTCCGGGGTGTGAGATCACGGCGGCTTCGACGTCTTCGAGTTCTAGGCGCATGCCACGAATCTTCACCTGATTGTCCGTGCGCCCCAGGAAGTCGAGGGTGCCGTCGGCGGTCCATCGAGCCAAGTCACCGGTGCGATACATCCGGGATCCGGCCAAATCACCGGAAACAAAGGGATCTGCAAGAAAACGAGACGCGGTCAACGCCGACGCGCCCACATATCCGCGCCCCAGTAAGAAGCCCGCTGCGTAGAGTTCGCCGCCGGTGCCGACCGGAACCGGCTGCAGGTCACCGTCCAACACGTACAAACGAGTGTTGGGGTTCGGTCGGCCGATGGATGTGGCGATTCGTTCCGCGTCCTCGCGGTAGATCACATGGGAGACACCGATGGTCGCTTCGGCGGGCCCGTAGCCGTGATACAGCGTCGTGGACAGTTGGGCACGGAACCGATCGAAGAGTTCAGGCGTGAGAACCTCACCGCCGCACCACACGTGCTTCAACGAATCGAGCTGATCGGTCTCGTTCGCCAGGTCCAGAAGGATGTCGAGCATGGACGAGACCAGGTAGACGAAGGTGACCGATTCTCCGGCGATCAGGTCGAGCAGGTATTGCGGGTCGCGTTCCCCCTCTGGCTTCGCGATCACCAATCGACCGCCGGAGACGAGCGGGAGCAGGATCTCGTTGATCGAGATGTCGAACGAGAGTGGGGCTTTGAACAGGGAGGCATCGCCGGACCCGAACCCGAGAATCCGCTCCCGCTGCCACAGCAACCTTGCGCAGATTGCCTCGTGGCGGATCATGGCGCCCTTCGGACGTCCGGTCGAACCGGACGTGAAAATGACATATGCGAGTTGGGCACCGTGAATACGAATGCCGGAGGTCATTATCTCGGACAGGTCCGAAGGCCCGTCCTCGTACGCCCACGCGGAGAGATCGACCAATACGGAGTCGTCTACGCCGTCCGAGGTGAGCACCAATGTGGCACCGGCATCGGTGAGTACCGATTCGCGGCGCTCTGCGGGCCAGGACGGATCCAGTGGCACGAAGGCGCCGCCGGCGCACATGACGGCCAACAACCCCACCACCATCTCGGCGGATCTCGGAAGGCCGATCGCCACAACGGTTTCGGGTGCGACACCGCGAGAGATCAAGTGCGCGGCGAGCTGCGATACCCGACTTTCGAGCTCGCCGTAGGTCAGCCGAACGTTGCCGTCGACCACGGCGACAGCGCCCCGATCGGCCGAGAAGCTGCTGCGCAACAAATCCGGCACCGTCGTCACGGGCTGCGGTTCTGCGGTGTCGTTCCACCCATGGAGAACGAGTTCACGCTCCGCGGGCGACATGGGGTCGAGTGCCGAGATCGGAAGCTGCGGCTCGGCCACGAATCGATCGAGGAACTGTTCGATTCTGGCGGTGTGATCGGCCAACTCCCTGTCGAATCCGGCCGGGGCGCGGACGTCGATCTCGATCGGTTCCCCGTCCTGACCACCGCGCACGCTCAGATCCAGGTCACTGACCCGACCGGTCACCGAATTACGCACGCGCACCGGGCAGCCGCCGAAGGTGAGTGTGTGTTCGAACATCATCGAGTTGATGCCGGGACCGAAGACCTGGCGGTCGGGATCGATTGCTCGCACGTCGCGTGCGAGATCCTCTCCCCGGTACCGCCCGTGCTTGAGTATCGAGATCAAGGCGGTATCGAGACGAGTTGCCAACTGGCCGATGGTTTCCGAGCGTTCGACCCGAATACCGAGCGGCAGAATCGTCGACGCCATCGAGGGAGTGCGCCGCATGTCGCGACCCACCCGAGCGGCCATCGGCACCGAGACGACAACGTCGTGCTGTCCGGTGGTTCGTGCAATGTACGCGATCAGCGCAGCCATGGGCAGGCGAGTTCGCCGAATCCCGGCGTCGGCGGCATAGCGATAGAGCTGCGCTGCACGATCGACGTCGAGCGTGAGCATCGCCGCGATCGGCGGCAGCGAGTCATCCACCTGCCCATGCAAAATCCGCGTCGCTTCCGGTCCTGATTCAACTCGTTCGACCCAGTACTGACGGTCGAGCAGGAACCGCGGAGAGTTCCTGTATTCCAGATCGGCCGCCACCACCGCATCGAGCGACCACACCGGCGCCGCAGTCTCGAGGTCCGGATCGTCGTACCGCTCGGCGACGTCGGCGACGATGAGCGAGATGCCGTACCCGTCGACCACGCTGTGGTGATAGCGCTGATACCAGATGACTCGGTCGTCAGCAGTTCGCAGAAGCACCTGGCGGAACAGCAGATCGTCCGCACCGAAGACCCGAGCCATATCGGTGTCCATCCACGACTGCGCAGTCGAATCGGGATCCGCCTCGGCGCGAAGGTCGAGAATTTCCACGTCCCAGCGCGCATCCGGAATCGGCACCTGGATCAGCTGGTTGTCAGCATCCACCCGAAAGTGCACGAACAGCGCTTCGACGCGTCCGACTGTGGCCTTGATCGCCGCTGCCGCGCGCTCGACGTCGATCGTCCCGTCGACCTCGACGACAAGTCCGATGTTGTACACCGGACTGCTCGGATCGACGTTCTGAGCAACCCACACCTCACGCTGAGCGGCCGTCGCCGGGAGCGCTGCGTCCAGATCGCCACCGCCCGATACAGACGGGTGAGCTACCTGAGAGTGGTCAGACATCGACAAATCCGATCATCGTCGTTCATGCTCATCGAACGACGAACACCCTCGCAAGTTTAGGGTAGGCTACCCAGGAACGTGAAGGTGCGCTCCCGCCCTGGTCAGACCTGTTCCCACGGACCGAATTCGAGCAAAACGTCGATTGCCGTCTTACCGTCCTGCGGCCGGACGACATGTTCGAGGGCGTAGACCCTCGATCCCTCCGCGGCGCGAGCGAGATCGGAAATACCGGGCAGAATGGTCGGTTCGGGTGGTCCGCCCACACCACGGTGGAAGTTCTCGATCGAATGCCCCAAATAGAGGACGCGCCCGCCTGGCGTCAGCCACTCCCCGACGCGTTTGAGCGTGTCGGCCAACTCGTCGACCTCGAGGTGAAGAAAGCTGACCAACACCAGGTCAACTACCCCTTCCGGTTGCCACGTGGTCGCGTCGCCGACCTGCCAGTCGACAGCCTTGTCCAAGTCACTCGCCCGTGCCAGATCGATCGCCACCGACGAGTAGTCGACGGCAGTCACCGACCACCCTTGCCCGGCCATCCACCGCGCGTGACGGCCGTCGCCGCAGGCCAGATCGATCGCAGTGCCCGGCTGCAGGTCGGCAATTCGTGTTGCGACGGTTCCCGCCGGGTCGATTCCCCACGGCTCCGTCACCGCTCGGTATCGCTCGTCCCAGTCGTGTGCGTCCATGATCACTGCTCCTCGTGGTTCGTTTCACCGCGGTTCGTTCCACTGTCTCCGATCAGACGGTGCAACGAGCAGCATAGAGAACCCTCAAACGTGACAGATACATACCCCTGGGGGTATACAGGTGACGGTCAGGAATACCCCCACCCGTATCAGGAGCGAAGATGTCAGCGACCAGAACAGTCACCGCGGACCCACCCGCCCAATCCGACGGCATACTCGCGCGCCTCGGTCGATCGATGGGGGCGCACACCCGCCTCGTCATCGGCGTCTGGTTGATCGCGTTGGTCGCACTCGGCGCCGCAGCACCCAGCGTCTTCACCTCCCTGGCCGGCGCAGGTTGGCAGGCAAACGGATCCGAATCAGTGCAGGTTCGCGAGTTGGCCGAGCAGCATTTCGGTGGAAACTCCTCCGCTGCAGTGCAGGTGGTCGTTCACTCGGATTCTGTGCCCATCACCGATCCGTCGATGCAGCAAACGCTGGCGGCGGCAACGGAAATCTTTTTCGCGGACCCTCGTTTCGGCGAAGTGGTCGCCCCGCAGACCGGCATGACCATCAGCCCGGACGGACATACCGGCATCATGATCGCGGGCGCCAACGCAAGTACCGACGAGATGGTCAGTGCGGTAGACGAACTCGGCAAGGAACTCACTGCATTGTCCACGGACACCATCGAGGTGTACCCCACCGGCGCGTCGGCTTTGTGGAGCGATTTCAACAAGGCCAATCACGAAGCGATGATCAAGGCCGAAATGATGTCGTGGCCCGTCACTCTCGCGATCATGGTGTTGGCCTTCGGCTCCCTGGTTGCCGCAGGACTCCCACTGCTTCTGACACTCGCAGGTCTGGTCGCCTCGGCGGGCGGGCTTGTGATCCTCAACGAGATCACGCCGATTTCCGTGTGGGCCATGAACTTCGCGATGATGTTCGCTCTCGCACTCGGCATCGACTACGCACTCTTCCTCGTCGCCAGGTTCCGGGAAGCACTGCGAACCGATCCGGATCCGCGGGCCGCCGTGGCTCAAACGATGGACACCGCCGGCAAAGCTGTTGTCCTCTCCGGCCTCACAGTTCTGGTCAGTTTGTCTGCGGTGCTCATCGTTCCAGCCCCGGCCGTACGCACGATGGCTGTCGGAATCATGCTCGCTGTGATCTTCGTTCTCGCCGCAACACTCACCCTGCTACCTGCCGTGCTCGGCCGGATCGGCGCCAAGGTCAACGGCGGTTCACTACCGTATGCAAAGCGCCAGCAGCACCGCTCCCCGATGTTCGCAGCTTGGGCATCACTGCTGCACAAGCACCCGTGGCCTTTCGGCATCGGCGCCGTGATCGTCCTTATCGCCCTCGTCGTTCCGGTCTTCGGACTGAAGGTTGCAATGCCCTCCATCGCCGTGGTTCCCGAGGACGCCCCGGTTCGACAGGGATACGAATTGGTGCAGCAGCAGTTCGGTGACGGGGCACCCGGAATGCTGCAGATCGTCACGTCCGCCGACGATGCAGCCGACACCTCGCGTCTTGCCATGAGCGTGGATGGCGTCGCAATGATCACCCCGACGCAACAAGCGGCCGACGGATCCGATCTGGTTATGCTGCAAGCAGTTCCCACCGTCGACCCGTCAGATCCTGCGATGGAAACCATCCTTGCCGACCTTCGGTCGCAACTGCCGGAATCGGCGCTCGTCGGCGGCGCTCCGGCTGAAAATCTCGACCTTCAGAAGGCGCTCGACGACTACCTTCCCTTCGTGGTGGTCGTGATTCTGACGCTCGGATTCCTGTTGCTGCTGATCGCCCTCCAGGCACCTTTGATCGCCTTGATCGGCACGCTGGTCAGCCTGCTGTCCACTGGGGCCGCATTCGGAATCGCGAAGTTGATTTTCCAGGACGGCCACGGAGCAGGCCTGCTCGGCTTCGATCCCCAGGGGTTTCTCAACGGGTGGGGTCCGGTCTTCTTCTTCGCCATGATCTTTGCCATCGCGATGGACTACACCGTGTTCCTGCTCTCGAGCGCCAAGGAGCACTACGAACGCACAGGTGACCCCGAGACCGCACACATCGACGGCCTCGCACATTCGGGTCGGGTCATTGCGGCGGCAGCAGCGGTGATGGTTGCGGTCTTCTTCATTTTTGCGCTCGCAGATCCCTTGCCACCCAAGGAAATGGGCATCATTCTCGGTGTAGCTGTCCTCCTGGACGCAGTGCTCGTCCGCTTGGTGCTGCTGCCCGTTCTCCTGCGCCTCAGCGGCAGGGCGGCCTGGTGGGCGCCTGCATGGTTACGACGCGTCCTGCCGAACATCAGCTTCTCGCATGGCTGACCGTGTACCCGACATCACTGTCCTCTTGATACCCCCAGGGGTATGATGGAGACAAGAGAAATCGAAGCCAACGACATCGAAGCCAATGGCACCGAAGCCGACGACAAGGAGCGGGCAATGACAACACCCACAGAACCGATAGCGATCGCAACCAAGGTCACCGGAACTTTCGACGACGTCGTCACCCGAACTCGTGCTGCTCTCGCCGAGCAGGGCTTCGGCATCCTGACCGAGATCGACATGCAGGCAACACTCAAGGCGAAGCTGGACGAGGACATGGAAAAGTACCTGATCCTGGGTGCCTGTAACCCGCCGTTGGCCCATCGGGCAGTTTCGGTGGATCGTCAGATCGGCCTCCTGCTGCCGTGCAACGTTGTCGTCCGCGAAGATACGACTACCGAGAATTCGTTCTTCGTCGAAGCGATGAATCCCGCTCTCATGGTTCAGGTTTCCGGCGAACCAGGCCTGGAGTCCGTGGCGGCCGACGCCGCCGTCAAGTTGCGGGCAGCCGTCGACTCGTTGATCTGACACCGCAGCCGGATCAAACACTGGATCAAGCAGTGACATGCCCCCAGGGGTACCCTCGGTCGCAGCACGAACACTCGAGAAGGGGCCACCATGACCGGCGACGAAGAGAGCATTGCGCTCGTACTGAACAGACTGCGGCGTGCTCACGGCCAACTTGCCGGGGTCATCTCGATGATCGAGAACGGCCGCGACTGCAAGGACGTCGTGACGCAGCTCGCAGCCGTGTCGAAGGCGCTGGACCGAGCAGGGTTCAAGATCGTCGCTTCCGGGCTGCGTGAATGCCTGAGCGGTGACAGCGCGGAAGGTCAGGAACCGATGACCGAGGCCGAACTCGAGAAGCTGTTCCTGGCACTGGCCTGAAATATGAGAAGGGCCTGACCTGCAGTCAGCAGGTCAGGCCCTTTCTCGCATGCGGAAAACTACTTCGCCAGGAAGTCGATCAGCACCTTGTTCACGGCCTCCGGACGCTCGAGGTACCCGTAGTGTCCGGCGTCGGGAATCTCTTCGAACGACGCCGTCGCGATGCAGTCCGCCACCTCGCGGGAGAGGTAGGGCGGGATCATGCGGTCGTCGGCGAAAGCGACGGACAGGCAGGGGCGCATGATCGACTTGTACGCGCCCCGTCGATCGAAGGCGCGGTCCATACCGAGCTGCGCGCGAACACCCGGTGACGTTGCGCCGCCGGTGAACTCGAAGATATCCATCCAGTCGCGCGCGGAGTGATCGTCTGCCAGCGTGGCCGGCGAAAGGTTCATCACCGCGGTCACTGCGGCACGGTATTTGGCCGGCAGAGCGACGCCACTGTCGAACAACTGGCGCTCACCCTCGGTCAGGACCTGCTGGAAATGATCCATCCGGGCGTGGCCGGCGAGGAACACTGCTTTGCGAACCAGATCGGGCCTGGCGAGCGTCAGTTCCTGCGCCACCCGGGCGCCCATCGAGGTTCCGATGACATGGGCGGGGCCGCCACCGAGGTGCTCGATCAGTCCGGCGGTGTCCGCAACCATGTCGGGCATCGTGATGCCGCCGAGGCTCTCGCCGGACGGTGCGATTCCGCGGTTGTCGAAGGTGCAGACTCGGTAGCCGGCGGCCACCAGCGCCGGGGTCTGGTGCAGATCCCAGACGCGGCCGGGGCTGCCGGTCCCCATGATGAGCACCACCAGATCTCCATCACCCTTGACCTGGTAATTGATGGGGATTCCGTTGATTGTGGCGACCGTCATGTCAGCCTTCCTCCTCGTACGTGTGATCAACAATTTTGGTTGGATAGCCTAAGCTGATGGGCGGTCGTGTGACCGCAACCCCAGCCCATGCTCGTCCAGGAGGACCCCCGTTGAGAGTCGCTACGCTCGGATACCAAACCTGGGGCCACCGTACCCTGCAGGCCTTGATCGACTCCGATCACGAGGTCGTGCTGGCAATCACACACCCGAAGAGTGAGCACGTCTACGAACAGATGTGGGCGGACTCGGTTGCAGATCTGGCGGCCGAGAACGGTGTACCCGTTCACGTGGCGAACAAGCCTGACGACGCCTTCAAGGCCGCGCTGGCCGAAGCAGCTCCCGACATCATCGTCGCCAACAACTGGCGTACCTGGCTGCCTGCGGAGGTCTTCGACGCACCTAAGTACGGCACCCTCAACATCCACGATTCGCTGCTGCCCAAGTACACGGGATTCTCCCCGCTCATCTGGGCTCTGATCAACGGCGAAGAAGAAGTTGGCCTCACGGCGCACCTGATGGACGAGGAACTCGATGCGGGCGACATCGTGCTGCAGCGATCGACAACGGTCGGCCCGACCGACACCGTCACCGATCTGTTCCACCGCACGATCGACATGATCGGCCCCATCACACTCGACGCCCTGGATCTGATCGCGTCCGGGCGGACCGACTGGACGCCGCAGGACCGATCGCAGGCCACGTTCTTCCACAAGCGCGCACCGCAGGACAGCCACGTCGACTGGTCCTGGCCGGCCGAGGTCATCGAGCGTTTCGTCCGGGCACAGTCCGATCCGTACCCCAACGCTTTCGCGGAGTTCAAGGGCCGGCGCATCCGCATCCTGAAGGCGTCCGTCTCACGCGGGCACTACGGAGGAACCCCCGGCCGAGTGTTCATTCAAGAAGATGACGGCATGGTGATCGTCGCGGGCCCCGACGCATGGTCGGGCAAGAACAAGGGACTGCGGATCGAGCGCGTCCGACTCGACGACGGCAGCGAGTACACCGCCGCCGAGTTCTTCCCCCACGGCGGCGGGTACCTCACCTGATCGTCTGAACAAACCCCTCAGTGCAAACCCCAGTACAAACCCCTCAGTCGCGACCTTCCCAGGCCGCCCACAGTTGTGCGTAACGCCCGCCCGCGGACACCAGTTCGCGGTGCGGGCCTTCTTCTACGATCTGTCCGTGTTCGAGCACGATCACTCGGTCGGCGCCCGCAGCCTGTGTAAGCCGGTGTGCAACAACCAGAGTGGTGCGGCCCTCCGTAGCGGCTTCGGCAGTCGCTTCCAGTTCCCGTGCTCCGGCGCTGCCCGCCTCCGCTGTAGCTTCGTCCAGTACCGCGACGGCCGGGTCGGCCAACACCAGTCGCGCCAAAGCCAACTGCTGCGCCTGTGCCGCCGTCATCTCGTGCCCGCCTTCGCCCACGACGGTCAGCATTCCCTCGTCGAGAGCCTCCACCCACTCGTACGCGCCGACCGTCCGCAGCGCCGCGGCTACGTCCTCGTCCGAGGATTCGGGAGCGGCCAACCTCAGATCCTCGATCAGGGGCCCGGCAAAAACATGGACCTCCTGACTCACGATCGCGATGTGGCGTCGTAGGTAGTCGAGGTCGGCAAGCGGGACACCACCGATCGACACCCGCCCCGACGTCGGAGTGATCGAACCGGCAGCGATCGCCGCAAGCGTCGTTTTTCCGGCTCCGGTCGAACCGACGAGCGCCACGCGCTCCCCCGCTCGCAAGGTGAGAGTCACTCCGTGGAGAACCTCATGGCCACCGTCGTAGCTGTGCCGAATGTCGTCCAGACGCAGCGAACCGTCGGCCGGAACGGAACCTGCATCCGTCGAAGGCTCCGTTTCCTCGATCTCGACGACGCCGACCAGTCGCGCGAGGCTGGCGCCGGCCGACTGCACTTCGTCGAAGGTGTAAAGCAGCGAGCCGATCGGGTTGAACAGGCGATGGAACAGCAGAGCAGCAGTCGTCGTCTGGCCGACTGTCACGACGTCCTCACGGACCAGCAGGAATCCGACGACGAGAATCATGGACAAGCCCACGAATTCGGCGCGGTTACCGCGACCGGCGAACCTCGTGAACAGGCCGAACACGCCGACGGCCAGATCACGCGCTTTTGCCGACGCCGCATCTATCTGACCGAGGTGTTCCTTCTCGAGGCTGTACGCGCGGACCGTCTTGGCACCCTGGAGGCTGCTGATGAGCGCTTGTGAACGAGCGCCCATCGCTACCCGCTCGGCAGCGTAAATGGGAGCCGATCGCGGCAGGTACCACTTGAGCGCCAGCGCGTACATCGGCAGCGCGACCATTCCGGCGAGGCCGAGGCGCCAGTCGAGTCCCAGCATGGTCACCATGCTCAGAGCCACGAGCAGAACTGCTGCGATCATGCCGGGAACCACGTCGGACACGGCCTTGGCGATCACCGACACGTCGTCGCCGACTCGTGAGAGCAGATCGCCCTTGCCGACCTTCTCGACGGTCTGGATCGGGAGGCGCAGTGCCCGGTCCACGGTTCGCTCGCGCAGGTCCGCCAGAATCGTCTCGCCGAGTCGCTTGATCAGATAGGCGGCCACACCGGTGAACACACCGCCCACGATTGCGGCGGCGGCGATGATCACGACCACCCCGACGATCGTCGACGTGGGCGCGTTGTCCCGGACCCGGTCGACCAGGACACCGAATACGTAAATCGGCACCAAGGCCATCGCCGACGCCGAAGCCGCGACGATCAGGACCAACAGGCTCTGCATCCGGTGTTCGGCCAGCGCTGCTCGCAACCACTTCCAGGTCTGTCGACCACCCGCGATCGGCAACAGTTCGCGCTCGGTCACCTTCTCCGCGTTCTCCCCGGCCGGCATATCGGTTGTCATGTCCGTGGCCGTCACCGCAGCACCGCTCCTCGGTAGTTCGCGTCCCCGCGAGAGAGTTCGGAATGTGTGCCGATCGAGGCAATCACTCCGTCGTTCAAGACGATCACTCGATCCGTCACAGCCAACAAGGCGGGGCTGCTGGTGATCAATACCGTCGTGTGGATGCCACCGGCACCCTCGTGCCGCAGTTCTGCGATTCCTTCGGCGATCGACGCCTCGGTCACCGCGTCCACTGCCGTAGTCGGATCGTGCAGGACCATCACGGGTGCCTGTGCCACCAAGGCGCGCGCGAGGGCGACGCGTTGTCGCTGACCTCCCGACAAACTGGCGCCTCGATCGGTCACTTCGAGGTCGAGACCGTCCGGATGTGCGTCGACGACATCCGCCGCTGCCGACGCCGCCAGAGCGCTCTGGATGTCGAGAGCAGCGGCGTCACCGGCGCCCGCAGTGACGTTCGAGGCGAGGGACCCGGAGAACAGATCGGTGATGTGCGGCTCCACCAACACCGTCCGACGCGCCAATCGCAAGTCCATGTCGGACAGGCTGATTCCGCCAACCCTCACCACTCCGCGATACGAACCCTGCGCCAGCTGACCGGACAGGACCGCGACAAGAGCGTCGGCGTCCTGCGGCTGGTAAGCCACGACGCCCAGCAGTTCTCCGGCAGGCAGGTGCAGGTCGATGCCCTTGAGCGACTTGTACTCGACGCCGTCGAGGGTCAGGTCGGTGCCTTCGAGTTCGGTCTGCGAACCCGCGCCCCGCAGTGGCTCCGCGTCCAAGACCAATGCCAGTCGATCCGACGACGCCCGCGCCACCGCGAAGTATCCGGGAATGGACGCAAGCAATCCGAGCGGTTCGATGATGAACTGCGCAAGCCCCACCACGGTGATCAGTTCACCGACCGTGATCCGGCCCTGCAACGCGAAGTACCCGGCGAAGCCCGCAACACCGACCGCGAGCAACGCACTGACGGTCGCGGCAACGCCGGTGTAGATACCGGTCGCCTTGGCCGTGCCGATCGTCGACGCGAGCGCCTGACGGCTGACTGTGCGATAGCGAGCCGACGCGGTCTTCTCACCACCGATACCGCGCAGTGGACGCAATCCGCTGACCAGATCCGTAGCCATCGCCGACGCCCGCGCGATCGACGCCTGCTGACCGGTGGCCCTCGACGTGATGAGCGGCGCCGCCAATTGCAGCAGACCGAGAATGACCGGCGTTCCGATCAGAACGGCCAATCCCAGCCAGAGGTCGATCCACACCAACGCCACGGCCGACGCGACCGCAGCCGTCAGGGCCGCAGCCGCGCGCGGGACGATGTCCGCGATCCACGAAGTCTGCTCGGCGTCCGATGTCGAAACAGTCAGCAGTTCACCTGAACGCAGATCGGTTCGCACCCCACGCGGATCGAGGACGCGGTGCGCCACCTCGAGCCGGAGGCGATGAGCCTCCTGCTGCATCGCGGTGACGATGAAGCGTGCACCGAAGCGCCACGCGGCCGTCAGAACGAGAAACAGAGCCGCGAGACCGACGATGGAGACGATCAGGGCCGTGGTGTCCGAAGTCTCCACGGCACGGTCGATGATCACACCGATGGAGATCGGCACCGCCGTCTCGGTCAGTTGGTGCAGACAGACCAGAACCGTGCCGATAGCGAGCGGGCGACGGTTGCGGACGAGGACGCGTCGCAAAATCGCAGCACCGCTGTGATTGCCACTATCGGGCTCGTCCGAGTCGACGGTCACACTCGAGGGGGTCGAACTCATGGAACTCCAAGCATCGGTGGAAGCGATAAAGTTGAGTACAGAGATAAGTAAGTCGACCCTAATACATGAGCAACTAGCGTCGACACGCCCAGTTCTCATAGAGTCGCGAGTAAGAAACATTGCTTGCGCCGTGCAGGCAAGCACGAGAGGAACATGATGGCTGAGAACACGACCGTCGAAACCGAGATCGCGGACGAGGAAATCGAGACCGTCGCCGAGGAAACAGCGCGCATGGCGCAGCACGTTGTCGCTGCATACGCGGAGGATGCCGACGAGTGCAGGATGCTGCTCTCGATGCTCGGTATCTCTCCCGCCGCCAAGCTCGACTGAATCTTTCCCTCACCGACCGAGAAGGAACCACGTGCCTGTCAGTCCGGATTCGACCAGTTCAACCCTTTCTGACAGCGCACTTGCTTCTTCGACCGGTGACACCGTGTCCGGGCAGGCTGAGTTCGTCGTCGTAGCGAACCGCCTGCCCGTCGACTTGGAACGGCTTCCCGACGGCACCACCCGCTGGAAGCGGAGCCCCGGTGGACTGGTCACCGCTCTCGAGCCGATTCTGCGCAGCAATCAGGGCGCGTGGGTGGGCTGGGCGGGCGTGCCCGACGCCGATCTCGACCCCATCGTCGAAGACGGACTCGAGCTCTACCCCGTGCCGCTGAGCGCCGAGGAGATCAACGAGTACTACGAGGGGTTCTCCAACGCCACCCTCTGGCCGCTCTATCACGACGTCATCGTCAAACCCGAGTACCACCGCGAATGGTGGAACGCCTACGTCGAGGTGAATCGGCGGTTCGCCGAAGCCACTTCCAAGGCAGCGGCTCAGGGCGCAACCGTCTGGATCCAGGACTACCAGCTGCAGTTGGTACCGAAGATGCTGCGGATGCTGCGCCCCGACCTCACCATCGGATTCTTCCTGCACATTCCGTTTCCCCCGGTCGAGCTGTTCATGCAGATGCCGTGGCGCACCGAGATCGTCGAAGGCCTCCTCGGCGCCGACCTCATCGGCTTCCACCTTCCGGGTGGCGCACAGAATTTCCTCTATCTGGCCAGACGCCTTGCCGGACAGCAGACTTCACGCGGAACCGTCGGCGTCCGCTCCAAACTCGGTGTGGTGCAAGTAGGTTTCCGTAGCGTCCGCGTCGGTGCATTCCCCATCTCCATCGACTCCGGCAAGCTCGACGAACTATCACGCACCAAGGCAATTCGAGACCGCGCCAAGCAGATTCGCAAAGAACTCGGAAACCCCAAGCACATCATGCTGGGCGTGGACCGCCTCGACTACACCAAGGGCATCGACGTCAGGCTCGCCGCACTCCACGAACTTCTCATGGAGAAGCGCATCGATCCCGCCGACACGGTCATGGTGCAGTTGGCGACCCCGAGCCGCGAACGCGTCGAAAGCTACGTACAGATGCGCGGAGACATCGAGCAGAAGGTCTCCCGGATCAACGGCGAGTTCAGCGAAGTCGGTCGCCCCGTCGTCCACTACATCCATCGGCCGATCCCCCGCGACGAACTGGTCGCGTTCTTCGTCGCTGCCGACCTCATGCTGGTCACGCCGCTGCGTGACGGTATGAACCTGGTCGCCAAGGAGTACGTCGCCTGCCGCAGTGATCTGGGCGGCGCATTGCTGCTCAGCGAATTCACCGGCGCTGCAGCAGAACTCCGCCAGGCTTTCCTGTGCAATCCCCACGACCTCGACGACGTCAAGGATTCGATGGAGAAGGCCCTCAATCAACCGCGAGAGGACGGCCGACGCCACATGCGTGCGCTACGTCGTCAGGTCCTGACCCACGACGTCGACCGCTGGGCACGCTCGTTCCTCGACGCGCTCGCGCACGGCGGTGCCGCAGGTCCGGCGCTGATCGCCCCGGCCGAAGCACAAGACCACTGAGGACAGTGCACAAAGGCTGGGGCCGCGGAGAGTGAATCTCCGCGGCCCCAGCCTGTTTCAGGTGATCGACCCCAGCCTGTTTCAGGTGATCGACCCCAGCCTGTTTCAGGTGATCGACCCCAGCCTGTTTCAGGTGATCGATCAGAAGGGTTGGACGTTGTTCACGAGCCAACGCCCGTCCTGCTTCTCCAGACTCATCTTGACGCGACTACCACTGGCGACGGCTTCGGGTGATTCCGAAGACGTAGTGATCTGATTGAGGAACAGCATCGTCGTCGCGCTGTCCGCCTCCGCGTCGAGAACCGCGGCACCCTGGACGACTACCTGAACGGTCAGCGACTTTTCCTTGGCTCCCGGAATGATCACCGATTCGATCAGGTTGGTGAACGTGCCCTGGAAATCGCCCGTCAAACCGTCTGTGGCCGCGTGCAACTGCTGGTCGACGTTGTTGTAGTCGTACTGGAACATCGCAACCGCCTGATCGGAAGAGGCCTGTGCCACTTCGTCTCTGGTCTGATCGATCGCCGCGATGTCACGCGTTCCACCCGGACCGAAGTAGAGATACGCCGACACTGCCGCCAACGCGATGGCCACTGCACTGATGACGCACAGAACGATGGCGAGCGGTGAGACGCGCTTGGGCTTGGACGTCTCGGGGATTACTTCTGGGGTCATGGCACAAACTCCACATTCGAGGCAAGCAACTGCCCGTCGACGTCGCACATGGTGATTCGGAGTCGGTAGTTGCGTTCAGCGGGCGCTTCGTCGCCGTTCTTCTGCATCGCACGCACGGCGACCAATGAAGTCCCGCAATCGCCGTCGGACTTCTCGAACCCGGCTTCGAGTACCTCGCCGTCGGTCTGAACTCCGGCCTGCCCGAGGACGTTGACAAACGAATCCTTGCGTCCGTCGAACTGCGACTTGAACTCGTCGGTGGTGCCGGCGAGGAACTTGTCGAGGTCGGCAGCCGCTGTATCCGCGTGCAGTGTCGTCAGATTCAGTGCGGTGGTCCGGGCACCGGCCACGTAGCGCGCTCGGTCCTCGTCGGCATTGGACGCCTTGTTCCGGTCGACGAGAAGAAACACCGTCAGGGCCGCAAGAGCAACAGCGATCACCGAAGCAACGGCGATCCCGACTACCAACCCGGCCTTGGGCTTCGAACGAACAGGGGTGTCCACAGCAGTTTCTGCGGGGGTTTCGGCGGCGCCGGTCGGCTCAGCCTTGGTCGCGACCTGATCGCCGCTGACGACCTTCTCAGGTGGAGTATCGGGCTTGCCCAAAGCAACTGGCGCCGCCGCCTTCTGCTCAGCCGCCTTCTGCTCAGCCGCCTTCTGCTCGGCTGGCTTCTGCTCAGCTGGCTTCTGTTCGGCCGACTTCTTTTCGGTGGGCACTACTACCGCGGCAGCGTCTGCATCCGCACCCGTGGGTCCGGCGCTGCGGGACGCGCGACGGCGCACCCGCTGCCCGGCCTGTGGATCTTCGTCTGTCATCAACCCTGCTGACCCTTCATGAACTGTTCGAGACTGACGTCGCCGCCACCGAGGTTCGGTTGCGAGTACGTCCTTCCGTCCGGCCCGATGTACGTGCCTGTAATCGGATCGTACCGACGAGCCGAGACCGAAGGCGTCGACGTGTACGAGCTCGGGGTCGCGGTAATCGGTTCCGGAGGCCCGGATTGCGGGTTCGTGCCCATCGGTACGTAGCCGGAACGGCACTGTTCGACCGTCGGCGCACGACGTCCCGGATACTCCTCGCAGGGAAGGTTTCTCGCGCCCCGCACGGCGATCGGCGAATCCTGGGCAACCTGGCAGAAGAGATCCGACGGCGTCTCGATCGGTGATTCGTCCTTCGGACTGCGCCACTGCTCTGCGGGCAGGAATCCTGTAGTGCACGGCGGCGGGTCGTTGACCTCCATGTGGAAGTCCACCAGTGCACCATCCGCAGCCGGGCCGGAGCCTGCCACCGTGACCAGCGCTGCGGCCAGCGGCGGGTAGATGACCAGAATCTGCTCGATCGCGTTGTTGTAGATCACGCCGACCTGTCCGACGGACACGAGGTTCGCCAGAAGAATCGGCAATGTCGGCTGCATGTCTTGCAGAAGAGCATTCGCCTCCGCCGCTGCGGCCGGCCCCTTCTGGATGACGGCACGCAGATCAGGGTCGCTGGCTCGGAGCTGGTCGGTGAACGTCACCAGATTGCTTGTCCAGGAACGGATGGCGTCGCTGCTGACCACCTGAGTGTCCAGGAGTGGACCGGCCTGCTCGATCAGCGTCTTGGTCGCGTCGGAGTTGTTGTTCGCCTCCTCGACGAACAGCCGAGCCGAGTCGATCAGCTTCTGCAGATCCGGGCCGGCACCGTTGAACGCCTTGAAGGATTCGTCGATGACGGTCTTGAGCTTGGTGTCGGAAATGCTCTGCAGCAACAGATCTGCCTGATCGAGCATCGCGCCGACATCCTGCGGAATGCTGGTTCGGTCTTCGGGAATCACCGATCCGTTTTCCAGATGCCCGTCGACCACGATCGCTCCGGAGCTGTCGGTGTGCGGAATCAGGTCGACGAACTGCTCGCCGATCGCCGACACACTCTTGACCGCAGCATCGACGTCCGACGGAACCTTGACGCCACTCTCGAGAGACAGTCGCGCATTCACACCCGTCTCCGAGAGCTCCACCGCGTTCACGACACCGATGGTCTGACCGCGGTAGGTGACGTTCGAGTTCTTGTACAGCCCACCGGTGGCGGGCAATTCGACAGTGACGTCGTATCGGCCGATACCGACCATCGCCGGAACACGCACGTACTGAGTGGCCATCACGATCAAACCGACGACCGTCAAGACGGCGAAGATGATGAGCTGGATGCGGACGAACTTTGTGAGCATCATGGTGCCGGTGCCCCCTGAGGAAGTCCTGGAATGTTGATCGGCGGAAGACCCGGAATCTGAATGGTATTCGGATCCGCTGCCGGGGCCTGCGCAGCGGGAGCCTGTCCGGCAGGAGCCTGGGCCGGCGGTGCGGCAGGCTTGAGTGGATCGCTCAACGGATTGCCAGTCTGCCCGGCGAGCCCGGCCTGCTTACCCAACACCCCCTCCGGTCCGGAGAGCGTTCCCGCCAACGGAGTTCCGGTGAGGAAGTTCGCGTCGAGTCGGGGCAGCGAGATGTCGATGGTCATCGCCAAGTTGGCGTAGTCACCGCGGATGACGTTGTCGATTCCGTTCTGTGGGAACGGGAACGTCAAGAGGACTCCGAGAACCTGAGTGAGAGCGTTACCCGAATCCGCCAAGGCCTTCAGAGTCGGCGAAAGGGCCCGAACGTTGGTCGCGAAATCGTCGCCGCTCTCCTGGATGACACGGCTCGCCACCTCGCTGAGACCACCGAGGGAGGTCAACGCGTTGGTGATGTCCTGACGCTGAGCGACAAGAATCTCGAGTGCCGGCGGAATACCTTCGAGCGCTTTGTTCAAGGTGTCGTGCTGTGCCTGGACGGTCGAGGACAGTCGATCGAGTCCTTCCATCGCCGAAACGATGTCGCCTCGTTGCTTGTCCAGACTTCCGACCAGCTGATCGAGCTGAGGTAGGAGGTCTCGAACGGAATCTTCACGCCCACCGAGAGCGGCATTGAGTTCCTTCGTGATGTCCTGAACCTGAGCGAGACCGCCGCCGTTGAGAACAACGGACAGCGACGACAGCGTCTGTTCCGTCGTCGGGTAAGCGCCCGCCCGCTCGATCGGAATCAGGTCACCGGCTTCGAGTCGGCCCTCGGGCTCTTCTCCAACCGGCGGCGCCAACTCGATGTGCTGAGAGCCGAGCAAGCTTGTCTGGCCGATTTTTGCCGTCGCGTTGGCGGGCAACTGAACCTCGGGATTCAGCGACACCGTCACCAGAGCGTGCCAGCCCTGAACCTCGATGTTCGAAACGCTTCCCACTGCCACGTCATCCACCCGGACGGGCGAATTCTGCGACAGCGTAGTCACGTTCGGCATCTCGATCTGGACCTCGTATGCGCCTTCGCCCCGGCCCTGAGTTCCTGGCATCGGCACAGAGTTGAGACCGTTCCATTCACAACCGCTGGCGCCGAGTGCCACTGCCGTGGCCAACACGGCAACCGTGGTCTTGCGAGCTACCCGCATCAGTTCCCTCCGCCCATGTTGAAGAGTTCGGCGAGATCCTTGGGAACACTCGTCATGGGAGCACCTGACATCGGTCCTGCGACAGTTTCCGGCTGATTCTGACTTGCCGCTTCCAATCCCGGTTCGGTGTAGACGATCTGATCCGGGAAAGCCTGCACGCCCGCGACCGGGTTGAACAGGAATCCGGGGTAGTTGCCGATCATCGTGCTGAGCACCGGCCCGAGGTACTGCTTACACAGGTCGGCACTGTTCTGGGAGTTACCACTGTCGATGCCTTCGATGGAACCACAGATCCACTGGATTGGATTCTTGAAGTTACTCAGTGCAATTGCGCCGGTCATGCTGCCCTGAGCCGGTTTGTAGATCTGATAGAAGTTGGCAAGCGACGTCGGTCCGGAGTGCAGAACCTGCTCGATCTCCGGGCGCTTGTCAGTCAGTACCTGGGTGGCATCGGCCAGACGCGCGACCGATTCGCTCAGTCCCTCGCTGTTGTCCTTGACGAACCGCTGAACGTCGCCCACCGCCAGGTCGAGATCGCTGAGGGCGGTGCCCAACTCGTCGGAGCTGCTTGCGAGAACGCTTGTCACCGAAGCGAGGTGACCGCTGAACTGCACGATCTGCTCGTTGCTCGAGGACAAGGCAGTGACAAACGCCTGCAGGTTCCGAATGGTGGAGAACAAATCGGTCCGGCCTTCGGACAGCGTGTGCATCGTGGCCGAGAGTTCGCGCAGCGTCGACCGAATGGACTCACCGTTACCGTCGAGGTTCGTTCCCACGGTGTCGATGAATCGGCCGAGGGAACCCTGATCGTCCAGACCCTCCGGTCCGAGGGCGTCCGACAGTTTGGTCAGTTCGGTCTTGATCTCGTCCCACTCCACCGGAACGGCGGTGCGCTCGATCGGGATCTCGCCGCCGTTGGGCATCTGTTCCCCGCCGGAGTACACGGGGGTCAATTGCACGAAGCGTGCGGACACGAGGCTTTGAGCAACGATGAGCGCCTTGGCATCTGCCGGAACGTCGACGCTCGAGTCGATCTTCATCTCGACGTACGTGTCCCGATCACGCGGTTCGATCTTCGTCACCTTGCCGACGTTGACACCGAGCACTCGCACGACGTCGCCCTCGTAGAGACCTGTCGTCGAGACGAAGTGCGCGGAGATCTTGGTCTTGCCCAGGCCAGGGATGAAGAGGTAGGCCGCACCCGCCACGAGCAGCGCGACCAGCACACCCGCTCCGATCAGCACCCACTTCTTGCGTGGGTTGGTGGAGCCCTGTGAATCCTGTGAAGTCATGGTCTCGGTCATTCTCCCGGCCCCCTGATCGTCGGTGGAATGCCGGGGAAGAAGTCTTCCAGGTCGCCCGGAACCTGCTCGGGTGCGACGCTGGTGTCCACCAAGGTCTTCCACCAGTTACTCGGCAGAATGTTGATGATGAAGGCATCGAAGAACGGGCCGCTGGCCACGGTCTCGCCGAGCGCGGTGATGTACGGTCCGAGGCCGTCGAGCGCCCCGGCGATGTTGTCCTTGTTCTGCTGAAGAACCTCGGCGACCGAATTCAGCTTCTCGAGGGTCGGCCCCATCTGAGCCTCGTTCTCCTGCACCAGCGCTGACAGTTGACGTGAGACTGCGCCGGTGTTGACGATCAGTTCGCTGATCGCGTCACGCCGCAAGCTGAGTTCGGCAAACAGCTTGTTTCCGTCAACCAGTAACGAATCGATCTGACCGCTTCTGTCGGAGAGGATCTTGGTGACATCTTCGGCCCGCGAGAGCAATTGGAGCAGGCTCTCGTCGCGTGAGTTGATGCTCTGCGAAAGCCGCGTCATTCCGTCCAATGCGGTGCGAAGTTCCGGCGGAGTATCGGCCAGGGTGTCCGAGATCGCGTTGAGCGAATCGTTGATCTGTTCCGTGTCGAGTTCGGACACCGTTGTCCCGAGGTCACCCAGAGCGTCGTTGAGCGAGTACGGGGAGTTGGTGCGTTCCACCGGAATCGGCGTGTCCGTGCGCAGCAGTCCGGATCCTTCCGGCCGCACCGCCAACGACTTTCGGCCGAGAACCGTGTTGGTCTTGATGTCGGCCGCGGTCTGCTCGCCCAGGGCGACGCCGTCCTGAACGGTGAAGGTGACCAGCACCTTCTGGTCGTCGAGTTCGACGTCGCTGACCTTGCCGACCTTCACGCCGGCCATGGTGACGTCGTCGCCGGTGACCAGGCCGCCGGCATCCTGGAAGTACGCCGAGTAGCGAATGCCGCCGTTGATGAACTGGAGTTGATCGTATTGAAGCGCGGCACCCACTGTTGCCACCGCCAGGACGAGACCGATGACACCGATCTGTACCGGATTGCGTTCACGGGTAGGGGTCATGAGACTTTTGCGCACCTTCCCGTGTCCTGCACTGCCGTGGGCAAGATGATCGTCGTTCCGTCAGGTCCGGAGAACTTGAAAGTGTTGGCGCACAGATAGAACTGGAAGAACGCTCCGTACGTGCCCACTCGGATCAGCTTCCGGTAGTCGGACGGCAGACGACCGAGAGCGGTATTGATGTCGTCCTTGCCCAGGTCCAGCTGCGTCATCGTTCGGTTGGTCTCCCCGATCAGGGTCTGGATGTCCGGACGTGTCGCCTGCAGCAGCGATGCGAGATCTCCGGTGGCGCCGGCGATCTCGGTGATCGAATTACCGATCGGGCCACTGTCCTTCGCCAATCCACTGACCAACTGCTGGAGCTGATCGATCGTGGTGGAGAACTGATCACCCTTGTCGTTGATCGTGCCGAGTACGTCGTTGAGGTTGGTGATGACGTCCCCGATCAGCTGATCTCGGTCCGCCAACGTGCTGGTGAACGAACTGGTGTTTCCCAGAAGCGAAACCAATGTTCCACCCTGGCCTTGGAGTACCTGGAGCAGGGCCCCGGAGAGGTCGTTGACCTGCTGGGGGTCGAGAGAGCGAAGCAGCGGCTTGAATCCGCCGAGCAGCAGATCCAGATCGAGCGCGGGCGACGTCTGGTCGACTGGAATCGATCCACCTGACGAAAGCGTCTCGGTGGAACCAGCGCCCTCGAGCAGTTCCATGTAGCGGTCGCCCACCAGGTTCTCGTAGCGCACAGTCGCTTTGGTGCTCTTCATCAGTGAGTACTTGGTATCGACGTCGAACTCGACCTCGGCCTGGTTGGAGTCACCGATGGACACTCCGGTGACCGACCCGACCGGAACACCGGCGATACGTACCTTGTCGCCGGACTTGAGTCCCGAGACGTCCGAGAAGGTGGCGTGAAATCCGTTGCTGCTGCTGAAGCGCACCTGACTGAAGACGATCGCCAGTCCGGCGAAGATGACCGCCATGACGACGGTGAAAATCAGCAGCTTGACCGTGGTCGGTCTCATCACTTCCCGTCTTCCTGCTCGTAGGAGTCACCGAAGAGATACTGGAAAATAGTCGGCACGGTGACGCGCAGTTCGGTGTTGGGAACGAAAGGCACGTTGCCGGTGTTGGTGACTGCGAACGGGGCATGCCCGTCGACCTTCGGATCGAATTCGGGCAGACCATAACAATTGGGTCCACCGGAGGCCGCGACCTTGGGGAGAGATTGCGGGTTCTGGTACGCCTCGGCGCCGTACATGAAGCTCGCGCTCAGCATCAGTGCCGCTTTGTCCCCGGTGCCTGCCAGCGGCTCGAACTTGATCCGGCCGTCGTTCAACCCGACGATGAAGCACGTCAGACCCGACGAGTACTTGTCGAGCAGGGTCGTCGTCGCGGTCAGAGTGTCGAGGGCGGTGGTCAGGTTCTGCTCGTTGTCGGTCAACAACGCGTTGCCGGTGTCCGCGAGGCCGGTGACGTTCAGCAACAGCAAGTCGAGGTTTGCCTGCTCCGCCACGATCGATCCGCTTGTCGCGGTGGCATTGTCGAGGATGCGCATCAGATCCGGTGCCACGTCGGCGTACAGGTTGGTGACATCGGCGGCGCCGACCAAGTCTTCCTGGAGCTGCGGCAGAACCGGATTCATCTTCTTCAGATAGGTGTCACCGAGCTCGAGAACCTCACCCAGCGACTCGCCGCGCCCGTTGAGCGCAGTGGAGATCGCGCCGAGTGTGGCGTTGAGCTTTTCCGGTTCGATCTTCGCGAGCACGTCCGAAAGATGTTCGAAGACACTGTTGAACTCGACGGTGACGCTGTCCGAGGCGATGACAGCACCCTCCTGGATCGGCTGGGTCGACGGATCGTCGGGAATCACGATGTTGACGTACTTCGCACCGAACACCGTGGTGGTCTTGATTTCCACCCGGGCGTTCGACGGAATCTTCGACATCTGGCCCGGATCCATCGCCAACTTCAGGCTTGCCTGGTCGCCGACGAGGGAGATCGATTCGACGCGGCCTACCTGCACTCCGCGCAGCTTCACCTTGGCATTCGGTTCCATGACCAGGCCGGCACGCGTGGACGTCACGGTGATGGGCGTGCTCTTGGTGAACCCACCCGAGAACATGGTGAGAGCAACGGCGACGATCGCCACGAGTCCGAGGACCAGGCCGGCTGCGGCCAACTTCTTGTGCCATCTGGGTACGGTCATCGCTTGCCCGCCTATCCCGACAGGTTGAAGTTGCCGGACCCGCCGTAGATGGCGAGTGAGATGAGCAGGGTGACCGTGACGACCGCGATCAACGAGGCGCGCACTGCGTTACCCACCGCGACACCGACGCCGACCGGGCCACCGGTTGCGTTGAAGCCGTAGTAGGTGTGGATGAGCATGACGGCCAGCGCCATGACTATCGCCTGGGCGAACGACCACAGTATGTCCGTGGGTATCAGGAAGGTCGTGAAGTAGTGGTCGTACACGCCGCCGGACTGGTTGTAGAGGAACACCGTCGCAAAGCGGCTGGCGACGAACGACGCGATCACCGCCAGGGAGTACAGCGGGATGATCGCGATCATGCCGGCCATGACGCGGGTGCTGACCAGATACGGAATCGACGGGATCGCCATCGTCTCCAGGGCGTCGATCTCTTCGGAGACGCGCATCGCACCGAGCTGCGCGGTGGAGCCGGCGCCGATGGTCGCGGCGAGGCCGATTCCGGCGATGACCGGCGCTGCGATGCGAACGTTGATGAAGGCGGCGAAGAAGCCCGTCAGTGCTTCGACACCGATGTTGCCCAGCGAGCTGTAGCCCTGAACGGCGATGGTGCCACCGGTGAACAGTGTCAGGAATCCGACGATCACGACGGTGCCACCGATGACGGCGAGCGCACCGGTGCCCATGCTGATCTCGGCGATCAGTCGCAGAGTTTCACGCGGATAACGCATCAGCGCCTTGGGAGCGTGACCGAGAGCCTTCGCGAAGAACAGCGCTTGATCACCGATGCTGTCGATACTGCGAGAGATCGAGCCGATCTGTCGACGTGTGCGCGGGAAGCGTCCCGCTGCGGCCAACGCCATCAGATCTCCTCCCGTCCGTCGTTCGTCGTTCTGTTCACTTCGATCTCTCCGACTGCCGTGTGCCTCATCCGGCCGTCAACTTGATACCGATGGTCGTGATGAGCACGTTGACGACGAAGAGCGCCATGAACGCGAACACGACGGTCTGGTTGACCGCGTCACCGACGCTCTTGGCGCCGCCCTTGACGTTGAGTCCGAGGTAGGCCGCAACCAGGCCGGCGATCATGCCGAACAGTCCTGCTTTGACCATGGAGAGCATGAGCTCACCGAATCCGGTGAGCAGTGTGATGCCGTTGACGAAGGCGCCGGGATTCACGTCCTGGATGAACACGGAGAAGACGAAACCGCCGAGGATGCCGATGGTGCAGACCAGTCCGTTGAGGAGCAGCGCCACTCCCGTCGACGCGAGCACCCGGGGAACGACCAACCGGTGGATCGGATTGATACCGAGCACCTTCATGGCGTCGATCTCTTCGCGAATGGTTCTGGCCGAGAGGTCCGCGCAGATGGCGGTTGCGCCGGCGCCGGCGACGATCAGCACGGTGACGATGGGGCCGACCTGTGTGACGGTACCGAGCGCAGCGCCGGCACCGCTGAGGTCGGCTGCACCGATCTCGCGCAAGAGAATGTTGATGGTGAAGCTGACCAGCACCGTGAACGGGATTGCGACCAGCACCGTCGGCACCATCGAGACTCGCGCCACGAACCAGGCCTGATCGATGAACTCTTGACGCTGGAAGGGGCGGGAGAAGACTGCCCTCAAGGTTTGGGCGGACATCTGAAAGAAGCCACCGACCGCTCGTAATGGCACCTCGACGAGGTCTACCATTCGCCCTCCTCGTCCTTGGTTGCCGCAGTACTGTCTGTTCTCATAGTCCAGCCCCCGACAGCTTGTGACTCAGGTCATATTAACTAGAACGTGTTCACCTGTCAAAAACAAGTGTCCAACTCTAAGAAGTAGCCTCACGGCGACGATCCGAAACCCGAAGGTTCGGGCCATGGGAAGCATCCCTTTTCGGTGCGAATTTCGCCGAAATATCCTGGAAATTAATACTTTTGAATGATCAGCGCTTATCGGCGCCGGATCGAGACCCTGCTACCGCGCCAGCCTTGACCGGGCACGTCGATCGAATATCGCATCGTTCACAGGAATGCAAAATTGGAACACAGTCTAGTTTTTTCGAGACCGTTGGTCTCGTTGTAGAACGCAGGCAGAGTGCCGCGCCCACCGACTCGTGAACACGCTATTTCTACCAGGAAGTGGACACGTAGACCGTCTAAGTGCGAACAACGGTTCTACGTGTCGCGCACCTGAGAATCAGACCCGTCGATCAGCCCAACGCGCGCAGGGCCGCCGATGCCGAGAACATCTTTGCCGGGTCACGGTCAGCGAAGTAGTCACCCATCACCGCGGACAGCGTTTCCGGCGACCAGGAATCTCCCTCTGCGTCGAACCGCTGCTCGACGACGGGCGCCGCCATCAGCGCAACCATCGGTCCGTACACCACGAATACCTGACCGTTGACGGCGTCGGCCGCCGGTGACGCCAGGTACGAGACGAGCGATGCCACATGCTCGGGCGAGAGCGGATCGATGCCGTCGGCCGGCGCGTCACCGAACACACCTTCGGTCATCGACGTCCGTGCCCGCGGGCAGATCGCGTTGGCCCGAACGCCGTAGCGCGAGAGCCCACGTGCGGCCGACAACGTCAGCGCCGTGATTCCGGCTTTTGCAGCGCCGTAGTTGGGCTGCCCTTCCGGTCCGAGAAGGCCCGCCTCCGAAGAAGTGTTGACGATGCGCCCGTACACCGGCGCCCCGGCTTCCTTGGATTTCGCCCGCCAGTAGGCAGCGGCGTTGCGGCACAGGAGGAAATGGCCGCGAAGATGAACTTCGAGTACCAGATCCCAGTCTTCGTCGGACATGTTGAACAGCATCCGGTCGCGCACGACGCCGGCATTGTTGACGACGATGTCGACACTGCCGAACTGCCCCTGCGCTGCTTCCATCAGTGCGTCGGCGGTAGAACGCTCACCGACGTTGCCTGCCACGAATTCGACTTTGGCGCCGAGACCGCGGATCTCCTCGAGCGTTGCTTCGACGGCCTCGTTCGGGGCCAGATCGTTGACGACCAACGACGCACCGGCCTTCGCCAGACCGATGGCCTCGAACTTTCCGAGCCCCGATCCGGCACCGGTCACGATGGCGACCTTGCCTTCGAGACTGGTTTCTGGGCTGTTCACAGCATTCATCGAAGCGCTCTCCCGGTTCTCTGCGGTCGTGTGTCGAGTTACCCGGCTCGATTGCCGTGACCCACGAGTTCGCAACTTTAGAACGTGTTCTTGTTTTGGGCAACCATCGTCACGGATGTTCGGTCAGCGCCGCGCGCGGGCACTGAGCGATCGCGGAACGGACATCTTCCCAGCGATCCTCCGGCGGACGCACGGAACTGATCACGAGCTCCTCGTTGTCGTCGAGGTCGAAAATATCGGGTGCGATCCCTACGCACACACCGTTTGCCTCGCAACGGTCCAGATCAACCCTGACCTCCATGGCGATTCCTCTTCTCTACTCACTACTACTGGCGCGAACACGGATACGAAACGAGTGCCGCAGGGCTGTGCCGCACACCGTTCCTGGCGATAACACTAGAACCTGTTTCAGTCGTGTGCAATGATTCGAAAAAGTACCGAGAACGGACGTCGAACGATCCGCCGGAGACGGCGAGAGCGTCCCTTGTCGCCGATGTACGCATCGATAGAACCTGTGTCAATCGAATGGTTGGCGCTTTGAATCGTATCTCTATGGAGAGGTAACCATGCACATCACCTACACCCCTGAGCAGCAACAGCTCCAGGAGGAGTTGCGTGCCTACTTCGCACAACTGATGACTCCCGAGCGGCGTGAAGCACTCGCTGCCACGACGGGTGAGTACGGCGAAGGCAATGTGTACCGCGAAGTCGTCGCGCAGATGGGCCAGGACGGCTGGCTCACGCTGGGTTGGCCGAAAGAGTACGGCGGACAGGAACGCTCCGCGATGGACCAGCTGATCTTCACCGACGAAGCTGCCATTGCCGGTGCGCCCGTGCCGTTCCTGACGATCAATTCCGTAGCGCCGACAATCATGCATTTCGGGACGGACGAGCAGAAGGCCTTCTTCCTGCCCAAGATCTCCCGCGGTGAGCTCCACTTCGCGATCGGTTACTCCGAGCCCGAGGCCGGCACCGACTTGGCGTCTCTGCGCACGTCGGCCGTCCGTGACGGTGACGATTACGTCATCAACGGGCAGAAGATGTGGACGAGCCTGATCCAGTACGCCGACTACGTGTGGTTGGCGTGCCGCACCGATCCGGAAGCCAAGAAACACAAGGGAATCAGCATGCTGATCGTCCCGACCACCGCAGAAGGCTTCTCCTACACCCCGGTTCACACCATGGCCGGCCCCGACACCAGCGCCACTTACTACCAGGACGTACGGGTCCCGGCGTCGTCGATAGTCGGCCAGGAACACGGCGGCTGGGCACTGATCACCAATCAGCTCAACCACGAGCGTGTTGCCCTCACCTCGGCCGGACCGATTCTGACCGCGCAGCGTGAGGTCCGCGAGTGGGCACAGAACACCAAGCTGCCCGACGGCCGACGCATGATCGACCAGGAATGGGTGCAGATCAATCTGGCTCGCGTGCATGCCAAGGCCGAGTACCTGAAGTTGATGAACTGGGAAATCGCCTCCGCAACCGATCACGCTCCCGGTCCCGAAGCGGCGTCGGCCAACAAGGTGTTCGGTACCGAATTCGCCACCGAGGCTTACCGCTTGCTGATGGAGATCCTCGGATCCTCCGCCACGATCAGGCAGAACTCCCCCGGCGCTCTTCTACGTGGACGCATCGAACGCATGCATCGTTCTTCGCTGATCCTGACGTTCGGCGGCGGTACCAACGAAGTGCAACGCGACATCATCGGAATGACAGCTCTGCGGCTTCCCGCATCGAAGCGATAAGGACCAACGATCATGGAATTCACCCTTACCGAGGCCCAGCAGGACCTGTCCGGACTGACACGATCCGTCGTCGCCGAACTGGTCACCAACGACCGCCTTCGTGAACTCGACGCCGCCGAAGACCGTTTCGATGCCCTCTTGTGGAATGCACTGGCTTCGGCCGGCGTTCTCGGCGCGGCCCTTCCGGAATCGGTGGGCGGCGACGGATTCGGTGTCCTCGAGCAGTGCAGCATCCTGGCCGAACTCGGCCGCGGCGTCGCAGCTGTTCCGTTCCTGACGTCCATCGTCGGGTCCGCCGCAGCGATAGCCGAATTCGGCTCGGACAAGCAGCGCGACGACTGGGCAAGCGCTGCCGCTGCCGGTGAGAAGATACTCACCGCGGCCCTCGCCGAGGAATACAACGACGACCCGGCACACCCGATCACGCGTGCCGAGAAGACCGCCGATGGTTGGCGCATCGACGGAGCCAAGATCACCGTCGACAGTGCTCCGCTCGCAGATCTGTTCCTCGTCCCTGCCATCACCGAGGACGGTGTCGCGGTCTTCCTCGTCGAACCGTCGGACGCGGGCGTGAGCATTACCAGGCAATCGACCACGGATTTCTCGAGTGCGGCCCTGGTCGAGTTCGATTCGGTGCAGATCCCGGCCGATCGTGTTCTCGGCTCGGTTGCCCAAGGATCCGACATCGCGGCATGGATCGTCGAACGAATTCAGCTCGGTTCCAGCGCCTACCAGTACGGGGTGCTCGATCAAGCGCTGAAGCTGACCGCCGAATACGCCACCGAGCGTGTACAGTTCGGCCGTCCGATCGGTAGTTTCCAGGCCGTGGCCCAGCGCCTCGCCGACGGATACATCGACGTCAAGGGCGTGCGCCTGACTCTCTGGGCCGCAGCGTGGCGTCTGAGCGAAGGACTTCCGTCCGACGGGGCCGTGCAGACGGCCAAGTTCTGGGCTGCAGATGCGGGACACCGCGTCGGGCACACCGCTGTTCACGTTCACGGCGGCGTTGGTCTGGACGAGGACCATCCGGTTCACCGCTACTTCCTCGCGGCCAAGCATCACGAGTTCCTGCTCGGCAACGCAACAGATCAGCTTCGCGCACTGGGCAAGGAACTTGCCGCAGTTCCTGCCTGAGTGCGTCCCACCGAGTGGAAATCCATGACCTGGTCCGAGACGAATCGATGATGATGCAGCTATGAGTCAGAGCCCCACTGTTTCCGATCTACTCCTCGGAGTCAGCGAGATCGACGACCGCGGTATCCGTTTCGAGGACCAGGTCATCACCTGGCGCGAGCACATTCAAGGCTCGTTCGATCGAGCAGCGCTGCTGGACACGCTGCTCGATCGAACGCGCCCCCGGCATTTCGGTCTTCTGATGGAGAACGTCCCCGAATTCTCACTATTGCTCGGCGCAGCATCGTTCTCGGGTTCGGTTGCTGCCGGCCTGAACACGACCAGGCGCGGCCCGGCATTGGCGCGAGACATCCAACTCTCCGACTGCCAGGTCATCTTCACCGAGAACAACCAGGCACATCTACTCGACGACGTCGATCTCGGTGACGTCCGGGTGATCAACGTGGATTCTCCGGCCTGGACGCAATTGTTGGCGCCCTTCGCCGATACGCCGGCCTACGCGTCGACGGCGCAGCCCGATGATCTGTTGATGCTCATTTTCACTTCCGGAACAAGCGGTGATCCCAAAGCGGTTCGGTGCACGCACCACAAGTTGGCCTCTCCCGGAGTCATGCTTGCCGATCGTTTCGGGCTCGGCGCCGACGACGTCGTCTACATGGCGATGCCCATGTTCCATTCCAACGCCATGATGGCGGCGTGGACGGTCGCGCTGCACGCTCGTGCGGGAATTGCCATGCGCCGCAAGTTCTCCGCTTCGGGCTTTCTGCCCGACGTTCACAAGTACGGAATCACGTACTCCAACTACGTCGGAAAGCCGTTGTCCTTCATCGCTTCCACCCCCGAGGTGCCGAACGAGCGGGAGAACACCTTGAAGATCATGTACGGCAACGAGGGTTCGGCGCCCGCCGTCGCCACCTTCATCCGGCGCTTCGATGCCCGCGTCATCGACGGGTTCGGTTCCACCGAGGGCGGCATTTCGATTTCCGCGGCGCCGGTGCCGAGGACCGGCGCCCTCGGACTTCTCCCGGACGGAGTCAAGATCCTCGATCCCGAGACCGGAGCCCCATGCCCGCCTGCAGTCTTCGACGCTGACGGCCGGATCACCAATGCCGACGAGGCAACCGGTGAACTGGTCAACGTCACCGGCCCAGGCACATTCGCCGGGTACTACAAGAACCCGGAAGCCGACGCCGAGCGAATGCGCAACGGCCAGTACTGGAGTGGCGATCTGGCGTACACCGACCTCGACGGCTACGTCTACTTCGCGGGACGCAGTTCCGGTTGGCTACGAGTGGACGGCGAGAACATCGGCGCCGCCCCCATCGAACGCTCGCTCGTCGGTTACCCGGGCTTCGCGCAGGTGTCCGTGTACGCAGTACCCGACAGCGATGTCGGCGACCGCGTCATGGCGTCGGTGATTCCGGTCGGCGACGTCGACAACTTCGACCCGGCAGCCGTAGCCGAATACATCGATTCCCGGCCGGAACTCGGGCCGAAGCAGAAACCGACCTTGATCCGCGTGTGCAGTGAGTTCCCGAGAACGGCGACGTTCAAGGTGGTCACTCGAACGCAGAGCGCCGAACGATGGAACACATCCGATCCGGTGTGGATCCGCCGGCGCGGAGAATCCGACTTCCAATTACTCACTCCCGAAATGGCACTCGGCCTCGAGAAGACGCGAGAGCCCGTCTAGTCCGATATCTCAGTAGTGCTGAGCAAGCGGTTTGTGCGCAGACACCGTTTTGTAGAACTCGGTGAGCCGAAGCTGTGATGCCGCTGCATCGTCGATCACCACCGTCGCGTGTGGATGCAGTTGGAGGACCGATGCCGGGCACACCGCGGCCAGCGGCCCCTCGACGGCAGCGGCAATCGCAGCGGCCTTGTGCTCGCCGGTCGCGATCATCACCAGATGCTTTGCTTCGCAGATAGTTCCGAGGCCCTGGGTGATCACGTGCCGTGGTACGTCGTCCGGACTCTCGAAGAATCGGGCGTTGTCGGTTCGAGTCTGTTCCGTCAGCGTCTTGACCCGGGTCCTCGAATTCAGCGAGGACGTCGGTTCGTTGAAACCGATGTGACCGTTGCCGCCGATGCCCAGAAGTTGTACGTCCACCGGACCATTCGACGCAATCGCCCGGTCGTAGGCTGCCGCGGCGGCAAATGGATCCGGCGCGGTGCCGTCGGGGCTGAATACCCTTGCCGCGTCCAGGTCCAGGTGATTCACCAGTTCGGTGCGGATCACCTGGGCATACGACTCCGGGTGGCCTCCCGGCAGGCCGACGTATTCGTCCAACAGGAACGCCTGCACGCCGGCAAAACTCAACCCGTCCTCGCGGTGACGGCGCGCGAGTTCGCGGTACACAGAGAGCGGTGAAGATCCTGTCGCCAGGCCCAAAGTCCGTGCACCTGAATGCACCGCGTGTTCGAAGATGTCGGCAACAACGGTGCCGGCCGCCTCCGCACTGTCGACAATGACAATTTCCATCGGTTGATTCCTCAGCTTTCGGTGTAGTTCATGAGCCAGTTCCCAGCGGCCATGACGGCGCGGGTTTCGAGTTCTGGACCGGTGACGATCAGATCGGCGCGGCAACCCGGCACGAGATCGCCGACCATTCCGGCCAACCCCATCAGCGAAGCAGGCGTTGCCGTCGCTGCGATGACAGCCGAAAGCAGATCGACGCCGGCGTGATTGACAGCCCGGCGGACTATGTCCATCAACCGACTCGTCCCGCCGGCAATGGCCGTATCCCCCTGGCCGGCCAATCGCGCCACGCCACCGACCACGTCGACGTCGAGAGGCCCGAGTGGGTAACGGCCGTCGGGCATTCCGGCGGCAGCCATCGCGTCGGAGACCAACGCGATCTGATGCGGACCGACAAGATCGAACACCGTCGCTACCGTCTCGTCGGCCAGATGTACTCCGTCCCCGACCAACTCGACCACCATCTGTCCTTTCGCAGCCGCGGCAAGACATGCCGCCACTGCGCCGGGAGCACGGTGATGCATCGGAGCCATACCGTTGAACAGGTGAGTGGCACTGAGCGGTGCATGCGCCGAGTGTGCGATCGAACGTGTCGCAATCGGGTTGGACGCATCGGTGTGTCCGATACTCACGACGGCACCGTGACGCTCCAGCAATGAGGCAAGTTCGTCGAAGTGTACTGTCTCCGGAGCGATCGTCATCGAGCGAATGTGCCCACGGCCGGCTTCCAGCAGCGACTCGAGCAGAGCCGGGTCGCCGTCGAGAATGCTGTCGGGATCCTGGGCGCCACAACGAAGTACCGAAAGGAATGGACCTTCCAGGTGAATTCCGGCCAGCGTGCCCTCGTCCACCAGTCCTGCCAGGAGCTCGATGCGACTGCGCAGGATCTGCGGCGGCGCGGAGACGAGCGAGCCGATCACCGAGGTCGTGCCGTTCGTCCGATGGTGATCGGCAGCCACGGTTGATCCGAACTCGTCTGCCTCGGGGAAACCGAATCCGCCGGCGCCGTGGCAGTGAACGTCGACCAAACCCGGAATGATCGTTGTTCCCGCAGCTGCCCGTTCGGGTAACGGGTCGGTTCGCTGCGACGCGGGTCCGGCCCACACCACACGATCACCGGAGATCTCGACAACCCCATCCGAGAGCAATCGACCACCGGTCACCAATTGTCCACGCAGAATTTGTCCACGAAGTGTCACGACATCACCTGCGGTACAACGGGAACTTCGGCATCCGCGATCGACAACTCACGGAGCACGGCGTCCGCGAGCACGTAGTGCCCTTGTTCGTTCGGATGGAACGCGTCAGCCAGGAGAGCCGGCGGTGGACCCTCGGGAGAATGGGCCGTCCACTGCGCGTAGTGGTCGACGAACACCGCACGCGTCGAGGCGGCAACCTGCCGCACGACCTCGACGTACTGAAGCAATCCCGCTCTGGTGGGCGCATTCTCGACGTCGATCGGTGGCGGCGTCTGCAGGATCGGCACCGCACCGATCGCTCGCGTCCGGAAAATCATGTCCGAGAGGTCGTCTCGAAACCGCTCCAGTCCTTCTTCGCCATCCAATGCGTCATTCGTACCGAGCATGATCAACACCACCGAGGGTTCGAACACTTCGATGCGGTATGCGAAACCTGCACGCACATCGGAGGATCGATTGCCGCTCACCCCGGTGTTGACAAGGACGTGGTTGAACAAGGAAAGTTCACCACGGACGCGCTCGGCGCAGTGTTCGACGTAACTTCGATGACCGTCGGTGTGCGTCAATCCCTGAGTGATGCTGTCGCCGGTGAAGACCCACCGGATCGGCGTCGACGAGTCTACGAGCAAAGTCTCCAGTCGAATCCGTTCAGAAGTCTTGGACTTCAAAGCCTTCGACGTCGGGGTCACACCCTCTGCCCTTCGGCGCCCGATACTGCGGCTGCAAATTTCGACGTGATGAACGCCGGATCCGTGATTGCGGTTCCGACAACCACCGAGTCTGCACCCAGGGCGATGGCGCGTGCCGCATCCTCCGGGCTGTGGTATCGCCCCTCGGCGATGAGGACTACATCTGGAAGTGCCTGCCGCAGTTCCGAGATCAGCTCCAGATCCGGGCCGGCCAGGCGTCGGCTGTTCTCGGTATATCCCGCCAGTGTGCTGGAGATGATGTCGGCGCCCGCCGCGGCGGCAGCGATGCCGTCCTCGAGTGTTCCACAATCAGCCATGACGAGGCCGCCGCGATCATGGACCGCGTCGACGGTGTCGGCAAAGGTCAGCCCGTCCGGACGAGGTCGCAGGGTGGCGTCGGCAGCCACGATCTGCGCACCCGAATCCACGACTTCGAGGGCTGATTCCCTTGTCGGCGTGATGAACACGCCCTCCGAGCCGATCTTCGTCAAACCGATCACCGGTACCTTCACTGCCGACACGACTGCGGCGACATCCGGGGTTCCGCCCACACCGCCGCAGCGGATCGCCACTGCACCGCCGTCGACCGCGGCGCGGGCCATCCTCTCGATGGTCCCGGTGTCGCGCATGGCATGGCCGTGTCCGGCCTGACAGGACACGATCAGCTTCCCGCTGATGATCGTGAGCAGTTCTTCGACAGTCACGGTGTTACCTCGATTCGTGTTGCGGCGGCCAGGAGCGCAGCTCCGACGAGCGGCGCATCGGTGCCCAAACGGGCAGGAAGAATGGCGGTTTCGGCAATGGGACCCATCGCTTCCACCCGGAAAGCGGACGTCAGCGGCGACAAGAGGTCGGCTCCGATCTGGGCTGCGCCGCCGCCGATGACGATCACCTCGGGATCGAATGCGGTGGCGACGCCGGCCAGGACTCGGCCGAGCAGAGTACCGGCGTCGGTGACCACGGCACGGGCGATCGGGTCGCCGGAGCGCATGAGTGCCACCACCTTCTGCAACGGTTGAGTGGGCACACCCGCCCGCGCTGCGTACTCGGCCGCCATCGCCGGGCCAGAGGCGACTGCCTCGAGGTGATCGGTTCTACCGCAACCGCAACCTATCGCCCCGGAGACCGGAACCAGCAGATGCGCGAGCTCGCCGGCTGTTCCGTGGGCGCCGTGATACAGCTGTCCGCCCACGGTCAACGCGCCACCGATTCCAGTACCGACCGAGACGAACAGTGCAGAGCTTCGACCGCGACCGGCGCCGATCATGTTCTCGCCGTGGGCCATCGCGCGCACGTCGTTGTCCACCGTCACCGGTAGACCCGAGTGCGCCTCGAGTTCCCCGCGAACCTCGGCGCCACTCCATCCGGACAGAATGTCGGAGGCGAAGACGACGCGGCCACGCACCCGATCGATGATTCCCGGTGCACCGACTCCGATTCCGGCTACCGGGTGATCCGCCCTCAAACAGTCGACCAACGCGGTGGCGGTCTCGAGAACAGCCTCCCTACCGGCCGTCGGTGTTGCCGCACGAACGGTGTCGATCACGTATCCGTCGGACGTCACCACCGCGGCAGCCACTTTGGTGCCGCCGATGTCGATGCCGATCCATCGCTTCTGCCCAGATGTCATGTCAGAGGAGCCCGGCCTGTTCCAGAACGACCTTGATCGTTGCGGTCTCGGACTCGTCGAGCGAGAGCATCGGGGCGCACATCGTGTTGCCGGTGATGACGCCGCGCAGGGCCAGAGCCGTCTTGAATGCGCCCAGACCCGCGGCACCGGCACTGACGCGACCCGGTGTCGGTGCCTCGACGATGGAGAACAGATCGGTGAGTCGATCCTGCTCGGCCTTCGCCGCCGCCCAGTCTCCTGCCTGCGCAGCGCGCCACAGTCGCACGTAACCGTGGGGGTCCACGTTGGCCAGGCCGGGCACAGCGCCCGAAGCACCCATCAGCAGGCATCCGTCGACGACTACCTCGTGCCCGGTGAAGACGGCGAAGTTTTCGAGCCCGGCCGACTGACGGAGCAACATACGGAAACTGACGTCGTCGCCGCTCGAATCCTTCACGCCGGCGATGACTCCCTCGCGACCGAGCTCGACCAGCATTGCCGGGCTGAGCTTGCTGTGGACACGAACCGGGACGTCGTAGGCGAACAACGGAAGATCCACTGCGGCGTGGATGGAGCGGAAATGCGTTGCCGTCTCGGCTGCGTCGGTGATCGCGTAGAACGGCGCCGTCGCGACGATGGCATCCGCACCCGCTTCACGCGCCTGCTCGGCGACGGCGATGACCCGGTTGGTGGTCATGTCGTTCACGCCGACGAGGACCGGTACCTGGCCGCCGACGTGACCGATGGCCGTCTGCACCACCTGGGCGCGCTGAGCGTCGGTGAGGTAACCGACCTCACCCGAGGAACCGAGGACGAACAAGCCGTCGACTCCGGCTTCGATCTGCAGTGAGAGCAGGCGTTCGAGCGACGTGGTGTCGACCTCGCCCTCGAGCGTCAGTGGTGTGACGATCGGCGGGACGATTCCGCTGAAGGTGGTGGTTTCCGTGCTCATGGGGTCTCCATATGTTGGTTGTCGGATTGAGTTGTGGGTGCGGCTGTCAGGGAGAGACGGAGACCGGCTGACCGCTCGAGGCGGACAGATAGGCAGCATCGATCACGCGCATCGACGCGCGGGCGTCTGCCACGGTGTAGTCGGGTTCGGTCCGTGTGGGAAGTCGATCGAGCACGTGAGAGAGAAAGCTCGACACCGCGTTGTCCGAACCGAAGCCGCCGATGGGTAGTGCGGTCACGTCTCCCGAGGATGCGAAGTGGGTCACCGCGGGTTTGTCGTCGTCGGAACTCGCGTATCCGTGGGAGCCGAGGACCCGAAGCGTCGCGGTATTCGCGCCGAAACCCGGTGCTGCGGGGATTCTTCCGACGGTCACCGTCGCGGTGACGCCGTTTTCCAGGGCGAGCGAGATCAACGCCGTGTCTTCGACTCCGAACTGCTGGTGGGCCCCGCCGTAGAGTGTGCTCGTCTCGGCGTACACCTCGGCGACGTCCAGGCCGGTGAGGTATCTGAGGTAGTCGGCGGCGTAACCGGCGAAGTTCACTACTTCTCCCCCGCCGGAAAGCGCGGGATCCACCACCAGTTCGGGACGCTCGACGGACGTCGCGAAATGTGTTCCGCTTGCAAGGAACTCGATGTCCACGTGGCGCGGCAGTCCGAGGTTTCCGGCATCGATCCAGCGGCGCAGTCGCCGGAGCGCAGGTGAATGAGTGCGGTTCACCACCGTACAGATTCGCCCGTTCGACCGTGCCGCTTCCTCGACCGCCGCGGCCTCCGACTCGTCGATACCCACCGGCTTGTCCACCAGGACGTCGAGTCCCGCGTTCAGTGCGGCAATCGCAAGCCGTGCATGCCTGGTCGGCTCACTGCAGATGATCGCCAGGTCTATCCGTTCGGGGTCGAGCAGCTCGCCGAGTTCGTCGATCCACTCGATGTCTGCGGCCTTTGCCATCGCGATTCCGTCCTCACGAATCCAATCGGGGACCGAGGATTCGTCGGAGGCCCCGATCAAGCTCACTCGAGGATCGGAGCGCAACAGGTCCGCATAGGAGCCGGCATGCCTTACGCCGCTGACAAATCCGACGCGGATCGAACCGGTGCCGGTCATCGGTGTTCTCCGATCGAAATCGCGCGGCCGGTGTCGAGTGACTGTTGTGCAGCGATGGCAGTCGCGAGAGCTGCACGTACCTGCCAGTTCTCGACTATCGGGGTCGCGGAACCGTCGAGAGTGGCGATCCAGTGGCGCATCTGATGCGCCATCGCATCTTCGATCGACGACGGCGGCGCGTTTGTCGTATCCGTCATCAGGCCTGGGTCGTCGCCGGTGTCGTGCGCGAGCGTGCCGGATGTCCCCGACACCACGATCCGGCGCACCATCTTTCCCGATTGCGGCAGTGCGTAAGCCAATTCGATGAGCGCCAGCGATCCGTCCTCGAAGCGAACGGTCAGATGGAAGCTGTCGTGCACGGGCATCCCCGCCGCGAAGGTGGGGAAACTACGAGCGAACACACGGATCGGACGACGACCGATCAGCCACGTCACCAGATCGAGAGCGTGGGTTCCGTTGTGAACGGGGTGACCACCCGAGCGGTCCTTGTCGTGTTGCCAGCCTCGCCAGCCCCCTGGCCAGACGTGGCCGGTGTACCAACTGAGGTGGATCAACCGGGGGTCGCCGATGGCGCCTTGTGCAACCGAGTTTCCGATCGAGGAGATCGACGGCTGGAATCGTACGGTCTGTCCGACCATCAGTGAGGCGCCGCCACCTTCGGTGGCCTCGACCATCGCGTCGAAGTCCGCGACTGTCAGCGCGGCCGGCTTCTCCACGTGCACATGCTTTCCCGCGCGGCCTGCGGCTATCGTCACGGGCGCGTGGTCCGGAGTGGCCCCCACGACGTTGACCGCGTGCACGCTCGGGTCTGCGAGAATCTTTGCCAGATCGGTACTGGCCTTCGCACCCGGCGTCAATGCCGCAACCGATGCGGCACGGTCCAAGTCACTGCCGAATACGTAGACGACTTCGACCGACGGGATGCGCGCCAAAGCGCTGACGTGGTCCCGCGCGATTGCGCCGCTGCCGATGACGGCTACACGCACGGTCACTTCGCACTTCCCGACAGCGCCGCCGGTTCTCCGCCACCGAGTCGCACCTGCTCGGCGACGACGAGTGCGCGTTCACGTGCGTATGTCAACGGTGAGCCGGAGTCAGCCTTGCCGTCGAGAACTGCTGCCATCTCGTCGATTTCGTGGCGAATCGCAGCCTGCATCCACAGCGGGGATCCTCCGTTCCCCGAGTTGTACTTCTGCGTCCTGCTCGCAGAGTCGATCAACGATTGGTTCTCGGCGTCGACGTCGAAGATCGGCCACGACTCTTCGACCCGTCCCCCGCGCAGTCGGCTGACCCGGCCGGTGTGGAAGTCCGCGTGGACCGAGCCTTCGGCGGCATCGACCGTCAGCTCCCACGAAGAAGTGTGTGAACGCGTCGAGATGGTGTGCCTGCCGATCGCGCCGCCGGCGAACGACACCACTGTGTTGCGGAAGCCGTCGTCCGCAGTGGCGATGCTCGACACGGCAGTCACCTCGCCGCCGAGCCAGCACATCAGGTCCAGTTCGTGAATCTCGTGAGTCAGTTCTCCACCCGTTCGGCTCTTGTCGAGCTTCCACCACTGTGGATCTGCGCCGTCGGTGTCGATCCAGCGTGAGCGAGACGTTTCGATCGCAGCGACCTCGCCGAGCTCCCCCGACGCCAGCAGGTCCGCCAGACGTCGTACACCCGGCATCATCCGCATGATGTGCCCGACCATCAACGGCGAACCGCTCGCGTCGGCGCTCGCGATCATGTTCTGCGCATCGACCAGTTCGACGGCAAGTGGCTTCTCGACAAAAACTGCCTTGCCGTGTTCGAGTGCCGCGATGGCAGGTTCGGCGTGCGCGTGATTGGGCGTCGCGACGACAACGAGGGCCAACTCCGGGTGAGCGGCCACCGCGTCGTGATCGTCTGTCGGGGTTGCCGAGAACTCTGCGGCGACGTCCTTGGCCCGCTCGAAGTCACGGTCGCACAGCATCGCCAGTTCGAAACGTGGATGGGCAGCCAGCTCGCGAGCGAGGGAACTACCGAAGAATCCGCAACCGACCACACCGACTTTGTATCGGGTCATGAAGTCTCCAAAGATTGGATGAGGGATATCCTATGTTATACGGCCAGCGTCATCGGTCGTCAATTCGACGTCGGTAACACAGTCTTCATCTATGCAGGTGAGAGCACTATTTTTGGTTCGAAACCGACGAAACGTCGAAGTTCAACACCGCCAGTTCCGAAGATTCTCTAGACGCTTTCTGATCCACAATGTAAGTTACGCAACATCGGACGTCGAACATAGGACATCCCCTATCCACTCCCTTGATGTCCCGCTCCCCGCCTTGGAGGCCGCCTTGAAGAACGAACGACCGCTGAGCTCCGCGTTCACACGCCGAGACCTGTTCCGGTACACCGGGCTACTGGGAGCTGCAGCAGGTATCACCGCGACTCTCGCGGCCTGCGGCGGCGGCCCGTCGTCGACCTCGGTTGTCGGCGGTTCCGCGAGCACCGGCGATCTGACCACCGCCATCGGATACGGCAACGACCAGAGCTTCGACCCGATGCAGACTGCATCCGGTTTCCTCATGGCAGCGGTCAACCACGTCTACGAGGGACTGCTCGAAAACGATCCAGGCACCGGTGAGACGTATGCGGCGCTCGCACAGGCCGTCCCGACCGACGCCACCGCCTCGAGCTGGACCATGAAAATCCGCGAGGGAGCAACCTGGCACGACGGCACTCCGGTCACCTCGGACGACGTCGTCTTCACCTTCGATCGCATCCTCGATCCACAGCAGAACGTACTGATCCGCTCCTTCTTCTCCTCCTGGTTGCAGTCCGTCACCAAGGTCGACGACCAAACGGTGACCCTGAACTTCAACTACCCGTTCAGCGCTGCCGCACAGCGTCTCTCGATCGCCAAGATCATGCCCAAGCACGTCTTCGACGGCCACTGGGACGAGGCCAAGTCCGGAGCGCTGGTCGTCGGTTCCGGTCCGTACAAGCTCAAGAGCCACACCCCCAAGAGCAACACAGCTTTCGAGGCCTTCGAGGCGTACAACGGGCCGCGCCCGGCCAACTTCGCGACCATGAACTGGCTCTCCATCGTCGACACCTCCTCACGCATCGCGCGCGTCTCGGGCAACAATGCCGGTGCACAACTCGCCGACAACATCCCCGTCGCCAACGTCCCCACCCTCACCTCCGGTGGGCGCACCGTCGAGGGCAACCCGGGCATGAACCTCATGTACCTGCTCTTCGACACCACTCAGGCACCGTTCGACGACGTTCGTGTTCGCCAGGCGATGTTCTATGCGATCAACACCCCGAAGATGATCGAGATCGCCCTCGGCGGCAAGGCAACACCGGCCACGAGCTACCTGTACGAGCGCAACCCCGACTACGCGCGAGCGTCCACTGTCTACTCGTACGATCCGGACAAGGCCCGCTCGCTCCTCACTGCCGCCGGTGTAAGTGGCCTCGACCTGACGCTGCTCTCCACCAACGTCAGCTGGTTGGCCGACTGCTTGCCGACCATCAAAGAGTCTTGGGACGCAGTCGGATTCAACACGACGCTCGAACCGCAGGACACCAGCGCCATGGTGAGCAAGCTCAACAGCGGCCAGAAGTTCCAGATCGCTGCGGGTACGTCCAACCCACAGGCGTTCGGCAGCGACGTCGACCTCCTCGTGCGCTACACGTACAGCAAGGGCGGCCTGTGGACGAAGACCTACGCCAAGTGGGACGACACCCCCGAGGCACAGAAGATCTACGCCACCATGGACGAGGCCACCCGCGAGACAGACCCGGCAAAGCGCAGCACCCTTGTGCAGTCGTACCTGAACCAGATCGCCGAAAACGCTGTCTACTATCCGGTTCTCCATCAGGAACTCCTGACTGCGTGGGATCCGAAGAAGATCGCCGACGTCACTCCGCTGCCGTACCCCGGCGTCAACCTGCTTCAGGCGAAGCCGGCCTGATACCCGCCCGCTCGGCCGTTTCCCACAACTGAGAGATTCCCCGATGGCAAGAGTCCTCCCCATGCTGATCAGGCGATTACTGATACTGATCCCCCTGATCCTCGGCATCATCGCGTTCGTCTTCATCGTGATGCAGTTCGCGCCCACCGATCCCGCAACGGCGGCGTTCAACGGCGGCAACCCGACTGCGGAACAGTTGCAGCAGTTCAAGGAAGAGAACGGACTGCTCGATCCGCTTCCGCTGCAATACGTTCACTTCGTGACCGATCTGGTCAGCGGCAATATGGGTGACAGTCTGATTTCCGGTACCCCGGTGTTGGATTCGATCTCCACCGCTCTACCACTGACCATTCAGCTCACGGTTCTCGGACTGGTGATCGCCATCGTGCTCTCGCTGATCTTCGGTGTCACCAGCGCACTGTTCCGCGATCGTTGGCCGGATCAGGTCATCCGAGTGATCTCCCTCGGTGGTGTGGCAGCACCGTCATTCTGGTTGGCACTGCTGATGATTCAGTATCTGGCCGTCCAACTCGGATGGTTCCCCACCGGTGGCTACGTCAATCCGAGCGACTCCGTCACCGACTGGCTCTGGTACATGGCGCTCCCGGCGCTGTCCCTGTCACTGCCCGTCGCAGCACAACTCACGCGAATCATCCGCACGTCGATGGTCGAGGAGTTGGACAAGGACTACGTCCGTACCGCGATCGGCAGCGGCCTGCCGTATCACGTGGTGATCGGGCGAAATGTCTTGCGTAACGCACTGATCAACCCGCTCACCGTCCTGGGTCTACGGGTCGGTTACCTCCTCGGCGGCGCTGTGGTCATCGAGCAGATCTTCGGCCTTCCCGGAATGGGTCAGCTCATGATCAACGGCGTCACCAACGGTGACCCCGCAGTAGTTCAGGGTGTTGTCATCGTCATCGCGGTCGGCTTCGTCGTCGTCAACCTCGCTGTCGACATCCTCTACCTGCTCGTCAATCCACGACTTCGGAGCGCAGCATGATGAGAAGAAAACTCACCGAGAAGCTTTCGCGACCCGGCATCACCTTTTCTCGCTTCCCCCTCTCGGCCTGGCTGTCGATGGCGGTTCTCGCGATCATCGTGCTCGCCTGCCTCTTCGCGCCGCTGATCACGCAGTACACCCCGCTCGAACAGGCGGTGGGTACCGCGGGCCCCAGCGCCGATCACTGGTTCGGTCAGGACAGTCTCGGCCGAGATCTGTTCAGCCGCTTGCTCTACGGCGGACGTTGGTCGTTGACCATCGGTCTCGGGTCCACCTTCCTCGCATTGTGCGCCGGTGCTCTCATCGGGTCGGTCGCCGCAACGAGCCGAAAAGGCGTCGACGAAACCATCATGCGAGTGCTCGACGTGGTCATGGCGTTCCCGGGCATCGCGCTCGCTGCCGTACTCGTCGCAGCCTTCGGTGGTTCGATTCCGGTTCTGATCGTCACTATCGCGTTCCTCTACACACCGATGGTGGCCCGCGTCGTTCGCGCGAACGTTCTCGCTCAGTACGGTGAGGACTACGTCGCGGCCGAAAAGGTCATCGGCGCAAGAACTTCACACATCGTCGTCAAGCACGTCGTAGCCAACTGTGCTGCGCCGGTTCTCGTCTTCTGCACTGTCATGGTCGCGGACGCCATCGTGCTGGAGGCCAGCCTGTCGTTCATCGGAGCAGGTGTCCGTCCCCCGGATCCGTCGTGGGGATCGGTGATCGCCGACGGCAAGAACATGGTCCTTCTCGGTGGTTGGTGGGCAACGGTGTTCCCCGGTCTGCTGATTCTTCTGACGGTGCTCTCCCTCAACGTGCTCGCCGAGGGCCTGACGGACGCGATGGCCGATCCGAGTCTGAAGAAGACCAAGAAGACGCCCTCCGCACTCCAAGCAGCGCAGACCGCCGCAGCGGAGGAGACCTCCAACGAACTCATTCTGGAGGACGAAGCCGCATCGGTCGCCAACACTCCGGAGTTGATCGACGACTTCGCCGACCCGAGCGTCGTGAAAGATGTCCTGAAGCCGGCGGCCGAGCCGACTCCTCTCGAAACTCACCTGAAAATCCTGGCGGAAACCGAGCGGTCTCGGTCCGATCGTCTTGTGTACGAGGGCGATGCAGCGCCCCTCCTCGAGGTCCGCAATCTCACGATCCGGTTCCCCGAACGCTACGGAGACACGGCGATCGTCGACAACGTGAGCTTCACCGTCCGCCCGAACGAGACGATGGCACTGGTCGGCGAGTCCGGTTGCGGAAAGTCGCTCACTTCGCTGGCGATCATGGGTCTACTGCCCAAGACGGCGGTGGTGACCGGCGAGATCCTGTTCGACGGAGTCAACGTCCTCGAGCTGAACAACCGGGAGCGAAACAAGCTGCGCGGGCACGACATGGCGATGATCTACCAGGATGCGCTGAGTTCTCTGAATCCGGCGATGCTGATCCGCGCGCAGTTCAAGCAGCTCACCAAGCGCGGCGGTACCCGCACAGCCGAGGAACTGCTCGAACTCGTCGGACTCGATCCGGTGCGCACTCTCTCCAGCTACCCACACGAGCTTTCCGGTGGTCAGCGTCAGCGCGTTCTGATCGCCATGTCGCTCACCCGCAGTCCGCGGTTGATCGTCGCGGACGAGCCCACCACCGCTCTCGACGTCACCGTCCAGGCCCAGGTCGTGGACTTGCTCAACGATCTTCGGGAAAAGCTCGGCTTTGCCATGGTTTTCGTGAGCCACGATCTTGCACTCGTTGCTTCACTCGCTCACAAGATCACGGTGATGTACGCCGGTCAGGTCGTCGAGTCTGCGCCCACCAGCGATCTACTCGTCGATCCGCGTCACGAATACACTCAGGGCCTCCTCGGCGCCGTTCTCTCCATCGAGGACGAGGCTCCGCGGCTCCACCAGATCCAGGGAACCGTACCGTCGCCAGGCAGCTTCGCCGCCGGTGACCGTTTTGCCGAACGTTCCCTGCGTCCGGATTCCGATCCAAACCGAAAGCCCGAGATGGTTCGGATCGGCGAGACCGAGCATTTCTTCGCGAACCAGTCCGCGACTCCCGCACACGCAGAATCGGAATTGGAGAGCGTGCGATGATTACAGCTGAAGCACCCATCCTGGAACTGAAGAACATTCACGTCGTCCACAAGACCCGTTCGGGATCACTGTTCAAACCCGGCACGGTTCACGCGGTCAACGATGTCAGTATCGCCGTACGACGAGGGGCGACGATCGGCATCGTGGGCGAGTCGGGTTGCGGCAAGTCCACTCTGGCCAAAGTCATGGTCGGATTGCAGAAACCGACGTCGGGCGACGTGGTATTTCGCGGCCGAAGCGCTCTGACCCGGTCGGCGGGCGTGCGCAAGGAGTTCGGGCGGGCGATCTCGATCGTCTTCCAGGACCCGGCTACCGCGCTCAATCCGCGAATGACGGTGGCCGACATCCTCACCGATCCGCTCGACGTCCACGGCATCGGCAACCGCGCGAGCCGAACCGCCCGAGTTCGCGAGCTGGTCGGTTTGGTCGGACTCCCCCAATCTGCGCTCGAAGTCATCCCGAGCCAGATCTCCGGCGGTCAGCGTCAACGTGTCGCGATCGCGCGTGCGCTCGCGCTCGAGCCTGACGTCATCGTGGCCGACGAACCGACGTCGGCTCTCGATGTCTCGGTGCGAGCGCAGATCCTGAACCTGCTCAGCGACATCAAGGCTCGGTTGGGGCTCGGCATGGTGTTCATCTCGCACGACATCCAGACGGTGCGGTATGTCTCCGACACGATCGTCGTCATGAACGCCGGGCGGATCGTCGAGCAGGGAACGGCCCAGGAAGTATTCGACAACCCGTCGGATGCGTACACGGCCAAACTGCTGGGCGCAGCGCCCAGTCTCCTGCAACGCACCGTTGACGTGGGTTGACCAATGGAGCGGATGACCGGACATAGGATGAAGGACGTTCGTATCAGAAAAGGGGAATCGATGTCTGTCCGGAGTGGCACACAGGGCGCTCGTTTCAGCGCGCAAAACCGCATGCGCGCACTTCAGACGGACATCATGAACTTGATCCTCGAACGCAGACTCTCCCCTGGCGACCCGATGCCCACCGAGGCCGAACTGTCCGAGGAATTGGGAATCGGCCGGAACACCCTCCGCGAGGCACTCAAGGTTCTGCAGGCCTTGGGCGTCGTCGAGATCCGTCACGGTTTCGGAATGTTCGTCGCCCCGAGCAACTTCGACGCTCTCGCCGACGGCCTGACCTTCCGTGGCCGGTTGTCGTTGCAGGGCACCGGGCACGAGGCGATGGAACTGGTCGACATTCGTCAGGCACTCGAGACCGGACTGATCGGTGCGGCGATGGCCGAGATGACGTCGGCCGACCACGCCGACCTCGACGAACTCGTCACCGGCATGGAGGTCCGTGCCGCCGCCGGGAAGAACTTCTCCGACATCGACGCGACCTTCCATTCCCGCCTGTACTCCCCGCTCGACAACCAGGTCCTCGCTCAGTTGATGGACGTCTTCTGGCAGGTGTACAGCGAGATCCAGCAGGCTATCGGGCATTCGGATACACCACTGATCGACATCGCGTCGAAGCATCGTGCGATTCTCGACGCGATCCGTACGGGTGATGCCGTCGAGGCGGCGCACACTCTCGATGTGCACTTCGGTGGCCTGCGCGAGCGGATCGCCGGCCTTCATGCTTCCGAAGCGCAGTAGTTTCGAAACGCGTGATTTTGCTCCGCTGTCTCACCATCGCGCCCGTTCTTCCGGCAAAATTACGGGTATGAAGAACCCGAATCTGACGCCTTCGCGCGTTCTCGCAGTTGTCCTCGCTGCCGCCCTGGTCATTTTCGTGATCGCACGTCGCCGCGACGACGGCGCCCTCAGCCGCGGAGAATGGTTGTCGGACAGCGTCGGACCGGACGACCTCGCCGGCTGAAACGACGTATGCCCTCGGCCGAAACTCGGCCGAGGGCATACGTACGTGTCATCTACTACTTCATCGAATCCAGTCGGGTTCGCGCGTCCTCGAACCCCGACACCAGCTCTGCCATGACCTCGGCGACCGGTCGGATCTCGTTCATCCGTCCCACGATCTGACCGACGGGCATTGCCACAACTTCCGGGTTCTCCGATGCAGCGATTCTCTGATGAGCGTCGCTGACCAGTAGGTTCTGCAGCGGCATCGGCAAGGGCGCCGGTGCTCCCGGGTTCGACCAGGCTTCCGTCCACTTGGTCTTGAGCAACCGAGCGGGCTTACCCGAGTAGATGCGCGAACGTACGGTGTCGGCCGACGTCGCGCCCAACAGTGCACGCTGAATAGCGGAAGGGCCTTCGCCCGACGCACTGCCGAGTTTGTATTCGGATGTGGTGAGCCAGTACGAGCCCATCCACACTCCGGACGCACCGAGTGCAAGTGCAGCAGCCACCTGACGGCCGCTGCCGATACCGCCGGCAGCCAGTACGGCCGCCGAATCGCCCAGTGCATCAACGATTTCCGGAACGAGAACCATCGACGCAATTTCGCCGGTGTGACCGCCGGCCTCGTAGCCCTGCGCGATCACGATGTCGACACCGTTCTCGACGTGACGACGTGCGTGCTCGACGGCGCCGGCCAGTGCTGCTACCGGAACGCCTTTCTCGTGAGCTTGATCGATGACGTCCTTCGGCGGTGATCCCAGTGCATTCGCAATCAACGCGATCCGGTGTCCCAGAGCAACATCGACGTGAGACCGGGCCACCGAGTGAAGCCATCCCAGTACGCCGGTCGCATGCTCGACGTCGTCGGAAAGCGGCGGCACACCGAGCTCGTCGAGCGTGCGGTTGACGAAGGCGCGGTGCTCCTCCGGAATCAGCTTGTCGAGATCGACGGCGCCGCCCTCGGTCGGCACCTTTGCCGGCATGACGATGTCGACGCCGTACGGCTTACCGTCTGTGTTCTCGTCCATCCACGTCAGTGCGGCTTCGAGCTCTTCCGGATCGTTGAACCGGACGCAACCGAGCACGCCCAGACCGCCCGCGCGGCTGATCGCGGCCGCGACATGCTCGGAAGGAGTGAATCCGAAAATCGGGTATTCGATGCCGAACTTATCGGCGAGATCCGAACGCATCAGGCTTCCACGCTTTCGTTTGCGGACGACACAGGAGCGCCGTTTCCGTTGTGATCATCGGCCTCGCGCGATTCCGTTTCGGCCTTCGCCCAGCGGTAGTCGGGCTTGCCGGCCGGATTGCGCTTGATCTGGTCGACGAACCACACACTGCGCGGAACCTTGTATCCGGCAATCTCTTTGCGCGCTGCGGTGGCGATGTCGTGCAACGTCGGCGACGTGCCTTCACGTACCTGAACCACTGCGGCAACCCGCTGACCGAAGCGCTCGTCGGGGATACCGACCACCAGCACGTCGAAGATGTCCGGGTGCGCCTTCAACGCGCCCTCGACCTCTTCCGGGTAAACCTTCTCGCCGCCGCTGTTGATGGACACCGAACCGCGGCCGAGCATCGTGACCGTGCCGTCGGCTTCGACCTGCGCATAGTCGCCGGGGATCGAGTAGCGAACGCCATTGATGGTGCGGAAGGTTTCGGCCGTCTTGACCTCGTCCTTGTAGTAGCCGAGCGGGATGTTGCCCTTGCGCGCGAGCATGCCGCGCTTGCCCGATCCGGGTTCGACCTCGTTGCCGTCGTCGTCGAGAACCGTTGTGGAGGCGTCGATCTTGACCGTCGGACCGCCAGTGTGCTTCTGACCCTTGCTCAGCACGGCCAGTCCGCCGAAGCCGGTCTCGGATGCTCCGATGGAGTCGGTCAGCAGGCGGTTGGGCAACAGTTCGAGGAACTGCTCCTGGATGCTCGGCGAGAAGAGTGCAGCACTGCTGGCCATCACGTAGAGCGTCGAAAGATCGTACGGCTCACCCGTCTTCGGATTGCCGGCGATCAGTGCGTCGAGCATCGGACGGCCCATCGCGTCACCCGTGATGAAGATCAGGTTGACCTTGTGCTTGTCGATGTTCTGCCACACCTCGTGGGCGTCGAATTCCGGGTGCATCAAACAGGTTCCGCCGCCGAAGAGGCTGTGGAACACCGCAGACTGCGAACCACCGTGAATCATCGGGGGAATCGGGTAGCGGATCATGCTCGGGTTGGCTGCGCCGACCTTCGCCATCTCGTACTCGTCCTCGACCGGAACTCCGGTGACGAAGTTGATGCCGCCGCCGAGAACACGCCACCAGTCCTCGTGGCGCCACATGACGCCCTTGGGACTTCCGGTGGTGCCGCCGGTGTAGAGCATGAAGATGTCGTCGTTGCTGCGCTCTTCGAAATCACGCTCAGCCGAACTCTGCGCGAGTGCGTCCTCGTAGCCGATGCCGAAAGCACTGAAGTCCAGATCGGTGCCGTCCTCGACCACGATGACGGACTTGACCTTGGGAGTGTTCGGCAGGACGTTCGCGACCTTGTCCGAGTAGCGGCGCTCGTGAATGAGCGCAACCATGTCGGAGTTGTCGAAGATGTACTGCAACTCGTTCTCGACGTACCGGTAGTTGATGTTGACCATCACGGCCCGGATTTTGAAAACGGCGACCATGGCCTCGATCGCCTCGATGACGTTTCGGCAGTAGATGCCGACCTTGTCACCCGGCTGAACGCCATGTTCACGCAGGTAGTGACCGAGGCGGTTTGCTCGGTCCTCCAACTGCGCATAAGTCATCTCGCGGTTGTCCGAGACCAGCGCAACGCGGTCCGGAACGAGGTCGATTGCGTGCTCTACGAAGTCTGCGATGTTAAGGGCCACGAGTTCAAAGTAGAACGTGTTACCGTTTCTGGCAAGACCCAATTTGAGAGCCAGCTCACAGACCCGCCAGGAGCCATCAGTGTCCACTTCGACGACCGAAAAATCAGACATTTCGGAAACCGCGCCGCATTGCCTCGTGGAGAAGCGTGGCCACGTTCTCATCGTGACCATGAATCGCCCCGAGCGTAAGAACGCCATCACCGGCGAAATGATGGCGATCATGGTCGACGCCTGGGATCAGGTCGACAACGACCCCGAAATCCGCGTCGCGATCCTCACCGGAGCTGGCGGCGACTTCTGCGCCGGCGCCGACCTCAAGAACATGTCCGCCAAGCCTCCGGGAGATTCCTTCGCGGGCGGCGGCGTCGACATGTCCAAGATCGAAGGTCTACTCAAGGGGCGCCGGTTGACCAAGCCGCTGATCGCTGCGGTCGAGGGTGCAGCCATCGCCGGCGGAACCGAAATCCTGCAGGGCACCGACATCCGCGTCGCGGGTGAGAGCGCCAAGTTCGGCGTCTCCGAAGCCAAGTGGGGGCTCTTCCCGCTCGGCGGTTCCGCGGTGCGTCTCGTTCGACAGATTCCGTACACGATCGCAGCCGACATCCTGCTCACCGGTCGTCACATAAAGGCTCCGGAGGCCAAGGAGATCGGGCTTATCGGCCACGTCGTCCCGGACGGTCAGGCCCTCGACAAGGCGCTGGAGCTCGCGGACCTGATCAGTGCAAACGGTCCCCTCGCCGTGCAGGCGATTCTCAAGACCATCCGCGACACCGAGGGTATGCACGAGGAAGAGGCCTTCCAGATCGACGCGCAGCTGGGCATGAAGGTGTTCATGAGCGCGGACGCCAAGGAGGGCCCGCGAGCCTTCGGTGAGAAGCGGGCGCCCCAGTTCAAGGGCATCTGAGTCAGGGTTGTCCGACCCACCCCCCTTTCCCCCTCTCGGTGCACCGGTGCCCTATCCCGTCCCACTCTGCACAGCACCGCTCCCCACACCACCGCTCTGCGCACCACCGCTCCCCGATCGCGTGAACGTATCGCTCCCCTTGTCTGACAAGGGGAGCGATACGTTCACCCTCCGGGTCTGGCACTGATTGACACCCTCGGACGCGGCCGTGACGCGGCCAGCGCAAAATGCGCACGCAGGTCGCTTATCACGCGCTCGGGCTCTGCGCGCAACGCGCTCGGCACAGTCGGAAGCACGATGATGCCCGCGTTCTGCATACGAGTCCGACGCTCGACCGTCGCCCGGTAGTCCCCAGGTGACAGATGCCAGTCCAGTGAATCGATGTCCCACGCAAAAGCCACAGAATCGATCCACCCGTCGGGCATTGCAATGAATTTCCCATTTGCGTCGCAGATCTCACGGTTGAATACCATTTCGGGCAGCCCGGTTCTCCTCCAGAGCTCGCGGGCCTCTGCCTCCGGCACCGAATGCACGTTGGCATCCACCTCCCGCAAAACTTTGCGGGGCAACGCGCTACCGCGAATACTTCCGGCTTCCAACTCTTTGGACAGATCACGAACCACAACGTCACCTCGTTGAACGACGTCTGCAATCAACGCGCGAGCACTATCCAAAGTCTTGCATCGCCGTGCAGCATCGAGTACCGCCCGAACCAGTGGCGCGCAATCAATTCCGCTACGTGTCAGTGGCGTCGGCAGCCTTACAGTCCTTTCGACCACGACGAATCCGGTCGATTGCACCCTGCGATGCATGGGCATCAAGATTTGAACCTCGCCGGAGTGCGGACGATAGCCATGCTGCGCCATAGCGGCTTTTCCAGTGACCATCGATCCGCGGCCGCAGAACATCAATGCAGCGATCGTGCGCTGTCGCGGCGTCGGATAACCGTTCCCCAGCAGAACTATGCCGGGAAGCATTCGCTGCCAAGTACCGCCCGTGCGGCATCGCCCGGCAATCGCTGTGTCCGACACACCCAATCTGGTCAGCTCTGCCACGCGAATTACGCCATCCGTGCTCGCAACGATCAGCACACTCGGATCGTCTCCCCATTCGCCCCTTCTCATGGAGACATCATGGGCTTTCCCGGCCGCGCAGGCCCTTGCCAATCAGGCATTTACACCGACCTGTGGATAACCCTCCGCCCTGTGAACGTATCGCTCCCCCTGTCAGAGAAGGGCAGCGATACGTTCACGCGATGTGGCAGGAGGCTGGCGGCGGCACTGAGGTTGGGAAATTAGTGCTCGAGCATTCCGTTCGCTCGAAAAAAGGGGGTGCCCCGCTCAACCACCCACCGCGGCCGCGAGCTCTCGCACATGGTCGGCGTCGCGGCAGGTCACCAGCAGCATCGTGACTCCGGCTTCCTCCCAACGCTTCACGTCCGCGCGCACCTCGTCGACGTTGCCGATGATCATGGTCTCGGTGACCATCTCGTCGGGGACGACGGCAGCAGCTTCGTCCTTGCGACCCGACATGAAGAGGCGACCGATCTCGTCGACCTCCTTCTCGTAGCCCATCCGCTTGTAGACCTGTGCGTGAAAGTTCAACTCCGGGGCGCCCATTCCGCCGACGTAGAGGGCGGTCATCGGCTTGAGAGCGGCGATGGCGGCGGCACGATCGTCGGTCACGATGACCTGGCACGTGGCGGCCACCTCGAAGTCTTCGCGACTACGACGGGCCCCGGCGCGAGCGAAGCCTTCGTCGAGCCACTTGTTGTACATCGGGGCCAGGCGCGGGGTGTAGTAGATCGCCAGCCACCCGTCGGCGATTTCACCGGCGAGCGCGACGTTCTTCGGCCCTTCGGCGCCGAGCCAGATCGGGATGTCCGCACGCAGCGGGTGCGTAATGGGCTTGAGCGGCTTGCCAAGTCCCGAACTGCCCGGTCCCGCATACGGCAGAGGGTAGTGGGGGCCGGGGCTGGTGACGGGCGCTTCACGGGCGAGGACCTGGCGCACGATCGAGACGTATTCGCGGGTGCGCGCGAGCGGCTTCTCGAATGGCTGGCCGTACCAACCTTCGACGACCTGCGGTCCGGATACGCCGAGCCCGAGGATCGTTCGCCCACCGTTGAGGTGATCGAGAGTGAGCGCGTGCATGGCACAGCTGGTCGGTGTTCGCGCCGAAATCTGTACGACGGAGGTGCCGAGACGGACGTTCTCGGTGCGCGATCCCCACCAGGCAAGCGGGGTGAATGCGTCCGAGCCCCACGACTCCGCCGCGAAGACCGCGTCGAATCCCGCGCCTTCCGCGGCCTCGATCAGTTCCGGGGCGTTTGCCGGCGGCTGTGCGCCCCAGTATCCGAGTTGCAACCCAAGCTTCATCGCAGGCCTCCACATTGCCGGTGATCAGAAGTGACTCTTGCCACAATCTCTAGAACCTGTTCTACTCGATCTTGTGACCATCGGAAAGAGCGGGGTGGCCGACAAGCCCCTGAGCGCACCATTGAATCTCCATTTCGACTACACCAGATCGACGGGACCGACCATCGGCGCGTTCGTGACTGCCCTGCGTGATCGCAAGGTGATCGGCGCACGTGGGTCGAACGGTCGTGTCTTCGTGCCGCCACCGGAATTCGATCCGGATACGGCCGAACCACTGACCGACTTCGTCGGAGTCTCCGACGGCGGAACGGTCGTGAGTTGGACGTGGATGCCCGAACCCATCGAGGGTCAACCCCTGACGAAGCCTTTCGCGTGGGCCCTGATCAAGCTCGACGGCGCGGACACGTCCATGCTCCACGCGGTCGACGTCGACTCCCCCGACGACATCAGCACCGGCCTGCGGGTTCGTGCTCGCTGGGCGTCGGAGCGGATCGGGCAGATCAAGGACATCGAGTGCTTCGAACCAGGTGAGAGCGAAAATGGAATCGCGACAGTCGATTCCAGCGCCGATCCTGTCACCATGATCACGACGCCTGTCGACCTGCACTTCATGCATTCCGCTTCGGCCGAGGAGAGCTTCTACCTCCGCGGTCTCGCAGAAGGCAAACTGATCGGTGGTCGCAGCGGACCCGAAGACAAGATCTACATCCCACCGCGCGGCGCGAATCCCACCAACGGGAAGCCGACGAGCGAGCAGATCGAACTGCCCGACAAGGGAATTGTCACCACCTTCTGCATCGTCAACGTCCCGTTCCTCGGGCAGCGAATCAAACCGCCCTACGTGGCCGCCTACGTGCTTCTCGACGGAGCCGACATTCCGTTCCTGCACTTGATCCTCGAATGTGATGCCGCGGACGTACGCATGGGCATGCGCGTCGAAGCCAAGTGGAAGCCTCGCGAAGAGTGGGGTTACACCCTCGAGAACATCGAATACTTCCGGCCGACAGGTGAACCCGACGCCGAGTACTCCACCTTCCAACACCACCTGTGAGGCTCCTGAAATGACTTCTGCAGACATCGCAGTCGTGGGCTTTGCTCAGGCACCCCACGTCCGCGAAACCAACGGCACCACCAACGGCGTCGAGATGCTCGTCCCGTGCTTCCAGCAGCTCTACAGCGATCTGGGAATCACCAAGTCCGACATCGGCTTCTGGTGCTCCGGATCTTCCGATTACCTGGCCGGACGAGCGTTCTCCTTCATCTCGGCCATCGACTCCATCGGAGCGGTCCCGCCGATCAACGAATCTCACGTCGAGATGGATGCTGCGTGGGCCTTCTACGAAGCGTGGATCAAGATCTTGACCGGCGAGGTCGAGACCGCGCTGGTGTACGGCTTCGGCAAATCCTCCGCCGGGCACCTGCGCAAGATCCTGTCCATGCAGCTCGATCCGTACCTCGTCACTCCGCTGTGGCCGGACTCCGTCTCGATCGCCGGACTTCAAGCCCGACTCGGACTCGACGCGGGTAAGTGGACGCAAGAGGACATGGCGGAGGTTGCCGCTCGCAGCCGTCGTCACGCGCTGAGTAATCCGAAGGCTCAGCTCGCAGGCGAGGTCGACATCGAGGCACTACTCGCCAGCCCGTTCCTCGCAGATCCGTTGCGCGCACACGATTGTGCGCCCATCACCGATGGTGCGGCAGCAATCGTGCTGGCCTCGGGTAACCGCGCCCGCGATCTCTGCGAGCGGCCGGCGTGGATCACCGGACTCGAGCATCGCATCGACTCCCCCAACCAGGGTGCCCGTGACCTGACCACCTCGCCGTCCACAACGTCGGCAGCCAAGGCGGCAACGGGCGGCGAGGTCGGCAACATCGACGTCGCCGAACTGCACGCGCCGTTCACTCACCAGGAATTGATCTTGAAGGAAGCGATCGGCCTGACCGACGCCACCACGATCAATCCGTCCGGCGGTCCGCTCAGCGGCAACCCACTGTTCGCCGGTGGTCTGGAACGAATCGGCCACGCCGCCAAGGCAATCTTCGACGGCCAGGCGAATCGCGCTCTGGCCCATGCAACAAGCGGCCCTGTGCTGCAGCAGAACCTGGTAGCAGTCTTGGAGGGACGGAACTGATGGCCGGAACGCCTCAACTCGCGGCCGTGCTCGGCACCGGCCAAACTCACTACGTCGCAAAGCGTCATGATGTCTCGATGGCGGGCTTGGTTCGTGAAGCCATCGACGCCGCGATGCTCGACGCCAACGTCGGCTGGGACGACATCGACGCCGTCGTCATCGGAAAGGCCCCCGACCTGTTCGAGGGTTCGATGATGCCCGAACTCGCCATGTCGGATGCCCTTGGCGCCAACGGAAAGCCGTTGCTGCGTGTTCACACTGCCGGCTCGGTGGGTGGTTCGACGGCTATCGTCGCCTCCAGCCTGGTCAAATCCGGTGTCCACAAGCGGGTTCTGACGGTTTCCTGGGAGAAGCAGTCCGAGTCGAACGCCATGTGGGCGCTGTCCACACCGGTACCGTTCAACATGCCTGTCGGCGCCGGCGCCGGTGGATACTTCGCCCCGCACGTCCGTTCGTACATTCGTCGATCGGGCGCACCGGAGCACATCGGCTACCTCGTCGCGGTGAAAGATCGGCTCAACGGCAGCCTCAATCCGTATGCGCACCTGCGGCAGCCGGACATCACCTTCGAATCGGTGCAGGCATCTCAGATGCTTTGGGATCCGATCCGCTACGACGAGACCTGCCCGTCCTCGGACGGCGCGTGCGCTCTGGTGATCGGCAACGAGGAAGCGGCCGCACAGGTCGAGGCCGAGGGTCGTTCGGTCGCGTGGATCCACGCAACCGCCATGCGCACCGAGCCGACCTTCTATGCCGGACGCGATCAGGTCAATCCGCAGGCCGGCCGTGACGCCGCGGCCGCGCTGTGGAAGTCCGCGGGAATCACCGATCCGCTCAACGAAATCGACTGCGCCGAAATCTATGTCCCGTTCTCGTGGTTCGAGCCGATGTGGCTCGAGAACCTCGGTTTCGCGGAGGAAGGCCAGGGCTGGAAGCTGACCGAGGCCGGCGAAACCGCGATCGGCGGCAAGCTCCCGGTCAATGCCTCGGGCGGTGTTCTCTCTTCCAACCCGATCGGCGCCTCGGGCATGATCCGTTTTGCCGAGTCGGCGATGCAGGTCATGCACCGCGCCGGCGATCACCAGGTGGCCGACGCGCGCAAGGCTCTCGGCCATGCCTACGGCGGTGGCTCGCAGTACTTCTCGATGTGGGTCGTCGGCTCCGAACGTCCCACCACGTAACAGCAGCACACACGCCGATCAGGAAGAGACCGAAGATGAAGTACACCGTCGGGGTTGCCATGAACCCCTTGGACCAGTTAGCCGGTATCGCCAAAACGGCCGAAGAATGCGGCTTTTCGTCGATCGCTCTCCCCGATTCACTGTTCTTCATGGAAACGCAGGCGGCGGATTACCCGTACACCCCGGACGGGTCTCGGATGTGGAATGCCGAGACCCCCTGGGTCGATCCGCTGATCGCCGCAGCTGCAATGGGCGCGGTGACCGAGAAGATCGAGTTCTACACCCAGGTGCTCAAGCTGGGTAGCCGCAATCCGGTCCTGCTCGCGCGGCAGGTCGGATCGGTAGCGGCATTGACGAACAACCGTTTCGGCTTCGGTGTCGGAATCGGTTGGGCTCCTGAAGAGTTCGAGTGGTGCGGCGCTCCGTACAAGCGTCGCGGCGCCCGAGTGGACGAGATGATCGACGTTCTCAAACTAATTCTCGGCGGCGGGATGGTCGAGTATCACGGCGAGTTCTTCGATTTCGATCGCCTGCAGATGAGTCCGGCTCCCACCAAGCCGGTTCCGTTCTACGTCGGCGGCCACACCGAGGTGGCGCTCAAGCGTGCTGCGCGAGTCGGCGACGGTTGGACCTCGGCGATGATCAAGTTCGACGACCTGGTGGGTGTGATCGCACGACTACGCGAACTACGCGCCGAGTACGGCCGCGAGAACGAGCCGTTCGAAATCCAGACGGTGTGCATCGACCGTTTCGGCAAGGACGGTTACGCAGAACTCGAAGATGCCGGCGTCACGGACATCATCACCGTACCTTGGGTTTTCGACGGAATCGGCTTCGATGCCCCGCTGGAGGCAAAGCAGGATTCGATGCGTAAGTTCGCCGAGCAGTACATCAACTGAGGAGTCGCGATGACTGACGAACACCCCGCCCGCGTCGCGGGTAACGCTTCGCGCGCCGCAGCGAGTGGCAAGAACAAGGAAGCCTGGCTGGACCTCTTCGCCGAGGACGGTTGGGTGGAGGATCCGGTCGGGCCGTCGGGATTCGATCCCGAGGGCAAAGGCCATCACGGACGCGAAGCGATCTCCAAGTTCTACGACATGACGATCGCGACCGCGGACAAGCTCGAGTTTCTGATCGACGATTCACTGGTGTGCGGCAACGAGAACGTCAACATCGGCAAGATCCGGACCACCATCGGCGGCTCGATCATCGACGCCGAGGGCGTGTTCGTCTATCGCGTGAACGACGCAGGCAAGATCGCGTCGCTTCGAGCATTCTGGGAAGTGGACCGTGCGATGAAGACGGCACGCAAAGCCTGAGAACCCACAGTACGAGAGCGGCCCCGGTCATCGACCGGGGCCGCTCTCGTCGTATTCGAATCAGCCTGTCGTACTTGCACCGAGAACCCTGAAATGGTTTCCTGGTTGCCAACGTCGCGTGTCGATGACGGACTGCGTCAGGCATGGAGGCGTCGTACTGCAAGGGGTCACTCATGACCATTTCGTTCAACCACACCATCATCGCCGCAAAAGACCGACAAGAGTCTGCGTGGTTCTTCACTCACATGTTCGGTCTGCCAGGCCCGGTCGAGGCCGGCTACTTTCTCGGCGTCGAACTCGAGCACGGGGTGACACTGGACTTCGCACAGGTGGAAGAGGGCGCCGAGGTTGCGTCTCAGCACTACGCTTTCCTCGTCTCCGAAGATGACTTCGACGGCATCTACCAGCGGATACAGGCGTTGAAACTTGATCACTGGGCCGATCCGCGCCAGTCGAGTACCGGCTTCAACACCAACGACGGTGGGCGTGGGGTCTACTTCCTCGACCCGTCGGGACATTTCCTGGAAGCGATCACCAAGCCATACGGCGGCTGAATTAGAGATTGAACTACAAACGGCGGCGCCTACGGGAGATGAGGGATCCCGCAGACGCCGCCGCAGTTCCAGGTTGCCAACTAGTGGCCCCCCGGAACGTCTACTGTAGTTCTGCGTGTTCGAGAGTGCAGAGGCAACTCCCGAAAACCTACACAGAACCTACTCGCCGGTTACCAGGTCAGTATATGTCCGGATCAGTGTTTGACCGGGCAGCCCGATGTCTTGTAATCAACCTGAAACTCTTTGATGCCGTTGAGCCAGCCCGAGCGCAGGCGACGGGGATCGCCGAGCCTGGTGATGTCGGGTAGGTGATCGGCGATCGCGTTGAAGATCAGATCGATTTCGAGACGAGCCAAGTTGGCGCCGATGCAGAAGTGCGCACCCGTGCCGCCGAATCCGAGGTGCGGATTGGGGTCACGCATGATGTCGAACTTCGTGGGGTTCTCGAAGACGTCTTCGTCGAAGTTGGCCGACGCGTACATCATCACGACGCGATCGCCCTTCTTGATCTTCTGTCCCCCGAGTTCGGTGTCTTCGAGCGCGGTCCGCTGGAAAGAGGTCACCGGGGTGGCCCAACGAACGATCTCGTCGGCCGCAGTCTTCGGGCGTTCCTTCTTGTACAGCTCCCACTGGTCGGGATTGTCGAGGAAGGCAACCATGCCGTGTGTGATGGCATTGCGAGTGGTCTCGTTACCCGCGACCGCAAGCAGAATCACGAAGAAGCCGAATTCCTCTGGGGAGAGCTCATTTCCGTCGATGTCAGCTTCGATGAGCTTGGTGACGATGTCATCGGCGGGACACTTCTTGCGCTGATCCGCCATCTGGTACGCGTATCCCAGAATCTCCATCGACGCTGCCTGCGGGTCGATGTCGAACTCAGGATCGTCGTAGGACGTCATCTGGTTGGACCAGTCGAAGAGCTTCATTCGATCTTCCTGCGGCACACCGAGAAGCTCGGCGATTGCCTGCAGCGGAAGTTCGGACGCGACCTGAACCACGAAGTCTCCGGCACCACCGGCAGCCGCAGTCTTGACGATCTTTTCGGCGCGCTCGGTCAGTTCTTCGCGCAGGCTGTTGATGGCTCGCGGGGTGAATCCACGCGAAACCAGCTTGCGAAGCTTGGTGTGCTCCGGAGCGTCCTTGTTGATGAGGATGAATCGCTGCATCTCGACGTTCTCACGCGGGATGTCGTCGGCGAAGCGAGGAATCGCAGTGTTCTCGTGGGTCGAGAAGATGTCGCTTCGCTGCGAGACCTCCTTGACCTCTTCATGACGGGTGACCACCCAGAAGCCCTCGTCCTGGAATCCACCGATTTCCGGGGGCTGCGGATTCCACCACACGGGGGCCGTCTTCCGGAGTTCGGCGAACTCCTCGAACGGCATGCGTTCCGCGTAGATGTCGGGGTCCGTGAAGTCGATTCCCTCGGGGAATGCGGGCTGTGCCACTGATGTCTCCTGCCCTAAGCCTTTTCATCACAGGGGTGATGGGGATCCGTGATGTGTAACACGTTCTACTCTCATTGAAACACAAGACTGCTTACTAGGAAAGGAAACGTCGGCAGGTCTTGCTTCCCGCAGAGAACCTGTTCTACTTTTTCATTACAAGGAAAGGAGCCCGCTGTGGGCACACCAGTAATCGTCGAGGCTGTCCGTACACCGATCGGCAAGCGCGGAGGTTGGCTCGCCGGTCTGCACGCCGCCGAGATCCTCGGAGCGGCACAAAAGGGCGTTCTCGACCGGTCGGGAATCGACCCGTTGCTGATCGAGCAGGTGATCGGCGGCTGCGTCACCCAGGCCGGCGCTCAGTCCAACAACATCACGCGCACGGCTTGGCTGCACGCCGGACTTCCGTGGCAGACCGGCGCAACCACCGTGGACTGCCAGTGCGGTTCGGCCCAGCAGGCGAACCATCTGATCGCCGGTCTGATTGCCACCGGCGCCATCGACGCCGGCATCGCCTGCGGCATCGAAGCCATGAGCCAGGTTCCCCTCGGCGCAAACGTCGGCGATCAGGCCGGACCGCGTCGGCCTGCGACGTGGGACATCGACATGCCCAACCAGTTCGAAGCTGCGGAACGCATCGCGCGTCGACGCGGACTGACCCGTGACGACATCGAAGCCCTCGGCGTCCGCTCGCAGGCGCTGGCCAAGCAGGCCTGGGAGGAAGGGCGTTTCGACCGCGAGGTTCTCGAACTTTCGGCGCCCCAGGTCGACAAGGAAGGAAACCTCACGGGCGAGACGAAGCTCGTCAATCGCGATCAGGGCCTGCGCGATACGACGGCCGAGTCCCTAGCCCGACTGAAGCCCGTCCTCGAAGGCGGGATTCACACGGCCGGAACGTCTTCCCAGATCTCCGACGGTGCAGCCGCAGTCCTGCTCATGGACGAGGACAAGGCTCGCGCACTCGGGTTGAAGCCGCGAGCCCGCATCATCGCCCAGGCCCTGGTCGGCTCGGAACCGGAATTCCACCTCGACGGACCGGTGCAGGCAACCAGCCGTGTCCTGGAGAAGAGCGGAATGAAGATCGGCGACCTCGATCTGTTCGAGATCAACGAAGCATTCGCATCCGTCGCACTGTCCTGGGCTCAGGTTCACGAACCTGACTTCGACAACGTCAATGTCAACGGCGGCGCGCTCGCTCTCGGCCATCCGGTCGGCAGCACGGGCTCTCGACTGATCACCACCGCACTGCACGAATTGGAGCGTCGCAACGGCTCGACGGCTCTGATCACGATGTGCGCCGGCGGCGCGCTGGCCACCGGAACCATCATCGAGCGTATCTGAGATGACTACTCCCCCAGCTAAACCCAAGGGACTCGACGCTCCGGCGACGGTCAAGATCATCAAGTGGATGTCGAAGGCAAACGTCGCCATGTATCGCGCCACCGACGGGCGGCTGGGTAGCAAGTGGCGGGTCGGCAGCGCGTTCCCGCGCGGGCTGCCGATCTGCCTGCTCACCACCACCGGTCGCAAATCCGGCGAGGAGCGGATCAGTCCGTTGCTGTTCCTCGAGGACGGCGAGAACGTGATTCTGGTGGCGTCGCAAGGTGGTCTTCCGAAGAACCCGATGTGGTACCTCAACATCAAGGCGGATCCGGTGGTGACGGTGCAGATCAAGTCTCGGATCCGATCGATGAAAGCCCGCGTCTCCACCGAGGACGAGCGCGCTCGACTGTGGCCGATGTTGACGGCGATGTATCCGGATTTCGACAACTATCAGGCCTGGACCGACCGGATCATTCCCGTCATCGTGTGCGAGCCACTGAAGAAATAAACGAACTGTTTACAACAAAACGTTTACATCGGCCCGGGTTCGTGCCAGCCTGGGTTCATGACCGATGACCAGTTCAGACCGATCGATTCCGGCCGCGAACGCGCACATCGCGAGTACGCCGGACTCTTTCGGATCAGCGAGCGCCACGGCGCGACCCAAAGCCAGCGCGCGCGGCAATCTCATCCGGAGATGCTCGAGCCCTACGGCGCGGTGCGCGTCGTGGCTCGTCTTGCCGGCGGGACCGACACACCGCAGCCGAACGAACCCGAGGTCGACGACGCCGATGTCATGGCTGCGTTGACTCTGATTCCCAAGGCCCGAGCCGAAATGGAACAGCTGGAAGCGCTGTTCCTCGGAATTGCCCGCGAACGGGGCATGACCTGGCAAGATATTGCCTTCGGACTCGGGCTCGGCAGCACTCAAGCTGCCCGCCAGCGCTACGAACGGCTCGTTCGCCGCACCGGAGGCTGAACACGTGCCATAACGAGCGAGTTGGAGCACTATTGACTCGTACGGTCCGCACGGCGTTTCGACAGAGCCTCGAACACAGCAAGGAGTCGCATATATGACGACGCATATTCAAGATCAAATCCTGGACCGACGCGAGATCACCTCAGCCCTCGTGCGTGCGCTGGAGCGTCGCCACGAGGTGCTGGACGCAGTGGTCGACAGCAAGGACCACCAGGAGGCACTGACCACCGTCGCGGAACTCCTCGGCACGTCGGAAGCAAATGCCGAAGCAGTTCTGAGCCTCAAGTTCAGTGCGCTCACCAAGGCTGCGCGCGATCGCATCCAGGGCGAGCTGGAGAATCTCGACGCCACTCTCGAATGGACGACGCTCGATCGTCCCGCGAGCAGCGGGCAGAACTTCACCCTGCGTCCGTTCAGCGACAGCGCAGAAGACAAGGCGCTGTTCACGATTCGTTCGGGCGAGCAGCTCGGCGAAGACGGCAAGCCGTGGAGCGAGGATCGGATCGAAGCTGAGCGCGTCGGTGGCCTCGGCCGGATCGACGACGAGACCGCTGCCTGGTTCGTCGCCGAGGACGTCTCCGGTGACGGCTCGAAGAGCGTCGGCCTGGTCTTCGGCGAACTCGACGGCCAAGAGGTCAACGTGGCGATCTGGATCGCGCCGGAATCTCGCAAGAAGGGCTACGGCACAGCCTGCGTGAAGCATTCGCGGCGCGAGCTCGCCGCAGAGTTCCCCGGCACCGTGTTGGTGGTTCGGGCGCCTGCGTAGGCGGCACACCACCTGTGAGTGGTTAAGGAGTCCCTGCACTCCTTAACCACTCACGGGGCCGGAGGCCCTACGCCCCGTACACCGGCGTCGGAATCTCCGCCTTCTCCAACAGCGTTGCCACGACGGGCCCGATCTCCTTCGGGTCCCAACGGTCACCCTTGTCCTCGCTCGGGCCGTGACGCCAGCCCTCCGCGACGGTGATCTTTCCGCCCTCGACCTCGAACACCCGCCCCGTGACGTCCTTGGACTCGGCGCTACCGAGCCAGACGACCAGCGGCGAGATGTTCTCGGGCGCCATGGCATCGAAGCCCTCTTCGGGAGCTGCCATCGACTCGGCCATCGCCCCACCCGCGCCGACGGTCATGCGCGTGCGCGCAGCAGGCGCGATCGCGTTGACACTGACGCCGTAATTCTTGAGCTCGGCTGCGGCCTGGATGGTCATCTCGGCGATACCGGCCTTCGCGGCAGCGTAGTTACCCTGGCCGATCGAACCTTGCAGTCCTGCACCCGAACTGGTGTTGATGATGCGTGCGTCGACGGTCTTGCCCGCCTTGGCCTCAGCGCGCCAGTAGGCAGCAGCGTGACGCAGCGGCGCGAAGTGCCCCTTGAGGTGCACGCGAATCACCGCGTCCCACTCGCCTTCGCTCATGCCGACCAGCATGCGGTCCCGCAGGAAGCCCGCGTTGTTCACGAGTACGTCCAGGCCACCGAAGGTGTCGATCGCGGTCTTGATCAGATTCTCGGCGCCCGCCCAGTCGGCCACGTCGTCTCCGTTGACCACTGCTTGGCCACCGGCGGCGATGATCTCCGCGACAACCTGCTCGGCCGGACTCTCACCGGTCTCGGAACCGTCGGCACCCGCACCGATGTCGTTGACGACGACCTTGGCGCCCTCGGCAGCAAACGCCAAGGCATGCGCACGCCCGATCCCGCGACCAGCCCCGGTGATGATGACTACGCGTCCGTCGACCAATCCACTCATATTTGTCTCCTAATGCACTCTGCTCGGGCTTGTCGGCTCCGCTTGTGTGCTAACTTACCAAGCAATCGCTTGGTTTGGTACACAGACGTAAGGAATCCCGATATGGGCATCAGCACCTCCTCCGACGGAACCGGCATCACCACGGTCACCATCGACTACGCGCCGGTCAATGCAATCCCGTCCAAGGGATGGTTCGAGCTTGCCGACGCCATCCTCGACGCGGGCAAGGATCTCAACACTCACGTGGTGATCCTGCGAGCCGAGGGACGCGGATTCAACGCCGGCGTCGACATCAAGGAGATGCAGGCGACCGAGGGATTCGACGCACTGGTCGCCGCCAACCGCGGTTGCGCCGCGGCCTTCGCAGCCGTCTACGACTGCGCTGTACCCGTCGTCGTGGCCGTCAACGGATTCTGTGTCGGCGGTGGCATCGGACTGGTCGGCAACGCGGACGTGATCGTCGCTTCCGACGACGCGATCTTCTCCCTCCCCGAGGTCGACCGCGGCGCACTCGGCGCTGCCACGCACCTCTCACGTCTGGTGCCGCAACACATGATGCGCACGCTCTACTACACCGCACAGAGCGTCGACGCCCACACACTCAAACAGTTCGGCAGCGTCTACGACGTGGTCCCGCGCGAGAAGCTCGACGAGTGCGCTCGCGAGATCGCCGCGAAGATCGCCGCGAAGGACACCCGCATCATCCGGTGCGCCAAGGAAGCCATCAACGGCATCGACCCGGTCGACGTCAAGGGCAGCTACCGCCTCGAGCAGGGCTACACCTTCGAACTCAACCTCCTCGGTGTGTCCGACGAACACCGCGACGAATTCGTCGCCACCGGCAAGCCGCGCGAGAACGCAACCCAGAAGGAAGGCTGAGACAAACATGGCTAGCAAGCGTGACAAGACGAAGTCGCTCGACGAGGTAGTCGGCGAGCTCCGCAGCGGAATGACGATCGGCTTGGGCGGCTGGGGATCTCGCCGCAAGCCGATGGCCTTCGTGCGTGCGATTCTGCGTTCGGACATCAAGGACCTGACCGTGGTCACTTACGGCGGACCGGATCTCGGGCTGCTGTGCTCGGCCGGCAAGGTCAAGAAGGCGTACTACGGTTTCGTGTCCCTGGACTCCGCACCGTACTACGATCCGTGGTTTGCCAAGGCGCGCACCGCCGGTGAGATCGAAGTCCGCGAGATGGACGAGGGAATGGTCAAGTGCGGCCTCGAAGCCGCTGCCGCTCGCCTCCCTTTCCTCCCGATCCGCGCAGGCCTGGGTTCGGACGTTCGCAACTTCTGGGGCGACGAACTCAAGACCGTCACCTCCCCGTACCCCGAGGCCGACGGCCGTTCCGAGACCTTGATCGCGATGCCTGCACTCAACCTCGATGCGTCGTTCGTTCACCTCAATCTCGGTGACAAGCACGGCAATGCCGCGTACAACGGTGTCGACCCGTACTTCGACGACCTGTACTGCATGGCCGCCGAAAAGCGTTACGTCTCCGTCGAACGCATTGTCGAGACCGAGGAACTGGTCAAATCCGTTCCACTGCAGAATCTTCTGCTCAACCGCATGATGGTCGACGCCGTCGTCGAGGCCCCGAACGGTGCCCACTTCACGTTGGCCGGCGAAAGCTACGGCCGCGACGAGAAGTTCCAGCGTCACTACGCCGAGGCCGCCAAGACCCCCGAGTCGTGGCAGACGTTCGTCGACACCTTCCTCTCCGGCAGCGAAGAGGACTACCAAGCCGCAGTAAAGAAGTTTGCCGATTCATCAAAGGCAGGGGAGCAGGCAAAATGAGCGAATCCACCGTCACCCGCGCAGAGTACGTTGTTCTCGCGTGCGCTGAAATCTTCTCCGGTGCAGGCGAAATCATGGCCAGCCCGATGTCGACGTCGTCCGCCATCGGCGCTCGCCTGGCTCGACTCACCACCGAACCCGACCTGCTGATCACCGATGGTGAAGCCCTCATCCTCGAGGACACTCCGGCAGTCGGAACGAAGGGCCCCATCGAAGGATGGATGCCTTTCCGTAAGGTGTTCGACGTCGTCGCTTCGGGCCGTCGCCACGTAGTCATGGGCGCCAATCAGCTCGATCGCCACGGCAACCAGAACCTCTCCGCCTTCGGCCCGCTTCAGCAGCCGACGCGTCAGATGTTCGGTGTGCGCGGCGCCCCGGGTAACACCATCAACCACGCGACGAGCTACTTCGTCCCCAAGCACTCCAAGCGCGTGTTCGTCGACAAGGTCGACGTGGTGTGCGGTGTCGGCTACGACCAGATCGATCCCGAGAACCCGGCATACAAGTACCTGAACATCCCCCGCGTTGTCACCAACCTCGGCGTCTTCGACTTCGGCGGACCGGGAAACACCTTCCGCGCGTTGAGCCTCCATCCCGGCGTCACCGCCGAAGAGGTAGCCGCGAACACCTCGTTCGAGGTAGCCGGACTCGCTGAGGCCGGTATCACCCGTGACCCCACCGCCGAAGAGCTCCACCTCATTCGCGAGACCCTCGATCCGCGCAACCTCCGGGACCGTGAGGTCTCGGCATGACCCCCACTCTGAAGACAGCACTGACCGAACTGGTCGGTGTCGAGTACCCGATCGTGCAGACAGGCATGGGCTGGGTTTCCGGGCCAGCACTGACGTCGGCGACGGCCAACGCGGGCGGTCTCGGCATCCTGGCTTCGGCCACGATGACCTACGACGAGCTCGAGCACGCGATCAAGAAGACGAAACAGCTCACGGACAAGCCGTTCGGCGTCAACATGCGTGCCGACGCCACCGACGCGCCGCAGCGCGCGGACCTGCTGATCCGTGAGGGCGTCAAGGTCGCGTCGTTTGCCTTGGCTCCCAAGAAGGAACTGATCGCCAAGCTCAAGGACCACGGCATCGTCGTCGTACCGTCGATCGGTGCCGCGAAGCATGCGGTCAAGGTTGCATCTTGGGGCGCGGACGCCGTCATCGTCCAGGGCGGCGAAGGTGGTGGTCACACCGGCGGTGTGGCAACGACATTGCTTCTTCCCTCGGTTCTCGACGCGGTCGATATTCCGGTCATCGCCGGTGGCGGATTCTTCGACGGCCGCGGGCTGGCCGCAGCGTTGGCGTACGGCGCTGCCGGTGTCGCCATGGGGACGCGTTTCTTGCTCACCAGTGACTCTTCGGTGCCGGACTCCGTCAAGCAGGAATACCTCAAGCGAGGACTGACGGATACGACGGTCTCACGCAAGGTCGACGGCATGCCTCATCGTGTGCTCAACACCGACCTGGTCAACAGCCTCGAAGGTTCCAGCTATGCAACCGGTTTGATCGCTGCTGCCAAGAACGCCACCAAGTTCAAGGCAATGACAGGTATGAAGTGGTCGACGCTCGCCAAGGACGGCCTCGCGATGAAGCGCTCGGGTGACCGCACGCTGATGCAAATCATCATGGCGGCGAATACCCCGATGTTGCTCAAGGCCGGTCTGGTCGAGGGCAATACGGAAGCCGGCGTGCTTGCCTCGGGCCAGGTTGTCGGAATGATCAACGATCTGCCCAGCTGCAAGGAACTGATCGAGAACATCATGGAGGACGCGGCCAAGCGTATCGACGCGCTTGCGGCTCTTCGCTGACGCAGATTCATCCGAGTGCGTCTCCCCCACTGCGCTTTACGCGGAGTCGGAGGAGGCGCACTCTGCGCATTGCCGAGCTAACCGGTCTGCTGGTGACGACCACCCGGCACCTCGAAATACTGGGAGATTGCCACCGCGGCCATCTGTACCGGTGCAACGTGTCGATCGTCGATCTTGCCTCGAACGAGTGGGCCGCTGATCGACAGACCGACTTCCGCTTCGCCCAGCGCACCCACCCGCACACCGATGCAGCCGAGACCCGAAGTACACGTACCGAATACGACACCGTACCGATGGTTGGCTATTGCGGAATGTTGCGCGACCGTCGAACGGCGGCCCGCTGCCAAGAGTGCCTTGCCGATTGCCGAGGATCGCGCCGGGATGCGTGAGCCAACGCCTGTCTGGAGGTCAGGTATCGCCTGGCTGCCGATCTTCTGAAGGTATCGCACGTTGCTTCCCTCGAGGACCCCGAGATGTACGGCCTGATTGGTGACGAGGTGCAGGTTGTACAACAACGGCACCACCACCCTCTCGAACTTGTTTCGATACAACGAGATTGCCCCAAGATCGCCGAGTTTGTCGCCGATTTCGTACTCGAGGCCTTCTCTGCGAAGCCAATCCATCCTCACTAGCTTCAGAAGCATCCTGTGCACGGACGATCGCGGAATCCCGGTTCGACGGGCCACCTCGCCCAGCGTCAACCGCGGCGTGTCACGAAAGCAATCCACCACCATCGCCAACCTGTCGAGGGTTGACATAGGGATGGGCTCTTCTGTGATCGGTCCGACCGACATGGCGTCTCCGTTTCGGTGATCCGCCCGTCGAGAGGACAGCGCTGGGCGTGCTCTGCTGACTGCAAATCTGGGCCTTCACCGGACGAACCGCCAGGGTGTTTCCCACCGTGCGGGAGACAAACCTGCCTGGCCACTCCACCTGCAGCTATACCGATCACCGGTTACCCCCGTTGAACCTGGACCAACTCCTCACCACAGTGGCCAACACAGATCACTGAACAAAGGACGACGAGTTGACTACAGACGTGACGACCACAACGGACCTCGGCGAAGTCGACGACATCCGCATGATCGACGAGGGCGCTGCTCCCGAACGTTTTGCCCGCGGATGGCACTGCCTCGGACTTGCAACGGATTTCCACGACGGGAACCCACATCCGATCGAGGCCTTCGGCACCAAGCTTGTCGTATTTGCCGACAGCCAGGGCGAATTGAAGGTCCTCGATGCCTACTGCCGTCACATGGGCGGCGACCTCAGTCAGGGCACGGTCAAGGGCGATTCAGTCGCCTGCCCCTTCCACGACTGGCGTTGGGGCGGCAACGGCAAATGCACCGCGATCCCCTATGCACGCCGCGTTCCACCGCTTGCCAAAACCCGCGCCTGGACCACCCTCGAACAAGACGGACTGCTTTTCGTCTGGCATGACCCCGAAGGCAATCCGCCTCCGGCCGAAGTCGCCATACCGGTAATCAAAACTCCGGACCACGAATGGACCGATTGGGTATGGAAGTCAATCGTCATCGACACCAACTGTCGAGAAATCGTCGACAACGTCGTGGACATGGCGCACTTCTTCTACGTGCACTTTTCGTTTCCCACTTACTTCAAGAACGTCTTCGAGGGGCATGTCGCCATCCAGGAGCAGAGCGGTATCAACCGCGACGACATCGTGACCTGGACGGATCCCGACGTGCCGCAGTTGGTCTCGAACTTCTCGGTGGCCGCCTATCACGGACCGTCGTTCATGATCGACGATCTGGTGTACCAGTACGAAACGTTCAAGGTGGATTCGGTTTTGATCAACTGCCACTATCCGGTCAGCCCGAACAAGTTTGTCCTGATGTACGGCATCACCGTCAAGAAGACCGAGGAACTTCCCGCCGGGATAGCGGACCAAACCGTTGACGCGATGATCGGTTACATCGGCGTCGGATTCGAGCAGGACATCGAGATCTGGAAGAACAAGACCCGCATCGACAACCCACTACTCTGCACCGAGGACGGTCCGGTCTACCAACTGAGGCGGTGGTACGAACAGTTCTACGTCGACGTCGCCGACGTCACGCCCGAGATGATCGATCGCTTCGAATTCGAGATGGACACAAGCAAACCCATCGAGGTGTGGAAACAGGAGGTTGCAGACAACCTCGCACGCCGTGCAGGAGCAGCGCAGTGACCATGGAACCAGTGGACTGCGAGCGGTGTGGAACATATGTCCTCGTCGAGAAGAACAGCTGGCAACATACCTCGACTCAATGGCGATCGGATCCGCACAACGTGTGTTCGGAGTATCGCGAAGACAAGGCGTCGCCGAAAATTCGCACCGGAACTTGTTCGGCATTAAGAGATTCCATCAACCGAGCTGCAGTCGACGGGAGACTCACCGTTCCAGATTGACCTAGCGCGCGCCCACCGCATCCACCTCGTCGCCGGCCATCACAGCGGCCAGCTCTGATGCCAATGTTCCATTGTTCTCCACGACTACGGTGTCGCAGCCTTGCCACATTGCGGTTCTACGAAGGAGCTCAGCCAGACGCGGTGCAGTGTCGGCATCGGCGGTGGGCTCGGCCCAAGCAGCGCGCACGAGTAGCCGACGGTTCTGTCGGTCGTTCTTGAGATCGACTCGCGCGCAGATATTGTCGTCGATCAACACAGGGAGCACATAGTAGCCGTGAACCCGCTTGTGTGCGGGAGTATAGATCTCGATCCGGTAGTGAAAGTCGAAGAGCCGCAACGCTCGATCGCGCGCCCACACTACCGGATCGAAGGGCGACAACAGAGCCTCGGTTCGGATCGACCTTGGACGCTTTGCCTGTGGGTCAATCCATACCTCGCGAGGCTTGCCGCGACGCTCCCAGCCCTCGACGGAAACACTGCGTACATTGCCGGCGTCTTCGAGCTCACGCAAGGCAATTCGTGCCTCAGCGCTCGGCAGCCGAAAGTAGTCGGCGATATCGTCGAGCGTACCGAGTCCGTGGGCCTTCACACCGCGCAGCACCAGCTCACGGATCGCGTCCGATCGATCGATCCTCGCATCGAGGATCTCGGGCGCGAGCATGTGTTCGGCAAGGCCGTATCGACGTTCGAATCCTGCGCGACCCGCCGATACCACTTCGCCCCATCGGAACAGAGTCTCCAGCCCGACTTTCACGTCCGACCACCCCCACCACGGGCCGCGGCGTGTATTCGCTTCATGCTCGACTTCGCTCGCCGCCATCGGACCGTTTTCACGCAGTTCGTTGCGCAACCAGTCGAGGAAGTCGCGCCGATCAGACGCCCATCCGTTCTTGTCGCTCAACGCTTTGTCACGAAACTGGTCCATGCGCCAACGAAAGAGCGGCCACATGTCCACCGGCAGGAACGTCGCTTCGTGTCCCCAGTATTCGAGGTACCCCGACTCCGGGGAGAAGGTCAGCTGATCAAGCCTGGACTTGTCGTACGCGCCCAGTCGCGCATAAACGGGCAGGTAGTGACTGCGTTCGAAAACGTTGACCGAGTCGATCTGCAAGACCTGCAGCCGGTCCATCACGCTGACCAGATTGCGCCGCGTCACCGTTGCCGGGTGTGATTTGCCGAACCCTTGAGCGGCGAGCGCTGTTCGGCGGGCAGCTGCCAGAGACACGACTTCGCTCATAGCCGACCACACTACGCACGCCGTCCGACAAGTTTCAGGGCGGCGAGAAGTTCAGGGCGGCGAGAAGTTCAGGGCGGCGCGAAGTTCAGGGCGGCGGAGCCGGGCGGCCGAAGAGAACTGCTGACATGAACGTCTGAAGTGTGGAGGCGTTTTCTGCTGCAACATCGAACTTCATCAAGCGTCCGATGTCGGGGACCAGGTTCAAAGCAGCGTGAACCAGGAACTTCGCCTCTATCGCCGAAAGGTCCGGACGAATTTCGCGAAGTATCCGCGCCCACTCGACCACGTACAGCTTCTGCCGATTCTTCAGATCGCTTCGATGTCCCGGCAGAAGGTTGTTCATCTCGGAAAAATAGACCGACATCAATTCATGTTGTGCAAACGACAACTCCACGTACATCGCCGACAGTGTGCGCAGCGCTTCCTCCGGCGACGTCGCAGACTCGAATACTGCTGCCGTCGCGAGGTCCAGACGGTCTGCCGCTCGATAGAACACCGCCCCGAGAAGTTCCGCTTTGCTCGGAAAGTAGCGGTACATCCCGGAAGCGTTCAAACCCGCAGCGGCTGCGATCTCTTCGATACTGACGTCGTGATAGCCGCGAGAATCGAAGAGCCGCACGGCTTCCTGCAGCAGACGTTCACGCTTGTTCGTCGTCACCGGTCGCGTCGACACAGTGATTTCCGACCGCCGCCATGTAATTGCACTCCCACCGTGTTCGATCGACAGACAAGCATCGAGAAGAACTTGCTCCATCCGACGTTGGGGCAGTATCAGATTGTGAGCGGTGATGCTGCCGATCACGCTGAACATCGCTGAGGTGAGGATGGTTTCGGCACGAGCACTCGCCGGCGGTTCGGAGCGTGAAAGATGCAGTGCAACTCGGCAATTGACAGCAGCTGCCTGAGCTCGGACCGATTTCCGATCGGCAGCGTCGAGAAACCGACTCTCCCACCGGTAGATCCCGGCTGTGCGCCGATTACGCACCGTCGTTCGGATCACAGCGAGCAAATCCTCGCGTAGGCGCTCCCGGTCAGTTGCATCGGCGGCGACGGAGACCGCATCGAGTGCACTCTCGAGCGCGTCGGTCAATTCCAGTGCCGCGTGGCGGAACATCGCATACTTGTTCGGAAAATGCCGATAGAGTGCCGAACCCGAAATACCGACGGACGACGCGATGTCCTCGACGCCTACGGCAGGATATCCCCGTTCGCTGAACGCAATTGCAGCCGCAGCGGCGATCTTCGCCTTGCGGTCCTTCGGACGTCGCTTGACCGACTCCGATCCCGCCGCTCGAAGGATTACACGCGGGGTCTGTTCGTCAACTGTCTGCGCATCGACAGACTGCTGTCTCGGGCTCACTCGTGCACCCCTCTCTCAGCCCCACACCAGACATCAAACCAATCCTTTTGCGAATGAGCATAATCATAATCGGTGCACGCCATCGGAAACTTTCGAGATTTCCACTGTATCAACGTTCCATATACGCTGCTAGCTGCCCCAACTCCAGGTTGCCATCAACTGCATCGCCCCGATCATCGATGCTGAAACTCAAGCGAATTCTCGTTAACAAAGCCTTGCCCTGTGGTCGAAACCAGGGGTAGGGTCACCGCTCGAAGCGGCCCCTCCCTCCCCGATCGGGACATCCGACGATAGCTTCCGGAATTTCGATGAACTTAAGCCGAGGACGCCACCCGACAGAACTCATATTGGCACGTCAACGCACTCACCGTCGCTGTTACACCAAAAATTCCCCCGAGAATTTTCGTTCACATAATGCTTGCCACGTCACATATATGTGTGAGATGCTTCACAAGCAGTTCGCTCGACCGCCAGCGTCCGAACAGTTCGACTTTCGTGCTGAACCATGTTGATCTGCAAAGGAATTCAATTAGATGACGTACGAGCTACCAGCCCCGAAAGGCCCGGTACGAGACGTAGCGTTGCAGGGGGGCTATCTGATCGGATTCTCGGTGCAGGCACTGTTCGGCCTGTTCACGGCAATCCTCCGCAGGCGACTCTCGTTGCACGAGACGGTCACTCAGACGCTCTTCATCGGTCGCGTCAGCACTGGTCCGTCGCTGCTCCTCATGATTCCGATCGGTGTCTTCATCGCGGTGTCGGTCGGCGAACTGGCCGGCCGCATCGGTGCCGGTGGCTACTCGGGCGCCGTCGTGGCATTCATCATCGTCGGACAGGCCGCAGCACTGGTGTGCGCGTTGATGATGGCCGGTGTTGCCGGGTCGGCGATCTGCACCGATCTTGGTTCGCGAAAGATTCGCGAAGAGATCGATGCCATGGAAGTGATGGGCATCGATGTGATCGAACGCCTGGTAGCTCCGAGATTGGTTGCGGCAGTGATCGTCTCCCTCGCACTGTGCTCGATGGTGACCTTCGGCGGAGTGATCGCATGCTATCTGTACCACATCTACGTGCAGCATCTTCCGGCCGGAACGTTCATGGCAACGTTCAGCCAATACGGTCGATCGTCCGACTTCGTCATGGCTTTGGTGAAAGCCGCGATCTTCGGCCTCGCTTCGACTTTGGTGGCCACTTTCAAAGGTCTCCATGCAAAAGGCGGCCCTCGCGGCGTTGCCGACGCAGTCAACGAGGCCGTCGTCATTGCGTTCGCGCTCGTCTTCATCGTGAACACAGTGTTGTCCGCGTTGTACACCGTAATCGTCCCGGCAGTCGGTGAATTCTGATGTCGCTCGTCGATCTCCGTGTTCGAGCCCGTCAAGCGAGCAGACCCCTGCGAACCGCCGGCGACGGCCTCGTCTCCCTCGGTCAGCACGTCACTTTCTACGTCCGCACCATCGCATCGATCCCTTTTGCGCTCACCAAGTACCGCAAGCACGTACTCGGTCAGATCAGCGAGGTCAGCTTCGGCACGAACTCCTTGCTGTCCGGCGGCGGCACCATCGGGATCGTCTTCGCGATGTCGCTCGCCGCGGCAATGATGTTGGGCGTCGAGACTCACCGGGGCCTCGAACTCGTCGGGATGACCTCGCTCTCGGGCATGCTGTCTGCGGTCGCGAACACCCGTGAGCTTGCCCCTGTTGTCGTCGCTATCGCGTTGGCTGCCAAGGTCGGAACGGGTTTCACTGCCCAGATCGGGGCTATGCGCATCTCGGACGAGATCGACGCCCTCGACTCGATGGCGATCAGATCCATCCCCTTCCTCGCGGGTACGCGGGTGATCGCTGCCATGATCTGCGTCATCCCGATCTACATGATCGGACTGCTCGCCAGCTACCTGTCGACCCGACTGGTCGTCGTGTTCTTCAACGGTGCATCGGCCGGTACTTACGACTACTTCTTCCATCTGGCGATCTCGCCGCAGGATCTCCTGTACTCGGGCCTCAAGGCCGTGGTGTTCGCCGCTGTTGTCGCGCTGGTTCACTGCGCGTACGGCTACTATGCCTCCGGTGGTCCGGCCGGCGTCGGGCAGGCTGCCGGGCGCGCGCTTCGGACTGCGATCCTCGCGATCGGAATCCTCGACGTACTGATGACTTTCGCGCTGTGGGGCCTCGTGCCCCAGATCCCGGGAATGGGGGTCTGAGCCGTGGACAGACTCACTACACACACAAAGATCGTGTACGCCCTTCGCGGCGCGATCGCCGTAGTGGTAGCCGTCGCCGCCGCTGTGACAATGGTTCTACGCGGTTCGGGAAACCTCGAGCAGAGCACCGACATCTTCGTCTCTGTTCCAGCCACAGCCGGTCTCATCAGCGGTGAAGCTCCGGTTCGGTACCACGGCGTCAACGTCGGCCGAATCGGCGAAATCGAATCAGGCACCGCCGAATCCGTTGTGCAGTTGCAGATTCAGACCGATGACGCGTCGAAGATTCCCGCCGACGTGGTAGCCCGCGTCGTTCCGCGCACGTTCTTCGGCGACATCTACGTGCAGCTCGTGGACAGTCCGAATGGGCAGGGCCAGACGACTCTGTCGGACGGAGACGAGATCCACATGGACGACGGTCCCGAAGCCGTTGCGCTCTACGACGTGTACACCAAATTGGTGGGAGTCCTCACGGCGATGCAGCCCGAGAAGTTGCAGACAGCCCTGACTGCGCTGGGCCAGGCACTCGACGGAAACGGAGCCGAGATCGGTACCACGATAGACAATCTCAGTGCCGCGTCCGGCGTACTGACACCCGCCGCACACCAATTCCTCGAATCGACACCCGAATTCAAGTCGGTCGTCGACGCGTTGGACCGCGCGACCCCCGACATTCTCGATACCTTGGCAGCCGCCACAACCGTCTCGAGCAACATGGTCGCCAACAGAGCGAATCTCGAGTCCTCGATCGGCGCGGCCGCAGTCTTCGCCGCTACCGTCGACGATTTTGTCGTGGAGAACAACCGAAACATCATCACTGTGATCGATTCCGCCGGAAAGATACTCGCAACCACCGCGGCCAATCCCGGAGGACTGCGTTCCACCCTCGCCAATGCCAGTACGTTCGGCGCCGCGGGCGCGCGGGTCTTCGCCACCGGTAAGTTCGACATCACAGCAGTTGCCACGTTCGCCGAACCGCTCCCATACACCGGCGATGATTGCCCGCAGTACGGGGACTCGCGCGGCGCGCAGTGTTCAGGCTCCAACCTGACGCCTGCACAACCCGTCAGTGCCCCGGTCGTGGGCGGCGAAGCCGAAGCGGCCACGCTGCGCTACCTCGAAGATCAGCTACTGGGCGGATCGCCGGAACGCTCGGACACCCCCAACCCGGCAACAACACTGATGTTGGGGCCGATGGTCAGAGGCAATGAGGTGACCGTCCCGTGAAGGTCCGTCCTGGCCAGGTAATTCGGTTGTCACTCTTCTGTCTCACCGGCGTCGCTTGTGCGTCGTTCGTGGCGAACACGTTGTCGGTCCCGGTTCGCGGAAGCACCGATTCGTATTCGTTCGAGTTCACCGATGTCGAAGGCCTCAACCCGGGTAACCCGGTCACGATGTCCGGTGTGCGTATCGGCCGCGTGGACTCAGTTGCGTTTGCCGACAACGGCGGCGGCACGAGCAAGGCGATCGTCGACGTCGAAATCGAGTCGCAATATTCCCTCGAGTCGGATGTCCGTGCCGCCGTGCGCTACGGCGACATGCTCGGTGCTCGATATCTGGCACTGACGCAGGACGACAGCGCGACAACGGTATCCGCACGACAGCTCGAACCAGGTGACACGATACCGCTGGCGCAGACAACACCGCCGATCAACTTGACGGCACTGATGAACGGGTTCAAACCGTTGTTCGCCGCGCTGCAGCCCGAGCAGGTGAACACGCTCACGCGAAGTTTTGTCGAAACCTTCAACGGCCAGGGCCAGGCGATGACCACCCTCCTCGACCAGATCGCGACCATGAGCTCCGGCCTTGTCGACCGTCAGGACGTCTTCGCACAACTACTCACGAACATGAACACTCTTCTCACCTCCGTCGACGAACGCCAACCCGAATTGGTCGGTCTGCTGGACGGTTTGAACGATCTGAGTACTTCCGTCGTCGGGCAGAACGATCAACTGGTCCCGCTCTTGGATCAGGGAAACCGAACTGTCTCGTCGTTGGCTCAGATCATGGCCGGGTCGAACGGCGCATTCGGTCAGACCGTGCAACAACTCGAAAGTGTCACCGGGAGTTGGATTGCGAGCACCGACGAGTTCAACAGACTTCTCGCCAACCTTCCCCAGTTCGCCGACGCCGCCAACCGGATCGGAAGTTACGGAAGTTTCATCAGCCTGTATCTGTGCAATTTCACTCTGAAGGCAGGCGACATGGAAGCCAACATCTTCGGTCCGACACATTCGCCGGTGTGCTCATGATGTTCCTGGTCAAGCTGATCGACGTGTTCGTCGGCATCATGCTCTTCCTGTTCAAAGGGGATCGCCGTCGCAGCGGTAGCGGCACCGCTCTCGCCCTGGGTAGTCTCGGAATCTTCGTTCTGGTGGTGGGACTCGGCGCCGCCTTGGGCATTCCGAAGCTCTGGTACAACGTACGCACGTCGGCATACACAGCGGAGTTGGCCAATGCCAGCGGGCTTTCCGACACCGATCCGGTTTACGTGGCCGGGGTTCCCGCGGGCCGAGTGGATTCGATCGACCTTGCCGGCGACCACGTCGTCGTCAACTTCCGCTTGGACAAGGACCAGCCTTTGGGAAACCAGAGCACGGCGACTGTCAGGCTCAAGACGGTCCTTGGCAAGCGCTACCTGGAGATCGTGCCGGCCGGAGTCGTCGACGACTCCGATGCGCGGGTCATCCCGCTCTCCCGCACTACCGTGCCGTACAGCCTCGACGACGTCAGCAGTGATGCCACCACTGCGGCTACCGGCGTCGACCTACAGGCGATGGAGTCCATGATGAACACCCTTTCGCAGGTGATTCCAACTGATTCCGATCAGGTGGGCCGGGCTCTGGCCGGAATCAGCGGCGCCTCGGCGGCTTTCGCGCAGAACAGTGAACAGATCGACCAGATTCTCATCATGTCCCGCGAGCTGTCGGACATGGCTGCGGCACAAACCGATTCGATAGTCGGTACTGCGGCCAATGCTCAGACGATCGTTCGTACTCTTGCGATGCGCAAGGACGCACTGACTCAGCTGGTCGACAACCTGACAATCATCATCTCGAAGCTCTCCACCACTTTCGTCGATCGTCAGGACGAGTTCGGAGCCATGACCGACAACCTCGTCGAGGTCACCACCACGCTGAAGAACAACGCAGATCAGATCGACCTGCTGTTGACTCGTCTTCCTTCCGCGCTGCGTTCGGTCACCGATTCCACCGGCACCGGCAATTGGACCGACGTCAACGCGCCGGCCGCCGTGATCCCGGACAATCTGCTCTGCGCGCTCGGCATCATGGAGGGCTGCAAGTGAATACACGAAGAGCCGTCACGGCCATGCTGGTCGTGACCCTGGCGATTGCACTCCCCGGTTGGTACATCTTCGGACGAACGGATCAGTCCAAGACCGTCTACGCCGATTTCAGCTACGTCGGCGGAATCTACGAGGGAAGCAAGGTCACCGTCCTCGGAGTCGGCGTCGGGACGGTCACGTCGGTGGAACCTCGCGGAACTTCTGTTCGAGTGGCGATGTCGATGCCCAACTCCGTGGACCTGCCCGCCGACGCCTCAGCCTATGTACTCAATCCATCGGTGATCAGCGATCGCCACATCGAACTCGGCCCGGCTTACACCGGCGGAGAGACGCTGAAAGACGGCGACCAGATTCCGATCGAACGTGCCCACTCCCCCATAGATTTCGACGGCTTGATGGGAAGCGTCAGCACTTTGGCCGACGCATTTGCCGGGGATGGGGGCAATCTCGGCGATCTCGTGAGCCGCGGCGCTGCCGGATGGCAGGGCCAGGGCGATCAATTCAACACCGCAATTCGCAACCTCAGCACGGCAACCGGAGTTGTCGGCGCTCGGTCGGAAGACATCGGTGCCCTTGTCGACAATCTCAACACCTTGATGAATGCTCTGGACGCACGGCAGGTCAGCCTCGACGAACTTGTCGGTGACCTCGGCACATTGGGCGATCAGTGGGCGAACCAGAACATGGACATCTCACAGCCTCTGCAGGATCTGCAGGTGGTCTTCGACCAGTTGAACAGTTTCATGACAACTCACGGCGATGATGTCGGTGCCATAGCCGACAACGTGCGAGTTCTCGGTGACACTCTGGCTGCCAAAGAACCCGGCCTCGCTGAGTTCATGGACCTGGTGCCGTTGATGATGCAGAACCTCTCCCAGACAATCGGTCCTGATCAGCGCGGGCGCATTCGGCTCAACGTCTCGACTGCATTGACTCAGTTCGCGGTTGCGAAACCGCTGTGCGACACCTACAAGTTGCCGATCTGTACCGGAGCCGGGTTCACGAATCCGATTTCCTTCCCCCTCAGCACTTCTGATCCGCTCGGAATCGCCTCCGCGATTTCCGGCGGAGCCGTCCCCGGAGGTGGCAATTGACGCGGCAATCGGTTCGAATAGTCGCCGGTATCGTGATCATCGGCGTGGGTTCTGTGGCCGTGTTCGCCTTCGGCGGCTGTAGCGCAGGCATTCAAGACCTACCCCTGGGTCGTTCGGCCGACGGTGATGCGTACAACGTGGCGCTGCAGCTGGCCGGCGCCGACGGCCTGGTGTTGGGGGCAGACGTCCGCAGCGGCCAGAAAGTCATCGGCCGAGTATCCGCGCTGTCCGCCGACGTCGTCGGAGCCGATGTGACGCTGAGTCTGGACGCCGCGACGCCGTTGCCGGACAACGTCGAAGCATCCGTCGAACTCCCGTCCGCACTGGGCAACCCGTTCATCAGACTATTGGTGCCGGAGGTTCCGTCCGGCTCGATGCTCAGCGACGGCGACACAATTCCGGAGTCTCGCACCGAGATCGGTCCGCAGGTCGAAAGTGCGCTTGCCACGCTCGGTACGGTTCTGACCGGAAGCGGCATCGATCAACTCGACACCGTGGTGCGCGAGCTGAACACCGCGTTTTCCGGGCGCTCCGGTGAAGTTCGTTCTCTGACCGACACCCTGACCTCGCTCATGGCAGAGGCAAGCAGTCACCGCAGCGAGTTCGACGAGGCCGTCGACCTCGCTGCCAGGGTCTCCTCCCAACTGGCCGGCCAACGCGACGTCGTCGACAACTACCTCGATTCCGTTCCACAGCTGGTGTCGATTCTCGTGGGACAGAAGGATCAGATTGCAAGCCTGTTGAACTCGACCGTTCAGCTCGCCACCAACGCAAACACCATCCTCGACTCGTCACCCGACGGCCTCGACGCGATGCTGCACGATGCGTCGACCGTTGTCGGGACTCTGGATTCGTTCAACTCGGAGATCGGTCAGACACTGGCGAATATGAACGGATTGCTCGAGAACTTCACCAGTGCAGTCCAAGGTGACTACCTCGTTTTCGACGGCGCCCTGGATATTCCGGGAACGATCGACAAGCTCTGGAGCGGCGGGATGGCCGGTCAATCGATCGCACCGGCGGGAACTCTCACCGATCTACTTCAGGGAGGTCTGCGTTGAGTCGCCTTGCGCTTGTTCAACTTGTCCTGTTCGCTCTGATCGCTGCTGTGGTAATCCCTTTCGGAATCGTCTACGTGGTCGGCCCTCAGGGTTTCGGTGGCCAAATCCGGCTGCACGCCAACATGTCCGACGCCTTCGGGCTGACCAAGGGCACGGTCGTCACGTATCGCGGCGTACAGGTGGGGAAAGTGAGTGAAGTCGAACTCGACGCAGGCACCCGCTCGGCTCGGGTGGAACTCTCACTCAACGACAACACCGAGATACCTACCGACAGCGTCGCCAAGGTGACGATGGGAACCGCAGCCGGAATTCAGAATGTCGACATCTATCCCAACACAGACCACGGCCCGTATCTTCGGGACGGCGACGAAATCGCCATGCCCGCGGATCAGCAACCGGTCCAGATGAGCCAGTTGATGCTTCAGGCGTCCGGTGTCCTGGAAGGGATTGATCCGCAAGCGATCAGCGACATCGGGACCGAACTGGGAAATTCGTTCAACGGGCTCGGCCCGAGCTTGGCGACGATGATCGACAACGGTGGGACCATGTCCGCGCAGTTGAACGACCAGTCGGCCGAACTCGCCGCGCTGCTGTCGCGAACCTCCACGTTGGTGGACTCCATGGCGACACAATCGGATTCGTTCGTCCGAGGAATGGCAGCTGCCAAGAACTTCACCGAACAACTCGAATCCAACGCTCCGGTACTGATCTACCTCACCGATCATTCGCCCGCCGCCCTGAACAGCGCTCAACAGTTGTTCGACAAGTACCACAACACTTTCGGAGCGGTCCTGGCCAATCTCGTCACTGTCGCACCGATCATCTCCGACCGCACAGACGCCCTCGAAACCGGACTTGTCACGATTCCTGAAGGTCTCGCCAAACTGGCATCCATCGTCAAAGGCGATCGCGCCGACTTTGCCTTGGTTGCCACACAGGGGCCGGTCTGTAACTACGACACCCCTCGGCGTGAGGTCGGCGATCTGTCTCCCACCAGTCCAAGTCTGGCGATGTACTGTCCCCCCGCCGACGACCTCGTCCAACGCGGAGCACAGAATGCTCCCCGCCCGAACGACCTCGGATTGCAGAACTCGACGGTCCCCGGTACGCCGATCGGACCGCCCGTCGTCGCAGATCCGATTCTCGTCCCGACCGGAGTCGAAGCCCTGAACTACTGGAGATTGATGTTGGAAGGACTGGGAAATGGCACACGGTGACAACGCACTACTCGACGAGGCTGAAGCCGAGGTGGCCGAACATCCGACTTCTCCGTCGCTACTTCGCCGCCTCAAGGAGCCACGCAACGCACTGATCTCACTCATAGCGGTAGCGCTGGTCGCAGCATTGGTGGTGCTCGGATTCCAGATGTACTCGGCGAATCAGGAAGACACGCTGCGGCAGGAGGCTTTGGACACCGCGCGGGATTACTCGACCATCATGTCCTCCTTCGACTATCAGAACCTCGACGCCAACAAAGACAGCATCGCCTCGATGTCGACCGACGAGTTTGCCGGCACCTACCGAACGATGGTCGATTCACTGCGCGAAGTCGTCGCCGGGGGGCAAGGCCAGGCGAGCGCAACGGCGACAGACGTCGGCATCGAATCGCTGGACAATTCGTCGGCCAAGGTGCTCGTGTTCGTCGACCAACAAGCGAAGAATGTCGCAGCGCCAGAGGGAAACACACAGAAGTACCGCATGGTCGTGTCCCTGGTCCGCTCGGACGACCGGTGGCTCGTGAGCAACGTCGAGACCAAGTAACTCACCACGCGCGGAGGAAGATCCATGCCCACTCACTACCTGGATTCGGAAAAGTCCGAGTCGTCTCTTCGGACCGATCAGACACGCATCACCATCACGGCGGAGCGTAGGCGGTGGGCACGTAAACCCGCACACATCACCGACGCACTCGATTTCTGGTCGTTCGCCGGAGCCGCTGCCAACGTCATCCTGCAACTCGGTTGGCCCGAGGTGGCGTACGGCGTCATGGAGAGCAAGGTCGAATCTGGTGCTCTGACAGCGCATCCGTGGAAGCGCGCACGAACCACAACGCAGTACCTGACGGTCGCGATCCTGGGCAACGAGGAAGAGCGAAAGGCCTACCGCGAGGCCGTGAATTCGGTACACCGACATGTGAAGTCGGATGCGAACAGCCCGGTCAAGTACAACGCCTTCAATCGCGAACTCCAATTATGGGTTGCTGCTTGCCTGTTCATCGGTTTCGAAGACAGTCATCAGTTGCTGCACGGCAAGATGTCGGAAGAACAGGCGGAGTCGTTCTATCAGTCCGCATCAACTTTGGGAACGACACTGCAGGTCACCGAAGAGATGTGGCCGGCCACACGCGCAGATTTCGAGCGCTACTGGAACCTCGGTTGCGAACGCGTCGTCATCGACGAACGCACCAAGCAGTATCTGATCGACCTGGTCAATCTACAGATGATCGCTTGGCCGATACGCTTGGTGTTCCGAAACTTGTTGCGGTTCCTGACGGTCGGATTCCTTCCACCGATCTACCGCGACCAACTCGACCTCGAGTGGACCGAAGACGACCGCCGCCGGTTCGAACACCTCTTCATTTTCGTGTCGTTCGTCAACAGGTTCATTCCACGCTCCGTTCGTCAGGCCGGCAACACCATTCAGATGCGCGACATCCGTCGTCGGATCAAGGCGAGCAAGAATCTCGTCTGAGCCAGCAGCGCGTAATTCGTTTTCAATTCTGCTGCCCCACAGGTAAATCGGGGCGGTCGGTCGACAACAAATCGCGGTTCGACACAGCCTCCTGTGTGACCAGAACTGGGGCCGGAAAATCGACAAAACCGGCCGATGGAGCGCCACATACCGACGCCATCAAGACGCATTTCCAGTGACTTGCATCACACTTTATCTCGATTATGTAACGCCGAGAGAGGTGGCATATCGCCACGCGACCTGGGAAAACACTCTTTGATGCATTTCTGTTGCACAAACATGCGTCGACACGCCGACCCGTGACCAATCCGTAATCATCTCTTATGGTTGGTGACAGCCCGATCAACCGGGCATTACCGAATCGCCACCGCCCGTCCCACCCCGCGGTTCGGACTCGACAACATTCCTAGTGGTGGGAGCGGAGCTGAGACGGTCACCGTCCTCCGTCGGCGGGACTCGAGAGGATTTACCAAAAATGACCAAGACCACCGTTACCCGTGCCCTTGCCTCTGTCGCCGCAGCCGGAGCCCTCGCAGCCGGAGCCCTCGGACTGAGCGCCGGCACCGCGTCCGCAGCCACCCACGACTGGTCGGGTGTCGCAGAATGCGAATCTTCGGGCAACTGGGCCGCGAACACCGGAAACGGCTACTACGGCGGGCTCCAGTTCAGCCAGAGCACGTGGGAAGCCTACGGCGGAGCCGGCAGTGCCGCCAACGCCAGCCAGGCAGAACAGGTCCGCGTCGCGGAAAACGTCCTTGCCGGTCAGGGTGCCGGCGCATGGCCGGTTTGCGGACAGTACCTCCGCTGAGCCCAGCCCAAGTAGTGCGTCACTGCCCGGTGTTCGTCGAGAATTCGACGGCCGCCGGGCAGTGTTGTACACCGATACCTATTTCCCACCACCACTACTGTTGAAAGATGTTACAGCGGTGCGTGATCCGTCGGGATGACGCGGTGCGAGCGAGGTATATCGACTCGCCTTCCGATCCCCCATCATCCCGCGAAGAATTATCGACAACCTTTGGAGCATCCTTCTGAACCGGTTGCGAGAACTGACCGGCGCAGCCGTAGACGCGTATGGGATGGGCTCCTTGCGCACGTAGTGCTCCATAACCCCAGCGTAGCCGTGTTTCGATGCCGAAATGTTCGATTTCAATCACTACCTCGCATCCCTCACGGCGACCGAACAAATCGATCCGGCGCACTCGACGGCCCATCCTTGACCAGGCGTACAAACCGGTCGGGTAAATCGCGTGGCCCGAACACTTCTCGACCATTGTGTGACAGAAGGCGGTCAACGCTCCACCACTCGAAGTGCTCGACCAGCTCGGCGGCCAGCGCTTCGCGCCCCAACGACCCACAGGGCTCGAATGCGGCCGCTACCGGCACGAGGAAGTAGTCGTTGATCGCACCGTCCCAACCCGGCAATATCGTCGGATCATGGATCTCCTCATGCCACACATGGGTGGCGGCGCCGTAGTCACGCAAGCCGATCTCCTCGTCCAATTCGCGCGCGAGCGCCTCGGGCGGGGTTTCGTCTCCTTCCAAGCCTCCGCCCGGAGGACACCAGACCGTCAGCCCGCCCCCGGGTGCGATGTATCGGTAGAGCAGAAGACGAGACTGGTCGTCAACGACCAACCCCCTGGCCGAATGCCTCAGACGCATGAGTGCCACTGTAAGTCAGCAGGTCAGGCCACAACGGCCAACTCCGGCAGTCCGGCAACCACAACCGCGAGGTTGTAACCCGACATCCGCAGTTCTCCGTTGTCCCCGGTTCTCGCGTACTCCGCATGACCGAAAGCCCGCTCGTGCTTGACACCGTCCGGGGTGATCCCCTCGGCCGTGGACAATCGGTGGAACTCGGTGCGTGTCGGATCGCCACCGAAACGGCCGAACCCCGCGATACTGTCGCCTTCCGCTTTCATGACGTAGACGTGGCGGTCGGCGATACCGAGGTCCGACTCCACCTTGGCCCGCACGCCGGGTGAACCGTAGAACACCACGTCGTCGACCGCTGCGCTTGCCCCGCGTTGCAGCGCAAGAGAAGTCGCAAGCGATCCGTAGGAGTGACCCAACGCGGTGATATGGACTCGGTCGTTGACCGACGCAGCACGAAGACCGTGAAAGAAGCTACCCAATGCGTCGGCGGCTATGCCTGCTTTGGACGATCGACTTACGTCGAAGCTGGCCCGACCGATGTCGAACTTTCCCGGCCCGATCACCTGTGGCGCGTCGTATCCGATCCAGGCGATGGTGGCCACGCTCTCCTTTCGGCCGGCCAGTTCGAGTTGGCGCATCGCCTCGGCTCGTAATCGTGTTGCCTCGCCGACCATTCCGCGCATCGAGTCCTTGACGTTGGTGTTCAGTCCGGGAATCGTCACGGAGATGTGATCCGCTGTGTCCGGATCACCGATCGCGATTGCCGCGAAGCCGCGTTCACCCGAGCGCATGTCCATGAGCAGTAACCGTCGACAAGGTTCGGCGCGAAACAACTCGTCAAGCGCGTCCAGATCCTCGAGTTTGCGTTCGGCGTACCACTGGCCCGCCCCTGTGTTACTCAGCCTGCCGCCGAAGAACTCACGGTGGAGTTCTTGCGAGATTCGGACTGAATCATCTTGCAGCCGTGCTCGTTCCGATTGAATTCGATCGAGATTGGCCGGACTACGAACCGCAGAAGGAATTCCGTCGAGGTTGGCGATCAGGCCGGGTGCATGACGCAACATCTGACGCTGCCGATCAGGGCTGAACGCTCGCCACTCCTCCCCCACACGCACAGCTTTGTCACGGAGGTCGGTGCCGACCTGAGACCGCAGAGACAACGCATGATGAAGATCCGCGCTGACCAGCAGTGCCTCACCGATCAGTTCTCGCACCGCGACCTCGAGCAACTGGGCATGCACGTGGAGCGGGTGACCGTCGGCGATGGGCGCAACGGCAGAGACGGTTCCGTCCTGACGAATATGCAAGTCGTCGGCGACGGCCTCTTTGCGCAGCGTATCCAGCCGTCGCCGGATGTCGCGGACACGATGAGCGACCAGAACGCCCTCCAGCCCAGCTGACAGCTGATCCAACGGTTCGACGTCCCATACGTCGATATCTGTGAGATCCACTCGGGTCAGGACGAACGAGCAGCGATCCGCGCCTGTACTTCCGGACGACGCAACGGAGGGACGGTCTGAGGTGGCTGTCTGCGAGGCGGCAATGCGCTGAGCAGGCGCGTCGTCGTTTCGGTCACCTCACGCACCGCCTGTTCGAAGGCGTCTCGGTTCGCGTCGGACACCTTGGCTATTCCACTCACCTTACGTACGTATTGGCGAGAGGCGGCCTCGATCTCCTCGGGCGTAGCAGCGGGCTCGAGTCCACGAAGTTCAGTGATGTTTCGGCACATAATTCGACGATAACCCTGCTCACCGACGCCGTCACGGTTCGATACACCAATGTATCCAAACTGCCACGCAGATCCGGGCATCACGGTAGTTTCAGTGAAATTCCCCCAGTGACTGGAAGTAGCCACTAACTCATGGACTCTGCACTCACCTCCGTCGGCCTACCCGCCGCACTCGCCATCATCATGTTCGGCCTCGGGCTTTCCCTGACGGTCGGAGATTTCGCCCGCGTGGCAAAAGCGCCGAAGGCCGTTTCGATCGCCCTGATCTGTCAGTTGTTGTTGCTCCCGGCCGCGGCCTTCGGATTGGTCACGTTGTTCGACCTCGACCCACTGCTCGCGGTCGGCATGATGCTCCTCGCCGCATCACCAGGCGGCACGACGGCAAACCTGTTCAGCCATCTGTTCCGCGGCGATGTTGCTCTCAATGTGACACTGACTGCGGTCAATTCGGTGATAGCGGTGGTCACTCTCCCCCTGATCACCAACTTCGCGTTGGGTTACTTCGAACCCGAGGACGCGGACGGCACTCTCGGGCTTCAGTTCACGAAGGTGCTCCAGGTCTTTGCCGTCGTATTGATTCCTGTCGCCCTCGGAATGTGGGTTCGGTTGCGCTCGAGCGCCTTTGCCGAGCGGATGGACAAGCCCGTCCGCATCGGATCCGCGGTGGTTCTGGCACTGGTGATCGTCGGAACGGTTGTTTCCGAGCGCGAGAACATCGCGGACTATCTCGTCGACATCGGCGTCGTCGCTGCCTTGTTCTGCCTGCTGAGCCTCTCGATCGGTTACATCGTTCCCCGCATCTTCGGTATCGAGGATCGTCAGGCCATCGCCAGTTCCATGGAAATCGGCATCCACAACAGCACGTTGGCGATCACCATCGCCGTCAGTCTCCTGGACAATGTGCAATTGGCAGTGCCGGCTGCGGTGTACGGCGTTCTCATGTTCCCGCTCGCCGCCGCCTTCGGCGCAACGATCACCCGCAAGTCACGGACAATGGCCGAAATCGACTAATATCAGGCGGTTTTCGATATAGGTGATCTGGTATCGCCGACCCTACGATCGATACGGACTCAGACCGAAGGGTATCGAAAAATGCTGACCACCACACCTACCGTGCTGGACGAACGCGCCTGGCAAGAGCTAGTCGACGCACTGACCCGTCGCCAATTCGGCATCGGAGCCGGGATGGCAGCAGTAGCAACAATTCTGTCGTCCTGCAGTTCGAGTGACGGTTCGGGTACATCTGACGACACTCAAATGCGCACCGTCACCACACCGTTGGGAACTTACGACATACCGACCAACCCCAAGCGGGTCTTGTCCGTCGACGCCCGCACCGACCTCGAGCTCGCCATTGCCCTGGAACTACCGGTCTTCGGATACAACATCTCGCCCGCCACCGAGTGGGTTCCCGTCGACGGCTCGGCCGAATACCTCAGCGACAAGCCCAATCTGGAGCAGATCCTCGGACTCGCACCCGATCTCATCATCTGCGTCAACGCCGACAACGAGTACTGGCCCGCTGCAAAACTCCAAGCCATCGCTCCTGTCCTGACGACCGAATCGAAGCAGACGTGGCGAGAAAATCTCACCCGACTCTCCGATTGGTTGGGCCGAACCCCCACCATGGATCGCCTGATCACCGACTATGACGCTCTGATCACCGACATCCGCTCTCGACACGCTTCGGCGATCGCGGGAAAGACCGTCGCGAGTTTGTCCTACAGTCCGGACAAGGCCACGATCTACATCGACAGCCTGCCTGTGTCGGAGGAAACCGGTAAGAAGAATCGCCAGCCCACCGACATGACGCTCGCCGACATCGGTGGAAGAACATTGAACACAACCGGTTTCGACAATCAGGGGCGACTGAGCATCGAGGAGATGGATCGCCTTCGCGATTGCGACGCGTTCATGGTTTCCGTCACCGACAGCAGCGACACCACCTTCGATCAGCTCTCGGACAACAAGTTGTGGCAACGACTTCCGGCTGTGCAGGCCGGGAACGTCACCGTTCTGCGCGGCAGTACGTACTACGGATCCATCTACACCAACATGTACCTAGCCAAGGGCTGGGACGATCTCTATTCGACGCTCGACTGATCAGACTTGTCCGTGGAAATGCCGGCCGCTCCCACGCGGTCGGCATTTCACGTTTCGAGGTCGATGCCCAACGCTCCGGAGAGGGTCCGCAGACAAATCACTCTCAACTCTTCCTGCGGTATGGAAGGTTGATCGAGCCAGTCGAGGCAGACAGCTCGGACGAATGCGATCCATCCCCGAACTGCGACGGCAGCGATCTGTCTTCTTTCACCCTCGAATTCCAGTGCGTCGAGGATTCGAATCTGCTGCTGTTCGAGTTCCCGTTCGACGATCGCTCGGATACCGGCCTCGGCGGAGAGCGTCCCCACGTTGATGGCGCGTACTCCCCTGCTGTGCGACTTCACGTACGCGAAGTAGGCGTCCAACCCGGCTGCCACCTGTTCGCGCACCGGTAGCGTCGCGTCCGGTGCGGTCACCTCGAGCAGGTGCTGCGATTCGCGCTCGACGATTGCGGCGAAGAAGTCTCGCTTGGTCGGAAAGTAGTGGTACATCAACCCGCGCGAGACGCCCGCAATCTCGGCGACCTCTTCGATCCAGACGTCCTCGTACGAACGATCGGCAAAAAGTTGCGCGCCGATGTCGAGCAACTGCGTGCGCCGCTGCTCTCGGTCCAGGCGTTTTCGTGGTGCGACCATAGACAAGTCAGATTACTACTTGACACCGATTCAGTAAGGCGTACTTTGCGTACTAGACACCAATTCAGTAAGCGATCTCACCCGGGGGACACACCATGAGCGTCGACACCACTCCAGAGGCGACGACCGATGCTCGGATTCCGCATCCGGCATGGCGCCTGCCAGTCCTCGGGGACGTCCTCGGGATCAATATCCGGACGCCGCTGCAGAACTCCGTGAGCATCGGGCGCGAACTCGGCCCGATCTTCGAGAGAAATGTCCTGGGAAATCGCTTCGTCTTCGCCTCGGGCGCGGACATGGTGGCAGAACTGTCCGACGAGTCCCGGTTCGCGAAGCACCTTGCGCCTGGAGTCAAAGCACTCCGCGGAATCGGCGGCGACGGACTGTTCACTGCGTACAACCACGAACCCAACTGGGGCAAGGCGCACAATCTCCTGGCCCCGGCGTTCAGCCAGACTGCGATGCGCTCGTACCACCGCACCATGCTCGACGTGGCCGGCGAGCTGGTCGATCATTGGGACAGTCGTGACAGCGACTCCCCCATCGACGTCTCGGCAGACATGACCAAGCTGACGTTGGAGACCATCGGACGCACTGGATTCAGCTACTCGTTCGACTCTTTCGAACGTGAAGAGCAGCACCCGTTCGTCAAGGCGATGGTCGGCGCTCTCTCCCATTCACAACGCACGACGTTCTTGAAGTCGACGGCCCTGGGGCGAGTCCTCGCACGTCGGGCCGATCAACGTGACGAGGTCCGCAAGGCGTACATGGCCGAGGTTGTGGACGAGGTGATCCGTGCCCGGCGGACAAGTACCGAACCGGGGCCGGAAGATCTTCTCGAACTGATGCTGCGGGCGGCACGCGAAAACGATCCCAACCGTATCGACGAACTGAACATCCGCCATCAGGTCGTGACCTTCCTCGTCGCGGGACACGAAACCACCTCCGGCGCGTTGTCGTTCGCGCTGTACTACCTGTCACGAAACCCTGACGTGCTGGCCAAGGCGCAAGCCGAGGTCGACAAGGTCTGGGAGGGCGAGGAGCCCGCCTTCGAGAAGATCGCGAAACTTCGATACGTACGACGCGTCCTCGACGAATCGCTGCGTCTGTGGCCGACCGCTCCCGCCTACGGCCGTGCGGCGCTCGAAGACACCACGCTCGTCGGCAAGTATCCGATGAAGAAGGGCGATTGGATGCTCGTGCTCATCCCGTCACTTCATCGCGATCCCGTGTGGGGCAACGATCCCGAGGCTTTCGATCCGGATCGCTTCCTACCTGCCAACATCAAGGCCAGGCCGGCGCACGTGTACAAGCCGTTCGGAACAGGTGAACGCGCCTGCATCGGAAGACAATTCGCCATTCACGAAGCGGTCCTCGTGTTGGGCACCATCTTGCAGAAGTATACGATCGAAGCCGATCCGGACTACGAGTTGAAGGTGGCCGAACGGCTCACCCTGATGCCCGAAGGCTTCAACTTGACGGTCCGCCGACGCTGAGCTCGGCAAACGGCGTCGAGTAAGTCGGTTGAACAGTCCCGAATGCGGTAATCCCTGAGGTGGCAGCAGCGAGCACCGGCGCACCCTGGGAGTTCACATGACAAAGAGGCCTGCAGTTGGAATCGTCTTGCTCTCGGCGGCATTGGCCACGGGAGCTTGCTCGGCAAGCGTCGGGACGCCGCAAGTGGACAAGTCCGAAGTCGCAAGTCAGATCTCCACTCAACTCGCCGAGAAGATCGGCGAGCCACCTGACGACGTGACGTGTCCGGAGAACCTCGACGCAGAAGTCGGCGCATCGATCACGTGCATCCTGACCGAGCAGGGCACCGAATACGACGTCACAGCTACCGTGACCAGCGTTGACGGTGAAAGTGCGAACTTCGACATCAAGGTTGCGGATGTGCCGAACAACTAACTGCTGTGCGCCTTTATTAACCGCCGGCGGTTAATAAAGGCGCACAGCAAGGCGTCAGAGCCGCTCGATAATCGTCGCGTTTGCGGTGCCACCACCTTCACAGATGGTCAGCAGGCCATAACGACCGCCGGTGCGCTCGAGTTCGTTGAGCAGGGTTGCCATCAGCTTGGTGCCGGTCGCGCCGAGCGGGTGACCGAGTGCGATCGCGCCGCCGTTGACGTTGACCTTGGCCGGATCTGCGCCGATCTCCTTGATCCAGGCCAGGACGACTGGGGCAAAAGCTTCGTTGATCTCGACGATGTCGATGTCCTCGATGCTCAGACCGGCCTTCGCGAGAGCATGCTTCGTGGCCGGGATCGGCGCACTGAGCATGAAGATCGGGTCGTCGCCGCGAGCGCTGAGGTGATGAATCCGGGCGCGGGGCTTGAGGTTGTACTTCTCCACCGCTTCCGCCGACGCCAGCAGCAGCGCACTCGCACCGTCGGAGATCTGGCTGGCCACCGCTGCGGTCATGCGGCCGTCTTCGACGAGAACCTTGAGCGTCGCCATCTTTTCGAGGCTGGTCTCGCGGGGTCCTTCGTCGACGGTCGCGTCGCCCATGGCAACGATCTCGTTGTCGAAGCGACCCGCGGCGATTGCAGCCTTGGCGCGCTCATGGCTCTGCAGGGCCCACTTCTCGAGCTCTTCGCGGCTGATGTCCCACTTCTCGGCGATCATTTCGGCGCCCTTGAACTGCGAGACTTCCTGGTCACCGTAGCGCTCGGTCCAACCGACCGAACCCGAAGTCGGCGTGTCGAATCCGTACTGCTGACCGACGATCATCGCTGCCGAGATCGGAATCTGGCTCATGTTCTGAACGCCGCCGGCAACGATCAGATCCGCGGTGCCCGACAGGATTGCCTGAGCGCCGAAGTGCACTGCCTGCTGGCTCGAACCACACTGACGGTCAACGGTCACCCCGGGAACGTGCTCCGGGAATCCCGCTGCGAGCCAGGACATACGGGCGATGTTGCCGGCCTGGCCGCCGATGGCGTCGACGCAACCGAAGATCACGTCGTCGACGTCACTGGGGTCGATACCGGTGCGCTCGACCAGTGCCTTGACGACGTGCGCACCGAGATCGATGGGGTGCACGCCGGACAGCGCGCCACCCCTCTTGCCGATCGGTGTGCGAATGGCGTCGACGATGTAAACCTCGGACATAGCGTTAGCTCCTAGTTTCGTTGTGCAGCAATAGTTCTTGAAGTTGATTCAGCAATAGCATCTGAAGTTGTAGCCGGATCGGAGAGCCCGTCGAGCACGATCGCGAGATATTGAGCCGCGACGGCGTGAGCCGACAGGGATCCACCCGGGCGGTACCAGCGAACCGCGACCCACACGGTGTCTCGCATGAATCGGAAGACCAACTCGACGTCGATGTCGGAACGGAAGGTCCCGTCCGCGACGCCGGCTTCGAGGACGCCGACCCACAGGTCCCGGAATTCGGTGTTGCGCTCGGCCAGGTAAGCGAAGCGCTCGTTCCCGACGAGGTGCTTGACCTCGTCCTGGTAGATCGCCACAGCCGAATGTGAGGCGTCGATGGCCTCGTAGGAGGTCACCACCAGCGCTTCGAGCGTCGCGCGACTGTCCAACCCCGCCGCGACGATCTCGCGGTATTTTCCGAAGAGTTCGTCGAGGAACTGGTGCAGGATCTCGTCGACCATCGACTCTTTGGAATCGAAATGGTGATACAGGCTGCCGGACAGGATCCCGGCGGCGTCGGCGATGTCGCGGACGGTCGTCGCGCGCACTCCGCGATCGGCGAACAGCCCCGCCGCGATCTCGAGCAGCTCGTCGCGGCGCCCGGACTTGCCGTTTGATTCGTCGGAATTTCGAGGTGGCGTCATGTATTCAATCCTATCCAGGGCCTTCCCCTGTGCGCGGTCAGCGAGTCCGGGGACTCCTTAACCGCGCACGGGGACGCTAGGCCCTCTGCGAAGAAACGGAGACGATCTCGCCGGTCATGTAGGTGGAGTAATCGCTGGCGAGCATCGCGATGACCGTTGCGATCTCCCAGACCTCCGCGGCGCGGCCGTAGGCCTCGCCGGAAGCCAACTGGTCGAGCAGTTCCTCACTGGTGACCTTCGCCAAAAACGCGTGACGCGCGATGGAGGGCGAGACCGCGTTGATACGGACTCCGTACTCCGCGGCTTCGATAGCGCTGCACCGAGTCAGTGCCATGACGCCCGCCTTGGCTGCGGCGTAGTGAGCCTGGGAATGCTGCGCCCGCCAACCGAGAACGGACGCGTTGTTCACCAGAACACCGCCGTGGGGAACGCTCTTGAAGTACCGCAGCGCGGCACGCGTCGAACGGAAGGTGCTGTTGAGGGTGATGTCGAGAACGCGATCCCACTGATCGTCCGTCATGTCGACGACGGGTGTCTCGCCGCCCAGGCCCGCGTTGTTGACGACGATGTCGATACGTCCCAACTTCTCGGCCGCGCCGACGAACAACGCGTCGACCTGCTCGGTGCTGGAGACGTCACAGATGATGGACTCGACCTGCTGGCCGGGAAACTCTGCCTTCAGCTTCTCCACCGTCTCGCCGAGCCGACGCTCGTGGAAGTCGGAGACGAGAACGTCGCCGCCCTCGAGAAGCACCCGGCGCGCGGTAGAGAAGCCGATGCCGGTTCCGGCTGCGGCGGTGATGATCGCCTTCTTGCCCGCGAGCAGTCCGTGGCCCGGGGTTTCCTCGGGCGCAACGGAAAGCGGGGACGCGGCTTTGGTGTCAGACATTAACGAGCCTCTCGGGGAAGACCGAGCACGCGCTCGGAAATGATGTTGCGCTGAATTTCGTTGGAGCCGCCGTAAATCGTGTCGGCGCGGGTGAAGAGGAAGAGGCGCTGCCACTCGTCGAGTTCGAGATGCTCGGGGTCGGTGATGTCCGAGGCATTGCCTTCGGAATCCGCCCACGGTGCAACCAACGACGACGCACCCTGCACGTCCATCGCCAGCTGTCCCAGGTCACGATGCCAGTTGGCCCACAACAGTTTTGCGACGGACGCTTCGCCGCCACCGGTTCCGGCGTCGACCGCGTCGAGAGTACGCATCGCGTGGGCGCGCATCACGCGCAGTCCGACCCAGGCGCGAGCGATCTTCTCGCGAATGTGCGGATCCTGGTCACTGCCATTGGCCTTCGCCAGGTCGACGACGCCCTGGAGCTCGCGAGCGAATCCGATCTGCTGTCCGAGCGTCGATACCCCGCGCTCGAAGGTGAGCAGCCCCATCGCGATCTTCCAGCCCTCGCCAGGTTCCCCGACCACCAGATCGGCGTCGGTGACGGCGTCGTCGAAGAAGACCTCGTTGAACTCCGACGTACCGGTGAGCTGCTGGATGGGCCGAACTGTCACACCAGGCTGATCCAACGGGACCAGCAGGAAGCTCAAGCCCTGATGACGCTTGGAGCCCACCTCGGTGCGGCAGACCACGAAGCACCACTGCGCGACGTGAGCCAGTGAGGTCCACACCTTCTGGCCGTTGATGATCCACTTGCCGCCTTCGAGGCGTGCGGTGGTGGAGACGTTCGCGAGGTCTGAACCGGCGCCAGGCTCGGAGTAGCCCTGCGACCACAGTTCGCTGACCGTGTTGATGCCAGGAAGGAATCGGCGTTTCTGCTCGTCGGTTCCGTACGCGATCAGCGTCGGGCCGAGCAGCTCTTCACCGATGTGGCTGACGCGAGCGGGCGCACCGGCCTTCGCGTACTCCTGATGGAAGATGACCTGCTGAGAGATGCTCGCTCCCCGCCCGCCGAACTCCTTCGGCCACCCGAGGCACGTCCACCCTGCGGCTGCGAGGTGCTTGTCCCACTCGAGTCGTTGCTCGAAGAACTCGTGCTCACTGCCGGGGCCGCCCTTACCCTTGAGCTGGGCAAATTTGCCCGTCAAGTTCTCGGCCAACCACTGCGCGACCGTGGCCGCAAACTCGTCGTCCGTCATCTGCCCGTCCGGGCTCTCGCTCTGGTCCACATATGTAAGATAACCTACCAAGCACTTGCTAGGTAGCGTGTCAGGTAGGAGTCCAGTGACCGAACAACCGAGAACCATCCCATCAGCCCTCATCCGGGCCGCCGAGGAGTTCGGTGAGCGCGCGGCTATCGCCGATGGCGACACCCGACTGACCTTCGCACAGCTACATCAACGTGTCCGCGATTTCGCCGGCGCGCTGATCAACCGTGGGGTGAAGGCAGGCGATCGCGTCGTCATCTGGTCGCCCAACACGTACCACTGGGTGATCGCCCTGCTCGGCGCTCAATATGCCGGCGCGGCCATCATCCCGATCAACACTCGATACACCGGCACCGAAGCTCTCGACATCATCGAGCGCGTCGACGCCGCGGCCTTGGTGGTCGTCGGCACGTTCCTCAAGGCCGATCGCTATCAGCAGTTGCTCGACGCCAACCCGGACCTGTCGATCCCGACCGTCATCCAGGTACCGATCGACGGGGACGACGACCGTGACGGCGTCATCGAGTTCGAGGACTTCCTCGCGCTCGCCAGCGACGCCGCCCGCACCGAAGCCGATGCGCGTGCTGCGAAGGTGCAGCCAGACGACGTCAGCGACATCCTCTTCACCTCCGGCACCACAGGACGCAGCAAGGGTGCGATCACCGCGCATCGTCAGTCCATCGCTGTCGCCAAGTCGTGGGGTGAATGCGCCGAGGTCACCGCCGACGACAACTTCCTCATCATCAGCCCGTTCTTCCACACCTTCGGGTACAAGGCCGGAATCCTGGTCTGCCTGCTGAACGGCGCGACGATCGTGCCGGTGTCCGTCTTCAACATCGACGACACCCTCGCGCTGGTCAACAGCGAAAAGATCAGCATCCTGCCCGGTGCCCCGACGATCTACCAGACCATTCTCGATCACCCCCGCCGCAGCGAATACGACCTGTCCTCGCTCCGCATCGCGATCACCGGCGCAGCACCCGTGCCGGTTGCTCTCGTCGAGCGCATGCAGGCAGAGCTTTTCGACGCCGTCCTCACGGCATACGGTCTGACCGAGGCAGTGGTCGCGACCATGTGCCGCACCGACGACGACCCGGTCACCGTCTCCACCAGTTCCGGCCGCGCGACAGCCGATTTCGAGGTCAAGATCGGTGACCAGGGTGAGATCCTGCTTCGTGGACCGAACGTCATGCTCGGATACCTCGACGACCCCGAATCCACCGCCAAGGCAATCGACGCCGACGGCTGGCTGCACACCGGAGACGTCGGAACCCTCGACGAGCGTGGCTATCTCGACATCACCGACCGTCTGAAAGACATGTACGTCAGCGGCGGATTCAACGTCTACCCGGCCGAGATCGAGGGCATGTTGGCTCGCCTGCCCGGCGTCCACGAGTCTGCTGCCATCGGCATCCCTGATCACCGAATGGGAGAGGTGGGCCGCGTATACATCGCCCAACTCGACGGTGCCGGCCTCACCGAAGAGTCGGTGATCGCTTTCCTCAAGGAGAAGATCGCAGGCTTCAAGGTGCCCCGCGAGGTGCGCTTCGTAGATCATCTGCCCCGTAACCCTTCGGGCAAGGTCCTCAAAACGGTTCTGCGCGAGGAACAATCATGACCGTTCCCTTCGAAGCCGACGTCGTGACCTACGAGGTTCGTGACTCGGTCGCCGTCGTGACCTTGAATCGACCCGACTACCGCAACGCCCAGAACTCGGTGGTCACGTACGCCCTCGACGCGGCATTCCAGCGCGCCGTCGAGGACGACGACGTGAAGGTGATCGTCCTGGCAGGCAACGGACCTCACTTCAGCGCCGGACACGACCTGGGAACTCCGGGACGCGACCATCACGTCGAGTACGAGAACAAGGCCACCATGTGGTGGGATCACGTCGACAAGCCAGGCGGTGACCAGCGTTTCGCCCGCGAGATGGAGGTCTATCTGGGCATGTGCCGCCGTTGGCGGGAGATCCCCAAGCCCACCATCGCGATGGTGCAAGGCGCCTGCATTGCCGGTGGGCTCATGCTCGCCTGGATCTGCGACATGATCGTCGCGGCCGACGACGCCTTCTTCTCCGATCCCGTTGTCCGCATGGGCATCCCCGGCGTCGAATACTTCGCGCACCCGTGGATGGTCGGTTCACGTTTCGCGAAGGAAATGCTCTTCACCGGCGATCGGTTCACCGCGCAACGCGCCTACGAAATCGGCATGGTCAATCGCGTCGTCGCCCGCAAGGATCTCGAGAAGGAGACGTTCGAGCTCGCCGGACGTATCGCCGAGATGCCGCGCTTCGGACTGGCTTTGACCAAAAAGGCCGTCAACCAGTGCGAGGATCAGATGGGGATGCGTAACGGCATCGACTCCGTCTTCGGTCTGCATCACTTCGCTCACGCTCACAACGCCGAGGTCGGCAAAGACTCGCTTGGTGGTCTCGACGCCAAAGCCATGGCTGCCAGTGCTCGCGCACCGCAGGAAGGAACAAACTAGTGGATCTCGTATTCGACGACGCCACAACCGCATTCCGTGACGAGGTCCGCTCGTTCCTGGAGGCGAATGTGCCCGCCACTCCCCTGAAGTCGATGGATACCGCCGAAGGCTTCGAAGAGCACCGTCAGTGGGAGCACACTCTCGCCGACGCCGGCTACGCCGTCGTCTCCTGGCCCAAGGAACTCGGCGGACGCGATGCGTCCCTGCTCGAATGGGTCATCTTCGAAGAGGAGTACTACCGCTCGGGCGCGCCCGGCCGCGTAAGCCAGAACGGCATCTTCTTGTTGGCTCCCACACTGTTCGAGCATGCAAATGCCGAGCAGTTGGCTCGCATCATGCCTCGCATGGCTCGTGCCGACGACATCTGGGCCCAGGCCTGGTCCGAGCCCGAATCCGGTTCCGACCTCGCGAGCCTGCGTTCGAGTGCGAAGAAGGTCGACGGGGGCTGGCTGCTCAACGGTCAGAAGACGTGGAGCTCACGCGCAAGCTACGCAGACTGGGGCTTCGGCTTGTTCCGCTCCGATCCGGATGCGCAGCGCCACAAGGGCATCACGTATTTCATGTTCGACCTGCGCTCGAAGGGCGTCACCGTTCGCCCGATCGATCAACTCGACGGCGAGCCCGGCTTCGCCGAGATCTTCCTCGAAGACGTCTTCGTGCCGGACGACCCGGCCAACCCTGGTGAGTCGGGTGTGATCGGCAACGTCAACGAAGGTTGGCGCGTCGCGATGAGCACCGCGAGCAACGAGCGTGGTCTCTCGCTGCGCAGCCCCGGCCGCTTCCTCGCCACCGTCGACCGACTGCTCGAGCTGTACAAGTCCAGCGGACGAACCGACGACAGCGCTCTGCGTAACCAGGTTGCCGACGCCTGGATCGGCGCTCGCGCCTACCAGCTCAACACATTCGGTACCGTCACCCGTCTCGCCGACGGTGGACAACTCGGCGCCGAGTCCTCGATCAACAAGGTCTTCTGGTCCGAGTGGGATATCGCCACCCACGAGACTGCTCTCGAACTGCAGGGCCCTGAAGCCGAGCTGGCCGACAACTGGATGGACGGATACCTGTTCTCCCTGTCCGGCCCGATCTACGCAGGCACCAACGAGATTCAGAAAAACGTCATCGCTGAGCGTCTGCTCGGCCTACCGAAGGCGGACCGATGAGATTCGCGCTCGACTCCTCCCACCAGGACTTCGCTGCAAGCATCGATGCACTGCTGACCAAGTCCGACATGCCCTCCGTCATCCGTTCGTGGAACGACGGTGACACCGAGCCGGGCAAGAAGCTCTGGCAGCGCCTTGCCGAGACCGGCGTCAACGGCCTCGTCATATCCGAAGAACACGACGGACTCGGCGCCGACGCCGTGGACCTGGTCGTTGCACTCGAACAGCTCGGTCGGCACGCAGTACCCGGACCGGTCGTCGAGACCATCGCAGTAGCACCGACGCTCCTGGCTTCCGTTGCACCGGAACGTCTCTCTGCTCTCGCCGAGGGTTCGCTGGCAACCGTCGCCGCTCCCCCGCGCACACCGTTCGCGCTCGACGCCAATGCGGTCGATCTGGTTCTACTCGCGCAGGACGGCACCGTCTCGCTCGGCGTCCCTGGCGAAGCCAAGGCATCGGTGGATCTCTCCCGCAAGCTCTACGAGGTTTCCGCCGGCGAATCGCTGGGCTCCGCCGACTTCTCCGCAGCCTTCGACATGGGCGCTCTTGCCACTGCCGCGCAGTTGCAGGGCCTGGGCCAGACACTGCTCGAGGTCACCACCGACTACGCGAAGCAGCGCAAGCAGTTCGGCAAGGTCATCGGACAGTTCCAGGCAATGAAGCACCACCTGGCCGAAGTTGCCGTTTCGCTCGAAATGGCTCGCCCCCTGCTCCACGGTGCCGCTCTGTCGGTTCGCGATCAGTCGGACGACGCCTCGCGTGACATTTCTGCCGCCAAGGTCGCGTGCGGGGATGCTGCTTACAAGGCCGCCCGCGTCGGACTCCAGGTTCACGGCGCCATCGGCTACACGATGGAACACGATCTCTCACTGTGGCTCACCAAGGTACGAGCATTGCTCACCGCATGGGGCACACCGTCCGAGCATCGCGCGCGCGTCGTCGAAGCGCTGGTTGCATCATGAGCATCGACACCGAAGACCAGGCAGCACTACGTGCGTCGGTACGCGATCTCCTGAGCAAGCATTCCGACTCCGCTGCCGTCCGCGCTGCCATCACCACAGAGATCGGCTACGACGCCGCGTTGTGGAGCAAGCTGTGCGAGCAGATCGGCGTCGCCGCGCTGGCGATTCCGGAGGAGTTCGACGGCGTCGGAGCAGGTTTGGGCGAGGTACATGTGGTCCAGGAGGAACTGGGCCGCACGCTGACCCCCTCACCGATGCTGGGTTCGGCGATTCTTGCCGCACAGGCACTGCTGCTTTCCGGTGACAACGACGCATGCTCGCGACTGCTGCCCGGTGTCGCGTCCGGAGAGAGCACGCTCGCCCTGTGCTGGGCAGGGGCTGCGGGTTGGAGCACCTACGGCGTCGAGGCAACCGAGGATGCGTTGACCGGCACGGCGTCGTACGTCCTCGACGGACACGTCGCTGACACCCTGCTCGTTCTCACGGCCGACGGGTTCTACGAAGTGGATCCCGCGGCCGAGGGCGTCTCCCGCCGACGCGTCCCCACCATGGATCCGACGCGAACGCTGGCGGAGGTCACGTTCTCCGGTGTTCGTGGTCGGCCACTGGAGTGGTCCGAAGATCTGGTCGATCGCATCCGAACCGTCGTTCTGATCGCGTTGTCCGCTGAACAGGTCGGAGCGGCCGCAGCGATCGTCGAACAGACCGTGGAATACACCAAGTCGCGCAAGCAGTTCGGTCGCGCGATCGGTTCTTTCCAAGCCCTCAAGCACCGGATGGCCGACATGTACACGTTGGTCGAGACGGCGCGGTCGATGACGTACGCCGCCGTGGCGACGCAGTCGGCAGACGACGCGGCAGTGGCGAAGGTCTACTGCTCGGAAGCCTTGCAGCAGATCACCTCCGAAGCAGTTCAGTTGCACGGCGGAATCGCAATCACCTGGGAGCACGACGCTCAGCTGTACTTCAAGCGTGCACACGGCAGCGCTCAGCTCTTCGGACAGCCGAGCACCTACCTGCCGAGCCTCGCTCAGGCCGCGGGTCTCTAAGACACATCGGTGCTTGTTCGCTCGCAATCCCGGGCGAACAAGCACCGATGCTGCCCAGTCAGTGGAATGAACCGCAGATTTATGCGGCTGGATCACGCAGAATCGGTCACCAGACAGCTGTCCATCTCACAGACCGGAGTTTTCTCGTGAATCGATTCGACGACAAGCGCGTCCTCATCAGCGGCGCAGGGTCCGGAATCGGCCAGGCCACCGTTGCCCGCATCCTGGCAGAAGGAGGCACCGTCGTCGCCGCCGACATTTCCGAGACCGGCCTCGAACAGACGCTGAACGCCGCGAAGGACGCCGGCCACTCCGATCGCCTCACCACGGTGAAGGTCGACATCTCCAGCGAAGAGTCTGTTCGCGAACAGGTCGGCGCTGCGATCAAGGCTCTGGGCGGGCTCGACGTGCTGGTCAATGCGGCGGGCATTCTGCGCTCCGCGCACACCCACGAGATGACACTCGATTTCTGGAACACCGTCATCGGGGTCAACCTCACCGGAACATTCCTCATGACGAGGGAATCCCTCCCGGCACTGCTCGAAAGCGGAGCAGGTGTCGTGGTCAACTTCAGTTCCACTTCGGCGACCTTCGCCCACCCGTACATGACGGCATATGCGGCGTCGAAGGGTGGAATCCAATCCTTCACGCACGCACTTGCACTCGAGTACAGCAAGCAGGGTCTTCGCGCCGTGGCCGTCGCACCCGGCAGCATCGCGTCGGGCATGACGTCCGATCCCGGTTTCCCGGCCGACATCGACTTCACGCTGCTCGGCAAGCTGGCCCCGGCAATCGGTGAGGGTTTCGCGCCCCCGTCGGCGGTCGCCGGTGTGATCGCGATGCTCGCTTCCGAGGACGGCTCGTTTGTCACCGGAACGGAAATCCGCATCGACGGCGGCACGCATATGTGATCCCCTGCTGTGCGCCTTTATTAACCCCCGGCGGTTAATAAAGGCGCACAGCAGCGAGGCGGCATACTTGTCTGGCCGCCCGGAACCCGTCCGACGGTACGACGTGCGGTGGGGAGCCAGCGGTGAGCGAATCAACAGGCAGTACGAACCTCGAGCCCGTGCTGATCAGTCCTGTCGTCAGCGGAATGATTCGCACCTGGTCCGAGGACGAGACCCGCTTGTGGAGCGTCGACGATCCCGCCGCGCTCGGCGTACTGCTTGGACGCGGCCTCGTAGCTCGTACTGCTCTGCCGGACAACAAGTTCCGAGAAGTTGCGTTTCTGGACACCCAGACCCAGGCCCTCACTGTGCAGTCGCGCTTCGCTACCCCGGACAGCACTGCCCTCGCCGCACCGTTCAAGCTCACCGACGCGTCCTCCCCGACCGGCGACGCTTGGGAAGATCTCGAATCGGTACTCGCGTCCATCGCGATCTCCGCTGCTGGACGCGGCGAATTCTGGCTCGCGGAACTCGGCGGGTGGGATTCTCCGCACGAGCCGAACTGCCTCTTCACGACCGTCGACGAATCGGGCCTGGCCAACGCAGTCATGGAGGCAACCCCCGCACCGGTGGGCACAGGCGTCTGGCCGGAGGTTCCGAGCGACCAAACCGGCGTTTCGGTGTCGGCACCAGCCTCACAGGACACCATCGAGGCTGCCGGAATCTTCGCGGTTTCAGCGATCGAGACGTGGGGCGTCACACCGTGGGACATCAACCTCACCTTCGGCAAACTGGTCGATTTCGCCTGATCAACGGCGCCGACACGCGGCGGTGAGTTGTACGTCTCCTCTCAGCCGACGGCTCACGGTTCGTCACAACACGCCCGATGGCCACGACATCGACCCCCTCGATGGGCATACTGAGGGAACTGGGGTTACTCCCGGTCACAAATACCCGTGGATCCGCGTCGGGGCGGGTGCGGTCCGACAACACGCGAGCAGCCACAGACACTGGCGGCTCCGAAAGGTTCAATCATGGCAACCGACCAATTACAGACGGTTGTATTGCACGGCGACCAGCTCAAATACGTCGACCAAGGCAGTGGCCCCGTCGTGGTGCTCATTCACGGCCTGCTGGGCGCGCACTCCAACTGGGAACCGCAGATCGAGACGCTCTCGCGTCATTACCGCGTGATCGCCCCTGATCTCTTCGGACACGGTGCGTCGGACAAGCCTGCCGGCGACTATTCACTCAGTGCTCACGCCGCCACTGTGCGTGACCTCCTCGAAGCCCTCGACATTCCGTCGGCCACCCTGGTCGGACACTCCCTCGGTGGTGGGATCGCGATGCAGACGCTGTATCTGTTCCCCGACCGGGTGGAGCGGCTGTGCCTGGTGGCCAGCGGTGGACTCGGCCCCGAGGTGAGTCCACTCCTGCGCGCGGCGACTCTGCCCGGCAGCGAACTGGTACTTCCCGTCCTCGCGTCGAGGACGCTGACCGACGTGACCGACAAAGCGCTCGGACTTTTCAACAAGATCGGCCTGTTCAAGCTCGGTGCCAGCGCGAGCGAGGCCCGTAAGAGCTTCGCTTCGGTATCGGACGCGTCGACACGTCAGGCATTTCTGGCGACGGCACGATCGGTCATCAATTACAACGGTCAAACCGTCAATGCCACTCCGCATTTCGCCAACTTCAAGAATCTGCAGGCACTACTGGTGTGGGGTGAGGAAGACACCATCATCCCCAACGCCCACACCGAGAACGCTCGCGCCGAACTACCGCTGGGGCGGGTGGAGATCTTCAAGCGCGCCGGACATTTCCCGCACCTTGACTACCCGGATCGCTTCGACCGCGTCTTCTCCGAATTCATGACGGACTGCGGAGTCGGTATCGGCACCGGACCCAAGGCCGTCAGCAGCTGAACTAGCGCCCCGCAACCAACTCTTCGAGGTAGCTCGCCACGCCGTCCTCGTCGTTCGTGGGCAAAATTCGGTCGGCGAGCTCGATGACCTCGGTTCTCGCGTTGGCCGGCGCCAGAGCCGTTCCAGCCCAGGTCAGCATGGCAACGTCGTTGAAGGCGTCACCGGCTGCGGCCACTTCCGACGCGTCGATGCCGTCGATCGCGCACAACTGCGCGAGAGCGCTGGCCTTCGAGACGCCCGCTGCAGCCATTTCCATGTACGGGGCGCCGGAGTGGGTCAACTCCACGCCCTCGATGCCCGCAGCGACGGCTGTTCGGTACAGGTCGGCGCTGGAAACCTCCGCATGCCGGGCCACGATCTTGACCATCGGCTCGACATCGAGCGGCAAGGTGTCGGCCAGCACCATCTCGTGCAGGTGCCGGTGATGGTCCGCGAACTCGCACATAGCGGCGTACTCCGGCTCAGCAAAAAATTGGGTGGGTCCGACGTTCGCGAACACGACGCCCGGAACCAGCGCCCGAACTTGCTCCATAGCCGTTGCAGCCAAGGACATTTCGATCGAGACGGTGTCGACGATCTCCGGCGTCCCGTCGGCGAGGTCGAGAATCACAGCTCCGTTGGCACACACAGCTTTACCGCGAAATCCGCACGAGTTCGCCAATGTGTGTACCGAATGCCGGGCGCGGGCCGTCGCCCACACAACTTCGATTCCGGCGAGCCGCGCGTTCTCCATGGCCTGCGCGGTGCGCGCCGAAATCGTTCGGTCGGAGCGCAGCAGGGTGCCGTCGAGGTCGGTTGCGAACATACGAATGCGGGTCACCAGACAATGATGGCAGTCCGTTCGCAGCCCTCACCAACTACGTGACGTGGACCGTTGCTCTGTCAATTACCTGACTGGGTCTCGAGAAGGTGCCGACGCATCTCGCCGAAGACCACACCGAGCCGCTCGACATCTCGCGGGCTCAGCAGATCGAACATGCTCTCCCGCACTGCGGCTACGTGCGCCGGGCTTGCCGACACCAGTTTGTCGGCACCCGAGTCGGTCAGCTCCGCATTGGCGCCCCTCTTGTCGTCGACACACTCAACCCGGCGCACCCACCCTGCGCCGACCAATCGATTTACGGCCCTGGTCACACCACTTCGGGTAGCCATCACAGCGTCGGCGAGCTCACTCATGCGCAGTTGCCGCCCGGGCGCTTCGGCGAGAGCGACCAGCAGTTCGAAATCGGTGAAGGAAATGTCGGAGTCTCGCACCAACTGCTGATCGAGAACACGCTGGAGCAGTCGGGTCGAGTCCAGGTAAGCCCGCCAGGCCGTTTGCTCCGAGTCGCTCAACCACCGCGTCGATTCCATGACACCAGTATATCCGAAGTAGTTGACAACGAAATCAAATGATCTATTCTCAATGTAGTTGATCAGTCAACTACCTGTTCGAAGAGAAGGTTCAACCGAGAGGCGGGCGCCATGAGCGACGACAACGCAGTGCAGTTCGACAACGCAGTGCAGTTCGAGGAACGCCGGGCCGAGATCAGGGATCGACATCTGCTCCCCGCCGACAGACGACCCGCATCGACCGCACGCGGCCTGCACCATACGGCCCTGATCAGCAGTGACGTCGAACGAACCGTGAAGTTCTATCAGGATCTCCTCGGATTCCCACTCACCGAGTTGATCGAGAACCGTGACTATCCCGGGTCGTCGCACTTCTTCTTCGACATCGGCAATGGCAACCTGCTGGCCTTCTTCGACTTCCCGGGTCTCGACGTGGGCCCGTACCAAGAAGTACTCGGCGGCCTCCACCACATCGCGATCAGCGTCGAACCTGCCAAGTGGGCGAAGCTGCGCACCCAACTGACCGAGGCCGGCGTCGAACTGATCGAGCACAGCGAGGTTTCGTTGTACTTCCGCGATCCCGACGGCGCTCGACTCGAGCTGATCGCCGACCCGCTCGGCGAGATGTACGGCAATCACGTCCTCTGAAAACTTGCTCTCCCCCACACCATTCGGAAGGCACACCATGACCTCCACTCTGTCGCAGCCGAACCTCGATATCCGTCGATCCGGGGATCGCTTCAAGTCCAATGCCGGCTGGCTGGACTCGAAGCACTCGTTCTCGTTCAGCAATCACTACGACCCGAAGAACACTCACCACGGTCTTCTCCTGGTCAACAACGACGACATCGTCACGCCCGGAATGGGATTCGACACCCACCCGCACCAGGACATGGAGATCGTCACCTGGGTACTGAGAGGTTCTCTCGTACATCAGGATTCGATGGGGCATTCGGGCGTCATCTACCCCGGTCTCGCCCAGCGGATGAGCGCTGGAACGGGAATCCTGCATTCGGAGAAGAACGATTCGTGGCGACTCGGTGACGTGGCGGGTGCGCATTCCGACAAGCACAGCGACCCGGTTCACTTCATCCAGATGTGGGTCGTCCCCGACGAGGCCGGAATCACGCCCGGATACGAGCAGTTGGAGATCGACGCCGAATTGCTTGCCGGTGGACTGGTTCCCGTCGCGTCGGGCATGGACGCGTACGCCGATCACTCGGCAATCCGGATCAAGAACAAGTACGCCGCGATGCACGTTGCGCGTCTGCAACCCGGACAACCTGTGACCCTGCCGGACGCACCGTTCCTGCATGTTTTTGTCGCCGACGGTCATGCCGCCATGGAAGGCGTCGGAGTGCTCGAACAAGGTGACGCGGTGCGAGTATCCGGCGGTGGAGGTCAGCAGCTCAGCTCCGATACCGGGGCAGAGGTCATCGTCTGGGAAATGCACGCCACCGTTTCGCAGGGATGACATGAAGCCCTTCTCGTACGACGCTTCACCGGCTCGAATTGTCTTCGGCCAAGGGATGATCGATACGATCGCCGAAGAAGTGCGGCGGCTCGGCCGTAGCCGAGTGATGGTGCTGGCAAGTCGTCGACTCGACGCGGTTGCCGCCGCCGTGACCGAATCTCTCGGCGACATGGCGGTGGTCCGCTTCGACGGCGCTGTGATGCATACTCCGATCGAAGTCACGACAGCCGCGCTGAGACTTGCCGAGAACCATCACGTCGACACGGTCGTCGCGATCGGCGGCGGTTCGGCAACCGGGTTGTCCAAGGCACTGGCACTACGAGCGGGGTTCGATCAGATCGTCGTTCCGACAACGTACGCGGGATCAGAAGTCACTCCGGTGTTGGGTGAAACAGAGAACGGACGCAAGACAACTCGCTCCTCTCCCCACATCAGACCCGAAACCGTCATCTACGACGTCGACCTCACTCTCGATCTGCGGCTGGATACCACCGTCACCAGCGCCGTCAACGCGATGGCGCATGCGGTTGAAGCGTTGTACTCCACCGAGTCCAACCCGATCACGGACTTGATGGCGATCGAGGCGATCGCCGGGATCGCCCGTGCGCTGCCGAGCATTGTCGATGATCCGAAAAATCTGGAAGGTAGGGCCGAACTACTGCAAGCGGCCTGGTTGGCCGGAACTTGCTTGGGCACAGTCGGTATGGGGCTTCATCACAAGTTGTGCCACACCCTCGGTGGCAGCTTCGGTTTGCCGCATGCTCCCACCCACACCGTTGTCCTCCCCCACGCAATGGCATTCAACGCGCCTGCTGTCCCGGATGTGATGTCGCGAATAGCGACTACTCTGGGCGCATCCGATGCCGCTACCGGCGTTTTCGACCTCGTCACCGCGTGCGGCGGACCGACCACTCTGCAAGAACTGGGAATGAGTCACGATCAAATCGAAAATGCAGTCGAATTCGCCACCTCCGCCGCGTATCCGAACCCGCGTGAGATCACCCCGCCGGGCCTGAGCGAACTCCTCGAGAACGCCTGGTCCGGGCGTCGACCCGCCATCAGGTGAGAACTAATCAGGCAGTACCGCCTCGAGGCCTGACGTGTTCGAAGATCAGAATCGTCTCGGTCGCAGCAACCGCTGGATGTGCCGAGAGATTGTTGACGACGAAGTCACGCAACTGCGCCGAATCCGTCGTTGCGACGTGCAGCATGTAGTCGTCGACACCGGCAACGAAGTACACGTTGAGCACCGAGTCCAGCTTGGCGAAATCGTCGCCGAGCCGGTTGAGGTGCGACCGTGCGTTGGCCTGCAGTCGAACTGCGATCATCGCCTGCAGATCCATTCCGAGAGCGGCGGGGTCGATGTCCGCGTGAAATCCCCTGATCACGCCGTTGTCCACCAAGGCGCGCACACGGCCGAGGCAAGTCGACGGCGCAATTCCCGCGATCGCGGCCAGCGCATTGTTCGGAATCCTCGCGTCTTTCGCCAGCTCTTCGAGCAGAACCCGGTCGACCTCGTCCAACTTCACGGCAGCCCGAACATGCTTCGGCGAGGCGGCCGTCTGAATACCGATTTTTGAACTTTCGCGCACCATGAATACAGCCTAGAGAATTATCTTCACTTCTCTTCACTATCTGACGACGAAACTTCATGCTTGGCACCTGCCATTCGAAGAAACAACAGACTCAGTTCGGAGCCGTGTCATGAAGGTCGGAATCCCCCGCGAAATCAAAAACCACGAGTACCGCGTGGCTATCAGCCCAGCAGGCGTCCACGAACTGGTCGGCCGAGGGCACGAGGTCGTCATCGAAACGGGCGCAGGCGTCGGCTCCTCGTTCAGTGACGAGGATTTCAAGGCCGCGGGCGCGCAGATCCTCGGGTCCGCCGATCAGGTCTGGACAGACGCAGATCTGCTCCTGAAGGTCAAAGAACCTATTGCAGAAGAGTATTCGCGACTCCGTAAGGATCAGGTGCTCTTCACCTACCTGCACCTGGCGGCGTCGAAGGAATGCACCGACGCACTCCTGGCCTCGAAGACCACTTCCATCGCCTACGAAACCGTTGTCGGTTCCGACGGTTCACTGCCCCTTCTCGCACCGATGAGCGAAGTAGCCGGACGCCTTGCGCCGCAGGCCGGCGCCTACCACTTGATGCGTCACGGCGGCGGACGCGGAGTGCTGATGGGCGGCGTCCCCGGAGTGCGCCCCGCCAAGGTCGTGGTGATCGGTGCTGGCGTCTCCGGCAAGAACGCCATCGCCGTGGCCTACGGCATGCAGGCCGACGTCACCGTTCTCGATCTGTCGATCGCGCGCCTGCGGGAAATCGACGAGCTGTACCACGGCCAGGTCAAGACGATCACGTCCAACGGCCTCGAACTGGAACAGGCAGTACTCGACGCCGACCTCGTCATCGGCGCAGTGCTGGTCCCCGGGGCGAAGGCGCCGACTCTCGTCTCCAACAGCCTGGTGGCGCGCATGAAGCCGGGTTCTGTACTGGTCGACATCGCCATCGACCAGGGCGGCTGCTTCGAGGATTCACACGCGACCACGCACGCCGATCCGACGTACCAGGTTCACGGTTCCGTCTTCTACTGCGTTGCGAACATGCCCGGAGCCGTCCCCCGTACGTCGACGTACGCGCTCACCAACGCGACGCTTCCGTACGTCGTCGCATTGGCAGACAAGGGGTGGAAGGACGCGGTCACGGCAGTTCCCGGCCTGGGGTCAGGACTGAGCACACACGACGGCCTGCTCCTGTCCGACAGTGTTGCAGCGGCACACGGGTACTCGGCTACGACTCTCTGACCCAGGCGGCTCTGACCCAGGCAAGGAAAGCTCGAGATCGCTAGCCTTGATCCATGAGCAATCCTGACATCACGCTGAATTCCGGAACCACGATCCCGCAACTCGGCCTCGGAGTCTGGCAGGCCACCAACGACGAAACCGAGCATGCAGTGCGGTTCGCTCTCGACGACGCCGGCTACCGGCACATCGACACCGCTGCCGCATATGGGAACGAAGAGGGCGTCGGACGAGGTATCGCCAACTCGTCCGTCGCGCGAGAGGACATATTCCTCACCACGAAGCTGTGGAATGCAGATCAGGGCTACGAGCCGGCGTTGAAGGCTTTCGACAGCAGCATCGACAAGCTGGGCGTCGATTACGTCGATCTGTATCTGATCCACTGGCCACTGCAGGACAACGACCGACTCCTCCGCACTTGGGACGCGCTCGAAAAGATCGCGGAATCGGGCCGCGCGAAGGCAATCGGGGTGTGCAACTTCGAGCCGCATCATCTGCAGCTTCTCGTCGATCGCGGCGGATTGTTGCCGGCAGTCGATCAAGTGGAACTGCATCCGCACCTCACGCAGCACGCGATCCGCGACAAGGCCGCCGAGCACGGAATCAAGGTCGAATCGTGGAGCCCACTCGGCGGTACCAGCAACGCGGGTTGGGGTAAGGCATCGAAGCCCAACACGCTGCTCACCGATCCGATCATCACTCGAATCGGTGACCGCCACAGCAAGACTGCCGCGCAGGTCCTGATCCGTTGGCACCTGCAGAACGGCCTGATCGTCATCCCGAAATCAGTGCATGACGCCCGGATCGCTCAGAACATCGACGTATTCGACTTCGAACTCACTGATCTCGATCTGAGCGAAATCGACACTCTCGACGACGGTACCCGCGTCGGCGCGCATCCCGATGAACTCAACATCGGTGCACCGAACTGATCAAGCCGCTCGTTTGGTGGGGCGAAGCGCATCGATTCCGTTTCGCCTCACCATGGTCCCGAGGGTTTTCCACCACGGCCGAGCCGGATCCGGCTCGCTGCCGTCACCCATTCGATGCAACTGATCGGTGTGCCACTGCAGGTCGAGTGCACCGTCGAGCATCGAGATGTCGGCAACCTTCCCCAACAACTTCCGCGCTCCGAACTCCACAGTCGGGACGATCAATCGTTCCCGATTCGATTCCAGGAGAACGGTTGCCGCGTCGGGAATCGTGATCGTCGGCCGGCCGAGACCGATCACGTCGCACGCGCCGGAAGCGAGCGCCTCGACCATCGCCGATCGCGAGCGGAAGCCGCCGGTGACCGCCAACGGAATGTCGCCGGCAATCGCTCGAACCGTCTCGGCATACTCGAGGAAATAAGCCTCTCGATCGCGAGTGCTCTGCTTCTGTGCTTTGCCCATCATGGCCGGCGATTCATAACTGCCACCGCTGATCTCGATGAGGTCGACCGACTCTTCGGTCAACGCGCGTACTACTTCTCGCGACTCGTCTTCCGAGAATCCGCCGCGCTGGAAATCAGCCGAGTTGAGTTTGACCGACACCGCGAATCCCGGAGCAACGGTAGAGCGTATGCGCCGAACGATTTCGATCAGAAAGCGTCGTCGACGCTCGGGATCTCCACCCCACTCGTCCGTCCGCTGATTGGACAACGGCGAAAGGAACTGCGCAACAAGATAACCGTGCGCGGCATGTATCTGCACGCCTCCGAATCCGGAGGACTCGGCGACGCGAGCGGTTTCCGCGAACTTGTCGACGATCCCTTCGATCTCAGCAGTCGAGAGTTCTCGCGGCGTCGCCATTCCCGGAATCTTCAGCGCAATCGCGCTCGGTGCGACCGGTCGACCTCTGCTGGCGATCGGGTTGGATTGCCGCCCTGGGTGGTTCAGCTGCATCCAGATCTCGGCGCCGCCGTTCTTGGCAGTCTTGGCCCAGGCAGTCAGCGCTTCGGCATCACGATCGTCGTCGACGACGACGTTGCCCGGTTCGGCGATCTGCGATCGATCGACCATGACATTGCCGGTGACGAGCAATCCGAACCCGCCACTGCCCCAACGACCGTACAGCGTTTCCAAGCGAGTGGACGGTCCATGAGTCCGGTCACCCAGAGCCTCGCTGAGCGCAGCTTTCATCGTGCGATTCCGCAGTATCTGCCCACAGGGCAAAGTCAACGATTCTCCGAGCGTGGTCATGGATGCCTCTCGCATGAAGGGAAGAAAGTCAATGGCGTGGCGCAGAACCGAAGTGCCGCTTGGTATCGCGCACGAAGCTCGAGAAGATCAGTGAGTTGACCGGTAGCCCGCCGCGCACCGCGAGCGACAGCTTCGGACGCGGCGAGAATGCAAAATCCCACTGCAATCTCGAACCCACTGCGAGCTCGTCGACGCGGTAGTCCTCCGCGAAGGATTGGAACAGCGGAACATTGGACTGTTCGACGTAAAACGAGTGCCGACGCGTTTCGTCGTCCCAGGTGATGAACTTTTCGCGCATCTGCATCGCGCCACCGCCCACCTCCGCGATTCGGCGCGTGCCGACGCCGTAGGGGCGCGGCGAGGTGTAGTGCACTTTTGTGAGCAGTCGGCACCACGACAAAGGCTCGTCGGCGGTCAGACCGGCCCAGACGGCATCAGGTTCGGCGGCGAGGTCGATCGAGTACGTGAAGATATGCGGTGCCGTGTCGAAGAAATCGACACCGACCGGTTCGAGGTCGAACCAATGTGTCATCGCCTACTCCTGCCTAATTAGCCGTTACATGAAGTTACGGATACTTGATGGCCGAAGTCAACCCCCGAAGGCTCAGCGGGACCAAGCCTCAGAACGAGAGAGCCCCTGCAGTGAAGCGATGACCTGTTCGAGCGGCTCGATACTTCGAGTCGTCTGGCACACCGCCACTGCACCTTCGACCGACGTGATCGTCAGGTTTGCCATCGACTTTGCTTGCACTGCAGGATAACCCGCAGTTTCGAGTTGCGATTCGATCAACTTCTGCCATCCCAGCATGACCTCAGCCGATACTTCCGCGACTTCTGGCTCACTGGCGCGTGCCAACCCGCCGGCAATCACCGGGCAGCCGATCGCGAAGTCCGAGCGCGTGAGATTGAGTCGCCAGATGTCTCCGACCGCTTCGATCACGTCGGCAGTGGAACCGGTGGCCGCAGCCGAGCTGATTCGTCTGGTGATGATCGCACCAGCCGCGCGCACGGCTTCGACCATCAGCTCGGTCTTGCCGCCGGGGAAGTGATGGTAAATCGACCCACGGGGCGCGCCGCTGTGCTTGATGACGTCGCTGAAGGATGTCGCATCGACACCGTTGCGGCTGATCAGTTCGACCGCACTACGAATCATGCGATCACGTGAGCTCAGCTCTGCCATGTCACAGATCCTTCGGCCGTCGGTACACCTGTCGACTCATACGCTACGTTATGTATGACGACCTACATAGTGATGGGATGAAACAATGAGTGACGAGACAACCGCAACCGTCGATCCGGCGCAGATGACAGGCCTCGAACTTCTCCGCTGGATGGGAACGCAGGTCAACGACCGCCCCAGCATCGGACGCCTCCTCGGCATGGAGATGCGCGAGGTCAACGAGGGATCGGTGAGCTTCGCCCTGACCCCGCGTGCCGATTTCAGCAACCCGCTCGGCACTGTCCACGGCGGAATCTGCGCAACGCTGCTCGACTCGGTCATGGGCTGCGCGGTACACACGATGCTTCCGGCCGGCGTCGGCTACACGACCCTCGAACTCAAGCTCAACTACATCCGCACGGTGCCTCTCGACGGTGACGAACTGACAGCCCACGGCAGCGTCATTCACGTGGGCGGGCGTACCGCGACGGCAGAGGGCAAGGTCTTGGACAAGAACGGCAAGTTGGTGGCGCACGGAACTACGACGTGCATGATTTTCCGCTGAGCCGACGGAGGATGGCGAAAATGTCGCTGAGCCGACGGAGGATGGCGAAAATGTAGCCGCGCCCGACGTGAGCAGGGTGCGAGTACCGATGTACGATCGGCTCGTGACCCTGCTCACTGCGCACCTCTGGTGGCCCGACCGCTGACGGTCAGCCGCAACTGCGTGCTGCCCGGACCGACATCGGGTGGTCCAGCAGGCTCCTCTCCAGGATCCCCGATCCGGCAAATGCCGTACGCGTCGTCGCTACGACCGCCAAGATCAGGTACCGAATCCACGAAGGAGAGTTAGTTGACCACCACCCCACTCAACCGTTCGCTCGAGCCTTTGGGCGTCTCCATCCCGTCGAAAGTGCCGACGCACTGGTACAACCTGGCGGCTGACCTCCCCGAGCCCGTTCCCCCGCACCTGCATCCGGGCACTCGTGAGCCGCTCGGCCCCGAGGACTTGGCGCCGCTGTTCCCGATGAACCTCATTGCGCAGGAAGTCGCAACCGAGCGCTACATCGAGATCCCGGAGACGGTTCGCGAGATATACGGCATGTGGAGGCCCTCTCCCCTGTTCCGTGCGCACCGACTCGAGCGCGCTCTGGGCACACCTGCTCGCATCTACTACAAGTACGAAGGCGTGAGCCCGGTCGGTTCGCACAAGCCGAATACTGCTGTCGCGCAGGCGTACTACAACGCGATCGAAGGAACCACCAAGCTCACCACCGAAACCGGCGCAGGCCAGTGGGGTGCGTCGCTGTCGTTCGCGGGCGCACTGCTCGGACTCGACGTCGAGGTGTGGCAGGTTCGCTCCTCCTTCGATTCGAAGCCGTACCGACGCATCCAGATGGAGGCGTACGGCGGAATCTGTCACCCGTCGCCTTCCGACCTGACGGAAGCCGGACGCGCACTGTTGAAGTCGCATCCCGACACCACCGGCTCGCTTGGTATGGCGATCAGTGAGGCCGTCGAGGTCGCTGCGCAGGATCCGAACACGCACTACTCACTCGGTAGCGTGCTGAATCACGTCATGCTTCACCAGACCGTGATCGGTCAGGAAGCAATGGTCCAGCTCGAAGAAGCCGGCGACGCCGTCCCCGACACCGTGTTCGGTTGCGCCGGTGGCGGTTCCAACCTCGCCGGACTCACCTTCCCGTTCCTGGGACGAAACCTTCGCGAAGGCACCAAGACTCGTCTGGTCGCCTGCGAGCCTTCGGCATGCCCGTCCCTCACTCAGGGCGAGTACCGCTACGACTTCGGTGACGTCGCCGGCCTCACCCCGCTGCTCAAGATGCACACTCTGGGTAAGGACTTCGTTCCCCCGGCGATCCATGCCGGTGGCCTTCGCTACCACGGCATGTCGCCGATGGTCTCGCATGCGGTCAACCTCGGACTCATGGATGCGATTGCCGTCGATCAGGACGACGCGCTCCAGGCCGGTCTGATTTTCGCCCGCGCCGAAGGGATCATCCCGGCTCCGGAATCAACCCACGCGGTTGCCGGCGCCATCGCTCACGCGCGCGCCGTCACCGAACCCGAGGTGATTGTGATCGGGCTGTCGGGCAACGGTCAGTTGGATCTCCCGGCGTACTCGCCTTACGTCTGACGCCGTCGGTGTGGTGGTCTCGTGTGTACGAGGCCACCACACTTCGTCACACCGAGCACGTTCCCTATTCGGATCCCAATTCGTCGACCGGCCGGACAGTGATCGAACTTGTCCCCAACACGGTGCCGGGGGCTATCCAAGGATCTTCCGGAGTTGCGCCCGCGACCCGTCGTTCACCGATGAACTCACCGGTTCCCGGATCGATGATCAAGTCGCGACGCTCGTGAACACCGCTGAGCCCGAGTGCGATTCCGGATCGACCGTCGAGCGTGGTCTGTTCCACGGTCTCCACACCATCGATTCCGGCGATCGCGCGATACCACTGCGCTTTGACGTCAGGCGGCATCATGCCGGCTCTCAGTATTTCAATCGCGATGTGGAACATCGCTTCCGGCGTCGAACCGCGCGGCGCCGTGTAGTCGCGAAGCCATCGAAGCAACCCCTCGGGGTCAGCGGGCAGCGACCGATAGAAGTTGGGATCGTCCCAGTCGTCCGGAACGCAGTTGATGTTGTCGCGATTGTCGTCGAAGAATCTGCCGCAGCGGGCACGCCATTCCCCGTTTCGGGTTTCGTCGATGTACAGAGCTGATTCACTCTCCGGCGTCGTGCCGCCGAGCCACCGCGACTGGCCAGTTGACCGCCGCTCGAGCCATTCTTGTGTTTCGTCTGCCGGAATCCATAGCTGCGAACGGGTTTCGAGCAGGTAGGTGTAGCCGTTGCGTGGAGCGTCGGGCCCTGCTTCGTAGGGAGATCCGTACTCCATCCCCTGTTGGACCCACGCGTGCTCCTCGACGAGTCGAAACGGTCCCTGTTGAACGGAGATCATCTCGATCGATTCGAGAGAGCGCGCGGCTTGCTGTAGGACGTGTTCGGCGGAGGCGAGTTCGACGGAAGGCACCGGCAGCGACACACCACCCGTAGTGCCTGTCTGCTCTGAAGGTGTGAACTGCACCAGCATCGCAGCCAAGCAGACGGCCATGAGCACCGCGGCACCGGCGTAGACCGAAGCGGGCACGCGCCGCAGAGCGAACCTGCGACTGGGTACCGGCGGAGAACTTTCGGCCGCTTCCGCGTCGGCGAGGACCCGATTCCGGATCGCTGCCAAGGCGTCGACGTCCGGCTTGTCGAGCGCATCGCGGAGTTCGAGCAACGTGTCGTCCAGGGGATCGGTCCGACGATTCGGCATCAGTTCTCTCCCGAGGCTTGTTGGAGGTTTTCGGAGTCGAGCAGCAAAGTCCGCAGGCGAGTGCGTGTGCGGTGCAGCCTGGACCGGACGGTGCTGGCCGGCACGGACAGGATCTCCGCGATCTCAGCCGGCTCGAGATGGGCCCAGGACGAGAGGAGCAGCACGTCGCGTTCGTCCTCCGTCAGCTCGGCGAGTGCCGACGCGATCACCTCGAGGCGGCGGGACGCGTCCACCCGAGCCGTGACAAGGTCTTCCGGCGCAGTCTCGGACACGGCACGTTCGCCATGTACCCGCGCGAGTGCGCGTTCGGCGCGATCCTGGGAGCGAAAGTGTGCCCTGAGCAGGGTGTGGGTGATGCCGAACAACCAAGCGCGAACGGGAGCCCGGCTAGGGTCGTAGGTGGATCGACGATCGATCGCGACGGCAAAAGCCTCGGCGACGAGGTCGTCGGCATGATGTTCGCCGGCTCGGGCACACACGTAGCGACGAAGATCGGCGGCATGGGCGTCGAAGAGTTGAGCGAAGACCTCCGCCACGCGCGGGCTGTGCAGGTCCGGGTCCGGTGTGCCGCGATCACCGGGTGGGCTCGAAGATGTCACGGTGATACTTGGTCGGTGCGGCCCATAGCGTCCCTGGAGTGCCTGAGCGGGCGGCGATAACGAGGGACGATCCGCAATTTCCCCCCAAGTTTTTCACTACGCAGCGACGGTTCTCAGTCTCTTGGTCGGAGACAAACGCTACCCGGCCCTGACGCGGTAGGCCGTGGGATCGATTTCGAGGTCGACATCGAGCCGGCCGTCCGCGAAACGAACCGATCAGTTTGCTCGATCGGTTACGGTCTTTCGATGCAGCTTCGGTTGAAGGAACACTGGAAACTGGTCGCCCTCGGACTGGCGTTGATCGTGGCGATCGCGTTCATCGTCGTATCGGCACTCTCCGACTCCAGTGAGGCGGCCTCGCCGAAGCAGAAGATAGGCGGTCCGATCGTCGAGCAGGGCGTTGTCGACGTGGACCTCTCCGATCCTCCGCAACAAGCTTGGGAACTCGATGTTCGAACGCTCACGGACAACTCCGGCGACGTACTGCTGTCGATGCCTTCCGGCCTCGATCGCTACTACGGCTACGGCAACACGTACCAAGTCGGTGACGTGCTGGTGGCCGCGACTGCTTATCCCCTTCCCAAGACCGACGAGTCTTCGTCGAGTCAGGGAGTCGGTGCCGTCACACTGGTCGGTGTGAATCCCGACGACGGAAGTCCGCTGTGGAAAACGCGAATCGGCGGAGTCATCGGCCAGTGCAGTCAGCAGAACGAATCCACGATCATCGCGTGCTGGGGCGATCGACGGATGATCTTTGTAGATACCGCGACCGGAACTCTTATGTCCGACCTCGGAACCGACTTCGATCTCAATGGCGCCGTCATCACCGGAGACACCGTGTACACGTCCGGCGAAAGGATGGACGGAACGATTCGAACACGAATTCTCGCCAGCGGCAACACAACCAACTTAACGGCCAACTTCGTTCGCACCTTCGAACCAAGTGAGAAGTTCGGGGCCGTCTACACGGCCCCTCACACCGACACTGTCTTTGCGATGGAACAGGGCGATGGCGGGGACCCACAGTACCGCTATCGAATCTACGATCTGGATTCCGGCGCCGAACGATTCAGATTCGAGGGCGATTCGCTTGTCCCGGCCGGGAATGGATTGTTCCTCACCAGTGTCGGAGGCAGATCAGGCTATGTAGGAACCCAAAACCTCTTGGCTTCAAATGGATCCACGATTCGTGCGATACCGATTCCCTCGTACTCATCGTCGTCCTACCCAAGTAAGTCCTCGACGGGCCTGCCGATGTTTCTCGGCGACGGCGCCTACGACCCGGATTCCGGTGACGAACTTTGGCGCAGTTCACAAATCGTCAACACCGCGATGGCCGGGACGGGAAGCGCCATCGCCGCAGTGGTAGGAAAAACAATCCTGGTCACGTCGCCGGAGACCCGCACAATCTCGGGTCTCGACATCGAGAGTGGCCGACAGTTGTGGCAAACGCCCTGGCAAGACGCGTACTGGGTTCGCAGCGGGGTAACCGATGGCGACCACTTCGTCTTCAGCGACTACACCGGAATGCATTCGATCCGGGCTCGCGACGGAAAGATGATGTGGTCGGTTCCCCTTCCCCCAGAGGTTGATCCGCGCGGAGTCGTCGTCTCGAATGCCGGCAAAAACGTGTCGTTCTCCTGGCAGAACCATCTCACCGTTTGGCGTTAGGCCGGCAACATCACCGATACTGTGTCGTACTGACCAGCCAGTTCAGCAGCAAGCAAATGGTTAGACGTGCAGCATCAATGGCCACAATCCAGTCGGGCGCGTTTGTTCAATTTCGGGGGAACGATCTCGAACAACTGCATATATCTCCGCGACTCCAATTTCGGAAAGATCAGACCAGACCTGCAGTGAAGGGGTGCGTAAAAATCGCACCGGCTCAGGTATCTGATCCAATCCAACCGTAAAGGGAGCCAACGGGATGGACGCGAAATCCCCTGTGTGCAGTCGGCAACAAATAGTCCAGTTTGCGCGCAAACATCTGCGTACCGGGGGACCGAACTCAGACCAAATTCGTCGTCATTTCGGTTTGCAAAAACGCGCGTTCTTCACGCAGCTCGACACCCATCTGGACGATTCTGCACTTTCAATGCCCGAAAAAGTTGCACTCCGCCGCATCTGCCGACAGGAGGATAGAAGGTGCCCGATCAAACGTATGAACGTCTCAGCAGGTCAAGCCAACCCACCCCGGCCGATGTACGACGCGCTTCCTTTCCCACCCCAGAACCATCCCGCTTGACGATCGAAAGCCCCGAACTACGTTGAGCCGCTGGATTCTTCCGCAGTCCCCTCTTCTCGGTTGGGATCATCGGAGATCTAACAACCGCGCGACTTTCAGACTCAAATGCAATGCCAACCGGTCGTCGCCGTTTGCCAAGTCCGCGCGTGTTATCTCCTGAATTCGCCGCAAACGATAGTACAAGCTCCCTCGATGCACACAGAGCGCCTCGGACGTTCGCTTTACGTCACCGGCATTGTCCAAAAAGCTCTCCAGCGTCGCGAGAAGAGCCTCACTTTTTGAGTCCTCATGGCTGAGCAAGGACTGCAAACCTGAGTGAATACTGTTCTCGAGTCGATCCTCCGACAGTTCGGCCAGAAGTCCGTAGACGCCGAGATCCCGATAATGCACAACATTTCCGAGCACCTTGACGACCTGGGCTACATCTGCGGAGCGTCTGGACTCTTCGTAGGATTCGCGCACGTCTGCAACCGAGGTTCGCAGTTCACCGATACCAACCCAACATTCGATGTTCTGGCGCCCACTTTCAGACAAGACTCGCTCCCGGGCTGCCACGATCAACGAGTCCAGATGGGTTTGAGTCGAGCGTTCGGCCACCGATACGATCAGCAGACTGTGGTCGGGGCGGTCGAGTTGGATTGCACTGTTCCGCGGGAGCCTCCGCCGAAGCTGATCGACGCCGACGGCAACACTCAGACGATCTCTTTCGGTCAATGTCGACCGGTGCACGGGACGAAGCAACATAGTGACCGCGACTGCTGGACCCGCAGCCATCAAGCCCTCATCAGCCAATCTGCTTGCCGCGTCCTCGCGCAGCGACCGCTCGCCAGACAGTACGTCTCGAGTAAGTTCCCGCTCCCGACTTCGGGACAACTCGTCCAGCAACTGTTCGCGATGAAGGATCATCGCCGCCGCATCAGCCGTGCGCCTCAAGACCTCGGCTTGATCCTCGTCAACTTCGCCCTCTGAAGTCAACAGCCAGACGAAGCCCAGCAGCGCATTGCGGTACCGGATCGGCATCCCGACCCGGCCAAGGGTCAGCCCTAGTTCTTCGTTGACGGGAACAGTGAAGAGATCGAGGGCTTCACGGCCTCCACTCGCGTAGATGAAGTCCACAATCTCGCGTGAAACATTCCGCTGTAGAACGGAATTCATTCTGACTGAATCGACGGCACTGTCATGCGAGTTGTACGCGAGTAGACGGATCTGTGCATCGTCGATCGCAACGGAACGGTCCAGTCGTCGCCCGGTAGTATCCACCAAATGCTGTAGTTCTCCGGCCATGGTCGAACTGTACGAGCCACGCTCGCCGTTTTGCAACATATGACTAAATTCGTCCGCGACAGTTTTAACGAATGACAGTGATGCAACTAACTTTCGCGCCATAAGCTCGCTACATGCCGAAGCACATGAGACCCGGAACGTGTTCGCTCGGCCCGCGACCAGGCATACCCAGCAACGACAGGTTGCACGACAGCGACGAGATTCGTTGCAGCCGTGAGATTTGCATTGTGGGTCGAAGCCAGCCGACACGCTCTCGCGTGAGAAAGCGTTGTCCCTGATCCGGAATCGATCGCAACCTCCGTTCGCCAGATCAACGTGGGTCCGGTCGGCCTCTTTCAATTTCGCATGCCTCCGAACGACATCGGCCACCGTGACGTCGCAAAACCGTTGCTATTCAGCAGATCCCGAGAGGAATCATCATGACCGGCACAGCAAATGCTTCTGTAGAGCATCAAACCGAGACGTCACCCGGACGTCGATCGGCGCGCCGTAGGGCCCTGATTGCCGGCGCGACAGGCAACATCGTCGAATGGTTCGATTTCACGATCTACGGTTTCACTGCCGCAGTTCTCGCGACAGTGTTCTTCCCTCCGGAGTTCGGCAGTGGCGCACTGCTTGCCACCTTCGCTCTTTACGGAGTCGCCTTCTTGGCCAGACCTGCCGGCGGCATATTCTTCGGACGGCTTGGTGACCGCCTCGGCCGACGGAGGTCACTGTCCCTGGCAATTACGCTCATGGGCTGCTCGACGGCGGCAATCGGTCTCCTACCGACGTACGCTTCGATCGGTGTTGCCGCACCGCTGTTGCTGCTGCTGTGCCGTTTGGTTCAAGGATTCTCGGCCGGGGGCGAATACACCGGAGCTGCCACCTTCGTCGTCGAGCATGCGCCGTCCCACCGCCGAGGCTTGTACGCAGGGATAATCAGCTCTTCGTCATTTGTCGGCAGCATCTTGGCCACGGTCACAGTCTTGTCATTCAGCTCGGTCGGCGCTGAGCACTTCGCCGACGGAGGATGGCGTTGGCCGTTCATTATCGGAGGCGTTGTCGCCATGGTGGGCCTGTTCATGAGGCTTGCCGTCGAGGAGACTCCGGCGTTCAAGGAAATGCAAGAAAACGATTCCCTTCCAACCCGCCCACTCGCAGATCTGTTCCGCAATCACTGGCGGACTCTGCTCACGTCCTTCGTGTACTTCGCCTCGCTCGGTGTCGTTACTCATATGCTGCTCGGCTACATGCCGACATTTCTGGTTCTCTCAGCCGATGTTCCGAGCACGGTTGCACTGCTGATGACAACCGGCGCTTTGGTTCTCGCAGTACCGCTGTTCATCTTCTTCGGCGCCACAGTCGACCGAATCGGCCGGAGGCCACTCGTCAGAATCGGCATGGTGATGTCAGTTTTCGTCTCGGTGCCCAGCTACATGCTCATCGGCACCGGAAACATTTTCGCGATTGCCATTGCACTGGCTGCTCTGGTCATCGCGCTTTCCCTACTCGCGTCCGCTTTGCTCGTAATCCTCGAAATGATGCCGACGCATGCTCGATTCACCGGCACGGCAATCCCCTACAACATCGCATATGCGCTCTTTGCAGGAACTGCGCCGCTGGTGTGCGCAGCACTGGTCAACGCCACTGGAAGCGATCTGTCGCCTGCCTTCTACGCGACCGCCATCGCTTTGATCGCACTTCCCATTCTGTGGCGAGGGATTCCGGAAACGAAAAACTGGTCTGCCACGCAGGGCAGCCCGACGAAACATTTCTGACAACGGACGCGCCACGGCTGTGATTTTTTGCGCAGCTGTCGATAGCGTTCCGATGGCCGCCACGAGAGAGTTGAGGACGACGAACACCTCTGGACTTTCAGGTGCCAAATTCATTAAGGCAGAGCCGAATCCGAGAAGTCGGGATGAAGCTCTCCAGAGGAAGTCGACGGCGTCGGAATTACCAGAACCCAAGCTTGCCGGATCGAACAGCTGTGCTTTCGATCCGGCAAAGCCATCAGTAGAAAGAGAGGCCGAAAGTGCCTACCGACAAGACCGATGCAGTTGTGGTCGGAGCTGGAGTGATCGGCAGCTCCATCGCCTACGAACTGGCCGCTCGAGGCTACGAAGTCCTGGTCATCGACAAGTCTGGTGGTCCGGGCTACGGCTCGACCAGTGCATCCAGTGCGGTTATCCGGTTCAACTACTCCACATTCGACGGTATGGCTGCGGCTTGGGAGTCGCTGCATTGCTGGCAAAACTGGAACGAGCATCTCAACGCGACAGTCGACGGCGCGCTTGCGAAGTTTCGGCAATGCGGGATGGCACTGCTCGATGTCGACGTCGCACCCCACGCGCGCACGATTGGACTGTTCGAGAAGATCGGAATCGACTACCAACTTTGGGACGCAACGACACTCGTCGAAAAGATTCCCGGTATCGACGCAGGTAAATACTATCCACCGAAGCCAGTCGACTCGGAGTCCTTCTTCGCAGATGCGGAAACCACGCTCGGCGCGCTGTACACACCGCAGGCGGGGTTCGTCGACGACCCGCAACTGGCAGCCGCGAATCTTGCTGCGGCAGCACGTTCGCACGGTGCGGTATTCGCATACAACACGCGTGTGGTGGCAGTCGAGCAGTTGCCTGACGGCACCTGGCAGCTAGGGCTCGACGACGGGGAAAGTGTGAAATCCAAGATTGTCGTCAACGCCGCCGGCCCCTGGTCAGGAGCGTTCAACAAGCTGTCGAATGTCGGGTCCGACTTCAAGGTTTCGGTTCGGCCCTTGCGTCAGGAAGTCCATCACGTCACCGCACCCACTGGGTACAACGAAAACGAGATCCTCGGCCCGATGATCGCCGATTTGGATCTCGGAACCTACATGCGAGCCGAACCTGGAAACGGTTTCCTCGTCGGCGGAACCGAACCGGATTGCGATCCGCTCGAGTGGATCGACGATCCTGATACCGCAAACCCGAATCGCACTGTTGCCCGATTCGAAGCGCAGGTTTTCCGCGCCGCCAGGCGTTTCCCCACCCTGGAGGTCCCTTCACAACCGAAAGGTATTGCCGGCGTGTACGACGCAGCGTCTGACTGGACCCCGATCTACGACAAGACAGACAGACAAGGTTTCTACGTCGCCATGGGCACCAGCGGGAACCAATTCAAAAATGCGCCCATCGCTGGGCGCCTCATGTCCAGGATCATCGACGAAGTGGAAGCTGGACACGATCACGACGCTGATCCCCTGACCTATGTCGGGATGCACACCGGGCTCGAAATCGACCTCGGCGCATTCTCCCGCCTTCGGGCACCCAATGCCGAGTCGACCGGGACGGTCATGGGTTAGAAGTCTTGTCCGGCTTGGAGAATCGATAGCCGCGACAACTGAATAGACACGGCTGTGGGTGTCCACCACGTGGTGGACACCCACAGCCGACTTCTCCTTCAACGGCGTCTACGGAAAATCGCCCTAGAACGTGTCAGCGGCACATCGTCTCCGGGACGGAGAGCTAACGTGCATGGCAGGTCTTCAAGTAGCTCAGGAACGATGCCTGCAGCCCGGTGACGTGCGTCTCGTGCAACAACGCGGTCGAAACATCCTGCGACCGTCCCTTCCCATGCAACTGCTCCACGACGGCGAGAACATTGCGTGACAGTCCGCGATAGATCGGAATGGGTCCAGTCAGTTCGGCTTCGTTCAGCGTGACGTGCAGCTGCGGCACAACTGAGCCCACGCCACGCTCGGGCAGTGCCTCGACCAGTGTGTGGATCTGGCTGTCGGCGTTCACAACTCCGGGACTACCCGCACCGAAGGTCGCGAATGGGGGCGCGTCGCGCAGCCATGCGTAGAGGGTGAAAAGGCCTCCGTACGAGTACCCGAAGAGTCCGTGCCCGGACTCGCTGACACGTAGCTCCGACGAGTACAGGCGAGGGTGGAGTTCGTTGGTCAGGAAGTCGAGGAAGACGTCCCCGTGGGTGTCTGCCAGCTCCTCGAGGTAGGCGTCCACGTACTCCTGGGTCATTGCACCAGAGTCGCGAGCAGCGGCAAGAGTAGCCATCATTTCTTCGCCTACCGGTTCCCCAGGCGGCACGAGATCGCGGTTGCGGAGCCGTGCCCAGTTGGCGGCTTCCTCACCGGCATATCCGACACTGACCTGGATGTACGGGGCGACCGTCAGGTACGGGTCTGCCTGCGTGACGATGAGCGGGGCGGTAAGACCTACAGCCCAGTTGCCGTCCATCACGTAGATCAGCGGTAAGGGATCCGTGGAGTCCGCGTAGCCGGGGGGTGTGGTCACCCAGACGCCGTAGCTGTGTCCCGACTTCGCCGTGATTTCGAAGTACTCCGTGTCTGCAAAACATCCGTGCAGCATTGCGCTCATCGAACGTCTCCCTTGACGATATTTCCGGACTTCACGACGAGAGCAGCCATGTCCGGATCGGCGAACACCTTTGCGTCTCGGAGTGGGTCTTGCTGCCAGGCAACCATGTCCGCCTGCATACCGACGCGGATAGTCCCGACGGTTTTCCCGATACCGAGAATGTCGGCATTGACGCTGGTGGCCGAAACGAGTGCATGCATCGGCGACTCCAACTCCGCGCGCAAGCGCAACTCCTCACCTCGGCGCTTTTGGTGCGGCCCGATGAGGTCCGAGCCCAGGCCGATCCTCAGGCCTGCTGCGCGAGAGGCCGCGAGCGCTCTGGCCATGCGTTGACGCACTCCGGCTGCACGTTCTCGTATTGCCGGGTCCAGGTCCATGCTTTCGGTGTCCGTCAACTGCTCGACCACGGCGAAGGTAGGGACCAGAGCCACGTCATGCTCGCGCATCAACTGGGCAGTCTCCGCGTCGATGTCGGTGCCGTGTTCCACGCACCGCACTCCCGCCCGCACTGCGTTGCGAATGCCCGCATTGTTGTGCGCGTGGACCGTGACGTAGGTGCCGCGCGACGCTGCTTCTTCCACTGCCACGGAGATTTCCTCGACGGTGAACTGTGTGTCGGTGAGGCGGTCATGGCCTCCGACGACACCGCCGGTGACGCACAGTTTCAGAAATGTGGCCCCTCGGCGGAACGATTCGCGCACGTTGCGTCGTAGCTCGTCGGCATTACCCGACATCAAGGACAAGGCGCAGAGCCCTGGAATGTGGTGCATGTTCCACAGCTCGGTCGGCTCCCATGCGGCCCCGTAGTAGCCGTGTCCACCGGTCTGGCACTGCACAGGACCACACGAGAGGACACGCGGACCACGCACCTTGCCGCTCGCAATAACGTCGACGACTCCGCCGTCGATGCCACCGACGTCTCGCACCGTGGTGAAGCCCGCGTCGAGGGCATCGCCCGCGGTGGCGAAGATGCCCGCAGCCAGTTCCGCTGCCGAGAGCTCAAACCCGAATTGCCTTCGGATCGGACTCGAAATACCCAGGTGGACATGAGCATCGATCAGCCCCGGAGTCAGAAGCATGCCGTCCAAGTCAACTGTCGTCGAACCCGACGGCGCCTGTCCGATCGCTGTGACAATGCCGCCACTCACGCACACGTCGACTTCGACCGGGTCGGTACCCGATCCATCCGCGACCATGCCGCCGGCAAACCATACGTCAGTCAAAGGGACCTCCCGAGCATTAGAAACCACTCTCCTAAACACTGGTGAATTCGATATGCGGTACCGTACTCAACAGTGGTGAACCCGTCAATGGAGGTAGCGTGAGATCGCCGGTTGGGGAGGGTCGAGAGCGACTGTTACAAGCACTGTTCGACGAGTTCGGTGAAACCGGCCCAAGTCCGAAGCTGTCGATGCGCCAAGTAGCGGAGCGACTCGGAGTGCACCACACGCTTCTGACCTATCACTTCGGATCACGACCAGGTCTGCTCAGCGCCGTACTGTCGGAAGCGCGCCGCCGTGACAACCTCGTCATAGCCGCGATGGGCAAGGATCTCGGGTTCGCGGCCCTGTGCAGGGCGATCTGGAGTTTCTACTCGAACGCCGAGCATGAAGATCGAAGCCGCACCTTTTTTCACCTGGCCGGACTTGCGGTTTACGAGCACAAAGCATTTCAAGATTTCGCCGCCGACCTCGACGACTTGGCTCACCTCCTCGAAGCGGCAGCACTTCGCGAAGGATTCACAGTGGTGGATGCAAAGCAGCAGAGCATCATCGCAACCGCATGTCTGCGAGGACTGTTGCTGCAGAGGTTGCTCACCCCCGACGCCGAGGTCGACGCGGCAGCCGAGCGCTTCATCACCTCGTTGACAGCGTCCACCACGTAAGGCCTCACAACCGATCACCCTCGTTCGAAATCACCGACGCGGGGCCGTTTGCCATTGGCTCGGTCACGTTTCGGCGCGAGCCGGGTCTCTGAACCCCGGTTGAATGGTGGCCGATCGCACTTTCGACATCTGTACGAGCGAAGTGCCGAAAGATGCGACAAGTGAACCTATCCCGACCCAGCAGACACACGACATCATCGACAAGTCCGATGATTCACATGAGTTTCGAAAGTCAGGATTGAATTGTGACCATTACCTTCCGTGCCGCAGAGTTGAACAGCGCAAGTGGGATCTTCCAGCAAGCACTGCTCGGCCAACCCAGTGCAGAGCCACTCGGCGGAGACATCATCACTCGTGCAGATGTCGAGTTCACCAGTGACGACGGCCGCATTCAATCCGGAGTCTGGGAGAGCGAACCGGGAAAGTCGCGGTGGGAGTTCCTCACCCGCGGCGAGATCATCACCATCGTCTCCGGCGCCATGACCGTCGAGGAGGACGACGGCGATCCCGTACATCTCGTTGCCGGTACGAGTGCAATCTTCCCAATCGGATGGAAGGGTACGTGGACGGTCACCGAGACCGTGCGCAAGGTGTTCGTCGTATACAACGAATGACCAAGAGAATCCGCAACATCCGACTTTTACGGCCCGTCGTACGGACGGATCTCCCGACGCAGCCCACTTGCCCTGAGCACCTGTCGCTGAACTCCCGCCCTCACGGAATCCTCCGTGCCGATTACCCTCACATGGTTTCTGGCGCGAGTGATCGCCGTGTACAGCAACTCCCGGGTCAGTAGTGACGACGCTTCGGCCGGCAGCATCACCGATACCGTGTCGTACTGGCTGCCCTGGCTCCGGTGAATCGTCATCGCGTAAACGGTCTGCACCGACGAGAGTTGGCTCGGGTGAATCAGAAACGCATCACTCCCCCGCTGGAATGCGGCAATAGGAACGCCATCCTCACGCTGCACGATCACCCCGGCATCCCCGTTGTAGATCTTGGCCTCGTAGTCGTTGGCCGTCACCAACAGGGGTTGGCCCGGATACCACCTCGTCGGATCCAGGAATTGCCCTGATGCCGTGCCGACCCACTCCATCGCCTGCTGCGCCCACCGCCCGACACCGTACGGTCCGTCACGGTGCGCGCACAGAAGGCGGTGCGATTCCAGGCCTTTCAGGGCGCCGATCGCATCACCCTCCTCGGCCGACCTCGTCACCACCTCTGAACTCGCAACGATATCGGCGCGCAATGCGTCAACGTCCTCGGGAGAATGGAAGGAGACTGCGGGATCGCCACTACGCAGGATGCGCAGAACCTCAGCGGAATCTCCCGCTCGAACTGCCCTGGCCAACGACGCGATGGTTCCGTCGAAGCGGCGCCCGCGTGAGAGTTGAATGATCCCGCCCCGCAGACGATCCTGCTCATCCGCACTCAGCGCCTCTTCGGAACCGGTGGCCGTGAGATCGTCACCCACCAACTGTGTCAGCGCCGGATTTCTACTGACTTCTACCGGGCGGGCGACAAGGTCAGCAAGAACAGCGCCGGCGTCGACGGAGGTCAACTGATCGGGATCGCCGACGAGCAGTAGCCGGGCATCGGGGCGAACGGCCTCGAGCAGGCGCGCCATCAAGGTGAGGGAGACCATCGACGTCTCGTCGACGACGACCACATCGTAGGGAAGTCTGTTGGTCGCATTGTATTTGAAACGACTCGAACTCCCCCGCTGCCAACCGAGTAGCCGGTGCAAGGTCATGGCCGCGAGTTCCTCGGGAAGGCCAAGGCTCGCGGTCTGCTCACGTACGGACTCTTGCAGACGTGCTGCGGCCTTGCCCGTCGGTGCGGCCAACCCGATGCGAGCATTCAAACCCAGCTCCTCCGACAGGAGAGCGAGAATACGTGCGACCGTATGGGTTTTGCCGGTTCCGGGCCCACCGGCGATGACCGTCGTCCACTGTGTCGTGGCGAGAGCAGCGGCTATCCGTTGACGATCAGGGCTGGTGGTCGGCCCGTTCTCGTCTACGAACAGCGAATCCAGGCGCGTTCGGACCGCTTTCAGGTCGGCGGGTGGCCACGTGGACGCACGCTCGTCGAGCACTCGCCGAATCGTCTGCTCCTGCAGAAAGTACCGATCGAGGTAGAGAAGCTCACCGTCGTCCGTGTCGACCAACCGGAGTGGCCTGAGCGGTCCGGCGTTGCCGCCGATCACCAGAGGGCTCAGCCGAAGGGCGGCAACGATCTCCGACGGTTCGGGCCACGGCAACGACGTGAGTTCGTCTTCCGTCGCATTGTCGACGCTCACATCGCGCATCCGTCGTAGATCGAGGCACACCGAACCTGATCGCACGGCCCGAACTGCCAACGCCGCGGCCAGCATCACTTCTTCGGAAGTTTCACCGCCCAGGCTGCACACTCTCGTCGCGACATGAACGTCGGCGGCAACCAGAACCCCGGCTTCATTGAAGATTCGCACGATCCCTTGGGCGCGCTGCGCCAATTGCGCCTCGGTCATCGAATCTTCTCCCCTACTGTGTGGGACGCATCAAGACCGGCCAGCAGATCCGATAGTTCAACCGTCAGCTGAGCAGGCGGTTTCCATTCGAATACACCACATTCCGGCGGACTGTCCGGGCCGAGCATCCCCCGCACGAATTGATACTGCGCGCCTCCGAGATGGCGATGCGGATCGTAGTCGGGCAGTCGCCACCGCAGATACCGATGCAGCGCAACCGAATACAGCAGTGCCTGCAATGGATAGTGCGAGCGCATCATCTCCGTCGCCATGAGTTCGCGCGTGTAGTTGGCAGCCGTCAGATCGCCGCGGCCCAGCCGATTTGTCTTGTAGTCGACGATCACGAACGACGGGCCCGGGATCCGCAAGACGGCGTCGATACTGCCCGTCAGGAACCCACGCATCGGTGATGTCTCGACACGGTCAAGATGGTCGGCGTACGACGCCAGAATGTCGTCCGGGGGAAGGTGGCGCCTCAACAGTTCCGACACTCCGCGAAGTGTGACACTCATCGACACCGGATCGTCGCCACCGGCCAGTGGGAGTTCGAAATCGAGTTCGGGAAGACGATCCTTCGGCGCGATCGTGGCCAAGGTTCCGAATCCCAGTGGAGTCTGCATCACCAGCAACAACGCATCCGCGAGTGCTCCGGAGTCGACCTCGGCCGCCCGAACCGAGACCGCCTCCGCGCAGCGTATACCGAGTTCCGCTCTCAGGTCTGAAGCAGCAGTGTCCACCACCTCGAGCACTTCATGCACCAGCGTGCCGAATGCGGCGCCCGCGGGAAGACCGTTCATCGGTGAAGGCAACGCCTCCAGCGGCGAGGGGGTGACGGTCCCGACGTCTACGGAATCCTCTGGCTCGTCGTCCTTTTCGGGATCCTCTACCTCACTGTCGGTGCTCGTGACCGCGTGGTGAGCTCCGGCGGTCAGTGCCGAGTACGACGTACGACGCCAGAGAGTGTCCAGGTCTCGATCGAAACGCGCCGCGGCCAGTTCGGTCACGTTCGCGGCTGCACCGGACCACTGGACGGGCGACGGTGGATGTGGACCAACAGGTTCCACCGAGATCACATCGGAAGCTGCTGCCGGCCACGTCGCGAGTCGTGCTGCGGTTGTACCGTCGTCGAGCACCTTCACTACCCGAGCAGGTTCGGCGATGCCGGGTGTACGTCCGAGCATCAACCGGTGCAGTGGCGAGCGTGAGGTCCCGTAGCTTGGCGCCCACCAGAGCACTAGTTGGCACTGCGCCCGGGTCAGCGCCACGTACAGCAGCCGCAGTTCTTCGCCCGCTTCTTCAGCCTCCGCAACAGTCTTTCTGGCGTTGTGCCCCGGGCCTTCCTGCCCACCGACGTCGAGGATGCGGCGCCCATCCGGATCGTGCAACAACTGCGTCGGAGAGTTGAAGCCGCCTACGCTCTCCCAACTGAACGGGACGTAGACGATCGGGAATTCGAGCCCTTTGGTGGCGTGCACGGTTGCGATTTGTACAGCGGCAGCATCGCTGTCGAGGCGACGGCTTCTGTCGGTGGCACTCCCGGACGTCGGGTCCTTGATCCGATCGGAGAGCCAGCGAACCAATGCGCTCAACCCGAACGCTTCCTCGGTGGCGACGCGGCCGAGAAGTTGTGCGACGTGCCGCAGATCGGTGAAATCTCGTTCGCCGGACGGGGCCGCGAGTACACGCTTCTCCAGATTCGTTTCGGCGGAGATCCTTTCGAACACGGCCGCGAACCCGACGCGCGCGAACAACCCGGAGTATGAGCGCAGTTGACCCGCGAGTTCCGCGACGACGTTGTCGCCGTCGAGGTCCAATTCTTCGGCGGTGCGCCCGAAAATCGGAGAGAGGGCGGTCAACCGGACGCGATCAGACCGGTGCGGCTGCTCGATCGCCTGCAGCAGCCACAGCCACTGTGTTGCGCTGGGTGTCGCGAAAACACTGGAACCGCCGGTCAATACGGACGGTACACCTACGGCATCGAGGGCATCGCGAATCATCGCCACCTGCTTGTGGGTGCGCACCAATACCGCGACGTCTCCCGGCTCGACCGGGCGCGGATCACCGTCGACTGCCAAGCGGGCATCGCTGCCCAGCAGTCCGACCACGTCTGCTGCGACGTCGTCCGCGACGCGACTGCGAAGTCTGCCTACGGCCGGAAATCCCGAACGATTGAGCGGTCCGGCTCCGGTACGCGGCAGATGGCGTACACGCATCGGCACCGGGCCGGACAACCGAGACTTCTTGTGCGAAGCCTCTACTGGATGCGCGACGATGCCCTCGTTACCCAGTGCGGCGCCGCCGTATAGGTGTTCGAGTGCCGCCAACAACCCTGGATCGCTGCGCCAATTGGTGGTCAACTCCTGGTGCGCATCCGCCTGATTGACCGCATCGAGATAACTCAGGACTTCTGCCCCGCGGAACGCATAGATGGCTTGTTTGGGATCACCGACCAGGACCAGGGTGGTGTGACCGTGGAAGGCCAACCGCAGAATGTCCCACTGCAACGGATCGGTGTCCTGGAACTCGTCGATCAGCACGACCTTGAACTTTTCGCGCACCCGACGGCACGCGACGGGGCCGTATTCCGGATCCGTCAATACACCGTGCAACAGCGTCAGCAGATCGTTGAAGTCGCGAATTCCTTTGGTCCGCTTACGTCGTTCGACCTCGAGACGAGCAGCCGCCGCGAACAGGACTCGCTGACCGGGAGCGGTCTCCTCCTCGCCGTCGGGTTCGAGAATTGCCTGACCATCGCCGACTGCGCTTCGGGCAATCGCCAGCGCGTCCTTCGTGGAAAACGGTGGAGACGAGTCCGTCCGGCTGTAGCGGCTGAGGTACAAATCCGAGACGACCTCACTGATCAGGTCGTCGACCGACTCCACAAAAGTTGTGTCCGGTTCGCGTTCCCCGGCGATGCCGAGTCCGTCGAGCATCCTCTGACAGAAACTGTGGGTGGTCGTGATGGTGCCGGCGTCGAACTCCGCGAGAGCGCGCAGGAGTCGACGACGCCGCACGCCGATCTCCTCGTCGTCAGCTGTCGCGAGGTACGCCACCAGATCATCATCCGACCGCCTCGCCGCCTCCGGGTCGACCAGAGCGGCGGACACTCCGGCGAACCTCTCCCTGGCACGCTCACGAAGTTCCTGAGTGGCGGCCCGGCTGAATGTCACCAGCAGAACTTGCGAAATGTCAGCGAGACCTTCGGCAACACAACGGGTTGCGAGTCCGACGATCGCGTAGGTCTTGCCAGTTCCGGCGCTCGCTTCCAACACCGTGGTGCCGGTCGGTAGTGGCCCCAAAAGGTCGAAGTCCACGGGTTACTCCGCTCTTTCGTTGGTCAGCAACGGATCCCACAGTCGTCGGGCGAGAACTCCGAATCGAGTCGGTTCCTCGGCCCAGACGAATTCGTCGTCCGACGGCGGATCCGCAGCCAACTCCGCCAGTGTTCGAGCTTCTCCGAAAACGTAAGCGTTGCTCGGCTCGATCATCTCGCCGTACTGCCCGGTCCACTGGGTGTCCGCACCGTTTGTCGCATCGTCGACCGACTCGCCACCAAAGCGTCGACGCGCGTATTCGGCTGAAGTAGCGGCCCACATCGGCAACGGACGCTGCAGCCCCCGCTCGCGTAGGTCCACCAGTTGCTGCAGGATCTCGACCGCATTGCCTGGCGCATCGAGCACCGATCGTGCCGCTGCTATCTTTCCCCGACCCCGTCCGATGGAGACTGCATCGAGCGCACCGGGTCGGCCGTGTGCTTTCAAGGCGAGCAGGTTGATCCAGGCCGTCATCCGATGTTTAGGCGCCAGTGAGGAATACGACGCCCGCACCACTGAATTGCCGTGCACACCGGTTACCGTTCCGGTGAGACGATGCCCGTCACCGAGGTCGATGTCGACGTCGACAGCCTCGGAGTCGCCCTCGAGGTGTGGCAATGCAAGACCGGCAAGTTGGTCTACCACCCACTCGACGTTGCCCAGAACCGAGGCGCCCAGGTTGTAGGGCGGCAAAGTACCGCGGCGCCACTCGGCTGCACGGAAATCCGCAGAGCTGCGTCCAGCCAAGCGCGAGAGAAGCATCCGGTCACCCAGAGCCCAGGTGGACAGTGGATCGAGCTCGGTCGCCAGCGAATCCGCGATGTCGTCGTCGAGTTCCGGTACCCGGACGCCGAGGCGTTGGCGCAGAAAACCACGGGCGGGGTGTACGAGGAAGTTCACCAGGTCGGCAAGGTTCACTTCCTTCGGATGCACCTCGAGTAGCTTGGCCGACAAGACTGTCGGCAATTCGATCGGTGTTCCGGCAGCAGCCCTGGCACCGGCCAGCGCTGCCGTGTCGAAGCTGAACGGCTGATCCGGCGAGAAGTTTCGATTGTCGAACGATTGCAACGGGTGTCGAGTCAGCACCCCGTTAATCGCTTCCGGGCCCACCGTCGCACTGAGTACATCGAGAAGGCCACTGAGGGGGATCGCCGGTGGTCTGACGACACCGGTGACCGGATCGGCACCGGTATACAACAGAATCAGATGCTCGCCCGCAGACATCACGGCATCGAGAAGCAGTTGCCGGTCTTCACTGCGCAGATCGCGCTCCCCCACAACGGGATCACGGGACAAGATGTCGTCGCCGTCGACTCCACCGGTTCGAGGGAACACCTCGTCGTCGAGTCCGATCAGAACGACCACGCGATGCGGTACCGAACGCATCGGAACCATCGTGCACACCGTCAGTTCGCCGGTTCGGAAGTTGGCACGCGTAGGTCTGCCCGCGAGGCTGCGCGAGAGCATCGCGCGAACATCGGCCAGACGTAACACCGTCTCTCCGCCGAATTCGACAGCAGCTACAAGTTCGCGGTGGGCCCCCGCGCTCTGCCAGGAATCGGCGGGCGCAGTGTCGGTCAGCAGATCCAGGGCCCGCATCAGCACACGAAGCCATTCGGCCGGCGAATGTGGGCCGGCAAGATCGCGAAGCGAGACTGCCAGGCGATCGACGAACTCTGCGAAACGTCCAGTCAGGTCGATGTCTGTGCCGTCCACGTCATCGAGTGGTAGCGCGAGATCCAGCCAGGCATTTTCCGATTCGTCCGCGCTGACCCCCAACAAGATTCGGTCCATGGCGGTGTTGAAGGTGTTCTGCGGAAATGCATCGAGACCGAACGTGGCACGCTGCCGACTACCGATTCCCCAGCGAGCACCCGCTTCCGTCGTCCATTCCCGCAGTCTTTCCAACTCGTCGTCGCCCCACGAAAAACGTGTGCGGACAGGCTCGGTCGCTGCCAGGTCGAGAACCTCACTGGCTGTAGCCCGGCCGTCGGCCAATTCGAGGAGAGAGCCGAGAACGGCCAGGACAGGATTGGTCTGACGTAATCCGCGGTCTGCCAGCCTTACTCGAAGGAGATGCCCCGGGTGGCCATGGACGCCTTGCCCGAATGCAGCACGAACCAAAGGTGCGTACGTTTCGACGTCCGGGCACATCACGAGTACGTCGCGCGGCTGCAATGTCGGGTCGTCCTCGAACAATCGGAGCAGGCATTCGCGGAGCACCTCGACCTGCCGTGCCGGCCCGTGGCAAGCGTGGACCTGAACTGTCCCATCCGGTTCCGCTGCAACGCTGGGAGCACGATCTGCGATGACATCGGCCTTGACCGTCGCCAGGAGGGATTTCGGGCCGGCTGGTTCGGGAAGATGCACCGACTCGAACTCGGCGGCACCGAGGCTGATCTGAAGTTCACGAACGTCGCGAGCAAGACTCGACAGCAACGGATTGGCGGATATCAGCGCTGACCCGTCTTCCGAACGTCGGATCGTGCTCTCACTTCGAGGCGGTATGCGCGAGCTCATCTTGGTCCACAGCGCGGGGCTGGGATGCGGGAGCCAGATGTGGACGTCCCGATTCGCACTGAGTGCGCTCAAGATCATTCGCTGATCGACCGGCAGCCGAGTCGGCCCGAAGACCGACAGGCGTTCCGGTAGGTCGACCAAGGCCGGGTCCTCGACCAGCGCGCGGCTCACTTGCCCCAGTCGCTCTGCGGGCCCCGGAACGTCGATCTTGTCCGCGACGATGCACCACAGACGTGCCTGCCATTCGAAATCCTCCGACAGCGCCAATCCGTGTCCGTCGGTCAACCGCCCGGCGGCCCAGTCGATCAGCATCTGAGGGCGTTGCGCGGCATAACTGCGGAAGAGTTCGGTGACATGTGTGGCGGAGGCAAACCGTCGACCTTCACGATGGCCTTCGAGATGTTTCGCCAGGACTCCGCACCAGGGCTCGCCGAGGGACTCGTCGATCACGTCGAGAACCGTCCACACCAATCGCGTCGGCGACCATGGGTCGTCGTCAGCCGTGATTCCACTGACCGCGGCCACGGACTCCGCGACCAGGCGCGCGGGTGAAGGAAACGCGATGTTCGCAGAAATTCCGTCCACTGCTGACGGTCCGGACGTGCCTAGCTGGGAGGACAGCCGCTGATTGAGCCAACGCTCGACGCCCTTGGCCGGCACCGCAACAGTTTCCCGGGCGAATGGATCCGACAGCGGTGTACGGAGGAGCGTGGCCAACGCCGAGACCAAGGTGTCCGAACGCTCGGCCCGGTACAACTTCAGCAATCTTCGCTCCCCTCACTCCGTCCAGACGTCCATCTCACCACGGCGCTGTGACAGGAGACGCCGAACCAGCCTCACGCAGCGGTGACGCGCAGGCAACATGACCGCAACCGGACGTTCGTACTGTGCGGGAATGACCAGTCCCGTCACCACACCTCGCCCCGCTGGAACCGGTCTCGACATCTCCGGCCTCGGCAAGACCTTCGAGATGGGTCGTCGGTCGGTGACCGCGCTGACCGACGTGTCCCTTCAAACCAGCGAAGGCTCCTTTCTGTCTCTGCTCGGGCCGTCCGGATGCGGGAAGTCCACCGTTCTCCGCATCCTTGCGGGCCTCGACACTCCGACGTCGGGAACAGCACTTGTCAACGGACAGTCGCCCGCCGAGTTACGCAAGCGCCGCGAACTCGGAATCGCCTTCCAGGATTCGGCTTTGCTGCCGTGGCGGACGGTGACCTCCAACATCAAACTGCCGCTTCAGGTTGCCGGCATCGATCCCGACCCCGACCAGATCGCCGACCTGATCGCTCTCGTCGGCCTCGAAGGATTCGAGAAGGCCAAGCCCGCTCAATTGTCCGGCGGTATGCGTCAGCGTGTGTCGATCGCACGATCGCTCGTGGTCAAGCCGAGTGTCCTGCTACTCGACGAACCCTTCGGCGCACTGGACGACATGACCCGCCAACGGCTCAACATCGAATTGCTCAGGATCTGGACCGAGAAACCGGCGACCACGTTGATGGTGACTCACGGAATCGCCGAAGCCGTGTTCCTCTCCGACGTCGTTGCCGTCATGACGCCGAGGCCCGGACGCGTCCTCGAAGTCGTGCCGATCGACCTGCCGCGCCCGCGTACTCCCGAGATGATGCGTACACCCGAGTTCCACGAGATCCACGACTACCTCTCCGGACTGCTCTTCGGAAAAGCAGGCGTCGCATGACAATTACCGATATCGAGAACGTCGCGACCGCGGCGGCGCAGCCATCTGTACCGCGCCGGATCCGATTGAAGCGTCCAACGTGGTTCGGCGGTGCAGTCGGCATCTGCGGACTGATCGCTCTCTGGTGGATTCTGGCGGCGGCCGGTGTTGCGGGAGGTACGATTCCGACGCCGTGGGTGGTTGTTTCGACGATGTTCGACGACGGTTGGTCGCTGTACGGACCCAATTTCACCGTCACGGCTTCCGGTGCGCTGCAGGGCTTTCTCTGGGGAAATCTGCTGGCGATCACGCTTGCCGTGCTTGTCGTCCTCATTCCGCCCATCGAGGGATTGGCCACACAATTGGCGATCCTGAGCTACTGCACACCGCTGTTGGCGCTTGGCCCAATCATCCTGGTCGTCTTCGGCGGCCGGACCCCCACGATCTTTCTCGCCGCGATGTACTGCTTCTTCACCACGATGGTCGGCACACTCGCTGGCCTGAGATCGGCCGACAAGACGAGTCTCGATCTCGTTGCCGCCTACGGCGGTGGGCGTTGGCAGAAGTTCACCAAAGTTCAACTGGTGAGCGCACTTCCGAGTACCTTTGCCGCCCTCAAGATTGCTGCACCCTCGGCTGTACTCGGTGCCATCCTCGGAGAGTATCTCGGCGGGGTGGACAGCGGGATCGGCGTCGCACTCACGGCCGCTCAGACGTCGTACAACGTCCCGCGAACGTGGGGAATGGCCATCGCCGCCGCCTTGCTCGCCGGCCTGGGATACGCCGTCGTCGCAGCGATCGCCAGGCTCGTCACCCCGTGGACGAGCGCTCCGGGAGCACAGAAATGACTGCAGTACGAGGAACATTGAGATTCCTCGCTCCGATTGCCATCGCCTCGGCACTGCTGCTTGTCATCTGGGTGGTCTTCCTCAACACCTTCCCCCAGGTCGGCCCGCGTGTGGGAAAGACGCCGGCCGACGTCTGGGAGTACCTGTTCTCCGGTCCTAAGTCCGCCGACGCTCGTTCGGGCATCATCGACAACCTGTTCATCACTCTGCGCGACGCCGGTGTCGGCTTTGCCGTCGGAATGACTGCCGCGCTCGTGGTGGCATCGATCTTCGTCGTTTCCCGCACTGTCGAACAGACTTTCATGCCCGTTGCAATGCTTCTACGATCTGTTCCTCTCGTTGCGATGACCCCGATCATCGTCCTGATATTCGGCCGCGGAATCGTGGGTGTGACGGTCATGGTTGCGATAGTGGTGTTCTTCCCGGCCCTGGTCATGATCATGGTCGGTCTGCGCGCCGCTCCAACTCAGGCACAAGACCTCATCGCTGCGTACGGCGGGAGTCGTTGGACCGCATTGCGAATGGTGTCCGTACCGTCCGCACTTCCGGCGGTGTTCGCCGCCGCTAGGGTGTCAGTGCCCGGCGCTTTGATCGGAGCACTGATCGGCGAATGGCTCGGTAGCGGTCAAGGTTTGGGTTCGAGCATGATCAAAGCCATTCCGCGCTACCAGTACAACGAATTGTGGGCATCTATCGTGGTGATCACCGTGGTGTCGATCGTCCTCTACGCCGTCGTCGGGATCTTCGAAAGCATCGCTCTGTCTCGTTTCGGTCCTTCGGCGGGCAAGTCGTGACATCTGTTAACACGACCTCAACAAACTCTCTCTCCCAAGCAAACTGAACGAAACCGACTGGCCCTAGTGTTCCGATTCATGACGCCATTCAAGCCCGTCCGCCAGCTGGACCGCAGGGCCTTCTTCCGCTACTCCGCGCTGACCGGCATTGCAGTCGCCGGTAGTGCGTCATTGCTCGCGTGTAGCAGTGACTCCAGCAGTTCGAGTGGCGGAACCACGGACGACGGTTCCGAATTCGGAACAGTTGCAGTGCAGCTGTCCTGGATCAAGAACATCGAGTTCGCCGGCGAGTACTTCGCTCTCGACAAGGGCTACTACAAGGATGCCGGGTTCGGGAATGTCGACCTGGTGGCAGGCGGCGCAGCCGGCACCGGCGTCGAAGCCGGCTTGGACACCGGCAAGGTGTGGATCGGAATGTCCGCACCGCAGCTCACAGCCCCCGCTGTGCTCGACGGACTGGAGGCAAAGATCGTCGGGGCGACGTTCCAGAAGAATCCGTTTGCGATTGTCAGTTCCGCTGCGGCACCGATCAACTCACCGCAGGACATGATCGGCAAGAAGATCGGCGTCCAGGATTCCAATCAGCTCGTCTTCGGAGCTCTCCTGGCAGCCAACGGCCTGACCGAAAGCCAGATGACGATCGTGCCCGCGCAGTTCGATCCGAGCCCCTTGGCGAACGGCGAGGTGGACGGCTGGGTCTCCTACGTGACCAATGAGCCGATCACACTGGCCGCCAAAGGTTTCCCCAACGCCCACTTCCTCTTCGCGGACTACAACCTGCCGTTGGTCGCCGAATCGTTCACGGTTCTCCAGTCCACCATCGACAACGAGAGGGACAAGCTCAAGGCATTCCTGAAGGCCGAGATCCAGGGTTGGAAGGATGCGGTCGCTGATCCGGCAGAGTCGGCACGGCTTGCCGTCGAGGTCTACGGCAAGGACCAGAACCTGGAACTCGAAGAGCAGATCAAGGAAGCCACCGCACAGAACGATCTTGTGGTGTCGGCAGATACCAAAGCAAACGGGTTGTTCACGATGACACCCCAACTGATCGAACAGAACATCGCGGCACTGTCGAAAGCGGGGCTGGAGATTACGGCGGACCAACTGTTCGACATGTCGATCCTCGAAGAGGTGTACGCCGAGAATCCGGAGTTGATCTGACTGAGCCGAGCGTCAACGAACCTCTCGCGCGAGTACGCCCGAGATGAATAGTTGTACAAGGACCTCGGCCTTGTACCGGGCATCGGACCCAGCACCGATACAAAGGTTCCCGATGCCTTTGAGCACGTTGTACGCATCGACCCGCGAAGCAGTGCCAACAGACTCGAGCGCTGCCTCCAGGAGGGAGCCACATACCGGGACGAGGCGGTCGACGAAGTAGGCGTGCAGAGCGTCGGACCCGGCGCTGTCTCCTTGCAGTGCGCCGGCGAGCCCGTGCTTGGTGACCAGGAACTCCACGAACAAAGCCACCCATGCCCGCAAAGCCGCCTCCGGCGTTGCACTCTCCGCGAGCATCTGTGGGCCCGCGTCCGCACACGCCTCGACTTGGTGTCGGTATACGGCGACCACCAACTCGGGGCGCGTCGGGAAGTGGCGGTAGATCGTCCCCATGCCGACGCCGGCCTTCGCCGCAATCTCCCGCACCGGAGCGTCGACTCCGGACTCTACGAACACTGCTGCCGCCGCGTCGAGCAGCGCCTGCTCGCTTCGACGTGGGCGACCGACTTGCTTGGGAGAGGCGACGCGCGACTGCTCGTCCTGGGCATCAGCCATGTGCACTCCTCGCTGACTCACAACATATGTTTGCATTACGGAACACCGCTCCGTAATGTTGCGGAACGACGCTCCGATAAACAGTATCGCAGGGTGCAGCCTCAGCAAGGAACTTGCCATGACCTCATCAATGATCGACACTCTGAACGGCATCATCGGCGCCGGCACCCCGGTCGTCTCCGTTGCCCCCGTCGAGTTGTTCGCCCCCGATCGACCTGTCCCGCTGGAAGTACGTGTGTCTGCTCCGGCAGCAGGCACGAACCTCCCCGTTGTGGTGTTCTCCCACGGCAACGGCTGGAACCTCGATGGATACTCGCCACTCACGGCATTCTGGGCATCCCACGGATTCGTGGTGATCCAGCCGACACATCTGGACTCGCGCCGGAACGGTTTCGGGTTCGACCACCCGGTTTTCCCGACGATCTGGACCGAGAGGATCGCGGATCTCACACGCATCCTTGATCAGCTCGACACCATCGAAATTGCCGTACCCGGGCTTGCCGGCCGCATCGACCGCAGTCGAGTTGCCGCCACTGGTCACTCCTGGGGCGGGCAAACCGCTCAGTCGCTCCTCGGAGCAAGGGTCTTCGACGAGGCCGGCCAGGTCGGCCAGGACATGTCCGACAGCCGCGTCACCGCGGGAATCCTGTTCGCAGCAACCGGTCTCGGCGGCGAGAACCTGCATCCGTTCGCGCAGGCGAACTTCCCGTTCATGCGCCCCTCGTTCCAGGAACTGACGACGCCGACACTCGTCGTCGCGGGCGACCACGACCAGTCCAAGATGTCCAGCCGCGGACCTGACTGGTTCACCGACGCCTACACGCACAGCCCCGGAGCCACCGACCTCCTGACCTTCTACGGTGCCGAGCACGCACTCGGCGGAATCGTCGGATACGAAGTCGCCGAGACCACTGACGAGAACCCAGAGCGGGTCGCCGCCATCCAACGGATGAGTACTGCCTACCTTCGGACCGCGTTGCGCATCGATGAGACCAGCTGGCCAGCGGCCCGGGCCGCGTTCAGCGACAACGCCGACCCGATCGGCCGAGTCGACACCAAGTAATGCGGCAGTGATCCAACTTACTGGCCGAAGTTGAACCTGAGATTCGCATTTATCAAGGTGTTGAGCCGCTTTCGCATCCGCACGACCTCCGCCTCCGACGGTATCGGATCTTCGAGGAAGAGCGTCCAACGCAGCATCGTGCCGTTTCCGACCGCCTCGATGTCGAATCGGATGACGGCGTCGGGGCGGTCCGGTCAGATCGACGACCAGATCACCAACTCCGGTTCTTCAGCCCTGACGATCTCCGGTGCGATCTCGCTCTCGAGAAGTTCCAGCCAGTGCCGGGCGGGCTGGCGGTACGGATCGATCAACGCCTCGAACATGAAGCGCGCAGGCGGCGGCTGGCTCCGGCGCCTCGTCGCGACTTGCCGCATGGCACGAGCGTAACCGCCTCTCAAGGGCATACCTCTGCCTTCGCAGTGCTGGATCCACGAAAACTGGGATAAACCGGGCATCGACGGAGGACACTCAGGAGCACATCCGTCTGGGAGGGCCGCTCATGCGTAAACGCCATCAGGTTCTGCTTGCAGTGTCCGCAGCGATCGGGCTGTCTCTGACGCCGATCAATGCGTCGGCAACACCGAGCACGGGAGTACACGGTGAAATTCTCGGGCAGGTAACTTTCGACGGCAAGGACTACATCCTGCGTCAGATCACCATCGACCCCGGCGGTTCCACCGGTTGGCACTTCCACGACGGGACGCTCTACGCACTGATCGCGCAGGGCACGTTGAGCCACTACCGATCCGATTGCTCCGTCGACGGGATCTACAGCGCCGGAAATACTTTGATCGAACCGAGCGGTTCAGATCATGTGCACATCGGAAACAACTCGCAGACAACACCATTGGTACTCGAGGTCGTCTACGTCAATCCGGCGGGCAGCCCCCTCTCCGAAGATGCTGCGCCTCCCAACTGCCAACTACCCGGCTGACGGCGCCGAAGCGGTAAACCGCACCGGCATCGATTCGAGACCGGACACGAAGTTGGCGGCACGCCGCTGCAACGGCGCGTCGGTGGCAAGTGCCATTCCCGGCAGCCTGGCGAAGAGTTGCTCGAACATGATCCGTCCCTCGAGCCTGGCCAGCTGATTACCCAGACAGAAATGCGTTCCGAAGCCGAAGGCCACGTGTGGATTCGGTGTGCGGCCGATATCGAACCGTTCGGCGTTCAGGAACACGGACTCGTCGAAATTCGCCGATTCGAAGAGCAGCAGCATCTTCTCACCTGCCTTCAACTGCGCACCGAAGAAATCGGTGTCACGGGTCAGGGTTCGAGCCATGTTCTTGATCGGCGAGGACCACCGCAACATCTCCTCCATTGCCAAGGGAATGGCATCGGGATCGTCGGCCAGCGCTCGATGCTGGTCCGGATGGCGCAGCAGCTGCTCCATGCCGCCGCTCAGGACGTGCCGTGTGGTCTCGTCACCGCCGATGAGTATCAGTAGGGACTCGTTGACGATTTCCTGATCGGAGAGGGCCTCGCCGTCGACCGCACTGTGAATCAATGTGCTCACCAAATCGTCGGCCGGCTCGCTCCTCCGCTCGGCAATGGTTCGCATCATGTACGTGGTGAAGTCGACATACGCAGCCATCATGGCCTGCAGTTGCTCCTGGGAAGCGTTGCTTCCCAATGCCTTCACCAGATCATCCGACCACCGCAGAAACAACGCGCGTTCCTCGGGACGGACACCCAACATGTCGCCGATGACGGCCATGGGAAGTGGTGCGGCCAGGTCTGCGACGAAGTCGGCTTCTCCTTTCTCACAGACGGCGTCGATCAGTTGATCGCAGATCTCCCGGATACGGCCGGCCTTGGCTTCGACCTTCTTACGTGTGAAACCCGCGTTGACCAAGCGTCGACGCGTGAGGTGCTGCGGGTCGTCCATGTCGATCATCTGCGGCAACGGACCCGTTTCGGGGCGGATGCCGCCGGCGTTGGAGAACAGTTCGGGATCCCGCTCGGCTGCGACGACGGCGTCGTAGCTCGCGGCCGCGGTGATTCCGTTGGCGTCGTCTCGGTACACGGGCTCGTGATCACGCATCCAGGCGTATGCGTCGCGCACATTCCCGAGGTCTCCGCTGTAGAAGCGTCCGTCGATCAAATCGAAGGTCGGTCTGGTAGCCATCACTCCACCTCTCGCACAACCCTTGCCACAATAAGTAGAACCTGTTCCTATATAGCGTGGGGCGTTTTCACCGAAGCCGAACCGGAAAACCTCCAGAATCAGCACGCGAGCCCGCCGGAGCAACGACCAGGAGACACGCATGGACGACGACACCGCCTCACCGGGCATACCCACTTTCACCGGCACATCGATACTGGTGACCGGCGGCGGTAGTGGCATCGGTCTGGGCATCGCTCGTTCGCTGGTTGCGTCTGGCGCTCACGTCACGATCTGCGGACGCAACAAGGAGAAACTCGAAGCTGCCGCCGAATCGATCCGGCAGTCGAGTCCGGAAGGATCGGTCAGCGTCTCCCCTACCGACGTCACGATCGAGGCAGACGTCGTCGCCGCTGTTGCCGCGGCGGTCTCCGTCACCGGAAAGCTCGACGGAGTCGTGGCCTGCGCCGGCGGGAACGAAACCATCGCACCGGTCACGCAACTCGACGTCGACGCGTGGCGCCGCACCGTCGACCTCAACGTCACGGGGACCATGCTGACGATCAAGCACGGCGCTCGGGCGCTGGTGGCAGGCGGCGGTGGATCCATCGTCGCGATCTCGTCGATCGCCAGCAGCAACACACATCGCTGGTTCGGCGCGTACGGTGTCTCGAAGTCCGGCGTCGACCACCTGGTGCAGTTGGCAGCAGACGAACTGGGCGCCAGCAACATTCGTGTCAACGCGATCCGCCCGGGGCTGACCCGAACGGATCTGGTCGCGCTCATCACCGACGGTGGCCCCATCCTGGACGACTACCTGGCCAACACGCCGCTCGAACGCGTCGGCGAGGTCGAGGACGTCGCCGGACTCGCTTCCTTCCTCCTCGGACCGCAGTCCACCTGGATCACCGGGCAGATCATCAACGTCGACGGAGGCCAAATGCTGCGCCGCGGACCGGATTTCCGCTCGATGCTCGAACCCGTCTACGGATCCGACGGACTCCGCGGGGTGGTCGCGCCATGAGCTACACGATTCTGGGCAAGAAGGTCGAGATGCCCGTCGAAGTTCGCACCGCGTCAGCCTTCATGGCGTTGTACTCGGTACCCAGCGCAACGGCGCAGTCGATCATCGACTACACCGGCTTGACCGTGCTCCAATACCGTCCCGGCCGGGCGCTGTGCGGCCTGGTTTTTGTCGACTACATCGATGGGGATCTAGGGCCGTACAACGAATTCGGGGTGACGTACATGGTGCGCAGCCACACTGCGCCTCCCGAAACCTCGGTGCTGGGAGATCTACGTTCGCTCGCTGCCGGAACTGCAGGGGCACTCATTCACGAGTTGCCGGTGGACGGAGAGTTCACCAAGGCCGCCGGCCGGGAAATCTGGGGATTCCCGAAGGTGCTCGCCGAGTTCGACACCGAGCACGTCGGCTCGGTCAAGCGCGGATCCGTCTCGCGCGACGGCAAACTCATCACACAGTTGAGTGTGAAGTCCGGCGTCAGCGTGCCTGGCGGCGGAGCCAACATGTCGTTGGCCGCGTACTCGCATCTCGACGGCGCAACCAGGTGCACGTCGTGGGACATGGCGCCGACCGGCGTCAAATCGCGCCCTGGTGGAGCAGAGGTTCAGCTGGGTAGTCACCCGATGGCGGCGGAGCTTCGGAAACTGGGACTCCCCCGCCGGGCCCTGATGACCACGACCATCAAAAACCTGGCGATGACGTTCGGGGAGGCGACAACGATCTGAGTGTCAGCCGACGGCACCCCTTTCGGTCACGTGTGACTCGGGCTACACTCCTGGACGGTTGACCAACTCGCGTCAGACCGCCCGAAAGGACACTCGTGCAGATCACCCGACGCACCGTACTGGCAGGCGCTGCCGCCGCACCTGCGCTCGCCGCTCTGTCGACGAACCAGGCCGTCGCAGCTTCGCCGGCACGCACCGTTTCACCCGCACGTACCGACAAGTCGTCGTCGTTGCAGGTGGGCGTCGGGATCTCCGATGTGACCGGACCGGTCGCCGAGGTCGGCATGATGGGCTACTCGAGCTTCGACCAACGCGCCGAAGGACTGCACCAGCGAATGCGCGCACGCGCCTTCATCTTCGAGTCCGGCGGGTCACGGGTCGCCTACGTGTGCGTCGACAACTGCATGATCTTCCAGTCCGTTCACGACGAGGTCCTACGCCGGCTGGCTGGGAAATTCGGCGACATCTACACCGAACGCAACGTCATGTTGACGGCCATCCATTCACACGCGGCATGTGGTGGGGCCTCGCACAACTACGCGTACAACCTCGCAGTTCTCGGCTTCGAACTGCAGGTGTTCGAAGCCGAGGTCAACGGCATGGTCGAGGCGATCAGCGCTGCCCACGAGAACCTGGCGCCGGGCTCCGTCCGTTTCGGGCGGTCCGATCTCACCGATGCCAGCGTCAACCGATCGCGAGTGGCGTTCGACCTCAATCCCGAAGAGGACAAGGCCTATTACCCCGGTGGCAACGATCACCACATGCGTGTCATGCGGATCAGTCGGGGCAGCAAGGACATCGGGGCGATCAACTGGTTCGCTACCCACTGCGCCTCGCTCACGAACGAGAACCATCTCATCTCCGGGGACAACAAGGGCGCCGCGGCGTACTTCTGGGAGCACGACGACCGGGGTGTGCGTTACCTCGACGGCGACACCAGCTTCATTGCCGCTTTTCCGCAGACCAACAGCGGCGACATGTCACCCAACCTCTTCCTCGAGCCCGGACGCGGACCGACCGAGGACGAATTCGAGAATGCACGCATCATCGGGCTGCGCCAGGTTGCGGCGGCTCGAACTGCCTTCGGCTCGGCCTCCGAAACCGTCACTGGTGGTGTCGACAGTCGGATCATGTACCTGGACATGGCAAATCAGGTGGTGAGCGGAAGATTCACCCCGGACGGGCGCGAGCACCGCACTGCACCGGCAGCGATCGGTGCGGCAATGAGCGCCGGAAGCGTCGAGGACGGGCCTGCAATTCCGATCTTCCCCGAGGGCACCCGAAACCCCATGATCGACGCCTTGGGCGGCATGGATGCTCCTGTGCCTCAATGGCTTCAGGATGCACAGGCCCCCAAGCTCGTAGTCGTTCCGGTCGGCCTGTTGCCACCGGGCGGATGGGTGCCGAACGTACTGAAGATCCAGATCCTGCGGATCGGCCAGTTCTACATCGTCGGTGGCCCTGCGGAATTCACCATCGTCTCCGGATTACGAGTGCGTCGAACCGTCGCCGAGGAGCTTGGAGTTTCGCTCGAGAACGTCATCTTCCAGGGCTACGCGAACTCGTACTCGAGCTACTGCACCACGCCACAGGAATACGATTCGCAGCAGTACGAGGGCGGCTCGACGATGTTCGGCCGTTACACACTGCCGGCCTATCAACAGGGGTACGCCGCTCTCGCAGCCGCGATGCGCGACGGCACCGAACCGCCTCGCGGCCCCGCGCCGGCCGACCTGTCCGGGTTCCAACCCAGCTTCGGACCTGGCGTCGACTTCGACGAGCCCTTGCCGGGAACACAATTCGGCGATGCGACCGTCCAGCCCGGCGACGGCTCACCGGGTGCGCAGGTTGCCGTCGAGTTCGTCACCGGCCACCCCAAGAACGACACTCACCGAAACGGGACCTTCTACGAGATCCAGCGCAATACCGGCGGATCCTGGACACGGGTCGCCGACGACAACGACTGGTCCACCAAACTGCACTGGCGCCGGGTCGGGAGCAACGGTTCCGTCGTTCGCATCACGTGGGATGTTCCGGCCGATACTCCGGCGGGTACGTATCGAGTCCAACACTTCGGTGCGTCGAAGGCTCGGGGTAGCGGCGCGATTTCGCCCTTCTCCGGGGTGACGTCCGAATTCCGCCTCACCTGACCCGCGTGAACGTATCGCTCCCCTTGTTGGACAAGGGGAGCGATACGTTCACGCGATGGGATCAGAGCGCAGTGGTCAGGTTCAGGCGGCGGTCGGGTGCAGCGAGGTGCTCGACGTCGACTGCTCTGACGCTGCCGGGCGGTCGATCTTCGCCGCGACGATCAGGACCAGCAGACCTGCGACGGTGACCGCCGCCCCCATCCAGATCGGGGAGGTGAAGCCGAGTCCCGCGGCGATGGTGATTCCGCCCAGCCATGCCCCGAGTGCGTTGCCGACGTTGAAGGCGGCGATGTTGGCACCCGACGCCATGGTCGGTGCGGCCGACGCGTAGTTCATGATCCGCATCTGCAACCCGGGTACCGTCGCAAAACCGAAGGCGCCCATGAAGAACAGTGAGATCACGGTCATGACCTTGCTCTCGGCGGTGGCGGCGAACACGATCAGAACGACGGTCAGGATCGCGAGAATCCAGACCAGCGACTTCGTCAGCGAGCGGTCGGCCGCCCTGGCGCCGAGGAAGTTACCGACGAACAGGCCCGAGCCGAAGAGGATGAGCAGCCACGGAACGCTGGACGTCGCGAAGCCGGTGACCTCGGTGAGGGTGAAGGCGATGTAGGTGAAGGCTCCGAACATTCCGCCGTAGCCGAGGATGGTGATGACGATCGAGAGCCATACCTGCTTGTTGCGGAATGCCCCCAACTCTCCGCGCAATCCGCCACCGGTCGTGCTGGCGGGCGTCGTCGGGACGAGTGCTGCAATTCCGATGAGCGCGATGACGCCGATGACGGTGATGGCCCAGAACGTCGAGCGCCATCCGAGTTGCTGGCCCAGCAGAGTGCCGAACGGAACGCCGAGAACGTTGGCGATGGTCAGGCCCGCGAACATCATCGCGATGGCGCCGGCACGCTTGTTGGGCGCGACCATGTCGGCGGCAACCACCGAACCGATCCCGAAGAACGCACCGTGGCACAGTGCCGCGACGATGCGTCCGCCCATCATGACCTCGTAGGAGGGCGCGAGCGTGGACATCAGGTTGCCGATGATGAACAGCACCATGAGCGAGAGAAGGACCTTCTTGCGCTCGAAGCGGGTGACGGCAGCGGTCAGGAGGATCGCGCCGATCGCCACCGACAGTGCGTAGCCCGAGATCAGGTAGCCCGCGACGGACTCGGTGACCTCGAAATCAGCCGAGACCTCGGGCAGGAGGCCCATGATGACAAATTCGGTGAGGCCGATCCCGAACCCGCCCATAGCGAGGGCAATGAGACCCAATGGCATCTCGATGTTCCTTTCACAGATTTACGCGTAAGCCGTTAGCGGGCGTGTGCAGTAGTTGCAGGCGCGCTATAAATAGTTGCACGCGCGCGCTACATGCGCAAGCTGGTAACCTGGAGTCGCAGGAAACGGACAAGGAGAATCACATGGGGATCGCCGACGACGCCGTCGAAATCCGTTCGCAAGGGTGGCGCACGCTCGCAGCACTGCACGGCGCCCTCGACACCGAACTGGAACGCGCGCTCCAGCGTGAGCACAAACTGTCCGTCGTCGAATACACCGTGCTCGACGCACTGAGCCGCCAGGACGGCTGGCACATGCGTATGGCCCAGCTGGCTCGCGCTGCCGCACTGAGCAGTAGCGCCACGACGCGCTTGGTCAATCGACTCGAAGATCGAGGACTACTGACGCGCATCCTGTGCGCCGACGACCGTCGAGGCATCTACACCGAACTGACGCCGGCCGGCCGCGAGCTTCTCGAAAGCGCACGGCCGACGCACGACGCCACCCTCGAGGCCGCACTCGACGAGGCGTGCAAAACACCCGAACTCGCGCCACTGGTGCGCGCGCTCCACGAACTACCCGTCGGCTAGAAGTCTGCCGGAAGCAGGGCACGCTCCTCGATTCCCGAGACCACCTGAGCGACAAACACACTCGCATCGACGACCAGCCGCCCACCACGCGCGGGGACCAGAACGTCGACGGTGCCGCCGTGCACCTCGTTGTCCCCGATCACCGCGATGTACGGGTCACGGTGAGTGCGTGCCTCGCGGATGCGACGTCCCAACGATCCGTCAGGCGCGATCGCCACTCGAACATCGCGAGCCTCGAGATCGGCCCGCAAACGCTCGGCCTCAACCTGGTGCCGGTCGCCGACGGGCAGAATCGAGACTTGGTTGGGTGCCAGCCACGGCGGCATCCGCCCTTCGAACCTTTCGATCAAAAGCGCAGTCATGCGTTCCATCGACCCGAGCAAGCCCCGATGGATCATGACGGGGCGAGCCTTGGATCCGTCCTCAGCGGTGTACTCGAGGTCGAACCGCTCCGGTTGATTGAAGTCGAGTTGCACGGTCGAGAGTGTTTCCTCGCGGCCGTGCGCGTCTCGCACCTGGACGTCGATCTTGGGACCGTAGAACGCTGCCTCCCCCTTCGCTTGCACGTACTCGATCGAGCGTGCACTCAGCGCCCCGCGAAGGTGATCCTCGGCGTCCGCCCACTGCTCGTCGGTGCCGAGGTACTGCCCCTCTCCCCCTCTGATCGAGAGTCGGTACCCCCGTTCGGCAATCCCCAGAGTCGAGTAGCAGCGCTCGATCGCATCGAGCGCGACGATCACTTCCGCTTGCACTTGTTCACGACTACAGAAGACATGTGCGTCGTCGAGATTGATCTGTCGGACTCGACTCAATCCGCTGAGAACTCCGGAGAGTTCGCTACGGAACATCGAGCCGAGTTCACGAACGCAGAAAGGTAGCTCGCGATAACTACGACCGCGAGCGGCGAATACCTGAGCGTGATGAGGACAGTTAGCCGGACGAAGGAGAAATGACTCTCCGCCTATCTTCATTTCGGGGAACATGTCTTCCGAGAACTTGGACCAATGACCAGATCTCTCGTACAACTCTTTCTTCGCCATAACGGGGGTATAGACACCCCGACAACCGGAGCGCGCTGCTTGTTCGGCGGCGAACTTTTCGAGTTCGTTCCTGATGACGGCGCCGTCCGGCAACCAGAGTGGAAGGCCGGCTCCGACTATGGGGGTGGTAGCGAAAAACTCCAGTTCGCGCCCGAGTTCGCGGTGGTCAACGCTCATGAGAGCTCTCCAAATCGTTCAAGGGGAGACGCACACGGAGCGACGAAACAGGAAAGCCCCGGGGCGATAACTCCCGGGGCTGAAAGGGTTCGGTCAGCAGTTGCTAAACGATGCGCCGGAAGAGAACCGGCGTCGTCGTGTTGTGCGCAATACTGACCATGTACGTGAGGTTACATCAACTTCCTACCCACCTACAGCCCGAATTGTCGGGCCTCTATGCTGACGCAACTGGGAAGGCGCAGCAGTAGCCAACGAAACACCCACGAAGAGCGAAGTTTCGGCAATCATGTCCGAACGTGAGGTTCTCGGATATGAGGAGGATGTGCGACGGTGCCGGACCACTTGCTCGAACAGTTGATCACCATTCCTTTGTTCACCGGAATCATCGGGTACATCACCAATTGGTCGGGCGTCCTGATGCTGTTTGCGCCGATCAACTTCCACGGGATCAAAGTGCCCGGCCTCAAACTGCTCTTCCCGTTCCTCCCCCGACGCGTCCAGGTGATCCCCGCGATCACCAGCGACGGCAGATTCGGTTGGCAAGGCATCGTCCCCTCGCGGGCGGAGAAGATGGCGTCGATCGCCGTCGACAAATCCCTCGCGAAAGTCGGCAGCATCGCCGATTTCTATCGCGTCCTGGACCCGGACAGCATCGCCGAGCACTTGGTGAACATCTCCCGCAGTGAAGTGCGCGGCGTGGTCACCAGAATCATGACGGCCGAGAATCCTCAGCTGTGGCACAACCTTCCGACGTCGGTGAAGGAAGCCGTCTTCCGCAAGGTGGAGGACGATCTGCCGGCCAGCGTGCGCATGATCACCGACCGCATCGAAGAGGACATCGACGAGTTCATCGACGCGAAGCTGATGGTGATCCGCTACCTCTCCTCGCATCCCAAACTGCTCAACGACATCTTCCGCACGATGGGCAACAAAGAGCTCAGGTTCATGCAGAACTTCGGCTTCTACTTCGGGTTCCCGATGGGCTTCGTGCTCGTCGGAATCCTCCATCTGGTTCCGCAGTGGTGGGTGCTTCCCATCGGTGGTGTGATCATCGGATACATCGTGAACTACCTCGGCATCACGATGATCTTCGAGCCGATCACCCCCAGCCGTTGGGTGCCGTGGCGGCAGGGACTTTTCCTGAAACGCCGCACCGAGATCATCGCCGGGTACGCAAAAACCCTGGCCGATCACGTCGTGACGCTCGAGAACATCGGCACCGAACTCCTCGAAGGTCCGCGCTCGGACCGAACGAGGCGGATGCTCGATCAGGTACTGCGCGAATCCGTCGACGACGCCGCCGGCTGGGCAAAGTCGGTGGTCAAGATGACCGTCGGTTCGCAGAGCTACAAGCGTCTGCCCGGGCTGGCCACCACCGAAGTGCTCGATCTGTACCCAAGGGTCTTCGAGGACGCGGAGTTCGCCGAGAGCCAGTCGGAGAAGATTCGTGTCTTCGTCACCGAACGCATGAGCATCCTTTCACCGGAAGATTTCAGTGAACTACTACGCTCAGCCGTCAAACAGGACGAGTGGCTGTTGTTCGTACACGGGGCCGTGCTGGGCTCGTTTGCCGGTTTCCTGCACCTCGCAATATTCGGAGTATGAGTCGGAGTATGAGTATGAGTGAGCACGACCATCGCCTGATCGTCGAAGCGGAATCGTACGACTGGGCTGCGGACATCGCGCCGGTCGAATCCGTCGAAAAGCGTCTGATCCGCAGCCTTGTCGGGCTGACTGCCACGACGACGCTCACGTCGATCAAGCTGACGGGTTGGGCTTTCGGAACGGCGAAGGAGGCGACGCGGCAGATCGTTCAGGCTGCCGCCGAAGCCGCGGCAGAGGCCGCTGAATCGGCCAATGTTCAATCCGAACGTCGGGCCGAGAACTCCAACGGAGACGGCTCGCGGACCGAGAACCTACGGGCAGCAATGGCAACTCGAACCAATCGCAAACAGAGCGTCGAGGCCACTCTCGCGGCGCTGCGGGCACGCGGCGACAGGTTGCTGGACCGTTCCGCGGACGTGACCGATCGCGACGATCTGCACCCGGCCTACGACCGGATCCTCGACGAAATCGCGCCGGACGAAGCTCGAATTCTTCGGTTACTGGCCACTTCAGGTGCGCAACCGAGCGTGGACGTACGTACGGCGCGGCCGTTCGGCGTCGGCTCGGAGATGATCGACGAGGGTCTGTCGATGATCGGAGAACTGGCGGGATGTCGCCATCTGGACCGCATCAGCGCGTACCTGAACAACCTGCATCGGCTCGGTTTGGTGGCGTTCTCACGCGAGCCCGTCGAGGCCGACCGGTACCAGGTGGTCGAGGTACAGCCGTCGGTGATCGAGGCGGTCAAGCGAGCCGGACGATCCAACAAGATAGTGCGTCGTAGCATCCTGCTGACGCCGTTCGGTGACGACTTCTGTCATACCTGTTTTTCTCTGTAGGGCCTCCGGCCCTGTGCGTGGTTAAGGAGCCCCTGGACTCCTTAACCACGCACGGGGTTGCCACTACAGCCAGGTATCTTCTGTCGTGGTCGTCAGGAACGCTTCCAGATCGTCACGCCAGGTAGCCGGAACAGTCTTGTCCGGCTCGATGCCCGTGTACTGCCCGCGATAGAAGAGCAGCGGGCGTTCGGTCTTGATCTCACTCATCGACGACACACGTCCGAAGACGACGTAGTGATCACCGCCGTCGTGGACGGTTTCCACCGTGCAGTCGATGTGCGCGAGCGACTTGTCGATGATCGGTGACCCCAACGGTGATGGCGTCCAATCGATGCCCGCGAACTTGTCCGGCTCACGCGACCCGAAACGAGCACACACCGCCTGCTGTTCCTCCGCCAACACGTTGACGGCGAACTTCCCGGTCCGCTCGATTGCCGCCCACGACCGAGAACCCTTGGTGGGGCAGAACAACACCAAAGGTGGGTCGAGTGACAGGGCAGCGAAAGACTGACACGCGAACCCGACCGGCTCACCGTCGTCGACTGTCGTGATGATGGTGATACCCGTGCAGAATTGCCCGAGAACCGTGCGGAACTGGCGTGGATCGATAGCCTGCTCCGCACTCACCGACGCGTCGGGCGAACTCACGGCTTCATTCCCACCGTGAAGTCGTGACCCCACAGGCTCACGGCCGTGCTTTCCCTCGCGATCCAGTTTTCGTCCTCGACCTCTAGCCCCTCACAACCGAATTCGATGTCGAACCCGCCTGGAGTCTTCATGTAGAACGAGAGCATCTCGTCGTTGACGTGGCGACCGAGAGTCGCCGACATCTTGACCTTCTTGCGCAGTGCCCGGTCGAGGCACAGTCCGACGTCGTCGGAGTTCTCCACCTCGAGCATCAAATGCACGATGCCCGTCGGGTTGGGCAACGGCAGGAACGCCAAGCTGTGGTGACGCGGGTTGCAGCCGAGGAACCTCAGCCACGCCGGGTCGCCGTCCGCGGGCCGGCCGACCATCTGCGGAGGCAGACGCATCGAGTCGCGAAGCTTGAATCCGAGTACGTCGCGGTAGAACCGCAGCGAAGCATCGTCGTCATCGGTGGTGAGCACGACGTGGCCGAGGCCCTGCTCGCCCGTCACGAACCTGTGCCCGTACGGGCTCACGATCCGGCGGTGTTCGAGAGCAGCTCCGTGGAACACCTCGAGGGAGTTGCCCGAGGTGTCCTCGAACGCGATCATCTCGACGACGCGACGGTCCTTGAGCTGCTCCGCCGTGCCTTCCTTGAACGGAACACCGGCTGCCGACAACCTGTCACGGATATCCTGCAGCTCAGCCGCATTCGCGGTTTCCCAGCCCGAGACGAGCAGACGGTCCGTGTCGTTCGGAACGATGACAAGACGCGCCGGGAAGTCGTCCATACGCAGATACAGCGATTCCGCGTCGACGCCCTTGCCCTCGATCATTCCGAGGATCTTGAGTCCGTATTCGCGCCACGCGGCCATGTCGGTGGCCCCGATGCGCATGTACGCCAGAGATCGAATACCCATCATTTACCTCCGTCGAGCAGGAAGTCGGTTGCGAGCCGGTTGAATTCGTCGAACTTCTCGAGCTGCGCCCAGTGACCGCAACCGCCGAAGACGTGGAGTTGCGCGCGCGGGATCATCTTGAGCGCAACCAGTGCGCCGTCGAGGGGGTTGACCCGATCCTCATGGCCCCAGATCAGCAACACACGCTGTCGAAGCTTGTACGCCTCGCGCCAGAGCATGCCGAGCTCGAAGTCACCGCTGGAGAAGGACTTACCCATCGCCTTGGCCGCAGCCAGCGACTCGGGAGTGCTGGCGGCAGCAAAGCGTTCGTCGACGAGTTCCGGCGTGATCAGCTTCTGATCGAAGACCATGATCCGCAAGAATGCTTCGAGGTTCTCCCGTGTGGGCTGGTAGCTGAACTTTCCGAGGTTCTTGACGCCCTCGGTGGGGTCCGGCGCAAACAGGTTGACACTGAGACCGCCGGGGCCCATCAGAACGAGGCGACCCGCACGGTCCGGGTAGTCGAGCGCAAAGCGAACAGCAGCGCCACCACCGAGCGAATTACCCAGCAGATCAACGCGACCGGTGATCTCGAGCGTATCCAGAAGATCATTGAGCGCCGACGCACTGTGCACGAAGTACTGCGGATGCTCCGTCGGCTTGTCGGACTGCCCGTAACCGGGCTGATCGACGGCGATGACGTGAAAGTTCTTCGCCAACACCGGAATGTTGCGGGCGAAGTTCGACCACGACGACGCGCCTGGGCCACCGCCGTGCAGCAGCACGATGGTCTTGTCGTTTCCGACGCCTGCCTCGTGGAAGTGCAGTTTCAGATCGGGGCGCACTTGCGCGAACCGCGAAGTGGACTCGTAGGTGAGAGCTTCTTCGGTAGTTGTCACTGAGCCTCCTCTAGACCATCGTGTCGGTGATCGGCAGACCGAATTCGCCGGTTCCGAACATGACGTATGCGCGTTCGGGATCGTTCGCGGCGTGGACGCGACCAGCGTGAGCGTCGCGCCAGAAACGCTGAATCGGAGTGCCGTTCTGCAGTGCGGTGGCACCGGAGTTCTCGAAAAGCTTGTCGATCGAGGCGATCGCACGGCCAGTGGCGCGCACCTGGTCACGTCGAGCGCGCAGACGCAATTCCATCGGAACCTCTTCGCCTGCAAGGATCAACGCGTACTCGTCGGCGACGTTGCCGGAGAGCTGACGCCACGCGGCGTCGATGTCACTGGACGCCTCGGCGATACGCACCTTGGCGAACGGATCGTCCTTCGACTTCTCGCCGGCGAACGCAGCACGAACACGCTTGCCTTGATGCTCGACGTGCGCTTCGTAAGCGCCGTAAGCCATTCCGACGATCGGCGCCGAGATCGTGGTGGGGTGAATGGTTCCCCACGGCATCTTGTAGACCGGCGCGGTGTTCTTCTCGAGGCCCGGGGCGGTCAATTCGCTCATCGCCCGGAAGCTCAGCACGCGATGCTTGGGAACAAAAACATCCTTGACCACAACGGTATTGGAGCCGGTTCCACGCAGGCCGACCACATTCCACACGTCGTCGATCTGGTAGTCCTCGCGAGGAATCAGGTAGCTCACGAAATCGACTGCGCGGCCGTCCTTGAACACCGGACCACCGAGAACGGCCCAGCTGGCATGGTCACAACCCGAGGACCACGCCCACGCACCGTTGACCTTGTATCCGCCCTCGACTACTTCACCCATACCCATCGGAGCGTAAGAGGACGAGATGCGCACGTCAGTGTCGTTGCCCCACACGTCTTCCTGCGCCTGCTGAGAGAAGAGGGCGAGGTGCCAGTTGTGTACGCCGATGATCGAGGAGACCCACCCTGTGGAACCGCACGCGCTGGCGATCTTCTTGACCGCGGAGTAGAACAGCACCGGATCGGCTTCGTACCCGCCCCACTGCTTCGGCTGCAGCAAGCGGAAGAAGCCCGTTTCCTGGAGCCCCTTGATGGACTCGTCGGGGATACGACGCAGATCCTCGGTCTCCTGTGCGCGCTCGCGCAGTGCCGGCAGTAGTGCGTCGAGCCTCTGCATCACCTCGTGGCTGTCATGGTTACCCACTTCGACGCTCCCGTCTTCCTCGATCGGTTGGTTCACTTACACTTGAGACTAGAACACGTTCTCTTTTCTGTCGAGACGCTGACAAAGGTCCCGTTTGTGGCCGCAATGCTGTAACAAGTGCCCCCAAAATCTGGCGGAACCGGATCGAGTTCTATAACGTGTTCTACTAACAGCTAGAAGGGATGTGAGGTCACAATGGCGCAGATTCGCGAGATCGACGTCGGAACGGTGCAAACTCGTTTCGCCCGCGGTTGGCACTGCCTGGGTCTACTGAAGACCTTCAAGGACGGCAAACCGCACGCGATCGAGGCTTTCGGTACGAAGCTCGTGGTGTTCGCCGACAGCAAGGGCGACATCAAGGTTCTCGACGGATACTGCCGTCACATGGGTGGTGACCTCACACAAGGCGAGGTCAAGGGTGATTCCATCGCCTGCCCCTTCCACGACTGGCGCTGGGGCGGCAACGGAAAGTGCACCGGCATTCCTTATGCCCGCCGCGTGCCCCCACTCGCACGTACCCGCGCGTGGACGACCCTCGAGCAGAACGGTCAGCTCTTCGTCTGGAACGACCCCGAGGGCAATCCGCCGCCCGAAGAGATCGTGATTCCTCGAATCGAGGGTGCGTACAGCGACGAATGGACCGACTGGACCTGGAACTCCATGGTCATCGAGGGATCCAACTGCCGCGAGATCATCGACAACGTGGTCGACATGGCGCACTTCTACTACATCCACTACGCCTTCCCGACGTACTTCAAGAACGTCTTCGAAGGTGAGATCGCCACTCAGTACCTCAACACCACTGGCCGTCCCGACATCGGAATGGCCTCCCAGTACGGCGGCGACACGCTTCTTCGCTCCGAAGCTGCGTATTACGGACCGTCGTACATGGTCAATCCCCTGTGGAACAGCTACAGCGGATACGAGGTCGAGAGTGTTCTGATCAACTGCCACTACCCGATCAGCCCGGACTCGTTCGTGCTGCAGTGGGGCGTGACGGTCAAGAAGCCGACGGGTGTCTCCGACGAGATGGCCGACAAGTTGGCCGGCAAGTTCACCGAGGGCATCAGCGAGGGCTTCCTGCAGGACGTCGCGATCTGGAAGAACAAGACCAAGATCGAGAATCCCCTTCTCTGTGAAGAAGACGGCCCCGTCTACCAGCTACGACGCTGGTACGAGCAGTTCTACGTGGACAAGGCCGACGTCACCGAGAAGATGACGCAGCGCTTCGAGTTCGAGGTGGACACCACCAAGGCAAACGAAGCCTGGCACGCCGAGGTCGAGGAAAACCTCGCACGCCAGAAGGCCGAGAAGGAAGCTGCAGCAGAAGCGGCAAAGAAGGAAGCAGAGGTCTAATCGTGAGCGCCTCGATCGGAACCGACGCACGGTGGGCTCGCTGGGCCAAGGCACCGGACTTTGCCGGGCAAACGGAACGGCTCGAGGCGATCGCGGCCCAGACGATCGAGGACAAGCACGAATACCTCGACTCGGGTCTGCAGGAAGTCGACTGCAAGGCATGCGGTGCCTGCGTACTGGTTCGCAAGAACACGTACAAGCACACCAGTGTTCAGTGGACTTCCGACCCGGCGCTGCGTTGCCACACCTTCAAAGAGGCAATTGCTTCCGGGCAGTCGACGGCGTTGAAGGACGGTTGCCCGAAACTGCACGACAGCATCGCCGACGCGGTCAGGGACGGCACCATCACGGTGCGTGATCCCGAGGTCAGCTGACCTGATTGTGTAGAACGAGGGCCGACCCACCACGGGTCGGCCCTCGTTCTACGTTCCAGCGACTGCGCGTCCGTCAGGCAGGCGGTCGCACCTTTCGTGCAGCCACCGCGTAGACGTCGCTCGACGTGGTGAGAGAGTTCTTTCCGCTGGCCGCCGGCACTCCCCCGCGTAGATTCACCGCCCAGTTGAGCGCACCGAGCGGTCCACATCCGCTGGCTCCCGGCGCCGCAAACACAGCATCCGAATGTGGGACTGCCGGGAACACTGCACCGGGGAACTCACCGATAGGTTCCGACGGAGGGTTTCCGGTTGTGGTCAGGTGAAGGTTGATCGGATTCGAAACCGAACCGATGTAGCAATCGTCACCGAGCAACGGATTAGACAGTTTCAATCGAACAGGCATGGTGAGTTCCTGCTCGAGAACCTTCAGATCCGGGACTCCCACCGATTCCACCGTCGCGCTGATCTGAGTCAGTCCCAGCGGAGTATCGATCCCGAGAGCACCTCCGGGTACCGAAATCGGATTGGAATAGACCCCGTTGGACCCGTCCTGCTTGGCGACGAACGTCTCGATGAAACTGTTGTCCGGCTGGGTCGCGTATTTCACGCCGCCCGCAACCTTGAGACTTCCGTCCGGGATCGGCACCGAAAGCGCGCCCAATTTCATGGTCCCTCCGCGAACTACGACGCTGGCGCACGTCGTCACCTCGAGATCCTCGATCGGGCACGTGCCCCAACCGTCGAAGGTCAACGGATCAACCTCTGCCGCACCGGAGGAACCGAGCGATCCGCTGCCGGAAGACCCTGACGATGATTCGTCGGCGATTGCCACACCTGCACCGGCCATGACAAATGTTGCAACTAGCGCAACTGTCGACATCACTCGAGACTTATTGCGGCTCTTCATCTTCGAAACCCTCCACCGTTGACGGAATCTGACGAGAGCCGCCCACGGGCTGCACCTCGACGCACGTCCGGCACGCTACCGAGAAGCGGGACTTGGATTCACACATATCGGCGAAACTTCCCACCAAAGAACTACGGCGATCAGTCTCGATCGAACTTCCGTCCTAGCTCGGAAACCGTATCGATCCTGTCGGCTCAGTTCGGTTCGACTGTGCCCGAACCGATGACTTGATCGAGGAACGGCCCGAACATCTCCCCCAGGTTCTCGGCGATCTGATCGGGAGTACCGAAGGACAACGTCACGTGACTGATCGCCAGACGCACTATCGTGCTGCCGAACATCTCGGCATGGATGCGGTCGACGTTCGCCCAACTGGTCATGAAGATCTCGGCCAACCTCGCGCTCGCATGTTCGAGCAGTGGAGTCCCGTCGGTGGTGACCAGGCTCAGCAGGTCATGTTGCGGACGAGGACCGACAATACTGACCACCATCGGATCCCGGGCACCGGCGTCGAAGAATGCACGGAAGGCTGCCGAGACCGCGCCCCGCGGGTCCGAATGATGCAGCGTTACTTCGCGTTCCACTTCTTCGAGAAACTCGTCGACAAACCGGATGAGGTATCCGGACGCCAACCCCTGCCGGGACGTGAACTCCTTGTACAACGTCTGCCGGCTCATACCCGCAGCTTCCGCGATATGCGCCATGGTGATGTCGTTCCACGATTTCTCGGTCAAGAGTTCGCGTGTGGCGTCGAGCGCTGACGCACGGAGGAGTTGACGAGCTGCCTCGTGGTACGGGACACGGGCACGAGCGGTGGACATATCGGGAAGATTTCCATCGCCCGTGCTCGGTGTCAAAACGGTGGACACGCAAGCCACAGAAGTCACGAACTCAGAGCACCGGTGAGGCGACAAGACCCGCCGCAAGTTCGGTCAGATCCCTGTTCGAATCGGCGAGTACGTCGGCGCTGATGTCCGGGGAGCGTTCGATAAGGGTTCGGACGGCGCGAATGTCCTTCGGCCGGCCCACGCTCACAGCACCGACGATATTTCCGTCGCGCATGCAGATCGCAGTGAAGTCATAGGAGTCCAAGTCTCCTCGAACAATCACGGTGTCGTCCGCGCCTGGCCAACCCGCTACTTGAATGTTGCGGCCGAATTGGTTCGACCAACTCCATGGGACGGATTCGAAGGGTTCTTCCTTCCCGACGATGGTCTTGGCAACTGCAACTGCGTGGTCCTGCGCAGTGTTCCAGTGCTCACCACGGTGCATGCCGCCGAGAAAACCGTTGGGCACGTTGGCCACATCGCCGATCGCGTACACATCAATGACGGAGGTCCGGAGGTATCGGTCTACCGAAATCCCGTTGTCCACCGCAATACCCGCAGCAGCAGCCATATCGGTATCGGGCAAGGATCCGATTGCGACGACGGCCAAGTCCGCAGTCCACTCACGCCCGTCACGCGCACGTGCGGTGACACCGTCGACACCTGTCGTCAGCGCCTCGAGGTCGACCCCCGTCTGCAAGGCGACGCCGGCCAAGTTGTGCAGCGCGGCGATCTTCTCCGCTATCGACGGTGGAAGCAGTCTGGACAGGGGCAGCGGTTGCGCTTCGAGAACCTGCACACTGCAACCCAAGTCGCGTGCCGTTGACGCCACCTCCGATCCGATCAAGCCACCGCCGACCACCAATAGCGAGGATCCTTCGATCAGCTGGGATTGCAAGCGTCGCATGTCTGCGATATCCCGAAGATAGTGAACGCGCTCAGAATCTTCCGCGGTCAACCGTCGGGGCCGTCCACCAGTGGCAAGAATCAGAACGTCGTAGTCGATGCTGTCCCCGTCGACTAAACATACTGTGCGGGAATCTGTGTCGATACTCGTGGAAGTCACGCCGATCCGAAGGTCGATACCCTGCTCGGTCCAGAAAGTCGGCGGTCGCAACCGAACCCGATCGATCGACGCTTTCCCGGACAGTAGTTCCTTCGACAGCGCCGGACGTCGGTACGGCTCCTCCGCTTCGGAGCCGATCAGGATGATGCTGCCGCCGAACCCTTCCTTGCGTAGGGCCTGCGCAGCACCGGAACCGGCGATGCCCGTGCCCACGATCACCACGGTCCGGGTGTCGGGTTCACTGACCGCTGTCATCAGCGGTCCACCTCGACCATCTCGAAATCGACTTTGGCAGCACCACAATCAGGGCAGGACCAGTCTTCGGGAATCTCGTCCCAGCGAGTACCCGGCTCGATACCGTCATCGGGCCAGCCGATCGCTTCGTCGTATTCGAACCCGCACTGGAGGCAGCGGAACAATTTGTATGTAGTGGCAGTCTCGGACATCGGTTTTCCCTTCGCCGGTGGGTATTTCGATCAGGATTGTGTGACGAGAGTGAAGTCGATCTTCTCGCGGACGCCGCAGTCGGGACAACACCAATCGTCCGGGATACTCGACCACGGCGTGCCAGGCGGAAAGCCCTCTCGCGCAGCGCCTGTCGATTCGGTGTACGTGTAGTCGCAGATCGGGCAGATATAGGCGTTCATGCATTCACCCCGTAGGCCGCGAGGATCTTGGCGCGCTTCTTCGGCGCGATGTTGACCTGAGTGATGTCACCTCGGTAGTGCTCGAGAACGCGGTGGTCCATCACCTTGCGCCACAGGGGCGGGACTGTTGCGAGCATGATCATGCTGGCGTAGCCGCTCGGGAGCTGAGGGGCCTCTTCCATACTGCGAAGCGCCTGGTAGCGACGTGTCGGATTCGCATGATGATCGCTGTGCCGCTGCAGGTGATAGAGAAAGACGTTGGTGCAGATGCGATCACTGTTCCAGCTGTGTGCCGGCGTGCATCGCTCGTACCGTCCGCTTGCGGTTTTCTGACGCAGGAGTCCGTAGTGCTCGAGGTAGTTGATCGCTTCGAGTAACGAGAACCCGATGAAGGCCTGGATCACGAGGTACGGCGCAATGCCGATCCCGAACACTGCAAGCGCGACACCGAACAGGACTACAGACATGAGCCAGGCATTGAGCACGTCGTTCTTGATGCTCCAGTGTGTGGTGCCCAAACGCTCGAAGCGGGTCTTCTCGAGATGCCAGGCCGACTTCAATCCCCCGCCGACGCTGCGCGGCCAGAAACCGTAGAGGGTCTCACCGAAGCGCGAGGTCGCCGGATCATCCGGAGTCGACACTCGAACATGGTGGCCACGGTTGTGCTCGAGGTAGAAGTGGCCGTAAGCGCTCTGTGCGAGAACGATTTTGGACAACCAGCGCTCGACGCTCTCCTTCTTGTGCCCGAGTTCGTGGGCGGTGTTGATGCCGATTCCGGCCGTCACACCGATCGTCACTGCGAGTCCGATATTGGAGAGAACGCTCAAATCCCAACGCGCCCAGATGTAGCAGGACAGGAAGAAGGCCGTGTACTGCAGCGGCAGATAGGCGTAGGTGCACCACCGGTAGAAGCGGTCGTTCTCGAGTTCGTCGATCACCTCGTCGGGCGGATTCTTCCCGTCCTCACCCGCCAGAATGTCGATGACGGGAATGAGAGCAAACGCAATCAGTGGGCCGGTCCACCAGAAGACATTCCATCCGGTGGCGGTAACAAGCCCCACTGCGATGAAAGTTGCCGATGACGGAATCAGCGCCAACAGCCATAAGTAGCGTTTCCGGTCTCTCCAAGTTGCGAGCCGACCATCTGGCTCGGTGTACACCAACGCCGCCATCGAATTCTCCAGTTCTCGTTCGGATCAGTGAGTGCGTCCTGCGCGGCAACCCGCGACACGAACAACATCTATGTATAGAGAGTGGACAAATTGCGGTCTTTTGTCAATGATTTTGAAGGTAAAAGTTTTACAAACATGCTGATTTGTACACTTTGGTAAACCCTCCGGTCGGGCTGATCGCAAATCTTCCATCACCGCGCCGCACTCGGTACAAAAGTGAAGTGGGGACGTCAACGTGCGCAATATGCGCCAAACACCGAGGAACAGGCCCGCTCGTCAGCCCTCGAATATTCGAGGACGACTTCGTTGTTGTCTCCCATCGGCCCCCTCCACCACACGGACGTTCGGTTCCTGGATATGTGTTCGTCGAGACCCGTCGACACGTGTCCGGGTTGCCCTCACTATCCGAACCTGAAGCACTCGCCGTCGCGCGCGCAGTCTGGCGCGTCTCACGTGTCCTCGACTCGGAATTGACTCCCGAATTCGTGTTCTCCGCGATCGCCGGGCGAAGCGTCCCCCACTTTCATCAGCACGTTTTCGTCAGGCCCTTCGGTGCTCCGAGTTCAGTGAGCTGGAACGACGTCGATTCATGGGACGAGGCGCCACGCGTCGACGAGGCTGAACTCGCGCTCCTATGTAGGCGAATCTCGCTCGGCTTCGAACCCGGGCAATAGCGCAAAACAGTCGGTGCGCGTTCGGACAGTCCAGCGCGAAACACAGTCACTCAATGTCCGATTTGGGTCAATTTCCCCAAAACAAAAGTTCGCTTACCCATACTGAAATGACCGACTGTCCCCGACGTGAGTGGGTCCTCATGGATACCGACGTATTGGTAGCTGGCGCCGGCCCGATCGGTTTGACCACCGCGATCGAGCTGCGCAGACGCGGCATCTCCTGTCGAATAGTCGACCCCCTCGACGAACCGCGGCAATACGCGAAAGCCGTCGGGATTCAGCCACGCACTCTCGAGCTCTTCGAGAACATGGGGGTGCTCCGCCAGGCACTCGACGCCTCGACACTGATGCGCGGTCAGATCATGTACACGAACGGCGTCGAGGTCGCCCGCGTCGACCTCACCCTCCCCGAGGACGTTCCTTACTGGTTCCTCTGCCTCCCCCAGTACTCGACGGAGCGCATCCTCACCGAGCGCCTCGCCGAGCTGGGGACAACCGTCGAACGCGGAGTCGGTCTCACCGCATTCGAACAATCCGACGGCGCCGTCACCTGCACACTCAGCGACGGCAGCACCGTGAATGTCCAGTATCTGGTGGGTTCCGACGGCGCTCACAGCGTGGTCCGCAAAGGGTTGGGACTGAGCTTCGAGGGCGGCGCGTTTGCCGAAAGCTACATGCTCGGCGACGTCGAGGTCGACTGGTCGATACCCAGCGGCTACTCCGTACGCGCCAACCACACCGCCGACGACGGAACCACCGACGACCTACTCGTCTGCATCCCGCTTCCCGGACACAAGCGGTACCGCATGTCGATGCTCGTTCCGGACGAGTTGATGCCGGACGAATCGTCGAACAAAGCCGCTGTACAACACGGTTTTTCAACCGGCAAGACACCTGAACTCCATCACATCCAGGCTGTGCTCGACAGACTGTCCCCAGAACCGACAACCGCCTCGATGCTGCGATGGTCCTCGGTCTTCCGCATCAGCCACCGCATCGTCGACGCTTACGGTCGCGGACGGGTTTTTGTCGCCGGCGACGCCGCGCACATCCATCCCCCGACTGGCGCGCAGGGCATGAACACCGGGATCCAGGACGCCCACAATCTCGCATGGAAGGTAGCGCTCGCCGTCAAAGGCGTTGCAACAACAGATCTTCTCGAGACCTACGACGCCGAAAGACGGCCGGTCGGTGAAGAAGTCGTTGGGATGACCGTCCGAAATGCTCGAGAAGGAATCGGTTCGGGAGAGTCCTCCATCGACACGGCAATGCGGCGCCAGGCTCAATTGTTGATCGACTACTCGGAGAGTCCGCTGAACACCGGGCGTGATTCTTCGAGTCCACACGTTCAACCGGGCGAGCGTGCACCCGATGCCCGCGGGATGCGCCGAGACGGTGTGCAGTATCCAATTCGGTTGTTCGACTTGCTGTCCGGAGTCGACCACACGTTACTGCTGACTTCGGACGGATCCGCAGAGAGCATCAACAGCCTCGAGAAGGTCGCCGACGCCGCCATTCGATCAGCGCACCGCATGTTGGACGTCTACGCGATAGTGCCACCGGGAACCGTGACCGTCGATTCGTTGGTGCCTATCATCGAGGACAACGACTCGCAGCTATGCGCCGCGTATGGGGTGGAAGGTACGGCGGCGCTGGTCATTCGCCCCGACGGCTACCTCGGATTCCGTGGTCACCCGGAGAACGTTTCCGACTACTTCGCAAAAGTGTTTGCCGTCAATCAGGAATGAGCGAAGCGAACATCAACCGGATCTCGGGTGAGAGCTTCATCAACTCGACGTATCCACCCAATGGCCCGGCATCGAGGTAGGAGAACTCCATGCCGGCGCCCTCTACCCGACCTTGTTGCACCACCGACATTCCGCGACGCTCGGCCTCTAGCAACGTCGCCTCGTAATCGTCTGGAACCCAAGCCATGTGATGAACTCCGACGCCGTGAGTCTCCAGGAATTCCGTGTACAGGTTGCGTCCGGATACTGGTTGGATCAGCTCGAGCTGTTGGCTGCCCGCATATCCGATCGATACGTGCACGACATAGTCCGCGGGCTCCCCGCGATACGTTGTGGTCTCGGGGCCAAAGACGATGCCTGGCATACGCAGCCACCGCTCCACTCCCCACTGCCGAGTGAACTCCTGTTCGGCAGCCTCGATGTCCTCGACCACCCAGCAGATCTGGAAGATCGGTCCCGAGACCAACGGGTTCATGCCATTTTTCCGTTGTCGACCGAGTAGACGGCCCCGTGTATCGCCGAGGCGTCGTCGGAGGCCACGAAAGCCACCATCTTCGCAACGTCCTCGGCTTCCATCAAGCCACGCGGCGACGCAACCTTCATGACGAGATCGAAGTCGACTCCGTCGGGGAAGGTGAATCCGGTGACTTGAGGAGTCATCATGCCGCCGGGGCAGATTGCGTTGACACGCAGAGACTTTCCGGTGAACTCCATCGCCATCGCACGGGTCAGTCCGATGAGTCCGTGCTTGGCAGCGCAGTATCCAGCCGAGTACGCCTGCCCTTCCAGCCCCGCGATCGAGGAGACGTTGACGATGTTGCCGCCCCGTTCCAGCAAGTGCGGCAGTGCTGCTCGGGAAAGGAAGAACGGTCCGTTCAGATTGACCGCAAGGTCATGTGCCCATTCGGAATCCGCAATGTCTGCCGTGTGACGAAGCGAGTGCGATCCCGCCACGTTGACGAGGATGTCGATACCACCGAGCGCGTCGACACACGCTTGCACGGCCGCATCACACTGAGCAGAATCCGAGACGTCCGTCGCTGCGTAACGACGCTCACCGTCCGTGCCGACCACCTCGACCATCGACTGCCGCAGCTTTTCCTTGTCACGGGCGATACCGAAAACCTTTGCGCCCCTGCGGTGGAGGATCTCGGTGACGGCGCGCCCCAACCCTGAGGACGCGCCGGTCACCAAGGCCACTTTTCCGGCCAGTACGTCTGCCATGGCCTAGGAAGCCGCTGCTTCGCGCTGGAGTTCCAGCGCGATGTCGATCAACTGATCTTCCTGGCCGCCGACCAACTTGCGCTTGCCTGCGCGCACCAACAGTTCCGCGGACGACACTCCGTACCGCTCGGCCTGACGCTCGGCATGCTTGAGGAAGCTCGAGTACACGCCGGCGTAGCCCATCATCAGCGCTTGACGATCGAGCAGGCATTCCTGCGGCATTGCCGGGCGCACAACATCTTCGGCTGCATCGGCGATGGCGAAGAAGTCGATACCGGTCTTGACGCCGATCTTGTCGCAAACACCGACGAAGGCCTCGACCGGGGCGTTGCCGGCGCCGGCACCGAACCGACGGGTACTACCGTCGATCTGCTTGGCTCCCGCACGAACTGCCGCAATGGAATTGGCGACGCCCAGGCCCAGGTTCTCGTGGCCGTGGAAGCCGACCTGAGCGTCGTTGCCGAGTTCCTGAACCAGCGCCTCGACGCGATCGGATACCTGCTCGAGTACCAGCGCGCCGGCCGAGTCGACCACGTACACACACTGGCAACCCGCGTCGGCCATGATGCGAGCCTGCTTGGCCAGCTTCTCCGGCGGAATCGAGTGAGCCATCATGAGGAATCCGACTGTTTCGAGTCCACGCTCACGCGCGAGACCGAAGTGCTGGATGGATACGTCGGCCTCGGTGCAGTGAGTTGCGATGCGGCAGATGGACGCACCGTTGTCCTGCGCGATGACGATGTCGTCCTTGATGCCCAACCCGGGCAGCATCAGGAAGGCGATCTTCGCGTTGGTCGCCGTCTCGACTGCAGCTTTGATCAGTTCCTGCTCGGGAGTCTTCGAGAAGCCGTAGTTGAAGGAGGACCCGCCGAGGCCGTCGCCGTGAGTGACCTCGATGACCGGCACTCCGGCTCCGTCGAGCGCACCGACGATGGCCCGTACTTCTTCGACGGTGAACTGATGACGCTTGTGGTGGGAGCCGTCGCGCAGCGATGTGTCGGTGACGCGGATGTCCCAGCTCGAATCGAAATGAATCATGTCGCTCATGCCTTCACACTCAGAAGCTTCTGGGCGATTTCCTCGCCCACCTTGGTGGCTGCTGCCGTCATGATGTCGAGGTTGCCCGCGTACGGCGGCAGGAAATCGCCTGCACCTTCGACCTCGACGAACGTGGTGACCGTTGCATAGCCACCGGAAACGACGCTCGGTTTGTCGAACTGCGGTTCGTTGAGCAACCGGTAGCCGGGCACGTACTGCTGGATGTCCTTGACGACGCGGTGAATGGAGTCGGTGATCGCGGCCTGATCGGCGTCTTCGGGGACAGCGCAGAAGATGGTGTCGCGCATGATCATCGGCGGGTCCGCGGGGTTGAGGATGATGATCGCCTTGCCGCGCTGTGCGCCGCCGATGGTCTCGATACCGCGGCTGGTGGTCTTGGTGAACTCGTCGATGTTCGCGCGAGTTCCCGGGCCGGCGGACAACGATGCAACGGAGGCGACGATCTCGGCGTACGCCACATCGACGACTCGCGATACCGCGTAGACGATCGGAATGGTTGCCTGCCCACCGCAGGTGATCATGTTGACGTTGGGTGCGTCCAGGTGCTCACGCAGGTTCGCGGGCGGAACCACAGCCGGGCCGACCGCGGCCGGAGTCAGGTCGATGGCACGGATACCGGCGGCCTCGTAGCGTGGTGCTGCCTCGCGGTGCACGTATGCCGACGTCGCCTCGAAGACCAGGTCCGGTTTCTCCGCCTGGTTCAGCAACCAGTCGACACCCTCGGCGGAGGTCTCGAGTCCCATCTTGCGGGCGCGCGCCAATCCTTCACTCTCGGGATCGATTCCGATCATCCATCGCGGTTCGAGCCACTCGGAACGCTGCAGTTTGTACAACAGATCGGTACTGATGTTTCCCGATCCGACGATCGCCACACTTGCCTTGGTCATGACTACTCCTACGTGAACTGAAGAGAGACGGAACCGAGGCCGCTGAACTCGGCTCGGAAGTTGTCGCCTGGATGAGCGTCGATCGCTCGCGTGCACGAACCCGGCAGAACGATGTCGCCGGCCTTGAGCCGAACTCCGAACGTGTCGACCTTCTGCGCCAACCATGCGACAGCGGTGACCGGGTTCCCGAGAACCGCATCGCTGCGCCCCTCCGCAATCCGCTCGCCGTTGCAGGTCAGAACCGCATCGATCGCCTTGATGTCGATGTCCGACGGGCGAACTCGTTCCTTGCCGAGAATGAACCCGGCGGATGAGGCGTTGTCCGCGATGGTGTCCGAGAGGCCGATCTTCCAGTCCTTGATCCGGCTGTCGATCAACTCGATGGACGGCGCATAGGCGACAGTGGCGTCGATGACGTCTTGTTCGGTGCACCCGGCGCCCGGCAGATCTGCTCCCAGAATGAAGGCGACCTCCACCTCGACGCGTGGGAAGCAGAAGCGCGACGTGTCGACCGGACGGTCCTCGAACTCTTCCATCTCGGCGAGCAGGTGACCGTAATCTGGCTCGTCGACGCCCATCATCTGCTGCATCGCCAGTGACGAGAGTCCGACCTTGTGTCCGACCACCTTTGCGCCACCGGCAACACGACGCCTGATGTTGATGAGCTGGATCTCGTAGGCGTCGACGACGTCGATGTCCGGATACGTGGCGATCAGCGGGCTGATCGGAGCGCGATCCCGTTCCGCCGAATCAAGATGGTCGGCAAGTTCGCCGCGGATCTGCGTCGAGAGCATCGTTCAGGCCTTTCCGACTGTGGAGAATGCGGCTGCATGCTGACCGGCTCGTCGTCCGGAGAACACGCAGTCGGCGAGCGACAAGCCGCTCACATACGAGTTGGAACAGATACCGACGGCGGTACGGCCGGCGGCATACAGGCCAGGGATACCCTCCCCGGCCTCGTTTTTCACCATGCCGGACGATTCGTCGACCACCAATCCACCGAGCGTGAGCATCGGGCACGGATTCATCATGTTGGGCTTGATCGAGACGTCGTACATCGTGAACGGCGCAGACAGTATCGGCCTGACGAAGTCCGACGGTTTGCCCATCGGATCAGGTTGTCCGGCAGCGGCAGCGGAGTTGTGCGCGTCGACGGTGGCTTGAAGGCCGGCGACGCCTATCCCCGCTTTACGGGCGACCTCGGCAATGGTGTTGCCACGCACTGCGGTACGCATCATGCCGGTGGTCTGTACCCGCTGGAACCACATCGACTGGTCACTGATCTGCGATTTCGCTTCGCGAACGAGTTCGGAATCTGCCAGCAGCCAACCGATTCCGTTGCTCTTCTCTGCCATCGCCTGACCGAGAGCGGCACCGTAACGTGACTCGTCGACGATTCGCGCACCGGATTCACCCACCAAAATGGAACCGAGAAATGCACTCGGCGGGACGATGAATCGCCAGGCGGAAACATTGCCGAGCTTGTCGGTGGCTCCCCCGGCTTCGATACCGAGGTTGATGCCTTTGCCGTCGTCCCCGGAGGTGCCGAGCGGGATACCGCCCTTGTAGGCGGGGGCATGGGTGCGCATCATCTCGCGATTGGACACGAAGCCGCCGGCGCTGAGGATCACGCCGCCGCGTGCCTGGATGCGAATCCGCTTGGCGTGCTTCTTCTCGATCTTCGCGATGAGTGCGTCGAGAATCGTGCGCAACTGCGGCGCGTAGACGCCGGGCTTGGAGGACAGAGATCCGAGCGTCGCGTGACGCCGACGAACTCCGGCAGGTGCGTCACGAAGCGTCAGTGCTTCGACGCCGATCACCCGGCCGTCCTCGATGATCAGCCGGTCCGCTCTCGTCTGGCCGAGCAACTGGACGCCCTTGGCCTCCGCGGACTTCGCGAGAGGGGCGTAGAGCATCTTTCCCGACGTGCCACGCCCCTTGGCGCGATGGCCGCGCGGAGCAGGTTTTGCGATGTCACGGAACCCGCCGGCAGATTCGCTACCCGAGAAGTAGAGGTAGTGCTTGTTGCTCGGGTACGACGTCTTGTACGGACAGAGTGAGGCCTCGAACGGCACGCCGTGACTGCGCAGCCAGTCGATCGACGCCGGGCTCTCGTCGACGAACCGGCGCAGAGTCTGCGGCGTCACCGCGTCACCGACCTCGCGGTTCAGGTAGGCGAGCATGGCTTCGGGACTGTCCTCGACACCGGCTTCCTTTTGAATCACGGTGCCGCCGCCGGCGTAGTAGATTCCTCCGGAAATCGTGCTGGCACCACCACCGAGTGCTCGGTCGATCGCCAAAACCGACGAACCGGCCGCTACCGCTTCGAGCGCCGCACTGGCGCCCGCCACACCGAACCCGACCACAAGGACGTCAACCGAAGTATCCCAGGTCACACCGCACCATCCTCAATCCCACTGCAACGTGTTTCGTTATCAATGACAACGTCCGGAAATACTTCCTGGCAGAAAGCATGGACTGACACCCCCATCATTCTATAACGTGTTCTACATGAGCAAGCAGGAATACGACATCGTCGTCGTCGGCAGTGGTGCCGCAGGTATGACAGCGGCCTTGACCGCAGCCCACCAGGGCTTGAGTGTGGTCATCGTGGAGAAAGCCGCCCACTACGGCGGATCGACCGCCCGTTCCGGTGGTGGGGTCTGGATCCCCAACAACGAGGCACTTCAGGCGGACGGTGTCACCGATACCCCGGAGGCCGCACGTTCCTACCTGCACAGCATCATCGGCGACGTCGTCGCTCCCGAACGCATCGACACCTATCTCGAGCGCGGTCCCGAGATGCTCTCGTTCGTGTTGAAGAACAGCCCTCTCGAACTGCAGTGGGTGCCCGGCTACTCCGACTACTACCCGGAAGCTCCCGGCGGACGCCTCGGTGGCCGCAGTGTCGAGCCCACCCCGTTCGACGGCAACAAGTTGGGCGCCGACCGCAAGAACCTCGAGCCCGACTACGTCAAGGCCCCCAAGAACTTCGTCATCACCCAGGCCGACTACAAGTGGCTCAACCTCCTGATGCGCAATCCTCGCGGACCCCTGCGCGCCATGAAGGTCGGCATGCGATTCCTCGCAGCCAAGGCCACAAAGAAGGATCTGCTGGTTCGCGGCCAGGCACTGGTCGCCGGTATTCGACTCGGACTTCAGTCCGCCGGAGTACCCATCCTGCTGAACACCCCGCTGACCTCCCTGTACACCGAAGACGGCGCAGTTCGCGGCGTCAACGTCATCGTCGACGGCGAAGAGCAGGTCATCCGCGCTCGCCACGGAGTTGTGTTGGGATCCGGCGGATTCGAGCACAACAAGGAAATGCGTGAGAAGTACCAACGCGCACCCATCGGCACCGAATGGACCGTCGGTGCGAAGGCAAACACCGGCGACGGTATCCGCGCAGGCCAAGAAGTCGGCGCTGCAGTCGATTTCATGGACGACGCCTGGTGGGGCCCGTCCATTCCGCTGACCGGCGGACCATGGTTCGCTCTCTCCGAGCGCACCCTCCCGGGCTGCATGATGGTCAACATGTCGGGCAAGCGCTTCGGCAACGAGGCTGCTCCGTACGTCGAGGCAACCCATGCGATGTACGGCGGTGAGTACGGTCAGGGCGAAGGCGCCGGCGAGAACATCCCGACGTGGATGATTCTCGATCAGCGCTACCGCAACCGCTACACGTTTGCCGGTATCACTCCCCGCTCCCCCTTCCCCGGCCGCTGGCTCAAGGCCGGCATCGTGGTCAAGGCGGGAACCATCGCCGAATTGGCCGAGAAGACAGGGCTTCCCGTCGCATCGCTGACCGAAACCGTCGACCGGTTCAACGGCTTCGCACGCAACGGCAAGGACGAGGACTTCGGACGCGGTGACAGTGGTTACGACGCGTACTACGGCGATCCCCGACTGAAGAACCCCAGCCTCGCCGAAATCAGCAAGGCTCCGTTCTACGCCATCAAGATGGTTCCGGGTGACCTCGGCACCAAGGGTGGTATCTGCACCGACGTCAACGGCCGAGCACTACGCGAAGACGGAAGCGCCATCGACGGCCTCTACGCCGCTGGCAACGCGAGCGCTCCGGTCATGGGCCACACCTACGCCGGACCAGGCGCGACCATCGGCCCCGCAATGACTTTCGGTTACCTGGCCGTACTCGACATCGTCGAGCGTGCGAAGAAGGCCGAGAGCACCGAGGCACCGGCAGCTGAAAAGACGGCGGTCGACCATGCCAATTGATCCGAAGATCGCACTCGGCGCCGAGCTTGCGCCACACGAGTTCTCATGGACCCCGTCGGACGTGCAGCACTACCACCTGGCACTAGGGGCAGGTGCTCGGCCGCTCGATCCGAACGAGCTTCGATACCTCGACGACGAAAAGCCTCAGGTACTACCCACCTTTGCCACCGTCGCCGCCAACTTCCACGCCACCGAAGCGCCGAAGGTCTCGTTCCCCGGCGTCGAAATCGATCTGGCGAAGGTAGTCCACGGGAGCCAGGAAGTCACTGTCCATCAGCCGATTCCGGCAAGTGGAAGTGGCCGCACCACAACTCGAATCGCCGAGGTCTGGGACAAGTTCAAGGCCGCGGTGATCGTGCAGGAATCCGTCACGGTCGACGCCGAGGGCAACCCGCTGTGGACAGCTCGCTCGTCCATTTTCGCCCGCGGCGAGGGTGGTTTCGGGGGTGAACGTGGTCCGTCGGAGTCGATTACGCTTCCGGATCGCGAAGCAGATGAGACAGTGGTGACGCCTGTGCTTCCACAGCAGGCTTTGCTGTACCGGATGTGTGGTGATCGGAATCCGTTGCACTCGGATCCGCAATTCGCCTCCGCGGCAGGCTTTCCAGCGCCTATCCTGCATGGACTGTGTACTTACGGAATGGTCTGCAAGACCGCAGTGGATACCATGCTCGACGGCGACAGCAGTCGGGTAGCCGGATTTCGGGCCCGCTTTGCCGGGGTCGTATTTCCCGGCGAGAACTTGAGTATCCAGATCTGGAAAGACAATGGGCGACTCCTGATCTCAGCTTCCGTACTGGAGCGCGAAGCTCCTGCCCTGGCTGACGTAGTTCTCACTCTTGTCTGATACCAACCTGTCTGATACCCACCTGTTAGAACTCACCGTAGTTCTCGAACCCGATGGAGTAGCCCGAAGATGACGGCACAAGACGAAAAGTTCCGACTGTCCCGACGAGGTTTCATGGCCGCTGGAGCCGGCGCCGTGGCAGCGACCGCATTCGCCGGCTGGACGCCGGCCTATGCCGTCCCCGCCGGCTCTTCCGGCTCCGCGGGTGGTCCCGTGTCCACCCTCACGCCGCCGCCTGCCTTCCCCGAAGGCATCGCGCTGTACCAGCAGGCATATCAGAACTGGTCCAAGGAGATCATGCTCGACGCGATCTGGACCTGTTCACCCAAGACGCCCGAAGACGTAGTCCGCCTCGCTAACTGGGGTCATGCCAACGGCTACACCATTCGTCCCCGCGGTGCCATGCACGGCTGGACGCCGCTGACCATAGTCAACGGTGCGCCGGTCGACAAGGTCATCCTCGCCGACACCACGGTCCACCTCACCGGAGTCTCCGTCAACGCCGGTGGCAGCCCGGCCACCGTCACCGCAGGACCCGGCGCGACCCTCGACGCCATCACCACCGCACTGCAGGCACAGGGCCTCGGGTTCGCGAACCTGCCGGCGCCGGGTGTGTTGACCATCGCCGGCTGCCTCGCCGTCGACGCTCACGGTGCAGCGCTCCCCGCCGAAGGCGAAGCACACGTTCCCGGACAGACTTTCGGCTCCCTCTCCAACCTCGTCACCTCCCTGACTGCAGTGGTCTGGAACGGCAGTGAGTACGCGCTCGAGACGTACGCGCGTAGCGATGCAGCGATCAAGCCGCTGCTGACTCACCTCGGACGCACCTTCCTCACCTCCGTGACCTTGCAGGCCGCTCCCAACTACCGCATGCGCTGCGTCAGCCACACCGACATCGGTTGGCAGGAACTCTTCGGTGCCCGCGGAGCGTCCGGACGCACCTTCGAGAAGTTCGTCCGCGAAAACGGTCGCGCAGAAGCAATCTGGTACCCCTTCACCGAACGCCCGTGGATGAAGGTGTGGTCACTTGCCCCCACCAAGCCGCCGTTCTCGCGTGAGGTGACCGGGCCCTACAACTACATCTTCTCCGACAACCTCCCGGAGCCGGTCACCGACATGATCGGGCAGATCAACGCCGGAAACCCGGGCATCGCACCGGCATTCGGGCAGATCATGTACGCCACCACCGTTGCCGGACTCGCCGCGACCTTCTCCAACGACCTGTGGGGATGGTCCAAGGACGTCCAGTTCTACATCCGGGCCACCACCCTTCGTCTGACCGAGGGCGGCGGAGCCGTCATCACCTCCCGCGCCAACATCGGCCAGGTCATCCACGACTTCACCCAGTGGTTCAACGGCCGCATGGAGTACTACCGCTCTATCGGACAGTTCCCCCTCAACGGCCCCGTCGAAATCCGTTGCTGCGGCCTCGATCAACCCTCGGACGTCGAGGTCGACTCGGCAGGCGCCCCCACCATCTCGGCCATGCGCCCGCGCCCCGACCATCCGGAATGGGACACCGCCATCTGGCTCAACGTCCTCGGCGTCCCCGGAACCCCCGGCATGTTCGCGTTCTACCGCGAAATGGAACAGTGGATGCGTAATCACTACAACAACAACGACGCCACCTTCCGCCCCGAGTGGTCCAAAGGCTGGGCGTTCGGCCCCGACAAGCCGTACACCGACGCCCCGATCATCACCCAGGGCCTCCCCCAGACCTACCGCGACGGCGTCCCATCGAGCGACAACTGGGACACCGCCAACGCCGCATACAACGCGTTGGATCCGCACAAGGTCTTCAGCAACACCTTCCTGGACCAGTTGCTGCCCTGAGGTCCAAGCACCGGGCACGCACTCTGCCAACTCGACGGTCGTCGCCACTCCCCTACTTTCGGGAGTGCGGCGGCCGTCGTGCGTTGCAGTGAGCGGGATGAAGGAGTCCCCCCGCATCCCGACCAGGTAACTGACTCAATCGCGATCAGGATGGATCGCCTCGTGCATACTTTCCACGGCCCTGGCATGAGTTGAGAGCTCGGACCGAGCCGACCGAATCGTGGCGCTGTCGCTGCGCGCCCCCGGCTCGGACGACGACGAGTCCTCTCCGGGGTTCGACGCGCCACCAGCGGGATGCTCGGAGGAGCCGGTGCGCTCTTCCCTCTCCGCGCGGGCGCGCAACAACGACTCGGACTTCGGGGTATTTCGCATCGGAGCATTGTCCCAGATTCATCTCCCATGACTCACATGGAGCGCTCTCACCCCCGGTGACCAGGCCGTTCCTGAACTCCGATACCTAGAAAGTTCGCAACAAAATATCTATAGCGGTCAGGGTAGACATTCTCACGAGGGTGTTGTATCTTTTTTCTCGTAGCAAGGAACGAGTCAAGAGATGCGGGAGAGATGAACTACCCGCAAGCAGTACCGCAGGGCAGGGACGTGCCGGGGCCGAATTCGTGTGTGAGTGTGTAGTCGGACCCGGCACCCCCCCTTCAAAGCGGCTACCGGATGTCTTGTGCGAGTCCGGAAGTTCGAAAGAATGCAGTTATGTAAGTAAGTTCAACCCCATCCGGCCCCCGGCGCACCTCGCGCCGGGGGCCCCGTCCGTTCAGCGAAAGAAGCGAGCCATTCCGGCAGATACACCACCGGGGGACCCCTCCGGCAGATTCGACGACGAGAACTATCCTGCGTACAGCATGGGACATGCGGCCGAGATCCTCGGTGTCAGGCAAGCTTTCCTTCGTAGCCTCGATGCCGCGAAACTGCTTACCCCACAACGCTCTGAGGGCGGACATCGCCGCTACTCCCGGTACCAGCTGCGCATCGCGGCCCGCGCGCACGAACTCGTAGCCAACGGCACGGCGCTCGACGCGGCTTGCCGCATCATCATCCTCGAAGACCAACTCACCGAGGCTCGTCGCATCAACGCCGAGCTCCAGCAAGCGCAGGACCGACGAGCGGAATCGGACGCAACGCCGGACTGAGGACTGACGTGATCAGGCACTGGGAGTAGCAGTCACCCCTAACCGTCAATCTGTTCCCTCCCCCTTCGGACTGCGCTAAATTCAGTCAATTGGGACATTGCTAGGCGTCGGTTGCTCGATTTCCACATCGAAGGGATCGCAGGCATGAATTCCTCCCACCACCGCAGTCGGGTGCGGCTAGCTGCTCTGTCGATCGCCTTGACCGTTGCCATTGCAACCGCTGCGTGCAGTTCCGACGAGGACTCGGCAACAAACACGAGCAGCGCATCTCCCAGCACCGCGAGCAGTCAGGAATCCACCGAGATCGCGGACCTCGTCCGCCGTCAGGTGGCCGACTTGGGCCTCAGTGCCGCCGTGTTCGGAGTGTGGCGGGGCGACGACGAGATTGCTCTCGGTGCCGTCGGAGAGTCCCCTATCGGAGTTCCGGCGACAACCGACATGCAGTTGCGCGTCGGTCAGCCGATGGAACCGATGCTCTCGACAGTTCTGCTGCAACTCGACGAAGAGGGAACGCTTCCTCTCGATCAACCGATCGCGAAGTGGGAACCGAACTTTCCACGCGCAGACACCATCACTCCACGAATGCTGGCAAACAGCACGTCGGGCATCTCCGACTACGTGACCGATCCACAGTTCCTCAAACTCTTCACGGACAACCCGATGAAGGGCTGGACTTCTGAGGAGATCCTGAATCTTGCCAACTCCCGCCCACCGCTGTTCGAACCCGGCACCAGTTGGGCGTACGCGCACAGCGACCTGACGCTGCTCGGCGACGTCATGGAGAAAGCGACTGGAAAACCGCTGGGCGACCTACTTCAGCAGCGCGTCTTCGATCCGCTCGGGATGGATCACAGCAGCGTTGTGCTCACGTCGCAGATGGACGAGCCGATCCTGCACGGCTACACCAATGAACGCGGAGTATTCGAAGACTCCACTTTCTGGAATCCGACGGCTTTCCTGCACAGCGGAAACATGAACGCGCCTGTCGCCGACGTCGGAAAGTGGGTGCGCGCGCTCGGAACGGGAGAGTTGCTCTCCGACAAGGCTTTCGAGCAGCAGATGGCGCCGACGACTGCGGGCTTGGGAAGTATGACGGCGGACAAGTTCTTTTCCTTCGGGACCGGGCACCTCGACGGTTGGCTGGTGATGAACCCGTCGTACGGCGGCTACAACGGGCTTGCGCTCTATTACCCCGACTCGAAGACGACGATCGTCGTCTACGCCACGCTCGGGCCGACAACCAACGCGGACCTCAACAACGCCGTGCCGATGGGCAAGGCGATCGGAACCCTCCTCGAACCGGATCACCCACCGCAGGTCCCGACGCCGTGACGCGCCACACACGCTGGTAGCAAACAGCGTCGGTCGGCAACTTCCTGTTTACGCACGGATTACCTCCAGGACTTATCGCCCCATCACCATTCTCTTCAGTACCGAACGAAACGCGTCGGACCGCGGGTTGTCTCGCCAGTGAACGAGAACGTAGATAGATGGGGACAGGCCCGATGAGGAAATACGCGATGTCAGTGGCATGCACGGTTGCAGTCACAGCGGGGGTGACTCTTGTGATGTCGGTGCCTGCCGGAGCGGACCCGAATGACAGTGGGTCGTGCCCTGCCGGTGCGGTATTCGCGGTCGGCGGAACGTGGGATCCGACGGGACAAACGACGCAACCCGTCACCGACCGCTACGTGGCCCAGGGTTACGCCTCCAAGCCGGTGACCTACCCCGCCAGCTTCTGGCCGCTCGGCGATCAGACGTACGACCAGAGCGTTGCCGCCGGCGCCCAGACGCTTCGCACTGAAGTCAACGCTTTCCACGCTCAGTGCCCGGGCAGCGAGATCGTCGTCACCGGATACTCACAGGGAGCGCGTATTGCCGGCGACGTTCTCGGTGACATCGCACGCGACGGATCCATTCCGCAGTCGCAAGTCGAAGGCGTCCTCTACGCCGACCCTCGCAACTCGGCCGGGGGCATCGAAACCGTAGTGCCCAATGTCGTTCCGGGAGCGACGATGTCCGGAGCACGCGGCGGATTCGGAGACATTGCAGTGCAGGAAGTCTGCATCGAGGGTGACGGCATCTGCAACATGCCCAAGCCGCGTGATGCGCCCGAGGTGTTCGTGGATTCGGTCTTCGGCTACTTCACGAAGCACAACACCTATACGCCGATGATGTCCGAGCCCGCTCCGCCTGCTCCCCCGGCACTGCCGCAGACGCCGTCGGTGCCACTGCAACCCGCTGACGTTGCCACTGCGATCGTGACGCGGGTCGTCGAGAACATCACTCCGTATCTGAGCGCTGCACTCGCGACCGTACTGACGAAGTAGGTCTGCACGGGCGACTCGGGCATGATCGACGAGTGGCTGCTTCTCGTGTGATTCGTGTACCGCTGTGGACGGTGTCCGCCCTGCTTGTCTCGACGGCCACCGCCTGCTCCAGTGAACAGGTCGGACCGATCAGCGTCGAGTGGCTCGCTGATCCAACTCCCGGTGTACGGACAGCGGTGTACCAGGAGCACCCAACTGCGATAACTCTGGCTGGTGGCGCCGAAGGACGTGACACCGAGGAACTTCGAGCAGTGGTGTACTTCTCGAAGGAAGCCGCCGGAAATGAACACCTCATCTTCCTCCAGCACGGTGGACGTCAGCCGTGCTCAGACCCAGGCGATTCGTGGCCTTGCCGCTCGGAAAATGAACGGACGCCGTCGTTTCTCGGTTTCGGTTACCTCGGTGCGGCATTGGCGGCTCAGGGCAACGTCGTCGTCTCAATTTCAGCCAATTCGACTGTCGCCAGTGCTGATACCGATCATTCCGGAGCCGTGTTCAATCGTCACACCGAGTTGTGGCGCGACTGGAACCGCGAAGACTCGGGCCCTTTCGGTGAGGTTTTCACCGATCAACTCGATCTTGCGTCGATCGGGTTGATCGGCCATTCACGAGGTGGCGACGCCGTCGCGCGGTACGCCTCGGGTGACGCGGGATCGCCGCCACTACTTCCGATTTCCGCGATGCTCCTTTTGGCTCCCGTCCTACCCATCAAAGGTCAGCTGCCGGCACTGCCGGACATTCCCACCGTCATCACCGAAGGCACCTGCGACGGAGACGTGGCCAGGGACCCGAGTGGGTACGTCGAGGGCAGACGCCCCGCACCACAGGGCAACACCGTCCTCATCACCATTGCGGGCGCAAATCACAACTTCTTCAACACCGAATGGTCACCGTCGAACGGACGCGCCGACAGTATCGACGACGCAGACCCCTCGAAGAATCCCCACTCGCCTTGCACAGCAACGACTCCCCGACTCGACGAAAACGATCAACGTACGTTGGCCATCGACATCGCTACAACAACCTTCCGCGCGGTCGAGACCAACTCACGGGTTGCGACGGCGTTGACAGAGGACCTCTCGGACCGCCCGGACATACGAATGGCAGTTTTCGGTTGACTGAAAGTCGACCGATTCGTACAAGTCGAGAGCCACCAGTATCGAGCACCATCGATCACATGCTCACCTTCATCGTCAGATACGGGTACGTCCCGTTCATGCTCTTGGGAATCAACGGAGCCGCAATCGCGCTGGCGGCATCCGGCGCGCCGAAATGGTCACTGGTGGCATTGATTCTCTTCGCAGTGGCCTGCTCTTTCGCGGCCGAACGGGCGCTTCCCTACGAATCTTCGTGGAATGCCCCGGGACCGGACAGGTTTCGCGACGCTGTCCATGCGTTTGTCAACGAATCCCTCATCTTGGTCAGCGTCGCGGTAATCCCGTTGATGGCCGCGGTGATTCCGTTCGACGGGCTGTGGCCGAGCGGTCTTCCGTTTGTCCTTCAGGTCGTCTTCGCAGTGTTGGTTGCCGATTTCGGCATCACCGTGGTGCATTTGATCAGCCACAAGGTTGGATGGTTGTGGCGTTTCCACGCGGTTCATCACAGCCTCGAACGGTTCTACGGTATGAACGGACTGATGAAGCACCCCGTGCATCAGACTTTCGAAACCGCCGGTGGCGTCCTGCCACTGATCCTCCTCGGGATGCCCGTACCGGTTGCCTCGGCGCTCGCGGTTTGTGTCGCTGTCCAACTCCTGCTTCAGCATTCGAATGCCGATTACCGCATCGGCCCCCTGCGTCCGATACTCGCCCTCAACGCCGGCCACCGATTCCATCACCTGAAGTGGGCGGGAATCGGTGACGTCAATTTCGGTTTGTTCACTCTGATCTGGGATCACCTTTTCCGCACTTATTCTTTCGATCCGGAAAAGCGCTTCAGCAGTGACGATCTCGGAATGGCGGCCAAACCCGACTACCCGGACGACTACCTCGGCCAGTTGGCCGAACCGTTCCGGAAACAGAACTGACGGACGATCGGTGGAGATTCAGCCCGCGAGTACCCGTCGCATGACGGGCTTGGCTGCAAACGCACTGGCCAACACCAACGCGATCCCCACAGCCAGGGTGACGCCCAACTGAACCAGCGCCATCGGAGTGGTCAATACGGCTGCCCCTGCCAGCGGGAAGAGGAACAGCAGTGCAGCGCCGGCGCCGGCCAGTGCCATCACCACCACGGGAGTGCGAACGTGCCTCACGCGGGCGCTGTCCATCACCTCGACAGGTGTGCCGGCCAAAGTCAGACTCCGATACAGCTCACGGTTGTCGAGGATCCCGGATACCTGGGTGAGCGCAGACGAGATGGCCGCCAACGTGAATGTTGCTCCGAGAGTGAACAACACCCCGGTTCTCATGTCCGCGAACAGGAACTCCTGCCCTGGCTGCAAATCCTGTCCTTCCCCGTTGCCTATCGCGGCGAGGAGAGATGTGCCTGCGGCAACAAAGCTGGCCATCGTCACACCGCTGACCGTGCGCCACACAGCCTTCGGATTATCCAAGACCCGACGCGCCGCAATCAGCGAAGCACCGTCTTTGGCGCATTTGAGCATGATCCGTCCAAGCAGCGAAATGACGAACGGACCGACCAACGCAACAACGCCGAAGCAGAGACCAAGGCCCACCAGGATTGCCGCGATGCTTGCCGCGGAGCCCCCGAATGCACTCCATCCCACAAGGACCCCCACCCCAGCCACAGCGAAGATCATCTTCGGTGCGGCGCTGGGATTGCCCGCCGTGACGCCCAACGGGCTCACGAACACCTGGCGCATCCCGAGCATCGACGTCAAAGCAGCCAGGATGGTCATTCCGAATACGATGCCCACCAGCGGAAGTGCGCCTACCCAAAGCTCACTCCACTCGAATGTCCGACCTTGAAATCTCAAGAGAGCTACGAGCGGCAACGCGAGGAGGTATCCCACCACACCGATCAACGCACCGGCCAAGCCCTGGATACCCGATTCCGCAGCGCACAGCGCAACGATCTGGCGAGGGGTGGATCCGATGAGTCGCAGCGAGGCGAGTCGTTCGTCGCGACGGCGCGCGCCCAAGCGGGCCGCCGCCAGACCGAGAGTGACGGCTGGAACGATCATCAACACCGAAGCAACCCCTGCGAGCGCTAGGTACGCCTCGGCTTCGGGTTCGCTCGATCTGCCCGCGAATGCACCGTAGCCGCCGAGCACCGTCAGCAACAACGTCGTCGAGGCGGCAAATGCGGACACTGGGAGCGCGAAGGTACTCAAGGCCTTTCGCCCTTCACCGCGCACCGTCATCAATGCAACGCGCGCTGTGGCCTTCATGCCGCCACCTGTGTCCCGACGAGCGAACCGGCCTGCATCATCATCGTGCGATCACACCACCGAGCGACTTCGGCATCGTGAGTGACGACGACCAACGCAGAACCGATCTGTTGAGCCGAATCACGCAACACCCTCATCACTTCCCAACTCGTCTGCGCGTCGAGGGCACCGGTCGGCTCGTCCGCGAAGAGAACGGCGGGTTTGGTCACCAACGCTCGCGCAATCGCGACACGTTGCGACTGCCCACCCGACATCTGACCCGGGCGACGATCCTGCAGCCCATCCAGCCCCAAGGGCGCGAAGAAGCCGTGCGCCGTCCGCTTGGCTTCTGCGATGGACAACCCGTTGAGTACGAGAGGCAGCGCGACATTCTCGATCGCCGGAAGCTCCGGCAACAGTTGGCCCGATTGAAAAACGAACCCGTACGACTCCCGTCGGAGCCGGCTGCGGTCGTTCTCACCGAGGTTCTCGATATGCCTGCCGCTCAGCAAGATTGCTCCCGAGTCGGGCTTGACGATTCCTGACATGCAATGCAGCAGTGTCGACTTCCCCGATCCTGAAGGACCCATGATGGCCGTGGCAGTACCGGCGCGCACTTCCAGCGATACACCTCGGAGCACCGGAACGTCGCCGTACGACTTGCCCAGCGCATGGACCGACAGGACTGCGGGTGCTTGTGCGTTGTTCATGATTCCACCTTCTCGTGAACCCCTCGCGAACACATCGGCCCAGCGCACGATCTTCGGACTGAGCTCGGTCCTACCGGAGGATGACCGGACCCCGAGCTCTGTCAGGGTCGTCACTATGATTTCCGACATGACCTGGTCCGGCGCCGTCCACATGCAGCCCGGAATTCTCATGTTCACCGGCGCAGTGGGATCCGCGCACATGCATTCGCACGCCGCTGTTCAGATCATGATCATCGACGACGGGGACGTCACGGTCACGGACGGGGACGGCCACAGTGAAGTCGTGCGGTCCGTGGTCATTCCATCCGGGGCGGTCCACGCGTTGTCCGCCTCCGAGGGTGCGCGGGGACGGGCGATCTACGTTGACTCCACCACCGGGATGGGTCTGCGCATCAGGCCACCGGAGCCGGGCCGCGGTGGTGTGGCCGACTGGTCGGACCGTGGGCAGACCGCAGTAGCGATGACGGACCGCGGCGCTGATTCGGATCTGGAATACGCAGCGAGGCTGATCGATTCACTATCCGAACACGAAAAGGCGTCGAACTTAGGCGTTCTTCACCCGGCCCTCGAGCATGCCCTGACGCTACTTCCCGAGAGAATCTCGGGGCAGGTCACACTGACGGACATCGCCGCCCTGGTCTCCATCTCGCCCGGACGGCTGGGAAGAATCTTCAACGATCAACTGCAGATGAGCTTTTCGACCTACATCCGCTGGTTACGGTTACGACGTGCCATGGAAGTGATGAGCAGTGGCGCAACTCTGACAACCAGTGCACACGAGGCCGGTTTCACCGACAGCGCCCATCTCAACCGTATCTGCCACAGTATGTTCGGGCTCACGCCCAGCGCCGCGACCGGCGGCCTCACCTGGAATTGACGCTACTCCTCAACTGACGCTGTCCGTCCCCGTTGACGCTGTCCATCTCCGTCCTCGCGAGCAACGACAGACGACTGTAGAGGCGCGCCAATCCGGGAACGTCCCGAAGACTGCCCGCAACGTCCTCCACACCGGCAGCGGCATACACCGTCAGTCGCGCATCGACGTCGTAGAGAACATCGACGACATTTCCGAAACGGCGAAGGGCAAATTCCGAAGCTTCGGCGAGCACCGGTACTCCGAAGATCACCCAGTCGTCGAAGCGGGAGGCAAGCTCGAGATAGTCGGCAGCCGAGGTCGAACCAGCGCACAGCACCTCGAAGTCGAACCAGACAACACCGTCTCGAATCGCCGAGCACTCCAATGTGCGTGTGCCTATCGTCAATTCGACACTTTCGCCCGAAGGCCACGTGATTCCCGAGCCGACGAGGAATTCCCCTGTCGCAAAACGGTAGTCTCCGGCACCTGGCTGACCCGCCGTCCGATAGTCGACGGAGCCACCCAATTCGATCACCTCGAGAGTCCGCTCGATCAACTCGATCGACGGAACGAACTGCTCGTGAAAAAGCGGATTCGGAAGAAGATCGGTCGGCGGGACATTGGACGTGACAACAACAGTCACACCTTTCGCGACGATTGTGTCGAGAACCCTTGCCATGAACATGGCGTCGGCGACGTCGTCGATGTGGAACTCGTCGAAACAGAGCACGCGGATTCCGTCGACGACGTGGTCCAGTGCCGCGCCCATCGACCCGAGTTCGTGCGCCCGAGAGTGCAGATCTGCAAAGAACCGATGAAAGTGAATGCGCTGCTTGCCGACTCGGATGCTCTCGTAGAACTCGTCCATGAGCATCGTCTTACCGCGGCCGACGCTACCCCAGAGGTAGATCCCTCCGCCGACCTCACCGCCCGAGATTCGGGCCCGCAGTGCATCGAGGGCTTCATGTGCCGCCAACTGCTCTTCGTCCAGTAACATGAGGCTCCTCTACATCTGTAGAGTCGAGGCTAGTGACCGAAGGCAAATCGAGTCAATGTGACCCTCACGACGCACCATCTGCAGCATGCAACATCGAAAGCAAGGAACGACATGAATCCCGATCGCAGAGCCCTCATTGCGGCATCCGCCGTCACGATCATCGCCGAGCAGGGCCCGCGTGCACTCACCCATCGGGCGGTTGATCAGTTCCTGGAACTTCCTGCCGGTTCGACGTCGTACTATTTCCGCACTCGCGAGGCACTTCTCGAAGCAACCGCATTGCACATCGTGCACCGGTCACGTTCGACTTTCGACGAACTCCGCGAGAGGCCCAGCGATCCTGCTGCCCTGACGGCCGAGTATCTCGACGATCTTCTCTCGCACCGCAGACACGAATTGATCGCGCGCTATGCACTGCTCCTGGAAACTCCCCGAGATTCGGCATTGCACCAACTCCTCGAAGGCAGTCTGTTTTCGTTGGAGAAGGCAAGACCCGTCTTCGAAACCGTTGGCGTTGACAACCCTGATGTCTCTGCCGCAAATTTCCTGAGCCTACTGGAGGGCTTGATCTTCGACTATTGTCTCGGATCACGTAGCCGGGACCCTCACTCCAGCGAAACCGTTCGGCAACTTCGGATCCCGATCGACATCTACCTTCACGGAGTGGGGGTCCTCTGAAAAACCTTGGTCAGCAGAGGCTTCCGGTACAGGGTTGTCGACCAGAGAACAGCGCCGCGACAAAGGGAGTGCTGTCTGGAACCGAAGCCGGGACGGTCCCCAGATGATCAGTGGGATAGGTATGGAATGCAAAGTCCACACCGTTGGCAGCGAGGTCAGCCGCGAACTTCAGTGTCAGCGGTGCCGGAACATCGATGTCCGACAACCCCTGACCGATGAAGAACGGGCGGTCGTATCCTGCGGTCGGCACAGTGAGCAGTTCACGCGCAGCCTCCATGAATACTGGGTTGTCCAGCGACTTCGTCAGCACCTGCCCGAGTGTGACGGTTCCGTACTTCGTGCGCGCCTCGGTGTAGCACATGTTGTTCTCGACGTCGTCGAGGATGGTCTTGCCGAGCGGGGTCAGATACGAGTCGATGTCGATGTCCGGCCGCGAAGCACGCAGTCCGTCAAGAACGTTCGCGATGTAGACCGTCGTACCCTTGAGCGGAAGCGCCGGGAAAGCCGGACCACCGAGCGGTAGAAGATTTTCGATGTTCGAGGGGACACCAGTGGCGACAGCGCCGCGGTAGTCCAACTCCGGCGCGTAATCAGTGGCAAGCGAAGCGGTGAACATAGTCGCCTGCCCGCCCTGCGACTGTCCCATCGCAACCCATTCGCTCGACAGGTCGTCGTCGACCGCACGAGCGGCGCGCACCATGTCCACAACGCTGTGTGCAGCGGAACGACCGTCGAGATACGGGTGAACACCAGGTGTTCCGAGCCCCACGTAGTCGGTCGTCACCACCGCGTATCCCTGCTCCAGCCAGTGACCCAGATGCGTCGCGGTCCGTTCGAGCGGATCACTGCTGCTCGGCGCACACTGATCCGCGACACCCACCGTTCCGTGCGCATAGGAGATGACCGGCCAACCACCCTCGGGCGGAGCCCCCTCTGGGCGATACACCACACCGGTACTCGTCATCGGCGCATCCTTCGGGCCCGTCGACCAGTACGTCACCTTTGTCGCGCTCACGGCACCCGGGATCACCCGATCGGGACCGAGTAACTCCCGACTCACGACAGCACCCGGAGCATCATTCGGTTCCGCTCCGGCCGGCGCCGCAACTGTCAACGCCACCAAAGCACTCGCACTCAGCCCGACGAGCGCCCTACCCAGTCGCTTACTCACGTACTTCTCCTACGATTGCGGTGACGGTGCATCTGTGGTGATCGGCCCCACATCAGCCGATCGAGTTCAGACCATAGAACAGCCTTACCAATTGGTCAACCTAGATTCCCGCTCCGCATCTACCGTCGTGACACGCCTGCTCGGGTAGGGTGGCGGTGTTCGATACGTGCAGGTCCCAGCGAGATCAGGAGGCCGAAAGGCTCTCTCATGTCAGCACCTGATCTCCCGACCTTCCCTGCTTCGCAGCAGAAGTCGGTGGCTGCGACTCTCCGAGCAGCAGGTTGCGTATTCGCCGAAGACGAGGCTCGCCTACTTCTTCACACCGCACGCTCTCTCGATGAACTCGACGCGATGGTCGACCGACGAGTTGCCGGCGAACCACTCGAACCTGTCCTCGGATGGGTCGAGTTCTGCGGCTTGCGCATTCACATCGACTCTGGAGTCTTCGTCCCACGCCGGCGCACCGAGTTCCTCGCCCGGCAGGCCTGCTCACTCGTCGTCTCGGGAAGCGTCGTCGTCGACATGTGTTGTGGCTCAGGAGCTGTCGGTACTGTCCTGCAGTCGACGCTCGATGCCGTCGATTTGTACGCGGTAGATGTGGAACCAGCCGCGGTGCGGTGCGCTCGCCGAAACATCACACCGCCCGAGCGCGTACTCGAAGGCGATCTGTTCGAACCACTGCCGACGGAATTACTCGGTCGCGTGGATGTCGTCGTTGCCAATGCACCTTACGTCCCCACCGATTCGATCAGGCTGATGCCGCCCGAAGCCCGTCTTCACGAACCGCTGGTCTCGTTGGACGGCGGCACCGACGGACTGGACCTGCAGCGACGCATCATCGCGGACGCTGCGCCGTGGCTACGACCGGGTGGCTGTCTTCTCGTCGAGACGAGTACGGAGCAGGTCGAAATGACTGTTGAAACATTCACTCGGGGAGGGTTTCTCACTCGAGTGGCAACCTACAGTGAGACCGCCTCGACCGTGGTGATCGGTCAGTGTTGAAGGCGATCGGATCCTGGCGTGGACCACTCCTGAGCGCGGGCGGCAAAGCCGTCGACAAAAAGCCCGAACGCACGATCGACGCGGGCCCGGTCCCCAGTGGCCAGAAGATCCATCGACAGACCCCGCATTTGCGAGAGCAACAGAGTAGCGACAGAGGCAACATCGTCCTCGGGGCAACCCGCTTGTCGTAGACCGGCTTCCAGTGCCTCGATCCAATCGCCTACAAAACGGTCCAGGAACCGTCCGTAGCGTTCGCGGTCGCCGAGCGCGAGGGCGTAAATCTCGACCATCACTCGGAACCGCGGCAGGACCTCCGGCGTCGTACGTTCGGTCCACCACGCGGTCAGCACTGCCGCCGGATCGACCCCCGGTTTCATCGGAACCGCAATCGGAATGGACTCACCACGCATGTTCTCGATGACCTCGGAGAGCAGGTTCTCCTTGCTCTCGAAATGGTTGAGCAACGACGCATGCGACACACCTACGGCCTTGGCGAGCTGCCTCACCGTCAGTTCCCCGACACCGTTGTCGATGACGTAGCGGGTCAGCGCGTCGAGCAACTCCTCACGTCGCCCGGCGTATCTCAGGCTGCGTTTGTCGATGCGTTCGGGCTCCGGCACATACCCACCCTACCGGCCGGAATCACCAGGTCAGCGGCTGACTGCCTTCTGATACCGACGAATAGCGAACGGCACGAAGACGATCAGCAAACCGAAAGTCCACAACAGCGACGCGATGACCGGATTCTGCAGTGGCCACGCATCCGGAACCGTCATCGCAGGATTGGTATTGCCGAACAGTTCACGCACCGCCTGAGTCACCGCCGACACCGGATTCCATTCGGCGATCACTTTGAGCGGGCCGGGAAGATTGGTGGTCTCGACAAAAGTGTTCGCGATGAACGACAGCGGAAAGATGACGATGAAACTCGCGTTGTTGAACACTTCCGGCGTGCGGATCCAAAGCCCGACGACAGCCATGACCCATGACAATGCGTACGCGAAGAACAGAAGCAGCGCATACCCGGCCACCGCCTCGAGGAAGCTGGAATGGATGCGCCACCCCACCAGAAGACCGGTCAACGACATGACCACCAAGCTGATGACGTTGATCAACACGTCACTCGATGTTCGGCCGGTCAGCACGGCAGACGGAGCCATGGGCAGCGATCGAAATCTGTCGATGATTCCTTTCTGAATATCTTCGACCATCCCCAAACCAGTCCAGGTAGCACCGAATATGACCGTCTGCGTGAAGATCCCGGCGATCAGGAACTCTCGATACGACGTGCCCGGGACGGAGATCGCGCTGCCGAACACGTATGCGAACAAGAGCACGAACATGATCGGCGACAAAGTGGTGAACACCAGCAGATCCGGAACGCGTTTGATCTTGATCAAGTTTCGCCTGGCGATGGTCAAACCGTCTTCGAGCGCCATCTGCACGGTCATTTCTGATCCTCCAGTTCAGCCTGGTGCCCGGTCAGTGTGAGAAAGACATCGTCGAGAGTGGGCCGGCGCAGACCGACGTCGAACACCCGAATGCCTCGTGCCGACAGGAGATTCAGCGCTGCGACCAACGCATCGGTGCCGTCGTCGACAGGAACGGTGACGCGACGGACATTCTCTTGAACCTGAATGTCCCCCACGGCAAGCGAGCGCAATTCCTCGCGGACGATGTCGAGATGTTCGACCTCGTGCACACTCAGTTCGATGCGCTCACCCCCGACCCGAGCCTTCAACTGATCTGCAGTACCGCGCGCGATGACCGAGCCGCGGTCGATGACCGCGATCTGGTCGGCCAACCTCTCGGCTTCCTCCATGTATTGCGTCGTGAGCAACAGTGTTGTCCCCTGCGCCACCAACCCTTCGATGACATCCCAGAGACCGAGTCGCGCACGAGGATCGAGGCCGGTGGTCGGCTCGTCCAGAAACAGCACCTGCGGCCGAGCAACCAATGCGCCGGCCAGATCGAGACGTCGCCGCATTCCGCCGGAATAGCCCTTGACCGGCCGATCTCCAGCCTCGACGAGATCGAACTGCTCGAGCAATTCACGCGCTCGTGCCTTACTGCTTCGGGCGCCGAGGTGATACAGCCTCCCGACCATGTCCAAGTTCTCATAGCCCGTCAGGTACTCGTCGACCGCGGCATACTGACCCGAAGCACCGATCTTGGACCGCAACGCCCGCGCATCCTCGACCACGTCCAGCCCGGCAACCTTGGCGCGTCCACCGTCCGGAATGAGCAGCGTCGTGAATATCCTTACCGCAGTGGTTTTTCCGGCGCCGTTGGGACCCAATAGAGCCATCACCGAACCCTCGCGCACTTCCAGGTCGATGCCGTCCAATGCCGTGACGTCGCCGTACTTCTTGACCAGCCCCTCGGCCACAATCGCTTCGGTCATGAGCCCTCCCGCATCGGTAATCCGTCGGTAGTCCGTTCCCCAGTGTGACCCAGGCGGCCGACACATTCCAGGATTTTTCGTCAGTTGCCCGGCTGCAATCACCTCCCTGGTTTCGCCGGTGCCTTTCGGCCACGAGGTACGGAACAGACCACACGTCCCAGTCCTGTCCAATACAGCCGATAAATTTCACCGACCTTTCGACGGATATATACCGGAAAGAAAAACCCGAAATTCTTGAACAAAGACCGCTTTCAGGTATTCATGATGAACGCGGCAGCGTTACACTCGTACAGCAAGTGACACTCGGGCCGGTGACGGTTGACTTATGGTGTCGAATCTCGAATTACAAATCAGACAGAGGCCGAAAAGAATTGAATCACCGATTCAGTGCACGCGGGGAAGACTCATACTTCGGGGGATCGAGAAAGGCTGACTGTGCCATGAGTATCAGAACTCGATACATCCGAACTCCGTGGATCCGAAAAACGGCGAAATATTCCTTCGAGACCATCTGCTTCACCCTGGCCGTGATTGTCGCGGCCGCACTGATCGCCGCGTACAACACACAACCGCGCTCCGCGCCGACGTACACGCTTACCTCGTTCTCGGCGAATCCTGAATCTGCAGCGCTGCCATTCGACATTCCACCCAAGTCAGCACTGAACGGAAAGTTGGTTTTCGCTCACTACTTCCCGCCCTATCCGGTTTCGATCGACAATGCGAATCCGTCTGGCGATTACTATGCGACACAATATCTTACGGTCAACGGCGAGAACAACAAACACGTTCGCTACGGGGGATTCCTCCGCGATCGGCCGACACCGCGGCAACCCATCGCCGATACGCAGTGGCGCCAACGCGACCTCGAAAACGAAGTTCGTTCGGCAATCGCCGCGGGCATCGACGGATTCTCCGTCGACATCATCGCCAAGGCAACCGACACCAGTTGGTGGGGTTCCACCGTGCCCACCGCCCTGATCAAAGCGGCCGCAGCAGTCGATCCGAATTTCAAGATCATGCTCATGCCTGATATGAACGGCGCGTTCAAAAACATGACCGCAGCTCAAATGGCAGCAGAGATGAGACCGTATTCGACCATGGCATCATCGTTCAAATTGAACGACGGACGGCTCGTGATATCTCCATTCCTTGCCGAAAACAAGACAGCGGGCTGGTGGTCGGAGTTCATCACTCTTATGAAGAATTCTTACGGCATAAATGTGGCATTTGTTCCGGTTTTCCTCGACGCTGCAGCCAACCGGAATTCTTTTGCATCGATCAGCTACGGGATGTCGAATTGGGGTAATCGAAATCCGGCAGGAAATCCGCTCTCGGGATCGAACCCGAACTCTCCGATGGGACTTGCCGCTGCCGCTCACTCCTTGGGAAAGATATGGATGCAACCAGTCGCCTTCCAAGATGTTCGTCCAAGTCAGTCGATCTACGACGAGGCACAGAATTCACAGAATCTGCAGAACATGTGGCAGATTGCGATTGCGTCCAACAGCGAATGGGTACAGCTCGTCACCTGGAACGACTACAGCGAGGGAACGTCGTTCGCGCCCAGCGTCGGCCATGGGCGTGCGTTGCTCGACATGAGTTCCTACGGGTTGTACAGCTTCCGCACCGGCGCCTCACCCGCGATTGTTCGCGACACCGCGTATCTCATCTACCGCAATCAGTCGGTCTCCGCGGTCCCCGTCAATCGCTCTGCTGCCCCTATGACACTGCGCCAATGGTCGTCCCCCGCTCGCGATACCGTCGAAGTCCTTTCCTTCTTGACGGCGCCGGCGGTCGTCAAAGTGACGGTGGGAACCACGACAACCACCTGCAATGCCCCGGCCGGGATGAGCAGCTGCATAGCACCGTTGAAAGTAGGTTCCATCAAGGCTTCTGTCGTTCGCGGCACTACCGAGGTGTCCCGGGTGAGTTCGCACGCTGCGGTAACGGCCACCCCGTACAACCAGAATCTCGAGTACCTGGTTGATTCCAGTCGAAGATAGCGGTGACGACGAAGATCGGGTCAGTCGGTCGACTCACCCGATCTTCGTTGCGCCATCGGTTTCGGCTGCAATTGGTAACTCGGGCAGCGATACCGCCCCCGTCCGCTCCACCTTCACGGCCAACGTCACCGCGGCGGCCAGTGCTGATACGCCCGCTCCGATCCAGTACAAAACCGCGAACGAATGCAGGGTCGGCACAGCGCTCGCACCGACCACCACCGTTGAACTGGCCAATACCGCTGCCGCAACGGCGCTTCCGGTGGAGGTACCGACCGAACGGAGCAGGCTGTTGAATCCGTTGGCCGAGGCAGTCTGATGGATCGGCGCAGATTCGGTGATCAGAGTCGGCATGGCCGCCAGCGAAAATGCCACACCGGCCGATACCACGGCAGCGCCGATCACGATATTGACCAACGTCGGCGCCAACAGCACACGCAAGACATATCCGATTGCAATGACGATCGCACCCGACGCCAACGTAGCCTTCGCTCCCCATCGCCTCGTCACTTTCGACGACACCGGCGCCAATCCGATCATCAGGACTCCGCCCGGCATCATCGCCAGTCCGGCTTCGGCAGCCGAGAGTCCGAGACCGTCCGCCGACGCCAGGGGCAACTGAAGTTCCTGCGTTGCCGCCAACGCGCTGATGAACATGGCAAAACCGAGTAATACTGCGCAGACGTTCGAAACCAGAATCGGAGCGCGAAGGGAAGTCCGCAGATCGACCAGTGGTGCCGGCGTGTGCAGTTCCCACGGAATCCATCCACAGAGCAAGACCACGCCGGACGCGATCAGAACCAGAACCTCGGGGCTTGCCCAGCCCCATTCGGTTCCTTTCGAAACGGCCAGCAGCAGTGCAGTCATAGCGAGTGTGAGGACCGTGGCCCCCAGAAAGTCGAAGCGTCCGCGACTCTTCACCGCCGATTCCGGCACCACCAGCGGCAAGACGACTATCAGTACTACCCCGAATCCACCGGTGACCCAGAAAAGCGCGGGTAGTCCCCAGTGCGCCGAGATCACCCCAGCCATCGGCATACCGAACATGCCACCGATCCCCAACGTCGCACTCATGAGAGCTACTGCACCACTGAGCTTTTCCGGAGGAAGGACATCGCGCATGATGCTGATTCCGACGGGCAGAAGTGCCGTCGCGAACCCCTGCAACGAGCGCCCGAGGATCAGTAACCAGAAACTCTGGCTGAGCGCAGCAACCATGCAGCCGACGATCATCACGGCAAGACAGACGAGCATCATCGCGCGCTTGCCGAACATGTCGGCGAGTCTGCCGATGAGAGGGGTTGCGACGGCACCGGTCAGCAACGTCGAGGTCACCAGCCAGGAAGCGGTGGACGACGATACTCCCGATGCCGTCGCGAACGCAGGCAGGACCGGCACCACCAAGGTCTGTTGCAGCGCGACCACCACACCGCTCAGACTCAGGACGCCGACGACCCACCCGGTCCGCGCTTTCGCGCGAACAGCCTTGTCCGTCAAGCGTTCGAGCGAGCGGCTACTCCGGCGTCGACAGGAACCACGATGCCACTCATGTGGGCACTCGCGTCGGCGGCGAGGAACAGGACTACTCGCGTGATCTCGAAGGGATCCAGCCAACCGACCGGCTGCGCATGCAGAGTCGCGTACACGGGTTCGACGTCGTCTGCCGTCGGCGATTCGAGGTCAGGCCGCATCATTGCGTACATCATGTCGTTGTGAATCATGGGCGTCGAGATGTTTCCCGGTGCAATAGCATTCACGGTCACACCCGAGTTGGCCAGTTCGAGCGACACACTCTTCGTCAAACCGATGACGCCCCATTTGGAGGCGCCGTACGCCGCCATCTGGGTGCCACCGGATCGACCCATCATCGAGGAAATCGTGATGATGCGACCGTAACCACGTTCCGCCATTCCACCTGACACGGCCGCAACGGTGTTGAACACACCGGTCAGGTTCGACGAGATGACTTCGTTCCACTGTGCCGACGTCATCGACGTGATCGGAGCGGGCACGGACACACCGGCATTCGCGACGGCGATGTCGACACGGCCGAACTCGGCTTCAGCGCGGGCAACGAGCGCGTCCATTGCGTCGCGATCAGCAGTGTCCGCCTTGACGGCAATGCACCGACGACCGGTGGCTTCCACCAAACGAACAGTTTCCTTCAGATCCTCCTCGTTTGCGAGGGGGTAGGCGACGACATCACTGTTCTCGCACCGGTCGCAGATCACGATGTCCGCGCCACGCTCCGCGAATGCAACAGCGTGGGCGCGCCCCTGACCGCGTGCGGCGCCGGTGATCAGTGCAACTTTTCCTTCGAAGCTGCCTTCGAGGCTGTTCATGCCGTCTCCTAGTTCGTCGTATGCAAGCGTGCGCTGTACTGCATGCGTACTCCGAACCCGCCCGAAAGAAACAGTCGATCCCGGACAGCGGGAATCCAGCCGATCACTGGTAAACGGCGGTCTCGAATTCCAGGTATCCGTTGATGGATCCAGCGTCCGCGAACGGCAGAATCTGCGTTGCCCAGAACCCGCCGACGCCGGTCTGCCGGTCGATCCAGTAATAGAGGTTGGCAAGACCCGCCCAAGCCAGCGATCCGGCCGGCCTACCGGTGGGTGCCACCTCTTCATTTGTCATGAAGGAGTACGCCCATCCTTTGGGTACACCGGGGAAGAATTCCGCATCGTTGGACAGCGTCGGGAGAACTCCGGGCAACAACCCCACGTGCTGGCCTTCGAGCCCGTTCTGAACGGCTGCAGCTACCGTCTCCGGCGACAACACGCGACCGGATGTGCCCGCGCCGTCGTTGAGCCACATACGAATGAACTTCATGTAGTCGCCGACAGTGCCGTGCAAACCGTGACCACCCATGTGCACCTCGGGTTCGGCCGGAAGCTCGAATCCGATGAGCGGAGTGAGGCTTCCGTCGCCCTCGCGCTGATGGATCGGCGCAAGTCGATCCTTCATCGACGGGCTCATCGTGAATGCCGTATCGGCCATCTCGAGAGGTTCGAAGATGCGCTGACGCATGACATCGCCGAGTCGCTGACCTCGAATCGACTCGACGACCTGTCCGGCCCAGTCGATGTTGGTGCCGTACTCCCATTTCTCACCCGGGTCGAAGAGCAGCGGTGTCGTGAGCGCCGCTTTGCTACACGTGATCACGCTGGGCTGCCCATGTTCCTGCGAGAGCCGGTTGTACGACTCGTTGAAGAAGTCGTAGCCGAACCCTGCAGTGTGAAGGAGCAGCATGCGAGTGGTGATGTCACGCTTGGGTTCCCGAAGAACGGGGTTTCCGCCGGCGTCGAAACCGTCCAGGACCTTCAGCTCACCGATGTCGGGAACATAGGTCGCTGCAGGTGCATCGAGATCGAGCAACCCCTCCTCCACACATTGCAAGACAGCGGTACCGGTGATCGCCTTGGTGGTGGAGAAGAGCGCAAAGGTTGTATCGAGGGTCATCGGAACGCCGGAACCGAGAGTCCGCTCACCCGCAGCACCCTCGTAGATGTTGCCTTCTCGATCCGTGATCATCGCGACCACACCCGGGACGCGATCAGCCCCCTGAGTTGCTCGCGCCAGCACGTCGTCGAGGCGCTGCTTCGAAAGGGGCTTCCGCGCAATATCTTCGATCGTCACTGCATTTCTCCATCCGACTTGCAACTTGTCTTGTCGAACAGAATGTAACGGCGATCACACACCCGGCTCTGCCTCGAAACGGCAGGAAAACTGTCTCGTTTCGGCAGAACCGGGCAGAGTCTGGAGTCAGCTCTGGGGCGCTCCGATATTCACCAGCCAGGAAATACCGAATTTGTCTGTACAGGCGCCGAATTCGTCGCCCCACATCTGCTTCTCGAGCGGAACGCTGACCGTACCTGTTCCCGACAGTTGCTCCCAGTACCCGCGCAGCACATCGCCGTCGTCGCCGCTGAGGCTGACCGTGATGTTGTCGCCGGGGTTGTACGGCATGCCTGGCGGAGTGTCAGCACCCATCAGGGTGTATCCCTGATCGGTCTCGAGCATTCCGTGCATGATCTTGTCCCCGCCTTCGCCGGGATTGCCGAATTCACCGAACGTGCTCAGCGCCAGCGTGCCACCGAAAATGCCCTTGTAGAACTCCAACGCTTCACGCGCGTTACCGTTGAAACTGATGTACGGATTGAGTCGAGTTGCCATGACGTACTCCTAGCTCGTGGGATTGCTGTCACGTTCGATTTCAATCCTTGCAGAACGCTCCGACACGAAACAACGGATCATCGCAGTTCATCGAGTGCGTAAACCGATCGTCATGACCGTTCAAACAACTATCCTCAGAGTGGGTTCCGAGTCTCGGAAGGCAACTCTCCGAACCGTTTCCGGTAGGCGGCCGCAAACATGCCCAGATTGACGTAGCCCCAGGCGTTTGCGATTTCGGAGACGGTTCTCCCATCGGAACGCAACAATTCGCTGCGTACCCCCTCCAGTCGACGCGCGCGCAATCGTTGCCCCGGCGTGGTGTCTCGGTACCGTCGAAATCCCGCAGTGAGCGCCCGAACACTGACACCCACCGCAGCCGCGATCTCGGACGCCGTCGGTACCGAGCGCGCGAAGGTATCGATGTACTCCTCCGCCGATCGCACGTATGCCGGTTCGGCGGAGGCGACGTCGGCGCCGAGTTGCAACCCGGCCTGCGTCGCCCACTCGTCGAGAAGCTGAGCCGTGATGAGTTCTTGAACTCTGGCGCCCAGCCTTTCACCCGACATCGCGTCAGGTGACTCTGCAATCGCGCGAACGACGTAGTCCATCAATGCGAGCCAACTCGAGCCACGCCCGCCGATGGTGCACTTGTGCCGCCACAGACGATCGTCGGGAACCGCCCCGTACCACTGCCGGGCGTGGTCCGCGACAAGCTGATGCGGCACAGTGAGATTCAGCTGCAGATGATCCTCGTCGAATTCGACGAAATAGTCGGTCCGACTACAGTCGGCGACAAAAGTCTCCCCCACGGCAGTATCTGCCGCAGCTCCCCGGCCAAGGGCATGTCGGCCGTTGCCTCTGATCGTCGTCAGAACCAGAATGTTTCCGGCCTCAGGAGAACATTCACCGACAGAGACCGGAATGCCGTAGCAGAATCGGGTCACGTCGATCTTGCCCACCGCTGCCGAGTACATGTCCGAAGCCGGCTTCAACCGACTTCCTATCGGCGTGACCGTATACGGCATGTAGATGTTGTCGGACCATTCCTTGATGCGGTCCCAGTCCCGAGAAAAGGCCTGGTGATGCTGCATGGTGGGCCGGCCGGCCGCGTCGATGAGCAAGGCATCCTCGAACATGGTTCGAGTATCGCACCAGGGCCCGGGAAGCTCACGAAAGTGAGCCGACGCGGTCTATGGCTGTACGGCGGCAGGTCGTGTTGCAGCAAAAAGCAGCGAATCCACCGCGGTCCCCCGGATCACCATGTGAGCCCTCATCCGCCCCTCCTCCACCATTCCGATTTTGGTGAGCACCGACGCCGACGCCGAGTTCTCCGGACGACACGTTGCCTGCACGCGCTGTGCTCCAAGGCGAGCGAAGGCGAGTCCCAGGACCGCGCTCCCTGCCTCGGATGCATAACCTCGTCCTTGGAACTTCGGGTTCACGACAAAACCGAGTTCCGCCCGCCGGTGCGCGACGGACACTTCCCACACAGCTACCGAACCGATGACCGTTCCATCAGCCTTCGACGTGATGGCCAGGGTGAACGTGCGACGTTCGACGAGCGCAGCTTCGAGTGCCGTGTCAGCCAGGAATGCCCTGGTCATCGCAGGGGTGTTCGGCCCCCAATCAACATATCTACAGACGGCAGGGTCGGACGCGTACTGATGGACGGCATCTTCATCCGCGGCAGTGAAATCTCGAAGAACAAGGCGTTCCGTAGTCAACGTGAACATCCAGCGATCCTAGAGCGAGCCCGAAAGCACCTCTTGACTCGAACGCATGTTCGAGTATGATTTGGGGAGGGGATCGGGGGATTCAATGAGTGTTCTGTTGTCGGATGTGGTGTCGGGTTCTGCGGTGGGGTTGCGCGGACGCCTGTGGCGGTTGTCTGCTTCTGAGTTACGTGCCGCTGCGGTGTCGGCGAGCGCGGAGATTCTGCGGCTCGAGGCCGTTCGGGTGGCGGTGGTCGACGAACTCTCGATGCGGCCCGATGATCAGCTGATCGCCAGCCGCGGTGTCGGTGCCTGGTTGGCGGCGAACACGATGCTGCAGGTTCGGGACGGGAAGAAGATCGCCGCCCTCGGTGCAGCGCTACGCCCGCTTCCGGCGGTGGCTGCCCGGTTCGATGTCGGGGATTGCTCGTTCGAGCACGCCGTCTTGATCGTGGCGTTCTGTGAATCCCCGCCGAAGGGCATGCCGGACGCCGCATTGCCTCGCTGTATCGATTTGTTGTTGGCTGCTGCGTCGGGCGTGGAGGCGACGACCACGAAGGTGCGGAACGTGATCGCGACCTTGGAGCGAGTGTTCGAGTCCGATGAGATTCCGCCCGCGGAAGATGTGGATCGCAACGAGTTGCGGATCGCGTCGACGTTGAACGGTCGGGTGGTGGTGCGAGGTGATTTCGATGCTCTCACCGGCGAAATGCTGCTCTCCGCCCTGTCGAATCTGACGATGCCCACCCCGGCACCCGATGGAACCCCGGATTCCCGGTCGGCGGCGAAGCGGACCGCGGACGGGTTCACCGAACTGATCCGGCGTTACCTCGATTGCGCGAAGACCGGTTTCGATGGTGGTCAGCGTCCGCACGTGAACGTTCACATCAACGCGCGTGATCTCGCTGAGCATCGGGGCTGCGCCGCAACACCCTCCACTTCTGATGACGGAATGGCTGTGTCGGATCTTGATGTCGGGCACATGCCGTGGCTGGGGCCGCTGTCGGTGTCGCAGACAAGGCTTCTCGGGTGTGATTGTTTCCTGTCCACGGTGCTGCTCGACGGTCACGGCGCGCCGCTCGATGCGAAACCCGGAAAGCGATTAGTGTCCGCCGAACAGCGAGTGGCGCTGATCGCCCGCGACAGAGGCTGCGCCTTCCCGGGTTGCACATGCGTGCCCGCCTGGACGGATGCACACCATATCCGGCACTGGGCCAACGGTGGCCCGACGTTGATGAACAACCTTGTCCTACTGTGCCGTTCACATCACAGGTTGATGCACCGAAAAACCGGATTCGTCGGGAAATGGGAAATCCGCATCGGCGCCGACAACAAACCGTGGTTCATCCCGCCGCCCTCGATCGACCCCGGCCAGCACCCGCGGCCGGCGAACACCACCTTCAAAACCTGAGGTAGTACTCCTCGGGCACAACAGAACACGGGCCAGCACCGCATCGAAGGAGACCTCGATGCGGTGCCAACAGGCCGTGACGCCTGATGAAGCTGTGCCCACGATAATCAGCGAGTCAGCACAAGCCCCGATGTCGGAACGCCCGTTCCCGCAGTCACCAGTACATTCTCGACGGAGTCGACCTGGTTGACCGAAGTACCACGGATCTGCCGAACTCCCTCGGCGATACCGTTCATCCCGTGGATGTATGCCTCGCCGAGCTGTCCACCATGGGTGTTGATCGGAAGCTTGCCTCCGAGTTCGATTGCGCCACCGGCGATGAAGTCCTTGGCCTCTCCCCTACCGCAGAAACCGAGTTCCTCGAGCTGCATCAGAACATAGGGCGTGAAGTGGTCGTAGAAGATCGCCGTCTGCATGTCCGACGGGCGCAGCCCACTTTGTGACCAGAGTTGATCACCGACAAGGCCCATCTCCGGTAGGCCGGTCAAACCGTCGCGGTAATAGCTGGTCATGATGTATTGATCTGCCCCGCTGCCCTGTGCGGCGGCAGCGATAACGGCGGGTGTGTTCTTCAGATCTTTGGCTCGTTCTGGCGAGGTGACGACGATGGCGATGCCGCCGTCGGATTCCTGGCAGCAATCGAGGAGATGCAAAGGTTCAGCGATGAATCGCGAGTTCTGATGGTCCTCGAGGGTGATCGGTTTTCCGTAGAAGAACGCCTTCGGATTGGTGGCTGCATGCTTACGGTCCGCGACGGCGATTCGACCGAAGTCCTCGCTGGACGCTCCGTATACGTGCATGTATCGCTGCGCGACCATCGCGACAAACGATGCGGGAGTACCCAATCCGTGAGGATAGGAAAAGGCGTTGTCCGTTCCCGACGAATTGACCTGCGCCACAAGGCCGGAGTTCACCTGCCCGAAACGCGCACCCGATCGCTCGTTGAATGCGCGATAGGCCACGACGACGTCCGCGACGCCAGTGGCAACCGCCATGGCCGCCTGCTGAATCGTCGCCGCAGCGGCACCGCCACCGTAGTGAATACGACTGAAGAATTTGAGGTTCGGGATACCCACCGAACGAGCTACTGCCACTTCGGTGTTGGTGTCCATGGTGAACGAGGTAAGACCGTCGACGTCGGCGGGTGTCAGACCGGCGTCGTCCAACGCGGCTTGAACAGCTTCGGCGGCCAGTCGCAGTTCACTGCGACCGGAGTCCTTCGAGAAATCCGTGGCTCCGATTCCGACGATCGCGGCCTTGCCGGACAATGCGCTCATTCAATGTCTCCGTTTTCAATGTCTCCATTCGAGCCCGACGCCGGAAATGCCAGTGTGACCTGCGCAGTGATGTGATCTCCCAGACTGTTCTTGCCGACCACCGCGAGAGAAACGAGATCCTCGTCGTAGGAGGTCACCGTGCCGGAGAGCGTCAAAGTGTCGTAGGCGTACCACGGGACCCCGAGGCGCAGCTTGATCGACGTGAGTACTGCCCGCGGTCCTGCCCAGTCGGTCACGAATCGCTGCACCAGGCCGGTGTCGGTGAGGATGTTGACAAAAATGTCTTTCGAGCCGCGTTTCTGTGCGAGATCACGGTCGTGGTGAACATCTTGAAAGTCGCGGGTAGCTAGTGCTGCCGAGACCACAAACGTCGGGTCGCCGTAAATCGAGAGCTGCGGAAGAACTTCTCCCACAGTGATATCCGTCGTCAAAGTCATCGTCACTCCTTCCCCGCAGAAACCGCAGAAACCGCAGAAACCGCAGAAACCCCAACCGGCTGCCAGGCGTACAAAGTCCAGGGAGTTCCCCCGGTCTCGTCGTCTCCGGGGAAGTCGAGGTAGATCGCCTCCACCTCCATTCCGATCGACACACTCGAGGGATCGACGCCGCGCAATTCGCCGAGCATCCGCACACCCTCAGGCAGTTCGACCAGGGCAACGACGAACGGCAATGACCGACCAGGAACCTTGGGCGCGTGGTGAACGACGAAACTGAAGACCGTTCCCCGCCCTGACGCGACCACGTAGTCGGTCTGCTCCGACTTGTCCTTCCAGATCGCGGGCACGGGTGGGTGCTGCACCGAACCATCCGCACGCAGTTGAATACGCAACTCGTGTGCGGCGACACCGTCCCAGAAGAACTGTGTGTCGAGAGACGCCGTCGGGCGCAGCATCCGAGATGCGTCCAGGTCCGCAGGCACGTCAGTGGAGGGACACTCACTTACCGGCGGCGCGAACTTCAAGATCCGGAACATCATCTCCGAGACCAGTTCTTCGCCGACCCGCCAGAAGCTACGGGTAGTGAAGAACCACCCTTCACCAAGACCTGTCTTCTTAGGTCCCACAACGTCTTCCAACACCGAGGAGATGGTGACTTCTTCACCCGGCTTCAAATAGCGGTGGTAGATCTGATCGCAGTTGGTCGCGACGACGGACGTGAATCCGGCCTCGTCGAGAATGTCCGTCATCCGGCCCAACGGATCGTCGGCTTCTCGAATTGCCCCCAGACCGCGCATCGTCCATACCTGCGCCATCGCCGGCGGCGCGACTATTCCGTCGTGTCCGGCGGCGAGGGCGGCCGATTCGTCGACGTAGATCGGGTTCTCGTCACCGATCGCCTCGACCCAGTTGCGGATCATCGGCAAGTTCACGGGGTCACGGCCGGCGCGAGGAGCGCTTGGCCCGTCCTCTCGAACCCGCTCGGCAGCAGTGAGAATGGGATCTGACACGATTTGTTTCCTATCTCGGAACGCGGGGAAGCTTCAGGCCGGCGGTAGCGATCAATTCGCGCATCACCTCGTTGACTCCACCGCCGAAGGTGATCACCAGGTTGCGCTTGATCTGCATGTCCAGCCACTCCATGAGATCAGCCGTTTCGGGATCGATCGGATTTCCGTACCGTCCGACGATCTCTTCCGCGAGTCGACCGACTCGCTGGATGCGTTCGGTCGCAAATACTTTGGTTGCCGAAGCGTCGGCAATGTCCACCGACTCCGAATCACTCGATGCCACTTGCCAGTTGAGCAGTTCGTTGAGGCGATACGTCGCGTGAATCTCGCCGAGCGCGCGTCGTACGTCAACGTGATCAAGCAGGTTTTCACGCTTGGCCCAATCGAAGACGTGGTCGTAAATCCCTGCGACACGACCTGCCGGACCGAGCATGACGCGTTCGTGGTTGAGCTGCGTCGTGATCAGGCGCCAACCCTGATTCTCTTCACCCACAAGCATGTTCGCCGGAACGCGAACGTCCTCGTAGTAGGTGGCATTGACGTGATGCGCACCGTCGCAAGTGATGATCGGGGTCCAGGTGTAGCCGGGATCTTTGGTATCCATGATCAGGATGGAGATGCCGCGGTGCCGTGAATCGGCAGATCCGGTCCGCACGGCGAGCCACACGTAATCGGCGTCATGCCCGCCGGTGGTGAAAATCTTCTGGCCGTTGACGACGTACTCGTCACCATTTCGTGCCGCCGAAGTACGCAGGGCTGCAAGGTCGGTGCCGGCTTCCGGTTCGGTGTAGCCGATCGCGAAGTGCACTTCACCGGCGAGGATCGCGGGCAGGAATTTCTGCTTCTGCTCCTCGCTGCCGTACTTCTGCAGAGTCGGACCGACTGTCTGCAACGTCACCGAAGGCAGTGGGACATCCGCCCGCACAGCCTCGTTGACAAAAATCTGCTGCTCGACTTCACCGAACCCACGTCCGCCGTACTCCACCGGCCAGCCGACGCCGAGCCAACCGTCCTTGCCCATACGACGGATGACCTCACGATAGGTAGGGCCATGACGCTCCACACGCATGATCTTGGCCTCCTCGGGCGAGATCAGCGTCGAGAAGTAGCGTCGAAGTTCAGCTTGCAATGCGCGCTGACTGTCGGTCAGATCGATGAACACCGGGCCCCCACGAGGTCGAGTCGCTGCGAAGCGCCGCCGAGCAGGCGCGCCAAGTCTTTTGCAGTCGAGTAGTAACGATGAAGCGGATACGTGACGTCGACGCCCAGACCGCCGTGCAGGTGGTGAAGCACCTGCATTGTGGCGGGTACTTCCTGGGCGATCCAGTACGCCATGACGTCGAGGTCCGACTGAGCATCCAGGCCCTCCGACACGCGCCAGGACGCCGACAACGCCGCGACGTGAAGAGTCCGCGAGGTGACATAGGCGTCGGCGATCTGCTGTGAGACCGCCTGGAACGTTGCGAGCGGCTTGCCGAATTGCTCGCGTGAGCCGACATGTGCCGCAGTGAGATCGACGGCACCGGACACCAAACCGTCTGCAACGGCTCCGATACTCGCCGTGGCGATCCGGTACAGCGTCTGGACGGCTTCCTCGCCGGCACCGAGAAGTTCACCGACTGCCTCGTCCATGGTGACTGCGAACTCCGGACTGCCGGACGCACTGGGTGTCGGCGTCAATGCGACGCCGGCGGCGGTCGGATCGACGAGCACGACTCCGGCGTCGGTGGGCACAAGAATTCTGTGTGCGCTCGCCGCGAAAGGCACGGCAAGCACCGTCCCGCTGACGCGATACCAGTCGCCCGACTGATGGGCGGTGGTCGACGGCTGCGCCGGGAACTGCTGACCCGGCTCACCGAGCGCCGCGGTGAACACCCGTCCGGCGCTGACTCCGGTGAGCAATTCGTCCTGCTGAGCGTCGGTCCCCAGAGCAACGATGGGAAGTACGCCGAAGCCGAGGGTTGCGAGAGCCGGAATGGGAGCGGCGGCCCGGCCGACCTCGACGAGAAGAGAACCGACGTCGGTGACCGAGAGGCCCTCGCCGCCCAGACGCTCGGGCAGTGCCAACGTGAGCAGGTCGGCTTCGGCGAATGCCGCCCAGAGCGCGTCCGGCTCCAGTTCGCGGGCAAGGAGCGCGGTAGCCACCTCGGCTACCGCTTCCTGGGTTTCATCGGGAGTGAAGTCCACGCTGGCAATCCTGTCTCTGATGTAGAACGTGTTCTAGTTGTATCACCAACGTGGACATTTCTAAAGGCCTCTACTCACGCCGTCTAGTCACGGGGCAGGCCCAGAATTCTCTCCGCGGCGACGGTCAACAGAATCTGCGTGGTTCCGCCGGCAATCGACAGGCATCGCGTGTTGAGGAACTCACGCGAGAGCGGACCCTCCACCCATCCGGCTGGGCCACCCAATTCCATGGCGAACTCTGCGACATTCTGACGCTGGCGCACGCCCACCAGCTTGCGGACGCTCGACGCCGGGCCCGGATCCTGACCATCCAATTGCCGCAGTGTCGTGCGCAATTCCAGCAACGAGCCCACCATGGCGGTTCCGATCAGCCCACCGAGCTTGTCTGCAACCACAGGATCGGGATCGCCCGCCAGCTCGAGCAATTCCTCCATCGCACCGCCGAGCGAAGAGCCCCCGCTCATCGCGACTCGCTCGTTGGCGAGGGTTGTTCGGGCCAGTTTCCAGCCTCCGCCGAGCTGGCCGACGACGCAGTCGTCCGGCACGAAGACGTCGTCGAGGAAGACTTCGTTGAACAGAGCATCGCCGGTGATCTCACGCAGCGGCGAGATCCGAATCCCGGCCGTCTTCATGTCGAGAAGGAAGTACGTGATGCCCTTGTGCTTGGGAACCTCGCGATCGGTTCTGGCGAGGCAGATAGCCCAGTCAGCTTCACGCGCAAGCGAAGTCCAGACTTTCTGGCCGTTCAGCTTCCAACCGCCGTCGACCTTCTCCGCGGTCGTACGCAGCGCGGCAAGATCCGAACCTGCGCCAGGTTCACTGAAAAGCTGACACCAGGTGATCTCACCCTTGAGCGTCGGTGTCGCAAATCTTTCGATCTGCTCCGCACTGCCGTGCTCGAGGATGGTGGGAACTGCCCACCACCCGATCACGAGATCGGGTCGGCCGATACCGACGGCAGCCAACTCTTCCTCGATCAAAATCTGTTGCGCGGCCTTGGCGCCCCGGCCGTACGGCTTCGGCCAGTGCGGTGCAAGGTAGCCCGATTCGGCCAAAGCGTTGCGCTGTTCGGATTCGGGCAGCGCCACCAATTGCGCTACCTCTTCGCGAATGTCGGACCGGTCGGATTCCAGCTCACTCAAGTCGATCTGAAGGTGACGCCGTGCACCGCCGATCGTCAATTCAGCGACGCGTGCGCGCCAGCGGGACGATCCACCCAGAATCTGCCGGAGCGACAGTGCTCGACGAAGGTAGAAGTGCGCCTCGTGCTCCCAGGTGAATCCGATGCCGCCGAGCACTTGAATGCAGTCTTTTGCCGTGTCGACAGCGGCGTCCAGAGACACCGCGGCCGCCACCGCCGCCGCGATCGGAAGTTCGTCGCCCGACTCTGCAGCGACCGCACCATCCCAGGCGACAGCTCCGGCATTTTCCACTCGGCACAGCATTTCGGCACAGATATGTTTGATCGCCTGGAACGAACCGATGGGTTTTCCGAATTGTTCGCGAATCTTCGCGTACTCCACCGCAGTACGCAGACTCCACGCCGCAATTCCGGCAGCTTCGGCAGCCCCAAGTACCGCCGCTAGATCGGAAACCGATCCTGGCGCAATGTCATCGAGGATTCGGTCGGCGTCGACCGTCACTCGGTCGAAGGAGACTCGCGCCAGTGGTCGCGACTTGTCGATCGTGTCGACCGCTTCGTAGGTCACACCTTCGCTGTCTCCGTCGACGAGAGCCCAGACGACACGCGAGCCTTCACCTTCCGACACCACGCCCGCCGACACGAGGACCGATACGCCCGAGTCTCCACCCCAGGCGTAACCTCCTTCGCCATGAAGCTCGATGCCGCCGGACGCATTCGCCGTTGCCGCAACTGGACTTTCGTCCAATACGACGGCACACGGCAACGCACCGTCGGCGAGCATTTCGGACCAGCGCTTGGCAGCGGGCGACGAACTACGCCCAACCACCAGAGCTGCAAGTGCAGTCGTGAGAACAGGACCCGGCACGAGTTCGATTGCCGCCTGCTCGAGCATTGCTGCGAGATCGACGATTTCGGCTCCGGCTCCGCCTACCGATTCAGGAACGGCGACCGAAAATATCCCGAGAGACGCGAACTCGGACCATTTCTCCCGCCACGAAACTGCTGGTCCACGGCGTACCATGTCCATCGGCGTGGCCGAGCGAGCCCAGGCCTCTATCGATTCCTGGACCGCCCGCTGTTCATCGGTCGTGGCGATTGTCACAACTGGTTCCCGCCTCTCGATAAGTGACACAATTGTTTAGAACGTGTTCTAATATGACACCTGGCCAAGAGTCAAGGCGCGAAGGAATTTGTCGATGACCACAACATCCCGATCCCGCTCCAACGCGGTTGCTTCTGCAACGCTCGGGGACGACGATCTCAGCTCCAACGCGCAACGTGAACGCCGCAAGCGGATTCTCGACGCAACCCTCGCCCTGGCGTCCAAGGGTGGTTACGAGGCTGTTCAAATGCGCGCCGTGGCCGAGCGCGCCGACGTCGCAGTCGGAACGCTCTATCGCTACTTCCCATCCAAGGTTCACCTGCTGGTGTCCGCTCTGGCACGCGAATTCGAGAAGATCGATTCCAAGGGCAAGATCCCACCTGGAACCAGCCCGCTCGAGCGGATGCAGCTGATCCTCAGCCTCATCACCCGCGCGATGCAGCGCGATCCGCTCCTCACCGAAGCCATGACTCGCGCGTTCATGTTCGCCGATGCCTCCGCAGCGGCAGAGGTCGATCAGGTGGGCCAGTTGATGGACCGCCTCTTCGCACGAGCGATGACCGAAGAGGAGCCGACCGAAGAGCAGTTGGCAATCGCGCGCGTGATCTCCGATGTGTGGCTGTCCAATTTGGTGGCCTGGCTCACGCGACGTTCTTCGGCTACCGATGTCGCCAATCGACTGGAATTGACGGTTGAACTGCTGCTCGGTGATGGAACACGGAAACCCGAATAGACATCCTTTGTCGCATCTGTCATTTTTGCACTGATCTGGCAGAAACGTATCGAGCCAGGAGTCGCTGCATCACCTAGATTTGAAGAGGTGAGCGCACAAGATCTGTCCATCGAACTCCGCCGAGCGCTGTCGGGCGTGGCACGCACGCCGCGTCTGCTCGTAGCCTCCGACTACGACGGGACGATGGCACCCATCGTCGCCAACCCGGACAAGGCGTATCCCCGCGCGGAAACGGTGCGTGCGCTCCGCTCCCTCGCCAGCCTGGCGTCGACGACTGCTGCCGTGATCTCGGGCCGCGCCCTCAAGGATCTGGCGGCGCTGTCCCGGCTTCCCGCCGAAGTGCAATTGGTCGGCAGCCACGGCTCCGAGTTCGACATCGGATTCGTTCACGCGATCGACGCCGACGCCAGGAAACTGCTCGACGAGATCGTCACCGAGTTAGGCCGAATTGCCGCCGATACCCCCGGCGCAACTGTGGAGAAGAAGCCCGCCAGCGTCGCCTTGCACGTACGCAACACCAGCGCCGACGACGCCGAGAAGGCGCTCATCGCCGTTCGCACCGAATCGGCCCTCTGGCCGGGTGTTCAGGTCACCGAGGGTAAGTCGGTGGTCGAGTTGGCGGTCATCGCCACCGACAAGGGCCACGCACTCGACTTGATCCGCCATCAGGACGGCGCTACCGCTGCCGTCTTCATCGGGGACGACGTGACCGACGAAAAGGCGTTCAGCAGGCTGCAGGGGCCGGACATCGGAATCAAGGTCGGCAGCGGGGACACCGTCGCCGACTATCGCGTCGACAGCACCGAGGATGTCGCTGCTGCTCTGGCGTTCCTGCTCGACGAGCGTCGTACGTGGCTTTCCGGTGCCGACGCTCCGCCCATCGAGCGACTCTCGATGCTCGCCAGTCCTCGCACCGTCGCTTTGGTGACCCCGGATGCGACGCTGACCTGGTTGTGCCACCCGGAACCGGATTCAGCGGCGGTCTTCGCGCACCTTCTCGGCGGAACCGGGGCCGGCCACTTCTCGGTCGGGCCTCGCCGAACAGCCTTGCCGCTGAGCCAGAAGTACATCGACAGCACGATGACCGTTCAGACCCGCTGGGCGAGCCTGTCCGTCACCGACTACCTCCCCCACGACGTCCCGCAGGGGCGAACCGACCTGACCCGCATCATTTCCGGTCAGGCAGACGCGATCGTCTCGTTTGCACCCCGTCCCGAGTTCGGCCAGGGTCAGGTCACGCTCGAGGTCGTCGACGAGGGCATTCGGGTCCTCGGCACCAACGAGCCGTACGTGCTCCGCTCCCCTGGTGTGCTGTGGAACATCGCAACCGACGGAAACCAGCAGACTGCCCACGCCATCGTCGAGCCGTCCAAGGGTGACGTCGTACTCGAATTGCGCTGCGGAACAGAAGAACTCGGCCCTTCCGAAGTTCCGGAACTCGAGCGTCGAGCGACCTCGGAGGCATACTGGTCCGATTGGGCCAAGACGCTCGAACTGCCGAAGCTGAAGCCGGACTTGATGAAACGCTCTGCGCTGACCTTGCGCGGGCTGGTTCATGCCGATTCCGGTTCCATCATGGCCGCCGCCACAACATCCCTGCCGGAAGAGATCGGCGGAGTCCGCAACTGGGACTACCGCTACTGCTGGTTGCGCGACGCCGCCCTCACCGCAACAGCTCTCGTGAGCGTCGGATCCACCGACGAAGCCGAGAACTACCTCGACTGGGTCCACCGCGTGCTCGAAACGCTGCCGGGACCCGAGCGCCTGCACCCCCTCTACACGCTCTACGGGACCTCGCTACCGCCAGAGGCCGTCATCGATTCACTTCCCGGATACGCCGGCTCCAGGCCGGTCCGCGTCGGAAACGCCGCGAATCAGCAGGTTCAACTGGACGTGTTCGGCCCGATCGTCGAATTGATCGTCGAACTGGCGAATGCACGCGAAAAGGCCGGTGCCCCCGATCCTTTGAGTGACCGCGACTGGGAACTGGTGTGCGCCATGGTCGAAGCAGTGCAGCGGCGCTGGTTCGAACCGGACCACGGCATCTGGGAAATTCGCGACAACCCGCGCCACCACGTCTATTCCAAGGTGATGGGTTGGGTCACCGTCGACCGCGCCGTCGATCTTGCTACTCGCTTTTCTCGCGAGGCTCTGCCCGAGTGGGCGGAACTGCGTGACCAGATCGCCGACGAAGTACGACACAAAGGCTGGAAGGACGACGTCCAGTCGTACACCGCGGCCTACGACGGTACCGATCTCGACGCCGCTACTCTGCACATCGGACTGTCGGGACTGATCGATCCGACGGATCCGCGCTTTGCAGCGACCGTCGTAGCCACCGAGGCTGAACTACGCAGCGGCTCAACGGTATACCGATACCATCACGACGACGGTCTGCCCGGCATCGAAGGCGGGTTCCACCTCTGCGCCGCCTGGCTCGTCGAGGCCTACCTGCTGATCGGACAACGCCTGCAAGCAGAGGCACTGTTCGATCAGTTGGTCGCGGCAGCGGGTCCTACCGGACTACTCGCGGAGGAGTACGACCCCATCGCGGAACGCTCGCTGGGCAACCATCCCCAGGCGTACAGCCATCTGGGATTGTTGCGCTGCGCCCAACTCCTGGCGTGAGCGCTACCCCTTGATCCGACCTGATGTTCGCCCGGCCAGTAGTTCGGTGTCGAGCATCTCGACTATCGGAACGCCGGATCCAGACGGCGACATCAGGAGCGCACCGGCGCGCCGGCCCTTCTCTTCCTGGGGCTGGCGCACCGTTGTCAGTGATTCGCGCAGCGCCTCGTCGACGCCGTCGAATCCGGTGATCGACAGTTGGCCAGGTACATCGATGCCCTGCCAGCGCGCCCAGTCCAAGGCGCCGAGAGCCAGCACGTCGGTGGTGCAGACCAGTGCGGTGATCTCCGGGTTGGTCGCGAGAGCTTCCGCCGCCGCCGAGTGCCCGGACTGCGATGTGTGGACGTACCGCTCGATCACCGTGAGTGAGAGTGGGTCCATGTCGGACGCCACCATCGCGTCGCGCACTCCTTCGATGCGCTCACGCTGGACGTGGAAGTGCGGGGACTTGAGTCGTTCCTGGCTGACCACGCCGTCCATCCGGTCGCGCCCCAGCCTCATGCAGAGCACGCCGATGTCACGGTGGCCCAGCCCGATGAGGTAATCGGCGACCTTGCGCATGGCAGCGCGGTCGTCGATGCCCACGAGAGACGCACCGGGGATCTCGCGAGGCTGGTCGCACACGACGATCGGAATGTGACGCTCGAGCACGGCAGCGAGATACGGATCGTCGTCGGCCACCGAGTAGACGACAAAGCCGTCGACGCCCGCCTGCTGGACCACGGCCGCAGCATCCACCTCGTCGCGCCCGGGCCCGGCCGGGATGAGCAGCAAGCCCTGGCCGGCGTCCTCACACGATTCCGAGAGACCGGCGAGGAAGCTCATGGCGGCCGGGTCGCGGAACGAATAACTGAGTGCTTCGGTGAGCAGGAGACCGACGGCACCGGCTTTGCGAGTTCGCAAGGAGCGGGCGACCGGATCGGGTCCGGGATATCCGCGTCGCTTGGCCGCTTGGAGCACTCGATCCCGCAGCTCGACGGAGAGCTGATCGGGTCGGTTGTACGCGTTCGAGACTGTAGTTCTCGACACATTGAGCTCGGCGGCAAGCGACGCCAAAGTGGCTTGACGGCGTGGCTGACGGGACCGGGGCATAAACGGACGTTAGCCGTAGTGCCCGCAGACGGCGCGTTGGGGCTGAACCGAAGGTGAACTACCAGCGACTATGCGCTAATGTGTAACGGTAACGGTTTCCAATAGCATTTAGCCCAGCCTTTGTTCAGGAGAAAAGCACGTGCGTTCGTCGTCGAAATTCCGCACCGCCACCGCCCTCGCGGCCGTCTCGGTCGCCGCAGCATTCGCGCTCACCGCGTGCAGCTCCAGCTCGTCGAAAGACGAAGGCATCACCGTCGTCGCATCGACGAACGTGTGGGGCGACGTCGCGCAGGCCGTCGCCGGCGACAAGCTGACCGTGACGTCGATCATCAACGAGCCGTCCGCGGACCCGCACTCGTTCGAGGCGACTCCAGCCGATGCCGCCAAGATCACCGACGCTTCACTCGTCGTCTACAACGGTGGCGGCTACGACCAGTTCATCACCGACGTCCTCGACGCAGGCAAGGGTGAGCAGAAGACGGTCAACGCCTACAACCTGCTCGACGGTGGTATCCACGCCGGCGAAACCGCGGGCGAATCGCATGACGGTCACACCCACGGCGCAGTCAACGAACACGTCTGGTTCGACATTCCGACCGTCGACGCCGTCGCACATTCGGTTGCCGATCAGCTGAGCGCTCTCGATCCGGACAACGCGGCGACCTACGAGGACAACGCGAAGGCATACAGCCAGAAGCTCGCCGGCGTCACAGCGATCACCGATTCCATCGCCGCTGCCCACGCGGGCGCACCGGTGGCGCAGACCGAGCCGATCGCGCACTACCTCCTGGTCGCAGCTGAACTGAAGGACGCAACTCCCGAAGAGTTCACCAGCGCCATCGAAGACGGCAACGATCCTTCACCGGCCGCAATCGCCGCAACGCGCCAGCTCCTCTCGGAGAAGCAGGCCCGCGCACTGGTCTACAACATCCAGACGCAGGACAAAGTGACCCAGGACATGCGCACCACAGCCGAAACCGCCGGAGTGCCCGTCGTCGAGGTTACGGAGACTCTCCCCGAGGGCCTGGACTACATTCAGTGGCAGACGCAGACCGCGGAGTCGCTCGCAAACGCCCTCTCTGCCCAGTAATTATTTACCCCACCATTTCCGAGAAGAACCGATCGGCTTGTGACAGAAACTTCCGCGAATACTCCTGTGCCCCCTGGTAACACCGTGCCTCCTGGTAACACCGTGCCCGCTGTGACGCTGAAGGACGCTCGATTGTCCTTCGGTGCCCGCACCCTCTGGGACGGACTCGACCTCGACGTACAGCCAGGTGAGTTCATCGCCGTACTCGGACCGAACGGGTCGGGCAAGACCTCGCTCCTGAAGATTCTGCTGGGCCAACTACAACTCAGCGGCGGTAGCGCACAGATCGTCGGCACGCCGGCACGGGCCGGGAACTCACACGTCGGGTACATCCCGCAGCAGAAATCCATCGACGACGGCCTCCCGCTCCGCGGCCGCGACCTGGTCGGCCTCGGCGTCGACGGTCACCAGTGGGGTACGGGCCTACTGCGCCGGGGGCGTCGCCGCAAGATCGTCGACGACGCCATCGCACAGGTCAGCGCCCAGTCGTTTGCCGACGCTCCCATCGGTTCCATGTCCGGCGGTGAGCAGCAGCGACTGCGGATCGCACAGGCTTTGGTCGGCGACCCGCGGATCCTGCTGTGCGACGAGCCGCTGCTCAGCCTCGACCTCGCCAACCAGCACCTGGTCTCGACGCTGATCGACAAGCGTCGGCGCAGCCATGACACCGCAGTGCTGTTCGTGACGCACGAGATCAATCCGATCCTGCCGTTGGTCGATCGAGTGCTCTATCTGGTGGACGGCAAATTCCGGATCGGGACGCCGGCCGAAGTGATGACGTCCGAGGTTCTCTCGGATCTGTACAACACCGACGTCGAAGTGTTGCAGGTTCGTGGCCGCCTCGTCGTGATCGGCACCGGAGACGCCATCGACGCGCTCGGCAGCGCAGGCGGACTACGCCCGGGAGAAGGCGTTCACCATTCTGATGAGGATCACCACCAGTGAGTAACAAGTTCACCGACGCGATGTCGCGGATGTTCGACGTGTCCGCCACCGTCGACCTACTGCAGTACGACTTCGTCCAACAGGCGTTGATTGCCGGTGCCATCCTCGGATTGTTGGCAGGCATTATCGGGCCGCTGATCGTGAGCCGTCAGATGTCGTTCTCGGTGCACGGAACGAGTGAGCTGTCACTGACGGGCGCATCCGCCGCACTTCTCGTCGGTGTGGGCGTCGGCTTCGGCGCCATCGTCGGATCCGTGGTCGCGGCAGTGCTGTTCGGGCTGCTCGGAGCCAAAGCGCGCGACCGAGATTCGGTGATCGGCGTGATCATGGCTTTCGGTCTCGGCCTGTCGGTGTTGTTCCTCTGGGCGTACGACGGTCGCACGGGAACCAGCTTCTCACTGTTGGTCGGACAGATCGTGGCGCCGGGAAACAGCGGTCTCGAACTTCTGCTGCTGTGCGCGGTCATCGTGATCGGCACACTCGGATTCATCTACCGCCCTTTGCTGTTCGCAAGCACCGACCCCGAAGTTGCTGCAGCTCGCGGTGTTCCGGTTCGGGCACTGTCGATCGTGTTCGCAGTGTTGGTCGGCATCACCGCAGCACTCGGCGTACAGATCGTCGGTGCGCTGCTGGTGATGTCGCTGCTGATCACCCCCGCAGCGGCCGCCGCGTACGTCACGGCAAGCCCACTCAAGGCGACAATTCTCTCCGTCGTGTTCGCCGAACTGGCAGCCGTCGGCGGCATCCTTCTCTCGCTGGCACCCGGCGTTCCCGTCTCGAGTTTCGTCACCTCGGTCTCGTTCGTGATCTACCTGATATGCCGACTCTTCGGATCCGCACGTCGCAAGAATGCGGGACGGATTCCGGCGCACGCCTGAACACCGAGAGCCCATACCTACCTAGAATCGAGGTATGGGCTACAGCGTTGATCTGAACAGCGACCTCGGCGAGGGCTTCGGCGCCTGGACCCTGGGCGACGACGACGCCATGCTCGAACTTGTCACCAGCGCGAACATCGCCTGCGGATTCCATGCAGGCGACCCGACAACGCTGTTGGCGACTTGCGAATCAGCCGCCACCCGCGGCGTGCGGATCGGCGCGCAGGTGGGTTACCGAGACCTCGCCGGTTTCGGCCGACGCTTCATCGACATGTCCCCGAAAGACCTCACCGCCGACGTCATTTATCAAATAGGGGCACTCGACGGTTTGGCTCGTGTCGCCGGATCGCGGGTCACGTACGTCAAACCCCACGGCGCGCTTTACAACGCAATAGTCCATCACCGACGGCAGGCGCGGGCTGTGGTCGCCGCCGTCGTTGCCTACGACAGTTCGCTACCTGTTCTCGGACTACCTGGTTCGGTGTTTCTGGAAGAGGCGCGCGAAGCCGGTCTCGACGTGGTCGCCGAGGCTTTTGCCGATCGCGCGTACACGGCAGAAGGCACCTTGGTCCCCCGCACCGAGTCGGGCGCAGTTCTGCACGACCCGGCACTGGTTGCAGAACGGGTTCGGCGAATGGTCGTCGACGGCGAGTTGGATGCGGTCGACGGGAGCACCCTCAAGATCTCCGCGGAGTCGGTGTGCGTACACGGTGACAGTCCGGCAGCCGTCGACATGGCCGCAGCGATCCGCGATCTCCTCGAATCCTCCGACGTCGAGATCACGCCGTTCACATGATCACGATCCTGCCCGCCGGTGAATCCGCAGTCCTCGTCGAATACGACGAACTGCCGAGCGTGCTGGGCAACTTCAGGGCTCTCGACGCCAGTCGGATCCCCGGAGTGATCGATCTGATTCCCGCGCCGCGAACCATCCTGATCGAGTACGACAACACGATAACCGGGCACAAACTCGTGGAGAAATGGGTACGTGGGGCCGTACCCATCGAACTCACAGCAGATGAGAGCGGGCCTGCTGTCGCGATTCCGGTCCGCTACGACGGCGACGATCTCGTCGAAGTGGGCAAGCTGACCGGACTCGGGGTCGACGGTGTCATCGAGGCTCACACGTCTGCGTCGTGGACCGTCGCGTTCATCGGTTTCGCCCCCGGCTTCGCGTATCTGACCAGCAACGAGAGAAAGCTCGAAGTTCCACGTCGATCGGACCCGCGCAGGCAGGTCCCGGCCGGTGCAGTCGGGTTGGCCGGACCGTTCTCGGGCGTCTACCCGCGTAGCTCCCCGGGCGGCTGGCAGTTGATCGGAACGACGGAACTGTCGGTGTGGGATGCCGAGCGCCGCCCGCCGGCGCTGCTTCTACCCGGCACCACAGTCACCTTTGTCCGTGCATGATTTCGGTGCAAGCATGATTTTGGTGTCTTCACCGCGTTGTTGCGGGACAATGGATTCATGGCCTGGCTCGAGGTAGTGCGTACCGGCCCGCTCGCCACAGTTCAGGACCGCGGGCGGAGAGGCTACGGCGCTCTCGGGGTCGGCAGATCCGGCGCTGTCGACATGATCTCGCACGACAGCGCGAACAGACTCGTAGGCAACACTTTTCGAGCAGCAACCATCGAAGTCACCACTGGGGGTTTTGCTATGCGGGCCGTCGGTTCGATGACGGTGGCAGTGACAGGCGCGCGGGTGCCGCTGGCCGTCGACGGACGGCCGGCACCTGACTACGCGAGCATCCACCTGGGCGGTGGCAGTATTATCGAATTGGGTTACAGCACAACCGGGTTGAGAACGTATATCTCTGCACGCGGTGGCGTCGACGTCCCACAGGTACTCGGCAGCAGATCCACCGACACACTCTCCGGACTCGGGCCGCCGCCGCTCGCCGCCGGCGATCTACTCCTCCTCGGGGCAGAGGAAGGGACGTGGCCCACCGAAGAGTTGATTCCACCGCCCGCACCTGCACTCGGCGCAGTTCCGATCGAGATCACGCTCGGCCCCCGAAATTCCTGGTTCACCGCCGCATCCGTTCACGCGCTCCTTCACACCGCGTGGAAAGTCACCGAACACACCAACCGAGTCGGGGTCCGGTTGCAGGGCCAAGGGCCTTTACATCGCTCACGCACCGAGGAATTGCCGAGCGAAGGCGTCGTGATGGGATCCATCCAAGTGCCGCCAGGCGGCCAGCCCGTCGTGTTTCTGGCAGACCATCCCGTGACTGGCGGATACCCGGTCATCGCCGTCGTTTCCGACGCTGGGATTGCGTCGCTGGCACAGCTGCGGCCCGGCAGCACCATTACCTTGAAGGCCACTACCAGGCCGTCCTAGCGCTGATAGTCTCAGCCGCGCCAGCAATGCTGCCGGCGGCGCTCGGCCGTCGCCAGAACCTGAAGGACTTTCACACTATGAGCCCTAAGAGCAGCACACTTGCTCTCGGAATAGCGTCACTGATCACTGCTGCACTCGTCCTGTCCGGATGCAGCAGTTCGGAAAGCGGCGACGCTGTCTCCAGTGATACCAGCACCAGTGAGACCACTGCTTCCGAAAGTTCTGCATCCTCGTCGTCTGCCGCTGCCGCGACGCCGACCTTGAGGGACGGAACACCGTTCATCGGTGAGCGGACGACGATCGAAACCGGCGACGACCCCGAAGCGCCGAGCATCAGCGTCAGCCTCCCGCCGAGCTGGACTCACGGCGAGAACATCCCTGCCGGCGTTACGGATGCGTTGTCCAGCAACAGCCAGGAACCCAGCGGTTTCATGCCGAACACCACCGTGACGGTCGAAAACCAAGGCACCGCAACAAAAGACGAGGTTCTTGCCGCTGCGCGTGAAACGATCGCCACCCTCGACGGATGGACCGAGGTGAAGTACACCGAGATCGACGTCGACGGACAGCAGGGGTTCCGCCTCTCCGGAACCTGGACCGCCCCAAACCTGGACGTTCCGCTCTACGCCGTCATGACAGTCGTCGCTTACCAAGCCGACGACAACTCGCCGGTCTACCTGGTCAGCTTTGCGAATCAGTTCACCGACACGACGAACATGCAGACCTCCAACCAGGTGGAGGAAATCAACACCTCGATCGAATTCGGCTGAGCACCTCATGATTTGAGCGCTTGATCACCGAGCAACCGCGGCGGGCCGAGACTACGACAGTCTCGGCCCGCCGTTTCACAATTCTCGGCTAACTCGAGCCGAACAGTCCACTGAGGGAACCGAGGCCACCACTCAACGAGCCGAGCGATCCGGTTCCGCCACCGGTTCCGGGGTTCGTGCCAGGGTTCGTGCCGGGGTTGGTTCCGGGATCTGTACCAGGATCAGTACCTGGGCCGGTCGGATCCGTTGCCTGCACCACGATGGCGGGCCCCATTTCCGGGAAGCTGGCGCTGGTTCCGGCCCCACCACCCAAGAGCGTCGCGCCGACAGTCAACCCACTGCCATAGGTACCCGGATCACACTTCACGACATAGCTGGTCTTCATCGTTATCGGGTTCTTGCTGTTGTTGTACCAACCGTTACTGGTGAAGACCTTCGTGGTTGCGGTCGACTGGGAGGCATTCGGGGTTTCCACAGTTTCCTTCATGACACCTCCCAAACCTGGGAGGCCACCCATGAGTTTCGAAATCTTTGCCGAGCCCGGCACGAACTCGAGACAGCCGGCATGAATCTCGGTCAGCCGGTTGACATACCCTTCGAGCCCGCTCTTAGTCGACACTGTCGTGTAGGTGATCGTGTCACCGACCTTCGGGGACGCATTGTCCACGGTGCGAGTAAATGTGTAGGCACCAGAAGTTGCCGTCTCGGCAGTCGCGACTCCCGCACCCAGCGCGCTTGCACCCACAGCGAGAGCGATCACCCCCAAACCAGCTCCAACGGTGGACAGTCTACGATTCCTGGATCCAAACTTTGCCACGAACAATCTCCACTCTGTGAGGTTCCAGGACAACCGAATTCGTTGATTACTGAAACTTGTTGCAACCCGACTCTCGAAGTACGATACAGTCGACCTGGACATTCGCCCAGCTTTTCGCCGACTTGGTCGCCAATCAGTTAACAACAGGCAATCAAGGTCGAAAAAGTCCTCTCAATTCGGACTTTTCCGTAAATTCTGCCGAACTGACACATAGGCAAGCGTCCGATAGGTTTCAATGGTTACCACGGCGCAACCTTTGAAGAGTCATCCCCATCGCCGTCAGCGTGAACCCCTCGAACGGAGAATTTCATGTCACGTTTCTCAATGCGCAAAACACTCACCGGAGTAGCAATCGCTGCGCTTGCAACCAGCGGACTTCTCATCGGCACCGGAGCTGCGCACGCAGATGCCGCGCACCCGAAGACCAACACCGTGACTTCGAACCAAGTCACGATCACCAAGAGCGTCGTAGGCGACGGAGAAGTGGCGCCCGGCGGAAAATTGACCGTCCGCACCACGGTTTCGGCCAACGGCCATCCGGACTTCTTCGTCAACAAGTTCGTCGACCGTTTCCCGGCCGGATACACCTACATCAAGGACAGCGCCTCGATCGATTCATGGCACTTTCTCGGACTGACTCAGAAAACCGAGAAGGTCTCCCCCACCGTCGACAATGCGGCGCGCACCGTCACAATTCCCGATGCGGGTTGGAATGTCTCGATCACCGGCAGCAAGACAGTCACTTTCGAAGTGAGCTACCTGGTTCCGACCAACGCACAGCCGGGAACTTACGTCGAGCTCCCCAGTTCCATTGGCATCTCGCTGTGGGGCAGTGATCAGAACATCGGCGATGTCTACGCCAAGATCCGCGCCAAGAACCCCGGTGAGGCTGCCGCATCGGGCTCGGCAGATCTGGGCTTCGGCTCTTCTGACGGCGAGGGCGGAACCGGTTCGGCCGGCTCCTCCATCCTCGACAACCCGGCCGGCTTCATCTCCGACATCATCAGCGGTGTCCTGGCCAACGGCAGCTGATTCACCTGCTCCACCTGTAAACACTCCGTCGGGGAATGTGATCGAGGGTGGCATCGAGTCTTCGGACTCGGTGCCACCCTCGGTCTTTTGTCGCGACCGCACTCCCTCGTGCCCTGCGTCGAAGAACCAAATAGGAAAGCATTACCTAAGTCATTCGCGGTATGATCCACCGATGAGTTCCACAGGATTTCCGTACTGGGCTGTGCCGGCAGGCCGGTACGTTCCGCTCCCCTTCGCCATGACGACGTCCACCATCGGGCGCGATCAGAAGCGCGCGTGGCGTGAGATCCGCCATCCCGAGCACGAACTCCTGTGGGGCGCTTCCGGCGAGATGAGCGCGTACATCGACGACGTTCGTTGGCAGATCCCACCGACGGTCGGTATGTGGATTCCGGCTGGAACTCCACGTCGCATCACGCTCGGCGCATCCACCGAGGCTCGCTTCACCTATTTCCGGCCCGAGTCGTTCCCCCACCCGTGGACAAAACCCGCGATCATCGGCATCGACGACGTGGTCAAGACGATGCTCATCCATCTGCACCAGCGAAACATGCCTACCGAGGCTCGCTTGCGGGCGGAATCCGTAGTCTTCGACACGCTCGCGCCCATCGAGGCGGCTGATGTCGCAGTGCCGATGCCCGCCGATCCGCGGGCCCTCGCCGTTGCACGCCGCTTGATCGCCGACCCCGCCGATCAACGCGGGCTTGCCGATTGGGCCTATGTGGTCGGAGGAAGCACCCGTACCCTGAGCCGCGTGTTCTCTCAGGGAACGGGGATGTCCTTCACCGAGTGGAGGATTCAAGTCCGCGTCCGCGCCGCGATGTCCTATCTCGCTGCGGGCGTTCCTGTTTCGACGGTTAGCCGTCGCGTCGGATACGAAACCCCCAGCGCCTTCACCAGCGTGTTCCGCAAGGTCACCGGACGAACACCGAAGAACTATTACTCGGACGCGTGCGAATTGTCAGCCTAACTGGTCAGAAGCCGTTCATCTTCGAGACCAGTTCGGCGAAGGCATATTTGACGCTCAGCGACGTGGGCGAAGCCAGTGCCATGACTCGTGCCAGACCGAGCTGCTGAATCAGCCTGCCGTCCTTGACTGCAGGCAGGTCGGCAAACAACTTGTCCCCCATCAATCCGGGGAGCCCCTGACCACTCGCGTCGTTGAGCACGATCACGTCCGCGTCCAGTTCGTTGTACTGTTCGCGCGATGCAGTCACCGACCCCTGGGTGTCCCCGCACAGCTCTGCGCTTCCGGCCGACTGCTTCAGTCCGAGCTGGGACATCAGGATGACTCTGCCGTCGTCGGCGCAGTAATTGGTGAGGCCGTCGATGTTTCCCGACAGGAAGGTCAAGGTTTTCCCGTTCAGATTCGGGGACCCAGCAGCCAGGTCGGCTATGGAATCGTCAGTTTCCTCGATCAGCTCAGCCGCCCGCTTCGGTTGTCCGAGTACTGAACCGATGGTCGACATCTGCTCTTGCCACGTAGTCGCCCATGCGGTCTCCTTGAACGGAATCGTGGGTGCGATCTGAGAAAGACGTGCGTAGTCGTCTTCGGTGATTCCCGAGACCACTGCGATGATCACGTCCGGCTCCAACGCCAGGATCTGCTCGAACGGCACACCGGACGTGCTGTCGAGCAACGTGGGTTCGACATCGCCCAACAATTCTTCGTCCCACGGCAGGATGCCGTTCTCCAAGCCTGCCCCACTGAACGACTCCATGGCGACGGGTGTCTTGCCCAGTGCGAGGACCGAATCCTGGCTGTTCCAGCCGATCGTCACGATCCGCTGAGGTTCGGTCTCGATGGTGGTCGACCCGTACGCGTGATCAACGGTGACTGGCAGCGCGCCGGCCTCGGCCAACTGCGTCGTGCCCTCCGACGCTGTTGACTCGGTGCTGCTCTGGCAGCCTGCGAGCAGGGCAATCGCGGCCAACGCAGCCACTATTCGGGTAGTGCTCTTCATCTTCTGTCAGCTCTCTTCGCAAACGTACTTTGTTTCGACCAGCCAGGTATATCGAGACCCGATCCCGGTAATGGGGTGTCGATACTCCATCTGTCCGTTGCCGCGTAGCCCTTGGCATCTGCGAGCACTTTCCGCACTCGTACCGGCTCTACCGTAGAACTGCACAACGAGTGTTCAGATCTGGGCGAGGAGTTTCACGAGTGTCAGCGCTGCCCGAAACTCGTTCCGGTCCGATGGAGATGATCCGAGTCGGATCATTCTCCTCCGGACGCGGCCCGCGACTGGTTGCAGCCGTCACCGGGCAGGCGTCGTATCAGGTAGCTCAAGCCCTCATCCCGGTGCTGATCGGCACCGTCGTCGACCGGGCAATCGGAAAGTCCGACAGCACAGCACTTCTCGTGTGGCTTGCGGTGCTGTGTGCTCTGTTCGTGGGACTCGCTCTGTCGTGGCGCATCGCAGTTCGCCTGAACACGCAGGTCTTCGTCTACGGCGAACACGACCTACGACTGAATGCTGCCAGACGAATACTCGATGCCAGGGGGATGAAAGCTCAGCGTTCGACCGGTGAAGTTCTCACCATCTCTACCTCGGATGCCTCACACGTCTCGGGCTTCTCCTGGGTTGTCGCCGAACAGGGCTCGGCATTTGCGGGGCTCGCCGCGGCAGTGATTTCGCTTGCCTTCGTCTCGTGGCCGCTCGCACTGATCGTCGTACTCATCACCGCTGCGCAGCTCATATTCATCCACAAGATCAGCGGTCCGTTGGACGAGCGCGTGTATGCAGAGCAGAAGAAGGCAGCCGAGGCAGGCATGCTTGCAACGGATTTCACGCTGGGACTGCGGGTACTGAAGGGTTTCGGGGCTGAACCCACCGCCCTGTCGCGATACGTCAACGCGAGCCGGGAGTCGATGAAGGCAGCGATCCGGACGGTCAGAGCAATGTCCAGCCTGACCGCGCTCAATTCCGGGGTCTCCGCGTTGGTGCTGGCTTCGGTTGCGCTTGGAGCCGCGTGGATGGCGCATCAAGGCACGATCACCGTGGGCAATTTCGTCACCGTTGTCGGCTTGAGCAGAGTGATTGCCGGTCCGATGGAAACGCTGGGGTTCTTCGGTGCCGAACTCGCTGCCAAGCGAGGTTCCGCGCGCAGACTGTCCGAACTGTTGGCCGAGCCACACCTGATCGAATCGCTGGCCCCCACGGCCGCGACCGAACCTGCCAGAACTGAAGACGCCCTATTGATTTCGGCGGACAACGGAGCCGTCGTCTCAGCTCGCCGCGGAGAAGTGGTGGGTGTGCGCGCTGACGATTCCGCCGACCGACTGGCACGACAATTCGCCTATCAGACCCCGCTCGCCCCCGACTCTTACTTCGTATTCGGCACCGATGCAACCGACCTCGGCCCGGACGGAGTTCGTGATCAGGTGTTCGTCTCCGCCCATGAAGGAACCGTGTTCACCGGCACCGTCTTCGACAATCTGGCTGCACCGAACGTCGACTCGTCGGCAATGACGTCATCTGCGCTCGACGACGTGTTGACGCATCTGCCTGACGGCCACCTCTCCGAGGTAGGCGAGCAAGGAAAGAAACTCTCCGGAGGTCAACGCCAACGCCTTCTCCTCGCCCGCGCTCTCCATCAACCCCAGCCGATCCTGGTCCTCCACGAACCCACCACTTCCGTGGACTCTGTCACCGAGCATCGAATTGCACACTCCCTGAGAAACTTCCCCGACAAGGCCATTCTGGTGATCACCTCGAGCCCGACCCTGCTCCATTCGTGTGACCGTGTCGTCACGATCGACCACGGCGTTCGGGAGGGAGAGTCGCTGTGACCGATACCCTTCCGGATGCATCTGCTGTTCCGGTTGTATCTGCCCTGCCGATCGCGTCGACCAAGCAGACCGTCCGCGCATTGATCGCACTGCTTCGGCCACGCAAGCGAGCGCTCGCACTCACGACCGTCGTGCTTCTCTCTGCTACGGCCTGCGGCCTGTCCACCCCGGCACTGCTCGGACTCATGGTCGATGCGGTCACGGAGGGCAAACCGTTTGCCTCACTCCTGCGTATCACCGCGTTCATGCTCGGCGCAGCGGCAGCAGGGGTTGCGCTGACCTGGTGGAGCACACAGCTTCTGGCGAATGTCGCGCAGAACGTGCTGGCCGATCTTCGTGAGGACGTGTTCGCCGCCACCCTCGCGCAGCCGTCGTCACTGGTCGAGGATGCCGGAACCGGTGATCTGATTTCCCGGGTCTCGGGCGACGTCGAAGCGGTAAACACCGTCATCGCGCGAGTACTACCCGCCACCGTGTCTGCCCTGTTCATGATTTCACTGACGCTTGTCGGTGTGGGAGTGATCGATTGGCGCTTCACCGTGGCAATCGTTGCCGTTGCGCCGATTCACTATTTCGCTCTTCGTCATTTCCTCCGACGCTCCGGACCCGTCTACCGACGCTCTCGCGCTGCGCAGGCCAGGCGGGGACAACAGCTCATCGAAACTCTGGGTGGTGCAGGCACTGTCACTGCCCTGCGGCGAACAGACGAGCATATCGGCCGAATCGCCGAGACCTCCGAGCATGCCATCAGCTTCGACATGCAGGCAGTTCGCCTGCGCACCAACTTCTTCGCCCAACTCAACGGCGCCGAACTGCTCGGACTGGCCGCCGTCCTGAGCGTCGGCTACTGGCTCGTGACCACAGGCTCGGTGTCCATCGGGGCCGCTACCGCCGCCGCCCTCTACTTCCACAGTCTGTTCAGCCCCATCGCGGTATTTCTCTCGAACATCGACGAATTGCAGGATGCGGGTGCCAGCCTGGCTCGCCTGATCGGAGTCACCGCGATGCCCGGGCGGCCCACGAGCATTCCTGCCTCGGCTCGGTCCGAACCCATCGGCGTCGAGGTGGACCGGGTTTCCTACTCGTACGACAACTCCACCCCGGTGATCGATTCGATCTCGATCTCGATCGCACCGGGGGAACGAATCGCCGTCGTCGGAAGCAGCGGCGCCGGAAAGACCACGCTCGCCAAACTGATTGCCGGCATCATTCCCGTCGGGGACGGGCGAATCACCGTCGACGGCACACTGATTGACGACCTGAGTGATGCCGAACTTCGGCACGACGTCGTCCTCGTCAGCCAGGAAGTTCACGTGTTCGTCGGGACGATCGCCGACGATCTCCGGTTGTGTGCACCAGATTCGGACGATGCGAAGATCGCCGAAGCCGTCGACACGATGAAAGCTCAATGGATTCATGAACTTCCGGACGGACTCGAGACCAGGGTCGGGGCCGGTGGGTACCAGTTGACGGCGGCGCAGGCACAGCACATAGCCCTCGTCCGACTGGCTCTGCTCGATCCTCCCGTCGTCATCCTCGACGAGGCGACTGCCGAAGCCGGAACCACCGCAGCCGGTCTACTCGATCAGGCAGCCGAGCTCGCAGTCACCGGCAGGACCGCCGTGGTGATCGCACACCGGCTGAGCCAAGCAGTCCGCGCCGATCGCATACTCGTCATGAGCGGTGGCCGCGTAGTCGAGAGCGGAACACATGACGAACTGATCGGCGCGGACGGTTCCTACGCTGCACTGTGGGAAGCCTGGTCGGTACGGAGCTAGAACCCCGCCAGACTCACCCGAAAGCCGTTACAACTCAGCTGCTACGACGCCTGCGGGCGATGTCCGCCAGGACGACTCCGGCGGCAACCGAGGCGTTGAGCGACTCGACCGGACCGGCCATCGGAATCGACAAGATCGCGTCGCAGTTCTCGCGGACGAGGCGCGAAAGGCCCTTGCCCTCGGAACCGACCACGATCACAACGGGACCGCTGCCGTCGAAATCGTCGAGAGTGGTGTCGCCCTCGGCGTCGAGACCGACGACCTGAACACCCTTCGATGCCCAGTCCTTGAGCGTGCGGGTGAGGTTGGTTGCCCGAGCAATCGGCAAACGAGCGGCAGCGCCGGCGCTGGTACGCCAAGCGACAGCACTCACGCTCGCGCTACGACGCTCCGGAATCACGACGCCGTGTCCACCGAAAGCTGCGACCGAGCGCACGACGGCACCCAGGTTGCGGGGATCGGTGATGTTGTCCAGCGCGACGAGCAGCGGCGGCTCGGCATGCTTGCGTGCCTCCGAGAGAAGATCGTCCGGGTGCGCGTAGCGGTACGGCGGAACCTGCAGGGCGATGCCCTGGTGAAGACCGTTGGCGCTGAGGCGATCCAGATCGGTGCGGGGGACCTCGAGGATCGAGATGCCGGCATCCGCAGCGAGCTGAACGGATTCCTTCAGTCGATCGTCGCTCTCGGTGCCGACAGCCACCCACAGCGCCGTCGCCGGAACACCCGCGCGCAGGCACTCCACCACCGGGTTGCGACCGAGCACGGTCTCGGGACCGTCGAGAACCTTGCGGCCCGGACCCGGACGGCCACCGCGGCCCTGCTTCTCGTCGGCACGTGCGGCGCGCGCTGCACGCTTTGCCGCGGGATGCTTGGTGCGTGCCTCGGCGGGCGGCGTAGCGCCACGCCCTTCGAGACCGCGACGGTGCTTACCGCCGGAACCGGCAACCTGGCCCTTCTTGGTGCCGCCCTTACGGACTGCGCCGCGCCTGCTCGAGTTTCCAGCCATTGTTACTGCCCTGCCTTAAGGGACCATTCGGGTCCGTCGGGAGTATCGGTTACTTCGATACCCGCCTTGATGAGGCGATCGCGGACCTCGTCCGCCACCGCCCAGTTCTTTTCCGTACGTGCCTGCTGCCGACGATCGAGATCGGCCCGCACCAACACGTCCAAAGCTTCCATTGCCGTCTCGGTGTCGCCACCGGACTGCGTCCAATGCTCGTCGAGTGGGTCGACGCCCAGGATCGCGAGCATGGCCCGCACCTGACCGGCAGCCACCCGAGCCGCGTCGAGATCACCGGCAGCGAGCGCGGAATTACCCTCGCTCGCCTTGCCGTGAATCTCGGCCAACGCGATCGGCACCGACAAGTCGTTGTCGAGAGCCGCCGCGAAACCTTCGGTCCACGTACCGAGTTCGACGCCACCCGCACGCTTGTGTGTGCGCAGGACGAACGACTCGAGCCCCTGGTAGGACTTCGCGCTTTCGTCCAACGCCTCGTCCGAGTACTCGAGATTGGAACGGTAGTGCGCACTACCGAGGTAGTACCGAAGTTCTTGCGGACGAACCTTCTTGAGCACGTTCGGCACAGAGAGAACGTTGCCCAACGATTTGGACATCTTCTCGCCACTCATCGTGACCCAGCCGTTGTGCAACCAGTACTGAGCGAAATCGTCGCCGGCGCACTTGGCCTGCGCAATTTCGTTCTCGTGGTGTGGGAAGACGAGATCGCGTCCACCACAATGGATGTCGAATGCGGCCCCGAGGTAGAACTCCGCCATGGCCGAGCACTCGAGGTGCCAGCCCGGACGGCCAGGTCCCCACGGTGTCGGCCACGAGGGCTCACCGGGCTTGACGGCCTTCCAGAGGGTGAAGTCGCGAGGATCGCGCTTGCCCTCGGCCGCACTCTCGCCCTGATGAACGTCGTCGAGTTTGTGGCCGGACAGTGCGCCGTACTCGGGGTAGCTCTGCACGTCGAAGTAGACGTCGCCGCCCGCCGCGTACGCGTGGCCGTTCTCGATCAGGCGTTCCATCATCTCGACCATCTGCGTCACGTGACCGGTGGCCCGCGGCTCGATGGACGGCGGCAGCACACCCAGTTGGTCGTAGGCCCACGTGAACGACCGCTCGAACGTCGCCGCCCACTCCCACCAAGGTCGACCGGCGCCGGCGGCCTTGTTGAGAATCTTGTCGTCGATGTCCGTCACGTTGCGCACGAAGGCAACGTCGTTGCCGTGCGCCAACAGCCAGCGTCGCAGCACGTCGAAAGCGACGCCGCTACGAACGTGTCCGATGTGAGGATCGCCCTGAACTGTCGCCCCACACAGGTACACCGATGCATGTCCGGGGGCCAACGGAACAAAATCCCGAAGGGCCCGCGTACCGGTGTCGTATAGGCGCAGGGTCACGACCAGCGATCTTACCTGTCGTGTTCGGTTGTCATGACCAACGCGGTGGCCATGGCGGCGATCCCCTCGCCGCGGCCGGTCAAGCCGAGGCCGTCCGTGGTGGTCGCGGACACCGAAACAGGCGCGCCGAGAATGTCCGAGAGCACCTTCTGTGCCTCGCCGCGTCGCGGCCCGATCTTCGGTCGGTTGCCGATGACCTGCACCGCGGCGTTGCCGACGGTGAACTGGTTCTCTTCGAGCAGTCGACGAACCTCGGCAAGCATTCGAGCGCCGCTCACGCCGTCCCATTCGGGCCTGCCGGTGCCGAAAACCGAACCGAGGTCGCCAAGACCTGCGGCGGAGAGCAACGCGTCACAGAGCGCGTGGACGGCGACGTCGCCGTCCGAATGCCCCGAGCACCCGTCTGCTTCCTCGAACAGCAACCCGGCCATCCAGCAAGGTCGGCCGACCTCGATGGGATGAACATCCGTGCCGAGACCGACGCGCATCTATTTTCCGTCCTGTGAGTCCGCGCTCAACTCTGTCTCCGAGATCAGGAGCGCCCGTGCAAGGACGAGGTCGAGCGGAGTGGTGATCTTGAAGGCGAGAGCGTCGCCGGGAATCGTCTGCACCGAAACACCGAGACGCTCCACCAGAGCGGCGTCGTCGGTCGCGGCGACGTCACCGGCGTCGTACGCACTGCGCAGGACGTCGGTGGAGAAGCCTTGAGGAGTTTGAACCGCACGCAACTCCGAACGCAGAGGCGTTCCGGTGACTACGCCGAGTACGTCGACCGACTTGATCGTGTCGGTAACCGGGAGTACCGGGATGACAGCGGAGCTGCCGGCTCGGAGAGCGTCGACGACGCGCGCGATCAACGCCGGCGGCGTCAATGCCCGCGCGGCGTCGTGCACGAGTACAAAATCTGCGTCGCCGGCAGCACTGAGACCGGCTCGAACCGAATCCGTTCTTTCGGCACCACCACCGACGACGTCGACGTCCGATGCACGACCGAGGTCGGCTACGACGGATTCGACCAGTTCAGGCGGCACAATGACAACAACGCGGTCGATCGCTCCGGATTTCCGGAGTCCATCGACCGCGCGTGCAAGCATGGTGCACCCACCGAGTTCGACAAATGCCTTGGGCAATTTCTCGCCCAATCGCACTCCCCGACCTGCGGCAGGTACCAGGGCTACTACTGCCACTGTCAGCTTTGTTGTGTTGCAGTCAGGACGCGGCCGCGAGGACCTCGTCGAGAATGGTCTCTGCCTTCTCGGTGTCAGTGCCCTCGGCGAGCGCGAGCTCTCCGACGAGAATCTGACGAGCCTTGGCGAGCATGCGCTTCTCACCAGCGGAAAGCCCGCGGTCCTGCTCACGACGCCACAGGTCACGAACAACTTCCGCAACCTTGTTCACGTCACCTGAGGCAAGCTTCTCGAGATTTGCCTTGTATCGACGAGACCAGTTGGTGGGCTCCTCGGTGTGCGGTGCTCGCAGAACCTGGAAAACCTTGTCGAGGCCTTCTTGGCCAACCACGTCACGAACTCCGACGTACTCTGCGTTGTCTGCAGGAACCCGTACTGTGAGATCGCCTTGAGCGACCTTCAGAACCAGGTACTCCTTCTGCTCACCCTTGATGGTGCGGGTTTCGATAGCTTCGATCAGCGCCGCACCGTGATGGGGGTATACGACGGTGTCTCCGACCTTGAAAATCATGTGTCCCGTGCCCCTTTCGATTCCACTAGTTTAACACGTGAAAGAACCGACCACTCATCAACTGTGCAGGTCAGGGGCATCCTTGCTCGAGCGTAGGGGTTGACAGGGCTTGTTGTACGTGCATTCAACTGGTCTGGAGCACCCCTGCATAACCGACTGAAAGCCCACGCAGACAACCGTTGTGGCGACCCGACGGCCAGCCCGCGGGACCTTATCTACTACTCTGCCTAGTGGAGTGCGAACCTGACGCCGTGGAGGACAAATCGTGACTGCTATCCGTAAGCCGACTCGTCGAGTCGCTACCGCCATTGCACTGGCTGCAGGCGCAGCCATCGCGCTGTCCGCTTGCGGTTCCGGACAGGTGAGCCAGACCGCCGTCCAGCAGGCCGCCGTGAACGGCAACAGCGCCGACCTCGGTGAGATCGCACTGCGCAACGTGCACATCGCCTACCCCTCGTCCGAGGAATACAGCATCGAGCCGGGCGGCAACGCCGTGCTCGCGTTCACCGTCGTGAACGACAGCGCCGAGACCACGGACAAGCTCGTCAGCATCACCACCGATTACGCAGCACGCGTCATCGCGGGTGAAGAGGTAGGTGGCTTGACGATCAAGCCGCAGACGTCGCTGCAGGCCGGCCAGTTGCCCGCAGGCGAAGGTGCCGCGACCGAGGCAGAGACCCAGATCAAGAACAACGAAGAGAACGACGACGCACCCGCTGCGCTCACTCTCGTCGTTCTGCAGGACATCAAGGCAGGCGTTCGCCCCGGCTTGACCGTCCCGATCACCTTCAAGTTCGAGAAGGCCGGCTCGGTCACCGTCGACGTACCGGTCGACGCAGGCCCGCAGCTCGAGCGCAACGAGTCGGACAAGTCGCCCGACGTTGCAGAAGCCGGGCACTGAGCCCGAATCACCAAGGCGCACACTGCGCTTCGCAGAACAACTTAAGAATCACACTAGAGGCGGGGTCCATGTCGGACCCCGCCTCTAGTCTGTCCCGGTGGCCAAAGTGAAATCGAACTACCGATGCTCCGAATGCCAGTCGGTAGTGCCCAAGTGGGTCGGTAGATGTCCGGACTGCGATTCGTGGGGCTCGATGACCGAGGTCGCGGTAGTGGCACCCGTCGCCAGTCGCGCCGGCGCCTCACTCGCCAAAGCAGGATCGAGCGCCGTACTCCCTACGACGCCGGCCACGCCGCTGACACAGATCGACAGCACCTCGACGCAGGCGAAGCCCACCGGGATCGGCGAGTTGGACCGCGTCCTCGGCGGTGGCGTCGTACCTGGTTCGGTGGTGCTGCTCGCGGGCGAGCCCGGAGTCGGAAAATCGACGCTACTTCTCGAGGTCGTCTACCGCTGGGCGATGCGCAGCGCGGATGATCGAGCGTTGTACGTCACGGGCGAGGAGTCCGCCGGTCAGGTTCGACTTCGGGCAGATCGCACCAACTCTGTCCACGAACGGATGTATCTGGCGGCCGAATCCGATCTCGCGACCATCCTCGGCCACATCGAGCAGGTCAAGCCGACCCTGGTCATCGTCGACTCGGTGCAGACCATGCTTGCTGCCGACGTCGACGGAGTCGTCGGCGGCGTGACTCAGGTCAAGGCCGTCACCAGTGCCCTGACCTCCCTGGCCAAGGCCAGTGGAATCCCGGTGCTTCTGATCGGCCACGTCACCAAGGACGGCGCCGTCGCCGGACCGCGCTCGCTCGAGCATCTCGTGGACGTGGTTCTGCACTTCGAGGGTGACAAGCACTCCACGCTGCGCATGGTCCGCGGCGTCAAGAACAGATTCGGTGCGGCCGACGAGGTGGGATGCTTCGAGCTGAGCGAGCAGGGCATCAACGAGATCAGCGATCCGTCCGGCCTGTTCCTGCATCACCGCGAAGAAGCCGTGGAAGGCACTGCCGTCACCGTGATGATGGACGGTAAGCGACCGCTACTCGGTGAAGTTCAGGCCCTCGTCGCCGCCACGCCTCTACCGACACCTCGTCGAGCCGTCAGTGGGCTCGACACCGCCCGTGTGGCCATGGTTCTGGCCGTGTTGGAGCGCCGCGTCGGGGTGTCGATCTCGAAGGCCGACGTCTACGCCGCGACCGTCGGCGGTATGCGGATGACCGAGCCGGGTGCCGATCTGGCTCTCGCGATAGCGGTCGCTTCCGCTGTGAAAGCCAAACCTGTCCCCAAGGGGCTCGTCATCCTCGGCGAGGTCGGACTCGCCGGAGAGGTTCGACGAGTTGCCGGTGTGAACCGACGGCTGATCGAAGCTGCCAGATTGGGATTCACCAGCGCCATCGTGCCGGTCGATTCCGGCCCGAACATTCCCGGCATGCGCGTCAACGAAGTAGCGAACCTGGCCGAGGCACTCGCCTATGCCGGATTGATGGGCGGCAAACAAGCCCCGTCTCGCCCAAAGCTCACTCCGGTGAAGTGACCGGCCTGCGGCCGACTACCGCGTCAGACCGACGAGGTGCCGAACGGGGAAGTCGGTTCGCCGTCCACGAACTCCTTGGTCTTGGCGAAGTGTTCCGACGTGATGGTCAGGAACAGTCCGCGGGACGTTCCCACCACCGTGTCCGGATCCGCTGTCGGACCTTCGACGATCACCGCTTCCGCGCTGGTGTAGACCTTGCGGCGCACAACGCCGTCGATGCGAGCCCGAAATTCGAGCACCGATCCCAACGGGATGGGCCGGGCGAAGTCGATCTCGAGGTGCCCGGTCACCACCGGCGAGCCGAGAGCCATGCATGCCATGCCTTGCGCCTCGTCGAAAGCCGTCGACAAAATGCCGCCGTGAATGACCCCAGGACCGCCCTGATACTTCTTGGCGACCTCCAGACGGCCCGTCACTTCCAACCCGTCACCAGCCCTGAAACTCATCGCCATTCCCGCAGGCTGGTCGTCGCCGCAGCCGAAGCATTTCGACCAGTGCTGAGGCAACTTCTCGCCGGCGGCCGGAAAGAATTCGACCGGCTCCGGGACAGTCAGGTCATCAGGCAGGGTCCAGGTACTACTCATGGATAGGTAATCTAAACGGGGATCAGTCCGGCGCAGGCATCGGACCCGACCGAAGTGACATCGACCTCAGCAGGGAGTTTCTCAATGATCAGTGCGATGGCGGACACACAGTCGTCGTCGGCATTGCGAGAGACCATCGCCAGGTTGGCGCCGGGTACCGCTTTGCGAGACGGGCTCGAACGAATTCTGCGCGGACGTACCGGCGCGCTGATCGTCCTCGGATACGACGAGGAGATGGAAGCGCTGTGTGACGGCGGATTCAACCTCGACGTGGAGTTCGCACCGACCCGATTGCGTGAGCTCTCGAAGATGGACGGCGCGGTAGTCCTCTCGACGGACGGCACACGCATCGTGCGCGCCAATGTCCAACTGGTTCCCGATCACAAGATTCCCACCGTCGAATCCGGCACCAGGCACCGTGCCGCCGAGCGCACGGCAATTCAAACCGGCTATCCCGTGGTCTCGGTCAGTCAGTCGATGTCGATCGTCAGTGTGTACGTCGGTGGTATCCGGCACGTCATCGACGGCTCGGCCACCATACTTTCGCGCGCCAACCAGGCCGTCGCGACGCTCGAACGATACAAAGCGCGACTCGACGAAGTGACACGGCAACTGTCGGTGGTCGAGATCGAGGATTTCGTGACTCTGCGCGACGCGTTGACCGTCGTACAGCGACTCGAAATGGTTCGCCGTGTGTCGATCGAAATCGAGCAGGATGTCCTCGAGCTCGGCACCGACGGTCGCCAGCTGGCACTGCAGCTCGAAGAACTGGTCGGCGACAACGACATTGCACGTCAACTGATCGTTCGGGATTATCTTGCCGGCCCCGAACCCATCGGCACCGCGGCGATGGACAACGTCCTCGTCGCACTCGATCGTGTCACCGACGCCGACCTACTCGATCTCACGACTCTTGCGCGTGTTCTCGGTTATCCGGGCACGATCGAAGCCCTCGACACTCCGATGACTCCTCGTGGATATCGCGTACTGATGCGTGTGCCTCGATTGCAGTTCCATCAGATCCACCGGTTGGTCGGATCCTTCGGCACTCTCCAGTCGCTGCTGGCCGCTACGGCTGCCGATCTGCAGTCGGTCGAGGGCATCGGCGGCCTGTGGGCCCGTCACATCCGTGAGGGACTTTCCCGGCTCGCGGAGACGTCGATCACCGGATCGTTCAACTAGCGGGCCTGTTCGGGCTTGCCCGCTCTCACGCGATGTTGAACGGCTCCGGGGAGCTTCGCAGTGCACCGAGCTGACCGACAACCGTGTACGCGCCTGCGCCCACCGGATTGCGCTCGGGGTTCTGCGCGGTCGCGCACTCGGGGGTCGACGTCGTGGCCGACCAGGCGACCTTGAACGCAGCTTGCTCACCGGGAGCGAGATTGCGCACGTCAGCGGCGGGCTGCGGGTAGCAGTCGACGTTGGACCACAAACGGGTCTTGCCGTCGATGCTGTAGACGAGCACCTGCTGAAGGCCGCCCGCCAGATCTCGATCACAGGGTGCCGAACCGATGTTGGTGATGACGATCGTGAAGGACGGCTCTTCACCGGGAGCGAAGGTCGCCTTGTCTGCGGTCGCCTTGACTGCCAGCGACGAGTCCGCGCACTGACCAGCCGGGACCGGAGCGCCGGTGGTCGACGAGGACGATGCCGACGTCGACGATCCCGAAGCCTGCGTGCCCGAGCCACCTGATCCACCCGCAGCGCCGCCACCCGAACCACCGTTACCGTCCGGCGCGTTGGAGCCGGAAGGGTTGGGGGTGAAGGAGACGTCCGTCGTCAGCGAGGAACTCGCAGCGGCCGAATTGGCCTCGGGAGTATCGCTTCCACCGCCGAAGAGGGCGGACGCCGCCCAGATGATCAACGCCAGCGCAATGACGGCGGCACCAATGGCCAGCGCCCGGCGACGCCAGTAGATCTCGGGGGGCAGTGGTCCATTCGGTTCCAACACGGACTCAACGGTAGTTGGCGCAGGGTCCACTAACCGTCAGCTGAGGCGGCGTGTCGGTACCCATTGTCTGCTACCGGGTATCACTGCCCCGGAAGATCTAACCCTCGACGGTCTCGACGCTCTCGCCGATGTCGCCGACCGCGCCCTGAACTCGCATGTGACCGTCGGACAATGTGTACGTGACGCCGACGATCGCGCACGCACCGTTGTCCACCTTGTCTGCGATGATCCGCGACCTCTGCATGATCAACGAGCCGGTCTCCACGACGTGTCGACCTTCGAGTTCGTCGACGGTGGACAAGCCTTCGTTGCGACCCATCAGGATGGACGGAGCAACGCGCTCGACCACGCTGCGAATGAAGCCGTCGGGAACCGCACCCTTGTCCAGGGCGTCGAGCGTTGCCTTCACGGCACCGCAACCGTCGTGACCGAGGACGACGATGAGCGGCACGTTGAGCACGTGAACCGCGTACTCGATCGAACCGAGCACCGAATCGTCGAGCACGTGACCTGCCGTACGCACGACGAACATGTCGCCGAGGCCCTGATCGAAGATGATCTCGGCGGCTACGCGCGAATCACCGCAACCGAACAGCACCGCGGTGGGGTGCTGCCCATCGACGAGCTTCGCGCGATCGGCGATTCCCTGGCTGGGGTGAATGGACGCGTCGTTGACAAATCGCTCGTTGCCTTCGCGAAGGGACTTCCAAGCGGAAATGGGGCTTGATCGTGGCATTCACTCATTGTGCACCCGTCGCATTTCGGACTCTCGCCGGGAAGGTTGCGTAGACGCAAACGGAAGCTCCGCGTCCACATTCACGCCTTGTGATGGCGTGCCCGAATTGGAACTTACTTCAGAGTCAGTTTCCTGATACCGTCTCCGAACGTGACCTGGAGCACTTCGACCTTCCGAGTGTGATCGAAGAAACCCGACCAGAACGATTCGGCCGGAAAGGGGGATGGCGTGAGCACTGAAGTTGGAACAACCGGGGACGCAACGCCTGCCTCCCCCGCCAAGACGAACATGTTCTCGAACCTGCTGTCCGAGATCGGACTGCTGTTCACCTTCACCGTTCGCGTATGCGTCGCCGCTTTCACAACTCTGCGACACAAGCGCCTCGCCTGGCGTGAGGCGCTCGACCAGATGTGGTTTCTCGCCCACGTCACCTCGGTCGCTTCGGCACTGGTGATGATTCCCCTCGGCGTGGGCGTAGCTCTCCAGATCGGTTCGCTCGCAGACCAAATCGGCGCGGGTTCATACAGCGGTGCAGTCGTCGCGTTCCTCATCATCGGACAGGCCGGACCGCTGGTCTGCGCCTTGATCATCGCCGGCGTCGGCGGTTCCGCAATCTGCGCAGATTTGGGAGCGCGCACGATCCGCGAAGAGATCGATGCGCTCGAAGTACTGGGCCTGCCGGTGTTGGAACGCCTGGTCGTGCCGCGGATGATCGCAATTGCCGTCGTCTGCCTCCTGCTGAATTCGATAGTTCTCGTGATCGGTTTGGGCGCAAGCCTCTTCGTTCACGTCCTGATACTCGACGGCAACGCACAGAGCTTCCTGCGCAATCTCGTTCAATTCAGTCAACCGAGCGACTTCGTCGTCTCCGGTATCAAAGCCGTTGCCTTTGCTCTCATCTCGGGAATCGTGGCCTGCTACAAGGGCCTGACCGTCAAGCGCGGAGCTCAAGGCGTCGGCGACGCAGTCAACGAGACCGTCGTGCTCTCGTTTGTCCTCGTGTTCGTCGCCAACCTCGCAATTACCCAGTTCTACCCGCTGTTCGTCTCGGTGAAGGGTGCCTACTGATGCACCTGCCCATCGCAATTCGTGCCAAGCGGGCCAGTTCGCGCACCGTCGACGGTCTGAGTCGACTCGGCGATCAGTTCACGTTCCACGCGCGCGTCATCACCTCGATTCCGGCAACCCTCAAGCGATATTGGCGTGAAGTCGCCCGTCTCGTCGCCCAGGTGGCATTCGGTTCGGGCACCCTGCTCGCCGGCGGCGGCAGCGTCGTCGTGATCTTCGCGATCTCGTTCTTCGCAGGTTCCCAGATCGGACTCGAGGGCTACCGCGGACTCAACCTCGTCGGCCTCGCACCGCTGTCCGGCGTGATGTCCGCCATCGCGAATACTCGTGAGGTCGCACCACTCGTTGCCGCAATCACCTTGGCTGCCAAGGTCGGAACTGGATTCACCGCGCAGCTCGGAGCCATGCGGATCTCCGAGGAAATCGACGCACTCGAAGTCATGGCGATTCCCTCGCTGCGATACCTGGTCACCACCCGAATGATCGCGGCGCTCATCGCGGTGGTCCCGCTGTACCTGGTCGGCCTGTTTGCTTCGTACATGGCAACGGCGCTTGCGGTGATCCGGGTCAAAGGCCAGTCGGAGGGAACATACGGCTACTACTTCAGTCTTTTCCTCTCTCCCAACGACATCTGGTTGTCGTTGATCAAAGTCATGGTATTCGCGGTCGTCGTGACCCTCGTGCACTGCTACTACGGTTATACCGCGACGGGCGGACCTGAAGGCGTCGGACGAGCAGCCGGGCGAGCGCTGCGCACCAGCATCGTCTTCCTGGCCTTCACCGACGTCGCCATGACCATCGCGCTCTGGGGACTCAAACCTCAGGTGCCCGGGTTGACCGGATGATCGTCACGGGCACCAGTCGAATTGCACTGGCACTGCGTGGTTTACTTGCGATAGTCCTGCTGATCGTCGCCTACGTCTTCTTGTTCAGCAGGGGCACGGACACGTTCAGTTCCACACCGCAGGTCAGTGCTGTCGTCCCTGCCAGCGCCGGTGCGCTGCGAGTCGGATCCTCGGTTCAGTACCGCGGCGTCGTCGTCGGTTCGGTCGCCGATATCGAGCCTGGCACCACCGCTTCCACCATCTCACTCGCAATCGACGAGGGTGCATTCGAAGACATACCGTCGACAAGTCAGGTGCGGCTGATGCCCCGCAACATCTTCGGCGACTTCTTCGTGGACCTGATTCAACCTGACGGTCTCTCGCGCGGTCCTGCTCTCGCGCCGGGTACCGAGTTGGTATCAGATCAGTCCGAAGTCGCGGTCCAGCTCTACCAATCGATCTCACGGATCTACTCGCTCGTTTCTTCCCTCGACCCCGCCGACATCAACGCGGCGCTCACGGCAGTCTCGGATGCGATGAGCGGCAAGGGAAACCAGATCGGTGAGTCTCTCGATTCAGTCCACCAAGCGTTGGTCGGTGCGCAGCCCGTCATCGACGGACTCGGTGACGACCTCGACGACATAGCCACGCTCGCCGACAGTCTCTCGACGAGTGCGCCCGACATGCTCGCCGCATTCGAGAACTCCATCACCACATCCAAGACCGTCGTCGAGAAATCCGACGGATTGGCGGGGCTTCTGCGAGCAGGCACCAGCACTGGATCTGCTGCCACGAGTCTGATCGGCGACAATCGCGACCGCCCGATCACCTTGGTCGACGACGCCGATTCCCTCACCGGTGCAATCACTTCGCGGCCGGACCACATCACCACCTTCTACAACGGCCTGCGTAATCTCACGATCAAACTCCCGCCCGCATTGGCGCACGGCCCGTGGCTCAGCACTGACCTGCGCCTGTCTGTCACAGATCTGTATCCGTACGGAAAGACCGACTGCCCACAATACGACGGGACCCGCGGCCCCAACTGTCCTGCCGCCGCGACCGCGTTCGGCGGAACCGTCGGCCCGGTCGGCAGCCCTGCCGAACAATCCCTGATCTCAGCTATCACCCAGGGCGGTACAGCTTTGGACACTCTCGTGGCGGGGCCGGTATTTCGCGGCACGACGGTGGTGGGCGGATGAGCGTGAAGAAATCTCTGATCAGGTTCGGACTGTTTGCCGCGCTGTCGATTCTCGCCACCGTGGTCGTGGTGAGCACTCTGATCAACCCAGTCTCCGGGTCTAGTTCGCAGTACCGGGCCGTCTTCGTCAATGCCTCCGGCCTGGTCACCGGCAGCGATGTTCAGATCGCCGGGGTGCGAGTAGGGCGCGTCGACAGCGTCGAGTTGGTGAACAACCAAGCCGTCGTCGGCTTCGAACTCGAATCCACACAACGTATTCCGACAGACGGTCGGGCGGTGGTGAGGTATGCAGATCTGCTGGGGGCACGGACGATCTCGATCGAACCCGGACAGGGCGAACTCGTAGCCGGCAACTACCTCTCCCCCGGAGCCACAATTCCCGTGGAACAGACTCAGCCGGCGATCGACCTCACCGACATCCTCGGCGGCTTCCGTCCCCTGTTCGACGCACTTGACCCCGCAGAAGTCAACGAGCTTGCCGCACAGGTCGTCCAGGTATTCCAAGGACAAGGTTCCACCATCGAAAGCCTGCTGGAGCGCACAGTTGCGGTCACCGAGAACTTGACGTCCCGAGACGCGATCTTGGACCAACTACTGACCAACCTCGACCGGGTACTCACCGTCACGACGACGAATCGACCCAACTTCGTCGAGATGATCAACACGCTCGACACACTGGTCGGCGGTTTGGCACAGGACCGCCAACAGATTTCGGCCGCAGTTGATTCCGCAGGTGCCCTGACTTCTTCCCTTCAGGACTTGGTGACGCGCGTGGAACCGGACTTGGCTGGCGCGCTGACTTCGATCGATCAGTCGGCCAGCGTCGTCGTCGACAATCGTGAGTCTCTGGCGACCGGTATCACCGCTTTCGATCAACTGTTCACCCAATTGGGAATCGCAATGAGCTACGGCAGTTGGGCAAACATCTACATCTGTAACTTCCGGCTCAGCGCGCTGGACCAATCGGTGACTCTCGGCGGCCCCGAGCGTTCGGCGGTGTGCCGATGAACTGGCTCACCGTCAAGAACCCGGTCCGCAACGGAATGATCTGCATTCTCGTCGGAGTCTGTGTCGTTCTGGCCGCACTCGTTGTCCCTCAACTGATCTTGAAGGTCAAGACCAACGAGTACAACGCCGTGTTTGCCAACGCCACCGGATTGACGCAGGACGATCCGGTCAACGTCGCGGGAGTCCCGAGCGGGGTGGTCACCTCGTTGGCGGTCAGCGGCAACTCTGTTGAAGTCACCTTCCGACTCGACGACGGCGTCACTCTCGGCGAAAACTCGCGCGCGGACATCAAGATCTCGACTCTGCTCGGCCGACGCTCGCTCGACATCACTCCGAACGGATCGCGCTCGTTACCCGCAGGTTCGACCATTCCCATCGAGAACACGAGTGTTCCGTTCACCCTCGACGATCTCGGACGAGGAGCACAATCCACTTCGGAAAACCTTGATCTGCAACAACTGCGAAACATGCTGACCGTGGTGTCCGACAACTCACCGGACGATCCCGAACTCATTCGCCGCTCGCTCGAGGGAATCGACGCACTCTCCGGAGTAGTCAACGACAACGACGTTGCGCTCCGTTCCCTTCTCACCGGAGCGCAGCAGACGACCGCAACACTGATCGAGCAAAAGGACACTCTGGAAACCCTTCTGGGAAATGCGGACCTGGTGATGGCCACGATCGCCGACCGGCGAGATGTGCTGAATGCGCTTGTACAAGACCTCAATCAGTTGAGCACCACACTTGCCCAGTTCCTGGGTGACAACCAGGCATTGGTCGACTCGGTCATGGGAGACATCCACGAGGTGACGGGAGTTCTTTCCGAGAACGAACAATCACTGACCACGTTGCTCGACAACTTCGCCCCCAGCGTTCGGTACGTCACCAATGCGACCGGTAACGGCAACTGGCTCGACCTCAACTCGCCCTCCACCCTCATCCCGGACAACTGGTTGTGCGTCGTCGGGCTCGTTCAGGGGTGTCGATGACCACGACCGTCAAGAAGCTCGCCGTGCTGGCAGCGATAATGATCTGCGCGATCGGTGCGGTCCTGTTCGTCACGCGTGACGAACACCAACTCACTCTCACTGCCGAATTCACCTCGACCGACGCCATCTTCACCGGCAACACGGTGACTATTCTGGGAGTTCCCAGCGGGAGGGTCGAGAGCGTCACGCCGGAAGGGTCCCGGGTACGAGTGGCGATGAGCCTGCCATCCGGAACACGCATACCGGCCGACGCTCAGGCCTGGCTCCTGTCTCCTTCGGTCATCAGCGACCGCACGATCGAACTCGGCCCCGGCTACGAGGACGGTGAGTTCCTCGCGGACGGCGCAGTGATCCCTCTCGAACGAACTCACTCCCCTCTGACATGGGACCAGCTCACCGCATCGGTGAACGAACTGACGGTGGCGCTCGGCCCTGGCGCGGACGGCGGTGGGATCGGTGACCTCATCGGAGAAGGCGCCCACGCGTTGGACGGCAACGGGCAAGCATTCAACGATGCCGTTCGGTCCATCTCACAGGCTAGTTCGGTACTGGCGGGTGCAAGTCCCGACATCTCCGAACTCGTGAAGAACCTGAACACCCTCGTGCAGTTGATCGCGGACAACCAGACCAAGGTCGACTCGCTGTCGAATTCGGTGACAGTCACCGCCCGCGCGTTCAGTACCCAGCGAGATGACATCAGCGGGGCGCTCGATTCCCTGACCACGTTGCTCGGACAGGTCTCAGCGTTACTCGCCGAACACGGCGAGGCGGTCACCGCCGATCTGGGTGCGCTCGCACAGTTGGCCGGTGCAGTCGCGACCAAACAGGACCAACTGCGCGAGATCATCGAAACGGCACCAACGGGATTCGAGAACGTCGCCAACCTCGTCACCGAAGAAGGCCGAGCCAGAGCGCGATTGAACGTCGCCACCGATCTCTCACAGTTCGACACGACGCGAGAACTGTGCGAGAAGATGCCGATTCCGCTGTGCACCGGGCCTGGAATCGTCAATCCCATCGAATTTCCTTCGGCAGGCAGCTCCGACCTGGCACGCATCCTCGGTGGGGGCAACTGATGGCGTCGAACAAGTCCGTGGTGAGCGTTGTCGTGGCACTTGTCATCGCGGCGCCGTTGACCGGCTGCAGTCTCAACTTCCAGCACCTCCCCCTCGGGCGCGGTCTGCCAGGAGAGTCGTACCCGCTGAACATGGAGTTCGTCGATGCGTCATTGCTGCCCGTCGGCGGCGAGGTGCGGATCGGCCAGGCAGTGGTCGGCAGAGTCACGTCGATGAGCGCGGAAACCTTTGCAGCCGTGGTACATACAGAAATTGAATCGGACATCGAACTACCCGTCGGCACTCGCGCTCGGATCGAGCTGTCCACCCCGATCGGCGACGCATTTGTCAACCTCGAAGTTCCGGTCGATCCAACGGGCCCCAGGCTCGAACCAGGTTCCACCATCGCGCGATCGGAGACCGTGCGCGGACCCGATGTCGCACAACTGCTCGGCGCCGTCGGAACTCTGTTGAACGGCAGTGGGTTGGCGCAGGTCAAGAACATCGTCAGTGAGGCTGATCAGATTCTCGACGGCAGGGAGGAGACGATCCGCGATCTGCTTGCGCGCCTTGACACTTTTCTCGGAACACTTGACGACCGAAAGGAATCGATCAATTCGGCACTGAATTCCCTGAACCGGCTCAGCGCTCTGATCGGTGACGAGAGCGCCACCATCGACGAAGGCTTGCGAACACTCACACCCGCATTGGGCGTGATCGCCGACCAACGACAACCGCTCCTCGATCTACTCGACGAAACCGATCGGCTCAGTACCGCAACCAATTCCGTGCTCGACCAGTCGGCCGACCAGATCTCCGAGATCACCGGACGACTGTCACCCATCCTCGACCAGTTCTCGGCAATGGGCCCGACTCTGAGTGAGACCATGTCCAACCTGGACAACGCGAGAGTGCTCCTCGAGCGCGCCAGCCCAGGTGATTACGTGAACATCGACCTCGACGTCGATGTCGAGGGCACCGTGACCGGGGTGCTCAACGAGATAATTCCGGGCGCCGCACCGCCACTGCCACCTCTGCCCGCCTCCGATCGGGAACTGCCGATCACGACACCCCTGCAAGGAGGAACGCGATGAAGAACCGAACCGTCTATTTCGAGATCGTCGCCTTTCTCCTCATCGCGGTGGTCAGCACGACGTATGTGCTCCGACAAGTAGGTGCCGGAGATCCCTTCACCGGAACGTTCTCGGTCACCGTCGAATTGGAGAACGCGGCCGGAATCGCTCCGGGTTCGGAAGTGGCCTATCGCGGAGTCACCGTCGGCGACGTCGAGTCGGTGGAGGTGGACTCTGCCCGGGACCTCGTGGTGATGACGTTGAGCATCGCCGCCGACAAACAGATCCCCAACGATTCGTATGTGGCCATCAGCCAGGACACCGCGGTTCCGGTGTTGAAAGTTCAGTTGTCTTCGCAGACCGACGGCGGCCCGTATCTGGTTGAAGGTTCGGTTGTTCCGACTGAGCGCACTTCGATCCCGGTCGCGTTGGGAACCGTGATTGCGAATTTCAACGCTGCTGCCGATACCGTCGATCCGGCAGACCTGCGAGCCCTCTCGCACGAACTCGGTGAGGGATTGAACGGATTGGGTCCGGATCTGCAGGCGCTCGTCGACAACTTCGACGTGCTCGCGCGCACTGTCCAAGCCGATCAACCGCGTGTCAACACACTCGTCGAGAACTCGCGCTCACTGTTCACTGCGAACGAGGAAAATGTTGACGCTCTTCCCGAAGTTGCACTCACACTTCGCCAATTGACAGATCAGGTACGAAACTCCGATCCGCAACTGCGCACACTCCTCGATCGAAGCCCGAGTGTTCTCGACAATCAGATACTGCCTCTCATCGAACAGAGTCGTGAGCCGTTCAGTCTGCTGTTGGCCAATTCTCTCGTCTCCACTCAGATCGTCACCGCACGGATGCCTGCCGTCGATGCCTTGTTGGTGGTGGTGCCCAAAGGATTCGAGAAGTTCGGAAGTATCGTCAAAGACGGACGGGCACAGCTTGATCTGATCACAGCACTCGGACCGGTCTGTATCTACGACACGCCCCGGCGATCGGTACAGGACACCTCACCGACCACGCTCGACAAGAACCAACACTGCGCGGACCAGTCGGGCCGGATCCAGAATCGCGGTTCGCAGAACGTCCCCACCGGAGCTGGAACGATCGACGGGGTTGCCGAATACGATCCTGCTCTCGGCACAGTTGCGGCCGGTGACGGAACGTCGATTCGTCTGGGCCTCAACGGTGGTCAGAACACCGTTCTCGGTGACAACTCGTTTGCCGCACTACTAGTACAAGGAACGCAATGACCGAGACACCCCAACCCCAGACCCCCGAGAGTCCGACACCCACAATCGCCGAAAAGCCCAAGAGGCTTCGCAAGCAGACCTTGCTGATCGTTGCCGGCGTCCTGGTCGTGGTCGCGGCGCTCGGATGGGGCGCATTCGCGACCTGGCAGAAATCGGCCGACGAAGACGCGCGTACCAGCGCACTGGACAGCGGACGGCAATTCGCCACTGATCTTGCGACGTACAACTTCCAGAACCTCGATCAGAATCTTTCCGTGGTGCGTGACAACTCTGTCGGTGAGTTCGCCGGTCAGTACGCCCAGGTGGCAGCCAACCTGCAGAACATGATCGTGCAGTATCAGGCGACCTCGTCCGCTCAGATCATTTCAGCCGGACTGGCGAGCAGTGATCGCGACAACGCCGAGGTGCTCGTGTTCCTCGATCAGACGATCACCAATACCAACTCCCCCGATCCGAGGATCGACCGTAACCGCATGCAACTTTCTCTGGTCCGCGAGGACGGCGAGTGGAAACTGAGCAACGTGCAGTTGTTGTGACTCAAAGGTCTGGCGTCACAGGCAGCCGTGTCGGTGACTGCCGATAAAGTGGCCTCCAGAAGTCGACGTGTCCTTCGTCGACCAGGAGCACAGGTTCGAGGAGTGTGTCGGTAGCAGTGGCAGTGGAATCTTCGGTGCTACTGAAGTGGTACTCCGAGAACGCTCGTGACCTGCCGTGGCGACGCGAGGGCGTCAGTGCCTGGCAGATCCTGATGAGCGAGATCATGCTCCAGCAGACGCCGGTGGTGCGCGTTGCGCCCATCTGGGAAGAGTGGGTGGAGCGCTGGCCGGTACCGTCGGCGATGGCAACGTCGAGTCAGGCAGAAGTGCTTCGCGCGTGGGGCAAACTCGGTTACCCACGACGCGCACTGCGGTTACACGAATGCGCGGGTGTCCTCGCCGCCGAGCACGGCGACGTGGTGCCGGTAGACGTCGACACCCTGCTCTCCCTACCGGGAATCGGTTCGTACACCGCCCGCGCCGTGGCGTGCTTCGCCTACGGACAGCGAGTGCCGGTGGTGGACACCAACGTACGACGCGTGGTTGCGCGAGCCGTCCACGGCAATGCGGAACCCGGCAATCCGTCCAACACGCGAGACCTCGCCGACGTCGCGGCGCTGCTGCCACGGACACGAGCGCGCGCCGCCACCTACAGCGCCGCTCTCATGGAACTCGGTGCACTGATCTGCACTGCGCGGACGCCGAACTGCGAGAACTGCCCTTTGCCGAATTGCGCGTGGGTCGCTTCGGGCAAACCGGCACACACCGGACCGCCCAAGAAGGTGCAGAAGTTCGCGGGCACCGATCGCCAAGTTCGTGGAAAATTGATGGCCGTTCTGCGCGAGAGCCACCGTCCGGTCGAACGCGCGCAACTCGACATCGTCTGGCCTACCGATCCTGGTCAGCGTGACCGCGCACTACATTCCTTGTTGGTCGACGGACTGGTCGAGCAGACCGATGACGGCCTGTTTGCACTGGCTGGAGAAGGTACGCCCTAGCCCACTCGCATCGGGTCGCATGCTTCTGCTGGTTCGACGGTCTGGGGTGGTGTGACATCAGGATCCGAACGCCGAAACGCAGCGGGGACGACGGGTACCACCGGGTCGCAAGGCGGGAGCGTCAGGATCGGTAGGGCCGCTCCGGACGGTGGCCCGCTCGTCGGGTTCGCCGGCTCGGCGCCGACGTTCGGGCGATCAGTGGACACCGCTCGCGACCCGTCCGGCGACAGAGCGATCAGCAATCCCGTCAGCATGAGCAGGAGCGGCAGCACTATTGCCGCCGCCCACCGGATTCTGTTGACGGGCTGAACAGCCGCGCCGCCAGCGGACCTGACCTCACTCCCCCGACCGGCCGCTACCAGCGCAGCGCCTATCGCCAGTTGGGCGCGCTCGCCGAGATACAGGAAGCCGAGCCCTACCGATTCGGCGGCTTCGGCGGACAACTGCCGTGACTCTTCCTTGCCGAGCATGGCGACGAGCAACTTGGGCACGGGGTCTCGTTCAGCGACGAGCAGGTCCAATGTCGCAGCAAATGTCGAGCTGTCTGTAAGCAACTCGGCGGTAGCGTAGCGGTGCGCCGAGTCCACGACGCCGGCGCTCGGATCGATGGCAGCGATCACAGTCTCACTGCCGTCCGGCCAGAACGCGAGAATCGGCGAAACACCATTCAGGGCGTCGACCGTCCGCAAGTAGGCAATGCGAGCGTCCAGACCGTTGACCAACTCGACGTTCTCGAAAGTGCTGGAGGACAATGAATCCGGGACAAATTCGCGCACGTCCGCGCGCTCGCACATCACTCCGACGACGGTGGGGCACAGGTTCGAGCGCAGGGCCCGACCGGTGGCGACCTCGGCAGCGGAGGCGAGCGCGCGTGCCGACGCTTGCGCAGAGGGAACAGCCCCGTTCGCGCCCCACGGATGACGGAACTCGTCGATCGAGCCGAGAAGGGGTGTGTCCGCATCTACGAGAGCTGTTGAAATGGAATTGTTTTCGAATACCACGCCCAGGCTTTCACGCACTGGATCCTCCATTGACTGTTTCCAACTGGTTCTGAACTGTTTCAGGTGTTGCTATCACTGTGGAGCTGTATCAGAACGTCAGGCCACCGACCGCCATTGCGCCTGGTTCCAACACCACGTCCACCGGCGCTCGGCCGTCGACCGTGACGCGATACGTCCCCGGCAGGAGTCCGACAAACGAGAAGCGACCCTCGAACGGTTTCACCGTCCGCGCTATCGCGTGCCCGCATTGATCGACGCCGTTGACCACCACCGCCTCCGAGATGCCCGACGTCACCAGACCTGAGATCCGTCCATCTGCCGAGACAGCTGTCCCCTGGTCTCTCCGACCACCAACAGAATTCCCTTGTGGATCACACACTCCCGGGGTGGTCGCCACCCGCACGGTGACATCGTCCGACCGCACGCGAGCCGCCCCTCGATCTGCGGTGACCAGTGCAGCAATCGATAGACCGTCGGCGTCTTCCCGCTTTCCCGCAGTCATCGTCGCTGTCCGGGTGAAGTACCGGTCCGCTTCCAGATTGCCTATCAGGCAATGTAACCCGAACTCGTCGACACCCGAGCCGTCTCCGCAGTAGTCAGGCACGGAGGGTAGAACGAAACCTCGAGGCACCGGAAGCTGCACGACCACGTCCGAGAGCGGGTTGCCCCGGACGCCGATGTCTACGACATACGTCACCGGATCACCTTCTCGGACAATGCCGTTGGACGGTCCGGAATCGAGCCCTGGACCGTCACCGGGATCGAACGGCGGCGCACCGTCAATCGCCGTCAACTCGACTGTGAAGGGAGAAGCGGACTCTCCCTCGGCTGCCAATCGAACATCCGACTGCATCGGTAGCGCACCGAGCGCAGCTGCGCCGACAAGTAACACTCCTGTCACCACGACTACGCCTCGCACTCTTCGGGCGCACGCTCTCGGTCGGAGTCGGACCGTAACCGCCTTCGACCACACCACTGACAGACGAGTTCTCACGACACTCCTTCGATGGCCGACCCTCGGGGCCCGGTCGGGCACTCTCGACCAGATTTGGCGAATCCCGAGCTACGTTCAATAGAAGTCGCTCGAGGGACTCGAAAGCCAATGGTGACGGCATGATTATGTGGGTGAACTTCACTCACCCGGGGTGAAGTCGCGGGTGAATTGCCCGGGATGACACGCTCTGGATTCGCACCAGCTACGCTCCTCCCTGTAGATAGATGGATCGAGACAATCCGCCCAAATCCGCCAATTAGCGTGGGGCGTGAAAGCAGAAAGGGTCCGCGTTGATGTTCGGGAGGGACGGCCACGACTGGGCAGCTATTCCCGAAAGGCGCACTCTCACCGAGTCGATTCCTCGGCAAGCACTGTTCGCGAAACTGGATCGACGCGCCGCTCTGACCATCGTTCGTGCACCGAACGGCCACGGGAAATCGTCGTTGATCGCATCGTGGCTGCGCGCCCATCTGGCATCCGAACGAATACTCGTCTGGGTCTCGGCCCCACAGCCCTCGTCGACACTCGAAGATTTCTGGGCCGTTGTCCTCGATCGAATCCACGCTGCCGGAATCGCACTGCCCGACGTCGACGATCTCGCCGATCCTTTCACCGCTGCCGCCAAATCCCTGAACGCCCTCAGCCGCCCCGTGCTGCTCGTGCTGATCAGGCCGGATCTGATATCGGAACCAGAGTTGGACGATCAGTTGATCGATCTCCTCACCCTCTGCCACAACCTCGACCTCGCGGTCACGCTCTCGGGATTCGGCATGTTCGCCGAGCCATACCTTCTCGACACGGATCACGAGGTCATCGGCGCCGATGAGCTGTTGTTCACGACATCCGATACCGCCCAATTGCTGGAACAGGCGGGGGTGCGCACGGCTGAGGGTGATGCAGAACAAATCACATCCCTGACGGGTGGGCTGCCCGCATTGGTTCGCGCCGCAGTCGCCGCCGTCAGGGACTCACGTAACAGCAACCGTGAGCGAGAGATCAAAACGAACACCGCGCAAGCGATAGACGATTACGTGACTGATTCCGTTCTCGCCACCGCTGAGCGCCTAAAGCAACATGAGTTCCTACTCGCGACCGCCTTTGGTCGATCGATCACCGTCGGCGTCGCCACAATGCTGTTCGAGTCCCAGCGCCCTGACACTGCCGAAACCGTTCATGAGATCCGCTCGCGGCTGGTGACGCTGGAGACAGCCGGCTTGTTGTCGCGCGTCGAGGCCGAAGCCGACGAAACATGGGAATTGCCTCCCGCCATTCGACGATCGATACTCGCGCACCACACCCGCGTGGGAATCGATCCGTCGCAACGTCTTTCATTCCTCGCTCACAATCGACTCGACAACGGTCATCACGCGTCGGCGCTGGACTACGCGGTCGAGGCACAGAACTGGACCCTGGCAGTAGACATCGTCGAACAACATTGGGTGACGATGATCGTGCATAACCTGGACTCGGTTCGCTCCGCCCTCCAACGGATTCCGGCGGAAGCTGCCGACAAGCACTCTGCCGTTGAGGCCGGGCGCGCCTTGTTCACGATGCATCCGAGCAAGCGATCCACGGCAATCGACTTGCTACCCGAATCGCCGGCCGAACTGTGGGAACTCGGCGCCCAACCCAGCGCGAAGGACGCCTTGAGCATCGCCTGCGTTCAATCGATCATGCTCAGGATGGCCGGTGAATACGGGCTCTCGGCAGAGACCACCAGGCGGCTGTCTCACCTCAGCCGCAGTGCGCTGGAAAACAATCCGGAAGCGGTCAGCGCACAACTCCCCCTGATGCGACTTCAATGGGCGATCAATTTTCAATTGAGCGGCAGGTTCACCGAATCCACGATCAAGGCTCGAATGGCATACCACGGCGCCCTGTCTCACGGAGTCGACTTCATCGCTCGCAACTCTGCGGGTAGTGCCGCCCTGAATTGGGCTTTGGCAGGTGAGCCGCGGCAGGCCAGACACTGGTTCGAACTCGAACAGAAGCATCCTGACCCCGGGGGCTGGCTCGAACCTGTAGTCAAGATCGCCGGCTTGACGGCACGGGCTCTCGCCGCTCTCGACACACTCGACTTCGGCGACGCACGTATCGCACTGACCGAACTCGGCGTTCCGTCCGACACCGAGGAGCTATGGGCGTTCGTCGTCTATGCGCACAGCCAATTCGCCCTGACTCAGAGCAGTGCATCTTCCGCTCTGTCCTTGCTCCACAACGCGATTGGAGTGCATTCCAAGCAGTACACGGCCACGTCTTTCGCGCTTCCTCTGCTGCAATCCGCAGAAATCGATCTCCTGCTCGCACTCGGCGAGGGAAACAAGGCGACGGCTCTGGCCAAGGAAATTGCCGATCCTGCAGCCAACCCGTGGACGCTCGCGTCGGTGGCGCGTTTACGTCAGCGAATCGGCCAGAACGAGGCCGCTGTGGCGCTGTGTCATCAGTTCGACTGGTCTGGCGAATCCTATCCGCGGGCACAGATGGAATCGCTTCTGGTGCAAGCGGTTGCACACTCCGAGCTGGGTGAGCCACGCCTCGCCTCTCAGGAGTGGTCCAGAGCGTGCAGTATCGCGGACCAAACCGGACTTCTGCGTCCGTTCGCGACCATCGGATCGGCGGACGTCGAGAAACTCGAATCGATGGCAGTAACAAAATCGCGTGCACTCGCCGAGTTCTCGAAAAGTGCTCCTGCGGAATCATTTCCGGGATCCGTACGTATCGTGGAGCTGACCGAACGCGAACAGAAGGTCCTCTCACTCCTGGCGCTCGGCATGGGATCGGCCGCGATGGCCGACAAACTGTACGTGTCCGTCAACACCGTCAAGACTCAACTGCGCACTCTCTACAAGAAGCTTGACGTACACAATCGAAACGAAGCGATCACGAAGGCACGTCAGCTGCGCCTGCTGTAGTCCCGGGTCGGATCTGATTCGGACTACATTCTGTAGGCATGAGCACCGATACCTGTGTCTTCTGCAAGATCGTCGCGCTGACCGAGCCGGCGATTCTCGTCCACGAGAGCGAGACGACTCTTGCATTTCTCGATGCCCGACCGGTGAGTCGCGGGCACACCCTGGTGGTCCCCAAGCGTCATGCAGAAAACCTCGATGCTCTCGAAAGCCACGAGGGCGCAGAGATGTTCCGCGTCGGCACGCTCATCGCCGGAGCTCTACGGCGCTGCGACATCGCCGCTGACGGAGTCAACTTTCTCGTCAACGACGGGCGTGCCGCGGGCCAAACCGTGTTCCACTCGCACCTCCACGTCGTCCCCCGCCATCGCGGCGACAAGGCGAAGTTCGCTGCCGGACTCCTGGCCAGGCGAGCCGTCGAACTGGAGCAGGTGGGCGCGTCGATCCGCAGTCAGCTCACCGTCTGAAGGAATTCCGTCACCACTTCGCGATAGCGCTGCGGTTGATCGTCGTGAACCAGGTGGCCTGCATCGGCAATACGTACGTACCGAGTTCCCGGCCTCTCGGCCATCTCTCGCATCTGTCCCTCGGGGGTGATGGTGAACTCTCCCTCGATCAGCAAGGTCGGCACGTCGATCGCCTTCCACTGATCCCAGAAATGCCTCGTGCCCCACTCCTCCGAGATGTCGCGGAAGGTCGACACCTCGCCGTGCAGGTACCACCCGTCGTCGCGGCGGTCGAAAGAGTCGAGAAAGTACTGGCCGGCGACGGGCCCGAAGAATTCCTTCATCGCGTCCTCGGAAGCAAACGGCTGCGGCCACGCCGAGATCATCTGAGCCCAATCCGCGGCGGTGCGTCCGCGAAAATCCGGAGCCATGTCTTCGAGGACCAGTGCACAAACCTTTTCGGGATGCGATGCGGCGAAGCACCACGCGTGCAGAGCCCCCATCGAATGGCCGATCACGATCATCGGCTCCTCGATGGACGCAACGGCAGATGCCAGGTCGTCGACGAATGCCTCGGTGGTCAGCTCTGACGGCGCGGGCCGGCCGTGACCGGCGGCGTCGAACGTGTAGACGTGGCCGAACTCGCGGATCCACGGCACCTGGCGTCGCCACGTCCTCGAGCTGCCCATGAGGCCGTGCAACAACAGAATCGGTTGTCCTGTTCCACCTTCGTCATGCAACACGAGTGTCACGGTACGCGGTGAAGGTGCGCGGGTAATGTCGCTTGCATGGCAGTCGTGAAGATCAATGCAATCGAGGTCCCCGAGGGCGCCGGCCCCGAACTGGAGAAGCGCTTCGCAGCACGCGCTCATGCAGTCGAGAACTCCCCGGGCTTTCTCGGATTCCAACTCCTCCGCCCCACCGCAGGTGAGAGCCGCTACTTCGTGGTGACGCAGTGGGAGTCCGAGCAGGCGTTCGCCGATTGGCGTGACGGCCCTGCCCGCGAAGCCCATTCCGGCGAGCGTGCGAAGCCCGTCGCTTCGGGTGCGTCGTTGCTCGAGTTCGAAGTTGTTCTGGACGTCGCCGCAAAGAGCTGATCTAGAACGATTGTGCCCGCCTTGGCGGGCACAATCGACGGTCATCTCGGCTTACGCGTTGACACGGTGCGGGCAGTAGTGCAAAAGTTCGCATGTAAACGCGATGGTCCGACAGGAATCCGGTGAAAGCCCGGAGCGGTCGCGCCACTGTAATTCGAGGTGAAGTGCCTTTTTCGGCACGACTATTTCGACAGCCAGACACTTCGGCCATCGCATGGACCTAGGGGACGCGAAAATCCCAGGAGGCTTCGATGGCTCTCGCCTATTCTCCCGATACGTCGATCGATTCGACTCGTCTTGCTTTCCTCGCCGCTGCAGTAGTTCTGTTCGCGATGCTCGCTCTCTACCTGGTCGGATTCGACCAGGGCGCTATCTCTCGCACCGGCATGTACATGCATGAATTGATGCACGACGGTCGGCACTTGATGGGCCTGCCGTGCCACTAGTCGACAATTTCACGAAGCTTCTCATTCGTGGTTTGTTGGCTGGTTTGATCGCAGGCATCCTTGCCGGCGGAGTTGCATTCGTGCTGGGTGAACCGCACGTCAATGCCGCCATTGCGATCGAAGAAGCCAACAGCGCCACCGGTGAGGTTGCCGGCGAAGCCGCTGGGCATTCGCACGGTGACGAAGAAGAACCACTGGTGAGCCGCGACGGGCAGCGCGCCGGGCTGTTCCTGGCCACAGCGCTGGCCGGACTGGCACTCGGGGCGATCTTCTCGGTCGTTGCCAATTACGCTCGACGACTCACCGGAATGTCCGGGCCGTTGTTGGCGATCACCATCGCCGTCGGTGGTTGGCTGGCCATCGAGGCCGTGCCCTTCTTCAAGTACCCGGCCAATCCGCCGGCCGTCGGAGATCCCGACACCATCAACCAGCGCACACTGCTGTGGCTGGCCGCCGTGATTCTCGGGCTACTGTCCGTCACCGCGGCAGCAGCGGCGGCAAAGGCAGTTTCCGGGCACGAGTTCCTCAGCGTGCGCATCGCTGCTCCGGTGGCTGCGTTCCTGGTGATCGCCACGATCGGTTACGTCTCGCTTCCCGGCATCAACGAGGTGGGCGAGGACTTCCCGGCAACTCTGCTGTGGGAGTTCCGACTTTCCTCGCTCGCTACGCAGGCGACGCTCTGGCTCGTGCTCGGGTTGGCATTCGCCTTCCTCACCGAGCGCGCGACCAAGAACACCGAAGTAGCAAAGAAGTACGCCCTTCGCTGAACCTGCTGTGCGCCTTTATTAACCGCGGGCGGTTAATAAAGGCGCACAGCAGTTCTATTTCAGCTCAGATGATGCACTTCCTGCAGTCCGTACACCGGCGTCGGGATGCCCTCGTAACGCGCCTTCAACTGCAACGCCAAGTACAGCGAGTAGTGGCGCGACTGGTGCAGATTGCCTCCGTGGAACCACAGCGCTTCCTGCTGCGTCGGCTTCCACATGTTGCGCTGCTCGCCTTCCCACGGTCCCGGATCCTTGGTGGTGTTCGACCCCAGGCCCCACACCTTGCCGACCTTGTCGGCGGTGTCCTGACCGATCAGATCCGCCACCCAGCCGTTCATCGAGCCGTAGCCGGTCGCGTAGACCACCACGTCGGCAGGCAATTCCGTACCGTCTTCGAGGATCACGCTGTTCTCGGTCAGCTCACGAATGTTGCCGTGCGCGAGCTTGATGTCTCCATTGGCAACCAGTTCGGCCGCGCCGACGTCGATGTAGTACCCCGAGCCGCGGCGTAGGTACTTCATGAACAGACCTGAACCGTCGTCGCCCCAGTCGTGCTCGAAGCCCGCCTTCTCGAGGCGATCGTAGAAATCCTTGTCGCGCTCACGGATTGCGTCGTACACCGGGATCTGGAACTCGTGCATGATTCGGTACGGCAGCGAACCGAACGTGAGGTCTGCCTTGTGTGTCGTCATGCCCGCGGCCAGTGCACGCTCCGAGTACAGATCACCCAAGCCCAAATCCATCAGCGAATCCGACTTCACGATGTGCGTCGAGCTGCGCTGCACCATCGTGACGTCGATGCCGTTCTCCCACAGTGCACCGCAGATGTCGTGCGAGGAGTTATTGGCCCCGATCACGACGACCTTCTTGCCCACGTACTGATCCGGGCCGGGGTGCTTGCTCGAGTGGTGCTGATCGCCGAGGAACTTGTCCTGCCCGGGGAACGTCGGAACGTTGGCCTTGCCGGACATACCCGTCGCCATCACCAACTGCTTGGGACGCAACGTCAGCTTCTCGCCGTTGCGGTTGACCTCGACGGTCCATTCCTGGGTCTTCTCGTCGAACGACGCAGAGGTGCAGGTCGTGGAACTCCAGTACGGAACCTCCATGACCTTGGTGTACATCTCGAGCCAGTCGCCGATCTTGTCCTTGGGCGCGAACACCGGCCAGTTGTCGGGGAACGGCATGTATGGCAGGTGGTCGTACCAAACCGGGTCGTGCAGGCACAGGGACTTGTAGCGTCCGCGCCACTGATCACCCGGCCGCTCGTGGCTGTCGATCACGATGGCCGGAACTCCGAGTTGGCGCATCCGGGCACCGAGGGCGATGCCTCCCTGTCCGCCGCCGACGATCACGACGTAAGGCTGTGTGGTGTAACCGAGTTCGCGATCCTCGATCTCCTTCTGCTCGGCCCACGTGATGCGGTTCGGGTCTGCTCCGTGCTTGGCTCCACGAGGCCGGCGAGTGCCCTTACCTTCTTCGTGTCCCTTCAATTCCTGCAACGACGTCAGCAGGGTCCAACCTTCATCTCCTTTCAAACGAAGGTGCCCGTGCGCGCGACCGGTTGCAGTCTCGAATTCGATCCAGGCCGACGTGACGCCGTCCGCTTCGTCGGGTGTCTCGGTGGTCCGGAATCCCGAAGGATCGGTGTCGTCGAGACGCTCGGAGAGCATGTCGGCAATCTGCTCGCGACCTTCGACGGTCTTGATGTTCCAGGTGAACGACACCAAGTCGCGCCAGAAGCTGTCGAGTGCAAATTTGCCTGCCACACGCTCGATGTCACGAGCCGCGAGGGCCGACTCGAAATCCGCCAGCCAGGCGTCGACGCGTTCCTGAGGTGTCACCGCCGTCAACTTCACCTCGGGGGTGACTGCGGAATCGATGGTTTGCGTCATCACTTCTCCTTGTTTGTGAATGTGACACACAGCACATCCCATAAGTGGCCCCGGTCACAAGCGTTGCAGTCTGTTGCAATCAGCGGGCGCGGTGCCGCCGCCCGATACCGGTTACCCGCACCGATGTGCGGGCAACCGACTCACCCCTCAGCAGGCTTGAATTTGCCGAGTCCCAGCGACTGAAATCCCACGACGTAGAACAGCGTCCACAACACGGCCCAGTCCACGAAACCCAGTGCATTGCCGTGCAATCCGCCGACAACTGCCGGCTCGTGAAGAATGTGCTCTGCCGCAAAGCGGTAATAGAACAAGAATGTGACCACCGCGAGCGCAAACGTGAGCAGCGCGCGGATCGCCAGGTTGACCCCGTCCGCAAAGCCCGTGGGCTTGTTACCGAAGGCGTTGGCCCAGAAGATCATCCAGAAGGCCCAGCACACACCGAGCTGCGCCGGGAACTGATGGACCACACCACCCAACTCGGCAACGGCATCGCTTCCCACCAACACCTTCACGACCGGAAGTGCCACGAAGTACAAGCCGGTTCCGACGGCGAAGTTACCGATCGTGGCTGCGAGCGCCGTCTTACCGCCGCCGCCGAACAGTCGCCACGGCCAGTTGTCGAGCGTCTGGCCAGTCAGGATCACGACCACTACGACGCAGTAGAACCATCCGAGTACGGTGTCGACGGTCATCAACGGATCCGTGGCGGACAGCGACACGGACGGCAGACCGAACACGAAGTACAGCGCCAGCGTCGGGACGGCGACAAACGCGATCTCACACAAACCCACCAACGGCTGCTTCATCCCTAGGGAAGTCCACGGCCAATGCTGCCAGTTCAGGACCACCATCACCCAGGTCCCGAAGCCGAAGAGCACGAACAGCGCACCCGCGAAATATCCGAGGCCGCCCTCACGATCGGCCGCGAAATCCGGGTACAAACTCCCCAAGCCGTTTGCCAGGAGCCACGTCACCACGACGGCGAAGACCGCGGTCGCGACCATGATCGCCAAGCCTTTCGCCGGCTGTGGGAGTCGATCGAAGCCGGCGAACTCGCAATTGAAGCCGATGAACACAACAAAAAGGATTGCCCAGAAAAGCGCCGCGTTGAACGGCAGAGGATAGAAGCTCCAGGGACTGGTGGTCGGATCGGCCAGAAGGTACCAACTCGCCACGGCCAGCACGAGAACGATCACGAGGTTCGCGATCCCGAACCCGATCCAGCGGCGTGACGGTTGTCGGCTCGGCGTGGCCGGTTCCGTGGGTGTGTCGACTGTAGCGGTCATGTGCCCTCTCCCAGATTGTCTCGCAAGATGATTCGCGAAGTGGTGGCGCAACTATGGAACCGTCGCGCGGGGTACCGGGAGGGTTGCCGAGGGTTGCAACTGCTGTCCGATTTTCCAGAATTGCAACACGGTGCAACCCTTCCGCATTGTGGTCGCCGTCACATACAAATCACTCACCGGTTCACAACCGACTGGTTCACTGCTTACGAGGAGATCTGCATGAGCATCACGGGCAAGGTAGTACTGGTCACCGGCGCCGGCCAAGGAATCGGACGCGGAATCGCTCTCCGCCTCGCCCACGACGGCGCCGACATCGCGTTGGTCGACCTCGACCAGACCAAGCTGGATGCGGTTGCCGACGAGATCAGACAGATCGGTCGTCGTGCGACGACGTTTATCGCCGATGTCAGCGATCGCGCGCAGGTTCACGCCGCAGTCGAACACGCGCACAGTGAGTTGAGCGGATTCGACGTCATCGTCAACAACGCGGGAATCGCTCTCGTCGGCCCGATCTCCGATGCGACGCCGGAAGAGGTCTCCAAGATCTGGAGCGTCAACGTCGACGGTGTCCTGTGGGGAATTCAAGCCGCAGCGGCAAAGTTCCAGGCGCTCGGTCAGCGCGGAAAGATCATCAACGCGTCGTCCATCGCCGGTCATGACGGGTTCGCCATGTTAGGTGTTTACAGCGCAACAAAATTCGCGGTCAGGGCCCTCACTCAGGCTGCGGCCAAGGAATACGCGTCCGACGGAATCACCGTCAACGCGTACTGCCCCGGCGTCGTGGGCACCGACATGTGGGTGACGATCGACAAGAGGTTCGCCGAGTTGACCGGTGCGCCAGAGGGCGCCACCTACGAGAAGTTCGTCGGCGGAATTGCGCTGGGTCGAGCTGAAACCCCCGACGACGTAGCCGGTTTCGTCTCTTACCTCGCTGGGCCCGATTCCGACTACATGACCGGGCAGGCCGGTCTCATCGACGGCGGTCTCGTCTACCGCTGACCGAGGTGTCTTCACTGAAAGCGGCGTCTTCACTGAAAGCGGTGTCTTCACTGAAAAAGCGGTTGCCAGAGCCTGCGATGCCGCCCGGCGAGGATCCTCGCGACTACGCGAGGACCCTCGCCGCGGTGTACGACGCGACGATGGCCGGAGACCGCGCACCGGCCCGCCCAAGGGACGTGGTTCGCCAATCGTGGCAGCGCCTGCGCGAACTCGGTATCGATCCCGAGCACAGCCGGGTCGAACCGTCGATGGACGTCGCCGAACTCGATCTCCGTCGTCGTGAGTCCGGACTGTACGACGTGCTCGACGACGTGACACGCGGACTCGAATCGGTCACCGCGAGCGGTGAGAACATCATGGTCGTCGCAGATCTTCGCGGAACTGTACTGTGGCGCAGCGGTTCCCATCGCGTACTGGACCAAGCTGCGCGTCTGGGATTTGTCGAAGGGGCGAACTGGGCGGAGGACAGCGTCGGCACCAATGCCATCGGAACGGCATTGGTGTCACGACAGGCGGTTCAGATCTTCTCGGCGGAACACTATGCGCGCAGCCATCATCCGTGGACGTGTGCGGGGGCGCCCATCCGTGATCCGCGGGACGACCGTGTCATCGGCGTCGTCGACATCAGTGGTCCTGCCAAGACCGTCCATCCCACGACGCTCGCCCTGGTCGACGCCGTCGCACGCCTCGCTCAATCACACCTGCGCGACAAGCATCGGGACAATCTCGATCAACTACGTTCTGTTGCAGGGCCGATGCTTGCACGAAGCGGATCACCCGCATTGGTGATCGACACCCATGGATGGGTCGCAGCGGTCGACGCGTTACCTCATCGCTCGCGCGTGCTGCTCCCCGCAGCTTTGGCTCCCGGCAGGACATGGTTCCCGGCACTGGGCCTGTGCGAACTGGATCCGCTTCCCGGCGGGTGGCTGGTTAGACCGATCACCACCGGCGAGAGAATCAGCGCGCCCACGGTGCATATCGATCTGCGCGATTCCGAGAACATGTCGGTGACCGTCACGTCGGGTTTCGGCGAATGGGCATACGCCCCCACCCAACGACATGCGGAGATTCTGTTCCTCCTCGGATCCGAGAGACGGGGACTGACTGCATCGCGGTTGGCGCAAGATCTGTTCGGCGACCCGGCCCGCACGGTGACCGCGCGGGCCGAGATGTCGCGTCTGCGAAAGAACCTCGCCGGAGTTGTTGCAGCGCAGCCGTACCGGTTCGTCGATGCAGCGCACGTGACGTTGTCCTGCCCCGTGAACGGCGCACATCTGTTGCCGTTTTCGAACGCCCCGGCGGTGCGTGCCGCTCGCCTTTCTCAGGCCGGTTCGGAGGCCTGAGTAAGCAACTGCAGAAACACCTCTTCGGGCTGAGCGCCCGACACGGCAACCGCACGGTTGGCGACAAAGAACGGAACGCCGCTGACCTGCAGTTGGCGGGCCATGGACAGATCTTCGCGGACAGCCTCCGCTGCGGCATCGGAGCCCAGTTGCTCGCGCACGACATCGGCGTCGAGGCCGACGCTCACGGCCAGCTCGACCAGCACCTCACGGTCGTCGATCACCAAGCCGTCGCTGAAGTGCGCTTTGAACAGCGCTTCGAGGAGTTCGTTCTGCCGCTCACCCGCGAGATGCAGCAACCTGTGCGCATCAAAGGTATTGGCGGCGATCACGGTTTCGAAGTCCAAGGTCAACCCGACCTCGGCGGCCGTCGCGCTGACGTGGGCGAACATCTGACGTACCTGATCAGGCGCCATCCCCTTCATTTCGACCAAGGCGTCGAGTTCGGTTCGCCCCTCTCCCACCGGGGTCTCCGGAGCGAGCTGGTACGAGCGCCAGATGACGTTGACGCGGTCCTTGTTCTCGAAACGATCCAGCGCCGAGAGGAACCTGGTCTTTCCGATGTAGCACCACGGACAAGCGACGTCCGACCACACTTCGATGGTCACGTCTTGGTCAATCACGATTTGATCAGTCACCGAAGGTGCAACAACGAACAGGGTCGGGATTAGTCCCGAGTCACGTCACAAGGCCACACCGGAACGCGATCAACGACGCACTCACGCGGTTGGGCACACCCAGCTTGGCGAACAGCGAAGAGATATGCGTCTTGACGGTGGTCTCACCGAGGTACAGCCGCTCCGCGATAACGCTGTTGGCCGCGCCTGTCGCCAGGATTGTCAGCACTTCGCGCTCCCGATCGGTGAGCGAAGCGAGCGGAGTCTGATCGGGCGCTTGCCGACGCGGCGACGAGGCCACGATGGCGCGCAGAGAATCGCAACTGAACAACGAGTGGTCCGACGCCACTACCCGCACTGCCTGCTGGAACGCCTGCGGAGCTGCGTCCTTGCTCAGGAAACTGTGCGCGCCCGCCTCGACTGCCTGCACAACCATGTCGTCGACGTCGAAGGCGGTCATGGCAATGACCTTCGGTGGATTGCTCATGGTCATCAATTCACGCGTGGCCTCCAAGCCACCGACCCGTGCCATTTTCAGATCCATCAGCACCACGTGGGGACGAAAACGAGTGACCTTGGCTGCGACCTGATCGCCGTCCTCGGCCTCGGCAACCACCACGATGTCCGGCGCTGCTTCCAGGATGTCCTTCATCCCGCGCCGAACCCACGCGTCGTTGTCGACGATCAAAACTGTTATGCGCGAGTCAGCGTCCATAGTGCGCTCAGATTACCCAGAGCCCCCGACAGTTAGAGGGTGGGAGGGCTACGACGACCAGGGCACCCAGCAACTGACGAGGAAATCGTCCCCCAACGCGCCTGCCTCCACCTTGCCGCCGATCTCTCGCGCCTGTTCGGCCAACCCGCGTAGGCCGGATCGAGAACCGATCGACGTCATGGGTGCAAGCTCGCTCAGCTTGTTGCGTGCGAGGATGCGGATTCCGTCGTGTGGCGACCCGGTCACGGAAATGACGAGCATCTGGTCGCTCGCGTACTTCTGGACGTTGGTCAACGATTCCTGAACGACGCGATAACAGACATGCCCCGCCAACATTCCGACATCACCCGGGAGCAACTCGGATTCGAGACGGCAGTGGATGCCTGCCGCGCGTGCACTGTTGACCAGGTCACCGATCGCGTCGATCCCCTGGTGCCCACCGTGTTCGCGGCGATCACCGCTTCCCCTGAGCACTCCGACGATTCCCTTCAATTCGTCCAAAGCCTCGTGTGCGGTGGTTCTGATCATCGCTGCGGTGTTGACGACCTTCTCGGGATTGTCTGCCGCGCTGACCTGCAACCCGCCGGCGAACAACGAGATCCGGCTCAAACTGGCCGCGATCGTGTCGTGCATGTCTCGAGCGATCCGCGTTCGTTCCTCGGTGCGAATCATCTCGTCGCGCATCACGTCGGTTTTCTCGGTGGCCAGATCCCGTACGTGCTCTGCCTCGACGAGTTCGGTTCTGGTCCGAATCAGGAGCGAGAGCGCCACGACAATGCCGACCATGACGGCAGCGACGAGCCACGGGATCCAGATGGCGACGTCGTATTGAACAACCACCGAACCGTCTTTGGGTTTCGCGGTGCCCATCGTGAGAACGGAGTACTCACGATTTCGAAAAGCATCGTAGGTCAACGAAATTCCGCACACGACGAAGACAGCTGCCGCGGCTGCCGCAAGCCGAGGCCCACGCGCGATCCGAGCAACGGCGAACAACGCGATGAGCGCCGCCGTCGCATCGGTGGGGAAGAACAGCGGGCCGACCAGCGTGATCGCCAGAACCACCCAGGGATGTTGATGCCGCCAGACAAGCGATATCCCACCGGCCACGCCCAGGACGAACCCGATCCCGACCAATGCCGGTGGCATATTTCCCGACGCGCCTGCGATGCCCACCGTCATGAAGGAACAGAAAAGGCTGAACGCGACGGCGGCGGTAGTCCATACGCGTCGTCGCACAACGGTTCCTTTGGTGGTGATCACCGAGCAAGCGTATCCACCGCCACCGACGCCTCGAATCAGCCGAACGGGTGGACGAACCGTCAAGCTCCGACCGAAAGGATGAGGCTCCCCGATCTTTCGACCGAAGCGATGAGCGGTCCCCACATCGTTGACTTGTGCCATACCAACTCTCGAAAGGCGCACATCATGCGATCACTCCGTACTCCCCTCGCCCTCCTCGCCGTCGGCGCAGCCCTGTTCGCAACCATCGCCTCGGGCGAGACCGACGAAGCGAAGAAGGTCGACGACAACGGTTCTTCCGCCGCACCCGCGGCTGCCTTCGGCATCGGTGACGTCGTCGAACTGGGCGACTGGCGCGTCCAGGTACACGGCGTTGTCGATCCCTATGTCTCGACCAATCAGTTCATCACCGCGGATCCCGGAAACCGCTACGTCGTGGTCGACACCGAGGTCACCAACAACAGCGACAAGCCGTCGACCGTGTCATCGATGATGTGCTTCGAACTGCAGGACTCGACCAACAAGTCGTACAACATCACGTTCACCGACAGCAGCACGTCGAGTGTCGACGGAGAGCTTGCGCCGGGTGCAGCCAAGCGAGGCGAATTGGCGTACGAGGTCCCCGAAGCCGCCACCGGTCTTCGCCTTCAGTTCAAGTGCGACCTGTTCTCGTCCGGCTCGGCAACCATCAACCTGTCGTGAACCGCCCGGGCGATCTGCTGCTGAGTCCGTGGGCGCTGGTCTCGGTGTCCGTCATCTTGGTCAACGACCACGTACTCAAAGGGGCATTCGGGAACACGATGACGGGCAAGCTGTCCGACGTCGCCGGCGTGTTCCTGTTTCCCTTGCTTCTGCTCTCGGTTCTCGAGGTACTCAGACGAAAGCTGGCGGGGCGAGCAGCAATCGCCTGGTCCATCGCGGTCACGGGCATCGGCTTCGCCGCGGTGAAGACGGTCTCGCCGATCGGCGACGCGTACGAGTGGGTGATCGGGTTTTTCCGCTGGACCGCAGGAGGATTCCGCGGCGAGCTCTTGCCGATCGTGGTCTTTCGTGATCCCTCGGATCTGTGGGTGCTCCCGATATTGTTCGCAAGCTACCTGGTCGTCACACACAACCGCACTCGGGCGCCGGAGGGGGCGCCCGAGCACGAGGTGATCAGTCCAGTGCCGCATCCAACGTGATGTCGACGCCGGTCAGTGCCTTGCTGATCGGGCACGTTTCCTTGGCCGCCTGGGCAACCTTGGCAAAACCGTCGGCGTCGAGGCCGTCGACCTCGGCGCGAACGGTGAGCTTGATTCCGGTGAGCTTGAAGCCGACCGTGTCGGGGCCCAGCGACACGTCTGCGGTGATGTCGAGGCTCTGCGGGGTTCCGCCGGCCTCGGCGATCAGTGCCGACAACTGCATCGCGTAGCAGGACGAATGTGCCGCGGCGATCAGTTCTTCGGGGCTGGTGGTTCCGCCGGCTTCCTCAGCTGCGCGCTTGGGGAACGACACATCGAAGGTCGCGACACCCGAGCTGGTGAGTTCGACCTGTCCCGACCCGGCTTCGAGGGTGCCGTTCCAGGCGGTGCGTGCGGTACGAGTTGGCATTGCTGTCCCTACTTCCGTCTTCACATGATTCGGTGAACGCCTTGCGATCACGAACCTACCCGCGATACGTGAAGTCACACCTACTGTTTCGGACTGCTCTACCCCAGGAGAGTCGCGGTCAACAATTTCTCGACGCGTGCTTGCACGGAGTTCTCCGAGGAAAAGTGCACGATCCTGCCGATGTCGAAGACCAGACCGAGCGCCGCGTGGACGAGGAACCGCGCTTGGACGATCGTCAACTCCGGCCGCGCCTCGACGCACAAGTGCGCCCACTCCTCCACGTTGAGCCGCTGAATGTTCCGCAACTCGGTCCGCGACCGGTCCGGCAAGCTGCCGATCTCGGCGAAATAGACTGCCAACAGTTCGCTTCTGCCGAACGACACCTCGACGTACATCTTGGCCAATGTCTCTACGGCCGCGAGTGGTGTCTCCGACTCCGCCAACGCCGAACCCAACGTCATCGTCAGGCGATCGGACGCCCGATAGAAAGCCGCGGCGAGTAGATCGGCTTTGCTCGCGAAGTGCCGGTACACGCTCGACGCGTTGATACCCGCTGCGGCGCCGATCTCCTCGATACTCACGTCGTGATAGCCGCGCTGATCGAACAGCAATACGGCTTCCTGAAGCAGCACTTCACGTTTCGATGTCCGCGCAAGACCGGGTTTGCGTTCGGGCGCCGCTTTCTTCCCGCTGTCCTTCGCACCAACGGGCAACTCGACGCCGATGACCGACCAACAAGCTGCGAGAATCAACGATTCGATCTGCTTGGCGGACAACGCCGATCGATGACCGGTGATACTGGCGATCACGCTGAGCACAGCCGGTGCGATCAGCTCGACATCGGCCGGGTCCAGTTCCGGGCGCACTGCGGCCAACGGCCCGACAATCCGAAGATTGAGCGTGCGCATTCCCGCCCGCAATTGCTCACGATCCTCGTCGACCAGGTACCGGCCCTCCCAACGGTAGAGCCCTCCCCTACGCCGATTCTCGATCGTCGCGCGGATGACCCCCACCATGGTGGAGTTCAACTGCTCGCGTGGATCGTCGTTTCCGTGTACCGCGGGATCGCTGGCATCCAGCAACGCCTGGGTCAGGTTGTTCACCGTGTAGACGAACAGCGCGTACTTCGTGGGGAAATGGCGGTAAAGGGCCGGCCCGGAGATTCCGACCTTCGCGGCGATCTCGTCGATGCCGACCGCGTGGTAGCCACGTTCACTGAATGCCTCCGCAGCAGCGGCCGCGATTTGCGCCTTCCGATTCTTCGGACGCGTTCGTGGTGCAGAGCCACTGCCGCTCACGGAAACGCGTGTCTGTCCGGGCACCTGACCTCCACTTCCGTTGCTTTCTTCCACTGCCTTCGTCCGCTGCACCGCACTTCTACGGGCGCGAGTCCGAACGGACCATGTTAACCGTCGCGAAGGTCGCAATTCGCGCCCGGTACGGCTTCACCCGAAACCCTACAACGCGGCTGTCACTGCGGACGGATTCCGGAGAAAGAGTCTTGACACCCGCTCTCACACCGGTGTTATGTTAGTGATGATTCGCACAAACTTGCACGCAGTCCGCTGGCGGGCTCGTTCCATGCAGCGCAGGATTTTTCTTCGCCTGCAATAGGGTTCGATGCCGATTGACCGATCGTAAGAAAGTAGTTGTGATCAGATGATTCGCACTCGCTTCACCGAGATGTTCGGCGTAGACCATCCGATCGTGCAGGGCGGCATGATGTGGGTAGGACGCGCAGAACTTGTTGCGGCCACGGCAAATTCCGGCGCCCTGGGGTTCCTGACCGGCCTTACCCAACCCACTCCGGAAGATCTCGTCAAGGAAATTGCTCGGACCCGCGATCTCACCGACAAGCCTTTCGGCGTCAATCTCACGATTCTGCCGTCGATCACGCCGCCGCCGTACGCCGAATATCGCCAGGCGATCATCGAATCCGGGATCAAGATCGTCGAGACGGCCGGTTCCAATCCGATCGATCATCTTCCGCATTTCAAGGACGCGGGTGTGAAGGTGATCCACAAGTGCACTGCAGTTCGTCACGCGGTCAAAGCCGAGAGACTGGGCGTCGACGCCGTCAGCATCGACGGCTTCGAATGCGCCGGACACCCAGGTGAAGACGACATACCAGGGCTGATTCTGATTCCGGCGGCCACGCAGCAACTCACGATTCCGGTGATCGCGTCGGGCGGAATCGCAGATTCCCGCGGTCTCGTCGCGGCGCTTGCGCTCGGAGCAGACGGCGTCAACATGGGAACTCGATTCATGTGCACCGTGGAATCTCCTGTAGCGCAATCAGTTAAAGAACAGATAGTCGCCAACACCGAGCGTGACACCAAGCTGATTTTCCGAACCCTGCACAACACCGCACGCGTAGCAGCGAATGCGATCCGCGCCGAAGTCGTCGACATCGAGGCGCGCGGCGACGCGCAGTTCAGCGACATCCAGCATCTGGTCGCCGGGGCACGCGGGCGCAAGGTCTTCGAAGACGGCGATCTCGATGCAGGCATCTGGTCCGCCGGGCAAAGCCAAGGGTTGATCAACGACATCCCGACCGTCGCCGACATGATCGACCGCATGGTCGCGGAGGCCGAACACCTCATCACCTCACGGCTTTCCGGATTCGTCACCGCTGTGAGCGCGGCATGACCGCCACCGCCGAGACGGGCTTCCGCTCCGAAATCACCGACGGTGTACTGCGATTGACCTTCGACCGCCCGAAGCGGATGAACGCGATCGATCTACCCACGATGACTGCTTTCGCAGCCGCCGTGAGAGAGGGAGGCGCAGACCCGAGAGTTCGTACCATCGTGATCACCGGATCCGGTCGAGCGTTCTGCACCGGAGCCGATCTTGCGGCAGCGGCCCTCAACCCCGCAGACCCGAAAGTTGTCATGGATGCCGCGACTTCTCTGATTCGCGCCATCACCAGCGCCCCGGTCCCGGTGATCGCCGCGGTCAACGGCCCGGCAGCCGGCGTCGGAGTGTCCATCGCCCTGGCCGCGGACCTGACGTACGCAGCATCGAGCGCCTATTTCCTCCTCTCGTTCGTCAACATCGGCCTGATGCCCGACGGCGGCGCCAGTGCGCTGGTGCCGGCAGCGATCGGACGTGCCAGAGCGGCCGAGATGGCGTTGCTGGGCGAGCGGGTTTCCGCCGAGGACGCAGAGCGTTTCGGGCTCGTGTCCCGCACCGTCGCAGACGACGCGTTCGACGCACTCGTCGACTCGGTCGTCGATCGCACGTCGAAGGCTCCCCGACGCGCACTCGAACTCACCAAGCGCGCACTCAATGCGGCGACGCTGGACCGCCTCGATGCCGCGTTGGAGATCGAAAATACCGGTCAGGCAGAACTTCTCACCGGCGACGACTTCAAAGAAGGCGCGATGGCGATGCTGCAGAAGCGCGCACCGCACTTCAAGTAGTCGTTGCGAATTTTCGTTAACAAAACCACTGTGAGAATCGACGGCTCACTGTAGCCTGAGTCACACAATCACCCACGCATGAGAGGAACCCATCGATGGCCTCCACCGATGCAGTCTCCGAGGCGCAGCGTTCACGCCGCACCAACTGGAACAATCAGATCGCCAGGCATGCGCAGATGATTCCCGATCGCACCGCGCTGCGATTTTTGGGCGATTCCATCACCTGGAGCACCCTCGACGCGCGCGTCGAGAAGCTGGCAGACGCTCTAGCCCGACGCGGCGTCAGCTTCGGCGACCGCGTGCTCATCCTGATGCTCAATCGCCCCGAATACCTCGAGATCGTGCTCGCGACCAACGCACTGGGCGCGATAGCTGTTCCGGTGAACTTCCGTCTCACGCCACCCGAGGTCGCTTACCTGGTCAACGACTCCGGCTCCAAAGTCATTGTCGCCGAAGGACCATTGGCTCCACTGGCCGGAGCGGCGCGTGCCGTGTCAGAGGGTATCGACATCTCCATCACCGTAGGCGCCCCCGCCGAGGGTGACAGCCTGAACTACGAGGACCTGATCAGCGAGGCGGGCGAGCCGCACGCGTTCGTCGACATCCCGGACGACACTCCTGCACTCATCATGTACACCTCGGGAACCACCGGTCGCCCCAAGGGTTCGGTGCTCTCCCACTCCAACCTGTCTTCGCAAGCATTGACCTGTATCAGGGCCTTCCACCTGTTCAATGCCGATTCCATCGGCTTCTGCGCGTCGCCCATGTTCCACATCGCTGCCCTCGGTTCCATCGCGCCGAGCCTGCAACTCGGCACGACCACGGTGATCCATCCGGTCGGCGCATTCGACCCTGGTCAACTACTCGACATTCTCGAAGCCGAGAAGGTCACCAGCTTGTTCCTCGTGCCCGTGCAATGGCAGGCCGTGTGCGCAGTGCAGAAGGCGCAACCTCGAGCACTGTCGCTGAAGAACATCTCGTGGGGCGCCGCACCATCGTCCGATACCATCCTGCGGGCAATGGCCGAAACCTTCCCGGACGCATTCAATGTCGCAGTCTTCGGTCAGACCGAGATGTCGCCCATCACTTGCGTTCTCGACGGTGAGGATGCGATTCGCAAGCTCGGATCTGTCGGTCGGGTCATCCCGACCATTTCGGCCAGGGTCGTCGACGAGAACATGGACGACGTGGCGCCCGGTGAAATCGGTGAAATCGTCTACCGCGGGCCCACGATGATGAGCGAGTACTGGAACAACCCCACCGCCACCGCTGACGCCTTCCACGGTGGATGGTTCCACTCCGGCGATCTCGTTCGAGTCGACGACGAAGGCTTTGTCTACGTCGTCGATCGCAAGAAGGACATGATCATCTCCGGCGGAGAGAACATCTACTGCGCCGAAGTGGAAAACGTTCTCTACGAACACGAATTGATCGTCGAAGCGGCCGTCGTCGGTCGCCCCGACGCCAAGTGGGGTGAGGTGCCGGTAGCGATCGTCGCGATGGCGCCAGGTTCAGCCGTGGACCTGACCATCGAGGAACTGAGCAGCTTCCTCAATGATCGTCTCGCGCGCTACAAGCACCCGAAGGACATCGTCGTCGTGGAAGCGCTGCCGCGCAATGCAAGCGGCAAGGTCGTCAAGGGCGAACTGCGAGAGAAGGTTCGAGCGGTCGACGCAGTTTCCTGACTCCACACGCAAACGGGCGGCACCTCCACCGAGGTGCCGCCCGTTAACCTGTGCCTTTCAAGCACTCTGCGAATGCAACTTCCGATGCAGTTCTCGCACCAACGGAACCAACTCCGGCACCGGACCTTCGACCGGGACGTTCGGCGCAACCTCGTTGACGGACAGAGACTTCACCGGCGCCGGGGCCGCACCCCACTCCGCGAGCCAGTCGCCGAGTTGAGCCGAAGAGCAGATGTAGACGATACGTCCGAGGCCCACCCATGCGTGCGCAGCCGAACACATCGCGCAGTGCTCTCCCGAGGTGAATACCGTTGCCGTCGAACGCTCTTCCGGCGTCAGATACTGAGCCGCCCACCGAGCCAGCTCGAACTCGGGGTGGCGAGTGTTGTCGCCGCCCGCGATCCTGTTTCGATCTTCCGCCAGAAATGTTCCGTCGGCCGCTGCCAGGACGGAACCGAAAGGTTCGTCGCCGGCATCCAATGCTTCCGTTGCCAATTCGACGCAACGACGCAGGTGACCCAGTTCGATGTCGTTCATGTGTACGCCCTCTCCCGTGATACACGAAACGGGCGGCACCGGTGAGGTGCCGCCCGTTCGTTAATTACCCTGCTGTACTACTCTGCTGCGCTTTCGCTTTCGCCGGCCTTGGTCAGCTCGATCGGCGGTGCGTCCGGCACGTCGATCGGCTTCTTGGTAGGCGTGAACGTGAACTTCGCGTCCTCGCCCGAGCCTTCGCCGTCCCAGTTCTCGACGTCGACGAGCACGATGTGGCCGGGTCCGATCTCTCCGAAGAGGATCTTCTCGGACATCTGGTCCTCGATCTCGCGCTGGATGGTGCGACGCAGCGGTCGTGCACCCAGTACCGGATCGAATCCGCGCTTGGCCAGAAGCGACTTGGCCTTGTCGGTGACCTCCATGGCCATGTCCTTGTTCTTGAGTGCCGCCTCGACGCGAGCGAGCATCAGGTCGACCATCTGAACGATCTGCTCGTTCGTGAGCTGATGGAAGACGACGATGTCGTCGATACGGTTCAAGAACTCGGGACGGAAGTGCTTCTTCAGCTCGTCGTGAACCTTGAGCTTCATGCGCTCGTAGTTCGACTCCGTGCCCGTTCCCGAGCTGAAGCCCAGGCCGACTGCCTTTGAGATGTCCGACGTACCGAGGTTGGACGTGAAGATCAGCACCGTGTTCTTGAAGTCGACGGTACGTCCCTGACCGTCGGTGAGACGGCCGTCCTCGAGCACCTGCAGGAGGGTGTTGTAGATCTCCTGGTGTGCCTTCTCGATCTCGTCGAACAGCACAACGCTGAACGGCTTGCGGCGCACCTTCTCGGTGAGCTGGCCACCCTCTTCGTATCCGACGTACCCGGGAGGGGCACCGAACAGACGCGAAGCGGTGAAGCGGTCGTGGAACTCGCCCATGTCGATCTGGATCAGAGCGTCGTCGTCGCCGAACAGGAAGTTGGCGAGCGACTTCGCGAGCTCCGTCTTACCGACACCGGACGGGCCGGCGAAGATGAACGAGCCCGAGGGACGCTTGGGATCCTTCAGACCTGCACGCGTACGACGGATCGCCTTCGAGACGGACTTGACTGCCTCTTCCTGGCCGATGATCCGCTTGTGCAGTTCCTCTTCCATGCGGAGCAGACGAGTGGTCTCCTCCTCGGTGAGCTTGAAGACGGGGATACCGGTCCAGTTGCCCAGAACCTCGGCGATCTGCTCGTCGTCGACCTCGGCGATGACGTCCAGGTCGCCCGCACGCCACTGCTTCTCACGCTCAGCGCGCTGAGCAACGAGGGTCTTCTCCTTGTCACGCAGGTTCGCAGCCTTCTCGAAGTCCTGCGCGTCGATCGCGGACTCCTTCTCGCGACGCGCGTCGGCGATGCGATCGTCGAATTCGCGCAGGTCCGGCGGTGCAGTCATCCGACGGATGCGCATTCGCGCGCCCGCCTCGTCGATGAGGTCGATCGCCTTGTCCGGCAAGAAGCGGTCGTTGATGTAGCGGTCGGCCAGCGTCGCCGCTGCCACGAGAGCACCGTCCGTGATGGAGACACGGTGGTGAGCCTCGTAGCGGTCACGAAGACCCTTGAGGATCTCGATGGTGTGCTCGACGGTCGGCTCGCCCACCTGGACGGGCTGGAAACGACGCTCGAGAGCGGCATCCTTCTCGATGTACTTGCGGTACTCGTCGAGAGTGGTAGCACCGATGGTCTGCAGCTCACCGCGGGCAAGCTTGGGCTTGAGGATGGAGGCCGCGTCGATAGCGCCCTCGGCCGCGCCCGCACCAACGAGGGTGTGCAGCTCGTCGATGAACAGGATGATGTCTCCGCGGGTGTTGATCTCCTTGAGAACCTTCTTCAGGCGCTCTTCGAAGTCACCGCGGTAACGGCTGCCGGCCACGAGCGACCCGAGGTCGAGCGTGTACAGCTGCTTGTCCTTGAGGGTCTCGGGGACCTCACCGTTGACGATTGCCTGAGCCAGGCCCTCGACCACAGCGGTCTTACCGACACCGGGTTCACCGATGAGAACCGGGTTGTTCTTGGTACGACGCGAGAGAACCTGCATGACGCGCTCGATTTCCTTCGAGCGGCCGATGACCGGGTCCAGCTTGCCTTCGAGGGCAGCTTGCGTCAGATTGCGACCGAACTGGTCGAGCACGAGCGAGGTGGACGGCGTGCCGGCCTCTCCGCGGGTGCCACCGGTTTCGGTTGGCTCCTTGCCCTGGTAGCCCGACAGCAGCTGGATGACCTGCTGGCGGACACGGTTGAGATCGGCACCGAGCTTGACCAGAACCTGGGCTGCTACGCCCTCACCCTCACGGATGAGACCGAGCAGAATGTGCTCCGTACCGATGTAGTTGTGTCCGAGCTGCAGCGCTTCGCGCAGACTCAGCTCGAGGACTTTCTTGGCGCGCGGTGTGAAGGGGATGTGACCGGACGGAGCCTGCTGGCCCTGGCCGATGATCTCCTCGACCTGGCTGCGGACTCCCTCGAGGGAGATACCCAACGACTCCAACGACTTGGCTGCAACACCTTCGCCCTCGTGAATGAGGCCGAGAAGGATGTGCTCCGTGCCGATGTAGTTGTGGTTGAGCATCCTGGCTTCTTCTTGAGCCAGGACAACAACGCGCCGCGCGCGATCGGTGAACCTCTCGAACATCGCTCTCCCTCACACTCTCCGGCGGGCAGGTTCGAGACCGGATGTCTCGTCCCTGGTCGCCGCGTTTCGCTCCGGCACTACAGACTGATCGCCTCGCCGGTCAGCGGACTGACGTCCACGAATCGACAAAGGTTGCACGACCCCACTTATTACTCTAGAGGGCGCGAAGTCCACCTGCTGCTCCTCCACCCGATTGGCGGCGGAAGCCGGACTGCTTACCGTTCACAACGTCGCAGCTGAGGGAATCGTTTCCCGGTTCCTGTACGCCTGAAGCGAACAGCGATTTTCGACGCCTGATCAGCCGAATATCGGGAGTACCCGAGTGCACGGCACCTCACGCGGATTCGACGGATCAAGCGCGTTGAGCGTCAGAGTCGCCGTTCGCTGCGACGCCACCAACGCGATGTGATCCGACAGGTCCTGCTCGCAACCGTCCTGAACAACTATGTTCGACGCGTTCGACGCGGCCAGTATTCCGCTGCTGTACGGAACGACTACCTGATCGAACCGAGTCACGATGTTGGTGTACTCGACGTCATCGGAGTAGACGCCCGCGTCGCGCAGTTCGGTCACGAAGGTGGCGTTGTCGAAATCCGGTCCCCCGACGCCTTCCGGCGGCCCGACCTCCGAGCCGTCCCACAACGGAGCGATGGAGACGATCTTGGAAACCTTCGCGTCGCCGCCGAGAAACTTGGCGTAGTACGCACTGACCGTCGTCCCCTGAGAGTGTCCGATCAGGTCGACCTTCGAGGCACCCGTCGCAGAGAGAACGTCATCGACGAAGTCCGACAGCTGCCCTGCGCTGTCCCCGAGTGGTGCGAGACCGCCGGCTGCGGAAATCGGCCACGGCTGGTCCGTTCGATTCCCGAAGGTGAGCGCGAAAACGCAGTATCCCTCGTTGGCCAGTACGGGTGCGAGTACGCCCCAATTGGTCTGACGGTTGGCCGCCGTCCCGTGCACCAGGACGACTGGATCAGGATGAGCAGCGGAAGGCGTGCACGAGAAGTCGTTGGTGCCAGGGGCCGATCCGCCCGGGTTGGTCGCTTCCAGGGCGATTCCACTGAAGAAACCGGACGGAACGGGAAGAGGTTCGTTCGCAGACGCAAGAGGTGCGGCGGTCGCGGCCACGGCCCCCGCCAGAGCGAGCGCACCCACGCATGTTCGAATCCCCACCGAAGGCCTCCACATATTGATCAACCCACGACGGGCAATACCGAGTTGCACGGTACCGGCCGCTGATGCGCGGGATCGAGTGCATTGAGAGCAAAAGTCGCCGCGCGCAGCGATGCCGCGATGGCGAGATGATCGGAGATGTCTTGCTCACAACCGTCCTGGACGACGATGTTGGTTGCGTTCGGCCCGGGCTCCAGCCCATTTGTATACGGCAGCACAAGTTCGTCGTAGCGCGTCGTGATGTTCGTGTAGTGAACGCCCGGCGCGTAAACGCCTCCCGCACGGAGATTTTCGATGAACTCCGAACCGGCTCCCATGTTCAGACACGCCTTGCAGATCGGGAATCCTGCCTGTGCCGCCTCGGATACCCCGAGTTCGCGAAGGCTGCGGCCGATACTTGCCTGCTCGTTTCCGAGGGTTCCCTTCCACAGCGATGCCACCGAGACGATGTTGTCCACTTTGTCGGCACCGCCGAGGAACTTCGCGTAGTACCCGTTGATGATCGTGCCTTGCGAATGCCCGACGAGATCCACCGACGTTGCGCCCGTAGCGCCCAGAACTTGATCGACGAAATTCGACAATTGTGCTGCGCTGGAAGGAATTTCCTGCATTCCACCGATGGCCGACAACGGCCACGGCTGCTCGGGGAAGTTGCCGTACGTCAGCGCGAAGACGCAGTAGCCCTCGTTGGCGAGCAACGGCGCATAGGTGGCCCAGTTGGTCTGCCTGTTTCCACCCGTTCCGTGAACGAGCACAACCGGATTGGGATGTTCGGCAGTCGGTTTACACGAAAAGTCATTGGATCCAGGAGCTGAACCGCCAGGATTTCCCAACTCCTGAGGAACACCGGCAAGGAAGGCATTGGGCACGGGCATCGGGGCCTGAGCCGAAGCCACGGAGGTGAACCCGACAAGCATCAGAGCGGCAAGAACCACGCCCCCGAACAACCTGATTCTGTGCACGACCGACTCCTCTACGAGAGATGCGAACCGTGCAGACGCTAACAAACTAGAACGCGTTATCAATCCGTTTCGGCAAAATGCGCCCGAATCCATTCGCGATCCATTTCAGACGGCCTTTTCGTAGGCACGGCGCACCTCGGTGGAAATACGACCGCGGGCCGAAATCTCGAAGCCCGCACCCTTGGCCCATTCGCGGATGGCGGCACTCTGATCGCGGTCGGCAACGGGACGGGATTTGGTCACCGCTCCGTTGACTGATTTGGCGGAATTCGACTTTCTCGCATGAGGAATCCACTTTTTCAGTGCATCGCGCAGTTCCGCGGCGTGGGCGGCGGTGAGATCGATTTCGTAAGCAACTCCGTCGACGGAAAACTCCACAGTTTCGTCCGCGGGCGATTTTTTGTCCAGATCGTCAACCATCGTGACAACAACCTTTTTCACCACGACCATTCCTCCCCAGATCCTTCGATAAGCAGCGACAATAGCACCTGGACAAACGTCCTGTCTTGGCTCGTCCGGATGATTGGGACTGATCTCCGCCGGGTATGCCAGTCGACTTGTCTTGCGACAAAGACAGTGCCGATACACTCCTTGCGGCGCATCGGGGGATGCATCCAGACGGGGGAATCATGACAGACGACGGCTCGAGAAAAGACCTCTACCGAGCGCAATCTTCGCCTCCAAGAACGGCACTCTCGCCAGCATCGCTTACAGCGGACCCACGAATTTCACCATCTCCGGACGCCCTGCGATCCGGTACACCGCAACCGTCACAAATATCCCGGCGGACAACGAATGCGATCCGCCCTCAGCACAATTCGATGTCGTCACCACATCCTGATACTCCACAGCCGAGGTCATGGTCTTCCTTGTCCAGTCGGATCAGGGACTACCTGACGCACTCAACCAGGGCACGATCGACCAAATCATCGCAACAATTCGAAAGTCCGAAACTCAGGCGACCACGCATGGATGAATCCTTTGCCGCAGGCGAATGTCGTTGGGAATAAATCGAATCCCAACTACGAGCGCTCCCCGCTGAGCTGATCGAGCTGAAGAACTCACCCAGATTCATCTGGTTTTCGGCACCGCCGATAGCCGACGACGACGCCGACTGTGAACCGTATCGAATACCTTGGGAGCGCCCCAACTGAAAAAGGTTCGGCCGCAACATGTGCGGCCGAACCTTGATCGAAGTAAAGCTAGCGAGCGGACGGACGAACGATCGGGAAGAGAATCGTCTCGCGAATACCGAGACCCGTCAAAGCCATCAGCAGTCGATCGATTCCCATGCCGGTGCCGGTGGTCGGCGGCATGCCCTGTTCCATCGCGGCGAGGAACTCCTCGTCCAGCACCATCGCTTCGTCGTCGCCTGCCGACGCGAGGCGCGCCTGGTCGACAAAGCGCTCACGCTGGATGACCGGGTCGACAAGTTCGGAGTAGCCGGTCGCCAACTCGAATCCGCGGATGTACAGGTCCCACTTCTCGGTGACACCCTTCTTGCTGCGGTGATCACGAGTCAGGGGCGACGTCTCGACCGGGAAGTCACGGACGAACGTCGGCACGTACAGCTGATCGCCGCACTGGTGCTCCCACAACTCCTCGACGAGCTTGCCGTGGCCGTAGCCCTTGTCCTTGGGAACCTCGAGGCCTACCTTCTCCGCCAGAGCGAGAAGCTCGTCGACCGTCGTATCCGGCGTGACCTCGGTGCCGATGGCAGCCGACAGCGACGGGTACATCTCGAGAACCTGCCACTCGCCACTGACGTCGTACTCGGAACCGTCGGCGAGGGTGAGGACCTGCGTGCCGAATGCTTCCTGCGCAACTTCCTGGACGAGCTCACGAATCATCTTCGCGGAATCGTCGTACGTGCCGTAGGCCTCGTACGTCTCGAGCATCGCGAACTCGGGCGAGTGAGTGGAGTCGACGCCCTCGTTGCGGAAGTTGCGGTTGATCTCGAAGACCTTCTCGATACCGCCGACGACGCAACGCTTGAGGAACAGTTCCGGCGCGATACGCAGGTACAGGTCGATGTCGAGGGCGTTGGAGTGTGTGACGAACGGGCGAGCTGCCGCGCCGCCGTGCAGCGTCTGCAGCATCGGCGTCTCGACCTCGAGGAAGCCGCGGCTCTCGAGCGCATTGCGCAGCGCACGGACAACAGCGACGCGCTTGCGGGCGTTGTCGCGAGCCTCGGGGCGAACGATCAGATCCGCGTAGCGCTGACGCACCCGGGACTCTTCGCTCATCTCCTTGTGAGCGACCGGCAGGGGGCGCAGCGACTTGGATGCGATCTGCCACGCGTCGGCCATCACGCTGAGCTCACCCCGACGGGAGCTGATGACCTCACCGTGGATGAAGACGAAGTCGCCGAGGTCGACGTCGGACTTCCAGGCAGCCAGTGCCTCTTCGCCGACGCCGGCGAGGCTGATCATGGCCTGCAGCTGGGTACCGTCGCCCTCCTGCAAAGTCGCGAAGCACAACTTGCCGGTGTTGCGCATGAAGATGACGCGGCCGACGACGCCGACCAGCACGCCAGTCGCCGTGTCCGGCTCGAGTTCCGGGTACTCCGCGCGGATCTGCGCGAGCGTGTGGGTGCGATCGACCGAAACCGGGTACGCCTCCTGCCCCTGCGCGAGGATCCGTTCACGCTTCTCGCGCCGGATACGGAGCTGCTCGGGGGTGTCGTCGACTGGCTGGGCTTCTACATCACTCACGGGGTACAAGACTACTGGGCCGTGTCCACCGCGTTTGTTGCTGGTAGCACCGCGGCGACCGCGAGCACGATTCCCGACAGGAAGTACAGCGCAACCCTGACGTGATTCCACACCGTCCAACCCACCTCGTACGACGCCCATGCGGCTGCATCGGTAGCGCTGACCGAGGCAAAAGCGTCGTTGCGGGGGACGTGGTAGATCGCTGTCACCGCGAAGGACGCGAGCACCCCGACACAACCGACAACGGCAAGGACCCAGCCGTCCGGTCTGGAGATCGCTGCCCAGATTCCGGCGGCGATCGCGGTGAGCGCCGATCCGACGAGTGGCAGCATCAAGGCGCTCCGCGGTGCTTCGACGTTGATCGCCTGCATCGACGTGATCGCGGCGTGTGCATCGACCGACCGCAGAGCGGGCATTACGAAGGACGAGAACGCGAACAACGCGCCACCGGCAACGAGCGCGCCGAGCGCAGTCACGCCGACGAGCAACTCCAAGAAGATCTCGGATTTCTTCACGACCAGACCCCCGTTCGAGCAGCCTCGGCGGCAAAAGTGGTGAAATCTCGAGCGGGTCGTTCCAGGACCTCTTCGACGACGCCGGTCACACTTTGATTTCGTCCGTCGAGAACCTCGGCAAACAAGTAAGTGAGCAACTCCACGACATCACTCGGGACGCCAACTTCTGCCATGCCGTCGGAAAACTGTTGCAGTCCAATTCTTTCGAATGACACCGCACGCCCCGACGCCGCCGAAATCGCCTCAACGGCCTCCGCGAAGGTGAGCAACTCCGGACCCGTCACCTCGAGAACTCGGCCGAGGAGGTCGGTTCGAGTCAATGCGGCCACCGCCACGTCAGCTAGATCGTCGACGTCGATGAACGGCTCCCCCACCTCTCCTACCGGAAGTTCCAGGTGGCCTTCCCGAATCGGATCGAGTAGATACCCCTCACTGAAGTTCTGGGCAAACCAACTGGCTCGCACCACAGCCCATTTCAGACCGGTGTCGGCCAGAACCTGCTCGGCTTTCTGCGCCGCCGGTTCACCGCGCCCGGACAGGAGCACCATGCGACGAACCCCTTCGCGGTACGCAAGCTCAGCGAGTTCCTCGATGTGGGTGCTCGATTCCGGCACTGCGAGGTCCGGCGCATACGTCACATATGCCACGTCGACGCCGGACACTGCAGGCTGCCACGTCGTCTGATCGTTCCAGTCGAAACGCGTCCCGGATGTTCTCGACGCGATTCTGGTACGGATTCCCACCGCCGTCAGCCTCTGCGCAACGCGCGCACCGGTCTTGCCGGTACCACCGATCACTACTGCCGATTGAATGTCGCTTGTTGTCGTCATGTACTCATTCGACCGCGGAGCGTCAATACGATCCATAGCCGAAGGTCGCAAAAACATACGTCAGCGTCTACCGTCGAAGCATGGATGCATTGTCGATGATGCTGGCCGGATCGCGGGCGGAGGGCGCTTTTCTGCTGCGCTCGCTGCTCGATCCACCGTGGTCATTACGTATCGAGGACCACGCACCGATCACCGTGCTGGTTCTGGTTCGCGGCACCGCAGTTGTCGTCTCCGACACCGGACAGACCGAAGATCTCGAGGCCGGCGACATTGCGCTCCTGCGCGGCCCCGATCCCTATACGGTCGCCGATCACCCGGACACCCCGGTCCACGTACTCATCGACGAGGCACAAAACTGCGCCGCGGTCGACGGATCACCACTCGAGGACATGTCAGTTCTCGGCGTTCGCACCTGGGGCAACTCGACCAGCGGCCAGACCGTCATGCTCACGGGCACATACCGTTTGGACTCCTATGTCAGCCGTCAGATCCTCGACAGCCTGACACCCGTCGCGGTAGTGCGACGCAGCATCGAAACCGCGCCGATGACAAACCTTCTGGAACAACAGATCGCCGCCGACGGGCCAGGGCAGGAAGTGTTGCTGGACAGGCTCCTGGACCTGGTCCTGATCTCGGCGGTCCGTACGTGGTTCGCCGAGAACCAGAATCGATCACCGCGATGGATCAAGGCCTACGAGGATCCCGTCATCGGGCATGCCTTGCGGCTCATACACAATCGGCCGGAACACCCCTGGACGGTCGCGAGCCTGGCCCAGGAGTCCGGCAGTTCACGAGCGGCCTTCGCACGCCGGTTCACCGGTCTCATGGGGCTCGGACCCGTCGGCTATCTGACCGAGTGGCGCTTGTCGGTGGCGGCGGATCTACTCGCAGACCCGGCACGAACGGTGTCCTCGATCGCGCGAGAAGTGGGCTACTCGAGCCCCTTTGCGCTCACGACGGCCTTCACCCGCCATCACGGAATGAGCCCGAAGATTTACCGCCAGACCCGCTGTGCGCCTTTATTAACCGCCCGCGGTTAATAAAGGCGCACAGCAAATACCTCAATGAGCCGAAACCGCCGCCAACTCGCGGGAGCAATGACGAACTCCGCTGAGCGCACCGAGCAGGCCGGCGGCCTTGATCGCCTGGTATCCACCCACGAGATCGGTGGCCTTGTGCAGACCCAACTGCTGCAACGACGCTGCGGCCAGGCTCGAGGTGTAGCCCTCGGAGCAGACGATTACCCACTCGACGTCGTGGTCGGTGGCCAACGCGAGGTGTGCGCTGCTGGTGGGGTCGAGTCGCCACTCGAGAACGTTCCGCTCGATCGCGAGTGCACCGGGGAGGGTTCCCTCGATGGCGCGCTGCGCCTGCGGGCGAATGTCGACGAAGATCGCGCCGCGATGGAAGGCTTCGGTGAGCTGGAAGACGTACATACGATCGATCTGTGCGCGAGCGTCGTCGAGCATTTGGTCGATGGTCATTTGGTGCCCCCCTCGGGCAGGTCGGTCAGCTCGGTACGGGTGCGACGAAGAGTCCGGTGATCCGTCACTTCGTAGAAGGACATTGCCGTCAGCGGCGGTGAGTAGGCGTGAACACTCAGAGTCGGTGCATCAGAGCTGATTTCGATCGGAGCACCAGGAACATCCGTCGAACGCACGACATCGTGAACCCAGCCGAGCGGGAAAGAAGCCTGATCGCCGGCGTCGAGCTGGCGTTCCACCAGGGCGTCACCGGCCCAACGGAATTCGGTCAGAGAACCACTGAGGACGGTCAATGCGCCGAACGAACCTGCGTGGTCGTGCAATTCGGTGTTGCGTTCGGGTACCCAGCTGATGAGCCACACATCGACGTCGTCGTCCGCATGCAGGCGAGTGGACCAACGATCGAGCGTCGGGAAGGCGTCGGGAATGAGGTGGTCGAAACGGCCGTCGAGCACGCCGTTCGCTCCCTCGTCGGTCAGTCGCAGCAAATCGGCCGGGCGAAGGCGGGTAGGCAACGACGCACCACTCGGACGGCGTCCGGACGCCCCACGATTAGCGCTACGACCTGCGGAAACAGCACGATCAGCAGCGAGAGTAGGGGTCAAAACAGAGAGATCTGCAGAATATGTGGATAGCACGAGCTAGCTCCAAGGAATGTGAATTGGTCAAGGCAGCGGTCAGCCTCGACAACACTCCTGAGCACCCATGCAGCGATTCACGAGCACCATTGTGGCATAACTTTTGCAATCGCGAAACTGCTGGAACGAAACCATCGATCAGGCGACCGGTCGTCGACCGGATCCACGACGCGCCTGATTGCGCTCGAAGACCAACCTCAGCCCCTCGAGAGTGAGGTCCCGTTCGAGGTGGTCGATAGTGTCGGATTCGGGAATGATCAGCGGTGCGCTGTCCCCGGTTGCGATCACGGAGACGTCGTCACCACCGAACTCCGGCAGTTCGTCGCGTACGCGGTTGACCAATCCGTCAACGAGGCCGGCAAAGCCGAATACCGCACCGGACTGCATGCATTCGACGGTGTTCTTGCCGACCACCGAACGCGGGCGCACCAATTCGACCTTGCGCAGCGCAGCGGACTGCGACGCCAAGGCATCGGTCGAGATCTCGAGTCCGGGCGCGATGCAGCCGCCCAGAAACTCACCCTTGGCGGAAACGACGTCGACACAGGTCGACGTACCGAAGTCCACGACAATGCACGGACCCTCGTAAAGATGGTGAGCGGCAAGACTGTTGACGATCCGGTCGGCTCCCACCTCTTTGGGGTTGTCCACCAACAGTGGCACACCGGTGCGAATACCCGGTTCGACCACCACGTGGGGAACGTGACCCCAGTACCGCTCCAGCATCACGCGGATTTCACGCAAGACGGACGGCACTGTCGACAGCGCCGCAACGCCGGTGATCTCATCGACATGAGTACCCAACAGCCCACGGAAGGTCAACGCCAACTCGTCGGCAGTCATCCGAGGGTCGGTTCGCATTCGCCAGTCCTGCAACAGCTTCGAATACTCACCAGTCCCGGAAAACAACCCCAGAACGATATTGGTGTTCCGCACGTCGACCGTGAGCAGCATGGATTACACCAGGCTGGATTCGCGCGAGGCCTCGAGTGTCGACAGCATGCGCGGGGTGATCAGACCCGAACCCTCCGGCGCGTGAGCCGGGTCTGAGCCGAGTTCGATCTGCTTGTTGTCGGCATCGACGAAGACGACGCGCGGGGAGTATTCCTTGACTTCCTGCTCGTTCATCACGCCGTAGGCGATGAGGATGACCAGATCGCCCGGCTTGACCAGATGCGCTGCCGCACCGTTGATTCCGATAACACCAGTTCCGCGCTCGCCGGCGATGACGTACGTCTCGAGACGCGCACCGTTGTCGATGTCGACGATGCACACCTGTTCGCCTTCGAGGAGGTCTGCGGCGTCCATCAGATCCTGGTCGACGGTGACGGAGCCGACGTAATGCAGGTCGGCGTGAGTCACGGTGGCGCGGTGGATCTTCGACTTCATCATTGTGCGAAACATATCCAGGTCCTTACTCGTGAAAAGTGCTCAGTGAGACAGCAGGTCGTCGATGGCGTCGGCGGATGGGTCAGTGTCACGCTCGAGGAACCCGGTTCCCACCGCGACACCGACGTTGTCGATCAAACGGGTGGTTCCGAGCTTGGCGGCCACTAACAGTCGGCCGTCACCTCGCTCGGGCGCGGGGCCCAGATCGACGCCCCGAACCTCGAGGTAGTCGACCTCGATTTCCGGAACAGCTGCCAGAACAGCGCGTGCGGTTTCCAGAATTGCTTCCGCTCCCCCGGACGCCGCGTGTGCACCGGCGATCAGAGCAGCGGAAAGCGCGACCGCTGCAGCGCGCTGGCCCTCGTCGAGGTAGCGATTGCGAGAGGACAACGCGAGGCCGTCGAACTCGCGGACCGTCGGAACTCCGATGATCTGTACATCGAAGTTGAGATCCCACACCATCTGACGGATGAGCGTCAGCTGCTGGTAGTCCTTCTCACCGAAGTAGGCGTGATTGGGTGCCGCGATCTGCAGCAGCTTCGCCACAACCGTCAGCATTCCGGCGAAGTGAGTGGGGCGCGCTCCGCCTTCGAGTTCGCTACCCAACGGGCCCGGCACGATGGTGGTGCGCTGGCCCCGCGGGTACATCGTCTTTGCGCTCGGCGCGAACACCAATTCGACGCCCTCGGCACGAAGCAGGTCGAGATCCGCATCGAGAGTGCGCGGGTACGCGTCCAGGTCTTCGCCCGCACCGAACTGGAGCGGGTTCACGAAGATGGAAACGATCACGACGGCGCCGGTGACCTTGGCCTGACGAACCAATTCGATGTGGCCCGCATGCAACGCACCCATCGTCGGAACCAGCGCCACCTGACGCCCGACACCTCGCAGTGCCCGCGAGACGCGCCGAAGCTTGTCCGGATCGTGGTGCACCGTCAGTTCGCCGCGCTTGTATCCGCCCTGCAGATCACTCACGACGGTCACCTCCCGTTTCAGTCAAGATGTCGAACAATTCGGTGGGGGCGCCCACCCGCTGGGCCGATCGCAAGGACATCGCCCGATAGCCGGCAGCGAGCTCCGGATCCAGTTCTGTCAGTACGCGCAAATGTGTGTCGACGGCAGCAGCGTCGCCGCGTGCCACCGGACCGGTCAACGCCGAGGGACCGCGTCGTAGCGCGTTGTCCAAGGCTGCCGACAGCAGCGGCTGCAGGACACGCTCGGCCACTCCACCCGGATCTCCGTCGACCAACTGTTGACCGAGCAGCTCGTCACCTTGCAACGACGCTCGCAGCGCCTCGACGGCGTCGACCACGAGCGTGACCAGGTGATTACTGCCGTGAGCCAGTGCCGCGTGGTAGAGCGCGCGGTTCTCCTCGCGCACTCGGACGGGCTCGCCGCCGATCTCGAGGACCAGTGACTGCGCGATCGCGTAACCGATGTCGTCGGCAGCAGTGATTCCGAAGCATGCCGACGACAGCCGTGCGGTGTCCTCGTCGTGACCGGTGAACGTCATCGCCGGATGGATAGCCAAGGGCAGCGCGCCGAGTTCGGTGAGCGGAGTCAGGATCGCGATGCCGTTGGCACCGGACGTATGGGCGACGAGCGTGCCCGGCTTGACCGCTTGGGTGGCCGCGAGACCTCGAACAAGATCCGCAAGCTGGTCGTCAGGAACGGCAAGAATCAGCAGTTCGGAGCGAGCTGCGACGTCGGCAGCCGGAAGAATTTCGGTATCCGGAAGCCGCTTCACAGCGCGGGCAACCGAGGCACTGGAGACGGCGGAGCAAGCGCTGACAACATGACCGGCTCGCTCCAATGCGGCACCGACAGCTGTTCCGACCCGTCCTGCTGAGACAATTCCTACCGTCAATCGCGCAGGTGCAGGCCCATTAGTGATCCCGAAGGAAGTCACCGGATTCCTCTCGTTCGTTCCAGTCCCGCTCGGCGGGTACCAGACGTTCTGCGTCCGAGGATATCCTTCGCCCGAACCGTCATGCCATGGCCGGGCGAGTGATCTGCGACTCAGTCCTCTCGGCGACGACGTCGACCGGAGCCTTCGGACGGGTTGTTCGAACTCAGGTTCGCCATTATTTCGGCGACGGTCAATCCGTTGGAATGAGCACCGCTCGCGGCATCTTCCGGAGCAGCGCGACGACGACGGCGCGGCTCTGCGTCAGGCTCCGCAGCGGGTTCAGCTTCCGCGACAATCTCGGGAACAACCTCGGGCGCCTCTTCGACGACAGCGTCTTCGATGACGGCGTCTTCGATGTTCGGGGCCTGGGCGGGAGCCTTGACTTCAGGCTCGACGGGCGCGACCGGCTCCGGATCCTTCTCCACCGGAACGTCTTTCACCGTTCGTGCCTGTGTGGAACCCACCGGGGAACTCTTCGGTGCCTGGTTCCCGCTCTGATTCTGTGGCTTCTGCGTCTCTTGTGGCTTCTGCGTCTCTTGTGGCTTCTGCGTCGGTATGACGCGCGGCGCCACGAAGCTGCTGTCGCGCCACGACGTCTCAGCGAACACGACGGTAGTCTCAGCAGTCACCGGATCGTCGTTGGGCGATGCCAAGCCGCCGACGTTCGGTGCCGGTTGGCTGGGTCCGTTCTGGCCGGCGCCGGGAACGTACAGCCCCGACGGTGCCGGCTGATACGCGCCGTACGAACTACCGCCAAGTTCCGGTACTCGCGTGGAATCGGTCTTGAGCGCGGTCTGTTCGGGCAGCAGTCCACCTTCGAACAGTGCTTCGAGGTTTCGGCGCAGCGCCACCAATTCGGCGCGTAGCCCGGCCAGTTCCTCAGCGTCCGCGGTCACCTCACGTCGCACGCGACCTTCGACGCTCAGTTCGTACTCACGTCGAGCCGAAATTTCACGTTCGAGCTGCAGTTCGTACACGGTCTGCAGATCGGCAACCTTGGCTTTGTCCAGTGCCGACTCACGCCGATACTTGGTCATGGCGATAGCGCCGAGGGTGGCTGCCCACAGAGCGACGACCAGTCCCACCCGAAGAAGCTGAACGCTGTTGCTGAAGATCAGAAACAGCGAAGCAATGACAGCAAGTGCCAGAAGAGCAGCAATGATCATCTGGCTCGCGCTGCGCTTGCTTCGGCGCGCAGACTTCGATCGACCAGAATTTGTCATGGTTGCCAGGGTACTTGCCGAGACCGGGGTCGCCACGTACCTCGGTGGGTGATTTGCCGACCAGGCTGTCAGTGCGCGGGCTCGTCAGGTGTATCTTCCGGCGTCTTGCAACAATGTTCGAGCCACAGAGCTGCCGCTACCAGCGCAATTGCGGCGCCCAACCCCACCCACGCGCCCGGCGTGTCGGAGGCTGCGGCCTGCAGAACCGAGCGCTGTGGGATGAGATACACCAGCACTCCGACCCAGACACCGACGGTAGCTGAACCGACCAAAGCGGATGCTTTGGCCAATGCCAGCGCTCGGGCGGCGGTGATGGGATGAAGCTGTCTGAGCCCGTCTCCGACCTGACGGTTCTTGACGCGTGAACGAATGACAAAAGCGAAGACGGCCTCGGCAACGGCCACGAAGTACAGCGACGCTCCCGCATAAACGGGGATGGGCGGCATCGAACCGTAGAACACGCGAATCAGAATCCAGGTCGCCACAGCAGCAACCGCAGCCAGAACCGCGAGTTCACTGATCCGGGTCGGCTTCAAACCCTTGCCTTCTTCGGTCACCGCGCAAGCACCACATCGGTAGTGCGCACACCTTGACGCTCAGTGCGATCGAGGCCGTCGAGAATTTGTGCCACCGACAACTTCTGGCCGTCGACGATCAGCGTCGCGTCAGGCTCGACGTCCAGCCAGGGAACGAGAACGAATGCCCGTAGATGCGCTCGCGGATGGGGAAGGGTGAGCACGGGATCGGAACTGACGACGCCTTCGCAGTCAACCACGTCCACGTCCAGGCTCCGGGGTCCCCAACGCTCTTCGCGCACCCGGTCTGCAGCTTCCTCGAGAGCTTGCGACCGGCGAAGCCACTCAGCGGCGTCGGCCTCGGGATCGTCGACCACCACCACCGCGTTGAAGAAATCCTGCTGCTCGACGCCACCCCACGGCGCCGTCGAGTAGACCGGTGAGACAGCAACGACGGCGCTGCCCAACCCGTCGACAACGGACTGCAGGTGAGCCACGCTGTCGCCGATGTTGGAACCGATCGACAGAACAGCGCGCGTCATGCCGATCTGGTCCGATGTGCGACGACGGCGACGTCCGCAAAAACCAGCGGAATCGGTGCCGACGGTTTGTGGACCACGACCTCGACGCTCTCGACTCGCGAATCTTTCATGACGTCGTCGGCGATCTCAGCGGCGACAGTCTCGATGAGATCGCGCGACGGGCCGGCGACGATGGCTGCGGCGGCTTCCGCCAACTCGCCGTAGTGCAGGGTCTGGGTCAGATCGTCCGACGCCGCGGCGGGAGCCAAGTCCATCCACACGGTGATGTCGATGAAGAAGTCCTGACCGTCACGCTTCTCGTGGTCGAACACTCCGTGATTGCCGCGAACCTTCAGCCCGCGCAATTCGATTCGGTCCCCCATGTCAGGCCCTTTCTCGTCCACGGTTCCAGGCGTCGACCACGGCAATGGCGTCGAGCGAGGCTTGTGCGTCGTGCACCCGAACTCCCCAGGCACCCTCACGTGCTGCAAGGGCCGAGACCACGGCCGTCGCAGTCTCGCGGCCACCAGGCGGACGGGGATTGCCGTCGGGATCGCTGAGCAGAGACCCGAGGAACCGCTTTCGGGAAGCGCCGACCAGTACCGGGAATCCGGTCGCGTTGAACTCGGGTAGTGCACGCAACAGTGCCCAGTTGTGGTCGGCGTTCTTCGCGAACCCGAGGCCGGGGTCGAGGATGATCGACGACGAATCGACCCCAGCCTTCAACGCCAGATCGACCTGCGACAGCAGTTCGTCACGGACGTCGCGGACCACGTCGTCGTAGTGATCGGCGCTGCCACGATGGACGTAGTCGCCGGCCGAGCGCCAATGCATGAGGATCCAGGGCACTCCGGCGTCAGCCACAACGGATGCCATGTCGGGGTCTGCGCGACCGCCCGATACGTCGTTGACGATGCATGCGCCCGCTTCGATCGCGGCGGCGGCCACGGAAGCACGCATCGTGTCGACGCTGACGCGAATTCCGGCTGCCACGAGTTCTTCGATCACCGGGGCAATACGGTCCGCCTCGAGTTTCGGATCGACGCGGGTGGCTCCGGGGCGCGTCGACTCGCCGCCGACGTCGACGATGTCGACGCCTATGCGTTGCAGTTCGAGCCCGCGAGCGATCGCCGCGTCACGATCGAGAAATTGACCGCCGTCGGAAAACGAATCGGCGGTGACGTTCAGAATCCCCATCACGACCATCCGGGCCGGATCGCTACCTGCAACGGGAGCCGCGGACATCTCGCTCACTTACGAAGGATGAGGTCCAGCGCTTCGGACCGTGAGGCCGCGCTGGATTGCAGGAGCCCACGAACCGCAGACGTGGTCGTGCTGGCTCCAGGCTTGCGGATACCGCGCATCGCCATGCAGAGGTGCTCGGCTTCGATGACGACGATGGCTCCACGCGGATCGAGCTTGCGCATCAAAGCATCCGCGATCTGACTGGTCAGGCGTTCTTGAACCTGCGGACGCTTGGCGTACAGATCGACGACGCGCGCGAGCTTCGACAAACCGGTGACCTTGCCCGACTTACCCGGGATGTAGCCAACGTGAGCAACACCATGGAAAGACACCAGGTGGTGCTCGCACGTCGAGAACATCGGAATGTCTCGCACGAGCACCAATTCCTGGTGACCCTCGTCGAAAGTTGTGTTCAACGCGTCGTCGGGCTCGGAGTACAGACCCGCGAAGATCTCCTTGTACGAGCGCGCAACCCTGGCCGGCGTATCGAGCAGGCCTGGGCGCTCCGGATCTTCACCGACCGCGATCAACAATTCCCGTACGGCAGCCTCTGCCCGCGCCTGATCGAACGGGCGGCCCGTTCCGAGCGACACCAGTTCACTGGCCACATCATTCACCGACAACCGAACTCTCCTCGAGAATTGTTCACAGGTCCCCCGCCGCAGAGCCTAGTGGCGCAAGGTCAGCGGGATCCGTCCGGTCCGTCCCAGCGAGCGGTGCTCGGGCCGTCGTCCTCAGCCGAATGATGCGGCGGCGGAGTCTGCGGCTGTTCCGGTGCGGGGCTCTGCCACTGGTTTTCGCCGGTCGGGTTTCCCCGGTTCGGATCGGCGAAGGGTCCACCGTCCGGGTACTGCACCGGGTAATCGGGCTGCGCGGGGTAACGGCGGCCGGGGTGCGGCTGCTCGGGGTACGCCTGCTGTCCCGGGTGCGGCTGACCGTACTGCCCCTGATCGGGCTGGGGCTGACCGTGTTGGGGCTGACCGTACTGGCCCTGCGACTGGTTCGGCGGGGTCGGATTCTGTCCACCGGTGTACCCGCCCGACTGCTGTCCGGGGTACGTCGGCGACGGGTTCTCACGCGGAGGCCAACCCGGTGCCGACCATCCGGCGGGCGCTCCGTAGTCGGGTGTTCCCGGTTGCGGAGTCTGCTGCGGAGCACTCGGCTGCGGGTACGAGGGCTGTGCGTAGCCGTTCGAGGGTCCCTGGTTGCCGTTGTTGGGAAGACCACCATTGTTGGGGATACCGCCGTTGGGTGCACCGCTGTTGGGTGCGCCTGCCTTGACGAGAACAGGTGCAGCAGCGGGCTCCGGCCACGTTTCGCCGCGCTCGATCGCGAGTTCGCGCGGAGTCTTCACCGGCGGACGATCCGAAGGCGTGCGCCCACCGAAATCGTTGAAAGCCGTGATGCGCGGACGCTTTTCGACGCCGGCAAGGATCTTCTCGAGGTCCTTGCGAGTCAACGTCTCACGCTCGAGCAGTTCGGTAGCGATGAGGTCGAGCGCATCGCGGTACTCGTTGAGGATGGCCCACGCTTCGGTGTGCGCCGCCTCGATGAGGTTGCGCACCTCCTCGTCGATTTCGCGGGCGATCTCGTGCGAGTAGTCGGACTGAACGCCCATCGAACGGCCGAGGAACGGATCCCCGCCCTCCTGTCCGTAGCGAACCGCGCCGAGCTTGGCACTCATGCCGTATTCGGTGACCATCGCGCGTGCGATCTTGGTCGCCATGTCGATATCGGACGACGCTCCGGTGGTGGGCTCGTGGAACACCAGCTCCTCGGCGGCGCGTCCACCCATTGCCATGACGAGACGGGCGATCATCTCGGAACGCGTCATCAAACCCTTGTCGTCCTCGGGCACGGTCATCGCGTGACCGCCGGTGCGACCGCGAGCGAGGATCGTGACCTTGTAGACCGGCTCGATGTCAGGCATTGCCCAAGCAGCCAGCGTGTGACCGCCCTCGTGGTACGCCGTGATCTTCTTCTCGTGCTCGCTGATGATGCGACTCTTACGCCGCGGTCCACCGACAACACGGTCCACCGATTCCTCGAGCGAGGCTTCGGTGATGACGGTCCCGTTTTCGCGTGCGGTGAGCAGCGCAGCCTCGTTGATGACGTTGGCAAGATCGGCGCCCGACATTCCGACGGTCCGCTTGGCGAGGCCTTCGAGATCGGCGTTGGGATCGATCGGCTTGCCCTGCGAGTGCACTCGCAGGATCGCACGGCGACCGGCGAGGTCGGGGGCGCCGACCGGAATCTGGCGATCGAAGCGTCCCGGACGCAGCAGTGCTGGGTCGAGGATGTCGGGGCGGTTGGTTGCGGCGATCAAGATGATGCCGGTGCGATCACCGAAGCCGTCCATCTCGACGAGCAGCTGGTTGAGCGTCTGCTCGCGCTCGTCGTGTCCGCCGCCCAGTCCTGCGCCGCGCTGACGACCGACTGCGTCGATCTCGTCGACGAAGATGATGCAGGGGCTGTTCTGCTTGGCCTGCTCGAACATGTCGCGAACACGCGAAGCACCGACACCGACGAACATCTCGACGAAGTCCGAACCGGAGATGGTGAAGAACGGGACGCCGGCTTCGCCTGCGACAGCGCGAGCGAGCAGCGTCTTACCGGTTCCGGGAGGGCCGTACAGCAGCACACCGCGCGGAATCTTGGCGCCGAGCGCCTGGTAGCGAGCCGGGTTCTGCAGGAAGTCCTTGATCTCGTACAGCTCTTCGACAGCCTCGTCCGCACCGGCGACGTCGGCGAACGTGGTTTTCGGCATGTCCTTGGTGAGCTGCTTGGCCTTCGACTTACCGAATCCCATGACTCCGCCGCGACCACCGCCGCCCTGCATCCGGTTCATGACGAAGAAGAAGATGCCGAACAGAATGATCATCGGCAGCACGAACAGAAGGATCGACGTCAGCCAACTCTCCTGAGTGACCGTCGTGTTGAACTTGTCCGCTCCGGCGCCTTCGACCTTGTCGAAGATCTGCTCCGACGCACTCGCGGGGTACTTCGCCAGGATCTGCGTCTTACCGTCGGTGGCGTCGTTGCCGTTCTTGAGCCACAGACGAACCTGCTGCTCACGGTCGTCGATCTGCGCCGACTCAACGTTCTTGGCGTCGAGTTGGGATATCGCGACCGAGGTGTCGACGGTCTTGAAGTCGCGGGTGTCGTTGCTGAAGTAGCTGAAGGCATAGATCACCAACAGCACGACGGCTACGAGTAGCACGTTACGGAACACAGTCTTACGGTTCATACAGGTCGGCCGATGTGGCCGGTCCTTTCGAGAGTGCGGGTCTGCCAGGTCGCCTTCCGGCTGCCAACCGGACACCTGCAGGTTACCGCGATCGGCCCCATCGATGCCCGCCAGCGGCCGTGCCGCTTGGTTGGAACGGTCGTCACTGTGTTCAACGTGCGCATTACCGATCAGGTTCCCGGGCTACGTCGCAGCACAGTTTCCTGTGAGCGAACATGCTCATAGTGGTTATCGTGCGCTTTTCCGACGCTCGTCCGTCGTTATTCGTCAGGCCGTTTCGGAGAGGATTCCCGCAACAGCGTCAGCGGCGCCCGATTGGTCACCGTCGATGATCCGGTGCGCGAGCTGATCGAGTCGCGCAGACAGTCGCGCCGAGGACTCGGGCACGTCTGCCTGCTTGGCGATGGTGTCGTCGAGATCAGCCAATAAGCCGCCGCCGGCCAGGTGCCTGACGCAGCGCCATGTCTCGGCGAAGTTTCTCGCGGTCCCGTCGTCGGTCAACATCGCGACCCGAAGCGCAGCGTTGGGATTCGACGCCGCCGCCCGAGCCAGGCCGGCCATGATCGCTTCCCTGGCAGCAGTCAGTTCGTCGACGGTTCGGTCTTGCAACCGCACTCCCGAGTCTGCAGACCTACCCGCGTCGGGCGTCGGAGCTTCGCGAATCACCGCACCGTTACCGTGCTGGATTTCGACTCTGCCCCGAATCTCGAGGGCCACGAGCGCTTGAGCCAGCGACGCTCGACTCACGCCGAGTTCGGCAGCCAGGCTGCGTTCGGGAGGAAGCCGATCGCCGGGCGAAAGGCCTTGAGCCTCGATGAAATTCGAAATGTGCTCGGCCAACTGCTCATACAGACGCGGACGCTTCAATCGTCCGGGCAGGCCCGAGCGCGAGCCGGGCGATGACGTCGAATTCATGCCTCGGAGTGTACTTGACAAATGGAGCAGTGGCAGAGAGGCTAGGCCAATTCCAAGTGATGCAGACCACAAGCTGGTCGCGAACGGATTGAGAGTTCGATGGCAAATGTCATAGCCCTGTCAGTACTTGTCCTGGTGTTCGTCATATCCACCGTGAGGTCGGTGAACATGGGTGCGCTTGCCCTGGTGGCTGCCTTCGTCGTCGGAACACTGGTCTTCACCGTCGATACCAGCGAGATCCTCGACGGCTTCCCGGCCAGCCTCTTCGTCATCCTGGTCGGCGTCACCTACCTGTTCGCGCTGGCCAGAAACAACGGCACGGTCGACTGGATCATTCACGCGGCGGTCCGTGCGGTCAGAGGACGAGTAGCCCTCGTGCCGTGGGCGATGTTCGCGGTGTGCGCGGCCGTCACCGCCATGGGCGCGGTCAGTCCCGCTGCCGTTGCCATCATCGCGCCCGTGGCGATGGGCTTCGCCACCCGCTACCGGATCCACCCCATGCTGATGGGCTTCATGGTCGTCCAGGGCGCAACGGCGGGCAGCTTCTCCCCTATCGGAATCTTCGGTGTGATCACCAACGACGTCATGCGCCAGAACGGCCTCCCGTCCAGCCCGGCCTTGCTGTTCGTCTCGACCTTCGCAGCCGCGGCCGTTGTTGCCGCAATCGCGTACGTCTCGTTCGGCGGTCGCGCATTGATTGCACGCGGCGCCTCGGAGCGCGTGCTTGTCAGCGCAGTCGGCAACGCGTCGGGCGGTGGCGACACCATCACCGGTTCGGGTTCCGGCGACAGCTCGAAGGGTGGCGGCAAGTCCTCGGGTGGGACCGCTCCGCACGAGGGAGCACTCAATCTCGAGCGGCGACTCACCCTGCTCGGGCTGGCATCACTTGCACTCGGCGCCTTGGTCTTCGACCTCGACGTCGGATTCACCGCACTGACCGTCGCGGTACTTCTCACCCTGATCTTCCCGGCCTCCGCCCGCGGGGCCGTCGACAAGATCAGCTGGGGCACCGTCCTCCTCATCGGCGGAATCGTCACATACGTGGCCCTATTGCAGAACCAAAACACCGTCCAGTGGCTCGGGGATTCGGTAGCTCACGTGGGCATTCCACTTCTCGCGGCGTTCCTGATCTGTCTGATCGGCGCGATCGTGTCGGCGTTTGCATCCACCACCGGAATCCTCGGTGCACTCATCCCTTTGGCAATTCCCTTCCTCATGACCGGCCAGGTCAATGCAACCGGCCTGGTTATCGCACTGGCAATCTCGTCGTCTCTGGTCGATTGCAGTCCGTTCTCGACCAACGGCGCGCTGGTGGTGGCGAACGCCGCTCCGGAAGAACGCGACGTGGTGTTCGGGCTGACGATGCGGTGGGGCATGACCATCATGGTGGTGACGCCGATTCTCGCCTGGCTGCTGTTCGTTGTTCCCTGGTCCGTCTGAATCTTCGCTCAAAGAAAGGGAACTCGCGATGAACAGCGAATCCACACTTCTGCGCTCCCTCGACCCCCGCATCTTCGACGATCACGGAGCGGCGGTCAGTTTCGGCGAAGGCGCGACCCTCTCTCGCGCCGACTTGTTGGCCGCCGCCACCGCGGTCGCCGATCGAATCCACGGTGCACAGCGAGTGGCAGTACAAGCCGCCGCCGGCCTCGAGACAGTGGTCGCCGTCGCCGGCGCGCTGATCGCCGGTGTTGCCGTGGTCCCGATCCCACCGGACTCCGGCCCGCTCGAACGTCAGCACATCATCGCCGATTCCCAGGCCGAACTGATACTCGGAGACGGACCGTCGGATTCGAGTATCCCGTTGATTCCCATCAATATTCACGCGCGATCTGCGACGTCCTATCCCGAACCGAGCGCGGCAGCTACCGCACTGATCATGTACACCTCAGGAACCACCGGAGCGCCGAAAGGCGTCGTCCTCTCGCGAGCAGCCATCGCAGCAGATCTCGACGCACTTGCCCACGTGTGGAATTGGACTCCGGAGGACACACTCGTCCACGGACTGCCCCTCTTCCACGTCCACGGGTTGATTCTCGGCGTGTTGGGCGCCTTGCGCGTCGGTTCACCGCTGATTCATACCGTCAGACCAACTCCGGATTCGTATGCCGCAGCGGGTGGCTCGTTGTACTTCGGTGTTCCGACCGTCTGGTCACGCGTGTGCGGTGAGCCCTCGGCGGCAGCAGCATTGCGATCCGCGCGCTTGCTCGTGTCCGGAAGTGCACCACTTCCGGTTCCATTGTTCGAGCGGATGAAATCGCTGACCGGATTGGCTCCCGTCGAGCGCTACGGCATGAGTGAAACCCTCATCACCGTCAGCACGACGCACGACGGCGAACGTCGCCCGGGTTGGGTCGGGCACGCTGTTCCCGGAGTCAGGACGAGGTTGCGCGGCGAGAACGGCGAATTGTCGGCGCACGACGGAGAGCAGCTTGGGCAACTGGAAGTTGCGGGAGCCGTGCTCTTCGACGAGTACCTCGGGAACCCCTCGAAGACAGCGGAATCCATAACCGACGACGGCTGGTTCCGCACCGGCGACATCGCGGTGATCGACGACAGCGGATTCCACCGCATCGTAGGTCGCGAGTCGGTCGACATGATCAAGTCCGGTGGATACCGCATCGGTGCAGGCGAGGTGGAACAGGCACTTCTGGCATACCCCGGCGTTCGCGAGGCCGCCGTCGTCGGTGTGCCGGACGACGACCTCGGCCAACGCATAGTCGCATTCATCGTCGGAGATGTAGCCGACTGCGCGGTGGTTTCGGACTTCGTCGCCGAATCACTGTCGATCCACAAGCGCCCTCGTCAGGTTTGTCTGGTGGACAGCTTGCCCCGCAACGCTATGGGCAAAGTCCAGAAGAAGCTGCTGACGCTCTGAAGGCAAGCCTCTTCCATCGAAGCGTGCTCGGTCACTGTCGGGTCACCACGACGGCGGCGTCAGCCATCCGATCGTGGAAGCCGCGGACGTCCGGTGCGCTACTGATCGAAACGATGATCGCGATCGAAATAGCGACTGTTACAAGAGAACCGAGAATGCTCGCGACACTGCCCAACGACATCGAATTCAGCATGCCGACGAGCTCGTCACCACTACCGAGCATGGCCAACGCCGAAACAGCCGATCCGAAGTACATGGGGATCACGAATGCATTCCGTTTGAAGGACTGCGCCAAGGCCGGACGTGCACCTCCTACCGAGCGAACCCCTATTCCGAGGGCGAGTTTGCCCAGGGTTACCCCGAATGCCGACTCTCCCCATATGAAGTACACGATCGAACCGATCCCGATCAGCAGGCCGATCAGACCCGAACTTGTCCGGTAGGAATCGAAGTCGAATCCGTTTCCGAGCGTCGCGGTGGAGATCATTCCGCCGACGACCGACACAACTGCGAGAATGGCAAAATCGATGAACCGCGCGGCAACTCGTATCCCGGCGCCGGCCGGCCGAAACCCACCAGGCAGGAGTGGAACGCCGGTCGGCCCATACCCCGGGTTCGGTTGCGGCACGGCAAATTGCGGCACGGCCGGTCGCGGTGCGGACGGTTGCACAAGGTCGCCACTGGAGCGGGCCTCCGGTCCGCTCGAAATGAACGTCTCGGTCGCAGGTTCGGGTTCGGGTCCGAGTAGACCGAATTGCCCAGCAGCCCTTCGGTCCAATGCCGCATCCACAGCCGGATCACCCAGCGCTTCGAGCCACGTCACAAGATCGTCGTACGTCGACGGATTCGCAGCGATCGCCGGCCGCAACTCCGGCGAACTCGATGCGATCTCGAACAGCACCGCCGCCGGAGTCCGCGGATCCGCAGCCTCGAGAGCACGCCTCGAACGCTGAACGGGCTGTCCGAGATTCGGTACCGCAGCTGTAACCGTGGTGGCCGACGCGAACAGTTGCACCCCCGCATACAAATTCCGAACAGCCGGTGAGACTGTGAGAGCGAGAGCAACCAGAACCACCAGCACCGCCATGGCGAGATCGAATATCCATGCACTGTAATATATTTCGCCATACATGGCCGACTGCACCACGAGACGAGCGATCATCAGGACGAGCAAGCCGACACAGACTCCAAGACCAACCTCGCGTGACGGGCGAGGGTCGAGCGAAGAATACCGAAGCGACAGTGATCTGACTCCGACAACGGCAAGAATCCCGAAGAGTATCGCGAGAACAGCGAGCACCAACGCATCTCCCCATGGCACGATGCCAAATTGCGTTGCTGCCATTGCGATCTGAGAGAATCCAACACCGAAGCTCCACACCGCGATCAACAGCATGCCGTTTCGTGCCGCTGCGAGCCAGGCGTATCCGGGGTGCGTCCCGTCGCCGACGGATGCAACACCGAATGGAATGAATGTAATTGCAGCTGCGGCAATCAAGAACGTGATGCCGTAGTACGGACTAGCCGTGGCCGTGTGGAACAGCTCGACACTTGTGCCCTCGCTGATCGAGTGGAGTAATCCGGCTGCGAGGAGAGCGATGCCGAGCGCGGCGATGGTGAGGCGCCAGGACGCAAACCGTCTGGCGAGACCGACTGCCGCAACACCCACCACGACGATCGGAACGGCCGACGACACGAAGAGAACAATCAGGCTCTCGAATGTCTGCGGCCCGTCGTAATATCGGTAGCGACTGGCGGAGACCAGGATGTAGATCAGCGCGAGTAGCGCCGAGGCCACTGACGACCCCCAAGCCACAAACACAAGCGGCTTCACCAACGCCAACCATCGCGGCGCGGTTCGAGCGTCGATGCGAATTTCGGCCGCTCGCGGTTGAGCTGCGAGCAGGGCGCCGGCAAGCCCGAACCACGCTCCAGCGCCGACCCCGTTGCCGGTGAAAACACTCGAGCTCTCACTGAATCGGAACATTCCACGAATGACGTCGTAGACGACAAGACCCACGACAGTGGCAATGAGGGGTCCGTTGGCCACCAGACGCAGCACACGTATCTGCCCGACATTCCAATTCGGCCCGAGCATTCCGAGTCGCGCCACGTACGGCAGAGACAGGGACACCAGCGACAGCAGTGTCGGCAAAACCAGAAGCACCACAAGAGCACTCGAACCCACGCGGGTTATTGCGACGGTCGCACTCCACGGCAAGAAGAACGACACGAACAGTAGTACCGCGGCTGTCCCGTCGCGGGTGTAGTCACCGATCCGAATATCCTCGAACGCAGATCGCGCCGGTGAATAGCCCTGCGCCGGTGGATACACGCCGTGTGGCTGGGGCAAACCGTCTATTGATGATTCGCTGTGTTGACGCGAGTTGTCTTCGGTCATTCGCCAAGCTCCTCAGATGTGGGAAGTGCGCCGAACGGCTCAGGCACTATCGCCGATATTTGGTGGTCCCCGACGAATCGCGATCGTTGCTGACGATCTTGGCGAAGCATTGATCGTTGGCAATCCGCTTCGAATCGCACCACCCGTTGGCCGCATCCGCATCCGCAAACGTCAAGCCTGCGACGGTTATCCACCAACCCCGGAGATCGAAGGTCCGCCATTCGTCACTCCAGAGCAGACGCACCTCCGGATACATGAGACGAAGTTCGAGATGCTGTCGCAGGATCTGGGCAGCAGTCCAATGCACCTGAGCGCCATTGATATCCGCCGCATCGAGCCCGACCCGCTTGGAGGAGATCTGAGCCACCCACCTGTTCGCGAGGTCACCGATCACAAAGGGGCGATCCGCGTCGGCCTGAGCCCGGAGGGCGTCGAGACTCGCAGATTCGACGTCGCCCGTTGTCGGCTGCGCGCTACGTGTGGGTCGGATCGGCGTATTGGTGTCACTTCGCGATGCCGGCCCGGATGTCAGGCTGGTATCACTCGTCCCCTCGTCCTCGCATTCGACGAGTTGAGCACCTGACGCTCTCGAATTGGTCAGACTCGAAGACTCACCGAGAGTGTTCGGCAGCCTCCAGAAGCTACCGAGGTCGTACAGGAACTCGCGCTGGATCGAGTTCGTCGTGTTCGTCCCATCGGTTCGGGGAAGATAGATCGGCGCATCGGAGAAGTCGAACACCGCCGATGCAACGCTCTGGCCGGTGTCGGTGATCGACACACGAAGCGCGTCGGTGGAGACGATGTCTCCGCCGGGACATGATGCTTTCATTTCCATTAGAACGACGAGACCCTCTGCCTGCGTGCGGTATTCAACCGGCGTCAGGGTCGGTGCCCGTCCGCATTTCGTGACGTACTCGTTGCCTCCGTCGAATTCAGGGACAGCGGGCAGCCTGCCCGGTGCTCCTGACGGTCCGCCGGTCGGTGGGTAGTAGAGGAATTCGTCATTGGAGATCGAGGCGAGTCCGTCGTGGGCCTTCGACCAAGACCAGTGGTTGGTGTGGGAATCGAGTGACCAGCTGATGGAGCCGTCGTCGAGTTCAACGGCTAGTACCCTGCCGTCGTTAGGATGGACGAGAATTCGCTCACCGTCCGAGACCGAGTAAGAGAAGTAGTCGCCGATCTTGGTCGACCACAACTGTTCCCCGGTGTCGATTCGGTAGGCCGAGAGCGTGTCCGAGTCGTTGCCCAACACAATGTCGCCGACGATCCGGCGTAGCGAGAAGTGGTCTCCGCCGATGACCGACCACAACTCGGTGCCGTCGTTCATGTCGTAGGCACCGTGCGAGCCGATGTACGGACGAGAGTTCGATGCCGAGACAAGCCACGGTGATGCCGGTGCGTCTTCGTCAACTCTAAATCTCTCGGCACCGTCACGGTCGGACACGATGCTGGAGTATCCGTCCGACGGAAATGGCATCGCGCAGAGGACGCCGGCAAAACCTTGTCCTGGAAGTGCCTCGTAGCCACCCAGATTCGGATTCGAAAGCAGTGCGCCATCGACCGCGTTGAGCGCTGTAGATCCGATGCTCGAGTAATAGACGATGCCGTCCACGATCTCGAACGAATGCGAATCGCCGGATCCGACGCAGTCGGTTTCCGGTGGAGTTGTCGTTGTCCACGCCGCGTCGAGATCGTTAGGCGTACCGCGCGAAATCACCAGCCCGGACTGGCTACCGCCGACAGTGAAGACCGCTCCGTCGGAAACCTCGACCAAGGTGGCTGTATCGGCGTCGACACTCGAACGAATCGCCCCCGAGTCGAGCGAGAAGGAAACGACTCGAGCTGTTCCACCAGGGTTCCTGACGACACAAGGTAGGGCTGCATCGATCGCGGCGGTCGCACACGACACCGTGCCGGCGACCGGCGTTTGCCATCGAATGGATCCGCTCTCGGCGTCGACTGCTACAAGTTGGGACTGCTGGCCCTGCTGTGGACCGACCGTAGTGATCAGAGTCTGTCCCACGTCGATGAATCTCGCCGTTCCATAGCTCGCACCGAGCGAATCCGGCCACAGAAATCTTCCGCCCGGCAGAACCTCGTCAACGTCCAACGACCACCCTGGCGTCGGCTGCGTGGGGTAAGTGTTGACCAGCTGGCCTGCAACCGGTCCATCGGTGTCTCCCGACCGGAGAATCGTGACAACGGTGACGGCGCCTGCGGCGAGGGCCGCGACGGCGGTAAGGGATGCAACGGCAAGAATCCATCCTCGGCCACGAGATCGAGAGGGCGGAGGATGTCCGGCAACCGGAGCCTGCGGTGGTGAAGGCGGGGGTGGTGGGGGTGGTGGGGGTGGTGGGGGCGGGGGCGGCAACGTCATCGGCTGTGTCTCCCTCTGTCGATCATTCGTCCGCTAGGCAAAGCACTACGACAGGACTCTCTTTGCGAACCCAATCGGCGGTGCACGAAGATGTGGACGTGCCGCGGCTGACTACCCGGTGAGTGGCGCTGCTCGAGCTGCACGAGACCGGACTGACGTATGTCTCGCTGGTCCCGTCGCCCTTGTCTGCCCCGAGCCTTCGTACGACGCAGTCACCTACCGAGGCATTGGCGATGACCGACGCCGTGTCGCTTCCGCTGTACGTCGGCGCCACCGTCCGGGATGTGGTGGTCGCATACGTCGGATAAGTCGTACTCGACGATTCAGATGTGTAGTAGAGAGAAGACGCGCTGTCATAGTCGTCGAACGCGCGGGTGACTGCATTGGCAATGAGAAACATCCACACGATCGACAGCACCAGAAGCGCGGTGAAGATGTAGCCGATGACCAGGCCGGCGATTGCAAGTCCTCGCCCCTGCTCACCGGTTCGTTTGATCTGCGCCAGCGAAATGTGGCCGAGCACAATGCCGACCGGCGCCAGCACGAGCGCCCCGACCATGGCGGCAATTGCGAGGCCGTTCGTGGTCGGAGGTTGGTACAGAACGCCCTGCGGTTGGGCACTCCAGTACTGCTGCTCCCCACCAGGCGGGGGCGGTGGTGGCGGTGGCGGTGGTGGCGGAAGGGTCACCGAATAAGCCGTCGATAGCGCATTCCGTGAATCTAGCGACGCCTCGGAGAGCTGTCTGTCGTCCGTTCGGCGGACTGATGCAGAGGTGCCGAAATGTGAAGAGTTCTAACCGGCGAGCAGGCTCAGCCGCCGTAGACCTCAGGGTCCAGGGTGCCGATGTACGGCAGATCGCGGTACCGCTCGGCGTAGTCGAGGCCGTAACCGACGACGAACTCGTTGGGGATGTCGAAGCCCACGTCGCGGACGTCGACGTCGATCTTGACCGCGTCCGGCTTGCGGAGCAGGGTGACGACCTCGAGCGAAGCGGGATTGCGCGTCTTGAGGTTGCGCATCAACCACGACAACGTCAGGCCCGAGTCGATGATGTCCTCGACGATCAGCACGTGGCGACCGGCGATGTCCTTGTCGAGGTCCTTGAGGATGCGGACGACGCCCGAAGACGAGGTCGAGGATCCGTAGGAGCTGACGGCCATGAATTCCATCTGCGACGGGATCGGCAGGGCGCGGGCGAAGTCGGTCATGAAGAAGACCGCTCCCTTGAGGACGCCGATCAGCAGCAGATCCCCTTCGGGGGCGCCTGCCGGGTAACGCTTGGCGATTTCCTCAGCCAGTTCCGCCGTTCGTGCACGGATCTGTTCTTCGGAGATCAGTACCGATGCGATGTCGCCCTCGTACACGCGTCAAACCCTTCGTCGGTCTTCGAATCCGAGGATCAGCCTGCCACGTCGCCGGGCCGCCACCAACCTCGCCTCCGGTGTTCCGCCCCCGATCGCGACGCCGCCTTGCCCCCGCCAGTCGATCAACAGGGCGTCGACCGCCCGTAACTGTTTGTCCGTCAATGCTTTTGCGCCGCCCTGCAGCAGCCAGGCCCGGAGAGCGCGTCGGCGGATTGCGGTGGGCGCTTCGGCAAGTGTGTCCACTTCCACTTCCCCGTCGACGACAGCCCGTAGAAGTAGGGCCTCGGCGTACTCGTCGAGCGCCTCGCCGTCCTCACGCAACTGCGTCGCGGTTCGGGCCAACGCCTCGGCAACTCCCCCGCCGAGAATTTCTTCGAGCAGCGGCAACGCCTCGTGCCGCAGACGCACGCGAGTGAACTCGGGATTGTTGTTGTGGGGGTCCTCCCACGGCGTGATGCCCAGGTCGACGCAGGCCGCCCTGGTCACCGATCGACGGATGCCGAGTAGCGGCCGTCCCCAGGGGGCGTCGAATGCAGCCATACCCTGAATCGATCGCCCACCGGACCCGCGGGACAGTCCGAGAAGGACGGTCTCTGCTTGATCGTCGAGCGTGTGTCCGAGCAGAACCGGGAGGTCAGTCCTGGCGTCGCGCAGAGCGCTGTACCGAGCCTCACGCGCAGCGGCTTCGAGACTCCCACCTTCGGCTACGTCGACGGTCAGCACCGTCGCGGTCCGGCAACCCAGCGCCAGCGCCTGGTCTGCGGCCGAGCGCGCGACGGCATCAGAACCAGGCTGCAGCCGATGGTCCACGATCAACGCGTCGACAGAATCGGTTTCCGCCACCGCTGCTGCGGTCAACGCCAATGAATCGGCGCCCCCGGACAGGGCGACGACCACACGGCGTCGTGGCTCGAATGCGACCGTCCATGCCCGCACGGCCTGTCGCAGCGCCAGTAGGGCAGGCGTCTCAGGCAGCAGCATCTAGCCGAGAACGCGCTTTACCCACGCGTCGGGATTGTCGATCTCGTCGAGCAACGGCAAGGTCTCGGGCCCGGTCCAGATGGTGTTGAACTGCTCCATGCCGACCTTGAGAACTACCGCGTCGACGAAGGCCTTGCCGCGTACGTACTGCGCCATCTTGGCGTCCATGCCGAGAAGCATCTTGATGATCCGCTGCACGGGGTTGGACTTGCGTTGCCGACGCTTGTCGAAGGCCGCGCGGATAGTTGCCACCGACGGCACCACGGCGGGGCCGACGGCGTCCATCACGTGGTCTGCATGCCCTTCGAGGAGGGTGCCGAGTACGAGCATCCGATCCAGCGCGTCACGCTGAGGTTCCGCCTGCGAAGCACGCAGCAGGCCGATGATCCCGCCCGCCGTCGCACCGTCACTGGAGTCGGGTTCCTTCCGCGAGCGCAGCTCTGCAGCAAGGCGCCCGACAACGTCGGTCATCGACTCGTCCACCGTCGCACCAAGCGTTTCGACGGATTCCTTCATGTACTCCGCTAGCCACGGTGAGGACGAGAACTGAACCCGGTGAGTGACCTCGTGCAGGCAGACCCACAACCGGAAGTCACTCGGATTCAGCCGAAGGGACCGTTCGACGGAGACGATGTTCGGTGTGACCAGAAGCAGGGTGCCGTGCTCGCCGGTGAACGGGTCGTACTGCCCGAGGATCGCCGAAGACAGGTACGCCAGCATGGCGCCGGCCTGCAAGCCCGCCGGCTTTCCGACGATGAGATTGCCACTGCCGTCAGGGTCGGCGCCGGTGAGATGCGCCATCGACCGCGAGGCCGCCGTGATCCACCCGGCCCGGTCCAGCACGTCAGCGGCCGGGACCGGTAGACCGTCGGCCAAACCGGTCACTTCACGAACCGGCAGTTCTGCGCGCTTGGACGCTTCGGCGAGTTCTGCGGTTGCCGTCTCGGCCGTGTAGCGAGACATCGCGGGGCCGCCGCGCGCCAGTTTTATCCCGGCTTTGGCGGCAAGACTCCAGTCGACGGCACCACCGAGCGGAGCCGAGGCTTCATCATCTTGTGGAGTCTTTTCGGCCACTATTGGCACCCGCAATTCCTCAATGCTCCGGCAATCGCGTCCAGGGCAGGACGGCTCACTTCTGGCGGCCGGTCATTGGACATCAGTGCGAAGGTGAGCACTCGCCCGTTCTGATCGACCACGAACCCTGACAACGCGCTGGCCGTCGAGAGAGTTCCCGTCTTGGCCCGTACCCAACCCGCACCGGTTCGGTTTCCGGACGCGTAGCGGTCGGACAAACTTCCTGTTCCGCCGGCCACCGGAAGGTAGTCCAGCAGCGGACGCAGTTTCGGATCACCGTCACCGGCCGCAGCCGTCATGACGCGATCGAGTACCTGAGCGGGAATGAGATCGTCGACGGAAAGTCCGCTGGAATCGTGCAGCGAAACTCCGGTGTAGTCGAACCCGGCGGCCTGCAAGGTCTTGCCGGTCGCGTCGACGGCTCCGGTGAACGAGGCTTCGATTCCGGAGGCAATCGCGACCTCACGCCCGATGGTCTCGGCGAGCACGTTGTCGGAATGTTCCATCATCTGCAGCAGTCGGTCGCTCAGCGGCGCCGACTGCACGGTGGCGATCGGCTTGGCACCGGCAGGCGCCGCGCCGAGACTCACGTTGGCGGGATCGACACCGAGGGCCTGAGCGAGCACCTTGCCCGCGTCCAACGCGGGCGTTTCCGAACGCGGCGACTCGTCTTGAGTGCCGTCGTACCGACCACCTTCGATCATCACCGATTCGATCGGGGTGATGTAACCGGCCGCGATGTCAGCGGGGAACCACCCGGTGGCCATGTTGTCGCCCTTGAACAAGCTCGAGTCCACCACGACGCTGGTCACCGGCGTACCGGCAGCCTTGATCTGGTCGACGAGATCCGCGATGTGCGCTGCGTTGGCGTAGTAACCGCTCTGCCCCTTCGGCGTCGCCGTCAGCGTCGGGTCACCGCCGCCGACCAGAACGACCTGCCCGGGGCTCGCTCCGGGGACCACCGTCGTGGCCAGCCGGTGGTCGAGCGGCAGCTTCAGCAGTGCCGCCGATGCGGTCAGCACCTTCGTCGTGGACGCAGGTGTCATCGGCGTCGACGGGTCTGCGCTCCACAGAATGTTTCCGGTGAGCGCATCAGCGACAACTCCGGTGAACTTCCCCAGATCCGGGTTGGCCACGGCCGGGCCGATCGCCGCTGCGATTCCCGACGCGCTCGGGATCGGTGCGTCCGTCGGGACGGGCACCACCTGAGGTGACGGCGTCACGAGCGCAGGCTGCGGCGACGTAGTCACGGTCGCGCTGCCCGCGGTGTCGTTCGACGTACCGAGTTTCACGACGACAACTCCGGCGACGGCCAGTACAACCACTGCACCGACCGCCAGAAGGATGCGGAAGTTACGCCGTCGACTCTCTTCCAACGAGCCGATCTTCTTCTTTCCTTGGCCCGCCAACGCCCCTCCGTCTGTGCTCTGCCTACTGGGTGGTCAGGCAACCTTATCCTTGACCCGATATCCTTCCGACGAATCATTACCGACACGACAGCGAGGAATCGGCGTGGAGTTCGACGTCACCATCGAGATCCCCAAGGGTCAGCGCAACAAGTACGAGGTCGACCACGTAACCGGTCGCGTCAAACTCGATCGCTACCTCTACACAGCTTTCGGCTACCCGGCCGACTACGGCTTCATCGAAAACACCCTGGGTGAGGACGGCGATCCGCTCGACGCCATGGTCCTGCTCCCCGAGTCGGTCTTCCCCGGCGTCATCGTCGAGGCTCGCGCAGTCGCGATGTTCAAGATGGTCGACGAGGCCGGCGGAGACGACAAGGTCCTCTGCGTTCCGGCCGGTGACCCCCGCTGGGATCACATCCAGGATCTGGGTGACATCTCACAGTTCGAACTCGATGCGATCAAGCACTTCTTCGTCCACTACAAGGACCTCGAGCCGAACAAGCACGTCGAGGCAGCCAACTGGGTCGGCCGCGCCGAGGCAGAGGCCGAGATCGAGGCTTCGATCAAGCGTCTCGCTGCCAACGGCGGTCACTGAGCTCAAATTCTCAGGCCTAACGAAAATCCCCGCACATCGGAAGATGTGCGGGGATTTTTGTGCTGTTTTTACTCGCCCTCGCAGTTCCTACTCACCCTTGCAGTTTCTACTCACCCTTGCAGTTTCTACTCACCCTGGAAGACCGGCGGTCGCTTCTGGAAGACGGCGGTGATGGCCTCGGTCAGATCCTGCGAAGGCAGGAACGCCGCGTTCCAGGCTGCGACGTAGCGAAGGCTGTCGTTCACGCTCGCGCTGCGGGTGTGATCGAGCACGTCCTTGATCCCGTGGACCACGAGCGGCGGATTGAGCGCAATCTCCTTGGCGGTCGCGCGCGCCGCTGCCAGTACCGCGTCGGCATCTTCGAAAACGTCGTTGACGAGGCCGATCTTCTCGGCGCGCGCTGCGTCGATGTCCTTGCCGGTCAGAGCCAATTCACGCAGGTGTCCGTCGCCGATGATCGCGGGCAGACGCGCGAGGCTGCCCATGTCTGCGACGATCGCGACCTTGACCTCGCGGATGCTGAACTTGGCATCGGCACTTGCGTAGCGGATGTCCGCCGCCGTGATGAGGTCGACGCCGCCGCCGATGCACCAGCCCTGAACAGCTGCGACGACGGGCTTGCGGCAGTCTGCGACGGCATTGATCCCCGACTGCATGCGCTTGATCATGTCGTGGAACTTGGTGCGCGGTCCTGCCTGAGCCTTGTCCGCCAGGACAGCGCCGAATTCACCGCTCATCGCCGGCAGGTCCAGCCCGAACGAGAAGTGCTTGCCGGAACCGGCGATGACGATTGCACGCACCTCGGGATCGGCGTCGAGGTCGGCGAAGATTTCGGGGAGTTCACTCCAGAAATCCGGCCCCATCGCGTTGCCCTTGCTCGGCCCGATCAGCGTCACCTGGGCGATGTTGTCTTCGCGCTCGACGGTGAACGCATTCCAGCTCTTCTGTTCAGTCATTACTCAAGAGTAACTAAAGGTCCGGCTCAGCCGAAGACCGCTGCCTTCATCCGAAAATTCCTGCCTCGTCAAGTACCAGTACGACGAGGGTGACGGCCATCAGGGCGAACATGATCAGCATCGCCATCCTGGCCGCCCGCTCACTGGTCGGTGGGAAAACGCGCTGCGCCGGATGCTCGGCCACGTACTCGGACAAGGACATGGTCCTGGCACGTGAGCGTGTCGGATTCTGTACCGCTGCTGTTGTAGCCATGTCGGTGATCCTTTCAACTACGCAATCTCAGTCAGGTACCCCAAAGGTGAAGTACCCGACTGAGTTCGACTTCTCCAATGTAGACCCGCAGACCGAAGAAGTCAGCGTGAGTTTCGTGCGAATTACCTGAGAGTTAGTCCACACAGGGAATGCCGCCATTCGCGTCCGCTCGGATAGGTGATCCCTGCGCTCCCGTGTCGGGAACTGTGCCGGCGGATACCGAGGAGTCCGACTGCGCCGGAGCGGCCGAGAACACGGTCTGCGCATTGTCCTCACCGATCAGTACAGACACTGATTCGGCCGCTGCCTGCTCGTCCGGCACTGCGGCCACGCCCAACTGCTCGGCCAGCGCCTCTGCGACGGCTTTGGCGCCGACTCCATAGCTGACCACCGACTTTGCCGTCGCAGCTGCGGTGCTCACCTCTCCGACTTCGACTCCCGACGCTTTCATCGCCGCTGCCAACGCGGCGCCCAACCCGTCCGTCGCGGTTCCGTTGCGGATGTCCACAACTTCGTTCCCGGTCGAGATCGCGGTGTCCATCGCAGGTGCAGATGCCGAGTCACCTCCCGCGAAGATCCGCGACACTTCGCTACGCAGACGCGCCGGATCGACCATGTTGACGTCCTGGCCGTCGACGGTCTCGTATCCCTCGATGGGCAGGGTGTAGAAGTCGATGTTCCCACCCGCGAGAGCGCTTGCCTGAGAAGCGAATCGGACGGGATCCATGGCGGAATCGATCACCACGTCCTTCTTCACCACGTCGGCCAGTGCCGTCATCTTCGGAATGTTTCCGATGACGCCGGAGCCCTTCAAGTTGGCGATCACCGCGCTGATGAAAGCCTGCTGCCGGTGGGTGCGATCCAAGTCCCCGTTGTCCAGGCCGTGGCGTTGACGGACAAACGAAAGTACCTGTGACGCATCGAGAGTCTGAACCCCCGCCGGGAAGTTGGCGCCCGAGAAGTCATCCTGCACCGGATTGTTGAGGCACACCTGAACAGGGCCGATAGCCGAGACGACGTCATAGAAGCCCATCAGGTTCACTTCGGCAAAGTGATCGATCGGAACCTTGAGCAGATTCTGCACGGTGGTCAGTGTCGACCGCCGACCGACTTCACGCGCTTGCTGTTCTCGTGCAGCAGGATCCGTCACACCGTCCGCTACGAGTTTGGCGTCCGCATCAGCCTTCGCCATTCCGTAGGCTTCCTTGATCTTGGCCATTCCATAGCCGGGTACCGCGACGTAATCGTCGCGTGGAATTGCCACCGCACTGGCCTTGCCACCATCGCCCGGAACATGGAGCAGGATAAGCGTGTTCGTGTTGTACCCACCCACATCGCTATCCCCTGCGTGCAACTTGTCGGTGACGAACTCTGCCGGCAGATCGCTGCCGTCCATCGCCTTGCGACTGTCGAGACCGATCAACAAAATGTTGGTATCCCCGTCGAGTGAACTGCCGGCGTCGTCGCCGAGGGCGGAGAGCGCATCCGACCGGTACAGCCCCGACGTCAGATCCGACTGCACGTACCACCCGATTCCGACGCCCACCAGAATCGTCGTCGACAGGGATGCCGCCGCCAGCTTGCGCCCTACCGAGAGCGTCGACCGCTGCGGTTGACGCCTACGCCTGTGCCTGGTTGCCGAGTGTCGAGGTCGCGGTTCCACGGCCGACACGCTATCGACCGTTCCTGAGTAGAACCTGTCGATACCGGACACAGCTGGTCATTCGCTGAAAGAACGCTGAGAATGAAGTCCGAATTGGGCAAATCTGCTCTAGGCTCCGCCCTGTGGACCGCCGACGCTTCCTCAGTGCCCTCGCAGCAGCAACTCTGACCGGAACCGCCGCAGTGACCATGGGAACCGCTTGTTCGTCACGTTCCGTCGGGACGGCGGTCGCCGCAGCCGACGAGCCAGCAGACCCCGCCGCTGTTCCGAATCTCCCGCCTGCCTTGCTGCCGCCTCCACCGCCGTCTGCCCGGGTGCCGCTGCCCGCCGGCGGATCGTTGACCGCCCTGCCCGGCGGCGCGGATCTGTTGGCCCTGACGGTTGACGACGGAGCCAGCTCCGAAGTCGTGCGCCTCTACACACAGTTCGCAAAAGACACCGGCATCCGTTTGACGTACTTCGTCAACGGGCAATACAACTCGTGGACCGAAAACGCCGGACTTCTCAGACCTCTAGTCGAGAGCGGACAAATTCAGCTCGGCAATCACACCTACTCGCACCCGGATCTGACGTCAGTGTCGAAGCAGCAGATCGCCGACGAGCTGACGAAGAACGGCACGTTCCTGCGCAACACCTACGGCGTGGATGCGGCGCCGTACTTTCGGCCGCCGTATGGAAGGCACAACGCGACAGTCGATTCCGTGGCCGCGAGCGTCGGCTACACCGTACCCACCCTCTGGTACGGGTCGCTGTCGGATTCTTCGTTGATCACCGAGGAGTACATCCTGCAGATGGCGAACCAGTACTTCAATCCGGGGGCCATCGTGATCGGACACCTCAACTATCTGCCCGTGACCCACGTGTATCCGCAACTGGTGGACCTAATCCGGAGCCGGAACCTGCGGACCGTCACGCTCAACGATGTCTATCTGAAGCCGTGACGCCGTGGTGACCGCAGCCGACAACGAGGTCCCGGCCGACAACACGGCTCCGTCTGTGAAACAACGCACCGAGGCCTGGCTGCTCGCGGACATCACCGAGGAACCAGCCGGACATCTGGGGCCACACCGGATGGCGCCGAAGAAGGAGAAGCGCCACCCGTGGTGGAAGGTGATGTGCCTGACGGGTGTCGATTACTTCTCCACTCTCGGTTACCAACCCGGTATCGCGGCACTGGCGGCCGGCACGTTGGCTCCCATCGCGACAGTCGTATTGATCCTGCTGACGCTGTTCGGTGCGCTCCCGGTCTACCGGCGAGTGGCTCGCGAGAGTCCGCACGGCGAGGGCTCGATCGCCATGCTCGAGAAGTTGCTGCCCAAGTGGCGCGGCAAGATCTTCGTTCTCGTGCTTCTCGGCTTCGCGGCCACCGATTTCCTCATCACTATGACGCTCTCGGCTGCCGATGCCACGGCGCACCTCGTCGAGAATCCTTTTGCTCCAACCTTTCTCTCCGGACACACCGTCGCCGTCACCCTTGTTCTGCTCGCGCTCCTCGCTGCGGTATTCCTCCGCGGATTCACCGAAGCGATCGGTATCGCGGTCGGATCGGTCGCCGTCTACCTCGCCTTGAACGTGGTGGTCATCTCCGTAGGTTTGTGGCACATCGCGACCGCGCCGTCGTTGGTCACCGACTGGACGCGCGCCATGACCACCGAGCACGGAAACCCGGCGATGATGATCCTGATCGCGCTGATCGTCTTCCCGAAGTTGGCTCTCGGTCTGTCCGGCTTCGAAACCGGCGTCGCGGTCATGCCGCAGATCAAGGGCGATCCGCACGACACGGAACAGAATCCACGTGGCCGCATCAAAGGCGCACGGCGCCTGCTCACCACTGCGGCGCTGATCATGAGCGGATTCCTGCTGACGTCGAGCCTGGTCACCACCATCCTGATCCCAGAAAACGAGTTCCAACCCGGAGGCGCTGCCAACGGTCGCGCGCTTGCCTTCCTCGCGCACGACTATCTGGGTGAGATCTTCGGAACTGCCTACGATCTCAGCACGATTCTGATCCTCTGGTTTGCCGGTGCATCGGCAATGGCAGGGTTGCTCAATCTTGTTCCGAGGTATCTCCCCCGCTACGGCATGGCGCCGTCGTGGGCCCGCGCCGTGCGTCCGCTGGTCCTCGTGTTCAGCGTCATCGCCATCACTGTCACGATCTACTTCGACGCCGGTGTCGACGCTCAGAGTTCCGCGTACGCAACCGGTGTCCTCGTGCTCATCTCGTCGGCGACCGTCGCCGTTGCCCTGTCCGCTCGCAAGCACGGTCAGCGAAAACTGTTCGTAGGTTTCAGTTTTGTCGCAGTTTTGTTCGTCTACACGACGATCGCGAACATCTTCGAACGTCCAGACGGTGTGAAAGTGGCGTCGTTCTTCATCGCCGCGATCATGGTGGTGTCCTTCCTTTCCCGGATCTCGCGAGCCTTCGAACTACGGGCAACCTCCGTCGAATTCGACGAGACTGCACTGCAATTCATCGCCGAGGCAGCCGAGAAGGGTTACCTCGCGATGGTGGCGCACGACGTCGATCGTCTCGACGAGGACGAGTATCGGCAGAAGGAATCGCAGCAGCGCGCCGAAAGCAACATCCCGGAGGCGGAGTCGATCATCTTCATCGAAGTAAATGTCACGGACTCCTCCGAATTCAGCACCGATCTCCTCGTCCACGGACGACAGCGCGGTGAGCACCGGATCCTCTGGGTCGACAGCCCTGCCGTCCCCAACACCATTGCGGCGGTTCTCCTGCGGACGAGAGACATCACCGGCGTGATTCCCGACGTCTACTTCGAGTGGACCGAGGGAAACCCGATCATGTACCTGCTCCGCTTCCTGTTCATCGGTGAGGGCGAAACCGCTCCCGTGACCCGTGAGGTTCTCCGCCGAGCCGAACCCGACCAGTCCCGACGGCCACACGTCCACGTCGGTTGACGCGGCACTCCCACCGACCGCTCACGCGGGTAGAGGTGCGCCGTTGCTCGCACAGCCAGCTTTGTTTATTGCTTCGGGGCACATCCGACCTCGGCCATGAGGTTCGAGCATCCTGCGAGAACGCATCCGGTGAACATCTGCAGCCTCAGAAGTCGGCGAATATCAGTGACAAGCAGTTGGGAGCAGGACGGGCTTACCGGGGCGGGGAGTGGTTGAACGCGATTCTTCGTTCGATCTATGGTCCGGAGCAGACACTTAGTGGACAATGCGAACATGACGACCGGCGCGCCTGCTCAAACCGTGCACTTTCATCAGAAGCATTACACGGCAGTGGTTTCTGGCGCGAAAGTTTCCACCGTCCGCTGGCGCGAAGACATACACGAAGGGCCGGCAATTTTCATCTTCGACAATCACCCGACCGCCCGCCCCCTTACAGGACAGGTCACTGCTGTAGAAACGTACGATCTCGCTCATCTGTCGCCGCTAGCAGCCCGCCAGCCACCCGGCACCGACATGACGAATTTCGCAAGACAACTCCGGGTCAACTACTACCCCGAGATGCCTGAAGACGCTGTTGTTCAGGTGGTCGTCATAGCCACCGGTCACCACGGGGATTCGTCACTGCCCACGACGTAGTGCGACCGACCTCAGCCGTCGAAAACGTCTGTTGTATTTCTGTGTGCGGCGGGGTCTGCGCTGCCGGCGCCGATCCACCGACCGGAGTCAGTGTGGGTGCGGCTTTGAGGAGCCGATCAGGTCGTTGCGGCCCATTCTGGCTGGGTTGATCGGTCCAGGCGCGCTGGCACTCGTCCGGGGTCAGCGTTGTCGTGGATCCTCTGCGACAGGGCCGCCTTCGTTTTCCCACCGATCAAGTGCGCGTTTTTCCTGCTTGGCGGCGGTGTCTTTGCGCGATCCGAGTGATTTTACGGACTTGAGTAGTTCTGTGAGTCGGCCCATGACCGGACCATACTCGACTTTCCGGCGGTGCTGACCCAGGGTTGGACGTATTTCCATCAGAGATGCCGTAGGGGACTTCGACGCCGCCATCGACGGCGTCGACAACCGCGAAACCCTCCGCCCAGCCCTGCTTCCACTACCCGCACGAGAACGCACGATCCGGGTGCATGGCGGCGAATTGCCAGCGCGGGCCAACTCGGAGTGCGATTTCGGGACCGAAATGTTCGCGGCCAAACCGCGAGCACGACGGCGGCGACGCTTCGCACGACATCGCCGCGTCGTTCGGCGAGAATACTGGACCTAGGCCGGGAAAATCGGGTGCTTCAGCCGTCGAGATAGGGATAGGTTGTGGTGCGTGAGCGCACAAGTGATCATTCTGACCGGCCCACCAGGGGCAGGGAAGTCGACCCTCGCCGCGAAACTTGCCCGCGGTTACAGCAAAGGCGTTCATCTGCACACAGACGACTTCTGGCACTGCATCGTTTCGGGCGCGATACCTCCGTACGAGCCCACGTCCGATGCGCAGAACCAGACTGTCATGGATGTGATCGCCGGCGCCGCCTATACCTATGCTCGCGGCGACTTCACCACGGTGATCGACGGAATCATCGGGCCGTGGATGCTCCCCCACTTCCGAACACACGCGACACAGCACCCGAACTTGGCGGTCCACTACATCGTGCTCCGGCCGCAGCGCGACATCACGCTGAAGCGAGCCCAAGCCCGAACCGCGCCAAGCGCCTTGATCGACGAGGGGCCAATCCTCTCGATGTGGGATCAGTTCTCCGACCTCGGCGAGCTCGATGATCATGTACTGGACACGTCGGGCGACGAGGAAGAACAGAGTGCCCAACAAGTGGCAGCGGCCATTCGCGACGACCGTTTCCGACTCTTTGCACAGTAGCGGCTCAATCCGCCGGAAACCGTCTTGGTGATCGGCATCGGGGCGCCAGTGGATGTGAAACTTGGTGGTGTCGAGGTCGGCTAGTTTTCGCTCCGGAGCGCCCAGCTTGGGAGTCGGCCGAATCTCGACTGGCGTCGGGTTTTGTTGTGGCGCCTTAGTTTTTATCCAATTTGCCCACGTGTAGGTCTGTTCGGGCGTGGTCTCGTGGTGCTCGATCATGGCCTGCCAGTGCTGCGGAAAGGTCATCGCGGAGCGCAGCGAATTTCTCTTCGCGTGGACACCGCAGGTGGCCGGACCGCCGAGCAGGCGAATACAGTAGATGATCCAACTGACAACGGTTCCTGGTCTATGACTCGTCCGACAGACAGGTGCCCTGACCGAGCCCGTCCACGACCGCAGACGGCGACCCCATCGCGACGGGACGATGTGACGGAGATCGGGAATGACCGCGACATACAATCGCGGTCAGAGCGAAGCGCCAGGCCGAGATTCCGGCACCGAGGTGAGGGGGCAGGATGTTCGGTTGGAAGAAGAAGCGTCACGATTCGAAGATGACGCTCGACGATGTGATGTCAACGCTCCGGCCTGACCTGAGTCGGGAATCGCTCGGCGTCGGGCCCGACTTTCCTGGCGTCGCCCCGAACCCGCTCATGAGCAGTGATGCACGCAAGCGCAGTGCGGAACTACGTACGGGGGCGCTTGCGCTTGGCGTTCTCGTCGACTGGCGGGAGGTCAACAGCAATCCACGCGCGGTCCTGATGTTCGACGTGGAGACCTCCGACGGCATCTCGTTCCGCGGTATCGCAGACGAAGACCTCACGATCACCGAACTGACACGACTCGCCCCGGGACAGACGTTGCCCGTGCGCTACCGGCCGGCCGTCATGGACCACTACGTCGCCCTTGCCAGGGACGCGGACCCCGCCCACGTGCAGCAGCTCTCCGACGAGATCGCGAGCCGCAAGCGGACCCCTGCCAGCCATGCGACAAACGCGTGAATTCACCCTACGGTTGGACGAGGTTCCGGACGAAGGAGAGGCTTTCGGGGAGCGCTGCCCGCATCGTCTCGATATGACCGGTCGGATATGTGCGGAATGTAACTGGCTGGCGGTTGGCGGCGAGTTCGGCCGCGAGTTTCAAAGCCAGCGGTGCCGGCACCATCTCGTCCGTCAGCCCCTGCCCGAGGAACACTGGCCGGTCGTACCCGGTCGTCGGGATCTCCAGCATGCCGCGAGCAGCAGCCAGCACCGCGGGATCGTCGAGGGGCCGGTTCACCAGATCGCCGATCGTGACGTCGCCGAGGCCCGATGCCATGTCCTGGTAGCAGTCGGTTTCGGCTCGGGTCAGGGCATCCGTGCCGCGTGGTGTCAGGTAGCGATCGATGTCGAGATCGGGTCGCGCCGCCCGGAGTCCGGCCAAGAGGTACGAGACGAACACGGTGCTGCCGGTCAGTGGCAAGCGGGGAAAGTCCGGCCCCACGAGTGGTGCAAGGTTCTCCAGATTGGACGGCGCCCCGGTCGCGACCGCGCCCCGGTAGTCCAATTCGGGTGCGTACCGTGTGGCGATCGCTGCCGTGACCATAGCGGCCTGCCCGCCCTGAGACTGTCCGAGTGCCAACCACCGCGGTGAGAGCGACGGTTCGACCGCACGCGCGGCACGCACCATGTCGATCACGCTGTGCGCCGCCGACGGTCCGTCCAGGTACGCGTGGATTCCCGGCGTGCCGAGCCCCACGTAGTCGGTCGCGACGATCGCGTAGCCCTGCGAGAGCCAGTTCGTGAGGTACGGACTGCCGACGGTCCCGGTCACGGTGGGAGCGCACTGGTCGGAAATACCTACAGTGCCGTGAGCCCACGAGATGACCGGCCAGCCACCTTCGGGTGGATCGCCGGGGGGCAGGAAGAGCGCGCCCGTACTCAACGCGGGCTGGTTCAGCGGTCCTGTGGACCAGTACGTGAGCTTTGATGCGTTGGCGGCGCCGGGAATCCAGAAGGAGTGCGGCAGGGAAGTTGCCGCGGTCACTGCGCCCGGCGTCGTGATTGGCGACGGTTCCTGCGCGTGGACGGGCGTGGTCGAGACGGCCGCGGAGGCGAGCGCGATCACCATCAATGCTTGGCCGAGCCGTCGTCGGATCATCGCATCGCTCCCGTGGTTCGTCGGTGTCTGCGCCGACTTCCATTCTGCGCGAACCGGCGGCGCCGGCGTACTGGTTCGACCATCTTCGGGTGCCGCTCCTGCAGTCGAGGGGCCAGCGGACCGTGCACGACGAAGAACTTACAGCCGAGGTCAGCCGTGCATACCGAGAACTATTCGGTCTACGGCGCCGCACAAGGTGTAGCTGGAAATGCGTGGTGAGGGCAATGATGTGGCACGGTGCACGATTGATGGTTGTCTTCGGGCTCGAATGCGCACGAAGAGGCATGCCCAAGGGCTACCTCAAGCATGATCGGTCCGTCGACGTTGAGCCAGTGAGGTGGGACTTTGATGCGAGGGTGCTCGAGGCTGCGGTTGGCGAGCGCTTCGCGGCGTTCGAGGCCGGGCAGGTGGTCGTCGACGTGCCGTCGATGTCGAGCTACCTACCGATTCGTTCGACGCGCCACGGGGGGATATCCCGCCGCGGCCTGACCTTGATCGCACGAAATTTGTATCCGTCCTGGTCGATGACCGGCTCCCATTCGAAGTCGACCTGCTCTCCGACGACGAGAGCGCTGATCCCTCCGCCGATGCTGAAACTGTCGCCCGGCCGAGCGTTGATGACTTCGTCGGGGTGTAGGGCGCTGCAGAAGGTCCAACAACCGCCCGGAGTGTCCGCGGAGTCGATGACTCCCCAGCCTTCCTCACCATTCCACGTGGTGACGACACCGATCGCTGGGGTGCCGATCGGGGGCGCGATCGTATCGTCGAGGTCGGTGATGTCTAGATCGGTGACCTCGTGAACGGTGCCGTCGGGGTCGATATCCCAAGCCCTGAAACCGGGCGGTCCCGGCGGCGTGTGGTCCTCGCCGACTGGCCACGCCTGCACGGTGTGAAAGTCGTAACCGACTGCCGGCTCGTCGAGTTGATTCCACTCGAACTCGACTTCCTGACCTTCGACCAAACCCGGGAACCCGTGGACCACTACAGATGTCCATGAGGTCCAGCTACCGCCCGGAGTGTCTGCGGAGTCGATCACGCCCTGCATACCCCCCACGTCCCAACTACGTACCACTCCTCGGCTCGTCATGACCTCAGTATGTCCAAGACCACGGTGGCTAATGAGCGGAACCCGAAAGCCTGTCCAGAACGGGCGGAACTGGGGTAACGAATCTGTGGGGCACTTGATCACCTATGCAACCCGGGACCAAAATTGTTTTCCTGCAACACTTCTGAATTTCTTAACGCGGTTCTTTTCGGGAAGTTCGAGAGGGTGATCACGTTGGGTATAAGCATTTTTTCGATGCACACGGTCATCGAAAAATCCGAACGCGTGAACGACCAGGAAGGCGAATAGACATTCACCAACAAAGGCCCGAGGCAGTGGCGAGCATGTTGACCACGACCAGTGTCGACGATACGACCGACAGTGTCGCGAGCACGGCCGCAGTCACGGTGCGGAGACGAAGCGCGCAGACGACGAATGCCCCAGACCATACGGACAACGTCGCGATCACCAGCCATCCGCCACCGGCCATGTCGCGTTCCGCAGGTCCGTCACAGCTCGTGTCGATTGAATCCCACAGACCGAACAACACCAAGGCCGCCGCCACGAGCGTCCAGACCAATGCAAGGAACAACACGCCGATCTTCCGCCAGATGGTCACATCCTGAGCCTGCACGCGCAGCGACACCCGCGAATCCGTACAACTACTCAACGTCGACCGCGGAACTGGTCTCTGCGCACTTTTTCGCAGCGAGCGCCCTATTAACGACCTTGGTGTTCGTTTTGAGCTTGCTGGTGATGGCGATGGTTGCGCTGTCGACGTTCGCAGGGAAGATCCCGACGAGGTTTTCGATGATCCGTGCTTGCAGTGTGAGGTCTCGTTGCACGGCGAAAGAAGGTCCGAAGGCGCCGGTGGCGATCGCGAGAGCGAGCGCCTTGGCTGGATATAGGCCGGCCGGCGAATAGCGTCAGTCATGATCGGGTTTGTCCTTCTAGAGATTCCCGATCTGGAGCCTCGCCGGTTGTCGCTCGTGGGTTCCTGCGTTGTGTGGGTCAGCTCGTTACGCCGCGTTAAGAACCTGAAAACTCGGTGAGCAAACCTTCCTTTCCCAGGTGAAGCGGCGGACTATCGAAGTGGTCGCGCATCTGGTTACCGCGCGGCATGTCGAGCGCGCCTGAAGGCACAACGGGCCGGGAGGTCACATGCTGCTACATCAATCGATCGGGTTGGGGCGCTTCAACGAACTACCGCGGCAGAAGGCAGTTCACGCACTGTTCGAGTGCTGCTGCTCGCTGACCTGGGCCGGGTGGGTCAGCGACGGACGTCCGTTCGCCGATCACGCGGAGATCCTCTCACGCGCCGAGGACGCGATTCTCAACCTCTCGGACGTCGACGTCGAACGCGCCCTGCAATGCCATCCACCGGTCGGCGTCCGTAGGAACAGCGTGCCGTCCCACCTCGAGCAATGCTCGATCTGGGTTCCGGACGACGCCGTCATGGCAACCATCTATCGCGCCGGCGAGGAGTACGAGCGGAACTTCGGCTTCCGGTATCTGTGGTGTTCGCACGGCCACGACGCCGACGACCTGCTCGAGAACATCGGCCAGCGCATGTCCAACGAGCGGTCCGTCGAGCGCAAGGTCTGCGTCGACGAGCTCGCCAAGATCACGCGGACGAGGATCGAGCGCATGCTGGGACCCGAGGACGGTTATCCCGAGTACTGAAAAGAAAAGCGGGTGCGGCGCTTTCGCGCCGCACCCGCTTTCATGCTCTGAATCGATCAGAGATCGAACTCGGCCGGAGAGATTCCGACTGCAAAACACATGTCGCGTACGACGCCGCGCTCGTGCTCGTCGAAGTTGCCGTCCGCGCCGCCGATGATGATGCCGATCTGGATGACTGCGCGGGCCTGATCCTGCTTCGACTTGAGCTTGGCGATGGTCGCGGTTGCCTCGACCTTGCCGAACTCGTAGTCCGAGGACAGCTTGCTGCAGTACCAGTCGAACTGCTCACGAAGCTCGTCCGGCGGGAAGACCGCGAGCGACTCGTTGCTCATGATCAGCGCGGCGGTCTTCTGACGCTCCGACGGATCGATCGAACCGTCTGCGGCGGCGATCAACGCGCACATTGCCATGCTCGCGTTCTTGAATTCCTTGTTCTGGAACTGGCTGGTCTTTGTCTTGAGCTGGCCGTTCATCTCCTGAGCCTTAGCCTTCAACTGATCCCAGAATGCCATGAGTCTCCTCGAGTATTGCCGCCACACACCGCGCGTGGTCGTACCACCACTCTGCCTGTGCGCTCGGCAATCCGCCATCGGCCACTAGGTGCGGTCGAACACTGCCAGAATTCGCGACTCGGAGATCGGGTCGAGCACGTCCGGGGTGAAGTGCCATTGCGTGCGGGTCCACGGATCGTGAACCTCCGTCTGCCCTGCTGCCGAAAGATGTTGGCACCCCTCGGACAGTGCGGCGACGGATTCTTCCGCGAAGTTCGACTCGTCCTCTCCGACAATCAGTATGGACAAACCGATTGCCGGCCCGCGTTCGGCGAGGAACATGATGGTCTGTGCGTCTTCGGCGGAGTATCCGTGCGGGAAATCGCTGAGGATCAACAGGCGCAGGGAACTCGGGCCATCTGCGACACCGCTCATTCGCGCGAGCTCGCCCATGTCGACGGCCTCGGCCAGTGCCCGCAAGCGCGCCGAGATCTCGGTGTGAGCGGTGATGACCGGGCCCGCGAGCATCGGTGCCAGTCTGTCGGTCAGTGGCGTCAGCGAGCCGGTCAGGTCGACGACGTCGAGTAGCGGCATCGGGCCGGCGGCCATGACGCGCACGGTGACGGCGCTGATCAGTCCGAGCGCTGCTTTGCTCGACGTGCTGTCCACCCAGATGGGCCGACGCAGTGGGAGCGGGACGCAGTAGGGAACGGTGAGCGTGCCGCGGTCCGGAGCCGACAGCTCGCCAAGACGCATACCGTCGCTGACGGCCGTGATCTGGGCCGGATCAGTTGTTCCCGCCCACGACACCGACTTCCACGACGCCATCGACCGTGGGAGCACGCCGTCGATCACACCGAGTTCGTGCGCAAGCTGAGCGCTGTCGCGGGCGTGATTGTCCCGCGCGAGTGAGACGAGGTCGTCGTGACGCTTCTGTGCGGCATCGCGCGCCGCCACTCCCGCTGCCGAGTTCCGCAACGACGGATCTGCGACGGCTGCGGTCAGATCCTCGTCCAAACGGGCAAGCGCGTACTCACTGCTGGAGACGAAGGAAGCGGCAGATCGGGAGGCGTCCTCGAAGATCATCCACGCACGCTCGAGGCCGCGGCCCACCTCCAACGGCTCCACCGCGGAGTCCCACGCGGGCGCGGCTGTCGGGGCTGGTTGTGCCGGCTCGTCGTCGACCTCGACGCCGTGCACCGAGATCAGTTCCGCCAGACCACCCGCATAACCCTGCCCTACGGCCCGAATCTTCCAGGCACCGGACTTTCGGTACAGCTCCCAGCAGATGACCGCTGTCTCGGTGCCTGCGGTGGGGATCGCGAATTCGGCCAGGACCGAACCGGATTGATCGCTCAGGGTGGCGGAGAGCCCGGCCGTGCGAAAGGCTCCCGCGGCCGTCGCTGCCGGATCCACGCTGACGATGCACAACACTGCTGCGGCATCGGGGTGAAGTCGATCGAGTTCCACCCGGATGCCGCTCTGGTCGAGTTGCACTCCAGCGGTGGATGGTTGGTTGTAGAACACGAAGTCCTCGGACGTCAATGCCCGCAGGTTCGCGTCCGCTACCAGCGCCGACACGTCGAACGGCGTCTGGCTCTCGGCTCGAAACGTCACCACGGGCGCCTGCAGCGGCGCGTTCTGTCCGGGAACAAAAGTCATACCCACAGCAGCGAACTATGCCATGACCGGGCTCTCTCGGTCAGCCTTGCAGGTCCGCCACCACTAGATCGGCCACCGCGGTCATCCCGGCGTCCGTGAAGTGCAAGCGCTGCGCCGTCGACTCCGAGAACAGGCCTTCGAACCAACGCTGATCTGCACTCGCGCACGCATCGTGCCCGCCGGCGATGCTCGCCGCCGCAATGTCGACGGTACGGACACCGTGGGCGTGGGCGACCTCGTCGAACTTCGTGTTGTAGCGAGCGAAGTAGTCCATGAACCAGGATGCGTCGGCGTCTGAGAACGGGATGTTCGGCCAGCATCCGCGAGTGGAGATCATGCCGCCCTCTCCGATCAGGTAGATGCGAGCGTTAGGCGCGCGCTGCGTGACCGCGGTCAGGATGCGATCCAATTCTCCGGCAGCCCGGTCGATTCCGGACTGGGCGACGGAATTCGCGAGCGGGTCGTACCGGCATCCACGATCGGTTCCTGGTCCCGGAGCGACGCACAGGGGGCCGAGGAAGATGCTGTTGGAGTCGTTGCCGCCGATCGAGATGGTAATCAGGTCGGTGTCCGGGTGAACGGCATCGAGCTGGACGGGCCAGTAGTTCGGAATCAGCTGTGGGGTGTCGATGATGTTCTCGGCGCGTGCCGCGCTGCAAGAGACATCAGCGAACTCGGCCACGTCGAGCGCCCGCGAGATTTTGCCCGCGAAGTTCTCGTACGAACGCGAGCAGGCGTCGGGGTACATCGGTTCCAGCCTTGGACCGGAGGCGCGGGAGTCACCGAGGGCGACGTACTTGATCCCGGTCTCGGAAAAACCTGCCGGCGGTGCCGACTGGGGTACCGAAGCCTGCGCGATTCCGGTGCTCACGAGCGCCAGCACAACGCCTGCGACGGCCGCCGCCCGACCGAGAAGTTTCCCTCGAGTGATCATCTACTGTGCCAAGTCCTCTCGCGCACGGCCGCTCGACTGACGGCTCGACATGCCGCATGAGGTTAACGCACGGAGGGGACAACGATGTCCGGTTCGGCGGACGGCGATCGAAACCACCTACCGCCGAACCGGATTCATCTCGACTATGCAGTCTCGACTCAAGCAGTGAGGAAACGTCCCAGCTGCGGCGCAGCTTCTCCTGCGTGCTTGGCCTGGATACCTTCACCGATGGCCTGCAGCTTCCATTCGCCGTTCGCGCGGTACACCTTTGCCATCACCATTCCGGTGAAAGCCATGCCGCCCTGGAGCGTGTATCGAGCGAGCTCGGAGTTGGTGGTGCTGTCCACGAGACGGCAGAAAGCGTTGGAGACCTGCTCGAACGTGTGTCCGCGGTACGAGGTCACGGTGAAGATCACGGTGGTCACGTGAGCCGGGACCCGCTGCAGATCGACGAGCATGACCTCGTCGTCGCCGTCTCCGTCGCCGGTGAGGTTGTCACCCATGTGACGGACCGAGCCGTCCTTGGACGTCAGCTGACCGTAGTAGCAGACGTCGACGAGGTTGCCGTCGGCGTACAGGAGTGCCGAAGCGTCGAGGTCGACGTCGGCGGTACGGCTTCCGAACAGACCGCTCTTCTTGATCGGATCCCAACCCAGACCCATCTGGATCATGGTGAGCGCGACGCCGCCCTCCTTGCGGAGCGTGACCTTCTGGCCCTTGGTCAGGCTGACGGGGCGTCCCTTGACCAGGCTCACCTCGGGCTGCTGCGCCGGCGGCTGGTTCTGCACGGGAGGCGCCGGGGGTGCCTGGTTGTACGTCGGCTGCTGGTTGTACGCAGGCTGCTGCGCCGGCGGGTAGGCCGGCGGCGTCGGTCCCTGGTTGTAGGCGGGCGGCTGGTTGTATGCGGGCGGGGCCGGCGGAACCGGCGGCGCGTTGTACGAAGGCTGCTGCTGCGGCGGCTGGTTGTACGCCGGCGGAGTAGGAGCGACGGACGAGGGCGGCGTGATCGGAGCCGGAGCCGCGACCGGAGTGGGCGGCGGCGGCGCGGGTGCATCGTCGACGGACACACCGTGATCGGTGACCAGCGCGGCAAATCCACCCGCGTACCCCTGGCCGACGGCGCGCACCTTCCACGCACCCTGGCGTCGGTACACCTCGAGCGCGATGACGATGGACTCGGTGGTGAGACCGTCGATCACGTACTCGTACAACACGTTCCCGGCCGCGTCGGAGACCCGAGCGGTGGGTGCAGCGCTGCGCCCGAAGTTCGACGAAGCGTCGTCGAGCGTGATCACGGCGCGAACCTGCTCGATATCGGCAGGGACGCCGGCGAGCGAGACTCGGAGTGAGGCAATGCCACCCGGGTTGGGCACCAATTGCACGCCGGGTCCGGTCGGCTGGTTGAAGAAGACGAAGTCGGCGTCGGAACGAACTTTTCCGTTGCTCGTCACGAGGAGCGCAGACAGGTCAGCGGCTGCAGCCAGCTGAACCGACACAACTACATCCGAGACGTCCAGCGGGCCGTTCTGCCCTTTGGCAAGCGATACAGACAACTAAATCCCCTTCATAGAGAGCGTGTATTACCCGAGCGCGGAAGAGAACCACCGCAATATCTCCGCGCTCGCTGCGATACCGGACCTTTCTGTCACAGTAACGGTCGGCCGTTGCCAATTCAGTTCTTCCAGCTCACCGTGCCTCGGCCGGATCGCGAAATCGGAGTATTCGAGCATGTCCGCATCCAATGCGCCGTCACCTGCCGAGATCACGACTGCGGATTGATCCAGATCACCCGACTCGACCAGTCTGCGGCGCACCTCTGCCAGTGCACGTGACTTCGACACGGCGTCGGGCATCGTGTAGATCTTCCGGCCTTGACGCGAAACGTTCCAGCCCCGCGTCACGCACCAGTGATTCCATTCGGTTTCGAATTCACTCGGCATCACGGCCAGATCGACGACCAGGTACGGAAACAGGTCGTCGGCAACACGAATGGAGCTGACCCAGCTCGAGTCGATCCGCGATTCCAGTTCCGCCTGAACCTGCGGCAACTCGGCGCCGGACTTGCTGGTCGAACGGTCGATCTCGTTTCGCCACTCGCGATCGGCTTCGCCGTCCACCAGGATGTTTCCGCCGTTGCTCGTAATGGCGTACTTCCACGGTCCGCCGGGAAGATCGATCCGCTGGAACTGTGCGATGGTCCTGGTGGTTGTCGGAATCACCGGAACCCGCGAGCTCAGCGCGGTCAGCAGTTCGATCGATTCGACGCTCATGTGTGAGAGCGGACCGCCGTTGTAGTACTCGACGCACAACGGGCTCGGCGCCGAATCCAGGTCGGAGCCACTGGGATCGCCGCCGATCGCGGCCTGCGAATAGATCATCGTGCGGTCCAGATCCGTGGCGATCAGGACCTGGGACGCAGCGGTGTCCGCACGGCTCACGTGATGTCCTTGATCAGCCCGACACACGAGTAGGCGAGGTCGGGTACCACCTCGACCGGAACCCCGCGGGCCTGCGCCAACAACCGGATGTGTGCATGCTCCGGGGCGTCGAGTTCACGCACCAGAACCTTCCAGGGGAGCCGGCGCAGCAACACCCTGGTTGTTTCTCCGACACCTGGTTTGACGAAGTTGACCGTCGAGATCCCGTACTCGGCTTGCACCTTCTCCACCGACTCCCAGCCGGCCCAGGTCGGCGTCCGATCGGAATCGAGCACTGCGGCAAGAGAATCCGCTGCGTCGCCGCGAACGGAGTCGAACTCGGCCGAGACCACGTCGAGCAACCGATTGGAGACGTCGACGTCGGCGAGGTCGGCGTAGAACTTGGCGCCGTGGAAATCGCCGGGCCCGATGAGGGTGTCATTGAGGACTGTTCGTGAGACCAAGCCGGACACCGTCGAATTGAGGCACGCCGACGCGATCAGGAAGTCGTCGCGGGTTCCGTAGGTTCGCACGCAGTGGCCGGGGTCGGCGAGAACAGCCAGATCGGAGTCGAACTTCGCTCCGCCTGCCTCGTGGTACTCCGTCAACGCTGCGTCGAGTTCGCGGGCGATGGCGCCCTTCCCTGTCCAGCCGTCGACGAAGACGACGTTCTCCGAGTCGTGATGGTGCGCAAGATAATCGAGTGCGACGGAATCGATGCCCTTGCCGCGGACGATGGACACCGCGTAGTGCGGCAACGTCAGCCCGCGGGTCTGCTGGGCCCAGCGCCGCATCAGAATCCCGATCGGTGTTCCGGCCCGGGCGAGTGAGACCAGCGTGATGTCACTCCCCCGCTCGGCCAGCACCAGGTCCATCACGGTTCCGGCAGCGCGCGCCAACCGTGGAGCACTCTCGGCGAGCACCGTCTCGAACAGATCCCGGTATGCCTGATCGGGTTGGTACTCGATGGGAAGAGACTCGGCATAGTGCGCCTCACCCGATTGAATACGCTTCTCGCGCACGGATACATCCGCTTCGAGATCCACGTGCGAAAGATCCTTGAGCAGCCACTTCACTTCGCCCGGCGCGTACGAACCGAATTCGGGCCCGACCAATGGTTCGTTCATGACGAGCCTCCTGCTCTGGATTCTCGCAGCGCCGACGGATCGGCCCCGCGAACGGTGGCGACCAGGACGTCGGTGCCGGAGTTCCGTAACACCTCGATCACCCCGTCCATCGCCGTCAACCGATCGGTATCGGCGGGCTCGTCCACGACGAGCAAGGCAAGGGCGTCGACCGCCGCGTCAGGCCACTGCGCGTTGTAGACGTATCGGGGTTCGTTCTCGCCCAGTTCCGGTGCCGGAAAGGTGAACCCGCGACGCAGCGGGTATCCCGGCACGTCGACGACGTAGGCGGGTGAACGCGTCGTGGTCTGGTACCGAACCGCTCGCCCAGAGCTTTCCAAGCCCGCGGCGATGCGCAGTGGCAGGTACATCAACTCCTCGTGACCGATCACGATCACAGCACGCGACGCGTCGATCGACGATCCGAGAATGGACACCGCTGCCTCGACGGCTGACTCGAATGCCGCGGTGTCGCCATCGAGAAAACCGTGCCGGCCTCCGTCGGGGACCTGCGCGGGCCACGGCAGATCCATCCGAGACAGCGTGCCGCGGCGATCACCGATCGGATTGAGATCCGGAGCATCCAGCGCCGTGACGCGCTCGGTCAGGCCGTCGGGCAGGACCGTCGAACCCGAAGCGAGAGAGACGTAGTCGATTCGTACACCCAGTTCCGTGGCCGCGGCTTCGCTGGCGGCTCGGTGTTCCTCGGTTCTCATGTCCACCAGCGAGGCCACGACATAGCGGCTGCGCGGGCATTGCCCGTGCAGTGCCCGGATGGCATCGATCGCGGTGGCGCCGGTGGAGATCTCGTCGTCGACGAGGACCAGTGGCAGGTCGTTCTCGAACAGTTCGGCGGACGTCGGCTGCATCAGATGGCTCGTGGCGTGCGAGTGCCCCTCCTCGAATCCGGCGAGCGTCGCGGCACCTGGTACGTCTCGGCGCGTGGAGTGCAGGTAGCAGTGAGCGTGCAGGCGAGCTGCGACGCAGTGGCCCAAACCTGTTGCGGTTTCGGCAAACCCGAGCACGACGACGTCGACACCCTCACCGAGGGTTGTCCGCACCAGATCGCCGAGGTCGTCGGCAGCGCCGATGACCACGGACGGCTCGGTGGGCACGTGCTTTCCCAGCACGGTGGACACCAGCAGATGAGCGCGACGCGGATTCCGCCGAAGTCCCGGGATCACCAGATCGGGCACCGAATGCCCGAGTGACGAATCACCGTGAACGAGGTCCAAGCCGAATTCTGCTGTAGCCCAGGGAACGTCCCGGGACTGGACAACCTCTGTCATCGATCGACCAACGCCGTCAGCAACTCGACAAACGTGATCCCCTTGTTGGTCACACCGAACACGTGAGCGCGGAGCGCAGTCTGATGGGCCCAATTGCGATGCGGCTTCATCTCGTTCATCTTGTTCCGGTAGCCGGAGGCCTGCACTCCCCCGGCATCGGCACCGAGAATGTCGAGGGCATCGTGGTACTCCTCGTGCGTGACCGCGGACAGTGCATTGACCGCCGCGACGTGCGACGGGTGGATGACCGTCTTGCCCTGGATTCCATTGGCTCGGTCCAGCGCGATCTCACGGAGCAGGCCGTCGAGGTCGCGGCTGACGAGATGCTGACGGAACCGGACGGCGTCATGTTCCTCGAACGGGGTGGCGCGCAGCATCGGCCGGAACATGCGTTCGTGATCGGCGAAGTACTCCCACACCGGCCCGGTGATGACAAAACCCGAACCGTCGGCACGCCCGAGGTAGTTGACGATGTCGGCGATGACGTCGACCACCACGCGCACGTCGTAGATGGTCAGATCGCGGTCGCGGCGGATACCGAAGGTGCTGCACATGTCGGTGGCGCCGATGCGGACGGCAAGGATGCGCTCGCGGTGTTGCGCGAGAATCCCACTGATGGTGCGCAATTCGAGATCACGTGTATCGCGGTGAACCAGCGCGGGTGATTCGAGTACCGGCATCGCGTAGAGATGCTTACCCAGCAACTCGGATGCGTCCGCGACGGCGTCGAGAAACACGGGGCCGGACTCGCTGCCGAACTTCGGGATGACGAACCCGGTGAGCGCGGCGCGCCCCTCGGTCAACGACGCGGCGACCTTGTGGATGTCCGCGACTTCACGAACCCGCACGAACAGCAGCATGCCGACGGCGTCGGTGGACGCGATCTTGTCGAGAGCGTCAACCGCGTTCGCTCGCGCCGATTCGACCTCGTGATCAGCGACGGCGTCCTCGAGATCGAGCACCATCGAGCTGACGCCCTCGGACGCACGCTTGACCACGATGTCGGCCAACCCGGCTCGAGTGGCAGGAACGTAGAGAGTTGCACCCAGAGCAATCGCGAGCAGATCCCTCTCGTCGGAATCCGCGAACGACCGAGGCGCATGCAGGAACAGTTGCTCCCGCACGTCGTCCTCGAGATGTTGAAAGTGCTGCATTTCTCTTCTCTCTGTAACCGCAATCAAGTCCATGAAACGACCCCCTGTGACAACGCGTCGAGCAACTCCGATCCCCCGATCGGCCCGACCATTCAGTTTTTGCCGGCTCGCGCCCGCATCTTCTCGACAACTTCGGTGATGAACGTCGATACCGAGTCCAGCTGTAATACATACGACCAGTAGTCCGGATGAGTTCCCGACAGTGACGCACTCGCTCGCTCGATCCTTGCTAGTTGAGCATCGAGTACGGAGCCCCACTCCGCCACCAACCCTTGGTTAACAGCGAACATCTGGGCGTCTTTCAGCCGGAAACGAACCTCACGTTCCTTCTGGCTCGGATCTGCCCGAACTGCACGCAGAGTAGCGAGACGGTCCGTCACGGCGTCGGCACACGCTTCGGCGTCGGCGAGGTGTACGCGGGCTTCGGCCATCAAAGCCAGTGCATGTTCGGGGTTTCCCGCAGCCAGCGACTGCTTCGCTTCCTTGAGATCGATGTCGGCCTGATCGATATGCGCTCGACTGCGACTGCTGTTGTCGACGAGGTCAGCGGAACTCGCGGCGTTGAACTCGCGCAGCAGTGCGGAGTACGCCGGGTCGAGGCGGTCCACTCGAGTGCGCACTGCCGACAACCTGGTCGAGACCGAGGAGATCGTCATCTCGGCACGGTGCTGGGTCGACGGGGCTTCTGCCAATGCTTCCTCGAGCGCCGATACCGCTTCGCGGACACTCTCGGCCCGCGTGCGGACTGCGTCGGCGCGACCGGATGAGCGCGCGTTGTCGAGCGCTGCAACCGCGTCGTCGAGGTGTTCGGAGGCCGTCACCACCGACGGGTACTCGCGATAGCGCTGATCGGTGGCAGCCAGTTTTTCCCGGACGGCGTTTGCCAGGGTTCGGGCCTGTTGGCCGAGGACGGGAATGGCGGACATCGTGACCGTCGCCTGCTCGAGGTGCGCACGATGCCCGTTGTAGAAGGCGTCGACGCCCTTCGCCGCCTCGACGAGTTCGGCTACCGACTTTTCGAACGCCGCCCGAGCACCGTTCGGGTTCTGGTGGAGTACCTGATCGTTGCCATAGCGCTCGGATGTGTCGAGGTAGTCCGACGCAGCCTGGAAGCACCGATCCCGAACGGGTTCCCACGCAGCGCGCAGCCCTCGCTCGGGATACAGCTCGGCGGAAGCGTCGACTGCTGCCGACGCGATGGTCTGCCGCTTGTCCATGTCGAGGAACGCCGAAACCATGGCCGTCTGCGCCTCCCGCGCACGACTGACCGACTCCCCCACTCTTGCCCCCCGATTGAAGCGCTCCGACCATCTTCCCACCACGATTGAATCCTACGGGTCCAGCACTTCGCTTCTCGGTTCGTAATTCTGCTGTTACGGCGAACACACCGGAACTGCGGTTAGGGTGGTGGAGGTAAACACACTCCCAAGACGACTTCGCGTCGTAGTGGGCCTTGTCTCTCCTCTTGAAAGGACCCCTGAATGGGCGTCAGCTTGACCAAAGGCGGCAATGTCTCTCTCACGAAGGAGGCCCCGAACCTGACTGCAGTGGTCGTCGGCCTGGGCTGGGACGCGCGTTCCACCACCGGAGCTGCTTTCGACCTCGACGCCAGCGCAATCGGCGCAGGCTCGAACAAGAAGGTCCTCTCCGACCAGCACTTCATCTTCTTCAACAACCTCCGCTCGCCCGACGGCTCGATCGAGCACAAGGGTGACAACACGGACGGCGAAGGCGAAGGCGACGACGAGCAGATCGACGTGAACCTCGCAGCGGTTCCCGCCGAGATCGAAAGCGTTGTCTTCCCCGTCTCGATCTACGACGCAGAGGCTCGCTCGCAGTCCTTCGGTCAGGTCCGCAACGCGTACATCCGCGTCGTCGACAAGGCGAACGGCAACGAGCTCGCTCGCTACGACCTCTCCGAGGACGCTTCCACCGAAACCGCCATGGTCTTCGGTGAGCTTTACCGCAACGGTGCAGAGTGGAAGTTCCGCGCAATCGGCCAGGGTTACGCATCCGGCCTGTCCGGCATCGCGCGCGATTACGGCGTCAACGTCTGATCTTCGCTCTCGACGAGCTGACTCGGGGAAGGTTCCGCAGTAGTCTGTGGAACCCTCCCCGTTTTCACGTTCGGATGCGGTGAGAGACCGCTTGCAGTAACCACTCTGCATTGACCAACTAGAAAGGGCCACGCTCCGTGGTACTGCGAATATTCGGTTTATCCATCGCAATTTCGATCCTCGCGATGATCGTTGCGTTCATCTACGGCGGACCCGAGGCACTGTTCCTCGTCATCATCCTGTCGATTCTGGAAATCTCGCTTTCCTTCGACAACGCCGTCATCAACGCCACTGTTCTGCAAAGAATGAGTGAATTCTGGCAGAAGATCTTCCTCACCATCGGCGTCATCATCGCCGTCTTCGGTATGCGTCTGGTGTTCCCGCTCGTGATCGTCTGGGCTGCATCCGGTCTCGGACCCGTAGCCGCACTCGACCTCGCACTGAACCCGCCTGCGGACGACGCCGCATATTTCACCAACGGCGAGCCGAGCTACGAAACCATCCTCACCGACGCTCACCCGCAGATCGCTGCCTTCGGTGGCATGTTCCTGCTGATGCTCTTCCTCGGTTTCATCTTCGAAGAGCGTGAGATCACCTGGCTGTCTTGGCTCGAGAAGCCCCTCGCTCGCATCGGCAAGCTCGATCAGCTCTCCGTCGTCGTGGCCGGCATCGTCCTGGTACTGAGTGGTTCGTTCCTCGCCGCTGACGACAAGGTCTCCACCGTCATGATCTCGGGCGTTCTGGGCATGATCACCTACATCGCGGTCAACGGACTTGGTGAACTGTTCAATCTGCCGGAAGAAGGCGAAGAGGAAGAAACCGCCAAGTCCGGCGGCCCCACGCAGCTCGCGAAGGCGACCGGTAAGGCCGGCTTCTTCCTGTTCCTCTACCTCGAGGTCCTCGACGCGTCCTTCTCGTTCGACGGCGTCATCGGCGCATTCGCCATCACTGCAGACCCGATCATCATCGCCCTCGGCCTCGGCTTCGTCGGCGCGATGTTCGTCCGTTCCATCACGGTCTTCCTGGTCCGCAAGGGCACGCTCTCCGATTACGTCTACCTCGAACACGGTGCGCACTGGGCCATCGGCGCTCTGGCCGTCATCTTGATGGTGTCCATCGGCGTTCACATCAACGAGATCATCACCGGCCTGGTCGGTGTCTTCTTGATCGGCGCTGCTTTCATCAGCAGCCTCATTCGCAACAAGCGAATCGCGAACGCAGATCCGAAGTTGGACGAGAACACTCCGGCAACTGTCTGACGTTCTTTCTCGAAACGCCCGCGACCAATTGGTTGCGGGCGTTTTGTTTGTTATGCCTGAATTGAAACGCTCTGCATTCACAGCCGCGCGCCAATTGTTCAGCCGCGCGCCAAATTCAGCCTGCGGGTGAACAATTGCCCTGCGGGTGCGAAGAACCTATTTGTAAGGGAAACCATGAACGAGATAGTCATAGAGCGCGCAGCGGACGAGGACGCCGCGGAAATCCTTGTTCTACAACGCTGTTGCTGGGTCTCGGAAGCAATCTCGAACAACAGCATGGACATACCCCCGCTCCACGAGGACCTACCCACGGTCCGGGCCTGGGTTCAGGAGTCGACTGTCTGGACCGCACGACGCGGCGGTCGGCTCGTCGGGGCCGTGCGAGGCACAGCCGACGGAACCGCATGGCAGATAGGGCGCCTCATGGTGGCACCGGACTTGGCGGGCAACGGCCTCGGCCGACGCCTCTTGCAGCACGTGGAACAGAACGCTCCGGAGCACACCACAAGTTTCGAGCTGTTCACCGGAAGCAAGAGCGTGCGGAACATTCGCCTGTACACCCGAGCGGGCTACTCCCAATTGCCGCCGGACCCCAGCCACATCCCCTGAGTCGTCTACCTGTCCAAGCCGAACGCCATCAACTCCGACTGAACGGCGATACTGACTTCTGTGGTGAACATTCGCGTCGCAGCGCAGACAGACTTGCCGTTCTTACGTGAGCACGACTCACACATCGCAGCCGAGGAACTCGCGTCAGTGATCCAACGCGGCCGGATACTCGTCGCCGAGGACAGCGGGAAACCAATCGGATGGCTGCGCTGGGGCTTGTTCTGGGACGAGATTCCGTTCATGAACATGCTGACCGTCCTGTCTTCGAACCGCGGCCAAGGCATCGGGCGCGCTTTGGTCACAGACTGGGAAAAACGCATGAGCCGCGCGGGACACTCGCAGGTCCTCACCTCCACACTCGCCGACGAATCAGCCCAGAACTTCTATCGCGCAATGGGATACAGCGACGCGGGAGTTCTGTTACTCCCAGGCGAGTCCTCCGAAATCTTCCTACGCCGAGACCTCGAGCCTGCGCCCGATCTGACCGATCCCCACATTACCCGCGAGTAATATATGGTGGTCGTCACACCGCGATCTCAGGGTGGGGCGTGGCACACCAATGTGGAGGACGAGTATGTCGTCAAGGGTCTTATCTCGCACAGTTGTCGGAGTACTCGCGGTTGCACTGACAGGCGTCGGTGCACCGGCAGCACTCGCGCAGCCGGCTCTTGCCCAGTCCCCTGATGACAGTTTCTACAGCTACGAGGGCGCGGCGCCTCTCTCGTCGTACGCTCCAGGCGCGGTCCTCGAGACTCGCACCGTGCCGTACACCATTCTCAACATCCCGACCCCGATACAGGCAGTGCAGGTTCTCTACCGATCAACCGACGCCCTCGGTCAGCCGTCGGCCAACGTCACCTCGATCCTGCGCCCGGCCAACGCTCAACCGGATAAAGTTGTTTCGTACCAATCCTTTTACGATTCACTGAACCCCGACGACAGTCCGTCGCGGGCCATCGCGGGCAACACCCCGATCGGAGATTGGACGCCGAGTGGGCGCAATTTCAACGTCGGCGGAACCTTCACGTCCATCGAGGCAGCCTTGTTCGGGCCGCTCTTCGCCCTCGGCTACACGATCGTCGTCCCGGACACCGAAGGCCCGGATGCAAACTTCGCTGCCGGACCCGAATACGGGATGATGACGCTCGACGCTCTGCGTGCGGCCAAAGATGTCCCGGAAACCGGAATCACCGACGACGCAGAGATCGCGCTGATGGGGTACTCGGGCGGAGCGATCGCCACCAACTGGGCTTCGATCCTCGCTCCCGCGTACGCACCGGAGATCAACGACAACTTGATCGGTGCCGCGCAGGGCGGCGTGCTGGTCAATCCGGCCAACAACCTTCGCTACGCGAGCGGAAGCATCGGGTGGGGCGGCGTAGTCGGCATGGCTATCGTCGGCGTTGCGCGTTCGTACGACATCGATTTCGGAAAGTATCTCAGTGACCGTGGACGCGACGTCATGGCTCGACTCGAAGACGCGTCCATCGGCAATGTGCTGGCACAGTACCCCGGTCTGACCTGGCAGGAACTGGTCAAGCCCGAGTACGCCGATCCCAATACGGTTCCCGAGTACGTCGATGTCGTGAACAAGATCAACATGGGCACCGCAGCCACACCGACGATTCCGATGTTCATCGCCCAGGCAGCCAACGGCACTATCGAGGGCACCCAACCCGGTGGCCCCGGCGTCGGAGCAGGCGACGGCGTCATGATCACGGGCGACGTCCGTACCCTCGCACGCAAGTATTGCGACGCCGGCCTGCCGATTCAGTACGACCAGTACGACACCATCAGCCACTTCCTCGGCGCCATGCTCTGGCTCCCCGGTGCGCTCACCTGGATCGACGACCGATTCACCGGCAAGCCTGCTCCGTCGAACTGCGCGAATATCGCACCGGGGAACTCTCTTGCGCCGCAGGAACATGCACGCTAGCTGACCGAGACCTCGAATCTACTTCGACGGCTCCACCTCCCAGCGAACGTGAGTTACCAACGGTTCCAGGCTAAGCCGGCTGACGGCGGATTCCAGGAGTCCGTCGTCACGCTCTGCTGCGGCCAATTCCGCGACCACTCGTACGCGGTCGCTGTCCGGGATGTCGAAGGACTGCACTGACCGGAGCTGGAACTCCGGCCTCGAAATGGACTGCACGGTAAGCCCTCTGATGTGAGCTTCGGCGTCACCGTGGCAGGTCACCTCGAAGGTGTAGTCAGCCGGCGGTTCCTCGCGTCCGGTGCGGGCAGGCTGGTGATCCATCATCCGGCCCAACGGCCTCAACAACGTATTCGCCAACATGATTGCACCGGCACCGAACACCGCCACCCAGTACATTCCGCCGCCCGCCAGCGCGCCGACGGCGGCCGTGGCCCACAAGGTTGCGGCGGTGTTCAGGCCGGTGACCGAGGCTCCCTGCTTCATGATCACCCCGGCACCGAGGAAGCCGATCCCCGAGACGATCTGCGCTGCGACGCGCGTCGGATCAGCGTCCGGCCCCTGAAACCCGTACGCGCCCATGATGACGAAGAGCGTCGCACCCAAGCTCACCAACGCGTTGGTTCGCAAACCCGCCATCCTTGCGCGCCATTGCCTTTCGATCCCGACGGCAGCGCCGAGGACGAGTCCGAGCGCTATCCGCACAAGGATGACGTGGATTTCCACGGTGAACTCCTAGAGCCAAGTCGCGAATCGACGGATGAACATTCCCTTGGCCACCTGCGTGACGACGCAGTAAGCCGCGAGAGTGAGGACCAACCACGGGAAGTAGTTCCACGGCAGTGAAACCAACCCGAGGGAATGGCCCCAGGACGTGAACGGGAACACCAGCGCGAAGACGCAGGCGGCGCCCGTGCTGAGCAGTACCGGAAGCGAAGCACGCGACTGGATGAACGGGACCTTCCGGGTGCGGATCATGTGAACGATCAGCGTCTGCGAGATCAACGACTCGATGAACCAACCCGATTGGAACAGCGCTGCATGCTCGGGAGAGTTGGCAGCGAACACGAACCACATCAGCGCGAAGGTCGAGATGTCGAAGATCGAACTGATCGGGCCGATGAACACCATGAACCGGCGAAGGCTCTTGGTCTCCCACTTGCGGGGCTTCGCGAGGAAGTCGTCGTCGACGCGGTCCCACGGGATCGTGAGCATCGAGAGATCGTAGATCAGGTTCTGCAACAACAGAACTACGGGAATCATGGGGATGAACGGCAGCAAGGCACTGGCGACGAGCACCGAGAAGACGTTCCCGAAGTTCGACGACGCAGTCATCTTGATGTACTTCTGGATGTTTCCGAAGGTACGACGCCCTTCGATGACTCCTTGTTCGAGTACGCCGAGGTCCTTCTCCAGCAAGATGATGTCCGCGGATTCGCGGGCGATGTCCGCCGCTGTGTCGACGGAGATGCCGACGTCCGCCGCCCGAAGTGCGGGTGCGTCGTTGACACCGTCACCAAGGAAACCAACCGTGTGGCCGACCCGGCGCAGCGATTCGACAATGCGTGCCTTCTGCATCGGATCCGTCTTCGCGAAGACGGTTGTCCGCTGCACCAACTCGTCGAGGGCGTCGTCGTTCAACGCTTCGATCTCGGCACCGGAGACCACGGTCCCGACATCGATACCGACTTTGCCGCAGACGGTTTCGGCGACCAGTTCGTTGTCACCCGTCACTACCTTGACCGCGACTCCGTGGCTCGCGAGGGCTTCGATCGCCCCGGCCGCAGATTCCTTCGGCGGGTCGAGGAAGGCCAGCAGTCCGACCAGGGTCATACCCTCTTCGTCGGCCGTCGAGTACTCGCGGCGCTGCTCTTCGACGACTGTCTTGGTTGCCACCGCAAGCACTCGCTTGCCCTGACCGTTCAGTTCCGCGACCAGACGGTCGACTCGGGCCAGCCATCCCGGCGTCAATTGGTGGGTCACCCCGTCCAGTTCCACCGATTCACAGACCGAAAGGAGCTCTTCCACTGCACCTTTGGTGACGATCAGATCGGCGTCGCCGTGGTCGACCACCACGGAGAGTCGACGGCGCTTGAAGTCGAAGGGAATCTCGTCTACCAACCCGTGCCGACGCGAGATCTCCTCGGCCACTTCGGGACCGGCGGCCTCGATCACCGCGTCGTCGAGAAGACTGCGCAATCCGGTCTGATTCACGGAATTGACTGCCGCGAGACGCAATACGTCCTCGGACTTACGTCCGGCAGTATCGAGATGCTCACCGAGAACGATGCGGTCCTCGGTGAGAGTTCCGGTCTTGTCCGTGCACAGAACGTCCATGGCGCCGAAGTTCTGAATCGCGTTGATCTGCTTGACGATCACCTTCTTGCGCGACATGTGGAGCGCACCCTTGGCCAGGTTCGCAGTCACGATGAGCGGCAACATTTCGGGGGTCAACCCCACCGCGGTGGCGACGCCGAAGAGTAGTGCTTGGCTCCAGTCCTTGGTCAGTCCGTTGATGATGAAAACCGCGGGAACCATGATCAGCATGAACTTGATCAGCAGGTAGCTGACACTGCGCACCCCGACGTCGAAGCTGGTTTCGGGTCGCTTGGACGCCAATTGTGCTGTCATGGCGCCGAAGTAAGTCCGCTTGCCGGTGTGCACCGCGACGGCGGTGCCGCTGCCCGACACGACGGAAGTACCCATGAACCCGATGTTCTCGGCCTCGAGCAGCCGATCGACGTCGATCCCCGTCGACGGTTCCGCCGACTTCTCGGCCGGCATCGACTCACCGCTGAGCATTGACTGATTGACCTGTAGATCCTTGGCCCGGATGATGCGGACATCGGCCGGGATCATGTCGCCTGCGGCAAGCTGGACTACATCACCTGGCAGTAGCTGCTCGATCGGAATCTCAGCCGTGACCACGGTGTTGTTGATCTTGCGGGTGGCCGCGACAGTTGTCGTGACCATGGCCTTGAGTGCCTCGGCAGCCCGAGTCGAACGGTATTCCTGCCAGAACCTCAGGGACACACTGACAAAGATCATCAGCCCGAGGGTGATGATGCCCTCGTAGGAGGGACCGTCTTCCGGGTCTGCCCACACCACGTCGGTCCCGACCATGATCAGGGCGAGGAACACCAGGATCAAGATGAACGGATTCTTGAAAGCTTGCGCGAACTGCACGATCGCCGGTGCCGGGCGATCGTGGCGGACATCGTTGCGCCCGTATCGCCGACGAAGATCGTCGATCTGATCGTCACGAAGGCCGTTGGCCGTCGTAGTCAGATCTGCGAGAACGGTGCGCGTGTCCAAGGCCGAGTAGTCGACCAATTCCTGTGCGCTTTCTTTTGCCAGGACCGTTGAAGGTGTTTGTTGTGCACTGTTTCTCGTGGGCCGTGGCCGCAATGCGAGAACGGAAAATGACATGACGAATCTCCTCGACTGCCACCGCGCACGGGACCATGCCAGTGCATGAGGGCAGCAGAATGCGCTGAACGACAACGGAAGTCGTCAGCGGACGCGGCAAAGCCGCGCAGATGAAACCGAGGGTGCGAAAGTCAGAGACTGACGAGCAAAATGCCGGGGTGAGCACCGTCGGTAAGAACAGAAGGATGGGTCGAATATCGACTCGGCGGGTCGTCCACGATGGTCACCTCCTGAAAGTTCGGGGCGTCCGATGACGCCACACAAAGTACGTGCGCACAGCACACGCCAGGAGAACCGAATATCGACGTACTCTCGCCTTCGCCGGAAGAAACCGGCATCAAGCTGCGAAAACACCTCCACGTCCGAGTTTTGGCACTGCACGACGTGTCCCGACCAAGACCGGGAAGCCACTTTGGATCACCCCTTAAGCCGGGGAGATCTGTCCTAACCTTGGGCGTCTCTCGACGTCGTGAGATCAGTGGCCTGTGTTCGTGCAGAAGCCTCACCTAACGAGGTACTGCACCCAGAGGGTAGTTCTCAAATCTGTTGCCTGTCAACCGAGCAACTCAGACGTCGGGCAATCCTGCCCGTGCGACGGCGCCGGCGAAGAGTGCCGTCACGGCGGCACCCATCACGCTCTGATCAACTTCTTCCGGATCCACCGAGTGCTCGAGAACGAGCCCGGATATCAAGGCCATCAACGAGATTGCAGTGGTCCGCACATCGAAGGAATCGTCCACTCCCCATTCGCGGGCACGTTCACCGATCAACTCCACGAGTTGACTGCGCAAGTGGCGACGCTCACGTAAGTACGCCTGAGCGATCTGCGGATCACGTCCGGCGAGCACTCCGAATTCGAGGACGAGCAGTGACCACCCCGGGTCGTCGACCATCCACGTTGCAATGGCCTCGCCACCTTTGCCCGCCGCGTCGGCCGGGTTCATCCCGGCGATCTCGGCAAGCACACGGCCGGCCAGTTCGAGAGACCGTTGCGCGAACAGTTCGGCGAACAGATCCTGTTTCGACTCGAAGTTGGAGTAGACAGCCCCCTTGGTGAAGCCCGCTCGGCGAGCAACTTCAGTGAGACGTGCAGCACTGAATCCGCGCTCCGCAAACTCTTCCGCCGCAGCGTCGAGCAGTCTTTGCCGCACCACGTCACGTCCGGGGCGGGTTACCGGCGTCCAGTCCGGTTGACGAGATTCAGTCACGATACCTAGAGTATTCAATACCTCGGGTATTGACAAGCTCTTTACTTTCGACAAGATCAGGACTCTTTCGTGACCACTACGCATCCGGCACACGCCGCACCAGACAACAGCTCCACCCACGACGAACACCACCACGACAATCTGCTGGTGAAATACGGCGCACCCAAGGTGATGGCCGCGCTGTTCGTCGGCGTGCTCCTGCTGCAGATGGGCTTCATCCTCAGCTACGTCGCCGCCTTCCATCAGCCGACTCCGCGAGACATCGAAATCGCGGTCATCGCCGATCAGGGCACACCGGACGGCATGGATCAGCAGATCGCCGACAAACTCAACGCCATCGACGGCAGCCCGCTCGACGCTCAGGTGGTCGACAGCACGGCGACCGCTCGCCGCATGATCAACGACCGCGAGATCCAGGGCGCGTTTGTCATCAACCCGGCCGGACCGGACACCCTGATCACCGCGAGCGCGGGAGGCAGCTCCATCGCGACGTCGCTCGAAGCGGTGTTCACGAAGGTCGAGGCGACGCAGGACCGACAGTTCGTCGTCCGCGACGAGATCCCCGTCGGAGCACACGACAACCGCGGACTCTCCGGCTTCTACCTCTCGGTCGGCTGGGTCGTCGGCGGCTATCTCCTTGCGGCAGCCATCGGACTGTTCATCGGTGCGCCGAAGACCCTCCGCCAGGCAAGCGCGCACACGGGCGTGATCGCGATCTACTCGATCATCTCGGGAGCCCTCGGCGCACTCATCACCTCACACGTCCTGGGAACTTTCGCGGGCCACTGGTTCCCACTCTGGATCCTGGGAACAGCCGTGGTGTTCGGCACCGCCATGTTCACACTCGGATTGCGCGCTGCCATCGGCGTTCTGGCAGTCCCGTTGGCTATCGCCGTCTTCGTGATTCTCGGCAATCCCAGTGCGGGAGGCGCATTCGGCTCCAACGTGATTCCCTCGTTCTATGCCGCCATCGGCCGATGGATCACACCTGGCGCCGGCACCGAAGGCGTGCGGAGCATCGTCTACTTCAACAACGTCGGCGTCGGCCAGCCTGCTCTGACGCTTTTCCTGTACGCGCTGATCGGTGCGGTCATGCTGTTCGGCTTCACGATCCGTCGTAACCGAAAGTCCACCGACACGACGCCGACTCCAGCTGTGGCGAACGCCGACTAGTCCTAGTCTGAACTCATGACGAGCCTCCTCCACCCCAACGCCTCGCACGTCGCCGAAACACTGATCTCACGGGGTCACCACGGCGTCATCGTCACGCAGCCCGAAGCCACGCACACCGCGGCCGAGGCAGCGGCGGCCGTCGGGGTGGAGGTAGGCGCGATCACCAAGTCGCTCGTGTTCCTTCTCGACGACGACCCGGTCCTACTGCTGGTCTCCGGCGCACATCAGGTCAATCTGAAAGCCACCGGCGAACGCCTCGAAGGCAAGCTCACGCGGGCGCCGCTGGAAATGGCGAAGTCGGCAACGGGCCAGCCGATCGGTGGGGTCGCTCCGCTCGGGCATCCCACCAACCTGCCCACCTACATCGATACCGCCCTCGAGCAGTACCCCGAATTGTGGGCTGCTGCCGGGCACCCGAACACGGTCTTTCGCACGACGTACTCCGAACTCCTTCGAATCACGGCCGGCCTCGCCGTCGACATGGACTGACGCACTTCAGCCAACCCGGTCCGAACCCACTCAGACGTGCGTCCACCTATAGTTGGACGCACCATGTGCACTGCAACCAGGACCCCGGCCGGTAACCACTGGCGTCGACGACACGTAGATCTGTGCCGCACCGACGCATGTCTGTGTATGCCGAGCGCAGTCACCTCGACCACACCGCACACCTCGAGTTCCAGCCGGAGAGTTCCCGTTGTCTGACAAGCCGAATGCCGTTTCCAGCCACACCACCCCCGACGTCCCCGAAGTAGCAGCGACGCCCGAGTTGTCCACCGGCATCTGCGCCGGCGACTACCGTGCAGCGCTTCGCCGCCACCCCGCAGGTGTCACCGTCGTGACCCTCGATTCGGGTACCGGCCCGGTGGGTTTCACCGCCACCTCGTTCTCGTCCGTCTCCCTCGAGCCGCCGCTCGTCTCGTTCAACATCGCGGAGACGTCGTCGAGCATCAATGCGCTCAAGGCCGCCGAGTCCTTGGTGATCCACCTTCTCGGCGAACATCAGCAGCATCTGGCCCAGCGCTTTGCGCGTAGTGCCGATCAGCGTTTTGCAGACGAGTCTCTGTGGGCAGTGCTCGACACCGGGGAGCCGGTTCTGCACGGCACCCCCAGCTGGATGCGCGTCAAGGTCGACCAGTTGATCCCTGTCGGCGACCACACGCTGGTCATCGGACTCGTCACGCGGGTTCACGCCGAAGAGGACGACGAATCCGCTGCCGCACCGCTGCTCTACCACGAGGGCAAGTACTACCGCCCCACTCCGTTAGGTCAATAGACAACTGTGCGCCTTTATTAACCGCCCGCGGTTAATAAAGGCGCACAGCAAGTTACAGCGCTACGTACTTGGTATCGAGATACTCGTCGATACCCTCGGTTCCGCCTTCACGGCCGAAGCCCGATTCCTTCACGCCACCGAACGGCGCCGCAGCATCGGAGATCGCGCCGCGATTGACGCCGACCATGCCGGTGTCCAGCTTGGCCGAGACGCGCATCGCCCGGTCGATGTCGCGGGTGTAGAAGTACGCCACGAGGCCGTACTCGGTGTTGTTCGCAGCCGCGATCGCTTCGTCTTCGGTGTCGAAACCGACCACTGCCGCAACGGGTCCGAAGATCTCTTCCTTCAGCAGGCGCGCATCGGCGGGCACCTGATCCAGAACGGTCGGGGTGAAGAAGAAGCCGGCTCCTTCGGGCGCCGATCCACCGGTGCGAACGCGAGCGCCCTTGGACACGGCGTCGTCGACGAGTCCGGTGACGGTTGCGAGTTGCTTGGTGTTGATCAGCGGGCCGATGTTGGTGCCCTCGGCGTCACCGGCGCCCACCTTCAAGGCCGCAACCTTGGCGGTGAACTTGTCGGTGAACTCCTCGCGCACCGAGTTGGCGACGTAGATGCGGTTGGCCGCGGTGCAGGCCTCGCCGCCGTTACGCATCTTCGCGAGCATTGCGCCGTCGACAGCTGCGTCGATGTCGGCGTCGTCGAAGACGATGAACGGCGCATTGCCACCGAGTTCCATCGACGTGCGGAGCAGCTTGTCAGCGGCATTGCGCACCAACAGCTTTCCGACGCCCGTGGAGCCGGTGAAGGTGACCTTGCGCAGACGCGCATCTTCCATCAGCGGTCCACTGATGGAGGCCGCGTCGGACGTCGGGAGGATCGAGAGCACACCGTCGGGCAGACCGGCGTCGGCGAACACCTGACCGAGGAGCTGCATGGTCAGCGGCGTGTCCTCGGCGGGCTTGACGATGATGGTGCAACCGGCAGCCAGCGCCGGTCCGATCTTGCGTGTGCCCATGGCGAGCGGGAAGTTCCACGGGGTGATCGCAAGGACCGGTCCGACGGCTTCCTTGGTAACCAGGATGCGACCGTTGCCGGCCGGAGCCTGCGTGAAACGTCCGCCGATGCGTACTGCTTCCTCGCTGAACCAGCGCAGGAATTCGCCGCCGTAGTTGACCTCACCGCGGCTCTCTGCCAACGACTTACCCATTTCCAGGGTCATCATCAGCGCGAAGTCCTCGGCGCGGGCGTGCAGCAATTCGAAGGCGGTGCGCAGGATCTCGCCGCGTACACGTGCCGGCGTGGCCGCCCAGTCTTCCTGCGCCGCAGCGGCGAGGTCGAGCGCACGGATACCGTCGGCAGCGGTGGCGTCGGCTACCTGGGCGAGTTCCTCACCCGTTGCCGGGTTGTAGACCGCAAAGGTCTTCTCGGCCGGGACGAGCTTGCCGCCGAGCCAGAGACCCTTGGGTACCGAGTCGAGAAGATCCGAGACGTTGGACATGTCAGTTCCCCTGTGCTGCAGTGCGAATAGCGGTCTCGAGGACGGTCAACGCGTCGTCGAGCAGCTCTTCGGAGATGACCAGCGGCGGGAGCAGACGGATGACGTTGCCGTAGGTACCGCAGGTGAGGATCACGACGCCGGCAGCGAGGCATTCGGCGGCGATCTTCTTGGTGATATCGGCGTCCGGCTCCTGCCCACCGGGCTTGACCAGCTCGATGGCGAGCATGGCGCCGCGACCGCGAACGTCACCGATGACGTCGAGTTCCTTTGCCAGTGCGTTCATTCGGCCGACGACGGTCGACTCGATGGTGCGTGCGCGGCCACAGAGGTCGAGCTCGCGCATCTGGTCGATGGACGCCAATGCAGCGGCGCAGGCGACGGGGTTACCGCCGTAGGTGCCACCGAGGCCGCCGGGGTGGACGGCGTCGATGAGCTCGGCGCGGCCCGTGACAGCGGCGAGCGGCATGCCGCCTGCGATGCCCTTGGCGAGAGTGACCAGGTCGGGGACGATGCCCTCGTGATCGCTGGCGAACCAGGCGCCGGTACGAGCGAAGCCTGCCTGAACCTCGTCGGCGATGAAGACGACGCCGTTCTCCTTGGCCCACGCGACGAGCGTCGGGAGGAATCCTTCTGCGGGAACTATGAATCCGCCCTCGCCCTGAATGGGCTCGATGAGGATGGCGGCCGTGTTGGCAGCACCGACCTGCTTCTCGATCATCGTGATGGCGCGCTGTGCGGCCTGCTCACCCGTGATCTTGGAGCCGTCGACGTTGAGGCCCTCGCGGTACGGGTAGGACATCGGGACGCGGTAGACCTCGGGGGCGAACGGACCGAAGCCGCTCTTGTACGGCATGGACTTCGATGTCAGTGCCATCGTGAGGTTGGTGCGGCCGTGGTACGCGTGGTCGAAGACGACGACTGCGTCGCGACCGGTTGCGTGACGGGCGATCTTGACGGCGTTCTCGACGGCTTCTGCGCCGGAGTTGAACAGCACGGAACGCTTCTCGTGGTCACCGGGGGTGAGCTCGGCGAGACGCTCGGCGACCTCGACGTAGCCCTCGTACGGAGCGACCATGAAACAGGTGTGGGTGAAGTGCGCGACCTGATCCTGAACTGCGGACACGACGGCCGGGTTGGAAGCACCGACGCTGGTCACCGCGATACCGGCACCGAGGTCGATCAGCGAGTTGCCGTCGACGTCGACGATGACTCCGCCGTCTGCGTCGGCGACGTAGACCGGGAGGGTGGATGCGACGCCGGCGCCGACGACCTTCTTACGGCGTTCGGCGAGCGCAGCCGAGCGCGGGCCCGGGAACTCCGTGACGATGCGACGCTCCTGCGGAAGCCGGTATTCGATTGCACTCATGTGACCACCCTCTCGGTTGTGTATTGCATTCGAGTATGCGACGCGCGAAGCATCGCAAGCACTGCCGAAATGGATACCCGAAGCTTCAGGGCTACTCCATATCGGCAACGACAGCTAGCCTTGATCAGGTGACGGTTCCGATCTCGTGGCTCTTGCGCCAGAAACACCTCTCGCTGGCTCTGCTCACCGACCGAGCAGCTGCCACCCACCCCGTCACGTTTGCGCAGGCCACAGAGCTGACGGACCCCACCCCGTGGCTTTCCGGCGGCGAATTGGTGCTCACCACCGGGCTGGCACTGGTGGGCGCGGACGCCACCGACTACAGCGAGTACATCGACCGTCTGGCCGCCGCAGAAGTATCGGCTCTGGGTTTCGGGACCGGCCTTTCCCACGAGAGTGTGCCCGCAGACCTGATTGCCGCCGCCCGCAGTCGCGGGCTCCCCCTGCTGGAAGTGCCGTTCACGACCCCGTTCGCGGCGGTCACGCGCGCGGTGATGACCCGTCTGAGCCAGCAGGAATACGAATCGGTACTCCGCGCGGCAGAAGTACAGACACGCATCACCCGCGTTGCGCTGCGCGGAGGCGTGTCTGCCATCGTGCGTGAACTGGCCACGGCCACAAAAACTTCGGTGGCGTTTGTCGGAGATCGGATCACCGCGGTGCATCCGGCAAACCAGAAGTCGTTGATCACCGAGGTTCGCGCGGTCGCGGCGACCACCCGCGATCCCAACGCTCCGGCGTCGATCTCGCAGAGCACACCCGAACGGACGCTGACACTGTCCCCCGTCGGCGTCACCGACAGCTGGCACGGCTACCTCGCAATGGCGGGCGCCGGGCCCCTGAGCAATATCGACAGAGTGTTGCTCGGGCATGCGGTCTCGCTGCTCACTCTCGAACTCGAGAAACCGGTTCGACTACGGGCCGAGCGAACTCGACTCAACGCCATGGCTTTCGGGCTCTTACTCGACGGCCGAATCCCCGAGGACGGTGTGCCGTCGTACTTGGACGAAGCGAGCGACACGCACGGCAATGTCCGTGTCGTCCACGTTCGCGGATCCGGACTCGGCCCTGTTCTTCGCGAACTCGACAACGCTCTCGCGCGAGCAGGCCGGCCGTTGTTCGCGCAATCCGAGGACGGTTCGCTGACCGTCCTCCTTCGCGGAACCGACACAATCGACACTGCCAAAACACTACTGGCGCAGCTCTCCCCCACCGAGGCGAAGACGGTGCGGGCCGGAATCAGCACCCCTCACCGTCTTCTGGACGCACCGCGCGCACTGGTCCAGGCCCGCGCCGCGGCCAATCTCACGACGGCCACTGCCCGCATTCTCGAGTTCGACGCTCTGAGTGGTTCGACGATTCTGGCATCCGAGCCTGCCCGTGAGGCACTGATCGCAATGGCTGCGGACACCATCCCGGTGCTGACGGAACACGACCAGGCACACGGGACCGCTCTGGTCGCGTCTTTGCGCGCCTATCTCGAGGCAAACGGCCAATGGGAATCGGCCGCAGCCGAACTCGGTGTTCATCGGCACACCCTCCGAGGTCGCATCGCTCGCATCGAGGAACTGCTGCAATGCGACCTCGGACAGGCCAGGGTCAGAGCCGAACTGCTGCTATCGCTACTCGCCTGGGAGGGTCGCTGAACGCTCCGCGGCGTGCACCGAAGCGAAACTGGACGCACCGCGAACGAGTAGTTCGAGTTCGGCGTCGACCGTGCAGAGACGGGCGGTGTCCAGCGCTCCACTGCGGCTCACGCTCGACATCAAAGCCGTGAACCGGCGCACCGCTTGCGGATTGGCGGCGGTCCACAACTCGACGACCTCCGGAATACCTTCTCCGAGCGCTCCGGACACGAGGTCCGCGAAACGCGCAGTCAACCTGGCGTGGACGGCAGCGCTGCCCATGACCTCCCAATGCGAGGCACCGACGGCAACGTCGACGCCCCCGAGAACGTCGCCCAGATCGAGGGTGTCGGAGAGTTCCCGGTAGATCGCAGCCGCGGCCTGAACCGTCGTATTCTCCTGCAACGCAATGTCAGCCAGGGCGAGCGCCCCGAAAGACGCCTCGATGCGGTCGCTGGCCGACAGCCCTTCGGTGAGAGCCCGCACCGGCGCTGCCCATCGATCGATGTCGGCTCGCGGGTTCACGGTGAACCGGCCGGCTGCTCCCGGACGACGCAACACCCAGCTCATCTCGGATTCCAACAACTGCTGCAAGCGATCGAGAGCCTGCAACTGCTCGGTGGCGCGAAGCTCCGAGTTCAAGATCTCGCGCCGAAGTTCCTCGGTGCCGAGCACTTCGCTGACCACTGCGTAGGCCAGAGCCGCTTCCGGACTGTGGACTCCGAGGTGTTCCTCCAGCCGGAACAGCACGCCGGGGCCGACGCGGTTGACCAGTTCGTCGACCACCGAGGTGATGATGATGTCGCGGCCCAACCGATGTGCGCGGACCGCGTCCGGTGCTGCCTCGACGACGGAGAGCGGGAAGTACTGAGGAAGGCGATCGGCGAAGATCTGATTGTCCGGGACGGTCGACGCCCCCAATTCCGCCGTCAGCACGTTCTTCGACTGCGCCACCAGCACAGCAAGTTCCGGACGGAGTAGGCCCTGCCCGGCTCGCGCCCTGACCGCCAGCGCCTTGGCGTCCGGCAATGATTCTTCGAGGCGCTTCATCGCTCCCGCCGAGACCAGGTTCTCGATCAACCGTTCGTGCTGATCGAGCAGGGCGGGAGCGCGGTGCTCGGCCAGGCTGATCGCGAGGGTCTGATCTTCACTGGCCTCGAGTACCGATGCGGCTACCTCGTCCTGGGCCGCCGCGAGTAGTTCATTGCGCGAGGTCGCGTCCAACTCTGCGAGTGCGATCTTGATGTTGACCTCACGGTCCGAGGTAGCCACGCCGGCCGCGTTGTCGATGAAGTCGGCGTTGATTCGTCCTCCGCCAGCGGCATATTCGATGCGGGCACGCTGGGTGAAACCCAGGTTGCCGCCCTCACCCACCACGGTTGCACGCAACTCGTCAGCGCTGACGCGAACTGCGTCGTTGGACGGATCGGCCGCGTCGACGTTGCTTTCGGTCGACGCCTTCACGTAGGTACCTACGCCTCCATTCCACAACAGGTCCACCGGAGCGCACAGGATCGCTCGGATCAGTTCCTGCGGAGTCAGCTTCTCCTCGGCGATACCGAGGACCTGACGCGCCTCGAGCGGAAGGCGGATCGACTTAGCGCTACGCGGCCAGACGCCACCACCAGGCGACATCACGGTGCGGTCGAAGTCGTCCCAGGACGAGCGCGGCACGGTGAAGAGGCGAGCGCGTTCGGCAAACGTCGTCTCGGTGTCGGGGTTCGGGTCGATGAAGATGTGGCGGTGATCGAATGCCGCGACCAGACGGATCTTGCGCGAGAGCAACATTCCGTTACCGAACACATCGCCGGACATGTCACCGATGCCCGCGACGGTGAACGGATCGGTGTCGACATCGAGGTCGCGCTCGGCGAAGTGGCGTCGAACCGCTACCCAGGCGCCGCGAGCGGTGATGCCCATCGCCTTGTGGTCGTAGCCGGCCGAACCGCCGGAAGCAAAAGCGTCGCCGAGCCAGAAACCACGTTCGACGGCGATGCCGTTCGCGACGTCGGAGAACCGTGCGGTCCCCTTGTCCGCCGCCACGACGAGGTAGGAGTCTTCACCGTCGTACTCGATTATTTCTGCCGGGTGCACCGCTGCGCCGTCGACGATGTTGTCCACCACGTCCAGCAAGCCGCGGATGAAGGTGCTGTACGACTCCTGCACCTGCGCCGGGGTCGGTGACGACGTGCCCCGAACCACGAACGCACCCTTGGCTCCCGAGGGGACGATCGGCGAATTCTTCACGCTCTGGGTCTTCATCAGACTCAGAGCCTCGGTGCGGAAGTCCTCGTATCGATCCGACCAACGCAGGCCACCACGGGCGACGGAGGAGCTACGCAAATGCACGCCTTCGACATTGGGTGCGCTGACGTAGATCTCGCGGAAAGGAACTGTCTTCTGCGGGGTGGAGAGCAACTGCGAGTCGATCTTGAACGACGCGTACGGCAGCGGCTCGCCGGCCTCACCGCGCAGGTACCAGTTGGTGCGCAGAGTCGCCTGCAAGAATGAACGCACACCGCGCAAGACGCGATCCTCGTCGAGAGTGTCTGCACCGTCGACTGATTCGTCGATGGCCGCCGCCGCGGTGGCCACGGCCGTCTCACGCGAACCTGCTACTGCGGGATCGAAACGCGCGGTGAAGAGTTCGATTGCCTGCCGTACGAAGAGCGGCTTCGCTGCCAACACTCCGACGATGTAGCTCTCGGACAACCCGATACGAGCCTGAGCGAGGAAACGGCACGCAGCGCGCAGCAACTCTGCGTCGCGCCACGTGATGTCTGCTCGTCCGATCAGACTGGAGAATGCGTCCATCCGGGTCTGTCCGGCGATGACGGCTTCGAAGGCGTCCGCCATCTTCTCGAGCGCACTGCCGTCGAAGGTGCTCGGCTCGAAGGTGAAGTAGTGTGCCGAACCCAGAACGGTCGGAAGCGGGCGGTGCGTCGAAACTCGGAGTCCGAGGGACTCGAAGTTCTCGCACAGATCGGAGAGGGAGGGTTCTCCGGACGGCCACAGCACCACACAGGTCAGATCGTCACTGTTCAGGGCACCGCTGTTCAAGTCGTCGCTGTTCAAGTCGTCGCCCTGACGGAAGACGAGTCGCTGGCCCGCTGCTGCCAATTCGGCGACCAGTTCGAGCGCCGGGTCACCGGATCGATCACCGCCCGCGGGTCTCGATTCTGCAGCTGCGGTCTTGGTCGCCGATGATGTGCTCGCCATTGAACACCCTCCTGGAAATTATTGGATCCGAACACTTTCCAGTGTTGCGTGGATCACCGGAAAGAGGTCGTGCCCGATAGGAGTACCAACCCCCATCGGGCACGACATTTCGGCAGTTGCGGTGAGCTCAGTCGCCCAACCTGATCGGAGCGAGCTCCTCGAACACGTCGCCGGGTCCGGGATTCTCGGTAGGCGCAGCGCCGCCGAGATGGTTGACGACGCCCCATACCGCGTTGATCGCGGTCTGGATCGCGCCCTCGGCCCAGCCGGCAGTCCACGACACGTCGTCTCCGGCGAGGAAGATTCCCCGATGACGCGGTTCGAGATCATTCTGCACGAAGTGAGAGAACAGGCGCTCCTGGTACCGGTAGTGCCCCGGAAGGTTCGCCTTGAATGCACCCATGAAGTCTCGCTCGGTTTCCCACGACAGCGTCACCGGGCTCGAGATGATGTGGCTGCGGAAGTCCACGCCTGGGTAGATCTCTTCGAGCGAACGCAGCATGATGTTCATGCGCTCGGTGGCGTCGAGCGCCAGCAGCTTCAGCGAATCGTCCGACCAGGTGTACGACAAGCAGATCAGGCCTGGCTTGCCCTCGCCCTGATCGAGCAGGTAGGTGCCGCGACTCATACGGTCGGTCAGTGTCATCGACACCGAATCACGGCCGGTCACGGGGTCCTTGTCCTTCCAGAACGGGCGGTCGACGAGAACGAACACCTTGGTCGAACCCATGTAGTGAGTTCGCTCGATCGCAGTCCAGTGGTCGATCGGGAACAGATCGTCGTCACACCTGATGTTGTTCAGCAGCATCCAACTCTGCACTGTTACAACGGCACTCGCATACGTGCGAATGAAACCTTCGGAGTCCGTCACCGTGATGTTGCCGGGCTCGGTACGCCGGAGTTCGGTGACGCGGGGACGCGTCTCGCCGTCGTTGAGCGAAGCGACCGTCGTACCGGCAGGCCAATGCGCCATGTGCGCCGGGGCGCGGTTCCACAACCGCATCGGCAGCTGCTGCGATCCACCCACGATGCCGCGGTGGTCGTCGTCGGCGGCCGTGATGACCACACGAAGGATTTCGAGGATCGAGTTGGGGTAGTCGGTATCCCAACCACCCGTACCGAATCCGACCTGCCCGAACACTTCCCGCATATGGAAGGACTTGAAGTGCTTCGACGCGGCGAGGAATCCGTAGAACGTCTGGTCGTCGTAGCGCACCACGAGGTCGTTCCAGATCCGCTTGATCTCTGCGGTGTCGCGGTCACGAATGGCCTGCTGCAACGGAATCAGATCGGCGTGCTCTTCGAGAGTGCGCTGCCAGGCCTGCGCCACCTCGGTGTAGATCGGAGGCAGATCCTCGAGAGTGTGCGCGTAGTGGCTCTCACCCTTGAGATCGATGACCGTGCTCGGCGTGACCTCGGCAAGGGGATTCGGGAACTCCTCGGTCTGCAGACCCAGTTCGTTCAAATAGTGGAACAACGTCGTCGACGACGGTGGGAAACGCATTGCGCCCATCTCGGCGACAACCCCGGGGTGCCCGTCGAACTCGACCGACCGCATCCGGCCACCGATCTGATCAGCTTCGTAGACAATCGGTTTGAGACCGACCTTGAGCAACTCGTAGGCCGCGATCATGCCGGAGAGTCCACCACCGATCACGGCAACTTCTGTACCCAGTGCCAGATCGGGCACCGAGCCGAGTCCCGCCGGACTGGAAACGTAGTCGTCGTACGGGAACGGAAAATCCGGCCCGAACATCGTGAGGGGCGGCTGCTTGCCGGGTTCCGAGGAACTGTCCGGAGCTACTGGGATGGTCATCTACGGTTCTCCTTGGAGACAGTCGTGACAGAAAGGTCTGGATACAGATCGAGGCGTCGATCGTCGAGATGCGTGTTGAGGGTGCGCGATTGCGAGACGGTGGCGGCGGCGATATCCGCGAAGAGTAATTCCTGGCCGCCCCCGGCCCGCGCCAACTCGGCACCGTCGGGTGCGATGGCGCACGAGAGACCGCAGTAGGTCAGCTCGGTTTCGGCGCCGCAGCGGTTGACGTAGGTGACAAACATCTGACTCTCGTATGCGCGGGCCGGAACCACTTGCTGCGCAATGTGTTCGTACGGAGTCATCAACCCCGTCGGCACGATGAGCCATTCGGTACCGGCGTCGGCATGGGCCCGAACCGCTTCGGGAAATTCCACGTCGTAGCAGATCAACAATCCGCAGCGAATGCCCTCGAAGTCGAACCCGACCACCAGGGTCTCACCTGGCCGGAAATGTTCGCGGTCGAGCGTGCCGAACAGGTGTGTCTTGCGGTAGTGCGCAAGCGAAGTGCCGTTGCGGCCCACCACCTGCACGCTGTTGTAGACGTCTCCCCCGTCGAGTTCGGGGTAGCCGTAGACGACGGCGATGCCTGCACTTCGAGCAATCTCGGCGACGGAATCGAAGATAGGGCCGTCGGCCGGTTCCGCGCGCAGCGACACCAGTTCGCCGATGTCGTAGCCGGTTGCGGACATCTCCGGCGTCAGCAGGATCTTCGCACCGGATGCCGCAGCCTCGCGGGCAGCGGTGTCGATTGCAGCGAGGTTGAACTCCACCGACGCAAAGGTGTCCGGGGTGGTGAGCGGACCTTGGAACAGGCCAACTCGAACTGAATCGACATGCATGGTGCGCTCCTTCAGGAGTTCCGTGACGCCAATTTTCGACGGTGTGTGTGACGGGGACAACTACCAGCGTGACGGGTGCCGCCAATCATGTCAACTCTTGTTTCCTAAGAATCAACATTCGCAGATTCGGGTCTCACGAAGGCGACGCGCGTGGCCCTTCCGGCAATGCCGGATTCAAGACCCACAGAACCTTCGCCAGAACCGAGCCTTCGGCCTGAAAACTATGGTTGTGCGTCGGCGTGAATGTGAAGGAATCGCCCGCCGCAAGCACGACGTCCTCGGCATCGACGGCCTCACCGTTCGGATCCGTCCGACCGCCCTCGAACGAGACCCGCAAGCCGCCCTCCAGCACGTGCACGAAGTTCACGTCGATCGGCAGACTGTAGAACTCCTGACCACTTCCGCCGCCTGGTTCCAGCTCGCCGAGCAGCACCTGAATTCGACGCTCGTTGGTAGGCGTGAGCAGGTACTCCGTCATCTTTTCGCCGCCGAAGCTGATTTGCGGCATGGCGTCGGCGCGGACTACCTCACCGGCGGACGCATTCTCGAACAGGGATCCGACGGGGATCTCGAGCACCGCGCACACCTTGATCAGGGTCGCCACCGACGCGTTGACGTGATCGCGCTCGAGTTTCGAGAGATACCCCTTCGTCACACCACAGGCCTCGGCCAGGTCGTCGAGGGTCAACCGCTTCGATTGACGTGCCGCCTTGAGCCTCGCCCCGATGCGCGGTCCGACCGGCTCGACCGCTTCCTTCGCCTTGGCCACTGAACCCACTCCTTCACGACCGCCGTGTCCCTTTCAGGAAACAGGGGTTGACAACCGAGCCTCTTGAAGAAACCATACTTGCTCAGAGAGCTACATCACTGAAGGGCGCCCGGTGTGCGCCGAATCGAGAGCAGGGACCTCTGCACATGGCTACCAACAACCCCGGATCGTTCATCGGACCCGTCGACGCCACGCGCGTCCCCCGCTACGCCGAGCCGACCACTTTTGCGCGTCTGCCGCGCCTCGATGAGGTCTCGCGCGCCGACGTGACAATCCTCGGCATCCCCTTCGATTCGGGTGTCAGCTACCGACCCGGCGCTCGGTTCGGTCCGGGGCACATCCGCGCTGCGTCGAAGCTGCTGCGTCCGTACAACCCCGCGCTGAAGGTCTCGCCCTTCGCCAACCAGCAGGTAGCCGATTTCGGCGACATCGGCGTCAACCCCTTCGACATTCAGGAAGCTCTCACGACGGTTCAGTCCGCCGTCACCGACCTGCGCGCCGACGGTTCCTCCGTGCTCACGCTCGGCGGCGACCACACCATCGCACTTCCGATCCTGCGCTCACTGGCCCGCGATCACGGCCCGATCGCCGTCCTGCACTTCGACGCTCACCTCGACACCTGGGACACCTACTTCGGTCAGCCTTTCACCCACGGCACCCCCTTCCGCCGCGCCAGCGAAGAAGGCCTGATCGACATGGAGCGTTCGCAGCACATCGGTATCCGTGGACCGCTCTACAGCGAGAAAGACCTCGAAGACGACCGCGTCCTCGGCTTCCAGGTGATCCGCAGTGACGACTACGAGGTCGACGGCGTCGCCAGCATCGTCGAGCGCATGCGTAAGCGCCTCGACGGTGGCCCGGTGTACGTCTCCGTCGACATCGACGTGCTCGATCCCGCACACGCTCCGGGTACCGGAACACCCGAAGCGGGCGGCATGACCTCTCGCGAATTGTTGAACACACTGCGCGGGTTGGTGGGACTCAACGTGGTCGGCGCCGACATCGTCGAGGTAGCGCCGGCGTACGACCACGCCGAGATCACCGGTATCGCAGCGGCTCACGTCGCTTACGAGTTACTGTCGGTGCTCGCACTCAATCGCTGAAGCAGCACAACGGTATCCGTGGTGTGATGCATCTCGGGGTTCGCGGGAAGATCACGTTCCCGCGACTCCGAGACCAACACCTTCCAACCATCGGTGAACAGCGACTCCACGTATTCGGGTGTATGCAGCATTGCCCGATGATGTTCGGTGGGCGACTCGTGGGGCGAGTGGCCCACGATCAGCAAATGCCCGCCCGGCGCGACCAGATCTCCGAGAGCACGGAACAATTCCCCGCGCGCGGGTTCGAGCATGTGGAAGAACTGCGCGGACACCAGATCGAACGATCGACCCTGCGGATCCCACTTCGTCAGGTCGGCTTCCAGCCATTCGATGTCGACGCCCTCGCCCTCGACGTGAGCCTGGGCGCGGCTGAGCGCAACCGACGATATGTCGGTGCCGGTGACCTTCCACCCGCGACGTGCCAACCACAAAGCGTCGGCGCCTTCGCCGCAACCGACGTCGAGTGCAGTGCCCGGTTCGAGGTCGGAGGCTTCGGCAATCAACTGTGGGTTGGGATTTCCGCTCCAGCGCGCGGGACGTTCCTCGTACAGCGAGTTCCAGAACTGTGCGTCCGCCTTGGCGTACGGATTCTCGGTGGTTTCAGAGTTTTCGTGGTGATTGTGGTGTTCGTGGCTCATGCACCCAGGATGAACGACCTTCCACAATTCACGCAACCATCTTTGCCGAAACAGCAACTTCTCCATTTTGACGCTCTGCTAACGTCACGCTTCGTGGCCGGTGGATTTCCCGTGTTTCGCCTGTACTCCAACTCGGAGAGCTCACACGTATTGTGTTGCGCGCATTTTCCCGAGTTCAGCGGTTCGAGCCCGGACGAAGAGTTCAGCACCCAGCGGAGTTTCGACCGCACCGTCGAGAAGATACTGCGCGAGGCATCCTTCGATCCGACGACCTTGACTTTGGTCGGCGAGCAGCAGGGTTATCCCGTCGGAGACCGACTGTTCGATGCGACAGTTCCGCGCACCGGGACTGTCTCGTACGCGTTTCAAGAAGCCGGACCGCCGTGGATTGTTCTCGGCCTTGATGTTTCGGTGGACGAATTCTGGTCCGGAATCGATGACGACGAAGACCTCCACGGTCTCGGCCCCACCTCCCCGTTGAGGTCAGTTCCAGCAGCCGTGCTCACGGAGACCGAGTGGCCACGACGAAGTGACCTCGACTCCCCGTGAACTGAACCAAACCTTCAACCTTCGTGAAATCGAACAAAAATCCGCCCAATTTTCGTGAAGATCGACCGAGATGCCCGTCACGTCCTACGCCAAGATTTAGCGGTCACACTCGACTGCGCCCTCACGATTCGTCCCGGGGCCCCGGCTCCTTCACGGAGGCACAATGAAACACCGCTCCTATTCGACGCTTGCCGCGACCGCGGGGCTCGCGCTCGTGTTGTCGGCTTGCAGCTCGGGAGGCACGTCCTCGGGCTCTGGCGGCGGTGAGCCTCTGACAGACGGAACCTTCCGGTACGCGTTGCAAGCCGATCCGGGTGCACTCAACCCGATCATGTCCGGCTCTGCGGCAACCGCGGAAATCTCGAAGCTGGCGTACGACTCCCTCGTCTACCAGGATCCTGAAACCAGTGAATTCAAACCATGGTTGGCCGAGAAGTGGGAAGAAACGCCGACCTCCGCGTCCTTCACCATTCGTGAAGGCGTGACCTGTACCGACGGGTCGACGCTGACCGCACAGACCGTCGCAAACAACATCAACTTCGTAGCCGATCCGGCCAAGGGTTCACAACAACGCGGCACCACAGTACCCATCGGCGCTTCGGCCACTGCCGATCTCGCCACCCGCACCATTACGGTAACCACTCCGGCGCCGACCCCGTTCCTCCTCCTCACCATCAGTCGCCTCCCGATCATGTGCGATGCCGGACTCGAAGATCCGACCGCCTCGAACAACAAGTCGCTGGGCTCCGGCATGTTCGAAGTCACCGAAGTCTCGGCCAATGACCACTACACGTTCGAGCGTCGTGACGGTTACAGCTGGGGGCCCGACGACACCACCTCCGACACACCGGGTGTCCCCAAGACAGTCATTGCTGTCATGGCACCCAATGTCAGCACCGCAGCAAACCAGCTTCTCTCAGGCGAACTGAGCGCATCTCCGATCGCCGGTCCGGACAAGGATCGCATCGATGCCGCCAATTTCGACTCGGTCCAGCGCCCACTTCCCGCCGGTCAGATGTACTTCAATCAGATTGCGGACAATCCGACCAGTGATCCCGCCGTTCGAAAAGCTCTCGTCCAGGCTGTCAATCTCGACGATCTCGCTGAAGTCATCACTGGCGGCCAGGGCACCCGTGCAACAAGTCTTGTCTCCGTCGAGCCCCGAGCCTGTGTGTACGACTCTGTCGCAGGCAACATTCCGGACTTCGACCTCAGCGCAGCAAAGGCAACACTGGACGCTGCAGGTTGGACCGCCGGCTCCGACGGCAAACGAAGCAAGGACGGAAAGCCGCTGACCCTCCGCCTCTTCTACGCTGCCGGCGAAGATGCGCGCAGCGCGGCAGCCGAGCTCACCCAGTCGGCATGGTCCGACCTCGGTGCGACCGTCGAGGTGACAGGAGCCGACCAGACCAAGGTTGTCGACGTCATGCTCAGTGGCAAGGACAACAACCAGTGGGACATCGCGTGGATCCAGATCAACAATTCGGTTCCCAGCGGGTTCGTCCCGTTCTTCTCCGGTCCTGCTCCGGCAGCAGGTAAGAACTTCTCTTCGATCAACAATCCCGCCTACGAAGCAGCCGTTGCCAAGGCATCCGGCTTGACCGGCGAAGCAGCGTGCGCGGAGTGGGCGGACGCCGAGTCACAGATCACCAAAACGGTGTCCGCAGTCCCGTTTGCAGATACGGTCTTGAGCTTCTACTTCAACAAGGCCTGACTCGCATTCGGTAAGACCTTCATCGGTTCTGCGTTGCGCCTCTACCAGTAGGCCGGTCGACCGAACGCGGTGCGTCAACGAGATACGTCAGATCATTGTGATCTGACGTATCTTGTTGCCACACCGATCGTCTCGTTGTCGAGTTCGACGTAGGTCAGCTGAGGAATGCTGGACGCAAGTTCAGTGAAAGCCCACTTCGCGACATTCTCGAATGACGGACGGAAATCGAAAATCTCCGGCCAGGCACCGCTCGCCAATTGCTCGGCACATCGATCGACGGACTCGTCCAGAGCGTCCGTGTCGACAAACCATCCACGTTCTCCGAGTTGGTCGTCCTCGAACGAGAACGCCACTCGCATCGTCACGCGAAAACCCTCGGCAGGCATCAGCGGCGGCAAGTTTTTCGCGTCCCGCACCGGTGCCGGAAGCCCCTGCCTCACAGCGAATGTACGACGGATCTCGATACTGAACATGCGCACCAAGGTATCAACATTCATCACAATTCTATGAGCGGACCAATCGCGCAATCGCCTCGTTCGCTTCTTTGATCTTCGCGTCCGCCTCGGGCCCACCGGCAACAGCGGCTTTGACGACGCAGTGGCCGATGTGGTCCTCGAGCAGTCCCATGGCCACCGCCTGGAGGCCCTTGGTCATCGCCGACACCTGCGTCAGGATGTCGATACAGTACTTGTCCTCGTCGACCATGCGCTGCAGGCCGCGAGCTTGACCTTCAATGCGACGCAGACGCGCCAGGTAGTCGCCCTTGGCGGTGATGTAGCCGTGCGAATCTCCCGTGCAGCACACATCGCCGGTCGCATCACTGCCTTGGGCACTGTTTGGAGCACTGCTTGGCGCACTGCCCACTTCTGTCGCTTCCGACATTCGATGTCCTCCTGTTCGCCAACGCGTGACTTCGCAACAATTCTCGTTACCGGGGCGATGTGCGGAGACTCTTCGACTTCCGTTGTCTTGCAGAGCAATCACTGCGCACATCGCCACGCATTTCGCTACTGCGCGAACAGATGGATGCATGGCGATTGCCCATGCCCGTTTTCCCGTTGCTGCGAAACGCATTCGGTTTCAGTGCCCGTGGTGCGAGTGGCTCGAGTGTTCGACCCCAGGCGTGGTCGCATTGTCGGCCGTCAGCGTGAATTCCGCCGTACGTACCACTTCGCCATGTTTGAAGTCCAGGAACAACCGGTAGTCCTCAGCGCTCGGCATGTTGGCGTAGAAGGTGATTGCCGGTCCAGCCGGCGTGACACCGTCACCGGGATGACCGTCCGGATGCACATGGAGATATGCGAGGTCGGAGGCACGCAACGCGACCAGATGCCCGTACGCGGCAAGGTAGGGCTGCAAGTCCGTGACCGGGATTCCGTCAAGACTAACCGAGAGCGTGAGCTTCGATGTCTGGCCGGCATGGGCCGCGCCTTCGAGGGAGACGGTATAGCCGTCGACCGTCGTGGCGGCAGTAGCGGCGGGCAACGGCCGAGGATCATAGGACCCGGCGACGCGTACATCCGCACTCAGCGTCATTCCGTCACCCCCGTCCGGGGTGAAGTCAGCGAAGACTCGGTAGTCTCCCGCGTGATCGAAATCGACTGACACACGCCAGTTTCCGTTCTCGTCCAATTCGGGATGCACGTGTTGAAATCCGGTCAGGTCCAGACCGACCACGATCAGATGCAACTGCTTGTCGTGGGTGTCGGTGTACCTGGTCAACGGAGTTCCAACCGAATCCAGGATCCGGAACTGCAAGGGGACATGGCTGCCGACGGCCGCCTCCGACGTTGCCAATTCCAGTGTGTAGCCGTTGCCGCTGAACATCTTGCCCTCCAAAGTTTGGGTCGGCAGCACTTCCGTTGCCGTCTGCGTCGGGTTCGACACTCCTTGAATTCGAACCTGTTGCAATTTGTACCATACCCCCCTAGGGTATGCAACGAACTACTCGAACACCCTGAATTCACTCGAAGGAGATCCGATGCGCATCTACGCAGAGCGCCGGCCGAATGAGTTCCAAGAACAGCATTTCCCCGCGCACCTCGACGAAGCGCTGCGCCGATGTCGCCCAGGCTCGCTTTCGACACCCCCTGACCACACGAGCATCACCTATACCCCGTACAGGTAAGGAACTCAGAATGTCCACACAACCGAAATCCACCCGTAAGTGGTGGGCGTTGGCGTTGATCGCCGCCGCTCAGTTCATGGTCATCATGGACACCTCGATCATCGGTGTCGCTCTCCCCCAGATGCAGAGCGATCTCGGCTTTTCCCAGGAAGGCCTGACCTGGGTCTTCAATGCGTACGTCATCGCATTCGGCGGGCTACTCCTCCTCGGCGGCCGCCTGTCCGACCTGTTCGGCGCCCGCAGAGTGTTCTCCGCTGGTTGGCTGATCCTGCTGATCGGTTCCGTTGTCGCCGGTGCCGCCGGTAACGTTGCCGTCGAACTTGCGGGCCGCGCCGTTCAGGGTGCCGGTGCCGCACTCATCGCACCATCGGCGCTCACCTTGCTGATGATGCTGTTCGGCAGCACGCAGAAAGAGATGACCAAGGCGCTGTCCATCTACGGCGCTGCCGCCCCGGCAGGCGGTACGGCCGGAGTGTTCCTCGGCGGCGTCATCACCGAATACACCAGCTGGCCTTGGGTGTTTTACCTCAACATTCCCATCGCCGTCATCGCACTGATCGCTACTCCCCTCCTGATGCCGAACGCACCGGCACGTACCGGGTCGATCGACTTCCTCGGCGCACTCGCTGTCACCGCAGGTCTTGCTGTCGGAGTCTTCGGCATCGTCAGAGCACCTGATGTCGGATGGGGATCCGGGCAGACGTGGCTGGCGCTCGCCGTTTCGGCCGCTCTGTTGGGTGCATTCGTGTTGATCCAGTCCAAGCGTCGGGAACCTCTGGTGCGTCTGGGAATCTTCAAGGCGCCCAACCTCGGTGCCGCGAACATCGCTCAGCTCGTCCTCGGCGCTGCCTGGATACCGATGTGGTTCTTCCTGAACCTGTACCTGCAGCAAGTGCTCGGATACAGCGCCTTCCCGGCCGGTGCGGCGCTGCTGCCGATGACGATCTTCGTCATGCTCGGCATGGTCGTCGTGGCACCACGGGCCATGGCACGCTTCGGTGCAAAAGCGATGATCGTGACCGGATTGCTGGTACTGGGAATCGGTTTGGGTTGGATGTCGTTGATCCGGCCCACCGGCAACTTCTGGGTCGACGTACTGCCGGCGTCGCTCGTGGCTGCGGCAGGTATGACGCTGGCGTTCATTCCCTCACTCGGTACGGCGATTTCGGCTGCACGCCCGGAAGAGGGCGGATTGGCCTCCGGCATCGTCAACGTCAGCTACCAGGTCGGCTCGGCTGTCGGCCTCGCGGTGATGACCGCGATCGCAGCAGTGTTCGGCGCTGATCAACTCGGTGACCTGACGGAGTTGACGAACGGTTTCTCCGCCGTGTTCCTCGGAGCAGCCGCCATCGCAGTGGTTGGCGCAGCAATCACCGCGGTCGTGATGCGGTCGACCAAGGTCGACGATCCTCGAACCGTTCAATCCACCGTCAATTCTTGACCAACTCCGGTGGTGGGTTCGGCCGGCTGTCACCAGCCGAACCCACCACCGGCGGAACCACTTAGGACTCGTTATGTCGCGCCTTGCATCTCTCACGCCCACCACCGCTGTCGGTGCATCTAAAGACCTTCTCGCCGAACTCGTGAACCGTCACGGACAGGTCGGTGACATGGTCGCGGCGATGGCTCATTCGCCCGCCGTACTGGGTGGCTATCTGCAACTCAGCCGGGCAATGAAGCGAGCGAAACTCAGCCGCAAGATCACCGAGCGAATCTCTATCGCTGTGCAGGTCCAGCAAGGTTGCGCTGTTTGCCTCGAAGCCCACGTCGCCGCCGCGCACGCCAACGGCGTCGAGGCGGACGAGATCGAGCGTGCCCGCGCGGGCACGTCCGCCGATCCTGCCATCGCGGCAATGATCGACCTCGGGCTTCGCGTCTATCGGGAGCCTGCCTCGATTTCAGACGAACACATCGCGGGCCTTCGAGCGCACGGCTACGGTGATCGCGAGATCGCTGACGTCGTCGGAATCGTCGCCCTCAATGTCCTGACCGGAGCTTTCAATCTTGTCGCGGGAGTGAAACCAGATGAACCGGACCGCTAGGACCGCACCGGAACGGAACAGCATGCGTCTGTTCTTGATTCGCGACTATCGCCTGCTCTTCAGCGCCCAGATCATCGCGCTGTTCGGCACCGGATTGGCGACGGTTGCGCTGGGTCTACTCGCCTACGAACTCGCTGGGCCGAGCGCCGGAGCTGTGCTGGCCACCGCGCTGACGATCAAGATGTCCCTGTACGTCGTGATCGCTCCACTCGCGGCGGCGTACGTCGACCGGTTGCCGAGACGGGCTTTCCTCGTTGCCCTCGACGCCCTTCGTGCAGCGGTCGTGATCGCATTGCCCTTCGTCAGCGAGATCTGGCACATCTACGTGCTGGTAGGCGTTCTCCAAGCTGCGTCGGCAGCGTTCACTCCCACGTTCCAAGCGGTCATTCCTGACATCGTGACCGACGAGGCCGATTTCACCCGCGCACTGTCGGCATCGCAGGTCGCTTACACTATGGAAAGCCTGCTCAGCCCTGTTCTTGCCGCAGTCGCACTGTCCTTCATGACATTCAACCTGTTGTTCGTCGCCACCTCCGTGGGCTTTGCGGTCTCGGCACTGCTCGTGTTGGCCACCCGAATCCCCAACGCTCGTCGGAGTACTCACCGCAAGGCGTGGGATCGGATCGCGTCGGGGGTGCGAATCTTCGTGACCACACCGCGACTGCGCGGCATCATGGCACTCAATCTCGTGGTGGCAGCAGCCGGTTCGATCGTCGTGGTCAACACCGTCAACTACGTCCGCGACGAGCTCGGTGGAACCCAATCCGACGTGGCGTGGATGCTTGCCGCGTCAGGCACCGGCACGTTGGTGACCGCGCTGCTTCTTCCACGCGTTCTCGACAGAACCGCTGAACGCACTGTGATGACAGCAGGTTCCGTTGTCCTGGTCGTCAGTGCCAGCGCGGCAGCAGCCCTCGCCGTGGCCGGTGTATTCACGTGGATGCTCACTGCCGCAGTGTGGGCACTCGTCGGCGCCGGGATGGCCATGATCGTCACGCCGACCGGAAAAGTACTTCGGCGCTCCGTCGAGCCCGCAGGTATACCGGAGGTATTCGCAGCCCAGTTCTCCCTGTCACACCTCGCCTGGCTTGTCACCTATCCGATCGCCGGATGGGTTGGTTCGAGCGCGGGATTTGCGGTCACCTGGAGCATCCTTGCAGCGCTTGCCGCAGTGGGAGCCGTTGCAGGATTTGCACTTTGGCCTCGGGAGACAGTTGCTGAATTGCCCGGACAGGCGACGTACGAAACCACGCGAGGCGAATGCACCTTGGCGGCCACCCAGTGCGCGTGCGCTCGCGCCGTCTGACGAATACAACCTGGAAGACAGCTACCGACTTCTTGCCGGTGGCAAGATGAGAGGACCGACCGAATTTGGCAAGAGTTTAAGAACTTTCGATCGCGATCTATCGAAATTCTGCCCAAACTGGCCACACTAGGCACGCTTCTTTTTGGGGAGTGCTCGATCAGCCCGAATCAAGCGCAAGGACCTACGCGTTATTCAAGGCCGACGAACCAGATCATGTCAAAAATTCCCGACCAATAGCTACCGTTCGCGACAGACGACTCGACCTGTTCCACTGCAATTCACCGATGATCCACACGTCACCATCAAATGTTTGGTGGCATGAAACGCGAATATTCGACATGAATGAAGTCGAGCATCACTCGTTATTGATTTCTGCCCGATCGGCGAATTCGTGTCGCAGGCAGGCATCCGCCCTTCACCGAAGTGCCGCTACGCAATAATTCCGCCGCGTTCCAGATCGGAAATCTTCTGGTCGCTATATCCAATCTCACGGAGCACCTCGCAAGAGTTCTCGCCAAGCAATGGCGGCGCAAATCGATGGGTCACACGCGTGCCGTTGATAGTCAGAGGTGGCCTTACCGATCGGAAATTTCGAATGCTCTTGTGCACCATCGGCTGCAGAAGTTCGAGCGCCTCTGTCTGCTGATCGTTGACGACCTGATCGATCGTTTGAACGATTGACACCGGGACTCCAGCTACTCTGAATTCCGCGACCCATTCGCTGGCAGGGCGAGCCAATAGACAGGCGCCAAGTATCGCGGCCAATTCGTCCCTGTGTCGGACGCGTTCACGGTTGGTATGAAATCGCTCGTCGGTCGGCAGGTTTTCAAGACCCAGAACGGAACAGGCTCGGACGAAAAGCCGATCATTTCCGGCAGCAATCATGAGCCATGAACCGTTTGCGGTTTCGTAGGCTTCATACGGAGCGATTACTGCCATTCCGCTTCCCATCGGTTGCGGCAGCGTTCCATTTGCCAGATAGCTCGCGACGTGGACAGGCATCCAGTTGAGGGCAGTCTCATAGAGGGACGTTTCGATGAGATGTGGCCCATCTCGAGACTCCCGTGTACACCAGGCGGACAAAATCGCAATAACCGCCCATAACGCGGAACCCTGGTCGACGAGAGACACGCCAGCACGGACCGGCGAACGTCCAGCTTCACCGGTTACGCTCATTATTCCGGCAGCTGCCTGCATCAATGGATCGTAGCCGGGCTCGGACGATCTCTCCCCTGCGTTTCCGAATGCGCTGATCGTGCAGTAGATGATTCGATCGTTGACGGAGCTAAGGTCGCCAAATCCGATCCCAAGCTTGTCGACGAGCCCAGGTCTCAGGTTTTGGAGGAAGACGTGTGACTGCGCGGCAAGGTCCAACACCACTTGGCGGCCCTCAGTCGACTTGAGGTCTATTCCGATCGACCTTTTGCCCGCGTTGTTGGCAAGGAAGGCTGCGCTCTCACTTCCCCAGTCTGGCGGAGACCAGGATCGAGTGTCATCACCACGCGTGGGGTGTTCGATCTTGATCACGTCTGCGCCAAGCGCGGACAAAGTTTGTGAACAAAACGGGCCAGCAATGGAGCCGGTGAGGTCTACTACCCTCATCCCGTTCAGCGGCCGGTCGTTCGATTCTGCTTCATCATTGCTAACCACGGTCACTGCTGCTCCTCGCATTGCTGCAGAATGCGCTGTGCCCTCATTAACACAGGCCCGTCCACCATAGTGTCTCCTGCTCTAAAAACCCCGCCATTATGTTGGGGCGGAAGGTATTCCAAAACTTGCCGTGCCCATTCGAGGTCCTTCTCGGACGGCCGAAATGCTCGTGCGACAATGTCAAGCTGTCCCGGATGGATGCAGAATTTCGCGCCAAAGCCTTGCGATTTGGCAAACTTGGCCTCACGTTCGAGGCCCTCAGAACAAGCCACATCGACATATGCGGTGTCGATGGGTGAGCGCAGTCCAGCCGCCACAGACGCGACCACGATTCGAGATCGCGCATACAAGAATTCGAGCCCGTTTGCGGATGGAACGATTCCCAGTTCAGTGGCGAAATCGACAGCCCCGAAGGCCACCGCCTGGACCAGTCGATGGTTGGCAATCCTTTCAACGTCCTGAAGCCCAATCGCAGTTTCGACAATGGCAATCACTGGAAGTCCGTTGTCGTGCAAAGAATCCAACGCGCACACTGAGGCCTTCGGCAAAACGATGGCGTCAGGTTCGACGTCGGCAAGCGCGGCAATGTCAGCGTGATGATCCGGCGTGTCGACTGCATTCACTCGAACAAGGCAAGGTCCTTGAAATGATTGCGGTTCGCTCAAGACTCGGCTCGTCAGTTCACGCGCTTTGGCTTTCTCGTCGGAGCGGACAGCATCTTCCCAATCAATGACCACCGCGTCTGCGGGTGACCGTAGTGCCTTCGCGAGAAGCTTCTCACTCGATCCGGGCGTGAAGAGAAAGGTCGTCAGTCCGGACAACCAGCTGGGCGTCGCACTCCTCCTCACGGACGCTTCAGCGGATTCCATCGGTCAGCACCTCAACGCAGGTTCGGTATTCATATGGTCGCATCTGGCTCATCAACTTGGTCCTGTACGTTTCTGCGTTCCACGCCGGGGGGCCACGTGTACGTCTGCTTGTGGTACTTGATGTAGTAATGCGTTTCGAGACCGCTCACGCCAGGAACACTGAGGACTCTGTTCGTGAGCTGAAACAACTCGTCGTTACTCTTGCACTGCGCTTCGAAAAGAAGTCGATACTTGCCAGCCGTAGAGACGATGTAGTCAACCTCCGGCATTGCATCGAGGGCTTCGATTACCGCGGTCGCGTCGTCGTCGCAGAACACTCCGACCGTAGCTCCGACCGTCTTACGCAGGTACGCCGTGTCCGATACCGCAACGATGCGTATGACTCCCGAATCGATCAGACGTTGAGTGCGCCGACGCACTGCCGTCTCGGACAGGCCTACGGTCTTGGCTAATTGGCCATACGAACGACGCCCGTCCTCCTGCAAGCCAGAAATGATGGCCAGATCCTGCTCGTCGAGGGCAATCTCGCCTTCCCCGTGCTCAAGTTCGAACATTCTTTCCTTCTTCCTCTGACTGCTATTCACATTCGATCGATCCCCATCCAATCCTGGACCGATGAGGTCCTGTCACGCGAGGTGGCTCGGCGGTTGTTTCGATCTCTGCCCAGTCAATCGAGGAGCCGTTTTCTACTGAAAGCGAATTTAGGCTCGTAGAGACCACTTGTCAAGCTATTGACGCCAGTACTATGGTGAGCAAAGCCGATATTCGCCGAATCTACGTCTGATCGAGCCCATATCCGCATTCACAGCAATCCTTCGCAATCGAAAGTGGAGAGCCATGACACCCAAACCATCTCTGACGGGAATGCCGGCTTCCGGCTGGCGGCAGTACGAGATCGAACAGCGCCTGCACGAACTACTTGCGTCCGATCCACCGCTACATACGGGCTGGCCGGACACCTTGTGGCCAGTACTTCCCGACAAGGCCCTGTCGGCCTCGCGTGCGGCGATGAGCCAATTTGCACATCTCAACGGCTTTGTAAAACCATCGAGCCTGAACGTGATCGAAGCCGAACTGCTGGCAATGGTGCGCGACCACCTGGGCGTCCCAGAAGATGGGGCGACCACTCTCACTGTCGGCGGGACGGAAAGCAATTTCTTGGCAGTCAAAGGCGCACTGTTCAAGGCTCGCGAAAACGGTGGAGTCCCTGGCCAACCCAACATGGTGATCCCGGAAACGGCGCACCCGAGCTTCGACAAGGCATCGGAAGAACTGGGAATCGACGTCCGACGGATTGCCGTAGGAAACGAATTCCGCGCAGACCCCGAAGCCATGGCGAACCAGATCGACGAGAACACCGTCCTTCTCGTGGCTTCAACGCCGAACTACACGCATGGAACCCTAGATCCTGTCAAAGAGCTCGCCGCACTCGCACAGACACACGACTTGTGGTTCCACATCGACGCCTGCGTGGGTGGTTGCCTTCTGCCTGCGTTGAAGCGAGTCGCGGGCGAGTCGTCAACGACACCATTCGATTATCCGGGCGTGACATCCGTGTCTGCAGATCTGCACAAATTTGGATTCACTCCCACCGGAATCTCGACGCTCTCAGTGAATTCGAGCGAACTTATTCGCCATCACTCCTTCAGCATCGACGTCGCGTCGAGTTGGCCCTTCAGGCCGTACCGCCGAACGGCCTTCACAGGAAGCCGATCCGGTGCCGTCCTCGCAGGAGCATGGGCAACCTTGGTCGCCCTTGGCCGGGACGGATATGAGCAGATCGCCCAGGAGATCGTTTCCGGGGCAGACATTTTCGCGAAAGGGTTATCAACTATCGCCGGATTCGAACTCGTCGCTCCGCATGAAAGTGGAATCATCGTGTTCACCTCTACTGATCCGCAGTGCCAGATTGAACGCGTCGCAAACGTGCTCGAGCGCGACGGATGGCCGGCAATGCTCGCAGTGAGCCCCCCTCGCCTTCAGTTTCTCCTCAGCCCACTGCCAGCGCACTACTACGAGGAATTCATCGAAGCGATTCGTGCAGCCGCAAACGAAGTACGGACCGGGGTTGCAATCGACGGTGCCGAACTCACCACATATGGCGCTTGAACGAAACCTTCGAGGAAACGGCAGGAAGAGATGAGCGGAACCGCAATGAACAAGTACGGCATGTTGATCGACGGCCATGAGATGCAGGCGATTTCGGGTGGTACGTACGAAACCCTCGATCCGTGGACGGGTCAACCTTGGGCGATCGTGCCGGATGGAGGCGCAGCCGACGTCGACCGAGCTGTCACCTCAGCACGTGCCGCATTCGAAGGCGAATGGCATCGAATAGGGCCCACCGAGCGTGGGGCAAGGTTGCGTAAGCTCGCTGCGATCCTCGAGCGAGAAGCGCCCCGACTCGGTGAGATCGAGACCCGAGACAACGGCAAACTTCTACGCGAGATGTCAGCGCAAACAGCTTATCTGCCCCAATGGTTCTACTACTTCGCCGGCCTGGCAGACAAGATCGAGGGTGCGACGATCCCATCAGCGAAGCCTAATTACTTCGTCTACACGCGCCCAGAGCCAGTCGGCGTAGTGGGCGCAATCATCCCGTGGAACTCGCCGCTTCTCCTCGCCACCTGGAAACTAGCGCCAGCACTGGCTGCGGGTTGCACGTTTGTCTTGAAGCCGTCGGAACACACGCCCGTGTCGGCATTGGAGATGGGCAAGTGTTTTGCTGAAGCCGGCATCCCACCCGGTGTGGTCAACATTGTGACCGGGCTCGGTCCGGAAACCGGCAAAGCCCTTGCATCGCATCCCGGAATCGACAAGATCGCGTTCACCGGATCCACCGCGACCGGAATTCAGGTCGGACACAGCGCCATCGAGAATCTCACGCGTATGTCACTAGAGCTAGGCGGCAAGTCGGCGCAGGTAGTCTTTCCGGACGCTGACCTCGATGCAGCGGCTAGTGGCATCATCGCCGGAGTGTTCGCCGCCACCGGACAGACCTGCATGGCAGGTTCAAGGTTGCTCGTGCACAGCAGCATTCATGACGATTTGGTCAAACGCATAGTAGATAGAGCCAGCACGATCAAGTTGGGTGACCCGAAGATGCCGGCAACTGAGATGGGTCCGGTCGCCAACGCCAACCAACTAGCTACAGTGCTCGGTTTGTTGCAGTCCGCGAAGGACGAGGGCGCAACCGTCGCCTATGGCGGAGGCCCGGATCCAAAGTTGGGCGGGCTCTTTGTCCAGCCGACCGTGCTCACCGATGTCAAACCCACTATGCGCATCGCCCGAGAAGAAGCCTTCGGCCCTGTGTTGAGTGTCATGCGATTCGAGACCGAGGAAGAAGCGGTTTCCGAAGCCAACAACAGCGAATACGGACTGGCAGCGGCCGTATGGACCAAGGACGTTCATCGCGCGCACCGCGTCGCAGCGAAGCTGCGCGCAGGAAGCATCTACGTCAACTGCTACCGGCTGTCCGCACCGGGTGTTCCGTTCGGTGGATTCAAGAAGAGCGGATGGGGGCGCGAAAGTGGACTCGAAGGGCTACGCGAGTACACGGAAAACAAGTCAATCTGGGTGGAACTCGAAGGCGCCAGTCGTGATCCGTTCACCATCGGCTGACACCACCGGCCCACCATCCCAACTAGGCCGTACAAGCTGCCGAGCTCACTCGGCTAATTGCAAGGAGAGACAATGACTTTGCACAAAGCACCAGCTGGAAGATTCTTTGAAGACTTCGTCGTCGGTGACCTGATAGAGCACGCCGCGCGGCGGACAGTCACCACCACCGACAACATCTGGTTCACGCTACTCACTCAGAACACTGCGCCGCTCCATTTCGATCATGAGTACGCCGCACAGACAGAGTTCGGCCGGCCACTCATGAACTCGGCGTTTACCCTCGCGTTGGTTTCAGGCCAGAGCGTGGCCGAGATCTCACAGAACGTTTTCGCGAATCTGGGGTGGGATGCGGTTCAGCTCCCGAACCCAGTGTTCGAGGGCGACACCATCTCATCTCTGAGCAAGGTCCTCGCTGCGCGCGAGTCCACATCACGACCGAACTTGGGAATCGTCACGGTGAGTACGACTGGATACAACCAGCGGGGCGACGAGGTCGTCACCTACGTACGCAACGTCATGATCTACAAGCGCGGGCAAGGACCGCAGCGCGGTAGCGATCGGCACACGGCGGTGACCGCATGACCAACAGGCGGAAGGACAATTCAATCCGGGAAGACTTCCGCAGTGTCGTCGCCCACGTATTAAGTCGCTATTCGCCGGACTATTGGCGGGGAATCGATGAAAAAAGTGAATACCCAACACAATTCGTAGACGATCTCACCAAAACAGGTGCGCTCAGCGCACTGATTCCGGCCGAGTACGGCGGACTCGGCCTCGACCTGGGAGACGCATCGGTTCTCCTGGAGGAAATCAGTTTTCGTGGCGGGGTGGCGACTCCGGTACACGCTCAGCTTTACACGATGAGTCCGCTATTGAAGTACGGCAGCCCCGAACAGAAGGACAAGTACCTACCATCGATCGCAGATGGGACGGTCAGGCTACAGTCATTCGCTGTAACCGAACCCGACGCTGGGTCCGAAACGACACGCATCAAAACGAAGGCTGTCCGCAACGGCGACCACTACGTGGTGTCAGGACAGAAGGTCTGGACTTCACGGGTCAATCACAGCGACCTGATTCTGCTTCTCGCCAGAACGACGCCACGCGACCAGGTCACCAAAAAGACCGATGGACTCTCGCTGTTTCTGATCGATATGCGCGAAGTTGAAGGGCTTTCGGTCACGCCCATCGAGACCATGGTCAACCACGATACGAACGAACTCCACTTCGACAACATGGTGATCCCTGCAGATTCGTTGATTGGCGATGAGGGCGCCGGTTTCCGCTATCTTCTCGATGGACTGAATGCCGAACGGATTCTCGTTGCGGCTGAGTGTGTCGGTGACGGTCGATGGTTCATCGAGAAGTCACGCAACTATGCCAACGAACGTGTCGTCTTCGATCGACCCATCGGAATGAATCAGGGTATTCAGTTCCCGATTGCGAGAGCCCATATAGATATCGAAGCGGCCGACCTAATGAGATGGAAAGCGGCCGATCTTTTCGACGCTGGACTGTCATGCGGGCCGGAAGCAAATATGGCGAAACTCTTGGCGGCAGACGCGTCTTGGCAAGCAGCCAACGTAGCTATGCAAACTCACGGAGGCTACGGCATGGCTCGTGAGTACGACATCGAGCGCAAGTTCCGGGAGGCACGCCTGTACCAAGTTGCACCAGTATCGACAAACCTGATCCTCTCTCATATCGCCGAGCGGGTTCTCGGCCTCCCCCGCTCATTCTGAGGAGATACATGATGACGTCCGCTACACCAATACCTGTGGCTTCCCGCCACCTGAAAATTGCCTTGGTTCAACAGCCCACACCAGGACAGGACCCGAAACGCGCTCTCCAAGAGGGAGAGCGCGCTGTCCGTCAAGCCGCTGCCGCGGCAGCAGACATCGTCCTCTTCCCAGAAATGTGGCAGATCGGATACATCGCCTGCCCGGATGACGATGCCGGACGCCAGGAATGGATTTCCATGGCGACCGATGACCAGGGTGAATTCGTCCAGCACTTCGCAACCTTGGCCCGCGAACTAGGTGTCGCTATCGTGGCAACCTACCTACAGAAGTGGGATCCACTCCCCCGCAACGCTGCCACACTCATCGACCGTCATGGCCAGATCCTCACGACCTACGCCAAGATTCACACCTGCGATTACTGGATGGAGGCTGCCCTCACACCCGGCCAAGATTTGCCGGTGGTTCAATTGGATACAGCCGCCGGCACCGTCGCCGTCGGAATGATGATTTGCTTCGATCGTGAGTTCCCCGAGACTGCGCGGATACTCATGACAAAGGGCGCAGAACTAGTCTTGGTGCCGAATGCTTGTCACCTCACGGACGATCGGATCGCTCAGTTCCGAACCCGCGCTTTCGAGAACATGATGTCGGTGGCGATGGCGAATTACACCAGTACACCCGAGGCCGCCCTTCGCGAGTATCCGCTGAACCTTAACGGGCGCTCGGTGGTGTACAGCGGAGTTTGCTTCGAACCGGACCGAACTCCTCTCGACCCGACTCTCTTACTCGCCGAGGATAACCCCGGTATTTACTACGCCGATATCGACCTGAACGCTCTGAGGAAGTTCAGGGCCAGTGAAGTGTGGGGCGACGCGTATCGAAAGCCCTACACATACGACGCTCTCGTCAATGGAGAAATCGCGCCCGTTTTCGGACGTGCCGATTCCCGTCGTCTCGCCCCGGAGGTGTCGTGAAATGCAGTCACCACCGAACATGATCCAAGGCCGGATCGAGGGCTACGCGGGAAAGCTGAGCTACGAACCGGGCGAAGAACTCACTCTCCACCTCAGTTCTCGAAGCGAAACTGAGGTCTGCACCGTCGAGATCGCCCGCATCGGGCGAAACCGTGAGGTGGTCTGGGCACAGAACGAAGTGACAGTCATCCACCAGTCGACTCCAGAAGATGCCTACGCCCGCGGGTGCGATTGGTCGGCGACGCTCTCGTTCACACTGCCCGCTGAATGGGCACCGGGATACTACGAGGTGCTCTTTCGCGCCAACGGAGACGAGGTCCTCGAGACACCTGCATTCTTCGTACTTCGCTCGGCCCAATCCGTCACGAGTCCGAAGATTCTCCTTGTTCTAACAACCAATACCTACTGCGCTTACAACGACTGGGGTGGGAACAACCTGTATACAGGTGGAGTCCAAGTGTCATTTGAGCGTCCCATCGCGCCTGGACTGCTTCGCCGTCCCCCTGGCGAGCTGTTACGAGCCGCCACACCGCATGGAACCTATGATCCAGAGTTAGCTCGACAGCGCGATTACATTGATCGACACCGAGTTTCAGGGTGGAGCGCCGCCGCAGGCTGGTTCAACTGGGAAGAGCCGTTCGTCGTGTGGGCAGAGGAAAACGCGATCGAACTCGACTATGCAGTGAGTTCCGACCTGGAGTTACACCCGGAAGTCCTTGACGGCAAGAATTTGGTCCTGAGCGTCGGGCACGACGAGTACTGGTCGTGGGGAATGCGTGACACGCTCGAACAATTTATTGCCGAAGGCGGCAATGTTGCGTTCTTCTCAGGCAACAGCGTGGGGTGGCAGGTGCGCCTGGATGACGATGGCCGCACCATGACGTCCTATAAGTATGACGCTCTGACGAAGGATCCTGTGAGAGATACCGACAACCGCAGATTCCTAACCGGCTGCTGGTCTGACCCTGTCATCGGACGTCCGGAGAATCTATTGACCGGAGTGAGCTTTACTCGTGGGGGGTACGCACGTGTCGGCTACGGAGCTCCGCGTGGAACCGGGGGCTACTCTGTCTGGCGACCTGATCACTGGGTCTTCGAGGGTACGGGACTTCGCTACGGTGATCTCGTCGGCTCTGAGAACGTCGTAGTCGGATACGAGGCAGACGGCTGCGAGTTCGTTCTCGGAGAGGACGGGTTACCTAGGCCGACGTCGAAGGACGGAACACCGGAAACGTTCACGATTCTTGCGACTTCACCTGCCCGACAATGGTCTAACACACCATCATTCACTGATTTTCCTGCCAACGCAGCCCTGGCGGAGGACGAACCAGGCGATCTCGAGTTTTTTGCCGACCGACTGTTCGGGAGCACCGACTCGTCGGCAGCGCGTCGGTTGGGCCACGGAAACGCAGTGCTCGGGATGTACACCAAGGGCGGCGTCGTGTTCACCACCGGATGTACGGACTGGGCATTCGGCCTTCGCGGCCACGACCCACTGATCGAGCGCATAACACTGAACGTGATCGAACGACTTTGCGCCGCGACTCCTGTTGATAGGCACAAAGCGACCGATCACCACTACACGGGAATGTAAGGAAAGGGAACACATGACGCATTCATTGGCAGATATCCCGTCCACCTCAGCTGCACTCGGCACCGCACGCGTCAAGCGCGGCATGGCTGAAATGCTCAAGGGCGGTGTGATCATGGACGTGGTCACCGCTGAGCAGGCCAAGATCGCCGAAGACGCCGGCGCCGTCGCCGTCATGGCACTCGAGCGGGTCCCCGCAGACATTCGCGCACAGGGCGGCGTCTCGCGCATGAGCGACCCGGACATGATCGACAGCATCATCTCCACCGTCAGCATCCCCGTCATGGCCAAGGCACGCATCGGTCACTTCGTCGAAGCTCAGATCCTGCAGAGCCTCGGCGTCGACTACATCGACGAGTCCGAGGTCCTGACCCCGGCCGACTACGCCAACCACATCGACAAGTGGAAGTTCACCGCTCCCTTCGTGTGTGGCGCCACCAACCTCGGTGAAGCGCTCCGTCGCATCAACGAAGGCGCGGCCATGATCCGCTCGAAGGGTGAAGCCGGCACCGGAGACGTCTCCAACGCCACCACACACATGCGCACCATCCGCGGCGAGATCCGCCGGTTGACCTCGCTGAGCGAGGACGAACTGTACGTAGCCGCCAAGGAACTGCAGGCCCCGTACGAACTGGTCGTCGAGGTCGCCAAGGCAGGCAAGCTGCCTGTCACCATGTTCACCGCCGGCGGCATCGCCACCCCCGCAGACGCTGCGATGATGATGCAGCTCGGCGCCGAAGGCGTGTTCGTCGGATCAGGTATCTTCAAGTCCGGCAACCCGAAGCAGCGCGCCGAGGCAATCGTCAAGGCCACCACGTTCTACGACGACCCGGACGTGCTCGCCAAGGTCTCGCGCGGACTCGGCGAGGCAATGGTCGGCATCAACGTCGACGACCTACCCGTCGGACACCGCCTCGCAGAGCGCGGCTGGTAGCCCACAATCGATACGAGGATATGCAGCTGAGACGCTGAGAACCGAACAATGGCTGCCATCATCGAGTCTGGAAAATCGGAAACTAGTCTGTTGACGAGTAATTCGACTGTCCAGCAACCGATGTGGCGGCCATTTCGGCTACTCCCGACACTGATGGTGTTACACGGCAAGAGCCGGGAACCACCGATCGCCGAAAGTCCGCTCCCCACTTCTTCATGTACTTGTTCGAGATTCACAGCAGACTTGGAATTCACATCATCTCCCGATCCACAGGCAATGCCGACACAAAAGGCTGCGGCGAGGGGTCTCGCCGCAGATCGGTAACAATCGGAGAGTGCCGTTAAGAGCACACAGATACACTCCGCCAAGGTCGCTACAGCTCACGTGGAACGCAACGGACTATTCCAGTGCCGCCGTGTACGACGCCCCACCACCGTCGCTACACGGCGACATACTCCGGCGAGAACAGGTCGATACGAGACCGTTTCGGTTTCTCAGGATGGTCGAATTTGTCTCGCTTGCAACAAATTCGATGCTTGACTTGCACAGACAAGGCGGCGCCCAACTTGAACCTGGCGAGGACTAGCAGCTCGCACTCCGAGACAAACACACGTTGCCAGGGACACCGCATCGAGTCATCGCAGACACTGTTCCAAAGAATCAGCGTGGAACCTCAGCCGCCGGTGAACAACCCGACACCAACATCTGAGGTGTCGCCCTCCAGTTCTGCGGAGAGAATGCAGTGGGGATGCGCAACCTCATCTTTGGAGCAGGAACTGAGAAATTAAGCGCACCAACGGAATTCTTGCACATAGGTCAGGGCATCAACAAGAATCGCTCCGCAATTGTGCGACCTACCGCAATGACTGCATCTCGGTTCGACTGTTCCCGTAAATAACGATGAGTAGGACCCGCAATCTTATTTTACTCACCAGATCAATTATGGTTCAGGACTTCTGGTGCATCTGTAAGGGATTTCCGCACCTACCGAACTGGCGCTCTTGCACGGTCAGAAGTGATCACGAATATGAACCTGCCTACGGCAGAACAGCGCGTCCCACTGCAAGTCGGAATTCACGTCCCCACCGCTCAGGAAATCCAAACTTCGCAAGTTGGCGCTGGATTGCGCACCTGCCAATGTAAGAGCTAGACCACCGTGTGTGAGAACACGACCGCTGGAGGCCTCCGTTTGTGTGCAAACTCCGGCCCCGCTGTTGACCTCCAGGCGGTTCTGCACACCTGCAACCGAATAGCTCAGTGCCAGAGACATATCTGAAGGAAATGTCAGGTGCCCCAGAACCTGCGGGTCGAGAACCGCAAGCATGTAGGGTACGGATTGTGATACCTCCCACTGCGACGACTGCAGAATAAGGCGCACAACGTCCATACCCGACGTTCGCAGTTGAGCGATCGGTGCAACCGCGCTGAATGAACCTAGTGCCGCAGCTAGTGTGAAGACGGACTCGCGATCATCGGCGACGAATTCATCTATTTCGAGCACACTGTCTATGCCGAAATTGCTCGGGCAACGCCAGATCGCATAGCCGCCGATCGAACCATCGGCGCGATCAACTACCGTGACCTGAAAACCTGGACGATTGAGTATATTTGAGCCAGCAGGGAATGCTGCGCCCACGCGCGTCAGCGGGCCGTTCTGCTGCCGCGCCCAGCGATCGTAGACGGCAGCGATTTGGGCTGCATCGCTGTGGTGTGCACGTCGCGCGTTTGAATAGGCACCCGCGCTTGCCAATTCGTGAGTCGGAAACCGGACCGTCAGCAGCTCGGCAATCACCTCGTAGCCATATCTCCGGTAAACGGTCGTCGAGGTAGGGAAGAGACTCGTAAGGAGCGCGCCACGTATGCGCGCAACTTCGGAAATCTCGCGCATCAGTTGACGGAGTAATCCCTGGCCTCTGTGCTCAGCACGAACAGTAACGGCTGCGATGCCAGAAGTTGCCAGCGCCGATCCGCCGAACCAAGATTGGAAATCAAGTTCCGAGGCCGTTGCTATCATTCCCGACCGATTGAACACACCCCACACTGTTTGTCCAGGTCGACCAAATGATGCCTCAATGTCGCCTTGGAGCGTAGAACTACCGAAGGCCTCTCGGCACAAGCCGCGCCACTCCTCGGCGTCAGAGATCGACAGCGGTCGAATTGAGGTACTCATGATATATATTTCGCACTTTCGTCTTCAGAGCGTCTCCAGCACAGCCTGACGCATTACATCCAGGCCAACCGACCCGACATCGAGCGCAGTCTTGTGGAACTTTCGGAGTTCAAATTTCGATCCATGCATTAATGCAGATTCTTTGCGCAGCTCCATCCACAAGCGTTTCCCCACGTAATAGGCGGGAGCTTGTCCTGGCCATCCCAAATATCGCTCGATTTCGAACTGAAGCGTCTTCGAGTCTCGTGAACAGTGCGCAGCTAGGAATCGGTGCGCCTTGGCGTAGGTCCAACTGCCACCGCCCATTTCGGCCGGTGCTTCAAAGTTGCAGTGGATTCCGATATCGAGAACGACCCGCGCTGCCCGCATGGACTGTCCGTCGAGCATTCCTAGCTTTTCGGCTGGATCCCCTAGAAATCCGATCTCAGCCATGAGCTGTTCACCGTAGAGCGCCCAGCCTTCCCCATGCCCGCTGACCCACGATCCAATTCTGCGCCAACGGTTAAGTTCGTCAACCCGCGACAAGGCGTGAGCGGCCTGCAAATGGTGACCTGGGACACCTTCATGATAGACAGTGGTCAACTGCCGCCAGGTGGAGAATTCATCCACCCCGTCTGGCAAGTCCCACCACATTCGTCCGGGCCGCTCGAAATCCTCAGTCGGCGGGGTGTACGTGATGGCGCCAGTACCTCCGGGACTTATTCCACATTCAATGACACGAAGCGCATGCGGAATATCGAAGTGCGTTCCTGCACATGCTTCGACGGCAATGTCCGTCTTCGACTGCATCCATTCGACCAGGGCGCCTCTCCCCCGGATCAGTCTGGTCTCGTCGGCATCGAGGAAGCTGTGCACTTCTCGTAGTGAGGCCCCCGGCAAGATTTTGTCGCCAAGTTGAATCATCTCTGCCGTGATTCGGGCGAGTTCGGCCTGCCCCCATTCGTAAGTCTCTGCAAGGTCGATAACCGTCCCCAGAGAGGCACGCGAATGCAACTTGTATACGTCAATCCCGACAGCGTCGCGATCCGACGCAGTTGGGAGCAAATTGTCCGACAGAAATTCAGCTAGGTCATAGCACGCCTCACGCGCGGACGCAGCAGCCTTCAAAAGGTCGGTGCGCAACGATTGTGCGAGGGACTGTGGGGCAGATTCGACAAGGGTGGCAAAAACTCCACCCTGTCCGCCATTACGTGAAAGCTGTTGCACTACTGCAATTATTTGCCTCCGCGGACTAATATCACCGCGATCGGAAGCTTCATGGAGGGACCTGGCGTAGCCATGAAGGACTTCCGGCACTCGGGACATTCGTGTTGCGATGGCCGACCAGTCATCGGCAGACTGCTTGGGCATGAGGTCGAAGATTTCGCGCACCTCTTGTACGGGCGACGCGATGTTGCGAAGCAATGAATCCTCGCGGCCCGCGGAGCGCAACTCCTCTGCGACAGACAGTGATTCCCTGAGAGCAGCGATCGTGACTCGATCCACACTATCGGCACCTTCCGCTCCTTCGAGAGAAGCAAGAGTTCGCCGGCGCAACGCTGACATCTCTGCAAGCCCATCCGGTGAGAGATCGGGAAAACTGTTGTGGGTACCTTCGACGCCAAGATACGTCGCAGCAAGTGGATTCAGGAGCAAGTATCGGTCAAAATAGTCGTCCGCGATGGCGTCTACGACGGTCTGCGTTCGCAAGTTCTGTTCACCTCTCAAGGTTTGATGGACATAGTGGTAGTCAAAACGGCTTCTTGTCACGAAGCTCTTGAGCGCCACCAGCGGAATCACCGAGCGCGCGTGGAACCAGGCGGATCGACTTCGCGATCAGCTGTTGGCCACTCCGATGGTCTGCGCCCATGGGCGGTAGTAGGTGAACGCATCGAAGTCGTTCAGGTTGTAGTTACCTCGGATGCCAGCTGTCGCATTGATCCACGCGATTGGCGCGACTGGCAGTTGTTCTTGGCCGATCCTCGTAATCTGCTGTAAAAGGTCGACGCGTTCCGTGCCTCTTACACCACGTTGTTGCTGCAGAAGCAACTGAACCGCCGGATCTGCGAATCCAGAGGCGTTTAGATAGCCAATATCAGGATCAGAACTGAAGAACGGACTGAGCATATCGGTAGGATCAGGATAGGTCGGTGCCGTGGAACTCAACACAAGGCCTTGTTTCTTGCCCGGCGCGATGAGGTAATCCTGTTGGAGTTCGTTCAGCGAGATTACCTTGAGGTTGAGTTTGATTCCGATCATGGCAGCATTTGCTGCCAGCGAAGAGGCCGACTTTATCGATATGTCTGCGTCAGTCGAGACATAGATATCCGCACTGAATCCACCAGATACCGTTGAGGCTGCGAGCGCACTCCTGGCCCGATCGAGGTCAAAACTGTACGCCGGCAATGAATTCAGGAAGAGGTCAATCTCGCCATTCGAGAGGACTCCTTGCCAGTGCCCTCTACTGGGTAGCCCGACTGCGGGCTCTCCTGCCCCGGCCAGGACGGACTTGACGATGCCTTCCCGATCAATACAGTGAGCAATCGCCTGCCGGACCTTGAGATCGTCAAAGGGCTTCACTGTCATTGGGAAACGCAGCAAAAGTGGACTAAGGCCTGTTGCGGTTCCGACGCGCACGTCGGGGGTCTTGTTCCATTGTGACAGTTGCGCACCTGGTACGTCGAACATGCCATCGTTGGCTCCTTGCTGGGTAGCCACTCGAATCGTTTCCGGGTTCTCAACCACCTTCACAGAAATCTTCTGAATACTTGGAGCCACACCCCAGTAGTACGGGTTCAACTCTCCGGTAATACCGCCACCGGTTGTGTACTCCGTGAGGCAGTACTGACCGGTGCCGATAGGGATGGCAGTTGGCGATCCAAATGCAGACCCAGCTTCGATACCCTGTGCCTTTTTAAAGATCTGAATGATAGACGCCGCGTATTTGAATGTGGGATCCGGCGACGACAGGGTGATCATGACTTGGCTGTCACTGACGGCCTTGACAGACTCGACATTTCCCAGCAGTGATATGACGGCAGAGGATAATTCAGGATCGAGGTGGCGCGCGTAGGACCATACGACATCTTCAGCAGTGAGCCGCGTCCCATCCCAGAACTTCACGTCCTCGCGCAAGTCGAATCGGTACTCAACGAGAGAAGACTCGACCATGGTGGCTGTCCAGGGCGCGATCTGCAACTCGTGATCGAGAATCACCAGAGTGTCGTAGCCCAACGAACTCAGCACGCCAGTTTGCGAAGTAAAACTCTGAGCGATATCCAGACTGTCCGCACTCTTGGTAATCGACCAGTTGAGGCTAGAGATCGAATCGGAAGTCACAGGCCCACTCAGGTTTTCGCTGATCACCCCGGCGCTGGTCGACTCTCCTCCGCACCCTACCAAGATCGACCCCCCTGCCGCTAGCAGGCCCGCCTGGCCCAACCTCTTCAAGAGTGTGCGCCGATTGATTTGGTATTGCAGTGCTGTTTGCACAATTTCTCCTTCGGGGTCCGCCACTGAGATTATTGAAACTCGTTGCAACAGTTAGTGGTTCACCGTGGCCACTCCGGCCATGGGGCCGTCGACATACGTCGGACCTCCTCGAAGGAGTTCTCTCGTGTACTCGTGCCGAGGGTCGTCGAATACCTGCTCGGTTGGACCATGCTCGACACAGTGGCCGCGCTCGAGCACATAGAGGTAGTCCGTCATTTGACGAGCAACACCCAAGTCGTGTGTAACGAACACCATCGCGACGTCAAGCTCGTCACGAAGATCTCGAAGTAGGTTCAGGACTTGCGCTTGGACCATTACGTCAAGGGCGGATGTAGGCTCGTCAGACAACAGCACTTGCGACCTTGGTCCCAATGCTCTGGCGATCGCAACTCGTTGTCTCTGTCCACCCGACAGACTCGATGCTTTTCGATCCGCGAAGGATCCCGGCAAACCAACAAGGCTTAGTAGCGCGACGGCGTCGCTGGGCCTGGAATCCATACTTCCGGCAGCAAGAGCGTTCCGCAGAATCTTTCCGACAGTCTGGGAGGGATTCAGGGTTCCGGACGGGTCCTGGAAAACCATTTGGACAGGCTTCGCTCGACAGCGTTCCCTCGTCTCCATCGGTGTCTCGACTACACCTTCGTCCGCGACCTCCAGGCCCGCGATAATTCTCGCGAGCGTGGTTTTGCCGCTACCAGATCCTCCAACGATTCCGACGATCTGCCCTCGTCGGGCTTCGATAGTGACGCCACGTAGCGCTTCGTGCTCTCCGAATCGCTTTTTGATGCGCGAGGCGGACAACACAATTGGCCCACTATTCCTATCGCGTGCGCACTCCGATGCTCTGTGAGCGGGAAGGGTGAGATCAAGGCTGCGGACACACGCCGTTCGGCGGTTGCCGACCTCGACCAACAGGGGTCGCCCCTTTGCGCAGTCCTCGATTGCGTAGTCACATCGCGGTTTGAAAACGCATTCTGCTCGTCGATCCCCGGGGGTCGGAACACCGCCCGCGACTGACGCGAGACGCGCAACCTTTCTGTCGACGGGCGGATCGGCCATCAAGAGTGATTGTGTGTAAGGATGCAGAGGCCTGTTCGCGAGTTCACCTGGCGCGAACTCTTCAACCACGGTTCCGGCATACATCACATAGATGCGGTCAGCGACGGACAATGCCACAGGCAAATCATGTGTGATCAGTACGAGCGCTAATCCCCGCGCGCGCTGAACTTCACGCATCAGGCTAAGCACTTTGCGTTGCGATGTGACGTCGAGGGCTGTCGTCGGTTCGTCGGCAACAAGAATTCGTGGATCAGACGACAGCGCACACGCTATTCCAACTCGCTGCCGAATACCGCCTGAGAGCTGGAACGGATACTTGCGCGCTACGGACTCGTCGTTGATTCCTACTTCGTTCAGCCGCTTGACAAGCTCATCACGGGGTATACGGGTGCCGATTCCGTCAGAGATAGCACTTTTGACGTTTCGCAATGGGCTGAGCATGGTGAACGGATCCTGAGGCAGCCAGGTTATGGCCGATCCTCGTGCCGACCGCCAGGTCTTCTCGTCAGCGTTCTCGAACGACCTTCCATCGATTTGAATATGCCCCGTGGTAGACAGTCCGGCTGGAAGCAAACCGGTGATTGCGCGGGCTGTCACAGATTTCCCGCTTCCCGACTCGCCGACGATTGCGATGGTCTCGCCGGCGCGGACGCGCAGTCCGACGTCGTCGACGATCACCGCGCCTGCGTCAGTCTCGATAGTCAAGTGCTGCACATCCAAGGCCCAGTCTCGAGTCATTACGCAGTCCTGCCCTTTTCGTGTCCGTAATCCTGAACTGCGTCGGATAGCAGGGCGACTGACGTCGCAACAACGACGATGGCCAGTCCGGGAGCTAGCGCAATCCACGGATTCGCGCCGAGGTAGTCGATTGAGTTCGCAAGCATCAGACCCCAGTCAATTGAGTTGGCGGGAACCCCGATTCCCAGAAAAGTAAGCGCAGACAATGTCACCAGTGCGTAAGCAAAATTCACACATGCATTAGCGAGTTCGACCGACCTGATGTTCGGCCACAGCTCGAAAACCAGAATTCGCCATCGTGGCGTTCCCATCAATCTGGCCGCATCCATATAGGGCTGCTCAAGTTCTACGAGGGCCGCGTTGCGGACGAGTCGAGCGTCGTATGGCGAGAACAACACCATCATCAGCCCGACGGCCATAAGGTACCCACCACCGCTTATCCCTGCGAGCACGAGCGCCACCAATAGCGCGGGGAGCGCATAGATCGCATCGACGAATCGCATCAATCCCGCACCTACCCAGCCACCGGCAAGGGCGGACATCAGCCCGACCGCACTTCCGATCACCAAGGCACCTGCAGCAATGAGGAACGCTCCGACTACCGGCGCGCGTCCGCCAGCGACGAGCTGCGCGAGGACATCTCGCCCCAGATCGTCAGTGCCAAGTAGATGTTCTCGCGTTGGGCCTTGAACTCCGATCAGCAGATCTTGGACTTCAGCCTGGCGCAGCATGAGCCAAGGGCCAATCAGCGCAAGTAGCAACACTATTGCGACCAAGCACGATAGAAAATAGATTGTCTTGCTCGAACGGTGCCGGCGTCGTCGACGAGCCGTCCTCGGAATCGTAGTCATAACTAAACCGCCTCACTCAGATCGACTCGCGGATCGAACGCGGTACTCGCAACATCGACGAGGAGATTGAGCACTAGAATGAAGGCAGCCAACACAATGGTCAGTGCCTGGACAACCGGTAGATCTCCAGCCGAAACGGATGCAATCAGCAAACTGCCCGCTCCAGGAAGAGCGAAGATCTTCTCCACGAGGACCGTACCGACGATGAGCGTGGTCAACGTCAACCCGGCCGCCGTTGTTATCGACGTCATGCTGTTGCGGAAACCGTAACTCAGCAGAACGCGGCCCCCGCTCACTCCCCTAGATCGAGCGAACGTCACATAATCCTGCGAAAGCGCATTACTGAGCGCGGACCTCGTGACTTTGACGACCAGACCGATCTGTCCAAGCGCCAGCGCTATCGCCGGCAACAGAAGATGGTGAAGTCTTCCGAAAAATCCTGCCCCAGGCCCGAATACGGGGAGAATGTCCCACTTCAGTCCGAAAAGGTACAAAAGCAATAGCGCCACGGCAAACGACGGCACCGAAATCGCCAAGATCGCAGTACTGGATGCAAGACGGTCCACGATGCGCCCCTTGTGGATCGCAGCGACTGTCGCCATGGGGATCGCCACGATCATGGCGATAACAAAGGCAAAGATCGCCAGTTGCAGTGATAGAAGGCCCTGATCAACGATCAATTTGTCGACCTGCACATTCTGTACGTAGGAAGTGCCGAAATCGCCGCTTAGTGCACGCCGCAGCCAAGCCCAGTACTGAACGAGGATCGGATCGTCGAGGTGATGCTGTCGGCGCAAGTCATCGAGGACGGCTTGACTCACGGGGCGTCCGCCTGTCAGTGCGCCGACAACGCCACCGGGTGCCACGAACTGGAGAGCGAAAACACCGAATGACATGGCCAATAGAAGAGTGAAGAGCGCCACTGTCCGCTTAGCGAGCGCCAGGGTAAGGAGGACATGGGGACTGCGGTGTCCCTCCCGTCCGGTCTTGATAGGCATGTGGCGAATCTATCACCCAAATAGCGCAATGTCGCCGATATTCGCTAACAAAACACTTGAGATGTTTTGATTGAGCTGTTTGAACCTTCCGATACGCCTTAAACCGGCAACAGACTTAGGGTTCACTGATTGCGCGTCGGTTCGCCGGCAGGGATACCAGAACCGTAAGGAACAGACACATTCGCCAGGATGAGCAGAATTTGACACATCCGTTCTGGGTCCACAGGTCCGGGCCCACCATCGAACCGATACGTCTCTATCGAAGGCGCGGATAAACCGTGCGATCGCGGTACCACGACGTCGCATCCTAATGACGGCCCCTTCGAAAGACCTCGTCCAATTCCGCAAGTGCCCAGCCTAGTTCGGGGTAGATCCAGAAACCGAAGGGTTCAGAGCTCGTAGAATCCTGCGCCGATTCCGCTTCGGTGATCGAATTTCACTGTGCATCAGGACTGAAAGTGTTGATGCAAATGCGAACTGGTCGGTCGGCAGCCTGACCGATGATCCACCCGAGCAGTCGAGAGGCTTCGATTCCGACCACTCGCATCAGTTTGGGCGGCACCAAGCGGAGTGAAAGTTGCTCGTCTGTTTGATATTTCACGCCTTGCAATGAAATACACAGGCGCGGCGATCAGGCGGACCAATTGCAAGTGCGTGCGATAGCGAGCCGACGACTAGGCTGCCGCCACCGCCCTTCCGGCGAGCGCACCTCTCCCACGACGTGACCTCGTCCGGCCCTTTTCGGCAAACACGCACTCGCGTTCGCGTTTGCGTTTGCGTTCGGCGAACACAGACACGATCGAATTCGTCCGATGTCTGCCCGGGCACGCCGAACACTCGCCGGCATGCCAGTCATACAGGCCGAAAGTCCTCGAAGCGTCTTCTGTCGGGGCGAGCCCAAAACCTCGTCGTAGACGACTTTTCCGCAGGACCGGAATAGCAGAAGCGACGTCGACCGCTGAACATGCCAGCCGGCGGCCATCACGATCATCGCTCCCCACGCCGACAGGTCAACCTGCCTGCCTGCTCGCGATCTCGCCTGAACCAGCCGGGATACATTGCCGAACTCGACAGTGAGACATTCTCATTCACTGCACTGACGGAAGAAAGTGGTGGTGCAGCCATCGCCTGCACCACCACTTTCTTCTCAGCTCACGTCAGCGTACTTCCGCGGATTTGCGTCGAATCGAGGACCACAACCCTTGCAGCAAAACCAGTACCGATTACCTTCGTAGTCACGGAACAGGCCTTCCGCTTCGGCACGCGCCTTTTCGATCACACTGCCGGGCATGACCCGACATTCGACGAGTTCACTACTGCCAGAGTTGAGTAGGTCTTTCCCACCGGTCGGCATCGCCGTACCGACAGTGCCTACAGCGCCATTGGCGTCGGCCTTCGGGGTATTTCCACAGCCACAACTACTCATTGGGATTCCTGTTCTTTTGCTGGACGGATGTGGCCCGGAAAGCGAGCCCGACACAACCACCAATGTACCCCCTATAGGTATATTGGAGATAACTTGAAGGTCTGCGCGTACAGCACCTCGACACATAAACCATTGCAGGAGAACGAATAATGCGTCCCCAGTCTCGGATCACCTACAGCATCATGACACAAGAAGCATTATACCTACTGGGGGTATAGGGTAGGTCTGGCATCGGCCATCCATGTCCGCGAGGTCGTCGACGAAGAGGCGCAATGAAGAACTGGAAAGCCATCGGCAGCAGCCGATTCGCCGTAGTTGGAGCTTTGCTGTTGGTCGGCGCGCTCTGGGGAAGCTCGTTCCCCCTCGTTGCTGTGGCAGCACCAACACTCGGCGCCGTCGGGACGACGCACGGCCGCTTCATTGTTGCAGCGTTGGTTCTCGCACTGATAACGGCTTCCAGCAGATCGACCTGGCGCGCGGTCGGTCACCGGTTTCCTGCATTCCTACTGCTGGCAGCCCTCAACGTCGCTGGGCCCCTGACGCTTGTCGCAACTGCGATCGTCGGCCTCAACTCGTCGACGGCGTCGATCCTGAATGCCACGACGCCGATGTTCACCGTATTCGTCGCCGCTTTCTGGCTTCGACAAAAGATCACCTGGCGAAAACTCTCGGGGGTCGCGATCGGCATCGTCGGCGTCTCGGTGCTCGTCGGTGGAATTCCGTCAGCGATCGACAGTCACGCAATGCTGGCCATTGGCGCATCTTTGACCGCGGCGCTGCTGTACGCAGTCGGAGGTGTCTACGCACGAAAGTCGTTCCAGGACACTCCACCGATGACACTGGCCCTCGGACAACAACTTGCCGCGGTTGCCCTATTGGTTCCCGTGTCCGCCGTCGCTCCCCCACCGGGGCCCATAACCGTCGGTCCACTCATCGCCGTGGCAGCCCTGGGACTGGGGGCTACCGCCGGTGGCTACCTGGTCTACTTCTGGATAATTCGTCAGGCGGGTCCAGTCGCGGCATCGGCCGTCACTCTTCTCGTTCCGATTTCGGCATCAGCCATCGGAGTGCTGTGGTTGAACGAGCCTGTTACCTTCGCGCTCGTTGGCGGTCTTGTCATCATTCTTGCCGGAGTGGGCTTGCTCCTGGATCTTCCGCCGACGCGAGATCCATTGCGCAGGGTTGCCCCGGGGCGGGCGGCTAGCGCGGACAAACGGCCGGTCAGCGGCTGATCGGAGCCGTCCAAAGTCCGACCAGCGCGTCGACGAGGTCGGTCGTGAAGTCCTCCCATGACGTGACCGCGTCCGGCCCCTCTTCGGCAAGCGTGCGCTCACGTTCGGCGAACATGTGCACGATCGCATTGCGTCCGATATCCGCGCGGGCGCGTCGAACACTCATCGGCATGTCGGCCAGACAGTCAGAGAGTCCCCGAAGCGTCTCCTGCAGGGTGGGCGAGGCCAATACCTCGTCGTAGACGATTTTCCGCAGGACCGGGTCGGTGAGAATCTGTGCACTGAACCGCGCGTACCAAGTCGGGCCACCCATTTCGGCGTAGTGATCGGTCGACGCCCGAACCAGACACGAAATCCAGTCACGAACGTTTGTGGACCCTTCGATCTCACACAGCAGTTCGCCACGCTTCTTCTCGACCTGCTGGGAATGCTTGTTCACGATCGCGCGGACCAGATCGGTCTTGGTCCCGAAGTGGTATCCGACGGCTGCATTGTTGCCCTGACCTGCCGCTTCACTCACCTGGCGGTTCGAAACCGCGAAGACTCCGTGCTCGGCGAACAACTGCTCGGCGACGGCGAGAATGCGGTCTCGGGTTGCAGCAGAGCGCGCGGAATTTGCGGCGCCGCCGACGTCGGCCGACGCGTCCTCAGTCCTCGTAGTCATGGACACCATCATCCTCGACCATCCGAAGCTGCTCGGCACCGGAGATATTCGTCACGATCGGAGGCGCACCCTTCCGTTAAGTCAGTCACTTGATTTAACTTTAGTTCAATCAACTGACTTAAACCATTATTCGTTCTTCCTCCGATGGAGTTACCGCAATGTCGTCAACCACTTCTCCACCACCGACAACGCCGCCACTGACAACGAAGTCGCCAGCCACCACCGCAGTGGTGGCTGTTCTGGCGTTTTCCGGCATCGTCGTCTCGCTCATGCAGACGCTGGTCATCCCGATCATCCCGCATCTGCCCGAGTACCTGAACGCGCCGGCGTCCGATACCGCGTGGGCTGTGACCGCCACGCTGCTCGCCGCCGCCGTCGCCGTCCCGACCATGGGCCGCTTGGGCGACATGTTCGGCAAACGGCGTCTACTCCTGATCAGCATGGCGCTGTTGGTCACCGGTTCGGTGGTCGGAGCCCTCAGTTCGAGCGTTATCCCCCTCGTTGCCGGCCGAATCCTGCAAGGCCTTGCTGCCGGCGTCATTCCGCTGGGTATCAGTGTGATGCGCGATGTACTTCCGCCCAAGAAGCTCGCCGGCGCTGTTGCGATGATGAGCGCTTCGCTGGGAGTCGGTGGCGCTCTGGGGCTTCCGATCGCGGCTTTGATCGCCGAGTACGCCGACTGGCACGTCCTGTTCTGGGCGTCAGCCGTACTCGGCGCGCTTGCGGCCGTTCTTGTTGTCGTCCTGGTCCCCGAATCGGCGGTTCGCACAGGAGGCACGTTCGATTTCGGCGGAGCAATCTCACTCTCAGCCGCCCTCATCGCTCTTCTACTCGCAATTTCCAAGGGTGGCGACTGGGGTTGGACGAGCACGCTCACGCTTTCCCTGTTCGGCGCCGCGATCCTGATATTCGGATTCTGGGCATGGTGGGAACTACGCACCCCCAAGCCGCTGGTGGATCTACGCGTATCCATCCGCCGCCAGGTGCTCTTCACCAACCTCGCATCCATCGTGTTCGGATTCGCGATGTTCGCCGCCAGCATGGTCTTTCCCCAGGTAGTCCAGCTGCCTGAAATCACTGGTTACGGCCTCGGCGGTTCGATGCTCACCGCAGGTCTGGTCATGGCTCCCTCCGGCATCATCATGATGCTGATCTCTCCGCTGTCCTCACGCATCACCAATTCGCACGGCCCCAAGGTGACGCTCATGCTCGGCGCCATTGTGGTCGCAATCGGTTACGGCATCGGCATTTTCGCCATGCACTCGATTTGGGAACTGATCGTGATCGCAGTAATCATCGGCGCCGGTACCGGTATGGCTTACGGCGCAATGCCCGCTCTCATCATGGGGGCTGTTCCTCCGTCCGAGACCGGAGCGGCCAACAGCTTCAACACTCTGATGCGCTCCCTCGGTACATCATTCGCCAGCGCCATCGCGGGTGTCGTCATCGCCCAGATGACCATGTCCGTCGGTGGGGCAACGCTGCCGTCGGAGAACGCTTTCCGCGTCGTCATGGCCCTCGCTGCCGGATCCGCCGTCATCGCACTCGTCCTGGCCGGTTTCCTCCCTCGGTTCAACGGCTCGAACTCCCGCAAGGAGATTGGTAGCCAGCACACCGATACGTCCCCGACCACGTCGAAGGAATCCGTCCCGACGCACTGAGCAAGTGCGCAACACACACAGCACGGCCCCGGCGGAGTCCAACTCCGCCGGGGCCGACGCGTTTCACACATTTTGCGGTTGATACACCTGCAGACGACCGTTTCGTGACATGCTCCGTTGAGATGGGTGCTCGTTCGATACTCGGGGAAAGGATGCCGCGATCGCCGCTCCTCGTGCTGACGTCGCCCTTGCCGTCGCCGCTGCTGCCGTCCTGGGCATAGGCGTCGGTGTTCTTCTTGCCGATGTCGTCGCCGGCCTGGCTGCAGGTGCCGGTGCTGCAGTGGTATTTCGGTTTGCACTTCGGATGATCAATACCCGAAAGTGAGCGTTTGCCGAGGGTCCTACTTCAGGACACGGATCGCCGAGCCCGGAAGGATTCCGCTCGACGGCGGGTAGATCGACGTTGCGCCGTTGAAGAACATGTGAGCGGGAGTCGTGGATACCGGCAGCAGGTCGATGTCGTTGAACAACGCGCGCTCACTTTCCTCCCAGACCTTGCAGGACTCGTCACCGGGAAGAAGCGAAGCCTCAGTGGACAATTCGATGTACTTCTTGTTGTCGAGGGAAGCGAAGTTCACTCCTTCAGGTTTGGGCGGGCCGGTGAAGTACTTCGCAAAGATGCTCGGCGTATCACTCCCCAGCGTCAAACCGATGGAAACGTCCCACGACGACAGGTCGGTGGTGCTGAATGTGTCGGCAATGACGAAACTGTAGTCGCCGCCAGTCAGTTTCACCTTCGCGCCCAGTCCTTCCCACTGTGTTGCTACGTATTCCGCGGCGGCAGAGTTTGTATCGCGTGAGTTGTTGAAAATTACGTTGAGGGCAAGCGGTCGACCGTCCTTCGTCAGGAGGCCGTCGGGACCCGCCTTCCAACCTGCGTCGGACAGCGTTTTCTTTGCTGCATCGACGTCGAAATCGGGGATCGTCCCTTCGACACTGTTGTAGTCGCAGGCAAGGGGTTCCGAAACCGCGAGGGCGCGTGCACGGGTTCCTTTACCGCCGGTGGTGATCTCGGTGTAGTCGTCCAGGTCTACTGCCTGCACGAGGGCCTGCCGCACAGCACGGTCTGCCGTGGGTAGGGCCGCGAAATGATTGAAGATGAACTCGCCGGACAACGTGGTGTAGGTCTTCGAATCCAGACCCGCGGCCAAGACTCGTTCCTCGTCCGAACCGGTGACCGCTGCGGCATTCACTCCGCCGGTGAGAACAAGATTCGCCGTCGTACTGGGATCGGTGACAATCTTGATCGTCACTGTCTTCGGCACTCCGAGAGTGTCGGAAGTGGTCTCGCCGTTCGGACTCCAGGTGTAACCGTCGCGGCGTTCCATCGTGATGTGATCGTTCGGAACAACTTCGGTGACCTTGAACAGACCCGTTCCGTTGCTACTCGAACGGATGCTGGCCGGGTCTTCGAGCGTCGCAGCGCACGGAAGCCTCAACGCGCCGATTCGAGAGAGCAGGAAGGGCGCTGGCTCGGCGGTAGTCACCGTCAGTTCGTCACCGTCCGCTGAGGCCGAAGTCGACATCGGCACAGTGGATCCGCGTAGCGGTGAAGCGTTTTCAGGATCCATGACCCAGTTGATGTCATCGGCCGCGGTCTGTGCGGTGAAGGAAGTGCCGTCGGCACAAGTGATGCCCTTCTTGAGCACGAACTTCAGCGTGTTCCCTTCTTCACTCCAGCTCTCCGCCAGATAGGGACGCACAGTGCGTGTTTGCGCGTCGATGTCGATCAACGAATCGTACGAGTACGCGTTCACGATCTGAGTCGACGTAAGGTTGGTGATCAGAGGGTGCAGATTTCCGGGATCGGCGTTGATCACAGTCGTGAAACTGCCGTCCTTTGCATACTCACCGACTGAACCTTCGGGACTGGATGCGCCGCCACACCCGGCCAGGGTGAAAACGCCAACGCTGATAACTGCTGTCGCGGAGACAGAACGGGCTTTCATACGAGCCGCCATCTACTAGGAGTTGCCATGGCGACAATCGTGCGGGACTGACGTGGTCTGTATCTCGTTGAAGTTCCCCATACAGTCGGCCGCACTCTGTTCGATTGTCACTATCGACCGGGCAAGCGCAGACGCTAAGTACGACGCTGCCGTTGACGGTGATTCGCGACGTTGATTCGGTTGCCGCACAACGCCGGCATGCAGTAGCGGCGTCGCCCTCCCCGGCTTGTATCGACAAACACCCCGTTGCACGTCGGCGACGCGCATGGGCGGAATCGTTCGTACCCCAATGTGCGCAGAGTCCCCAGCAACGAGAAGCCGATCAACAACGCAAGCTCACCCGCAAGATCGATTCTTCTGTCCGGTACCGCATTCCATCGATAGTCGAACTGGGCATCAGGCACGAGTCGAACGTGATGCGGGACAGTCTGCAGGAGTCGATCAGTGCGATCAACGAGTTCGTCGGAGGTCGAAGCATCGAGAATCGAACGAATCGCCTCTCTGAGTGCCTGCACGTCGGCAAGTTCACCGCCGGTAAGCCGACGCCCGTTGCGGAGCGCATCCGGCGAGAGTCCATGTTCATCCAGTAGATCGTGAAGCGCCTGAGGATCACGCAACGCGTCGCCTGCCTCCACCCACACGCGGGGCGAGGTGTTGACCAGGTCGGTCGCGAACGACGCACCGACGACGTAATCGTCTAAAACTACTTGCATCCCTTACCGTCCTGCCTTACCGTAATTGAATAACACAACTTTACACCTTACGGAGGCGGCGGGATGAAACATTGCGCAGACCACAGACTGCCCGAGATACTCCGAGACACTCATCACCGATTGCGCCGCGCCGGCACCGTGGCATCGGAGACGCCTGTCGTCGCTGCCGATCTCTACTGGTCGATCGGCGCACTCGCCCAGTGCCTGATCGCGATGGACGAGGTCATTTCACAACTTGGAATCAATGCCCGAAAGCAGTTGCGAGCTGGAAAGTTCGACGTCCAGAGCGGACCGTTCGAAGGAGAGCCCGACGCCGCCTTACTCACCGCAGTTCTTGCGCTCGCCAGAGCATCGAGTAGTTGCGAACCGGTTCAGGCGGCAATCGGCAACGCTCAGATCGCGGTGAGCGATCTCGTCGTCGCGAGGACTACCAGCGCCTGAGACTCGGGCGTGCCACCCGCTCCCAGCAGAGACTGTATGGTTGGTTTTCGGCATCCGCCGAGAGCGTCGAACAGCAGGGACCGGGTTTTCACTGTGAGTACAGGGACATCAACGATCTACGAGGACAGGACCGTCCGGATCGACGATCAGGGCGTCACGATCCGCCACTATTACTTCCCGTTTGTCAGCAAGTTCGTTCCGTACTCACAGATCGAATCCGTCGACCTCGGAGTCATGTCATGGCTGAGTGGACGCTTACGAATTTGGGGAACAACAGATTTCAGCTCGTGGTACAGCCTGGATCTTTCACGCCCGTGGAAGGAGACCGCGGTGGTACTCACCCTCGCCGGCCGCGGAGCGCCTTCATTCAGCCCCAAGGACGCAGATCGCGTCGAGACCGAAATCCGCAGTCGCATCGGATCGCACGCCGCGAACTGACTAGCGAAACTCGGATTCGACGGTAACGATGTCACGCCAGTCGGTTCGACCGAACAACCGCGCCAGTGCAGTGAACAGAACGTCCGGGTCGATGACACTCTCGGCTGAGTGCACACCGACCCGATCCCGAATCGTTCCGTCGGCCAGCCGGGACACCACCTGAGCAAGGCCGAGCGCCAAGGGGATTCCGGTTGCACCGGCCATGTCCGACAGTAACTCCGATACCGGTGAATCGTCAGCGATCCGTGCCACGACGCGCATCTCTCGACCTTCGCGCACCCCGGTCGCCGAGGCGAAAAACAACGGCAAGGATCCATGACCGGCACGCGTGAGCATTCGAGGCGCAGCACGGATCATCCGCCGGAGCGAGGGCTTGCCCAATTCTTCAGCAGCCGAGTCGAGATCGATTCTCCCCTTGTCGATATCGGAGCGGAGAACGTCGAGGAACGCCACGGTTTCCGGTGTGATCACCATCAGATTTGCCGAATGCCCTGCAGGATTGATGGTCCGATGAAACATCACCGGCTCCGGATGCCCGACCACGTAAGCGTTCCCCCGACGTCCGCCGGGCAGTTCGAGTGCGATGGAACGCAACGGTTCTTCGTTGACGATTCGCCCCGCACGAACCACTGGAACCGTGCCGCTGATCTGCTGCATCCAGTGAACGGCCGCTGCACTCAATGTGTCCACCGACTCGTCCTCGCCCTCGACATCAACCGGCCAGGCTGTATACAGATCGTCGACCACGTCCAATCGCGAGACTGCCATCGCGGCCAGGAGGTTACTCATCCCGGGACTTGCGCCCATGCCGACTACCGCACAGATTCCGGCTCCCCTCGCGGCACAGTCCAATTCCAGCATGTCGACGGCCGGCTCCCAGTCGTCGCAGATGTCGAGATAGTGAGTCCCGGTCTCGATCGCTGCCTGGAGAATGCCGACGCCGAAACGGAAGAACGGTCCGACCGTATTGACGACCACGTCTGCGCCGTCAAGCAATTCACGTAGCGTGCGACCGTCCGTGACGTCGATGCTGCGCGCCTCGACTTCCGCTGACGCCTGCGCCAGTTCAACTGAAAGACGCTTCGCAGCATCGATATCGCGATCCGCGACTACTACCTTGCCGATTCCCGGCAATGTTGCGGCCAGACGAACTGCTGCCGAGCCCATGGCACCGGCACCACCCAGTGCGACAACCGTGATTCCGTCAGCCATGAATTCCCTCCAAAAATGCAGTCTGATCCGCTAGATAGCCGGGAGCGAAGATCGAACGGGGAGCAAGAACGGCCACCAGAGCCGACATCAATTCCGAGTCTTCGAGGTCCTTCTCCACAATCGAGTGAGTGGCGTCGGGGTACTTCTTGACCACCAGGTGCCCTGGCGAGTCAAGTAATTCGCGGTACACCCTTTCGGTATCAGCCACGTCGACGTTGACGTCTTGTCCGCCGACGATCAAGAGCACCGGAACCTTCACGGATTCGAGATCGGCTCGCGCATCCGAGAGGTAGTTCTTTCGGATGAAGTTCCACCGGTCTTCGGTGAGACCGTCGGCCTCGCCGGAGGCCACGAGATCGTCGTACGATGCATCACGGGCCAACTGATCCAAGTTCTTCGCACGATCGACCCGCGCTTTCTCGAACTCGTCGGCCGACGCATTTCTCTCGGAAAGTTCGGCTAGGGTATTGAATTCGCCTTGTTGGAGCCAGTTGATCGCGGGACCCACGGCGATGACGAACGCTACGTCCGGGTCGAGGTTCACCACCTTGGGCATCACCCACCCTGCCTGGCTTGCACCCCACAGACCGATACGAGACGGATCGATATCCGAACGTCCCCGCGCCCACTCGATTGCCGCTTCCGTTTCTGCCGCGCGATCGTCCATGCTCTGGTCGAGCCAATTGCCCGGTGCCCCATTCACCCCCGGCTTGTCCCAGGAGAGTGACGCGTACCCCGCCTTTGCGAACGCCTCCCACACCGGTCGATAGAACGTCTCATGTGTTGCATCGACCGGGCCGTCTCCGTGGACGAAAACCACGAGCCCGAAGGGACCGTCACCGTGTTCGGGCAGTGCAAGGACTCCCTGGAGCGGCACCGATCCCCCGGTGATCGTCACTTTTTCCTCACGGATGTCATAGGTGTTCTGGTACAGCGTCCAGCCCACCAGAGTCGCGATCAGAACAACGACCACCGCCAGGAAAGTACCCACCCACCTGCGTAAACGAGGCTTACTCTTGCCCCCGCTCATCGATTCCGCTGCCATCTTCCCGTCCTAACGTACGAATTTGAAACGATCGTATTGCATTCGATAGTACAGTTGTGGGCGAAGATGTCGAGAAGCGAGGAAAGGACATGGCGATGACCGACAGGGACGTCGATGTACCCACGAGGATCTTGATCGAGGGACTACTGCGCACGGACGGAACTGTCGACGGACGCACCCTTTATGCCACCGCCGACGCCCTCGACAAAACTGATCAACAGGTTCGGCTGTGCATCAAGCGGTTGGTCACCGAGGGGAAGTTCACTCAGGAAGGTCGCGGGCGGCAGGCCACGCTACGAGCAACGCCGAAAGCCCTGCGCGAGATGGAACCCGACGTCGAATTCGTTCGGCTGGCCTATCAACAAGACCGCGACACTGTGACACCGTGGGACGGGTATTGGCACCTGGCCGGATTCGCAATTCCGGAGTCGTCACGGAAAGCGCGAGATGCGCTGCGCACCAGGGTCGTTTACCTCGGCGGCGCGCTCGTCCAGGGCGGTCTGTACGTCTCGCCGCACGCCTGGGAACCGTATATTCGCGATGCGGCCGCCGAACTCGACGTCGAACAGCACCTGTCTTCTCTCACCACTCGAGATCTGAAAGTGGGCATGCTCGAAGACCCCGTGAAGATTGCCGCGCAGTTGTGGCCACTGGACCAGATCGCTGACGGATACGAACGGCTACTCGACGTAGCGACCGCACGCCTGCGCAAACTGCAGAACAGTCCGGGTACCGATGCTGTCACGATGACCATCGAACTCGCGGCGGAATTCACGCGAGCCATGGAACCGGATCCGCTGTTGCCACCGGAACTACTGCCCACCAACTGGATCGGCACGAGGGCTCGGTCGATCACTGCGCAATGCTGGACGCTTCTGGCACAGGTGGACGGTGCCGACGACTTACCGTCGCTGTTCCACCTGTACTCAGATGCAATCGGTGACGATCAGGACGCGAGCGTGCGCTGACGGGGCGGCAGTCCGAAACGCCCGAGAACCTCGTCGACTGCGGTGGACGGTGTGACAAGTCCGCGATCCTGAAGCCACGGAATGGTGCTGTCCACCAGATGCTCGAGCGTGCGAGGCAATGCTAGAGGCAGCAACGTAACGCCGTCGGCGACCTCGGCAGCTCGGATATCGGCGATCAAACTGCCGAGACCGGAAGGCGTTCCGACGTAGTGAAGCGAAACGGGAACCCGCGGCGCCGTCAACGCGCTGTCCAACTGTGCAAGCTCTTTACGGGCGGAGCGAGCTTCCGGCGCGATCAGAATCTCGAGATCGACCAGTACTGCGACGCTGTCGGGATCGCGCCCTTCTTCGGCGACAGCAGCGCGTATCCGTGCACGTTCGAGCTGTGCCTCACGCAGGTCCGCAGCGCGAATCCGAACCACATTGGTAGGGAATGAAGCTAAATCGAGAGCCTTTTCGCCCTCGGTGAGGTCCACCCAGTAGTCGCCGCCGATGATGGGCAGGTTGCCGGGTGCGCCCTCAGCTGCCGGATGGTGACCGGATCCGGTCAACTCGACCGCTACGTGCAGAGAATGCGAAGCGCGTGAAGACATGTGAGACCTCCGAAAATCAGAAAAGTATGGGATGAGCGAGACGAATCGTCAGCCCGAACACATTCCTGACGAGGTGCGGCACAGATCGACATGGCGACGGCACCACTGACCGAGAGTGATGCTCACTCTCGAAGGGGTGGCGGGGAAATCCGCTGGTGCCATGGCTGCCATGCTAGTTGTCCGTTCGAGTTTTCGGGGACCGAGCTCAGCTCAGACGCACTCGGCTGCGCCGGCGTTGTCGTCTGCGGCTCCGAGGAAGGGGCGGGTCTCGGGCACGGGGTTCCACGCACCGGCAGTCTTGGCGTAGTTCCAATCACGCTGATTCGAAACCAGGATGTTCACGGCGTCTACCAACCGCGTCACGTCGTCCGAGCTGCTACCGAGGCCGAGGCTGGCGCGAACTGCACCGCCGGAGAGGCCGAGGCGTGCGAGAACCGGGTGTGCGCAGAAGCGACCGTCGCGAACTCCGATGCCGTGCTCGGCGGAGAGGAATGCGGCGATTTCGCCCGCTTCGAATCCGTCGACGGTGAAGGTGACGATTCCGACGGCGTCCGGTGCGTCATTCCACAGTCGCACGAGCGAGACGCCCTCGATGGCGGACAATCCGTCGGTGAGCTGGGCGGTGAGTGCCTTCTCGTGCTCGGCGATGACGTCGAAGTCCAGCGCGTGCAGGGTTTCGCATGCGGTCGCGATGGCTGCCGCACCGAGAACGTTGGGGGAACCTGCCTCGTGGCGGGCAGGCGCGCAGGCCCACTCCGTGGACTCGATGGTCACCTCACGCACGGCGCCGCCGCCGGCGAGGTACGGCTGAGCCTCGTCGAGCCAGTCACGGCGTCCGACCAGAACACCCGCGCCGAAGGGCGCATAGAGCTTGTGACCGGAGAAAGCGATGTAGTCGACCCCGCATTCCTGCAGGTCGATGCGACGGTGAGGAGCCAGCTGAGCTGCGTCGACGAGGATACGTGCGCCGCAACGATGAGCGATGTCAGCCAAGCGTGCAATCGGCAGGATCTCGCCGGTCACGTTGGAGGCACCGGTGATTGCGAGCAGCGCTGCAGGCTTGGTGCACAGTTCACCGATCAGACGCTCGATCGTCTCTTCGATGGTGTCTGCAGCGGTGACGATACGAGCGTCGTTCCACGGCAACAGGTTTGCGTGATGCTCGACATCGAGGACGACGGTGCTGCCGGGGACGCACTGCGCAAGCAGGTTCAGCGAATCGGTGGTGTTCCGGGTGAAGACGACAACCTGATCGTCGGCACAGTTCACGAAACGAGCAACGGATTCACGAGCGTTCTCGTAGGTGAGCGTGGAGATCCGAGACGCGTAGCCGGCACCGCGGTGGACGCTGGCGTATGTCGGCAGCAACTCGGCGATACGGTCGGTGACCTGGGCCAATGCCGGCGCACTCGCGGCGTAGTCGAAGTTGGCGTAGGAGCATTCGCCGCCCTGAACCAATGGAACCTGCAGGTCAGCACCCGAAACCTTGGCAATCGCGGTGGTGCAGCAGGTGTCGGCACTCAATACAGCAGTCATCGAAGACAATCCTCACGTTCAAGGACTCGTTCGTCGGGTGATGGCCCCGGAAGAGTCCGCGCTTGCCGCATTCGTTTTCGAACGCAGCCGGGTCGTCACCCGGAGCACCCCACCGCGGAGGAGGGTTGCCGACCAGCAAGCCGGGGCTGAACACTGGTACTCGTGACCTGGCAACGAGGATGGCAGGAACCTCCCGTGCTTGTCAAGACGAAGCCGCGAAGATCTCCGTCAGGGCGCGATGGTCCGGCAAGCAAGGTGGAGCGCGAGTCTCGTTTCCGGATCTGCGAGATCCACCGAGAGAAGGCGCTGAATTCTATCGATCCGACTCGATACGGTGTTGCGGTGCAAGCCCATTCGGGTTGCGGTGTGAGCCAGAGACGATTCTTCGTCGAGGTACGTCGACAGAGTCTCGAGCAACTCTCCATTCGAATCGCGTAGCGGCGCGAGCAGTGCCGCGGCTGCGGGCTGAAACGTGTCGGTTCGCGTCCACGCCAGCAGCAACTGCGCCAGACCCAGGCGGTCCACGTGCAGGAAGCGGCCTGTCTGCGACCTCGAACCCGCGAGCCGAGCGGCATCCCCGGCCTCAGACAGGGACGCACCGATTCCAGCCGGACCGTCGTGTGCGCGTCCCACACCGACCCAGGTCTCCATCGTGGGTTCCAACCTCGCCTGAGCTGCACGGATGCTCTCGGCGATCCTGGTGATCGACTCCGGTCGCGGCTCGCCCGGCAGAGTGGTCCACGCTGCCCAGCCGTCAGCCTGTTCCACGACATTGGCGTCGATTCCCTCGGCGGCGAGGGCGTCTGCGACCTCACTGCGCCTGGCCACCAGGTCGACCTCACCGACCGCCAGGACTTTGATGCCGATATGCCATCCGTCCAGTGCCCAACCCGCGTCGAGTGCGCGCCGGAGCAGTCCGGGTGTGGCGTCTGCTGACGTGTCGATCAGTTCACCGAGTAGCGCGCTACGCCGGCGCGCTTCACGCTCGTCGACCATGCGTGCAACGGCCAGTCGGTGCCCGGCAGCCAACGAGGCCACGTCGAGAACCACTGAGAGAGAAGCCTCTTCGACGCTTTGACGCACCGGGAGCAGCACCGCCAGCCAGGGCTCTCGGGCTGCGCCGGACATCACCGGGCACGCAATCAGGACCCCGCCGGAGTCCAATTCAACAGTGGTGGGCGCCCCGCGGCCCGACAACATACCGGCGGCTGCTCGATCAGCGTCGGACAACAAATCGGCGCCGGTCAGCGGGCGTCCGGACGCGTCCAGGAGGATGAACGAACGCTGAAATGTGTTCAGCAGCACCGACAGAAGATTCTCGACGCTTCCGCCGGCCCGCTGGCCCGCGTGTGTCGCCCGCAGTACCGCGTCGGCCATCACCGCCCGCGAATTCGAGAGAAGATCACGAAGATCCACGCTGAACTGCCACGGGTCGGATACTCCGAGCACCACCAGCCCGAGGCGATCGGCAAGCAACGAGAGATTCGCATCCTCCGCCGCAGTGCTGTGTACCGCGAGCACCCGGCAGCCGGTCGCCGCCGTGCGTCGAAGGAGAGCGTCGAATCTCCACTCCCCGACGTCGATTCGATCGAGAATCACCAGAACTGATCCTGCACCCGCCGCACCCGACACGGCCTCGGCTGACTGTGCCGATTCCCCGGTGAGCGCTCCCACTGTCGTCACGACGGGATCACCTTCGCCGGCAAGTCGATACAACCCGACAAAGATCGGGTTGTTCAGCAACGCCGACACACTCGCGCTCATTGCGCCTCCATCAGCACTGCGTCATGGTCGATCCCGAAGGCCCGCGGGCCGACAACTTTCAACCTGCTCACATCTTCCGCCCACCACTGAGGGCCGGGCAGAACCAACACGGCCACATCTTGCCCCTGGTGCACTGATTCGCACGAGACGAAGGCACCGGTCCGGACGTCGAGCAACGTCACGATGTCCGGACATGTCGCAATCATCTCGCCGTCCGACGCGACGGTCAGGAACTCACTTTCGAATTCGACTCGTATCACCGCAGAATCGTGTTCGAGAATCACGTTGCCCCGACGATCGCCGGCGTTCGGGCGACTACGACGCACCGCACGCACCCGGCCTGTCCCCATTACTCGCCCCCCGGAGCTTTCGGCGATCTCCCGCCAACTGCCGAGGGGCCCGACGTGCTGACCCAGTTCATATGCTCGGGACAGAGTTCCCGGAATGCACGCCTCCTGCACAGTCCGCGCATCGATCGACGCGATCGCCAGAGCGCCCCAACCGCTGGTTCTCCCGATCAACGACCGCACTGCTACCTCGGCGCCCAGCACATCCACTCCGTCGACGACGGTAATGAGGCCGCCGGGCTGGGCGAGGGTGACCGGGCACAATTCCAACCCGGCTGCGGCGAGAGAGAAGTGATCGAGCCGCGGCATCGCTCGACCGAGCAGGTCGGCGTCGACCACGGGAATTCCCAACGCCAACGCCGCCGCAATGCCGGAGAGAGCGTTGAGTCCACCGCCTTCGAAAGTCATCACCGCGGTCGGACGTTTACCAGTCCACCGCGTCAAAGCTGCTGCAGTGTCGGCAAACTCATGCCCGGAGGGCAGTTGCTCTTCCAAAGCCAGGGCCGATCCGACGATTCCCACCGGCATGATCATCGCCCCGGACGGCAACTGGTCCGGCGCGATGACTTCTACCGACGTTGACGTCATCAGTGGACGCAGCATTTCCACGAACAGGCGTGGATCGCCGCCCCCACCGCAGCCCAAGACCACCGCCCCCGCTGCGATCGCGTCGAGGTCGGCCTCCCGGACCGCGTGCAGCCTGCTCACGGCTCGCTATTCTGCCAGTACAGGTTGCTCGAGTGTCTCCACCGGCAGGAACGGGCGATCGAGTCCGAAGCTTGCCGGGCCGAAGACCGCCAGTGCCTCCGGTGTTCTCATGATCGGCGGAGTCGCGATCCCGATGACCGCAACTCGCTGCCCGTACCGCAATCCCTCGGTGGTGATGGGCTCGGCAGTGTCGGCCTCGACGATGCAGATAAGGTCTGGCACGATCGCCACCATTACTCCGGATTGCACGGCGATCAGATTTTCGTTCTGGAATTGAACTTCCAGCTCTTCGTCTCCGACGCCGGCGATCCGCACCGAACCTCGAGCGAACCCCTCATCGGTTCGCCGGTCGACATCGATCACCTTGCCGTGAAAGAGAACTCGCCCGTATCCGTAAAGCGTGTCGGAGAGACCGTCCACCAGCGCCTGAACCGGGTCCACCCGCTGCTCACGTGAAAGCCTGATGGACCGACCGATGGCCAAGGCCAACGACAGAGTCCGTGGGATCGCCGTCCGCTTCACATCTGCACCCGTCATCGAGTACTGCGCGATATGCGCCATCCCACCGAACCTCGACGTCACCCCGCGAGCGAGGCCCTCCAATCTGGCGTTGTCGCTGCCGGTGTCGAAGATCGCCACCTCGTCGTGCTCGTTCGCCATGGCGAGCGGACTCGCCGAAATCCCGTACACCGAGAAGGTTTCCATCTCGAGCTGAGGAAAGGCTCGTCCCATCCCGTCGGCGTCGACAACCGGCAGTCCGCGCCGCGCTGCCACCAGCAACGGAATCATCGAATTGATCCCGCCGCACTCCATCGGCATCGTGGCATCTGCAGTTCGCCCCGTGTGCTTCTCCAATGTGATCAGCGCCAGCTCGGGTTCGGTTCCGCGCGGCATCTTCTCGACCACGACGGTCGGTGCACCCATCTGCGCGACGGGGATCACCCACGCGTCGTCGTCGAGCTCCGCCGGATCCAGAATCGTGATTTCACCGGCTTCCCCGAGCGCCTGCGTGACCAACATCTTGCCGACGAACGGATCTCCCCCGCCGCCGGTCCCCAACAAAGCTGCGCCCCTGGCGAGGTCGTCGAGGTCTGCCGTTCGTAGTGTCCAACTCATCGTGAGCCTTCCTGACCGGTGGAGACCAGACCACTGTGCAGTGCCAAGTCACCGACTGCCTTCACTCGAATACGTGTTGCGTTGCCCGGCAGATACGGAATCGGGACCTCGTCGAACTCCACGATCTGCACCGACTCGGGCCGTGCGCCTGCTGCGACTGCCCGATCGATCGCCTCCTGGCGAGCGTCGTCGGCAAGAATCTGCCTGCGCCCGTCCCGTACCGCTTCGACTCGATCTACCTCACCACTGACCTGCGCGATCGCAGCGCCGATCGCATTGGCAACGTCGAAGCGCTCAGGACGAATCACCGTTCCCAGGCCGGGAAGTTCGTGCTCCAGCAAAACCGATCCCCCGCCAACCGCCACAACGGGAAGTGGATCCGACGTGGTCCGCATCTGTTCCACGGCGTCGGCGACCCGGCGCGAGATCCGGTCGAGTGCCGTCGACACCAGACCGCGGTCGAGGTGTGCCACCGCACTGCGATCTCCGACGTCGGCCAAGCCTGCCGCGACGGCTATGTCGGTGGCCGTCAACGTGTCACCGCCGAATACGAGTGCCCGTGAACCCAATTCGTATCCCACAGATTCGGGTCCGACTGTGAGTCCGTCCGCATCCACCAGCGAACCACCACCGATACCGATCGAGAAGACGTCCGGCATACGGAAATTGGTCCGTACCCCCGCGACCGTCACCTCCGTGGTGGCTTCTCTAGGGAAACCGTTGGTCAGTACGCCCACGTCGGTTGTGGTGCCCCCGATGTCGATCACCGCACAGCTGGCCAGACCGGACAGAACAGCGGCGCCTCGCATGGAGTTGGTCGGTCCCGACGCGAAAGTCGCCACCGGATAACGCCTTGCGTACTCGATGTCCATCAAGGTTCCGTCGTTCTGGCTCAGATACAGCGGTGCGGCGATGCCGTGCTCGACCAAAGAACTGGCAAGACCGTCGACGATGTGATCGGCAAGCTCGCGCAGCGCAGCGTTGATGATGGTCGCGTTCTCCCGCTGGAGTAGACCCACTCGACCGATCTCGTGAGAGAGCGAAATTGCGACGTCCGGACCGAGTTCCTGACGCACGATCTCCGCTGCCGCCGCTTCGCATTCGAGATTGACCGGAGAGAACACCGACGATATTGCGACCGAACGAGTACCGCTGCGAGCCATGTCGGCGGCATGGCGACGAATCTCGTCGGGATCCAGCGGTGAGATACGACGACCGTCGAACTCGTGCCCACCGTGAGCGAGGTAGTGCCTTCCTTGCACAGCGGAGACCAGGTCTCGCGGCCACCCCACCATCGGCGGAAGCGCTGCGGTCGCCGGAAGCCCCAATCGCAGAGCCGCTGTTGGTGCAAGTCCTCGCTGCTCGATGAGAGCGTTGAGAAAGTGCGTCGTGCCGATCATCACTGCTTGAACAGCGCTGGGAGAGAACGAGTACTGCTGCTGCAGCGCCGTCAGAGCTCCGCCGATTCCGCCGGTGATGTCCTTGCTGGTCGAGTGTTTGACATGCCCGATGACGGTGGTCCCGTCCATCAGGACCGCATCGGTGTTTGTACCACCGACGTCGATTCCGATTCGCATCGCGAACTCCCTTCTACAGTGTTTGCAGTGCTAGTGCGTGAGCGCAGATGTTCCCGAAGGCTCTTGCGGCGCTTCGGTTGTGGTGCGTCCGACCCCGCGAATCAGGCCGAGTCGACCCGCGACGACGTAGAGAACGAATGCCGAGGCCACCGCGTTGATGGACGGCAAACCGAAGGTGCTGTAATGCCCGATCAGCGCCGAGACGATCCAGATCACCAACGTGGCCGGTACCCAAGTGGGCGCCGAGTTCGGGAGGGTACCCGCGGCTCGACTCTCCTCCAGGTCCTTGCGCCAGGTCCTGACGATGAAGTACTCCGCCACCATGATTCCGGCGATCGGCGGGAATCCGACGCCTAACAGGATCAGGAAGTCGGTGAACGAGTTCAGGATTCCGGCAGCCGCGAGGATCGAACCGGTCACGCCGACCACAGCTGTGACGACGGCGCGATTGATGCGTCGCCCGAACACTACGTCGATGAAGTTCACGATGCCGAGCCCCGAGCTGTACAGGTTCCAGTCGTTGATCTTGAAAGTTCCGAGAACAATGATGAGAACGCCGACCCAGCCGACCGACGACAGGATGATCGTGGCGATGTCGGAACTGCGAACGGCATGCGCAAGAAGTACACCGGTCAATCCGATCACGTATTCGCCCAATGTGATTCCGACGAGTGTCTGCTTCACGACGTCACCCGCCGTGCGGTTGAATCGCGTCATGTCGGGTGTGATCACTGCTCCGGCAATGAAACCGCCTGCGACGATGGTGGTTCCGGCGAGGAAGCTGAGCTCCGGTCCGGCTGGAGCAGATGCCATCAGATCTGACAGCGAGTGATTGCGCAGTTCGGCGATGACGGCCCAACCCACCAGAAGCAGGAACAGGGGAACGGTGATGTTTGCGATCAGCTGCATCGAGCCGAATCCGCGAAGGACTATCGCGGTGATCAGAAGGCCGAAGACCAGGGCCCACGCCCACTGCGGCAGAAACGGCATGATTCCGTGCAAACCTGATGCAGAGACAGCAGATTGGATGCCGAACCAACCGATCAGGCTGACTCCGATCACCAGGCCGATCACCGCGGAACCAGCGTGCCCGAATCCACACCAGCGTGCGACCACCGACGTGTTGAGCCCTTCACGAACCCCGATGATGCCGATGAAAATACAGACGACCTCGAGAATCACCGCCCCGACTGTCAATGCCCAGAAGGCATTCCAGAACGTCATGCCGTAGCCGAGCGTCGCACCGAGCAGGAACTGTGCGAGTGCCGATACCTGACCAAATCGCTGTACTGCCACCGAGAACCACGAATACCGTGCTTCGTCGGGAACGCGGGTGAGCGCGTAGTCGTCACCGTCGGACACTTCACCGCCGGCGGCGGTCGTTGATGTGTTTTTCATGACGGACTCCTCGAATAGTTGGGAAGTGTTCTCGGAGAAGACGGTACGAATGTGGCCGGGGTCACGCCTATGGGCGAATTGGCGTTTCTTCGTGTTACGACAATGCATTTCGCACAGTCGTCATTTCACACAGTCGTCAAATGGCACGGGTCTAGCGCAACGCGTACCCGCCGTCGGGGTACAGCGTGGAACCCGTTGTGTACGTGTTGGTGAAGAGATAGAACACCGCTTGTGCGATCTCGTCTTCGTTCCCGACGCGGCCGAGCACGTTGTTCTCCGCACTCCAGGTGAACGCCGCCTCCCGAACCTCCGCCGGACGCTGAGCCCACAGATGCCCGTCGATGGTTCCGGGAGCAACGGTGTTGACGCGAATCGGCGACAGCTCGACCGCCAGCCCCCGCCCGAGCCCCTCGATTGCCGCATTGGCCGCAACGTAGGCCGCGGCAGCCGCGGGTGGCCGCACACTGGCAGCACCGGACATGAGGACCACCGATGCGGTGGGTGTCAGCTTGTCGAGCGCAGCGTGCACGACGCGGTACTGCCCCCAGAACTTGGAGGTGAACGGCGACGCCGCTTCCTCGACGCTCTGTTCGCGGAACGAGCCGACCTGGTAATCGGCAGCCGTGGTGAAGAGAGCGTCGACGCTGGGGATGTTGGTGAAGAACGCTTTCACCGAGTCGTCGTCGGAGGTGTCGACGGTGAACCAGTGCGCCGCCTCACCCAGCTGCGTGGCCGCTGCTTCCAGCTTGGATGCGGTTCGGCCACCGAGAACTACCTGGGCGCCGGCGTCGACGGCAAGGTGCGCCACCCGCAGCCCGATGCCTGTTCCGCCACCGATCAGTACGACGGTCTTGCCTGAGAGAGGAGAAGGTGTCGTTGTCATGCAGCGACTGTAAGGCTCACCGAATTGTCCCGACATGTGCAGAATGCACAGATTTCACCACTACACAGTGCTAAGTATCGAGAATTAGCTGGTAGAGATTGCCGCCCCCGGGGATCTCGCTTGACGACGTTTGCTGCGTCGAAACTGCCGTCACATGCACTCCTCCTTCGAGTTCGCTTGTAACAAAACAACTCCCACGACCGAAAATGTCGGTGAACCACAACCGCGAAGGGAAGTAACGAATATGGGATCAGCAGATGTCATGGCCTGGCTCGCCGAGGGTTACCTCGCCGGCGACCCGATTCGCTATCCGCTCTACGTCGGATCGATGTTCCTCGCGATGCCGTTCCAACTGATCGGCGTAATTCTGGGTCACCCCTTCTGAGTCACCCCTTCCGAATCGTCACATCAGGCCAGGGCGGTCGACGTAGAACTGCCAGGGTTGCGATCACCGCGGCCGCCAGCCCGATGAACTCCCCCATCAAAGCCGCCCTGGTGTGATCGACGGCCGGTGACCACGACGGCTCACCCTCGTGGATCGAGAACACTCCCACTGGCACCGGTATCGGGTCGCCCCGCCACTGCCGGTGTAGTCGCGAAACCGTGATGATCGTCGATCCGTCGCTGGTCTGGTGCGGTTCTCCGAAGATCATCGAGGTCCCGGAATCCGCCCGAAGTCGCTCCACCGCATCACGAATCTCCATGATCTCCATCGTCGCACCGAAACAGCAGCCCTGTGCGAGTATCGGTCGATGGCAGAGTGGTGGAATCCGAGCAGGCGCGTCGAGCGATGGTGGCAGACGATCGTGCTGGTTTGGCTACTCGTTTTCTTCGGCCCAAGCACCATCGACAAGGTCATCACAGAACCCACAGCTTGGAATTGGACATTCCTCGCAATCTGGCTTTTCGCGACGGTCGGGTCTGCTTACTACGCAGTCCAAGCCTGGCGAAACAGGAACAAACCTCAGTCGGTGTGGTGGGAAGGGACAACTGCCCCCACCGAAATCCCCGCCGACGACGTCCGTAGCGCACTCGCGTCGACTGACGACCGCATTCCGGCAATCAAGGCACTACGCGAACTGCATCCGGGCTTGGGCCTGAAGGATGCGATGGATCTGATCGACGCTCAGCGGGGCGAACAGGGCCCGCATCACTGATAGTTGCGACCATCACAATCACAGTTAGGTATCGACACCTGACCGCCACGATCGGGCAAGCACGCCAGGAGTTAACCACCTGACAGACAGGCTGTTTCGCCGAGTTTGACAAATGTGGTCAATCGGTGAGCGTCGACTCGACCGATTCAACTCACCGTACCAATCGAATTCGCCGTTCAGCATTCCACTCATGGCCCAATGCCACTATTACCCAACGATTTACAACCGGAACTACGGCATCCAGTGAGAACTTTCGCGACAGTGCAGCATCTTTCGTCCAGTTGAGTTGACCGAAACTTGACGTTACGTTGAATTTCAAAGCAATAGCCCGGTCTTGACCTGCGATGGTGTGAGCGAAACGCCCACCTACGCGTGACACGTGGCCGCCCTGATGGGCGCTGTGAATGCCTGAACGTTCGAGGAGTGGAATGACTGCGGTCAAAACTGCGTGGCGTGAACTACGGAAACCCGTGTTCATCCCCGCGTCGATAGTGATCTTTGCCCTGATCGCCTTTGCCGTGATCTACGCGGGAACCGCCGCGGATGCTTTCGAAACACTCAACAACGTGATCAGCGACGGCGTCGGCTGGTGGTACATCCTCTCGGCCACCGGTTTCGTGATCTTCGCGCTGTACTGCGGAATCAGCCGCATCGGCAACATCCGATTGGGACGTGACGACGAGCAGCCCGAGTTCGGGATGCTCTCGTGGTTCGCGATGCTCTTCAGCGCCGGCATGGGCATCGGGCTCGTGTTCTACGGAGTAGCCGAACCACTTTCGCACTACGTGACCCCACCCGTCGCCGGGCAGATCGCCGGATCCACGGACGCCGCAGCCAATCAAGCCATGGAACTGACGCTGTTCCACTGGGGCTTGCATGCATGGGCGATCTACGTCGTCGTCGGCCTTGGTCTGGCGTACATGACCTACCGAAAGGGTCGCCCGCTCTCGATCCGTTGGCTGCTCGAGCCGCTCCTCGGACGGGCTCGCATCGAAGGAAAGATCGGCCACGCCATCGACGTCGTCGCCATCGTCGGCACACTGTTCGGTGTCGCGACGTCGCTGGGCTTCGGTGTCCAGCAGATCTCGGCCGGCCTCGACTACCTCGGCTGGGTGGAGACCGACAACTGGTTGGTCATCACCATCATCGTCATCGTGACGGGCATGGCGACCTTCTCGGTCGTCTCCGGTGTCACGAAGGGCCTCAAGTGGCTCTCCAACATCAACATGATGCTCGCTGCCGCGCTGGCACTGTTCGTCCTGATTCTGGGACCGACGCTGTTCCTCATGCAGTCGTGGGTGCAGAACCTCGGCGGATACGTCCAGGCCTTGCCCGAACTGATGCTGCGCACGTCCCCGTTCGCCGAAGACGGCTGGCAGGGCGCATGGACCATCTTCTACTGGGGTTGGTGGATGAGCTGGGCACCGTTCGTCGGCATGTTCATCGCGCGCATCTCACGCGGCCGCACCATCCGCGAATTCGTCTTCGGTGTGCTGCTGGCCCCGACGCTGGTTGGTTCGTTGTGGTTCACGATCTTCGGTAACTCCGGCATTCTGCGTCAGCGCAACGAGGGCACGATGCTCGACGCATCCGGCGCAGTGGACACCAACACGTCGCTGTTCACGCTTCTCGACGGACTTCCGCTCGGAACGATTTCGAGTGTTCTCGCGATCGTCGTGATCGTGTTCTTCTTCGTCACGTCCGCGGACTCCGGCTCGATCGTCATAGACATCCTCGCGACCGGCGGCAGCTTGGAGACCTCCAAGATCACGCGTGTCTACTGGACGTTCCTCTCCGGTGCCGCGGCCGCAGTTCTCCTCATCGTGGGTGGCAGTGGATCGCTCACGGCGCTGCAAACCGTTGCCATCGCCACGGCGGTACCGTTCTCGGTCATCATGGTGCTTGCATGTCTGTCGATGCTGAAGGCGTTCCGATACGAGGTCGCGTCGGCACCACGCTACCTGCGGGTTTCTACAAATGCCTCGGCATCGACCGACGTTCCGCAACCCACCGAAAAGCGGCTCCGCGATCTGAAGATCTCGTCGACCTTCGCCGGGCTCACCCCGTCACAAAGCGGGATCATGACGGATCCCTCCGACGCCCACATGCTCGTCGCGGTCCACGAAGTTCCCGCCCATGCGGTCAACATCGACCCGGATACCGGCGCCGTCGACTTCTCCGAGGAATCGAAGGTCGTCGATCCGCTGGGCGGAGAGGTGTTCGACACACCCGAGTTCGCCGACTCGGCAGAAGGCCACGCGCAAGCTGCCAGTACGGACTGACCGGCACGTTCGGCATGTTGCATTAGGCATATCTGTTCACCAACTCGCAAACTTGTCATGAGACTTTCAACTCGACAGTTCGCAGGACTCTAAGTTTCGTGAGTAGAACAGGACCAACGGGTTTGCCACTCCAGTCGCAGTCGGAGACGGAACAATCTTTCGGGATTCCGTCCGTATTCCTACGGTCGGCGCATGCACCTGCGCCGCGCACGCTCATCGACATCGTGCGGGCCTCAGCCGAGGCCAACCCGGAAGCACCTGCCATCGACGACGGCGACACCACACTGTCGTACTCGGAGTTGCTCGACGAGATCGCGCTCGGTGCGCGCTGGCTCAGTGATGCCGGCGTCGGCGCAGGTGACCGCGTCGGAATCAGGATGCCGTCAGGTTCGCGTTCGCTGTACGTGGCGATCCTGTCGATCCTCGCGGCGGGCGCCGCCTACGTTCCCGTCGACGCCGACGATCCGGAAGAGCGCGCCGAGTTGGTGTTCGGCGAGGCGCAGGTAGCGGCGATCATCACCGGCGACGGAATCCAGCCGGGGACGGCGCCGAAGCGGCTCGAACATCCACCGGTTCGCGAACCCGAACCCGAGGACGACGCCTGGATCATCTTCACCTCAGGATCGACGGGCACGCCCAAGGGCGTCGCGGTCACTCACCTCAATGCCGCAGCCTTCGTCGACGCCGAGGCGCGCATGTTCCTCCAGGACGAGCCCATCGGGCCTGGTGACCGCGTCCTCGCGGGACTCTCCGTGGCATTCGACGCGTCCTGCGAGGAGATGTGGCTCGCGTGGCGCCACGGCGCCTGCCTCGTCCCGGCTCCTCGTTCGCTGGTTCGCAGCGGCATGGACCTCGGCCCGTGGCTGGTCTCGCGTGACGTCAGCATCGTCTCCACTGTGCCGACGCTTGCGTCTCTGTGGCCGGCCGAGGCCCTCGAAGCCGTTCGACTCCTGATCTTCGGCGGCGAAGCCTGCCCACCCGAACTGGCAGAGCGCCTGGCCGTCGAGGGCCGCGAGGTCTGGAACACTTACGGCCCCACCGAGGCAACCGTCGTCGCCTGCGGCGCACTGATGGACGGCAAGAGCCCCGTCAGCATCGGCCTCCCCCTCGACGGCTGGGACCTTGCCGTCGTCGACGCCCAGAGCAATCCCGTCGCGGTCGGCGAGGTGGGCGAGCTGGTGATCGGCGGCGTCGGCCTCGCCCGTTACCTCGATCCCGCGAAGGACGCCGAGAAGTACGCGTCGATGCCCTCGCTCGGGTGGGAACGCGCCTACCGAAGCGGCGACCTGGTCCGGCTCGAGACCACCGGCCTGATGTTCCAGGGCCGCGCGGACGATCAGGTCAAGCTCGGCGGCAGGCGCATCGAACTCGGTGAGGTCGACAACGCCTTGCAGAACCTGCCGGGCGTGAGCGGCGCTGCCGCAGCCGTGAAGAAGACGGCAGCCGGCAACCAGCTCCTCGTCGGATACATCGCCAGCACGGATCCCGACTTCGATCTCAAGGCCGCTCATGCACTGCTCAGCGAGCAGCTACCAGCAGCCCTCGTGCCGCGTCTGGCGTTGATGGACGAACTTCCGACGCGTACGTCAGGCAAGGTCGACCGCAATGCGCTGCCGTGGCCGTTGCCCGGCGCCGGTGAAGATGCCGGGGCCGCGTTGGGCCTCGACGGCACCGCCGCCTGGGTTGCCGGTCTGTGGGGATCGATCCTGGGAGCCCAGATCACCGGACTCGACGACGACTTCTTCGAAGTGGGCGGCGGATCCCTCTCTGCTGCTCAGTTGGTGACCGCCCTGCGCGAGCGGTTCCCAGAAGTGACCGTCGCACAACTCTACGACCATCCACGGTTGGGATCGCTCGCCGAATATCTCGACGAATTGGCACCCACCGAAACTGTGGAGCCGCGCATCGTCGCTCCAACACCCTTGAAAACTCAGCTGGCGCAGATCGCCGTCACCGTTCCACTCACGACGCTCACCGGACTGCAGTGGGTGACGTGGCTGGCGATCGCGAACAACGTCCTCGGCTGGTTCGTCGACGTCAGCTGGGCACCCACGGTCTCGTGGTGGTGGATCCTGTTGGCGTTCATCGTGTTCATCACGCCGATCGGCCGTATGACCATCGCCGTCGTCGGGGCGCGCCTGCTCCTACGCAAGTTGGAACCAGGAACGTACCCGCGAGGTGGTAGTGAACACCTGCGTCTGTGGATAGCGCTGCGACTCACCGAAGCCAGTGGCGCAGCCAACCTTTCGGGCGCACCGTGGATGCTCTACTACGCCCGCGCCCTCGGCGCCGACATCGGCAGCGGCGTCGATCTCCACACACTTCCTCCCATCACCGGCATGCTCGAACTCGGTGACGGCTGCTCCGTCGAACCCGAAGTCGACCTCTCGGGCCACTGGATCGACGGCGACGTCATTCACATCGGTGAGATCAAGATCGGCGACGGCGCTTCCGTCGGTTCACGCTCGACGCTTCTGCCCGGCGCGCGTATCGGTCGGGACGCCGTCGTCGAACCCGGATCTGCGGTGTTCGGCCGAGTGAAGGCAAACCAGCAGTGGGCCGGCTCCCCCGCCACCAAGGTCGGGAAAGCGAATCATCCTTGGCCGGCCGAACATCCGAAGCGCGCACCCGGCTGGGTGCCGGTATACGGCGTCACCTCGGTCTTCCTGGCCGGTATGCCGATCTTCGCTCTGATGGCCGGAATCGCCTTGATCGGTTGGTGGATCCGCGACACCGACACGCTCGCGAGTGCAGTGCTCCAATCGCTGATCATGCTTCCCGTCGCGACCATCCTGAGTTTGCTCGTCTTCGCAGTCGTCACACTGGTGGCCGTTCGTCTTCTCTCGATCGGGCTGACCCCCGGCTACCACCCTGTCCGCAGCCGCATCGGCTGGCAGGTGTGGGCGACCGAACGCCTGCTCGACTCGGCCAGAACCTTCCTCTTCCCGCTCTACGCGAGCCTGCTGACGCCGGGATGGCTCCGCCTCCTCGGCGCCAAGATCGGCAAGAACGTCGAAGCATCCACCGTGCTCCTCCTTCCCAAGTTCACGACGGTCGCCGACGGCGCATTCCTCGCCGACGACACCATGGTTGCGAGCTACGGCCTCGGCGGCGGCTGGATGCACATCGAACAGGCGAAGATCGGCAAGCGTGCGTTCCTCGGCAACTCCGGTATGACCGCACCCGGTCGACGCGTCCCCAAGAACGGTCTCGTGGCGGTTCTGTCGGCCACCCCGTCCAAGGCCAAGTCCGGATCATCGTGGCTGGGTAGTCCACCGGTACGTCTGAGAAGGGCTGCCGGGGACACCGACGCCGCCCGCACGTTCAATCCGCCGATGCGACTCAAGATCGCCCGCGGAGTGGTCGAAACCTGCCGACTGATCCCCGTGATGGTCACGTTCGGCATCGGTCTCGGTGTTCTGTTTGCACTCGAAGCACTGGTCGGCGCCGTCGGATTCTGGTTCGCGGCTCTGTTGAGCGGCGTAATTCTGCTCGTTGCCGGAGCAGTGGCCGGCGCGATCACCATCGCCGCCAAGTGGATCGTCGTCGGGCGCATCGCCAAGGTCGAGCATCCGCTGTGGAGTTCGTTCGTCTGGCGCAACGAGGTAGCCGACGCGTTCGTCGAAACCGTCGCAGCGCCGTGGTTCGCTCGCGCAGCGACTGGTACTGCCGTACTCAACATCTTCTTGCGTGGGCTCGGGGCCAAGATCGGCAAGGGCGTTTGGTGTGAGTCGTACTGGCTACCCGAGGCAGATCTTGTGACTTTGGGCGACGGAGCGACAGTGGAACGGGGGTGCGTCGTGCAAACTCATCTCTTCCATGATCGGATCATGTCCATGGACACCGTCACCTTGGGAGCAGGAGCAACGCTGGGACCGCATTGTGTCGCGCTACCCGCAGCCGGCATCGGCGCGGGAGCGACGGTAGGGCCTGCATCTCTGGTGATGCGAGGTGACACCGTTCCGCCCTCCACCCGCTGGCAGGGCAATCCGATTGCACCGTGGGTGGCGTCGTGAAGCCGAACAGAATGCTCGAAGAGCCGCTCGATCCGTACCTGCCACACAACGGCAACCGCGGTTACCGCGTGTCTCGGTACGAACTGGAACTGACGTACAAGGTCTTCAGTAACCGTCTCGCCGGCAAGGCAGTCATCACCGCTGTCACCACCGAGAGCCGATCCAAGTTCAGCTTCGACCTCGCGCAGAACCTGCAGGTGTCCAAGGTGTCCGTCAACGGTGCCCGCGGCACCAAGTACGCGCACTTGAACAACAAGCTGATCCTCACGCCGTCTACCAAGATCCCCGCGGGCGGTGCCCTGTCGGTCACCATCGCGTACAGCGGCAACCCCGAGCCGATCAAGAGCCTGTGGGGCGAAGTCGGCTGGGAGGAACTCGACGAAGGAACTTTGGTCGCAAGTCAGCCCAACGGCGCGGCGTCCTGGTTCCCGTGCGACGACCATCCGATTTCCAAAGCGTCGTACCGCATCTCGATCACCACCGATTCCCCGTTCTATGCCCTCGCCAACGGCAAGCTGATCCGCAAGCAGACCCGTGCGAGTCAGACGACGTGGGTCTACGAGCAGACCGAACCGATGGCAACCTACCTGGCGACGATTCAGATCGGTCAGTACGAGCACCGACAGGTGAGCGCCGGGCCGGTACCGGTCTTCGCCGTTCACCCACCTCGGCTGCGCGCAGCGTTCGACGTCGACTTCGGGCGCCAACCCCAGATGCTGGAGGTCTTCGGAAAGCTGTTCGGCCCGTATCCCTTTGCCGACTACACCGCTGTGGTCACCGACGACGAACTCGAAATCCCCATCGAAGCGCAGGGACTCTCGATCTTCGGAGCCAACCACTGCACGGGTAGGCGCGGTTCCGAACGTCTTGTCGCACACGAGCTTGCCCATCAATGGTTCGGCAACAGCCTCACTCTCGGGCAGTGGTGCGACATCTGGCTGCACGAGGGCTTTGCCTGTTACGCGGAGTGGATCTGGTCCGAGAATTCCGGTGGCCCATCCTCGAACCAACTCGCGACCAACGCCTATCAAGGGCTCGGGCGTAAATCTCAGGACTTGATCGTCGCCAATCCCGGGCCTGCCCTGATGTTCGACGATCGAATCTACAAGCGGGGCGCGTTGACTCTGCACGCCCTGCGCGGCGTTCTCGGAGACGAGAAGTTCTTCGAACTGATTCGCCAGTGGACTACGAAGCATCGGCACAGCACGGTCAGCACCGAGCAATTCACCGATCTCGCTTCACGTTTCACCGACACCCCACTGCGCCCTCTCTGGGATGCATGGCTGAATCAACGCCCGCTACCTCGGCTTTGACGCTTTCCCCCAGCCGTAGCACCACGCCGAAACATTCCGAATGCGCCGATTAGCTTTGTCTTACCTTTACTATAGAGGTGGGCCGAGGGACGACCCCGACAACACAATTCTCAGGGCACGCTTCCTCGACAGGTAGATCGGGGGATCGATGTTTGTTGTATTCACAATATGTTTCGTGATCGGGGTTGTCGCCCTGATCGGAGCCTTCGCCGTCGGCGAGGTTGCAGATCTGGGCGGCGGCCACGCAGACGGGCTGCCATTTCTGAGCCTGACAACTTTGGCCACAGCACTTTTCGGCTTCGGCGCCGGCGGCGTAGCTGCCACTCTCGCGGACGCTCCGACGCTGGTAGCGGTGATTGCAGCACTCGCACTCGCCGCCGTTCTCGTTGTCGTCACGCGCGGCCTTCTTCTCCCCTATCTCCTTAAGCAACAAGATAATTCGCACATCGGGCGCGCTTCATACCACGGATTGTTGGGCACGGTCACCCTCACCATCGCAGCCGAAGGTTGGGGAGAAGTCTCGTTCGTCGACGCCGAAGGCAATCGCGTCCAGGCCAAGGCCGTCAGTGCACAGCCGATGGCGCTCACCACCGGCACCACCGTCTACATCGCCGATGTAGACGATCAATACCTTCACGTCGTCACGGTTGACGACGCGATCTAAGGACTCGATACATGCTGCCAATCATCATCATTGCGGTTGTAGTCGCAGTAATCATCTTCATCGTTCTCCCCGCGATCTACGTGAAGAACTACGTCAAGGTCCCGCCGAACGAAGTGGCGGTCTTCACCGGACGAGGCAAGCCGAAGGTCGTCCGCGGCGGTGCCCGGTTCAAGATTCCCGGAATCGAACGCGTCGACATCATGTCGCTCGAGCCGTTCAACGTCAGCATCAATCTCAAGAATGCGCTCTCCAACGACGGTGTTCCGGTCAACGTCGAGGCAGTCGGCCTGGTGCGAATCGGTTCCGCCGACGAAGCGGTTCAGACAGCGGTGCAACGATTCCTGACTTCCGACCTGGACGAACTCCAGCAGCAGATCAACGAAATCCTCGCGGGCAGTCTGCGCGGAATCACCGCGACCATGACGGTCGAGGATCTGAACTCCAACCGCGATTCGCTTGCGCGCAGTGTGGTCGAGGAGGCAGGCGGCGACCTCGCCCGCATCGGCATGGAAGTCGATGTCATCAAGATCGCGGGAATCTCCGACTTCAACGGCTATCTCGAATCGCTCGGTCAGCGCCGCATCGCCGAGGTCAAACGTGATGCCGCGATCGGAACTGCTGAAGCAGAGCGTGATTCGCAGATCCAGTCGGCAAAGGCGCGACAGGCAGGTTCCGTCGCGCAGGCCGAAGCCGACACCGCGATCGCGAGTGCAAATCAGAAACGCGACGTCGAACTCGCTCGCCTGCGAGCACAGACCGAAGCCGAGAACGCCGAGGCCGACCAGGCCGGGCCCCTCGCGCAGGCAACAGCCGAGAAGGCCGTCGGCATCGCACGTGAGCAGGCCGAGGCGGCCCGCGTCGAAGCTCGCACCGAGGTCGAGCGTCGTCGCGCCCAGCAATCGGAAGCGGCATTGCAGGCAGATGTCATTGCACCGGCCGAGGCCGAACGCCAAGCCTCCATCGCACGCGCAGAGGGTGAGCGACAGGCCGCGATCCTCCGCGCCCAGGCACAGGCTGAGTCAGCAAGGCAGGCCGGCGGCGCTCAGGCCGATGCACGAAAGCTCGTCGCCGACGCTGTTCGATCTGAGCAGCAGGCTGATGCCGACGGCCTTCGAGCACGTCTGGAAGCCGAAGCAGACGGCCGCAAGGTAGCGGCCGACGCCGTCCGTGCCGAGCAACAAGCCGAGGCGGATGGTTTGCGCGCCAAGCTCGAAGCCGAAGCTGCCGGTAAGCGTCAGATCGCCGAGGCGCTCAATTCCTACACCCCGCAGGCCGCGCAGTTGCTCACTCTGCCCGATGTTCTGGCGGCGTTGGTCGACGCCACCGCAGCGGCGGCGAAGCCGGTCGGCGACATCGACCGCATCTCCATCGTCGGCGGCAGTGATGGGGCCCAGGGTTCGATCGGCTCGATCCTGGGCATCAGCCCCCAGGTGATCGCCGGCGTCATCGAAACTCTCGAAAGCTCAGGCGTCGATATCACCGGATTGCTCAACGGCCTGAACAAGACCGCATCGGTTCCGGTTGGTTCGGTACACAATTCGGTCCACAATTCGGAAAACGGTTCCGCAACTGTAGACGCGTGATTTCGCCCCGGTCCGCCGACTCTCGCAGGGGTCGGCGGACCGGACGGCATCACGCGCTCGGAAGATGTGAACGCGACTTGAAGAGAATCAGAATCAAGCAGGCAGCGGCGGCGGCTGATCCGAACAGAAGAGTCACCGTGTAGCTCAGCGCCGGAATGCTTTCCGACAGCATCGCCAGCAACGCAGGCACAGCAAAACCGATGTAGGTGATCGAGTAGAACACCGCGGTCAGTCCTGCCAGATCGTCCGGCCCCGCGATTCGCTGGATCTCCAGCAACCCGGAAACCAATGCCATGCCGTACCCGCAACCGAGGATCGCTGCAGCCACGATCGCGATCGCCACGGTCAGCGTCGACGCAACCAGAGCAGCGCCGGCCATACCAACCACCAGAAACACCAGAGCCACAACTGCGCCGCGCGCGCTGCGGTCGGTATCGATCTTTCGCCCCAACGACTGAATCGCGAATCCGCATGTCAGCGCGACCATGCACAGTAGAGCCGAAAAGGCCACGGGCGCATCGCCACTGTGCCCGGTCATGAGCGCCGGAATAACTGCATACGCGACACTGGCAGCACCGAACACCCACGGCGCCAACGGAACAACGACGTAGAGGAATCTACGATGACCTGCCGAAGGGATCTTGAGGTCGTCGATCAACCTGCGACGGTCGGATTTCGCCTGTGCCGGTCGTGTTTCGGGAGCACGCCACAGCGCCATGGCGGCGAGGACGGTGATCGCGATGTGCAGGACGTACGCCAACACACTCGGCATGGGCGCCCACTGCGCCAAGATTCCCGCGGCACCCGCCCCCAAGGCGAAGCCAGCGGTCAGACTCATCGCCGCTCGCCGAGCACCTGCGCCTTCCGACGCCGCCGAATCCCAAGGTTGCGTGGACAACTCCTTGACCCAGGAGCCGCCGACGGCCATACCGATCCCCAAGGCGATGCCGCAGAGGATTCTTCCCAGAATGAGAGCGGCAGCGGAGTCGGCCCCGAAAGCGAGCAGCGTCGAACCGGCGATCGCGATGATCGGCGCGGGGAGCATGATCGGGCGTCGACCCAATCGATCGGACAGCGGGCCGCCGAGCAGCAGGGCCGGCACAATTCCGACGACGTAGGCGAAGAGGAAGAAGTCGACCATCACCGGCGAATAGCCGTGGTCGAGTCGGTACATCACCAGCAGTGGCGTGAATTCGTTTCCGCCCCAGGCCGCGGCGAACATGCTGGCGGCAACGGTCAGCCACAGCCATTTTCCGCCGGTGCCACGTTCACTGCCTGGACGACGTTCGGCTGCGGTCCCAGCGTCTATTGTTTGGGTGCTCATCACAGAGTTCCTTCGAAGCCGAGGCCGTGCACCTGGCGCATGTGTGTGAGGACGGCAGTGTTGTATCCGTCTGCATCGCCTGTTTCGACGAGGTCGGTAAGCGCGGTGTGGTCGGCAAGGATGCGAGACAGTTGGCCGGGGTCGCGTGAGATCGACCGCGCTGTCATCCGTCGTTGCCTGTCGCGCAGACTCGCGTAGAACGAGTCGAGCAAAGGGTTCCCACCGGCGGCAACGATCATCTTGTGAAAGTCGGCATCGATTGCGCTGAACGCGGCAACGTCCCCGCGATCAGCAATCTCACGTTGCTCGATCAGATTCGCGCGCAACGCTGCGACCAGCGCTTCACGTGCGTGCGGTCGGACCGACACCACTCGAACGCTCTGAGTCTCGACGAGCTGTCTGGCACTGACTACGTGTTCCGCTTCCCCATCCGCGACCGGGACGATCAGCGCCCCCTTCTTCGGGTAGAGGCGCATCCAACCTTCCGACTCGAGACGCAGAAACGCCTCACGCACCGGCGTTCGGCTCACATTGGTCCGAGCGGCGATGTCACCCTCGCTGATCAGCTCCCCGCCGGCGAGTTCGCCGGAAAGGATCAGCTCCTTGACTTCCCGGAAGACGGTTTCCGAAGCGGAATACAACATAGACACAAGATGTATTTATACTCCACGCTGGCGGAACCCAGACATTCGGGTCGCCGATCCGAACATCTCGGTCCAACACGGCATCGATCCAGCTAGCATTGCAAGGTGCCAGACAGAAGAGGAGTCAGTTCACGATGAACGGCGCACGCTCCCGCCATCGCAGACTGATGCACTCATGACGTCGCAGATGAAGTCCATGAGGACCCTGACCCGCGAGTGGCTGGCCCTCCCCGATCAATACGACCGATTCACTCGCTATCTCCGCGACAACGGCCTCACGACCGCCACCCGGCTATTACTTGGCATCATTGTCATCGGACTGGGTGTGTGCGCACTACTCAACAGATTCAGTCCGGCCGGTCCGACAAGCACGATTGCGCTGTTCTTCAACACTGTTGTCGTGATCTCGTGCTTCATGGTCGGAGTCTCATGGTGGGTCTTCGGCCCGACAAAGCGCCGCTCGTTCGGTTTCGTAGTCTTCTGCGACATCGCGGTCACGATTTCCGTACTTGGAGATTCCTCGCAGCTTGCGCGATTACTCACCTGTGTCATCTACGCGCTGATCGGTATCTACATCGCCTATTTTCACAATCCGAAGTTGCAGATCGCACACCTGACCTTCTCGGTTGTGATGATCGTGGTGGCTGCGCAGCCGATCCTCTTCGGGCCGGAGCGCGATCCTGCGCTCGGTGTTTCGAAAGTGCTGGTTGTCGTCACCGCACTCGTGGTCTGTGCGTTCATCTCGCAGATCGTGCTGACGATGCTCAGCATGGACGCGTCCAGCTCCGACCTCGATCCCCTCACCGGGCTCCTGAACCGTCGTGGCCTCGACCGCCACGTCGAGAAGGTACTCGCGGAGTTCCAGCGTCAGGAATCGGCGGCACTACTCGTGATCGCCATCGACATCGACCGGTTCAAGACGATCAATGACGTACACGGTCACGACGTGGGCGACCGCATAATTCTCCGGGTTTCACAGCGGTTGTCCGCCTGGGCACATGCCGATGCTGTTGTCGCACGGGTCGGCGGCGACGAATTCATCCTCGCTCAAAGACTTTCCGTGCCGGCCATCGGCCCGATGCTCGACTCGATCGGACCGGCAATGCACTCGAATACCGACGAGATACCGTCGACATCGAGCATCGGAATCGCCGTGCGTACCCACAAATTCGTCGCCGGAGAAGAGCGTGCAAGAGCGTTCACCGACATGCAGAAAGTCGCCGATTCGGCGATGTACGAAAGCAAGAGACTCGGCGGCGGACGCGTTCACACGATCGTCACCACTGCGAGCAGGTAGCAGTACGTGAGTTATCAGTAATAAACCGGCCCCGGCACTCCTCCACCCGCTGCCACCGCGTCACCGGTGATCGCGATGCTTCGCGGCGATGCCAGGAAGGTCACGACATCAGCCACCTCTTCGGCGTCGATGATCCGGTGTATCGAATTCGTCGCGATACCCCGCTCCACCTCCGCCTGCGAGCGGCCGGATTCTTCCGACTCGCGCGCAATCCGCGCGGTCAACCTCTCGGTCCGCGTCACGCCCGGATGGACGACGGTGACGTTGATTCCCTTGGGGCCCAGCTCGTCTGCAAGATTCTTGGTCAGCGCAGACACACTGACGTTGCGGATCGTGTGGGCGATCGAGGTTGCCTGTCTGGCACCCAAACCGCTGATGTTGATGATCCGACCCCAACCCTGATCGATCAGATACGGCGCCACAGCACGCGCAGTGCGCAGGTAGCCGAGCACTTTCACTTCGACTTCGGCGCGCACGACGTCGTCGGTGGTCGCCTCGAAATCCGTCGGCTTTCCGGCGCTGAACGGAGTCGCTGCCGAGTTGACCAGAATGTCGACGCCGCCGAACTCCTTTACTACTTGCCGCACCGACGCCTGAACCGCGTCGTCGTCTCGCGTATCCGTCACGACTCCGATCGCACGAATTCCGAACTCCGAAACCAAATCTCGTGCAACGCTTACGACGGTTTGCTCAGTGCGCGCGAGTATCGCGATGTCGACCCCTTCAGCAGCCAGACCTCTGGCGATTGCCAGACCGATCCCCTTGCTACCACCGGCAACGATCGCACGCTTTCCAGACAGGTGAAGATCCATACCTGCGACACTATCCAACAGGCGATCCCCGATCTCTACGAAGAGGGATCGGGGACCGACTGGATTGTTTCTGTGTCTCAGACCATCAGATCCGCGTACAGGTAGACATTGTCGGCGTAGTTACCCACACCGTCCTCGAATTGCAGTTCGCCGCCGCAGGTTACGACTGCCAACTTGCGAGGGCCCTCCGGGCCGGCCAGCACGCTTTCCTCCACGCCATCGGCCTTCGGGCGCGTCGTCACCGCAGTCACCTTCCACGACGTGCTCTTGCCCGTCGCGTCGGATGTACGGATCACTTCACCCGGTTCGATCGTGCCCAGGTCGAACAGCGCACCGTTACCCTGGCCGGTCAAATTGACATGTCCGGCAATCAAAGTCGTGCCGGTGACCGAGTCGAGCGAGGCGCCGTCGAGCCAGATTCCGACGTTCTTGACGTTCTCCGGCGGAGTGAGAACTCCTTCCGGCACGGTGGCGTCCACGATCGGCGCCTGAACACCGACCGGGTCGAGCGAAAGGGTGTTGGGAGTCATCAACGCATCCGCCGGCGCTGCCGGATTCGCAGAGTGCGACATGACAACTCCCGGACTCGGCGGGATCGCAGCATCGTCATCGGAGGATCGCAGGCCGACGAAAGCCATGGCAGCACCGGCGACAAGCACCGCGACGAGGGCCAGGATGAACGCGACTCGACGCCCCTTGCCGATGTTCGCGGGCTGATCGTGGTTGGGATCGTCGTATGGATTGGATGGATTGGGATCCGACTCGTACATGGTCATCGAACTGTCTCCTGCGGGATGAGGCACCCCCGGCGCCGCTTGCGAATTGACGCCCCCTGCGTCTGATCTGTGTCGGCACCGATCACACGAATCGTGACCGGTGCCGACGTCTAATACATCTGCCTGGCGTCAGGAACGCTTGCGGCGGAGAGCAACTGCTCCGGCAGCAGCCATACCGACAAGCCCGAGGCCCGTCACTGCGACGGCGACGTTGCGGCCTGAATTCTGTTCAGCGGCACCACCGTCGATGGCAACCGGGCGAGGTCCGGTGGCCTGCTTCGGAGCGGACGGCGCCGGAGCAGCGGGAGTTGCAACCGGCTGCGACGGAACAGGCGCACCCGGAACTACGGGCACGACCGGCACAATCGGAACGATGGGCACGATCGGAACAATCGGCACGATGGGCACAATCGGAACGACCGGAGTTGCAGGCGTCGTGGTTGCCGGTGTCGTTGTTGCCGGTGTCGTCGTTGCGGGTGTCGTCGTGGGCGCTGCTGCATATCCGACGCTGGCAGACGCATTCATCAACGCCGGCCGAACGGTGTCGAACGACGCGAAGACCTGGCACTGTGCGCCTGCCGTGTTCCAGTGCAGGTTCTCGACCGAATCCGGAATGACGCTTGCGGTCACGGAGTAGTCACCGCCGTCCGCAGCGGTGAGGCATAGATCCACGGCAGTCGGTGCGTCGCCGCGGCCGTCGACCGTCAATTGGTTTGCACTCAACGTTGCCTTGGCGTTGTCGCCACAGACGGTGAGTTCGGTGCCCGCCGAGGACTGAACATTGATCGGCTTCCGGTACATATTCGTGTTCAGGGTGAATACGGCAGTCTCGCCGGCCTTCAAAGTTCCCGTCGCGGGCGTCTTGCGAACGAGGTCGAGCGTCTGCGTGACGTTCATGATCTCGACGATGCGAGCTCGCTCGTCGTCGCCGATGTTCCTGTCGCACAGGCTTTTGAAATCGGCCATCAGCGGATTGTCGTAGTCCGAAACGCACCACACCAGCGTCTGCCGCGCCGAACGCGCATCCTCACTGCCATTTCCCGAAACGACGCCGTCGAGCTTGGCGGGATTCTGCAGCAACCAACTGATGACAGCGAGATCGTCGGCTGACAGATCGGGATTGCCCGATGACGGAACCGTCGCACCCATCTCGTCGTTGTGCTTGTCCACGGGCAAACCGTTTTCGTCGACGCCGGCACATGGATCGAGATCGAAGTCCGTGCAGTACATCCATTCCGACTTCGCAATTCCGTCGACGTCGCGGACACCGCAGACCGGAGCATCCACCGCGGCCGATGTACCCCGATCGGTGGTGCCGTACATCGGCACGATGTTGCCGTCGTTGAAGTGATCCAGCCGAATGCCGGAGATGTCGAGCATCTGCTCTGAGGGCGTGTACTCGGTGCCCTCACACAACCCGGCGGTGAACGCCGGAGCAGCCGCGGTTCGCACCGGCATCGGCGCGGACACAGCTGGTGAAGCAAAAGCAACGCTACTACCGGCCACCGTTACGGCAATAGCTGCAGTTAGCGAGAGCCGGAGAACAAGCGGCCTACGCCGTGAACCAGACACAGTCATCAAAGCTTCCCTTTCAAGACATTTCGGTAGCGGGAAGGTTGCTTGGATTCCCAAGGCCACGCCACCCAGCGCTCACTTCCGAGAGGATCGGCTGATCGCTTTTGGCAACCAGCCAGTTACTAGATGGCAATGTAGTGCATGTTTCAAGAAAGTCCACCCGATCGTCGAGCCCCCGTACGCAGCTTGAACCTCCGGACGACGAGTTAGCCAACAAGATGACTGCACCTTTGTCCAACCGCACAACTATCGCGATCAACTCAAAATTGGCTCACGTAACCGGGGCGCTCCCGACATTCCTCCGACGCTAGCCGGTCGGTAACTCGGACATTCTGGGGAAACTCACAGGAAGGGGCGTTTTCAGCGCGCACACAAAAGAAGGGGCCCGCAATGCGGACCCCTTCACCGGAACTTCCAACCGAGACTGCTTTGTCTGGATTCAGACAACTTGCAGATACTCGGAACAATCCACCGATTCACTAAATGTGATTTGCCTCACATTTAGAGAATCTGTTGGTTTTGTTCACACTCTGAACCAATCTTTTGGTCCTCTTTGTGTCGATTACCCAGATCTTCGACGGCGGCAATCTGCACCCGATAGAGAGCGGAGTACGAGCCTCGGATCAGTCTCGGACCGGAGGCGCCTTCCTTGTGGTAACCGCAATGCGATTCCACGCATTGATCGTGAAGATGACGCTGATGAGCTGGGCCAGTTCCCCGTCCGAGAATTCGCCGGCCGCCTCGCTGTACACCTCGTCCGGAACGAAACCGTCGGTAAGGACTGTCACGGCCTCGGTCAAGGCGAGCGCGGCACGTTCGCGATCGGAGTACATCCCTCGCGCTTCTTCCCACGCGTTCAGTAGGTAGAGCTTCTGCTCCGTCACGCCGACCTTTCGGGCGTCGCGAGTGTGCATGTCCAAGCACCACGCGCAATGATTCAGCTGTGACGCACGCGTGAGGACCAGCTCGACGAGCGTCGGCTCCAGCCCCTTGCGCGCAGCGGCATCCAACGCAATCATCGCCTTGTAGGCCTCGGGCGCCAGCTTTGCGATATCCAGTCGTTGTCCTGTTGCTGTAGTCATACTCAAACCGTAGTCCCGGAAAGACCCCGAAACATGGTTCAATCCGGTGATGAATTCATGGGCCAATCTTGGGTTCGATCTGCATATCGAGCTGCCACAGGGAATCGGGGTTCGCGCGGCGCTGCTTCAGACGCTTCGCGACGCGATCGACAGTGGACTGTTGAAGCCCGGCACCAGACTCCCACCTTCCCGCACCCTCGCACTCGATCTCGGAGTTGCCCGAAACACCGTTGCGGACTGCTACGCCGAGCTCGCCGCCGCTGGTTGGCTTGTCACACGGCCGGGTTCCGGGACCGTGGTCGCCACGCTCGCCAGCACACACAGTCGCGAGGTCGAGCCATCACCGACCCGACGGCGCTTGACCTACAGCCTTCTCCCCGGATCGCCGGACGCGTCGGCGTTTCCCCGGACTGCATGGATTTCGTCCGCCAGACGTGCCTTGACCACTGCGCCGACCGACGCTTTCGCGACCACTGATCCCAGAGGCCGAGTCGAACTCCGAAACGCCCTCACCACATACCTGAGCCGCACCAGAGGCGTTCGCGTCGATCCGAGCCGCATTGTGATCAGTGCCAGCTCGGGTCACGGGATCTCCCTCCTCGCCCGTGCACTCGGAGGAGCGATTGCGGTCGATGCTTTCTGCCTTCACCTGCACCGACAGTTGCTCGTCGACGAAGGACTGCTGACAATTCCCATTTCGGTCGACGAATCAGGCACTTGCACAGACGAATTGGCGTCAACGTCTGCTGAGAGTGTTCTGCTGACGCCGACCCATCAGTTTCCCCTCGGAGGTCCCCTCACACCGGCGAGGCGCGCGACCGCTCTCGAATGGGCCTCGACTACCGGTGGCGTCATCATCGAGGACGACTACGACGGCGAATTCCGTTACGACAGAAAGCCTGTCGGCGCACTCCAAGGAATCGCGCCGCAGCACGTTGCATACCTCGGCACTGTCAGCAAGACACTGTCGCCGGCCATACGCATCGGATGGATGGTGTTGCCGGACAGGCTGATCGAACCCGTCCTCGCGACAAAGGGACCCTACGAACGCTGGGTCAGTTCAACGGATCAATTGACCTTGGCAGACTTCATCGAATCCGGAAGATTCGACAGCCATATTCGAAAGATGCGTACCTCGTATCGACGACGACGCGATCAACTGGTTGCGACCCTTGCACAGCAAGTACCCCGGGCCAGGGTCGAGGGGATCTCCGCGGGTCTTCACGCTGTGATCCGCCTTCCCTCCGGCACCGAACAATCTGTTCTTGCGGCGGCGCAGGCGCACGATCTCGGGCTCGAAGGGTTGTCCGTCTTCCGACATCCCGACGTGTCGTCAGTCGGCGGTGACGGCGTCGTCGTCGGTTACAGCACGCCGACGCAGTCGCAGTACTCCAGGACGCTGGATGTGCTCTGCGAGGTGCTGCAGGTGGCTCTGCGATAGCGCCTGTCGGATCTACCCATCCGCTCACCTGCCCTGCCCTGCCCTGCCCTGCCCTGATGGAGTGAACGTACCGTTCATCTCGTTAGAGGCGGTGAGAGTGTCGTTCACTCGATCCCGGACGGGGTGGTGAGCCCGCCGTGCTTCCGCTCGTGATGGTGTGAACGGTACGTTGGGTCGATCTGAGGCGACGGACGTACCGTTCGCTCGATCCGGGGGGGTGCCGGCGACGGGATGTTTCGGGGTGTTTTGGGTACGAGAAAGCCCCCCAACCATCACTGGTTGGGGGGCTTCTCTACATTGTGTTCGGCGGTGTCCTACTCTCCCACACCCTGTCGAGTGCAGTACCATCGGCGCTGAAGGGCTTAGCTTCCGGGTTCGGAATGGGACCGGGCGTTTCCCCTTCGCTATGACCGCCGTAACTCTATGAAACTGTCACAGTAACCAACCTGTGATCCAGATCCTCCACACACCCACCACCCGTGAATATCAGGGGTGATCGATGATGGATGATCGAAATCAAGGTATCTGTGTGTTGTTTCAGATACCGCACAGTGGACGCGTAGCTTCTTTGTGGTAAGTCCTCGGCCTATTAGTACCAGTCACCTGCATGCATTACTGCACTTCCAGTTCTGGCCTATCAACCCGGTGGTCTGCCGGGGGCCTTACCCCCTCGAGGGGGTGAGAAACCTCATCTTGGAACAGGCTTCCCGCTTAGATGCTTTCAGCGGTTATCCCTTCCGAACGTAGCTAACCAGCGGTGCTCCTGGCGGAACAACTGGCACACCAGAGGTTCGTCCGTCCCGGTCCTCTCGTACTAGGGACAGCCTTCCTCAAGTTTCTAACGCGCGCGGCGGATAGAGACCGAACTGTCTCACGACGTTCTAAACCCAGCTCGCGTGCCGCTTTAATGGGCGAACAGCCCAACCCTTGGGACCTACTCCAGCCCCAGGATGCGACGAGCCGACATCGAGGTGCCAAACCATCCCGTCGATATGGACTCTTGGGGAAGATCAGCCTGTTATCCCCGGGGTACCTTTTATCCGTTGAGCGACACCGCTTCCACTTGCCGGTGCCGGATCACTAGTCCCGACTTTCGTCCCTGCTCGACCTGTCAGTCTCACAGTCAAGCTCCCTTGTGCACTTGCACTCGACACCTGATTGCCAACCAGGCTGAGGGAACCTTTGGGCGCCTCCGTTACATTTTGGGAGGCAACCGCCCCAGTTAAACTACCCACCAGGCACTGTCCCTGAACCAGATCATGGTCCGAGGTTAGAGGTCCAATTCGATCAGAGTGGTATTTCAACAACGACTCCACGATAACTGGCGTCACCGTTTCACAGTCTCCCACCTATCCTACACAAACCGAACCGAACACCAATACCAAGCTGTAGTGAAGGTCCCGGGGTCTTTTCGTCCTGCCGCGCGTAACGAGCATCTTTACTCGTAATGCAATTTCGCCGAGTCTACGGTTGAGACAGCTGAGAAGTCGTTACGCCATTCGTGCAGGTCGGAACTTACCCGACAAGGAATTTCGCTACCTTAGGATGGTTATAGTTACCACCGCCGTTTACTGGGGCTTAAATTCTCAGCTTCGCTCCCGAAGGAACTAACCGGTCCTCTTAACCTTCCAGCACCGGGCAGGCGTCAGTCCGTATACATCGTCTTACGACTTCGCACGGACCTGTGTTTTTAGTAAACAGTCGCTTCTCACTGGTCTCTGCGGCCCCACCCAGCTCAGACAGTAAATGTCGTCACCAGACAGGGCCCCCCTTCTCCCGAAGTTACGGGGGCATTTTGCCGAGTTCCTTAACCATAGTTATCTCGATCGCCTTAGTATTCTCTACCTGACCACCTGTGTCGGTTTGGGGTACGGGCCGTGTGAAAGCTCGCTAGAGGCTTTTCTCGGCAGCATAGGATCACTGAATTCGCCTCAATCGGCTACGCATCACGTCTCAGGCTATGTGTGACCCGGATTTGCCTAGGTCACGCCCTACACGCTTACACCAGTATTACCACTGACTGGCTCAGCTACCTTCCTGCGTCACCCCATCGCTTGGCTACTACCAGATCAGGTCCCATGCATCCACCAACTCGAGACCCGAAGGTCTTCTCGTGGCTTCAGGATGGTTAGTATCACTGATTCACCATGGGCGCGTTCACACGGGTACGGGAATATCAACCCGTTGTCCATCGGCTACGCCTGTCGGCCTCGTCTTAGGTCCCGACTCACCCTGGGCGGATTAACCTGGCCCAGGAACCCTTGGTCATTCGGCGGACGAGTTTCTCACTCGTCTTTCGCTACTCATGCCTGCATTCTCACTCGTGTGGCCTCCACGGCTAGGTCACCCTGCCGCTTCCATGGCCACACGACGCTCCCCTACCCATCCACACACCTGCCCAACACTCCGCAGAGTGAAGGGGGGCTATTGCGTGAATGCCGCAGCTTCGGTGGTGTACTTGAGCCCCGCTACATTGTCGGCGCAGGATCACTTGACCAGTGAGCTATTACGCACTCTTTCAAGGGTGGCTGCTTCTAAGCCAACCTCCTGGTTGTCTTCGCGACCCCACATCCTTTTCCACTTAGTACACGCTTAGGGA
>NZ_CP133326.1:592500-605000 GCF_036669995.1 Rhodococcus sp. DN22 | reverse complement strand
GCATGCAGCGCTTCCTTGTTCAGCGGCGCCGTGCAGATCGACTGGACTTCACCGCGTACGGCGAGTTCGCTTGCGACGCGGATATATTGATAGGCCGCATCCCCCGCGACTGCCGACAGTTCACCCCAGGCGAGATCCTCGGGTAGCAAGTCCAGGTCGATGACGTTGATCCGTCCATCGATGAATTCAGCATCCTTGATCTCCTCGATCGCGACCACGTCGACGTCGATTCCGAGCACCGTGGCAGCCAATCGCAAACGCTTCGCGTCGCCGACAACAACAGGGCGGCAACGCTTTCTCGTTTCGGCGTCGAGGAGTGCGGGGACGATCACTTCCGGTCCGACGCCGGCGCCGTCGCCCATCGTGACAGCAATCAGCGGCAGTGGAGTGGATTCGATTGACATGGGATTAACCTCGTTGTCTGAAGGTGGACTGTCCGGAGCGTCGACCGGGATGGGGCGCGCGAGAAACTTCGTTATAGAGAAAAGACTGTGTGCATTCCCGAAACTGCCTGGCCGCGTGACGATGTACCGTCCGGTGTGGTCGACGGAAAGTACGGCGCCGTGTTCAATTTCGTAAATCGGTGACAAAGTGTCGATCCGCAGGCGGTCGAGAACGCTGCGCGCGGTTTCGCCACCGGTAAGAACCAAGTCGATCGGGTACTCGCCGTGGGAGAATCCTGCATCGACGGCAGCGATCAGATCGGCGAGAGCCGAAACGAGATGGACGGATTCTGCAGGCACGACAGGTCCACTTACCGAAACCACGACGTCTCCGCGATCCAGTGCGTTCAGAATCGGAAGCGGATCGACCGAATGCGCCAGGAGTTCAGCACTGTTCACTTCGATATGGTGCGCACCTGAATCCCGAAGCAATTCCACTTGGTCCCCGGCAGACGCATCCGCCGTCCCCACAACCACCAAAGTAGATCGAGAATCACGAAGAGATGGACGCACGACGGGTGACTGCACGGTTCGTCGTCGTGCCACTGCCGTCGCGAGCGCCGAGGTTCCTACCAATCGAGAACCCCGAACCTCCTGTGCTGCAGCCACAATCAGTTCCAGATCACTGTCGGTCTCGACGTCGCAGATCGCCACCGACCCGGCTTCTGAGATCGACGCAAGAACCTGGCTCAACCGCCCGGAGCGAATGTCGTCCAGCGATACGCCAGAAGTAATTGCCGACGAGCCGAGCGCCTCCGCAATCGACCGAGGAGCCGGCTTCGACTCCGCGCGCCACAGGTCGGTGGCGTGCAACGCAACCCCATCGACCAACACCACCCCGCCTTGCACCGTGCGCCCTTGCCTGGGCAGTCCGGCGGCGACGATGACCGGGGATCCGTCGCGGGAGAGTTCTCCAACCTCCGCCGCTATGTTGCCCCTGAGCAGGGAATCGATCTTCTTGACGATCTCGGAGCCGTCAGACGATTGCAGAACTGATCTCACGTCACGAGAGGCTCTGGCGGGGTCGGATCGCCGTGAGTGCAGATCGAAAACCGTCACTCCTGATCCGTCGGGCGCACCTGGGCCGAGTCGAAGCGATATGCCCGAACTGCGGAGCAGAAATCCTGCGGCCGACTCCGCGGCTCCGGAAAGATCATCAGCGATGATTACCAGTGGTTTCATCGAATTCCTCGACCCCCTTTCGGTCTGAATCGAGTATGCACAGCATCGCAATCGATGCGCGAAGTACGCAATCGAAGTTACGGGACTTGCGCGAAGTGCGCAACAGTGCCATTGTGAGCTGAGTTACAAGCGAGAGCCCGACGCGATTGTTCACCAACAGTCCGCTCGGAGCGTCGCCCCCACGCTGACCCGTCAGGATCGAAAGGTCACCGATGACCAATACTCGTTTGCGAACACCACAGCTCTCCCGGCGATCCTTTCTGCAGTTCACCGGGCTGATCGGTGGCGCAACGCTTCTGGGCACGACTGCCGCGTGCGCCGGCCCTACCGGGAAGCCGACCCAGGACACCCTGGTGCTCGGGCTCAACCGTTCGCTCGTCAGCCTCGACAACAAACTCAATCAATTCGACGCAGCAGTCACGGCTCAACGTGGCGTCAGACAAGGTCTCACCCGGATCGGCGACAATCTGACACCGGAACTCGTTCTCGCTGACAGGTTCGAATCGACCGGCGCGACCGAGTGGACGGTTCGACTCCGCGAGGGCATCCGTTACTCCGACGGCACACCTGTGCTGATCGACGACGTCACGACGGCAATGCAGATGTACCAGCAGGTCAGCGGATCGTTTGTCGCACCGCAGTTCCCCGAGTGGCCGACGGTCGTCCCCATCGACGATCGCACCTTCATCCTTCGGACGAATTCCCCGGTGCCGGTTCTGGACTCGCTCATGTCCAACATCTTGATCACCCCGGCCGCTGCGAACGAACCCAACGAACTGCAGAGCGGAATCGGGTCGGGACCGTTCGTCGTCAGCGAATCGAACCGGGGCACCGGTGATTACACACTTGTCGCCAATGACAACTACTGGGGCCCGGCCCCTGGCGTTCGTCGTGTTCAGGTCCGCTTCATTCCCGAAGAGGCCGGCCGCGTCGTCGCACTTCGGAGCGGCGAGGTCGACGTCATCGACTCGATCAGTCCCGATTCCGCCGAACAACTCGCCGACCTGCCTGGTGTCCAGGTGGACACAGTGCCGAGCACACGCATCAACCAACTGTTCTTCAACTTCCGCAAGCCCGCCGATCACCCACTGTCCAATCCGCGTGTCCGAGAAGCTCTCACGTATGCCATCGACGGTGAGTCACTCGCTCGGGACGTGCTGATCGGATCCGCAGTCCCGGCCACCGGCCCCGCACCGTCGACCTTGGACGGAGCCGTGAAAACCGGTACTTACCAATATGATCCACGGAAAGCGCGGCAAATGCTCGAGGCCGAAGGCGCCGACGACCTCGAACTCACCTTCATCTGGGAAACCGGAGAGTTCACCAACGACGTCTCGGTGATGGAATCGGTACTCGAAATGATGAAGGCCGTGGGAGTACGCGTCAAACTCCAGCAGTTCGAACCGGGCGGTGACATCTCGTCCTGGCGCCAGGGCAAGACCGGCGACTGGGATGTGCTGGGCAACGGCTACGGCAACCAGACCGGACTTGCACTGACCACGTTGCAGGGGATGTACGCCGGCACAGCGGAGAAGGAAGCAACTCGCGACACCTATCACGGGTACGTCTTCCCCGAAATCACCGCGAAGATCCAAGCCGCATCCAGTGAACCAGACCCGACCAAGCGCGCCGCTCTACTCGACGCCGCACAACAAGACATCTGGAACACCTGGCCTTGCCTGTGGAGCTTCGTACCCAACGCACTCCTTGCGAAACGCACTCGTGTACAAAATGTTTCACTGACCCCGATCAACTCCTACGACCTCGGCGCCGTCCGATTGGAGGCCTGAGGCGATGACTCTCACCGCTCCGAAACCGCAAACCGCTCTCGGAATCTCTCCGCGTCGGCGCACAAGGATCAACCCGACCGTCAAATACGTGCTCAAACGCTTGGCACAGAGTGCCTTGACGATCTTCCTCACGCTCACAACAGTGTTCGTCCTGATCCGAATGGCTCCCGGCGATCCTGCCTACGCCTTGGCCGGACCGCTGGCCAGCACGGAGGATCTAGCACAAATCCGTGCTGACATGGGCTTGGACAAGTCGGTGTTCTCTCAATACCTGATCTACCTGTGGGACCTCGTCCATCTGAATCTCGGCACGTCGTACTCGTTCCAGGCGCCGGCCATGGACGTTGTCCTCGGCCGTCTCCCGTACACCATCACCCTTGCCGTCAGCTCCATTCTGTTGACCGCCGTGCTCTCGATTCCGCTGGGCGTGTGGATGGCCCGTCACGCGGACACCCGACGCGAACTCGGTGCGAACGTCGTAGCCGTCGGCGGGCAGTCCATGCCGGAGTTCTGGAGCGGCCTGATGCTGGTGACGATCTTCGCGGTCTTGATCCCAGTACTCCCGGCAGCCGGTTTCACCACATGGCCGTCGTTGATCCTGCCTACCGTCACCATCGCCATCCTTCAGATCGCGTTGATCTCCCGGATGGTTCGACGCGAAATGGTCTCGGCCTTCGCTTCTCCGTACATCACGGTCGCACGTTCTCGCGGAGTATCCGAACGCGAACTCACCTGGCGATATGCGATGCGTAATTCTGCGATTCCGATCGTCACCGCGCTGGGCACCAGATTTGCCGGAATGCTGAACGGCGTCGTGGTGGTCGAAGTCGTGTTCGCCTGGCCTGGTGTCGGCTCGCTGGTGGTCCGCGCACTCGAGACTCGCGACTACCCGCTCATCCAGGCCACCGTGCTTGTCACTGCGGTTCTCGCCGTGCTCGTGCAACTGGCAGTGGACCTCCTCTACCCCCTCCTGGATCCACGCGTGCGACTCGGAAAGGGCGCCAACTGATGACTACCGTCTTGGAACCTCCAACAACTCCACGCGCCAGCGCGGTCACCGAGGCAGACTTCGCACGCGCCGGAGCCACGCGCCGTAAGCGAGACAGCCGAGTCAAGATCTGGGCCGGCTCGATCTGCGCGCTCCTGGTGATTCTTCCTGTTGCATTGGCGGGACTACTCCCCCTTGCAGATCCGAACCAGACCAACCTGAGCAGTCGACGGCTACCGCCCCTCACCGACGGCCATCTGTTCGGCACCGATCAGTTGGGACGAGATCTCCTCTCACGGATCCTGCACGGCGGCCAGGTGTCTCTGACGATCGGTATTCTCGCCGTGATCGTCTCCGGGGTCATCGGCATAGTCGCCGGATCCGCCGCGGGGTACTTCGGCGGCTGGGTCGACACCGTCATCTCCCGACTACTCGAAGCACAGCTTTCTCTGCCTCTGCTGATGATGCTGCTTCTCGTCGTTGCGCTGTTCGGTCCGTCCATTCCCGTCATCACGTTTGTCATCGCGATCGCGCAGTGGCCCGAGGTCGCACGGTTGACTCGCTCATTGGTACTCGTCGAACGCGAAAAGCCTTACGTAGCTGCAGCTCGAGTCCTCGGACTTACTCGCATGGCAATTCTGCTTCGTCACGTCATTCCGAACATCGTCAAGCAGGCCTCGCTCGTCGTCCTGCTGCTGCTCGCGCAGGCCGTACTGCTGGAAAGTTCGTTGAGTTACCTCGGCGCCGGACCGCAACGTCCGTTCGCAACGTGGGGACGAATCATCGCCGACGGCCAGGACTACATCACCACGTCATGGTGGATCGTCACGTTGACCGGTCTGATGATCGTGCTACTGGTCGTCGGAGTGAACCTACTCGGCGACGGCCTGCGCGATCGTCCTGCAGGTTCGAAACGACTGGGCGCAAGCCTGTTCGGGCGTGGCAACGCCCAGAAAGCAAAGGCGTGAGACATGGGCAATCTACTACGGGTCGACGACCTCCAGATCGAACTTGTCACGGCGAATGGCGTCATCCGAGCCGTCGACGGGGTGTCCTTCTGCATCGACGCCGGTGAAACCGTCACCATCATCGGTGAATCCGGCTCCGGAAAGTCGACCACGGCCATGGGAATCCTCGGGCTGCTTCCGGACGATCTTGCCGTTCTTTCCGGGAAAGCCGTGTTCAAAGGCCAGGACATTCTCGGAAACACGAAGATCTTGAACGATATTCGTGGAAAACACATCGCCCTCATCCCCCAGGACCCGATGACGGCTCTGAGTCCCGTCCACACCATCGGCAGCCAACTTCGAGAAGCAGTGCGCCACAGCGGCGTGACCGCGAAGAAGCAACAAATCGAGCGGGCAGTGCAACTGCTCGAGCAGGTACGCATTCCGTATCCGGATCAGCAACTCGACAAGTACCCGCATCAACTGTCGGGTGGAATGCTGCAGCGCGTCCTCATCGCCGGAGCTCTTGCTGCCGGCCCCGAACTGATCGTGGCCGACGAACCCACCAGCGCATTGGACGTCACCGTTCAGGCCGGGATTCTGGATCTATTGCTCGAATTGCAGGAGCGCACCGGGATCGGAATGCTCGTCATCACCCACGACCTCGGAGTCGCCCGACTCGTATCCGATCGCATCTACGTGATGAAGGACGGACGTTTTGTCGAGACCGGTAACGCCGACGTTCTCGTCGACTCACCGCAAAGCGCCTACACACAAAAGCTTCTCGACGCCATACCGCACCTGGGGCCTTGGGATGGCGACCCCGCCCGTTCAACACAGATCGGAGCCTCGGCATGAACCCCCACGAAACGCCACTTCTCGCCGTCGAAGATCTCGTTGTCGAGTATCCGGTTCCCGACGGAGTTTTCCGAGCCGTGGATGCTGTGAGCTTCTCGGTGGAAAAGGGCAAGACCCTGGCCATCGTCGGCGAATCCGGATGTGGCAAGTCGACAATCGCTCGATCGATCGTCCGACTCCTCACACCGACCAGTGGACGCATTCTCGTCGACGGCAATGACATCGCGCATATGTCGGAGAAGTCACTGCGCCCCTTCCGCTCTCGCATTCAAATGGTGTTCCAAGATCCGTACGGATCGCTGGACCCCCATCTGACTGCCGAGGACATCATCGGAGAACCACTGCGCCTCAAAGGTGTTCGGAGCAAGTCTGAACGCGCCAAGGCAGCAGCAGAACTCGTCGATCGCGTTGGCCTACCCAGCTCGGCACTACACCGGCGTCCGGCGGAGTTCTCCGGTGGCCAACGTCAGCGCATCGGAATTGCCCGTGCACTTGCCAGCGGACCCGAGATCCTGGTCTGCGACGAAGCAACCAGCGCTCTCGACGTTTCGGTGCAAGCGCAGGTACTCGCGCTCCTACGTGAAATTCAGGCCGATACCGGTCTGACGTACGTTTTCATCTCACACAACTTGGGCGTCGTCCGAGAAATCAGCGAGACCGTAGTCGTGATGTCGAAAGGAACCATCGTCGAATCCGGTTCCACAGACACAGTTCTCGCCAGTCCGTGCGAGCCGTACACCCGCGCACTACGAGGCGCTGCTCTCGATCCCACCACCATGGTCGGCATCAAACCACGCCACGTGGTGGCAGCCCTGTCCAAGAACTTACTAGCCAAGCAGACCGAATCACGAGGAGTTGCCTGATGACCACCCCACTCGAGCTTCCGAAACTGGTGCTCGGCACTATGACCTTCGGAGATACGGTCGACATATCGGGTGCGGGATCGATGCTCGACGCAGCACTAGGCGCCGGTATCTCTCACATCGACACGGCCAACGGCTATGCGGGCGGTGAGTCCGAGCGCATGCTGGCAAAACTGCTCCACGGCCGACGCGATTCCGTCACTCTGGCCACCAAAGCAGGAATGCCACACCCCGATGCCGGTGACAACAGCCCACTCTCGGCAAAGGGACTCCGAGCAAGCATCGAAGGAAGTCTGCGCAGACTCGACTCGGACTACGTCGACCTGTTCTATCTCCATCAGCCGGACCGAACCGTCACGCTGACCGAAACTCTTACCACCGTCGCGGAACTGGTTGCCGAGGGCAAGATCCGCACACTCGGCGTATCCAACTTTGCCGCGTGGCAAATCAGTGAAATCAACTACACCGCAGACACAGTCGGTGCTCCGCGACCGATCGTCGCACAACAACTCTACAACTTGCTCGCGCGTCGCATCGAAGAAGAATACGCAGAATTCGCGGACGTGACCGGACTGACCACCATGGTCTACAACCCACTCGGTGGGGGCCTGCTCACCGGGCGCCACACCTTCGAGGAAAACCCCGTCGACGGCCGATTCGGCGACTCCCGTCTTGCGTCGATGTACAAGGAGCGATACTGGAACACACAGATCTTCGACGCCATTGCACAACTGACGGCGATCGCGGAACAGTCCGGCATCTCCCTGACCGAGCTTGCGTTGCGCTGGCTGGTCAGCAAGCCCGTCGCCGGATCGCTGCTCCTCGGAGGATCCAAAGTAACGCACCTCGAATCCAATATCGCGGCCATCGGGCGAGGTCCACTCGACGCCTCGACCGTCGAAGAGTGTGACCTCGTCGGTGCCGCCCTACGAGGCCCCATGCCCAACTACAACCGCTGAAACACCCGACCTTCATCAGGAAGAGTTCTTCACTATGTCAGCACAGGAATTCGCCGCACGTATCCGAGGACGCGAACGCATTCTCGGATACTGGTCCGTCATCGACAGTCCGGTCTCGACCGAATGGATTGCGCACGTCGGCTGGGACTACATTGCCCTCGACATGCAGCACGGCCTGATCGGCTATTCGGGGATGGTCGCCGGGCTCACCGCCATCGACTCGTCACCGTCCACTGTCGGGATGGTGCGCGTCGAGGCAAACAATCCGACGCCCATCGGCCGTGCACTCGACGCGGGCGCTGTGGGCGTCATCGTTCCGCTGATCAACAACGCCGAAGAGGCAGCGGCCGCCGTGGCAGCCGCCAAGTATCCGCCTTTCGGCATCCGCTCCTACGGACCCATGCGCTCTCAACTCCGTATCGGCCCAGTTCCCGCCGACGCGAACCGCGACACCGTTGTATTTGCGATGATCGAGACCCCACAGGGTCTGGCGAACGTCGAAGAGATCTGCGCAGTGCCCGGTTTGGACGGCGTGTACGTCGGGCCGTCCGACCTACGAATCGCCGTCGGCGGTAAGCACTCCAACGATCCGGACGTCGCCGAGGAATTCGAAGCAGCGCTCACCCGGGTGCGCGAAGCTGCCGCCGTCAGCGGAGTCGCTGCGGGAATCCACACACCTTCCGGTCAGGTTGCGGCACAACGGCTCGGGGAGGGCTACACGTTCGCGACCGTGGCCTCGGACCTGACACATCTGGCGAACATCTCGGCTCAGCATTTGGATGCCGCCAAGTCCTGATCCGGGTACAAAAATGGCGATGCTCCCGCACTTGGTACGGGAGCATCGCCATTCTCGAACAAACTATCGCTGAATCGCCTTGATCTCGAGGAACTCTTCGAGCCCGAACGTGCCGGCCTCGCGCCCGACGCCCGACTGCTTGTACCCACCGAACGGAGCATTCGTGTTGAAGGCGCCGCCGTTCACCTCGACCTGCCCGGCCCGCAGTTGCCGGGCGACGCGATCCGCGCGATCGGGGTCACCTGACCAAACGCCACCGGCCAGTCCGTACTCGGTGCCGTTGGCGATCCGCACTGCGTCGGCCTCGTCTTTGTAACCCATGATCGAGAGGACCGGTCCGAAGATCTCCTCGCGCGCAATGGTCATGTCTTCGGTCACGTTCGCGAACACCGTCGGCCCGACGAAATATCCACTGGCCAGACCGGTTTCGCGACCGTCGACAACCGCGGTGGCACCTTCCGACACACCCTTCTCGATGTATCCGCGAACGCGTCCCAGCTGATTCGCGTTCACCAGAGGACCAAGCACCGAAGTCGGCTGAGTCGGATCACCTACCGGGAAATGAGCGGCGACTGCAGCAGCAATTGCCGCTGCCTCATCCACCTTCTCCGCGGGAACCAACATACGCGTCAGCGCCGAACAGGTCTGGCCCGAATTGATGAAGCACTTTGCGACGCCATCCGTGACAGCCTTTTCGAGATCGGCGTCGTCGAGAATGACGTTCGCCGACTTGCCGCCCAGCTCGAGCGAGACCTTCTTGATGGTGTCCGCGGCAACGATGGCCACTCGCTTGCCTGCACGAGTCGATCCGGTGAAGGAGACCATGTCGACCTCAGGGTGGCCGGCGATGGCTTCACCCACTACCGGGCCGTAGCCACTCACCAGGTTGAATACACCTGCAGGCAAACCAATTTCGTCGAAGATGTCAGCGAGAGCGTACGTGATGAGTGGCGCAACCTCGGTCGGCTTGAGAACCACGGTGCAGCCCGCGGCGAGCGCACCGCCCACCTTCAAGACAACTTGGTGGAGCGGGAAGTTCCAGGGAGTGATGGCGCCGACAACACCCGCAGGTTCGCGAACAATCAGCGAATTCCCGACCTCGTGAGCGTCGAAATCATAAGTGCGAGCCAATTCGGCAAATGCATTCAAATTCGCGAGCGGCATTCCGATTTGTACGGGCTTCGCGAATCCGATCGGCATTCCCATATCCTGCGAAACAAGCGCCGCAAGATCATCGGTGCGTTCGGCAATTATCGCCGCGGCCTTGGAAAGATATTCGGCGCGCTCACCGCCGGATAGTGCAGACCAGGCAGGGAACGCCTTTCGTGCTGCCTTCGCGGCCGCGTCGACATCTTCGACAGTGCCTTCGGCGACAGTTCCTATCAGCTCTTCGGTAGCCGGATTGAGAACGTCGATCCGACCGCTGCCAGTGGATTCGATCCAGGCGCCATCAACATAGATTTTGGTGCGGTCGAGAATATCGGTCATCGAAGCCTCCGTAGTCATCACGCGTGCACAGGTGAGGTGGGCCCGATCACACGGGGCACCTCTTCCGAGCCTAGCCACGCTCGACGGGTTCCGTGGCGGGTTGGTATCGCGATTGGCGTTCGACTGACGAGACCTGTGGTGAGCGCGGGCTTTTCGCGGATCGTGTGAACGTATCGTTCCCCTCGCTGAAGAGGGTGAGAGTGTCGTTCGCTCGATCCCGGACGGGGTGGTGAGCCGGCCGTGCGCTTCTGCTCGTGATGGTGTGAACGGTACGTTGGGTCGATCTGAGGCGACGGACGTACCGTTCGCTCGATCCGGGGGGTGCCGGCGACGGGATGTTTCGGGGTGTTTTGGGTACGAGAAAGCCCCCCAACCAGTATTGGTTGGGGGGCTTCTCTACATTGTGTTCGGCGGTGTCCTACTCTCCCACACCCTGTCGAGTGCAGTACCATCGGCGCTGAAGGGCTTAGCTTCCGGGTTCGGAATGGGACCGGGCGTTTCCCCTTCGCTGTGACCGCCGTAACTCTATGAAACTGTCACAGTAACCAACTTCTGATCACCTGGTTTCACCGTGCACCAACCCGAACCCGTTACCGGGTGGATGGATGACGGAGAAAACAGAGTTTCTCATCAGTATCTGTGTGTTGTTTCAGATACCGCACAGTGGACGCGTAGCTTCTTTGTGGTAAGTCCTCGGCCTATTAGTACCAGTCACCTGCATGCATTACTGCACTTCCAGTTCTGGCCTATCAACCCGGTGGTCTGCCGGGGGCCTTACCCCCTCGAGGGGGTGAGAAACCTCATCTTGGAACAGGCTTCCCGCTTAGATGCTTTCAGCGGTTATCCCTTCCGAACGTAGCTAACCAGCGGTGCTCCTGGCGGAACAACTGGCACACCAGAGGTTCGTCCGTCCCGGTCCTCTCGTACTAGGGACAGCCTTCCTCAAGTTTCTAACGCGCGCGGCGGATAGAGACCGAACTGTCTCACGACGTTCTAAACCCAGCTCGCGTGCCGCTTTAATGGGCGAACAGCCCAACCCTTGGGACCTACTCCAGCCCCAGGATGCGACGAGCCGACATCGAGGTGCCAAACCATCCCGTCGATATGGACTCTTGGGGAAGATCAGCCTGTTATCCCCGGGGTACCTTTTATCCGTTGAGCGACACCGCTTCCACTTGCCGGTGCCGGATCACTAGTCCCGACTTTCGTCCCTGCTCGACCTGTCAGTCTCACAGTCAAGCTCCCTTGTGCACTTGCACTCGACACCTGATTGCCAACCAGGCTGAGGGAACCTTTGGGCGCCTCCGTTACATTTTGGGAGGCAACCGCCCCAGTTAAACTACCCACCAGGCACTGTCCCTGAACCAGATCATGGTCCGAGGTTAGAGGTCCAATTCGATCAGAGTGGTATTTCAACAACGACTCCACGATAACTGGCGTCACCGTTTCACAGTCTCCCACCTATCCTACACAAACCGAACCGAACACCAATACCAAGCTGTAGTGAAGGTCCCGGGGTCTTTTCGTCCTGCCGCGCGTAACGAGCATCTTTACTCGTAATGCAATTTCGCCGAGTCTACGGTTGAGACAGCTGAGAAGTCGTTACGCCATTCGTGCAGGTCGGAACTTACCCGACAAGGAATTTCGCTACCTTAGGATGGTTATAGTTACCACCGCCGTTTACTGGGGCTTAAATTCTCAGCTTCGCTCCCGAAGGAACTAACCGGTCCTCTTAACCTTCCAGCACCGGGCAGGCGTCAGTCCGTATACATCGTCTTACGACTTCGCACGGACCTGTGTTTTTAGTAAACAGTCGCTTCTCACTGGTCTCTGCGGCCCCACCCAGCTCAGACAGTAAATGTCGTCACCAGACAGGGCCCCCCTTCTCCCGAAGTTACGGGGGCATTTTGCCGAGTTCCTTAACCATAGTTATCTCGATCGCCTTAGTATTCTCTACCTGACCACCTGTGTCGGTTTGGGGTACGGGCCGTGTGAAAGCTCGCTAGAGGCTTTTCTCGGCAGCATAGGATCACTGAATTCGCCTCAATCGGCTACGCATCACGTCTCAGGCTATGTGTGACCCGGATTTGCCTAGGTCACGCCCTACACGCTTACACCAGTATTACCACTGACTGGCTCAGCTACCTTCCTGCGTCACCCCATCGCTTGGCTACTACCAGATCAGG
>NZ_CP133326.1:0-587500 GCF_036669995.1 Rhodococcus sp. DN22 | reverse complement strand
ACTTCTTGCCGAGCGTCTGTCCGGTGTTCCCTTGCCTGAAGACGAGATTCCACACCTCGATCAAGAAGATCGCCAGTATGCCGACGACCATGACGATCACCCCGACCGGATTACCGCCTTCAGCGCTCACGCTGCCGTCGTCGTATGTGGTCACTTCGGATCCGGAGAACGCGATCACTGCTCCGATGCCCGCGAGGATGACGCCGGGGAGCGGAACGACAAAGCCGTCGAGAATTGACGCGAGCACCCGAGAGATCCAGCTTGCGTACGGATAGGCGGGCGTCGGCGGCTGAAAACCCTGCGGCGGCATCGGCGGCATCTGCCCGTACGGCGGCTGATTCTGCGATGGTTGGCCTGGTCCCCAGTTCTGATCCGACATCGAGGTCTCTCCTGTTCAGGCACGTGTTCGCCGAACTCAGGATAAACCGCACATACGCAAGAATTGGGAACTAACGACAAGAGCCCCACATCCGGATTTCCGGGTGTGGGGCTCTTGGCCGAGCTGCCTGAGAGAATCGAACTCTCGACCTTTTCATTACGAGTGAAATGCTCTACCGACTGAGCTAAGGCAGCGTGCCTTTCGGCGGTGGCGAGTCTATCTGGTCAACCCCCGGATCGCGAAAACGGGGGTCGGAAAGCGGCTCCGATGGAGGCAACCATCGCATCGAGCGCCCACTGCAACTTGACGTTGAAGTCGACGGCCTCGCGGCATTCGAGCACCGCTTCGATGCACTTGAGCAACCCCTCCGGGGACGTTCGTGCAGCCAACTCGGCGGCCTGCCGAGCCATGTCGGGATGGGTCGCCGTCGACGTCGACCCCAGCGAATAGGAAAGCGCGTCCCGGTACATGCCGGCCAGGTCGATCAGCGTCCGGTCGAGAAGATCGCGGCGGGCCCGGGTGTCGCGCGATTTCTGGCGTGCTTCGAGGTCCTTGATCAGACCAGCCGATCCGCGCAGAGTCCCGGCTGTTCCCTTGCCGGTTCCACCGCCACCCAAGGAGACCTTGAGCTCCTCGAGTTCCTGTTCCTTGAGTTCGGCGTAGAACGCCTTGGTGTCAGCCTCGATCGACTTCACCAAGTTCTCTGCGGCCTTGTACGCCGTCGAAGCACCGATCGCGTCTGCGGCCAGCCGAAGCGAACGCTGACGCTCGTCCCGCGCGCTCTCGTCGGTGGCGAGGCGCCGCGCCCGACCGACATGTCCGCCGCTGATCGATGCGGCGATTCTCGCCCGCTCCGGATCCAGCCCGTCGCGGTCGATCAGTACCTGAGCGATCGATTCGACGGACGGCGTCACCAACGGCATGTGCCTACACCGCGATCGGAGGGTGACAGACATGTCTTCCGGATCGGTCGTCGGCGCGCAGAGCAGGATGACCGTGCGGTCCGGTGGCTCCTCGACAACCTTCAGCAGGGCGTTGGCTGCGCCTTCGGTCAAACGATCGGCATCCTCGACCACGATGACCTGCCACCGCCCCGTCGTCGGCCGACGCGAAGCGATGTTGACTATCTCGCGCATGCCTTTGACGCTGATGCTCAGGCCGTCGGGGATGATCCGTCGTACGTCACCGTGGGTTCCACCCATCGTCGTCGTACACGCATGACACTCACCGCACCCTGGTGCACCGTCGGAGGTGCATTGCAGGGCTGCGGCAAAGCAGAGAGCAGCAACCGAACGACCAGAGCCGGGTGGCCCCGTGAAGAGCCACGCGTGGGTCATCTCCGAGCCGCTGGAATCGCCACGAGCCGACAGCGCAGCATCACGCAGGCTCTGCTCGACGTCGTGCTGACCCACCAGCCGACCGAACACACCTCGCTCGGCCACTTCAGTACTCATGCAAAAACCCTAACCGTCGGCACCGACGAAGCCTTACGAGTCCTTCTTCGCCGGAGCCTTCTTGGCGGCGGCCTTCTTGGCCGGGGCCTTTTTTGCGGCTGTTTTCTTGGCAGCGGCCTTCTTTGCCGGAGCCTTCTTGGCTGCTGCCTTCTTCTTGACGGGACCGCGGGCCCGACGATCAGCCAGCAACTCCGACGCACGAGCATCGGAAATGGATTCGACGTCGTCGTCCTTGCGAAGGCTGGCGTTGGTCTCGCCGTCAGTGACGTACGGACCGAAACGGCCGTCCTTGATCACCATCGGCTTCTCGCTGACCGGATCGACGCCCAACTCACGCAACGGAGGCGTTGCCGATGCCTGACGCCCACGACGCTTCGGCTCGGCGTAGATCTTGAGGGCCTCGTCGAGCGTGACGGTGAACATCTGCTCTTCGTTGGCGAGCGAGCGTGAGTCCGTGCCCTTCTTCAGGTACGGACCGTAACGGCCGTTCTGCGCGGTGATCTCTTCCTTGGATTCGGGGTCGACACCCACGACGCGCGGAAGCGACAGCAGACGAAGTGCATCTTCCAAGGTGATCGTCGCCAAATCCATGGACTTGAGCAGCGATCCCGTCCGCGGCTTGGGGCCCGCGACCTTCTTGGCAGCCTTCTTCGCGGGTGCCTTCTTGGCTGCGGCCTTCTTCACCGCAGTCTTGGTACTGCCCGAACTGATTTCTTCCGGCTCGGGAGCGGAGACGGGAACGATGTCCGGTTCCGGCTCGGCCGGCGGTTCGGGCAGGATCTCGGTCACGTAGGGACCGAAGCGGCCTTCCTTCGCGACGATCTCGTGGCCCGTCAGTGGGTCGACGCCCAGCTTGCGGCCCTCTTGAGGCGTCGAGAACAGTTTCTCGGCGTACTCGGGAGTGAGCTCGTCCGGCGGCAGGTCGTCGGGAAGATTTGCCCGCTGCGAGATCAGATCGCCTTCGGGATCGTCCGGGTTCTGAACCATGCGCTCGAGATACGGGCCGAACCGGCCGACGCGCACGTGCACCTCGCGGCCCTCGGCGTCGTCGAAGAGACGGATGGAGTTGACCTCGCGAGCGTCGATCTCCTCGAGGTTGACTCCGACCATCTTCTTCAGCCCGCCCTCGCGGGCGACCGAACCTTCTGCGCCTGTCTCGCCGCCGAAGTAGAAGCTGCTCAGCCAGTTGCCGCGCTGCTCACGGCCACCGGCGATCGCGTCGAGATCGTCTTCCATTCCTGCCGTGAAGTCGAAGTCGACCAGCCGGCCGAAGTGCACCTCGAGCAGTCCGATGACGGCAAACGCCACCCAGGACGGAACCAGCGCGCTGCCACGTTTGTAGACGTATCCGCGATCGAGGATGGTCTTGATGATCGACGAGTAGGTCGAAGGACGGCCGATGCCGAGTTCTTCGAGCGTCTTGATCAGGCTGGCTTCTGTGTAGCGAGCGGGCGGGTTGGTGCTGTGCCCGTCCGGATCGAGCTTGGTGGCCGTGACTTCCTGGCCCTTGACCAGTACCGGAAGCCTGGATTCGGCGTCGTCGGACTGACCGCCGGCTTCTTCGTCGACACTTTCGACGTAAGCCTTGAGGAAGCCGGCGAACACGATGGTGCGACCCGAAGCGGAGAACGTGCAGTCCTCGCCGGTTCCTGCCGTGCCGGAGATGCGGAGCGTCAGCGTCGTACCGCGGGCGTCGGCCATCTGCGAAGCGACGGTCCGCTGCCAGATCAGTTCGTACAGCTTGAACTCGTCGGAATCGAGCTTGGAATGCAGCTGACCCGGGGTCTGGAACACGTCGCCGGCGGGGCGGATCGCCTCGTGAGCTTCCTGCGCGTTCTTGACCTTGCGGGTGTACTGACGCGGCGTCGGATGGACGTACTCCGGACCGTACAACTCGGTGGCCTGCGCACGAGCGGCTGCGATCGCCGACTCCGAGAGCGTCGTCGAGTCGGTACGCATGTAGGTGATGTAGCCGTTTTCGTACAGACGCTGCGCGATGCGCATTGCGCGCTCGGACGTGAAACGAAGTTTGCGTCCGGCTTCCTGCTGGAGCGTCGACGTCATGAACGGCGGGTAAGGCTTGCGCGTGTACGGCTTGTCCTCGGCGGAGGAAACCGTGAGGTCGACGCCCTGCAACGCTTCCGCCAGACGACGCGCGTACGCCTCGTCGAGCACGGTGACCGCGCTGCCCTTGAGCTTTCCGTCAGCTCCGAAATCGCGACCGGAGGCGACACGCGAACCGTCGACGGAGACGAGGCGAGCACCGAAACTACGCGGGCTGGCCTCTGCACCGGCGTCGAGCGTCGCGGAAATGTCCCAGTACGACGCCGACTTGAACGCCATGCGCTCGCGTTCACGCTGGACGATGACGCGAGTGGCCACCGACTGGACGCGGCCGGCCGAGAGCTTCGGCATGACCTTCTTCCAAAGAACCGGGCTGACCTCGTAACCGTAGAGACGGTCGAGGATGCGGCGGGTTTCCTGAGCATCGACGAGGTCGGTGTCGAGTTCGCGGGTGTCTTCGGCGGCAGCACGGATTGCCGGCTCGGTGATCTCGTGGAAGACCATTCGACGAACCGGAATCTTGGGCTTGAGAGTCTCGAGGAGATGCCAGGCGATTGCCTCGCCCTCGCGGTCGGGGTCAGTTGCGAGGAAGAGCTCGTCGGCGTCCTTCAACAGAGACTTGAGTTCGGCGACCTTGCCCTTCTTTTCCGGGCTCACGACATAGAGCGGCTCGAAGTCGTGATCGACGTTGACGCCGAGACGGGCCCATGACTCGCCCTTGTACTTGGCCGGAACGTCTGCTGCGCCTCGTGGCAGGTCGCGAATGTGACCGACCGATGCCTCTACGACGTAGTCCTTACCGAGGTAGGGAGCGATTTTGCGCGCCTTGGTCGGTGACTCGACGATCACGAGGCGACGAGGGTTACCGGACGCTCCCTGACCGCTGCCGTTGTCCGCTTTAGCCACCTGCTGCCCGAGCCTTCCTTTGGACGTTCACTGCCGTCGGCAGATCTTCAGAACTAGACGTGTGGAGCAAGTTATACCCCGTGTCTCTCTTTACAGAGTGACATACCCGCAAGACATTCGTGCAGATCAGTACAGTATGGGCTCCGTCGGACACGCGGCATGAGCACCGTCGGACACGCGGCATGAGCACCGTCGGACGCGAGGCAAGAGCACTGTCAGACGTGCGGCCAGGCGACCGAAGTGTCGACGTGTTTCGGCGCCTCACCGAGGTATTCGACGAGCTTTGTCAGTCTCTTCTTTCCCGACACACGGAGCCCCGGGCCCGGTGTCCGGTTACCCAGTTGAGTCGGCGCGATACCAACCCGCATCAAGGCCTGAGCCAGCGGTGCGTGCGTCTCCTTGGCATGGGGGTCGAGGCCGAACACGAATCGCTCGCCGCCTTCTTCGAGCCTGCCGGCCGCGACGGCCCACACCCGGAGTTGGCGGGAGTTCGGTACCCAACCGACCGGCACCGCCTTCACAGCTCCCTTGGTCCACTGCACGGACAGCGGAAGGAGTGCGGGCGTCGACTGAGTGCGGACCAATGGGCTGCCTTCTTCACTACGCGTCACCTCGGCCCCGAGTCCGCACTGCGCGATCAACTCGGCAACGGCCTGCGCTCTCCAGTCCCGATCCACGACGATCGAGATCCGGGCACGGTCCTCCGAGGTCACGACCTGACCCGGTCCGGCCAGCATTCCGGCGAGGTCCGTCACGGCAGGTGGAATCGACTCGGCAGAGAAAAAGGACAGTTGGCTCACAGAGTGAAACGTAAGCCACGAAGGTACTGACGGCATAGACGACCGGCCGTGGTCGAACAGCTGCGTGCATTACCTCGGACAGAGAAAGACTGGCTCAGCCCGAAAAGATTTGTCCCCCACCGCACGGATGCGATGGGGGACAAATACTGTCCGAACTAATCGCTCAGCGAGTGAGCGGAAAAATCAGACCGCGCGAACGCCGGTAGCCTGGGGACCCTTGGTGCCCTGGCCGACCTCGAACTCCACACGCTGGTTCTCCTCGAGGGTACGGAAGCCGTTGCCCTGAATTTCGGAGTAGTGAACGAAGACGTCTGCGGAACCGTCTTCGGGAGCGATGAAGCCGAAGCCCTTTTCAGCGTTGAACCACTTCACAGTGCCCTGTGCCATGCTTTTCCTTCTCTTTCTAACACCGGATTCGGTGAACAGCCCTTACAGTCCACCGGGCCGGTTCCGACCGCTGTACGTCTTTATTTCCCCCTCAGGAAAGGCAGAGCACCGCGCCCGCAACAACGATCCTGCGAGCGTGCACTTTCTCAAGCCTACGAACACAGAAGCTGCGACCGATTGTCAGTCAACCATGTTCTCCGCGTGCACAACAGTCGAAAAGGGAACTAAAAACGTTAAAAGTTCGCTACGAGAAAAACGGCCCACGATCGTGGCTTCCCGCTTCCGCGCCGACCACCCGGTTCCACCAAGACCGCCGGCCGTTGCGTATCATCAAAACTGCAGGTAGCGACAGTTTCCGATTGCCGCCACACCCCAACGCCGAGCCCGGAGAGTCACGTGAACGCACCTTCCCCGATCCCCGCCCCGGGAGGGAAGCCTGGCGACACCTACGGGCAGATGCTGCTCGATCGCGTCGTCGCCGGGGTCAGTGGAAGCGAAAAACCACTGATGTTCACCGCGCAGTTGCCTGCTCGCGTAGCCGAGTTCACCGAATGGCCGGAGTGGGTGCACCCCAGCGTCGTACGCGCGCTCGCCGAGCACAGCGTGCGGTCCCCGTGGATCCACCAGAGTGAGGCCGCCGACCTCGCTCACGAGGGAAAACACGTGGTCGTGGCCACCGGTACGGCGTCGGGTAAGTCACTGGCATACCAACTCCCGGTGCTGACGGCCATGGCGACCGATCCGCTCGCAACTGCCCTGTACCTCTCCCCCACCAAAGCGCTGGGCTCGGATCAACTGCGAGCAGTGCTGTCCCTCACCGACTTCGACGTCCAACTTCGCAGCACGAACGCCAGTGCGTACGACGGCGACACTTCGCAAGAACTCCGCACCTGGGCACGCGAGAACTCACGCTGGCTCTTCACCAACCCCGACATGATCCACATTTCGCTGCTCCGCACCCATCAGCGATGGGCGCACTTCTTCCGCAACCTGAAATACGTGATCATCGACGAATGCCACTCCTACAGGGGAGTCTTCGGATCCAACGTCGCGCTCGTGATCCGGCGACTTCGCAGGATTGCAGCGCGCTACGGCGCCGAACCTACCTTCATCCTGGCCAGCGCGACCACGGCAGATCCCGGCGCGGCGGCCTCGCGGCTCATCGGCGCACACTGCACCGAGGTCACGGAAGACGGATCGCCGCACGGCCCACGCACCGTCGCACTGTGGGAGCCTCCGCTACTCGAGGCATTGACCGGCGAAAACGGTAGCCCGGTACGACGTCCCGCGGGCGCGGAAGCAGCCCGGATCATGGCCGACCTCATGATCGAAGGCGCCCGCACTCTCACCTTCGTCCGCTCCCGCCGCGGCGCCGAACTGACCGCGATGGCCACCAAACGTCTACTCGCCGAGGTGGACCCGGACCTCGCCGAGCGAGTCGCGTCGTATCGCGCCGGATATCTGGCCGAGGACCGACGCGAACTGGAAGCTGCACTCGCCGACGGCACGCTGCTGGGCGCAGCCACCACCAACGCGCTGGAGCTCGGCGTCGACATCGCAGGCCTCGACGCCGTTGTCGTGGCAGGCTTCCCGGGGACCGTCGCCTCGTTCTGGCAGCAGGCCGGTCGCTCCGGGCGACGCGGCGAGGGTTCACTCGTCGTGTTGATCGCCCGCGACGATCCACTCGACACCTACCTCGTTCACCATCCGTCGGCGGTACTCGACAAACCCGTCGAGGCGACGGTGACAGATCCCGGAAATCCGTACGTCCTGGGACCACAACTTCTCTGCGCTGCAATGGAACTCCCACTTTCCGATGCCGAGGTGGATGCTTTCGGGGCTCTCGAGGTTCTGACCAGGCTGTCGGAGGAAGGCAAGATCCGGCGCCGAAAGCACGGATGGTTCGTCACCGCCGATTCGAACCCCCACGGCTCTTTGGACATTCGCGGCGGTATCGGAACTCAGGTGGCCATTGTCGACGGTGAATCCGGCCGGATGCTGGGTACTGTCGACGCGGGCCGCGCTCCGGCCACAGTTCATCCCGGTGCCGTGCACATTCATCAAGGCGAGACCTATGTCGTCGACGAACTGGACCTCGACGTCGGACTCGCATTGGTACACACCGAGAATCCGGACTGGACCACCTCGGCCCGAGAGACCACCGAAATCACCATCACCGAACAACTCGAGCACAAGAACTACGGCGACATCGCCGTCGCTCTCGTCCAGGTCGAGGTGACACATCAAGTCGTCGGGTACCTACGACGGTTGACTTCGGGTGAAGTCCTCGACTCGATCGAACTCGACATGCCCGCACATACTTTGCCCACCAGGGCAGTGATGTACACGGTCACGCCGGAACTTCTCGAATCCATCGGGGTGCCGCCCGAACGGTTCCCCGGATCACTGCATGCCGCCGAACATGCCGCGATCGGCCTGCTGCCACTGGTGGCGATCTGCGACCGCGGAGACATAGGCGGCGTATCGACGGCAATGCACGCGGACACCGGACTCCCGACTGTCTTCGTCTACGACGGTCACGCCGGCGGCGCCGGGTTCGCCGACCGGGGGCACAGCGAACTGTCACGATGGCTCACCGCGACGCGCGACGCCATACTCTCCTGCGAGTGCGCTCACGGATGCCCGTCCTGCGTCTATTCACCCAAGTGCGGCAACGGAAACGACCCACTCGACAAAGACGGCGCGGTCAAGGTACTGACCGCCGTCATCGATACGATCAGCTGAGACACGATCAGCTGACCGGACCCGCACGAGCGTAGGCCTGCGCATCGCCGATCCCGAAGCCCGACAACAACACCGGTGCACGTATCTCGACAACTACATCCCACCCCTGCACCTCACATTCCGCGAGCACCGTACGCATACGCTCCGCGATCGCCGCGGACTTCGCACACGCAGACGCCTCACCTCCGTCCAAGGCGCCCGCACCGCCGAGAGCCGAAAGATCAGCGGCCGACTGAGCAGTGTGCCGGGCCACCACCGCGGACCCGACATGCAGCATCCCACCAGTCACCATCACGATCGCTGCCAGAACGCAGCACGCCAGAACCGTGGCAACACCTTCGTCGTCACGTAGGTTCACCCCTCTTCCACCCCTGACTCCACAGCTGCCACAGCCTCGGAAGAAATGTCGACCAACGGCAGCAACGTACTCTCGGCGCTGACAACGGCAACGGCAAAGCCGTCAACGATCTCCACCGAGATCGACGCATCTTGGGGTGCGATCCGGCGGGCCGTGGCGACCGCAGACTCACGATCACCACGTGCCACCAACCGCGCGGCCTCACGAGCTGCGTCGACACACCGAACCTGCATCGACACCGCGAGGACACCACCGATACACAGCACGACCACCGTGACGATCGAAGCCAGAGCAATCGCGGCCTCGACCGTCACGGCGCCCTCGTCGGCTTGCCGAATACCTCTCGTGGACAACATCACACAGCTGTCTTGAGTGCCTTGTCGATAATGCCCGTCAGCGCCGAGACAATGGAGTCGCCGGTGACAACCGTGTACAGGACGGCACCGAATGCGGCGGCCGCAATCGTGCCGATCGCATACTCCGCGGTAGACATACCGTCGTCCTCCGTTACCAACAGCGCAAATCTGGCCGACACCGTCCTGAGTGTCTTCGAAATCATTTCTCCCCCTTCAATCGAAACCTGTGGCAGCATCTCTGCCACAGGAGCTTTCATACGGATCCGGCTCACAACAGGCCGTTACCGAGCACAGTCGTGGCAAGCCCGATCACCACCGGGACGATGCCCAGGGCGATGAACGCCGGCAGGAAACACAGTCCGAGTGGACCGCTGATCAGCACTCCCGCACGTTCGGCCGCGGCAGCAGCCAGATCCTCGGCGTCACCTCGACTGCGCTCGGCGAGTTCTGCCATGGACGAGGACAGCGACGAACCCGAACGGGCGGAACGCCGAGCCATTCTGGCGAGCGCCTCGGTATCGGGATCGAGCGCGGCTTCGCTCCACGCGGCGTCAGGGTCGGCACCGAGCGCGAGAAGGTCGGCGACGCGACTGAGCGTGTCGGCCATCGGTTTCGGTGCCGTCGACGCCATCGCTGTGATCGCGGCGGAGACGGGAAGCCCCGCTCGCAGGCAGGCCCCGAGAAGGTCGAGACTTGCGGCAACCGCGAGTGGATCCGGCTTGTCCGGGGCTGAAACCGAATTTTCTGTTGTTGTGTCCGCGAACAGAATTTCTGCCGCCCTGGCCGAAGCGCCGCGGCGAGCGGGAATGATCGCGAGCGCCAACGCGATCATCGCCACGGATGCCCAACTCACGACGTGACCTTCGCAGTTATCCGGTCGGTCCAGAGCAAACCAGCTGAGACACAGGCAGTTCCGATCACGAGCAGCACGCCGCCGAGTCCACCGCCGAACAGCACGCGCAGAGGCGACGCCCCCATCAACTGGCCGAGGCCGATCCCCAGCAGCGGTAGAAAAGCCAGCACCGCAGCCGTCGCCCGAGCGCCCGCCAACCCGGCCTCGGTGCGCTGACGAAAGCGTCTACGCCCCAACATGTCCGTCCGGACCGCGCCGAGTAGTTCAGCCAGAGCCAGACCGTGTTGGTCTGCGACCCGCCAGACGGATCCGATGCGGGAGAACTCACGCTCGATGCACGAATCCGGTACCGCGAAGGCCGCCGCGGCAGAACCACCGAGACGCGCCCTGGCCCCAGCGGACCGGAACACCGCACTTACTTCGCCGGTACATTCCTCGCCTGCAACAGAACTGGCAACTGCAGGATGCGCGCCGACGCTCAGCTCGGCGATCAGCACCTCCAGACCGGAGAGCAGCATCTTCTGTGAGAGGTCCCGGTTTTCGGCCGCCTTCACGCGGCGCCCACGAAAGATCAAGGTTCCGGCGAGGGCGACCGCCGCGCATCCTGCCGCCAAGCCTCCGAGAACCCATGCAGCCGACACCGCGAAAAATGCGGCGACCAACTGCCACGGAATCTGCCGGGAGGGCTTGCGGATGCTCGGGGCGTACGTAGCGAGCCGAGCACGTGAATCCCGCACCGGCGCAATCGAGACCGCCAACGCGAGGACCAGGAAGGAAACTGTCACGTCCCGACCTCTCGATTGCGAAGCCGGAACATCCGCTCGAGCCGCTCACGACCCGAACCGCCGTCCGGCCATGCCTGCATGATTTGTACGTATCCGTCCGCACCGCGGTCGATGACGCCGATCTGTTCGAGACGCCTCGATCCGTCGGCCAACCGGTGCACGTGCAGGATCACGTGAACTGCCGCGGCAAGTTGACTGTGCAACGCGTGGCGATCCATACCGCCGAGCGCAGCCAACGCCTCGAGTCTGGCCGGCACCTCTTCGGGCGAATTGGCGTGAACGGTGCCGGCGCCGCCGTCGTGGCCGGTGTTCATCGCCGTGAGCAGATCCGTCACCTCAGCACCGCGGACCTCACCGACGACGATGCGATCGGGACGCATCCGCAGTGCCTGCCGAACCAGATCGCGCACCGTCACCTCTCCGACGCCCTCGACGTTGGGAGCCCTGGCGACGAGGCGGACGACGTGCGGATGCGGCGGCGCTAGTTCGGCCGCGTCCTCGATGCAGACGATTCGCTCGCGCGGGTCGACGGCGCCGAGCATGGCGGACAACAACGTGGTCTTTCCCGCGCCGGTCCCGCCGATCACCAGGAAGGCCAAGCGGCACGAGATGATGTGATCGAGGAGTTCGCGCGCGTCCGGTTCCACGGCGCCGTGAGCACACAGCGCGTCGAGACCCTGTGTTGCGGGCCGCAGCACTCGCAGTGACACGCAGGTTCCGCCCTGGGCCACCGGTGCGAGTACGGCATGAAGTCGTACCCCGAAGTGCCCGTCGCCGACGCCCCGCAGGCGGCCGTCGACCCACGGTTGGGCGTCGTCGAGGCGTCGACCTGCCGACAGTGCCAACCGCTGCGCCAGTCGACGCACGGCTGCCTCGTCGGTGAACCGGACCCCGGACCTTTCGAGGCCGACCCCGCGGTCCACCCAGACCTGATCCGGCGCGGTCACCAGTACATCGGCGACACCGGGTTCGTGCAGCAGTGGTTCGAGCGGCCCTGCGCCTGTCAGCTCCGTCTGGAGCACCCTGACGACCTCCAACAGATCCGTGTCCGCCAGTACGCCGGAGGACTCGGCTCGCACGGCGTCGGCAACGGTGGCCGCCGTCGGCTCGGCGACCGACGACGCCGTCAGCCGCTCGCGAACTCGGTCGAGCAGTTCTGTCGTGACCAACGCGCTCATGCCGCAGCCCTGCGCGGGCGTGCGCCGGATTCGACGGCGTCGAGTACCGCCGTTGCCACCGCACTCAGCGGACAACCTCGGGTCAATTCGAGGCCACCGCGCTCGAGCATCGGCGCCAGCGAGCGGTGGCCGCGCATCACGGCCGTCAGCGGCAGGCCGAGCATGTCTGCCACATCGGCGCCGCGTAGGCCTCCCGGCGCCGGCCCACGCACGACGAGCCCGACATTGGAGTTGTGTCGCACCACCCAGGCTCCGACCTTCTCGGCAGCGACGCACGCAGCCACGGTGGCCGGAACCACCACGAGAACCAAATCCGACATCTCCAACGCGACCTGACCTACCTCGCTGGGATGACGTGGCACGTCGCAGACCACGAGCCCGCCGGAACTGCGACCTGCGTCCAGCACGGCGCGAACGGCGGTCACTGTCGGACCGTCGATCTCGCGGCGACTGCTCGCCAGAACCCTCAAGAACTTTCCCTTTGCCGGCAGGGCATCGCGCAGAGCATCCGGGGCCAGCCGCCCGCCCTCGACGGTCAGTGCACCCCAACGCAATCCGGGGGTCGTCTCGATGCCCAACAGCACATCAGCGCCCGAGCCGAGGGCGTCGACGTCCACCAGTAACGTCGGGACGTGACGTGCCGCCGACGTCAACGCGACAGCCGCAGCTGTTGCCGAGGCTCCGCCGCCGCCACAACCACCCACCACGCTCACGACGGTGCCGTCACCACTCACGTCGACGTGGTCGGCCAGAACTGCGACCAACGCGTTCTCTTCTTCCGGCAAGGACAGAACGCTGTCGGCTCCGATCGCGGTGGCGCTCTTCCAGTCGTCGACGGTCGGTGTGCCGTCGCACACGAGGAACACTCGCGTTCGTTTAGGCGAACGAGTCAGAGCATCCCGCGCAGCCGACGCGTCCAACACGACCGCCGAGGCCCGGTTCCACTGTTGCCGGGAAACGGGATGCTCGGCCTCGTCCAGACAGCGATCCACCGCGGCAGCGACGCGGCGCACGCTCGCGAGGACCTTCGCGTCGTCGACGAGAACCAGAATGGGAGCCCCGGTTTCCCGAGAGTTGATCGTCGTGTTCATGACTGCAGAGCCTGAACGAGCACCGGCACCGAAAACAGTGGGTCGAGAGAGCCTGTGGACAACTGGGAAGTTGTGGAGAAACAGGCCTGAGACAGAGGACGACCCCCGCCAATGGGGGGAGGAGGCGGGGGCCGTCTGAGTTCAGCCCCGGGGGGTCGGGCTGAACTAGTTCGAACGAATCGAACAGCAACGATCTTACACCCGCCATTGGCGAGAAATGCAAGCCTGAGCTGCACTGAACTGCTGTTTTTCGCCGAAAGAGGACGCTTGCCGAGGAGCACACGAACCGCCTGTCGGACTATCCTCATTCCTGTGACCGACAAGCCTGCGAACGGACTGAATACCGGGCGGACAGCCGCTTTCTTCGATTTGGACAAAACGATCATCGCGAAGTCGAGCACCCTGGCGTTCAGCAAGCCATTCTTCGCCCAGGGTCTGATCAATCGACGCTCGGTTCTCAAGAGCAGCTATGCGCAATTCCTGTTTCTTCTGTCCGGCGCCGATCACGATCAGATGGAGCGCATGCGCGAGCACCTGACTGCGATGTGCGCGGGCTGGGACGTGGAACAGGTGAAGGCCATCGTCGCGGAGACTCTGCACGACATCGTCGACCCACTCGTCTTTGCCGAGGCGGCCGATCTGATCGCAGATCACAAGCTGCGTGGACACGACGTCATCGTGGTGTCGGCGTCGGGCGAGGAGATCGTCGCGCCGATCGCCCGCGCCCTCGGCGCCACCCATTCCGTCGCGACGTCGATGAGGGAAGAAGACGGCCACTACACCGGCGAGGTCGACTTCTACTGCTACGGTCCGGGCAAGGTCGAAGCGATGGAAAAACTCGCCGCGGAATACGGCTACGACCTCGCCGCCAGTTACGCCTACTCCGACTCGGTGACCGATTTGCCCATGCTCGAGGCGGTCGGACATCCCACCGCAGTCAACCCCGATCGTGCATTGCGCAAGGAAGCGGCCGTAAACGGTTGGCCCATACTGACTTTCTCGAACCCGGTCTCGCTTCGCGCGCGATTGTCGGCCCAGTCCACGACGACGGTCGCCACAACTGCAGCGGTGGGAATCGCAGCTCTGGTGGCCGGCGCCATGACCTTCGGGCTACTGCGTCGGAAACGCTGAAATCCAATGCCCACAAACAAAAATTGGTACTTGCTGTGAGCCCGGACACAGGGTACAAAGGAGTTACGGAAGAACGGAAGGCCAGGAACGGCTCGGAAGAGAAGGACCGTTTCCCCAACCGAAATTCCTAGCACGGGCACTAGGGCACCCACGCGGAGCACAAGCCACTATAAGGGCAGAAGCGTTGTGGGCCTGCGAGATTCGTTCAATTTGAGCGAGGACCCCGCACCGGTTGCGGGGACGACCTCAGAAAGTGCGATCCCTCGCCGAGGCCACCCACACAACCCACCGAGCACGCTTGGTAACGAGTAGTCCGTGCTGACGGGCGGCGAAGTCGATTTATCGGCAGCGCCGCCCGTTCGTTATGTGCCGGCCTTGCCCTGTTGCAGACTATCCAGTCGCCGCGTCGGCGATCGAAGTCGCTTCTCGCGCACCGGCTTCGAGAGCTCCGCAGCACAAGATCACCCAACTGCCGACACCCGCCGGATTTCCCGAAGCGAATCCAGCCGCGCCGTCCGTGTACGCCTGCGGCCGCCGAAGCCAACTGACCTCGGGGACTCCCAGATTGTGCGGATCCAACCCGGACGAGACCGCTACCAGACGCGAAGCCGCACGTGCAACGATGCCGTCAGCGGTGCCGAACGGGCTCAGCGCCAAGAGTTCTCCGTGTACGACGGCCGCCAGAACCGGCGCCGGCGCACTGGTTCCGCCGGTAACGAGTTGTGCGAGAGCGTCCAACCGCTCCCCCACTCCGCGATCCGACCGTGGCCGTCCCAGTTGATCCGCGTCCTCGACGAGGTCTGCCGCGGCCAGCAGGTGCAGCCGGGCCAAAGCCTGCAGCGGGGCGCGCTTCCACGTCGACTCCATGAGCGGAAGACTGTCGCCGTCCAGAGCCTGAGCCACGCGCAGAGCACCCGCGAGAATCGGATCACCGGCCATGCCCTCGGCCGGCAATTCGGTGGTGCCACCGGCCAGCGATGCGGAAGCTCGCGCAGCGCGAACCGCGGCTTCGGCGGCAGTGGTGGGCCAACCGCGACGGTTGGTCTTGTGCCGATGAACCTCACCCAGAGCGTCGCGCGCATGATCGGCGGCGGCGCGTACGCCTGGAAGATCGACGAGGGGCTGCAAGGGGTCCGTCACGATCAACGACGGTACCCTTGCAGCCCCTCTGCGGACTTGCCTACCTACCTGTTGCGTCAGCTTCCCAGCGTGATGGACCCGCCGGGAATCGCGTCGAGCAACTTGCGGGTGTAGTCCTGTTGCGGATTGCCGAACACGTCGTCGATCGGTGCCGATTCGACGATCGAGCCACGCGACATCACCAACACGTTGTCCGCGATCTGACGAACCACGGCCAGGTCGTGCGTGATGAAGAGGTACGTCAACCCGAACTCTGCCTGCAGGTCGTTGAGCAAGGTCAAGATCTGATCCTGCACGAGCACGTCGAGAGCGGAGACCGCCTCGTCGCAGATCACGACCTCCGGTTGCAGTGCCAACGCTCGCGCAATTGCGACGCGCTGACGCTGTCCGCCGGAGAGCTCGTTCGGGAACCGTCGCATGACCGACTGGGGCAGACCGACCTTGTCGAGAAGTTCGCGGACGCGAGCCTCCCGTTCTGCTTTGGTCCCGACCTTGTGGGTACGCAGCGGCTCTTCGATCGTGCGGTAGATCGAGTACATCGGGTCGAGCGTGCCGTAAGGGTTCTGGAAGATCGGCTGCACTCGACGACGGAACGCAAAGGTTTCCTTCGCTCCGAGTTTGGACACGTCCTGACCGTCGAAGACCACGTTGCCTGCGGTGGGCTCGAGCAAGCCGAGAACCATCTGCGCGACCGTCGACTTACCGGAACCCGATTCGCCGACGATTGCAGTCGTGGTTCCGCGGCGGACCTTGAAGGACACGTCGTTCACGGCTGTGAAGTCGGTGGTCTTGCGGAAACCCTTGCGCAGCTTGAACACCTTGGTCAGATGATCGACGACAAGAACGTCGTCGGTCGCCTTGCCGAAGGACTCTGCCGCACTTTCCTCGGCCTTCACCGCTTCGGCGACCTCTTCCGCCTGTTCGCGAATCTCGGCGCGTGCCACTGATGAGCTGAGCCGCTTCGACGCCAACGACGGCGCAGCAGCGACCAGCTTCTGCGTGTACGGATGCTGCGGGCGCTTCAGAATCTCCAGCGCCGGACCGGATTCGACGATACGACCCTTGCTCATCACGATCAGATGCTCGGCGCGCTCGGCGGCCAAGCCCAGATCGTGAGTGATGAGCAGAACGGCGGTGCCGAGTTCCGTTGTCAGACCGTCTAGGTGATCGAGGATCTGACGCTGGACCGTGACGTCGAGCGCCGACGTCGGCTCGTCCGCGATCAGGAGCTTCGGACGAGCGGACAACCCGATCGCGATGAGTGCGCGCTGACGCATACCGCCCGAGAACTCGTGCGGGTACTGCCCCAACCGGCTCTCGGCCTCCGCGAGTCCTGCCTCCTCGAGCAGTTCCGCAGCCCGAACCTTGGCTGCCTTGCCCTTGGCGATCCCGTTGGCGGCCAGTGCTTCCTCGATCTGGAAGCCCACTTTCCACACGGGATTCAGATTCGACATCGGGTCCTGCGGAACCAAACCGATCTGGCTTCCCCGGATGTGGACGAAGTCCTTCTCCGAGACCTTCGAGATGTCCTTGCCGTCGAAGATGATCTCGCCTGCCGTCACCTTGCCGGTGCCGGGAAGCAGATTGATGATCGAGTGTGCGGTAGTGGACTTACCCGAACCCGATTCGCCGACGATCGCGACAGTCTGACCCGGGTAGACGGTCAGGCTGACGCCTCGAACTGCCGGAACCGGACCGGAATTGGACTGGAAAGACACCTCGAGATCACGAATCTCGAGCAACGGAGTTTCCTCCGAGGTGAGAGTTTCCTTGGTGGTCATCGTGCTCACCGCTTCCGCGACTTGGGATCGAGGGCGTCGCGCAGAGCGTCACCCATCATGATGAATCCGAGAACGGTGATCGCCAAAGCCGTTGCCGGGTAGAACAGAATGGTCGAACCCTGACGCAGCGTCACCTGAGCGTTGCTGATGTCGCCGCCCCACGAAACCTCGGTGGACGGAAGACCGATACCGAGGAAGGACAGCGTCGCCTCGGCAACGATGTACGTACCGAGCGAGATGGTGGCGACCACGATGATGGGCGCCAACGAGTTCGGGATGACGTGGCGGATCAGTGTCTTGAGCTTCGAGACACCCAACGCTTCCGAGGCCATGACGTAATCGTTGTTCTTCGCCGAGATCACCGCGCCTCGAGCGATTCTTGCCATCTGCGGCCAGCCGAAGAGCGCCAGCACGCCGACGACGGTCCAGATGGTGCGATCGGTGAACAGCTGCATCAGGACGATGGCAGCCAGGATCAGCGGGATGCCGAAGAAGATGTCGGCGACACGGGAGAGGATCGAATCGGTCCATCCGCCGTAGAAACCGGACAGCGCACCGAAGATCACGCCGATCACCAGCACCGACGCAGTGACACCGACGCCCACGAGTACGGATGCGCGAGCACCGTAGATGGTGCGCGAGTACACGTCACAGCCCTGGCGGTCGAAGCCGAACCAGTGCCCTGAGGTCGGCCCCTGCATGCTGTAGGTGAGGTCGCAGAACCGCGGATCGGTGCTTGTGAACAAGCCCGGAAACGCTGCGATGACGATGACCGCGAGGATGATGATCGTCGAGATGATGAACAGGGGACGCTTGCGTAGGTCGCGCCACGCGTCGGTCCACATGCTCGTCGGCGCCTGATCGAGTTTGACGGCGTCCGTCTCCCCCGGTGCCGCAACTTCGGGCGGCGCCACGAAATGACTTTGCCGGACTGCGCGTCCGGTCTTCACGGTCTCAGACATAGCGGATCCTCGGATCGAGCGCGGCGTACAAGAGGTCGACGAGCAGATTCGCGATCAGGTAGATCACGATCAGGATGGTGACGAACGAAACCACCGTCGGCGCTTCACCTCTGGTCACGGCCTGGTAGATCGTGCCACCGACGCCGTTGATGTTGAAGATGCCCTCGGTGACGATGGCGCCGCCCATCAACGTTGCGAGGTCGGCACCCAGGAACGTGACCACGGGGATCAGCGAGTTGCGCAACACGTGCACGCGAACCACTCGTCCACGGGAAAGTCCCTTGGCGGTAGCGGTGCGGACGTAATCGGCAGTCAGATTCTCCGCCACGGACGTTCGGGTCAGTCGCAGTACGTACGCAAACGAGACCGAACCGAGAACCAGGGCAGGGAGCAGGAGATTGGTGAAGCTGGTGTTGCCACCGACCGTCGGCGGGACGATGCCCCATTTGACGCCGATGAAGAACTGAGCCAGGAAGCCGATCACGAAGATCGGGATGGCGATGAGAACGAGGCTGAACAGCAGGACGGTGCTGTCGAAGAATCCGCCCTTACGCAGGCCCGCGATGAGGCCGAAGCCGACACCGAAGACCGTCTCGACGATCAGTGCCATGAAGGCAAGTTTCATCGTGATCGGAAATGCCTGTGCCAGAACTTCACTGACAGGTCGTCCGGAGAACGACGTGCCGAAGTCCAGCGTGAAGATGCCCTTCAGGTACAGCAGGTACTGCTGATAGAAGGGGAGATCGAGGTGGTAGCGCTCCCGAAGCTGTGCTGCCACAGCCGGACTGAGCGCCTTGTCGCCCGCCAACGCGGCAATCGGATCACCGGGAAGCAGGAAGACCATGGCGTAGATCAGAAGAGTGGCCCCGAGAAAAACCGGGATCATTTGAAGCACTCGGCGACCGATGTACCAGAGCATCGGATCACCTCCTTGTCGATGATCGTGTACGTCAGCGGACAGTCCGGTGTGAACACGAGTTCGGGACGGCAGGCAGGGCGCCTGCCGCCCCGAACTCACGTTTCAGATGCGGATCGTTCTACGCGTCAGTTCTTTTCGATGTCTTCGTAGACCGGAACACCGTTCCAGCTGATGGTCACGTTGGAAACGTTCTCCGACCATCCACTGGCAGCGTTGCGGTACCACGTCGGAACTGCGGGCAGGTCCTTGAGCAGGACTTCCTGGGCCTGATCGAGCAGTTCCTGAGCCTTCGCCTGATCGGTCTGGCCGGCCGATTCGCGCAGGAGGCGGTCGAACTCGGGGTTGGAGTAGTCACCGTCGTTGGAGCTGCCGCCGGTCTGGTAGTTCTGCGCCAGGAAGCCGTACTGCTGCGGGTAGTCGCCCTGCCAACCGGAGCGGAAAGAGCTCTGGATGGTGCGGTCGGTGGCTTCGGTGCGGATCTGAGCGAAGGTGGCGTACTGCTTGCCCTTCGCGTCGATACCGAGGGTGTTGCGGATGCTGTTCGCCGTGGCATCGACCCATTCCTGGTGTCCGCCGTCGGAGTTGTAGGCGATCTCGAAGCTGCCGGACCACGGTGCGATGGCGTCGGCCTTGGCCCAAGCAGCCTTGGCCGCCTCGGGATCGAACTTCACGTTGCTGTTACCGGTCAGCGAGTCGTTCCAGCCCTTGATCGCGGGGCTGGTGAAGTCGAGTGCAGGCGTCCTGGTCTTGTTGAAGATCTGCTGGGTGATCTGATCGCGGTTGATCGCCATCGAGATCGCCTGACGGCGGAGCATGCCCTCTTCACCGCTGAAGTGCGGCAGGCGACCCGGGATCGTGAACGTCTCGATGGTTGCCGACGGCTGGTTGACGGTGCGTCCGGGCAGGTCCGACTCGAAGGTCGTGACGGCGCTCGGAGGAACCTGGTCGAGAACGTCGACGTTGTTGGCCAGGAGATCGGTGTACGCCGTGTCGAGGCTGTTGTACATGATGAAGTCGACGCCGGCGTTCTTCGGCTTACGGTTGCCGTTGTAGTCCGGGTTCACGACGGTGTCGATGCGGACGTTGTGCTGCCACGCGCCGGTTCCGTCGAGCTTGTACGGGCCGTTGCCGATCGGGTTCTCACCGAAGGCGGTCATGTCCTTGAACGCGACCTCGGGCAGCGGGTAGTACGCCGTGAAGCCGAGGCGATCGGGGAACGCCGACTCGGGCTGCTTGAGTTCGATGGTGAAGGTGGAGTCGTCCACAACCTTCAGACCCGACATGGTCTGTGCCGTCGGAACCTCGGCGGCAACTTCGTCGTAGCCCTTGATCGGATCGAAGAACGATGCCTGAAGCTGAGCGTTGGTGGAGAGGGCTCCGTAGTTCCACGCGTCGACGAACGACTTCGCGGTGACGGGGGTGCCGTCCGTGAAGGTCCAGCCGTCCTTGAGCTTGACGGTGAAGTTCTGACCGTCGGTGCTCTCGATGGACTCGGCAACCTCGTTCTCCGTACCGCCGTCTGCGGTGTACGAAACGAGACCGGAGAACAGTGAGTCGAGGACGCGGCCGCCCATGTTCTCACTCGTGTTCGTGGGGATCAACGGGTTCTGAGGCTCGCCCGCCCAGGCGTTGACGACGCCACTGGACGATCCGCCCGACGAATCGCCGGACGAACATGCCGTGATCAGCACTGCCGTCATTCCGAGCGCGACCGCGCCGGTCGCTATGCGTGAGATACGCAAAGGAATTCCTTCCACATCTAAGTGACCCCGAGCATGCTCGCGGCCTGCCGACAGCCGTAACTGCCGGCGTCGTGTCGCCTACAACTGAAAGTGAACGTGACTTCGAGTTGCGGTCGAATAATGGTTTGACAATAGACACATCGAACCCGAAGCGCGCACCGCACCCATTGTTGGAAAATTGGGGGTAATTGAATTCGGACACATTCATTCGTCGGCGGAAGTGACCACCCGTCGCATCGATTCGACCGATCGTCGCAGGACAACGGGTTGCAACGTGATGCAACGGTGCGTTTGAGCGAGCTTGTGACTACCCTCACACGGAGTCAGAAAAGTGTCGATCAATGTGGAAAGAAGGCCGTCAGCCATGACAAGCGCAGCCGAAACAGACGTCCCCCAGGCATATCCGCCGAGCGCAGAGTTCGCTGCGGCCGCCAACGCGGGACCGGAGTTGCAGGCTGCCGCAGATACCGACCGCCTCGCTTTCTGGGCGAATCAGGCTGAGCGCCTTCACTGGCACGAGAAATGGACCGACGTCCTCGACTGGACCGACGCCCCCGTCGCCAAGTGGTTCGTCGGCGGCAAACTCAACGTCGCCTACAACTGCGTCGACCGCCACGTCCTCGCCGGCAACGGCGACCGCGTCGCCATTCACTTCGAAGGCGAACCCGGCGACTCCCGCGACCTGACCTACAACGACCTCCTCGCCGAAGTCAGCCGCGCCGCAAACACTTTCACCGACCTCGGCCTCGTCGCCGGTGACCGCGTCGCGATCTACATGCCGATGATCCCCGAAGCGATCGTCACCATGCTCGCCTGCGCCCGCCTCGGCCTGACGCACTCGGTCGTCTTCGCCGGATTCTCCGCCACTGCCCTACGCTCGCGCATCGACGACGCCCAAGCCAAGCTCGTCGTCACCGTCGACGGCCAGTGGCGACGCGGCGCCGCAGCACCCATCAAAACAGCGGTCGACGAATCCGTCGCCGGCGCCGACTCCGTCCAGAACGTGTTGGTGGTCAACCGGACCGGCATCGACGTCGAGTGGACCGACGGCCGCGACCTGTGGTGGCACGAGACCGTCGCGCAGGCCTCACCTGAGCACGAAGCGCAGGCCTTCGACGCCGAACATCCCCTGTTCATCCTCTACACCTCCGGCACCACCGGTAAGCCCAAGGGCATCATCCACACCTCCGGCGGCTACCTCACCCAGGCGTCGTACACCCACCACAACGTCTTCGATCACAAAGCGGGACAAGACGTCTACTGGTGCACCGCCGACATCGGCTGGGTCACCGGACACTCCTACATCGTCTACGGCCCCCTCTCCAACGGTGTCACCCAGGTCGTCTACGAAGGCACCCCCAACTCCCCGAACGAGCACCGCCACTTCGACATCATCGAGAAGTACGGCGTCTCCATCTACTACACCGCACCCACCCTCGTGCGGACGTTCATGAAGTGGGGCCGGGAAATTCCCGACGCCCACGACTTGTCTTCGATCCGTTTGCTCGGATCTGTGGGCGAGCCCATCAACCCCGAAGCGTGGCGCTGGTTCCGCGACGTCATCGGCGGCAACAAGGCTCCCATCGTCGACACCTGGTGGCAGACCGAGACCGGCGCGATCATGATTTCCCCGCTGCCCGGTATCACCGCCACCAAGCCCGGATCCGCGATGGCACCACTGCCGGGCATTTCCGCGAAGATCGTCGACGACGACGCCAAGCCCCTCGGCCCTGGCGGCAACGGTTACCTCGTCCTCGACGAGCCGTGGCCGGCGATGCTCCGCGGCATCTGGGGCGACATGGACCGCTACCGCGACACCTACTGGTCCCGCTACGCCGAAGAAGGCTGGTACTTCGCCGGTGACGGCGCCAAGTACGACGACGACGGCGCCCTCTGGGTCCTCGGCCGCGTCGACGACGTCATGAACGTCTCCGGTCACCGCATCTCCACCTCCGAGGTGGAGTCAGCACTGGTCAACCATCACGGAGTCGCCGAAGCTGCCGTCGTCGGTGCCGCGGACGAGACCACCGGACAGGGCATCGTCGCGTTCGTCATCCTGCGCGAAGGCGTCGAGAACACCGGTGAGGTTCTGATCGCCGAGCTCAAGGCGCAGGTCTCCACTGACATCAGCCCCATCGCCAAGCCGCGTCAGATCACGATCGTGCCGGAACTGCCGAAAACCCGATCCGGCAAGATCATGCGCCGCCTCCTGCGCGACGTCGCCGAAGGCCGCGACCTCGGAGACACCTCAACCCTGGTCGATCCCAAGGTATTCGACGCAATCCGCGGCAAGTAAGGCCTTCGGCCCCCGTGCGCCTTTCTGGTAGTCCCCACTACCGGAAAGGCGCACAGGGGCGGAGCCCCTCTCGCAACTTCACTTCCTCTTTCGACGTCAGCCAAGACTCCTCGGCCACGCGAATGTCTGCGGCAACCCGCTTGTGCAGAGACTTTCCACGCGAGGAGAGAAACACGCGCACCTTCCGGCGATCGTCCTCACCGACCTCCCGATAGATCAGCGCAAGCGAGACCAACTTGTCCGCGACTCGTGTCAGCGTCGGAGCCGGTGTTCCCGTTCGATCGCGCAACTCAGCCATCGTCAGCCCCTCGGTCGACGCCAGGGCTTCGAGCGTCATCCAGTGATCGAGAGTGAGATTCTCAGCCGCCAGCGTCTTCTCCGCCGCTGCCGCGGCCGTTCGAGCCGCTCGGACCAGCGCGGTCGTCAGCGAAGCATCAAGAATTCCGGAGTCACTTTTTCCCACTGATCGCTCCCCCGCTGTTGCGTACTTCACACTTCTCGGGCAATACTTTCAAATGAAATGATAGTAACCCAGGCCAGGCCGCTGACTTCCGATTCCGGCGGCGACGCATGAGCGCTACCGGCGCGCTCGAACGCGCGCGCAGCGCCGCGTGGCGCCTGGGCATGGTGGTTCCCCTCCAAGGGCCGGCCGGACTGTTCGGTCCGTCGTGTGAGGCGATCAGCGAATTGGCCGCCCGCGACCTCAACAACTCCGGCGGCGTACTGGGACGCGAAGTCCAGATCGAAGTGATCGACGGCGGCGCTTCGCCGGGCGTCGTCGCAGCCCGCGTGCAACAGCTACTCGACGCAGGTGACATCGACGCCGTCAGCGGTTGGCACATCTCCTCGGTCCGCCACGCACTCGCACCGGTGGTCGCAGGCCGTATTCCGTACTCGTACACCTCGCTCTACGAGGGCGGCGAGGTCCGACCAGGAATCTACTGTTCGGGCGAAACACCACGACAGCAGATCGCGCCGGCACTGAAGTGGCTGCGCGACAACGTCGGAGCGCGCAAGTGGTTCGTCGTCGGCGACGACTACATCTGGCCTCACAGCTCGCTCGGGGCCGTGAGGCAATTCGCCACCGAACTCGACCTCACCCTGGTCGGCGGTTCGTTTGTCGATCTGGGGCGCGGCAACATGAAGCAGTTGGTCGAGACCGTCTCGAACTCCGGTTGCGACGGCGTGATCATGCTCCTCGTCGGGCAGGACGCCGTCGACTTCAACCGAACCTTCGCCCGCCGAGGCCTCGACGAGTCGATGATCCGGTTCAGCCCGTTGATGGAAGAAAACATGCTGCTCGCAAGCGGCCCCCGCGCAACCCGGAACCTGTTTGCGTCGGCAGCGTACTTCCGCTCGATGGTCGACGGTAACTCCATGGACCTGCTCGGGCGCTACATCGCACTGCACGGCGCGCACGCTCCGGCACTGAACAACGCTGCCGAGTCGTGTTACGAAGGGATACATACCCTTTCGGCCCTGGTTCGACGCGCCGACAGCACCCACCCGCACGCCCTGGACGCCGTCGTCGAAGGCGCCGCATACGACGGACCTCGCGGAACCGTCGAGTTTCGCGATCGCGTTGCACGACAGAAGATTCAGCTGGCCGTCGCCGACGGACTCGACTTCTCGATCATCGCCACCCTCTGAAACCTTCCCCTGAGATCCACCTCTTGACTTCTGTGGCGCGCATCACTTAGTTTCATTTGGAATCATTTCATTTGAAAGTAACCCGTCCCGAAAGTAACCGGAGGTGCCCGATGGGCAGTGTTGGTTTGCTTTACGTGGGAGCCGTCCTCTTCGTCAACGGACTGATGCTGCTCGGCACAGTTCCCGTTCGATCCGCCTCGGTCCTCAACCTCTTCGTCGGCGCACTTCAATGCGTCGTCCCCACCGTTTTGTTGATTCAGGCACAGGGAGATTCGAGCGCCGTCCTGGCGGCCTCAGGTCTCTACCTGTTCGGATTCACCTACCTCTACGTAGGAATCAGCAATCTCGCCGGCTTCGAACCGGAAGGAATCGGGTGGTTCTCACTGTTCGTCGCGTGCGCCGCGCTCGTGTACTCCTTCCTCTCGTTCACGGTGAGCAACGACCCCGTCTTCGGGGTCATCTGGCTCGCATGGGCAGCACTGTGGACGCTGTTCTTCCTGGTGCTCGGCCTCGGCCGCGAGAACCTCAGCCGCTTCACCGGCTGGGCAGCAGTCCTGCTGAGCCAGCCCACCTGCACTGTTCCTGCCTTTCTGATCCTGACCGACAACTTCCACACCACACCCGCGGTAGCCGCCGGTTGGGCCGGAGCGCTTCTGGTTCTCCTCGGCCTGGCCAAGATCCTCGCCGCACCCAAAGCCGCAGTTCCCCAGACTCATCCAGTCTTCAACTGATCCACACAACCAAGGAGTGAAAGACAATGCGACACGGTGACATCTCCTCGAGCAACGACACGGTCGGCGTAGCAGTAGTCAACTACAAGATGCCCCGCCTGCACGATCGCGCCGGAGTTCTCGAGAACGCGCGCAAGATCGCCGACATGATGATCGGCATGAAGACCGGACTCCCCGGAATGGATCTGGTGGTATTCCCCGAATACTCCACGCAGGGAATCATGTACAACGAAGAGGAGATGTATGCGACAGCGGCAACCATCCCCGGTGACGAGACCGCAATCTTTTCCGCCGCTTGCCGCGAGGCCGATACCTGGGGAATCTTCTCCATCACCGGTGAACAGCACGAAGACCACCCGAACAAGCCGCCGTACAACACGTTGATTCTCATCGACAACAAGGGCGAAATCGTTCAGAAGTACCGAAAGATCCTGCCCTGGTGCCCCATCGAAGGGTGGTACCCCGGCGACACCACGTACGTATCCGAGGGTCCCAAGGGCCTGAAGATCTCGCTCATCATCTGCGACGACGGCAACTACCCGGAGATCTGGCGTGACTGCGCGATGAAGGGTGCAGAACTCATCGTCCGCTGCCAGGGCTACATGTACCCCGCCAAGGACCAGCAGGTGATGATGTCCAAGGCAATGGCCTGGGCCAACAATTGTTATGTGGCAGTTGCCAATGCAGCCGGATTCGACGGCGTCTACTCCTACTTCGGACACTCCGCGATCATCGGGTTCGACGGTCGGACGCTAGGTGAGACCGGAGAGGAGGAATACGGAATCCAGTACGCGCAGTTGTCCGTCTCAGCCATTCGCGACGCACGCGAGAACGATCAGTCCCAGAACCACATCTTCAAGCTCCTCCACCGCGGATACTCCGGTGTCCACGCAGCAGGTGACGGAGACAAGGGCGTCGCTGACTGCCCGTTCGAGTTCTACAAGCTGTGGGTCACCGATGCCCAGAAGGCTCAGGAACGCGTCGAGGCCATCACCCGAGACACAGTAGGCGTAGCGGACTGCCGCGTCGGAAACCTGCCGGTCGAGAAGACAATCGAAGTTTAAGGATCTCGCTGTGCCGTATATCACCGACATGCTCCATGACCGGAACAGTTCAGCACCACCACCACCGGCCGAGGAACGATCCGAACCCGTACCGGTCGGGGCCTTCGACGCTCGCAATCTCTCGAAAGCCCTCAGTTCCAAGATCGTCGGACAACAGGCCGCCGTCGACGCAGTGGTTCGGGCGATTTCGATCGCGCATGTCGGTGCCACGGATCCGACGCGTCCGCTCGCCAACATCCTTCTGGTCGGCCCCACCGGCGTCGGCAAGACGGAGTTGGTGCGGCGCGTGGCCGCGGAACTCCGGTCCGGGCCCGACGATCTGTGCCGCATCGACATGAATGCTCTTGCGCAAGAGCATTATGCGGCGTCGTTCTCCGGGGCACCGCCTGGGTACGCCGGCAGCAAGGAGTCCTTCACACTGTTCGACAAGAACACCGTCGAGGGCGATCCGTACACCCCCGGAATCGTCCTGTTCGACGAAGTGGAGAAGGCCGACCCCACCGTTCTACGTGCGCTCCTGCAGGTCCTCGACAACGGCGAACTCCGGTTGGCGAACGGTCAGCAGAAGATCTCGTTCCGCAACAGCTACGTGTTCCTGACCTCGAATCTCGGTTCTGCTGCGGTGGCGGAACGTCGACGGTCCCGGGTGCGGCAGCTCGCCGATCGCGTCCGGATCGATCGACCACACCATGGTCACCACTTGGTGCAGCGCGCTCTCGAGAAGTTCTTCGATCCCGAGTTCTTCAACCGCATCGACGAAACCGTGATCCTCGACGAGTTCGACGAACAGACCGCAGAACAAGTGACCCGGCTCGAGATCGAACTGATCACGACTCGGTTGGCCAGGAGAGGCGTCGACGTCGACGTGGACGACAGCGCCGTCGCTCTGTTGCAACGGCGCGGATTCGATCCGGTGTACGGAGCACGTGGCCTGCGTCGGACCATCCGAAACGTCTTGGCCGACCCGGTGGCCGCCGCCGTTCTCGACCTACGACCAGTCGGGACGCAGCCACTCGCCTTGCAGGCGCGGGCAGTTGGTGATCAGATACAGGTAAAGAAAGTCCCATGAGTGCTCGCTCACGTTGCGGATCGAATCCGCAACGTGGGCGACACATTTCAAACATGTCCGCGTAACGCCACCTCCCTAGGTTGGGTGCCTGCACCACAAAGTGCACATGCACAGGCACCCAGGGGAAGTGACGTCATGACAGCAGTGAACGAGCAGGTGTCCGCCGGCGCACCGGACAGGGCAGATCTCGGTGAGAACGCCGCACTGAAGGAGACTCTGGAGGACTACACCCTCCGATTTGCGCCACGCAGCTACCGCAAATGGGGAACCGGCGTCGTCGCGACCTCCGCACTCGGCGGAATCGCGTATCTCGCAGACTTCTCGATCGGCGCCAACATCGGCATCTCGTACGGCACCGGTAACGCATTGCTGGGGATCGCCGTGTTTGCCGTCGTCATCATGGCCACCGGCTTCCCACTCGCCTACTACGCCGCGCGATACAACATCGACCTCGATTTGATCACGCGCGGAAGCGGTTTCGGCTACTACGGCTCGGTGGTCACCAACGTCATCTTCGCGACGTTCACCTTCATCTTCTTCGCGCTCGAAGGTTCCATCATGGCCCAGGGTTTGAAACTGGGGCTCGGGATCCCACTCTCGATCGGCTACGCGGTCTCGACCCTGATGGTCATTCCACTGGTCATCTACGGAATGAAGGCTCTGGCAAAGCTCCAAGTGTGGACGACGCCTCTGTGGCTCGTCATGATGGTGCTGCCGTTCCTGTATCTGCTGTTCAAGCACCCAGATTCGGTGAGCGCGTTCTTCGCCTTCGGCGGTGAGGACGGCGCAAACGGCAAGGGCGTCAACTTCGGATCGGTGATGCTGGCCGCGGGTGTCTGCCTGTCGCTGATCGCACAGATCGCCGAGCAGATCGACTACCTACGCTTCATGCCGCCCAAGACGCCGGAGAACACCCGTCGTTGGTGGGCTGCAGTAATTCTCGCGGGGCCCGGCTGGGTCATCTTCGGCGCGTTCAAGCAGATCGTCGGACTGTTCCTCGCCGTGTACATCATCGCGAACGTCGTCGACGGATCTTCGATCGCCAACCAGCCCGTGCACCAGTTTCTCGAGATCTACCAGGACATGATGCCGCACTGGCTGGCCATGACCCTTGCCGTGATCCTCGTGGTCATCAGCCAGATCAAGATCAACGTCACCAACGCGTACTCCGGCTCACTGGCCTGGACCAACTCGTACACTCGCGTCACCAAGACCTACCCGGGACGCATGATCTTCGTTCTGGTCAACCTGGCGATCGCACTGATCTTGATGGAAGCCAACATGTTCGACTTCCTCAACACGATCCTGGGCTTCTACGCCAACTGCGGTATCGCCTGGGTCGTGGTCGTCGCCTCCGACATCGCGATCAACAAGTACTGGTTGAAGCTCTCCCCGAAGGTCCCCGAGTTCCGACGCGGAATGCTCTACGACGTCAACCCCGTCGGCTTCGTGTCGATGCTGCTGGCCGCGGGTATTTCGATCCTGGTGTTCTTCGGTGCTTTCGGTTCGGCGATCAAGCCGTTCTCCCCGATCGTCGCGATCGTCATCGCACTGGTGATGCCGCCGGTCCTCGCCGTCGCCACCAAGGGCAAGTACTACCTGCGGCGCACCGACGACGGCATCGACCTGCCGATGTTCGACGAGTACGGGAACCCCTCCGGCGAAACGCTTCTGTGCTGCGTCAGCGGCATCGAGTTCGAGCGACCCGACATGCTCGCGTCGAACGTTCCCGGCCCCAACGGCGAGAAGCAGTACATCAGTTCCTTGGCCTTGAGCACCGACAAGACCGGTGAGCACGTCCTGCCTGCTCAGCTTCCCTGACAACTGCTGTGCGCCTTTATTAACCGCCGGGGGTTAATAAAGGCGCACAGCAGGGTTATGCCCCTACATCGTCTAGCGACTCACCCTTTGTCTCGCGCATGACCAGCAGCGCAACAAAAGTCAGCGTCGCAGCTACGAGGAGGTAGATGCCGACCCAGCCGACGCCGTAGTTCTTCGCGAGGTAGACGGCGATGAACGGCGCCACCGCAGCGCCCAGAATGCTGGCGGTGTTGTACGCGATTCCCGAGCCCGTGTAGCGGACGTTGGTCGGGAAGAGTTCCGGGAGAACGGCACTCATCGGCCCAAAGGTCAGGCCCATGAGCAGCATGCCCACGATGAGGAACGCCAACATACGACCGTCGTTCATTCCGTCCGGTTCGAGGAACACGCCGAAGGTCAAGCCGAACACCATGATCAGGCCGGTGATGATCAGCAGCGTGATGCGACGCCCGTAACGGTCCGCAAGCCAACCCGAGACCGGCACGGCAGCAGCGAAGAACACGACTGCGATGAGCTGCAGAACAAGGAAATCGGTGTACTTGAAGCCGGCGCCCGTTCCACCGTCGGCCGCCGTCTTGCCGGTTCCGTGGCTGAGCACCCAGGTGGTCATGATGTAGAAGAGCGTGTACGTCGCGAGCATCACGAACGTACCGATGATCAGCTGACGCCAGCTGGTCTTGAATACCTCGGCGACCGGGGTCTTGACCTTCTCGCCGCGCTCGACTGCGCGCGCGAACACCGGGGTCTCTTCGAGCTTGAGCCTGACGTACAGGCCGATCATCACCATGATTGCGCTGAGCAGGAACGGAATTCGCCACCCCCAGCTCAGGAAGGCACCTTCGAGGTCCGGGCTGGAATTGTCGTGGTTCATGAACAACGTGATGATCAGGAACAGTCCGTTGGCCATGAAGAAGCCGATGGGTGCACCGAGCTGCGGCCACATCGCCGCCCAGGCCCGCTTGCCTTCCTTGGCCGTCTCGGTCGCGAGCAGAGCCGCGCCAGACCATTCGCCGCCGAGTCCGAGGCCCTGGCAGAAACGCATGAGCGCCAACAGCGCCGGGGCCAGTAGACCGATCTGGTGATAAGTGGGCAGCAGTCCGATGAGGAAGGTCGCGATGCCCATCGTCAGCAGCGAGCCGACCAGAGTTGCCTTGCGTCCGACGCGGTCACCGAAGTGTCCGAAGAGAATCGAGCCGAGGGGACGGGCGACAAACGCGAGTCCGAACGTCGCCAACGACGCGAGAAGCGCGGTGGTGTCGTTGCCCTTCGGGAAGAACAGGTGCGGGAACACCGATACTGCCGCTGTTGCATAGATGTAGAAGTCGTAGAACTCGATGGACGTACCCACCATGCTGGCAACCACGATTCGGCTGCGCGGCACTCCGGCGACGGTATCTGCGTCGCCGCCCTCCGGCTTGGGTGGGTTCTCACTGACTGACGTGCTCAAAACATGCTCCTGCGCCGTTATACGAAAATTGTCCAATTTGTGGGATGGTGTCCCAATCAGTAGGAATTGAACACCCGCGGGGTTTTCCGGCGCAAATTCGGTTCGCTAATTCGGCTCAGCGAGCAATCCGCGATAAAATCCCGTAAAGGTGAGCCGGGAAGTCTGGTCGGCACGTGCATTCGATGCTTTACAACGTCGATCACGTTCATGTCTGTTGCATCCGAACTCGGGTGCACGAACAAAGGTCGTCCCCACGCGTGATCTCCACTTTGCGTTCCGAACTGTCCCGCTATCTCCGCACCGAAACGGTGGGCGGATCGATACTGCTCATCGCCGCTGCCGTCGCTCTGATCTGGGTGAACTCACCTTTCGGTGAGAGCTACATCGCACTGCGCGACTTCCAGATCGGCCCGTCTGCACTCCATCTGGACCTCAGCCTTGGCACCTGGGCGCAAGACGGACTGCTTGCCGTCTTCTTCTTCGTCGCCGGCCTCGAACTCAAACGCGAACTGGTGGTCGGCGAGCTCGCGGACCGCAAAGCCGCGATGCTCCCGATCATCGCGGCGTGCGGCGGCGTCCTGGTCCCCGCGATCATCGCGGCGTCCATCGGCTTCGGCACTCCAGGTATGGACAAGGGCTGGGCCATTCCCGTCGCGACGGACATCGCTTTTGCCCTCGGCGTGCTCGCTCTCACCGGATCGAAGATCCCCGCAAGCGCCCGAGTCTTCCTGCTCAGCCTGGCCGTCGTCGACGATCTGCTCGCCATCATCCTCATCGCCGTACTGTTCACCGGCTCCCTCGCGATGTTGTGGCTGCTGACCGCGGCCGCAGCCCTCGCTGTCTACGCCTACGCCCAGCACAAGCGCATCACGACGCCGTTCCTCTACGTCCCGCTGGCACTACTGACCTGGTACGCGATGCACGAAGCGGGGATACACGCCACACTCGCGGGCGTCGCGCTCGGCCTACTCACCCGTGTCAGGCGCGATCCGGACGAGGAGTACGCGCCGGGCAGCCGCCTCGAGCACCGCATTCAGCCGTACTCCGCAGGCTTCTGCGTCCCCGTCTTCGCACTGTTCGCCTCCGGTGTTCCGATCAACGCCGCGGTACTCGGCGACATTTTCACCGACCCCGTCGGGCAATCGGTTGTCGTCGGCCTTCTGGTCGGAAAGACCGTCGGAATCTTCGGAATTTCCCTGCTCGCGATCAAATTGGGCATAGCCACCAAGCCCAAGACACTGGAATTGAGAGACATGTTTGCCCTCTCAGTTCTCGGTGGCATCGGGTTCACCGTTAGCCTGCTTGTAGCAGACCTCGCATTGGACGGGGTCGGCGATGGCAGCGAGGCCGAGATAGCGAAGGCCGCAGTTCTCGTGACATCGTTGGTGGCATCGCTGATCGGATCAGCGCTGCTGTGGCGACGTGGACGAGTTCATGCGGCTCGAGACGACGCTTCCACCGCCATTGCCACGAACGCGAGAGAACTACCTGGAGAGGTCGACAAGTGAGCTTGACCAACGGAGAGAGCCAGCGCTTCACCGGAGATGGAGTACCGAACACGGTCTCGTCCATCCCTCTCACCGATGTGGACGCCCGCACGCCGGGTGAGGCCACCATCGGGGCCCTCGTCAAGGACGCGACCGCACAGGTCTCCACCCTCGTGCGCGCCGAGGTTGAACTTGCCAAGGCCGAGGTCACGGGCGAGGTCAAGAAGGGTCTGCAGGGCAGTGTCTTCTTCATCTTGGCCTTCACGGTTCTGCTGTTCAGCTCGTTCTTCTTCTTTTTCTTCCTGGCCGAGATGCTCGATACCTGGGTGCCGCGCTGGCTGGCGTTCCTCATCGTCTTCCTGATCATGGTGGTGACCACCGCGATTCTGGCGCTGCTCGGTTATCTGCGTGTGCGCAAGCTGAGGGCTCCGGAGAAGACGATCGAATCGCTCAAGCAGGCCAAGAACGTCCTTCCCGGCAGCCATGACGACGCAAAGCCGTCTGTCGATTTCAACGCGCGCCGGTAGCGAGTCTGATCGAAAGTGGCAGCCCCAGATCCATCCACCGTCAGGTTCGACGGCCCCTGGATTCACCGGGACATTCACGCCAACGGCATCCGGTTTCACGTCGTCGAGGTAGGCGACGCGGAGCCGGATGCTCCGTTGGTGGTCCTGTTGCACGGATTCGCCGATTTCTGGTGGTCCTGGCGCCATCAGTTGACGGCACTGTCGGAGCAGGGATTCCGCGTCGTCGCCATGGATCTTCGTGGATACGGCGATTCCGACAAGCCCCCTCGCGGCTACGACGGTTGGACGCTCGCCGGTGACGTAGCCGGTCTCATTCGTGCGATGGGTTACGGCAAGGCCACGCTGATCGGTCATGCCGACGGCGGGTTGGTGTGCTGGGCGACCGCGCTCCTGCATCCACGCCTGGTGCGGTCGATCGCGTTGATCTCGTCGCCACACCCGATGGCACTCAAGAAAGCAGTCGTGCGCGACCCATATCAGCGCCGCGCGCTTTTGCCCTCGTTCCTGGCCTATCAGGTACCGCTGCGCCCGGAACGTCGGTTAACGGCCGACAACGGCGCCGAGGTGGAGCGTCTGGTTCGCTCGCGGTCCGGCCCCACCTGGCCGCAGCAACCCGAGTTCGCGGACGTGATGACCAAGATGCGGGCCGCGATCCGGATCCCGGGCGTCGCGCATTCCACGCTGGAGTACCAGCGCTGGGCCTTCCGCAGCCAGCTCCGGCCCGAGGGTCGTCGTTTCATGCGTTTGATGGATCAGGTTCTTCGCATTCCGATCGTCCAGATTCACGGCGAACTCGACCCGTACGTGCTCACCCGTACCGTGCGGCGCGACAAGCATTGGGCTCCCGGCGAAAAACTGCGCACCATTGCCGGAGTTGGTCACTACGCGCATCAGGAAGCCCCCGAGCGCGTCAACCGCGAACTCGAGGACTTCCTCCTTACAGAGAAGTGACCGCTACAGAATGCAGGCGCCTGTCGGCACCGGCGTCGACGCCGAGGCAGCCGCGTTCAACTGGCGCGATACTTCCTGGGCGGTGAGGACGAATCCGGTGTCGCTGTCGTCGACGGCAGCACCGAACACGACGCCGAGGACGCGCCCCTGATCGTCGACCATCGGCCCACCAGAGTTGCCCTGCCTGATGGATCCGCGGACGGTGTAGACCTCACGTTGAGTGGTTCCGGCCTTGTAGATGTCCGGTCCGTTCAGGTTCAGGACCTCACGAACGCGGGCTGCGCTGGCAGTGTACGGACCGCCGCCGGGGTAACCGAGCACCAACGCGTTGTCGCCGGTCTGAGCCTGCTCCGGAGCAAACGGCAGCACCGGTGCGTCCAGTCCGGGAACCGCCAGAATCGCGATGTCGACGGCGGAGTCGAAGAGAACCACCTGCGCGGGCAGCGCGCCCTCCATGGTGTCCACCGTGATGCTCTCTGTTCCGGCAACCACGTGTGCGTTGGTCATGACGCGTTCGGGAGCGACGATGAATCCGGATCCCTCGAGCGCGCGCTGGCAACTCGGTGCGACGCCGTTGATGCGTAGAACACTCGGACGCAACTGCGCCGCCAACGGACTGGCCAGAACGCTCGCGTCGGGTGCTTCGACCTCGGTGATGGGCGTACGCCCGAACGGGCCGATGACGTCCGGCAGGCCGGAGGTGTCGAGCAACGCCGAAAACTCCGTCGGGATGCGGCGCAGCCACTGCGGCGCCAGTTCGTCCACGCTGGCGAGAACATCCGAACCACGAACAGCGGCGGCAATATTCGGCTGCGACGAAGAAGTGAGCGGAATCGCGAGCAACCACGCCGCGACCACGACGGCCACCGCCTGTAGACCCGCACCGATGACGCTGTCGACGGATCGCGCCGTCGGACTGTGCATTCCGCTGCGCGCCGCGCGTCCGAGCACCATGCCGGCGACTTCGCCGATGATGACCAACACCACGATCAGCGAGATGCCCGCGAGGATGCGCAGCTTGCCTTCGGTGACGTGTACGAGCAGGTGTGGCGCCAACAGAATTCCGGCGACGGCACCGAGGATCACGCCGACAAACGCCAACGCCGACGCCACCGCACCCTGACGCCATCCGGACGTGGCCGCGATGAGGGCGACCAGAACGATGGCGATGTCCACCCAACGAGAACCTGTCATCGCGGCACCGCCGAATCCTCGACACCTTCACCGAACTCGGACAGCGCTGTGTCCAGGTCTCTCACGTCCTCGTAGTTCCACGGAATCTCCCAGCCCGACACCGTGAACAGCGCCGCGAGGATTCCTGCTGTGAACCCCCAGACCAGCATGCCGTCGGCGCGGAACGCCGGGCCCTGGTATCCGAGGGGATGGCGAACCTGAAACCGGTTGTCGGGGTCGAGCAACGTGCGCAGCGGCACCCTGGCCACCCGTCCGACCTCGCCCTCGTCCTGAATGCCCACCGTCGTCGGCTGCTCCCAGTAGCCGAGCACCGGCGTCACGTCGAAACCCGACGGCGGGATGAAGATCTCCGGCAGCACGGTGAGCGGCTGAACTCCGCTCGGATCGAGCCCGGTCTCCTCCTGCGCTTCACGCAGCGCGGTGCCGATGGGGCCGTCGTCGCCCGGATCGGCGGCGCCGCCCGGGAATGCGACCTGTCCACTGTGCTGACGCATCGTCGACGCCCGTTGGGTCAGCAACACGTCTGCGCCCTCCGGCAAGCCGCCGACGGCGAGAGGGTCTGCCTCACGCGGTCCGCCGAAGAGCACGAGCACCGCGGCCGGACGCGTCACGGTGCCGCGCGGCGCGCGACGCTCGAGGACGGGGTTGATCCGGTGTGGATCGGTGGGCTCGGTGCTGGCGACAGCTCGCAACCACTCGGGAACCGGTGTGCTCATACGACGACTCCCAGATATTGCGCCGCAGCGGCGGCGATTTCGTCCGCACTGCGGAAAGGTTGAGGCAAGACCTTGGCGACTGTTCCATCCGCGCGCACGAGCACCGACACCGGCAGCACCGGCGGTGCGCCCACTGCGATCCGTACCTTGCCGTCACCGTCCTGGACGCCAGGCAAACGCACCGAGTAGTCGATGAGTCGCGTCAAAGCGTTCTCCTGATTCGGATCCGAATGCACCGTCAGAACGTTGATGCTGCCCTCGGCGCGCTCCGCGAATTCCTGAAGGTACGGAAGCTCTTCGGCGCATGGCGCGCACCAGTACGCCCACAAGTTGAGCAGAGTCGGTTTTCCGCCGACCGCTGCGGCAAGGTCGACGGGCCGACCGTCTGACACGCAGTCGAGGGTGATTCCGGCCAGCGCCGAGCCGGCCGGAGCTTCGCCCGTCGGAGTCGGACAGGGAGCCAGTGAGGCCTGGCTACGGAGTTGATCGAGCGATTCCGACGACGGAGTGAACGTCGGCGGCTGATACGCGGACGACGACGGACCCGTGGACGTGGGCGTCGTGTCGTCTCCCCCGCGCGGCCAGATCGCCACGACGAGAGCCGCGACGACCAACAGCGCAGCGAGAGACCATCTTCCAGCACTTGTCATCGGCGATCACAACCCTGCCAGGGCGAGCAGATGGTCGGTCTCGGGGCCTTTCACCAGGGCCGCGGCCTCGGTTTTGTCGGTCGGGCCGAGTCCGTACGACGGGCAGTCCTTGGCGAGAACGCACACCCCGCACGCGGGCTTGCGCGCGTGGCAGACCCGTCGGCCGTGAAAGATCACGCGGTGCGAGAGCAGTGTCCATTCCTTACGTTCGATCAGTTCCCCGACGGCGTGTTCCACCTTGACGGCATCTTCTTCCTCGGTCCACTTCCACCGGCGCACGAGCCGACCGAAGTGGGTGTCGACGGTGATTCCCGGGATGTCGAAGGCATTGCCCAGCACGACGTTCGCGGTCTTGCGTCCGATGCCTGGGAGTTTCACCAGATCTTCGAGCTTGTTCGGGACCTGACCGTCGTGGCGTTCGAGTAGCGCCTGACCGAGGCCGATCAACGACGTCGTCTTGTTCCGGTAGAAGCCGGTGGAGCGGATGTACTCCTCTAGTTCGGTCCGATCGGCTTCCGCGTATGCCTTCGCGTCGGGATAGCGGGCGAAGAGCGCCGGCGTGACCATGTTGACGCGGACGTCAGTGCATTGCGCCGACAGGATTGTCGCCACTGCCAGTTCCAACGGAGTCGTGAAGTCGAGTTCGCAATACACGTGCGGGAAAGCCACAGCGAGCTCGCGATTCATCCGACGCGCCCGGCGTACCAATCCGAGGTGTGATTCTTCCTTCCGCGCACCCCCCGAACGCGGTTTCTTCCGCTGCTCTGAACTGCCTGTCGGGGTGGTCTGCACTCAGACAACTGTACGGATACGACATGAGTGGAGACTCCGTCGTGTCGATTCTGAGACCTTCGACGTGTTTACTTCCCCCTATGCAAGGACTCGCAGTAATTCTCTTTCCGCTACTGCTGATGCTCTTTGCCCTGGCGATGGAACGAGTCGAAGGGCGATTGCGTCGGCTCTCGGTTCAAGAGCACGAAGTAGAAGACTTCCTCGATCAGGCAAGTCACGACGACGTCGCCCGCCTGGCAAGCGATGGGTTTCCCCATGCGTTCGCTCGCTTCCACCGGAAGCGGAAGGGCCGCCAGTCGGAGGCTCCCGAGAGCGCCAGCCTGGGCGAAATCCGGACACAACGGGCAAGTTGACGGCCATACAAAGTAGTCACCGCAGCGGATTCCGGAAGAATTTTCGGCTCTTACGTGGCATCAATCACTCGTCGCGAGCTATCGGGACGTAGACTTCGATGCCGTACCTGTTGCATTGAACACAGATTGCATTGGACACAGTGTCTCACTCATGAGGGCTGAGCCTGTGTACGACGGTTTGTGCGCAGCGCGGGTACAAAGATAGTTAGCGCAAAAATGACACCACAAACGAACAAATCCCAACAAGGAGCGCACGTGGACGACGTCCTGGCAAGAGCCGGCATCTTCCAAGGAGTCGAGCCCTCAGCGGTAGCGGCGCTGACAAAGCAGCTGCAGCCCGTCGACTTCCCCCGTGGACATGTCATCTTCAACGAAGGTGAACCCGGTGACCGCCTGTACATCATCGTGTCCGGCAAGGTGAAGATCGGTCGACGCTCACCCGACGGTCGCGAGAACCTACTGACGATCATGGGCCCGTCCGACATGTTCGGCGAACTGTCCATCTTCGACCCCGGCCCCCGCACCTCGACGGCTACGACCGTCACCGAGGTTCGCGCCGTGAGCATGGACCGCGACGCTCTCAAGGCATGGATCCAGCAGCGCCCCGAGATCGCCGAGCAGCTGCTGCGCGTTCTCGCCCGCCGACTGCGTCGTACCAACAACACCCTGGCCGACCTGATCTTCACGGACGTTCCCGGCCGTGTGGCCAAGGCGCTCCTGCAGCTCGCGCAGCGCTTCGGCACTCAGGAAGGTGGCGCCCTGCGCGTCACTCACGACCTCACGCAGGAAGAGATCGCCCAGCTCGTCGGCGCTTCCCGCGAGACCGTCAACAAGGCGCTCGCCGATTTCGCACACCGCGGATGGCTGCGCCTCGAAGGCAAGAGCGTTCTGATCTCGGATTCCGAGCGTCTGGCTCGTCGCGCCCGCTAGTTTCTTCCTTCTCGACTCTTTCGGCCGCTCCCACTTCGGTGGGGGCGGCCGAAGTCATTCCCTGGACTCTTGTTGTACCTATCGGTAAAGTGTGTACCGATAGGTACACATCCGATCGAGAGGCCACGCAATGACCGTCCGAGCACCGATTCCGCCCTTCACCCACGAAACCGCCGTCCAGAAGGTCCGCCTCGCCGAGGACGGATGGAACTCACGCGATCCGCACAAGGTGTCGCTGGCCTACACGCCGGACAGTTGGTGGCGCAATCGGTCGACGTTCGTCACCGGCCGATCCGAAATCGTCGAACTTCTGACCGAGAAGTGGACCCGCGAGCTGGACTACCGGTTGATCAAAGAGTTGTGGGCACACGGCGACGACCGCATCGCCGTGCGATTCGCGTACGAGTGGCACGATCACGACGGGCAGTGGTTCCGCTCCTACGGCAACGAGAACTGGGAATTCGACGCGGACGGCCTCATGCATCACCGTCATGCCAGCATCAACGACGTCCCCATCGCGGAGTCCGAGCGAAAGTTCTTCTGGGATTCGACCGGACCACGCCCGCACGATCATCCGGGCCTGAGCGAGTTGGGTCTGTGATGAAAGGATGAATCCATGGCCAGACAGGTAGCTGAACGCTCGGACACGATCCCCGCTCTCGCGAACGTGTTTCGAACCTACGGGTTCGACGGAGCAAGCCTGGCCGTCATCACCGAACACACCGGTTTGGGCAAAGGCAGTCTCTACAACTTCTTTCCGCGAGGGAAGGAAGAGATGGCCGAGGCCGTACTCGACGAGGTCGACGGATGGTTTCGCACCGAAGTCTTCGAACCGCTTCGAGCAGAGTCGGTTCCACCGCGGCAGCGCATCGAGAGCATGTTCGCTACCGTCGCCGACTACTTTCGGTCAGGGCAACGCATTTGCCTGTTCGGCGCATTTGCACTCGGTGAAGAGCGAAACCGCTTCGGGGCCAAGGTGCGAACCTACTTCGACGAATGGACCGCGGCGCTCGAGGCGGCACTCGTCGGCGCCGAAGATTCCACCGGACTCGCCGAAGAAGCCGTGGCCGGAATCCAAGGCGCAATAGTGATGTCCCGAGCCCTGGACGACGGTGCCGTATACAGCCGAGTGACGACGCGACTCGAAGATCGACTGGTACAGGCACTCACGCCGTAACGCATACCGCACGACCACAAAGGCATTTGTGCCGCGGCATGCACCTGGCATGCTCGAAAAGGTATGCACAAGAGGAAAGGAACCCATGCCCTCGTCCGAGACGGTGATCGCATCCACAGCTTCGGGGAAGATCCGCGGCCTAAAGCGTGACGGTTCCTACTACTTCGGTGCGATCCCCTACGCCCGCGCAGCGCGCTTCGAGAAGCCGCGGCCGGCGGGACCGTTCTCCGACGTTTTCGACGCCACAGCGCTTGGAACGGTCTTCCCCCAACCACCTTCACGGCTCGAGCGCATCATGGGGCCACCGCTCCCCGAACCGGAGCAGAGCGAGGACAGCTTCACCGTCACCGTCACAACCCCGTCGCTGACCGGTCATCGCCCGGTGATGGTCTGGCTTCACGGTGGCGGTTACTCCAGTGGCGGCGGCTCCCTCCCCTGGTACGACGGCGGCGCTTTGTCAGCCGAGGGCGACGTCGTCGTGGTGTCGGTCAACTACCGCGTCGGCGTGCTCGGATACCTCCTCCTCGACGGCGTCAGCGAAGGCAATCTCGGGGTCCACGATCAGATCGCAGCGCTCGAGTGGGTGCGCGAGAACATCGAGGCATTCGGCGGCGACCCAGACTCGGTCACCGTGTTCGGGCAGTCGGCCGGCGCTCATTCGATTGTGAATCTGTTGAGCAGTAACAACTCTCGAACTCTGTTCCATCGAGCAATTCTGCAGAGCACTCCACGGCCGGACCTCAACTTCACGCAGGCTGCCGCGATCGAGAACGGTGAAACATTTGCCCGACTGCTCGACGGAGATCCTCGGACCGCGCCACTCTCCCGCATTCTCGACGCATTCCGCAGCACCGCAATCGAGTTCAGCCGGCGGTCCCCCAATGTCGTGCAACCGCCCTTCGCACCGATTTCCGAACTGGATCCGGTGATCCGAACTTTCGAAACAGCGCCGGACGTCATCGTGGGATACACCCGCGACGAGGGATCCGCTTTCGTGCGCGACGTGGCGGGAGTACCCGATCCCGAACGCGTCGCCGAAAAGGCACTGACACAGAACATGTTTGCCGAACCTGCGATGGAGCTGGCCGACGCCTTCACAGCGGCCGGCGCGTCGGTGTACACGTATCGCTTCGACTGGGCACCGACGGACGACGTCTTCGGAGCCACTCACTGCATCGAACTACCCTTCGTGTTGGGAACCGACCAGTCCTGGAAGAGCTCACCGATGCTGGGCAGCAGCGACTGGCAGAACATCGACGCACTGGGCCGTCGGATACGCCGGCACTGGACGTCGTTTGCGCACACGGGAAGTCCGGACAGCAGCGAAACCTGGGAGAAGTACACCTCGGCCCAACCGATCGGAATCACCTTCTTCTGAGCAACTTCGGGCGCCTACCCACTCGCGGCAATCCCGTCTAGGATTGCTCCATGGACATGCCCAAGCTCCTCGACGGGCGACTAAAACTCCGCCATCTCCTGCTCGTCGACGCATTGAGCCGTCAGGGCAGCGTGGTCGGCGCCGCTGCCGCACTTCACATCACACAACCCGTCGCGACCCGCAGTCTGCACGACATCGAGTCCATTCTCGGTGTCTCGCTCTTCGACCGCGGCCCACGCGGAATCACCCCGACCATTTTCGGCGAGGCCTTCACAACTCATGCGCGGGCCGTGATCGCGCAGCTGACCGAAGCCGGGCGGCACGTCGTCGAACTTGCCGACGCCAATCGCGGAACCGTCATCGTGGGAACACATCTCGCCGGATCCAACGTGCTGCTTCCCGGCGCTATCGCGCGCCTGAAGGTTCACCACCCGCTGCTCACCGTCATCGTGCGCGAAGGTACGCCCGAACAGTTGCTCACCGATCTGGAAGCGGGCCGAATCGACCTGATCGTCGGCCGGCTCACCTCACCTACCGATGACACCGCGATAAGACGGAACCTCTACGCGGAGTCCGTCGAACTCGTCACCCGCGTGGATCACCCGCTCGCTCACCGCGAGGACGTCCAACTCGAAGAACTACGCGGCTTCCCCTGGATCCTTCCCGGGGTCGAGACAGTGCTCCGCCGCGAGCTCGAGGAGTTCTTCGCCCGCAACAGCCTGCCGTTGCCCGAAAACCGCGTCGAGGCAACCTCTTTCCTCACCGTGCGCCAGCTGCTGGTCGAGACCGACATGATCGCGGTCCTACCGAGCCTCATCCCCCGCGACGACGCGCGCTTGACCACCCTGTCCATCACACTCGATCCGATCGGGCACAGCGTCGGCATCACTTCCTCGGCGACTCGCACGTCGAGCCCGTCCGCACAGGCCCTGATCGCGACGCTGGAGTCCTTTGCAGCTGAGCTCATGCGACCGTGAAACGCCGATCGGCCCGTTCCCCGCGAGGGGAACGGGCCGATGTCGGATCAATCCAGTACTCAGGCGTTTTCGGAGACGCGAATCTCCTCGTGCTCCAAGCCCCGCGACGAATCGGGGACAATTTTGAACAGTGCGATGGCGCCGACCAGGCTGATAGTGCATATCGAGGCGAGGTACCAGGTGACGCCTACCGAAGACCCGGTGGCGTCCAGCAGTGCGGTGGCGATCATCGGCGCCAGTCCACCGCCGAGAATCGCACCACTCTGAAGGATCAGAGACGAACCGGAGTAGCGGACCTTGGCCGGGAAGGTATCGGCGATGATGCTGCCCTGAACGCAGTGGGTGACCGGCACGATCAGACCCATACCCAGGAACGCGATGACAGCGACCACTTTGTTCTCGGTGTTCAGTAGCGGGAAGAACACGATGCACCACAACAGGATTGCAGCAGATCCGCCGATGAACATGTGTCGACGCCCGTACTTGTCAGCGATCTTGGTCCAGAACGGGATGGAAAGGAACCACAGGACTGCGGCCGCGGTCACGCTGAGCACCAGGAATTGCTTGTCGTAGCCCAGATGTTGAGTTCCGTACGACAGGGTGAACACCATGAAGGCGTACGCCACGGCGGAGTTCGCCAAGCACGCGGCAAGCGTGAGAGACAAACGGGGGAAGCCGACCTTGAGCGACTCACGCAGCGGGAAGCGGACTATTTCGCCCTTCTCCATGATCCCGGCGAATGACGGCGACTCGGTGACGCGCAGGCGAATCACCAGACCGATCGCCACCAGAACGAAGCTGAGCAGGAACGGGATTCGCCAACCCCACGAAGCGAATGCCGAGTCCGACATCACGGCGTTGGTCGTCAGGAAGATGCCGTTGGCGAGAACCAGTCCGGCGGGTGTGCCCATCTGCGGGAAACCTGCATAACGATTCTTCTGCCCTGCCGGCGCGTGCTCCATCGACATGAGTGTCGCGCCGGCGCCTTCACCGCCCAGACCGATGCCCTGAACGACGCGCATGGCCACCAGGAGGACGGGAGCCCAGAATCCGATGGAATCGTAGTTCGGGATGAGGCCGATGAGTGTGGACCCGACGCCCATCATCACCAGGGAGACCACGAGTGTGGCCTTGCGCCCGATCCGGTCACCGAAGTGCCCGAACACGAGCCCACCTACCGGCCGTGCGATGAATCCGACGGCGAAGGTGCTGAAGGCAGCCAGCGTGCCGGCCGTGGGACTCAGGCTCGGGAAGAACTGTTTGTTGAAGATCAGCGCGGCGGCTGTGCCGTAGAGGAAGAAGTCGTACCATTCGAGAGTTGTGCCGGCCAGAGTTGCCATGGCAACTCGGCTACGGGCAGCTTTCTCCGGCAACGGCTTTCCGTCACTCGTTGTGCTGTTGGATATCTTGTCTGACATCGCGGAACCTATCGATTGGATGGGGCAGGCGGACGATGAAATCTGTAGTCACCGACCCCGTCTTCGGGATTGTCGGCATCACGAGCGTCGTCGATCGTTGTGTCTGGAATTGTGCTCGCTCGAGACATGACTCACAAATGCCGAATTCACCGTCCGCCATACCGGAAAGGGTATAGCCGGGGTCTCAGACGAGACCCAGGAAGCGTTCGGCATTCCCCCGCGAAATCAGTTGGCGCGCAGTATCGTCCAAGAACTCACTCTTGCGAACCACCTCACCGACCGGACGCTCCCCCAAGGGGTACGGGTAATCACTACCCACCATCACACGGTCCACCCCCACCGTGTCCACCAGCAGTCGCAGTGCGCGCTCGTCGAAGACGACGGAATCCACGTAGAACCTACCCAGGTAATGCGAAGGCGGGAACTCCGACGTACCGATGATGTCGTTGCGGCCGTGCCAGGCGTTTTCCATCCGGCCCAACCAGAACGCGAAAGATCCACCACCGTGCGCAAATCCGATCTTGAGACGATCGTCGATCTTGTCGAACACCCCACCGAGAATCAGCGCGAGTATCGACAGATGCGTTTCGGCCGGCATCGCGGTGAGCCACTGCGCCATCCAGCGATCGAGGCGCGGAGAGTTGGCCATGTCCCACGGGTGCACGAATACCGGCACGTCAAGCGACGCGCAGTGCTGGAGAAACGTCACCACGCCCTCACTGTCGAGGTCCAGATCGCCCACATGATTGCCGATCTCGACACCGCGGTGCCCGTTCGCGATGCACCGCTCGAGCTCACGGCACGCTGCGTCGGTGTCTTGCAGAGGCACCTGGCAGAACGGAATCAACCGATCCTTCGCCGGCTCCACGATCTCGAGCGCGAGGTCGTTGAAGATCCGTGCGATGCGACTTGCCTGCTCGCCGCTTCGGCCGTAATTGAAGAATGCCGGCGTCGGCGAGACGACCTGCGTGTGCACGCCGTCGGCATCCATGTCCCGAAGCCGCACCTCGGCGTCCCAGGCATCGGACTGGATGCGGCGGAACTCCTTGGTGCCCATCATGATCATGGCTTCGGTCTCCGACTCGACCTTCAGCCACGGCGCTTGCGGCCCCGCGTCTTCGGTCAGATCCGGCCACCCGTTGGGCACGTAGTGGGTGTGGATGTCGATCAGGTTGCTCATCACTCAGCCCTTGCCGGGATGGAGCGTGCCGCACTTGTCACACGTGCGGGCTTCTTCGCTCTCGTAGAACTTGACGAACACCGGCGGAAGGTCGGCCACGATGTCGCGCACCTGAAGTTCGACCTCGTGAATCTTGTGATCGCATTCGAGGCAGTACCACTGGAACTTCTCGAGCGTGCCTTCCTTGCGGACGCGTTCGATGACCAGGCCGATGGAGCCCGCGGTGGGACGCTGCGGCGAATGCGGAATGTCTCCTGGCAGCAACCAGGTTTCGCCCTCACGAATGTCGACACGCTGAGGACCGTCCTCGGTCATGACGTTGACGTGGATGTCGCCTTCGAGCTGGTAGAACCACTCCTCGTACGGATCGAGGTGGTAGTCGGTCCGCTGGTTCGGTCCGCCGACGACCTGCACGATGAAGTCGTCTCCGAGCGCCATCGTCTGATTGTTGACAGGCGGCTGCAGCAGGTGGCGGTTGTCGTCGATCCACTTCTTGAAGTCGATGACGGGAGGAATCGTGGTCATGATGCATTCTCCGTATCTTCGGACGCTGAGCGCTTGGAGGCGGGCACGTACGCCACGCCGGAAATTTCGATGAGCAGATGCGGGTGGGGCAGTTGGTGAACAGCCACAGTCGTTCTCGTCGGACCGTTTTCGTCGAACAGTTCGGCGTACACCTCGTTGTATCCACCGAAGTCGTTCATCGACACCAGGTAGGAGGTGACCTGAACCAGATCACTGAGTTCTCCACCCACTTCGGCGAGGATTGCCGCGATGTTTTCGATGACGGCACGCGTCTGCGCCCGAATGTCGAGCGCCGTCGTCCCCATCTCGTCGACCTCGACGCCGACAAACGTGTTGTCGGGTCGACGCGAACTGGTCCCGGAGACATAGACGAAATCGCCGACCACCTTGACGTGGGGGAACTTTCCGCGCGGCTTCGCCAGCTTCTCGATGACCTGCGCCCCACTCATCGCTTCACACCTTTCACCGTGACGGTTCCGAGTCCGTCGATCGTGCACTGTGCGACGCCCTCGTCGAGTCGCACAGCTGCTGTGGCGGCACCGGCCAGAATTACCTGACCGGCGCGCAACGGAATTCGGCGTCGGCGGGCGATGTCGAGCAGTGCATGCAAAGCGCGCGCCGGATCGCCGAGAATGGCCGACGTGGAACCGACTACCGTCTCGCCGCCGACCTCCATACGTACGGAACGGTCTTCGACGTTCTGTAGCGGCAGCCACCGCCCGATCACATACCCGGCAGCGCTGGTGTTGTCAGCGACGACGTCGGTGTAGGTGAAGCGGAAGTCGCGATAGCGCGAGTCGATGATCTCCATTGCGGGAGCCAGTGCATCGACGCAGGTTTCGATGTCGACGTTCGGATCGTCGAGATCGACGTCCTTCGACAGACGGTATGCCACTTCGGGTTCGATCTTGGGATGAATGAACGTCCTCAGGTCGACTTCGCCGCCGTTGCTCACGCACATCGCGTCGGTCAACTGACCGACGATCACTTCGGAGACACCCATCTGCGCCATCTTCGCCTGGCTTGTGAAGCCGAGCTTGATACCCACAATCGATTCGCCACGGCTGGTTCGTCGTTCGAGGAGTTCGTTCTGGATCCGGTAGGCCTCGTCGATGTCGATGGTGTATTCGTCGGCGAGGCTCGGGGTGTCGGTGCGAGTCTGCGCAGCGTCGTCGAGGCGACGCGCGAGCGCGGATACGGTGTCTTCGGGGGCTGTCATCACGCCTCGCTCATTTCTGGAAAACTTTTGCGGTTTCGATGTTCACAGTTGCACACATACATTCGTCGGTTCGGTGTAGAAGTGCAGCGAGGACTCGCCACCCTCACGTCCGATGCCGGACAGGCCCATGCCGCCGAAGGGAGATCGCAGTTCGCGGGTGAACCACGTGTTGACCCAGGAGATTCCGACGTTCATCTTCTGTGCGACGCGGTGTCCACGGCGCAGGTCGTTGGTCCACACGGAGGCAGCGAGGCCGTACTCGGTGTCGTTTGCCAAGGCGATCGCCTCGGCTTCGGTCTCGAACGGAATGAGTGCTGCAACGGGTCCGAAGATCTCCTCGCGCACGACGCGATCCTTGTTGGTCAAGCCAGTCCACAGGGTGGGTTCGATCCACGATCCGCCCGACAGTTCCTGTCCGAGGTCCGGAATACCGCCGCCGGTCAGCACTTTCGCGCCTTCCTGCTCGGCGATCTCGAAGTAGTCGAGAACCTTCTTCCGGTGCGCCTGCGAAATGAGCGGTCCGGTCGTCGTTGCATCGAGCGTCGGGTCGCCCAGACGCAATCCTGCTGCCCGCTCGACGAGTCCACCGGCGATGTCGTCGAAAATGCTGCGGTGCACGTACACCCGCTCGGTGCACAGGCAGACCTGGCCGGTGTTGGTGAACACCGACTTGGTCAGACCCGTCAACGCTTCGTCGATGTCGACGTCGTCGAAGACGATCGCGGCGTTCTTGCCACCGAGTTCGAACGAGACCGGACGGACTCGCGGCGCAACGGTTTTCATGACATGGGAACCGGTTGCCGAAGAACCGGTGAAGGTGACGCCGTCGATGCCGGGGTGCGTGGTGAGGAACTCGCCGGCGGAGTTCGCACCGAACCCGTGGACGACGTTGTAGACACCGGCAGGCAGGCCGACTTCTTCGAGTACCTCGGCAAGCAACGACGCGGTCGCTGGGGTTTCCTCGGAGGGCTTGACCACCACGGAGTTCCCGCACGCGAGCGCGGGCGCTACCTTCCAGGTCAGGAGAAGCAGCGGCAGGTTCCAGGGAACGATGACAGCGACGACGCCGAGCGGCTTGCGGATCGCGTAGTTCAGCGCCTGCTTGCCACCCGCGAGATCCGTGACAAACGATTCCTGTCCGGCCGCGGCGACGATGTCGGCGAAAGTGCGGAAGTTCGTCAGGGCGCGCGCGACGTCGAGTTCGCGTGCCTGTGTGATCGGCTTGCCGGTGTCCGCCATTTCTGCGGCGACGAACTCTTCGAATCGCTCCTCGATCCGGTCGGCGGCGCGTCGCAGCAGAGCCGTCCGCTCACGGACCGGCGTATCGGCCCAACCGTTGTCCAGAGCACGTCTGGCAGAGGTCACGGCCCGATCGACCAGGGCCTTGTCGGCCTCGTGGACCCGGGCGAGAACACGGCCCGTTGCTGGGTCGACCTGATCGAAGCTCGACGACTCGTCGGGTTCGACATAGGAGCCGTCCACGTAATTGCGGATCCATCCGTCGCATTGTGAGGTCATGGACTAACTATTGGCCCGTGACCCATATCAAACAAATGCAAAATCTGCCGCCAGCTATACCTCGATCGGCATAGATGGCGGCAGTTCGGCTACACAACTCAACTCTTCATGTCGGCGCCGAGCGCCTCAGCGGCGCAGAATGTCGGCGCCGAGCGCCTCAGCGGCGCAGATACGCCAACTGCACGTTGACGGATTTCTCCGCCACCGGCCACAGCTTCGGGTCCACGTCGGAGTAGACGTGCTCGACAACATCGCGCACCGATGCCGACTCCCCCAACGTCGTCAGAGCGTCCCGCACCTGGGCTAGACGCTCCTCGCGGTGAGCGAGGTACTGCTGCGAAATCGCCTGCAGATCGGGCAGGTCCGGACCGTGCCCGGGAAGAACCGTCAGTCCTTCGCCGAGTGCGGCCAACGACCGCAGTGATGTGAGGTAATCCCCCAGATCGCCGTCGGAGTCGTCCAGAACTGCGGTGCCGCGGCCGAGAATGGTGTCGCCCGTCAGCACGCTCGCATCGTTCTCGATGACTATCGACACCGAGTCAGCGGTGTGTCCCGGAGTCGCGAGGATCCGCAGCTTCAGACCCGCCACCTCGATCACTTCACCGTCGACAAGCGCCGAAGCACCCCCGCGTAGAAAAGTGGGGTCGACGGAACGCACCGGAGCCGAGGTCAATTCATGGAAACGGTCCACCCCGCCGGTGTGGTCGTAGTGCCGGTGCGTGATCAAGGTCAGCGCAACCGGACCGATACCAGCGACACGTTGCAAGTGTTCCTCGTCGTTGTCGCCTGGATCGACGACTACACACTCGACGCTGCCGGGAGCATGCAGAATCCAGGTGTTCGTACCGTCCAGCGTCATCATGCCCGGATTGTTCTCGAGCAAGACCGAAGCGATGTCGGTGACGCGGCGAAGCTGCGCGTAGGCGGGATGGACCGTCGACATCAGCGAACTTCGACGATCAGTTCCACCTCGACCGGAGAGCCGAGGGGAAGCTCTGCCACGCCGACTGCCGAACGAGCATGGATACCGGCGTCGCCGAGCACCTCACCGAGGAATTCGGAAGCGCCGTTGATCACGCCGGGCTGACCGGTGAATCCTTCGGCGGATGCCACGAAGCCGACAACCTTGACAACGCGAACGACGTTGTCGATGCCGACCAGGGCGTCGATGGCAGCGAGAGCGTTGAGCGCGCAGGTGCGAGCCGCAGCCTTGGCGTCGTCATCCGACACGCCCGCACCGAGCTTGCCGGTCAGCGCCAGTTTTCCGTCGACGAACGGGAGCTGACCCGACGTGTACACGTGGTTGCCGCTGCGAACCGCGGGAACGTACGCAGCAACGGGTGCCGCGACGGCGGGAAGTGCAATGCCCAGTTCGGCGAGACGCTCCGACCAGGTCTGTGTTGCCTCTGCCATGTGATTCAGCCCTTCGGACGCTTCATGTACGCGACGTGCTGCTCGCCCGACGCGCTCGGCAGGACTGCCACGAGTTCCCAGCCGTCGACACCCCAGTTGTCGAGAATTGCCTTCGGATTGTGGACCAGCAACGGAGTCACGGTGTATTCCCAGGAAGTTATTTCGCTCATGCGGTGAGCCTATCCCGCGTACATCTTCGGCCCCAGACTTATAGGCTCGCGGTGTGGTTGCATCCCAAGATGAGCTGAGCAGGACCTGGCCCGAGTCTGCGACGAAGGCCCGCCTGCACTTTGTGTCGGGTAAAGGCGGAACCGGTAAGTCCACGGTTGCCGCCGCGTTGGCGCTCGCGTTGGCCGAAGGCGGCAAGCGCGTTCTCCTCGTGGAGGTCGAGGGCCGCCAGGGAATCGCGCAGCTCTTCGACGTACCGCCGCTTCCACCGCAGGAGACCAAGGTCGCGGCCGCCGAAGGTGGCGGTGAAGTGATGGCTCTGGCCGTCGACATCGAGACCGCGTTCCTCGAGTACCTCGAAATGTTCTACAACCTCGGCTTCGCCGGCCGGGCGATGCGTAAGTTCGGCGCCATCGAATTCGCCACCACCATCGCTCCCGGCCTTCGCGACGTTCTACTCACCGGCAAGATCAAGGAGTGCGTCATCCGCACCGATCGAACCGGCAAGCGCGTGTACGACGCCGTTGTCGTCGACGCTCCCCCGACCGGACGAATCGGCAGCTTCCTCGACGTCACCAAGGCGATGGCCGATCTCGCCAAGGGCGGCCCGGTGCACTCCCAGAGTGAAGGCGTCGTTCGGCTGCTGCACTCGCCGGAGACCGTCGTACATCTTGTTGCACTTCTCGAAGCGCTGCCCGTTCAGGAAACTGCCGACGCCGCCGCAGAACTGGCGCGCGACGACCTCAACCTCGGTGCCATCATCGTCAACCGCGCCAGCCCGAGGTTCTTGCCCGAAGACGAACTCTCCGGTGCCGCTGCCGGCGATATCGACGCGGCTTCGATCCGGTCGACACTCTCGGACGTCGGCATCGATCTGTCCGACGACGACTTCGCAGGCCTGCTCACCGAGACGATCGAGCATGCCTCGGTGCTCGAAGCTCAAGAATCCAGCGCCGAGAAGCTCCGCGAGATCGACGGGGCTCGGGTGCAACTTCCCGCACTCGCCGACGGCGTCGATCTCGGTGGGCTGTACGAGCTTGCCGAATACCTCACGGAACAGGGCGTGTGATGACCGAGACCACCGAGAACGTGACGGTCGGCAGTTCCAGGACCGGCCGACGCGCAGCTCCTGCCCTCGATATTTCGGCGATCATCAAGGACCCGACGGCCCGGATCGTGGTTTGTTGCGGCGCAGGTGGCGTCGGCAAGACCACGACGGCCGCGTCCCTGGCGTTGCGTGCAGCCGAAGAGGGCCGACGCGTAGTCGTCCTCACCATCGATCCGGCCCGCCGCCTCGCACAGGCCCTGGGTGTGGCCGAACTCGACAACACTCCGCAGCCGGTGAAGCTGGGTCCCGAGGCCACGGGCGAACTGCACGCGATGATGCTGAACATGCGTCGGACTTTCGACGAGATGGTCATCGAGCATTCGAGCCCTGAGAAGGCCGAGCAGATCCTGGCGAATCCCTTCTATCAAACCGTTGCCACATCGTTCTCCGGAACGCAGGAGTACATGGCGATGGAGAAGTTGGGGCAGCTGGCGTCGAACGACGCGTGGGATCTGGTGATCGTCGATACCCCGCCGTCGCGCAATGCGCTCGACTTCCTCGACGCCCCGCAGAGGCTCGGCACATTCCTCGACGGGCGGATGATCCGGCTGCTCTCCGCACCCGGCCGCGGCCTGACCAGGCTCGTCGCCGGCGCGATGGGATTGGCACTGAAGGGTGTCTCCACCATCGTGGGAAGCCAAATGCTTTCGGATGCATCGGCATTCGTGCAGTCGCTCGACTCGATGTTCGGCGGTTTCCGTGAACGCGCAACGAAGACCTACGAGTTGCTACGTCAGCCGGGGACTCATTTCCTGGTGATCGCAGCGGCCGAACCCGACGCTCTGCGCGAGGCGGCGTTCTTCGTCGATCGCCTTGCGGGCGACTCGATGCCGTTGGCCGGTCTGGTTCTCAACCGCACGCACCCGACATTGACGGCTCTGCCTGCCGATCATGCGGTGACCGCCGCCGACAAACTGGAAGCGAAGGAAAGCGCGACCGAGGCCGAAGCCCTCACCGCAGCCGTTCTCCGCATCCATGCCCATCGGGCAGTGATCGCGAAGCGGGAGATCGCCTTGCTGAGTCGATTCACCGCAGCTCACCCGAGGGTGCCGCTGATCGGTGTTCCGTCGCTACCGTTCGAGGTCTCGGACCTCGAGGCGCTGCGCGCGGTGGGAGATCAGCTCACTCGTAAGGGCTGATCCCCCCGATCGGCCTGGATCAGACTGCTGAGTGATGCTGGCGCTGGTCTTCGAAGAACTCGGACCAGGAGTCGACGTCGGGGTGCTGCTTGAGCAGTGCACGGCGCTGACGCTCGGTCATTCCGCCCCACACACCGAACTCGACACGATTGTCGAGAGCATCTGCTCCGCACTGCATGAGGACGGGGCAGTGACGGCAGATGGTGGCCGCCTTGCGCTGCGCGGCGCCACGAACAAAAAGTTGGTCGGGGTCGACCTCGCGGCATCGTGCCTGAGTTACCCAGGCAATTCGTGCCTCGGCCTGCTCGATGTCCAAACGGCTACTCGGGGTGGCTGTGTACATTCTGGGTCCCCTCTACAAAGTCTGACCGTCGCCATAGGGCGAGCAGCGCACCATCTCAGCCGTCCCCGCGGTAGCACGGTGAAAGCTGAGACACATTCGTGATCGAGTGTTACGTCGATCACACTGATCACAATTTAGGTAAAGAACGGCCCTAACGCAAGACGCTCGGGAGCATTTTTTGGTACGGCAGTACAAAGCGCGTGTTCAGAAGGTTTTGAACACCCCCAAAACACTGAAACCGGTTCCAATGGGTGGGCACACGTACTCTGTAGATCGTGTCGATTGCAAAAACAGTGGCGAAGCTCGCCGGAAGCTCCGCATTGGCGGGTGTCCTGGTCGCAGGGGTGATGTTCCCAGTGGCGGGCGGATTCGGATTCGCGTCCAACCGCGCCGCCGATACCGTCGACAACGTCTCGGCCGAACTGGTCGAAGGCACGGTCCCCGCGGTGTCCACCATGGTCGATGCGGCAGGCAATCCCATTGCCTGGCTCTACGACCAACGACGCTTCGAAGTCCCGAGCGAGAAGATCTCCAACAACATGAAGTTGGCGATCGTCTCCATCGAGGACCGTCGGTTCCCCGACCACAAGGGCGTCGACTGGCAGGGAACGCTGCGTGCCTTCCTCACCAACACGACGACCGGTGAAGTGCAGCAGGGCGCGTCGACACTCGATCAGCAGTATGTGAAGAACTACCAACTGTTGGTCGTGGCCAAGACGGATGCCGAGCGCCGCGCTGCCATCGAGACCACCCCGGCCCGAAAGATCCGCGAGATCCGGATGGCCCTGACGCTGGACAAGGAACTCACGAAAGACGAGATCCTCACCCGGTACCTCAACCTCGTACCGTTCGGCAACGGATCCTTCGGCATCCAGGACGCCGCTCAGACCTACTTCGGCGTCGATGCCGCAGATCTGACCGTTCCCCAGTCGGCGATGCTTGCCGGCATGGTTCAGTCCAGCTCCGCACTGAACCCGTACACGAACGTCGAGGGCGTGACCGAGCGTCGTAACACCGTGCTCGACACCATGATCACGAACATTCCGGATCGTGCCGACGAGTTCCGCGCCGCCAAGGAAGAGCCCCTCGGCGTCCTGGAAACCCCCAACAACTTGCCGCGCGGCTGCATCGCTGCAGGCGATCGCGGATTCTTCTGTGACTACGCACTGAAGTACCTCTCGGACGCCGGAATCACGCGCGACCAGATCAACGAGGGTGGTTATCTCATCAAGACCACTCTCGATCCGCAGGTCCAGGCGTCCACCAAGGCCGGACTGAACGCGAACGCGAGCGCCAACCTCGACGGCATCGCGAACGTGATGAACGTGATCAGGCCGGGCCAGGATTCACACAAGGTCATCGCGATGGCCAGCAGTCGCACGTACGGTCTCAATGCCGACGCCGACGAAACCGTCCAGGCACAGCCGTACTCCCTTGCGGGTGACGGTGCGGGTTCCGTCTTCAAGATCTTCACGACGGCTGCGGCGATGGAGAAGGGCCTCGGTATCAACGCGACGCTCGACGTGCCCAAGCGATTCGAAGCCAAGGGCATGGGTAGCGGTGGTGCGGCCGGTTGCCCGGTGTCGACTTACTGCGTGGAGAACGCCGGCAACTACCCGCCGACGCTGTCCGTGACCGACGCGCTGGCACAGTCCCCCAACACCGCTTTCGTCAAGCTCATCGAGGCAACCGGCGTCACGCCGACCGTCGACATGGCCGTCCGTCTCGGCATGCGCTCGTACGCTGATCCCAACACCTCGGGCTTCGACGAGCGCAGCATGGCCGACTTCCAGAAGGAACAGAACCTCGGTTCGTTCACCCTGGGCCCCACCTGGATCAACCCGCTCGAACTCTCCAACGTCGCGGCCACTCTCGCCTCGCACGGCAAGTGGTGCCCGCCGAGTCCCATCGATTCGGTCTTCGACCGCTACGGCAAACCGGTGGCCGTCACCGAGCAGGGCTGTGAGCAGGTTGTCGAGCCCGGCTTGGCAGACACACTCGCCAACGCCATGAGCCGTGACGACGTCGGCGCCGGTACGTCTGCCGGAGCTGCAAGCAGCGCCGGATGGAGCCTGCCGATGTCGGGCAAGACGGGTACCACCGAGACCCACAAGTCCTCGGCGTTCCTCGGCTTCACCAACAACCTCGCTGCCGCTGTCTACATCTTCGGCGACTCCCCGACGCCGGGAGAGATCTGCTCGAGCCCGCTGCGCCCCTGCTACAGCGGCAACCTGTACGGCGGTACCGAACCGGCGAGATCCTGGTTCGCGGCAATGAACCCGGTCGCCAACAACTTCGGGCCCACCTCGCTGCCTCCGATCGACGAGAAGTACGCACGGGGATCGCAGAACGGCCAGGTTCCCGAGGTTGTCGGCCTGAGCCAGTCGGCGGCGACGTCGAGGTTGCAGGCGTCCGGCTTCACGGTCAATTCCGTGACCACGGCGTCCGGAGCACGCGCGGGAACGGTCACCGGAGTTTCGCCGTCCGGGTCCGCGATCCCGGGTTCGACCGTCACGATCTACATCAGTGACGGTTCCGTGAGGGCTCCGGCAGCACCCGCATCCCCGGCAGCTCCAGCAGCTCCGGCACCGGGCGCGACTCCCCCGGATGCGACTCCGCCCGGAGGTGAACCCGCACCGCCTGCGGGGACCCCGCCGAACTGACGGCCCTGAAAACTGACGGCTCTGAAAACAAGAACGGCCGCGATCTCCGAGTGACTCGGAGATCGCGGCCGTTTTCGATTCTGGTGGCGCGCTTCTACAGGCGGGACTTCACTGCTGCAGAGATACGGGCGCCATCGGCCTTGCCCTTGGCCAGCGCGCTGGCGGCCTTGATGACCTGGCCCATCTGGCGCATCCCCGGACGCTCTCCGAGCTCCTCGGACACCTGAGCGAGGGCGGTGTCGACGACGTCGACAAGCTCGGCGTCGGTCAACGGCGTCGGCAGGTACTCGTCGATGATCTGAGCTTCGGCGCGCTCTTTCGCGGCAAGCTCACCGCGGCCGTTCTCGGTGTAGATCTCGGCCGATTCGCCGCGCTTCTTCGATTCCTTTGCAAGGACTTTGATAATTTCTTCGTCGGTGAGGACTCGTGCTTCCTTACCGGCCACCTCTTCGGTCTGGATGGCTGCCATGAGCATCCGAAGGGTGGCTGTACGTAGCGGATCCTTCGCCTTCATGGATGCAACCATGTCGGTTCGGAGGGTGGCTTTGAGCGATGGTGTCGTGTCGGACATGGTGGAAACGTTACGCGCTCGGCGTTTCGAGCGTGCCGATAGTTACCTCCGCCCGGACACAATTCTCTGTGGAATAGCTGCAAATGGCGGCGAGAGCGACGCAGAAGAACGCCACACCCGTATCCTTGAGAGGTGTCTTCCCAGTTCCGCACCAATCTGACCCGCACCGCACTTGGTGCCGCGGGCGCCGCTGCACTAGGGATCGGGTACGCATCCGGCATCGAACGCAATGCATTTGCACTGCGTGAGGTGACGATGCCAGTCCTGGCGCCCGGTTCGTCGTCGCTGCGGGTCCTCCATCTCAGCGACCTGCACATGATGCCGAACCAACGGTTGAAACAGAATTGGTTGCGTGAGCTCGAAGGCCTCGACCCCGACCTCGTGGTCAACACCGGCGACAACTTGTCGCATCAGCGCAGCGTCCCGGCAGTGGTCCAGGCGCTCGGTGATCTGTTGGCTCGGCCGGGTCTGTTCGTCTTCGGCAGCAACGACTACTTCGCTCCGAAACCGAAGAACCCACTGAGCTACATCTTCAACAAGGACAAGCGCATCACCGGGGATCCCCTCCCCTGGGGCGATCTGCGGGCCGCGTTCACCGAACGTGGATGGCTGGACATGACCCACGTGCGCCGCGAACTCGAAGTGGCCGGTATTCGCATCGCAGCCGCCGGCGTCGACGATCCGCACCTGAAGCGTGATCGCTACGACACCGTCGCCGGAACACCCAATCCCGTCGCCCAGCTCAAGCTCGGTCTGACGCACTCGCCCGAACCTCGAGTTCTCGATCGGTTCGCCGACGACGGTTACGACCTTGTGCTCGCCGGCCACACGCACGGTGGTCAGCTGTGCCTTCCGTTCTACGGCGCGTTGGTCACCAACTGCCAGATCGATCGATCCCGGGTCAAGGGGCCGTCGAAGTGGGGCGCGCACACCCAGCTGCACGTCTCCGCGGGCATCGGCACTTCGCCGTGGGCGCCGGCGCGCTTCTGCTGCCGCCCCGAGGCAACTCTGTTGACTCTGGTTCCGGCCACCAGGCGCGAACCGGAGCACGTCTCCGCACACAGTTCCGCGGAGTCTCCAGCGTCGGTTCTACGCAACTGACCTGCGGATTTAATGTCAGTCGACTCGGTAATGTAAGCTAACCGAGGTTCGACACGGGGTGTGGCGCAGCTTGGTAGCGCGCTTCGTTCGGGACGAAGAGGTCGTGGGTTCAAATCCCGCCACCCCGACAGTGAAGAACAGTAATCGAGGCCCTTCCGCTCACGCGGGAGGGCCTCGATTGCGTTGACGATAAGGTGAAGCCGTGGCATCCCAACCAGACTTTGCGCACAACGACATGGCGAGCCGTAGCCGACGCGAGAAAGCCGTCGGCCTGGCCAAGTTCGCCTGGGATCGCGATATCAGTAGCGCAGAGTTGCTCGAGATGCCCGACGATCGGCTGCGCAAACTCGCACGTGCGGCCGGCGCCAATCCGCCGAGCACGCGGGAGACCTGGACCATCGCGGCCGGACTGCTCGACGAGAAAGCTGTGTGGGCAGCCGCTAACCCTGACCGTCCCGAAGCTCGGCGTGAGCATCCGGACGAGAAGATCATGTGGGTGAAGAAGCCGATCGAGCCGTGGCTGTGACAGCCAAATTCAGCACAGTTGTGACAGCCGAGTTCAGCACAGCTGTGACAGCCGAATTCAGCACAGCTGTGAAACGGTGATCGGGCAGGTTGATGAGGTGGTCGTCGACTGCTCGTCTCCTATTGCACTGGCGAAATTCTGGGCCGGCGTCCTCGGCGGACAACCAGTGGAGCGAAACACCGCATGGGCGTTTGTCGACCCACCCGGATGGACCCGCCTCGCGTTCCAGCGCGTACCGGAATCCAAGCTGACGAAGAATCGTCTACACATCGACGTCAGCGTGGATGACGTCGTCGCTGCAACCGAGGCCGCCGAGCGCCTCGGCGCAACTCGGGTCGGTACTGTCCAGCAGGACCCGGCCGGTACCTTTCAGGTGCTGCTGGATCCAGAGGGAAACGAGTGGTGCGTCGTCCGAAGTATCGGAAGGTGATTCACACTCCCGCTACGGTTTCGCGAGCCCAACGGTAGTCGGCCTTCCCACTGGGTGAGCGGAGGATGCTGGGTACCAGCACGATCGACCGGGGGATCTTGTACCCGGCGACATGGGTGCGGCAGTGCTCCGACAATGATTCCGTCGCAACATCTTCGAACCCCGGCCGAACCTGCACGACAGCGGCAACCTTCTCACCGAATCGTGCGTCGGGCGCGCCCGCTACCAAGGCGTCGAAAACTGCCGGGTGAGTTTTGAGCGCCTGCTCCACTTCTTCGGGGTAGACCTTCTCGCCGCCGGAGTTGATGCACATCGAACCGCGCCCGAGCAGCACGATGGTTCCGTCGGCTTCCATCGTGCCCATGTCCCCGAGTACCGCCAGCCGCACCCCGTCGACGACAGGAAAAGTTGCAGCAGTCTTGGCGGGGTCGTCGAAGTAGGCCACGGGGACATGGCCGGCCCTGGCGATGAACCCGGTTGTGCCCGAGCCTGGTTCGATGCGACGAAATTCGTCGTCGACAAGAATCATGTTGGGGTTGGATCGAATTCGCTTTGAACCGTCCTCACCGAATTCGACGACGCCGTCGTTGCCGGATTCCGAAGCACCGAAGGCATCCTTGATCACCAGTCCCGGTAATCGGGTTGTCAGTTCTGCCTTCAGGTTCGGGGAGAACAATGCGCCACCCGACCCGATCAGCTTGAGAGTCGAAAGGTCGTAGCGGCCTTCGCTTGCGGCGATGGCGTCGGCGATCGGCCGAGCAATCGCATCGCCGACGACCGTGATTCCGGTGATCTTCTCGGCCTCGACCAGTCGCAACACTTCCATCGGATCGAAGCTGCGGGTCAGTACTCGGGGCGCTCCCATGAGGAAAGCCGTGAGCAGTGAATAGATCGCGGCTCCATGCATGAGCGGCGGGATGAGTAGCAGCACAGTTGGATTGGTGTTCGCCACGGCCGCATCCACAACCTCTTCGAGGCTCCGACGCGGCGGCCCGCTGAGGTTCGCTCCGGACAGCGCGGCGAAGAAGAAGTCCTCGTGCCGCCACACCACGCCCTTGGGCATTCCGGTTGTACCGCCGGTGTAGATGATGAAATGGTCGTCGTTGCTTCGCGGGCCGAAGTCGCGAGCATCAGTCTGCGCGGCAAGGGCGTTCTCATAGTCGTCGCCGACGATCAGCACGTGGGAGATCTCCGGACACTGCGGAACCACGGCCAATGCCGTCGGCGCGAATTCCTCTTCGACGAGTAATGCCACCATTTGAGAGTTGGTGTAGATGTACAGGAGTTCTGCATCGGTATAGCGGAAGTTGACGTTGATCGGCACCGCTCTGATCTTCAAGCAAGCCAGGAGCGCTTCGACGTACTCGACGCAGTTACGCATGTGAATACCGACGTGCTGCCCCGGCTCGACGCCGACGGACTGCAGATGATGTGCGAGTCGGTTCGATCGCAGTTCGAGTTCGGCGTAGCTCAACCGCGAATCTTCCAGAATCAAGGGAACCCGATCGGGGATCGCATCGGCAACGGCCTCGAACAGATCGGCAATGTTCAGGGTCATCGAAATCCTCACTACACGCGTCTTCGCTTACCAGTACAGGTCTTTCGCGAAGCTAACACGTTGGTCGCACCCTGTAGTCCGAATTGCGTAGCGGTCCCGCTGAGCGAGACCTGACGCGCTGCTCACCTGATATCAACGGTGCGGATACCTCTCTGACCAAGCCCGATAGCCGGAAGGTAGGGTAGCCTAATGCATTCACGCACCACTCTCCGGAGCCGCACGTCGGTCCGGGTCGCCATGGTTGCCCTGGCGACTGTTTTTGCCGCTACGGCCTGCGGTTCTTCCGACGCCGGCGGCAACGCAAACGGCAACACCGATGTCGCAACCGGCGGCAAGCTGTTCAGCACCGCCGACACGGAAACCGCGAAGCTCGGCAGCGATGCTGCGCCCGGCGAGTTCCCACGCACCATCACCCATGCTCTGGGCGAGACCACCCTCGAGGCCAAGCCGACCCGTGTCGTCGTCCTCGACAGCGGCGAACTCGACGAGGTCCTCTCGCTCGGGATCACCCCGGTCGGCATCGCCAGCCCGGAAAGTGCCGCCGGTCAGCCGTCGTACCTGGCTGACAAATTGGTCGGCGTCCCCGATGTCGGCACGACCAACAACCTCAACCTCGAGGCGATCACCGCACTGCAGCCAGATCTGATCCTCGGCAGCAAGTTGCGCCAGGACAAGCTTTACCCGCAGCTCGCGGCAATCGCGCCGACGGTCTTCAGCATCCGCCCCGGCTTCCCGTGGAAGGAGAACTTCCTCCTTGCCGGTGACGCACTCGGCGAGGAGACCAAGGCCGAGCAGGTTCTCAACGACTACCAGGCGCACGCGGATCAGGTCCGTGAGTCGATCGACGGTTCGCCGACCATCTCGCTGGTTCGCTTCATGTCCGGGAAGCTGCGCCTGTACGGCAACCTGTCGTTCATCGGCGTCATCTTGAAGGATGTCGGCCTGCCACGCCCGGCGATCCAGGACATCAACGAGTTGGCCGTCGAGGTCAGCCCGGAAACGATCACCGAGGCAGAGGGTGACCGAATCTTCTACTCCAGCTACGGAAATCCCGCAGACACCGGTCAGACCACCGTTGTCGCCGGTCCGCTGTGGGCAAGCATGGACGCAGTCAAGGAAGGCCGCGCCACCGAGGTGAGTGACGAGACCTGGTTCCTGGGCCTCGGCCCGACAGGCGCAGGCCTGGTTCTCGACGACCTGCAGGCCAAGCTCGGCAAGTAGCCGTCACCGACACAAAAAAGCCGCCCGACTCTCCGGAGTCGGGCGGCTTTTTTGTTCAGCGGTTGTCTTGCTCGAGGTGTTCGTTCATCGTCGAGTGCAGGTCGACGAGAAATTCCTCGAATCGACTGAGCAGTTCGGGCGGGTATTTCTCCATCATGGCGTCGAGTCGCACGGCAAGTGGACCGAAGAACTCGTCCGCGAGGTCCTGCACATGCGCACTGCTGTGCAGCGTGACCACGCGACGGTCTGCATTCTCACGGGTCCGGACGATATGTCCCGCCTTCTCCAGGCGGTTGAGCAACGCGGTGGTTGCGCCCGACGTCAGCGAGATCCGCTCTCCGAGGCGGGCGGGCGAGAGCGGCGCCCCCTTCTCCTCGGCAGCTGTGATTTCCATCAAGGCAGTCGCGTCGGTGGAATGCAGGCCGAGCCACGACGCGAATCGATGACTGAATTCGGTGAACGTCCCACCGTACGCGCGGAATTCGTCCATCAGCCGCTCCCGCTCCACGGAGATGTCGCGCGGTGCTTCCACCCCGTGATCCCACCTTTCCTGTGCCAGACGGCGGCCGGTCGAGCCCAGCGCGCACGTTGACAACTTACCGCCTCAAATATACCTTCACTGTGAAGTTACTTCACAATGGAGGTTTATTCGTGAACATCTCACCCACCACTCGCAAGTGGTTGGGCCTGATCGCCATCGCACTCGGCGTGGCACTGATCGTCGTCGACACCACCATCGTCAACGTCATAGTTCCCTCGATCATCGAAGATCTCGGGATCAACTCCGTTCAGGCTCAATGGATCCAAGAGTCCTACGCAATCGTGTTCGCGGCGCTCCTGCTACTGGTCGGCAGAGTTGCGGACCTGGTCGGCGCCCGTCGCATCTTCATCGCCGGTGTCGTCGTGTTCGGCGCAACGAGCCTGCTGGCCGGACTGGCACCGAACGGCGGCCTGCTCATCCTGGCGCGATTCCTGCAGGGCGCCGGCGCGGCCATGATCCTGCCCACCTCACTGTCGCTTCTGAACGCGATGTTCACCGGCAAAGCCCGCGGCCAGGCCTTCGCAGTCTGGGGTTCCACCATCGGTGCTGCTTCCGCCCTCGGCCCACTACTCGGCGGCTGGCTTGCCGAACATGCCTCATGGCGTTGGGCATTCGGCATCAATATTCCGCTTGCTGCGCTCATTCTGATCGGCGCAGTGCTGTTCATCGCGCCCTCACCCCGCACCGCTGGACGCATCGACGCCACCGGAGCGGCACTGTCCATCGCCGGCCTTGGCCTGCTCGCCTTCGGCCTCGTCGAGGGACGTACGTATGGGTGGCTGACGACGAAGGAACCCTTCGATCTGTTCGGCCTGTCATGGTCCAGTGGACCGTCGCCGGTTCTGGTCGCGTTGGTTCTCGCCGTTCTGTCGCTCGGTGCGTTCGCCTACCGTCAAACCATGCTCACCCGCAGCGACGATCCGTCGCGGGCGCTGATGGACGTACGACTGTTCTCCATCTCGTCGTTCCGCAACGGCAACATCGCGACGCTGATCATCGGACTCGGTGAGTTCGGAATCGTTGCGGTGCTTCCTCTCTGGCTTCAGTTCACGCTCGGGTACAGCGCACTCCAGGCAGGGCTCGCGCTGGTTCCCATTGCCATCGGCAGCTTCGTCGCCAGTGGTGCGAGCTTCGGAATGGCGTCGAAGGTCTCGCCGTTGGGCTTGGTCCGTATCGGTTTGGCCCTCGAAGCGCTCGGTCTCGCCGGTCTCGGATTCATCGCGGCGACAGACAGCCCCTGGTGGACTATCGCCGCAGTGCTCTTCTTCTACGGCATCGGTGTCGGTTTTGCGACTGCGCAGGTGACCAACGTCGTGCTCGAGGAGATTCCCGAGCAGAGCGCCGGTCAAGGCTCCGGCATTCAGAGTGCGTTCCGCCAACTCGGATCCGCACTGGGCATCGCTGTCCTCACCACGGTCTTCTTCAGCACTCTCAATTCCACGCTGAACAACGACCTCACCGAGTCCGGTGTCGACCAAGCTCAGGCTGATCAGTTGACGCGTGCTGTCACCGACAGCGCGGGCGCCGCCATCGACTCGCTGGCCGGGTCACCGAGCACCGCTTTCGTCGCCGACGCTGCACAGTCTGCAATGACTCACGGGATCACACTCGGCGGATACCTTGCGGCCGGATTTGTCGTGGTCGGCCTGATCGCCACCGCGCTCATCCCGAACAAGCCTGCCCCTTCGACCGAGGAGGAAACAAAGGCAGCAGCCGACGCCTGACGGCCGGATCGGTGCAGTACGGTGCCGGTATGCGATTGCCCTGGTCACGGTCAGCACCGTCACGGTCAGCACGGTCACGTCAGCCTGCAACGGTGCTCAGCGCGGCCGACATCGTGGCCGTCCGTGAGCAAGCACGCGAATTGGTAGTCCCCGGTTTCGCGACGTTCGACGCAATCTGCGAAGCCGCCCGAGACTGTGTCGAGGGCGGTTTCGAGAACGATGAACTCGGCAGACAGATCGACGCAGTAGTGCGTGAGGTCTGGGACCGAAGGCTCGGGGAGCAGACCCAGTGGGCGGGTCCCGGCGACTTCGAGCGCGTATCCGCCGCCTTCGCAGAACTCGAGCGCAACGGCATCGTGGCCCGCATGAACTTCACCTGCTGCATGCAGTGCGGCACTACCGAAATCGACGACGAACGCACGTCGTCCGAACCGGACGAGAACGGGTATCCCTTTGCTCAGTGGGCGTACACGTTCTTCCACATGCAAGATGCGGAGCGTCTCGGCGACGAGCCGTCCGATCTCTACTTGTCCTACAGTGCGTTTCGTCCGGCCCACGATCTCGATCCCGCGCTGGTCTCCGCCGCGTTCGGCGGCGACGAAACCGCCAAGGCACAGATGATCGCGCACACCGATCAGACCGTCGGGCGCCAGGTAGCCGACGCACTCCGAGCCCAGGGACTGAGCGTCGACTGGAACGGTGACAACAATCAGCGCATCCGCATCTCCGACGTATGTTGGCGCAAACCACTACCGCAGTAGGAGATTCAGCTGGGTGGCAAGACGCGGTCGAGGAACGTATTGCTGAATACGCGGTGCGGGTCGTGTTCGTCCAGAGTGGCGAGAGCGAAGTCCCAGTTCCCGTCGCCACCGGCACGGAAGGTGGCAGGCACTGTGCTGGTGAGGAATTCGTCGTCCTGGTACGCAGCTTGATCGGTGAATGCCCATCCCTTGGACCACTCCGGACGGAAAGTCGCGTAATCGCCGGAGTAGTTCGCGACCATCCACCGTTCCATCTCGCGAAGGAACGCGGGCAATCCCGCGGTGCCGGGAATCGAGACCACGTTCATCCAGATCGCCGTATCCCAGTCCTGACGATCCGCCCGGGGCCGCACCGCTGACAGATCCGGCACGCCGGCGCTGTCGACAAGGACTTCGCCACTGTCATCGACACCACAGAGACGCACTTCGAACGGCATGTTGACGGGATACTGCCCCAGCGACGCGTAGTGCGTCATTCGCTCGTTCAACCAACTCGTCATCTCGTGGACGACTCGGCCGATGTTGGACCGCTTGGTGATCACCGCGCCGCCGCCCGCTACTACGCGCAACGTCGTGTGCCGCAGGTAGAACAGAACATCTTTTGACCAGCCCCACAGATCGTCGGTGTCGGTCAGCGCCAATCCTGCTGCTACAGCTCCGAACTGAGAGGCGCCGAACAGCGGTGTCGCAGCTTGAAGGCCCTGCGCCACCATCCCCAACGGGGTGGTGACTTCTTCGGGAATCGCGTCGGAGAAGAAGTAGTTGTACGGCCCGCTCACCTCTCGGGACTCCGGTGGTTTGACCGGGGTCGGCGTCCAGACCTTGAGCCACGGTGTTTGCGTGAACGGGAACCAGATCGCCTCCACCCGTCCGGATTTCTCGACAAAACTCTCGTAGGTACGCCCTGGCGAACCGGGAGCAGCAAAGAGTTCTTGCCACGGAATGTCGGTGAAACTCCGGCACCGCAGCCGATAATTCTCCCCGGCTTGCAGCGTCACGGAGGTGACGAAGGTTCGGCCCAGGTGAGTCAGGAAAGCCGTGATCTCGTCATCTGATCGGTGAAAAGTCTTCAGCCCGTAGCGATTGCTGCCTTCGTCCCACGCCACCACCGTGATCTCGGTGATCAGGTTGCTCAGCGACCCGTACGACTGGCCAGGGGTAATCGTCTCCCCCACCGCCGGATACGTTGCCCCGTGAGCGCCGATCGCCAGTGCCCCGGCGATGGACAGCTCACCGATCGCCGGAGAATTGGCCCACCCGAGCCCCTCGCGCTCGAGCGCTGTCAGAATCGCTTCGATACTGGCGCCGGCGCCCGCCGTGACTGTTGCGGGCGTGCCGTGCTGCACCACAACCGAATTCAAGTTCGCCATCGTATCGACCAGCAGAACTCGATCCGAAGGCGCGCCGGGCACCACCGTCAACGGACTCCACCCGTGCATCGTTCCCTTCGCACGCACTGTGTACCCGTTGTCGAACGCCCAGTTGGCGAGGGTGACGACGTCGTCGCTGTGACGCGCCGTCGCCGTCCACACACTCTCGAGCATGATTTCTCGCGACCAGTTCGCGTATGCCTGCTGTGACAACGGAATGTCCGACGGAAATCCGGGCGGTGGCGCGATGGTCGATGCCGAGCCCCAGGGAACAGCTCCCGCCGGTGCCCAGGAAATACCCGCGAGAGCAGCTGCGCCGACACTCGCTGCGAGAAATCCGCGCCGGCTCACACCGTTTTCTCTCGAGCTGTGCTCCGCCTTGCGCTCTGCTTGATGCACCACTGCTCACTCCGTCAGCCGACTCGGTTCATGTCAGGGACGAACGTAGAACAAATATGATTACGATGCCAGTGGTTCCGTAATAAAAGATTTAGATGCTCACTGCACCATCGGAGCGAAGACGGCGTAGATCGCTTCCGGGGCGCCGTCGAAAGCACTGATGATCAACCAGGCAGTCAGGACCGTCAGCGCCGGCCCGATCAGAATCTTCTCGAGGTTCCCACCTGCGCGGATGGACAGAAATGACGGCAGCCGTTGTTCCCACCACCGCTTGCCGCCGAGCGGAATCAGGGGCGCGAGAAACGGCACCCCTTCCTTGGTGATCGCATCGCCGAGACAGTGTGTGGCGCAGCCCAGTGCCACTGCAACACCTAGCCCGGTGGATCCGGCCTCACTCGGATACCACTGCCAGGTGAGGGCCGAGAGCACCAACGCAACGGCGGAGACGGCGAGCCACCCCTTCTCCTTGGCCAATTCACCCGCCAATCCTCGGATCGCCAGCCCGAGGCAGAAGAACAGCGTGATGATGATGGCGGGCTTCCCGAACTGAACAACCAGCGCCGAGACCCCGGCCCCAAGACCGGCGGCAAACAGCGCGGTGTGCGTGAGCGTCCGATGCCCACCACGACGCTTGCCGTCCTTCTTGCCTTTGGTGATGCGGTAGAAGGTCACCGAAATTGCGTCGATACCTTTGGCCAGCGCTTTGCTGAGCGGACCGAATGATCGGGAAACCGTCGACTGACCGGTATCGAGGTCGGGAAGCAAGGCGGCTCCCGCGCACACACCGGCAAAGGTCAAGGTTTCAGCGGTGGATGTGGGCCCTCCCCAATCGAGAGGCAACAACTCTGCAACCACCAACCCCACAGCAGCACCGGACATCGCGTGGGTGGGGCCCATGACCATGAAACACAACACCTTTCGAAACGCGCCCCGCATCAGGCCGTACCGCACCCTCTGCAAGACACCACACACATGACGCCGTCGGCGACGGTCTCGGCATGCTCGCCGAGACCGCCCCGAACGTAGCAAGTGCTACCGACAGGGTTGACCAACCTCCGGACCCGGTTGAGTACGGCCGTACCGTTCCAGGTCAAACCGGTTCATGCGGAGCTTTTTTCGCACGTCAGCCCGCAGCAACCGCGCATGACAGGGCAACACCTTCCTCCAGCGGAGCGACGCCTGCCATGTTGAGCACCTCTGCCGGAACACCCTCGATCGCCGGAGCCCATTCGACGGTCGGCAACGCCGGCACCCCTTCACGCGCAATGAATGTCGCGGCGTCGCCAGGGACTTCGATCGTGATTGCGGCTGTGCCCGCCTCCTCGGCGCGCACAACCTTGCCCTCGTCGATGAGCTTCTGCAGCTCCTCGTCGGAAATCGGCGTCGCGGCACCACACGCTACTTCCGGAGCCACACCTGCCTCTGACGGAGCGGTCGCGATCGATCGCACCGCCACCGGCGACCCGTCGGAAATCGGGTTGGAAGCCCAGGCGATTCCCGGCGCCACGGCCATACCGAGGACCGCCACCGACGCCACCACCACACCGGTCCGGCTGGCCCGCTTGCCGTTCACTTTCAATCGCGTCATCGTTGTTCTCCTTGATCGAACATTCTCGAATTCTCGGCGCGGTCGCATCCGAGAAACCCGAGGTTATGAAGCCAACACTGCAGATCTGTTGTCGGTTTCTTAGGAGTTGATGAGAATGCGGCGGCCCTCGCTCCGAGCGAGGCCCCAGGTCGCAATCCAATGGCACCATGGCTGGAGTGAGTACACGCGAGCGCATCCTGATCGTTGACGACGACGCGAAGGTTCTGAATTCGCTCGAACGTGGACTCCGATTGTCGGGCTTCGACACGGCAACTGCCGTCGACGGACGATCGGCCTTGTCATCGGTGAACAAGCAGTGCCCGGCCGCACTCGTTCTCGACGTCAACATGCCCGGCCTCGACGGCGTCGGAGTGGTAACCGCCCTGCGCGCGATCGGCAACGAGGTTCCGATCTGCGTACTCAGCGCCCGAAGTTCCGTGGGTGACCGCATCGCGGGGCTGGAGGCGGGCGCCGACGACTACCTCACCAAGCCCTTCGAATTGGCCGAGCTCGTCGCCAGACTGCGCGCATTGCTACGACGCACGACGCGAGCCACTCCGTCGGTCGACCATCCGATCACGGTGGGACCGCTGACGGTCGATCTCCGTGGCCATCGAGCACACATCGACGGTAGGCGAATCGAGCTCACCAAAAGAGAATTCGACCTGTTGTCGGTACTCGCCGAGCATGCCGGTGTCGTACTCAGTCGCGCACAACTCCTGCGACTCGTCTGGGGTTACGACTTCGCTGCCGACACCAATGTCGTCGACGTCTTCGTCACCTACCTACGCAAGAAACTCGAAGTCGACGGGACTCCCCGCGTGATCCACACGGTGCGCGGAGTGGGCTTCGTCCTGAGGGCCGAACGATGAAGCGGCCGCTGTCACTTCAGACCCGGGTAGCCATCGCCTCGGGCCTGGCCGCCGGAATCGTGATTGCCGCGATCGGAATTGCGTTCGCGGTCTTCTTGCGCGTCAACGGATCCGAACAACTCGAACGCACTCTCGATTCCGTCACCCTGGGCGTCGCAGCTAGTGCGCCGAGCCCCCTGTTCATCGAAACACCAACTGCAACAACAGAACCATTCGTGGTCAGCCCTGGATTCAACGCCACGACCGTCAGCGCCTTGGCTACCACCGATGTTCGCAGTCGGGATGTTCTCGTGCCCGGCGACAGCGGCGCTGCACTGGCCGTCAGCATCCCCGAAGACCCACTGACCCAGGCAATCCGTGAGCAGCAGTTCCAAGTGGCCGCTGCGGCAGTGGTCGCCATCCTTGCCGCGGCCGGGCTCGGCTGGTTCCTCACAGGCCGCGCCGTCCGGCCTCTACAGCAATTGACCGAGACCACCAGTTCGATCGGCAACAACCTCGACGTCGAAGGACTCTCGCGCCGGGCACCGTCGGTTCGTGGAACGCGCGAAGCCGAAGAACTGTCGGAGGCAATCCACAGCATGCTCAGTCGCATCGAAACCGATAGAAGCCGCACCGAAGAGGCGTTGGCGTCGGCACGCGATTTCGCTCGCGTCTCCGCCCACGAACTACGCACACCTCTCACGTCGATGCGTACCGATCTCGAAGTTCTCGCAACACTGGATCTCACGGAAAGCCAACGCCGCGAACTGTCCAGCGAGTTGTTGGAGGCGCAGCGCCAGATCGAGCGCACCCTGACCGATCTCGAGACGCTCGCCCTGGGTGAAGTGGCCGATCCGGAGGATTGTGCCGACGTCGATCTCGTGGAGGTTGCCGATCGTGCCGTCGTTGACGCAGGCCGTCTGCACCCTCAGGTCGACGTTCGTTTGAAAGCACCGGAAGAACTTTCGGTTCAGGCCTTTCCCGCGGGCATCCGTCTGGTGTTGACCAACGCCGTCACCAACTCCGTTCGGCACGGCAATGCCGACGAAGTCGAGATCACCGTCCGATCAGGGGCTGCCGCCGGTTCGGCGACGGTATACGTCGACGACAACGGCACCGTGATCGCGCCGTCGGAACGCGAAGCGATGTTCGAACGATTTGTTCGTGGTACCGGCGCCGGCGACGCCGGAAGCGGTTTGGGGTTGGCCCTCGTCGCGCAGCAGGCGCGGCTGCACGGCGGTAGCGCGCGACTCGACGCGAGCCCCCTCGGCGGAACTCGATTGATTTTCTCGATCAACCCAATTCGACGTGCAGAGCCTCGAGCAGTGGCTTGGCTGCCTCGTCGAAGAATCGGTCTTGGGTATCTCCACCGATCTGTACCAGCGCCACATCGGTGAACCCGGCATCGGTGTACGCCTTGACTACCTCCACGATGACATCGAGATCAGGACCACACGGAATACTTTCCGCCACATCCTCTTTGCGCACGAACTGAGTCGCACCTGCGAAACTCGCCGGTGTGGGTAGTTCGGAGTTCACAGACCACCCTCCACCGAACCACCGGAACTGCTGATGAGCGCGAGCGATGGCCGTGTCGCGATCAGGATCCCACGAGATCGGAATCTGACCGATGGTCCGGCCTGCTGGCGCCAACCCGTACGCCCGTCCGTGAACATGCTTCCACTGGTGCACCAGATCCGAATCCGGTTGCACGGCAATCAGGTCATCGGCCATCGGACCGAAACGCTCGACGGACTTGTCGCCGGACATGGCCAGCGCCAGGGGAACCGGGTTCTCCGGGAGATCCCAGATCCGCGCGGACTGAACGTCGAAGTACTCCCCCTTCCAGCTCACCAGATCTCCGGCAAGCAGTGCACGAATAATGCTCACTGCTTCCTGCAGCATGTCGTGCCGGGTGTCGACGGACGGCCACCCCTCACCGACCACATGCTCGTTCAGGCTCTCGCCACTTCCCAATCCCAGTGTGAAGCGCCCGTCCGCGAGGATCTGGATCGTCGCGGCTTTCTGCGCGACCACGGCAGGGTGGTACCTGACGGTCGGACAAGTCACATACGTCATCAACCCGACTCGCTCGGTGGCATGGGCAACTGCTCCCAGCACCGACCAGGCGTAAGGCGCATGCCCCTGCTCGGTCAGCCACGGCGAGTAATGATCACTCATCACTTCGAAGTCGAAGCCGACTTCTTCGGCCCGAACTGCATGGCGGACCAGTTCTTTCGGGCCGGCCTGTTCGGTCATCAAGGTATAGCCGAATCGTGCCATCACTGATCAACTCCCGGTATCTTGGCCTGAAACGAGTTCGGAAATCACACTGCCGTCGAGGTGGTCGAGAAGGTCGCGGGCGTCGTCGTACACCTCCGCCGCACCCGCGCCGTCGAGTTCGTCGGTCGACATGCCGCCGCTGCGCACTCCGACAGCCACAACGCCTGCCGATGTCGCCGCCTTCATGTCCCAGACGGCGTCTCCGACCATGACCGCATCGCCCGCGTCGACACCTGCCTTCGCGAGCGCGATTTCGATCAGGTCCGGATCAGGCTTGGCCTCGTCGACGGATTCCGAAGAGGTCGCGGCGTAGATCATTTCGTCGACGTCGAGCGTCTGGCGCAACAACTCCAGTTCGTCGTCGGGCGCCGAGGTAGCGAGCACGACGTGCAGTCCGAGCGAGTGAACTCGGCGGATCAACTCTCGCGCTCCCGGCAGTACTCGGAGACGGTCAGCCGACTGCCGGTAGTACTTGGTGTGAAGTTCCTTGGCCCGTGGCCCGCACCCGTCGATGTCTTCGCCGAGCAACGTCTCCAGTAGTTGGTCTCCGTCCATGCCGATGCAGCGGTGCACCCGCCACGCGTCAACCGGGCGACCCACCTCGAAGAAGGCTCGCGACCACGCTTCTACATGCAGATAGTTGGAATCGACGAGCGTTCCGTCGATGTCGAAGAGAACTGCACCTGTTGCCATGGGAATTGACTGCCCAACACCTCGGTTCGCGAAACTTGTGCCCCGAGCATTCTCCGCTCGAGAAGCGGATCATGGAGAGTGCGGACAGCAGAAGTGCACGTCGAACAGGGGTGTCGTCATGGAGTCAGTGGTTGTGTTCCTTCTGGCATGCTTCGTCTACTGGTTCGCACTGCTGTAGTTGGGCAGACAAAAACGGACCGCTGCCGGGAAGTGATTTCCCTTGCAGCGGTCCGCATTCGGTAAACCTAGGCGATGCTCATGTCAGCGGGTCACTGACCTGCGCGTACACCTTCTTCGACGCGCTTACCCAAATCTGCGTCGACGTTCTTCCAGTACTCGAAGACACGCAGTAGAACTTCTTCGCTGACGCCGGCAAGGGCGTGGCCGACGATGTTGCTCACCAGGCGCTCACGAGCTGCGTCGTCGAGAACTTCACGGACCAGCGTTCCGGCCTGCGTGAAGTCGCCGTCCTCGGCGTGCTCGATGTATCCGGCGCGCACTGCCTTGCCGTCGAACGACCACAGGCCTTCGTCACCGGCAACAGACGGATCGGCGTGAGGTCCGCCGTACGAGTTGGGTGCATACACCGGCGTCGACGGGGAATTGAAGCTGTAACGCATGGCGCCCTCCTTGGAGTAGGAGTTCACCTCGTTCTTCGGGGCGTTGACCGGCAGGTCGGCGTAGTTGGTGCCGATGCGGTAACGATGTGCGTCGGCGTAGGAGAAGACGCGACCCAGAAGCATCTTGTCCGGGCTGAATCCGATGCCGGGCACCACGTTCGACGGCTCGAAGGATGCCTGCTCGATCTGCGCGAAGAAGTTCTCCGGGTTACGGTTCAGCGTCCACTTACCGACCTCGATCAGCGGGTAGTCCTTCTGGGACCAGACCTTGGTGAGGTCGAACGGGTTGAAGCGGTAGCCTTCGGCCTCGTCGACCGGCATGATCTGAACCTTGAGGGTCCAGCTCGGGAAATTACCGGCTTCGATGGCGTTGTACAGATCCGCGCGGTGGTAGTCGGGATCGCTACCGGCGAGGCTGTCTGCTTCTGCCTGCGTCAGGAACTCGATGCCCTGATCGGTCTTGAAGTGGTACTTCACCCAGAAGCGTTCGCCCGCAGCGTTGACCCACTGATAGGTGTGCGATCCGAAGCCGTCCATGTTGCGCCAGGTCTTCGGGATACCGCGGTCACCCATCAACCAGGTCACCTGGTGAGCCGTTTCGGGACGCAGAGTCCAGAAGTCCCACTGCATGTCGTGGTCACGAAGACCGGAGCCTGGCAGTCGCTTCTGCGAACGGATGAAGTCGGGGAACTTGATGGCGTCCTTGATGAAGAACACCGGGGTGTTGTTGCCGACGAGGTCGTAGTTTCCCTCTTCGGTGTAGAACTTCATCGCGAAACCGCGCGGATCGCGCCAGGTGTCCGGGCTGCCCTGCTCACCGGCGACGGTGGAGAAGCGGACGAGCGACTCGGTCTTCTTACCCGGCTGCAGGAACGCGGCCTTGGTGTACTTGCTGACGTCGTGTGTGATGACGAGTTCACCGAAAGCGCCGCCGCCCTTGGCGTGGACGATGCGCTCCGGGACACGCTCGCGGTTGAACTGCGCGAGCTTCTCGATCAGGTAGTGGTCGTGAAGGAGCACCGGCCCCTGAATACCCGCGGTCAGCGATTCGTCATCACTTGCGACCGCGATACCGAAATTGTTGGTGGTGGGCTTGGTCATGGCGAAGCCTCCTAGCGTTGTGGGCTGGGCGTCAGAGGAGCGGGGCTGCATCCGAGCCGAACGCATGGGCTGCATGCGAAGGGGCTGGCTCGGAGGTTCTGGACGCATCAATTCGATTCTGCGAGACCGTGTCCGACGCGGTGTCGGATTCGGCAGAATTCTTCAGGCAATCTTCGCAACGGCCCCAGAACACGACCTCGGCTTCGTCGATTTCGAAGCCGTGATTATCGGAAGGTTCGAGGCAGGGAGCTTGGCCGACAACACAATCGACGTCGACGACCTTGCCGCAGCCGCGACAGACGAGGTGATGGTGGTTGTCACCAGTTCTCGTCTCGAACCGTGCGGGTGAACCCGCCGGCTCGATGCGTCGCAGCAAACCTGCGTTCACGCATGCCTTGAGCACGTCGTAAACGGCCTGTGTGGATACCGATCCGAGCTGCTGCCGCACGAGTGCTGCAACAGAATCGGCGTCTGAATGCGGTTGGGCTGTAACCGCATCCAGCACGGCGAGGCGCGGAGCAGTGATCCTCAACCCGACGGCGCGAAGTTGCGCTCGGGGGTCGAAGTCATGCTCTCCGTCTCGCATGTTTCCCAGTATGCCGCTTTTCTGGAATTAGTCAAGAAAAGGATTGCCTAAGTTGAATCGAGACCGGCGTCACATACCCGGGACGGGAACAAATGCGGGGCGACCACCGTTGAACACCCTGTCGGCGTCCGAACAAGCCCCGGGCCCCACCCCTTTTGTCGCTGCGAGCGACCACCCGCCGAGAGGCGCCTGTGGGACGTCGACACCTAACTTTTTACACAACACGAGCAAGGCCGCCCAATCACTGAGGGCGGCCTTGCTCGTTCTTTCGCAGGTCAACCCCCTGCTATCGGTGCTTGGCTGCTCCCGTAGTCATTTTTCCGCCCAGAATCACGACGCCGTGATGAGTGCCCGATGCCAACCAGTTCGGCAGTGTCGGCCCCTCTGCCTCGACGCTCACGCGCGCATATCGGAACGACCCCGTCAGCCTGGCCGACGCGATCGCCAGACCTCCACCGGATTCCGGCTGCGCAAATCCCAACGCCCCGACAATCGGCAGACGCGGCCCGAGCATCCGCGTGTCCGAACGCACCCGCCATCCGTCGCCGGTTGCAATGAATTTCTGCTGCACGTCTCCGTCGAACTCGGCCAGGACCTTGGGTAGTTGCCAGTGGAACCGTCCGCCGTGCACCGACGGTTCCGAATCCACCGCGATGAAAGGGACCGCCATCCGCGGCATAGGCCCGATCCGTTTCCCTGGCGCATGCAAGACCGGACTGGCGAGGATCTCGCGATACGGGCCGACCGGCGAATCGAGGTAGTCCACCATCATTGCTACCGTCACCGGAATCGTTCGACCGTCTGGCCCGAGTTCCCGCGCCGCCGGCGTACTGCGGTGCCACCACAGTGTTGCGCGAACGGAAGCGGGCCACGGCGGCGGATCGCTCACCGGCCAGTCGACGCGGTCACTTGTCGATTCAGGCACGCTCCACATCGGACACCTTCTCAGCTCGAACGGTCAGGGGAAGCCGCAAAGCACCTGGTGCATGCGTCGGCACCACCGGGTTGGACGGCAACGTCGGATCGATACGTACGTATGGTTCGCCGGTCTTCGGGCGGGCGTCTGCGGCACCTCTGTTCGGCCACATCGCGCACGCTCGTTCCGCCTGCGCAGTGATGGTCAGGGAAGGATTCACGCCGAGATTCGCGCTCACCACCGAACCGTCCATGACGTGCAGGCCGGCATGTCCGTAAGCACGGAGATACGGATCCACGACGCCACTCGCCGCGCTGTCACCGATTGCGCAGCCACCCAGAAAGTGCGCCGTCATCGGGATATTCACGATCTCGGCGATGGAGCCGCCCGGGTCACCGTCGATCTTCTCGGCGACCTTGCGAATAGCTGTATGGCCCTGCGGAATCCACTGGGGAGGCGGATCACCCGGTCCCGGCCTACTGGTGAGGGAACGCCCGAATCGTTTGGTGTTCTTGGAAAGCTCGAGGGAGTTGTCGTCGGTCTGCATCACCAGCGCGATGACGGTTCGCTCGGACCAGTTCCGTACCGACAAGGACCGGAAGAACGCACCTGGGTGCCGTGCCGCGACCGCCAGAGTCTTCAGCACCCGGGGAGTTCGCCCACCGCCGTCACTCAGGACGGTCTGCAGAAGTCCTATTGCATTGCTGCCCTTGCCGTATCGCACCGGCTCGATGTGCGTGTGATCATCCGGGTGAAAGGACGATGTGATCGCTACGCCCTGCGTGAAGTTCCGTCGACGCGACTTCGACGTTGCGGCCAGTACGGCTTCGGAATTGGTACGTACAACGGTGCCCAGAGTGTCCGACAGGTCAGGCAGGGCACCGGATTCCTTCATACCGAGCAGCAGTCTCGCCGTTCCGTACGTTCCGGCGGCTACCACCACCTGATCGGCGGTGAACCGAACTTCTCGCCGGCGGACGCCGTCCGTTCGCCTCGCGAGCAGGTGATAACCACCGCTTGCGCTCGGCCGAAGTTCGGTGACGGTCGTGAGCGGATGAACCCTGGCGCCCGCTTGCTCGGCGAGATGGAGGTAGTTCTTGACCAGCGTGTTCTTCGCCCCGACTCGGCACCCGGTCATGCATCCCCCGCATTCGGTGCAACCGGTGCGTTCGGGCCCTTTTCCGCCGAAGAACGGGTCCGGCACGGAAACTCCTGCCTCCCCGAAGAAAACACCGACGGGGGTGGACGTGAAGGTCTCCCCCACGCCCATCTCTTCGGCTACGTCTTTCATCACCGCATCGGCCGGAGTGAAGGACGGATTGGTGCGAACACCCAACATCCGTTTGGCCTGGTCGTAGTACGGCGCCAGTTCGTCGTGCCAGTCCGTGATGTGCGCCCACTGACGGTCTTCGAAGAACCGCTTGGGTGGCTGATACAACGTGTTGGCGTAGTTCAACGATCCGCCCCCGACGCCGGCTCCCGCCATCACGAGTACGTCCGGAAGAAGGTGGATACGCTGAACCCCATAACATCCGATCCACGGCGCCCACAGGTACTTTCGCATCCGCCAACTGGTTTCGGGCAACTCGTCGTCGGCAAACCGTCGACCGGCTTCGAGCACCCCGACACGGTAGCCCTTCTCCGTCAGGCGAAGAGCGGCGACACTGCCACCGAATCCCGATCCGATTACCACCACGTCGTAGTGCGTCGTGGTCATGCCTGGACGCTTTCGATCTTGCGAGCGGAGTAGTTCTCACGATCGAAATGCTCCAGCAGCGAACGGAATTTGAATGTGAACGTCGGCCACTGCACCGAGTTGCGCCCCTCCGGATCGATGTACCAACTCGAGCATCCGCCCTTGTTCCACACCGTGTGCTGCAACTCGTGCTGAATTCCCTTGTTGTAGTGCACCTGTACCGACTCGTTGACATCAAGAGCGTCCAGTCGCTCACGTTTCATGGTGTTCAACGCGTCGTTGACGTACTCGGCCTGGGACTCGAGCATGTACACGATCGAACTGTGTCCGAGGTTGGTGTTCGGACCGTACATGAGGAACAGATTCGGGAACCCGCTGACCGCAGTGCCCTTGTAGGCATTGGGGCTACCGTTCCAATGCGCGGCCAGCGTTTCGCCACGTTTTCCGGTGATCAGATGCGCCACAGGCGGTTCCGTCGGCGTGAACCCCGTGGCGAAGATGATGGTGTCGACCTTGTGCTCGACTCCGTGCCCGTCGACCACCCCGCCCTCGGTGACCGAGACGAGCCCGCTGTCGACCAGGCTCACGTCCGCGCGGTCGAGGGTGCGCAACCAGTCGTTGGACAGAAGCATGCGCTTGCAACCGATCGTGAAATCGGGAGTCAGTTTCCGGCGCAACTCCGGATCTTTCACCTGTCTGCGCAGATGGAGGCGCGCGGCCGCCTCGAAGGCCGGCAGGACCCACGTCGCATGTGACATCGCGGCACCGAGCAACTCGCGAAAACCGTAAACCGCTCCGCGAACAACTTTCTGCGTAGCGGGAATCCGCGAGTAGACGGCCTTCTGCGCCGCAGGCAGGGTGCGATCCATTCGCGGAATCACCCAGGCCGGAGTTCTCTGGAACACGGTGACATGGGCAGCAGGGTCGGCAATTTCGGGAACGAACTGAACCGCCGACGCTCCCGTTCCGATCACGGCTACGCGCTCACCACGCAGTTCGTGTTCGTGGTTCCACGTCGCCGAATGGAAAGTGGTACCGGAGAATTGGTCGAGACCGGGAAAATCCGGGATCTTGGGTGTCGACAACGCCCCGGTCGCAGCGACCAGCGCTTTGGCTGTCAACGACCCCAGGGATGTCCGGACACGCCACAGCGCCGCATCCTCGTCCCACACAGCGGCTTCGAGTTCGCAGTTCAGGATTACGCGATCCCCGATGCCGGTGTCTGCGGCCACTTTCTTCAGATAGTCGTAGATCTCGGGCTGACGAGCAAAGGTATGACTCCAATCAGCGCTCGGCGCAAAAGAATACGAGTACAGCGCCGTCGGCACGTCACAGGCACAACCTGGGTAGGTGTTGTCTCGCCAGGTGCCACCGATATCAGCTCCGCGCTCGATCAACACGACGTCCGCCGTTCGGTTGTCACGAAGCATTCTGGCCGCCAAGCCCATACCGGCGAATCCGGCACCGACGATCAATGTTTCGACATGTTCGGGAAGCTTCACTTCTTCTCCACTCGGGATTGCCAGGCCGGCAACAGTCGCGCTCTGAGCGCGTCGTCGGCTTCGGGTGTACGGAAAAGGGCTGAGACTGCAAGACCGCGGACGAGTTCGATAGTGAGTTCGACCGACTCGGAATCGAATCGATCGCCGAACAACTCGGCGCTACCGAACTCGAGTGCCTCACTGACCTTGCGTTCGAGGGGCACCGTCGCCGCATGCAGAACAGGATCGGTTCGCGCCGCGACCCACAATTCGAGGGCGGCGTAGAACAGTGGCCCGGAGAACGCGTCCGCCAGGACCTCGAGACCTCGGCCGCGATCCACTTCAGCGGTGAGGATTTCTTCCAGTCGCTTGTCGACCAGATACTCGACGGCCGCAACGACCAGCGATTCCTTGGTCGGAAAATGATGCAGTTGCGTACCTCGCGAGACCCCTGCGCGGCGGGCGATCTCCTGGGTGCTGGTCCGGGCGTAGCCCAGTTCGACAAGCGATTCGACAGCGGCGTCGAGCAGGCGCCCACGCATCGCGGCAGTTCGTTCGGCCTGCGTACGGCTTACTTTCGCATCGGAAGTGGTCTCGGTCACAAGACAACTGTAGAGCCGAAACGTAAAACAGTCCAGGCTGACTTCAAATCTTGATACGTAACATACCGATCAGTCAGCTCGCCCTGATAACGTCCTCGCATCGAGCGGAGGGAAACAATCGCTATGCCAGAGCAAACTGCATTTCCACACCGCCGTGTCGGACTGGTGGAAGACCACGAGTCGGTGGCTATCGGCTTGTCCGTGATGCTGAAGGACGAGCCAGATATCGAGTTGGTGTGCATCGCGACCACTGTGTCCGAGATGCTCGCTCAGAACGTCAGCTTGGATCTGGCAATTCTCGACCTCCGACTGGCCGACGGTTCATCGCCCAAGAGCAACGTCGAGGAACTGCGGGCCGCGGGGCTCGAGACATTGATCTTCACCGGGGCGGAAAACCCGTTCCTCGTTCGCTCGGCCGCCCGTGCCGGCGTACTGGGCGTCGTGCGCAAGTCCGAACCGACTGCCGTCGTGATTGATGCAATACGCGCCGCCGCGTCGGGAAGGCAGGTTGTGACGACAGAGTGGGCTGCCGCAATCGACGGGGATCCAGGTCTCGACGAGGTGGGTCTGAGCCCTCGACAACTCGAGGTCCTCGAACTTTACGCATCCGGGGAGAAGGCAGATCGGGTTGCGCGACTCACCGGTTTGGCGCCGCAGACGGTCAACGATTACCTCCAACGCATCAGGCAGAAATATGCGGCTGCCGGACGGCCGGCCCCCACAAAGACAGATCTGTACAAACGCGCGGTCGAGGACGGGGTGCTACCGATTCCGGAACGCAGAAATCTCGGTAGAAATCTGACCTTGACTAACAATGACCTTCAGTAATGAAAAAGTTCGGTAACGATTGCTTTCGCTAAGGCTGCCCCTGGAAATATGGGCAGAGGAATTGATGTCTGGGAAAAATGGCCAACTTCGACTTACATTCACCTGGTAAGAAGACGGCACTGTCGGGGAGTCTGTCATTCCGCTAGACGAAAGAAAGACGAAACTCATGACCGTCACTGTGGAAAACTGCATGACACAAGAGCCTGTCGGACCGCACCTTTCGGAGCGCGAAGTCGAGGTTCTCAGGGAATGGCTACTGAGTGATTCGAAGTCACGCGTCGCTCAAAACCTCTACATAAGCGTGGGAACGGTGGGAACCCACCTGTCCCGGATTCGCGAGAAGTATGCCGACGTTGGAAGGAACGCACCGACGAAATGCGAACTACTCGTGCGAGCGATACAAGATCAGATAGTGACGATCGACGAACTCTGATCGACAAAGTTGCTTTCGACAAAACAGCCACTGCTTCTGACGAAATTCTCAGGCTCTTCGGCCGTTTCATCGGCGCAGGCTATGTCTGCTATCTGATATTGCTCGCCCCTGCCATTGCCGAAGCCACTGCGATGTCCGCGTCTTGGTGGACCCCGCTGGCAGTGGTCGCAACTTTCGGTAGTGGACTGGCATTAGGAGCATCGACGTTTCACGCAGACACCCGGTGGGTGAAACGAGCCGCGAGTGCAAATGCGCTCCTCTACGTCGTGGTCATCCTCCTGTGGTGGCCGGCCTGGAATGGTGAGCACGTCACGGATTTCACCTTGTGGATTTCCAATTTCCCCGGCGTCGCCAGCCTTGCGGCAGCTGCGGCTTGGCGACCGGCCGCTGCCGTCGTGCACCTTTTCGTGGCGGCAACACTCGCACAGTTGACCAATCACATAATCCGGACGAGTCCCACGACGCACCTGCTTGTTCCCGACCTCGCCTTCGCCTGGACATTTTGCGCGGTATTCGTCGCAGCGGCCGTCATGGCCTTGCGCACCGGTCGCGTGCTGGATGCAACTATCGCCACCACTCATGCCGCCGCGGCAGGCGCCGCAGCGGCCGAGGCCAAGTCCGTCGAACGCGAGAGATTCGACGCACTCATCCACGACACCGTGATGTCCACCCTGCTCGCTGCTTCGAGAAACGATGCCGATCCCTCGGTCATCGCTCAGGCACGAAGGACTGTCGAGAGGCTTGACGAACTCCGCTCCGGAACCGATCACGAGACGAGTTTCGACTTCGACGGAATCCTCGCTCAGTTGCGTTCAGCCGCTTCGGAAGTAGACGAAAACATCACGTTCGAGACCGCCCTCTCAGTCGGGTCCGATCCGAGCGGATACGCGCCCGACTCGATTCGTGCGATGGCCGGTGCGATGGCCGAGGCGCTGCGCAACAGCGTCAAGCACGCCGGAAGCAGTGCACGGCGTTCGGTCACGGTCACGGCAACCACCACCCACCTCGAAGTAGTCGTCGCGGACGACGGCGTCGGCTTCGATCCGAGCTCCGTCGAGACGCATCGCCTCGGAATCACTGTCAGCATCCGCGGCAGAATGCGCCAACTCGACGGCGGATCGGCAACCATTCGATCGTCACCCGGCCGCGGCACTTCGGTGACTCTGACCCTGAGCTTGCCCGCAGCGGTGATGACATGACCAGACCGGACGGACGAGATGTCCGCGATCTCCTCGGCATGCACAGCCGTGCTGCTCGATTCATGGCTGCATGCTTCGCGCTCACCTGCGTGATCTCGGTCGCGTACACCTCCTCCGACGTCCGCGCAGTCTGGCCGATGGTCTTGGCAATTATCGTGTGCTCAACTGCGGCTTTCACACTCGTTCTGAGCCGAGGCGACCCGATGCCGCTGGGGCAGAGCGTTCTGGTGTCTCTGACTGGCGCCGTCACGAGTGGCCTCGTGTTGTCAGTGGTTCCAGTGCCCGTCAACGACATGACTCAATTGTGGATGTTCGGGATGTCTACGGCCGTTTTCACCTTCATGTGCGTTCGTGGGCGTACAGCACTCGCGTGGCTCGGGCTTGGGCTCATGGTGTTGGTGACCGCCATCTGGTCCTCCACTACCGGCCAGGGGGCCATGTACGGAGTGTCGTTGACGGTCATCAACGCGGGCCCTGTTCTGATGTCGACCTTCTTCGCGTACACCATCCGTCCTCAAGCCAGGGTTATCTACGAACTTCGGGAGCAGTCCACCCAACGAATTGCCTCCGCATCCGCTAGCGCTGCGATTCTCGAGGAACGCGACGCGCAACTCGACAGGCTCGATCTCCTTGCGCGCCCACTCCTCGAACGGGTCGCTTCCGGGATTCCGCTGACAACCGCCGAGCGGCAAGAATGCGAACTCCTCGAGGCGCAACTCCGAGATTCGCTGAGGGCGCCTGGCTTACAACAGACAGATGTCATCGATGCTGTGCATGCCACTCGAAACCGCGGCGTCGAGGTAGTCCTGCTCGACGACCACGGAATGGATGGCGCTGACCCCGCCGTGCGCGACCGAATCCACGCGAGCATTGTCCGGGAACTCACCGCGATCACGCGAGGCAAAGTGACCATTCGGATCCTTCCACCTCGGCGCACCGCAATGGCCACGATGCTGGTCGACACTGAAGACGTTCGACGAATCGAGTTCGATCACAACGGAATGCAGCTGTTACGGCAGGGAGATCAGAGGGAACTCGGCGCCTCGTCGATGTCCGTCGATCCGACTACAGACAGCGCCGTCTATCCCGAATAGCTTTCGAGGAGAGTGAGATTCACCGCGTCGATCACCAGGAGAAATGAATGATCTTCGAACTGCGTCCAGCACATGTTGCACGCACCCTTGCCGCACTGTGTGCCCTTCCGATTCTGTGGACCTTCGCAGTCGAGGGAATCACCACGACAACGGAATACGACTACAGCACGGGCGAAGTATCCTCATCGAGCGACCTGGGCTCTCAGATCGGAAGCGTAGCGATCTGGATCGTCCTCGCGATCGCATGTGCCGCCGGTGCATGGTATCTGGAGAAACAGCGCATCGGTTGGCCGCCGGCGGCACACGAGCAGCTGGTCAAACTGCAGCTGGCATCACCCCACCGAGAAGAGTAAAGGTCCCTATCGCTTCCGATCGCCGGCGCGGAGAAGATTACTGGGAACCGTATGGCCCACTATCTCCTCAGCAACGGCAGCGGCACGAATGCTCGCATCCAGGTCGATACCTGTCGCAATGCCCATGTCTTCGAGCATGTAGACCAGTTCCTCAGTCGCGATATTGCCACTGGCACCAGGAGCAAACGGGCAACCGCCCAGGCCACCGGTGGACGCATCCAGGTTTCGAACTCCGTGCTGCACAGCCGCCAACGCACTGGCAAGACCAGCGCCACGCGTGTTGTGGAAGTGCACACCCAAGCCGAAGTCACCCACTCTTTCGCCGACAGCGTCGATCAACCGTCCGACGCGTCCCGGTGTGGCAGTGCCGATGGTATCCGCGATCGAGAACTGATCAGCGCCGAACTCTTTGGCCTGCTCCGCAATCCGCAGAACACGGTCCGGATCGGTTGGACCGTCGAACGGACAGTCCCAGGCCGTGGCCACGATGACCTCCACCCGTCCACCAGCCTCGTGGACGATCCGGACGACCTCTCCGATACGTTCGGTCGCTTGCTCCGTCGTCGACCGAGTATTGGCCTCGCTGTGGCTATTCGATGCCGACACCACATATTCGACGGTTTTCATTCCTGCAGCAACGGCCCGTTTCGCTCCACCAATTCCGGCGACCAATGCCGAGAACTCGATGCCTGGCCACTGGTACAACTCTGCGGCCAACAACTCCGCGTCGGCCAGTGCCGGCACCGCACGCGGCGACACGAACGACGTCGCCTCGATGCGCGAAACACCTGTCGCAGCCAGAGCTTCGACAAGACGAAGTTTCTCCGCCAGCGAGACCGGGTCTTCGATCTGCAACCCATCCCGTGGCCCGACTTCACGAATGCTGACCGCGGGAACACCTGCTTCAGGTACCGACACGTCAGATCACGCCCTTCTTCTTCAGTTCTGTCTGCTCGTCGCCCGAGAGTCCGAGGAGCCCACCCCAGACCGAAGCGTTGTCGTACCCCGGCGACGCTGCTCCCGCGTTGCGCACGGATCCGGGTGTCTCACTGAATGTAGGCACGACGCCCAGGCCGAGGACGTTTTCCCCGATCCGCTCGTCGTAGTGGTCGACGAGCATCCCCCGTTCGATCAGCTGCGGATCCTTGACCACATCTTCAACCGTATTGATCGGCCCGGCAACAACTCCCACTTCGGTGAGGCGTTCCACGAGACTGGTGGGATCTTGGAGCGCAACCCAGGTGCTGATCAATTCGTCGAGCTCGTCCTGATGTTTGCCACGCGCAACATGATTGGAGAATCGGTCGTCTTGCGCTAGTTCCGGTCGACCCATGATGGTGCACAGACGCACGAAGAGCGTGTCCTGATTGGCCGCGATCACCACCCAGTTTCCTTCAGAGGTCTGGTAGATGTTGGACGGTGCGATACCCTCCAACCTCGTTCCCGAGGGCTGCCGGATGATCCCGCCCCGATCGTAGTCCGGGATCGTGGATTCCTGCACCGCCAGACAGGATTCCGTGAGGGCAACGTCGACCACCTGGCCACGGCCGGTCCGCTCTCGCGAGAGCAACGCCGCCAGCACTCCCTGAACGGCGAACATCCCACCGAGAGAATCTCCGAGTGAAAGGGCAATACGCGGGGGTGCCTGCCCTGGATAACCGTTCAGATGCCGAAATCCGCTGACTGCTTCGGCAACCGAGGCGTAGCCGGCGCTCTTGGCTTGCGGTCCGCTCTGCCCGTAGCCGGATACCCTGGCCAACACCAACTTCGGATTGCGCGCGCTCAGCACGTCGAATCCCAGACCCCACTTCTCGAGGGTGCCCGGCCGGAAGTTCTCGACCACCACGTCGGCATGTTCGATCAGATTCAGAAACAGGTCGCGGCCCGCGTCGACGCGAAGGTCCAACGTCACACACCGCTTGTTGCGGGCGTGAACCGTCCAGAAGAATCGATGACCGTCCTGCTCTGCCTGACCCCAGGTACGAAGCGGGTCTGGACGGTCCGGTGATTCGATCTTGATCACGTCGGCTCCCATGTCGCCGAGCAATTTCCCGGCGAAGGGCCCGGCGATCAAGGTTCCGAGTTCAATCACCCGATATCCGTCCAGGGGCCCGGTGGGCGCACCTTCCGACACAGCTGCCTCCTCTGGGAACTTTTCTCCCTTTGAAGGCTACGTCACCACCCGGTATCGCAACATCATGTCGTGGTCTTCGTGATCGAGCATGTGGCAGTGCCAGACGTACCCCTGCAAGTCCCCCATGCCAGCTTCTCCGTGCGCCGAGTGATCTGCCATGGAACCTCTCGCGAAAGTTGCATCCGGATCGAAGCCCAACTCGTCGGCCATCGGAAAGCGCACGATCACGCGAGTGATCGAGTTGGCATCCACGATGACCGTGTCCTTCTCCCCCGTTTCCCACACTTCGGGAGGCCGCAGCGAAGAGGTCACGAATTCCTCCGCCGACGGCGTCCACCGGACCCCCAAGTCAGGCACCGGATACCGCTGCATCAGTGCTGCAGTGTCGAGGCTCTGGCGTCCCACAACGCGGAACGCCACCAGGTGCAGATGAATCGGATGTGGTTCCGTGGTGATGTTGATCAGATTCCATTGCTCGACGGCCCCCTGACGTGGCAGTTCGATATCCGAATCGGTGAACCTCAAATTGTTGAGCGACATAGTGATCGACGGGTAATCCGACGGACGCGACAGCTGCATGATCGTGAGATTTCGCACCACATCCGGGGACGCCGGTTCGGCGGCAACGGAATTCAGCTGCTGCGGGATCGAGCCGGTGAATCCCTTTGCGCTGCCCACGTCGAACCGACAGAACACCGGCATCACCTGCGTGCCGCGTTGAGCCACCGCAAGGGGTACCGGTTCGTCGTTGCGCAATTCCACCGTTGTGCCCGGCTCGAGCATACTGAAGTCGACCAGCAGATCAGCGCGTTCACCCGGACTCAACCGGACGTGATCCGTCGGCGCCGGAGCGGCCAGTAAACCGCCTTCGGACCCGATCACCCAGAACCGCATACGATTTGCGAAATGCAGATTCCACACCGAATAGGTTGCGGCGTTGAGCAGTCGCAATCGATACAGGCCGCGGGCAACCTCCACTTTCGGCCACACGACGCCGTTCACCACGCCAACGTCACCGGGGGTCGCCGGATCCCATGAACCTTGCGGAGTGAGCCACGTGGAACGGACACTCTGTTGACCGTCGGAGGTGAAGACCTTGTCCTGCAGAATCATCGGGAGTTCGAACTCACCGGACGGCAGGCCGAGAGAATTCCCGGCGGCGCCCGTGTCAACGTCGTCACGGAGAAAATACATCCCGACCAATCCGGCGTAGACGTTGAGGCGCGTCATTCCCATGGCGTGATCGTGGTACCAGAGATTGCCGGCGGCACGACCATTCGTGTATTCGTGGACCAAACCTTCGCCCGGACGCTGGATCAACTCCGGATGTCCGTCGAACTGTGGTGCAGTAACTCCTCCGTGCAGGTGAAGCGAGGTGGGGACCTGTGTGCGGTCGAGGTCGCTGACGCCGTGCAGACCCGGATCGACATCCGCGGCAAGCGGATACGCAGAAATGTCATTGGCATATCGGACTGTGACGAGCTGATCGACGTGAGCTTCGATGGTGGGGCCCAGATAATCCATTCCGCCGTAACCCAGCGACGGCGACGACGGTAGGTCCGGATGGAAACGGTGCATCGACGAAGCCGCGCGAAGCTCCAGGTTGCCACCCGAAATGCCCGGCAGGACAGGAAGGGTCTCCCGAAACGGTTCCAGCCGGGGTGACGGAAGTTGGAATGGGCGTAGCGGATCGATGTCAGGGGGTCGAGCTGTCGCTGATCCAGCGGACAATGCACTCAGGCCGGCCAGCAAGCCAAGCCCTTGAACAAACGATCGTCGACGGATCTTGTGTGACTCGTCCACTCACGGCCCCCTCACGCTGACGGCATCCGGAGCGGGTTACCCGTGTGCTCGCACGGTCAAACACCGACCACCTTCTCCAACCAACGTTTGAGAATGGGTAGAACATGAGCCGGTTGCATTGCCTGCGTGTGATCCAGACCGTCTAGTACCTCGATATCCCACCCTGCTGACCGAGCGGCGTCGAGGTCGAGATCGGCCGGCGCGACCCGTACCCCACCCCATCGGTCACCGTATTCGATGACGTCTTGCGAACCGACGAAACACATTCGCGGACAAAGGATGCGTCCTTGAATCGTTCGATCGTCGAATTCACCAAGTGCGAGGTACAGCGTCACGAACTGCCGGGTCTGCGCTCCGGTCAACGCAATGTCGATGGAGTTCCAATCGAACTCGTCCGGCGATGCCGTGGGCTGCGATGTGCGCCGGGGCGGTTCACTCGTCATGCGGTGTGTAGCTTCGGTAACCTGGAGCATCGCCTTGTACGGCCCATCCACCGGCGGGAAACCACCCATGACCAGTGCGGTCAGACGATCGGTGCGCAGCGCCAACTGCAATCCGCACAGAGCCAGCCAGGAGTATCCGTAGTAGGCGAACTGGTCGATCCCAGCCGAATTCGCCACAGCCAGAATGTCGGACGTGATGTTGTCGGGAGTGAGCGTGTCCGGAGCGGGCGACGCCATCCGGTGCCCTTCGTAGTCGAAGGCAACCACAGTGAAGTTCGACGCCAACCCTTCCATGAACGTTCGACCGAGCGAGGGGTCAACGCCCCAGGCGCGCAGTTCGTCAGCCTTGATGCCGGTAGCCGAAATCGGATTCACGGGCATCAGCACGGCGGGGCCATGTCCGAGAACCTCGACATCGATAGTTGTCCCGTCGTGAAGTCTTGCCTCAACCATGCCCACTCCCAAATCTTTACACTGTAAAGTAATTAAGAATAGCGCGACTCCACGAAAGCGACAAGATGAACAAACAGGCAGGCCGACGCGATATCGCACGCACGATTTCACTTCTGTGGCGTCAACCCGATACGCCTTCCGGCCGCCGAGGACCGAAGCCCGCGCTGTCCACGGACACAGTCGTTGACGCCGCGATCGAAGTCGCCGACGCCAACCCCACGACACCGTTGTCGATGCGCATGATCGGCGACCACCTCGGCCGCACTGCGATGTCGTTGTACACCTACATACCGGGAAAGGACGAACTACTGGACCTGATGTACGACCGGGCGCATGCCGAGCTACCGCCGATCGCAGACACCGGCGACTGGCGCATGGCACTGTCCGACTGGGCCGCCGCACTCTTCGCCCTACATACACGACATCCGTGGACATTGGATGTCTCGTTGGCGCGCCCCGTCCTGGGTCCGCACGAGCAGGCAGGACTCGAATCACTCCTGTCCATTCTCTACTCCACAGGTCTCGATGCTCCGACCATCCGCCGATCGGTGAGCATGCTTTTCCATTTCATCCGGGGGTCCGCGCGGACCCTAGCTGAGGTCCGGAGCGCCTCGACCATCGGAGATTCCGAATCTCATTGGTGGGCAGAGTCTTCTGCTGCACTGGCCGATGCTGCACCGGATTTCGCGGACGACTTCCCCCACACGATGCGGTTGGGTCGGGAGGCCCCACCGGTACCGGGCGGCGACTTCTATCTTGAACGAGAAACCGAAGAGTCATTTACTCAGGGCCTACAGATCCTCCTTGACGGGATCGAATCGAGGATTCGAAAACACTCTTGACTCGAACGCATGTTCGAGTATTCTTGTGTGTAGGGGATCGGGGGATTCAATGAGTGTCTTGTTGTCGGAAGTGGTTTCGGGTTCTGCGGTGGGGTTGCGCGGACGCCTGTGGCAGCTGTCTGCTTCTGAGTTGCGTGCTGCCGCTATCGAGGCGAGTGCGGAGATTCTTCGTCTCGAGGCTGTGCGGGTGGCGGTGGTGGACGAGTTGTCGATGCGGCCGGATGATCAGGTGATTGCCAGCCGCGGGGTGGGTTGCTGGTTGGCGGCAAACACGATGCTGCAAATCCGGGACGGGAAGAAGATCGCCGCCCTCGGTGCAGCGCTACGCCCGTTTCCGGCAGTGGCGGCCCGATTCGATGACGGGGACTGCTCGTTCGATCATGCCGTGTTGATCGTGGCGTTCTGCGAATCACCACCGAAGGGGATGCCGGAGGAAGCGCTCCCTCGCTGTATCGACTTGTTGCTGGCTGCCGCTTCCGGAGTGGAGGCCACGACCACGAAAGTGCGAAACGTCATCGCGACCTTGGAGCGCATTTTCGAATCGGATGAGATTCCACCCGCCGAAGATGTGGATCGGAACGAGTTGCGAATCGCGTCGACGTTGAATGGTCGGGTGGTGGTGCGCGGGGATTTCGACGCCCTCACCGGTGAAATGCTGCTATCGGCGTTGTCGAATCTGACGATGCCCACCCCGGCACCGGATGGAACCCCCCGATGCCCGGTCGGCGGCGAAGCGGACCGCGGACGGGTTCACCGAACTGATCCGCCGCTACCTCGACTGCGCCAAAACCGGCACCGACGGTGGCCAGCGTCCGCACGTGAACGTGCACATCAATGCTCGTGATTTGGCGGAGCATCGGGACTGCGCCGCAACACCAACTGATGACGGAATGGCTGTGTCGGATCTCGATGTCGGGCACATGCCCTGGCTCGGGCCACTGTCGGTATCGCAGACCAGACTCCTCGGGTGCGATTGTTTCCTCTCGACTGTGCTGCTCGACGGTCACGGGGCGCCGCTCGATGCGAAACCCGGGAAACGGTTGGTCACCGCGGAGCAGCGAGTGGCGCTGATCGCCCGAGACAAAGGCTGCTCCTTCCCCGGCTGCACATGTGTGCCCGCGTGGACCGATGCACACCACATCCGGCACTGGGCCAACGGCGGCCCGACCGTGATGAACAACCTTGTCCTACTGTGCCGTTCACATCACCGGCTGATGCACCGAAAAGCCGAGTTCGTCGGGAAATGGGAAATCCGCATCGGGGTCGACAACAAACCCTGGTTCATCCCACCACCCTCGATCGACCCGCAGCAGCACCCGCGACCGGCCAACACCACATTCAAAACCTGAGGTAGTACTCCTCGGGCACAACAGAACACGTGCCAGCACCGCATCGAGCAGATCTCGATGCGGTGCCGAAAGCCGTGACTTCCGTCAGACCACCTGCGGAACTTTGGTGGCGCGTGGGAATCGCTCCCGAATCTCCGCCGGGGTGACAACTCTCGGGTCGAGGGGTTGCTCGTCACGCAGGTGGCGCTCCAACACCTTGCCAGTCATCGGCGCGATGACCTTCAGAGCAGTGGTCATGTTCTTCGGTGAACTGCCGACCCGGACCGCAGTTCGCACCGCGGGCGCAATTGCCCTGTCCAACAAAGCGGGTTGATCGAAGCCGCCCATGGTTCGCATCCAGCCCGGCAATGTTGCAATAGTGGCCGGCGCGACCAATCGGCTGAACGCCGCGAACTTCGTCTTCCCCTGCGCCCTTGGCGTTCTCAACAAGTAGTGCATCGCCCGGTTGGCACGCTCGGAGGTACACAATCTGGGCCTGACTTCAGCGAAGTACTCCCGTACCTCGTCTCGCGAGCGCGGAACGTCGGACGCTTTGCATGTCTGCAGTTCGGCAGCGATCACGCATTCTTCCCAGTACCGCTGCTCTTCGACGGCGGAGAGTGGGCCCGGCCCGTACATCTCGTAGCACTTGAGCACCGAATGCCAACCGGTCACGTGGATCCACAGTTGTGACGCCGGATTGTTTGCACTGTAACGAGTTCCGGTGATCGGTTCGATACCCGTGGCCTGGGCGTGAACCGTCATGAGATGGTCGGACAACGCCAGTGCCGTCCGCCCGTCGGCAGTGGCGACGGTCAGGAAGTACGCCAAGGTTCGGTCGAGTCGCCCGGCGGGATCGCTGTAGATCCCGCTCATATCTGCCACCGCGGCAGCAAGGAAGGGGTCGAAGTGCTCGAGCACCACTGACCGCTGGAAACCGATCAATGCTGTCGGAGCCGCCCAGATCTTCCAACTGGGTGATCCTGGGCCGAAGAAGCCGTAATCCTCACGCGGTCGATTCATCGTCAGTTCAGACATTTCATTCCTCCCCGTTCGTTGACCCTGCACAGTTCATTTCGTAGGCACCAGACAAGGCGACTACTTGCTGCCAGACGTACTCGAATCGCTCGGCCGCGAACGCGGGGCGCCGAATAGATGCGAGAGCCAACCGCTGCTGATCTTCACTGGCGCTGGGTTTTCCGTACAACTCCACCGCTGCAGCACTGAAGTCGCGGACCAGGACGTCGAAGATCTGATCCAGCACCCCATCGCTCCGCTGCCCCTCGTCCAATCCCAAGATCTCGGCTTGTTCGAGGATCAACTGACCGTAGACGACGAGGGTGAAGAGTTCGGTGATCGCCAGGCCGAAGTCCAAGTCGACCTGCTGCGCCGCATCCGGTGCAGCTTCGGCAAGGAGGGTCACGAGAGCTTCGGCCTGCTCCACGAACAGTGCGACGTTGGGAACATCCGCAAACTTCGCGTACACCGCTCGCCAGTCGTCGAATCGAACCTTGGACAACCCCCGTGCCGGGCCCTGACGGAACAGGAACTCGTCGTCGGCTGCGTCGTTACGCGTCGGAACCGCCGGAAATGACTCGGGGGCAAAGAGGTACGCCGGCATGAACTTGGCGATCAGGGCGAGATTGACGGCGACGGTCCCCTCGAGCTTGGGCAGCCCGTCGACATCCATCTTGGCCACCGCGAGGTAGCTGTCCTTCTCGAAGCCCTTTGCCGCAGCGATGTCGGAGAGCAGTCCGATCACCTTCTGTGCCTCGGTTGTCACCTTCATCTTGGTGACGGGATTGAACAAGAGGTAGCGGCGGTCCTCGGGCGATGCGGTGCGGAAGTAGTCCACCGCACGATCCGAGAAGAGCCTCATCGCCAGCAGGCGCGCGTACGCGTCGACGAATTCACGTCGTACGTGTGGGAACGCCGTGACGGGATTGCCGAACAGGATTCGATTGTGCGCGTGGGTAATCGTCTCGTACAAGGCATGAGTCGACATACCGATTCCGCCGAAACACAGGTTGAATTTTCCGATGTTCACGGTGTTGAGCGCGGCACTGAATGCTGCCTCGCCGGTATGCAGGATATCCTCTGCCACAACGGGATATTCGGCGAGTGAGAACTCCGCTACGTACATCTGGGCCGGAACGATGTTCTTCACCACGGTGAATGCCGGATGGTCCGAGTCGGCGTAGAAGAAGACGTACTGATCGGCGCCCTCCACTCCGTCGACACGACCGAAGACAGAGACCGTGTTGGCGCAGTTGCCATTTCCGATGTAGTACTTCGAACCGCTGGCCAGGTACCCGCCGCTGCCGTTCGACGTCAAGACCATGTCGGTGGAGTAGACGTCGGCGCCGTGCTCTTTCTCGGACAATCCGAATGCCGCAACGCCTCCGGAAGCCAAAGCGGAAGCTGCTCGCGCCCTTGCAGTCTCGTTGTCACTCTGCCACACCGGCCCGAGGCCGAGAATGGTCACCTGCCACGGGTACCAGTAGTTGAGTCCGTAGAAGCCGAGGATCTCGGACAGCGCGGCGATACGGCTGGTATCCCAGCGCTTGTCGGAGTCACCGCCGCTGTCGCGGGCGGGGGTCAGGAAAGTCGCGAACAGGCCTTCCTTTGCCGCGAAGTCGAGGAAGTCGGAGTAAAAGGTGTTGTCGTGATAGTCGGCCAGAAGTCGATTCTTTCCACGCGCCTCGAACCAGTCGACGGTCGCGCCCAGCAGTCTCCGCGTGGTCGCGTCGAATTCCGGCCGATCGTAAGTGGAGGGATGGAGCAACAGATCATTCGGCACCAAAGAGGTCGACGCTGTCATCGCGGTTGTTCTCCTAGAGATCTCGGCAGAGGCGCCTCACTGACCGCCTCTTCGAATACAACGCCACCGTAACAATTGATGACGACGAATACAACGGTTGCGTATGATTCACGAAGAATTGGCAGGCAGATTAGGGTGGGAGCGGAGGTGAGGCACACGATGACCAGGTCACAAGCTGACGCAACGGATACACCGCGACGCAAATACGCCCCTCGCATGGCGCCCGAGCAACGACGCGAACAGCTGCTCGACGCAGCATTCGAGGTCACCGGCCGCGTAGGCCTGCACAACCTCAGCATGGAATCCGTCGCCGCCGAAGCCGGCGTCGGCAAGCCCGTCCTCTACACAATTTTCGATACCAGGACCGATCTCGTCGCTGCACTCCTGCGCCGCGAGCACGAGCGAGCCATCGCTCAGGTGCTCGAAACCATGCCGACGGATCTGAGCGAACTCGGCCCAGCGGCGTCATACACCGGAACCGTTGGCGCCTTCGTCGACGCCGTACTGGAGAACCCGACGCGCTGGCGCCTGATTCTGACGTCTGTCGAGAACGCCCCCAGCGAGTATCACGGCTTGCTGAAGCTCTCTCGCGGAGCTGTCTTCGCCCGCGCCGAAGAACTGGCGCGTGCCGGGATTGCCCTCGAACCGAAGCTCGAAGGCCTTGATCCGGTTCTCCTCGCACACACCATGATGTCGTTTGCCGAAATGCTCGGACGACTGGCCGTCAGCGACCCCGAAACCTATACCCGAGAAAGACTTTCCAGTTTTGCCGTGGCCCTCGCCCAATCGGTCGGACGTTAGCTGCCGACTGAAACCTGTCGGTCGGATCTGCTTCAATACACGCATGACATCACCATCGATCGAACCGCTACAGCTTTTCGAAACGTCTCCGGGCAACTGGTCACTGATGCTCACCGACCAGCATTTCGGCAAGGTAGCAGCGGTATTCGAGCAGGTAGAGGGTTTCGAAGGCTCCGGCTACGACTGGGCGTCGGTCGCCCACGCAGTGGTAGGCCGCGATGCACCGCATCTGGAGGGCCGCTTCGGCACCGATCCCGAAGCGGGCATGTTTGTTGCGTACGGCAGCGACAACGAAGCTCTTGGTGAACTCGGAGTGCTTCTCGCCAAAGCGTATTCGGATGCCGAGTACCTCGGCGGCCTGGTCGCCATTTCCGAACTCGACTAGAGCTCCTGCTGAAACGACACCGGCCCCACACCTAGGTGCGGGGCCGGTACCGAAGGAAAGATCTAGCCGACCAACAGCTCGGCAATCTGAATCGTGTTGAGAGCGGCGCCCTTACGGAGGTTGTCACCCGAAACGAAGAGCGCGAGTCCGCGTCCCTCCGGGACACCCGGATCCTGACGGATACGACCGACCAGCGACGCGTTGCCGCCGGCAGCGGCCAGCGGCGTCGGAACCTCGACCAACTCCACTCCGGGAGCGTCGGCGAGGATTTCCTTCGCACGAGCGACCGAGAGCGGGTTCGCGAACTCTGCGTTGATCGCGAGCGAGTGTCCGGTCACGACGGGAACGCGCACGCAGGTGCCCGAAACCAGCAGATCCGGAAGTCCGAGGATCTTGCGGCTCTCGTTACGGAGCTTCTGATCCTCGTCGGTCTCGCCGCTTCCGTCGTCGACCAGCGAACCTGCCAGCGGCAGGACGTTGAACGCGATGGGGGCGACGTAGTTGTTCGGAGCCGGGAAGTCGACGGCGCTGCCGTCGTGAACCAGCTTCTCGGCGTCACCGACAACGGCGCGCACCTGGCCGAGGAGTTCCTCGACGCCGGCGATGCCGCTACCGGACACAGCCTGGTAGCTGGAGACGATCAGACGCTGCAGACCGGCTTCGTCGTGCAGAACCTTGAGCACCGGCATCGCTGCCATGGTGGTGCAGTTGGGGTTCGCGATGATGCCCTTGACCAGGTTCTTCGTGTCCTGCGGGTTGACCTCGCTGACCACGAGGGGAACCTCGGGGTCCTTGCGCCATGCGGAAGAGTTGTCGACAACCGTCGCACCGGCCGCGGCAAAGCGCGGAGCCTGCGCACGAGACAGCGTCGCACCGGCGGAGAAGAGGGCGATGTCGATGCCCTTCAGATCCTCGTCGGACGTTGCTTCGGCATCCTCGACAACGATCTCTTCGCCGCGGAACGTCAGCTTCTTACCGGCGGAGCGTGCCGATGCAAAGAACCGCACCTTGTCCGCGGGGAAGTTACGTTCTTCGAGCAGAGTGCGCATGACGATGCCGACCTGACCGGTCGCACCGACAACAGCGATTGTTGTCATCAGAAATTACCGTCCTGTTCCTGCGTGTACTACAGCTTCTTCGTCGCCGCCGAGACCGAAAGCGGCGTGGATAACGCGCACGGCGTCGTCGAGTTCGGTGTCCTTGACCAGCACGGAGATGCGGATCTCGGAGGTCGAGATGAGATCGATGTTGATGTCGGCCTTGGCCAGTGCCTCACAGAACGTGGCCGTGACGCCCGGGTGGCTCCGCATTCCGGCACCGACCAGGGAAACCTTGCCGATGTGGTCGTCGAACAAGATCTGTGTGAAGCCGATGTCTTCCTGACGCTTGGTCAGGATCTCGACGGCGCGGGGGCCGTCGGCGGTCGGCAGCGTGAAGGTGATGTCCGTCTTGTTGGTCTCCACCTTGGAGATGTTCTGCAGCACCATGTCGATGTTGATCTCGGCATCGGAGACAGCGCGGAACACCTTGGCAGCATGTCCCGGTGTGTCCGGCAATCCGACAACGGTGATCTTGGCTTCGCCGCGATCGTGCGCGACTCCGGTGATCAGGGCCTCTTCCACAGGAATGTCCTCCATCGATCCGGACACGATTGTTCCGGGCTTGGTGGTGTATGACGAACGGACGTGCACAGGCACGTTGTAACGACGGGCGTACTCGACGCACCGGAGCATGAGCACCTTGGCACCACACGCTGCGAGTTCGAGCATTTCCTCGAAGGAAACCGTCTCGAGGCGGTGAGCGTCGGGGACGATGCGAGGATCGGCGGAGAAGACGCCGTCGACGTCGGTGTAGATCTCGCAGACGTCGGCGTTGAGTGCAGCTGCCAACGCCACGGCGGTGGTGTCGGAGCCACCGCGTCCGAGCGTCGTGATGTCCTTGCTGTCCTGGCTGACGCCTTGGAATCCGGCGACCAGAACGATCGAGCCTTCGTCGAGGGCGGTGCGAACACGGCCCGGCGTGACGTCGATGATCTTGGCGTTTCCGTGGCTGCCGGTCGTGATGACTCCGGCTTGTGAGCCCGAGAACGAACGAGCTTCGGCGCCGAGGGAGTGAATTGCCATCGCTACCAAGGAGTTGGAGATGCGCTCACCCGAGGTCAGCAGCATGTCCATTTCACGGGCCGGCGGGGAAGGGCACACCTGCTGAGCCAGGTCGAGCAGCTCATCGGTGGTATCGCCCATCGCTGACACCACGACGACGACATCATTGCCGGCCTTCTTGGTCTCGACGATCCGTTCAGCGACTCGTCGGATGCGCTCGGCGGTTGCCACCGAGGATCCGCCGTACTTCTGGACGACGAGAGCCACGCGTTTCTACCTCCAGGTCGAAATTGTTTACAGATACCAGAGGTCGAGCTTACCGAGGTGGTCCTGGGACTTCCCGATGCGTACTGCTGTTCGCCTCAGATCCGCGCGGGATCAGTTGCGAGATCCGCGCTCGCATCAACGTCGCAGAACGCGAACCACCGGCAACGTAACCGACCACCGCGACGGCAACTCCGCAGGCGAGAAGCACGCGGATACTGCTGACCAGGGAAACTGCCAGCGCGTCGTACACCGCCACAGCCGCCTCGGACGACGGTATGTCTGAATTCTGTAAATAGACCCGGCGCACGACGGCCAGCGCCACCAGCAGGGCGATCATCGCCACCGCCGTCGCCAGCCCGACCAGGGACAGCGCGCGCATTCGCCCCGGTGCAACTGCGACGGCCGTAATCGCGCAGGCCACCGACGCCCACGGCAACCAGGCTGCTGCTCGGTCGAGAGTGTTCGAGAAATCCTGGGCCCGCACCAACTCGTCGGATTGCAGGATCTCGAACTGCGGATCGAGCGCCGGGAGGCGATCGATCACGGTGAATCCGCGATCGCGGAGGTTCGTCCTCAGTTCTGTCATGACCGGTGCGAGGGAGACGGTGACCGTTCCGCTGTCGTCGGCCCGAACTATGCCGTCGGCGGCTCGGCCGGTCACCATCGCGGCAAGTTGCGCGTGCGCTCGACGGTTGGCCGCGGTCCAGAGCGTCGCAAACTGGTCGCTCGAGACCAACGACTGAGCGGCCTCACGAACAAGTCTCTCGGCCTGTCTCGTCACCACCTGCGGAAACCCGTCCAACCGCTGCGTCAATTCCTCGGTCAGCCGATCAACGACCGCCGATTGGACAGCGGGGTCGGCAGCCAGCGGGGCAACGGACTCGACATAGCTGTCGGTGTCGTTCACCTGGGTGTGGACGAACAGCGCGAGCACCGAGCCGGCAAAACCGAGACCAGCGAGAACGATCAGCAGTGAACAGACGATCCAGCGGATCGAGCGCATCACGTGTGCTTGGCGCGCGCCGGTCGAATCTTCGCGGTGATGTGGTGAATGCGGTGATCGTCAGCGGGTATCCGGAAGGTCTCGGTAACCCGAACGGTCATCAGGTTGCGCCCGAACAACCCGGCGTCAAGGAGGTAGCCCGCCGTCAGGTCGTCCCCGTCGACCGTCCACTCCACCTCACGAATGTCGCGGATCACGCGATACTGAGGACCTCCGGAAAGGCTGCGCCGCAAATGATTCCCCGAAAATCCGGTCTTCAACCCGACCTCGTGACGTACCGCGTCCGGAGCCAGCGGTACGGAACTGCCATCGTGGCTACGGAGCGCGTCGAGGTACGTGCTCGCCACGGCGATTCGGGGATCCATGGACGACAGTCCACCATTTTCGAGGCCGAAACGGCAGCACAATTCGGCGACAAATTGGACATGAGGGCGAACCCCACCGATTTCTCGCGAAATCCAGGAGTAGAGTGCTGTGCATGCAGCGCGCACTCCTTCTTGGTTGCCGCGACGGGGTCTGATCCAGACTGGCCTCCCGCCGCGGGGTTTTTGTGCGCCGGTCGACCAAGCCTTCCGGACTCATGGTCTTGACCAACAGGTCATCAGGCCAGGTCCACAATCCTGGAGATCACACCAATGTCCCCCGCTGACGCATTCACCACCGGCACTCGCACCATTACCCCGCCCACGAAGCCGGCACCTTCCGACCAGCCTGCGTGGAACACGCAGAAGAACTCGTCGATGCCGACGTTCCGCTACCGCCCGTTCGCCGAAGAGGTCGAGACGGTCACGCTGCCCGACCGCACCTGGCCGGACAAGATCATCGACCGAGCACCCCAGTGGTGTGCCGTTGACCTGCGCGACGGCAACCAGGCGCTGATCGATCCGATGAGCCCGGCGCGCAAGCGTCGCATGTTCGATCTCCTGGTCCGTATGGGCTACAAGGAGATCGAGGTCGGATTCCCGTCCGCGAGCCAGACCGACTTCGACTTCGTTCGCGAGATCATCGAGGACGGCGCGATCCCATCCGATGTCACCATCCAGGTGCTGACGCAGTCGCGTCCCGAACTGATCAAGCGCACATTCGAGGCGTGCGAAGGTGCCGAGAACGCGATCGTGCACTTCTACAACTCCACCTCGATTCTGCAGCGCCGCGTCGTGTTCCGCGCCGACAAGGACACGATCAAGAAGATCGCCACCGACGCCGCCGAACTGGTCCTGGCCGAGTCGAAGAAGTACCCGGACACCAACTGGCGCTGGGAATACTCGCCCGAGTCCTACACCGGCACCGAGCTCGAGTACGCCAAGGAAGTATGTGACGCCGTCACCGAAACCCTGGGTGCGACGCCTGCCAACCCGGTCATCCTGAACCTGCCCGCCACCGTCGAGATGGCGACACCCAACGTGTACGCCGACTCCATCGAGTGGATGCACCGCAACCTGGCCCGCCGCGATTCGGTCATCCTGTCGCTGCACCCCCACAACGACCGCGGCACCGGCGTCGCGGCAGCCGAGCTGGGCTACCAGGCCGGCGCAGACCGCATCGAAGGCTGCCTGTTCGGTAACGGTGAGCGCACCGGCAACGTCTGCCTGGTCACCCTCGCACTGAACATGTTCACGCGCGGCGTCGACCCGCAGATCGATTTCTCGAACATCGACGAGATCCGTCGCACGGTCGAGTACTGCAACCAACTGCCCGTCCACGAGCGTCATCCGTACGGCGGCGACCTGGTCTACACCGCGTTCTCCGGCAGCCACCAGGACGCCATCAACAAGGGCCTCGACGCCATGAAGGTCGACGCCGACAACCAGGACTCGGACGTCGACGACATTCTCTGGCAGGTCCCCTACCTGCCGATCGACCCCAAGGACGTCGGCCGCAGCTACGAGGCCGTCATCCGCGTGAACTCGCAGTCCGGCAAGGGCGGCGTCGCGTACATCATGAAGGCCGATCACGGTCTGGTGCTGCCGCGTCGTCTGCAGGTCGAGTTCTCGCAGTCGGTCCAGAAGATCACCGACGGCGAAGGCGGCGAGGTCTCGCCGAAGGAAATGTGGGACGTCTTCCACGAGGAGTACCTCGCCCCCGTCACCCCGCTCGAGCGCATGAAGCAGAAGGTCACCGCCTCCGAGGAGGACGGCGGCACCGACGCCATCACCGCCATCGTCAAGGTGAACGGCAAGGAGCAGGAGATCTCGGGAACCGGTAACGGCCCGCTCGCTGCCTTCGTCGACGCGCTGGGAAGCATCAACTTCGACGTTCGTGTCCTCGACTACTCCGAGCACGCAATGTCCGCCGGCGACGACGCCCAAGCCGCGGCCTACGTCGAGTGCGCAGTGACTGGCCCGGACGGTCAGAGCACCGTCGTCTGGGGTGTGGGTATCGCCACGTCGATCACGACGGCGTCGCTGCGCGCCGTGGTTTCGGCAGTGAACCGCGCGAGCTGACACTCACGCAATACGAATCCGGCTCTTCAACAAACCCTGGTCTCACCCGATTTTCGGGTGAGACCAGGGTTGTTTTCACGGCACAGAAGTTCTTCGGTCCGCGTTTTCGCTTCGGCATGACATAGGTCCCGAAAGAGTCGCTTAGCGAAGTTAACAAACAGGATTCACCCATCGAGGATGATGCAGCCGACCCCGGCACGTGAGATAGTCACCTCAGACAAATCCGACTTGTGAAATGGGGCTCGACAATGGATTCCTTTTGGGACTTCCTCTGGCTGATCATCATCAGCTTCGCGTTCATCGCGTACCTGATCCTGCTCTTCTCGATCATCACCGACCTATTCCGTGATCACAAGACTTCCGGCTGGGTAAAGGCAATCTGGATCGTCTTCCTGTTCTTCATTCCGCTGCTCACCTCGCTCGTCTATCTGATCGTCCGAAGCGACGGAATGGCCCAGCGCTCCATGGAGGCTGCTCAGCAGGTCAAGAATGCACAGGACAGCTACATCCGTGAGGTTGCCGGAAAGTCCCCGGCCGAGTCCATCGCAGATGCAAAGGCGCTTCTCGACGCCGGCACCATCAGCGAAGAAGAATTCGCAGCGCTGAAGGCCAAGGCCCTCGCCTGATTCAGGCCCTCACTAATCAGTGAGGATTGCACTACCGAAACGGGAGCGACACTAATCGTGTCGCTCCCGTTTCGTATTCATTCACCAACAGCCGTTCATTCACCGACCGCCCGGGCGACGTCGCGAAAAGCGTCGAGAACCACTCCGATAGCCGGGCTGCGGTCGATGTGTAATCGAGTTGCCAATTCATAAACGCGTGCAGCGCGCACGCCTGCCACCGGTTTCCTCGACACTCCAGGATGTGTGATCGCGTAACGCGGCATCAAAGCCACACCGTGGCCCGCCGCCACCAACTCTTCGATAACTCGGAAATCGTTTATCCGATGAGCGACTCGAGGTTGGACCCCGGTGACGGACGCAACCGACAACAGAACGTCGTCGACCGGAAACCCGCCGCGCACGCTGATCCAGTTCTCGTCGGCCAATTGCTCCAACCGGACCGAATCCTGCTCGGCGAGTGGATGATCAGGCCGCAGCACCAGATCGATCGGTTCACGCATCAGCGGTTGCACGCTGACCCGGGGAAACGAGGTCTCGGCGCCGCGTTCGTCACGGTGAGTGAGGATCACGTCGTGATCGGCCAACAGTCCAGGGACGGCCGACGCCGGTTTGTCGACGTCGTGTGCGTCGATGTCCACGTCCGAGTTCTTCAGCGCCGTCAGAACGCCGGGCAGCAGGAGAGCTGCTCCGGAGGGAAAGAACGCGACTCGCACCTTGCCGCGCGGCGAGCCTCGGTACGACGCCATCTCGTCCGCTGCCCGGTCGAGCGCCGCCACCACGTCGTCGGCGCGGAGCACCAGCGCTCGACCAGCGTCGGTGAGGCGCAGCGTGCGCCCGTCCGGTTCGAGGAGCGAGACCCCCGCCTCTCGGCCGAGGATCTTGAGTTGTTGCGAGACGGCGGACGGTGTCATCGAGAGAGCGAGAGCAGTAGCGCCGACGGTTCTTCGGTCGGCGAGCTCACGGAGGATCCGCAAGCGCGTGGCATCCATACGGTGACGAATATCCATGTAGCAAAACTACATGGATAGTGCATCTATATTCGCTTGTTCTGATGCTTCGTACGGCTCACGATTAACGTCATGACTCCCCGCGACCGTCTCCTCGGCCTGACCGTGATCGTCTTGTGGGGTCTGAACTTCCTGGCCATTCGCGTCGGCCTGGATCATTTCCCGCCGTTCTTCTTCGCGGCGCTGCGGTTCCTGATCATCGCGATTCCGGTGGTCATCTTCGTGCCGCGTCCGCAGGTACCGCTCCGTTGGTTGCTGCTCTACGGATTCGGTTTCGGATTCGGCCAGTTCGTCTTCCTCTTCTGGGCGATGCATTCGGGGATGCCGACGGGTCTCGCATCACTGGTCCTGCAGTCGTCCGCGCCGTTCACCGTCCTACTCGGCGCGTTCCTACTCCGCGAGAAGCTCAGCGTCTGGCAGGTCTCCGGGATCGCCGTCGCCGTAGCCGGTATGTCGTTGATCGGCTGGGACCGTTCACACCACGCGGCACTGTTGCCCGTGATCCTCACGCTCCTCGGCGGTCTGTCCTGGGCGTTCGGCAATCTCGGCAGCCGCTTGGCCGCGGCGAACACCGTCGGTGAGCCCGCACCGATGCGCTTGATGCTGTGGATGTGCGTCATCCCGCCGTTGCCGATGCTCGCCCTGTCAGCGGTGGTCGAAGGCCCCACCGTCGGATGGCACGCGCTCGGCACCGCGTTCAGCGCCGACGCCTGGCCGTCACTGGTCGGGCTGGCCTACATCATCCTGCTAGGCACCATCGCCGGATCCGGACTCTGGACGATGCTCATGGGCCGCTATCCCGCCGGCATGGTGGCGCCGCTCTCCTTGCTGGTACCGGTAGTGGGAATCGGCGCGTCCTGGCTGTTCCTGCACGAGGATCCGAGCCCGTTGTCACTGGTCGGGGCAGTCATCGTGATCGCCGGAGCGAGTGCCGCACAGATGAGGCGCAAGCCCGCGAACACTGTTTTCTCGGACACACCTGCAGCCTCACCACCGGCGCGACTCGGCGTCTGACGACGCCCTGTGCCAAACTCGGGCCGTGGGAACTGGACTATCGATCACAGCGCGCGGAAAGCTCGCCATGCGAGCTGCCGCAGCAGCATCTTGGGCATCGCAGAAGGCCGGGCGCGGCAAGGGCTCGATGATCGGCGGGTTGATCGCCCTCAAGATCGACCCGACGCTCATGACTCAGCTCGGACGCGGCAAGCGCACTGTCGTGGTCACGGGCACCAACGGCAAGTCGACGACCACGCGTATGACCGCCGCAGCGCTCGCGACACTAGGTGACGTCGCCACGCAGGCCGACGGCGCCAACATGGATGCCGGGATCGTGGCTGCTCTGGCCGCGCGTACGGACGCAACGCTGGCAGCACTCGAGGTCGACGAACTGCACGTCCCCCACGTAGCCGACGCCGTGAATCCGGAAGTGATCGTGCTGCTCAATCTCAGCCGCGATCAGCTCGACCGGGTCGGCGAGATCAACATGATCGAGCGGAAGCTCCGCGCGTGCGTCAATGCGCATCCGAACGCGGTGATCGTCGCCAACTGCGACGACGTACTGGTCACCTCCGTGGCATACGACGCCGCCAACGTCGTGTGGGTTGCTGCCGGCGGCGGCTGGGCCGGCGATTCCGTCAGCTGCCCGCGCACCGGTGAACCCATCGTGTGGGAGGGAAAGCACTGGCGCAGTACCGGTTCCGACTTCGCGCGGCCCGAGCCGACCTGGTGGCTCGACGACGACAATCTCTACGGCCCCGACGGCCTGAAGATTCCGATGACGTTGACTCTCCCCGGAAAAGCCAACCGCGGTAACGCCGCTCAGGCCGTAGCTGCTGCGGCTGCTTTGGGCGCAGATCCGGTCGGGGCAGTTGCCGCCGCGTCGACGGTCCAGGAAGTCGCCGGCCGCTACAGCACCGTCGAGGTCGGACCGCACTCCGTCCACATGCTGCTCGCGAAGAATCCCGCCGGTTGGCAGGAAGCGCTGTCGATGATCGATCCCACGGTGGACGGACTCGTGATCGCGGTGAACGGTCAGGTGCCGGACGGCGAGGACCTCTCCTGGCTGTGGGACGTGAAGTTCGAACACTTCGAAGGCGTCAAGGTAGTGGCCGCCGGCGAACGCGGAACCGATCTCGCCGTTCGCCTCACGTACGCAGGCGTCGAGCACACCCTCGATCCGGATCCGTTGCGCGCCATCGCTTCCTGCCCTCCCGGACGCGTGGAGGTACTGGCGAACTACACAGCCTTCCGTGACCTCAACACCGCCATCGCGAAGGAATCTCGCAATGTCTGACTCGACAATTCGCATCGGACTGGTTCTCCCCGACGTCATGGGCACCTACGGCGACGGCGGCAACGCCCTGATCCTGCGTCAGCGTCTGCGGATGCGCGGCTACGACGCCGAAATCGTGGACATCACCTTGAGCGATCCGGTCCCCGATTCGCTCGACGTGTACACATTGGGTGGCGCCGAGGATTCCGCTCAGCGACTCGCAACGCGCCATCTCGCGAAATACCCTGGCCTGCAACGCGCCGCCGAGCGTGGCGCACCGGTTCTGGCGATCTGCGCTGCAATTCAGGTGCTCGGCAACTGGTACGAAACCTCCAGCGGCGAACGCGTCGACGGTGTCTCGATGCTCGACGTCACGACCTCTCCGCAGGAGAAGCGTTCCATCGGCGAGGTCATCACGAAGCCCTTGATCGACGGGCTCACCGCGCCTCTCTCAGGTTTCGAGAATCACCGCGGCGGAACAACTCTGGGTACCTCAGCCTCTGGATTCGCACGTGTCACCCATGGTGTCGGAAACGGCGTCGGCGACGGATTCGAAGGCGTCGTGCAGGGTTCGGTGATCGGGACGTACATGCACGGACCCGCCTTGGCCCGGAATCCGGAACTCGCGGACCTCCTGCTCATGCGGGCCTTGGGCGTCAACGAGCTCGAACCCCTGCATCTGCCCGAGGTCGACAAGCTCCGCAAGGAGCGGCTCGCGATTCGCTGAGCCTGTCGTCCGTTCGGACGACTGTTGGTGGGCGGCGGCACCTCGTAGCCTCATTCCATGCGTCTTCGTGTGGCGATCTGTATTGCGGCGACTGCGATCATTGCCGTCGGGTGTTCGACGCAGGGCAGTGGCGGGCCCAAAGAAGCAGGTGGGACCCAGGAAGTAGGCGGGCCCCAGCAGGCAAGTGTCACTGCTGATCCGGTTTCAGAGGCGAGCGCAACGGTGCCTAGCATCATCGTCCTGGACGCCTCGGGGTCGATGAAGCAGGACGACGCTCCCGGTCCTCGAATCGATGCCGCCAAGAACGCGATTCACACTCTTGTCAGTGGTCTTCCAGACGACACAGCGCTCGGTCTGATCGCGTACGGCACCGCCACAGGTAGCAGCGACGCCGAGAAGGACGCGGGTTGCCGCGACATCAAGACCGTCGTGCCACTCGGACCACTCGATCGAAATGCATTCGCAGCGGGAATCGACGGGTTGTCCGCGTCGGGATACACGCCGATCATGGCTGCGCTTCAACAAGCCGCCGCCGCACTCCCGACCGATGGCGAGCGCACGATCATCCTCGTCTCCGACGGAGAGGACACCTGCTCAACCGAACCTACATGTGAGTCCACGGAAGCGATACCTCACGATCCTGACCTGACTATCCACACAATCGGATTCAAGCTCGACGCCGCTGCGTCCGGCCAGTTGAAGTGCATCGCCGACGCGACCGGGGGCATGGCGATCGACGCCGCCAACGCAGCGCAACTCACCGCACGGCTGGCGGTTGCCTCGAATCCCGAATCCGCACGGGAGCGACTCTCCACCAGCGGCTTCCGTAACCTTCGGATCGGCATGACGGTGGAGGACGCACGGAAAGCGGCCGGCGATCTGGCGTCGGTATCGAAGACCGGAACGGTGGTGGTCGAATGGCAAGACTGCGAATTGACCTTTACCGATGGCGTTCTCGTCGAAATTGCACCCCGGACCGGTGCTGTCACACTGGACGGACTGGCTGTCGGCCAGAAGATGCAGCGCGCCGCCGAACTGTACGGTCCCTTCACTGCCACAACCAATTCCGACGGCGAATCGGTTGCAGTCTTTCCGGCCGACTCCGAAGCAGGAACCGGGTATCGCATCACCTTCACACCCGAAGGCAAGAAAGCGGATGAGGGAACTATCACCCGCATAGTCCTCTGCCGGTGCTTGCCCGCGACTGCGGGATCATCGGCGGGCGGTACACCCACCGAGATCGTGAATCTTGTTGCCGTCGACGGTTCCGGCAAACCCAAATCCGGTTGGAGTGTCAAGACACCGGCCATGAAGATCAGCGAGTGCTACGGAGCATCTCAGTCGGCCGTCACGCCGGGAGTCATCACCTGCGGAAGCACCGCAGACGGGGCGGACGCGTGTTGGGTCGGCCCGGAGCCCGATTCGATTCTCTGCCTGCAATTTCCCTGGGGAACAGAACTGATCACCGCTCGAGGCGTGGACGGCGTCGAGGCCTATCCGCCGCCCGCCGACCCGACTCCCTTCGGGCTCGAACTCGAGAACGGCCTTCTCTGCCGCGTCCGGCACGGCGGTTCGTGGCCCTCTGCCGAATCCGGCCCCCGTCTGGCGGGCGCCTACTCCTGCCGAGGGCAAGGGACGGATACACCCATCGTATGGGCCGAAAGCACCTATCCGATCGATCGTTCCGAAGATCGGTGGACCGTGCTGGTCGGACCGTCGAAGGGACCGCTGGAGACCGTCGCCGTCACCAAGGCGATATTCCTTGCCGCCGAATGAGCGCTCAGACGGTTTCGGATTTCCCCTCGGTCAGAACCAGTTCCACGGCCAACAGCGCGGCGCAGGCCAGCCCCGCGACCAGTTCGGGCACCGCGGTGTAGGTACCACCGAGCACGACGACGATCGCGACCGAGAACGGCATGAGGGTGCGTACCGAGGAGTCATGTAGTCGAATGTGGATGAACCACAGGGCGGCAAGGATGACCGCGACCGGAACGGTGACGGCAGCACCCGTCACCAACGCGCTGCCGTCACCGTGATGAGTCCAGAAGTCGACGCGCGAAGCCAACCCCGCACCGATGGCGGCAGCGGCGGCGAAGATGAAGTAGTGACCGAACCCCCAGACGAAGGGTGAGACGTTGTCAGCGCCGATCACTTCGCCTGCATTGCGTTGGAAGTAGAGCCACCACAGGCTGAAGACAATCAGAATGCCGCCGATCACGACGTAGGTGACCTGCGCTGCCGGATGCTCACCGTCGACCGCGTCCTGAATCGCGATGGTGGTCGAGAGGATCGTCTCGCCCAGAACGATGATGAAGAACAACGAGTACCGCTCCGCGATGTGATGCGGGTGCCACGGCGTCATGCCCGGCTTCTCCGACCAGATCGGTACCGCGAATTCGCACAGAACCAACACCAGGAACGTCGGGACGTAAATGGCGGATGGAACGAAGTAGAAACCGATCCAACCGATCTGGACCAACACGATTCCGAGAGCGTATCGACGAGCCGTGAGCGCATGTTCGGGGTCGTTCCGCGACACCCTGAGCCATTGGATGACCAGGGCTATTCGCATGATGACGTAGCCGACGATGATGAGCAGGGCGTCGTCGTTGAAGAAGCGGACGATGCCGGCTGCAAGGACCAGCGATCCGAGGATCTGGAAGATGGTCAGCAGCCGGGCGATTCCGTCGTCGTTGTCGTACGCCGAGGTGAACCACGTGAAGTTCAGCCACGTCCACCAGATCGCGAAGAATGCCATCGCGAAGTGCCCGACGCCCGAAGCCGCGTGCCCTTCGCTGATCGCGTGGTGCAGACCGGTGGCCGCTTGAGCGACCGCCACGACGAAGCAGAGGTCGGTGAGCAGCTCGAGCGGCGTCGCCACCCGATGCGGCTCGTGCGGATCCCGCGGAACCAACGGCCGGATGAACGAACTGGTGCGATTCACGAAGGGCAGAGTAGCGCGATGATTGCCGACGCGCTGCCCGTGACTGCAACCTGTCGTCTCAGATATTCACGCCGACGCCCCGATCTGGGCTCGGATTTCCAACTGATCGGCGAGTTCGGCGCCTATCGCCCCCGCGCTCCCCAAGGTGAAGGCGATCTGCCGTCCCCACAGGAAATAGCGGTGAATCGGATAGTCGACATCCGCGCCGATTCCGCCGTGCAGGTGCTGGGTCGCGTGCACCACGCGCAAACCGCCGCGCGAGGCCCACCATTTGGCGACCAGCGCCGCTGCTTCCGCTTCACTCTCGACTCCGCTGTCCATCAGCCAGGCAGCGCGGTGCGTGGTCAACCTTGTGCTCTCGGTGTCGAGGTACGCGTCGGCGGCCCGGACGGCAACTGCCTGGTTGGTCGAGAGTGGACGACCGAATTGCACTCGCTCGGAGGTGTATTTCGCCGTCATCCCCAGCGCTTCATCGCAGACGCCGGTAGCCAGGGCCGCAAGAGCCACCCGTGCACGCCGCAACGTCCAGTCTCGAACCACCGCGCCGTCTGCGGGAAGTGCGTCAGCTGCAGTAACCGCAACCCCGTCGAACTGCACAGCGCTGTTGCTCTCGCGGTTCGTCACCGCAAGCGGTGTACGCACCAGCGCGTCCCGATCCGTGGGCACGATCATGACGCTGACACTGCCGTCCGGCATCGTCACCGGAACGACCAGCGCGGCCGCGAACTCCGCGGCAGGCACGGAGTCGACGTGGCCTGACAGAACCCAACCGTCAGGCGCCGGTTCGGCGCGAACCGCCGTCTCGGCGTTGTAGCCGGTGTCGAATGCGCCGGTGACGATCACCGAGCCGTCGAGCAGTCCCGGAAGCCACGACGCTTTCTGCTCCGTGCTGCCGAACTCGGAAATCGGCAGCGCCGCCGTGGAAATCACCGACCAGAGCGGCACCTGGGCGACCCGGCGGCCCTGTTGTTCGAGCACCGCAGCCAGGCCGAGCATTCCGAGTCCTGCTCCCCCGACCTCTTCCGGCAGGGCGATTCCCAGAACGTCGGAGTCAGCGAGGAGCTTCCACAGTTCGGCGTCGAAACCGCTGGTGCTCTCCACTTCCCGCAGTCGGTCCACTCCGGACTTCGCCGAGAAGATCGATTCACTCAGATCCCGCACGGCGGACAAGTTGTCGTCGAATTCGAATTCCATGTCAGCTCTTTTCGTTCTGTGCAGCGGGCCGACGACGCGCAGCAAGCGCCATGCCCAGGCATTTTGCGGCGACAATTTCACGCATCACTTCGTTGGTACCACCACCGAAGGTGTTGTTCTGGGCGCGCCGACCCAGGTTCTCGACCCGCCCTTCCAGTACCGCTCCGGGTGTACCGGGGCGCAGTAAGCCCTTGGCACCCAGCACTTCCTGCAGCATGCCGTACGCACTGACGACGGCTTCGGTACCGAAGATCTTGGCCGCGGCCGAATCCCCGCCGCCCAAGGTGTTGGCGGCGACGTCCGCCACCAGTCGCAGGTTCATCAGGTCGGCGGCGCTGAGCAGCGCGTAGACTTCCGCCAATTTCTCACGTACCCAGCCGATGTCGTAGACGTGGCCGTCACCGGCGGGTTCTGTCTTTGCCCACTCGACCACCTCGGCGAAGAGCTCGTTGGCGATGCCACCGCGTGCTGCCAGGGCAACACGTTCGTGGTTGAGCTGGTTGGTGATGAGCTTCCACCCCTGATTGAGCTCACCGACGACATTGCTGATCGGCACCCGAACATCTTCGTAATAGGTTGCCGAAGTGCTGATTCCGCCCACGGTGTGAATTTCGGTGACCGAGAACCCCGGCGAATTGGTCGGTACCAGGACCACGGAAATGCCCTGATGCGTCGGCGCGTCAGGATCGGTGCGAACGGCAAGCCAGACCCAGTCGGCAAACACACCCGCGCTGGTGAAGATCTTGTTGCCGTTGATGACAAGCTCGTCGCCCTCGATGCGGGCGCGTGTTTCGAGTGCCGCGAGATCGGTGCCCGCATTGGGTTCGGTGTAGCCGATGGCAAAGATCAATTCACCCGCCAGGATCGGACGCAGGAAGAAGTCCTTCTGCGCTTGCGTCCCGTGCTTGATCAGAGCGGGTCCGACGGTGTTCAGCGTGACCAGTGACAGCGGCGCATTCGCGCGAATCACTTCGTCGTAGAACACATACAGAGCTTCGGGGTTCTCACCCCGACCGCCGAATTCCTCCGGCCACCCCAAGCCCAGCCAACCGTCTTTACCCATCCGGCGCAGGATGCGATCGAAGACGGGGCCGCCTTCGGTCTGATCCACGAGAGCACGGCGGTCTTCGTCGTTGATGATCTCTGCGAAGTATTCGCGCAATTCCTTGCGCAGAGTCTTCGACTCCTCCGACAAATCCAAGTACATGGTGAAGCTCCTAAGATCTACGAACGCGGCAGGCCGAGTACGCGCTGCGCGATGACGTTGAGTTGGATTTCGACGGTTCCGCCGCCGAACAGAATCGAGGGAAGTCCGATGTGGTCTATCGCGTAATTCGCCGACGGGTCGACAACTGCGGCGCGCGGTCCGAGCAGTCGCAACAGGTCCCGCGAGCCCTCGCGCTGCGCCAGGGCGTTGTACACCTTCGACACGCTGATCTCGGCGCCCGGTTCCTGACCCGCCAGTCGCGCCGACACTCCGCGCAGATTCATCGCGGACAGTGCCAACTCACGAGAGATACTGCGGCCGAGGCCTTCCACTGCATCTTCGCGGGGGCAGTCGTGGCTCGCGTCGGCAATCACCTGACGGAACAATCGACTCGAACCGTGGTGCAGCGTGCTGCCCATGCTCAAGCGTTCGTTGGACAGCGTTGTCGCAGCCAGTTTCCACCCTTGCCCCGGTTCGGCCACCAGGCAGTCGTCCGGGACGAAGACGTCGTCGAGGAATACCTCGTTGAATTCCGACTTGCCGGTGGCTTGCTTCAGCGGACGTACGTCGACGCCCTTCGAGGTCATGTCGACCAGGAAGTACGACAGCCCACGATGTTTCGGAGCGTCCGCGTCGGAACGCGCCAGGCATACTCCCCAATCTGCCTCGTGCGCACCCGAGTTCCACACTTTCTGACCTGACAGGACCCAGCCACCGTCGACCTTGCGCGCTTTCGTGCTCAGACCGGCCAGGTCTGATCCCGCGCCCGGCTCACTGAACAGCTGGCACCAGATGATGTCGGCGCGCAGCGAAGGCTCGACGAACCTGTCCTGCTGCTCGGCGTTGCCGTGTTCGAGAATCGTGGGCAGCACCCATTCCCCGATCACCGTGGACGGTTGAGCCCAACCTCGCATCGCGAATTCATGTGCGATGACGGCCTGTTCCCTCGGTCCCGCTCCCAGCCCGTACGGCGCCCGATAGTGCGGGGCAACCAGTTTGGCGTCGGCAAATCGGGCGCGTCGAGCGCTCCCCTTGGCCGGCGCCCAACTGGCGCTGGTGGTTCCGTCGTCGGGCAGCAGCGCAACCTCGTCCAGAACCCTACGAACCTGCTCTCGTAACTCCGGCAGCATTTGCGGGTCGACAAAGGAGAAATCCCGTTCCGACTCGGCAGACCGGTCTCCCAACGTGTGTGCCCACTTCACCTCGGAACCCGCCACTGCCGCGATACTTATCGCCCGGCGCCAGTACAGGTGCGCGTCATGCTCCCAGGTGAATCCGATTCCGCCGAGCAAAGTTACACATTCGAGGGCGTTCTCGATGCCGACGGGCAAAGCGGCCAACGCAGCTTGAGCCGAGACAAGTTTCTGCTGATCCTCGTCGTGGTCTTCGGATCGAGCGGCGTCCCACGCTGCGGCACAGGCAATCTCGGAGCGGACCAGCATCATGGCCGCCTTGTGCTGAACTGCCTGGAAGCTTCCGACCGGACGGCCGAACTGCTGCCGGGACTTCACATAGTCGACTGCGGTCCGTAGCGCCCACCCGGCGATACCGCTCGCCTCCGCAGCCAACACCGTGTTGACGATCAGTTCGACTCGGTGCGCCTGGAGGCCGTCGACGATCAGCCCAGCCTCGACCTGGTGATCGGTCAACGTCAGTGTTCCGATCGACCGTGTCAGATCCACCCCGTCTTCGATCACCACCGCAGCGGAAGTCGACGGTTCGAGCCGGAACCACAACTCTCCGTCTTCGCTGTTCGCCCGCACGAGAACGACATCAGCTCCGGGCAGACCTAGAGCTGGGTCGGCAGAACCGCTCACTGTCCACCCAGCGTCGCTTCGAGCCGCGCGCAATCCCGCGCCTGTACAGACTGCTCCGGTTGCACCGGTGGCTAATTCGGTCAGCATAGTTTCCGCAGCCGGGCCCGCGGCTGTTGCGAGAATCCCACTCGCGATGACCGTCGGAACGTACGGTCCCGGATAGAGCGCATCACCCAATTGCTCGACTACCACTGCAAGTTCGGCAAGACCCGCCCCGTCACCGCCGTACTGCTCCGGCAGGTGCACTGCGTGCAGGCCCTGACGGACCAACCCATCCCACGAGTCCGGCCGATCACCGGCGGCGTACCTCTTGACGTTGCTCCGCGTATCGGCGATTCCACCGAAGCGGTTCGCGAATGCGGCTACCGCTTCCGCCAGGTCACGGTGATCTTCGAGCAGGGGTAGTGCCATGGCAGGTTCCTCAATCTTCGGTTCTTGTCAGATGCGTTCGAGAATCAGGCAGGTGGTTGCGGCGGACGCGCAGATCGCGATCAGTGCGATGGACTTGTTCCGGCGCTCCAATTCGTCGATGACATTGGCCAACAGTCTGATTCCGGTTGCACCGGCCGGGTGGCCCAGTGCGATTGCGCCGCCGTTGACGTTCAGCAATTCGGGATCGACGCCGTGAACCTGCGCGAACGACATCGGTACCGAAGCAAATGCCTCGTTGACCTCGAACAGATCGATGTCGTCGATCGTCAGACCAGTGCGTCCGAGCACGATGTTTGCCGCGTCGACGGGACCGTCGAGCATGAACTCGGTGTCACCGCCGATGACGCACTGCGCCAGTATCTTTGCGCGCGGCCGCACGCCGAGGGCCTTGGCTCGATCCTCGGACATCAGCAGAGCTGCACTCGCACCGTCCGAGACCTGCGAAGACGTTCCAGCGGTGTGCAATCCGTCCTCTTGAACGGTGCGCAGCTTCGCGAGCCCTTCGAGAGTCGATTCGCGCAGACCCTGATCACGGTGAACCGGAACGTCAGAGCCCGGAGCGACCACATCGATGATGTGCGAGTCGAAGCGTCCTGCCTCCCAGGCTGCTGCGGCTCGCTGCTGCGAGCGCAGCCCGAAGGCGTCGAGATCCTCGCGGCTGAAACCGCGTTTGACAGCAATCCGATCGGCCGCGGTGTACTGGTCGACGGTATCGAGTGACCACGACTCCGGACGCGGCGTTCCCAGGCCGGTACCCACCTTGTACGTCAACGGAGCGCGGGACATCAACTCGACACCGCACGCCACACCCACGTCGACTGCACCGATGGCAATCTGCCCGGCGATCAACTGCACCGATTGCTGCGCTGTGCCGCACTGCGCGTCGATCGTGGTGCAGCCCGCTTTCAACGGAAGGCCCGCATGCATCCAGGACGTACGCACGATGTTTCCGAACTGCTCACCGAGAGGCGTCACACAGCCGCCGATGACCTGGTCGACCGCGTCAGGATCCACACCCACCCGATCCAGCACACCACTCTGCGCATAACCCAACAGTTCCGCCGCGTGGACTCCGGACAGCCAACCCTCACGCTTGCCGAACGGCGTTCGTGCTGCGTCCACGATGACGGGCTTCATGCCAACTCCTCGGTTCGTAGTGCCGTTCCGTCCAGACCGCGTACGGTCAGGGACCACTCGTCGATCAGGTCCAAGCTGACGCTCGAGCGCGCGGTGAACTCGGTGTCGCAATCACACAGCGCTGTGACCGCTTCCACCATTTCTTCCATAGATTCGACCTGATCCGGCCGGATAGTCTCACCGACCAGGACTTTGGCGCCCTCACTGAGCACCGCTGCCCGCGGTTGAACCGTGTTGACGCGAACCCCCTGGCCGTAGAGTTCCACGCCCATGCCGTTGCTCATCCTGTTGAGCGCTGCTTTGGAGGCGCCGTACACGGTCATGGCAGTTCCCGGTTCGACCCACGTGAACGGCGGGCCCTGCCACGGTTTGACGGTGCCACTGGACACGTTCACGATCCAGCCGTATCCGTTTGCCACCATCCCCGGCACCACGGCTTGCATCAGATCGAGCGGTGCATGGACATTTGCCTCGAACATCAAATGTCGTCGCCGCAGTGGGTAATCCGACAGCGGCTGATAGATCGCCGCTGCCGCGTTGTTCACCAGGATGTCGATCGTCCCGCCAAGCTTCTCGATCGCCAGCGGCACAACGGTGTCGCGCTGCTGCTCGTCCGTCAGATCTGCGACAACTATCTCGACTTTGGTTCCGTACTTGGCAATTCGAGCCGCAGTCTCTTCGAGACTGCCCGGCAGGGTTGCATGCGTGCCGAGCGTCCGAGCCACGAGGGCGACGTCGGCACCCTCGGCTGCCAGTCGCTCTGCGACGCCCGCACCGATTCCGCGACTGGAACCGGTGACAAGCGCTCGGCGGCCGTCAAAGCGCCTCGTCATGCTATTTGAACTTCGAGGCGAAGCGATTGATGCTCTCCGCAATCCGTGCAACTTCGTCTTCACGCAGGCCGTGACTCATGCCGAGTGTCATTCCTCGGGCAAATACCGCGTCGGCTTCCGGCAATCCTTCGGCCGGCTGACGGAACTCGATGTTGTTCATCATCGGGTGACGAGTGACGTTGCCGCTCCACACAGTTCGTGTGTCGATACCGTCGGCCTCGATGGCTTCCTGCAGGTCGCTGCGCGTGAAGGGGGCGTTCTCGTTGATCATCACCGGGTAACACAGCCACGCCGTATCGAGACCGTCGAGTTCTACCGGCGTCGTGAAGAATTCAGGATGGGCGCCGTATGCCGCCGTGAAGGCCGCAAACGTTGCCTTACGCGTCTTGTAGTTCTCTTCCAGCTTGTCGAGCTGCACGACACCGTAGGCTGCGCCGAGTTCGGAGGGCTCGAAGTTCCATGACATGAGCTCGAAGATGAAGTCGTTGTCGTAGTCGACGCCGTCGAGTTCTTCACGGAAGACTCGGCCGGACTTGGTACTACCGAACAGATTCGGCTCACTGCGACGGCCCCAGCGGCGAAGCAGGAGCGCCTTGTCGCGGCTGGCTTCGTCGTCGACGCACACCATTCCGCCGGTTCCCGCGCACGTGATGATGTGTGCCATCGAGAAACTGGTGACGACGATGTCCGCCCGGGAGCCGGTGGGAGTGCCGCGGAGCGTGGCACCGATCGCGTCACACGAATCCTCGATCACCTTGAGTCCGTGACGATCTGCGATGTCACGAATGACGTCCCAGTCCGGGCAGTTGCCGGCGAGGTTCGGCATGAGGATGGCACCGGTCTTTTCGGTGACCATTGCCTCGATCTTGGTGACGTCGACGTTGAACGTGTTGGGTTCCACGTCCACGAACACCGGCACCAGACCGGCACGCACGATCGGTGCGATGTCGGTGGAGAACGTCAACGGCGACGTGATGATCTCGCTTCCCGCAGGCAGTCCGAGCAGCTCGACTGCCAAGTACAAACCCGAGGATCCCGAGTTGCACATGACGCCGAACCTCTTGCCTGCCAAGGCCGCGATACGTTCTTCCATCTCGAAGACGTTCTTGCCGATGCGCAATCCTTGATGCCCGCTGCGCAAGACGTCGACAACCGCCTGTATTTCTTCCTCGCCGTGTGTAGCCCTGGCGTAGGTGATCCGCTCACTCATCTGGTTCCTGCTTTCTCGAATTGGCGGCAGATTCAGCGATCTGCCGAGAGGACGAGCGCACTGTGCGGGACGGGAGAGCCGCCGGTCACGAGCACGTTGTCCAGAGTTTTGGTGGGTTGATTGGTGGAAGTGCCGCGGATCAGGCGTACACCTTCGGCAATACCGTTGACGCCGTGGATGTATCCCTCACCGAGTTGACCGCCGTGGGTGTTGATCGGCAGGCGACCGTCCAGCTCGAGATTGCCGTCGGCGATGAAGTCTTTTGCCTCGCCTCGACCGCAGAATCCGTACTCCTCGAGTTGAAGCAGAACCATCGGGGTGAAGGCGTCGTAGAGAATTGCGGCATCGATGTCGTCCGGGCCGATACCGGCCTGGTCCCACAGTTGGCGCGCCACGAGTTCGACTTCCGGCATGCTGTCGATGTCTTCGCGGTAGTAGCTGCTCATCGAAATCTGTTGTGGACCTACACCTTGCGCAGCACCGCTGATGATCGCTGGTTTGTGCGGCAGGTCGCGGGCGCGCTCCGCGCTGACGATGACCAGCGCCTGTCCGCCGTCACTTTCCTGACAGCAGTCGAGCAGGCGGATGGGGTCGGCGATCATGCGCGAGTTCTGATGATCCTCGATGGTGATCGGGCGTTCGTAGAACCAGGCCTTCGGGTTGTTCGCGGCATGCTTGCGTGAGAGAACCGAGATCTGACCGAAGTCGGCGCTGGTTGCCCCGTACTTGTGCATGTAGAGCTTGGCGAGGAAGGCTTCCTGCTGCGCCGGCGTCAGAAGCCCGTACGGGTTGATCCAGTTCCGATACTCCTGGTCCGTCGACGCGTTGTACGCAAAGGGTGGTGGCCCGGCGCCGAATCGGTGACCTGATCTTTCGTTGAAGGCACGGTAGACGACCACAACGTCGGCGACACCACTGGCGACGGCAAGCGCTGCTTGTTGAACCGGTGCGCAGGCACCGCCGCCGCCGTGTGGAATACGACTGAAGAACGTCAGTTCCGGGATCCCGAGAGCGCGTGCGACCGCAATCTCGGGATTGTTCTCCATGGTGAACAGTGCAAATCCGTTCACCTCTTCTGCCTCGATGTGAGCGTCGTCGAGCGCGGCGATCACGGATTCGCACGCCAACTGCCATTCACTGCGGCCGGAGTTCTTGGAGAACTCGGTGGCGCCGATCCCGGCGATGGCGGCTTGCCTCGAAAATCCTCGTGTCATGCGATTACCCTTTCCGCCGGTTCGAGAGTCACGTCGGCTGTCACGTGCGTTCCGCGAGCGTTCTTGCCGAGAACCGTCACGGTGAGCGCCCGGCCGTCGGAGTCGATCACCTTGCCGGTCAATGTCATGGTGTCTCCGGGAAAGTTCGGAACACCAAGCCGTAGTGATGTTTTGACGATTCGCGATCCCGGGCCTGACCAGTCGGTGATGTAGCGGTCGATGAGCCCGTTGGTGGTGTTGATGCTCATGAAGATGTCGGGAGTTCCGCGATCCTGCGCCTTGCCCGGATCGTGATGCACGTCCTCGAAATCCTGAGAAGCGATCGCCGTGGCGACGATGAGCGTTCGGTCCAACGGCAGTTCGAGGCTGGGAAGGGCCGAACCTACCTCGTAATCAAAAAGATTCGTCATTGCGCCGATCCCCGTCGCCTCAGTTGCGGCAGCATCTCCCCGTGGGCGTGCTCGGAGAACGCCACTTCGAGTTCCATACCGAATTCGAGTTCCTCGTGATCGATGCCCGCGATGTCGGCAACCAGACGCGTCCCTTCTTCGAGATCGACGAGTCCGACGGCGAGCGGGTACTCGAAGGCAGGATCCTTCGGGTGATGAATGACCGTGAAGCTGTGCAACGTGCATCGCCGCGTGGATTCGACTGTGTCCCAACTGAACGAGCGGCATTCCGGGCAGGCGGGCGCTGGCGGGTGGCGCAGTGTCTTGCAATCCGCACACCGTTGGATCTCGAGGCGACCCTCTTTGGCCGCGGAGAAGAAGAAATCGTTGTCGTCGGTGACGGTGAGTCTCGGCACCGCGGTGTGGCGGGAGCCAGTCTCGCTCATGCGATTACCTCCTGGGCTTCGGGCTTGGTATCTGTCTGGGCATCTGGTTTGAATCTGAGCAGTCGGAAGCGCTCTTCGACCAGCGTCTTTCCGTCCTGGTCCACGTACTTCTTGAACAGAGTGATGAAGCACCCGTGACCGAGAGCCGTCTGTTTGAACGGTGAGATCGCTTCGATGGTGAAATATGCGGTGACGTGGTCTCCGGGACTCAACTCCGCGAAATACTCCTGCTCGACGTTGGTCGCGACTACGGACGTGTAGCCGGCCTCGTCCAACAGCCCGAGTAGTCGTGAATAGGCGAATTCCTCGGCGGCTCCGTCGGCGCGAAGTTGTTGGACCTGCCGATAGCGGCGGTAGCCCGCCATCACCCAGGTCGAGATCATGGCGGGTGGGCAGACGACGTCTCGACGACCGGTGCTGCGAGCAGCTTCGGCGTCGACGTAGATCGAGTTGCGGTCGTCGTGTGCCTCGACCCAGTTGCGGATCATCGCCTCGTTGACGGCGTAGCGGGCGACGCGGGGTGGTTCGGCCTCTGCGCCGATGAAATTCGGAAACTGCGTCTGCAGGCTCTGCACTGAAATCCTCCGTGAACGAAAGTTGAGCAAGCGCTTGATTTTGAAGCTAGCATAGGAATCCGGAAGTGGAAACACGCGATCTCACCGACGAATTGGTTCGAGCCGGAGCCATCAGGCAGGATTGCGCTACGTTCGACGCCGGCAGCCCGGCACCCGCGAAACCCTGCTCTGAGCAGGACCGACAACCAGTGGAGATTTCAGTGGCATCACCAGATCGTCGGGAGAAGATCCTGGAGAGCTCAGCCGAGCTGTTCGCCAGGAAGGGTGTCGCCACCACGACCGTTCGCGAGATCGGCGACGCCGCTGGAGTGTTCTCGGGCAGCCTTTACCACTACTTCAAGTCGAAGAATGCGATAGTCGCCGAGCTCATGCGCGGCTTCATCACCGACATTCAACTCCGCTTCGATCAGGTGGAGAAGACGGCGAACGACCCCGAGGACGTCCTACGCGGCCTGATCCGCGAGACCCTGGTCGTCATCGAACTGCACCCGCACCCGACGGCGATCTACCAGAACGATCGGGCGTATCTACGCGACAACGATCTCCTGCAATCCGTCGACGGGCCTTCACGCCAAGTCCGCGAGCATTGGATGAAAGCGATCGCCGAAGGCGTCGATCAGGGAATCTTCCGCAAAGACGTGGCCCCGGAGATTTTCTATCGATCGGTTCGCGACACCCTGTGGTCGACCACGCATTGGCCGGACCGCCAGAAGTACACCACCGAAGAGTTCGCGGATCTGATGATCACACTCTTCCTCTCGGGATTCAGGGTCGCCTGACGAGATCCGGCAGATCGACGTGTTTCGGGGTTCGCCCCTGCGGCAACAGGATCGACACCGCGAATACGACCACCGCGCAGCCCGCGCACACCAGGTAGGCGACGGAGAATCCGGTCCACGACGTGGAATGTTCCGAACCGCCGATCACGAACGCGGCGAGGATCGTTGCCACCGTCGCGCTGCAGATCGTGCTTCCGGACGTCCGCAGAAGTGAGTTCACCCCGTTGGCTGCCGCCAGTCGCTGACGGGGCACGGCAACCAGAATCAGCAGCGAGAGCGTGCTGTAGACGATGGCGGTCCCGACTGCTGTGATACCCAGTGCTGCAACCACTCCCCACAGCGGCTTACCGGCAACGGCGTGAATCCCGTACCCGCCGGCGAGGAACACGGCACCGGTCAACATCGCGGTCCGTGAACCGAAGCGGTCGGTGATCCGCACCGCAACCGGTGAGAACAGCACCATCGCGATACTCGCCGGAATCTGGCAGAGCGCTGCTGCGATGATCGACAGGCCGTACCCGGCGCCCGGCCCCTTCATCCCCTGCAGCAGTTGTGTAGTGATCAGTGTGTTCCCGAAAAATGCGAACCCGACCAGCAGAGCCGCCAGATGCGGGATCAACACCGCACGTTTCACGAGAGCGCGGACGTCGACCAGCGGATTGACGTTGCGCCGCTGTTGAATTACCCAGAGCGTGAACAGCACCGCCGACGCGGCCAGCATGGAGATCACCGCTCCGCTGGTCCATCCCCAACTCGACCCCTGAGTGATCGGCACGAGCAGAGCGATCATCGCGGCGCTCAGACCGACAGCCCCGACGCCGTCAAATCTTCCCGACGGATTCGGCTCGGACTCTCGAATGAACAGCACCGCAGCAAGAGTCACGGACAGTCCGATGGCGGTGGTTACCCAGAACAGGACGTGCCAGTTCGAGTACTGCGCGATCATCGCAGAAAACGGTATGCCCAAAGCGGTTCCGACGCCGAGCGTCGAACTCATCATGGCCACTGCGCCGTTGACCTTGTTGCGTGGCAATTCGTCACGCAGCATGGAGATTCCGATGGGGATGACCGCCGACCCGGCTCCCTGCAACGCTCTCGCGAAGATGAGGACAGCGATGTCCGACGACAGCGCACACAACATCGAGCCGAGAGTCATCATCGAGAAGGCAACCAGAAGCATCTTCTTCTTGCCGAACATGTCGGCGAGCCGGCCGAAGATGGGAGTGACGACGGCGCCGACCAGCAGCGTTACGGTCACCAGCCAGGACACGGCCGTGCGTCCAGCGCCGGTGAAGTGCGGCAACTCCGGCAGCAGTGGAACGATGACCGTCTGCAGAACAGCCTGGAACACGGCGGCGGCGACAACGATGGGGAAGAGAAAGCGGGAGCGCGACTGCGCGAGACTCGCGTCGGGGGTGGTGGCTGCAGGCGTGCCCGGCGGACGGTCGAGCGTCGTCACCCCACACCGCCTGTTCCCACTAGGTAAATATCCGTTCACCTACATTAGGTGAACGGATATTTACCAAGCAAGAATTGTGATGCCGCTCACCCGTCGAGCAGCTTTTGGACAAGTGGTGCGTACAGCGCAACCACTTCGTCCTGGGTGCCGGTGGCATGGCCGGCCATCATCCGTCGGCGCATGATCGCCACTCCGACCACCATCGACATCGCCAGTTCCGCGCGCAATCTCGCGTCGGGGCCGGACAGGCGAGCGGCGAGGGTGTCGATCATCTGCGTCGAATAGTTCTCGCGCAGCTTGCGGTTGCTCTCTTCACTGACGCCGCTCATGAACAACAAGCTCATGGACAGCGGCTTGTACGACTCCAACGGCTTGGTGAACAGCGAGACCATGCGCTCGCCGAGCGAGTCGTTCGGGGCGTCGAAGACCGTGACCGCTGCTGCCCGGAAGTCGACCAACTCGTCGTACAACTGCTCTTTGGAACCGAAGTACTTGATGATCAGAGGTGCGCTGACGCCTGCGTCTTCGGCGATGTCCTTGAGCGTGATTTCGCGGTACGGCCGAGTCGCGAATGCTTTCCCGGCCGACGCGATGATCTGCGCACGCGTCTGCTCGGACGTACGACGCACCTGCTGACCTTGCTCCGTGCCGCCCATCAAGCGTTCCGCGACAATTCACGACGGCCGGACAATGCCCGACCCAGCGTCAACTCGTCTGCGAATTCGAGATCGCCACCCATCGGAAGACCCGAAGCCAACCGAGACACCGTCAGCCCCGGAATGTCTCGCATCATGCGAACGAGATAGGTAGCTGTCGCCTCACCCTCCGTGTTGGGGTCGGTGGCGATGATGACCTCGGACACGTCGACGCCGTCCTCCTGATTTGCGATGCGAGCCAACAACTCCCGGATACGCAACTGGTCAGGCCCGATCCCCGAGAGCGGATTGAGCGCACCGCCGAGCACGTGGTAGCGACCCTTGAACTCACGGGTGCGTTCGACGGCCTGGACGTCCTTCGGTTCCTCCACGACGCAGATCACCGTGCGATCGCGACGTGCGTCGGCGCAGATGCGGCACTTCTCCTGATCGGACACAGTTCCGCACACCGTGCAGAACTGAACGCCGTCACGGATGCGCTGCAATGCATTTTTCAAACGGTCGATCTCGGGAGGCTCCACGGAGAGCAGGTGAAAAGCGATGCGTTGAGCGCTCTTCGGCCCGACTCCGGGAAGCTTCCCGAGTTCGTCGATCAGATCCTGAACCGGACCTTCGTACACGCGTTCTCGTTTCTAGAAGCCGGGGAGACCGGGAAGGCCTCCGCCGAGTCCGCCGGCCAACGGGCCGAGCTTCTCAGCAGCGACTTCCTGTGCTTTGCGCGAAGCGTCCTCGATCGCGCCGATCACCAGATCCTGCAGCGTCTCGACGTCTTCAGGGTCGACGACCTTGGGATCGATCTGCAGACCAACAACCTCGCCGGTGCCCTTGACCGTGGCGACAACCAGTCCGCCACCGGCCTGACCGGTCACTTCGGCCTGAGCCATTTCCTGCTGCGCCGCCATCAATTGCTGCTGCATCTGCTGAGCCTGAGCCAACAGAGCAGACATGTCGGGTGCTCCACCTGGTTGCACGAGCGGTCCTTTCTACAGAGTTATCCCCACCAGCGTAGTCGGTGCGCGCTACCGTGAGCGGGTGCGCCGGAACCAGTCAGACACCGTAAAACCGTCAGGTAGGTCAAACATGGCATCACGTGTGTTCCGCTCCACTGCCCTGATCGCCGTGGTCGGGGCTGGGCTTCTGAGCGCTGCGTGCACGATTCCGACCGAGACTGCCGAGGCCACGACTTCGGTCGAGGTGTCTCCGCTCAGCACTGTGGCCGCTGACGTCCCCGCTGCGCTCACCGGCAAGGTCGTCTTCCTCGATCCCGGGCACAGCGGGGCGAACGACGACAGCATCAACACCCAGGTCCCCACGGGCCGCGGCGGCACCAAGAACTGCCAGACCACCGGCACCAACACCGATGCCGGGTTCCCCGAGCACACCTTCAACTGGGAAGTCGCGAGCCTGGTCAAGAGCGAGCTCGAAGGCCAAGGCGCAACTGTCGTCCTGAGTCGACCCGATGACGTCAGCGTCGGATCATGCGTCGACGCACGTGCCGAAGCCGCCAATTCCTCCGGCGCCGACGTAGTGGTGAGCATTCACGCGGACGGCGCAGCGGCCGGGGCCGAGGGCTTCCACGTCTGCTACTCCGCGCCCCCGCTGAATACGGTGCAGGCCGGCCCGTCCGTCGCCTTTGCCGAAACCATGCGCGACTCACTCGTCACCGCCGGGCTCACCCCGTCGACCTACATCGGTGACGACGGGTTGGCGCCACGCGCCGATCTGACGGGTCTCAATCTGTCGCAGCGGCCGTCGATTCTGGTCGAACTCGGCAACATGCGAAATGCCGACGAGGCAGCGCGCATGACGAGTCCGGACGGTCAGCAGGAGTACGCAACCGCCGTCACCAGCGGAGTCACCGCCTTCCTGACAACCCCCTGACCTCGCTACTGTGGAGAAATCCCGATTGTCCACAGGAAACTCGGCACCGTCCCGCTAGCCAGCTCACCTGGATACGGTTCTGCCATGGGGCCGATACTTCAGGTAGATTTCGCTGCTCTGCAGCAACTTTCAGCTGATCTGTCTCGAATTGCGGATCAGATCTCGGGGATCGATTCCGCCGGCCCGATTTTCGAAGCCGCGGCGGCCCTGAACTCGTCCGCTGTCGCGGCTGTGTCGACTGGGAATGCCGGAGTCATCGCCGACGCGTACCGGTACCTGGCTACGCAATTGGGACTCATGGCGTCGGGAACCGCTGCCGCAGCACGTCTGTACGACGCTGCCGAGGGCGAAGTGGTGTCCGAACTGCGCGGAGCCTACTGATGCAGTCCACCGTCTCTCAGCTTCGAACGTGGTCACCGGAGAAATTGCGCACGAGCACTTCGGAACTGATCGACATCGACCGGCAGATCGAAGCTCTCGGCAATGACGCCGGACGCAGCATCGACGCCGTCCGCGAATTCTGGCAGGGACAAGCGTCGAGCGCGGCGGCAGTGCAGTGGTCTGGCATCTCGCTTTCCTCGTCGCGGCTGTCGATTGCGGTTCGCGTAGTTGCGGATCTGTATGGCGGGGCGGCCAATACGATCGGGGCGGCGCGAAAATCAGTTCTGGACCTGGTCGAGGAGGCGACTCTCGAACACGGATTGACGGTGTCAGACCGTGGAGCTGTATCGGCGCCTGAGACGAAGCAGCCGTGGAATCTGGCCGACGTCATGCAAGATTCCGAAAACGCCACGGCTGCAGAGATTTTTCAGCAGAGGATCTCCACTGCATTGACGGCACTCGACGATGAAGACAACCGGGCCGCGACTGCTCTGGGTGAGGCATTCCGGGAGATCGGATCACTCCTTGGCAATCAGACTGATCGCCTCAACCGCACTGTCGTCGACATCATCGATGGGAGGTCGACGCTCCCCGGGACACCAACGGAGTTACACCGACTGTGGGAATCGCTCACTCCCAACGAGAAAGACGCGTTGGCGAGGTGGGATCCGTCCATCGGTAGCCGCGACGGCCTTCCCGCTCTCGACCGGGACTACTACAACCGGCGGTACCTCTCTGCGCTCGAGCAGTTGCCGGATCGAACGGTAGCTGCCGGATACACGGCCGTGCGCGGCGAACTTCGACCGGACACGTTCCTTCTCTCGGTCACGGATGGGCACGCCGTCGTGGCAGTCGGTAATCCCGATGCCGCCGACAACGTCGCAACACTGGTTCCCGGAACCGGCTCCGGGCTGTCGGGCGTCGGCGGAGATCTGCAACGAACCAAGGCCATGTACGACTCGGCGGTGAGGGCGGCGCCAACGGAAGCCACATCAGTGATCCTGTGGTCCGGATACGACGCTCCCCCAGGCATTCCCGATGCAGCCTCGGATCAGTACGCCAACTCCGCGGCACCGAGGCTGGACAGCTTCCAGGACGGGTTACGAACCTCGCATGACGGTCAGCCGTCGCACAACGTGGTGATCGGTCATTCCTACGGCAGCACCGTCGTCGGTGCTGCGACTACCCGTGGCGCTTCTCTCGACGTCGACGAACTGGTTTTTGTCGCAAGCCCTGGCGTCGATGTCGAGCGCGTGAACGAACTGAGCCTGGACGGCGTCGACTCGGACGAGGTGGCGCGCCATGTTCATTCGACGACGGCCTTCTGGGATCCGGTCCAATTGATCCCCAAGATCCTCGGACTCCACGGGTTCGACCCGTCGGATCCGGAATTCGGCGCGCAGATATTCGCCGGATCACCCGGGCAGCCTGGGTTCGGAGTTCACAGCGACTACTGGGAAAGCGGAAACCCCGCACTCGCCGAATTGGGGCGGATCATTACCGGCCCATGAAAGAAGGCGCCGTACCGGTGAAGGTACGACGCCATCTCGGTGATGCAGGATCAGTTAGACGAGTTCGCGCTTGAGGTTGTCCAGGACCTGGGCCTGGATGCGCTGCAGACCCTTCGGGGCGAACGTGCGCTCGAAGAAACCGCCGATACCGGTGGCACCCTGCCACTGGGTGAGCGTCGTCACCGTCGTTCCGGTGCCGTTAGGGGCAACGGTCCAGGTGGTGACGAGACTGGAGTTCGCGTCCTTCTCGGTGATGACGTTGCCGTCGACCGTAACGGTGGCCTTGACGTTGCGCGAGCGCTTTTCCGTCGCCTTCAGCGTCCACTGCGCGACGGTGCCGTCACCCTGGCCGCCTTCGACGACCTTGTAGTCGAGGTACTGCTCGGACAGGATCCGCGGGCGAACCGTCTCGTAGTCCGCGAGCGCCGCGAGCACCTTGTCGGGTGCTGCTGTGACGACTATCGAACTCATTGCATTGACCTGACCCATATGCCCTACGTCTCCTTGCTCGACCAACGCGGCTCGATACCGCGAATGACTACCCGAATCCGCACCTCGAACTGCGCAGATATTCCTTTCCATACTGCCTGCTGCGCCCGGGTATCTCGACCATCTACCCATTCCGTGTGAGCTGGTTCACCACTCGGAGCATTTACCGAGTTCGATTGCAACAACTCGATCAAATTCGGGCATTAATACCCCTCCGGATAGCTTGCACACGCAACTACCGATAGCGTCAGGGTGTGACTCTCTCGTTCAATGGGGTAGTTCAGAAGTTAGATCGAATCCGGACAAAGCAAGGCCCGGGTTCCGATGCTGCGCGTGAAATGGGGTTCGAGCAGCACAGAGAAGGCGTCGAACGCCTACTCGCGTCATACCGCGCCATTCCCGCCGATGCTTCTGTACGCCTGGCAAAGAAGACATCCAATCTGTTCCGCGCTCGCGCCAAGACGTCGGCCCCCGGCCTCGACGTCAGCGGTCTGGCAGGTGTCATCGCCGTCGATGCGCAGGCGCACACAGCCGACGTCGCCGGCATGTGCACCTACGAAGACCTCGTCGACGCGACACTGCCCTACGGTCTGGCGCCACTGGTCGTACCTCAACTCAAGACCATCACCCTGGGCGGTGCGGTGACGGGCCTGGGCATCGAGTCCACCTCGTTCCGCAACGGCCTGCCACACGAGTCGGTGCTCGAAATCGACGTACTGACCGGGAGCGGCGAGATCATCACCGCTACGCCGGACGGCGAACATGCCGAACTGTTCTTTGGTTTCCCCAATTCCTACGGCACACTTGGCTATTCGACGCGATTGAAGATCGCACTCGAACCCGTCAAGAAGTACGTCGCCCTGCGTCACGTGCGCTTCGATTCGTTGAAGAAGCTCGAAGAAACGATGGATCGCATCGTCACCGAGCGCGAGTACGACGGGATCGCCGTCGACTACCTCGACGGGGTGGTCTTCACCGATTCCGAGAGCTACCTCACACTCGGCGTACAAACCGACGAGGAAGGCCCGGTCAGCGATTACACCGACCAGGACATCTTCTACCGGTCGATCCAGCATCCGTCACTCACACAGCCCAAGACGGATCGCTTGACCATTCGGGACTACCTGTGGCGCTGGGACACCGACTGGTTCTGGTGCTCACGGGCTTTCGGTGCACAGAACCCGAAGATTCGACGCTTCTGGCCCAAGCAGTACCTGCGCAGCAGCTTCTACTGGAAGCTGATCGCCCTCGACCACAAGTACGACATCGGAGATCGCCTCGAAAAGCGCAAGGGCAAGCCCCCGCGCGAACGCGTCGTCCAGGACGTCGAGGTACCCATCGAACGAACCGCGGACTTCGTCTCGTGGTTCCTCGAGGAAATTCCGATCGAACCACTGTGGTTGTGCCCGTTGCGTCTTCGTGAGCCCAGCCCGGCCGCTGCCTCAGCTTCTCGGCCGTGGCCCCTCTACCCCCTCGAACCCAAGCGCACCTACGTCAACATCGGCTTCTGGTCTTCGGTGCCGATCGTTCCCGGCGAGCGCGAGGGGGCAGCAAATCGACTGATCGAAGAAAAGGTCAGCGATTTCGACGGACACAAATCGCTCTACTCCGACTCCTACTACTCGAAGGAAGACTTCGAGGAGCTGTACTACGGCGGCGACCGGTACATCGGACTCAAGGAACGCTACGACCCGAAATCCCGTTTATTGGATCTATTCTCTAAGGCGGTGCAACGTAAATGACCACGTTCAAAGACTCCAAAAGCCAGGACAAGCTCTCTATTGCCGAGATTCTCGAGACGCTTTCCGACGGCATGCTGCCGCTTCGATTCACCGCGTACGACGGCAGCACCGCCGGCCCCGAAGATGCCGACTACGGACTGCACCTCAAGTCGACTCGCGGAACCACTTATCTCGCAACGGCGCCCGGCGATCTCGGCATGGCCCGCGCGTACGTCTCCGGCGATCTCGAAGCCGAGGGTGTTCACCCCGGTGATCCGTACGAGATCCTGCGCATCATGGGTGACGAACTCCACCTCAAGCGCCCGTCGGCACTGACACTCGCCAGCATCACCCGCTCACTGGGCTGGGATCTGTTGCGGCCCATCGCCCCGCCGCCCCAGGAACACCTTCCTCGCTGGCGTCGCGTCGCAGAAGGACTGCGTCACTCCAAGACTCGTGACGCCGAAGTCATCCATCACCATTACGACGTCTCCAACACCTTCTACGAGTACGTCCTCGGCCCGTCCATGACGTACACCTGTGCCGCCTACGACAATGCGGAACAGACGCTCGAAGAAGCCCAGGAGAACAAGTACCGCCTGGTGTTCGAGAAGCTCGGACTCCAGAAGGGTGATCGACTTCTCGACATCGGTTGCGGCTGGGGCTCGATGGTTCGCTACGCGGCCCGACGCGGCGTCAAGGTGATCGGCGTGACTCTCTCACGCGAGCAAGCGGATTGGGCACAGAAGGCCATCGAGGACGAGGGCCTCGCCGATCTCGCCCAGGTCCGTTTCTCCGACTACCGCGACGTGGCCGAAACCGGATTCGACGCAGTGTCCTCCATCGGCCTGACCGAGCACATCGGCGTCGGAAACTACCCGGCGTACTTCGAGTTCCTCAAGGGCAAGCTGCGTGAAGGTGGGCGCCTGCTCAACCACTGCATCACCCGTCCGGACAACCGAAGCAGTGCCAAGGCAGGCGGATTCATCGACCGGTACGTCTTCCCCGACGGGGAGCTCACCGGTTCGGGTCGCATCATCTCCGAGATCCAGAACGTCGGTCTCGAGGTGCGCCACGAGGAGAACCTGCGCGAGCACTACGCACTGACGCTCGCCGGATGGTGCCAGAACCTCGTCGACAACTGGGACGCCTGCGTCGCCGAGGTCGGCGAGGGAACCGCACGCGTCTGGGGCCTGTACATGGCCGGCTCACGACTCGGGTTCGAGCGCAATGTCGTTCAGCTGCACCAGGTTCTGGCCGTCAAGCTAGGCCCCAAGGGTGAGGCGCATGTGCCGCTTCGCCCGTGGTGGAAGGCCTAGGGAGCTCCGCTCCCTGTGAGTGGTTAAGGAGTCTCTGTACTCCTTAACCACTCACAGGCCCCGCAGGGGTTCTCCCCTCTTCTCTCCCAGCCTCCGCGCCGCAAGACCGTCTCCACTTCATGCGCAACCTGGCACGGGGTCTTCATAACCTCGTCGAATCCGTAGACCAACCGCGGACGACCTGCCAGCTCTGCCGCGTTGTCACGACGGCGATCACGGAATGCCACTTCGGCCATGGAATGCGCCCACCGACCGTCGAGACGCACGATCAGCGGCACACCCACTTCGCTGTAATCGCAGTCCTCGTACAGCGTGCGGCCGTCGACGCGGACCGGTGACTGGCGTCTGGCCGACGGCAACCCGTGTGCCTGCTCCACATCCACCGCGTAGTGATATTCGAGAGTCGATTGCACCCCGTCTGCCAAAAGCTTCACCGCACTTTCGAGGGCCTTCCGGTATCTACGGGGTGAGCGCTCCTCCATGCGTCGGCGGATGTCCGTCAAGCGGATGCGGCCGTTGGTGACTGTGGTGATGAGGCTGACATAGGCCTCGCGCGGAGTCGGTTCTGCGACGGCCAGATCGAGTGCTGTATCAGCCTTGCCGGTGCGCGGCATCTGCGCGTCGACGCCGATGTGACGATGAGCCCTCGAACGGTGGACCACAACGCCGGGATGGAGGACAGTGCCGATCAGGGGTGATGGATGTCGGTCGGCGCCGAGGCCACGAACGAAAGTGGCGGCCTGAGAGATCGCAGACTTCCCGTACGGAACGGTGATATGTACGGGTGCAGTGCTGTCCGGCCGACACATCGACCATTCCTCAGCGGCGGTGCGATGGCTGAGCATCGACGACCCGCCGCCGTACAAGAGCGCGGCCTCGAGTACGGCATACCTGGTCAATGGGCCCGTGGTGACGGAGTAGACGCCGCGAAGAACAGTTTGCCAGCGTCCGACCTCAACTCGTTGTTTCACGCGAGAGCGAGGAAATCCGAGCGTGTGAAGTTGAGTGTGAGTGACCAGTCCGTGCTGAGCATCGACGACGGTCTGCAATGCATCGATTTCTGTATGTGAAGGCATACGACGAGCCTGCAAATACATACAGAAGGATTTCGCCGAGAAAACCAATCTGTGGATAAAGCTGTGCGCGGTTAGGAAGTGTTGAGACTCCCTAACCGCGCACGGGGGCTATGCCCCTAGCGAAGCCGGCGGGGTGAACCGCGGGCCGTACTGCGCAGCGAGTTCCTTTGCGCGAGCGACGAAGCCGGCCGTGCCGCCCTCGTATCCGACGATGAACTGGTGAACGCCACCGGTCCAGGCCGGGAATCCGATGCCCATGATGGAGCCGATGTTGGCGTCCGCCGTGGTGATCAGGACGTTCTCGTCGAAGCACTTCTGCGTCTCGATCGCCTCGATGAACAGCATGCGGTCGATGAGGTCCTGGATCGGGGCGTCGGAGGTTCCGGAGTTGAAGTTCTCGCGGAGTCCGGACCACAGGCCGGTGCGCTTGCCCTCGGCGTAATCGTAGAAGCCGGCTCCACCGAGCTTGCCCTTACGATCGAACTTCTCGACGAGGGTGTTGATGACCTCGCCGGCCGGATCTGCCGGCAGTTCCTTGCCCTCGGCCTTGGCGGCGTCGGCAGATTCCTTGCGGATCTTCTGCATAAGGGTGAGGTTGAGCTCATCCGAAAGCTGAAGCGGCGCAGCCGGGTAACCGGCCTGCATACCGGCCTGCTCGATGGTGGCAGGCTCGACGCCCTCGGCGAGCATGCCGATGGCCTCGTTGATGAAGGTTCCGATGACACGCGAGGTGAAGAAGCCACGCGAGTCGTTGACCACGATCGGCGTCTTGCGGATCGCCTGGACGTAGTCGAACACGCGAGCCAGAGTCTCGTCGGAGGTCTTCTCACCGCGGATGATCTCCACCAGCGGCATCTTGTCGACGGGCGAGAAGAAGTGGATGCCGATGAAGTCTTCCTGACGCTTCACGCCGGTGGCGAGACCCGTGATGGGCAGCGTCGAGGTGTTCGAGCCCAGCAGCGCCTTGGGATCGACGATGTCCTCGATCTCCTGGAACACCTTGTGCTTGAGTTCCTGACTCTCGAAGACTGCTTCGATGACGAAGTCGACGCCGGCAAAATCGGCCGGGTCAGCCGTCGGGGTGATCTTGGCGAGGAGTGCGTCGGACTTCTCCTGCGTGGTCTTGCCGCGCGAGAGTGCCTTGGCCTCAATGCCTTCGGCGTACGCCTTGCCCTTGTTGGCAGCCTCGATGCTGACGTCCTTGAGGACGACGTCGAAGCCGGCCTTCGCGGAGACGTACGCGATGCCCGCGCCCATCATGCCCGCGCCGAGGACGCCGACCTTCTTGATGGTGGACTTCTCGATGCCTGCCGGACGTGAACCGCCGCCGTTGATCGACTGCAGGTCGAAGAAGAACGCCTGAATCATGTTCTTCGCGACGCGGCCGGTCACCAGCGAGGTGAAGTAGCGAGCCTCGATGAGGAGCGCGTTGTCGATGTCGACCTGCGAGCCTTCGACGGCTGCGGCCATGATGGCGCGCGGAGCCGGCATCGGAGCACCCTTGAGCTGCTTACGCAGGTTCGCGGGGAACGCCGGAAGGTTGGCAGCGAATGCCGGGGTGGACGGGGTTCCGCCAGGGATCTTGTAGCCCTTGACATCCCACGGCTGAACGCCGCCTTCGGGGTTGGCCTTGATCCACGCCTTCGCAGCCGGAACCAGTTCTTCTACCGAGCCGACGACCTCGTCGATGAGGCCGACTTCCTTGGCCTGAACGGGTCCACGCTGCTGCCCCTGGAGCAGGACGCCCATGAGCGCGTTCTGCAGACCGAGCATCCGCACGGTGCGCACGACGCCGCCGCCGCCGGGCAGCAGGCCGAGGGTGACCTCGGGCAGGCCGATCTTGACGCCCTTGACGTCTGCCGCGATGCGGTGGTGGGTCGCGAGAGCGATCTCGAGGCCGCCGCCGAGCGCCGCGCCGTTGATGGCGGCGACTACCGGCTTGCCGAGAGTTTCGAGGCGACGCAGGTCTGCCTTGATCTCGACGCTGTGGTTGTAGATCTCCTCGGCCTGCTCGGGGCCGACCTTGATCATGTTCTTGAGGTCGCCACCGGCGAAGAAGGTCTTCTTGCCTGAGGTGATGACGGCACCGGTGATGGAGTCCTTCTCGGCGACCAGACGGTCGACGGTGGCCTTCATCGACGCGATGTACGCGTCGTTCATGGTGTTTGCGCCCTGGTTGGGATCGTTGATGGTGAGCACGACGATGCCGTCGGCGTCCTGGTCCCAGTTGATGATGTTCTGATCAGTCACTTTGCTTGACTCCTGGTAAGCCTCGTTGGAAGGACGGACGCCGCGTCAGACGCGCTCGATGATGGTGGCAACGCCCATACCGCCGCCGATGCACAGGGTGATGAGGGCGCGCTTGCCGCCACGACGCTCGAGCTCGTCGACCATCGTTCCGGTGATCATCGCGCCGGTTGCACCGAGCGGGTGACCCATGGCGATCGCGCCACCGTTGACGTTGAGCTTCTCGTCCGGGATGTTCAGGTCCTTCTGGAACTTCAGGACGACGGAAGCGAATGCCTCGTTGATCTCGAAGAGGTCGATGTCGTCGACCGTCAGGCCGGCAGCTGCCAGAACCTTCTTCGACGCCGGCGTCGGGCCGGTGAGCATGATGGTGGAGTCGGCGCCGCTGGTGGCGGTGGCGACGACGCGAGCGCGCGGCGTCAGACCCATGTCCTTGCCGGCCTGCTCGCTACCGACGAGCACGAGGGCAGCGCCGTCGACGATTCCCGAGCTGTTGCCGCCGTGGTGAACGTGGTTGATCTTCTCGACCCAGTGGTACTTCTGCAGCGATACGGCGTCGAATCCGCCGATTTCACCGATCACACCGAACGCGGAAGCCAGGCCGGCAAGGTTCTCTGCCGTGGTGCCCGGACGCATGTGCTCGTCGTTGTCGAGGATGGTGATGCCGTTGATGTCCTTGACCGGCACTACCGACTTGGCGAAGTATCCGCCGGTCCACGCCTTGGCGGCGAGGTCCTGCGAGCGCACGGCGTATGCATCGACGTCGTCACGCGAGAAGCCCTCGATGGTGGCGATGAGGTCTGCGCCGACGCCCTGCGGCACGAAGTAATTGTCGTAGTTGGTGGCGGGGTCGAGCGCCCACGGTCCACCGTCGGATCCCATCGGAACGCGGGACATCGACTCGACGCCACCGGCGATCACCAGTTCGTCCCAGCCGGACCGAACCTTCTGAGCTGCCATGTTCACGGCTTCGAGTCCGGAAGCGCAGAAACGGTTGAGCTGAACGCCGCCGACGGTGTCCGGCAGTCCCGCATCGTTGACTGCAACGCGGGCGATGTCCATTCCCTGATCGCCAACGGGGGTGACGACGCCCAGGATGAGGTCGGAGATCCGATCCTCGTCGAGGTCGGGAAAGCGCACGCGCAGTTCCTGGATCAGACCCGTGACCAGCGAGATCGGCTTGACCGAGTGCAACGACCCGGTCTTCTTGCCGCGGCCTCGCGGGGTACGGATGGCTTCATAAATGAATGCCTCTGTGGTCACTGTGAGGTGTTCCTTCCGTGTAATTCGTCGAACCGGTCTGCAGATCGTCCGCGCCGCCTTCGGTGGTGGCGCATGGCCGAGGTACAGACCTCAGCCCTTTCACTGTAGAACGTGTTCCAAATTCATGGGAAGGACCGAAGCGATCCTGCTAGGTGACCGAGGTGATCCGACGCGCGAACGCCTGCCCGCTTCGGTTCATTTCGATAGCGCCCCCGGAAGCACTCACGGCACGATGCGATACGGCAACATCATGTCGTGATCTTCGTGATCGAGTAGATGGCAATGCCACACGTATCCCTGGAGCCGACCGGTGTTACTCGCGTCGTGGTTGCTCATGCCGTGATGCCCGTTTCCCTGATGCGCCTGATCACCGCCCGTCATCCCACCGCCCGTCATCACAGCGCTCGGAAGACGATCGAACATCGCGTCGGGATCGAAACCCAGCTCATCCTCGGTGGGGAATCGCACGATGATCCGGGTGACAGTGCCGCCGTCCACCCTGACGGTGTCCTTCATCCCCGCTTCCCACGGCGCCGGCGCGATCATCGGCCCCGCCTCGAACCCGTCGGGCGACGGAGTCCACTTGTTGCCGATCACCGGCTGCGGATGGCGGATCAAGTACTCCAGCGTCCGCATCGGTGTCCTGCCGAGAATCCGGAAATTCACCAGGTGCAGGTGTATCGGATGCGGGTCCGGCGTGGTGTTGACGATGTTCCACTGCTCGACGGTGCCTTGCCGCGGCCTCTCGACGTCCGTGGTGCTGAACGTCAGGTTGTTCAGCGTCATCTGAGCCGGTGGATTCCGCAGTTCCAGTTGCTGGCTCACAGTCACCGTGCGAATTACCGTCGGCTGCTCCAACGGGGCGAGAACGTCACGTTGTCGGCGCCCACCGCGCAGTTGCGACGGAACACCACCGGTGAATCCGCGCCTGGAGTCGCCGCGGAACCGGCAGAACAGCGGCATAGTCACTTCACCGATGACAGCAGCGGGCAGCGGGGGCGCCTCGTCGTTGCGAAGCTCCACCGTCGAACCCTCCGACAGTCCGGTGAAATCGACGAGGAGGTCGTACCGCTCCCCCGGTGCGCAGCGGAAGGCATTGACCGCGACGGGTGCGTCGAGCATTCCGGCGTCGTTGCCGATGACCCAGAACGTCATCATGTTCGAGAAGTGAAGATTCCACACACTTGCCGACGACGCATTGACGATGCGGAAGCGGTAAAGGCCCCGAGCCACAGACAGTTCCGGCCACACCTTGCCGTTGACCAAGCCAACGTCGCCCACCGCGCCGCCTTCCCACGATCCTTCCGGGATCAAGATGGTGGATCGGCCGTTCTGGGCGCCTGTCGGCGTGAAGATCTTCTCCTGCAGGATCAACGGGATCTCGAATTCCTCGGCCGGCAACCCCAACGGATTTCCCAGTTTGCCGGTGTCGAATTCATCCCTGATCAGATAGTTGCCGATCAGACCGGCGTAGACGTTGAGCCGGGTGATGCCCATCGCGTGATCGTGATACCAGAGGTGGGCGGCTTCCTGACCGTGCGAAAAGTGATGCATCGCAGCCTGTCCCGGCATCACCAGCAGTTCCGGGTGGCCGTCGCTCTCAGGTGAAGTGACTCCACCGTGCAAGTGCAACGACGTCGGCGGGTTCGCACGAAAGTCGGCCTGCATTCCGTGCAGCGTCATATCCATGTCCGCTGCCAACGGATGTCCGGTCAGATCGTTCTCGAACGTCAACATGATCGGCTCGCCGGAATGCGCCTCGACGGTCGGGCCCAGATAACCGCCACCGATCTCTCCGCTGCGGTACGACAGTGCCGGGGACGATGGAAAGTCCCGATGAAAGGCATGTTGCCCCACTTGCGCTGTCAGCGTGATCTCGTTTCCGGAAAGCGTCGACAACGAGGGTAGTTGGTCACAAAACGGCTCGAACTCCGGCGAATGAAAAATCAACGGCGACTCGATGTCCGCGCTCCCGGTTGGAACAGCACTTGCCTTTGTACCCAATGCAACCGCCACCGTGCCGACTGCCGACCCCTTCAGAACCGACCTTCTCGAAACCCCGATACCCATACATACCCCTCCCCATCGAAACGGGTTGCGTTCTCCGGCAAGGAAAACGCAACCCGTCTCTCCACTTCGATCTCGGAAAATCCCCCGTCTACTTTCCGTCGATCGCCTCCAGCACAGAATCGATCAGTGACTGCGGAAGTTTCGACGGCGGAGAGATTTCCAGTTCTCCCGGAGCGCCCGGCATCGTCCAGACAGTTCTGTGCCGAGCGATCGCGAGCTTCTCCCGTGATCCGTCCTGATTGACCTTGAAGTACTCGAACTCGAGGTCGATCCCCCTCTCGTAGAGGGCAGCCAAGGACATCGTGACCAGGACGTCGTCGAACGGCATGACCTCGCGCAGATGCTCAACCCTGGTGTGCACACAACGCAGTTCCCCGAGAGCGCCTCTGGCCGCCATGGCCTCACGCTGAGAACGGGCGAGGAACTTGTCCCGAACCCTCGACTGCCAGATGTAATAGTTGCCGAAGTAGATGTTGCCCACGACGTTTCCGTCGTGCATCGTCGTCGAGAACACCTCGGATTCGAGCAGGTACGGATTGCGCGGCACCATCGGAGCCGAGCGGATCAAGGAACCACGATCGACGTCCTTCGGTTGTGTGGGGACAGCGATGTTCTTCGCCCCCGTCGGAATCGTCATCGGCTCGATGAAATCGTGGAAGTACTGCGGCATCGGCCGTGCCGCCACCACACCGTGGGAGAGGATTTCCACCCACGTCGTCTGCATCGCACTCCATCCGATGTGTGTGCGCGTCTCGCCGTCGACCCGGCACCATTCGACATGCAGATTGGTGGTTGCCCGATCCGGACCGGTGAGCTCGGTGATCCAGATGGTCCCCTCGACAATGTCGTCGGTGTACAGGTTCGCATCGATGAACACCTCGGAGTTGTTGGTCACCATGCCCCAACGACCCGTCGCCATGTCCTCCACGATCTGCTTCGAGATCGGTCCGGTTCCCCTCTCTCGCAAAGCGCCCAACCACAGCGCGAAGCTCGCGAACCCCACTGATCCACCGACGTTGCACGCGTCCCGGAACCCGACGGGGAACCGGATCGACACCGCCGGATAGCCGCTTCGGGCCACCACATGCACGTCGGAGCCGTAGGCCATCGGATCGAACTGCGCGAGAGACTTCGCCGACAACGGGCCGGTGTCGAACTGTGGTGCCGGGTCCTGCGCCGGCTCTTCTGCATCCTCCTCGTCCGAAACACGCTCTTCGGCATCCGCCTCATCGGTCACGAAAGCGAGAATCCGCTCCTCGTTGTCCGTCAACAGAGCCGGAAAGGTCAGAACCACCACGCTTCCCTCTGCGCCGCCGCGGAAGGTCACTGCGTCTTCCTCCCTGGCGCCCATCGCCAGAGAAACCGACATCTGCCCCGTGGCCTTTCGGATCGCCTCGGCCGCCGCCCACAGCCTGGTTCCCGCACGATCGAGTGATTCGCCGCCTGCGATCAACTCGTCGAGCAGCGGAATCCGCGCCGAACCCAGAAGCGCCTTCCACTGCACGACGGTTCGGGAGCGAATCGGTTCGATGTCACACCCCTGAGGCCAGTCGCCGGCCGAACTGAGTGACTTGCTGCCGTCGTGCGAGAGCGAGACATCCACAGAGGGTGGAATATCACCGACAACGACGGGCTTTCCGGTTTCCTGCCATTCGATGGCAAAGGCATTACTCATTTGATCACCACATCCTCATCGAGATGAATGTTCACGGCCGCCTCGGCGATCGGTTTCTCCTGCTCGTGGCGTTCCGACTTGGTCAACTCGTGAATCCCCGGGGTGTGCGCGACCACAACCCGCGGGCTCTTCACTCCCAACGCCCGGCTGTGTTGCGCGAGCTTGTCGAGAATGATCTGTGCGTCGCGCGCAGTCGGATCCGCGATTTCCTCAGCCGTAGGACGGCTTTCGTCGTGGGAGAGAATCTGGGAGCGATATCCCTCGAGTTGCATCACCACTCGTCCGTCCTTCACCACCGCCACGTCGGCTTGCATGTGGGTCTCTGTCTGCACCTTGTCGTAGGCGTACGCGGTGAACGAACGAGCCTCGAATCGTCCGTCGTACATGTCGATTCGCGCAATGTTGACCGGAAGGCAGATCTCCCGCGGAACCATGATCTGGCCCGATTGGAGCAGGGAATCGAGGAAGTAAGGATCACCGAGGAGGTGCTGCTTACGGTCGGCTCGCGAAATAGCGCTGAAGAGAATGTGCTCGGAATCGAGGCTCGAGATCTCTTCGAGTCGGCGGAAATCGCCCTCCTGGAACAGCAACCACGAGTAGAGGTCGTCTAACGGATCGATGTCGAGCACAGGTCGCGGCAACTCCTTCTCGAACTCCGGCAGTGATTCGTCCAGCCCGAAGATGAAGTCGGCCGAGAAATGGGGCCGCCCGTACCCGGTCCGTTCGGTGCCGATCGTGACATGCACCCGCGTTCCTGCGGCATCACGATCCTGCTCCACGACGCTTGCCTTGATCTCGACTCTGGTGCCCTCGACGGTGTCGACGACGATCGGTCGATCCAGTTTGATGTCGTCGATGCGGACGCGACCCAGGGTCACGCGTCCCGTGACATACGCCGCCGCCTGCGACATCGCCTCGAGCCCGAACACCGTCGGAAGCAGCGCCGATCCCTTCCAGACATGATCGAGGACAAAGGGATCCGCCGAGGTGGACAACGTCGTCCGGGTCACCAGTTCTACCTGCGGCTCGAATGTCACGACTTGGTCGATGTAGCGCGACACCGCCGGCAGAGCCGGTGCTGCCGGCGCCCAGGTGTCGAGACCGCCGAGTCGACTGGTCACGACAATACGACTCGCCTCGGGTCCGCTGTCGACCAGGCGAAGGAAATGATCCACTCCCGCAGCCGTCGAAATCGGCATGACACCCATCTTCGCGAGGTGGTTGACACTGCCCATGCGGGCGCCCATCCCGGTCTCTCCCCACACGCTGTACGCGAGCGAGAACGTCCGAGTCTTCGGGTGCCCGGCGGCATACCGCACCACCATTTCGTCGAGAAGCTCGTTTCCGTATGCATACCAGCTGTTTCCGGGCATACCTGTGAATCCGATGATGGAAGAGAAGCCCACGAACAGCTTCAAGTCACGATCAGCGAGCGCTTCGACGAAGTTGGCTGCGCCCAGGACCTTAGGTGCAACCTCCTTGAAAGCCGCAGCGCTGTCGACTCTCTCGAACCGCCGCGGAACATTTGCCCCCGCACCGTGGACAAACCCGGTGATCGGCCCCACCTCGACCTCGATCTGGGCGACGACGCCGGCCACCGCCGCGGCATCCGTGACGTTGCAGCGATAGTAGTGAGCGCTCAAACCGGCAGACGTGAAGTCCGCAAGAGTGGAGGCGATTTCGTCGCCCGCTTGTCGCTGAGAGCTTCCGATCAGCACCAGTTCGGCGCCGGTCTTTCGACCGAGGGCCAGAGCACATTGGGCCATGATGCCTTTCGCGCCACCGGTCACGACCACGACATCCGAACTTCCCAATCCGCTTTCGCGGACGGTGTAGTCGTTGGAGGCGAGAACCCGCGGTTGCAGTGCCGTGCGTCCCATCTCGGCGTCGTAAGTCGCGAACACATAGGGTGCAACCGAATCCAACTCGGAGACGACAGTGGCTGCTACCTCCGCGTCCGCAGTCGAGCCGTCGAATCCTATGACGCGCACATCCAGTTCGGGACGCTCGTGATGCACCGAAGCGGTGAAAGCCGCCACACTCGGCACCGGCGCTGGATTGCTCAACTCGACATCGGTGAACTGAACCACTGCCAATGTGGTTCGCGCGCCTCCACTTTGCTGCGCCGGAACTATCTTGTACATGTGTTCGATCCCACGGCGCAAGCCGCTTTCGGTGACGGAATCATCGGTCACGCGCGGCATTACGGCAACCACGTGGTGTGCATTCGCAGTAGTGCTGTCGGAGAATGTGCGAATGTCGACCTGAGCGCCACGACCTCGAAGTTCGGATTCCAACCTTCCGACCAAACCGGCGTCGTCACCGATGACGACAAACGTCGTGTCCGTGAGGTCTCGGACTCCGTGCAACGCTGTCTCGCTCCGAACCTTTTCCAGGGTGTAATCGCGAACCCAGGTGAAGCTGTCGGCTGATATACCCTTTGCCTTCGCCGGCAGCGCCCGCGCAGCCGGCTGCTGCTGCCCCGACTTCTCCTTCGCGGACCGATCGAGCACTTCGATCAGTTCACCCAGGCTGACGTTGACGAGTTCGGCCGGATCCAGGTCACCCTGAACACCCAATCGTGTTGCCACCGTCGCGATTGCATCGGCGGCCTTGATCGAGTCCATGTTCAGGTCGTCCAGGAGGTGGAGATCGACGTCGAGAGACTCCACCGGAAATCCGGTGTCCTCCGCGATTACCTCGAGCAGTATTCGCGACACGTCCGACTGCGCCGAACTCGCTGCTGGAACGGCAGAACCGGGATGCGGTGATGCCGCAAGGATCAGCGATGCTGCTTCTCCGATGGTGGCGTTGGCCAACTCGGCAGGGTCGAGGTCGACAACCTCGAACTGATGTGCAACCTTCGAAATAGCCTCTGCCGCACTGATCGAGTCGAGATTCAGATCATCGAGCAGACGCAGATCCGTCGTGATCGACTCGGCGGGGAATCCCGTCGTATCGGCGAGGATCCTGATCAGCTCACTTTCCACGGACCCAGCGCCCGCGACAGCCGGCTCTTCGACTACCGGAGCCGAAACCGGCGAAGGAGCTTTCGCTGCTACAGATTCGTGGCCGTTGGTGACTGCCCGCGAAGTCGGAGCAGATGGAACAGATGGAGAAGATGGAGAAGTCGCTCCACTGCCTACATCCGCGCGAATGACGTCGACGAGGAAGGTCCCGCGTCGGCTCAGGTAATCGGCCAGCGCCGCAGCCGGATCCCCGCCGGACGTACCAAGTGCGAGCGGTTCGGGAGCAGAGGTAACCGTCAGCTTCGCCTCGGCCAGGTTCTCGATGAATACCTTCTGATCGGCAGGAACGAATTCGCGCACGAACCGGCCGTCGAAAAGTTCGTTCCAGCGGACCTGAGCGCCGTGTACGTACATCGCGGCCAGTGCGACGTTGAAGTCCTCGTCGCGTCCGGACTTGGACGCAACGGGGAAGCAGCGCACGCCGTCGGTCCCATTGATCGCCTTGGTGAGCCCGGTCAGCACACGGCCGGGTCCGACCTCGACGAGCAGGTCCACTTCCTGCGAGATCCCACTTACCGTCTTGACCCAGTCAACCGGTGAGACAACCTGTTTGGTGACCAATTCGCGAAGTGCCAGTGGCGTCTGTACGCGTTCCCCTTCGACACAGGAATACACGGGGCAAGTCAACGAATCGACTTGCTCCTCAACGGGCGCAGTGGACTTCAGCTCCCGTTCGGCCTCGTTCATCATCTCGGAGTGGAAAGCATTCGACACGGCAAGCGCCTGAGCCGACACTCCGCGGGTCTTCGCGATGGCAACCACATCGTCGACCGCGTCTTTGGTACCCGAAACCACACTCTGCGTGGGCGTATTCAGATTCGCGACGGTCGCGTAACCCTTTGCCTCCGCGATGATCGCCTCAGCCGTCGATCGGTCGCAGGTCAGGCTCGCCATTGCGCCGTTTCCACCACCACTGACAGCCATGGCCGCACCCTTCGCCGCAGCCAAGGTGACCAGCGTCTTCTGGTCGTAAGCTCCGGCCGCGTAGAGCGCAGTCAACTCCCCGAGACTGTGGCCGGCGACAGCACTGGGTGTGACACCCAATCGGCGGAGGTACTCGAACCAGAGCAGCGACGCCAAGGCGACGGCGGGCTGGGTGAACTGTGTCTGGGCGAGGTCCCGCTTCCACTTCGCCAATTCCGCAGCGTCTGCGCTCTTGACCGGGTTCCGCAGAATCCGCGGCGTGATCGCCTCCGCTCCAACTCCCTCCAACCAGCCGTCCGCCTTGGTCGCCAGTTCGCGCGCCCACTCGAAGCGCTCGATCAGCACGCGAGCCATCTCGAGTTGTTGGGATCCCTGTCCAGGGAACAGGAATCCGATGTCGTGGCGGACGCTGTTCGAAATCGAGATCTCGTTGCTCACCACCTTGACCTGGCCGGAAGCTGGAGCGGAGTTCTCGCAGATCACGGCAAGCTGACGCATGCGTTCGGCCAACTGCGCGGGACGTCCGGCCACCACTGCGGCACGGAAGGGCGCGGTCGGCGAGATCACTCGCGAGAGTTTCGCCGAAAAGTCCAGCAGCTCCGCAACACTCAACGGAACCGCCAGATCTGCAACATCCCGCGCTCGGGTCGCCAAGTCCACCGCGGAATCTGCAGAGAGTACAAATACCTCGGTGTCCTGATACGACGCCATCATCGTGCGGACGTCTTGCGAGGGTGTCAGCTTGCTGGACGGTGCATCAGCCGATTCGATCGCGACGTGGCAGTTGATACCGCCGAAACCCATGGCTTGCGCACCGGCACGCATCTTCTCCGACGGATCTCTGATCTCGCCGTTGACAAGCGGAAAGAGTGCCGGTGCTTCGGTTCCGAACGCCGGGTTCGGGTCGGTGCAACCGGCGAGCGGCGGAAGGATTCGTTGATTGACGGCCATGGTCGCCTTGATCAGCGCAAGGATGCCCGACGCCGCCTTCGTGTGCCCGATCAGCGACTTCAGTGAGGTCATGCCGATGCTACGAGCCTCGACTGGTCCGTCCGTCTGCGCGGCCTGCTGGACGCCGGCCAATTCGACAGGGTCCCCGACGGGAGTACCAGTTCCGTGTCCTTCGACAAAGGCAACCTCGCTGGCCGCGAATCCCGCTCCCGAATATGCGCGACGGATCATTTCGGCCTGAGTTTCGGCGCGGGGCTTGGTAATTCCCCCCTTGCCATCGGTAGAGATGCCCCAGCCGCGAATCGTCGCGTACACGTAGTCGCCGTCCGCCCTGGCGTCCTCGAGTCGTTTCAAGGCCACGAATCCGCAACCTTCACCCGGGATGAATCCGCTTCGGCTTGCGTCGTACACGTTCATGTCGCCGCGTGTCAGTGCACCCAAACGGGCGAATCCCACCAGTTCCAAAGGATCCAGGCTGACGTCGACTCCACCTGCCAATACGAAGTCGGCCGCGCCGGACGCCAGCTTTTCGGCTGCAGTCGCCACCGCGAGCATTCCGGACGCGCACGCACCGTCCACGACGTACCCGCCGCCGTTGAAGTCGAGGTAATTGCAGATACGGCCGGCGATCGTATTCGACAACATGCCGGCCAGAGTGTCTTCACTCGGCTCCACCAACGGGCCTTTGTAGACCTCTTCCATCGTCTCGGCGAGAGCATCGGCGACGGAACTGTCCAACTGGCGCGCTTCGGCTGCCACAGCGAGTGCGCGCTTGACGTAAGGCCAACGCAAACGCATCGACCACATCCGGGATTCTTCACCGGTGAGGGAGTTGCCGACGATTGCGGCGCTGCGTCCAGTTGGCACCGATCCTCGGCTGTAGCCCGCGTCCGCCAAAGCCCCGAGTGCTGTTTCCAGCGCCAACCAGTGTGTGAGATCTGTCGACTTGAAGGTTCGCTCCGGTATCCGGCGACCTACCCAGTCGAATTCGAAACCATCCATGAACGCGCCGCGGTCGGCGTATGTCTTGTCGACGTCGTCAGGGCTCGCGCTCCAGTAGTCGTCGAGCGACATCCGCGACTCGGGAAACTTTCGGAATTGCATCCGTCGCGCGAGGACGTTCTCCCAAAATCCTTGCAGATCATGGGCACCGGGAGACCACATGCTCATCCCGACTATCGCGATCGCGGGATTAGTTGAATCTTCAGTCATCTTACACTTCCTATTTTCGCGCGCATCCACGGGAGACTCAATCGACCGAAGACTAACCACGCGTTCAGCCGTGTGTAAAACGCAGATTCACCTCAAGGCATAAACAAATAACAAAGGTCGTTCAGCTCCGTGAACATGTGTCAGCAATTTAACAGCAATCGATAGTTAGCTGTAACTCGGAGTTACTTATTTGCTTCGTCGCCGGTCAAGCAGTGGTTTGAACATCCGTACCGGACACCGGTTTCACGGCCACCGTTTTCTCGAGATCGGCAAATGCTCAGTTGAGTGCGCACCGAAATGCCGCAATGCCGAATATGTGGCCAATTCGCCGAATGTCCCAAATTGGTCGATCACCGCAAAACAAACATCCGACAACTATCAATCTGAACATTCGTGACACACCGAGAATTAGCAACAGCACGCGAATGTCGATCAGACAACAAGAAATTCCAGATATTCTTCGGCGACCATCGTCCGAATCGATGTTTCGTTACACCGGAATTGGGCGAACGAATGTGCCAGCAAACCGGCCACACACAATTCAGCTTTGCCGGGCCGAGTCGGTGCCCTTTGGACACGTGCGCACACAAAAGGAACGGCACTTATAACAATTCGATCACACAGTGGTGCCGCGGCATTCCGACAGCCGTTTCACGCGCACGGACCGAGTCGGCAACTCAGCTTTCGAGGCGGCGTGCCCCGAGGACGTCCTTGAGGAGTTCCTTTGCAACGTCCTCGGGATCACGTCTGGCAGTCGGATCAGCGGGCTCAGCCGCCTCCGCGAACATCTCGTCCTCGTCCTCCGGCGTTGCAGGCGGAGGAGTTGCCTCGTAGTCGACCTCAGGAGCAGGGGCCGGTCCAGGGTCTTCCGGATAGTCGGGGGCCTCAGGCGGCGGAATGTCGTCCGAATCTCCGCGCTGGGGCTGCGGGGCCTTGGGCTGCTGCGCTGCACGCTCCTGACTGGGGCGCGAGAAGCGGGGCGCAGCGGCCGGGCGGCTCGCAGCTTCTGTCGCCTTCGGTGCGCTCGATGCTGCCGGCGCTGTGGGCGCACCTTCTTGATACTCGACTTGCCAAGTGCCACCGAACATCTCGGCAAGGACCTCGCAGATGACCGCCGCGTTGTGCGGTTGCGTCACACGAGCACCCAGGACCGGCGAGCCGTGAGCGATGACCACAACATGCCCACGCACGTCGTGAACCGTCGCAGCGGACAGCATGGCCGGAAGAACCTTGTTTCGTTCACCGACCTTGTTGCGCAAGGTGTTCCACGATTCACGGAGGGTCTCGACTGTGGGGCCCGCCGAGACCGGCGCAGCTTCTGCAGCCGCCGGCTCCTCGTACTCGGGCTCGGGCTCGTAGTCGGGTTCCGGCTCGGCAAGCCCGATCAGCTCTTCCGCTTCGACCGGAGCAGGAGCCGGTGGTTCAACCACAGGAGCTTCAACTATTGGAGCTTCGGCAACCGGAGCTTCAACCACTGGTGCTTCAAACACTGGTGCTTCAACCACCGGAGCTTCAACCACTGGAGCTTCCGCAACCGGCGGTTCCACGATCTCGACGGTGGGAGGCTCGACCGCGGGAACTGCCGCTACCGGAGGTTCGACGACAGGAGCCTCGACGACCGGCGGCGCCGCCGGAGCAGGGGCAGCTGGTTCCGGCCGTGCCTCAGGCTCGGCCTTGCGTTGAGAGGGCCGTTGGAACTTGGAAGCAATCTCCGGTTCGAGCGGCGGCACGGTCGGTGCCGGCGTTGCTGCCGCGCGAGGGGCAGCGGCAGCCGCGACTCCGGCAGCCGGAATACCTTGTTCCAGGCGCTCGAGCCGCTGCAACACAGCCGACTCGGTGTCGGAGGCCGAAGGAAGCAGCATTCTCGCGCACATCACTTCGAGCAGCAGCCGCGGCGCCGTCGCCCCACGCATTTCACTGAGACCAGCGTGGACGGTTTCGGCGAAACGGGTGAGCGTGGCCGGGCCGACTCGCTGAATCTGTTCACGCATCGTGACCAGCTCGGCCTCCGGCGCATCGACCAACCCTCGTTCGCTGGCATCGGAGACTGCCTGCATCAAAATGAGATCGCGTAGACGTTCGAGGAGATCGAGCGCGAATCGGCGTGGATCGTGACCGGCGTCCATCACCCGATCGACAGTGCCGAACAAGGCGGCTCCGTCACTGGCAGACAGGGCGTCTACTGCTTCGTCGATGAGCGCGACGTCGGTGACTCCGAGAAGAGAGAGCGCCCGCGGATACGTGACACCTTCTTCGCCGGCTCCCGCGAGCAACTGATCGAGGACACTCAACGAGTCGCGAGGCGAACCGCCGCCAGCCTTGATGACCAGGGGATAAACAGCAGGCTCGACCGGTACGCCTTCCTGGGCGCAGATCTTTTCCAGGAGTCCGCGCATGGTCGACGGCGCCAACAGGCGGAACGGGTAGTGGTGTGTACGAGAACGGATGGTCGGGAGAACCTTTTCCGGTTCCGTCGTCGCAAAGATGAAGATGAGGTGCTCCGGCGGCTCTTCGACGATCTTGAGCAGCGCGTTGAAGCCCGCCGCCGTCACCATGTGTGCCTCGTCGATGATGAAGACGCGGTAGCGAGAAGCGGCGGGGGCGTGGAACGCCTTGTCTCGGAGTTCTCGGGTGTCGTCGACGCCACCGTGACTTGCGGCGTCGAGTTCCGTCACGTCCAGGTTGCCTGTGCCGCCCGGGCCAAGCGAAACGCACGAGTCGCATACATCGCACGGCGTCGACGTCGGTCCCTGCTCACAGTTCAGCGAACGCGCCAGGATTCGCGCCGACGACGTCTTTCCACAGCCGCGCGGGCCGGAAAACAGATAGGCATGGTTGATGCGTCCGGTGTCGAGGGCCGTGCTGAGCGGTGCGGTGACATGCTCCTGCCCCACCACCTCGGCGAAGGACGCGGGTCGATACTTCCGGTACAGGGCCACGCGCAAAAGACTACCGGCGACCCACGACAGGTGATCCGGTGCGGGTGCAACGCCGACTTCTCCCGAAACATGTTCGCAACACAATCGCAGTGCGGAGGAAACCGCACGCACCCATCGTGGGTTCCGTGCACGCGGGCTGGTCCGCATGCGTGAGGAGAAAACTGTGCCCGCCACCATCGATGCCGGAGCAACTGCCTGGTTGCTCGTCAGTACTGCACTCGTACTTCTGATGACGCCAGGACTCGCGCTCTTCTACGGCGGCATGGTCCGCTCGACCGGCGTACTCAACATGATCATGATGAGCTTCGTCTCCATCGCACTCGTCACGGTCGCGTGGTTGTTCGTGGGCTACAGCCTCGTGTTCGGCGACGATCACGGTGGCATCATCGGCGGACTCGAACACATCGGCATGGCGGGCATCGACCCGTCGACCGTGCACGGGAATGTCCCGGAAGTGTTGTTCGCAACCTTCCAATTGACGTTCGCAATCCTTACTGCAGCACTCATCAGTGGTGCGATCGCCGACCGCGCGAAGTTCTCCGCCTGGATGATCTTCGTCCCCATCTGGTCCTTGCTCGTCTATGTCCCCGTCGCTCACTGGGTGTGGAATCCGCAGGGATGGCTCGCCCAGATGGGCGCACTCGACTACGCCGGTGGCCTCGTGGTCGAAATCGTGTCCGGAGCGTCAGGCCTGGCATTGGCACTGGTCCTCGGCCAGCGGATGGGATTCAAGGCCGAGTCGATGCGTCCGCACAATCTGCCGTTCGTCCTGCTCGGCGTCGGTCTGCTCTGGTTCGGTTGGTTCGGATTCAACGCCGGGTCGGCCCTTGCGGCCGACGGTATGGCCTCGCAGATCTTCCTCAACACACTCGTCGCCGGCTGTACCGGACTACTCGGCTGGCTGTTCGTCGAGCAGAACCGTGACGGACACCCCACGACGTTCGGCGCAGCTTCAGGCGTCGTCGCCGGTCTGGTCGCGATCACCCCGTCGTGCGGAACGGTGAACATGTTCGGTGCGCTCGTCATCGGTCTGATCGCGGGCATCGTCTGCTCGTACGCCGTGGGATGGAAGCACAAGCTCGGCTACGACGACTCCCTCGACGTCGTCGGCGTGCACCTCGTCGGCGGAATCGTCGGCTCGTTGCTGATCGGACTCCTCGCGACGGCCGTGATGACGGGCGGTCCGGAAGGTTTGTTCTTCGGCGGTGGATTCGCGCAGCTGGGCAAGCAGTTCGTCGGTGTCGTCGTGGTCGCGCTCTATGCCTTCGGTGTGACCTACGGTCTCGGAAAGCTCATCGACAAGACCTTCGGCTTCCGTATTTCGCGTGAAGACGAGGCCCGCGGAATCGACGTTGCCCTGCACGCGGAGTCCGCCTACGAGCACGGAGTCCTCGGCCACGGTCCGATCGGCGGACAGAACCCGAGCCCGTTCCTCCAGCGTCAGCGTGAGGAACGGGAGAACCGCGAGCGGGACTGACCGCCGTCACCGGTTCGCGATTTCCTCCATCAGGATCGGAACGCCGACATTGCAGGAGTGAATCCCGACGACGGTGGTCAGTTTCAGCACCTCGAGAATCTCCTTCGGGGTCACTCCCATGTCGAGCGCAGCGCGAATATGGCGTCGTACGCCGGGTGCGTACATGTGTGTGCTCGCCGCATCGACGGCTATGCACAGCAACTGGATCACCTGAGGTGACAGCACCCCACTGTTCCAGGGCTGCATCGCTGTCTTCATGTACAGCTCGGTCCACTCGGGATCCAGCTCCGAAAGTCCGTCCCACAACGGATTCCAGCCACCCGAATCCTTCATAGCCTGGGTCACGGGAAAAGCTTCACTTGCTCGAACGTCAGTCATCGATCTCCTCAGACAATCGAAAATGCTTGATTCAATTCACGTTTGAGAATCTTTCCGGTTGCCGTCATCGGTAGCGACGGCACGAACTCGATGCGGCGCGGATATTTGTAGGCGGCCATCTGTTCCCGCGACCATTCCACGAGATCCGATTCTGAGATCTCTTCACTCGGCTCTCGGATCACGTAGGCGACAATTTCTTCGCCGAGGCTCGTGTCCGGCACCCCGACGACAGCGACGAGTGAGACGGCTGGGTGGGTGAGCAGAACCTCTTCGATTTCGCGCGGGTAGACGTTGAATCCTCCCCGCACGATCATGTCCTTCGCGCGGTCGACGATGTAGTAATTTCCGTCGGTATCGACCCGTGCCAGATCCCCGGTGCGAAACCATCCGTCGCACATTACTTCCGCCGTCGCCTCGGGTCGGTTGAAATAGCCCTTCATGACGTTGTGCCCGCGAATGGCCAACTCACCCACTTCATCGGGGCCGGTGATCGTACGCCAAGAGTCATCGACAAGCCGCGCTTCGACGCCCCAGATCGGCACGCCGATCGAACCGGGCCGGGGGTCGCTCTCCGGGTCACTGAACAAGGCCAACGGAGAGGTCTCGGACAACCCGTACCCTTCGAGGATCTGAACACCGAAGCGTTCCCTGAACTGTGTCAAGATTTCGACGGGAAGCGCTGCACCACCGGAGATCGCGCACCGCATGTTCTGTGCAACGGTCTCGATATCCACCCCGAATTTCACTACCTCGTCCAGCACGCCGAGCAGTCCCCAATACATGGTCGGGACGCCCGCGAAGACCGAGATCTTTTCGCGTTCCATGATCTCGAGTGCCGCGGTCGCATCGAAGCGCGGCATCAACACCAAGGTGGCACCGACGCAGATTCCCGCATTCATGGTCACTGTCTGGCCGAACGAGTGGAACAACGGCAAAGTCAGGAGATAACGCTCATGCATGGACGGAACGCTCTCGAACAACCGGTTGGTCGACAGTGCATTCAAGACCATGTTGCAGTGAGTGAGTTCGGCGCCCTTGGGCTTTCCGGTCGTGCCGCTGGTGTAGAGAATGACCGCGGTGTCCGTCGGTTCACGAACAACCGCGGCTGCAGGCGTTTCCGTGCCGGACACGGATGCCAGTGCTTCGCCTAGAGTCTCGACTCCGAGGATCGACGACGGTGCACCCGGTTCGGCGCTGATCACGATCAGGGCCGAACAGGTCTCGCTCTGCTCGAACCCGGCGATGGCGTACTCGGCGATCGGTAATTCGGGACTTCCCTCGAAACAGAAGTACAGCTTCGCTTCCGAATCAGCCAGGTGATAGGCAATTTCGCGCCCCTTGAGCAGGATGTTCAGAGGAACGACGACGCCACCGGCCTTGAGAATGCCGTAGTAGACGATCGGGAACTCGAGAACGTTCGGGCAGGACAACGCCACCTTGTCACCTGGCTCGACACCCCGCGAGACGAGCAGATGGGCGATGCGATTCGCGTACGCGTCGAACTGCGCATACGTCAGCCTCGCTTCTCCGAGAACCAGCGCATCCCGTTCCGGGTATCGCCGGGCCGAGTCTTCCAGCAGAGCAGCAAGATCAAGCATGACTGTGTTCCTCCTGCGCATCGGAATCCGTGGCATGAGACGAGGCAGCGTGCGACACCGACTCGAGCAGTTCCCGCACCAACGATTCCGCCCGCGGCCAATACCCGTATCCGGACGCCGGATTGAGATGTCCGACCTCACCCAAATCCAGCAACCGACTCCCCCATCCTTCAGCCAAACCCACAACTCGGCGATACCCGGCGAGCGGATCGTTCCGACTCGCCGCGACCGTGCTCGGAAAAGGCAGACGCTGACGCGGTATCGGTAGCCACCCGTTCCGATCGAGCTCTTCGAGAGACGGATAGGACTCGGGTAGAGGAAGTTCGAGATCCGCCGGCGTGACCAGAAGTGCGCCGGCAACATCTCGATGATGCGCCCTCGCCCAGTGGGCAACTGTCATGACTCCGGCGCTGTGCGCGACCAGGACCACCGGGCTGGAAACACTAGTCAACACCTCGTCCAATGCCGCAACCCTGGCATCGCGACTGAGCTTGTCGGTCTCGAGGGGAGGAACCGTCAGAACGTTGTCGAGCCTGCGCGCGAGGTGAGTCTGCCAATGATCCTCGACATGATCGCGCAGGCCGGGAACTATTACTACCGTGGGTGATTCATCCATCAGGAACTCCGAACATCTGCTACTTCAGTGGCGCCGGGGATCTCGGGCCGATTCTGCAACGTAGCCAGCCGCCTCATCCCGGCGGGATAGGCACGCTTGCCGGCTACCAACGCGAGGGCCGCGACGACATAGACGAAGGGCGAAAGCTGTAGAGCGCCGAGAAGACCCAGGTGATCGGCGAGGATGCCGACCACGAAGGGACCGAGCGCCAGCCCAAGAAGGTTGTTGGCAACGGTGAGCGTTCCCATGGCCGACGCTCGAATCGAGTGATGGGTAAGGTTCGCGACCATAGCTGCCGTCGGCCCCGACGAACCGGCGGAGAAGAATGCACCGATACCGAGCAATACGAGTTGCGCTGTCCCCGTATCCAACCGGAGCCCGATACTCAGCGTCACCAACGAGATGGCGCAGTAGACGATGGCGGTGGTCCATTTCCGCGCCGAATCGTCGCGGCTGAATCTATCTGTGATGAACCCGCACACCACCATCCCACTTCCGACCAGGAGGACGAACACGGAAGCTGTGACGCCGGCCTTGTCCGGGGCCAAATCGTAGTAGCGATTGAAGAAGCTCGGCAACCACGCCAGAAGTACAGCGGCGGTGAACATCTGGAGACCACCACCGATGTAGGCGAACAACACGGCGGGATTGGTGAACAGCGAGGACACCGGCGCACGAAAACCGTCGTGTCTCACCGCTTCCCCGGCGGCATCCGGCGCGGCCTCGACGGCGTAAGCGGTGAGCTTCTTCTCGGTGACGAGGGCACGGAACAGCGCAACCAGAATCAGACCGAAGATCGCCATGGCGGCAAAAGACCACCGCCAACTGAACTGGACTGCGATGAACCCACCGATTGCCACACCGATGACCGAACCGAACGATCCACCGGCCATGAAGGCACCGGCAAGAGCTGCGTGCACGCGGGGCGCAAACACACTGAGGACCACGGCGATACCCACGCTGCCGTACGCCGCTTCACCGACACCGACCAGGAACCGGGCGCCCAACATCTGTTCGTAGGTCTGAGCGATTGCGCACAGCAACGTCGCGACACTCCACAACACCGCCATCAAGATCAAGCTCTTGACGCGGCCCCAGCGGTCCGCGAGCAGCGACAACGGGAACGTCAACAGCCCGACCATCAATGCCACCACGCTGCTCAGGGAGGCGAGGTGCGAATCGGAGAGATCCCAGTCCGCTTTCAGGATCGGGAAGACTGCACTGAGCACCTGCCTCGACATGTAGTCCGAGAGCAGAAGACCGAAAGCCAGGGCGAAAACGATCCACGGGTATAACTTTCGTCGTCCGCCGATTCCGAGCGCGGTGTCCACACGTGGCGTGGCGGGAGCTTGCAGTCCCATGACTCTCCTAGAAGTACTCGAGGTAGACGGGGGGATTCGGGGGTACGAACCGTCGCGGTTCGTACCCCCGGAACTGTTGTACGAGAGGGTGCGAACTCAGGCGTGCTGCGTGAATCCCAGCTGGCCGATCCGGCGGTTGGGCGCGTAACCCAGCTTCGCCAACGTCTCGTCGGTGTCGGCATACGTCTCACCGATCCGGTAGATGTCCCGAGCTTCCTTCGCGGTAGCCACCTCGCGGCCCAATTCGCCTGCAATGCGCACCAACTGCTCGATCTGCTGCACCGACGTCATCTTCTCGCCCTTGCGGCCCCAGATGGTGTCCTCGTTGCCGCAACGAGCGTGCAAGCCCATCGCGATGGCCATCGTGTTCACCGGCAGGACGCTACGCATCAGCGTTTCCAGCGTCAGGCACGCACCGTCGGGAACACGCTGGACGAAGTTCATCATGTTGTACGGGTTGGGGCCGTCGAAGCCGCCGCCGATTGCCACCCATGTGAGGTTGACCGGGCCGGTGTAGATGCCGCGTCGGATCAACCGCTCCACCGTTTCGAGCTGCGGGATACTGGACAACTGGAAATGCGGCTGGATTCCGGCGGCCTGCAACCGGCGCAGGTGCTCTGCCACCCACTCCGGACCGGCGGGCACAGTCATTTCCCGATACGTGTCCGCCAATTCCGGACGCTGCATCGACGTACCCGCGATGTCGTCGTCGGTCATCAGTTCCATGATGTTCATCTGGCTGGTGTTGATCGCGATCGTCACCTGATCGGGAGCCGGCTCCAATTCCGCAAGCATGTGACGCACGTCGTCGGACAACCACTTCGCATCGGCGCCTTCCCCCTCCGGGGCAAACGAAATCGAGCCGCCGACCTGCAGAATCATCTCGGGAACGGCCTCACGCAAGCGGCCGAGAAGCTCGTTGAACTTCGACAGTCGCTTCGAGCCCTTGCCGTCGAGTTCACGCACGTGGATGTGGAGAACGGTGGCACCGGCGTTGAAGCAGTCGACGGCTTGCTGGACGTGCTCGTCCATCGACAGCGGGAGGTCTTCTGCAAAATCGTCCGGCTCCCACTCCGGTCCGTAGGGAGCGACGGTGATGACAAGCTTGTCCTGGGTTTCGGGGAACAGTGAATCGTCGTGGAAATGCATAGCGTGACTCCGATCGAGTGAATGAATTATCTTCGGGGCTGGGAAGAGGGATCAGAACGGTGCGTCGCCGATGATTCCGGCGCGTTCCATCTTTCGAACCGCGGGCCAGTAGTCCTGCACCGCGTAATGCTGTGTCGAACGGTTGTCCCAGATCGCGACGCTGTTCTCGGTCCAGCGCCACCGAACCTGGTACTCGGGAATCTGAGCCTGGCTCGCCAGGTAAGTGAGCAAATTCCCGGCGCCGGGGGCGTAATCGATTCCGTAGCGGACGTTCTCGGGCGTGTGATAGTTCACGAGGTGTGTGGCGAACGAATTGACGAAAAGAATCTTCTCGCCGGTCTCCGGATGTGTTCGTACCACGGGATGTTCGGCGTCGGGAAAGCGTTCCTTCAGCTGGTGCCGCTGATCGATCGGCATCCGAGCGCCGAAGGTCGACTCGATACTGTGCCTGGCACGCAGGTCCTTGATCTGCTCCTTGACCCGCGCCGGCAGATTCTCGTAGGCGAGTGCCATGTTCACCCAAATCGTGTCGCCGCCGACCGGAGGTGTTTCCACACAACGCAATACACATCCCATGGGCGGGTTCACGCGCCAGGTGGCGTCGCAGTGATACGCATTCTCGAAATGCTCCGGCGGGCTGTCCAGGTCTTTGTAGATGCGGACCAGGCCCGGGTGGTCGGGGTCGCTGCCCAGGGCCGGATGATCCTCGAGTTCACCGAATCGCTGGGCAAGCTCTACGTGCTCGGCTTTGGAGAAGTTCTGGTCGCGAAAGAACAGAACCTTGTGTTCGAGCAGCAATCCCTTGATTTGGGCAAAGAGTGCAGCATCTCGCGCGACCTCGCCGAGATCCACCCCGGACAACTCTGCCCCGATCGAACAGGTCAATTTCTCGACGCGGATCGTGCTGGTCGACGAGGGAAGGTTTTCTGTCAACGTTGCGGTGTTGGTCATGACAATTCCTCTGGGAAGTGCTGTTTCGGTTCAGACGGAGAAGACGGAGGAACCGATACTGCGACCGGACTCCATGTCGTGGTGCGCACGCACCGCATCTTCGAGGGGGTATCGCTGGTTGATCTCGATCTTGATTCGCCCGGATTCGACGTGTGAGAACAGTTCGCCCGCCAATTCGGCACGTTCCTCGGGATCTGCGATGTAATCGGCAAGTGCCGGACGTGTGAGGAAGAGAGATCCCTTGACGGCCAACTGCATTGCCTGAATCGGCGGAGTCGGCCCGGACGCCGTTCCGAAGCACACCAGCAGCCCGCGCCTGGCAAGGCAATCGAGCGAGATGTCGAACGTGGATTGCCCGATACTGTCGTAGACAACCGGCACGCCGACGCCCCCGGTGATCTCCTTGACACGCGCTACGACGTCCTCGCGGGTGTAGATGACGACTTCATCGCACCCGTGAGCACGGGCAACGCTCGCCTTCTCGTCGCTCGACACCGTTCCGATCACTTTGATTCCCAACAGTTTTGCCCACTGGGTGAAGATCAGTCCAACCCCGCCCGCCGCAGCATGCAGCAACACGGTGTCTCCCGCTTTCAACGGGTAGATGCGACGCAGAAGGTAGGCGGCGGTCAGTCCTCGCATGGTCATGGCGGCCGCGGTGTCGAAGGCGATGCCGTCGGGTAGCGCGATCAGGTCGGACGACGCCATGATCCGCTCGGTGGCGTACGCACCCAGCGGACTGCCGGTGTAGGTCACACGGTCCCCCACTGCAAAATCGACTACTCCCTCGCCAATCTCTTCGACCACACCGGCGCCCTCAACGCCCATCCCGGCAGGCAATTGCGCAGGATAGAGGCCACTTCGAAAGTAGGTGTCGGCGAAGTTCAACCCCACCGCTTCATGACGAACCCGAACCTCTCCGGTACCCGGTCGTCCTACCTCGATCTCTTCCCAACGCATGACGGACGGTGTGCCGATCTCGTGGAACCGAATGGCGTTTGCCATCAATGCTCTCCAATTCTGTGGGCGGGCTCGACTCGATTACGGTCGAGCTGTATTCGTACGCAACAACTTCCAGAAGTCGGTGCTCAACTTCGCGGTCGTGCCGAACTGATGTGAACAAAACTATGTGAGATCCGGCTCACATGCTTAACTTGACGAGACACACAACACAACATTTCGGGACATCGAGTAAAGGGGGCCCTATGAAGCCACTCGCCCGCTACGCGTCACTGAACCGATACGTCGACCTGTGCCGAACAGTGGACGTGGACGCTGTGGCCCTCATGAGAAGTGTCGGCCTGAGCCCGGCAAGCCTGGCGAACCCCGACCAATGGGTACCGGCCGCCTCCATCGCATCGCTCCTGGAGCGATCGGCAGCGGAGTCCGGACACGAAGACTTCGGGCTTCTACTCGCCGGCCTGCGTCGACTGTCCAATCTCGGTCCCCTCAGCTTGGTCATCAGGGAAGAACCAGACGTCAGGAGCGCGCTCGACGTATTGATGCGATACGAGCACACGTACAACGAGTCATTACGCATTCGACTGAACGAGGTCAACGGACTCGCCACCCTGCGAATCTCGCTCGAGGTCGGCGAACCGGTCGACACCAGACAGAGCGTCGAACTCGCAGTCGGCGCGACGCTGCAGATCCTGCGAAGTTTCCTGGGTTCTCGATGGCATCCGGTCAGCGTGGGATTCACGCACAATGCCCCGAAAGATACGAGCACGCATCGACGAATCCTCGGCGACACCGTGGAATTCGATCACGAATTCACCGGAATCGTTTTCTTCGCCGCCGACCTGGATGCGGCAAACCAACTGTCCGACGAGTTGCTCCGGCCGTACGCTCGCCAGTTCCTCGACTCACTTCCCGCATCGGAAACCTCCGACACCCTCAGCCGCACCAAGGAATTGATCGAAGTTCTGCTTCCGACCGGCCGCTGCTCTGTCGAGCAGGTGGCACGAAGCCTCGGGTTCGACCGGCGGACACTGCACCGTCATCTCGCCGAATCCGGAGATACGTTCACGGCCGTTCTCAATTCGGTCCGAAGCACCCTCGCGGAACGATTTGTCGCCAACCCTCGCTATTCATTGACCGAAGTGGCGGTCCACCTGGGGTTTTCGACGCAGGGTAGTTTCTCGCGCTGGTTTCGCACTCAGTTCTCGACGAGCCCGAGCGCATGGCGGACTCAACGCTCGATCAGCTGACCAGCACGACTCCGACGTAGGCGATCGTCGCCACCCACACGGTGGAAATCGCGGCCAGAACGAATGGTCGTGCGCCCACTCCACGAATGACGCTCAGCCGCACCCCCAGCCCGAGAGCGAACATCGCAGCAGCCAACAGCGCCGTCTGCACGGTCTTCGCCAATCCGAGAAGCTCATTTGGCAACATTCCGGTGGAGCGCAAACCCATGCAGCCGATGAATGCCACGACGAACAACGGAATCAGCGGGGGCCGCTTGGTGGCGGTGTTGTCGACCATCGTGCGTTGCCGAATGCTCAGAAACGCCATGACCGGCGCCAACATCAATACGCGCGCAAGTTTGACCACGGTCGCGACACCCAACGCGGTGGCGCCGAGAGCGCTGCCGGCAGCCACTACTTGTGCCACTTCGTGGATCGACCCACCGGCCCACATGCCCGCCTCGATCTCGTTCATACCGAAAGCATCGGCCAGCAAGGGGATCGTCGGAATCATCAGAGTTCCGAAGATCACCACCAGCGCTACAGCGGTCAGCAACTCTTCCTCTCGCGCATTCACCACACCGTCCGCAGCAGCCACAGCGGCTGCGCCACAGATCGAGAAGCCGCAGGCAATCAGAATCCTCTGCGACCAACTCAATCCCAGAAGCTTTCCGGCATACATGGTCCCGGCGATACCGAGGAACACTATCGCCACCACAACGGCGATCACTCCCCAACCCAAACCGACGATGTCGGAGAACATCAATTGCAGCCCGAGCAGAGCGATACCCACCCGAAGTAGCCGTTTCGCCGAGAATGCCAGGCCAGGTTGGAATTTCGCCGGCAAAGAGACGGTATTCGCCAACACCGCACCCGCCACGATCGCAATCAGCAACGGACTCACGGCGGAGGTGAACTGACCGGCTATCAGCGCGACCGTGGCACCCAAGGCGCACAACGCAACTCCGGGCACCAATGCAGCGACACTCGACCACCGTCGTACTTCTGACGAAGGGGCGACTGCGGGTTTCTCGGCCACGGACTTCACATCACGGTTCACTCATCCAGCGTCCTTGAGCCACCATCGCTCCGGTAGGGCGATTTCTACCATCACGACATATCAGATCGATATGGAATAGATGCTGGGTATAGCCTGTCTGCATGACCAGAAGGTGGCCCGACCTCACCACACTCGAGCTACTCGTCGGCATCGATGATCACGGAAGCCTCAGTGCTGCAAGCCGTCTGGCTCACATCGCACAACCGAATGCCAGCCGCGCCGTCAAAGCCCTCGAGCGGCAGCTCGGGATGCCACTCATACACCGAAGGTCGACGGGGGCGACTTTGACTCCGCAGGGGACCGTCATCGTCCACTGGGCGCGCCGCGTCCTCGCCAACTCGAGGCAGCTTCTCGACGTCGCCGAAGGGATGCGGACCGAACGATCCGCGGAATTGACCGTGTGTGCCAGCATGACCGTCGCCGAACATCTGATCCCGGCCTGGCTCGGCGTCTTTCGATCACTGCATCCTGGTGTCACCGTCCACCTTCAGGTCTACAACTCGGCACGCGTACTCGAAGCCGTCGAAGTAGGAATGTGTGACCTCGGATTCGTCGAGTCACCGACCGTTCCGAAGAGCCTGCCCAGCGTCACCGTCGCGCGTGACTCGCTGGTCGTGGTCGTTCATCCGGATCATCCATGGGCGCGTCGACGAAAGCCGCTGACCGTCGCCGAACTGGCAGCGACACCGCTGCTGGTGCGTGAGCCCGGATCGGGAACCAGAACGACTCTCGACCTGGCGTTACACGAATACGAGCGCGGTGCACCGTTGTTGGAACTGGGTAGTTCGGCCGCGATTCGAACCAGCGTGCTCGGTGGCGTCGGCCCGGCGGTACTGAGCACGCTGGCCGTCGAGGACCAGGTGAAGCAGGGAGAACTTCGGGTCGTAGCCGTCGAAGGCTTGGAACTCGACCGATCCCTGCGTGCAGTGTGGCGCCCGCCGCGTCAGCTCGAGGGCCCCGCAGGCGACCTGATGAAAGTAGTGCGTGCGAGCGGGTCCCGGAAATCCTGAAAGCGGCTTACTTCTTGTCGGCCTTCGCTGCGGCCTTTGCGGCCTTCTTGAACTCGCGGACCTCGAGCAAAGACTGTTCGTCGACCACGTCTGCAATCGAGCGCCTCGAGCCCTCGAGCCCGTAGTCGCCGGCCGCTTGGCGCCAACCTTTCGGCTCGACGCCGATCTGTTTTCCGAGCAACGCCAGGAAGATCCGGGCTTTTTGATCCCCGTAACCGGGTAGGGCTTTGAGCCGCTTCAGCACTTCCTTGCCGTCGGGATTTCCCGAAGTCCAGATCGCCGCGGTGTCGCCGTCGTAGTTCTCGACGATGAACTGGCACATGAGCTGGATACGCTCGCCCATCGACTTGGGGAATCGGTGCACAGCCGGAGGCTCGGCACAGATGGCGATGAACTCGTCGGTGTCCATGTCGGCGATACGCCTGACGTCGATACCGCTGAGCCGATCCGCCAGCTTCTTCGGACCTAGGAAGGCCGTTTCCATCGGAACCTGTTGATCGAGAAGCATTCCGATCAACAACGCCAACGGGTCCTCGGCCAGGAGGGCATCCGCTTCGGGGTCACCGACAAGGTTCAGTTGAAGTGCCATGAGTCCGATACTGCCACGTCAGGCGGCAGTTGTGACCGGCGCCGACGCATCCGGAGCCGGAATCTTCCACTTCTTCCAGCCGAACAGAACCAACGTCGAGACCGCGGCAAGCGTGAAGACCCAGAGGTAGACGCCGACGGTCGGAATCCGCAGATACTCGGGCGGCACGAACATGAACAGGCCCATTCCGACAAAGCGATCCGTACCCGGAATGACCGACGGGTCCCACCAGGTGTGAGACCAGTTCAAGACTGGGAGCAGGAAAACGAACGGCGCCACCCACGCCCAGCGCTTCTTCGACACCATCGCGTAGTGCGCGGCGAGGACGACCAGCGGGACGAACCACACCCAGTGATGACCCCACGAGAACGGCGAGACAGTGGTCGCAGTCAACCCCGTCATGGTGAGGCCGAGCAATTTCTGGCCGTGCCGGTGAGCAATCCACGCGGCACCGAGTCCGAGGCATACTGCCAGCGCACTGAAGACGAGGACCAGGACCCGCGACGGCGTCGGAGTGTGAGTGAGCTGAGCAATCAGACCGGACACTGACTGGTTGCTCGGAGCATCCGTCGGTCCGACGCGTTCGCTGTCGACAAGAGTGCCGGTCCAGTACTTGTACGCATCGTTGTAGATCACGACGAAACCAATCGCGACGGTCGCCGCGAACGTCACGACGGCCGTCACCAACGCACGCCATTGACGAGTGATGAAGAGGTACGCCCAGAAGAAGGCCGGAGTGAGCTTCACGCCGGCGGCGATGCCTGCCCCGATTCCTCGGAGCCGACTCTTCTCGTCCCGACCGAGGTCCCACACGATCAAGAGCAGCAGGAAGATGTTGATCTGCCCGAGCCAGAGCGTCGTACGTATCGGTTCCATGAACAGAAAGATCGTGGTGGCCAACGCACTGACGGCGTACGCCTTCACGTCGAGCCGATAACCGAGGTACTTCCAGCACAACACGATCACTGCGAACAACGCAGCGATGTTCAAACCCGTCCACACGACAATCGCCTGTTTGAACGAGAGCACCGCCCACACCGTGAACAGCAAAGCCGCAAACGGGGTGTACGTGAACATCATCCCTTCCAGGACTGGCCCGTCGTACAACGGAAGGCCCTGAACCACAACGCTGCCGCCGTGGCGGTAGACGTCGAGATCGAGGAAATTTTCGAAGATCCCCCAGTACCGCGTATTCATCGGCACGGCGAAAAGAACCATCAGCACGGACGCGACTGCCAGAACACCGAGCACAGAGAATCCGAGAACACCGACACGGAGACTGCGTCGCGGTATGTCAGCTTCGATGACCGACTCTGATTTCGCGGTGTGCGCCTCGAAAGAGGGCCCATCCGAAGCGTTGATCGCGCCCGTCACTACAACCTCCGGGATTTACACCCTATGTCGGGAATTGATGCTCCGAACGGTACAAGACGAGACCGAAAAGTACCGACCGGGCACGCCGCTTAGAGAACTCAGATCTCGGAGAGACGCGATTCGGTGGCTGCGAGCAGGACACACGTCGCCACGCCGTCCATGGCAACTTCGAGTTCAGCCGTGGACGGGAAGCTCGGGGCCAACCGGATGTTCCGGTCATCCGGATCCGTGCTGTACGGGAAAGCCGATCCGGCAGCGGTGAGCGCGATACCCGCGTTCTTCGCCAGTTCGATGACGCGCTTGGCCGTGCCGTCGACCACGTCGAGGCTGATGAAGTATCCGCCCTTCGGCTCGGTCCAGGACGCGACCTTCGAAGCACCGAGACGATCCTCGAGGATCCGCAGTACGAGCTCGAACTTGGGTGCGAGGAACGCGCGATGCTTCTCCATGTGCGCACGAACGCCGTCGGCATTGCCGAAGAAACGCAGGTGGCGAAGCTGATTGACCTTGTCCGGTCCGATGCTCTTCTTACCCAGGAACTTCTGGTACCAGGCAAGGTTTTCCGCCGAGCTACCGAAGAAGCTCACACCAGCGCCGGCGAAAGTGATCTTGGACGTCGACGCGAACACGAGCGGACGGTTGGGGTGACCGGCCTCCGCTGCCATCGAGAGAATGTCGTAGGAAGGCGCAGTCTCGCCGACAAGTGGATGCACGGCATACGCGTTGTCCCAGTACAGGCGGAAGTCCGGCGCGGCCGTCGGCATCGACGCGAGCGTCCGGACAATTTCTTCGGAGTACACGGCACCGGTGGGGTTCGCGTAGACCGGAACCGCCCACATGCCCTTGATCTGCGGATCTGACGCAACAAGTTCGGCGATCTTGACGACATCCGGGCCGTCGTGGTTCATCGGCACCGCAATCATCTCGATGCCGAGGGACTCGGTGATCGCGAAGTGGCGGTCGTAGCCCGGTGCGGGGCAGAGAAACTTGATCTTCTCTTCCTGTGCCCACGGCCGGGCCGAATCCGGAGTGCCGTGCAGCAGTGAGAACACGACGTTGTCGTGCATGATCTCGAGGCTCGCGTTGTTGCCGGCGAGAAGGTTCGCAACGGGGATACCCAGCAGCTCACCGAAGATGGCGCGCAGTTCCGGCAGACCGGTGAGTCCACCGTAGTTGCGGCAGTCGGTGCCGCTTCCGTCACGGAAGTCACCGTCGCCGGGCAGCGTCAGCAGTGCTGAGGAAAGGTCGAGTTGTTCCGGGGAAGGCTTACCGCGGGTCAGATCGAGTGCGAGCTTCTGCGCCTGGAGCTGCGTGTACTTCGCGCTCTGGCTCTCATGCTCGGAGGTGAGTTCTTCATGGCTCATCAACCCGATCTGGGTTTGGATAGGCATCCGGAGCGGCCTTTCACCGACGAGGCGGGGTCGGGTATGTGAAAAAAATAGAGGACCCCGCGCACCCGGCAGAGCCCGTTGACCCTTGCTGCCTTCCGGCCCTGGGGGAGTTCACAGGATGCGCGCCGCGCGGGATCCAATGAACAGTGTAGACGGCTTTCGTCGGCCGCTGCACACCACCTACCGGGGTGGAGATGCAAACCCTGAGATCCACCGGTTCTTCGCAGGTCAGGTACCCGTTTAACGCTTCACGCCTGCAATTGGGTATGCTGCTCCACGGAGGATTCGCCTAGTGGCCTATGGCGCTCGCCTGGAACGCGGGTTGGGTTAACGCCCTCAGGGGTTCAAATCCCCTATCCTCCGCCAAAGGAACCCCTGTGAACTGCTGAGAAGCGGTTCGCAGGGGTTCTTTTTGCCCGGGCTCAGGCACGTCGCAAGAACGAACCGCCGTCGAAGGGTAGGTCGTCGTCGACTGACGCGCGGTCGGCTCGTTTCACCACGTGAGGTTCAGGTGCGGCCGGCGCCTGATCGAACGCGTCCACTGCATTGAAAGCATTCATTGCCCTGGCGACGCGAGGGTCACGGAGGAGTGGGGCGCGTAGTTCTTGCGCGGCAGACGCTGCTGACGCAGAAGCGGTTCGGTGGGCCGCTGCGATCGAGGCGGAGAGCGCAGCCGCGCCGGCCCGGAGACCGCTCTCGGTGAGTTGCAAGTCAGTGATCGCGCCGTACGCGTCGACCTCGACGCTGACTGCACCACCTCCAGCATCTGCGCGGGCGCGAACCTTCCCGACCTCGGCGTCGACTTGGCGAGCGAGGACAGTCAACTCGGGAAACGAGGACGCGGGCCCGGTCAAGGTTGATCGATCTGCACGGGCGCGTTCGGACGATCCGATGCATCGGGTCGGGGGAAACACGGCGACGACCCGGTCAAACTTGCTCCCCGCGCGTACTCCTCCAGAACCATTCGATATCCATCCGGCAAGATTGTCTCGGTGCTCGTCGAGTCCCCAGCGGAGTCGTACGTTCGAAACTTCCAGCCGCGCTCAGTCCACAGATTGCGAATCGGATCACCGAAACCTGGGATGTCGGCGGTTTCAGTTGAGGTGAGGAAGTACGTCACGCCGTAGTCCACGGATGTGTCCTTCGACAGATTGCTGTCATTGCACGGGACGGTGCCACCCGGATCGAGGGTGACCTTCTGGTTCAGTTCGGAATACCGCGTCAAGTAGGCGCCCGGCGGCAGTACCGTGATCGTGTCCGTCATGTATTCGATCACCTTGGCCTGTGCCTGCATGAGGGTCAGATTCAAGTTGGCTTCCATCACTTTCCCGTTCTCCGTCGTCGTACACGCCGACAGCAGGGTCGTACACGCCGACAGCAGGATTGCCACCGCGATACTGCTCATGCCGAGTGCTTTACGGCGTCGCGTTGCGTTGGTCATGGCGCTCCTAGTCCGGCGATCACGTGGCCCATCCCGGCAAGAGCCGGGTTGGTGCGTTCCCAATACTCGCTGTGTGCGACTGGGCTGGGGAGCTCGCCCAACAGACCCGCGTCGATCCCGGTTCCGGGTGCTGACTCGACGACGGTGGCACCGAATCCGATCAGCGGAAGATCATTCGCGGGGATCGCTCCGTGCGAGAGACCGCCGAACACGTCCCCGATCATCGGAACCGGATCATTTGCCGCGGCGGCGGCGTACACGTGGCCACCGACATGTTCCGGGGCTTCCCACGAAGAACAGATCATTCGCGTCCATTGATCGTCCGTCCGAGGCGCCGCAGCGCCGATCACGGTCGATCCGTAAATGTGTCCGATGACCGTGTTGCATTAATGCGTGCCGTCGTGGGATGCACGCAGTCCGTCTTGGAATCGATCCAGCGATCCCGCGCCGCCGTCGGCGTACCCGTCGAGCCCTGCTTGTGGAATCGTTTGCGGCGCTTCATATCCACACCAGGCCATCATCGAAGTCGACCCGAAAGTTCCGGCCTTTCCAACGCCTTTTGCCCCGAATCCAACCGCCGCCCGCTTGCAGTATTTCGTTCCCCACCCAAGCCCCCCGGCTTCGAATCGACATGCGAAAAGCAGCGTAGCAGCGCATCGACTGCTTCAGAACCACGAAAATTCGTTTGACAGACTCACGAACTCGAAGCCAGACTTTCCGTCCAACCCAACAATCGGGAGTACGCGTGCTTGCCGGCCAGACCAATCTGCTCGCGGATTGCAGCAGTTGCTTCGGCCTGTGCTGCGTCGCACTCCCCTTTTCCAAGTCCTCCGACTTCGCGACCAACAAGAATGCCGGCGACCCCTGCAAGAACCTGCAGCAGGATTTCCGTTGCGGCATTCACACCGGATTGCGAAAGAAGGGCTTCACCGGTTGCACCGTGTACGACTGTTTCGGTGCGGGACAGAAGGTTTCACAGCAGACCTACGACGGCATCAGCTGGCATGATGCCCCGGAGACCGCGTCAGACATGTTCGAAACGTTCCCTGTCGTACGCCAGTTGCACGAACTGCTCTGGTATCTCGCCGAAGCCCGCTCGCTGAAGCAAACCCACTCGATACGAAAGAAACTCGACGCTGCACTCGCAGAGACGGAAAGCCTGACCAACGGCACGCCTTCGCAGATTCAAGCCGTCGACGTCTCAGCACACCGAGCGACTGTCAACACACTGCTCTTGCAGACGAGTGACCTTGTGCGCTCACCTGTCTCGGGCAAGAAGGGTCGCAAACTCGACCACCGCGGCGCAGACCTCATCGGCGCCAAACTTCGTGGTTCCGACCTACGTGGGGCCAACTTTCGCGGGAGTTATCTGATCGGTGCAGACCTCCGCGGCTGCGAACTCGATCGCGCCGATCTGATCGGTGCAGACTTGCGCGGCACCGACATTCGCGGCGCAAAACTCCGCGGCAGTATCTTTCTCACTCAGTTCCAGATCAACGCGGCGGTTGGCGATTCGGCTACCACACTCCCCGATTCACTGACCCGCCCCAGCCACTGGGCCTGAGCCCGACTGTCAACTCCGTCGACTGTCAACTCCGTCGACTGTCGGCGACTGTCAACTCCGTCGACGGAGAACGACCTTGTTAGCTTCCGGATCGACGGACACCCACGGCGGGTCACCGTCGGTTCCGTCCTCACGATGCATCAACGCACTCTGCCGCTGTTCGAATTCATGATGCTTGGACCCCTGAAACAGGGCAGCAACCTCTTCGAAGCCCGCAGCCGAGACCGGACGAGTCGTGCGCCCCCTGGTCCACGGCAGGGCCCGGCCACCGGTGAGCCGGTTCCAGAGAGTCTCGGCGAACGCGAACAGGACCAGCAGCACGAGCAAGCCTGGCAGCGTCAACGCGAACAGAGTGCCCATGAAAGAAGTCTAGCGACGAACGCCCCAGGTTCCCTCAACTTTTGATCAGCCACCTTGTTGTGGCCATGCGGTGGATGATCTGCCAGAATGCAAGCTGTTACGACTAGTAACACCTTCGGGGGGAGGATTTCACGTGAGCTTGATACTTGCAGCTACCGACCGTTCGGAGCTTGCCCAGACACTCGGGGCCGAATTAGTACATTTTGGTCATCAAACACAGCTCGTCCGCACCGGGCGCCGCCTACTCGACGACCTGGACACCGACAGTTTCGATATCGCCGTGATCGATCTCTTGTTGCCGGACATCGACGGCTACGAGATTGCACGACAGATCCGCTTGCGCAGTTCGATGCCGATCATGATGTTGGTGGATACCCACGAGGACATCGACGAAGCACCACATGGCGCTGTCTCGGACTTCGTACTGAACCCGATCGATTCTCACGCGCTCGATCTTCGGGTCACCGCGATCCTTCGTGAAACCGCGCATCCCGCCGCCGGAAAACACCAACGTCACGGTGACCTGCTCCTCGATCGACGTGCGATGACGGCGACGATGGGCGGAAAGCTGCTCGTCCTCAGCCGGACCGAATGGCGGGTACTCCTGGAACTGTCGACCGAGCCTGGGCGCGTGTACTCGCGTGATCATCTGATCCGAAACGTCTGGGGTTCCGACCACGAAAAGACACGTGTGGTCGACGCGACCATTCTCAGCTTGCGGTCCAAACTCGAATCCAATCCCGCGAAACCGAAGTACATCAAAACCATCCGGGGGTTCGGATATCGCTTCGGCCCGGTCGAATGAACTCGCCTTCGTGTCGGTGGCGCTCGATAGGCTCTTGTCATGGGTTGGTACACACCACAATCGGTCGCCCCGGATCTCTCCGACATCCTGGTGTGTGGCTGGACGGCGTGCGCAGAAGGTGAACACCTGCTCGTGCCCGATGCTTGCATGGACGTGCTGTGGATACGTGGCGTCGGCATACGCGTCTGTGGCCCCGAAACCGCTGCATGGTCATTCACTCTTCCGCCCGGAACACGCTCCGTGGGTGTTCGATTCCGCCCTGGATCGGCATCGCCGATGTTGCGAACCTCGGCGTCCGAGCTTCGAGATTCTCGCGCTGACCTCAGCGCTGTAACCGACGCACGCACGGAACGAATACTGTTGAACCGCTTGGAAAATTCCGAAGACCACGAACAAGTCTCGATCCTCGAAAGCGCTGTCCGGAGTTGGGCAAGTTCGAGTTTCCGTCACGATCCGGTGATCAACCACGTCCGCACCGCACTGTCCGAACATTCGTGGAATGTCACCACTCTCGCCGACGCGGCGGCACTGACTTCGCGCCAACTCCAGCGTCGATGCAACGACGCCTTCGGATACGGCCCTGCAACCCTGCGCTCGATCCTGCGCCTCCAGCGCTTCATGGCGCTCGCTCGCAGTCGACCCGCGCTGGGCCTCGCTGAATCCGCAGCCCACTGCGGATTCAGCGATCAGGCCCACTTGACGCGTGAATGCCGCCGAATCTCTTCGCTGACCCCGGCAGCTCTACTGCGAACCCAAGCCCCCGACTGGCACGGGTCGGATACCGTTGTCGCGCTGGCAGAGGGAGACGCGGTCGCATGATCGCTACCGCGCTCCCCCGCCGTCACTTCTGACTGAAAAGCGTCCTGGCAGACCACAGCCCGCCGAGGGAGAGCACTGCGACCGTCATGTAGTAGTAGCTCGGAGCGTCGAGCGAGCCTGTTGTACTGATCAACCAGGTCAAGACCAACGGCGCGATTCCGCCGAGCAAGGTCACGCCGAGGTTGTACGACAAAGACATCCCGGTAGCCCGGATCTCCGCCGGGAACAGCGAACTCATCAAGGCAGGCAAGGGGCCGAAGGCAAACGCCATGATGACGCCCAGGGCCGAAACAACCAGGACGAGCGTCAGAGTCGAGGGGTGATCGACCATCAGTTTGAAGAGCGGCCAGGCCAGGACGATTGCCGCAACGGCGGCCCAGGTCATAACTCTCGCAGGTCCGACCCGGTCTGCAAGATGACCGATCAACGGCACGGTGATCAAGGTGACCAGTCCGGCGACGATTCCGCCGAGGTAGCCGGCAGAGGCGGATACTCCGAGGTTCTTCACGGCAAACGTCGGCATGTACAAGATGAGGTAGATCGAGATCGTCGCGACGCCGACTACTGCGGCGCCGGTCAGCACCCGGCCGAGATGCCTGGTCAGCGTCGTCTTCAGCGGTGCCTTTTCCGGGACGCTCGTCTTGAAATCGTCCGTTTCATCGAGCTTGGCGCGGATGTAGAGACCGACCGGCCCGACGATGATGCCGAAGAAGAACGGAACGCGCCAGCCCCATGAGTAAAGCGCTTCATGCGAGAGATGGGTATTGAGCACGTAACCGAACAACGACGCCAGGAAAACCGAAGCACCCTGGCTGGCAACCTGCCAGGAAGAGTAGAACGCCTTCTTGTGCGGTGCAGTTTCCACGAGGAAGGTTGTAGCAGTACCGAATTCACCGCCAGCGGAGAATCCTTGAATGAGTCGCGAAACCAGGATGACGACGCCGGCCCACGGCCCGATCATCGAGGTCGTCGGCGCCACCGCCATGATGAGCGTGCCGATCATCATCAGCATCATCGTCAACGTCAAGGCGTTCTTGCGCCCGCGACGGTCGGCATAGCTTCCGAGAACCATCCCGCCAAGCGGCCGGATGACGTACGAGATCGCGAACGTCGCGAACGTCAGTATCAAGCCGAGAGTGTTGTCGCCGCCGGGAAAGAAGTTATGGGCGATGACCACTGCAAATGATGCGTAGACGATGACGTCGAACCATTCGAGCGCAGCGCCGAGCGAACTGCTGATCACCGCCTTGCGAGCAGCGGCCAGGCGTTCCGGGGTGACTGCTCCGGAGGTTGGCGTAGTTGCCGTGGACATGGTTTTCCTTAGGGGGGTGAGGGTGGGTCAGGCGCGGGCGTGAGCGATGACGTTCCGAACGAACTGCTCGCACTGTGCCAATTGGTCAAGTGTCACGTACTCGTCAGGTGCATGCGCCTGAGTGATGCTTCCCGGCCCACACACAACAGTGGGGACACCGATACTCGCGAACATCCCGGCCTCGGTGGCGTACGCGACCTTTTCGTCCGAGGGCCGACCACCCCATTGTTCGACCAGTGCGGCCGCCGAAGCATTCGCATCCGTCTCCAGGGGAGGAACCGAGGCCGACACGTGCATCGTCACGGAGGCTGACGGGTTTTCTTCCTGCATCAGGTTTTCGATCCGATTCGCCTCGGAGGCAAAGCGTTCGAGCAAATCTGCGGTGCCAGCTGAGCTGATGCTCCTGAATTCGAAAGTGATGGAGCAATCCTCGGGGACAGTGTTCACTGCGATCCCGCCGGATACGAGATTGACCGAACACGTCGTCCAGGCCACGTCGAATGCGTCGTCGTACGGGCCGGACGCACGGAGCTCGTCGGCCGCGCTTCTGACGAATCGAATCAACTCCGCGCCGTATTCGATCGCGTTGACTCCTCGCGGAGTAAGCGACGAGTGCGCCGAAACACCATGCAGATCAACACGTATGACGTTCATCGACTTGTGTGCGCGAATGACCCGCATCTCCGACGGCTCTCCGACGACGCACACATCAGGGCGCAGGTTCCGGAAAACAACCTCCTCGACCAACCCGGCCGCACCGATGCAGCCGACTTCCTCGTCGTAGGAGAATGCAAAGTGAATCGGCTTCGCCAGCGGCCGAGCAACGATGTCGGGGATCGCCGCGACAACGATCCCGATGAACGACTTCATGTCGCACGTGCCGCGTCCGTACAGACTTCCGTCGCGAATTTCGGGAGTGAAAGGATGGCTGCTCCAGTCTTGATCGTCGACCGGCACTACATCTGTATGGCCGGAAAACATCACTCCACGGGCAGTGCTTCCGTCAGGAGGCGTGAATGTTGCCAACAGGTTCAGCTTGGACCCCTCGTCGTCGGAAACGAGTATCGGCTCGACCCCGTGGCGACGTAGTTCCGCCGCGATGAGATCGATCAACGGTCGATTGCTCACGGCACTCGTCGTATCGATTCCGATGAGGCGCTGCACCCAGTCGAGACTTCTCTCGGTTGGAACAGCGGACAACGTGGTGGACGACATCTGGGTTCTCCTTTCACAGCACGAACGCGGTGGGCACTTGCCACCGCGTTCTGCCCTTCGAGCATGAATGAAGTGATCCCAGACACAATGAAGATGCACGATACTTGCAACATGATCGAAGAAACGCAGGATTCCGCCGTGCTCGACGACGTCGACCTCGCCCTGATCAATTGCCTGCAACTCGACCCGCGAGCGTCGTGGCGCACGGTTGGTGACGCGCTCAAAGTTGATCCGGTTACCGTCGCGCGCCGCTGGCAACGGCTACAGGACTCCGGCACCGCCTGGGTCTCCGCGAGGGCAACCGGCCACGGCCGTCCGGAATCGTGTCTGGCTTTCGTGGAAGTCGACTGTACGACTTCGAACGCCTTGGCGATTGCGGAACGTCTTGCCCGCTGGCCGCAGGTTCTGAGCGTCGAACACACAAGCGGCCCAGGCGACTTGACTCTTCTCGTCGAGGTCAGAGACATGGCTTTCCTGTCGCGTTTCCTGCTTCGCTCACTCGCGTCGGTGCCCGGGATCGTCAGTTCGCGTGCACACCTCGTCACCGAGGTCTTTGCGATCGGAGATGACTGGAAATTGCAGGTACTCGATGCCACGCAGCGGGCGGTGATGACAGACCGGCCTGTGCGCTACAAATATGCTCCGACGGATCAGCGCCATCACGGGAAGACTTTCGACGCGGTCGACCGCCAATTGATATTGAAGCTGGGCGAGGACGGTCGATCCTCGATTGCAGAGCTCACGGTCGGTACCGGCCTGAGCGAAAGTACGGTCAGGCGGCGACTTGCCGAACTGACGTCGCGCAACCAAATCGTGTTCCGCTGCGACGTGTCTCTACCGCTGTCCGGCTGGCCCCTCGTGACCTGGGTGTGGGGATATGTCGATCCCACGGACCGGTCGACGATTCGTGCTCTGGTGGAGAGAGTGCCTGGAACACGAGTGTGCATGCGGATATCCGGTGGACGCGCCAACACACTGCTCGCGATCGCCGCACACTCCCTTCGCGAAACTCCCATTACCGAAGTACAACTCGCACAAGAGGCACCGGGCCTGGTGGTGCTGAACAGGTCAGTGGTGCTGCGATCGATGAAGAGGGTGGGCCGACTTCTCGATGACGAAGGCAAGAGCGCCGGGGTCGTACCGATGGACATCTGGGCGGAAGCCCCGGAGATCGAGTGAATGTCCGAAATAATCAATCATGACGCGCCGCGGTGGAGAAGGATTGCTGTCATGACTTCAACAGAGATCTCCCCCGCCCAGCGTTATCGGGATCTGGCCGCCGGATTCACGGCGCGGATCGACGCCGTACCCGCCGACCGCTGGGACAACGATTCCCCCTGCGAGGGCTGGACCGCCCGCGACGTGGTGAGACACGTGCTCGACAGCGAACGAGACATGGTCAAGGTAGTCGGCCTGGAATTGGCACCCGGTCCGTCGGTCGACGACGACCCGTCGGCAGCCTGGGCGGCCGTCCGAGATTCGATGCAGGCCATTCTGGACGATCCGGCAAAGTCCACCCTCGAATACGACGGGCACTTCGGCCGGACCAACCTCGGGGCCACGGTCGAGGGGTTCTTGTGTTTCGATCTGGTCATCCACGGTTGGGATCTCGCAGCCGCGACCGGCACCGATACGACGATGCGTGACACGGACGTGGAGTGGGTGTCGGAGATCGCCGCGGGCCTCGGCGAGTCGATCCGCATGAGCGGTGTGTGCGGCCCGGAAATACAGGTTCCGGACAACGCTGACAAAGCGACGAAACTCCTTGCCTTCCTCGGCCGGAAGGCGTGAAAAAGTACCCCTGACGTGGGCATTACTTCCATACACATGTAATGTCGCGGTATGCCGGAACGCCGAAAATCCTCCACGAGTCCAGACCTGCTTGCGGCGGCATTGTTCGATGTCGCCGCGGAATCCGGACTGGAAAATGCCAGCGTTCGCGAGGTCGCAAAACGGGCGGGTGTCTCGATCGGCGCAGTGCAACATCATTTCTCGACCAAGGACGAGATGTTCGCATTCGCACTGCGAACACTCGTCGATCGATTGTTGACCAGACTGGCCGAATCGTCCGCCGACGCGGACCCGCATACCGCCCTGTTCCAGGCGCTCTCGCAACTCCTGCCCCTCGACGAGCAACGCACGCGTGAGGCGCATGTGCTCGCCGCGTTTGCCGTGCGCGCCGCAACCAGTGAGTCACTCTCCGAAATCCGCCGGACAACCCTGTTCACAATCCGCACCGGCATCTCGACAGTTCTGATCGGGATCGGAACTCCGGAAGCGGAAACCAGAGCGGCACTTCTACTTTCAACCGTCAATGGATTGGCCCTCGACGCACTCGGAAGCCCCGCCATGTATCCGCCGCAGTACCTCGATCACGCTTTGGAAACCCAGATCCGCCTCACCCTGCACGACGCCGAGAACCCGCTCGCCTCCGTCGGGCTCGCCAGCTGACGTGGCAGGAGCAGGACGCTTCGCGCCGAGCCCGTCCGGCGATCTCCATCTGGGAAACCTCCGTACCGCCCTCTTGGCCTGGCTGTTCGCCCGCACCAGCGGGCGCGACTTCCTCATTCGCGTCGAGGATCTCGACCGTGTCCGACCCGGCTCGATGGAGCGACAACTCGACGATCTACGCAGGCTCGGCCTCACATGGGACGGCCCAGTCGTCTTACAATCGCACCGTCTTCCCTTGTACCACAACGCTATCGAACTATTACGCGAGCGCCACCTGACCTATCCCTGCTTCTGCACACGCAAGGAGATCCTGCAGGCACCGTCCGCTCCCCATGCTCCCGATGGCGCCTATCCCGGCACGTGCCGGAACCTGTCGGCGGCCGAACGCGCCGAGAAATCGGCAAGCGGCCGATCCCCCGCGCTGAGGCTACGGGCCGACATCGATTCGTTCACCGTGCACGACGAACTGTTCGGCGAGGTGACGGGGCAAGTCGACGACGTCGTCCTGCTCCGCGGAGACGGCGTACCCGCCTACAACCTCGCCGTTGTCGTCGACGACGGTGCGCAGAACATCGATCAGGTGGTCCGCGGCGACGACCTCCTGACCTCGGCGCCGCGTCAGGCGCACCTTGCTCAACTGCTCGACATCGAACCGCCGTCGTACGCCCACGTTCCTCTCGCGTTGAACGGTGAAGGCAAACGACTCGCGAAGCGCGACGGCGCAGTGACTCTGGCCGATCAACTCGAGGCCGGACGCAGTGCCGAACAGGTCCTGACAATGATCGCGTCGAGCATCGGTCTCGCTGAACCCGGCGAAGTTGTCACACCACCCCAATTGGCGGATCGATTCGACTCTCGCAAGATCCCCCGAACCCCGTGGATTTTCCCGGCGAAGTAAGTGAAGTTTCAATCGACACCTCGTCGGGACAAAAGCTCGATTGTCCGATATGACAAAGCCGTCCGCAATAGCTATTCGTTGGCAATTCTCGATTAGTGAAGTACGGTCAAGACTGGCGAAGGAAATTCAGGGCGAGTAGTCCCTGCAAAACTACGCCCGGGATCTGAACCTGGGATCCGACCGCAGTACCCACTTGCAGCATCCACGCTGACACGCACGTGCGGCACGGGCGACTCAGGACGAAAAGGAATACGCATGGTCCGCGAGCTTCGCGAGGCACTCGACGACCATCAATTCGAGGTGTTGTATCAACCCCAGGTCAATCTGAACTCGTCAGCAATTATCAGCTATGAAGCACTTCTGCGGTGGCGCCATCCGCTTCGAGGGTTGATCGAACCCCAAGATTTCATGCGCTCCGCCGAATCCTCTGGGCTCATCATTCCCATCGGGCTGCAGGCTCTGGACATGATCTGTGCCCAAACAGCGTCGTGGCCTGAGCACATGATGGTCGCGGTCAACTTTTCACCTCGCCAACTCGCTACCCCGCACGCCGCCCACGAGATCCTCGGAGCGCTGGACAGTTCAGAAACCCCACTGAGCAGAATCATCGTGGAAGTCACCGAACTCGGCGTCGTGGGTCGGCATGCCGCCGAGACCCTTCACGTCTTGCATAACGAGGGAATTCGAATCGCGCTGGATGATTTCGGGGCGGGCTTCGCGTCTTTCTCCGCGTTGTCGGAATTGCCGCTCGACATTCTCAAGATCGACCAATCCTTGACCTGGGCCGTCAGCGCAGCGGGTCGTGCTGGAGACCGGGCCTTCATGGTCATGGAGTCAATCGCCGACATCGCTCGGAAACTCGGGCTTGATTCGATCGCCGAGGGCGTCGAAACCGCGGAACACGCAGCCAACGTCTTGCAGGCCGGCTGCGACATGGGCCAGGGCTATTACTTCGGGAAGCCACTTCCTGCGTCGTCCATAGTCACTCCCGTGTGAGCGCCATTGCGATGGTAAGTATCAATAGGAAGAACCGAAGATCCCAAACCCGAGTATCACCAAGAAAAACGCAAGGAAAACCGCTCCGATCGCAATACCGGCGATAGCAAGTCCGCGGCCTTCCTGACCCGTCTGCTTGATCTGATTCAGAGCGACAATTCCCAGGATAATCCCAACTATTCCGCCGATGCTCCAGGCGCAGCCACCTACAAGCGATACAACCAGCGATGCAATGGCAAGCCCATTGGTGCCGACTGGCCGCATCGGCGGGATGTATCCACCAGCGAATTGGTTCGGTTGACCGTACGCATTCGGCGGTTGACCGTATTGAGGCTGTCCGTATTGAGCTTGTCCGTATTGTCCGGGTTGCTGATATTGATTCGGCTGATATTGATTCGGCGGTCCGAAATTCTGCGGCGGCAAGTATGGATTGGGTTCACCAATTCCACCCGGCTGAGGCGTATTACCGGTCGGGTTGTACGACGGCGGCGGATAACCCGGGTACTGCTCGTTGGGAGTGGTATATCCGGGAACTTCAGGTGAAGACTGCGTTTCGGACGGGGACACGCCGTACCCCTCAGGCGGCAGGCTCGGAAATTCTCCGTATCCAGGTTTTGCCTGGTAATCGCTCGAAGAATCGTCGTTGTTGCCCCCGGAACTCGTCATACAACGCAGCCTAAACCACAGGTGACCTCCGAATCCAAGTGAGCAGATGTCATCCACATCGCTCTTTGATGCCAGTAGGGTGATATCCACTGTCACACTCGAGCGCGATATTTACGACTGAGGGGAACACATGACAACCGGCGGGTACGACCCCAACCAGAATCCAGAAGGAGGGAAGCAATTCCCACCCCAGGATCCATATGGCCAGCAGGGAACACCTCCTCCCGGAAGTTACCCACCTCCCGCCGGCCCTCCGCAGGGGGGCAGCTACCCGCCTCCTCCGCAGGGCGGGAACTTCCCGCCGCCTCAAGGTGGTAACTACCCGCCGCCTGGTGGATACCCACCGCCACCGCAGGGCGGCAACTTTCCTCCGCCGCCACAGTTCAACGACCAGGGTGCGTACGGCGGAGGAAATCGACTGCCCTCTGGCGCCGAAGCCGGTGGGCTCGGTATTCGATTCGGCGCTCGCGTCATCGACGGCATCATCGTCGGAATCGTCGCCATCATCCTGACGATACTGGTCAGCGATGCGGGGAATGTTCTTGTCAGCGGACTCTTCTCGGGAATTCTGACCTTCGCTTACTTCGTCGCTCTGGAAGTTACTCAGGGTCGGACTCTGGGAAAGATGATCCTGGGCCTTTCTGTACACGGTCCGGGTGGCGCACCTCGCCCTTCAGTCCAGCAGTCTGCGATTCGCAACGCCTTCACGTTGCTCTCGATCATTCCGATCATCGGCGGAATCCTCGCGCTGGTCGCCTACATCGTCATCGCGGTCACCATCAACAACAGCCCCACCAAGCAGGGCAAGCATGACGAGCTCGCTGGTGGAACTCAGGTCGTCAAGGGCTGACCACTAGCTAGCGACACGCCTAGAAGGCCCTGCGGTTCCACGTGAAACCGCAGGGCCTTCGGTGTGTTCTGCGCAACTGGACGGTCGCCAACTCGCATCCGAGCGCCTTGTGGTGCTTGGATGACGGACGTGACAGCTCAGGATCAGCAAGACGAATCGACCCACGAAACCAAATTTGCGCACGTCAGCCGGGGTTATTACCCGACAATCGTCGCGCTCTTCACCGCAACGCTGCTGATCTCGAACGTGGCGGCGACCAAGGGGGTCGCCTTCTTTGCGGATTCCGACTTCTCGCTCGGTCCCTTGCAGATTCTGCCCATAATCACCGATGGTGGATTCTTCTTGTTCCCGCTTGCCTACGTCCTCGGTGACGTACTCAGCGAGGTGTACGGCTTCAAAGCGACCCGACGCGCGATCTACCTGGGCTTCGGCGCACTGATTCTTGCCGCCGCGTGCTTCTGGATCGCTGTGCAACTCCCGTCGGCAGAGTTCTACGAGAACCAGGCCGCCCTCGAAACCGTGGTCGGCGTCATTCCCCGGCTGCTGGTCGCAGGATTGGCCGCCTACCTCGTCGGCCAGCTGCTGAACTCCCTGGTCCTGGTCATGATGAAAAAGCGCATGCAGGAGAAGCACCTGTGGGCGCGCCTGATCGGCTCGACCGTCGTCGGCGAATTCGCCGACACCCTCATATTCTGTTCCATCGCAGCCGGTGTCATCGGCATCAGTACGTGGGAAGACTTCATCAACTACGTGCTGGTCGGCTTCCTGTGGAAGACGCTTGTCGAGGTTCTGGTCATGCCGATCACCTACCGCGTCATCGCCTACGTGAAGAAGCGCGAACCGACCTACGTCTGAGGTGCAGGCGTCTTCGCCGCATAGAACTTTCCGAGCATGTCCGCTTTGAAGTCGTGGAAGTATCCGCCTTCGATGCTGGCTCGGATGTCGTCGACCAACTTCACGGTGAATCGCTCGTTGTGGATGGTGCACAGCGTCGACGCGAGCATTTCCTTCGCCTTGAAGAGGTGATGGATGTACGCGCGGGTGTAATTGGCGCACGTGTAGCAGTCGCACTCGTCGTCGATAGGCGTGAAGTCACGACGGAATCGGCTGGTGTTGATGTTGAACCTGCCGGAGCGGACGTAAATCGCAGCATTGCGAGCAACACGCGACGGGTTGACGCAGTCGAAAGTGTCCGCGCCGTTCTCGATTGCGACGAAGAAGTCGTCCGGTTCACTGATGCCGAGCATATGACGCGGCTTGTTCTCGGGTAGTTCCTCGTTGCACCAGCGCACGATCGTGCCGAGGTTCTGCTTCTCCAAGGCACCGCCGATGCCGTAACCGTCGAAGCCGTATCCGTTCTCGCCTTCGATCGACTCGAGGCCACGGCAGGCCTGACGACGCAGATCCTCGTACTGCGCGCCTTGGATCACGCCGAAGAGTGCCTGGTAGGGCTTCTCGGCGCGTTCGGCGGTGAGCTTCTCGTGCTCGTTGATGCAGCGGATCGCCCACGCCTGCGTGCGCTCGACCGATCGCTCCTGATAGCCGCGGGTGTTGAGCAACGTGGTGAGCTCGTCGAACGCGAACATGATGTCGGCGCCCAGTTGATGCTGAATCTGCATCGACACCTCGGGGGTGAAGCGATGCTTGCTGCCGTCGAGGTGCGATTTGAACGTCACGCCCTCGTCGTCGACCGTCGCGAGACGCTCCTTGCCCTTTGCGATGACGTCGTCGGACTGCACGCCGACGGCTTCCATCGCGAGCACCTTCTTGAACCCGACGCCAAGGGACATCACCTGGAAGCCACCGCTGTCGGTGAAGGTGGGCCCGTCCCAATTCATGAACTTGCCCAACCCGCCGGCCTCGTCGACGATGTCGGGTCCCGGCTGCAGGTACAGGTGGTACGCATTAGCGAGCAACGACTGCGCACCGAGTTCCTTCATGGACTCGGGCAGCACGGCCTTGACCGTGGCCTTGGTTCCGACGGCCACGAACGACGGCGTCGCGATATCGCCGTGCGGTGTGTGGATGGTGCCGGTTCGTCCGAGTCGGTCCTCGAGCCTGGTCCCTATCGTGAAGATCGACTCGGGACGCTTCGAAGGAGACGCGTCAGACTGAGGCTGTACTGCAGAATTCACGTGCCAATCCTGTCATAACTGCGAATACTGCCGCCGCGGCATGCTCGCGACGAGCACCTTCGACAGTTCTACTGCGCCGCCAGAACAGTGGTGTCCGAAGGTTGTCGTCGGCCCACTCCGGTCCACGTGAGACCCGCTCGCGTCAGGACGTCTCGGTCGAGCAGATTTCGGGTGTCGATCACTCGAGGAGTGCCCATCGCTGCGGCGATCCGCGGCCAATCGAGCGTGCGGAACTCCGGCCACTCGGTCAGCACCACGGCGGCGTCGGCTTGTGCGACTGCGGCATACGCGTCGGCGACCAGTTCGATACCCTCCAGTTCCGGATACGATATCGACGTGGGGAGTGCGGGATCGAACCCGACCAACTCTGCGCCCGCCTGCCGCAGTAGAGCGGCGATCATCAAGGCTGGAGAATCACGAAGATCATTGGTGCCGGCTTTGAAGGTCAAACCGAGCAGTGCCACGCGAGTGCGGGTGAGTGAGCCGTTTCGATTGCCCGTCACAGCCAAACGAATCTTGTCCACCATCCGCTGACGTTGACGGGTATTGGTATCGATCGACGCCCGCATGAGACGGAACTCGAAATCAGCAGCATCTGCCACCTGGAGCAACGCTTGGGTGTCCTTCGGCAGACACGATCCACCCCACCCTGGGCCAGGATTGAGAAACTCACGACCGATCCTACGGTCGTAGCTCATACCTTCGGTCACATCCAGAATGTCTGCACCGAGTCGCTCGCACAGTTCAGCCACCGCGTTGACGTACGACAACTTCATCGCCAGAAATCCGTTGGCCGCGTACTTCACCAGTTCGGCACTGGCCGAATCGGTGAGCACAGTCGGCGCGCCGAGCCTGGAGTAAAGCGCCGCGACGCGTTCTGCCGCGTCCTGTGCCTCCCCACCCACGACGATTCGATCGGGGTTGAGGAAGTCGCGAACCGCGGTGCCTTCTCGCAGAAACTCTGGATTACTGGTGACCGCGACATCGGATCGACCCAACAACTCCGCAGTTCGCACGGCAGTGCCGACTGGGACGGTGGATTTGTTCACGATCACACAACCGGACGGGAGCGTATCGCGGATTTCGTCCAGTACCGCCTCCACAGCTCGCAGATCCGCAACGCCGCCGACGCCCATCGGCGTTGGCACACAGAGGAATACAACCTCGACGCCTTCCGCATGTTGTTCGACTGCGACTGCTGCGCCGACAGTGAATGCCAGACGCCCGGCAGCAAGGCCTTCCGCCACCAGGTCCGACAGGCCGGGCTCGAGGATGTCCACCTTCCCATCCTGTAACCGCCGAATCTTCTCCTCGTCGACATCGGCGCAGATCACATGATGTCCGAGTGACGCCAGGCACGCACCCGTCGTCAGCCCCACATACCCCGTACCGACGACAGCTATCCGTCGCGCAAACACTTAGCCTCCACTGAAATCGGCCATCCCCCGGACCGCAATAATGTTGCGGTCAAATTGCCCGCACGGGCCGCACTGACGCTATTCTCTAGCATACATCGAGAAGCTTTACGTCCAACCTGGTAGACAGACCAAGCATACTCAATTCAGCAATCAACCAGTGACCACAACACCGAAACCGGACATACATGAAAAAGCGGCTAGCTGGCACGCACAGCAAACTTCACGCAAGAAGGCGGCCATGACACGTCGCATCGGTTATGCACCCGGCGTCTACGACATGTTCCACATCGGGCACCTCAACATCCTCAGCCACGCAGCGAGCCAATGCGACTACCTGATTGCAGGAGTTGTATCCGATGAGATGGCACGCCTGGCCAAAGGTCGTGACCCGGTGATTCCGCTAGCCGAGCGGATCGCGATCGTGGCGAGCATCAACTGCGTCGACGAGGCTGTCGCCGAAACCAAGCCGCACAAGATCGACACCTGGCGCGACGTGGGATTCGATGCGATCTTCAAGGGGGATGACTGGCGAGGAACGCCGAAAGGCCTTGCGCTGGAGCAGGAATTTGCCGCAGTCGGCGTCGAGGTGGTCTATTTTCCCTACACGCTCGACACCTCCAGCACCTTGCTGCGCGCAGCTCTGGAAAAGTCCGTCAAATCGCGACAAACCGGGACTCGGTAGCGCATGAATCAAAGAAAACAGCACGAAGCGGGCAGCAATCGATGAGAACAGCACATGTGATTCACAAGTCCGCCTCGGCGCCTCGAATGGTCGGAGTGTCAGCACTGCTGGTGATAGCTGCGCTGACGGGGTGTTCCAGCCCAGCTTCCGATACATCGAACGGTGACAGCGTCACGCCGCCAGGCGTCACCGTGGGCACGCCACCGCCGCCGGGTATCACCGACGACCGCGCCGAGGACATCTCCACGCTGCCACCAGTGCCGGTCGACCACCCGAGCCCACTGGCCAACGGTCTCGAGGTCACCGCGGTGACTACCGAACCGCTCGAACTCACGGCCAACGGTCCAGGTGAGATCGCGGGCAGCGGCTTGAGCGTGACGCTCGACTTCGTGAACAAGTCCACCACGGACATTTCGCTGGACAGTCTGACCGTCAACGCCTACTACGGCGACCGACTGCCGGCGGCACCCGGCGCGACCGACACAGCCACGCCGGCCAGCGGACTGCTTCCTCCTGGCGACCACCAACAGGGTGTCTACGTGTTCCAGGTACCGGAGGACGGGATCGACACCGCCGTATTCGAAGTGGGCCACAGCGATTCCCAGAACGTCATCGCCGTCGCTCGCTGATGGCGGCCGAGGTGGTCGCGCATACCGCGCTGTCCAGGCGCAGCGTGTTCCGTGCTGCGACACTTCTCGGATTGGGCCTTGCGAGCGGATCGGCGACGAGTGCCTGCAGTAATTCCAGCATCTCGGCCCAATCGCCGTCTCACCAATTCCTCTCCCGCGGTAGGTATTTCATCGCGCAACGGGGGGCAAGCGACGAGGCACCCGAGCACACGCTCGCCGCATATTCGCGAATCGCCGACCGCGGCGCCGAGGCAATCAGCGTCGCCGTCCACCGCACCAGAGACGGAATCCTCGTCTGTCATGAGGACCCGACGTTGAGCCGAACAAGCGGTCAGAACATCGCAATTGCGGACGTCACTCACGACGAACTGAGCAATCATCCCGTCGATCTCACCCGCTGGGTAGGTCCGGACTGGGGGATGCACCCGATTCCCACATTCTCAGAGGTGCTCGAAAGACTCGGCAAGCGGGCTGTCCTGTTTGTCGAATCCAAGGACCCGGAAGCCACCACCGACGTGATCGGCGCTGTCACCGCGAAACAGCTGGGCGGCACCACCGTCTTCACACAACCGTTCACTGCCAGAGAAGGCGAGTCCGCTGCGCGCAAAGCAGGGCTGACCATCTGCACCTATTTCAGCTCACATGCAACCGGTGCCGAAATCGACGAGGCCGCAGACGGATCGGACGCAATCGGAATCTTCGCAGGCGTCCGCAGGGAGAACGAGCGGCAACAAACTTCGATCCAAGGCGCCGTGGCGACAGGCAAACCGGTAATCGCATGGTCGGTAAAGCGCCGCTCCCAACTCCCCTACCTTGCTGAGGCTGGGGTCCGAGGGTTTCTGTCCTCTTCGTGGAGTTATGTGGCCGGGCCCTCCGAACCTAGTCCGCACGACACCTTTTCCACTGGGCGGATCGCACCAGGCGACCTGGCGGGTAACAATTCATCGTCTGCGGCACCTGAATGGGGACCGAACGGTTCGATTCTGTTGGCAACCGGCGCATCACCCCAATCCATATCCATGGGATCGATGTGCCCGGTGCGCGCTGCCCCGTACGTCATCACCGTCGAAGCGCAGTTCGGCGCGGCGCCTCCGCTCGCCTCCGATCATCTGGCAGTCGTCATCGGACGCGACGACGATTCCGCCTATCGACTCGGCGCGGTCTCGCCCGGAACCACCCAAGGTCAGCTCGTCGTCCTGCGGTCCACCGGTGACCTGGAATTGCGCAGCATTCCGGAGGGCAACGCACTCTCCATTTTGCAGTCGTCCGTGGCCGGGAACAAACCAGTCGTCGGTCAATGGCTGACGCTACGGATCATCGTGAAACCAGATTCCGTTACTGCAGAGTGTGATTCAGGACAGGAGCCGGAGCCGACAACGGTCAGCGCGCCTCGCACAGCTTTCGGGGGTTACTTCACATTGGCACGCAACTATTCCGGTGCCAACGCCCAGGCGTCATTTCGCAACATCAGCGTCGCATACCGCTGACAAACTCCCCGAAGTACAACACCGCGCGCCTCCTGGCAGTACAGGGGCGCGCGGTGTTGTATGCACGTCTACTCCGGTCGAGCGACCTCGAAGTTGTCGAACCGGGCCACTACCGGCTCGGTGGACGATCCCGAAATGTACACCGCCAACCCCGTCGAACCCAGAGCTTGCAGTTCCGGAGTGGAATCGGTGACGGATCTGGTCCACTGCACCGGCTCTGGCATTTCCTCGTCCCACACCTTTACCTGCAGGGTAGACGGTGACGCACCGAGAACCTGGGCACGGACCCGCAGATGCTTACCTGCCGTGTACGTCAGGCCAGGCAACGTCACGACCGAACCGAGTACCGTTTCGGTACCCGCCACCACTTTGGTCAACGACACCTGTACCGAACCGTCAGCGAGAATCCTTACCCGCGAACGGTAATCGCCGGAAGCCCCACTCCGCAGCACGGTCGACAGATACCCGCCGCCGCCGGTCGGCATCACTTCGAGCCACATCGAATGCGACACGTCTACATCACCGGACGCTACCGCGGGCAACAACATCGTCGCCGAACGGCCAGCGGGTACTGTCACTTTGGCCGAACCCGACTCGACTGAAGCTTTGGCTCCACCACCGGTCACCGACCAGACGCCACCGACCTCTGCTTCGCCGAGACCCGAGACCGTTTCCCTGTCGAAATTGTCTTTGGCTACCTCGCCGTCAGCCGGGACAACCGCGTCCTTGACGGTAACCGGATGTGTTGCAGTGCTTTTCGCACCGGAATTGTCCACGACGGTCAAGGTCACGGCGTACGTACCGGCGACAGCATAACTATGGTCGATCTTCGCGTCGGCACCTGTAATAGTGGCACCTGTCGCGTCGTCACCGAAGTTCCACTCGTACGAAACGATTGTCCCGTCCGGATCTGCCGAAGTGCTGCCGTCGAAGGCGACTGCCAGATCCGTCACGGTTTCCGTGAACGCCGCGACCGGCGGCTGATTCGCTACCACGCCCTGGCCACGTTGCCAATGCGCCTGCACCGCATCCGAACTCAATGCCGAGTTGTAGACCGCGACCTCGTCGAGCGCGCCTGAAAAGTTGGAACTGAGAGGTGCCGAGGGCCAACCTCCCAGACTGTCGCCGCCGACCCGCCAATATCCCGCGGTGCGGTACTCGGCTTGAACGGTATCGGCACGTTCTGCCACCTGCTCACCGTCGACATACAGGCGCATCCCGGTCGATCCCAGTACACCGACGACGTGATGCCACTTGCCGTCGTTGTACGACCGTGGACTAGCCACCGTCCGGAATCCGTTCGCGTTCGCACCGAGTAACAGCTGACCCGAATTGCTCATGTACACATGACGATCGCTGGAGGCGCTGTTGTTGGTGTTCACGCTGCCGAAACCGATGATCTTCCCTCCCCAACGGGTGGTCGTGTTGAACCACGCCTCGGCGCTGAACGACTGAGGCCCGAACTGTGCGGACCCACCCGTCTTCGATCCGGCCGTGAACGACGTGGAAGGGTTCGGATCACCGACGATCGCACCACCGACATTGCGCTGGGCTGATTTGAGAGTCAGATCGGCATCACCGGCCCAATCCGACGCGAGAGTCCCCGATGCCTCCCCCAGACGCCAGTAATGAACGGCGCCGTCGCGGGCAACCAACTCCTGGTACACACTTGGCGGCGACGCGATTCCGGCCGGCACTGTGGCTGTCGCCGTCGGCCCGACCATGGTGTTGCCGAATGCGTCCGTGACCCGAACCCGGTATGTCTGGGTCGATCCCGGCGGCGCCGAGGTATCCGTGGCACCCATCCGGCCCCGGTTCCACCACTGTGCATCGTTGGCGGTCGTAGCCGCCACCGTCGCAGTCGAAAGTTGGGCACCTCGAAGCAATTCGTAGGTCAAGTGACTGTTGTCGCGGTCCCAAGCCGCCGTCCACGTCGCGCGGACCGCACCAGGACCGACTCCGGTCATCGCAGGCAACAACTCGTTGTAACCGTTCGGCGCTTCCTTGTTCGGCGCCTGATCCTTGATCGCGAACCGAACAAGCCCCTCCTGCGGCACACCGTTGACCTTCGGAAACTCGCCACCGAGGACGATGTAGCGATCGTTTCCGGCGATCGACCAACCCGCCTGCTTCTGGCCTGTGAACGTTCCGGGAGCCAATGTCGGCAACCAGTGCAACAACTCCGGTGCCGGTTTGCCGAGGAAGTTGCCACTCGAATTGATCGGGCCGGACGCATTCGTACGAAATGCCAACGACCACTGGTAACTCCACGGTTCGGTCTGCGGAAGGCCGCCGATTTGACTGCAGTCGTGCGGATGTCCGGCTACGTACATCACGTCGCCGATCGTGACGTTGGAATACGTGTCGCCTCGGCAGCCGCTGACCCAGCGTAGATTTCCGGTCGCGACATCGGAAGCGAAAACGCTCTCCAGGTTTCCCGACCCGTACGAATAGCCGGTCCCGTACACGGTGCCGGCATCGCTGCTGAGGCTGTAAATCGCGGAGTTGATACCGGAATTCCGCACAACTGTGTTGGTAGGAAACGAGATAGTGGCGCCAGATGTGGCATCGAGAGAGCCGACGCCGACGTTGTTCGCACCGTTGAGCGTCGTGAAGCGACCGCCGACCACTACCTTGTTGCTACCTGGTGGTGCCGTGATGGCCATTACCTCGGCGTTGGCCTTCGGCGCCCACGGCAAAGCTGCACCGGTTGCCACATTGAATGCCGCCAGCCGCTGACGCGCTTGTCCGCCAACGGTATTGAAGATTCCGCCGACGTACAGCGTGTCGCCTTGAACTTCGAGAGCGCGCACACCCGCGTCAAGTGCCGAAGTGAAGATGTTGAGCACCGTGCCGTTATCCGCGTCAACAGCAGCCAGCCGATACCGGTTGACACCACTGACATTGGTGAAATCCCCACCAACGAAGACGGTTTTGCCGTCAGCGGACGCTTCGAGGGCGCGCCCCTGACCGTTGAGTGCCGGAGCCCACGGCTTGAGTTCGCCGGTATCGAGGTCGTATGCCAGCGCGTTCGACCTCGGAACGAGATTGGTACCCGGAGCCGCACCAGCAGGCCTGGCGTTGGCGAATTTCCCCGTCACGTACACCGTGTTGCCTACGACGATCTGCGCCCAAACGACCCCGTCCACCTGAACGGTGGGTAATGCATCCGCGGACACCGTCCGCGGAATTGTGGGGACAGTCGGCGCGGTATCGGCAGTTGCTGTACCGATGCCCAGCGATCCCACCACCGCTAGAACTGTCCCCACCGAAACGAACGCGTTGACCAAACCACGCCACTTCTTCCGGTGATCCTGATATCCGTCGGCGCGCATACCGGCGATGTCGACCATTCGTACTCCTGGTTGCAATAAGGAACGCACCCGGAATCTTCCCCCCCGTTATGCGCTGAGTTCACCGACGAACACGCTGTCAGCAACCCACAGGCTACTTCGTTTTTCGGGGATTGCGAACCCGTACGAGAGCGCCGGTAGAAAGCCAAACATTCCGCGGCCAGTCACCAACGGACGTTTTGGGCGCGAGGATCGCACAATCTCGGATTCCCGACGTGCCGAACCTGTTGTTCTTGATCGTCAGACCGATCGCACCCTTCCCCTTTTCATCGACATTGATCGTGCATTGACCACCGGACAGAATGTTGTCGTTGATCTGGATGTTCACACCCCGCGCATAGTTTTGCGTGATCATCGCCGCGGCGTTGTACGCACCCTCCAAACGACTGTTGTGCACGGAGATATTGCTGCCACCCTCGATTTGCACATTGTCGTCGTGGGTTTGGTTGTCCCACTGCTTAGGCCAGGGCGAATAGTGCAAATTGTCGTGTAACCAGCTGTAACCGAAATCGACGTTGTCCCCGAAAATCACCACCGAGTCGACAACGCCCGAGATGTCGAGCCGCCTGGCGTAAAAGTTTCGACCCTTGATTCCGTCGACGTACGGTGACAGCGTCGACGGCCGCAGGGTCGTGTCCTCGATCCTGAAATTTCGATGGTCTCCGTAAGCCGCGACCAGTGATTCATTGATTTGCCCCGGATTACGTCCGCGAATGATGGACCGGCGGATCGTCACATTACTGGCCTCGATCCGGACAAAACCACGGATATCCAGATTTTCGATCACCGTACCCGGTGTCCGAATCGTCAGGTCGCCGTTGTGCACTCGTAGCGGTGTTCCTGCAGGTAATCCGAAGGTTGTCGGCACCGCAGCCTCGACTTCCGCCGGCATACCTACGTTCAAACCACCGGCCGCAAGCAGTGCGGCAAAAGCAAGACCCATTGCACGAAGGGACCGTTTAGGGCGAGCACTCCACAACATTGAAGAACTTCCATTCTCCCCCAGCGTTGCGCCATTGACGCGTTTCAGCAAACATGTAGCGCTATCATATTCCTGGTGATCAGCAGTGAACGTAACAATTCGACCATTGATTCTGTTTCCGGAAATCACGCGTCCAACCTATCGGCTGTTGTGGCCGTTTTGACATACCGACGCCCCGATGACCTGATGGAGTTGCTTCCCGAATTGCTGCACCATTGCCGTCAGGCATCCGTCGGGTACGGTATTCGACCACCAACCGTGCTTGTCGTCGACAACGATCCGGCTGGTGGTGCGCGTGAGACCGCAAACCGGTTCGGCACCGGCGTCACCTACGTACACGAACCGACTCCCGGTATCGTTGCTGCCCGCAACCGCGCTCTCGCCGAATCGGTCGACGTCGATCTCCTCGTGTTCATCGACGACGACGAACGTCCCACATCCGACTGGCTGACAGCCCTGCTCGAAACCCGCAGACGCACCGGTGCCGGCGGAGTTGTCGGCCCGGTCGTGTCGGCATTTGCGGCACCACTCGACCCCTGGATCGCCGACGGTGGTTTCTTCGATCGCCGACGCCTACCCACCGGCACCGAAGTGCGTGTGGCCGCGACAAACAACCTGCTCCTCGATCTGCGTCTGGTCCGCTCGATTTCGTTGCAGTTCGACGAAAGATTCAGCGCAAGCGGCGGATCCGACAGCTTGTTCACGCGCCGATACACCGGAGCCGGTTTTACGCTGGTGTGGTGTGACGAGGCAGTGGTGACCGATGTCGTTCCAGCAGAACGGGCCACCCGCGACTGGGTAATACGTCGACGCTATCGAATCGGAAACTCTTGGGCTCGTACGGAACTGGCACTCATTTCGGGCAGTGCGGAGACCGTTCGGTTACGCGGAGCGCTGCTACTGGCCGGGGCGACCCGAGTGGCGGGCGGAACTGCTCGCGCGACGCTCGGCGTGCTGGGTCGCAGCCCGCGTAATCGCGCACACGGGATCCGAATCGCCGCTCGGGGCGCGGGAATCGTCGCGGGCGCCTTCGGCCGGACCTACCTCGAGTACCGCCGTCCGATCGGCGCCTGAGTACCAATGAACCTCGCGGACAAGGCCGCAAGGGGCGGCGGCGTCACGCTTGCGTTCCAGGCGGTGAAATTCATCGTTCAGACCGCGTCGTTGATCCTGTTGGCCCGGCTGCTGACGCCGGAAGACTTCGGTATCGTCGCGATGGTCGTCGCCATTACGGGCGCTGCAGATCTGATCCGCGACTTCGGCCTCTCACTCGCCGCCGTGCAGGCCAAGCAGTTGAGCGACGCTGAACGGACCAACCTGTTCTGGGCTAATACCGGCATCGGGTTCGTCTGTTGCGTGGTCGTCTCGACCGCGGCGCCACTGATCGTATGGATCTACGACAAGCCCGAGCTCCTACCTATCGTCTTTGCCGTTGCCGGCGTATTCATCGTCAGCGGCGCGGCCACCCAGTTCCGCGCTGAACTCATGCGCAGTCTGCGCTTCACAGCACTGTCCACCACGGATGTTCTGGCAAATGCCATCGGAGTCGGCACAGCAGTGGTGCTTGCGCTTTCGGGCGCCGGATACTGGGCGATTGTCGCGCAGTTGATCATGGTTGCTGTTGCCACGCTGTTTCTCAGTGCCGTGATCTGTCGGTGGCGCCCGGGGCTTCCACGCCGAGGCGTATCGATCAAACGGTTCTTCCGTTTCGGTGGCGGACTACTCGGCACCCAACTGCTCGGGTATGCCACCAAGAACATCGACAGCATTGCCATCGGCGCGATGTACGGGCCAACCACGCTCGGGTTGTACAACCGCGCATACCAACTGCTGATGACTCCGCTCAACCAGATCAACGCCCCACTCACCAACGTCGCACTCCCCATCCTGTCCAAAGTTCAGGACAACCCGGTGATCTACGGGCGGTACCTGGCCAGAGCACAATTGATCGGCGGGTACTTCACCGCTTCGGTTCTCGCGGTCAGCGCCGGCGTCGCAGAGCCGCTGATCACCGTCGCCTTCGGTGAACAGTGGCCTGCCGTTGCCCCGATTTTCGCGCTCCTTGCAATCGGTGGCGTATTCCGCTCGGTCGCCCAAATCTGTTACTGGGTCTATCTGTCTCATGGACTGACCGGCGCGCAATTGCGCTTGTATCTGTTTCTCCGACCTGCGGTCATCGTGATCACGCTTGCCGGTCTCCCGTGGGGCGCTGTCGGAGTCGCGGCAGCATCGTCGATCGGCTTTCTCGTGGACTGGCTGGTCACTCTGTGGCACGTGCACCGCGTGGCCGGTGTCGACAGCATGATGTTGCTGCGGAACTCCTTGCGCGCGATCCTCCTGTTCGGCGCACCGGCCGGACTGCTCGCATTTGTCGGATCTCACCTGTTTGTCGCACCATCCGCGTCCTTGGCAGCCGGCATATTCTCCGCCCTGGTCGGAGCTACCCTCTCCGCAACGCTCTTTCCCACTGTCCGAAGCGATTTGACCACTATGCTCGACTTCGCGAGAAGAGCCGTTGGCCGTCCTCCTCGTCCTCCGAAGGAACCTGTCGACCGAAATTCACCGCTCGGCTCTGGCGGACGAGACGACCGCAGGCTCGCGTCCACAGATTCGGCGAGCACGATGACGCTGTGGAACTACCTGACTATCGTCAAGAACCGATGGCGCATTTTCATGACGGTATTGGTGATGACACTGGCTGTCGCCTTTTCCACGATAGCCTTGACGCCACACACCTACATCGCCAGATCTGAGGCAGCCCTGCAACTCGGCGTCGTCGGCACTCCGCGCCAGATAAGTGATCGCTATCCCCAAGCGCTGTCGCTCACCCGTTCCTTTGCCGCACTCGCCACGTCCACCGCCGTCCTCGAACCGGTGATCGGGCGCCTAGGGCTCGACACCTCCGCCGAATCTCTGGCCCGCGACATCGAAGTCACCATCCCGACCGATACCGTCACCATGCAATTCACAGTCCGGGCAAACACGGCCGACGGCTCGGCACAGATCGCCGACGCCGTCGCCGAGCAGCTGGCCGATCTCACCGGTCGGATGATTCAAATAGAACAGCCGGACATGCTGGGGCTCACCGTCACGCGGGCACCCGTACCTGAATTCGCGTCTACGCCGCGCCGCGGCTTGATCCTGCTGACCGGCGCCGCGACCGGGCTGATGCTCGCGGTGATCGCCGCCGTCTCGTGGGATTGGCAATTGAGTCGCCGACGCACCGGCACTGACCGGTGGCGTGCACAACTAGGCGGTTGACTCCACCCGCTGCTTCGTGTGCCCACGCCGCGAACCATGCTCGGGAAGAGGGGCAAACACGGCGAACATCAACGGAAGTACGGTCACAGCAAGAAGAAATGCTCGGTCGACGAACCCGAACGAAACTTCCAATGTGGATGAAGCGAATAGAGCCACCAACAGCGTTGCCGGTTGGAAAATGCCACGCGCACTCCATTGCGATGCCGCCCATGCGATCGTCACGAACATCGCCGCCACGAGGAACAGGAAGATCAATCCGCCCGTTGCGAGTGTGTGTACGAACTGGTTGTGCCCGTGGAACGCAAAGCCGCCGAGGCTCCCGACGTGTTGCGGCAGAACTGAATACCAATTCGATCCGGAACCGAACCAGGGCGTGTTCCCCCAGGCATCGAGACTGTGACGCCAGATTGCACCGCGGTTGGTCAACGCATCGTCTGCCGGAGTGGACAGCGGCCACCAAATCATCACCGCCCCGGTCGCTCCCACCAGCCCCCAGGACATTGGTCTGCGCAGCACAGACGGTGTGACCGTCATCAGCACCCACATGCCGCATGCGAGAGCAGCCGCGGCCAACGACGATCGCGAGGACGTCCACACGATCGCAAACAGGACGACGGCGATGCCCGCCGCACGCACCATGCGACGTGGAATCAGCATCACTGACGGCAGGCCGAGAACCAGGTACTGCCCGAGATTGTTACCGTCGGTGAAAATTCCGATCAAAATACCGAGCGGCAAAATCTCTTTCGTCGGTGCCACTGCGGTACCTGCACTCGAAATGAAAATTCCACTTTCCGGCAGGAAGACCCCCAACGCAATGCACATCACTGCCGTCAGGACAACGAGGTACCCGAGCACGGCGAGCTTCCTCAATTGTGGCCGCAGGATCCAGATCGCGACCACCAGTACCGGATAGAGCATTCCGCCGCGCGTCGGGACATGATCGATGTACAGATCTCTGACCACCACGTACACCCATGGGGCAAGCATGAGGACCAACGGCATGCGCCGATCGGTAGGCAACGCCGCTGTGCCACGGAGAATGACGAACGCACACAGGGCAAATACGAGCAGCAGTAGCAGCACTTCCAGCTTGACTGCCAACGGGTTCATCGGCAACGCGTCACCCACCGTCGCCCGCCGTTTCACTCCTGTCAGCGACTGCACCAGCCGTGGCGTCGTGTACATCGCCCACACGAGAACGATCAGCGTGACCGTGACGTCCGGCCGAAAATGCCTGGAGGTCACGAGCACTCCCGGATTTGTTCGCAGCGAACCACCAGTGCGCCCAGGGATTCACTAGGTTTAGGATACGGTCGCATGACACCTCGAATCGGCAACGACGGCCAGTCCGGCGAAGACGCGTTGAGAGTCTTGCTGTCCACTCGCGGGCCATTCAAGACGACCAACCCATACGTCGTACAACTGGCCGACTCGATTCGAACCTGCGGCGCAAGTGTCCGGTATTTCAGTTGGCAAACAGCCCTTTTCGGCAGTTACGACATCTTGCACATCCATTGGCCCGAAATAATGATTCGCCGTGACGGCGCCCTCGCGCGGGCGGCCGCCCAAGTCCGATTCATCCTGTTGATGCTGCGCCTGCGGCTCACCGGTACACCTATCGTCCGTACGGCACACAATGTTCGAGCACACGAAACCGGTAGCCGCACGGAGACCGCACTCTTGCGGTGGTGCGATCGACAGACCCGAACCTGGATAGTGCTCAACGAATTGTCCCCTGTACCAACAGGAACCGAACGGGTACTCATTCCTCACGGCGACTACTCCAACTGGTTTGCGGGATACCCGAAATCTGAACCCATTGCCGGCCGGGTCATTTCGTTCGGATTGATCCGACCATACAAAGGAACCGAGTCGCTGCTCGAGTCCTTCGCCCACGTCACCACTACCGGCGCAAGCCTGCGTATCGTCGGCAAGCCGAGCACCGACGAACTCCGCGCCGTCGTAGAATCTGCGGCGCGCAAAAGCAGCCGAATCACTGCTGCCCTCGACTATGTCGAGGACAGCACCTTGGCGTTGGAAATCACAGCAGCGCAATTGGTTGTCCTTCCGTATCAAAACATGCACAACTCGGGCGCACTGCTGCTCGCGCTTTCACTCGAACGCCCCGTGCTCGTTCCGGATACCGAAATAACCCGGGCACTGGCCGACGAGGTCGGGCCCGGCTGGATCCACCTCTATCAGGGCCCCCTCACCACGGCGACACTTGATACCGCGCTCGCCGCCCCGTCGCCTGCCGAATCCCCTGACCTGTCCGCCAGGAAATGGCCACAACTCGGCCGCGCGCATATCCGCGCCTACCGAGACGCCGGCCGAAGAACTCATCCGCCGTACGGCGGTCAACGTCTACCGTCCTGAAGTCGTTTCCTACTCCGCATCAGAACTCGCGCAAGTCCCGAGCGCCGTTGTACAAGAACAACGCCGGCGAGAATTCCTCCCGCCGATGACAGCCTGTCGACCGCCGCAGCGAGGTCACGACGCGTGGTCTGCCCACGCCGCGCCACCAAAACCGTGACCTCGGCAGCGGCGGCCAATGTTGCACCGTCCGCTACGGGTATTGCTGCACCACCAACCGCAAGGAGCATCTTGTAGCGCGTCGACTCGACCTTGAGAAAGGGTTTCAGTCGCGTACTCACCAACAACTCCGCGGCATTTCCCTCAGCTCTGCCTGCGGCGACAAAATCCAACCCGGACCTCACCTGTAGCGTCTGACCGAAGTCTGCTGACCCCACCAGGATCTCCGCGAGACCAGGAGCCGATTCGGCGCCGAGCATGCCCGCTACGGAGGCCGATCGTAAATCACCGTCGACCAACAGAATTCGATCCCGTGCCCGAGCCATGACCAACGCGAGGTCGACGGCGACTGCCCGCGCGTCGTCGCTCGCAGTCACCGGAACTACGGCGACTGACTTCACGCCCCCTCGTTTCCCACACGCCGCTGCGATGTTGGTGTGCAGCACCAAGGTCCCGGCAGCACTCTCCGATCCACGAGGGTCGACGGGTGCCACCGACCGTTTACCGTCGAATGTGATGGCTGCAAGTACCGGAGTCGACGACACGTTTTCGACGTCGGACACCGACCGAACAGGTCTGGTCACCGATTCCCAGATTCCCACGATCGCCACTGCCACAAGCAAACCGCCCAGCGCGCCGAGCAATTCGAATATCGCCCGATTTACGGTCGACTGCTTCTCTGAGGCAACCGCGGGAGATACCGACGACATTCTCATTGCGGGGTTGTCCTCTTCACCGCGGGGCGAGAGTGTGCGGACCGCTTCGTCAAGGCGTCAGATCACCGTATTGGCCGTCATCGCCGCGCGCAGACTGGACGTGTCTGTGACTGTCACGTTCATCACCGTGGTATTCGACGGCACGTCCACCTGGATCCGGCCGGCAAGGTTCCGGGCCGTTGTCTGGAGGTCAAGTTCCTCGATCACCGGATCGAGAACGATCGGTGACTTCACGATCTGAGCGAACGAAGGCATGACGCTCTGCGCGAACGAGCTTCCCGCCGTGTAGTCGCTCGCCGTCTTGGCACGGTCGACAGCAAAATAGACGACTGCAGTCGAGCGGTGATCAACCGTGATCGTTCCCGAGTAGACCGCACCACCGATCGCACCGAGCAATACACCCGCAATCAGCAGCAGCCATCTCGCACGAGCGAGATTCCATACGCTTTCCACTCATTCTTCTCTTTCTTCCGAGTTTCGGAGACCAAGTGGACATTGCCTCACGATGAAGACTAGCCTTTCCGCAACTATATGGTTACATCCGCTTTCGCGGCAGATGGCACCGACGGTCGACTCTGAGTTGGACATTCCGGGGGGAATACTTGGCTTACATCGGGGCGCCAGCCCACCGCGCGCTCGTAGCTCATCCGGGTGCCGAACTGTACGGCTCGGACCGAATAGTGCTGGAATCGGTAACTGCCCTGACAACTACGGGCTGGGACGTGACCGTGATGCTGGGGTCCCCTGGACCGTTGGCAGCACGTGTGGAGGAAGCCGGCGCCGACGCCGTGATCATGCCGATACCAGTTCTGCGCAAGTCGAAGATGTCGCCGACCGGCCTGCTCTCGCTTGCTGTGGAGGCAGCCCGCTCGACGCCGTCCATCGTGCGGACGCTGCGACGCTTCTCGCCCGACGTCGTGTACGTCAGCACTGTGACCATCCCCTGGCTGGCCGTGGTCGCGAAGCTCCTCGGCTACCCAGTGATCTTCCATGTGCACGAAGCTGAAGACACTGCATCCAAGCCGATCCGAATGGGGCTGAGCGCCCAACTGTTGTTGTCGCAGCGGGTCATCGCGAACAGCAATGCCTGCCGTGAACTGATCCTGCGTGACATCCCGACGCTGGGGCGCCGGATTCGCGTGATCTACAACGGCGTCGCCGGCCCGAGTACCGAGCCGACTGCCCCCAGGCTGAGCCTGACCGGGCCGACTCGACTCGTTTTGGTCGGGCGCATCGCCCCACGCAAGGGCACAGACGTTGCGGTCGAAGCACTCGCAATCCTCGTTCGACGCGGGGTGGATGTGACACTCGATCTGGTCGGAGGCGTCTTTGCCGGCTACGAGTGGTTCGAAGACGATCTCAGCCGTATCGCTGCTGCCTCGGATGTCAGCGACCGCATCCGATACCTCGGCGTGGTCGAACAGGTATGGGAAACAATGGATTCCGCAGATATTGCCCTGGTGCCGTCGAGAGCCGAACCGTTCGGCAATGTTGCGGTCGAAGCCCAGCTTTTTGCAAGGCCCGTGTTGGCCTCTGCAGTTCAGGGCCTCACCGAGATCATCGAAGACGGCAGAAATGGTCGCCTTGTCGAGCCAGGAAACGCTGTTGCGTTGGCGGACGCAATCCAATCGACGATCGAGAGTTGGGGCAGCACGCGCGAGCAGGCAATCGATGCGCGCACCGAAGCCTTGACCAGATTCTCGCCGGAACGGTACCGCGCCGACATCGCCGAGTCCTTTACTGCGACAATCAGGAGCAATCGAAAATGACCGTCCACCAAAATAGTTCACTACCGGAGGAGTCGTTCACCGATACCGTGCGACGACTGGCAGGAGCGCAGAAGCCACCCGCCAAGGGGTCGCCCGCATATTCCCGGTTCGTCAACAGAAAGATCGGACGCGTCATCGCAGCAGCCGCGTACCAAGTCGGCCTGACACCTAACAAAGTGACGTTCATCAGCGCCGGTTTCAGTGCCGCCGCTATCGCGGCTATCGCACTGGCACAGCCACATTGGTGGGTCGGCATCCTCATCGCCATTGGACTGCTGGTCGGTTACGCATTCGATTCGGCAGACGGTCAACTCGCACGCCTGCGCGGGGGCGGCACGCCTGCTGGTGAGTGGCTCGATCATGTGGTCGACAGCATCAAGACCACCGCACTGCATCTCGCGGTGTTGATCGGTTGGTATCGCCACTACGACGTCACAGATGTCAGATTGTTGTTGATTCCCATCGGTTTCACACTGGTGGCATCCGTCTTTTTCTTTGTCCAGATCCTGACCGACCAGTTGCGACGCGCACACCCGGATCGCGCACCTGCACCGGCAGATACCAGCACCAGTGCCACCCTCCGATCAATTCTGGTCATCCCCACCGACTACGGCGTCCTGTGCGGCATCTTCGTTCTCTTCGCCTGGCAGTCGATCTTCGCCATTTCGTACGCCTTACTCCTGATCGGCACGGCCCTGTTTCTGTGCGCCGCGCTGCCCAAGTGGTACCGGGAGATTCGGAATTTTCGAGATTAAACAGACTATTCGCCTATGAATAACCATTTGTCTCAATTCTTGTGAATAGTACGTTTTAACTGCACTAAAATATTTGCTGAAAATTGTCTGTTACTTGGATAAGGTTTCGATTTTTGATAGCCTTTTCCAAATCTCGGGATCCTCGGACTATTCAGCGCACGACATGACACGTGCATCGGACGCCGCATCCGACAATTCCCGAGCACAAACAAACAAGGGGGGGTTCGCTCATGCGAATCGCAATGATCGGGACACGGGGAGTGCCCGCACGCTACGGCGGATTCGAAACGGCTGTCGAGGAGATCGGCTCACGACTTGTCGAAGGTGGCCACGAAGTAGTGGTCTACTGCCGCGGCAAAAACAGATCACCGAGCTACCGCGGGATGGAAAGGGTACCGCTACCCGCTTTGAAACACCCCATCCTGGAGACCTTGAGCCACACAGCACTATCAGTCGGGCATCTCCTTCGTCACCGGTGCGATGCGGCGATCGTTTTCAACGCTGCCAATGCACCACTGCTACCCGTAATCCGCGCAGCTCGCATCCCGGTAGCCGTGCACGTCGACGGGTTGGAATGGAAGCGCGGAAAGTGGGGCCCTGTCGGCCGCCGGTACTACCTGGTAAATGAGCGTGTATCCGTCTGGCTTGCTGACGAATTGATCTCCGATGCCGAGGGAATTGCGGACTATTATCGCGAGCGATATGACACCCCGAGCATGTTCCTGCCTTACGGAGCGCCAATCCGTGACTCCACCGATCTGAGTCGTCTGTCGGAGCTCGATCTGACCGAGCACGGCTACCATCTGGTCGTTGCCCGCCTCGAGCCCGAGAATCAAGTGGACAGGATCATCGAGGGTTATCTACAAAGCGACGCACAGTTGCCCTTGATCGTTGTCGGCTCCGTTCCGTACGAAAGTGAACACGAGAAACGAGTCAACGAGCTCGCCGAGTCGGATCCCCGCATACGCCAACTGGGCGGCGTCTGGGATCAGGACCTCCTCGACACGCTGTACGCGGGAGCTGCAAGTTACCTACACGGGCACACGGTCGGCGGCACCAATCCGTCACTACTGCGAGCAATGGGGGCCGGTGCAAATGTCATCGCCTGGGACGTCAACTTCAACCGTGAAGTGCTGGGAGACAACGGAGTCTTCTTCAACGGACTGACCCAACTCAGCGCAGCACTCGAGGAAACTGAATCCGATCCGACCGCCGCCGCAGAACGCGGTCTCCGGGCACGGACGCATGCGGCTGCCACCTACAGGTGGGACGAAGTAACCAAGGGTTACGAACAGCTCTGCGAAGAGATGCGCGCCGGAACCCGAAGCCGCAAGCTACGCAAACAGGCCCACGGATCCCCCCAGCCCCCTCGCTCCGCCGCCCGAGTACCACAAACTTGGTAAGTCTCACTCCACCTGAAGGTCAATCTCAGGGACTCGAACGAGGAACTAGATCTCCGCTCCCACGAATTGGCTGTTGTACAGACGGAAGTACGCGCCGCGGGATTCGAGCAGAGCCTCATGGCTCCCCTGCTCCACGATCCGGCCTTCCTCCATCACCACGATCAGGTTCGCATCACGAATTGTCGAAAGACGGTGCGCGATGACAAAGCTGGTGCGGTCGTTGCGCAGAACCGCGGTGGCGCTCTGGACCAGCAGTTCGGTGCGTGTGTCCACCGAACTGGTCGCCTCGTCGAGGATCAGGATGGACGGCTGCGAGATGAAGGCGCGGGCGATAGTGATGAGCTGCTTCTCGCCTGCACTGACGTTGCTGCCTTCCTCGTCGATGACCGTGTCGTAACCCTCAGGCAGAGAGTGCACGAACTTGTCGACGTAGCTCATCTCGGCCGCACGACGAATCTCCTCGTCGGTGGCACCAGGCTTGCCGTAGGCGATGTTCTCGCGGATGGTTCCACCGAACAGCCACGCGTCCTGCAGAACCATGCCGATCCGTGAGCGCAGATCGTCTCGCGTCATGTCGGCGATGTCGATGCCGTCCAAAGTGATTCGGCCCGAATTGAGTTCGTAGAACCGCAGGATGAGGTTGACGAGGGTGGTCTTGCCGGCGCCGGTGGGTCCGACGATCGCAACCATCTGGCCCGGCTCGGCAGTCAGGGACAGGTCCTCGATCAGCGGCTGTTCCGGCTTGTAACTGAAGGTGACGTTCTCGAACTTGACGCGACCCTTGTCGACCGTGGGCGACTTCGCACTCTTCGGGTCCTCCGACTGCTCCTCTTGGTCGAGCAGCGCGAAGACCCGCTCGGCCGAAGCGACGCCGGACTGCAGCAGATTGGTCATCGACGCGATCTGCGTGAGCGGCTGGGTGAACTGCCGCGAGTACTGGATGAACGCTTGCACGTCGCCGAGGGTCATCGTTCCGGATGCGACGCGCATGCCACCCACCACTGCGATGGCGACGTAGTTGAGGTTGCCGAGGAACATCACGGCCGGCATGACCAGACCGGAGATGAACTGCGCCTTGAAACTCGACTCGTACAGATCCTCGTTCTGCTTGCGGAAGCGCTCCTCGACCTCCTGCTGGCGACCGAACACCTTGACCAACTCGTGGCCGCTGAATGCTTCCTCGACCTGCGCGTTGATTCCGCCGGTGCTCTTCCACTGCGCCACGAAGTGCTTCTGTGAACGCTTCGCGATAAACGCCGTCACCATGATCGACAGCGGAACAGTTGCCACCGCGATCAAGGCGAGCAGCGGTGAGATCCACAGCATCATCACCAGAATGCCCAGGACGGTCATCACCGACATGACCAACTGGCTGAGCGTCTGCTGCAAGCTCTGCGCGACGTTGTCGATGTCATTGGTCACGCGTGAGAGAACATCACCGCGGGCATGGGTATCGAAGTACCGCAAGGGAAGTCGGTGAATCTTCTGCTCGACGTCCTCACGCAGCCGGCGAACGGTCCGTTGCACAACGATGTTGAGCAGATACGCCTGCAGCCAACTGAACAGCGACGCGCAGACGAACAGCAGCAGCACGATCATCAAGACCTTGCCGACGGCGTCGAAATCGATTCCGGTTCCGGGCACAACGGCCATGCCGGACACCATGTCGGCGAGTTGACCCTGCCCCGAAGCGCGCAATCCTTCGACAGCCTGTTCCTTTGTCGTCCCCGGCTGGAGTTGCTTGCTGACGATGCCGTCGAAGATCAGATTGGTGGCGTTTCCCAGGATCTTCGGCGCGATCGAGGAAAGTACGACGCTTGCCGTCACCAAAGCGAAGATCAGGATGACGATCGGCTTGTCCGGGCTCAAGCGACCGAGGAGACGCTTGAGCGAAGGGCCGAAGTTCATGGCCTTCTTGGTGGGATCGCCGCCGCCGGGCGGGCCGATGGGAGGCGAGGAAGTCGATCGATTACTCATGATGCGTCCTGTACGGCTAGCTGAGAGGCGACGATTTCGCCGTAGGTGGGACAACTGACCACGAGTTCGTCGTGCGTGCCGATCCCCACGATGGCGCCGTCGTCGAGCACGATGATCTGATCGGCCTCGACGATGGTGGAGATACGCTGCGCGACAACGACGATGCAGGCGTCTTGCGTGACCGGCCGGAGCGCCGCACGCAGCCTTGCGTCGGTAGTGAGGTCGAGTGCCGAGAAGGAATCGTCGAACAGATAGATCTGCGGCTTACGCACCAACGCTCTGGCGATGGCGAGTCTCTGACGCTGACCGCCCGATACCGTCGTACCGCCTTGTGCCACCGGTGTGTCCAGGCCTTCTGGCATGGCGCGGACGAAGTCGGCAGCTTGGGCGATCTCGAGGCACTCCCACAGCCATTCGTCGGTAGCTTCGGGGTTTCCGTAGCGGAGATTGGTGGCGACAGTGCCGGAGAACAGATACGGCTTCTGCGGGACCAGACCGATCACCGAGCAGAGCAGCTCCGTGTCGATGTCGCGGACGTCGACACCGCCCACCGATACCGATCCGGAGGTGGAGTCGATCAAACGCGGAATCAGGTTGAGCAGAGTGGTCTTTCCCGAACCGGTGCCGCCGATGATCGCCGTCGTCTTGCCTGGTTCGGCGCGGAAGGTGATGTCGCGCAACACTGGCTCCTCGGCTCCGGGGAACTGGAACTGAGCCCCACGAAGCTCGACGACGCCCGGGTCCTTCAACTCCAGGACCGGATTCTCGGGCGGAATCACCGACGAATCCGTGTCGAGCACCTCGGAGATACGTTCGGCGCACACCGACGCACGCGGCAGCATCACCGCCATGAAAGTGGCCATCATGACGGCCATCAGGATCTGCATGATGTAGCTGAGCATCGCGGTGAGCGAGCCGATCTGCATCGAGCCCTCGTTGATCTGATGGCCACCGAACCAGATGACCGCGACGCTGGTGACATTGCTGATCAGCATCACGAGCGGGAACATCAGTGCCATGAGGCGGCCGACGCCGAGTGCAGTCTCCGTCAGTTCGCGGTTGGCGTCGCCGAAACGCTCTACCTCGTACGGTTCCCGTACAAACGCTCGGACGACGCGGATGCCCGTGATCTGTTCGCGAAGAACACGGTTGACGGCGTCGAGGCGGCCCTGCATGACCCGGAATCCGGGGACCATCCGGGCGATCAGGAAACCCATCGAGACTACGAGGAGCGGGACGCTGATCCCGAGGATCCAGGAAAGATTCAGGTCCTGGCGCAGAGCCATGATGATGCCGCCGATACACATGATCGGCGCCATGACGAGGATGGTGCAACTCATCACGACCATCATCTGTACTTGCTGGACGTCGTTGGTGTTGCGGGTGATCAGCGAAGGCGCACCGAAGTGCCCGACTTCCCTGGCCGAGAACGTCCCGACCTGATGCAGCACCGACGCTCGGAGGTCGCGCCCGACGCCCATGGCGACTCGTGCTCCGAAGAAGACGGCACCCACCGAGCACAGGATCTGCGTCAGCGTGACCATCAGCATCATCCCGCCGGTGGAGAGGATGTAGCCGGTGTCGCCTTTGGTCACGCCGTTGTCGATGATGTCGGCGTTGAGACTCGGAAGGTAAAGGGCCGCCATAGTCGAAATAAACTGCAGGACGACAACGCCCGTGAGTTCACCCCGGTACGGCGTCAGATAAGTGCGCAGCAGCCTGATCAGCATAGTGAGCGAAGGTTACCAATCCTGGCCGACATGTGCCGCTGGATATTTCGATACACAAAAACAGCTGTGCGCCTTTATTAACCGCGGGGGGTTAATAAAGGCGCACAGCAGAGATCAAGCAGATGCGGACTGCAACTCCGCTTCCTTCTCGTCACGGAGGGCCTTGCTGAGCTTCTCACCCTCGATGTCGACGTTCGGCAGAATCTTGTCCAGCCACTTCGGCAACCACCACGCCTTGTCGCCGAGCAGTGCCATGACGGACGGGATGATGACCATGCGCACGATGAAGGCGTCGAAGAACACCGCCGCGGCGAGCGCGAATCCGATCGACTTGATGAACGAGTTCGGTTCTGCGATGAAGGCACCGAACACGGAGATCATGATGACCGCGGCCGCACTGACCACGCGGGCACCGTGGTTGAAGCCGATTGTCACGGCCTCCTTCGCGCTCGCACCGTGGACGTACTCCTCACGCATACGCGTCACGAGGAACACCTGGTAGTCCATCGCCAACCCGAACACCACGCCGATCAGGAAGATCGGCATGAAACTCACGAGCGGTTGCGGGTTCGAGATGATGCCCAACCAACCGTGCTGGAAGATCGCCACCGTCGCACCGAATGTCGCGAGCACGCTGAGCAGGAAGCCGAGCGTCGCGGTCAGCGGAACCAGGATCGAGCGGAACACCAAGAGCAACAAGATGAATGCAAGGCCGACCACCACGGCAAGGTAGGGCACCAATGCATCCTTCAGCGTGTCCGAGACGTCGCCTTCGAGTGCGGTCTGACCGGTGATGCCGTAGCTGACGCCGATCGAATCGTTGAGCCCGCCTTCTGCTCCGCGGAGGCTGCCCACCAGATCCATCGTGGCCGGATCGGTCGGTCCGCTCTTCGGAGTGATCAGTACCTGCGCGGTGTCGCCGGCTTCGTTGACCCTCACGACCTGTGCGTTCTGGACGTCACCGAAGCTCGAGATGGTCGAGACGACCTCCGCAAAGGCCTCCCCGGCGGGGACGCTGGCGTCCTTGGCGTCGACAACGGCGATCAGCGGTCCGTTGCGGCCGTCACCGAAGCCCTCGTCGATCAGGTCGTACGCCTGACGCGCACTTGTCGCCGGGTCACCGGTGGCCTCCGACGGCAATGCCAGACTCAATCCCGTTGCGGGCAGAGCCAATGCGCCCAGAAGAACTACTCCACCGATCAGCGGCACGAGCGGACGACGAACGACGGCGGTGATGAAGCGCAGAGCCAACTTCGGCTTGCCCGAATCATCGTTTTCGGACTCCTCCGCACGCTTGCTGAGGAAGGGAATCTTGCCGGCAAAAGCCTTGCGCCCGAACATACCCAGGATCGCGGGCAGCAAGGTCAATGCGATCAGGACCGCGATCAGCACCGTGAAGGCCGCTGCCGCACCCATGTCCGAGAGGAACGGGATACCGACGACACGCAAGGCAACGAGCGCGATGATGACTGTCAAACCGGCGAATACCACTGCGGAACCGGCGGTTCCGACGGCGCGACCTGCTGCTTCGGCACGGTTGTCGGTGAGGGTGAGCTCATGCCTGAACCTGGACATGATGAACAGCGAGTAGTCGATCGCCACGGCCAGACCGATCATGATCGCCAGCGTCGGAGTCATCGAACTGAGATCCATGAAGCCGGTGGCGACGGTGATTCCGAGGCTGCCGATAGCGATACCGATGATCGCGGTCAGCAGCGGAAGCCCCGCGGCCACAAGCGAACCGAACGTGATGGCCAGAACGACAGCGGCAACGGCGATACCGATCAGCTCGGTGACACCACCGGGCATCTCCGCTTCCTGAGCAGCAGAACCACTGACCTGGACGTTGAGTCCCTCGGCCCGACCGACATCGGCTGCGGAGTTGATCGAATCACGCAACGCCTGGTCGAGATCGGCGAAGTCACCGCTGAACGGAACCTCGACGTACCCGACCGTGCCGTCGGCACTGAGCGGCGACAACGCGCGCGCGTCGTCCACGGCCTGCGTCTCGGAAGTTCCAGCCGCAGCAGCCTTTTCCTTGAACATCGCAACCATGGAGTCGTTGCCGGTAACCGGATTGACCAACGCCTTCGCGGCCTGTTCCGCAGTGGCAGTCGCCGGGTCCACCTTGGCGGAGTCGGCAACCTTGTCGATGCCACGAATACTCGCGAGCATGTCGTCCATGGCCTTGACGTTCGCCGGATCGGCCAGCGTCGTGCCCGCCGGAGCTTGCACTACGTATCGCGCGCTCAGCGAATCCATCGGGTTGGGCGCGTCGGGAAAACGCTCCGCCATCAGGTCTTGCGCCTGCTGTGCCGGGGTTCCCGGAATGGAGAACGAATCCTTGGTGGGGCCGGACAGAGTGGCAGCCCCGACGCCCATCAGGACCAGGATTATCAGCCAAACGCTGAGGACCGCGCCTTTTCGCCGGTAGGCGAACTTGCCGATCCGATAAAGATAGGTGGCCACGACGGGCTCCTTGCTGTTTCGGTGCGTGTACGTGGACAGGTATTACGTGTGGGGCTCAGAGACGGGCCATCTCAGGGACGCGACATCTCAGGGGCGGGCAATCCGGCACGAATCTGCCGAAAAGCGTCGTGGACCAACTCCTCCGGACTGGAAGCCTCCGACTTTCCGCCAGTCCAGACGTCGATCACCGATTTGCAGGCGCCGGCCACAACCCCGAGAAGAAGGGTTGGATACAGGTCCCGTTCGGCGTCCGTGCCGGTACGTTCGGCCAATGCCCGAGTGACTGCACGGTTTATTCGCTGGTGCATGTCTGCCGCATCCCGATAGAGAGCAGGACTCGAGTCCGACAACATCCAGATGTTTACTTTTTCTTCCGCACCCGGGCCCGAATCGCTCACGATTTCGACCACAAGGTTCTCGAGCACGTCGAGAATCGGTTCGTCCGCGGGCCGCGACGCAAGCGCCTCGATCCACGAGGCGATCGACTCCTCGAAGCTGGCGAGGACTGCCTCCTCCTTGCTGGAAAAGTAATTGTGAAAGGTCCTCGTCGACACTCCGGCCTCCGAGGCGATTGCATCAGCGGTGACGCATTCGATCCCCAGCGCACGAGCGAGCCGTGCTGCCGCGCCACTGAGTGCGGCACGGGTTGCTGCCTTCTTGCGGTCGCGAAGGCCTTGTTCGATGATCACCCCAACACGGTACCGAACTTGCAGACCTCTGCAACTTTGCAGAGGTCTGCAAAGTTGTGCGATCGAACACACAGCGCGGAAACTCGAGGCGTGTCTCACACGCACGCACGGCAAATGCCTGAACAGGGCGACAGAGAGCGTCGCGAGCAGCTCCACCGCGTGAGACCCCCTGCCAAGTTGACGCGTGAATCAACATGGCCTGACATACTTTGCGGTGAATTAACCGCAATTTGCTCGGCGAAGGAATTTGATGGACCCGCTCCTGCACACCTGGCCGGTTTCGTCCACGGTGATGCTGTGGGGATCGAAGTCCGGACGAGGCTCCGTTCTACGTCTCGTCCGCCTCACCATCGGATTCTGCTCACTCAATTTCTCGATCGTGGCGTTCCTGTTTCTCCTCAGCGGAGAGGGCCCGGACGGACCGTTTGCGCGCAGTTGGCTCGTCGGCATTGCGACCGTCAACCTGATCCCCACGATTCTCTGGTTCGTCGGCCGAATCAGAGGTTCGCGCATGCTCAAGCTCTACGGACTGTGGGCGGATCTCGGAACTGCCTCGATTCTCATCACCTTCACCAGCCATAACGCCGCCCTTTTCGGCGCGGCACTCTTTGTCGCCACCGGCGCCTACTTCACCTATTTTCTCGATTACCGCTGGTTGGCCTTCCATCTCGCCTTTGCCACGACATTTGTCATCGCCCTGACGGTGCTCGGCCTGACGAACGGCGACTACTCGACAACCAGCGTGATTGCACGCACGGACGTCGTACTGTGTGCCGTGATCTTCATTCCGGCCACGATTCAGTTCACTTGGCGGCAATTACTCGCGCGCGCAACGGGATCCAAAGTGGATGCACTTACCGGCCTGCTGAACCGACGAGGACTGTGGGACATGTCGGAGCGTATCTGGTCGGTCGCGTCGGCAAATCGTGCCGACATTGCTGTTGCCGTCGTCGACATCGACAAGTTCAAGGCGGTGAACGACACCTTCGGTCACGAAGTCGGTGACGCCGTCATCATCCGGACCGGAATGCGCCTGCAGGCGCATGTGAACGGTTTCGGCTACGCCGCGCGCACCGGCGGCGAGGAGTTCACCGTTGTGATGATCGGTACCCCGTACGGACTTCGCAAAAGAATCGCGACACTGCCCAAAGCCGTCGTGAACGCTTCCGACGACCCATTGGCCACCGTCAGCGTCGGAGCAGCGACGCTACCTTTCATCCCGCATCAGGAAGAGTTCGACTACAACGAGTTCTCCCGAGCAATCGTTGCGGCCGATCATCTGATGTACGACGCAAAATCCGCGGGAGGCAACACCGCGAACACTGCTCCTATGACTGTTCCGCGTCGACGGGCACACTGAAACCGGGCTGTATCAGCGCCGATTCCACGCCTCGGGATCTGCCGTCAGTTCGTGAACGAACTCGGGCAATTCTCCACCTGCAACATCGGTGAGTGTGACATTTTCGAGCACAGCACGGAGGTTGACGCGCACTGCAATCCACACCTCCTTGAGGGGCGTCGCCGGCCCCCCGTAGTCGACGTCTTCCGGTCGCTGACCTCGAATCGAAGCAAGCGGGCCTTCGACGGCTCGTATGACGTCTGCAATCGTGATCTCGTCCGCGGACCGAGCGAGCCAGTATCCCCCGTCCGGGCCTCGACGGCTGTTGACCAAGCCGCCGCGCCGCAGGTCCGAGAGCACCGCTTCCAGGAACTTGTGGGGTATGACCTGGGATTTGGCGAGAAACTCGGCCTTGGCCGGGTCAGGACCTACTGCCGCGAGCTCGACCAGAGTCCGCACGGCGTAGTCCACCTTCGCGGTGATATGCACCGGCAATTCCTACCATCCTTCTATGAATAGTCGCAACAAACCCTGCAAGATCTTCGCAGCAAAGGGTTCCCTGACGTTACATTTTGATGCATGATGTAACGATCGAAGCTAGAGAACAGGACAAATCGCGTGTGGGAAACCCTTCTCGAATCATGGAAGTCACTTCTCGAACCGCTCCATGATCCAGTCACGCTCGCAATTCCCGCGTTTGTCATCTTCCTGGCAATCGAATGGTTCGCGGCCCGCGCTCTCGAGGATCATCCCGACGACGCCGACGGACGCGCACGGCCCGCGGAAGGCGGCTATCGAAGCGTCGACGCCAGAACCAGCGTTCTGCTCGGACTCGTGTCGATCGCAACCAGCACCTTCTGGAAAGTGCTGGCGCTGATCGGCTATTCCGCAATCTGGGTGTACCTCGCTCCGTGGCACCTCTCGCCGACGGCCTGGTACACCTGGGTGATCCTGCTGCTCGGAATCGACGTCCTCTATTACGCGTATCACCGCATCGCGCACCGAGTGCGAGTCATCTGGGCCACACACCAGGCTCACCATTCGAGTGAGTACTTCAACTTCAGCACCGCACTGAGGCAGAAGTGGAACAACAGCGGTGAGATCATCATGTGGTTGCCGTTGCCGTTCCTCGGGATTCCGCCGTGGATGGTGTTCGTCGGCTTCTCCGTCAGCCTCGTCTACCAGTTCTTCGTCCACACCGAACGTGTCGGAAAACTTTGGCGGCCCATCGAATTCATCTTCAACACGCCGTCGCACCATCGCGTCCACCACGGCTCCGACGCCGAGTACCTCGACCGCAACTACGCCGGAATCCTCATCATCTGGGACCGGATGTTCGGGACCTTCGCAGCCGAAACCCACCGGCCCACCTACGGACTCACGACGCCGGTCGGAACGTACAACATCTGGAAGCTCCAAACACGCGAATACGCTGCCATCGCTCGCGACTGGAAAGCGTCGAAGTCGTGGCGCCAGCGCGCAGGCTACGTGTTCGGCCCACCCGGCTGGGCACCGAAAGCCGAGGTCACGTCAGCAGAATCCACAGCCCCGTCGCACTGAGTAGGAGCAGGGCGACCGCGAGAGCAGCACCCATACCCAAAGCAGGCGTTGCCTTTTCGGCTGAGAACTGGGCCAACCGCCTGGGCCGCGACCGACGTTCGTAGACCGTCACCGCGACGACAAGCACGGCAGCGAGGGACGGGCCGATCAGTGCTACCGAACCGAACGGCGGCAACCATCTCAAACAGGCGGCAGACAAGCCGAGGATCGACAGACTCGTCCGCACGAACGAGAGCGATGTGCGCTCGGACTGCAAGCCCTTGTCCGGAGGCTTGACACCTTCCGACGGTTCCAGCGCGGTCAATCAGTTCACGACCTCGACCACCAGGACGGTCGCGCAGATCACCAGCACGATGCCGACCACCGGCGCCATGAGCGGCACTGGCAACGAGCGCTCAGCACGCAGCGCTCGCTCGGCACTGATCCAGTGGACAAAAGAAGTGATGGCGATCAGAGCGCCGCCGACGAGCAACAACGCGGCCAAGCCGGCACGAACCGTCGGGTTGAGAATGTCGCCGCCGAACGCTTCGAGCCCGACGCCCGATGCGACAAAGGCCGTCGCCGTGCGGATCCAGGCCAGATACGTCCGCTCATTGGCGAGAGTGAACCGTGGATCGGGGTCTTCACCCGTTCGGAACGGTCTCCACCGGGGCATCACCTGTTCATTCCGTCCGGGCAGAAATCGCGCACTGCCTTCGGAACGGACAACGAGAAAGGAAGGTCATGTCCTTAATCTTCCCTGCCCGCCCCCAAGCAGCGCGAATCGGGTGGACGTAATTCAGCCCGCGGCGAGTGAGACGAGGAAGTCCACCGAGCCACTGCCGTCGACGGTGACAAAACCGAGGGACGGGGGTTCAACTCCGAAATCGGTCCAGGTAACTGGAATCGAGCCCGATGCAATCAGCGAATCACCCGAATGCAGCACGGTCATGTCGACCGACACCGGCTTGGACTGACCTTTGAGAGTCAAGGTGCCAGACACCGTGACCGTCGCAGTTGTGCCATCTGTCGGTACAGCAGCCAAGTCCACCGGCGAGTCGATCGTGAACGTCGCCGTCGGATACGTGCTGGTATCCATCACATTGCCCGTGAACTGGCCGTCGCGCCGATCCGAGTCGGTCTTGATGCTTGCCACCTGCACCGTCACTTCGCCTGACGTGAGCTTTTCACCCTCGACAACCGCGTTTCCGCTCACTTCGCCGGTGGTTCCGACGACGGTCACACTCGATCCGTTGAGAATCTCGTGCACGGTGTATCCCGCTGCCGTCTGGTTGTCCCCCTGCCCGGCGACGACGGTCCACTGCCCGTCGATCGATCCGGACGCCGCTTCTGCACCCTGAGTGGATACCACGGCCGCCGGCGCATCGTCTTCAGCGATGAATTTCCCGTACGCCCACGGCCCCACAAGCAGGGCGAGTACGACCACAACTACTGCTCCGCCGATCCACCAGATCTTTTTCATGGGTTCGACGATAGTTGCAGCTTCAACGATTGTCAGGACTTACGACCTGGGAGAACCCTGCGAAAGCACTCCACGAAGGCCGAGAACGGGGCACACCCACAACCATTAGTAATCATTTGGTAAAGTGGATTTTGCATTCCGGCCCCCAGCCTGGAGTGCCTGGGCCGTGCGCATCGAATCATGCATCGATCCCGATGCGCACGGTCTGCCCGAAACACGAATCACATCGATCGAGGGAGCTCCCAATGGCGGACCTGACGCTCCTGACCGACGACGAGTTACATGAGCGTCGCGCAAGCCTCCGTCAATCACTCACTACCGCAGCGAGTTTGGTGCCGACACCGTCGACGGCCTTCTTCGAGAAGTTGAAGCAGGACATCGATGCTGCTGCGGCAGAGTGGATCGCTCGCCGCTCCTGAACCGGCACGGGCATCGGCACCGGCACCGGCACCGGCAACAAATGCCTGTCCTACTGACCGTTGGCGAGTTCTCGCAACTTCTGGCGCGACACCTTGCCTGCCGCCGATCGCGGAAAGTCCTGGGTGAAGATGTATTCGCGCGGTCGCTTGAAGCCGGCGATCTGCTCACGTACGTGCTGGTCCAGCTTTGCGCGAAGGTCTTCGTCGCTGTCGCTGATGAATCCGGACGCCAATTGGACGACCGCCACAACTCGTTGGCCCCACTCAGGGTCGGCGATGCCGATGACTCCGACATCGGCAACGCCGGGGTGTTCGAGCAGTGCGCCCTCCACCTCGGCGGGATACACGTTCACGCCGCCGGTGAGAATCAGGTCTACGCGACGATCCAATATGTACAGGTAGCCGTCGTCGTCGAAACGCCCCACATCCCCCGACGTAGTGAATTCGCCCCACTGCGCAGCAGCGGTCTTCTCCGGATCTCCCAAGTATTCGAATGGGCTGGTCTTGAAATAGATAGTGCCCTCTTCACCGGGAGGAGCCTGCTCGCCGTCCAGCCCGCGGAGCATTACAGCGCTCGGATCCGGACGCCCGACAGTGCCCGGATGTTCGAGCCACTCGGCGGTGGAGCACACGCACACGAGCCCCTCGGTGGAGCCGAGATATTCGACCAGAACCGGACCGAACCAACCGATCATGGCGCGCTTGGTTGCCGGAGGACACGGAGCCCCGGCATGAAAAAGAACATCGACACTCGAGATATCACAGCTGTCACGAACGCCTGCCGGTAAATCGAGAAGCCGCTGAAAATGCGTGGGAACCATATGGGAGGAAGTAATGGCTTTGTCGCTGATCGTTCGAAGCACCGTTTCGGCATCGAAGCCAGGCAAGACGTACAGCGTGTGCCCAGCATGCAACAGAGACAGTGAAACACCGCCCGGCGCAGCGTGATACACGGGCGAGCACACCAAATGCCGTCCAGGTCCATGGGGTATTCCCACGTTCCCGAAGAACGGACCGGTCGCCTGGAGCGGGCTCTCGGGCGTTGCATCGATCATCGGGCGGCGGACGCCCTTAGGTCGGCCAGTTGTGCCGGAGGTGTACATCATCGCCGAGCCGAGCGAGCGGGTGGCGGGAGTTTCGTCGGCGAAGAGGGTGAAGGCTTCGTAGCTGGACCAGTCGGCCGGCGCGCTACCGATAACCACGCGGTGCGGAACTGCGTCCTCTATCCGGCCGACAACCTTGTCGGCGAGCTCTGCGTGAACAATAAGGACGGACGCGTCGCAATCGCGCACGATGTACTCGACTTCAGGTCCCGCCAGATGAGTATTGATCGGAACGAAATACAAACCACTCTGCGTGCATGCCAGAGTAATTTCGTAGAACTCGGTACCGTTCAACAGTAGACCCGCGACGACATCGCCTCTGGTCAACCCCAGATCGGCGAACTTGTTGCTGAGCTGGTTGGCCTTGCTGACAAGCTCACCGAAAGTTGTTGTCTCGCCTTCCATAACGATCGCGGGCCGACTGGGATCACGTTGGCCCAGAAGCCAGGCGCCAGGCATTGCTATGCCCGTCGGCTGTTGGCGATCCTCGCGCTCGCTGTTGACCACGGTAGACATGAATGTCCTCTTTCCTGGAGGGATATCGGTGACTATTGCGAAGTGTTCGTAATTTTTTCGGACGTGTGCGTTTGCCCACGCATTCCAAGTACCACTGGAAATCCGATGGCAACCAATGTCCAGCACTCTGTGGACATTGGTTGCCAAAGGTCGACCGCATAGCGGCTAGTGGCGCGACGGCCCCGTGATCACCTGCAGTTCGGTGAAGCTGTGAAGACCCCAAGGACCGTTTTCCACTCCGATGCCACTGGACTTGTGACCGCCGAACGGGAGATGCGGTAGGACACCCCTGCCGTGTCCGTTGATCGAGACCTGTCCGGCGTCGATCTGAGGAGCGAGCCTTGCGGCGTGTTCGGCGTCGCCCGACCACACGGACGCGGTAAGTCCGTACTCTCCGCGGTTGGCGCGGACGATGACGTCGGCCTCGTCTCGGAACGAGACGATGGGAAGCGCCGGACCGAACTGCTCTTCGTCGACGATGCGCATACCGTCGTCGACCTGGTCGAGGATGGTCGGCTGATGAAAGTAACCCTTGCGGTCGATTGGTCCACCGCCGGCGGCGGCCCTCGCACCGTTGTTCAACGCATCCGCAACCAAGCTCTTGACCAGATCGAATTGCGGCTTGTTGTTGATGGGCCCGAGCACCGTTCCGTCGACAGTGCCCTCGTCGACCTTGACGGATTTGGCAATTTCACTGAGGGCCTCGACCAGTTGAGGCTGAATACTTTCGTGTGCGTACACGCGCTTGACGGCCAGACAGATCTGCCCGTTGTTGTTGAATGCACTTTGGAACAGGCTGGGTGCGATCTTCTCGACGTCCACGTCTCCGAGAATGACGGCGGGATCGTTTCCGCCGAGTTCCAGAGTGATGCGCTTGAGGCCGTCTGCAGCCCCGAGAGCGACCTTTCGCCCGACCGAGGTCGAACCGGTGAAGCTGACTTTGCGCGGAACTGGGTGCGAAACCATGGTTGCGCCAAGCGGATCCGGCCCGGTGACCACGTTGAGTACACCATCCGGGAAGGTGCCACGAAGGACGTTGGCGAGCGCAAGCGTTGCCAGCGGTGTGTACGGAGAGGGCTTGACGACGATAGTGTTGCCCGCGCGCAGTGCCGGCGCGATCTTCCACATCGCAAGCGCGATCGGAAAGTTCCACGGGGTTATGGCACTGACGACCCCCATCGGTCGATGGGTGACCTCCTCGAAGCCCTCGGCATCGTCTCGGATGATTTCCCGAGGGATGTCGAGATCGGCGTAGTAGCGCAGCCACATCGCCGCGACGCCGAATTCCATTGCGGCATCGGTGAGCGGCTTGCCCTGCTCCATCGTCAGGATCGGGGCCAGTTCGCCGATCCGGCTCTCGATGACGTCTGCGGCTCGGCGCAATGAGTCACGCCGAAATTCGTCGTCGAACCGCCAAGATTCGTACGCGGTCGCAGCCGCGGCGAACACACCGTCGAGCTGATCCGGCGTGACGGACGGCGCCTGTGCGAATACCTCACCCGTCGCGGGATTGATCACCCCGAAGCTACCCGCGGTAGGGAGATCGCGTCCGTTCGATGTTGCTGCGGCAGACAAGAATAGCGAATCCGTTGAGGTCATTCTCGATCCATTTCGTGGTCAGTGGTGCGCCGGCGTCAGCACCGGCTTGATTGCCTTGCCGGAGAGCGAATCCTCCACGGCCTGGTTGATCTGATCGAGCGTGTAGGTCTGGACGAGCTTGTCGAATGGGAACCAACCGCGTTGCCACAGATCCACCAGCTGCGGGAGAAAGACCTGCGGGACCGAACTCCCTTCCAGCACATACGTCACTGACTTGCCTGCCAACAGAACCGGGTCGATGTCGAGCTTTCCGGAACCGCCGCCCACCAACACCGCCTTACCCGGGGTGTCGAGGATGCTGACAGCCGTTGTGATGACAGAGGTCACTGCGGTCGTTTCGAAGGAGAAGTCGAGTCCACGCCCGCCGTTCTTGATTGCCTCGACCAGATCCGGTGCATCGCCGCGCACCGTTCGGGTAGCACCAACTTCTACAGCCGTTTCGAGCCGAGAGTCGACCAGGTCGACCACGACGATGTCACGGGCACCTGCAGCCTTGGCTGCCATCACTGCCGCAAGTCCGACACCACCGGCTCCGAAAACTGCAATACTTTGTCCAGCAGCCAGTTTCATTTCGTTGAGAACCGAACCAGCGCCCGTCTGCAAGCCGCAGCCGAGAGGACCGAGAAGCTCGAGCGGCAGCGCTTTGTCGACCACGACCACATTGCGTTCAGTTGCAATGGCGTGCGTGGCAAAGGACGACTGCCCGAACCACCGGTTCGCCACCGGGTTGCCATTCCGATCGAGTGCACCGGTACTGAGATCCGCGCGGCGCCCCGTGAGGTTTCGAGACATGAATTCGTCGCAGTAGGAAGGGCTTCCGGCAAGGCAGTTGCGGCAGCGTCCGCAGGATTCGAAACTCATCAGCACGTGGTCGCCGACTTCGACGCCTCTGACCGCGCTGCCGACCGCTTCGACGACGCCGGAACCTTCGTGGCCGAGAATGATCGGCCCGGTCTGCGCCAGGAAATTGGGATCCCGTAGCAGAAGGTCGGTGTGACACAACCCGGCGCCGACCACCTTGACGAGAAGTTCGTCCGACTCCAGCGGCCCGAGCTCCACTTCCTCGAGTTCGAACTTGCCGTCGCTGTCACGCAGAACGGCGGCTATTGCGGTAGTGGTCATGATTTCTTCTCCGTGGGATTAACGAGCTCGAGCGCATCTGCCCAGACGCCTTTACCTGCGATAATGCGACGCAGCTTCATGATCTTGCGTTGTTCGTTCAGGGTGGCAGCGCCGACCAGTCGATCGCCCGAGCGGTACAGCGCCACAAATTTGTCAGTGTCCGGATCACCGGAGGCAAAGACCACTTCATCGGCGACGGCCGTGCCGACGAACTGGATGCGGCTCTGATACCAGTCGCTCCAGAAATAGGGGACGGTCTCGTACGGCTTGGCATCCTCCGGCGCAACGGCATTGATCGCAGCCTGGTGCGCCTGATCGGCAGCATTGGTCCAGTTCTCGAGCCGCACCGATAGTCCGTCGAATGCGGGGTTGGGCCAGTGGACGACATCGCCCGCCGCATAGACGTCTTCAAGCGAGGTCTGAAGGAACTCGTTTGCCATCACTCCACCATCCACCGGGTGCAGTTCGATACCCGAATCTGCCAGCCACCCCGTCGCGGGAGACGCTCCCACGCCGACGACAACAAGCTCAGCCGGCAACGAAGTGCCGGTACTCAGCCGGACCGCCTCGACGTGAGTGGTGCCGATCAGCCCTTCGACCTGAACATTGCACAGGAGTGGAATTCCGTTGCGTTCGTGAAGCTTTGCGAGCGCCTGGCCAACGGTCTCGCCGACTGCACGGACGAGTGGGATGGGGGCGGCCTCGACGATCGTCACGTCTGCGCCGCGATCTCGGGCAGACGAGGCGAGCTCGGATCCGATGAATCCGGCGCCAACTATCACGAGTTTGATTCCAGGGCGGAGTCTTTCACGAAGGGCGAGTGCATCATCGAGAGTGCGAAGCCCGACAACGCCCTCCAGATCCGGCATGTCAGGAAGAGTGCGTGGTGACGCTCCTGTCGCAATGATCAACTTCTGGTACGGAAGCCAGTCGTTGTCACCAACACGCACGCGGTGCGATGCGGGGTCCAGTCCCGTGGCCGGCGCCCCGAGGCGAAGCTTCACATCGAGGGCGGCGAGCTCCTCGGCCGAAGTGTGATAGTCGGGCGCGGCGCCGTCTTTCAGGAACTGCTTGCTCAGGGGAGGCCGGTCGTAGGGAAGATGGAACTCGTCGCCGACCAGCGTGATCGGTCCCGCGAACCCCGCTTGACGGGCGGACTCCGCAGCCCGCAGACCGGCCAGTGACGCCCCGACGACAACCAGTCCGGCTCCATGATCGATATTCGTTGCGTTCACGATCATGTCTCGTCGAGGGTCAGGGCTTTGGCCGGACATGCACGAACAGCCTCCCGGGCGAGCTTCTCGTCACCGGCATCGACCAACTCCTTGTGGAGAATCAGTGAACCGTCGTCCGCAACCTCGAAGTAGTCCTCGGCCACCGATTCGCAGATTCCGATTCCTGTGCACCGCCCGCGATCGACAATGATTTTCATAGCGTCGTTCCTGTTCTTTGCTGGAGTTGGTTACACGCGTACCGGGAGGTGCTTGATCCCGTTGATGAAGTCGCTGAAGAGGTACACCGGCTCGCCTACCTCCATGGCAGGCAGTTTGGTGAGGATTTGTGAGTACAGTGCCCGCAGTTGGGCTTTGGCGACCATGTGGCCGAGGCAGTAGTGGACCCCGCCGCCGCCGAAGGAAACATGGTTGTTAGTGAAACTGCGCTGCAAATCGAATCGATGGGGATCCTCGAAGACGTCCTCATCCCGGTTTCCCGAGCCGTAGAACATGACGACCTTGTCGCCCCTTTTGAGCTGAGTTCCACCCAGTTCGAAGTCCTGAGTGGCCGTACGCGCGAAGTTCTGGACGGGCGAAGCGTGGCGAATGAACTCCTCGATCGACTGCGCGATGCGGCCGTCGAAGTCTTCCGTCAGCCATCGCTTCTGGTCCGGATTCTTGTGCAGTGACAAGGCGGTGTGGCTGGTGGTCTGTTTGGTGGTGTCATTGCCGGCGACGCTGAGCAGGACCATCGTTGAGGCGATTTCGAGCTCGGAGAGAGGTTTGCCGTCGAACTCGGCGTTTGCCAGCGCAGTCGCGATGTCGTCGGCCGGATTCTCACGACGGAAATTGACCAAGTCATTGCCGATCTCCGACAGTCTTTCCATCTGCTGCATGGCGTACTCGGCCGGTGTCAGATCCGCTGGGCATTCGTCCGGGTCACCTGCGTTGACGAAGTTGTCGCCCGCTTTGGCGAACTCTTCGACCAGACTCTCGGGGACGCCGACAAGATCGGCGACAGTGAGCATCGGCAACTTCGACGCGACTTCTTCGACAAAGTCGAACTCGCCCGCACCGACGACTCGGCCGACGATCTGCTCGGCGCGTTCTTCGATCTTCTCGCGTAGACGCTTGACGGCCTTCGGAGTGAACGCCGAGCTGATCACCTGGCGGTATCGGGTGTGGTAGGGCGGATCCATCACGAGGAAGGTTGGGGCACCGACCGTTTCGCGGTCGATTGGCGGGAACATTACACCCCGCGCCGAGTCCTGATCGGAGCTGAAGATTTCGTGATTCTGGCTCACGAAGGCGATATCGGCACTCTTGACGAGTGCCCAGAACCCTTTCTCGCTGTCGTCGGGTTTGAAATGCGGGCGTTCCATCGGCTTGTGCCAGCTCACCGGAGCATTCTCGCGCAGCCAGGCGAATGTCTTGTCCCGCTCGGCAAATGTCCGACCCCAGAACTCGACACTTGTGACATCGACGTTCGGGGCAGTCACCGGGTGGTCGGTGAATGGAAGTGAGGTGGTCATGCAGGTACCTTTCCGTGGCTCCTGGCGGTGATTTGTTCGGTCGACGAGGTTCCTGATCGTCGCAGGTGTTGCTTTCTGGGACAGAAGATTTCCCTCACGGACGCCGATTCGAGAGAACCAAACTGCCGGCGGCGCCGAAGAAGTATCCGACTCCCTGGACGAAGCTGATTTCGACTTCGGGAGCCTGCTCGCAGGCCTCCCCGCGTAGCTGACGGACCGCCTCCTGGATGGCGAACATTCCGTACATCCCGCTGTGTGTGTACGACATTCCACCGCCGTTGGTATTCATCGGAAGTCGGCCTCCCTTTGACGTATGTCCTTCGGCGACAAAGTCTCCCGATTCACCATGACCGACAAATCCGAGATCTTCGAGCATGTAGAGCGGAACGTGAGCGAAGGCGTCGTATGCCATCAGATGGTCGACATCGTCGCGGGTGATTCCCGCGGTGGCGAAGGCATCGGCGGCGGCATGACGGAATGCACGGAACGATCCAGGGTCCTGCATCTGCGAAACCAGTGGGCCTTCGGCAGATTCACCGGAACCGAGCAAATACACATGCCGATCAGATCCAGGCATGTCTGCCGCCCGTTCGGCACTGGTCAGGATCACGGCGCCGCCACCGTCGGTGAGCACACAGCACATGTCACGGGTGAACGGGTAGGCCACCGGTGGACCGGACAGCACTTCGTCGACCGACGTCGGCTTGCGACGGAAAGCTCGCGGGTTGTCGAGGGCCCAGTTGCGCTGCGCAACAACAACCTCAGCCAGGTGCTCGCGAGTCATTCCGCGATCATGCAGAAAGCGCAGCGCCGGAACGGTAAAAGTCGAGTACGGCATATTTGCGCCGTAGACAGCCTCGAACTGACCGGTCATGGAATCCAAAGGCGTCAAGTATGGTGGAGCGCCAACGCGGGACCGCCCGGACTCGCCATGCGTCACGAGCACAACGTCAGCGGCACCGGAAGCAATGGCGGCCGCGGCGTGACGCACATGAAGCATGAAACTGCATCCCCCAACGCCTGTTCCGTCCAGCCAATGAGGCGTGATACCCAGGTGGTGACTGACTTCCATCGGAAGCAAGCCGGTGGTAGCGACGCCGTCGATGTCCGCTGGCGTGAGGCCTGCGTCGGCCATTGCGTTGCGGGCGGCATTGGCGTGGAGATCGAGGATGGACATGCCTGGCAATACACCGATTTCCGTCGTCTCCGACGCACCGACGATCACCACGTTTCCGTTGTGCATGGATGTCACATGGCTTGTTGTCATCTGGCGGACTCCTGCAGCGGCGTGAACATAGGAAGTTTCATGTCTCCACGCTCGACGAACGTGACTTCGAGCTCGAGGTCGAGTGGGAGACTCCCAGGATCAGCAGCCACCCCGATCACGTTACTCATCAGGTAGGGGCCCTCGTCGAGTTCGACCAGTGCAACGATGATCGGCGTCGTGGGATCGAACGGGGGAATCGGTCGGTGGTTGATCACGTAGGACACCAGCCGAGCTCGACCACTGACAGAAGTCCACACCACGTCATCGGAATTGCAGAAGGGACAGAAGGGTCGCGGATAGAAGTAGTGCTGTGTGCATGACTCACATCGTTGGATTGTGAGCTCCCCGCGCTGCGCACCCTCCCAATAGGGAGCGGTCGCCGGGGTCGGCACCGGTACAGGCCCTGTCATCGACAGTCCTTTCGTCGTCTAGGTCTGAAATCGACCTATGAAGGCATTCAACGGGATTCAGTCCATCACCGTTGCAAACAGAACACGTGCCGTTACTTTTCGCATAGAGAAATGCGTACCGTACGTTCGCTTAAAGGAACGCGTTCCGTTAGTTTCACCTAAACGGAACACGTTCTGCAACGACCAGAGTGATTCAGTTCATCCTGTATGTCAAGGTTTGGCTGGAAATTCGGAAAATTGACCCGCCTCCACTCGGCAGGAGACTTGCCAACCACATACGTAACGTGTTCTCTTTAGTTAGAGAACGTTGTCACGCAACACTTTCGACGCTTCCGTCAAGCCGAATCGCACTTACCGTCCGGTAACCCCGGTCCGGCCCATTAACTATCACGTGGATGAAATCGAGGTCAAACATGCCGATCGACAGCTCACTCGTCGGACTCTCCGGCACACCTGCCTGGACAAGTTGGACGTCGAAAGACGCACTGCTGTATGCGCTGGGTGTCGGAGCCGGTCAACCTGACCCCCTCGACGAGTTGGAGTTCACGACCGAAAACAGTGAGGCCACACCACAGGTCGTTCTCCCGACCTTCGCCAATGTGGCATTCGTCGGCGGCGGGCCGTCGCTGCCCGACGACGTGGACTTCACCAAGGTGCTGCACGCATCGCAAGCGCTCAGCCTGACGGGACCGCTCCCGACGGACGGTCGCGTCGAAACCACCGGCACGATCACCGGCGTCTACGACAAGGGTTCCGGGGCCTTGGTCATGACGGAAACTGTCGCCCGCGACTCTGTCGGCCAGATCGTGGGGACCCTCGAGTCGGGGTTGTTCTTGCGTGGCTATGGAGGGTTCGGGGGCGAGCGCGGGCCATCGGACTCCTGGGAATTGCCCACGGGCAAACCGGATCGCGTTGTCACGTACACGACTCGACCGGACCAGGCACTACTCTACCGACTCAGCGGCGATCGGAATCCCCTGCATTCGGATCCAGCGTTCAGCGCCCGCGGCGGCTTTCCCACTCCCATCCTGCACGGGATGTGTACATACGGTTACGCCGGCCGGGCCCTCCTGCATACCATCGCCGATTCAGACCCGAAGCGCTTTCGGGGGATGTCGGGGCGGTTCTCCAAGTCCGTGCTTCCAGGACAGACGATCACGACCTCGATCTGGGTTGACGGTACCGATGTTCGGTTCCGGACGGTCGACGAATCCGGCGACGCGGTCATCGACAAGGGCACCGCGACAATCCACTGATATGCAATCCACTCACCCCCGCTAGAGACTCGCCGCGAATCTCGTCGTGGCACTAACAGTCGTGGCACTAACAAAGGAAAGATTTCATGGGTTCACTCGAAGGTCGTGTAGCGATCATCACCGGCGGCGGCCGAGGCATCGGCGCGTCGATCAGTAAGTTGTTCGCTGCGCAGGGCGCAAAGCTTGTCATCAACGACCTCGGCGCGGCACCCGATGGTGCGGGTGGTGACCAGGGACCGGCGCGAGACATTGCTGCCGAGATTGTTGCCGGTGGTGGTGCTGCGATCGCCGACGGCGGCGACATCGCCGACGTCGCGACCGGCCAACGCCTGGTCGATCTCGCGCTGGAGAACTACGGCAAGCTGGATATTCTTGTCAATGTCGCGGGAATCCTGCGTGACAAGATGATCTTCAACCTTCCGGAAGAAGACTGGGATGCGGTCATCCGCGTGCACCTGCGTGGCCATTTCAGCACCATCAAGCCGGCAGCTGCCTACTGGCGTTCGTTGCGGAATCCCGACGGCCACTTCCGCATCATCAACTTCACTTCCGATTCGGCACTGCAGGGCTCACCGGGTCAGCCGAATTATGCAGCAGCCAAGATGGGCATTGTCGGCCTGACTGCGTCCACGGCAAATGCCCTGGCTCGATACGGCGTAACCGCCAACGCTATCGCTCCGGGTGCCGCCACCCGACTGACACAAACCATCCCCGACGAGAAGCAACTGGGATTCGAATCCGCCCCCGGCAACGACTCGCCGGACAACATTGCGCCCATCGTCACGTACCTCGCCGGTACGAGTTCCGATTGGCTGTCGGGCCGCACCCTCGGCGCCTCCGGCCTCGAGGTGAAGCTGTGGAACAACCCCGACGTCATTGCCTCCGTGTCGTCGGACGGACCATGGGACCTCGACGACTTGGCCGCCAAGGTCGAAGGGGAGTTCCGACCATTGGCAGACGGCCTGCACCCGTCCTTGTTCATGACCCAGATTCCGAGCTGACCAACGCATACTCGGTAAGAATGAGTACCGGGTGCTGAGCGTGTGAACTGGGCTTGGTGCCGGGACGATATCGTGGTGCTTGAGGCGACAGTGTCAGATTTCGGTACACGATTGGGGACAACACGGATGGCCGCAGTGAAGGTTAATGGCCGCACACCTGAGGCCAAGGCATTCCGTGTCGAGCGAGTCGTGAAAGCAACCCGTGAGTTGGCAACCGCCGGTGGCTACGAAGCCGTGCAGATGCGGGAGGTCGCTCGTGTCGCCCAAACGGCACTTTCGACGCTGTACAAGTACTACGCGTCGAAAGACGACCTCATCAATGCAGCTGTCGGTTCCGAACTGAACTCCCTGACCGAAGACGTGCTCCGTCGTCCGCCCAGACAGCGGACGGCGGAGGGTCGTGCCGGCGAAGTGTTTGTCCGGGCCTACGTGGCGATGGTCCGGGATCCGGGGTTCGCCCACGCTGCAATGTCCGCGGGCAATACGGTGCTCGAGTTCGACCTCGACCGGGTCCGACACTCGGAAGAAATCAACGTGAAATCACACTGGTCCGTCACCTTCACCCAGATTGCTGCCGTTCAAGCGTGGGGTCCCGACAATCGATGCAACCCGATACAGGCCCGCGCACTGGACATGATGGAAACCCTGTGGGTCGCCAGTGTCGTCAGTTGGCTGAACGGTGACATGTCAGCCGACGAGGTGAAACGGCGCCTACGTCTGGCGGCGAAGCGCCTGCTTGCCGTGGATTCTGCTGAACCGAACGGTAATTCAGCAGACGTAGGCTGACTGGAACCAACATTCGGAGCAACTGAACACTCGCGACTGCGGCCCCGACTTCCCCATGAAGTCGGGGCCGCAGTCTTTCCATTCCTCAGCCTCGCCATGAACCAGATCGTTTCCGCGAGTGGGCATTCAAGCCCGCAGATCCTACTCCATCTGCGTCTTGCGTCACGCAAATACGTGAAATAGTCTCCACAAGAACATATTTCGCGCCAAGTCGGACTTCGATTTATGGCGTCCGATCCGCGACCCATTCCCGCGATGAGCTGTGCACCCCCGCGGCCGAGTCGCGGGACAAATCAGCCACTCGCAATCGAGGCGCCCGTTCTCTATCCGAGGAGATACTCCATGGCCCTTCGCCGTTCGTCCATCGCGCTCTTCGTCGTCGGCCTGATGCTGACCGCGGCAGCAGCGGCGATCAAATACGTTGCCGTGCCGAATCTATCCAAGCTGCCCGCGGATACGAATGAGACCGCACTGTTCGAGAGCACACTCCGGCAACTCGACCCGACGACCTTCGGACTCGACTCCGGTACCCCGATCACGATAGACCGATCCTTGAGAGTCGTTCAGGCAGAAGGAGATTCCGCGATACTTACCAGCATGGCGATCACACACCTTCCGAGCGGCGACGCCACCGACGTCCACACCTTCGCCGTCAGTCGCGTGGATTTCACTCAGACCACCGCACCGGACGGAGTATCGGTCGAGGATCAACGCGGCGGAATGACGATGTCCTTCCCGAAAAATCCGACCACCGACGACGCACTTGTCTACGACTCGGTGACACGGACCGCGCAGCCTGTAACTTACACCGGGACAACGATGTTCGCGGGTCGCGAAGTACACGAATTCACCGGCACAACTGCCGCCCCCATCGCAGACCCCGCGGTTCTGGGCCCACTCAAAGCCGGTATCGCAATCCTCGACCCGAGCGGGGTCGGGTCGACAATGCAGCGAGAGATAGTGAAGACCTTGATTCCCGCATTGCCGGCCGACCGGATCGCTGCAGTGGAGCGAGCGCTCGAAACCGCCCCCGACGCGGTACCCCTCACTTACACCTCGACGAACCGGGTGGATCTCGCCATCGATTCCCACCTCGGCGCACCCGTCAATTTCACCCAGAACCAGACCACCGTGCTCAACATCGCGTCGGGAGATACAACAGTTCCGTTTCTCGATCTCTACCAGGTTCGGATGGAAACCTCCGATGCGTCGATCCGGATGGTGGCCGAGAAGGTCGCACGGGCGGAACGGCTGCTGAAGATTGCGGGGTTCTGGGTTCCGCTCGTGTCCGCGTTGTCTGGGGCGCTGCTTGTCGTCGTAGCGATCGTTCGGCGCAGGCCCGTTCATCACGGATGACAACCAGATCTGATCTCCGGCAGCGGCACTGAGATACAAAAAAGCTCCCCACCTGCGTGAACAGGTGGGGAGCTTTGGCGGTGGCGGAGGGATTTGAACCCTCGGACGGGGGTTACCCGTCACACGCTTTCGAGGCGTGCTCCTTAGGCCGCTCGGACACGCCACCGTTGGTGACTTTACCGGATGGAGTGCCCGTGGCTGAAATCGCCAGGTGGAGCGGTATTACGTGAGCTTGTCCTTGATGCTGGAGGCGGCGTCCTTGACCTTCTCGCCTGCATCCTTGACGGCCGATTTCACCTGGTCGCCCTTGCCTTCGTTTTCGAGGTCCCGGTCACCGGTAGCGCTGCCAGCAGCTTCCTTGGCCTTGCCCCCGAGGTCTTCGGCCTTGTTCTGAGCCTTGTCTGCGATTCCCATGAGTACTCCTCTGTGAACGCGAACGAATCGCCTTCCGACGATCCGCCGATGCCCTGACGGCATCTGCCTCCACCATGCCCTCGATTGCTGGATCCGGCTACCCGAGTGTGCGATCACTCTCGATGGGGAATACCGATTTCAGGCCCGCTGCTCGCGGAAGAAATCTTCCAAAAGCCCAGCGCATTCGTCCTCGAGGACCCCGCCGCGCACCTGCGGCCGATAGGTCAATCTTTTATCTCGAACTACGTCCCATAATGATCCGACGGCTCCGGTTTTCGGCTCCCACGCCCCGAAAACGACCCGAGAAACCCGGGCGAGGACCAGAGCGCCCGCACACATCGTGCATGGCTCGAGGGTGACGGCCAGCGTCGCACCTTCAAGGCGCCAGCCGTCGCCGTAGATTTTTGCGGCAGCACGCAACGCGAGGATTTCGGCGTGCGCGGTCGGATCGGACGACGCTTCCCTTGCATTGGAGGCCCGAGCAACTTCGACGCCGTCTGCGTCGAACACCACTGCCCCGACCGGGACGTCTGCGTCGGAGGCGGAACGTGCGGCCACGATGGCCGCACGGATCATGCGCTGATCGTCAGCGAGAGTCATCTAGCGCGGGAGCTTGTCGAGCGCTGCGCCGAACTCGGATGCGAACCCGAGTCGCTGCGCGATCATCCCCAACTGCTCGTCCGGATAAAGATCGGTCTCGGCCGCGATGACGGCGAGCACGGGTTCCGGCAGGCCCAGATCGGCCAGCACGGACAGATCGCCCTCTTCCCAGGGTTCGACATCGTCGAGGTCGTCCGGGTCGATGTCGGGGATCTCGATGTGCAAGGCGTCGAGGACGTCGGCTGCGATGTCGTAGTCGATGGCGGCGGTCGCGTCGGAAATCAGCAACTGCGTGCCGGACGGCGCCGGACGCAACACGATGAAGAACTCGTCGTCGACGTCGAGAAGACCGAAGACGGCACCCGAACTTCGCAGCTCACGCAGCTGCGTTTCGGCGGCCGAGAGCGAGGTCAACGCGTCGGGCGTCAGTGCCTTGACCGTCCAACGCCCCTCTTCACGGACCACCGCGACACCGAAGCCTTCAAGCTCCTCCGACTGGTTCGAAGAGGCGCTCTTGTTACCCGCGCGCTGTGCACCCATGGCGCAACGGTAGCCCGCCTGGTGCCAGTGAGTGAAGTCCGAGCATCGATGTGCCAACCTGAACTCGTGTCTGCGATCGATTCCGCCCCACCAGTCTGCGTTCTCGGCCTCGGATTGATCGGCGGTTCGCTACTTCGCGCCGCCGTCCGATCCGGCCGTCAGGCGTGGGGTTACAACCGTTCCAGCGAGTCCGCCGACGCGGCCCGAGCCGACGGTTTCGACGCCGACACCGATCTGGTTTCAGTGCTGCAGAGAGCGAACGAGAGCGGTGCGATCATTGTGATCGCCGTGCCGATGCCTGCCGTCGACGCCACCTTGGAGGCAATCGCCGCGCATGCGCCGAACAATCCGATCACGGACGTCGTCAGCGTCAAGGGCGAAGTAAAGGCCGCGGTCGAACGAGCGGGCTTGAGCGCCAAGTTCGTGGGCGGTCATCCGATGGCGGGGACGTCAGCTTCGGGTTGGGCGGTCGGGGATGCCGATCTGTTCGTCGACGCGGTGTGGGTCGTTGCCACCGACAACGGCGTCGACGCAGACGTGTGGTCGCAGGTCGCCGACCTTGCACTCGACTGCGGCTCGGTGGTCGTGCCGGCCGAGTCTCTCGAGCACGATCGAGCAGTTGCACGTATCTCGCACCTGCCCCACCTACTGGCGGAAACACTCGCGATCACCGGAGCTGCCGGCGGCGAACTGGCTCTTGGGCTGGCCGCCGGGTCATTTCGCGACGGCACCCGCGTAGCCGGGAGCGCTCCTGGCCTGGTGCGGGCGATGTGCGAGGGCAACCGCGACGCCCTGCTGGTCGCACTGGATGAAGCGCTCGACCTTTTGCAGGGTGCACGTACCGATCTGCTCGACAACGGCTCGACGGCACGATTTGTCGACTCGGGGTTCGCTGCGCGCGGCGCTTACGAGTCGCACGAGCGTTGGGACATCGAGGACGTTCAGGTCGGAGAACCCGACTGGATCGAGCGGATGCGGGACGCCGGTCGACGCGGTGGTGTCATCCGGCGATCCGAAACCTAGAGGTACGAAACCTAGATTCGAGTTGCCAGACCCGGGTAGTCGAGGACAAAGCCTTCGGTATCGACGGCCAGCGTCGAGCTGGACACCGGGGACAGCACACTGATTCCGTCGGTGCCGCTGCTGTAGGTGATGGTCGCACCCTCGACACGCAGGTCGAGAAGGTTGACGTAGACGACCGGGACCTCGGCGTCTTCGATGTCGTTCTGCAAGCCGACGCGGCGGATGGGCAGCGTGTTGAAGAACGGGCTGAGGATCACGTCGACATCGAGTGCGCCATCGAACGCAGAGCGCTGGTGACTGGCGCCGTTCTCGACCATCCAGGTGCCTTCTTCGTCCCGGCTGATCGACATCTGACGCTCACCGGCGGCCAGGGCGGTCCGCACCGACAGCCTGCGGGTGATGCCGGCCTCGTCGGTGACCAGGTCGTACGACGCGCTGAATGCCGGGTGCTCACTGCAGGCTCCACCGATGATCCGGCCGGAAGCCTTGATGCGATTTCCGTTCAGCTGCACACGAACAGACTCCATACGAGGAGCGTTGTGGGCCTGCCAGGTCAATACCGCGGGCCAGGACGCGTCACCGGAAGGTTGGATGCTCACCCGACCACGGTAATGGACGAACGGGCGCGGAGCACCGCTGGTTCGGGTTATTGCTTCGATCAGGGACCTTTTAGGGACTTCGATCGGCCCCGAAGATCTCGATGTAAGCCGTTTCACAACGCTTCTTCCGCCAGGAGCACCCCGCAGACCGAATAGTTGGCAAACGGTGTCGGAGTTCTCGAGTACCGTGCTTCTAGGTCGGTTCGTGAGGAAGGGTGCTGTGACGTCGTCGCGGAGCATGGTGGGTTTGTTTGCCGGTATCGGCGGGCTCGAGTTGGGGCTCTCGGAACATGGGTGGAACACCGAACTGCTGTGTGAAATCGATCCGGGCGCCCAGGCAGTTCTCCGTTCGCGTTTCGCCGACGTGCCGTTGCACGGCGACGTCACCAAACTGCGTGCGCTGCCCAGTGACATCGAATTGGTGGCCGCCGGTTTCCCCTGCCAGGACCTCTCTCAGGCCGGCAAAACGGCGGGCATCACCGGCGCACGCTCAGGCCTGGTGGACGAGGTGTTCCGTCTGGTCAAGCGCAAGAAAGGCCCGCGCTGGCTGTTGATCGAGAACGTTCCGTTCATGCTGCAACTCGGCAAGGGTGCTGCCATGCGGCACATCACCGACGCTCTCGAAGACCTCGGATACACCTGGGCATACCGGGTGGTCGACGCCCGCGCCTTCGGACTCCCCCAGCGCCGCCAGCGCGTCATCATGCTTGCCTCGCGCACGGACGATCCTCGCGAAATCCTGTTCGGCCAGGACGCCGGCGAGCGCCTGGGAGGTGATCCCGCGGACTACCCCTGCGGCTTCTACTGGACCGAAGGCACTCGCGGACTCGGATGGGCCGTCAATGCGGTGCCGACGCTCAAGGGCGGCTCGTCCGTCGGCATCCCCAGTCAGCCGGCGGTCCGGTTGCCGTCCGGCGAGATAGTCACTCCCGGCCTCGTCGACGCCGAACGCCTGCAGGGTTTCGATCCCGACTGGACGCTTCCGTCCGTCGAGGTTCCCGGCCTACGCCACAGCCACCGATGGAAGCTCGTCGGCAATGCCGTGAGCGTGCGGATGGCATCGTGGGTCGGTGGCCGGCTGAACGATCCCATCGCATACGACGCCGCGGGCGAGACGCCACTCGAACCGGGCGACGCGTGGCCGAGTGCGGCATGGGGCCGTAACCGCCAAGCCTTCCGCGTCCACACCTCGACCTGGCCGGTCCAGTACGACTACGAGGATCTGAGTGGCTTCCTCGAGGACACGCGGTTGCTGTCGGCGCGGGCCACAGCCGGCTTCCTCAAGCGCGCACGCATGGGCAATCTTCGGTTCATCCCCGGTTTCATCGAGGACGTCGAAAGCCATCTCGAGCGGATGGGCGGATACCCCGAGGCCGCGGCATGACGGAATCACTGTTCCCCGAACCTGAAACGCTATTCCCCGAACCGCTGTTTTCCGAGCCGGAACACGAACCACTGTGGAGCGCACTGCAACTCGCGGGCGACAAGCCTCCGGCCGACGCCGATCGCGGCGAGAAGAAGAACTACGCCCAGCGACTCTCCAATCAACTGGCACAGACGGTGGCCGACGCTCTGCGTCCGCTGTATCCCAACATCACCCCGACAGCGTCCGGCGAAGGCCAGGAGGCAACCGTTGATGTCGCCAAGGGCCGAAAGCGCTTGGACGTCAAGGCCCTCGACCCCACTCTCGGCCTGATCCTCTGCGTCTCCATCAAGACGTACAACTTCCAGGACTACAGTCCCCGCAGCGGAAAACTTGGACGGTGGACCAAGAACATCGTCCGCAACGACCACGAATTGCGTGGCGAGGCAATGGTTCTGCATCAGCGTCAGCCGTACAGCGTGTTGGTCGCCGTCATGTTCGAGCCGTACGCCACGTGCGACGACGGCGACCCGACCAAAACCAGTGACACCGGCAAATCCTCGTTTGCACACCACGTCACGACGCTCTCGAAGCGCTCGGGCCGGGGCAAGCGCGCGGTGGTCGGCGTTCCCGGAAAGGCCTGGGTGGATCTCGGCGCCGAGGACACCCGCTACGACCTCTTCGAGAAGGTCTACATCGGACTCTACGAACCCGACGGCGCGGTTCGGTTCTTCGACGTCGACGAGCCGCCGCCGCGCAACGGCCGGCCCACCGAAGCTCAGACGCTCTCGTTCACCGACTTCGTGACCGTCGTGCACGGTGAAGTGGAGCGTCGCAACAGGTTTGCGCCCACCTGGTCCGATCCCGAAGACAGCGACGATTCCGACGGCTGAGGGAACCACGGTGCCTGCGACGGATCCTGCCACCAGCGCTCGGATGAGCGCTCAGCGTCGGCGCGACACCAAACCTGAAATTGCACTTCGACGCGAGCTTCATCGGCGCGGACTCCGGTACTTCGTTGACCGGGCGCCTGTCAAAGGTGTTCGCCGACGCGCTGATCTGGTGTTTCCGCGCCGCAAAGTCGCGGTGTTCGTGGACGGATGCTTCTGGCACAGCTGCCCGCAGCATGCGACGTTTCCCAAGAACAACGCGCAGTGGTGGACGGACAAGTTGGCCGCCAACGTGGTTCGAGACCGCGACACCGATGCACGTCTGGCAGAGCAGGGTTGGACCGTCATCCGCATCTGGGAGCACGAAGATCCGCTGGTAGCAGCCGAACGCGTCCAGAAAGCCCTGCTCGGTCCGTAAGCTCGATTTCGTGAAGGAACGCAATGTTGCGCGGTGGGGTTTGGTGGCTGCGCTGGCTCTGGGCGGAATTGTCTACTCGTCGTGGATTCTCGAATTCTTCCTCGACACCGGCCTCGACCCGGTGACATCGTTCCTCAGCGAACTCGATGCCGAGAACCAGAAATACCGTGACGTCTTCGGCAATGCCGACGTCCTGTCCGCGATCTTGATGTTGATCTCCGGAGCGCTGGGTCTGCTGATCACGCCCAGGCGCAGGCTCTACGTCACGGGCTGGATTGCACTTGCAGTGTTCGGCATCGCCACAATCGCCGACGCGTCGTTCCCTCTCGAATGCTCGGGCGAGGGCTGCCCGTCGAGCGCACCCGACGGCCTACTTCCGCAGCTTCACCACGTTCACGCATTGACGAGCAGCGTGGCGGTGTTCGCGATCTTCACCGCGATGATCGCATTCACCGTGGGAGCGTTCAGGTATCGCGAACACCCTTCTTTGCGGACGACGGGTCTGACCATTTTGATCCTGACTTCCCTTGCGACGGTGTGGATGTTGACGACCAACAGCATCGAAGTCTCCGGCGGCGGTAATCTCGGACTGGGTATCGCTCAACGCGCACAGGTGTTGGGGATGTCGTTGTGGTTGTGCACCCTGGCATTTGCGATGTCGAGGCCGCCATCCACCGGGCTCCCGGCGTCGCCACGCTGACAGGTTTTCCGGCAACCGATTCGGGCGATCCTGGAACTACAACTGAAAATGGCTGCCCCGAACTAGCGAAGGTGTGCCCATGTCTCTCGCGTCGTCGTTCTTCGCCCATCCACACCAGGCGTTCACTGCCGGTTTCTACCGCAACGAGTCCTTCGACTTCGAGCTAAGAGTCGTTCTCGGGCAAGCCACCTACGGCGCGGCAGATACCGGCGAAGTGCTCTCGGCCATCGCTCATGTCGGCGAGAAAGACCTCGAGGGCTGGTACGAGGCCTGGTTCGACCTCGGCACACGAGTATTCGGGCAGGCCGATGAGGCAGCCGCGGCCGGGCATTCGCGAAGCGCGTCCAACGCGTACCTGCGGGCGGCGTCGTACTTCGGTGTGGCGATCAACGCCGTAGACGGTCTCAGCGACGATTCGGTTCTGGTCCCCACTTTCAAACGTCACCGACAGGCATGGGACCGCTTCGTCGACACCACCGCCCAGCCCGTCGAACGCGTCCGGATCCCTTACGAGGACACCTACTTGCCCGGGTACTTCTTCCGGCCGCCCGGCGACGTGCGACGGCCGACGTTGATCATGGTGAACGGTAGCGACGGCCCGATCAGCGGACTGTGGGGCAGCGGCGGCGCCGGGGCCCTCGAGCGGGGCTACAACGTGTTGATGTTCGACGGTCCCGGTCAGCAGTCGATGCTCTTCGAGCGCAACATCCCGTTCCGTCACGACTGGGAATCCGTCATCACGCCCGTCGTCGACTATCTCGTGGACCGGCCGGACGTCGATGCGTCGAAGCTGGCGATGTACGGGATCAGTCAGGGCGGTTACTGGGTGCCGCAGTCGTTGGCGTTCGAGCATCGGATCGCGGCAGCGATCGCCGATCCGGGGGTCGTGGACGTGGCCGCGTCGTGGCTCGCCCATATCCCCAAGAACATGCAGAAGCTGCTCGACGAGGGGAAGTCGGAGGCCTTCGACCGCGACATGGCGATGGGGATGAAGTTCTCCAAGGACACCGCCCGGATCTGGCGTTTCCGAGCGCGTCCGTACCTCGCCGACGGTTACTACAACACTCTCGCCGAGGTTCGGAAGTACCACCTCGAACACGTCGCCGGCTCGATCTCCACTCCCCTGCTGATTACCGATCCGGAAGGCGAGCAGTTCTGGCCCGGTCAATCCAAGCGGCTTGCCGCCCTATCCGGCGGACCGACGACGGTGGTTCCCTTTACCGCTGCCGAGGGCGCGAACTTCCACTGCCAGCCCATGGCGAGGCGTCTGACGGATCAGCGAATGTTCGACTGGCTCGACGAGCAGTTGGATCTCTGAATCAGGACACTTTCTCCTTTTTCGTCAAGAGAGTGGCGAGCATCGGCAGCAGTAGAACGGTGATCGCACCGGCCGCGACAAGAATCGACGCGTTGTCCGACGACATCTGATGCGCGTCGACGGCAGCGCCCGTGACCGCCACGATCATGGGCAGACCGGTAGCCCCGTACAACGCGACTTGCGCACTTTCGCGCGTGGTGAAGGGCGGCTCGACCTTCTCGAACTTGGTCACGAAGAACACCGGCACGCCGCGGACGACAACGATCAGGATCAGAAACGCAATCAGTATGCCGGGACTGGCGGCGACCGCCGAGACGTCGATTGCCATGCCTGAAGTGATGAAGAAGATCGGGATGAGGAACCCGAAGGCGATCCCGTCGAGCTTGATCTCGAGGCGCTCGTCGCCCTCTGGCATCAGTCGCCGCAGGATGAAGCCGGCGGCAAACGCGCCGAGAATGACGTCGAGTGAGAACACGGCCGACAGCACTCCGAGGCTGACCAACAACAGAACGGTGAGGCGGACCGTCGTCTGCGCCGTGGTGTCCGCTCCTGCCCGCACCAGCCGATGTGTCCACGAGCCTTCGTGAATCAGCTTGCCGGGCAGCACCGCCACGACGATGGCGATCAAGGCGAAGACGGCAAGAACGATCAGCGACAGGACGGCACCACGGGCACTCAGCAGCACCGCCATCGCGACGACCGGCCCGAGTTCGCCGACGGCCCCGTGATTGAGGACCGTCTTGCCCAAGCGTGTGTCGAGGAGTTTGTTGTCCTTGAGGATCGGCAACAGCGTGCCCAGTGCGGTCGACGTCATTGCGATGGCAACAGCGGCTTCGGCGGAGATCACGTTCCTCATGCCAAGCAGCGCGACCACCGTGAACGCCAACGCGAGGCAGAACAGCCACGTGTAGAGCGCTCGACGTCCGCCGCGCCCACTGAGTTCCTGTCGGTCGATCTCGTAGCCGGCGAGCAGGAACAGCATGCCGAGGCCGAGTTCGCGGAGGATTCCGATCGCTTCGCTGTCAGCGGCGATGTTGAGGGCGAACGGCCCGACCACGGCGCCCGCGACCAGTAGCAACACCACTTCGGGAACCAGTCGACGCGGGATCAAGCCCGCGACTATCGGCGCGATGGCCGCGATCAGCGCAATCCAGAACAGCGACGAGGCAATTGAAGGCACGGATCATTATCGGACATAGGTGACGGATCTGCGCTCAGTACAGGTACTTGCGGTACGCCTCCTGTCGAGCCGGCTCCAGATCCTCGACCAGCAGGCTGTGCTGCTCGGCCATCATGTCGCGCAGACTCGGTACGTCATCGGATGCGTGCCACGTCGACGGATCCCACAGCTTCGCCCGCAGAATCGCTCTCGCACAATGCAGATACGCCTCGTCGATCTTCACGATCACCGCAAGCTGCGCCGGCTTGCCGTTCATCGCCATCGAGTCCAACAGATCAGGATCGGTGGACAGAGTCGCCGTGCCGTTGACGCGCACGATCTCGTCGTGCCCGGGCGCGAGAAAGAGGATCCCCACGTGAGGATTTTCGATCATGTTCCGGTACGAGTCGGCGCGCCGGTTGCCCGGACGATCCGGGAGCACGAGCGTCTTCTCGTCGGGAAACAGAACCTGACTGACCAAGTCTCCGCGCGGCGAGCAATCGCAATTTCCGGCCGCATCGGATGTCGCGAGCACAAAAAACCGTGCCTGCTCGATGAATTCACGGATCAACGGAGTCGTGTAGGCGGTCTGCTTCTCCATGATCGTCGGATGGGGCTGTCCGAGAATCGCATTGAGTTGTTCCACGGATTCGATCCGCCCGCCCGTGGCGTTCGACGCCGTCACGTCAACACGTCGTCGAGAACGTGGTGGCGCCCGAGCGGCAACACCAACGGCTTACCCGAGATGGGGTCGGGGATGATTCGGCTCTCGAGACCGAAAACGGTGCGGACGTTGTCGCTCGTGAGCACCTCGGCAGGATCACCCGCCGCGTAGACCCGGCGATCGGCCATGGCGACGAGGTAGTCGGCGTAGCGGGCGGCGAGATTGAGATCGTGCAGAACCATGACAATCGTTGTACCCCGAGTCCGGTTCAGGTCGGTGAGCAGGTCCAAGACCTCAACCTGGTGGCTCACGTCCAAGAAGGTAGTCGGCTCGTCGAGAAGAAGCAGATCGGTTTGTTGGGCGAGCGCCATCGCAATCCACACACGTTGGCGCTGACCACCGGAAAGTTCGTCCACCGATCGTTCGGCCAATTCGGTTGTGTCCGTTGCCGCAAGCGCCTCGGCGACGGCTGCGTCATCCTCTCGACTCCACCTCGACAGCACCCGCTGATGTGGATGTCGGCCTCGGCCGACGAGATCGGCGACAACTATCCCTTCCGGTGCGATCGGTGACTGCGGCAGCAGACCGAGCGTGCGAGCGAGCTTCTTCGCGGGTAGGCGATGAACATCCTTGCCGTCCAACAGAACATGACCGCTTCGGGGACTGAGTAGCCGCGACATCGACCGCAGCAGCGTCGATTTGCCGCACGCGTTGGCGCCCACGATGGTCGTGATCTTTCCCGGCGGCACCGCGAGGTCGAGCGATTCGACGACGGTCCGTCCTCCGTAACCGAGTTCGAGGTTTTCGACAGTCAGAGTATGGGATTCGGTCACAGCGAACCTCCCGTTCGGTTGGAGCGAATGATGAGGTAGACGAGATACGGCGCTCCCAGCGCGCCAGTCACCACGCCAACGGGGTAGCGGGTGCCGAAGGCGTACTGTCCGCAGAAGTCGGCAACGAGCACCAGCAGCGCTCCGACCAGCGCAGACGGAATCAAAAGTGATGTTCCCGGACCGACGATGCGGGCGGCGATGGGCCCTGACAGAAATGCGACGAAGGCGATGGGCCCCGCAGCGGCAGTGGCAAAGGCGATGAGTCCGACGGCCGCAATGATCGTCAGAATGCGCGTTCGTTCCACTCTGACGCCGAGCGCTTGTGCTGCGTCGTCACCGAGCTGGATGGTCGAAAGGTTGCGCGATTGGCTCAGCAGCACCGGTCCGAGGACAACCAGCGCCAGGAGTACGGGAACCGTCGAACCCCAGTTGGCACCGTTGAGACTGCCGGTGAGCCAACGCATCGTCTCCTGCAGATCCCACGCGGCGGCGGTACTGAGCAGGTAGGCGGTGACGCTGTCGAGCATCGCGGCGATGCCGATACCGATCAGGATCAGCCGAGTGCCCGCTACACCGTCTCGGAAGGACAGAACGTAGATCAAGACTGCGACGCCCAGACCGACAGCGATGGCGAAGATCGAGACCTGCGAGCCGCCGAGCGAAAGCGAGATGATCGCGAAAGCCGCTGCAGCGCTTGCGCCCGAGCTGATCCCGATGATGTCGGGGCTCGCGAGCGGGTTGCGCAGCATCGTCTGGAACGTGATGCCACCCAAGCCGAAACAGATTCCGCCGACCACAGCGAGGACAGCGCGAGGCAACCGGAGGCGGCCGACGGTGAACGAGGCACCAGGCACGTTCTCCCCCAGCACGACCCGAAGCACATCTGACGGCGGGTAGAAGGTTTTTCCCACCATCAGAGTGACCGCGAAGGAGGCGACGGCGAGGACCGTCAGCACGGCAATCACGATGCGGCGGCGTCTACCTCGTCGGATACGGCTTGCTCCGACTGCGTCGACCTCGACTTCGGGAGTAACGAATGTAGTGGTCACAGCTCACGTATTTTCTGACGGCGGACTATGTAAATGAAGAAGGGCGCTCCGACGAGCGCGGTGATGATGCCGACGTCGATTTCGCTCGGCCGGGCGACAATTCGTCCGAGAATGTCGGCGGCGACGAGAAGGCCGGCACCTGTCAGCGCAGAAAACGGTAGTAGCCAACGGTTGTCGATCCCGATCAGCAACCGGCACAGATGCGGGACAACCAAACCGACGAAGCCGATCGGTCCGGCAATGGCAGTGGCCGCACCGCAGAGCAACACTGCACCGAGCGCTGCCACTGCACGAACCACCGCGACGCGTTCGCCGAGACCTGACGCAACCTCGTCGCCGAGCGCAAGAGAGTTGAGACTGCGCGCTGACAGCAGACAGATCACGAAGCCGACAATGAGGAAAGGCAGACCCTGCCGGATCACCTCGAAACTCGCGCCACCGACGCCGCCGATCTGCCACGAACGAATGTTGCCCGCAATATCGTTTCGCGGCAGCATGATCGCAGTGATGAACGAAGCAAACGCAGCCGATGTTGCGGCCCCGGCAAGAGCCAACTTGAGTGGCGTGGCTCCACCTCGCCCGAGTGACCCGACTACGTGGACGAACAATGCCGCCCCGGCTGCACCGAGTACGGCCACCCAGATCATGCTGGTCTGGGTCCACAATCCGAACCACGCCATTCCGATCACCACGGCGAGCGAAGCGCCCATGTTGACGCCCAGGATTCCGGGATCCGCCAAAGGGTTTCGGGTAATCCCCTGCATCACCGCGCCGGCAAGACCGAGCGCAGCACCCACGATGATCGCGAGCACCGTCCGCGGAATGCGCTTGGCAATCGCACCCTGACCGATGTTGTCGGTGGAACCGCCAAGTGCGGCAACGATGTCGGACCAATCGACCTCACGAGAGCCGATGACGATCGAGGCGCACATGAGCACGGCGAGGACCACGAGAAGGGCGATCAGCCACAGCGAATTGCCGAACGTCGGGCGCCGCGTATCGCTGGCGCCCGACGCCGAATCCTGCGAGGTTACAGTCACTCCGACTTTCCAGCAGCCCCGGCGAGCAGATCGACATAGTCGCCGAGTACCCACGAAATGGCGAGCGGAGTCGGGTTGGCCGCCGTTCCCATCGGCCCGGTTCCGTTGAGGAACACGATCGAATTGTTGGCTACAGCAGGCATCTGCGAGAGCAGCGGGTCAGCCTTGAGTGCGTCGACAAGTGCCTGGTCACCGTAGGTGACGATCAGTTCGACGTCGTCGAAGACGTCCACACGCTCGGCACTGACCTTCTTCGAGAACTCACCACCCGTCGAGGCGTCGGCAACGCTCTTCGGCGTCGAAAGTCCGAGGTCCTCGAAGAACGCGGCGCGTGTGTCGTTCGCAGTGTAGAAGCTGACCTGACTCAGGTCGGCAGTGTCGACGTGCGTCAGGAACATTGTTGCTTTGCCGGCAAGCTGCGGATGTGAGGCAACCTCGTCGGTGATCTCCTGCTCGATGGTGGAGATCAGTTCCTGCCCTTCGGATTCCATGCCGAGGCCCATGCTGTTGAACTTGATGACGTCACGCCACGACGTCGCCCACGGCCCCTCGGGATACGCCACCACCGGAGCGATCTCACTGAGAGTGTCGTAGTCCTCCTGCGTCAATCCGGAGTACGCGGCAAGAATGACGTCAGGGTTCGTATCGGAGACGGCTTCGAAGTCGATGCCGTCGGTCTCGTCGAAGAGCACCGGCGGCTTCGCGCCGAGGTCGTCGAGCTTTTCCTCGACCCACGGCAGCATTCCGTTGCCGTTGTCGTCGCCGAACGTCGCCGCTGCCATTCCGACGGGAACCACGCCGAGAGCAAGGGGCACTTCGTGATTGGCCCAGGCAACGGTGGCAACTCGCTCCGGCTTGGCGTCGATCGTCGTAGTTCCGAAAGCGTGCTCGATCGTGACGGGAAAGGAGCTGGATCCGCTTCCGGCGCTGCCGCCGTCGGCGGTCTCCGAGGAGTCGGAACTGCAAGCTGTCATGCCGAGGGCGACTGCGACCGCTGCTGCGGCCACCGCCAAGAAGCGTTTTGAACGCATGAAAACAGAACTCTCTCGAGAAGGGGTACGGCCCTCAACCCGGCTCAATCGGGCACTTAGGTGAGGTTTGCCTAAACCGTATACGGGAGGGCAATGTGGCGCAATCGCGTGTTTGGGACACCCCCTGTAGCGATCGAGACAAGGTGTGATGGCCGATCAGCTAGCCCGGAACATCCCTGGTGTGGCCCCGGTGGTGCGCCGGAATGCCGCACCGAACGCACTGGTCGAGTGGTAGCCCACGCGCTCGGCAACCTCTTGCAGATCCAAGCCGTGTGCAAGAAGCGTCACCGCCCGTTGGGCGCGCACCGCTGACACCCACTGCCCGAAACTCATCCCGGTCTCCGACCGAAATACCCGGGTGATGGTTCGCGGGCTGACGCCGAGGAGCCTTGCCCAGTCGGACAGCGTTCGCATGTCACTCGGATCGTCACCGATCGCGTCGACGATGGGTTGCAGAAGCGCCGAGTCCGGCACCAGAACCAGCAACTCGTTGGGTGACGGCGCCAGTACGTCGATCACCATCTGCTCTGTGAGCGAGCGCGAAGAGGTTCCGAGTGAATCGTCTGCCAGTCGCTCGAGGAGGTTCCGCAGCAGCGGAGTTACCTCGATCGCCACCGGCACGTCGGACAGAGACGGAACCGATGCGATGTCGAGCTGAGCGGCCCGATACCAGGTTCCGGCGGGCGCGATCGCCGAGTGCAGGACGCCGGCGGGCATCCACAGACCGACGGTCGGGGTGATCGTCCACGTGCGCGATCCCACCGTGGCGCTCGACGCTCCTCGCTCGTTCCACAACAATTCGTGGGTCGGGTGCGAGTGCGCCTCCCACCGGGTCTCGCGGGAGACAAGTTCGTCCATGCCCGCGATGACAAAGGGCACCTCGACCGCCCCGGCCGAGTAGACCGGGAGCGTCCGACTGTCGACGGTCTCCAACGGGTTCTCCTCGGTTTGCGCGGCTGCTCCGGAGAAAGCATAGGTCGCGGGGATCGGTTGTTGGTTCCTACGATCGCGAGGGTCACCGACCGAAATTCGCCGAGGTGACGTCACACACATTCAAAAATTGCGAATGCACCACAACAAAAAGAAGGTCACAGACCGGAGTCTGTGACCTTCTTACTTGTGCGCCCGAAGGGATTCGAACCCCTAACCTCTTGTTAGCAAGCGGACTAATTGCGACTGATTCGATGCCATTCGACTGCACTCGCTGAGCTGCATCAAGACTGAGATACCGACTCAAAGTCATGCCGTCACGTTCTGTTGGATGATCTTGAATTCGTGTCGTAATCGTGTCGCAAGTCAGAACTCGTGCGCATCGTTTCAACAGACCAGCCGGCCGAGAACGACAAGGCACCGAGCGCGCATATTCATTCATCTGTCTGCATGGTTTTCCAAGGTGTTGGCGCTATTGGGATTAGTTGCATCGGCGCAAGTATCTGCATGGATTGGTGTGTTGCAGTCGCAGCAGTGGAGGGTTCCGTGGTGTGCGTATTGCCAGTGGTGTTGGCATGTGGTGGTCATGAGTGTGTGTCCTGTTGTTTGGTTATGTCCGTACGTCCGCTCTCTATAGAGAAGAGAGAGCGGACGGACATACGGCGGGAGTCCGGACATAGTGCGTACATAGTTCGTACATACGTGGACTAGGCAGCTTGCGGTGGTGCTGCGGCAACTGAGGTGAGTACGTAATGTGTGCGCTTCTCGGTACCGATGTTCTTCACGGTGTTGCGTTCTACCAGTGTCTTTATCGCGTTGTAGTAGGCGGTGCGACCCATGCCTGCGTCGCTGGCGAGGGCTTGGATCGCGGATCCGGATAGGCCGTCATGGGTGAGGTTTGTTCGCAGTATGTTCAGAAGTTGGGTGGCGTTCTTGTCGGCGGCGAGGAGGTTTGTCCGCACCCCATTTGCGGACATACTGTCGGCCTGTACGAGAACCAGCGTTTGACGCTGTTGCTCGTCCACGCCTGCCATTAGGGCTGGTGAGACGGTGTGCGGGATGAGTCGGTAGTGGTAGTCCATGCCTGCGGGGACGTCTTTGTGCTTTTCGATGTGGAGTTTGGCCATGAGGTCGCCTCCTTCGAGGCGGAGGTCGGACCAGACGGCTCCGTCCCATGAGTTGCTACCTCGGCCTGCGTTGCCGGATCGGGCGCTGTGGTGGACGCTGAGGACTGCGCAGTGCGCGGCGGCTTGGATGGTTTCGAGTGAGTGGATGGCCTTGCCTTGTTCAGTGGCGGAGTTCTCTTCGAGGCCGACTGTGCAGCGTGCGCGGGTGTCGAGGACGAGTAGGTCAGCTCCGACCTCTTGCACGAGTTCGATCGCTTCGGCCACGTCGACGAACTCACCCAATTGGATAGGGCAGGGAAGGATGAATAGGCGCCCTTCGAGGACCTCGGGGTTGATGCGGCTGAGTTCGCAGTAGGCGAGGATGCGTGCGCGGAGACCTGTTGCGCCTTCTGCTGCGACGTAGACAACTTTGCCCGCTCGGGGAACTCGGTGTCCTTCCCAATTTTCACCCGCTGCGACGGCGACACTGAGACCGACTGTCGCGAAGGATTTGTAGGAGCCAGGGGCGCCGGCGAGTTGGGCGAGGGTGTCGCGGTAGATGATTCCGTCGACGAGTGGTTCGACTGCGGGGAGGGTGGCGAGGTCGGAGAGTCGGAGTAGGCGTTTGCGGAGTGGGATCCGGTGCGGTCGCTCGGGCTCGTCGAGGGTGTCGGCGGGGTGTGGTAGGTCCGTGTAGGGGTCTTCGTGGCCGGGCATTTCGGGGTTGCCTGCGCTAGAATCGTTGATGGATGCAACGGATTGGCGTCGGTTGATTCCCGGTGAAGGCTCCTCGTGTGCGGGGGGCCTTCCGCGTTCGGTGGAATGAGTCATTCTGTACCGCCTTCGTTTTCGTGTCCGTATCCGGCTGCGCGGAGTAGTTGTGTCATCTGTTCGAGGGGCATGACTGCGAGCCATTGCCCGGGGTTGCCGAGTCCGCGGCGTTTGAGGACGAGGAGCGCGTGATCGGCTCGGGCTTCGTCCTTCTGCTCGGCCAGTTGTCGGAGCCATTCAGGCCAGGCGTAGGCGGCGCGGTCTTTGACTTGGATGGTGAGTCCGGGCGCGGGGTGTAGGTCGCCAGCGTCCCTGGTGTAGCCGGCGCGGGTTCGTTCTGTGTGGGGGAAGCCGTTGGTGCGGAGGAAGTCACGCACTGCTCGTTCTGCTCGGTCGCCTTTGGTCTTGTTCGGATTCGTCATTCTGGTTTTCCTCCCAGTAGCCAGACGCTGCTATGTGCCCGTGGATTCTTGTGGATCTTCGTTCCGCCTAGGGTGGTCAGGATTTCGCCGGATCCGGTGCCGTCTTGCCATGTCCAAGCACGCGAGGGGTTGATGAAGATCCCGGCCGCTGCTTGCATGAGCGCGTCTGCGAGGTCATCGTGGCCGGCGGTCTCTGGGACGCTGATTCGCATTTGCCCTGTGGTGGTCTGCTCGTATTCGAGGCTGTGAAGCTGGCGGAGCAGGTCGGGATGTTTGGGCAGCACGAGCCGCCCCTGTTGCAGGAGCACTTTGAGGCGTCCGTATGCGTCTGCCTTGCGTCGGTTGTCGGTGGTGACGCCCCTGACCATGGTCCGCATCCGGCCGTTGCCATGGTTGTCGGCCATGCGGCTGCTGAGCATCTGGGTCGGTGCGATACCGATTCCGTTGGTCTCACTGATGTAGCGGTAGATGTCGAACATCTGTGAGAGCTCGTCGAGTCGGTCGATGAAGTCGGAGAACTGCATTCGATTGTGCTGTTCGAGGTGCGGAATGTAGTAGACCGGCTTCACAGTGCGTTGCGAGTACCTGCCAGCGAGGGTGTTCAGCTCCATGTCTGCTTGTGCTGCGAGGAAAACGACGGCGTTGGCGTCGTTGCTGAATCCCCAGTCCAGCCCACCTGCGACTGTTTGGCCGTTGTCGCGTTCGAGCGGCGCGAACTCGTAGTCCGCGACCGCGTTGTCCAGCTCGGCGGTCGTGAAGTAGGCGCCGGTGTCGTCAGTCCACTCGGCAAGGTATTCGCGGTTGAAGTAGTGAGCGGGCTCTCGGGCCTGGATCTTGTCGAGGTCGTCTTGGCTGATGTATGGCGAGCGCGACGATGGCCAGTGAAACGATGTGACATCGAGCGTGGGTGCGTCGGTTCCCTGCTTCCACAGGCGGCGGAAGAAGTGTTCGTAGTTGCCCCATGGCGAGGACAGCAGGATCACCTTGGAGCCGGGGCGGGCGATGATCGAGGGTTCTGCCGCTCGCCAGATTTCAGTGTCGACGAAGGCCGCTTCGTCGACGATGAGCAAGTCCACTGCCCAGCCTCGGATCTGCTTGGCGGACGCGGGCACTGAGATGATGCGAGAGCCATTCGAGAGCACCAGTTGCGTCTTGCTGTCATCCAGTACCGCACCCGCAAGCATCGGCGAACTGAGTGCGAGGGAAGCGCACTCTTCGAGCAGTCGGACGGATGCCACTTCGCCGGCCGAAATGAGCAGGACGAGCGATCCGGGTTTGGTGTAAGCGCGGTGAAGGGCAATGATCGCGGTGCCTCGTGACTTGCCTACCTGTCGGCCCGCGCACACGACGCGGTAGCGGGCGGGGCATTCGGCCAGTTCACGTTGGTGTTCCCAAAGCTCTTGTCCTACAAGACGTTTGGCGAACTCTGTGGGGCTAGCAAGGGAGCCTGCGAGGGCGGTGGCGTTGAGGGTCATGGTGTGGTTCCGTTCGCCTTGTCGAGTTCCGCCTGGAGTTGGGTGAACATCGTCGTGATGTCGAGTTTCGTGGAGGCGATGTCTTTGCCCAGTTTCGCTGCGCTCAGTGGGTCGAGTCCGAGTCGTGATCGGTGGTTCGCTGCCTGGGTGTCGATGCGGAGGCGGTACTTTTCTGCGCCGGATGGTTCGCCGGTGTTCTCGTCGATCGCTCCGTGGAGGTCGACGTAAGCGGTGAGCACTTCGAGTTGCGCCTCGGTGCGGGCGTAGGCGAGGACGGCAGGCTGCATCTCAGGCTTCTGAAGGTCTGGGCGCGCCTCGCATACCGCATTGGCGATTTCGGCTGCCAGCGGCGTGATGGTGCGCGGGGAATAGGCTCCATGCTTCTTCGCTACGAAGTTCGCGGCCACGAAGGGCGCCCAGCTGTACCCGCGTGCGGGGCCTTGGCTGATGGGTTCAAGAGTGTCTGTCATGGGTGTCCTTCCGAGCGGCCCAGCCGGTGAAGGCTGGGCCGCAGGGGTGGGTCAGGCTACGTCGCCGGAGGTGTTGAAGATCGTGAAGGCTCGGCTCGGATTCGAACGCACGTGCTCGACGGCCTTCTCAGGGGTCATGTCCTCGTCGTAGACAGGCGCTTCCCGGTCAGTGATCGACCCCGGCTGAATGGCGTCAGCCTGGCCGAAGATGCGTGCCTGCTTCGGCTTGCCCGAGAAAGCGCCGCTCGTGCCGGGGATGTCGACGAAGGTGTCTTCGGGGTCAGTCTGCGTGTGGATCTCGATGTTCTTACTCATGATGTTCTCCTGGGGTGTCAGTTGTCGAAGTAGTCGAGCTCGTAGATGTAGTGCTTGATGGGTCGAGCGGGGTTGTCCGTCTTCGCGCCTTCGGCGAGATTCCGTTCTCGCTTGCCGGCCTCCCACTCGGCGAAGTTGCCCACTCTTGACGGGCGACTCTCGGCAGGATCAGGGTCCGGGATGGACCCGTAAAACCTGTTCGCCATCAGGCTGCGTCGTCGGCAGGTTCGGAATCATCGGAGCCCGCATCCTGGTTCATCGCGTAGTGCAACCCGACCGAAGCTGCGAGAGGATTACCAGCACCGGTGTCGAGATGGTCGACGAACCGATTGAATGCCGGCAGTACGGCGTCGAGGGTGCTCGCCGAAGCAAGCGCCGCTGCACCTTCCGGGTCCGCGAGTTCGATGAACCGCGCAGTGATCGCCTTGGTGACAGCGGTCGTGTCGGTCTCCCGATCGTTGGCTGTCATCCGTCCGTTCTTGACTGCAAGGTCGGTGCCAGCGAGGCCGGTGGGGCCGGCGCTGTTCGCTTGTAGCCATGCGGGGGCGAAGCGTTCGGCGCCGAGTACAGCGTCAGCGTCGGCGTTGCGCAGTGCCGCTCGAAGCGATCGTCCCTTCTCCAACTGTGGGAGAACGACGTTGCGCCATGCCTGTTCGGTACGGACGAGTGCGGTCGGTGATTCAGCGTCGAACTGAGGGCGGGCCTTAGCTGCCTGAGCCTTCGTGCGCTCGGCGTACGTCTCGACCTCCGCCTTGATGGCAGCGAACTGAGGTGCGTACTGCTTGGTGAGTGCCTGACGCCAGTGCGCGATGTACTCGGCCCGCTCGCTCGGCGTCATCGAAACGTCCTTGTTGGCGTTGTCACGGTAGACAGCGAGTCGCGCCTCTCGGGCCTGCTTCAGCTCGCGAGCCTTGGTCTGCAATTCCTGGAGTGTGCTCATGATGTTGGTTCTCCTCAGTAGTTGATGTCGTAGATGCAGTTGGGGTTGGAGAGGTTGGGCCAGTCGAAGCCCTCGGGCGGGGTGGGCCAGCCGGGTCCGAGCGGAACGAGAGGCGGCAAGGGCTGCGGGTTGGCGCCGTCCTGCGGTGGGACCATCGGGGCGAGGGCTCCGTCGAGTCGGACTCGGTAGCGGCCACCGCGCACGTTGCCGTCAACGTCGGTGTAGATGCCCTCGGGTGAGAGTGTCGATCCCCCTCCGAGTTGGTAGAGGCCGGTGGTTTCGTCGTAGTGGCGGGCGTAGATGTTCTTGCCGCCGACGATGTTTCCTCGGGACTGAGCCGATGCGTGCTCTTCGTTCCATCGCGCCTGTCGAGGATCGGGTGTCTGTTCAGTCATGATTTGGTTCTCCTAGTTGAGTGTTGTTGTGGTGGTGAATGTTTCGGGCATCAGAGTCCGCCCTTCATGATTGCGATGTTCGCCATCCCAGTTCCGTTGTCGACGTTGACGCTTGCGCGGATCGGCTCGCGGTTCTTGATCGCCAACAGAATTGCTTCGAGGATTGGTGCGAGTTCGTCGGTGACTTGCCCGAACCCTTTCTCCAGCTGAGCGGAACTGTTGGCGCCTGTGTCGAATTGTCCGGTGAACTTCCCGTCCGCATCGAACCCCGACGCGAGCGCGAATGCCGCACCAACACCGAATGCCGCAGCGTTGTATGCGGCTGCTCTGCGCCCGTTGGCGGTGGTGGGTATCTTCAGTCCGGGGGCTTCTCCGACGTAGCCACCGAAGCCGCCTAGGCCGCCGTGGATTCCTCCCTCTTCGAAGGGGACGAGGTCGAATCCAAAGCCGTTGACGATCTTCTTCGTGACCGCAAGGGACTGCCGACGCTTGGCAGGATGCAGTGGGATGTAGCCCTCACCGCCTGTGCCTGGCTCGGCGAACCGTACGAGGTCGGCGCCGTCCGGGTAGATGCCAGCCTGTTCAGGTAGTCCCCGGATGCCGCCGTTCTCGAAGACTCGGACCGCGCCTTTCCAGATCAGGTTCGGATCCTTCCCAGCAGCATCCGAGGTACCACCAGCAGGCGCCGACGACGGAGCCGACTCAGGCGCCGAATACGACGATGACGATGTACCGGGCCAGTTGGTGACAAACACCCGCTGCCCATCAGTCGCCAACGCAGCACCCGAATCCGTCGTCCCAACAGTCATCTGACTGCCGTTACCGCGAGCATTCGACGCCGCGATGATCTCGTCCGCCTCAGCAGCCTTCACCGCATAATTCGAACCATCCGCAGTGCCCGACTGCTGCACCTTCTGCGCCGCCTGCGCTTCCGTCATGCTGTTGTAGTCGAAGTCGTCGAGCTTGTCGTAAAACATGCCCGCCGCACGAGTCGGATCCTTCCGGTCCTCCAACGTGCCCCAACCACCGTTATCGCGTTGCTGCATGATGCCGGCGTTATCGCCATCCATGCCGTAGTCGAGGTTCTGCAAATCGGTTTCAGCGAGGGCGGTCATGACTGCGGCCTTGATGCCCTTATCGCTGATGCCGCGGCGCTTACCTTCCGCGATCACCTGATCGGCGATCTTCTCCCGCTCCGTCCGAGTATCCGGAGCAGCAGGAGCCGCGGCTTGAGCGCTACCGGCAGGTTCACCCAACGGCTCCTTAGCCGCGACGTGCACATGGTTGGTGTGATCACCCGCACCCGCATAGAACGAGTCCGGAACGAACTCACCATCCTTGATGCACCTACCGAACCTCGGATCGATGTAGATCAGTTCAGCCAACTGCTTCTGATAGTTGTCGGCCATGTAATTCGCCATCGCCAACTGCTCATCCGTGTTCCCTGATCCGTTGGAGAAGTCCGCTGCCTGACCACTGTTGTGGTACGACGTGGACCCATCCGAGCGGTACGAGGAGAACGCATGCCCGTTCTGCAACAGATCCGGGAACTTGCGTGCAGCAATACCTTCGAGGCTTTCAACAACACCACCGTCAGCCATGGGCTTCACATCATCGAACCGGACAACGCCCATACCGAACCGGCGAGCAGTCTCAGCGAGGATCTGTTCAGCCCGAGGACGCTTAGAGGGAGCGCCGGGAATGAAAGCCTCCCAACCTGTTTCAGCTTCCGCCCATTGGTAGATCCCACGCCCGTAGCCGTTCCGTATCTTCGCCTGTCCAGGCTCGTCTATGCCGCCGTTCGCCCGCTGTCGTACACCAGAAGGTAGTTGCGCCACGCCATTGGAGTTACCGCTAGATGGCTGCCCGAAGTTCGGGCTCAGTCCAGCGCCTGAGAACTGTTGGCTGACGACTGGGTTCACGGTGACCGTCATCGAACGTGGTTGTGACATCCATGCCTGAAGGTTGCGTTGCGCCTCCTCTGTTTCAGCGGAGACGATCACCGTGCCGTCCTTCAGCACCTCTACCTTCACGCCTTCGAGCGCTCGAAGGGAGTCAATTGAGTCTTTCGTCAGTGCCTGCGTATGGATGGTCTTCGCGTCCGGGACATCGAGAACCTTCCCTCTCAAAACATCGAAGTCGGACTTCGCTTCAGGCATGCCCTCGGTGCGGACCTCAGTGGATACGAACTCGGGGGTGAGCCCGAGAGTGTTCAGGTACTTCACTGCGGCCTCATTGCTGCCGAGTGTGGCCGTGAGCTGCTGGATCAGTGCGTCGCGGTTGCCGGCGTACTGTCTCGTCAGATTCTCGACCGTGTTGCCTGCTTCGAGTCCGGTCTTGATCTGGTCCCGGAACTGACCAGACAGTCCGCGCAGTCGGGTCTCCATCTCTGCTTGCAGTGGGTTAGCCCTGTCGATCGCGCCGTTCCAGTTCTCGATCTTGATGACCGAGCCATCGACAGCGACACCGATTTCACCAATGGATTTGGTGACCTTCGCCGACTGGTCATTGAATGCCGCCGACAACTTCATGCCGTCGATCCACGTGTTCGCTCGTCCCTGCGCTTCCCCGAGAGCGGGAATCAAGTCCTCCCGGATGGTGCTTGCAGCGCCAGTGAGAACACCCTCGACACTTGCCCCACCTTCGCGAGTCTTTTCCGCGAGGTCACGAAGCTTGTCCGCCGCGCCACCCGTCGCGATACCGAGAATTTGACCGAAGCCAGGAATGGACTCACCGACCGAGAGGATGTTCGCGCCCATCTCCAGGAACGATGCGCCGGTCTCGGATGCGGACTTCGCGAACTTGCCGAGTCCGTCGAGGCCGGATGCCACGAAGTTCAGCACCGAGATTCCGAGTTCGAATGCAGCGTTGCCTGTGTCTTGAAAGAACTGGATTACTCCGACGCGGTTGTTCGAGATGTTGTCGGCCCACTCTTTGATCTGCGGTCCGAAAGCTTGCGCGAGAGCAGCTTTGAATCCGTCAGCCACCGTTGAGATGGAGTTCATCGCACCCTTGACGGACGTTGCCGTGTTACCGCCGATTTGATTTGCCAGCTTCCCGGCGGCACCTTCGAACTCGCCGAAGTCAGCAAGAGCCTTCGACGGATCCCACTGAGACAGAGCGCCAATGAAGTCACCGGACGTGTCACCAAGCAACGCCATCGCCGCAGCGTTTCGCTTCACCGGATCCTCGATTGCGCTGATCTTGTCGAAGGCCTGGTCGAAAGCGGCGTCCGCTTCAGGTCCACCCTTCTTGAACACCTCGTACATTTCGGCGCCGTTCAGGCCGATGTCGTCGAGGGCCGTGACGATCGTGTCGCCCTCTTCAGTGATGCGACGGCCAAACTCACGTAGCGAGTCACCGGCCCGGTCCGAGTTGTCCGCGCCGTTGTCCGTCGATTGCTCGATCAGTGCGAGGGCCATCTCGGCTGAAATGCCGGCGTTCTTCCAACCGGCCGAGTACTCACTGATCGTTTCGAGAAGATCGCCCTGCTTGTTGGCGCTGCCGCCGACAGCATTGGCGATCATGTCGGACGCTTCTTGCGCGCTCGCCGCAAGACCTGTGGACATCAGCGACGAGACAGCCAGGACTGATTGCGAGACCTCCCCGTCGAGAGCGGTGGAGATGGTGTCCAAGCTGGCAATGACTTTCTCGGCGTCCTGCTGTGTGGCACCGGGATCGATGACATTCGACTGCAACGCCAGGGTGAGTGTCGAGAGGTTCGCCTCGACCGACTCACCGAATGCGTCCGAATACGCTTCACCTGCTGCGAGCCCGAACTTCCGTGCCTGCGCCTCCGTCGTCTTCGTACGGGCTTGGAATAGGTCGAGGTTGGCTTCTTGCTGCATGCCGTCGTTAATTGCGGCGGCGAGGGCAGCGCCGACGCTGAGGCCGATGACTCCGACTCCGAGCAGCGCGCCAGCGATCGGACCTGTCGACGACGACAGCTTTCCGATCTTGTCTGTGAAGCCAGAGAGGAAGTTCCCACCCATGTTCCCGCCAGCATTCGACGCACCTGACGCGGCGCCGTCGAGGTCACCGCTGAGCTGATCTACCTGCCTGCTGGCTTGCGAGGCGGATGTGCTGATGCGGTCTACATCGGTAGCGGCACCGCGGGCAGCGTTGCCGAGTCGGTTCACATCCTGCGCGCTCTGTCCGACACGCGAAGCATCCCGAGCTGCATTGCCGGCGGCGGTGCCGAGCCTGCCCATGTCCTGCTGGGCGCCGGACGTGGAGGTACTGAGCCGATCAACACCTTGCGCGCTCTGCTGAAAGTGCTGCTCGATTCTGCGCGCCGCTTGCTGTACCAACGATTCGAGTCGGTCCGTCTGCTGCCCAGCGTTGCGAGTGCCCTGAATGAACCGAGAGTCGTCGAGTGTCAGATGGGCAACCAACTCACCTACGTTCAGTGGCATTACCGACCACCTCGCTTACCTGACTTTGCCTTCTGCTTCGGCTTCTTCTCGGGCTTGGCAGCGAACTTTTCAGCGATCCACTCCAGATCCACCAGCTTCCCGAGCTGAGCCAGGTGCCAGTGGGCTTCGGCCATGTCGGCGGAGAAGCCGAAGTGGAGCTGCGCGGTGCGGCCAGCATGCAAGATCATCGGCCACGTGATGTTGTCAGCAACCATCTCAGCGACAACGCCAGCGAGTTCGAGTTCGCCGGATTCCTCATCACGCTCGGCACCAAGGATTATCAGCGCGTCTTCGACCTGCTCGTTTGGCGGGATTCCCTCTAGTACGAGGCGGTCTCGCAGCGCAAGGCAGTCCTCGGCGCCAGGCGCCGGCACCGTGTACCAGTTGCCCTTGATCGGGAGATGCAGGTCCGGGTCGAAGAAGGTGTCGAGATCCTTGTAAGCCATGTCAGTTCCCTCCCTGCGAGCGGGCGAAGCGCTCAGCGCGTTCGAGGCCGATCAGAATCTCGACCGTCTGATGGGTGTTCAGATGCTTGAGAAAGGCGTCGAGGCATTCGCCTTGGGATGTCGCAGCGGCCAAGTCCAAGCGCGTCAACTCTTCCGGCGATAGACCACCGAGCATTGTCTTCACACCTGTGGTGTCATCCCGCTCGATGCCGGAGACGAGGGCAGCCAAGTCGCTGCGTCCAGATTCGTTGTCATCCATAGAGATTTCTCCTGAGGTTTGTGAGATGGGGCTTGCATTGAAGACACGGAATCGGGTGTCCATCGGTGTCTGTTCCGAGCCACCCGCGGCGGCAATCGGGATGGTGAGGGCGAGTCGTCGGCGGTGGATCGTCCGCTTCCTCGCCGTACCTGTTGGGCATATCTGCCTCCTGAAAGATGGGATGTTCACGCGGCAGCTCCAGAGGCTTCGCGTAGGGAAGTCAGTCGCTTCGAGTGCTCGCGGCATTCGCTGCCAGCGCGCACCAGATAGCCCAGCAATTCATGCTCAGGCAGAGATGAACTCAGCTCCGTCAGAGCGGTGCCGAGCTGTTCGTACCGTCGTCGGTACGACTCGCCCACCACGGCCGCTGCGTAGGACATGACCGCCTCGCCAGCAGCAGCAGATGTCGCAGCATCCGTCAGGCACTTCGACAAACGCATACCGTGCTCGCCGGCCAACTTCCCGCCGCGCATCAGATCATCCGCGAGCAGAGCCGCATCAACTTCCCGAGTGCCCCGAGCGCGTTCCCGGATCAATCCGAAAACCGTTCGATGGTAAGGGTTTTCGAGATCATCGTCGGTGACGAACGTGACAACAGAGAGACGGTCGGAAGGATTCGAGTACAGCAGTGAACCGATCAACATCACTTCCGAAGACGGGGTTTGCACACCGATCGGATGCACCCTCGAATGAACCCGAGCGCTCGGCTCAACCTTCACAGCCGATGTCATCACGCACCCCGTCCCGCGTCGTTGATCAATGCGAACGCCGCAGTCGTCAGGTCCGCTGCAAGCTGGATCGCGGCCTCCGGTGTCAGCAGGAAGGGATCAGTGACAACGCCGCCTCGGATGTTCACTCCGTCGATGCTCACGTACCGCTGAACGACGTCGGTATCGGTCCACCTGTGAACTGAAGTGCGAACGCCAACCGATTTGTTCGGCTGCTCGAAGTCGCACTGCGCCAACAAGACTGGTCGGCAATGATCCTCGTAGATATCGCCGTCCGGCTGACGAGCTGCCGGCAACTGTCGAATGCGACCGAAACCAGCGGGGTCCGAGTAGAAGCCATCGAGATCGGAGTAGGTAGGAGACATCACGCCACCGCCGAATCATCAGACGTGCCGCGAGCAAGGTCGATGACAAGCAGCAGCAGGTGCGCCAACTCGGCAGCCTCACTCAGGGTGAAGCGGGTCTCGGAGCCTTTAACTGTGGTCGGCTTCTCGCCGCTGTTCTGCTCAGCTTTCCTGCGCATCAACACGAACGGTTCCACTTCGTTTGCCTGCTGCATCAGCTGCACCTCGGCCCGCGCAGAGAGTCGGTAACCATCCATAATTGTGCCGGGATGCAGATCCAGGCGCGTAGCCCAGGCGCGGGATGCCACGACGTGGTGAGCACCGTGCTGAGACACGATGTCGCAGTCGGGATCAGCCCATGTTGGCCGGCCACCAGCCAGAAGCTCCACCGGCTCCAGCAGGGATTCGATCGCGTTGAAGTAGAAGGCGCGACGTTCGAGCTTCCACAGCGCACTCTCGGGCGTCAGGCCCCTGTCTGCGGCCAGCGCAGCGAAATCCAATTCCATCCGCTCGTACTCGCTCAACACGTCGGGTGCACTGTCGACATCGGATGCGTTATCGTGAGACATCTGGATCTCCTCTTGAGTGGGGTTGGTTCGGGAGCCCTCGCCGCTCGTAGCTCTAACTACGGGATTCACGGCGGGGGCTTTCTTGTTTTTGCGGGCACGGATCATGCAGCACTCCCGCCGACTTCCTGAGCGGCGAGCCAGGCATCGACATCGCTCCAGCGGTAGCGGACACTCCCGTTCTCGAACTTGATGAACTTCGGCCCAATGCCATTCATGCGCCAAACAGCAAGACCTTGAACCGTCTTACCGAGGTATTCCGCCAGCTCGGGCGGCTTGGCCAACGAAGCGCGGTCGTCGGGAGACTTCACCATCACGTCCCCGGATGCGATGCGCCTCGATGCAGATTTCGTGGTCACGATTCCTCCGTTCATATTTCTACTCATTCAGTCATGATTTCTGACATGGATGATGATGCCACGATTGTGATTCACGCGCAAGTAGATTCATGGACATTGAATCTGATATCGTCATATTTCATGACAACGAGTTCGGAAGGTTGGCCCGAGGCGCTGACCAAATCAGTCGTCGCGCAGATCAGCAGCTACCGCAAAAAGCGTGGTCTCAGCTATCAACAACTAGCTGACAAATGCACTGAACTCGGCTACCCAACTCTCCGCACCACACTCGCGAATCTTGAAGCGCACAAACGGAAGTCGCTCACGCTGCATGAGCTGATAATCCTCGCGGCTGCACTCGACGTTCCGCCGGTTGAGCTACTTTTCCCCGGCATCCCGGATGGCGAAGTTCAGATCCTTCCGAACAAGAAGCAGAACGCATGGGAAGCCTTGCAGTGGTTCACAGGAGAGACGCCCACACTCGATCCCGCTGACGCCCCTGAGCCCACTGACCCCAACTACCACATCTCACTGATACGAGACATGAAATATGGCGTCCGCCAAAACCAGTTGGTCACCGACGAGGAGCTTGAGAACATCAGCTCGGGCGATGACACCCAGAATGCGAATCTCGCTTTTCGGATGCTTCTCAATGCAATCGCGCCGGACCTACTGACAAACGTCAACCTCGACGTGCTGCGCAAGGCCGGCTTCACCATCAACGAACCGAAGGATGACACCGATGTCTAGACAACGAATCGCCATCGGGCAATGGGGAAAGATCTCGTCTAAGCAGGTCACTCCCGGCCGATTCCGTGCCTGGGCACGCTACCGCGACCAAGACGGCGAAACCCGCACCGTACAAGCATTCGGAACAAGCGGCGCCCAAGCCGAAACACGCCTACGCGCAGCACTCCACGAGCGCGCACAATCCAACCAATCCGACATCACACCAGCCACCGACATCGCCACACTCAGCACGCTCTGGCTAGCCGAAATCGAAGCCGGCGGCGAAGTCCTCCCCCAAACCCTCGCCCAATACCGAACCGACGTCGAGAAGACCATCTGCGCACCGCACACCGGAATCGCCGGCGTCACCCTCCGCGAAGCCACCACATCCCGCCTCGACAGATTCATCAAACGCGTCAGCGCAGAACACCCAGCCAAAGCACGACGCATCAAAACCATCCTCAGCCAAATGCTCGGCCTCGCCGTACGCCACGACGCACTCGACACCAACCCCGTCCGAGAAGTCGCCCGCATCAAAGGCACCAAAAAAAATGTCCGAGCACTCACACTCGACGAACTCGCCACACTCCGCCGCCGAGTCCAACTCTGGGAAACCGGCAACGACGACCCCGACAAACAACACACCGGCCGCCCCCGAACCAAAGGCCTACTCGACTTCGTCGACGTGCTACTCGGTACCGGCGCACGCATCGGTGAAGTCCTCGCGATCCGCTGGGAATCCGACGTAGACCTCACCACCAACCCTGCCACCGTCACCATCTCAGGCACAGTCGTACGCCTACCCGGCAAAGCCGCAGACGGCGGAGGACTCATCCGGCAGTCACACCCCAAGACAGACGCCGGATACCGCACCGTCAAACTCCCAGCCTTCGCCCGAGACACCCTCATGCGCCTCTACCTCAACGCCACACCCACCGCAGACGACCTCGTATTCCCCTCCGCAGCCGGAACACTCCGAGACCCCCACAACGTCCGCAGACAATGGCGCGACGCCCGCGGCGAACAATTCGCATGGGTCACCCCCCACAGCTTCCGCAAGACCGTCGCCACACTCATCGACAGAGAAGCCACCACCGAGGACGCAGCAAGCCAGCTCGGCCACTCAGGCACCGCAGTCACCCGCAAGCACTACATCGAGAAAGCCGCCTCGGCCCCCGACCTCACCGACCTACTCAACCAACTCGGACGACACGCCGGCACCTAGCACTGCGCGCCGTCTCGGATGATGGTCGCAGCTTGGAACTTGCTCGAAAGGCCCGTCTGAGCAAGTCCCAGATTGTCCAACGCAAAAGAGGATGTACCCAAGGTCACGCCCCCGGTGTCCTCAGCGGACGATCCACATTGGATGTCGACATGCCACCCGCCTGACTCGCCTGAGTGCATGTCCACTACGTCCTGCATGACCCGGGTCATTTGCGCGGCCGGATACCGCATCGGGACCACCACTGTGATGTAGCGAGGTCCATTCACTCGCGTCCAGTAGTCGGGGACCGTGTACGGCGTTGTTGTCACTGGGCCCATGGTCGTGGTGGTAGTGGGCACCAGGACGGTTGTGGAGGACGCCATGCCTTCCCTCGTCGTCTCCCCCTTGCCGCAACCAACGAGAGCCAGCACCGCAACACCACACACCAACACACCCGAGACAGTCCGATTCATCAGCAATACATACCAGACCAATCGGACCGGAACCCCCACATCCACCCCACCGAGTCAGTGGGTCACGAGTGGGTCAGCACTGAGTTAGACCCAGTACTGAGTCAGTGGGTCAGTGGGTATTAGTACAACCCACTGACCAACTCACTCACCCAGGCGAAACAGCACACCCAAGAACCACACACCCTTAACTCACTCAACCCCCAATGAAAGGACGCTATGACCGAGAACCAGACCACCGAGTTCATGACCCTGCGAGAGGTAGCCGAGTGGATCCACATTGCCCCGGATACCCTCCGCTACTGGCGCACGATCGACAGTGGGCCGGCGTCATTCAAGGTCGGTAAGCGAGTCCTGTACCGACGTAGCGAGGTGGAGGAGTGGTTCACGGCACAAGAGTCAGCCACTCGTCGAGGTGGTCATGCCTGACTAATTCGTGTCGATTACGTGTCGCAGTGACTTAGTAACGAGACACAAGAAAGCCCCTCACTGGCATCTCTGCTGGTGAGGGGCTTCCTGTTGTGCGCCCGAAGGGATTCGAACCCCTAACCTCTTGATCCGTAGTCAAGTGCTCTATCCGTTGAGCTACGGGCGCATGTTCTGTTGTCTTGCTGGTCTTGCGTGTCTTACCGTCGTACTTTCTATCATTTCTAACCCGCCGGTCAAAATCACCGGCTTGGCGGAGGCGAGAGGATTTGAACCTCCGGTCCCTCGTAAAAGGGACAACTCATTAGCAGTGAGTCCCATTCGGCCGCTCTGGCACGCCTCCCTGGGGGTTCCGATCCTTTCGGACCGCCGGATCGAAAGATTACACACCCTTCGCCACCAAAGGCAAAACGCGTGGTCAGCGCCCTGATTTGTCGGCTTACCGCAGGTGGCTGTCGAACCAGTCGAAGATCCGGGTCTGAGCTTCGACGATCGAGGCCGAGCCAGGGTCGTCGAGGTCGGCGTCCTCGGACAGCTGTGGCGGCTCGTCCGCCCGGTGAGCCAGTCCGGCGTAGCTGACCACCAGTGTCGCGACGTCGGCCTTGGCGGTCGCTTCCCGGAGCAGAGTCACGTGCTCACGCGGCGTGCTGGGATCGTCCTCGCCGTACAGCGCCAGCCACGGCGCCTGCAGGGAAGTGGCCGCGTCGACGAGTGCCTGAGCATCCACCGACAAGGCTTCGACGATTCCCCGGGCGGCGACGCTCACCGCGGCACCGACGGGACGGCTGGTGGCCACGAGCATCGCGGCGGTCCCGGCGTCGTCGAATCCGAGCACCCCGACGGTGTCCGCGAGAACTTCGCGTCCGACGAGCCAATCGAGGGTCGCGTCGAAGTCGGCGAAGAGGTTGTCACCGAACACCTCGCCCTGCATGTGTTCGGGTTCGCGGTGGAACAGGTGCGGTGCGACGCTCACCCACCCTTCGCCGGCGAGTGCGCACATCAGATTCAGCAGAGCCGGGCTGAACTGGCGGGCTTCATGCAGGACGACGATCCCGCCCCGCGTCGGGCCGTCCGGCTCCACCACCGTCAGCGGAACAGCCGTGGCGACCTCCCCTTCGGCTCCGCGCAGATACGCGGTGGCCCGGAAGATTTCCGACATCTTCTAACTCTGACACGCAGACGGCCGCTACGCACCAAATCGGTGCGCGCATAATCGACTCGTGACCGCACACATTCGCCCTGACCTCGCCTCCATCCCCGCCTACGTTCCCGGACGCAATTTTCCGGGTGCGATCAAGCTGGCGAGCAACGAAACGACCGTAGGGCCGTTGCCCGGTGTGCGTGACGCCGTCGCCGACGCGGTCGCCAATGCCAACCGCTACCCGGACAATGCCGCGGTCGCACTCATCGAGGCGCTGGCCAGCTTCCTGAAAGTCGAACCGGCCAACGTCGCCGCTGGTTGTGGCTCCGTGACGCTGTGCCAGGAACTCGTGCAGATCACCTGCGATCAGGGTGACGAGGTCATCTACGCGTGGCGTTCGTTCGAGGCGTACCCCGTGGTCACCCAGGTCGGCCATGCCGTCTCGGTCAAGGTTCCGCTGACCGAGGACTTCGGCCACGACCTCGACGCGATGCTGGCCGCGATCACGGATCGCACGCGGTTGATCTTCGTGTGCAACCCCAACAACCCGACCGGCAACGCGCTGTCGAAGGCAGAGCTCGAGAGCTTCCTCGACGCGGTCCCGGCGCACGTCGTCGTCGCACTCGACGAGGCGTACTTCGAATACTCACGCTCGGACGCCGACGGCATCGAACTGTTCCGCAGCCGCCCCAACGTGGTTGTTCTGCGCACCTTCTCGAAGGCGTATGGCCTCGCGGGAATTCGCGTGGGTTACGCGGTCGCGGATTCGGAGATCATCGTGGCCCTCGGCAAGGTGCACACCCCGTTCACCGTGAGCGCTGTCGCGCAGGCCGCCGCAATCGCTTCCCTGGCTGCAGCAGACGAACTGCTTGCCCGCACCGAAGGCGTCATCGCCGAGCGGACGCGAGTGCGCAGTGCACTGATCGAAGCCGGGTACACCGTCCCCGAGTCGTCGGCGAACTTCGTCTATCTCCCCCTCGGAGAGCTCTCCCCCGGTTTCGCCGAGGCGAGTACCGAGGCGGGCATTCTGATCCGTCAGTACGGCGTCGAGGGCGTCCGGATGACCATCGGCGATCCACACGAGAACGACGCGTTCCTCGCTTTCGCGAACACCGACGTCGCGAAGCAGGCTGCGGGCATCGGCGTCACCGCGTGACACTCGATACATAACTGTTACGCCGAGGACTGGAATTCGTTTCGGCGGACGGGCACACTCAGGGAGGTTCGAGGCCGGTCCGAGTGAGGGAGCACGACGCATGACGCGACGCATGACACGAACGTGTGCCGTGCTCGCAACGACCCTTCTCGCCACCTCCGCGACCTCCCTGAGTGCCGTCGCCACCGCCGAGTCCCAGGACACGGTGTCGGTACGTCTGTTGGCCTTCAACGATCTGCACGGCAGCCTCCGCCCGCCGGAAGGCATTCGCAGCGAGATCAGGCAGGCCGACGGCTCGCTCACCCCCGCAGGTGGCGCGGCGTATCTCGCGGCATACGTGACGCAACTTCGCAGCCAAGCCACCAACTCGCTGCTGTATTCGGTCGGTGACAACTGGGGATCGTCGGCATTGGAATCGGCGATGTTCAACGACGAACCGACGGTCGAACTGCTGAATCGGATGAAGATCGACGCTTCCGCGATCGGCAACCACGAACTGGACAAAGGGCTCGCCGAGTTCCGTCGTATGCAGTCCGGCGGTTGCTCCGCCGTCGACGCGTGCACGTTCAGTCCGTCCTTCGGCGGCGCCAACTTCCCACTGATGGCCGCGAACATGACGTACACCAACGGCACTCCGGCCACGCTGCCCTTCACCGTGAACATGGTCGACGGCATTCCGCTCGGAGTCATCGCGATTTCCCCCGCCAACACGTCGCAGATCGTGACACCGGGTGGGATCGCCGATCTGCAGTTCGGCGACGAGGTCGAAGCGATCAACCGCACCGCCGATGTCCTCGACTTCTTCGGCGTCAAAGCCATCACCGTTCTCCTGCACCGTGGGGACGAACCGGCCGTCGAAGGTGGGCCCAACGACTGCAACGTCGAGTCCGGCCCGGCCCGCGACATCGCTCTTCGTGCCTCACCGAAGGTGGACGTCATCTTCACCGCCGACAGCCACCAGCAGTACAACTGCGAATTCCCTGATCCCGCAGGCAATCCCAGAGTCGTCATGCAGGGCGCTTCGCACGGCCGGATCGTGTCCGTCGCCGACGTCACCATCGACCGCAACACACGCGAGGTGGTTCGCGATCAGACGTCCGCTTTCAATCAGATAGTGACACACGATATTTCGCCGGATCCCGATATTCAGGCTCTCGCCGACCGGGCCTGGTCGGAGGCGTCGGAAAGCGCTCAGCGACCGGTGGGGACCATCACCGCCGATCTGACACGGGATCGCGTCCCCAGCGGTGAATCGACACTCGGCAACCTGGTCGCCGACGCTCAACTCGCGGCCGGATCGACACGAGGCGCTCAACTCGCGTTGACGAACCCGGGCGGTATGCGCGAGGACTTGGACTTCGGCACTTCCGGCCAGGTCACCTACCGCCAGGCCTACGGTGTTCAACCGTTCGGCAACAGCCTCGAAGTGCTCTCCGTCACAGGAGCGGTGTTGAAGGACGCTCTCGAACAGCAATTCCAGATCGACCTCGACGGCACCGCTACCGAGCGCATCCTCTCCCCGTCCGCGGGCTTCACCTACGCCATGGACCGGCGAGCAGCGCCGGGCTCGCGAATCTCGGAAATGCGCTTGAACGGGCAGGACATCGCCCCCGACGGCGTCTACAGCGTCGTGGTGAACAAGTTCCTCGCCGAGGGCGGGGACGGTTTCACCGCACTGAAGAACTCCACCCAGATGACCGGCGCGGGCAACGACCTCGACGCCTTGACTGCCCTGTTCGCAGCCGGGTCCCCGGTCTCGCCGCCTGCCACCGATCGCATCCGCACCGTCGGCTGAATAGGCATCCCCCCGCTCGATTGCCTAGTCTCGACGGGTGATCATCGCGACCCATAACGGCAAGTTCCATGCAGACGACGTCTTCGGCGTATCGCTGCTCAAGCAGCTGCACCCCGACGCCACCGTCGTTCGCAGCCGTGACGAGTCCGTCCTCGACAGCGCGGACATCGTGCTCGACGTCGGCGGTCGCTACAACCCGGCCGAGGGTCGCTTCGACCATCATCAGCGCGATGCCGGCGAGCGCAGCAACGGCATCCTGTACTCCGCCTTCGGTCTGCTCTGGCAGGAATACGGCCTGCAGTTCTGTGAAGGCGACGCCTCCGTTTTTCGCCGAATCGACAGTCGTCTGGTCGAGGGCATCGACGCCGTCGACAACGGCCAGGAGATCTACACCCTCAACGACTACGGCACCAAGCCTTTTGATCTGTCCTCGGTACTGGACCTGTTCAACCCGATCTCGTCCACCGACGAGGAGTTCGACACCCAGTTCGAGCTGGCCGTGGTTCTCGCAACTCAGGTCCTGATTCGCCTGCGCGCCAAGTACGCCGGCGACGCGGCAGCCGAGCGCGAGTTCACCGAGACCTACGAGAAAGCGTCGGATCCGCGCTTCGTCGTGCTGGAACGCTTCGTTCCCCACGGCCGCGCCGCGTCGGCCCAGCCGGAACTTCTGTTCACCATCTTCCCGAACACCAACGGCGGCTGGTCGATTCAGACGGTCAAGCCTGCGGACTCCAAGTTCGGTTCACGAAAGCTGTTGCCGGAGCCGTGGCGCGGCCTGAACGGCTCGGACCTTGCTGCCGAGACGGGCGTCGACGGTTCGGTGTTCTGCCACAAGGCGGGGTTCATCGCGGCTGCGCAGACCCGTGACGGCGCCCTCCAGTTGCTCGAACTGGCACTGGCCGAGTAGTTCTCAGCTCGCAGTCCAGTTCACATTCCCAGGGCGGTCTTCACTGTCGGCCAGGAATCGTGAAGCGCGTCTTGCCAGTACGGCCATGAATGGGTGCCGTCGTTTCGATACGCGAACACTGCGGGAATCGACAACTCCCCCAACCTCGCTTCGAACAGTTGTGTACACGTGTTGGCAAGCGCCTCGAGCGGTCCGCCTTCGATGGCAGTCTGCAGTCCACTCGGCGTGAAGACGTTGTCGTACTCTCCGGGCGCGCCCGTGCCGGAAGAAACGTAGATCGTCTTCCCACGCAGCGTTTCCGCGTTGGTGGACGGGTCGTGCTTTTGCCAGTCGGGATCCGATGCCGGGCCCCACATGTTGGTGGCGTCGCCTGCCTTACTGGCCACGGTCAGCCGCACGGAATCCTGCGAAGACGACTCGGAGTTGTCGAGACAGCCGCTGTACGAGGCTAATCCGGTGTAGAGCTTCGGGTGATGCGTGATGAGGTTGGCCGCGCCGAGCGCACCCATGGACACCCCACCGACCACATTCGTCCCGTTTCCGGAGAACGCAGAATCGATCAACGCCGGAAGCTCTTCAGCGAGAAACGATTCCCACTTGTTCACACCGAGGTTCGGATCGTCGTTCTTCCAGTTGGTGTAGAAACTGCCGGTACCGCCAACGGGGAGAACGACGTTGACGTTCTTGTCGGCGAAAAACGTTTCGATGTCGGTCTTCTGGGTCCAGGTGCTCTCGGAGTACCCGGATTCCGAACCGGCACTTACTCCGTCGAGCAGGTAGAAGGACGGACGCGAACCTGCACTGGTCGCTGGATGCAGAACTTGCACTTGCACCTCGCGTCGCATGGCCGGCGACTCGACGAACACGGCACTGCGAGTGGGCGACAATTGCTCGATGCGATTGATGTGAGCACCGGTCTGACCGGCCAAATCTCCGGGTGGGTTTTCAGGCGCCGGATCGGCATACGCAACTGCGCCCACGACAAGCGCGAGCACGACCAACACAATCCCGACAAACCCAAATCTCCGCATCCGTCAAGCGCCCCCTGAGCATCGCACGACTACCGCTAACCCTCGATTGGACAGGACGAACGTCCCGGGGTCAACCCACTGGTTGGGATTTATTACTCGCGGGTATCCAATGGAGTTGGACAGTTCTCCACCGATGCACACACAGGTGTGGATAACTTCATTCACATCCACTTCCCAGTTGTGCATAACCTGTGGACAAAAGGATGAATTACAACAGAGGTATTCCTTCTACCTGCATCGTTCCGTTTCCCCACAGTGTGCATAACTTTGTCGAACTGTGCTCACGAGACGCCGGTTTCCGGGCGTGTCCATGCAGTTCACACCGCGGCGCCACTCTTTGTTCACAGGCACGACACCACCGCCCGACTTCGCTCCCCACCCCGACTTCATACTTGTTGCATGCTGACCGCTCTGCTCGCCGCCACAGCCGTGCTCGCCCTACTGACTCTGGTCCCGGGGCCGGACATGGCCGTCGTGACGCAGGCAGCTCTCGGCGCGGGCAGATCCGCCGGTTTCCGGGTAGCGGCCGGCATCGTCTCGGGCCTTCTGGTGTGGGGTCTGCTGACTGTCCTCGGGCTTTCGGCGATCCTGGCCGCGTCGGCCGAGGCGTACACCGTGGTCAAGCTCGCCGGTGCTGCCTACTTGATCTATCTCGGTGTGCGAGCACTGTGGGAGAGCCGGACCTCACGGATGCAACACAATGCCGACGCCCCGCGCGCGCCGAAGGCCGGGACATGGAAGACGGGCTTTACCACCAACCTGCTCAACCCCAAGATCGCCGTCTTCTACACCGGACTGCTGCCTCAGTTGGTTCCGGCCGGATGGCCGACGGGACCATCGCTTGCGCTGCTGGTGCTCATCCATGCAGCCATCACCATCGTGTGGCTCAGTGGCTACGTGGTCCTTCTCTCGCGGGCGCGTAGCACCTTCGAGAAGCCCCGAGTGCGACAGGCACTCGAGCGCATAACCGGAACAGTTCTTCTAGGATTCGGAGCGAAGATCGCGCTCGAAGCGCGCTGACACGGCAATCGGAAAAGAGTAGACAGTGGGCGCGTGGGGATCGGGACCGTTCGAGAACGACGGTGCAGGGGATTTGATCGCGTCCATCGGACACGGTGACTTCACCTTCGAATCGGTGGAGTGGGCATTCGAGGACGACTACCTCGAGGTGGACGGCGGCCAAATCGCCGTCGCCTTGCTCGAATTGGTGTTGATCGTGCGCGCCGATCGCAAACGCGACCCTGCCACCCAAGACCTCGATCTCGATTCCTTCACCTCGACCCTGACCAGCGAGCGGCTCACCTGGCTGATCGAGATGGTCGAGCGCACCATCGCATCGACCGATTCGGAACTGTTCGAACTGTGGGACGAGCAGGGACCGGAAGAGCTTGCGTCGTGGCGAGTTCCCGTCGTGGACGGTCTAGAGGATTTGCGCGTTCTGTCGGTTCAGTAGCCCGCCGACGGATCGATTACCGCAGCGAGGTCCTCACCCGCAGCGAATCGAGCGACGTTGGCGGCCACGTGATCTGCCAGCACACGCGTGAGCGTCGTAGCCGGGTTGGCGACGTGCGGAGTGATGATCGCGTTGGGGAGCTTCCACAACCGGTGCCCGTCCGGGAGCGGCTCGGGGTCGGTGACGTCCAGTGCTGCACCCCCGATCGAACCAGCTTCGAGAGCATCGACCAGCGCCTCGGTGTCGACCAGGTTGCCTCGTGCGATGTTCACGATCCAGCTCGACTCCGACATCTGGTCCAGTTCAGCCTTGCCGACCAGATGCCGCGTCGCGGATGTCGACGGCGCCGCGATCACGAAGTGATCAGCCTTGGACCAGATTTCGCCGGTGCGGTCGGCCGAGAGCGTTTCGGAAGCACCATCGACAGGGGTCCCGGAGCGGGTGATCGCGATGACCTTGACCTTGGACGCGGCGAGGTACGGGATCAACGCACGGCCGATGCCGCCGCAACCGATGATCGCCACCGTCGAGCCCTGCAAGGTACCCACCCGCGGGTCGAACTCTTCCTTGCGCCACGACTGCGCCGCCAATTGTTCGGGGAGAGAGCGCACACCGGCGAGGAGAAGCATCATCGTATGTTCGGCGACATTGCCCGCGTACGCCCCGGCAGCAGACGTCCAGACCCGCTTGTCGTCGATCACACCGGCGTCGAACCAGGGCTCGATCCCGGCGAACGGCAACTGCACCCAGCGAACCGAATCGGGTAGCGACGACGGGAACGTCTCCGGCCCCTGTACCCACACGACGCCCTCGGCTTCTGCCAGTGGAACGAGAGCTCCACCGGCTCGGCGTATTCCGTCGGCGACGTGAGGATCCTCGACGGGACCGAGGTGGATGCGAGGGGCGCTGGCGTCTGTCATGTGGGTGCTTTCTGTTCGACGGTGGCGGCAGGGCGAATAGATGTACTCATCGCATGCCCTAGCGTACGGGCGCCTCGCCGATCACCTTTCTATCCGTTGGCCTTCGCGATCGAATCCTTGCCCTCGGCCGCTCCGCCCTCGATGGTGTCGTGCTGGATGGGAACGAATTTCTTCTTCGGCAGCAGGAACAGCCATGTAGCGAAGACGAACGGGCCCGTCCCGGCGGGCAGGCCAATCGGGGCGAAGGCCGATACCAGCGTGCCGTGGATGACAACAGTCACCAGCACGCCGAAGACGGTGTAGACGAACACACGCCACGACGGGTTGTAGAACACCGACCCCAGAGCGATTGCCGTCAGCACCGAACTGAGCCCGTAAAGACCGTTGCCGACGTCTACGGTGTTGGCACCCAGCGCCAGCACCGCACCCATCGCTATCGCGGAACCGATGAGCGCGAACAACGCCGCCCAGCGTGACGCGACCAGCAGCGCGATCACGAAGATGATGCCGGTGACGGTGTTGTTGATCAGAAAGATCTGGGAGACGTTGCGGAACAGCGTGTCCCACAGGAAGCTGAACGTGATGTCGGCATGAACCGACGCGTCCCCGATGTGTTGCGGAAACTGGCCCGCGCTGAGGTCCGACGTTTCGATCCGCAAGAACTGGAATGCCGCGAGGAGAAAGAACCAGTTGACGAGGTTGAACGGAAATGTCAGTGCCGGTACGCCCCACGTCTTGAAGACATTGGCAACCGCCAGGAACGCGATGGTCGACGCAGCAGCTCCCACCACGAGGTAGATCCACAGCATCACGCCACCGGCAAGGAATGTCGGAAAGGCAGCTCCCACAAGAATTCCGTTGTACCCGTACAGGCCGATACGCATCGAATCGTCGTCAGAATGCAGCATCATGCCGGTGACGGTGGATACCACCAGACCCACCACGGCACCGATCGCGACGGTGATCGTGTCCGCGGCTATCGCGCCCCAGAAGATGCCGACCAGAAACAGCAGGCCGGTCAGCGCATTGCCCTGAAACATCACTTGCCCGGAGCCTTTGAGATTCGTGTCGATGAATCTGAGCACGACGTTCTTGTCCGCGACGTCGTCCCACGGCTTGGTGATGGTGGTCATCGCACGTCCCTCGATCCTTCTCCGGCGATCCGCGTCATCCCCAGAGCGGGACGGGCGGAATGGTGGTGTCCAGAACTGCCTTTCGCACCAGAGCCCAGAAATCACGAACCTTTGCCTTGACGGGTTCGCTCTCCGGACCGAGGACTTTGAAGATGAGACCGGCGTCGTTCGGTAGCCGACTCGCTCCGGAAACGACCTTGCCGTCACGGCCCGGAACTACCTCTTCGAGAATCGCGTCGGCATGCTCTTTCGGTGTCAACAAGATGACATTGCCGAACACGTCGTGATCACCCATGATTCCGCCGTATCGCACGGGAAAACGTGCCGGTTCGATCACCAGCTTCTCGGTGAAGAGGTTCTCCCCGTCCGGACGCTCCGCCTTGATCATTGTGGAGTACAGGTCGTAGACGAACATCTCTCCGCCGTCGTGGTACTTACGACCTGGCATGACGATCTCCGAGAACAACAGCGTTGCAGTCGGATCCACCGTGATGTCGGTGCGCGCGTAGTACCTCGCGTTGCGGTGCGGAATCGTCACCCCCGGCATCAGTTCGAGATACGAATTCTCCGCGAGCACCACTTTCTGGAGTTGCGACGCGTGATTGGCATCCATCCGGTGGACCTTCGTGGCCGACTGAGTGGTCACGTGCGCGAGGGAACCCGGCTCCATCTCGATGGTGAGGAACAGTCGATCGCCTTGCAACACACTGCCGGACGTGGAAATCATGTAGACGCACGGCATGGTCGGCAACGCTTCGTCCCAGTACAGCGCCTGCTGAACCAGCAGCGGTGTCTTGCGGTACATGTCCCGCAGAATCGTCTTGTCGCCACGGTCGACAAATCGCATCTCGAGAACGCCGGTCTTCCCGACCTTGCCGGCCGGGGCCTGCTTCGGTTGGTCCTGGTACTGGTCGAGTTCCGGGATGGTCGGGATCGGCCCCGGGAGCGCTCGCGATGCTCCCGGGACGGGCGGTGCGCTCACGGTGCGCTCGCTCCCACTTCCTCTTCGTCGAAGAGGACTCCGTGCACGATGAGGTCCACCACGTCCTTGATGCCTTCCCCTGTCATGCAATTGGTGAAGACGAACGGCTTGTCTCCCCGCATTCCCTTGGAGTCGCGATCCATGACTCCGAGATCTGCGTTGACGTACGGTGCGAGATCGGTCTTGTTGATGACCAGGATGTCGGACTGCGAGATTCCCGGACCGTTCTTGCGCGGAATCTTGTCGCCTGCGGCTACGTCGATGACGTAGATGAAGAAGTCGACCAAAGCAGGGCTGAACGTCAGTGTGAGGTTGTCGCCACCACTTTCGATGAAGACCACGTCGGTGTCCGGGAACGTCTTCTCCATGTCCTCGACGGCCGCGAGATTCATACTCGGGTCTTCGCGAACGGCGGTGTGTGGGCAGGCACCCGTCTCGACGCCGACAATGCGTTCCTCCACGAGAACACCTTTGAGAGCCTTACGCACGTGCTTGGCATCTTCGGTGGTGACCACGTCGTTGGTGATGATCAGAACGCTGGTGCCCCGCTTGATGAACTCCGGCGTGATCGCCTCGATGAGTGCGGTCTTACCCGAACCCACGGGTCCGCCGATTCCGATGCGCGTTGTCTTCTTCATCTTTCTCCTTCTAGTTCATGAACATTCGGACGTGCGCCTTGACGTGAACCGCAGCCAGAATGTCGATCATCGGGGCGAAATTGGACATGTCGTCGAGTCCGTAGTCACGCACTGCCGCGTACTCACGGCCGGCGCTCTGATTGACCTCGAACAGAATCTCCTGTGTCGCAAGGTGATCTACTCGGACGATGCGAAGGGCAGCGCCGAGCAACGTCATCGCGACACCGTACTGATTGACCGTGAAAGCGTCCTCCTCCGGAGAACCCATCTCCGCGAAAGCAATTCCGAGGCCGACGGGGTAGGTACCCGGCGTCTCCCCCGATGCGATCGCGGCCAACCACTTGTTGAACAGGGTCTCACCGGCCAAGCGCCCGCCGAGTTCGGCCAACTTCTTACCCATCCGGGTACTCATCGTGCGTGCTTCTTCGTTGAGCTTGCGTTCGATCACTGCATGATCGGCGGCGAGGATCGCCGAGAAGTCACCGGCTGTCGCGCCCCGGTGCGCTGCGAGTACGGCGATACCGTCGCACGTCGCCCCCTGATGCGCCGCCGAGAGTACGAACTCCCGCAGCGACGGACCGTCGGTGACAATTCCCTGCGCCACGGCCGATTCCAAACCGTTGGAGAACGAGAAGGAACCGACCGGGAACATGGAATCGGAAAACTGCATCATCCGCATCGCGCGGTTGATGCTGAGCCCGGATCCCTCAGACGAGAGGGTCATGGGTATGCCCCTCGCCCTCACGAGCGGCCGCACCGAACAAACGGCGTGCCTCGTGTGGAGCGATGTAGGGAATGACCTCGGCACCCGGGATGAAGGTGTACTCGATGCCCTCGAAAGCATGTGTCCGCATCACCGAGCCCATGACCGCCTTGTCGACCGTCAACGGAACGTAGACCTTCATTCCCTTCACCACGGCAGGCCAGTGCTGGTTGCCCACGGCATGTCCCAACTCCAGGCACGTCTGAATCATCTTCTCGGGCGTGACGTCGACCAGTGCGCTCAGGTCGATCTCCAACACGTCCTTGAGGTTGATCCTGGCCACGACGACGGTGTTCGCCGGCTCGTCCCACAGCAGAATGTCGCCGTCCTGCAACTGAATACCCCGATCGAGCGAGACGGCCAATTCACGGCCACCGATCGTGGTGCGTCGTAGCCGACTCTTCTGCGCTTCCCACTGATCGAGCGACAAGACGTCGACTACCGCATTGTCGAGTCGACCGACCCACTCCTCGTCGGTCTCCTTCCCGAGCAGCGCGTCGATTCGCGTCGGCTTTCCGCTCGGCGCGGTCATCTCGCCGTGCGTGTGTGGCGTCGCATCGGCGCCGTGCGTGTGTGTGATTGTTCCCGACACAGGAGACCCCTAACTGAAGAAGTAAAGTTGGTTCAAGCGAATGGATTCGGCAGGTTCGACGTATGCGTGGACGCCGTCCGCAGTCACCGCGAAGGTCTCCGGGTCCACCTTGATTTCCGGAGTGGCCGAGTTGCGAACCAGATCACGCTTGGTGACTGTTCTGGTTCCCTCGACAGCAACAACCTGACGTTCGAGTCCGAGTCGATCCTTGATGCCGTCGTCGAGCGCCGCTCGCGAGACGAACGAGACCGAACTCTGCGGCAACGCCTTGCCGAATCCACCGAACATCGGCCGGTAGATCACCGGTTGTGGTGTCGGGAGCGACGCATTCGGATCTCCCATGGCGTGCCAGCTGATCAGACCGTTCTTGATGATCGTCTTCGGCTTCGCACCGAAGAATGCGGGCTCCCAGAGAACAAGATCCGCCATCTTCCCGACACCGATCGACCCGACCACATGCGAAAGACCGAACGTCAACGCGGGATTGATCGTGACCTTCGCGACGTAACGCAACACGCGGAAGTTGTCGTGCGTCGGCGAATCCTCGGGCAGCTTCCCGCGGGACCGCTTCATGCAGTCCGCTGTTTGGATCGCGCGTAGCCAGTTTTCTCCGACGCGGCCCATCGCCTGTGAGTCACTCGAGAACATCGAGATGACGCCCATGTCCTGCAGTACGTTCTCGGCACCGATCGTCTCGGCGCGAACGCGGGACTCGGCAAAAGAAACATCCGAGGGCACTTTGGGATTGAGGTTGTGACAGACCATGATCATGTCGAAGAGTTCGGCCTGAGTGTTGATGCCGTACGGCAACGTCGGGTTGGTCGACGCCGGAAGTACGTTGTCCTCTCCCGTCACCCGCAGAATGTCGGGTGCGTGTCCGCCACCCGCGCCCTCGCTGTGATAGGTGTGAATCGTGCGTCCTTCGAAGGCCGCGATGGTGTCCTCGACGTAGCCGGCCTCGTTGAGCGTATCCGTGTGAATGGCGACCTGAACATCCATTTCGTCTGCCACCCGCAGAGACTCACGAATCGTGGCCGGGGTTGCGCCCCAGTCCTCGTGGACCTTCAGACCGGCCGCACCGGCCTTGATCTGTTCGACCAGGGACTGATGCCCGGACGAGTTGCCCTTGCCCAGCATGCAGACGTTGACCGGCAAACCCTCGTTGGCCTTGAGCATCATCTCCATGTTCCAGATGCCGGAAGTGATGGTGGTGCCGTTGGTTCCGTCGGTCGGGCCGATGCCGCCACCGATCAGCGTGGTCACTCCCCCACTGAGCGCGTGATACGCCTGCTGCGGTGACACGAGGTGCACGTGTGGATCGATGCCGGCAGCAGTGAGAATCATCTGCTCACCGGAGATCGCGTCGGTCGCCGGACCGGTCGTCAGCCCCGGAGTGACGCCTTCCATCGTGCTGGAGTTTCCCGCCTTGCCCCAGCCGACGATCTTCCCGTCCTTGATTCCCACGTCTGCCTTGACGACGCCGATGGTTGCATCGACGATGACCACGTTGGTGATCACGAGGTCGAGGGCACCGTCGATGCTGCACGACTCCGGATCCTGGCCCATGCCGTCGCGCAGCGTCTTGCCGCCGCCGTAGATCGACTCGTCTCCGATGGTTCGAAGATCTTCCTCGACCTCGATGTACAGGTCGGTATTGCCCAGTCTGATCTGGTCACCCGTGGTGACCCCGAAAAGGCCCGAATACTCTTGTCTCGAAATGCTTGTCATGGGTGTCGCTCTCCTTCGTCCGCCGTGAACGAGAATCAGTCGGTTTGAGGTTCGGACAGGAAGCCGAGTTCTTCGGCACGCTGGACGGCTCCGGGAAGCCGAGGGCGGTAGGCGGCGTGGGTCGGCGCCCAACCGTCGACAAGTCCGTTGAAGCCTTGAACCCGTTGCTTGCCGCCGAACGGCACCAACGTCACTTCCTTTTCGTCGCCCGGCTCGAATCTGACCGCCGTGCCCGCTGGAATGTCGAGGCGCCAGCCGAAGGACTGTTCACGATCGAAGGACAACGCGCGATTGACTTCCATGAAGTGATAGTGCGAACCCACCTGGATGGGACGGTCACCGGTGTTTCGGACTCGCAACTTCAAACGGGGACGGCCCTCGTTCAGTTCGATCGGCTCGTCCCGCAACACGTATCCGCCGACCGGCACTTTCTTCTCGCCGCCGGAATCCTTCTTCGTCGATTTGCTTGCCATCTTGGAGTGCTCCTGACATCTCGGTCGGGCTACTGGATCGGAGAGTGCACGGTGACGAGCCGGCTACCGTCGAGGAACACCGCCTCGACCTGCACACGCGGAATCATCTCCGCGACACCTTCCATCACGTCGTCGACCGTCAAGGCGTGCGATGCGTCGGCCATGACCTCCTCGAGAGTCTTGCCCTCCCGAGCTCCCTCCAGAGCGGCTGCAGTGATGACTGCGACGGACTCCGGATGATTGAGTTTGAGCCCCTTTGCCTTTCGCCTCAGTGCGACATCCGCCAACATGAGAATTGTCAGCTTGTCGAGTTCTCGCGGTGTCAGATGCATTCCGAACGCTCCTTGTCGATCATGCGGTAACTCCCTGTCGTCGAATACATGTCAGCTCCCCTGTTCCGTCGCTTCGGTGAGTGGTTCGGCCGCTTGCTGGACAAAACCGCTCCGCCTGCCGCCCGAGTACTCGTTGATCGCGTCCAGAACCGCCTGGGCATGTTCCGAGGCGACCAACACCTCGACACGCAACCGCTCGGTGAACACGACGTCGTTGCGTTGTCCGCGGAACTTGAGCGAGGCCGAGTCACTCGCGGAGACATGCGCTTCCGATACGACTATCGACTCCGCTCCGGCAGCCAGCAGCGCCTCCCGAAGCTTCTCGGACTCGATGGTCTGCAATACCGCGGTGATGAGTTCGTGCTTCGGGGCGGCGAGGTTCGGAACAAGTTTTGTCCCCTCGACCAGGACCCCCGAGTCGAACCCGCTGGTCTGCGGCGCACCACCGGCGTCGACGAACGCGGCGTTGTAGCGGTATGCGTCCATGCCTTGCTGACGACGGTCGATGTCCACCTGGTCTTTCGGGGCCAGCTTGAGACCGATGGTCTTCTCGATGCCCGTGGCGATCAGCCAGGTCACCACGAACGAGAAAGCGATGACGACGATCAACGCCAGCGCCTGCTCGCCGAGTAGTCCTGCCCCGCCGCCGAAGAAGAGTCCGTCGCGGCCGATCGAATTGATGGCTTTTTCGCCGAACAAACCGAGAAGGAGTGAACCGAGGATGCCGCCGATGAAGTGGACCGCGATGACGTCGAGCGCGTCGTCGAACTTGAAGATCGACTTGAGCGCGAGCGCGAAGTGGCAGACCAGTCCGGCAAGCGCGCCGATCGCCAACGCGGAGAAGGTGCTGACGAAGCCGGCGCAGGGGGTGACGGTCGCGAGACCGGCTACCGCGCCGGTGATCCCACCGATCGCCGTGGCCTTGCCCTCGGTATACCTTTCGATGACGAGCCAGACGACCATGCCGCCCGCTGCGGCTATGTGAGTGTTCATCAAGGCTTGTGCCGCAACACCATCGGCGGCCAATCCGTCGCCTGCGTTGAATCCGAACCAGCCGAACCACAGGATGCCTGCGCCGATCAACGCCAGGGGCACCGAGTGCGGGACTGCCTCGGCGTTGGGCCATCCCGGGCGTTTACCGACCACCAGCAAGATTGCCAGGGCGGCGGCACCGGCGGATGCGTGGACGACAATTCCGCCGGCCCAGTCCTGAGCTCCTCGGAGCGCCAGCCAGCCTTCGGGATTGAAGAGCCAGTGCGCAATCGGGGGGTAGACGATGATCGACCACAGCACGAGCAGAACGGCCCAGCCCAAGGGCTTGAGCCGGTTTGCGGTCGCACCGGTGATCAGCGCGGGCGTGATGATCGCGAACATCATCTGATAGACCACGAACGCCAGAGTCGGTACCGCGACTGCACCTTCGATCAGGTGGAAGCCCGGGGCGGCGGCTGTGTGTATGTCCTGCAAGCCGAACAATTTCAAGTCACCGAGGAAGCCGGAACCCCAGTCTCCGCTGAACGCGAAGCTGTATCCGAACACGACCCAGGTAATCGAGACGAGTCCGAGTGGGACGAGGTTCTGCTGCAACATGACGAGCGCACTGCTACCGCGCACCAGACCGGCGTAGAAGAAGGCGAGTCCGGGAACCATGAAGAGAACCAGGCCGGCGGAGATCAGCACCCACGCCGTGTCCCCACTGTCTATCACTGCTTCGGCTAACACCATTTCCATCGACATCGACGACCTCCGAGCATTATTCGGACCTGAACAAAGTCATTGGTTAGAGCAGCAATTCGCAATGTTCCGGTTCGCTGCGACAGTTACGCTACGCCCCATAGTTGCACCTTCTCAGCAAAATCGGGGGAACATCCGGTTTTCACGTTTAGTAGAGCATTGTTCTGGGAAAAGATGGGCCTTTGCCTAAACATTGCGGACGCTCCACAACCTACAATTGCGGGACCAATTCTCGCCGAAAGTGGTTTAAGTCCTGCAAAATGGGGAACGTAGCCGCTGGTGAGCGACACTTTCGGAGCAGAAATGCCGTTTCCAGCTCGGGACTTAGCTCCCTAACCGAGACAGCCGCGAGCGCCTTATTTGATTACCAACGTCGGTGACCCGCCTATCCAATCGGGTAGGTAATTTCACCGAACATCTTCTCACCTGTTCAGATGATTAACCTTCACCGCACTGAGGGCAATCCTGTCGTTAATATGTTCTTCATCCGTACTGGATATTTCAACTGGAAGGTCGAAGATCACCTTTCGATAACCTTTAAAGGTGAAATGAATCTCGCTGTAACTCTTTTGTTATGCAGAACCTAGAGGGGAGGATTGATCCCACCAGGCGAGCACTCGGATGCCGGACAAAGTCAGCCACTTCGACGGCTCCCCCGCCTCTGTGTCGACCTCGAACCACACCCGCCCCGGTTGGCGACCGGCCTGGAGCCACGTCCCATCCGAGGCTCGAGCGGCCCGGATCATCTCGATCGCGTCCGCCATTCGCGGATCAGGCTCATTTCCATACGACAACGACGCTTCACGGAAGTAGTCGGCTGCGTTGAGCACGTTGTAGCGCCACCGGAACGGGTACGCGAACCGGCCGACCCAAGGCCCCACCGGTTCGCCGGTCGAGAGTCGCCGGAACAGACCGCGCTGCAGCAAGAATTCCTCACCGGATCGTCGAGCCGCGCACGTCTCCTTTGTTCCCCCGGTCGCGATCTCGTACGCGAGAAGCCCTTTGAGTGAATTGAGGGACGAATGAAACGACGATCGCGTCGAACCTTCGATCCACTCGCAGTTCCACCCGCCATCCGGAAGTTGATGCTGCACAAACCAATCAGCCAGTTCATCAACACGCATGTCGAGCCACACACCGTTTGCCACCGTCCAGGCGTTGATGCAGCAATCGACCTCACCGTCCCAGTACGGCCGGCCCTCGTACTCCCAGCGACAGTTCTCCGCGAGCAGTTCTGCGGTACGACGCTCCCGCAGAACACCGGCATCGAGGCCCCACTCACGCAAGGAGTTGAGCGTCCAAGTAGTTGCCGTCCAGGGTTGCGGACCTTGTTCTGCTGCTTCGGGTCCCGCAAAGTCGAATTCTGCCGGGAAAAACGCCCCACCCGCCCATTGGCCGTCTCGATCCTGCAATGAAAGCAGGCGTGCACCAAATCCTTTGGTAGCGATCGACGCGCGCGTCGCCACCCACACAGTGGGCGCTTCGTTCAACAGATCGCGCTCCACCTGCCACCGAATCGCTGGATCCGAATCGAGGAGCCACGCGAGCAAGTCGGTTCGGAGTGCCATCTGACGATACTATCGAAAGGCGAAGCAGGCCATCCGGTTAACACATTTCTCGACGTCTGATGCAATGGTGAACTCCGGACCCATTGCGGGGCCTACACCGGGTAACCCAACGCCGCCCGCACCGCCACAATGTCGGCGGTATCAACCTGCATAGGCTTGTCCCCCAACCGAATCAACGTGCCATTGAGCAGATCCTCTACCACCGCAGACTGGGGCAGCGCGCTGCGATCGAACGTAACTCCGGAATGGAAGTATGTTTCCCATCCCACCTCCACCTCACCTTTCGACCGATTCTGAAGGTGCCGGTAGTCGCCGATGCTCCACCGAGCCCGATCCGGTTCCCAATGCTTGACGATCACTCTCACGATCGCGTCTCCGATATCCGGGTCGAGCAGCTGCCGGGTGCTGTCGGTGAGCTGCTTCTCCGTCGGCAACGACACCCGGACACTGTTGGGAGCACTGGTTTCCAGCCCGCCGACCCAGGCACCGACCCGGCGCGCGGTCCCGTCTTCCGGCGACAAGTCGATGTCGTAGCCCGGTCCCGGGGTGTCCGAATACCCCATCTCCTTCGAGCGGGAATGCTCGAAGATTCGCACCAACCCATCCACACTGAGATCTGCTGGCACCTTGTCGAACTCGGCAGTCGAGACCCAAGGCAACGCCAACCCCGAGTCGACCGCTTCCAGATCATCGAGGAAAGCCCGCATCGTCTGCGCCACCTCCTGACTCGACTGCACCCGCGTGCCCCAATATCCGGCTACCGTCGGCCGCCGCCCGAACATGCTCATCGCCCCGTCCTTTCCAACCATTGAACTTAGGAGCCCACGCTCGGCGGTCGTCACCACGTCAGGGGAAGATGGAGACGCCATCACATTCGTGAGCTGGGCGGGAACGCCTGGTGTCACGTCTAGGGTGCCAGAGCCCTCGTGAACCTTGGGTAGACGCACCTCCGGTCGTCCCGGTCGGCAATCTTGCTGCAGCGCGGATGCTTAGGATATCGTCGGCGGCCCACAGGGCGCTTGGATCACGCTGGATGACGATCGTTCTGTTCCCGTACGGAAAAGCCTCCACCCTGGGGTGGGAGTTGTGTTTCGTCGATCAGCAACTCAAGGCCGAAGTAGGTGCAACTGCCCACGATCGCGTCGCCGGGTACGTTGCGCTGAGGCGATGATTCGGTCCGGTGGTAGAGCACGGTGACACGAGAGGCCCAGATATCGGCCTGCCCCCGTACGACCCTTAACGCCAGCGCAATCAGCGATTCGTCGGCAAAGGTGCAGGAGAACGAGTCGGTGCGTGAGGTACCCCCCGGAAACCGATCATGACCTCGAGATCCCTTCTGGTCAGACAAATTGATCATCTGCTCTTTGGAGACTGGATCCGAGGCACGTGCCACGTGGGGGTATTGAGGACATCACGTCAAAGCGCTCTACGCGCCGGCTCAGGTGTTGACCTGATTTCCGTCAGAATCGGTATCTCGTGCTTGGCGGTCAGTGTCTTTGTAGTGCAGTTTGTCGTACCTGTTTACCGGAGGTGCATCCTTCTGCTCGCGGTAGAGCGCCCGTGTCAGCCAAGCACCGAAAACATCGTTGAATCCGGTGGGATGCCTTCGCGTGAGGAAGGGGGTCCACCACCACGCCACGAACACAGCAGCGAAACCGCACAAGAGGACAGGTCCGAGAATCGACCGCTGAGGAGCGGTGAGCCAAGCGAAAACGATGGTCAGGATCGACGAACTCCAGTAGATCGTTCTCGCATGACTGCGGTACATCACGTAGGGCGTGGATACGATCAACGCCACAGCCCCTGCGGTAATCGCACAAATCGCATAGAAGGTGGTCATGGTGCCGATTCCGCTCGAGGAACGGTGTCGCGTCGGTATATGGAACTCTTTGGGAGAAAACGCAAAACGAGGACCGCCGCAGTGCCCGCGACAGCGCCGATCCGGGTGGTCGAATTGTCTGTCACGAGGAAGACCATCCCACTCGCAGCCGTCAACGAAACGGCCAAGGTTATCGCGCCCCGCATCGGATTGCCTGCTGCGGCATCAAGCGCCGACAGCACCCCCGAGGCTAGGCAGAACGCAATGGCAGCGATCAGCAGGTAATGCATGGTCTCAGTCCCTTCTCTTGGAGCGATCGATCATTTGCTAAGGCTTCAATCAAATGATCGGCCTGCCCGGGTACCCAAATATGCCCCGAGTAGCGATCCTCCGATTGCACCGATTCCGCCCCCGACTGCGGCACCTATCGGGCCGCCGAGAAACCCGCCGAGTGCGGCGCCACCTTTGCCGCCTGCCCATCCCAATGCGATTGCGCCACCGGAATTTCCCACAGTTTCGCCACTTGGCGCGCCTTCGCGCCACTTGATGACACCCGAGGCAACCTCAGCTGCCACCGATAATCTGCTTAAAACAGTACCCACCGCCGCCGACCGACCGGCCTGCGCAGCGCTCGGAAGCGAACCAGCATGATGCACACCAGTGTTCGCAAGGGTGCCCGCAGATTGCAAGCCCGAGGCGGGGCCACCGAGCGCGGTGCTGCCTTTACTCAAGACAGTCGCGATCTCGGAATCTGTATAGCCGCGGTCTCGCATCTGATCCACCTGCCATTGCAGGTCGTCAAGTTGTTGCTGTGCGGTCAGAGGGACGTTGCCAGGGAAGTCAGCAGGTACGTCGCCATGGGCGAGCGCCCGTTGGTTCGCGGCCCTCTGCGCGGGGCTGATCAAACCGTTGTTGGGATCAGAGTCAAAGATCCCGAATGGTAGTTACATTGGAGGATCTGGCTGCGTCTGCGTTTCCATGTCGAGGTTGTCGAGTGGGTTCCACGGAGGCTCGCTCGTATCGGTGCCCGAGTCGGTCGGCGATCCGATATCGAACGGCAGAGGCGTTGTCGGTGCCGGCTGCGTCGGCGGATCCATGTCGAGATTGCCCAGTGGGTCGATCCCGCCGAGGTCGTTGTAGGGGGAGTCTGTCGGGACGTTGACCATGACCGGTCCGCCGGACTGGTTGACCGCCTCACCGCCCCCTTGAAGGGGTGTAGCGGTGATGTCTCGTCCGGTGACCGGGTCGCTGCCGCCGTAGGGGCCGTCAGCGGTGACCGGGTAGATGACGCCCGGGGTCGGGATAACGACTTGGTAGAGCTTGCCGTCACGGATCTCGTAGTAGGTGGGAACCGGATCGCCGTTGACGTCGTACGCCCACGCAGCGGCAACGGTGCCCTGCAAGTCTCCGTTCGCGTCGTAGACACCGACGGACCCGTCGTCGTTGATGCTCATGTGTCCGCCGGGCGGTACGTCGACCACCATTTGAGCTTCATGCGAGGAGGTTTCGTCGTGAATGAGGAAGATGGTGCGTTGTCCGCCACCTGGGTCGGGGATGACCACGACGTCCTGACCGCCGACGAAATACGGCATGAACGGTTTCGCGACCGTACCGACTACATGGGAGAGAACCGACTCCCACGGACGCGCGCTCGCAAGCGCACTGAACGGTCCCGGCCGCCCCCGCACTCCCATACCCGCAGCGGTGAACGCCGCGGCCCCGACGAGGACCAGTTCGAGATACCTGTCACGGCCCGAGTCCTCCCCGTTTGTAGAGACATCTGCTGCCGGGTCCGGAACCGGCTGGGCCGGTGCGATATTCGAATCCGAATCCGTGGGGATCGGTCCGGGACCACGATCGGTGGTGGTTCCCTCACCCGGGGTGGGTGTGGGTGAGGGAACCGCTGATGCCGATGCATTGGGGAATGCACCGACACCAGTTTCCGAGGCCGGGGACTCGGAAGCAATGGGCGGAACCTCGATCGTCGGAACCGGGACGATGGGGGTGCCGTTGTAGGTGGGAAAGTTCGTCGGAGCATTGGCCCCGACATTCGGGCCACCGCCTGGAGCTTGCGCACCGGGGAGCCCGACGGTGGTCGTCGGCGCAGCTGTCGCCGTCGTGGACGGCGCACTCAGGCACGGGTTGATGATCTCTGGCGGGATGGGTGCGCCAGGTGGCAGCGACGCAATGAGATTCAGGTAGATCTGATGATCACGTGCTCGCACCGCCGCGCAGTCTTCTTCCGGCGTCGCGTTCGCCGGAGCGGCGGAGAGTGCAATTCCCGCACCGATCGCTCCGGCCGCTCCGGTCAACAGCGCCCCAGCGGCAAGCACTCCCGCGAGAGTCCGGCGAAGTCGTCTACCGGACTTCACCGGTGCGCACCACGATTGTCACTCTTCTTCGTTCGGAGTAGCGCGATGTGTTTGTCTGCGCCACACCAGAACAACCGTCCGGAGATCGACATCCACAAGAAGAACGCCAGGTAAACCAGGATCGTCCCGTAGTCGTTCGCCCAGCCGGCGAGCTTCCCGATCACCGCGAATGCCGCGATCAGCAACCCCAGTCCAACTGCCGTAGCGATCACAGCCTTGGAGAGTGGACTGAGTTCACTGTCCGGATCCCAGTCATCAACGTCTGCAACGTCTTTCCTATCGACGGCAGTGGATTCCGACTGGACACTGCGGCGTTCGGCGTTGTTGACGGTCATGGCTGGAACTCCAAATAGGAAGGGAGAGCGGGTCGCCGGCGTTCGGCCTGGTATCAGTTCCAGTACTGCTCCGTCAGCACTATGTGCCCCTCACTGGCGGGGTGATTCGGTTCGGAGACAAAGACATTGGCATGCCCACCACGCGCGGCTGCTTCACCGAGCACAGCTCCTTCGAGGGCGTCGACCTTGCCATCGGTAACAGTTATCGCGGAACCAGGCGCCAACCAGACCCCCCTCAGCGAACCTGGAACGATGTTCGCAATCGCATCAGGAATCGGGCTCGCCGCCAGCGCCGCCGTTTCGGCGTTCGAAAGTGAAAGTCCGATCCGGCCATGTTCCGGTTGCACGATCGGAGTTGCAGCAGATGCCACGCCGGCGCCGAGAACACCGATCAGGGCGATACCTGCGGTGAGGGTTCCGGCAGTGGCCAAGGTACGAATCTTCATGATTTCTCCTTTGTGAGCGTGATGAGTAACCACCCCGGGACGGGACGGATCAGGAATTGCTCGCCAGCAGCGCCGGCGAAGTCTGCGTGGGTTAGAGCCAGGTGGGATCGGAGTACACGAACAACGTGTTATCCGACGTTGCCGTCGACACCGAGAGTTGTGCGTAGGAGCGAATCGTCACCGGCCCCATGCACGCATCAACCTTCACGTGCACGTTCTCTGCCGTGATCGACGCCTTCGACGCCTCGAGATCCTTCTTCCCCAACGGAATCGTCGTGATCGTGCCCGGCGCAATCGTCGACTGAATACTCGGATTCACCGACGCATTCACACCCACGTTCGCCGACGGGACACCCGAAATACTCACACCGACAGACGGGCCGAGCGAAAAGCCAAGCCCCAAGCCAAGTCCGGAGGAGACATCGATCTGGCAGCCGATCTGCAATCCCTGCTCGACATAACCGGTCTTCACTGCCGAATCGCCCGCACCACCGATCGTGCCGGTCACCTTCGCCGACACGAACCCCTCACGGGTGAACGCCGTCGTCGCCAGATTCGGCACCGGGTTCGCCGACAGTTTTGTGGCCGCAAGATCCAACGACCAACCGTCATCGGTGACCGTGCTCGCGAATTTGTCCGCCAACGCCGTCGGCGTTGCCGATGCACTCCCTGCGAAGACCACACCCGACGACAGCGCGGCAACCGCACACGCCGCGAGCCCTACCGCGACCCTCGATCGACGATGGGATAGGCCGTTTTGCGATTCGAGCGACATGAACTGCTCCTCCACGTGACACAGCAACCAGAGCGGTAGCCGACAACTAACTGAATTAGTTACCGGACGGTACCAATCGTCCCGTTTGCCCGCCAGCGCGCCATCTCCCCCATCCTGGATTTAGGGTGAACTTTCGGTAACAGATATATATCGACAGGCTTATCAGCAGCGAAAAAGACTTAGGTCCCACTATGAGCAAGGTCACCGTTTACGAACGAGAAGATCCCTCAGAAACAGTGCGGCAAATCGAATTGAATCCGCCTCCCGCGGGCCTCAGAGCAGTTGAAGGCCGAAAGTGCGGGTACCAGGCCGGTGCGCGTACTTGAATATGAAACTAACAGGCATTACTTGGCAATCAATCGTGAAGTACGGCGCCCGAGCGGGGCCTGGGAGCGCAACTCTGCACAGCTCACGCGGAGATACTCACTTCGTGGTCGGCGCGAAATCGTAGAACCCACTGGCATCGCATCGTTAGCTTGTCAATCACTGATTCGCGCAGACTACGCACACAAGTAGTACGCAAGTACGAGAAAAGGCTCTGACCAAGACCGGAGTCCTTGATCAGAGCCCTACCAACTCGGGGTCGAAAGTTATGCCGGTTCTCTCATGATGCCGAGATGCCGTGCAGTCCCGGACACCCCAGGAACCTCTTGCACCGGAGACCAGGTGTTCAGCCCGTCCGTGCTGTCGGAGTAGAGATACTTTCCTTCGGTATAGGCGTCGAGATAGATCCGCCAGTCGCCGCTCGGCAACTGAACCACGGCCGGACCTTCGACAAGCGAACCCCAATTTCCGGGCGGGACAAACGAATAAGGTCCCGTCACCGAAGGAGCGACCGCATGCTCGACGACCTTCTTCGTCTCGTTCTTGGTGAACGCATGATAGGTCGATCCGACTTTGACCACGGTGGTGTCGATGTGGTCCGCACCGATCCCGGCGAGCGGAACAGGCGGGCTCCACAACCGGAGCGACGGTTCCAACGCCGTCATCAGATACGGCACAAATCCTCCACCGGTCGACATCGACAGGATGACGTTGACGCGATCGCCGTCCACAAACCATTCAGGCGCCCAGGCCTTGGTGACGAATGGTGACAGCGACGGTCCGTCGCTGAATCCGGCCGAACCCGAGAAGCCCGGGGGGCTCGCAGAACCGGTGCCATCTCCCGTACCAGGCATCAAGGCGCAGCAAAACGGAACCGGATAGTTCCCCAGCGGCGTCCAGTTGATGCGGTCGCTGCTGCGTGCGAACCCGATGTTCGCCCCACCACCCGTCGTGTAGGTGAGGTAGTACAACCCGTCCGTGTTCCGGAAGATGCTCGGATCACGCACGAGCCCAGACGGCGGCCTGTACGCCGACTGCTGGACGAGCTGAAAGCCGGTGCCGTCGACCGACTCGTAGACATCCATGTCACGGTCGCTGGCATTGCTGAACGCCACCATTGTGTATTTCCAGTCAGGCGGCGGCGCGGCGCTGCTGGCAGGGGCTGCGACCAGCAACCCCGCGACGACGAGGATCACCAGCGATACAACAGAAAGGCCGGTCCGTTTTGTCGGAATCACCGATGAAGTATGTATGACAGCAGGCCCACCATGGGTAACTTCGGTCGGAGGCAGAGCAGGATCGTTACCTAAGGCGATTCGCCTTGTAGTGAGGGCGGGGACGCCGGCAAGGTCGGCCTTTAGCATCACGCCATGGAACTTGGGGTGCATTTCGCGCTGTCAGACAGCGTGGCAGCGGAACTTCTGGACGCGCGCGGCGACGACGACAAACTCGGCGCTGTGGTCGAGGACATCGAGGAGACGGGCCGATCCGAGTTCTCGTGCGACACGGACAAGGCGTGGGATCCGATCCTGTGCGCCCTCTCCAGCACGGGGTACGAGCGCGTGTCCGAGAACTGGCCGGCCTACGGCGTGATCTTGGGGGACGAAGACCTCAACACCGACACCGACGACCAACTCGTCACCTACCTGGCACCCGATCGGGTCGCCGAAGTCTCCTCGTACCTGGCGGAAATCACCGAATCCGAGTTCGGCGTGCGCTACGACGCGATGCCACTCGACGACCGCAACCCGGAGTACGGTTCCGACGAGCGCGGGTACGCCTGGGGCTGGCTTCAGGAAGTGGCGGACTTTTTCCAGCGCGCGGCCCGAGAGCGTCGCCACGTGGTATTCACCGTGCGGTTCTGACGCCCACTACCCGAGCAGTGTGACTCCGAAAACAGTAAAGGCTCTGACCTGGACCGAAGTCCGAGGTCCGAGGTCAGAGCCTTTGCTTTGGCGGAAGCGGAGGGATTTGAACCCCCGGTGGGTTTAACGCCACGCTCGCTTTCAAGGCGAGTGCATTCGGCCGCTCTGCCACGCTTCCGTGGGCGATCCTATCGGGTGTTCCCACGGACCGCGAAAACGGCTCCGACGTCAGCGCTCGCCGATGGCTTTGTCGACCTTCTCGAAGACGTCTGCCAGCACGTCCAGTTCCTGGGGAGTCAGCAGATCGACCAGATTGTTCCGCACTCCGGCCACGTGAGTAGGTGCCGCCTCGGCGAGGCGACGCCTACCCTCTTCCGTGATCCGCGCAAGTACGCCGCGACCATCTTCGACGCAAGTGTCGCGCACGACGATGCCCTGAGATTCCATCCGCCGGATCTGGTGCGTGAGGCGGCTGCGCGAAGACAGCACGCCGTCTGCCAGGTCACTCATCCGCAACGACCCGTCAGCTGACTCCGAGAGCATGACCAGAATGCGGTAATCGGCCAACGACAGGTCGTGTGAATCCTGCAGTTCGCGGTTGAGAACCTCCATGAGGCGCTGATTACCGTCCATGTAGCCGCGCCATGCACGCATCTCGCATGGCGTCAGCCACGGTGTCTCACCGTGCGCCGCCTGCGAGATCTCCTCGGTTGTCGCTTCAGCTGTCACAGGTTCCAAGTTTAGACCTGTGTCCGCCCGTCACAGTAAGACTCACCCTAAAGTCACGAATTGGACATCAGGATCGAACGGTCGATTTCGGCGACCGATGCCAGCCCCGCCAGCCCCATGGTGAGATCCAGGTCGGCCAGGAGACTGCGCAATGCATGACGCACTCCGTCCGCTCCGGCCAATCCCAACCCGTACACCCACGGCCGCCCGTACAGCACTGCGTCGGCACCCAAGGCCAGAGCCTTGATTACGTCTGCGCCACAACGAATTCCGGAGTCCATCAGAATGTCCACCTCATGCCCCACCGCATCAGCGACAGGACCGAGAGCATCGAGTGCCGAAATCGACCCGTCGACCTGACGCCCACCATGGTTGCTCACGACAATGCCGTTGGCGCCGGCCGCGACGGCCTCACGTGCGTCGTCGGGATGGACAATTCCCTTCACCGCGATCGGAAGTGTCGTCCACTGGCGAAGTTTCGCGATATCCGCGATCCGCACCGCGTGATTGCCGAACAACGACACCCACGTCAGAACCGCGATCTGCAGGGCTTCTGCACTCTCCTCGGGAGGCGTGGCCAGTTTTGCGCGGAACACCGGATCCGACAGATAGTTGGCAATACCCTTCGCCTGCAGGAACGGGAGGTGACCGAGTTCGAGATCCCTTGGACGCCAACCCATACCGGGAGTGTCGGCAGTCAGGACGATTGCCTTCGCGCCCGCCGTCTCCGCCCGACGGACAAACGACTCCGCAAGTTCGTCGTCGGCCGGCCAGTACAGCTGGTACCACCAGTTCTCGCCGGAGGCCGCCGCTACGTCTTCGATGGTTGAGGATGCCGCCGTCGAGAGAATCGATCCGATCCCCAACTCGGCAGTGACCGAACCGACCGCAACCTCGGCGTCGTCGTGGACCAAGCCGAGCACGCCCACCGGAGCCGTCAGGATCGGTGCAGCCAACCGCGTCCCCAACACCTCGACGCTCAGATCGCGCGCGTCGGGCGCCGCAGTCCCCCGCAACATCCGCGGCACGATCGCATGCTTGTCGAACGCACGCAGATTCGACTCCGCGGTTCGTTCGGTCGACGCGCTACCGGCGATGTACCCGAAAGCCTCTGGTGAGAGTTGCTCGCGCGCGGCATCTTCCAAGCCCGCCGCAGTCATCGGCAAAGCCGGCTTCGCGCCGCTCAGTCCCGTCAGATAGATCTCGTTCTGCATGTTCCCGAAGTAAGTCACGTCCGCGACGGTAGCGGCAAAACACCCGTCAGCGGGGAGATTCGCTAGCGTCGTATCCATGTACGCCATAACGATCGATCAGCCCGGCGGTCCCGAGGTCATGAAATGGGCGCAGCAGCCCGATCCTGAACTACCTCGCGGGCACGTACTCGTCGAGGTCGCCGCGACCGCAGTCAACCGCGCCGACCTGCTCCAACGTCAAGGCTTCTACCCGCCGCCGCCCGGCGCGAGTGACATTCTCGGCCTCGAATGCTCGGGTGTGATCACCGAACTCGGCGAAGACGTCACCGGTTGGTCCGTCGGCGACGAAGTCTGCGCATTGCTGGCCGGCGGTGGCTATGCCGAGAAGGTTGCGGTCCCGGCAACACAACTTCTCCCCGTTCCCGCGGGCGTCGATCTCCGTGTCGCAGCGTCTCTGCCGGAAGTTGCGTGCACGGTGTGGTCGAACGTCGTGATGCGCGGCGGCCTACGACGCGGACAGGTACTACTCGTCCATGGCGGTGGCGGCGGAATCGGCACCCACGCCATCCAGGTCGGCAAAGCCCTCGGCGCCCGCGTCGCAGTTACCGCGGGTTCGGAGGACAAATTGAACCGCTGCCGCGAATTGGGCGCGGATATTCTCATCAACTATCGCGACAGCGACTTCGTAGCATCACTCGCCGAAGCCACCGACAACCACGGCGCCGATGTGGTTCTGGACAACATGGGAGCGTCGTACCTCGGGCGCAACGTCGACGCACTCGCCATGGATGGCCACGTCGTGATCATCGGAATGCAGGGTGGCCGCAAGGGCGAGGTCGACATCGCCAAGCTGATGGGAAAGCGCGGAAACATCACGTCGACGGGCCTGCGCGGGCGTCCGCTCACCGGCCCCGGCGGTAAAGCGGACATCGTCGCCGACGTCCGTGCGAAGTTGTGGCCGTTGATCGCCGATGGATCGGTTCAACCGATCGTGTCGACCGAACTTCCGATCACCGAGGCGCCATTAGCCCATCAGTTGCTGGATTCGCCGGAAACCGTAGGCAAGGTCATCCTCACCGTGAAGTGAGCCGAGCGGGATCGATCAGCCCAGGGCGCCGAGTTCGGCGACCAGCTGATTGATCTCGTACCGAGTCGTGTACGGCGCAAGGCCGACGGTGACCGCGCCGCCTTCGTCGTTGACACCGAGGGCGTCGAGCAGCCTGGAACCACCATGCGTACCGCTGACCGTTGCGATGCGCTTGTCGGCCAGGTGCGCGGCGACCTTGTCTGCCGCCATCCCCTCGAGCGTGAAGCTGAGCGTCGGCACCCGCGTGGGTGCGCCGCCGATCACCATCACGTTGGGCAGGGCTGCGAGAGAACGCATGAGGTGATCGAACAGACCGTCCTGATAGTCCTGCAGCGAGCTGATCGAGGTTTCGAGGCGCTCACGCCTGGTTCCCGTTGCCGATTCGTCCAAGCCCGCCAGGAAATCGATCGACGACGTGAGACCGGACAGCAGCGCGAACTGATGACCGCCCACCTCGAGTCGCTCGGCGCCACGCGCGTACGGGTTGAGCGACACGGCCGGAATTCGGTCGAGCAGTCCGGGATCGCGGAAGACGAGTGCGCCCACCTGTGGACCGCCCCACGACGGCGCGCTGACGGCAACGATGTCCGCCCCGAGGTCAGCCATGTCCACATGCGCATATGGCGCTGCACCGACCGCGTCGACCACCATCAGTCCGCCGAATTCGTGCAGACGATCAGCTGCGGCACGGACGTTCGGAGCCGAACCGACGACCGGTGATGCGGCCGTCAAGGCCACCAAGCGAGTCGTCGAGGTGATGAGATCGTTGAACTGCCAACTCGGGAGCTCACACGTTTCGATTTCTACCTCGGCCCATCGCACCTGGGCGCCGTAGCGACTGGCCACACGAAGCCAGGGCGCGACGTTGGCCTCTTCGTCGAGGCGCGAGAGCACGAGACCGGTTCCGAGGCCCAACCGCGAACTCAGCGACTCGGCGAGCCAAGCCAACAACACCGCTCGGTCTGATCCGAGAACGACTCCCGCAGGATCTCCGCCGACCAGATCGGCGACCGCGGTGCGCGCACTCTCGAGAATGGCAGCACTACGACGGTTCGAGACGTGGCGACCGGAGGAAGAAGATGCAGAGGCACGGAACGCGGTGGAGACCGTCCGCGAGACGGCGTCCGGGATCTGCATTCCGGCCTGCGGATCGAGGTGGATCCAGCCGTCACCGAGTGAGGGAATCAACCCCCGTACGCGGGCAACGTCGTAAGCCATGCTCGACACTCTAGGTGCAGACGCCCGCTTAGTCGAAGGCAGTCACCCAATTACCCGTCAGTACAGTTATTCGATAGCTAACTTTTTGGGGGTTACGCGGCGTTTGTCGCCCACACACGACAAGATGGAAGCATGACGAACCCCGACAAAGAGCAGGTACTCGTTATCGGACCCGACGGTCGACCCGTCGCGATACCGGCGGCCGAGGCAGAAGCCGCCACCTCCGGCACCACCGAAGGCGCGGAAACAGAAGCCGAGTCCGTCGCCGAGATGGTCGAGCAGCCGGCCAAGGTCATGCGAATCGGCACGATGATCAAACAACTCTTGGAAGAAGTGCGCGCCGCACCGCTCGACGACGCCAGCCGCAAGCGCCTCAAGGACATCCACACCTCGTCCATCCGAGAACTGGAACAAGGCCTGGCACCCGAACTCCGTGAAGAACTCGAGCGACTGAGCCTCCCGTTCACCGACGACTCCATTCCCTCGGACGCCGAACTGCGAATCGCGCAGGCCCAACTCGTCGGCTGGCTCGAAGGACTGTTCCACGGAATTCAGACCGCACTGTTCGCGCAGCAGATGGCAGCGCGCGCTCAGCTCGAACAAATGCGTCAGGGCGCACTGCCTCCCGGCATGAGCATCGGGGCTCCGCATTCGCCTGCACATCCGGACCAACAGAGCCCAGGAACCGGCCAGTATCTGTAACGAGCAGCGCTGCGTCCCCAGTTGAAGTCTTCACGGTGTTGCGCCCCGGTAGGCTCGGTGCTCGTGCCCGACTCCGCGAACTGAGCGGATTCAATCCCGGCGACGCCGAACCGGGGAGCCCGCCCAACCAGGCGCTCCACCGGATGCAAGGAGCAGAATGACCGAGAACGTCAGCATCGAAACACGCGGAGCGTGTGTCGACTTCCCGATCTTCGACGCGAAATCGCGTTCGCTGAAAAAGGCGTTCCTCGGTCGTGCAGGCGGCGCAATCGGACGAAACGACTCCGACGTCGTTGTCGTCGAAGCTTTGCGGGACGTGACGTTGTCCTTGAAGGAAGGCGACCGAATCGGACTCGTCGGCCACAACGGTGCAGGCAAATCCACCTTGCTCCGACTGTTGTCCGGGATCTACGAGCCGACTCGCGGATCAGCCGCAATTCGTGGCCGCGTAGCCCCTGTCTTCGATCTTGGGGTGGGTATGGATCCCGAGATCTCGGGATACGAGAACATCATCATCCGCGGAATGTTCCTCGGAATGACCCGTAAACAGATGCTCGCGAAAATGGACGAGATCGCAGACTTCACCGAGTTGGGCGACTACCTCTCGATGCCGCTTCGCACCTACTCGACCGGAATGCGGGTCCGAGTGGCGCTCGGTGTGGTGACCAGCATCGATCCGGAGATCCTTCTCCTCGACGAAGGCATCGGTGCCGTCGACGCAGAATTCATGAAGAAGGCGCGAACCCGTCTCCAAGACCTCGTCAAACGATCTGGAATCTTGGTTTTCGCGAGCCACTCGAACGAATTTCTGGCGCAACTGTGCGACCGCGCGATGTGGATCGATCACGGAACGGTCAGACAGTCCGGTGGAATCGAAGAAATCGTCCGAGCGTACGAGGGCAACGATGCCGGCGACCACGTCGCTCATGTGATTCGCGAAATGGAACGCGAAGACGCCGCGGCGGCGGCGATTGCCGAAACGAGCTCGGACGATGCCTGAGCGGATAATCGGCGTCGTCGTCACCCATCGGCGTCGTGAACTTCTCGCTTCATCCTTGAAAGTACTCACAACCCAGACGCGCCCACTAGACCACCTCGTCGTCGTCGACAACGCCGACGAATCCGATGTCCGCACGCTCGTGGACGACTGCTCGATCCCCACGACGTACATCGGATCGGCACACAATCTCGGCGGCGCCGGGGGTTTCGCCCTCGGAATGTTGCTGGCATTGTCACTCGGTGCAGACCGAATCTGGCTGGCCGACGACGACGGCCGCCCCGAGGGGCCCGAGGTACTCTCGACGCTTCTCGATTGCGCAATTCGTCACAACCTGGCGGAAGTATCTCCCGTCGTGTGCGACATCTCCGAACCCGACAAGCTGGCCTTCCCGCTACGCCGTGGGGTCGAATGGCGTCGACGGCGTAGCGAGCTGGGTGAAGGTGATCTTCTCCCAGGAATCGCGTCCCTCTTCAACGGTGCGCTGTTCACCGCGGAAGCGATCGAGACCGTTGGCGTTCCCGATTTGCGGCTCTTCGTCCGTGGCGACGAGGTGGAGGTCCATCGCCGACTGATCCGTTCCGGACTTCGGTTCGGCACCTGCTTACAGACTGCTTACCTGCACCCTGACGGCGCCGACGAATTCAAACCCATTCTCGGCGGCCGCATGCACACGCAGTACCCGGACAACGAGACCAAGCGTTTCTACACCTATCGCAACCGTGGCTATTTACTCTCGCAACCCGGGATGCGACGGCTCCTTCCACAGGAATGGGTGCGATTCGGTTGGTACTTCCTCATCACCAGGCGTGACGTCTCCGGACTGCGCGAGTGGATGAGGTTACGCAAGCTGGGTAGATCCGAACGCTTCTCTCGCATCTGATCGGGCCCGATCGGCGACCGAGTAGGCTTGGCGGCTGTGTCTGCCCCAACCCTTGCCGACAAGGCCCCCATAGCGCCGGCGTCCCGCACGTTCGCGCGAGCAATCCAGGATCTGCGCGAGGGTCTCGGCCATCGAGAACTTTGGTTCCATCTCGGGTGGCAGGACATCAAGCAGCGCTACCGACGATCCATCCTCGGACCGTTCTGGATCACTATCGCCACTGGCACCACTGCAGTCGCGATGGGCATCCTCTACTCGTCATTGTTCAATCTGGACGTCGCAGAGTTCCTCCCGTACGTCACTCTTGGCTTCATCGTGTGGAACATGATCTCCGGTGCCATCCTCGAGGGCGCCGAAGTCTTTATTTCCAACGAGGGACTGATCAAACAGCTACCCACGCCGTTGAGCGTTCACGTGTATCGGCTGGTCTGGCGCCAGTTGATTCTCTTCGCCCACAACTTCGTGATCTACATCGTCATTTTGATCGTGTTCCCGAAACAGCTGTCCTGGACGGATCTTTCGTTCATCCCCGCCTTGGCGTTGATCGCGATCAACGCCGTGTGGGTTTCCCTGGTTTTCGGCATCCTCTCCACTCGGTACCGTGACATCGGCCCGTTGCTCGCGAGCGTCGTTCAACTCTTGTTCTTCATGACTCCCATCATCTGGACCGAGAAGTCACTGCAAGGAACAGCCAACGCTGAACGAGCACGAATCGCGGAGCTCAATCCCCTGTATCACTTCCTCGACATCGTGCGAACGCCGCTCCTGGGCGGGGACCAGCAGCTATACCACTGGGTCATCGTGCTCGCCGTCACCGTCGTCGGGTGGGGCCTGGCACTTCTGGCCATGCGCAACTACCGTTCACGCGTCGCGTACTGGGTGTAGTCACCTGCGTGTGGAAGGAACCATCTGCACGATCTGTAGGTGGTGCAGCGGTGTCGCTGTTTCGACAACGAACCCTCGCGCTGAAAGTTGCATGAACAGTTCCGTGTCGATGAAATGGAATGGCTCGAAATTCCACACGACATTGGCCGTATGAAGCAGTGCCTCATAGCTCTGACGCTCACCGTCGGTGACGACCCAGACGGTCTGGCAGTTCTGTGCTCGTTCGACGGTCTCGTCTACTGAATATTCGGAATCCCATAGCTCGTCGATCGAGTTCGCATCATGCGCGAGGCCGACATCTCGCAAACCTTCGATCGAGTCAGGCCGCACCTCGGCGACAGCATGCAACGAACTCGGCGCCCAGGACACCACCGGCTGGAACGCGACGCAATCGCCCGCATTCGCATTGGCTTTCAGAAAGTCCGCAGCCGTGCTGTAGTCCATCCCACCTGATTTTCCCCACGGCTCTCGCTGGCCGACGTACGCAGGTAGAGACGCCGCAGCAAGAAGTATCACCGCCGCCGAGGCCAGGACCCAGCTCGACGCCAGGCGGCTGATGATGACACCCAGCAGCAAGGCCACACCCGGCGCAGTGAATATGACGTACCGATCGATGTAGATGTTTCCCAGGACGAACGAATACACGAGAAACAGCGCCATCGGGACCAACATCCATACCAGCGCGACAGTCGACGCACCGCGATCCCCGAACGTCCAACGACTGGGTGCGAAGAAATAGCCGGCAAACCCTGAGAGCACGATGATCCCCGCCACGACAGCAAACAACGGACTCGAAAGGAACCATTGGTCAACGGCGATCGTCGTGAAAATATGCCGATCCAACGGTGGTATCCAACTGACTTGCCTCGATTGGCCAAGCGACAGGGCGATCAGCGGGGACACAAGCAGGACCGCGGACGCGGAAGCACCGACAAAGCACAACCCGTTGAAACGATTCCGCTTCGAATCGGCGTCCGGAATCACCTTGGCCCCGAACACCACGATGACAGCGTGTACCAGCAGCAGCACGGCGCTGTAGAGAAACAGTGCTACAGAGACAGCAGCCAACACGCCGTACAGGATCCACCACGCGCGCTTCGACGTTCGCAGCGAACACACGAGCACCAGCATTGTGACCGTGGACAATGCCAACACCATTGCATACGAGCGGGCCTCGGTGGCTGCCCAGGTAACTCGGGGAAGCACCATGAACGTGACGCCGACGATAACGCCGAGTCTGGTACCCCCGAACATCCGCGCCAGCGCTACCAACGCTGCCGTCGCGATTCCGACTGCCAGCGCACTCGGTGCTCGCGCAGAGAATTCCGATACCCCGAAAACCTGAAACCACCAGTGGATCAGCACGTAATAGAGCCCATGGACCGCATCCACGTGTCCGAGGGTTGCCAGCGTCGAACGCAGCGATCGGTCCGCCATCGAGACCGTCGCCGCTTCGTCCCACCAGAACGACGGACGACCGGACCACGCGGCACCGACGCCGGTAGCCGTGAGCCCCAGTAGAGCCGGCACGCGCCACTGGGCCAACCTCTGCCCCAGCGGGAGGGCCACAAGCTATCCGATCTTGTTTCCGTACAAGCGCGTCCAGTTCTCGGCGCTCGTGAGGCGCGGCATGGCGTCCGAGTACGCCTTCTTCATCTCAGGTGCTCGCTTGCGCAGCTCCCAACAGACTTTGGCCGCGCGCTTGGCCAACTCGGTGGCCTGCTTCTTGTTGCGCCGACGGACGCGGACGCCGTTCTGCGACGCGTCCGTGACAGCTGCATTTTCGAACAATGACACATGCCACCAGTCGCCGAAGATCGCAGGAACCGTTACCGGTCGACGGTCGACACGCCCAGTCCACTGTTGAACTACACGCTTGAGAAGCACCAGACCCTCGCGGTTCTCGTCGGGCTCGAACTCCCACACCGTCATCTGCGTATGTGGATCGGCCTCCGCACCGACTGCCGAGGCCGGCTGCATTTTCGTCTCAGGGTATTCATTACGTAGAGCGCGAACGTCGACAAGAGCAGACTGCCCGCCGTCGTTGAGGAAGTCAGGCCCCTGCAGGAAATCCTCAGCCGCCTTGACGAATGTTGCCGCCAACCCGTACTGCATTCCCACGATGAGCTGAGTGATCTTGCGTAACAAGAACTTCGAGATCACCTTACCGTCGAACGGGCCGTAGATCGAAGAAACGATCAACCCATTTCGAATGCTGAAGTACCGGGACCAGTCGTCGTAATCCTTCAGATGGAAATCCGCATGCCAGACACCGGCATTGGGCAGAGTGATCGTCGGGTGGCCGGCGAAGCGCGCTCGGATTCCGTACTCGATGTCATCCCACTGGAAGAAAAGGGGTATCGGCAAGCCCAGCTCGGAGATGATCTCGGCCGGCAGCAGGCAAGTCCACCAACCATTCCAGCCCGCGTCGAAGCGCATCTCCTGCTTCTTCTTCAACAGGTCGACGCCCATCATCGCGCCAGGAGTCAGGACCCCGGCCTTGAGCTCGTCGAGAACCTCTCGCTCCGCACTGACATGCAACATGGTCGGATTGTTCAGTGACAACATCTGAGCCCCGACGATTGCCGGCTCGACCGTCATGTTTGCGAATGCATTCATCCTGAGCACCGATTCGGGCTCGCAGAGAATGTCGTCGTCCATGAGGATGACGTTGGCGTGCTCAGAACCTGACGAGGAAGTGATTTCGAGCATTCCACGCGAGAAACCGCCCGCGCCACCAAGATTCGGCTGCGTCAGATAGATCAACTTCTTGCCGAGATCATGCGCGACAGTCTTGAAACGATCCCTGGATTGAACCTGATCCGTGCCCTGATCGACCACACAGACGGCGTCGATACCGGTCATCGCACCCGCATCGGACGCCATGGTTGCAACGGTTTCGACACAGTCGTCGGCACGATTGAAAGTGCAGATGACAACAGCCGCCGGGCGTATGAACTCTGGGGCCGAGACAGTCCATGACACACCGGAAACGACAGCTGAACCTTTGGTCGCGACGAATTCCAACCACATCGCCCCGCCGTCGACGAAATGAGCGAGCGGCGCGTCGATCGCGAGTTCACCAGAACCGGCGACCGAGTGAAGTGAAATCGTCCTCTTGCGTCCGCGCACATCCGATGCATGCAGGCTGACGTCGAGCCCACCGTCGCCGACGTAACTCAGCTGAATCCGCACCGAACTCACACGCGTCCACCGCTGCCAGAAACTGGCAGCAAATCGTCCGAAATACGTGTTGGTGCTCGCGGTCGCCGCTTCGCCCAATGTCAGAGAATGCCGATCGACGATCGCATCTCCCTTGGTAACGACATACATTGCCTCTGGCACCTTGGGGGACATGGATCGGAAGATGCCACGCTGGACCAGAAATCGATCCCCGTGTGGATGCTCGACCATTACCTCGTCAAGCACAGCCGTGTCATTTGCGACCGGCGTATCCGCGGAGGCCTCGTTCATCTACTGATCCCTACCGTTGTTGATGTAGCTACATCTGAGCACGTATCGGGCTCGAGGGTATCAACCGCGGCAGCCGGAGGTTCAGCGGACGACGGATTCTCCGGCTGAATACGTTGCCTCGACGCCGGCCTTCTGCGGACGCCACCACTGCTCGTTGTCGCGATACCACTCGACGGTGGCTTCCAGTCCGCTTCGGAAATCGCGGTACTGCGGCTTCCACCCAAGCTCCTGCTGCAGTCGCGTCGAATCGATCGCATACCGCAGATCGTGACCAGGGCGGTCGGTGACGAAGTCGAAATCATCCGGCTTGCGTCCGAAAATTTCGAGCAGAGCCGCAATCACCGTCCGGTTGTCGGTTTCACCGTCGGCGCCGATCAGATAAGTCTCGCCGGACTTTCCGCGGTCCAGGATGTCCCAGACGGCGCGGTTGTGGTCTTCGACGTGAATCCAGTCGCGGACGTTGCGACCTTCCCCGTACAACCGCGGACGCACCCCGTCGAGCAGATTGGTGATCTGGCGTGGGATGAACTTCTCCACATGCTGGAACGGGCCGTAATTGTTGGAGCAGTTGGAGATGGTGGCCGCGATCCCGAACGAGCGCACCCAGGCACGCACGAACAGATCACTCGACGCCTTGGACGCCGAGTACGGACTCGACGGGTTGTACGGTGTCGTCTCCGTGAACTTCGCCGGATCATCCAGTTCGAGGTCGCCGTACACCTCGTCGGTGGAAATGTGGTGATAACGGACCCCGTGTGAACGCACTGCCTGCAGGAGCGAGAAAGTGCCCATGACGTTGGTGCGCAGAAACGGTTCGGGGTCGGCGAGGGAATTGTCGTTGTGGCTTTCGGCGGCGAAGTGCACGACTGCGTCGGAGCGCGAGACAAGATCGTCGACCAGCGGCTCGTCGGCCACGTTGCCGTGAACAAACGTGATCCGGTCCTCGACGGACGCCAGGGACTCGCGATTTCCGGCGTAGGTCAGAGCGTCGAGAACCGTGACTTCCACGTCGGGACGCGTCGACACCGTCTGATGAACGAAATTGGCACCGATGAAGCCGGCACCCCCGGTGACCAGTAGTCGCACTTCATCTCCTCAGGTTCATCGAACGAACTCCCACTTTAGCGGCAGAATTCGCCATGTCCCGTTTGCATCGGCGGGCAGGAGTGCAGGACACTGCACGCATGCGCGGAATCATTCTGGCCGGTGGCACCGGGTCGCGGTTGCACCCGATCACCCTCGGAGTGAGCAAGCAACTCTTGCCTGTCTACGACAAGCCGATGATCTATTACCCGCTCTCCACTCTCATGCTCGCGGACATTCGCGACATCTTGATCATCACGACTCCACACGACGCCGAGCAATTCCGACGAGTTCTCGGCGACGGCTCACAATTCGGTGTGAATCTCACGTACGCGATCCAGCACGAACCCAACGGCCTCGCAACGGCATTCACCCTCGGCGCGGATCACATCGGATCGGAATCCGTGGCGCTTGTCCTCGGCGACAACATCTTCTACGGCCCCGGTCTCGGAACTCAACTCAGGCGTTTCTCCGATATCGACGGTGGCGCCGTGTTCGCTTACTGGGTATCGAATCCGACCGCCTATGGCGTTGTCGAATTCGACGACTCGGGTCGAGCAGTGTCCATCGAGGAAAAACCGACGTCACCGAAATCCAATTACGCAGTCCCTGGCCTCTACTTCTACGACAGCGACGTCGTCGACATCGCACGCACGCTGAAGCCCTCTGCGCGTGGCGAATACGAAATCAGCGACATCAATCGGCGCTATCTCGAAGCAGGCAAACTCACCGTCGACGTCCTCCCCCGCGGAACGGCGTGGCTCGACACCGGAACACCCGATTCCCTGCTCGAGGCTGCAAACTACGTGCGGACCATCGAACACCGCCAGGGTCTCAAGATCGGTTCACCCGAAGAGGTCGCGTGGCGTCAGGGATTCATCGACTCCGACCAATTGCGCACTCAGGCAGAAGCATTGGGCAAATCCGGGTACGGCGACTACCTACTTGAACTGATCGAGCACGGCAAGGAATGGTGACGTGGAAATTCGTCCACTGAAGATCGCTGGAGCGTGGGAGATTACGCCGAAGCAGTTCGGCGACCACCGCGGCGTCTTTCTCGAATGGTTCAAAAGCTCTACCTTCACCGCCGCGACCGGCCGCACACTCGACCTGGCCCAGGCCAACTGCTCCGTTTCCGAAGCCGGCAGCCTCCGCGGGATCCACTTCACGGACAATCCGCCCGGACAGGCGAAATACATCACCTGCGTGAAAGGTGCCTTCCTCGACGTTGTCGTAGACCTACGGGTCGGATCACCGACCTTCGGCGAGTGGGATGCGGTGGTGATCGACGACGTCGATCGACGAGCGGTGTTCCTGGCGGAAGGCCTCGGCCACGCGATCCTTTCACTCGAGGACGGATCGACAGTGATGTACCTGTGCAGCATCGAATACTCCCCCAACCTGGACCGGGACCTCGATCCCTTCGATCCTGAACTCGCAATCGAATGGCCGACCACGGATCGTGAAGGCAACCCCCTGACCTACGAGCTCTCCGCAAAGGACGCCGCCGCACCGTCCCTGGCGACGCTCCGCGCGGACGGCCTGTTGCCCGGTTTTGTGGCCGAAGATTCGCCGAATCGGTAATCTTCACCTTTCACACTCGATGGGATGACGACCGGCGGGACGGACGGCTGGATGACCAAACGTGCGGGCAGACGCGGTCTGTGGACGGCCGCCGTTCTCGCAGCCGGACTCGGCGCCCTCGCACTGGTCGCACCGCCTCTGACTCCTGGCACGATCGAGTCCGCACCGGTCACGGTCATCACGACCACCCCACCCGCGCCGGTTGTTCCGCTCACCCCGGAGGAGCTCTCGGCCCAGGTGGTCCCCACCATCGTCACCATCACCGCGCCGGCCGGATTCACCACCACCGCCGGAACCGGGATCGTGCTCTCCCCTGACGGAGTTGTGCTCACGAATCACCACGTCATCAGCGGGGCCTCGGACGTCACTGCCGTCAGCATGTCCAACGGACTGATCTACGACGCCGAGATCCTCGGGTACGACAGCGTCAGCGACCTTGCCGTCCTTCGACTCGCGGGCGCCACGGATCTGCCGGTGGCTGTGGTCGGCAAATCAGCAGAAGCCACTCGTGGGGATGCCGTCACCGCAATCGGAAATGCGGAAGGCGGCGGAGTGCCCGTCCCAGCTCCCGGCGTCATCACCAACCTCGGTGTCACCGTCAACACCCGCAACGTGTCCGACGGATCGCGAAACCAGTTGAAGGGCCTCATCGAGGTCGACGCGGACATCCGGCCGGGCGATTCCGGTGGCCCCCTGGTCAACGCCGTTGGCGAGCTGATCGGCGTCAGCAGTGCGGGCAACGCCGTCACCGACCGCACCGAAACCTCGCCGGCGCCTCAGTCCTACGCGATACCGATCGACACCGCGCTACCGATCGTCGAGCAGGTACTCGGTGGCCGCTCCTCCGAAACCGTGCGTGTGGGACCGACACCCGTGCTCGGTGTCGCGGTGAAGGATCACGCGGAGATGCCGGCCGGCGCGGAAGTTGTTGCCGTGAGCTTCGATTCGCCGGCCGAGCGGGTGGGGCTGACCAAAGGTGCGGTCATCACCGAGTTCGGTGGCAGCCGGATCGCGTCGTCCGCTGATCTCAACGCGGCGATGAGCTCGCGCCGCCCCGGCGACACCGTCGCGGTGACGTGGGTGGACGCAATCGGGCAACCCGGGACCGGTTCGCTGGTCCTCGACGAGGGGCCACCTCGCTAGTCGGACAAGGCGCCAGCCGTGAAAGCATCGCGACATGACCACGGTTCTCCTGCTCACCTGTGACGGCGCCGCCCGCGAGGCGGATGTCGAAAGCAAACTCGTCATGGAAGCTCTCACCACCTACGGCGTTGCGTCGACAATGGCGCCGTGGTCGAGCCGGTCCCTCCTCGATATCGACGCCGACCTGGTTCTGATCCGGTCGACCTGGGACTACACCCAGCGCCTCGACGAATTTCTTGCCGTTCTCGATCAGCTGACCGCCCCGATCGCCAACCCGCTCCCGATCGTCGAGTGGAACGCCCACAAGGGATACCTCACCGAACTTGCCGCGGCCGGCGTACCTATCGTCCCAACCGCTGTGATCGCTGCCGGAAAGAGCGAAAAACTCACCCTCCCTTCGTTCGAAGGTGCCGACGTCATCGTCAAGCCTGCCGTGTCCGCCGGCGCTGTCGGAGTGGGAAAGTTTGCCGCCGGGTCCGAACAGGCCCACGCTCACCTCAGTTCAATCCTCGAGAGTGGCAACGACGCGCTGGTCCAGCCCTTCATCTCGGACGTCGTCGACGGCGAGCGCTCGATCATCCACCTCGGCGGACGCTACTCCCACGCCGTCCGGAAAATCCCGGCCACCAACGACTTCCGCGTGCAGGAATTCCACGGCGGAACCAACCACCTCCACGAGCCTTCCGCCGCCGAACTCGCGGTGGCGGACGCGGCACTGGCCGCGCCCCCATGCGGCCCCGGCGAATTGCTTTACGCGCGTGTGGACGTCGTGGGGCCGGTGGATCAACCACGGCTCATGGAAGTGGAATTGATCGAGCCCGAACTCTTTCTGCCATTCGCCCCTGGATCTGCCGACTCCCTCGCACGGGCAGTTGTCGCGTCACTGCGCACGTGACTCCTGGGGCGGGACCGCATCGATCCTGGCGCGAATGAACCTGGCAACGTCACGTAGCGCGGCCCGGCTCTCCGGCAAGCCAGGCCAGACGGCGGGAAACGCGTGAACCTGGCCGTTCCAGATCTGCAGCGAGCACGGCACCCCCGCGGCGGCGAGCCGTTGCGCCATCACCTCCGAATCGACTCTGAGCACCTCGGATTCGGCGGCGATCAGCAACGACGGCGGCAAAACTGCAAGATCGCCGTCGACGGGCGAGTTCGTCTGTCCGCCAAGCTTTCCGATCGCCATCAATGCCGACACCGGGGCGATCACGTCGCGTCGAGCGTTGGCATGGACCGATTTGGTGGTGCAATCGAGATCGAGGAGCGGTGAGAGCCCGACCAGGCCGGCCGGAACCTCGAGCCCCGCGGAAACTGCTGCAAGCGCCGTCCCGAAGACCAGGAAACCTCCGGCCGAATCACCAACGAAGACAACCTTTTCCGGAAAAGCTCCCTGTTCGAGAAGCCACCGGTATGCATCGAGGCAGTCGTCGACGGACCCGCTGATGCTCGTACTCGGCAACTGCCGATACGCGATGTGCAGGACCGGAAGGCCGGTTCGCTTGGCGATGCCGGCAACGACCGGCCGATGCGTGTTGAGCCCGCAGCACATGAACCCGCCGCCGTGCAGGTATAGAACTACACCGTCGCGCAGATCGGCCGTCGAGCCTGCTGTCCGGACGAGTTCACCGTCGAAACCTGGAAAACGAATCGCTTCCCGATCGATCCCGGAGGGAATGCGTACACCCGCGGCCGAGTCCAGAACTGCGGCGCGGCGCATTGCGCCAGGCGTCAGCGGCGCGATCCCAACTACGGGCCGAAGCATCCATCGACACGCGTTGTAGAGGACCTGCGATTCGATACTCGGCCTGCCGTATCGAGTTCCGGTCCTACGACTGACTGTCGGCAACAGAGACATCTGTCCAGATTAGAAGCGATCAGGCGCCGAAGAGGTCGACTTCGTCGAGATCGTCGACGATCGTGACCTTTCGTTTCCGCCCGCCGATGACCTTGCCCAGACCGCGCAGTCCACCGGACTGAGCTTTCGGGGCGGGTTCGATGCGCTGCGGCGCAACTCTCGTCCGCGCTGCGCGCTGTACGGGCTTGGGTGCGGGAGCTGTTGCCGGTGCCTCCGGAGCGATGGGCGCCGCCGGAACCTCGGGTTCGGGAATCTCTGTTGGAACGACCGCTTCCGGCTCCACGAAGCCCCGAGCAACCGGGGCCTCGGGCGCGACCTCAGCGACCTCAGCCACCTGCTCCACCTGCACCGGTCCGTCGATCACCGGGATGTCCGACGCCCAGCGGACCCGATACTCGAGGCCGCGCGATGCCAGTTCACGCGCGAGATCCGCGTGCCAGACCCCGTCTTCGCCGTCGCCGTATGCCCGTGCGTCGGTACTGACCCAGATGACGTCGACCTCCGGGTTACGGTCGGCGAGATCGAGCACGGTCAGCCAGTTCAGCGTCGCCGGGTAGCCGTCTCGCTTCTTCTTGTCGGTATAGGGCCGACGCAGCGAGATCGCCCTCTCGGCCACCTCGAGATGCGACACGTCGACTGGATCGACCACTTCGACGCCGATCGCCACGAGGTCTTCGATCACGTCGTCGACGTAGCCGTCGGCCTTGTCGTGAGCCGCGTCGACGAACCTCGTGAGGTCGCGCCGCAACCCCAGTCGGTCGTACATGCGCGCCTGGACGCTCAGGGCCGCGATCATCTCCGCCGATTCCTCGCGGTAGCGGCTCGCAACTTCGAGCACGACCAATCGAGGCACGACGACGCGGTGTCCGAGTGCGCGAGCGTCGGCGATGGCGGCGTCGAACCGTGCGCCCCTGGTCAGGGCCGAAGAATCGAGAACGATGATCATGGGCTCGATTCTCTCTCGAGAAACCGGACGAATGCGCTAATCCACCCCGAACCGTTACTTGATCTTGAAGATCACTGCCCGCTGAACGATGAAGTTGATGACCGTCGCGGTGCCCTGCGCGATGACGAAGGCCAGCGGCATGCGCCACCACTCGTCGGCGAGCACATGCACCATCAGCGCGTTGAGCCCGACCTGAACCGCAAAAGTGACCGCGTACAGCACGACAACAGCGATGAAGCGGGCGCGAGAAGGCTCGGCCTTGAACGTCCACCGCCGGTTGATCAGATACGCCGTCGTAGTGCCGGCGATAAAGCTGATCGACTTGGCCACGCTCAGATCGAGGCCGACGACCTTGAACAGGAATGCGTACAGCCCGTAGTCCACGACCGCCGACAGCCCACCCGTCGCGACGAACCGGACGATCTGCGTTTTCAGGTCCATCGCGTCGTCGGCGATGTCCGTCGTGACAGGAATCTCGACGGGCAGCGGGACATGGGGTTCGTGCTGGTGACTTGCAGGTGTTTCGGGCACGACGACGAGAGTAACCACTCGAGTCGGAGCCGTCGGCACTACTCCCAGGTAACCTCTACCTTGATGTCCACGACAGCAGAAGAGACGCCGCAGCCGGCTCTCCACACCCAAGCCCGCACCCTCACCGGTTGGGGACGCACCGCCGCCACCACCGCACAGGTGCTGTCCACCCCCGACGTGGAAGTGATCGCCAACGCGGTCGCCCAGGTTGCGGAACAGAACGATTCCAAGCCATCGCATCTGCGACGCGGTGTCATCGCGCGCGGCCTCGGCCGCTCGTACGGCGACCCGGCGCAGAATGCCGGTGGGCTGGTCATCGACATGAATGCACTCAGCCGCATTCATCGCATCGATCGCGACACCGCCCTGGTGGACGTCGACGCCGGTGTGAATCTGGATCAGCTGATGAAGGCTGCTCTGCCGTTCGGCCTGTGGGTTCCGGTCCTGCCGGGTACTCGCCAGGTCACGATCGGCGGCGCCATCGGCTCGGACATCCACGGCAAGAACCACCACAGCGCAGGTAGCTTCGGCAACCACGTCGTGTCGTTGGATCTACTGACGGCCGACGGCAAGGTTCGCACGCTCACCCCCAAGGGCGGGCGCAACGACCCGAAGGCCGCACTGTTCTGGGCCACGATCGGCGGCATGGGTCTGACGGGCATCATCTTGCGGGCAACCATCAAGATGACACCGACCGAGACGGCGTACTTCATCGCCGACGGCGACGTCACCAACAGCCTCGACGAGACCATCGCGCTGCACAGCGACGGCAGCGAGGCCAACTACGAGTACTCGAGCGCCTGGTTCGACGCGATTTCCGCGCCCCCGAAGCTCGGCCGTGCGGCAGTCTCGCGCGGATCTCTGGCGAAGCTCGACCAGCTTCCGGCCAAGCTGCAGAAGAACCCGCTCGCCTTCGATGCGCCGCAGTTGCTGACGTTCCCCGACGTCTTCCCCAACGGGCTGGCCAACAAGTTCAACTTCACCGCGATCGGTGAGGTCTGGTTCCGCAAGTCCGGCAAGTACCGCGGCAAGGTCCAGAATCTGACGCAGTTCTACCACCCGCTCGACATGTTCGGTGAGTGGAACCGGGCGTACGGATCCAACGGATTCCTGCAGTACCAGTTCGTGGTTCCGCCGGAGGCCGTCGACGAATTCAAGAAGATCATCGTCGACATCCAGCGCAGCGGGCACTACTCGTTCCTCAACGTGTTCAAGCTCTTCGGCGAGGGCAACCAGGCGCCGCTGAGCTTCCCGATCCCGGGCTGGAACATCTGCGTCGACTTCCGCATCAAGCCGGGCCTGAACGAGTTCGTCACCGAACTCGACAAGCGTGTCCTCGAATTCGGTGGGCGCCTGTACACGGCCAAGGATTCGCGGACGTCCGCGGAAACCTTCCACGCCATGTACCCGCGCATCGACGAGTGGATCGCGACGCGCCGCAAGTACGACCCCACAGGCGTTTTCGCCTCCGATATGTCCAGAAGGCTGGAACTGTGATCAACGCTGTAGGTAACCCGCAAACCGTTTTGCTTCTCGGTGGAACCTCCGAGATCGGCCTCGCCATCTGTGAGGAATACCTGAAGAAGGCGCCGCTCCGCGTCATTCTTGCCGCACTTCCCGGCGATCCGGGACGCGAAGCTGCGGTCAAGCAGCTCGAAGCGAAGGGTGCCACCTCGGTGGAGCTCATCGACTTCGACGCCGTTGATTTCGAATCGCACCCGAAGGTGATCGACCAGGCGTTCTCGAACGGGGACGTCGACGTCGCGATCGTCGCCTTCGCATTGGACGGTGACTCCGAAGAGCTGTGGCAGAACCAGCGCAAGGCGGTTCTGGTCGCAAACGTGAACTACACCGCATCCGTCTCGGTCGGTGTACTTCTCGGCGAGAAGATGAAGGCTCAGGGCTTCGGCAAGATCATCGCGATGTCGTCGGTTGCCGGCGAGCGCGTCAAGCGTGCCAACTTCGTCTACGGCTCCACCAAGGCGGGCCTCGACGGTTTCTACCTCGGACTCGGCGAGGCTCTCGCGGAATTCGGACCGCAGGTCACCGTCGTCCGTCCCGGCATGGTGCGCACGCAGTTCAGTGCCCACGTCAAGGAAGCTCCGCTGACGGTCAACAAGGACATCGTCGCGAAGCTCGCTGTTGCCGCCTCGGACAAGGGCAAGGAAATCGTCTGGACTCCCGGCCCGTGGCGTTTCGTCATGATGGGTCTTCGCCACGTGCCGCGCCCGATCTTCCGGAAGTTGCCGGTTTAAGCTCCTCCCGTGCCAGAAACAACAACTGCTCCGAGTACAGAACTTTCGACCCCGTCGCCGTGGCGTAATGCCGCGGCGACGGTGGTGGAAATGGCCCTCGGAGCGCTGGTCGCCGCTGTTGTAGCCGCTGTCGGGCTCTTTGCTTTCGGCCGAGTGCAGTGGCCGGCGTTCACGTCTTCCAACGTCACGCAGGCCGTCACGACGGTGCTGCAGGTGCTCTGCATCGCAGTGGTCGGTGTTGCGGTTCTGATGTTCCGCGCCCGCAAGGCCGAGCGGGTCGCAAAACTCCTCTCGTGGGCCGGGCTCTCCGGTTTCGTCACCACGACGCTCGGACTTCCCCTGGCCGCGACGAGTCTGTATCTGCACGGCGTCTCGGTCGATCAGCAGTTCCGGACCGAGTACCTGACCCGGCTGACGGATTCGGCTGCGCTGCAGGACATGACGTACGTGGATCTGCCGCCGTTCTACCCGGCCGGCTGGTTCTGGATCGGTGGACGCGTCGCGAACCTGCTGGGCATGGACGGTTGGGAAGCCTTCAAGCCCTACGCGATCGGCTCGCTGGCTGTCGTCGCCGTCGTTGCACTCGTGTTGTGGACCAAGCTGATTCGACGCGATTGGGCCGTAGTCGCAGCGTTGGCCGTCACTGCCGTCGTGTTGGCGTACAACTCCCCCGAGGCGTACGGCGCCGTCATCAACCTCCTGATCCCGCCGGTGCTGATCCTGGCGTGGGGGGCTCTCGATCGCCCGGGTGCCTCTCGATTTGCCGGAGCCGGCGCAATTCTCGGGACGGGCCTGTTCCTCGGTTTTGCCGCAACCGTCTACACGCTGTACCTCGGATTCGCCGCATTCGCCGTGACTCTGATGGCAGTCGTTGCCGCAGTACTTGCCGCCCGCGCTCAGAACACGTGGAAAGCCGCACTGGGTCCCCTTGTCAGGCTCGCTGTCATCGCCGTGATCTCCGGACTGGTCGCTCTGACGGTCTGGGCGCCCTACCTGTTGAAGGCACTCTCGGGTGCCACTGCAGAATCCGGCACGGCAATGCACTACCTCCCCGATTCCGGTGCGGTACTGCCCTTCCCGATGCTGAGCTTCACCCTCGTCGGCGGACTGTGCCTACTCGGCACGGTCTGGCTGATTTCTCGTTTCCTCTTCTCCCGCCGCGCCCGGGCACTCGGTATCGGTGTCATTGCCGTGTATCTGTGGGCACTGCTGTCGATGACGTTCACCGTTGCCGGCAGTACGCTCCTCGGTTTCCGACTGGAGCCGGTTCTGATCGGACTCCTTGCGGCCGCCGGCGTGTTCGGATTCTTCGAGTTCGCCGGTTGGATCGTCCTGGCCACCAGCGAAAATCCCCGCGTCAAAGCGGTACTGGTTGCACTCGGTGTCATCGGAGCCATCGCCTTCGCGCAGAACATCCCGCAGGTGCTGGCGCCGGATATCGCTGTGGCATACAGCGATACCGACGGCAACGGCGAGCGCGGGGACAAGCGACCTCCCGGGGCCGAAGCCAATTACGCGGACATCGACCGGATCATCCGCGAACAGTTGGGACGTGAACCCCATGACACGGTGGTACTCACCGCCGACATCGGCTTCCTGAGCTTCTACCCGTACTTCGGTTTCCAAGGTCTGACGTCGCACTACGCAAACCCCCTCGCCGATTTCCGTGCCCGCGCCGCACTGATCGAGCAGTGGTCGGAACTGAAGACCCCTGACGAACTGATAGCTGCGCTGGACGCGTCGCCGTGGCGCAGTCCCGACGCCTTCGTCTTCCGCCAGGGCGCCGACGGGTACACACTGCGGTTGGCCGAGGATGTCTACCCCAACGACCCGAACGTCCGCCGCTACACGGTCACGTTCCCCAAGGAACTGTTCGACGATCCTCGTTTCACAGTCACCGAGCAGGGCCCGTTTGTGGTCGTTACCCGCTCTGACGCGATCTAACCAGGAGATACGTCACAAAAGGCTTACCGTCGGGGTCGTTGACGCGACCCCGACGCACCCCTAACTTCATACCGTGACCCGAACCGATGCCCGAGCGGCAATGATCGATGCAGCCGAGCGTCTGGTTGCCGAACGAGGTCTGGCCGCTCTGACGCTTCGTGATGTTCAGACCGAAGCCGGACAGGCCAACAAATCGGCTGCGCAGTATCACTTCGGTTCACGTGAAGGTTTGCTGGCGGCCGTCGTCGAGTCCAGAATGCGACCTGCCGGTGAGCGTCGACGCGAGTTGCTCGACACGATCGATCTCGACGCGAATCCACCGACGATGCGTGCCCTCGTCGAGGCTCTCGTCCTGCCGTTGGCGGAACAGACCATCTACCGCGAGGGCACGTTGTACGCACGGTTCCTGGTGCAGTCGATCTTCGACCCCGCCATGTCGTCGACCATCCGTGATCACATGCAGGCCGAGAGTTTCCGCGAAGTTCAGCGGCGGATAGTCACTGCGTCCTCGTTGCCGGCAGAGATCGCCGAACTTCGGGCGGCAACTCTGACCGTGCTCGCCGTCGTCACTTTTGCCACGTGGGAGGGTCGCGTCGACAGCCGAGAACGTGCTCACGTGATTGTTGCCGACCTGATCGAAAGTTGCCTCGGAGCACTCTCGGCCCCGGCTGCGCAAATCTGACACGCTGTCCGGCGAGTTTGTTTCCGAAACTGCCGGGGTACTCAGCCCCTCCAAGCGCAGTCGAGCAAACGGCCGCATCAACCACCGGCGGGGTAGGTGATGACAGTGAGCGAACTCGTTACGCAAAGCCGCGAGCTTGTACCGCATCGTGCAGTTCTCGATTCCGCAGAACATGTTCTGGTCATTGCGCGCGGCAAACCGTTCGGGCGCGAGCAGGCCTTCCACGAAGTGTTGAGCGTCGCGATTCGCAATCGCATCGAAGTACTCACTCTGGCAAGGGCACTCATCGACGTTTCCGAGTCCCGCGACTACCGCGCGATCCCGACCGACACCGCACACACCGTTGCGGTGCTCGAATGGGGTGAGCTACTCGAGATCCCGACCGAACACCACGAGAAGTCCAGAGCCGAATCGGCTGGAGACGCCGATGAATCGAACGACTTCGACGATCCGATCGAGCCGGAGTATCTGGTCGAGACCGACGTGGGAGGACGCGTCGTCTTCGTCGCCCTCGCGTTCACGATCGGCGGGATAGTCGGATTTTTCGCGCACGACTGGGCGCTTCTGCTTCTGATCACCGCCGTGTACCTCGTGTGGATCGCGGCACGGCTGGTCGCGAAACTCGTCAGTGTTTCCCGCAGTGCCCATTGGGCGGACGCCGAGCCTATTCGTGGCACCGATTCGACAACTCACAACTCGGAACGCTCCCACCACCACGCTGTTGCAGCGTGAGGGCGGGAGCGCCGGTACTGCACTACAACCGTTGCGGCACACCGTAAGTGACGACGGTATCGCCATTCGACGTGACAGCCTTCGCGTAGGGCCTGATGGTTACCGGCCCGATTGCTCCCTGTACGTATCCGTGAACTCCGGAGAGCCGGACGGCTGCTTCAGGTCCGTCGAATTCCTGGTCTTCGAGTAGCGCGACGTCGGTGATACCGCCCGGCGCCAGATCGACGTCCAGTTCCTGTGAAGGAATGATGTCGCCGCCGATGGCGAACCCGTTCGAAATGTCCAGGCCCAGTTCGAAGTCCGGAACCAGACCGATACCGAGGTTCGTTCCGCTCTCGACTGCCCAGTCGAGGCCGGGACTGTTGAGAACAACCGTCGCGCCGGTCAACGCGATCGGGTAGCCGATTTGATAACCGATCGTCAGCTTCGTTCCGGTGAAGCTTGCCGCGTCCGGCCCGTCGATCTTCACGCCGGCAACCCCGTCGTGGAAGAACTCGACGCTCAGCGGTGAGCTGTCGAGAGGCGGAAAGACGTGGATAGCGGTATCAGCCTGATAGACCTCTATCCGATTTCCTTTGACGTCGGTGATCGAACTGGTGTTGTCGACGCCTGCCGACGCCGTCCCACCCCCCAGGACAACGGCCAGTAAGGCCACTGCTCCCACTGCGCTACTGCGAACTGCTGTCTTCGACATGCACAAGCACCATCCCATCCGGTATAGGCCCCGGACGTAGGTTCCAACTCTTCGTCGAGGATGGGATTCGTCGGGGCTGCCTGAACAAACGCGAGCAAGATCCTTGTTGCGATACCCCGGTCACGAACCCGTCAAACGATGCACGAAAACATTACTTTCCGGACAAGTCGGGTGGCCCGGTTTGTCCCTTCGACTGCGCCCGCTCGCGGACGCGAACCGTTTTGTTCGTTACTCTGACAGAGGAAGTTATCGAATCGAGACCTAAATAGGCCACCCCGAACTTCTGAGAACTGCCACTTCAGGGATGGGCGCCAGAACCGAAAGGCACCGACTGCATGACCGAGACCTTGCCCGACGTCCAACTGCTCGAAGAAGCACGTCCAGGGCGAGTCCGTTCAGCAGTGCGGCGCTCGGTCGTCCAGCGCGGGCGTCTTGTCGACCTCGCGATCATGGCGACGTTCACCGTTGCGGCGATCTACGTGATGTCGAACCTGTGGAGCGATCTGCAGTCCGGCTATCTGTTCAACGCGGGCCGCGACCAGGCCATGTGGGAATGGTTCTTCGCCGACACCGCCCACGCGCTCGCCCAGTTCCGCAGCCCGCTGTTCAGTGACCTGCAGAATTACCCGCTCGGCGTGAACCTGATGGCCAACACCGCGATGTTCGGCATCAGCATCCCGCTGGCCCCGATCACGCTGATTTTCGGACCGACGGCCACGTATGCGATCGGGCTGACCGCCGGACTCGGCGGCACCGCCATAGCTTGGTACTGGGCATTCTCGCGGCACGTACTGACCGGTGTCTCCGTCCGCTCCAAGATCGCCGCCGCCGTCGGAGCGGGGTTCTGCGGATTCGCGCCCGCCATGATCTCGCACGCCAACGGTCATCCGAACTTCGTCGCATTCTTCGTACTCCCCTTCATCTTCTTGCAGGTAGTACGCATCTCGAACGGCAAGCGTCCGGTTCGCGACGGAATCGTTCTCGGCCTACTCGTCGCGTGGCAGATCTTCCTCGGCGAAGAGCCGCTCCTCATCTTCACGATGTCAGCCATGGTGTTCGGCGCCGCCTATGCACTGCCTGACCTGGCCAAGTCGCGCCAGGCGATCAAGCGCGCGATGCCCGGTCTCGTGATCGGCGGCGCGGTCACACTCCTGATCACCGCGGTGCCGCTGTGGTCGCAGTTCTTCGGCCCTGCGAGCTACGACGGCGTCTCACACGGTCAGGCAGGCAACGACACCGCTGCACTCACCACGTTCCCGACCGAATCGGTTGCGGGTGATCCCGAGGGCGCGGAGTTCCGAATGAACCCGACCGAGGAGAATGCGTACTTCGGATGGCCGTTGGTGCTCCTGCTTCTCGGTGCAACGGTGTGGCTGTGGCGCATCCGCCTGACCCGCGCTGCCGCCGCCGTGATCGTGGTGATGGGTGTGCTCTCGCTCGGTTCGGAACTGACCATCGACGGTGACAAGACCGGCATCACCCTGCCGTGGAAACTCCTCGCCGACTTGCCGTTGTTCGAATCGGTGCTCGAATCCCGATTCGCCATGGGCGCGATTCCGGCGATCGGACTGTTGCTCACCCTCGGCACCTACCGCGCTTTTGTCGAACTTCGTGGACCGCGCCGCACGGCAGCCGGTGTCTGGCTGGTGGCACTCGCCGTCGCGATGATTCCCCTGATCCCGACCCCCATCGACGCCGATCAGCGATCTGCGACGCCCGAATTCATCACCAGCGGCTCGTGGGAGAACTACGTCAGCGACGGCACCCTGGTGACGGTCCCTGTCGCGAGCGCCGAAGATGCCCGCGCACTGAGCTGGCAGGTCGACGCCGACTTCGGCTTCCCCATCGCCGGCGGGTACTTCGTCGGCCCGGATTCGAAGACCCGCGCCGGGATCTACGGCGCCGAGTCACGGCCCACCTCGACCCTGCTGGTCAATGCCAAACAAACCGGCAAGGTCCCGTTGATCGACGTGGGCACCAGGGCGAACGCACTGACCGACCTGCGGTACTGGCACGCCGATGTACTGGTGCTTCCCCGATTCTCCGGCGACGACGCCCTGCGCCACACGGTCGACGAGCTGGTCGGCTTCGACGCCAAGCGCGTCGACGACGTGTGGGTGTGGGACGTACGAGACCTCGTGAGCGGCAAGACCTCCAACCAGAGCTAAGCGGGTTGATCAGCGGGTCATGATCACCGGACCGTCTTCGGTGATCGCGACCGTGTGCTCACTGTGCGCAGCCCTGGCGCCCGAAACGGTGCGAAGGGTCCACCCGTCGGCGTCGTGCCGGTAGTCGTCGGTTCCGTCGGCAATGAGCATCGGTTCGATGGCGATGACCAGGCCGGGCCGTAACCGGAAGCCTTTGCCTGCTCGACCTTCGTTGGGCACATCCGGCCCTTCGTGCATCTCGCGGCCGATGCCGTGCCCACCGTGATCGGCGAGCATTCCGTATCCGAGGCCGCGCGCGTACTGTCCGATCGCGGCACCGATGTCGCCCAATCGGTTTCCGGGCTGGGCGGCGGCAATGCCACGGGCTAGTGCCTCATCGGTCGCGTCGATCAGTGCCTGATCCTCACTACTTCCCTGTCCGACGGTGAAGCTGATGGCGGAGTCGCCGCACCAGCCGTCGAGTCTCGCACCGCAGTCGATACTGACCAGGTCACCGTCACGGAGTCGGTACCCATTCGGGATACCGTGCACCACAGCATCGTTCACGCTGATGCAGGCCACACCGGGAAAGGGTATCGGCGCCGTCGCCGGCCGATAATTCAAGAACAGCGCCGAGGCGCCGGCAGCCGAAATGACCTCCGCGGCAACGGCGTCCAATTCGAGCAACGTCACTCCGACGCTCGCCGCCTCACGCGCCGCAGCCAGCGCCTGCGCGGTGATTCTCCCCGCCGCCGCCATCGCGTCGATTTCCCCTGCGGTCTTGATTTCGACCATCTCGAACACCTTCCTTGTCGAATAACTATACCGGTATTACTATAAGCACATGGTGCGCGTGCCGCTGACGGCGGAAGAACTCGAACGAGGACTAAGACTGGGTGAACTCCTGCGATCGGCGCGGGGGGACCGAAGCATGGTTCAGGTAGCGCTCGACGCCGGTATTTCCGTCGAAACGCTGCGCAAGATCGAAACCGGACGCATCGCGACACCCGCCTTCTTCACCATCAGCGCGGTCGCGGAAGTGTTGGGTATTTCACTCGACACCATCGCCCGAACACTTGAAACACCACAATCCGAACAGGAAGTTGCATCCTGAGTAGTTCTCTCAGGATGTGTGGGCCCGCACTCGCCTAACATCGTTCCTTGTGCCGTCTGAAGTAGTAGTGCCCCCGAAACCCGTGCCCACTGGCCCCGAAGCTCCCCGAGAATCGGATTCCCAGAGAGTCCGGACGGCACGACTCATCGCGATAGTCACCGGCCTTCTTGGCCTGCTTCTTGCACTCGCGACGCCGTTCCTGCCCGTCAAGCAGGAAGCCGCGAGCATCGACTGGCCGCAGGGTGGGACCGTCAACAGCGTCTCGTCGCCGCTGATCTCCTACTCGCCCACATCGCTCGACATCAGCATTCCCTGTTCCACCCTCGGCCAGTTGGGCGGCAGCGGCGGCACACTGCTCTCGACCATGCCGAACGGTGCGCCGGACCGAAACGCCCGCGGCCTCACCGTCCGCACCACTGCCGACCGCCTGGAAGCACTCACTCGCGATTCGGTGCTGATCTCGGCTCCGCTCGATCAACTGAGCGGGTGCACGGCGATCACCATCACGACCAACTCCGAGCAGACCGTCGCGGCGGTCACCGGAATCGACGGCGTCGGCACCACCCTGACCGGTGACTACCGCCCACAGGTTGTCGGCATCTTCACCGACCTGCAGGGCGCAGCGCCCGCCGGATTGTCTGCCCATATGGACGTCGACTCGCGGTTCTCGTCCAGCCCCACACTTCTCAAACTGTTCGCGATGATCGTCGCGGCACTCTCGACCATCGTCTCGCTGTACGCACTGCACCGGATCGACGGCGTCGACGGCCGTCGTGCCCGGCGGTTCCTTCCGGCACGGTGGTGGAAGTTCACCGGCATCGACGCCCTGGTGATCGGCACGCTGGCGCTCTGGCATGTGTTCGGCGCCAACACTTCCGACGACGGTTATCTGCTCGGCATGGCCAGAGTCTCGGAGCACTCCGGGTACATGGCCAATTACTTCCGTTGGTTCGGCGTCCCCGAAGCGCCGTTCGGTTGGTACTACGACGTGCTGGCGCTGTTCGCGAAGGTCAGCACCGCGAGCATGTGGATGCGCCTGCCCGCATTGATCGCCGGCATTCTGTGCTGGATGGTCATCAGCCGCGAGGTGATACCGCGACTCGGTGTTGCGGTGCGCCGCAACAAGGTTGCCATCTGGACGGGCGGGCTCGTGTTCCTGGCCTTCTGGTTGCCGTACAACAACGGCCTGCGTCCCGAACCCATCATCGCCCTCGGCGCCCTGCTCACGTGGTGCTCCATCGAGCGCGCCATCGCCACCGGACGTCTGTTGCCCGCCGCGATGGCCGTGCTGATCGCCGCATTCTCGCTGGCCGCCGGGCCTTCCGGGCTGATCGCCATCGGCGCGCTGATCGCCGGAGCCCGGCCGATCCTGCAGATCCTCATCGCCCGCGGCAAACGCGTCGGCTTCCTGTCCCAGGTCATGCCGATCCTCGCAGCCGGAACCGTGGTTCTTGTCGCAGTCTTCGCAGATCAAACCCTCGCGACAGTTCTCGAATCGACCCGGGTGCGAACCGCCGTCGGGCCGAACGTTCCGTGGTTCGAGGAGCGGTTGCGGTGGGACGCACTGATGACCATCTCCCCCGACGGCTCACTGGCCCGCCGCTTCGGCATGTTCGTCATGATCGTCGGACTCGTCTTCTGCGTCATGATGATCCTGCGCAAGGGCCGGATCCCCGGCACCGCGATCGGGCCCTCGCGCCGAATCCTCGGCATCGTGTTCGCGTCGCTGCTCCTGATGCAGTTCACCCCCACCAAGTGGACCCACCACTTCGGTGTGTACGCCGGTCTGGCCGCCACGGTTGCCGTGCTCGCCGCTGTCGGCGTGAGTGCGTCGAGCATGCGTTCCAAACGAAACCGCGCGCTGTTCGCCGCGGGCATCCTGTTCATCCTCGCTGTGGCGTTCACCAGCTCCAACGGCTGGTGGTATGTCTCGAGTTACGGCGTGCCGTGGTGGGACAAGCCGCCGTCAATCGCCGGCAAGGGATTCTCGACGGGTTTCCTCGGCCTCACGATCCTCGCCCTGCTGCTGGCAGCCTGGTACCACGTCATGGAGCCGCGCGAGCGAAACGGCACAGAAGACAGCGTCAAGAAGACAAGGCGACTTCGCCTTCTCGCCCCGTCACCGTTGACCATCGCGGCCGGAGCCGTCGTGCTCTTCGAGGTGCTGTCCCTACTCAAGGGAGCGGTCGCTCAGTACCCCGCGTACTCGATCGGCAAGTCCAACATCGAATCCGTCTTCGGCGGAAGCTGCGGTCTCGCGGGTGAGGTACTCGTGGAGTCCGATCCCAACACGGGCGTCCTGCAATTGGTGGACAGGCCCACCGATCTCGCCGGCGCCGGAGCTTTCGGTGCAAGCGAATCGACCGGATTCTCGCCGGACGGAGTCGCCGGCGACCTCACCGCAGACGCCGAGGACTCGACGGCGGGCAGTGCAAACAGCCTCGACACGACAACATCTCAGTCCGGCACCACCAGCACGCCCGGCACCGGATCCGGAACCGCTGGCGGCTCGCAGTCGACCTCGGGCGTCAACGGCAGCAACGTCGCGCTCCCGTTCGGGCTCGACCCCGCAAAAACGCCGGTGCTCGGTAGTTACGGAGCGCCCCAGAACGCGTCACTGACCACCGGTTGGTACTCACTGCCCGAGCGCAACGACGCCGCGCCGCTCCTCACCGTCGCCGCGGCCGGACGAATCCGCTACGTCAACTCCGACGGCATCGTCACCCCCGGCGCGGTCTTGCAGGTCGAATACGGCAAGAAGCAGGCCGACGGAAGCGTCGACGCGCTGGGACGAGTCGATCCGATCGACATCGGCCCGTCGCCGTCGTGGCGCAACCTGCGCGTTCCGATGGATCAACTGCCCGCCGACGCCGACACCGTGCGTCTGGTGGCCAGTGACACCGACATCAGTGCCGACCAGTGGCTGGCGGTGACACCGCCGCGAGTGCCGACCATGCGCACGCTGCAGGACGTCGTCGGATCCACCGATCCGGTGCTGATGGACTGGGCCGTCGGTCTCGCCTTCCCGTGTCAACGTCCGGTCGATCATCTGTACGGCGTCGCCGAGATCCCCGAGTGGCGCATTCTGCCCGACCGCATCGGCGCGGAGTCCACCAACGCCTGGCAGGACCACTACGGCGGCGGACCGCTCGGTTGGACCAGCGAACTGCTCTCGGCCAGGGCATTGCCCACCTACCTGGACAACGACTGGGATCGTGACTGGGGTTCGCTCGAGCAGTACACACCGCTCGATCCGGACGCAGTTCCCGCGCAAATGAACGTCACCACCGAGACCCGGTCGGGCACCTGGACACCGGGCCCGATTCGTTACCAGTCGTAACTGTTACGCGTGGACCTACCAACCACCCAGGCACGGTAGGTCCACGCTCAGCCCTGACATACCATCGGTAGCCGTGCCCGACGCCGTGACAGCTTCACCCCAGACTTCGAGTTCGCCGCCTCCTGCTGGTCAGGATGCCCGCGAGCGTTTCCATCGCACTCGATGGGTTGCGATCATCGCCGGCTTGCTCGGCTTCGTACTCGCACTGGCAACTCCGCTGCTTCCTGTCGTGCAGACGACGGCGACGGTCAACTGGCCACAGAACGGCGTGATCGGCGACGTCGAGGCACCGCTGATGGCGCAGGTTCCCATCGACGTCAACGCGTCGATCCCCTGCACCGCGGTCAGCTCACTCCCCGAGGGCGGCGGCATCCTGATGTCGACGGCACCTGCTCAGGGCGACGGTGCCGCGCTCTCGTCGATGTTCGTCCGCGTGTCCGCTACCAGCGTCGACGTGCTCGATCGCAACGTCGTCGTCGCTTCGGCAGCGCGCGAGGACGTCGAGTCGAGTCGCTGCGGCTCCATCGCGTTCAGCTCGGATATCAATCGGACCGCCGCCGAGTTCGTCGGACTGACGTATCCCGACGGCAACCCAATTCGTGGCCAGCTCGACGGCGACTTCCGCCCGCAGGTGGTCGGCGTCTTCAGCGACCTGCCCGACGGCGCTGCCCCCGAGGGCCTCGGCTTCTCGATGACGATCGACTCACGTTTCTCGTCGAGCCCCAGCGTCCTGAAGCTGGTCGCGATGATCGTGGCAGTGCTCTCGACCATCGTCGCGCTGGTCGCCCTGGCTCGCCTCGACGGCACCGACGGCCGCAAGCACCGACGTTTCCTGCCCGAACGCTGGTGGAAGTTCTCCGGTATCGACGGAGTTGTGGTCGGCACGCTGGTCGTCTGGCACTTCATCGGCGCGAACACCGCCGACGACGGTTATCTCCTGACCATGGCCCGAGTCTCGCCGGACGCGGGATACATGGCCAACTACTTCCGTTGGTTCGGCGTTCCCGAGGCCCCGTTCGGCTGGTACTACGAAGTCCTGGCCGTGATGGCGAAGATCTCGACGGCGAGCCCATTCATGCGTCTGCCCGCTCTGCTCGCCGGAATCCTCTGCTGGATGGTGATCAGCCGCGAGGTCGTCCCGCGTCTCGGCCGGGCGGTTCGCCGGAGCAACGTCGCCCTGTGGACCGGCGGTCTGGTATTCCTGTCCTTCTGGCTGGCGTACAACAACGGTCTTCGCCCCGAGCCCATCGTGGCTCTCGGCGCACTGCTCACCTGGTGCTCCATCGAGCGCGCCATCGCCACCGGACGTCTGCTGCCGGCGGCCACGGCAATCTTGATCGGCGCCTTCACTCTTGCCGCCGCACCCACCGGATTGATGTGTATCGCAGCCCTTCTCGCCGGTGTGCGCCCGTTGGTGCGCATCGTCGTCAAGCGTCACCGACTGGTCGGCACACTGCCGCTTCTCGCTCCGATCGCCGCTGCCGGAACCATCGTGCTGGTGGTCATCTTCGCCGACCAGACCTTTGCCGGCGTCATGGAAGCCACGCGCGTCCGAACGATCATCGGCCCCAATCTCGAGTGGTACCAAGACTTCCTGCGCTACTACTACCTCTTCGTCCAGACGGTCGACGGCTCGGTTGCCCGACGCTTCGCGTTCTTGACGATGATCCTGTGCCTCTTCACGACGCTCTTCGTGTTGTTGCGCCGCGGCCGCGTCCCCGGCGCGGCAACCGGTCCGTCGTGGCGCCTGGTCGGCGTCGTCTTCGGCACGATGTTCCTGATGATGTTCAACCCCACCAAGTGGACTCACCACTTCGGTGCGTACGCGGGCATCGCCGGTTCTCTCGCCGCGCTGACCGCCGTGGCAGTGTCCGCGTCTGCCCTGCGCTCGCGTCGCAACCGATCGGTGTTCGTGGCCGGGCTGCTCCTGATGCTCGCGTTGACGTTCGCCGGCATCAACGGCTACTGGTACGTCTCGAGTTACGGCGTTCCGTGGTTCGACAAGACCATCTCCTACGACGGCCGTGAATCCAACACACTGTTCCTCGCGCTCTTTGCTCTCGCCTTGGCCTTTGCCGCCTGGCAGTACCTGCGTGAGGGATTTGCAGCCCCGCCCGAGAAGCCGAACACGGCCAAGGGCAGACGAATTCGCAAGTTCGCGGCTGCTCCGCTCACCGTGATCGCCGGTCTGATGGTCCTGTTCGAGGTGCTCTCACTACTCAAGGGCGCTGTGTCGCAGTACCCGGCGTACTCGCTGGGCCGAAGCAACATCGAGGCACTCGCGGGCAAGACCTGCGGCATGGCCGAGGACGTTCTGGTCGAGACCGACGTCAATTCCGGAAATCTGCGGCCTCTGCCCGCTCCCGGATTCAACGCCGAGGATCCGTTGTCCGGAGTCGATCCGAAGGGCTTCTCCCCCAATGGGGTTCCCAGCGATCTGACTGCGGATTACATCGAAGTCAAGCAGGGCATGGGCAATACCGACAGCCAGAGTGTCGGCCCCACCTTCGCCACCGGTTCCGGCGCCGGAACCAGCGGCGGCACCGGTAACCTCGGCGTCAACGGCAGCACGGCCAAGCTCCCCTTCGGCCTCGATCCGTCGAAGACGCCGGTCATGGGCAGCTACCAGCCCGGCGTGCAGGAACCTGCTTCCCTCATCTCGAGTTGGTACGGATTGCCCACTCGCAGTGAAGAATCACCGCTGGTGGTCATGTCCGTAGCGGGCCGCGTGTGGTCCGTCGACAACACCGGTGCGATCACGTACGGCCAGTCGCTTCTGGTCGAGTACGGCAAGACTCAGCCCGACGGGACCGTGCAGGTTCAGGGTTCGTACATGCCGCGAGACATCGGCCCGGCGCCGTCGTGGCGCAACGTCCGTATCCCGATCGACGAACTCGCGCCAGATGCCGACGCCGTTCGGGTGGTCGCGTTCGATCCCAACCTCACGGGCGATCAGTGGATGGCATTCACGCCGCCGCGCGTGCCCAAGCTCGAGTCCCTGGACTCGTACATCGGCAGCGAGCAGCCGGTTCTCCTGGACTGGGCTGTCGGCCTTCAGTTCCCGTGCCAACGTCCGTTCACACATCAGAACGGTGTGGCCGAGATGCCGAACTTCCGCATCCTCCCGGACCGTCCCCTGGCCGTCAGCTCCACCGATACCTGGCAGTCCGCAGACAACGGTGGACCGCTCGGATTCACCGAGGTCCTCGCCGGTGCTACGACGGTTCCGACGTACCTGAAGGACGACTGGGCACGGGACTGGGGATCACTCGAGCGCTACGACCGGTACTTCCCGAATGCTGTTCCGGCAGAGGTGGAGACGGGCACCGCAACCCGCTCGGGCATGTGGATGCCCGGCGAGATGCGAGTGCACTAGCCTGCGCTACCTACTCGGGTGACTGCTCGGGTGCGACGTACGGAGACGGCCGAGACCGCTCCGACAACGACGACGCACCCGAGTAGTTGCCCAACGCCTGGCCGTTCGCCGAGCAGCACAACCGCCAGCAGCACGGCGAGGACCGGTTGCATGAGCAGGAGCGTCGCGCCCACCTCGGCGGGAAGCCGAGGGAGCGAGTGCCCCATCAGCATCCAGCCGAACACCTGGCCGACCAGCGCCAGTGCCGCGAGCCAGCCGAACGCTTCCCAACCCGGGACGAAATCGATCCGGCCCCACAGCGATCCGATGACGGAGCCGGCGATGCCCGCGGACGTCGTCGAGATCAACACCTGGCTCGCGGCCCGATCCGCCTCGCCCGTACGGCCGACCACGAAGATGTAGCCGCCGTACGCAATTCCGGAGACGAGCGAGAGCGCCGTTCCCCACAGCAAGTCGTCGCCGGTTCCCCCGCTCCCGAACACGCCGCCCGCCAAGGCGATTCCCGTGAACATGAACGGTAGGGCGAAGACGAAGCGCATCGGAACCCGATTGCCGAATACCAACCAGGACAGTGCGGGCACCACGATCACCTGCACGTTCACGACGACGCTTGCCATACCCGCGCCGATCATCAGAATCGACTGCGACCACAACGCAAAATCCAGTCCGAGCAACAGACCGCCGAGCACCTGCAGAACGACTGCCCGCCGGCTCGGTTTGCCCACCCGGCGGTACTCTCGCCACGCCAACCACAACAGCGGCGGCAAGGCCAGGAAGCAACGGAAGAAAACGACGGTCGAGGGCCCGACATCAGCCAGCTTGATGAGGAGCGAACTGATCGAGATCGCGGCTGCGCCTCCGACGACCAGCAATCGAGGGTCGATACGCCCCCGAGGAGTTCTGGTGGGTGTCGGTGTCTGCGCAGTCACGGAGGTCAGAGTGGTCACCCGACAATGTTCCTGCCGCTAACTATTCAGCACAAGCAAATGTTCAGACCGTATATTCGGTAGCATTACTACTGTGTTGAATCTCGAAAGACTCCGCGCCCTGCACGCTGTCGCCGAGAACGGATCAGTAGCGGCTGCCGCCCGCACCTTGCATGTCACACCCTCCGGAATTTCGCAGCAGTTGAACAAGCTCGAGCGCGAGGTCGGTGTTCCGCTCCTCGAACCGCAGGGCCGCGGTGTACGACTCACCGAAGCGGGCCGGATCCTCGCGCGCCGAACCGCAGAGGTTCTCTCGACGCTCGCCCAGGCCGAGGCGGAAATCGCGTCGCTGCAGAGCGAGGTGACGGGCCGCGTACGCATCGGGGCCCTGGTCTCCCCCAGCAGGACAGTGCTGCCGCGAGCCATCGCCGAGATCAGGCACGCGCACCCCCAGCTCGAAATCACCTTCAACGAAGGCGAATCCGAAGAACTCCTCCCCGCACTGATTCGCCGCGACCTCGACGTCGTGGTGGTCGACAGTTGGAGCACTCTGCCCGTCGAACTTCCCGACGGAGTCTCCTTCACGCCCGTGTACGACGACGTGGCGCTGCTCGCTCTCCCCGCGTCACATCCGCTGGCGGATAACAAGGTCGTCGCGCTCAGCGAGCTGTCCGAGCATGCCTGGGCGACGTGGACCCGGGGAACGGACTTTCACACCTTCACCGTCAGGACCCTGCGCGCGCAGGGGTTCGACCCACGAATCGAGTACGAGGTCGCCGAGTTTCCCACCCAGGTCGAATTCGTCGCTCAGGGCCTCGCCGTCGCTTTGATCCCGCGCCTGGCGAGAGTTGTACCACCGGAAGGTGTTCGAATGCTCGACACCCTTCCGCCGCTGGGCCGCGACATCTACCTCGCCTGGCGGACCGACAGCGAAAGACCTGCCGTCCTGGCGGCGATAGAAGCGCTACGCCGCCAGTTCGACGCCCTCGGTGACAAGAAGAATTAGAGCGGCATCAAGTTGTGCTTGCGCGGGTTCTTGAAAATCGTCTTGTCCTTGAGCAACTTCAGAGCCTTGCGGATTTCGAGACGCGTCTGCGAAGGCTCGATCACCGCGTCGATGTATCCGCGCTCAGCCGCGATGTACGGCGTCGCGACGAACTCGTTGTAGAAGTTGATCAACTGAGCACGCACCGCGGGTGCGTTCTCGCCCGCCTCGGCGAGCTGACGACGTCCCATGATGTTGACGGCACCCTCGGCGCCCATCACGGCGATACGAGCGGTCGGCCACGCGAGGTTGATGTCGGCACCGAGCTGCTTGCAACCCATGACGGCATAACCGCCGCCGTACGCCTTACGAACCACCACAGTCACCTTCGGGACAGTGGCTTCGATGTACGCGAACAGGAAACGCCCGCCACGCTTGATGACACCGACCTTTTCCTGATCGACGCCGGGAAGAAAGCCTGGTGTGTCGACGACAAAAACGAGCGGGATGCTGAAAGCGTCGCACAGGCGCACAAAATGGGCAGCCTTGTCGGAGCTGTCCGCATCGAGGGCGCCACTGAGGTACGTGGGCTGGTTGGCCACGACACCGACGGGCAGGCCGTCGACGCGGGAGAACCCGGTGATCACGTTGTGCGCGACCTGGGCTCCGATTTCATGAAAGGTTCCGTCGTCGAAGATCCGCAGAATGATGTCGTGCATGTCGTAGCCGGCATTGTCGGCATCCGGCATGAAGGCGTTGAGTTCGAGATCCGACTCGGTGATCTCGGGTTCGAGACCCGGGTTGATCAGCGGCGCCTTCTCCGTGCACGAGGACGGCATGAAGCTCAGGTACTCACGCACCCAGTCGAATGCAGCCTTCTCGTCGGGAGCGACGTGATGGATGTTTCCGTACTCCGCCTGCTTGCGCGCTCCGCCCAGATCCTCCAGGCTGACCTCTTCGCCGGTGACCGACTTGATGACGTCGGGTCCGGTGACGAACATGTACGACTCTTCGGTCGCGACCACGACGTCGGTGTTGATCGGTGCGTACACGGCACCGCCGGCGCACTTACCGAGGATGACCGAGATCTGTGGGCAGACGCCGGACAAGGGCTCCTGACGTGAACCCATGTTGGCGTACCAGGCCAATGAGGAAACGGCATCCTGGATTCGAGCTCCACCGGAATCGTTGATACCGACGACCGGGCAGCCCACCTTCAGTGCAAAATCGTTGACGGCTGCGACCTTACGGCCGAACATCTCTCCGGCGGCACCGCCGAACACAGTCTGATCGTGCGCGAACACGGCAACCGGACGCCCGTCGACAGTTCCGTGACCGGTCATGACGCCGTCGCTGTACGGGTTGTCCTCGCCCGCCATCTTCACCAGGGCGCCGACCTCGACGAAGCTACCGGGATCGAGCAACATGTCGATGCGCTGGCGCGGCGTACTGTGCCCTGCTGCATCGCGCTTCGCAATGGCCCGAGCCGAGCCGGGTTCCTTTGCCTTCTCCAACTTTTCGCGGAGTTCAGCGAGCTTCTCCGCGGTGGTTGTCGTCACTTCTGAACTCCGGTTTCCGCTGCTTTGGTCTGAGCTGTCTCGATCTGGGCCAGCTTGGTGGTGAGGTCTGCCGCAACCTTCGCGATGTACGGCTCGTCGACGATCTGCAGGTGGTCCCCGCCGATGTAGACGACCTCGAGGTTCTTCACGTAGTCACCCCAACCACCATCTGCCTTGCGGGTCTTGAATGCAGGCTCGAGCGTCATCAACTCGTCGTGGTACTTGTCGGCCATGTAGAGCACGACGTCGCCGTCGTAGCTGCTGAACTCGGCCGTCTGGATGGCACGGTTGTCCAACCACGACGTCCGCTGATGCTCGATGATGCCGCCGGGAATCTTGGCGCCGCTCATCTTGATCATGTCCATCAAGATCTGGATCTGATCTTCGTCCGCTTCGGTGGAGGCCAGAACGTCAAGCGGCAGCGGAACATCCAGGTTGTAGGTGCGCTTGGCGAACTTGCCGTAGCGCTCCCAACGCTTGCGTCGTTCCGCCTCGGTGTCCGGCACGACCTCGCCGGCCATGACGGTGTCGAGCAGTCCGACCACACGCACGTCGGCGCCCTGCTCACGCAGCAACTTCGCGACCGCATACGACATCACGCCGCCGAACGACCAGCCACACAGCACGTACGGTCCGTCGCCCTGGATCTCACGCAGCAGCGGAACGTAAGCAGCAGCACGGGTTTCGATCGAGCCCTCGACCCGCTCGAACCCGTACATCGGCGTGCCGGCGGGCAGGCGCTTGAGCAAAGGCTCGTACGTCACGGTCGAACCACCGGCAGCATGGAAAACGAATACCGGTACGGCAGTGGAACCTTCGGGACGGGCACGCAGAGTGCGTACGAGTCCGTCGATCTTGCCGTCGTCCTCGAGGTACTGGCGCACGACGTCCGCGAGCTCTTCGATGGTGGTGGAATCGAGAACGTCGTCGAGAGTGATCTCGCCGCCGGCACGCTCGGAAAGCCGAGCAGCAAGCTTCTCGGCGACCTCGTCACCGACGATCGGCAGATCGTTGAAAATACCCTTGGCGGACTTCCCGGTGACGACGGCCCACGTCGCAAACGTCAAGCGCTCGGCCGCATCTCGCGGCGGAACATCGGAGCCGGCATCGTCGGCAGTTCCGGCTCGAGAAGGATCGGAAGGCGCAGCAGCAACCGGAGCAGTCGCCGGCAGTTCCACCGACTCCTCAGCGGGAGCAGCGTCCTCGTCAGCCGCATCGGCTACCAACTTCTCGGCAGCCTGCTTGTCGGCCATCGCCTGAACCTCTTCGCGATTGTCAATCGCGTAGCGCAGGTACTTGTTGACCTCGTTGAGGCTCGCGTCCTTGACTGCCTGGAGCTGGAGCTGCGGAATGTCGAACTCGTACTCGACGCGGTTCTTGATACGCATCGCCATGAGCGAATCGAGACCCAGTTCGATGAGCGGAACCTCGGCCGGAAGATCTTCCGGCGAGTACCCCATCGACTCGGCCACAACGATCTTGAGGCGGTCGTCGAGGCTCTGCGAACCGTTCGGATCCCACTTGTCTCCGGCGTCTTCGACGACCTCGGCCAGGGTTTCCATCGGCGCACTGGTCTTGACCGGCGCGCTAATGACCAGCTCGGGCAGCGGCTCACCGGACGTGACGACGGCATCGAACAGCAAACGGAACGTAGCGCCCTCGCGTGCGTGCACCTGCACCGACGCTCCACCCGGATGCGGGTTGAGGGTTGTCGTCAGGGTCGCAGCGCCGGCCAGTTCACCGTGCGGAACGGCAGCGGTGAGAGCGACATCCGAGAGCACCTGTCCGGCAGCAGCGCTCACGAGCACAGCCAGATCGGTGACGGCGGATGCGTCGACCTCCCACACGTAGCGGCCGTCGGGCAGAGCGACGTGCGAGCCGGGTACGCGAGCCGAACCGCCGGCACTGACGCGAATGTCGAGCCAGTACGGCTTACGCAGGAATGCAGTACGCGGAACCGAGGCGAAATCGCCTGCAGGAAGCAAGGACTCGAGGTTCACGGCATGGCCGTGCACGTACAGCTGCGCGAGAGCGGCAAGCACACCCGCGGACTCGTCTTCCTTACGCTTGAGCGTCTGGATGAGTTCCATGTCGTGCAGGCCCGAATCGAACGCGGTAGCCGCCACCGACATCAGCGTCACCGGGTTGGGTGCAAGCTCGACAAAAGTGGTGTGGCCGTGGGCAACTGCACCGCGTACCGCATTGGTGAAGTACACGCTGTGGCGAAGGCCCTTGACCCAGTACGCCTCTTGATGGATCGGCTCGTGACCGGGACGGTAGAAGGTGTCCTTGTCGACGGACGAGTAGACGCCGAGCTTCAACGTGGTCGGCTCGATACCGGCCAACTCCGCGGCAAGCTCGCCGAGCAACGGATCGACCTGTGAGGTGTGGCTGGCACCCTTGGTCTGCAGGACACGCGCCATCTTGCCGTCGGCCTCGGCGGCCGCGACGATCGCCTCGATGTCCGGCTGCGGTCCACCGATCACCGTGTGCGTCGGAGCTGCGTAAACGCAGACCTCGAGCTTGGGGTACGTGGGCAGCAGCGCCTCGATCTCGGATGCGCTGTACTCGAGCAGTGCCATCAGACGGATGTCGTCACCGACGAGTGCGCCCTCGGCCTCACCCATCAGCCGTGATCGTGAACAGATCACGCGCACAGCGTCTTCCAGGTTCAGACCACCGGACACGTATGCGGCAGCGGCCTCACCCATCGAGTGCGGAACCACGGCTTCGGCCTCAGCGCCGTGGTGACGCAGCAATGCGGCCAGACCGACCTGGATGGTGAAGATTCCCACCTGTGCGGTCTCGACGTTGTACTCGATCGAATCGTCGAGGAACATCTCGACCATCGAGTAGCCGGCCTCGTCCTGGATCAGCGCATCGACCTCGTCGACGGCTGCCTTGAAGGCCGAGTTCTCCGTGTAGAGCTGCTTGGCCATCTTGCGGTGCTGCGAGCCGAAGCCCGAGAACACCCACACCGCGCCCTTGGGCGACGGCGAGTCGGCCGAGAAGACTCCTTGAGCCGGCTTGCCTGCGGCGACGGCGCGCAGCGAGCTGATGGCCTCGGACCGCGTCTTCGCCAGAACAGCGGCGCGCGAGCGTCCGTGGTTGCGACGCGCGAGTGTGCGGGCAACGTCGGCGAGGGGCGTCTTGCTTCCCTCTTCGGTTTCGAGCCAGTCGGCCAGATCTGCAGCTGCGCGGCGACGACGCGAAGGCAGCGCACCGGACACAGCCAGCACAACGGTGCTCTCGTCCTCTGCTGCCGGTTCGTCAACTACCGGGGCATCCACGACTGGTTCATCGACTGCCACGTCGGCGGGCACGTATTCCTTGACCACGACGTGCGCGTTGGTTCCGCCGAAACCGAAACCGGAAACACCGGCGACGGCCTTGCCGGTGTAACGCGGCCAGTCGGTGGCCTCGGGCGTCACCTGCAGGTGCGACTTCTCGAAGTCGATGTGCGGGTTCGGGCCCAGGTAGTTGATCGTCGCGGGAATCTTGTTTTCCTGCATCGCCAGAACGACCTTGATCAGGCCGGCGGCGCCCGCAGCTGCTTCCAGGTGCCCGAAGTTGGTCTTCGCACTACCGAGCAGAGCCGGCTTGTCGTCGTCACGGCCACGACCGACGACACGGCTGAGCGCGTCGGCCTCGATTGGATCACCGAGATCGGTACCCGTTCCGTGCGCCTCGATGTAGTCGACTGTGGTCGGCAAGATTCCGGCGTCGCGGTACGCGAAACGCAACACGTCGGCCTGGGCGTCAGGGTTGGGCGCGAGCAGACCGTTGGAACGGCCGTCCTGGTTGACCGCGGATCCGGCGATCACCGCGAGGATGGAATCGCCGTCACGCTCGGCGTCTTCGAGACGCTTGAGCACGACGAGTCCGCCACCCTCACTGCGAACGATGCCCTGAGCGTGTGCGGAAAATGCACGCAGTTTTCCGTCGGGAGCGAGCATCCCGGTCTGATCGAAACCGAGGGTTCCGGGAGGGGCCAGCAGCATGTTGACGCCACCGGCCAGCGCGATGTTGGAATCACCACTGCGCAGCGAACGCACAGCCTCGTGAACGGCAACCAGCGAAGACGAGCACGCGGTGTCCAGAGCGATGGACGGTCCACGGAAGTCGAAGAAGTACGAAACCCGGTTCGCGACGATGGCCGTCGACGTTCCGGTCAGTGCGTACGGGTGCGCCGTCGTCGGATCACTGACCGCGAGCAACTGGTAATCGTTGGCGGAACTGCCGATGAAAACACCGACCTGCTTGCCCTTGAGCCCGCTGGCCGGAATGCGCGCGTGCTCGAGCGCTTCCCACGCGAGTTCCAGGGCGAGGCGCTGCTGCGGATCGACGTTGACGACCTCGAGCGGAGACATCGCGAAGAACTCGGCGTCGAAGCCCTTGACGTCGTCGAGGTACCCGCCCTTGGTGTTGGCATTCTCGACCGCGGCCTTGATGGCGGGATCCGACATGAACTCGGCCCAGCGGTCCTCGGGGAGGTCGCTGATGCCGTCGCGTCCGGCCGCCAGCATTTCCCACATGTCCGAAGGCGTGTGCCCGGCACCGGGGAATCGTGTGGACAGTCCGACGATGGCGATGTCGTGGGCGTCCGTCGTGGCGCCTGAGACGTAGTACGACGCGTCGACGGTCTCCTCCGGCGCCTCGGGCTCACCTTCGATGATCCGAGTAGCCAGCGAAGCGATGGTGGGGTGTTGATAGGCAACCGTGGCGTTCAGCGTGACGCCGAGCAGATCCTCGATGTCTCCGCTCAGAGCGACTGCGTCCCGCGAGGCGAGCCCGAACTCTTCCATCGGGCGATCGTCCGTGATCGACCCAGCCGGCTGACCGGTCGCATTCGCGATCCAATTGCGAAGCCACTCACGCAGCTGCGCAACACTCATCTCGCTCACAACGTCTTTGCTCTGCACACCATCTTGTTCAACCATCAACTCACCAAGCCACCGATCATGAAGGGACTGCTCCTCAAACGCTATCGGGGAATGCGGTCTGCTGATAGCCGCCTCGCAACGTTCCCTCGATATAACTCGCCTTACACGCGCGGCGAGCGATCTTGCCGCTGGACGTACGCGGAATCGAACCCGCGGGGACGAGCAGGATGTCTCGGGCCGTAACACCGTGACGGGAAGAAATCGCCGCACGCACAGTGTCCGCGATCGGCTGCGGATCGGCCTTGCCTGCGCCGGGAGCACGCTCGGCCACGATGACCAACTGCTCCGAGGAATCGTCGTCGTCGAACTTCAGACCGGAGTGCGTGTTGGAGAACACGACAGAAGGCAGCTGGTTGGCCGGTACGGCAAACGCAGCGATGAAGCCGGGGCGCAGGGCGGGGCTGGCTTCCTGAGCCGAAGCCTCGAGGTCCTGCGGGTAATGATTGCGACCGTCGACGATCACGAGGTCCTTGACGCGACCGGTGATGTACAGCTCGCCGTCGACGTAGACACCGAAGTCGCCGGTACGCATCCAGTTGGCATCCGCCGGCGTGCCCTCGGTGTGGCTGTCTTCGCTCAACCGATTGTCCAGCTTGTTGTGGAAGGTCTCCGCCGTCTCGTCGGGGCGACCCCAGTAGCCGATGCCGATGTTCTCGCCGTGCAACCAGATCTCGCCGACGTGATTGTCGGGGACCTCGGTCAGAGTTTCGGGATCGACGATCGCCGCCCACTGACTGCGCGAGACGTACCCACAGGAGACCTGTGCGATGGCGTTCTCGGAGTACTGGTCGACGATGACCATGCGGCCCTTGTTGAGTTCCGTGCGGTCGACGTAGATGACCTTGGCCTCGTCGGAATGCTTGGTCGAGGAGACGAAGAGCGTCGCTTCGGCCATGCCGTACGACGGCTTGATCGCAGTCTTGGGCAGACCGTACTGAGCAAAAGCGTCGTTGAACTTGCGCATCGACGACGTCGTGACCGGCTCACTGCCGTTGATCAGGCCGATGACGTTGCTCAGGTCCAGGGTCTCGCCGTCCTTCGGCAGGCCGCGCGCGGCAGCGTGCTCGAAAGCGAAGTTGGGAGCGGCGGCAAAGGTGCCTGCGCCGTCGGAAACCGCAGCCAGTTCCTTGATCCACCGGTACGGCCGCTGCACGAAAGCGCGCGGGCTCATGATGGTGATGTACTTGCCGCCCAGAGCAGGCAGGATGACCGTCAGCAGGCCCATGTCGTGGAACAGCGGCAGCCACGTGACGCCGCGTGAGTCCTCGTTGAGTTCGATGGAGTCGACCATCTGGAGCGCGTTCGTTCCGACAGCGCGGTGGGTGATCTCCACGCCGGCGGGAACTCGGGTCGAACCGGAGGTGTACTGCAGGTACGCGATGTCGTCGAGTTCGATGTCGGGACGAACCCACGTTTCACCGACAGTGTCGGGAATCGCGTCGACGGCGATGATGCGCGGACGCTCGGCAGCGGGAAGCGAGCGGAACAACTGACGAACACCGGCTGCCGACGATGCGGCAGTCAGAATCGCAGTCGGCTTGCAGTCACCGAGAACAGCGTGAAGACGGTCGGTATGGCCAGGCTCGTCCGGATCGAAGAGCGGCACCGCGATGGAACCGGCCTGAATGGCGGCGAAGAACGAAATGACGTAGTCGAGCCCCTGCGGCGCAAGAATCGCGACACGGTCGCCACGCTTGGTGACCTGCTGCAAACGGGCTGCAACAGCGCGCAGACGCACACCGAACTGCTCCCAGGTCAGCTCCAGGGCTTCACCGTCACGCTCGCGTGAGTAATCGATGTACCGATACGCGAGCTCGTCCGCGTTGACACGCGAGTGTTGCTCGACGTAGTCGACCAGCGTGAAGCCTGGTTGCAGGCGGATCTGGCCCTTCTCGTCGAGAAAGCCATCGAACAGCGCGTTCATTCCATCTCCTCCGAAGCGATCACACAAGCACTGTCTTTCATGCCTGCGCCCCAGACTTCCTTCGCTCTCTCGGGTCCATCTTCGATCAATCGAATCGCACTTTGTGCGCAACTCACCTGAATCACTTCATCGATCCCAAACCATCGATATGTTACAGATTCGCATCGTCCGTATTCTCCGGCCTACTCGCCCGCCAGTAACGGGATGATCGGGGCGAACGCTTCCATCTGCGTCGGGAAGACCCCGACGTACGACATCGACGTCTTCTCGCGGACCAGTCGAATCTGGTCTGCGATTTCCTCGAAAGTGCCCACAGCCAGGTATGGAGAGTTCAGCAACTCCTCCACGCTCAGCTTACGATCCACTTCGATGTTCGGCGGAAAACCTTGGTCCAGAGCGGCGATTGCCATCTCGGCAGCCTGCTCTCGATCGTCGGTGATCATGATCATGGTGATGGTCCAGTTGAGTTCGATCTCATCGAAACGCTCGCCGGCAGCTTCGCGGATCCGCTCGACACGTTCGATGGTCTTTTCCATCGTGATTCCGGAGAGCAGAAGCCGCCCGTCACGGTTGGTCGGTGTGGCGACCGAGATGATGTCCGCGTACTTCGCGGCGAGAGCGAGCATCTTCGGTCCACCGCCACCGACGATGATCGGTGGCCGCGGGCCCTGCCGCGGTCGCGGGCTGCCCTTGAGGCCACGCACCTGATAGTGCTTGCCTTCGAAAGTGCATTCCTGCCCGCGCAGCAGTGTGTCGAGAATCTGCAGAGACTCCTCGAGTTTCTCGATGCGAACGCCGGGGCTTTCGTATGGGATGCCGCCCTTGTCGAACTCTTCCTTCATCCAGCCTGCGCCGATACCGAGTTCGAGTCGACCACCGGACAGCACGTCGATAGTCGCCGCGTCCTTCGCGAGCACAGCAGGATGACGGAAGCCGTTGGCCAACACGGCAGTGCCCAGACGGATCTTGTCCGTGGCCACTGCGAGCGCTCCCAGTGCGGCGATCGGTCCGACCTGATTACCCAGGTGGTCCGGAATCATGAACGAGTCGTAGCCGAGTTCCTCGGCCTTCTGCGCAAGCTTGACGAAACGTCGCGCACCACCCTCTTCGGCGTTGCCCTCGCCACCGGCCGCAAACCGGAATTTGCGTAGGGCATCGCTGCCGTGGGTGGAACTCATATAGCGATTCTCCTGTGATGGACACGTACGTCGTACTCGGACTTCGAAACCGGACAAATCGAACCTACTCGCCAGTCACTTACGTGACAGCACTGTAGAGGACGCCCCCGGACCGTGCAGCACTCTACCGGGACCAAACGAGCAGATTACCCGCGAGCGAACTCCCGAGACGCCCGATTGTGACGAATCAACAGTGCGGCGGTGACTCAACTGTGGGGCGGTGCCGGTGCGGCGTCGATCTTCTCCGCAGCCCACTGTGCCATCCATTGGGTGGCCGTCGTGCCGTTCGGATCGACTTGGAAGGAGTTGTACATCGCGTGCACAGGGTTGTTGTAGTACTCGAGAAGCCGCGGCGCCGAACTCAACCAGTTGGTCGGATTGAGAGCGGCGGCCGGAGCGTCGCAGATACCGTCGCTCGGCGCGCAGATCTGATAAGTCCGGTCGTTGAGGTCGCCGAATCCGCCTGGCCTCGGGCCGGTCATCGTGAGACCGGGAAGCTTCAGCCCGTTCAGCGACAGCTCGGCGCCGACACCGGCAACGCTCGGGCCAACCGTGTTCCCGAACGCCGGATCGCGCCGACCGTCGGCAATCAAGCCGACGCCCAGAACCAGATCGGCAGGCACCGCGCCGGTACCGTCGCCGATACTCGCGGCGACGTCACCCGCGATCACCGCGCCCTGGGAAAATCCGGTCAGGACGTAGCTCGTGAGCGGGCACTCGGCGTGCCGCTTCATCAGAAAGTCGTTAGTGGCAGCAGTTCCCGCAGCCCGGCTGTTGTTGTAGGACTGCTGTCCGTCCGGCGGGATCGCAACCGGATTCGAAAACTGTGCGACGTAAGGAACGGTGTAGACGTCGGCCCTCGAACTATCGAACTTCTCCTGCAGAGGACGGGTCACGTTCAGCATCAACGACGCCGGATTGGCCGTCGGGTTGTACGGGTCGTCGGTAGCGCTCGACTCCCACGTACCCGGTATGGCTACTACCTGGACATCGGGGCAACTGGCCGGCTGAGAGACCGGTGGCTCCGGACTCGGCGGGATCGGAGTCGGCGAAGGCACCCGCCCGGCCAGGATGTACCAACCGCCGATCACGACCGCTGCGACCACAAGAATGATCAGCAGCGGGATCAGGCACCCACGACGCTTTCCAGACCTCGCCATGACCCGCGCCTACTTGCAGTAGGTGGTGTTGGCGACGTCGATATAGATCTGAGCGTTCGCACCTGCCTGCTCGGGAGTGATCTGCTTGCCTTCCGCCGACGCTTCCTGGCCGACGAAGGCAGTCACGAAGGTCAGGACCTCGTCGTCGGTCTGAGGACCGGCAGCGCAGATGTAATTGGCCGTGTTGACGGCGATGCTTCCGTCACCGGCTGGGGTGATGCCCTTCGCCTTCAGTCCGTCGAGGAACTTCTGTGCCTCTGGACTGACCTCGACGACTGTGGGGCCCGGGAAGCCTTCGATGCTCTGCGGCTGCTCCGGCGGCGCAGTGGCTGCTGCTCCTGGACTGGTGGGCGCAGCCGACGCCGTCGTGGTCGCAGAGGCGGACGAAGACGCCGAACCGCTCGAGGACGAAGCCGCAGCGGACGTCGTGGTGACCGGATTGGAGGTTGCAGTGGAGTCGTCACTACCGCACCCGACCAGCGCGCCACCCGCGGCGAGCGCCAAGGCGCCGACCGCGATCGCGCGTGCACAAGTGTTTCGGTTACCCGAGAAAAGCGACATCAATGTCCGTCCTTGCCTTCAGTCGAAAGTCCATCAACAGGTTACGCAACGCACGCGGGCGGGCACCGATCCGTGATCGGGCCCGCCCGTCGTGCACCACTGTGAGTTAGTGAACTTCTGTCTTGTCACCGATCACCGTGATGTAGCCGAACTGGAAGTTCTGCTGGACACCACCGGGAATGTCGAACTTGTCACTGATCGGGAATCCGAGGCGGCCGCCCTCGTATCCGACGCTCTTCCAACCGTCGAAGAGCGGGCCGTTCTCGACGGACCATGCACCGGTGCCGGGGCTCCAGTAGATGTTGCCGCCCTCGAACTCGGTGAAGCGCCCGTTGTCCTTGATCGGAACCTCGTTCGACTTCGGGAATCCGAGCCAGCCGTTTTCCCAACCGAGTTCGCCGTACTTGCCCATGATCATTCCGAGAACCGCGTGAGTTCCGTTGGCGCTGCTGTACATCGCGCCGATCTCGAATCCCTGAACCTTGCCCGGCTTGCCGGGCGTCGCGATCTCGTCGGCGGTCGGGTAGCCGAGCGGGCCACCTTCCCATCCCTGTGCGGACCACTCGGCGAGGATGTCGCCGCTGACGGGGTGAGCGCCGGTCTGCGGGGTCCAGTAGATGGAGCCGTTCTGGAAGTGGTTGAAGCGTCCGCGTCCGTCGGGGGTACCGAGTTCCGGGGTACGCGGGAAGCCGAGCGGGCCGGCCGCTGCTCCGGTGTTCATGTACGCGCCGGCGATACGACCGGCGACAGGCTGGGCGCCCGTTCCACTGGTGAAGTAGATGCGACCGTTGCGGAAGTCCTGTGCCAGTCCACCCGCGACGCTGTACTCGGGCGTGATGCAGTCGCCGATCCAGCCGTTGGCTGCAGCCGTCGCACCGATCTCACCCGAAGTGCCGCAAGCCGGCTTCTCGACCTCGACGCCGATGGCGTTGGCCAACTGCGGCCACAGCTGATGAAGCTCGAACTGCCAGTACGGCCACGAGTGGGTTCCGGACGGGCGGTAGTTGACCTGCGCGGGGATGCCGAGCTGGTTGAGCTTGGTCGCGAAGGTCTGCGAGGTCAGGCGAGCGAGGATCTCGAGGCCCATACCTGCGTAGTTGGTGCTGACGCCGGGAATTCCCGACGGCTGGTCGTACGGGCCGGTCGTACCGCTGCCACTCGAGACGTACAGGCTGACGCCCTTGAGCTTCTCGGCGAGCGCATACGGATCGTGTGCAGCCCACTGTGCGTTGGACGGCGGTCCCCACATCGCGGCGGAGTTGTATCCACCGGCGTCGGTCATCGCGAACTGGATTGCCTGAGGCATGCCGAGCGAAGTGGTGGTGAGGATGCCGGACAGCGAAGCCGCGAACTTGAAGAAGCCGGGGTTACGCGCCGTGAGGAACATCGCGGACGTTCCGCCCATCGACAGTCCGACGACACCGCGCGTCTGCGTGGTCCGCCAGTCCTTTTCGAGGATCGGGGGCAGTTCCTTGGTCAGGAACGTCTCCCACTGGTAGTTCTTGCCGTTGTCGGGCTCGAGCCAGTCGGAGTAGAAGCTGGACTGACCGCCGACGGGAAGAATGACGTTGACGTTCTTGTCCGCGTAGAAGGACTCGGCGTCGGTTTCGTAGGTCCAGGCGTTCTCGTTGTCGGTCGCGCGAAGACCGTCGAGCATCCAGACCGAGGGGAAGCTGGCCGACGGATTGACGTTCCAATCGCGAGCCAAGAGGATCTGCACCTGAATCGGGGCGCCCATCGCGGGAGAGTTCACCCACAGCGCGACGCGACGCTCACTGAGCCAGTCGACCTTCGTGACCGCTGCGCCGGTGGGGTTCTGGGTCACGGCCGGTGCGGCCTGAGCAGGTGCCGGCGCGGCTGCCGCGGTTCCGGCCGTCGTCAAGCCCGCGGCGATCGGCAGTACCAGCATCGCTGCCAGTGCGCCGACGACCTTTGTCCGGAAGGTTGCCCGGGACCGGCGACGGTCCTCCGTGGCAAGGCCTACTCGCATGAGCTCACTCTCTTTCCTTACGTTCGGTCCGCGCGTCGATCGTGTAGCCGCCTGAGCAGCCAGACCCCCGTTGAAACTATTTCTACACGCAAACGATCCCCGCTTGGGGTAGCCGCGCTGTTACTGGTGGTGCAATTGTTACTGACCTCAGGCGATCGTGCAGCACCTGAATACACAAGTGCCGTCCCGGTTTCCCTTGGAGGGAGTCCGGAACGGCACTGGTGAAGTGACTAGGTCACGGGATGGCGCACGATCACCAAGCGTTCATGGTGTCGAGGATCTGGCCGCGAGCCTTCCACAGCTCTGCCGACCAGTACGGCCACGAGTGCGTGCCGTTGGACGGGAAGCTGTAGGTGGCCGGGATACCCAGCGAGTTCATGCGGATCTGGAATGCACGGGTGTTGACCAGGGCGAGTGCTTCGAGGCCCATGCCGTTAGCCGTGTTGTAGTAATCGATCGGTGCGCGCGGGTGGTCGTATTCACCGGGCAGGCCGCTTGCCGACGAGATGTACATCGACAGGCCCTGCAGACGCGGTGCGAAGACGAACGGGTCGTTGCGCAGCCAGGACGGGCTCCACGGCGGTCCCCACATGGAGTCGACGTTGAAGCGACCGGCATCGAGCATTGCGACGCGGATTGCCTCGCGCATGCCGGGAGCCGAGATGTTCAGGTAGCCCGACAGCGAGCCGGCGAACTTGAACTGGTCGCGGTGGTAAGCAGCCAGCGTCAGAGCAGCGCTGCCACCCATCGAGAGACCGAGAACCGCGTTGTTGTTCGGCGAGACGCCGTAGTTCGCGAGGAAGTTGGGGAGTTCCTGCGTGAGGAACGTTTCCCACTTGTACGTGATCTGCTGACCGTTGAAGTTCGACGGTGCATACCAGTCGCTGTAGAAGCTGGACTCGCCGCCGACGGGCATCACGAGGGTGATGTTGTCGTTGCGGTACTGGTCCATCGCGTTGGTCTCGAAGCTCCACGCGTTGGCGTCGTTGCGCGCACGCAGGCCGTCGAGGAGGTAGAGGGCAGCGTTTCCGCCGCGTGCGGCCCACTGGACCTGGACCTTGATGTTGCCCATCGAGGAGGGCACCCACAGCTCGTCGTATCCGCCCGAGGGGGCGGTGTGGCTGGGAGCAGTGTGCGCGGGCGCAGCAGAGGCGACAGCACTACCGGCAACTCCTGCAGCAAGGGGTAGCACAAGTGCTGCGGCACCGATGGCCAACGCTCGGTGCTTGAGGCGCTGGGTCAGCCTCTTTCTGGCAAAACGCATGGATACTGCTCTCTCTCTTCGTCTGCGGCACTCACTCGGTGGAGTGGCTCCGGCGGATTCCGTCGGGGAACAGGCTTTTCTGCCAGCCCGAACAAGTTCGGGTCGGCAGCGGACCTCTTCCAAGTCACACTGCGCTCGCTGGACTTTATGTCACAGGTTCAGCTGTGACAAATAGACAGACCGTTACGTCTCAGTCCGCGGGCGACGCCGTCATCACCCGCAGGGAGTGATTCAGGTTAGGTGAATCGTCTTCGAGTACATCGTGGCCAATCGATTCGGTGTTACTGAATCGAAATATTCAAACCTTCAACCGTCGGTGATGCTGATCACATCACTTCGGCGGCTCCGGCGGAACGAGCCCGCAGCGTTCCAATTCGTAGGCCGGAACCCGGTCGAATCGGTACTTCGCGAAGTCGAAAGCCTGCTGGAAGTTCTGTTTGAATCTGGCCCAGGTCAGCTCGGAGCGATACGACGTGAGCAGCTCCTGCGTTTCCGGGCACGTGATGGCCAGCTTCGCGTCGGCAACCCAGTCCTCGTCGAGGAAGAACGGCAGCCACGGGCGAACGTCGATCATTCCGGTATCCGCGACCACCCAGTCCGGGTAAAGGTTCTTGTCGTGCCCGATCCGGCCGTCTTCGAGGCGCTCGGTGTGTGCTGCCAGGGGGTACGCCAGCCCCATCTGATCGAGCACCCGAACGTCGAGGCCCACGTTCATGCTCGTCATTCCGAGGTTGAGGAAGAAGACGACGTGCTCGGCAGGCTCCTCGAGCGGCCCTGGCGGTGGGACGACGAACCAGGAGTCGTAACTCGCCGACGGCAACAGCAGCCCACCCTCCGGAGTCCGCGCGATGGTCTCCACCATGGCACGCATTCGCGGATAGTCGAGGTAGTCCTCGGCAAGAATCGGGTGCTTGTGACCGGTGTTGAGTGCATAGAACGCACGCTCGTCGACGATTCCCGAGCGACCCACCACGGAGCCTTCCGGCATGCCCGTCGTGTTGGCGGCGAAGAAGGCCCAGATGATCGTGCCGATCCACAGCACCGCCGAGACTCCGAAGATCGCGGTGTCGCGGTTACTTCCGAACGCTGCCCGCGCCGGAACCCGCAACGGAATAACCGCGACCGGGATGAGCAGGCAGAACAACACCGGCAACAGGACGCGGCCGTGCATGAAGTCGCCGCCGACGCGTAGCGAATAGATCCCGAGGATCAGCCCACTGCCGAGGATGAACGTGACGACGGCCCGCGGCGTGCGCAGAAACTGCTGAAAGCGCTGCCACAGCGAGCGTGCGGGTTGATCGGTGGCGGTAGCAGGTGCGTCCGCTCGGCTTCGCCACACGAGCAGCAGCGCGCCGATGAGCAGGAACAGCAGCGGCAGCCAGAGCAGGTACGGCCCGACGAGGTTCCACAGGTACGCAAAACCCTGCGCCCACTTCGCGCCACCGGCGTCCTTCGACACCGCGGTGTTCGGGTACGGCAGGGCGTAATAGCCCATTCGCCAGATCTGATAGCCCACCGGCACAAGTCCGGCGACGACCACGATCAGTGCACGAATCTTCCAGGTCAGGCCTGCGGAGAGAACGATCATCATCAACGCGGCGGCACCGGGAATTGCCATCTCGGGTCGAACCAATGGTCCGAGGCCTGCCACGAACGAGAGAGTCAGGATCGACGCCGTGGACGGCGTCGACGCCTGCGCCCACCGAACGAGCAGTAGCCACAGGAGCGCGATCCAGAAGATCACCAAGCAAGTCTCGAGCCCGGAAGTGGCGAAATCTCGCGCAGGCGGAACCGCGATGTAGACGAGAACACCTGCCGGTACCAGCAGGATCGTTCCGCCCGCCGACGGCCGAACGCCGCGGTACAGACGACCGGTGCCGAGCATCGCCAGCACGACGGCAGCAGTCGAGAGTACGAGCGCGATCGTCAGAACGACGTATTCGAGGCGGATCTGCGTGAGCCAGCTGAACGCGTAGACGATGTACGTCCACGCGGTACTCGTGTTCGCCTCGACACGCTCCCCCGCATTGAAGACCGGGCCGTTCCCCGCGAGCAGGTTGCGGACGGTTCGCAAGACGATGAGTCCGTCGTCGGCGATCCAGCGACGCTCCCACGCCCCCCAGAACATGAGGGCAGCAGCAAGCACCACCCCGCCGAGAAAAACTCCTCGACTGAGGGTGGTGCGATTCGCCGCAGTGTCGACGTGCGGGTCGGCCTCGGTGCGTGGCTCAGACGAGGTAGACAGCGACACCCACTACTCCGATCCACGCAATCGCGAGGAGTTGCAGCACCCGGTCACCGAGCGCGATCTCCTCAGGCTCTCCGGCTTCGCCGCCGTCGACGTCCACCGCGTATCGCAGCACCGCGATGGTGAAAGGCACCATCGAGATGGCATACCAGTTGGTGCCCTTGATGGCGTCCTGTTGGAACGCCCACAGTCCGTAGCAGAGGACCAGCGTCGTCGCTGCCATCGTCCACACGAAACGCAGGTACGTCATCGTGTAGCTCTCGAGGGACTTACGGATCTTCGCGCCGGTCTTCTCGGCCAACTGCAGTTCGGCGTAGCGCTTGCCAGCCGCCATGAAGAGTGAACCGAACGCCATCATCAGCAGGAACCACTGCGAGAGATCGATCTCGGCGGCAACGCCACCGGCGATCGCTCGAAGCAGGAAGCCGGACGAGACGATGCAGATGTCGATGACGGCCTGATGCTTGAGACCGAAGCAGTAGGCGAGCTGGATGACGATGTACACGCCCATGACCACGGCGAGTTGCCAGTTGGCCAGGAAGGACAGCCCGATCGCACCGGCAAGCAGCACGACTGCCATGCCGTACGCGATGTTGACGGGTAGAACTCCGGCCGCGATGGGACGGAATCGCTTCGTGGGGTGAGCACGGTCGGCTTCGACATCCATCGCGTCGTTGACGAGGTAGATGCCCGATGCCGCCATGCAGAACACGACGAACGCCAGCGCGACGGGCAGGAGCACGTCGGCTTCGGTGGCGGTTCCGGCCGCGATGGGCGCTGCCAGCACAAGGACGTTCTTGACCCACTGACGTGGGCGAAGCGCCTTGACGATGCCGGCGGGCAGGGACTTCGGGGGTCCGCTGACCGTAGCCGGTTCCTCGCTCATTTATCTCCACATTTCTGTTCGGCTCTGGCTTCTTCGACCCGGCGAACTACCGCCGCGGATGCGGCTCCCAGTGCCGCTCCGGCGAGTACGTCGGTCGGGTAGTGAACTCCCAGGACCAGACGCGAGAGCATCATCGGGGGCACCAGCAACGCCGGTAAGGGTAGCCCGGTGAGTCGACCGATCAGCACAGCCGCCGCCGTCGTCGACGTCGCGTGTGACGACGGGAAGCTGAGCTTGCTCGGTGTCGAGACGTTGACCTGCACCGAAGGGTCGGAAGGTCGCTTGCGCCTGACGACTCGTTTGATCACCACGGAGGCGGCGTGTGCACCGAATGCGCCGACGGCTGCTCCGGCCCACTCACGTCGACGCGGCTTGTCCACAGCAGCTCCGACGGCAGCGATCGCGATCCACCCGAGGGAGTGCTCACCGAAGTGAGACATACCGCGGGCGACCTTGACGGCTCCCGGCAGCTGCCCGACGGTCGATTGAATTCCGGCCAGAATCTGTACTTCAGGAGATGCCGAAGACACGTTCCCACCTTTCCGTGCTGGTCAGTGAAGGAACGGCGTCCTGGTACTGCTTCTTGAGTTCAGGGAAACGCGCGGCGAGTTCGCGGCGCAAACGCATGGCTTCCTTGAGCAGTTCGAGTGCCTGCTTGGGGTTGCGCTTTCGGTAGACGACGCCGCGGCCGTCGGCGGTGGTGACGGTGACGCCGTCGACCTGCGAGAGCAGGTACCACCTGGCGTCGATGGTCGGCACGTTGAGCTGAGGACGCTCGTGATGCTCAGGGTGCGCAGGCTTGAGGTTGTGTACCACGGCCTTGCCGACGCGGACGATCTTGGCGACGGGGTTGGTCGGCGCGCTGACGTCCCCGACCTCGGCGCCGGAGGGCAGCGGTAGTGCGGTTGCCGAGGGCACCACGACGGCGTCGGGGTACTCCTTGCGCTGGGCATGGACCTCACCGAGTGCGGTGGGCAGCATGTTCGCGACGTGTTCCGGTCCGGCAAGGAAGTCCGCGATGGCCTTGTTCTGGATCGCAACGGTGGAGTACTCGAGGCACAGCAGGTGCTTGAGAGTCGCCTTCACCGTGTTGACGACAAGGCCGCGGCCGTTGCCCGGCATATGGAGCGCGGCCACCACCAGACGGTTTCGGAGGTGGAAGTACGCCTGCCAGTCGATGGCGTCGTCCTTGTCGCTCCACGCCATGTGCCAGATCGCGGCACCGGGCAGCGTGACGGTCGGGTATCCGGCTTCCTTTGCGCGCAAACCGTATTCGCAGTCGTCCCACTTGATGAACAGTGGCAGCGGCTGCTTGAGCTCTTCCGCGACCTGGCGCGGGATCATGCACATCCACCAGCCGTTGAAGTCGACGTCGATGCGACGGTGCAGCAGTTTCGAATCTCGCAGCGAATTCTTGGAGAAGTCGTGGTCGTATTCGACGTTCGGCGCGGCAGACCACATGAAGATCCCGCGGTTGACCACTTCACCCATCACGTGAAGGTGGCTACGTTCCTGCAGGTTGAGCATCTGCCCACCCACCAGCATCGGCGACTTCGCGAAGCGCGAGAAAGCAAGCGCGCGAAGGATCGAGTCGGGTTCGATCTCGATGTCGTCGTCCATGAACAGGATGTGCTGGCACTGCGTGGTCTTGAGTGCCTCGTACATGATTCGGCTGTATCCGCCGGAGCCGCCGAGGTTGCCCTGATCGTGAATGGCGAGCCGATCACCAAGTGCTGCAGCAGCTTCGGCGAACCCGGGCTCGTCACGTACCTTACGAGTGCCCTGATCCGGCATGATGACGGCCTTGATCACGTCGGACACCAGAGGATCCGAGGACAATGCAGCCAGCGCCTTGACAGCGTCGGTCGGGCGATTGAACGTCGGAATACCAACGGCGACCGTCGCTTCGCCGGGAGCCTCGACGGGCGCGTACCAGCCGCCGCTCTCGACGACTACGGCCGTATCGGTGGTGATGTCGAACCAGATCCAGCCGCCGTCCTCGAACGGTGCCAGCTCCACCTCGAGTTCGACCGCGGCATCACCGTCGGCAAATTCCTTGCCTTCCACGTGAATTCGCGAGGAGTCCGCCTTGGAACGGTAGACATCCACGCGGCCGTGTCCGGACAGTTCGAGTCGAAGGACCACAGATTTCAGGATGGACCATCGACGCCAGTAGCTGGCGGGGAACGCGTTGAAGTACGTGGCGAACGAGACCTCGGTCTCGGCGCCGAGCGCGACGGACGTCCGCGAGGTGGAGTGAGCCCGACGACTGTTGGTCGAAGCTTCCTCCAAGTACAGCGTGCGGACGTCGAGAGGTTCGCCGGCGCGGGGAAGGATGATCCGAGAGAGCAGGGACTTGCCGAGGTAGGTCACCTCGTCGCCGGTGACGGCTTCTTCGCCTTCGAGTAGATGACGTGCGTTCATTCGCTCTCCCCTGCCAATTCCGCACCCGTTTCGAGATGCGGGCGCAGGGTGTTCTCGAACATCGTCAGCGCGCTGGCGATCGCCATGTGCATGTCCAGGTACTGGTAGGTGCCGAGACGCCCACCGAAGAGGACCTTGTTCTCCGCGGTCTCCTTCTTGGCGCGTGAGCGGTACGCGGAGAGCTTCTCACGATCCTCCGGAGTGTTGATCGGGTAGTACGGCTCGTCCTTCGCCTCCGCTGCACGTGAGAACTCACGCATGATGACGGTCTTGTCGGTCGGGTACTCGCGCTCCGGGTGGAAGTGACGGAACTCGTGGATGCGGGTGAACGGGACGTCCGCGTCGTTGTAGTTCATGACGGGGGTGCCCTGGAAGTCTCCGGTGGGCAAAACCTCGGTCTCGAAATCGAGGGTGCGCCATCCGAGCGAACCTTCGGAGTAGTCGAAGTAGCGGTCGAGCGGGCCCGTGTAGATGACGGGTGCGTCGGGGCTCGCGGTGCGCAGTTCGTCGCGGACGTCGAAGTAATCGGTGTCGAGGCGGACCTCGATCTTCGGATCCTTTGCCATGTTCTCGAGCCACGCCGTGTAGCCGTCGACGGGCAGGCCCTCGTACGTGTCGTTGAAGTAGCGGTTGTCGAAGTTGTAGCGGACCGGCAGGCGGCTGATGTTCGCCGCGGGCAGCTCGGTGGGGTCGGTCTGCCACTGCTTTGCCGTGTAGTCACGCACAAATGCTTCGTAGAGCGGGCGTCCTATCAGGGAGATCGCCTTCTCTTCGAGGTTGGAGGCATCCTTCGAATCGATCTCGCTGGACTGCTCGGCGATGAGGGCCCGTGCCTCTTCGGGAGTGAAGTACCGACCGAAGAACTGCGACACGAGGCCGAGGCCCATCGGGAACTGGTACGCCTGTCCCTTGTGCAGCGCGAAGACGCGGTGCTGGTAGTTCGTGAACTCCGTGAACTGGGTGACGTAGTCCCAGACCTTCTTGTTGGAGGTGTGGAACAGGTGGGCACCGTACTTGTGGACCTCGATGCCGGTCTCCGGCTCAGCCTCCGAGTATGCGTTCCCCCCCAGGTGGTGACGGCGGTCCAACACCAGCACACGCTTACCCAGCTGGGTAGCGGCACGCTCGGCGATGGTCAGCCCGAAGAATCCCGAACCGACGACGATCAGGTCGTACTGGGCACGGGCGGTCTCTGAATTTGCAGCGGTCACGATGAACCAGGGTATCGGACCTGTTCGGACGCCGAGGGTTGGATGCGTCACCAGGGACTATGGCCCTTGTTTCCTGATTTCAGCATCCCTGGCGGCTACTACTCATGAATTACTTGGCAATACCAACGATTGTCTTGCCAATCATTGGTAACACTGCTTATATTTTGGGAACAGTGACCATCAAGTGCATTCGAGGGAGATCATCGTGATTCAGGAACTGTCGTATATCGGAGTCGCGTCACCCAGGGCTGAGGACTGGAGAAAGTACGGAACGGGACTTCTGGGCGCGAAACTGTCACCAGACGGACCGGATGGCGCAATCCGGCTCGCAGTAGACGACGTCAACTATCGAATTGCCGTCCACCCCGGCAAGGTAGACGAATTCCTTTACGCCGGCTGGGCAATGGCCAATGAATCCGATCTTCACTCGTTTGCCGCACACCTCGACCGGAGCGGCATCACGCTGCACGACGGCAATCCCGACCTGCTCGCCGAGCGGCAAGTCGCCGAACTCGTGTGGTTCACCGACCCATGGGGAACTCGACACGAAATCTCGTGGGGAAAGGCATCGACGCCACTGTCGTTCACACCGGGTCGTGTCATGCGCGGTGGATTCGTGACCGGAGATCAAGGCCTGGGCCACATCGTTTTACAGGTGCCGAATATCGAGGAAGCCAACAAGTTTTACGTGGATGTGCTGGGTTTCCGACTCTCGGACCGGATCACCAACGACCAATTCACCGTGCGCTTCTATCACGTCAACGGGCGTCATCATTCACTTGCGCTGGCCGAATATCCCGGCCACGTCGGCTTCAACCACCTCATGCTCGAAGTCGAATGCATGGACGATCTCGGACGCCTGATCGATCTTCTCGACAGTCACGACACCGAGGTCATGCAAACGCTGGGGCGCCACACCAATGACCTGATGACGTCGATCTACATCGGCAGCCCGTCCGGTCTGCAGATCGAGTACGGGTTCGGTGGTCTCACCGTCGACGATCTGAGTTGGGTGGCAAGAACTTACAACCAACCGAGTTACTGGGGCCACAAGCGTCCAGCCGAGATGAGCAAAAGAGTACCCGGAATCATCAGGCCTCTGACGGCCGCGCCGTCGGCCCCGTGAGCTTGGCGGATACGACCGTCAATGTCTCACGTTCCTGATCGGTCAACGACTCGAAGACCTCTTGCTCGACGGCGTCGAGGGCCGCATCGCCCTCGATCAACTTCGCTACTCCGGAGTCCGTGATCGATACGACCTGCCTACGCCGATCAGATTGATCGCGTTCGCGCACAACGTATCCCGACTCCTGCAGACTGTCGAGATAGGCAACGATGTCACCGGGGTCGACCACCACTCGGGAAGCAAGCTCCTTTTGATGGCATGGGCCGAGTTCATCGAGTGTGCTGAGAATGGCGTGATGATTGGGCAGCAGTCCGACGCGAGACAAAGCCTCCGCGTACGACTGCCTCACGCGGAGTGCGGCTTTGACCAAGCCGTATCCGATCCGACTCGAAAGCGGCCTGCCGGAGAGCGATGGCGTCGATTCGGTCGCAGGCATTGGCCCATTCTATGCAGGCCTCGCAACATATATCGAAGGTGCCATCGGGCGATCGTCCTCGTTTAACCGAACCGTGATCGGTTCGTCGACGGGGAAGTGTGCGGGAAGTAGAAGCAGTCCCTCCGACGCGCAGCGTTCGAGAAGTTCGCGGCGGGTGACCCTGGCGATCTCGGGATCGGCGTCGCCGCCCTGGCTGAGGTCCGGGTACAGAAACTGGATCGGATGGTGGATCACGTCGCCGGAGATGACGGCGCCGCCGTCGGCAGTGCGGATCTCGATCACGACGTGACCCGGCGTGTGGCCGGGCGCGCTGCGCACGACGACGCGTGTGCCTTCGGACTCGGCCAGGACGTGGCCGTCGTCGACCGCCTCCCACTTCGCCCCGTCCAGAACGGGACGGACGCTGTCCTCGAAGGTCTGCGCCAGATCCGAGACCACTCCTTCGTGTGGACCGTCGGCGGCGAGTTGTTCGAGCGCGGCCAGTTCGGTGCGGTCGAAAATGTAGGTCGCGCGGGGAAAGGTGGGCCGCCAGGTTTCGGCCTCGAGGTTGGTGTTCCAACCACAATGATCGGGGTGCAGATGTGTGCTGACCACCAGATCGACGTCGCCCAAGTCGACGCCGGTGTCGGCGAAGCGCGAGAGGTAGTCGGTGCCGAACATGTGGTGCGGCAGGAGGTTCGGCCGGTGCTTGCTGTTCCCGTTGCCGGTGTCGACGACGATGGCCTTGCCGCCGATCTCCACCAGGTAGGTGTGGATGGCAAGTACGAGGTCACCGCTACCCGCGTCGAAGAACTCCGGTGTCAGCCGCGCCGACGCGTCCTCGATCTCCGCATCACCCGCGTGCGGAAAAAGCTCTCGCGGCGGGAACGGCCAGTGCGCCAGCTCCGTCAGTTGGGTGACGCGCGCCGATCCGACGTCGATGGTGAAGCTCATCAGTGATTGCCTTCCGAACAGCTCGATCCCGCTTGTAGGCACACACAAAGGCACCCACCGAAATGCTCGGTGGGTGCCTGGTCGGTGTCAATGGTTTTCGACGCCGGTGATCAAAGACTCTTCGCGATGATGCCCTTCATCACTTCGTTGGCGCCGGCGTAGATCTTCTGGACTCGGGAGTCCTCGTACATGCGCGCGATCGGGTATTCACGCATGTAGCCGTATCCGCCGTAGAGCTGCACGCACCGGTCGACGACGGCGCACTGCTGTTCGGTGAGCCAGTACTTGACCATCGCGGCGTCTGCGCCGTCCAGCTCGCCGTTGAGGTGATCCTCGATGCAGTTGTCGAGGAAGACACGGCAGGTGCGCGCGATCGTCTGGCACTCGGCCAGCTCGAAGGCAGTGTTCTGGAACTCGAAGAGGCTGTGCCCGAACGCTTGACGCGCCTTGGTGTACGCGACGGTCTCCTCGACGGCACGCTCGATGGTGCCGATGGCCTGCGCGCCGATGATGAGACGTTCCTGCACCAGCTGCGCCATCAACTGACCGAAACCGAGCCCCTCGGACTCGCCGAGGAGGTTCGAAACGGGAACGCGGACATCGGTGAAGGACAGCTCCGACGTATCGGCGCCGTGCTGACCGACTTTGTCGAGGACGCGGCCGACCGCAAAGCCTTCGCAGTCACGCAGATCCACGATCAGGAGCGAGACACCCTTGGCGCCCGCCTTGGGATCGGTCTTGACGGCGAGCACGATCATGTCTGCGCTGCCACCGTTGGTGATGAAGGTCTTCGACCCGTTCACGACGTAGTGGTCACCGTCGCGGATCGCGGACGTGGTGATGGCCTTGAGGTCGGAACCTGTTCCCGGCTCGGTCATTCCGATGGCGCCGAGGATTTCACCCGTCGCCATACCTGGCAGCCAGGCCTTCTTCTGCTCTTCGCTTCCGTACTCGAGCACGTAGTGGGCGACGATGCCACTGTGCACGGAGTTACCGAGTGCATAGTCACCGCAGTAACCCTGCGCCTCGAAGACTGCAAGATCGTGCGCGAAAGATCCACCGCCCCCGCCGTATTCCTCGGGAATCGAGCAGCACAGCAGGCCGAGCTTGCCGGCTTCGAGCCACACGGACCGGTCGACGCGATGCTGAGCGTCCCACTGCTCACGCTTGGCGATCAGTTCACGATCGAAGAAACCACGGGCCAGTTCGGCTACTGCGGTGATCTCGTCGTCATGCCACGACGGCTTGCGCTTGGTCGCCATGATCAGACCCGCTTCAGCAGGGCAGCGAGTGCCTGACCGCCGCCGATGCACATGGTGACGATGCCGAATTCGAGGTCGCGACGGACCATGTCGCGTGCCGCGCGCAGCGTGAGGATGGCTCCGGTGGCACCGACCGGGTGTCCGAGGGCGATTGCTCCGCCGTACGGGTTGGTCTTCTCCGGATCCAGGCCACTGTCACGGATGACGGCGATGGCCTGCGAAGCAAAGGCCTCGTTGACCTCGGCGGTGCCGATGTCGGACGGCTTCAATCCTGTTTGCGCAAAAAGCTTTTCGAGAGCGAGCACGGGAGCGTAGCCCATCAGGCCGGGCTCCATGGCTGCCGTCGTGACAGTTTCGAGCGTGACGAGTCCGGTGAGACCGCGCTTGGCTGCCTCGGTTCCTGTAGCGAGGACGAGTGCGCCGGCGCCGTCGTTGATGCCCGACGCGTTACCGGCGGTGACGGATCCGCCCTCTTCGAATGCGGGGCGCAGCTTGGCGAGGGTTTCGACAGTGGTTCCGGGCTTGGGGTGCTCGTCTTCGGTGACGGTGACGGAGCGCCGACCACCGGTCTCGACGGGAGTGATCTCCTCGGCGAATGCTGCCTTGGCTGCGTCGGTAGCAGCGCGGCGCTGAGATTCGACGGCGAACTCGTCCTGCTGCTCGCGGCTGACGCCGTACTTGCGGGCGACGGCTTCGGCGGTGCGGCCCATATGAGCCTTGCTGAACGGGTCGGTGAGCATTGCGACGGTGCCGTCGACGAGGCTGCGATCGCCGAGCTTGTAGCCCGAGCGGGCGGCGAAGTCGTAGAACGGCATGCGGGACATGCTCTCGTCGCCGCCGGCGAGGGTGATGGCAGCTGCGCCCCAGCGCATCTGCATCGCCGCCGACCACACGGCCTGCAAGCCGCTGCCACAGAGGCGGTTGACGGTGTAGGCGGGAACGTTCTCGGGCAGTCCGGCGGCGATGCCCACGCGGCGTGCGTTGTAGGCGTCGGGGCCGACCTGGCCGATGCAGCCCATGACGACCTCGTCGATGTCTTCGGGTGCAACGCCGGCGCGGCTCAGCGCAGCCTTGGCTGCTGCGGCACCCAGCTCGTGTGCGGGTACGTCCTTGAAGACGCCGCCGAAGCTACCGACGGGGGTCCTGGCCCCGTCGACGATGACGATCGGTTCGGGTGTGGTCATGATTGTCCCCATCTGCTGTGCTCACGTCGATTTCTCTGTCCGTGGCCGATACTAGGACATCTAAGTATCTCGCAGATGGGGACGTTGGTGTCAGGGTGTGGGAGCGCTCTCGGACACGGGTACAACCTCGGCGTCGGCGCCTTCGGCGTCCTCGGTCTCTTTGTGGTTCCGGTATCGGTAGAGCCCGATGCCCACGAGGATCGCTGCGAGCCCCAGGGACACGATCATCTGGCTGCGCGTCGAGTCCAGGGTGAGCATGCCGATGCAGAGCGCGATGATGGCGGCGATCGTCGCGTAGGTCAGGTACGGGAAGAACCACATCTTGAGTTCCAGCTCCTGGCCCGAAGCTTCGAGCTTGCGGCGGGTGCGCAGCTGGGACACCGAGATGACCAGCCAGACGAACAGCGCGATCGCACCGGAGGAGTTGACCAGGAACAGGAAGACCTTGTCCGGGGAGAGGTAGTTCATGCCGACGGTCAGGAAGCCGACGATCGTCGAGACCAGGACAGCGCGCATCGGGACGCCGGTCTTCTCGATACGTGAGAGCGACTTGGGGGCGTCGCCGCGGCCGGCGAGAGAGAAGATCATGCGGCTCGCGGTGTAGAGACCGGAGTTGAGGCAGGACAGAACCGACGTGAGGACGACGACGTCCATGATGTTGCCCGCGGCCGGAATGCCGTAGGAGTCCATGACGGCGACGTACGGGCTGAGCGCGACCGATGCGCTGTCCCAGGGAAGCAGGGTGACGACCACCGCGATCGAGCCGATGTAGAAGATGAGAATTCGCCAGACGACGGACTTGACGGCAGCGCGAACAGCTTCGAGCGGGTTGGCCGATTCACCGGCGGCGATGGTGGCGATTTCGGCGCCGAAGAACGAGAACACGACCACAAGGACTGCGGCGAGCATGGCTCCTGTTCCGTTCGGCAGGAAACCGCCGTGACCGGTCAGGTTGGTCATTCCCGGTGCTTCGACGCCGGGCATCCATCCGCAGATCGCCACAATGCCCATGCCGAGGAACGCGATGATGGCGACGACCTTGATGGAAGCGAACCAGAACTCGAACTCGCCGAACGACTTGACCGAGATGATGTTGGTCAGCGTCAGCACGATCATCAGAATCAGAGCCCAGGTCCACTGGGGAACGCCGGGAACCCAACGATTCATGATGAGGGCACCGGCGGTGGCCTCGATGCCGAGCACGATGATCCAGAACCACGCGTACAGCCAGCCGATCGAGAAGCCCGCCCAGCGGCCGATGGCCTTGTCGGCGTACGACGAGAACGAGCCGGTTTCCGGCGACGCTGCCGACATCTCGCCGAGCATGCGCATCACGAGGATGACGACTACGCCGGCCAACGCGTAGGAAACCAGGACACCCGGTCCCGTCTCCTGGATCGCCACACCGGAGCCGACGAACAGTCCGGCGCCGATGACGCCCGCGATCGCAATCATCGACAGATGCCGCTTCTTCAGCGTGTGCTGAAGTGCCGGCTGGTCTGTACTGGACATCAGTACTCCTTGTGGGCTGTTCGGGAGGGTGGATCTCGGTGACGCTCTTCTGGAGCGCATTTTCGATAGCGCCAGTGTCGGACCTTCGGCAAGCTCGCGTCAGGCTCCACTTTGTACAAACGTGACCGCAGGCACTACAAAGTGGCGAGTTCGAGGTGTCAGACTGGACCCATGCCCATCACGCTCCGCCAGCTTTGTGCGACCGAACAGTTCGGCCTTCGCGTCCTGGCGGGGCACGATCAGCTCGATCGCACCCTGACCTGGGCACATGTCTCCGAACTTCCCGACCCGACGCCCTTCCTCGACGGCGGCGAACTACTACTCATCACTGGAGTGTCGCTACCGACGACGGCCGCGGAAACGACCCGTTTCGTACGCACCCTGGTGGCGGCCGGAATTGCCGGAATCGGTTTCGGAACCGGCCTCGGATACGAGCAGGCGCCGCAGACTCTGGTGGATGCGGCCACCCGTTTCAGTGTGCCCCTACTCGACGTCCCATTGCGAACACCTTTCATCGCCCTGACCAAAGCGGTGTCGAAGGCGCAATCCGACGACGACATGAAAGCGCTGCGCAGCAACTACCAGAGCCTGCGGCGACTGCTTCAAGCTGCAGTGACGGTCAACGGCACCCGGGCAGTCGTACGACGGGTGGCGGAATTGATCGGCGGATGGGCGGCCCTGCTGGACTCGGCCGGCCATACCGTCGAGATCTCACACACCGCTGCTGCCGCAGGAATCGAGCGAACGGCTCCCGAGCGCGACGCCCGCCCGATGGAAGTCAGTTTCCTCACGAGTGAGAACGAGGACGTCATCTCGCACCCTTTGATGACGTCGAGGGGAAAGCTGATGGGGTATCTCGTCGCCGGCTGCCCCGGCGCCGTCGGCTCTCTGAATCAGGGCATCGTCATCGCCGCCGCGTCTCTGCTCACGTTGATGACGGCTCGAACCCGAGATGCGCAGTTGACGATGAACCACTTGCGTACCGTGGCGATGCATCAGCTGTTCGAAGGACAGAATGCGCTCGCCCGCAACATCTCCGGGGAACTGTGGGGAGGATTTCCGGTCGAACCTTTCCAGGTCTTCCACGTAGCGGGCCCGAGTGGCCTGCTCGAGAGCGTGTCCGTCTCACTGCTCGACGGCCTCAGCCGCGATCTGGCGTTCGGCATCACCGACGGAGCGTTGATCGCCGTCGTCTCGGCTACCGACAGCGGGCGAATCCTCGCCCGTGTCAACGAAATCGACGTAACCGTCGGCGTGTCGGACATGCTGTGGTGGGACGATCTCTCGCGCGCCAGACGCCAAGCCGCGCAGGCAGCAGCCGAGGCCGGCGCCCGCAACCTGCCTTCGATGCGGTTCGCCGAACTCTCGGAGAGCGGATTGTCCGCGTTTCTCGATCAGGATCGCTCGACGGCATTCGCGGCGGCACACTTGCGCCCGCTCCTGGAAGCGAAGGGCGGTAGCGATCTCTACCGAACCTTGGCCATGTGGTTGGCACACAACGGTGTGGGCGACGCCGCAGCCACAGCGCTGAATATTCATCGGCATACGTTGCGCAGCAGACTCGCTCGGATCGAGAGCCTTCTCCAACTGGACCTCGGCTCCCCCACGGAACGTGCGGAGTTGTGGCTCGAGTACCGCTTGCTCGGCGACGCTCCGACCATCTGACCGACAACCAATGAGCCCTGAACGACCTGAAGGGCCTCCGCCGGGTTACGGCAGAGACCCTTCAGAGTCGATACGTGCGAGTCGCTACCGACCGACCTTCCCCTAGCTTCCGCCCGTCGGTATCCACTCGCGGAGCACGTTGGCATCAACTACCTGCGCACCCAAAACCTTTGTCCAGATGATGGTTCCGTTTTCGTAGACACGGAAAGTGCCTGCTTCGGAGGGCAACTGCATCTCCGGGCCGGCAGGAGCACCGAGAGAGCCGCTTTCACCGCCGAGCTCCCGATACTTCTTCTCGATCTGCGTCTCCGTAACCGTACCCGATGGATCGCCGAATGGCGAATTGGATTCCGGCACTGTCGATTCCGAATCCGGTGCCACTACCACACCAGCGCCGTCGCCGACGGTAAACCAGTCCGATTTCAGGCCGAGTTTCTGACGGAACTGCATTCCGGTGGCGCCAACAGTTGCATCTGTTCCGACCACCTCGACTGCCGTCACTCGCCCGCCGTCGGTACCGAATCCGTTGCGCGAGAGAATCTTGAGCGATTGCAGCTCGCCCACATCGAAGGCGTCCGCAATCTCACCCGCGGTCAGATTCACTGTCCAGTCGTGATTGGGCGAAAGGGCGTCACCGAGATCCTCGACGGCCGGGAATTCACCGCCGGAACTGTAACCTCCTGTGGACGAAGAGAATTCGGTGGCAACAATCTTGCCGTCACGCGACAGAACGGCGCCGGCGGTGGACCGAACGGCTTCAGTGGTGCGGGGATCTTCCTTGCCAGCTCCGCCGTAGACCTGGCAGTCCTGAGTGTCGCACGTGTCGGCGTACGAGCTGCGATGCTCGGTCGCAGCGTACGAGCGTGCCGCCACGGCTTGCGCCCGTAGTGCTTCGGCCCCACCGGAATCGGCCCATTCGGCCTTCGCTTCGACCGGCACCACGCCGAGCAGGTAGTCCTCCATGTCGAGGAGATTGACCGTCCGAGCCGAGCCGTTGTCGAGCACTACGCCGAGGGCGCCGCGATAGGGCGCGTCGTTGTTGCACAGCTTCAGGAACTGGTCGGCGGGTCGATCGGGACTGAGATCCACCGGATCCACCCACGGATGCTCGGTGACCGCTTCCCAGACAACGCCGCCACCACAACCGCTGGTGACAACCACCTGCGCACCGCCACCGGGCAGTGCAGTGAGATGGGCAGCCTCGCCGGGCGCGGTGCGCTGACCGTTGACCACGAGGCCGGCGTCGGAGTAGACGTCGAGCGTCGAGTTGTCCTGGGCTGTGAGCCGCACACTCATCTGGGCGGGCGGCAAGGAGTCCAGGACGGTTCCGCCGTAGTAGTGACTGAGGATTCGCTCGCCGGACCAGCCGTCGTTCTTGGCGTAGCCGTAAGCGCCCCACTGCCCCATTCCGCGGCCGTGTCCGTTGCCATGACCGGAGAGCGTGAATTGTGTATCGGCGGCGACGGCGTGCAGGATCGACGGCTCGTCAGCGCGGATTTGCGTGAAACCTCCGATCGCGACGCCGAGCGCAAGAGCCGGAACGAGACCGAGGACCGAGACCCGCATCAGCGAGGTTCGCCTCCCGGGTCCGCCCACCAGAAAGCGACCTGCGCGACCGGACGCAGGCTTCTTACCTGCAGTTCCGCTTCTTCCGCTTCTCGCCATCAATGCTCTCCTCATCGCTACCGGCCTCACGAGTCCGCGAAGTCGGTACTTCGCGCGCAGGCCAGTCCACAACGATTTAACTAAAGTCTCACCCTAAGGTTGAGCGTTATGGACTTTTGTGACTAGTGTGGCAAGAGTGTTTGGAGTTAGCAACACCAGTCACACGAGTCACATCAGCATCACGAGTTGCAGACGTACGCGTCCGAAAACTGGAGTTCAACCCCAGAACATGGCATCCGACCTGCTCGGATCCGGTTTTGAAGGATTCCGTTCACGGCCGTCATCGGCCCTGAAGTTCGCTCGCAAGTAACTACAACCGAGGAGTAATCCCTTGCCACACCGTCGACCGAAGCCCTCGCTCGTACTCGGGGCTGTAGCCGCAGTGGCTGTCGCAAGTCCTTTTGCGGTCTACGGCTTCACGAGCACTACGTCCGATGTACGTTCCGCGAACGAAACGACGTCAGTAGCAGTGCCGACCCAGATCGCAGAGGTGCTCCTCGCGTCGGTGCCCGACATCATCATTCCGGTCAAGGAGCTGACCGGTCTCGATCTCCCCGACATCAACCTGGGCGATCTCAGAAACCTCAAGCTCCCGACCGAAATCCCGCTACCTCCAGGGATCACGTTGCCGACCGAGCTCTTCCCGGCACCCGCTGCTCCCGGTGCCCCGACCGAAACCGCTCCGGTTCCTTCCGAGGAAGAGCCAGGTGCCGTGGTCAAGGAAGTCACCCGCGACACTCCGTTCAGCATGGTCGCGTTGACCTCGGACACGCTCGCTTCGGCGCAGTCCAAGGTCCGCGCCCTGGCCGAAGACGGCACCTGGGGTCCGTGGTTCACCCCTGACGCCATCGACTCCGCCAGTTCGGATCAGGCCACCAATGCCGGTACCGCCACCGAACCTGTCTTCGTCGGCGCCACCAAGTCCATCCAGATCCTCACCCCGCAGGGTGTCGCTGCCCCCGCGGCCGAAGCTGTTCCGGCTCCGGAAGCCGCACCCGCACCTGTCGAAGCACCTGCTGAAGCGCCTGTGCCTGCCGAAGCACCTGCCGAAGCACCTGTGCCCGCGGAAGCACCCGCAGCCACCGGCGAACTCGGGTACACCCCGGCTTCGGTGTCCAAGCCGCTACGCCAGGCGACGACGGCAGCAGATGCCGTTACCGCAGTGTTGATCGATCCGGGTACCAGCGACGCGGACAGCAATCTGCAGGCAGTCGCGGCACCGCTCGGCGGCAGTGGACCCTCCGTCATCACCCGCGCACAGTGGGGAGCCGACGAGTCACTTCGCTGCGACTCCCCCACGTACGACGACTTCACCGGTGGAGCAACCGTTCACCACACCGCGGGCAGCAACAACTACACCAAGGAAGAATCGGCCGGCATCGTCCGCTCTATCTACGCCTACCACGCACGGACTCTCGGCTGGTGCGACGTCGGATACAACGTCCTCGTCGACAAGTACGGTCAGACCTTCGAAGGCCGCGCAGGCGGACTCGACAAAGCAGTTCAGGGCGCGCACGCCGGCGGCTTCAACGAGAACACCACCGGTATCGCGATGATGGGTGACTACTCCACCGTCGAGCCTTCGCAGGCGACGCTCAATGCCGTCGGCAAGTTCCTCGGTTGGAAGCTCGGCCTGGCCGGCCTCGACCCGAAGGGTCGAACGACGATGTACTCCGAGGGCACGGAGTTCACTCCGTACCCGCAGGGCGCAGCAGTGGATCTGCCGATCATCTTCGCCCACCGCGACGTCGGAAACACGGCTTGCCCTGGTGATGCCGCATACGCACACATGAACGACATCCGGAACATCGCGGCCGCGAATATCGGGGGATCGTTGAACCCGTCGAACCCCTCCAATCCGTCGACGCCTGCGCCCAAGCCGACCACTCCGGTCGACACGGTCACCGGTGGCACCGGATCGTCGATCCCGGACCTGGTCACCCAGATTCTGAAGATCACCGACAATTCACCGCTCGCGCAGAAGTGGATCGCCGAAGGTGGTGACCTCGGACGCCTCGGCCAGGCGCTGTCCGGAATCCTGCAGGCGAAGCTCGGCAACCAGGGTGCGTTGTTCCAGAACGGCGCTGTCTACACCTCACCCAACGGCGGAGTGTTCACCGTGCTCGGCGAGATCTTCAAGTCGTGGCAGAGCTTCGGTTCCGACGCGGGTGAACTCGGATTGCCGATCTCGGACGAATACTCGATCCCGGACGGCCTGCGCAGCGACTTCGAGAACGGTTCGCTGATCTTCAACCAGATCACCGGCATGGTCACGAAGGTCCTCAAGACCTACAACGAGACCTTTGCCCAGGAAATGGCCAACAGCGCGCCTGTCGGCTGACACTCGAGCAGTACACGTCCTCGGGCGCTGGTGGGTTCTACGACCACCAGCGCTCGAGGACTTTTGCGACGCCGTTCTCCGAATTGGTGTCGGTGACCTCGTCGGCTGCGGCTTTGGCTTCGGGGTGAGCGTTGCCCATGGCAACGCCGAGGCGTGCCATCCCCAGCATCGGGATGTCGTTGGGCATGTCCCCGAAGGCCACCAGACCAGACAGGTCGAAGCCGAACCTTTCGGCCGCGGCAACCAGGCCGGACGCCTTCGTGATTCCCGGCGCCGAGAGTTCGATCAGTCCGTTCTCGGTGGAGTACGTCATGTCGGCGAGCGCACCGACGTGCGGGGCGAGCGTGTCGTACATCGCCGTGCTGGTCATGCCTGGACGGCGAATCAGGAGTTTGACGGCCGGCGCCGCAAGCACTTCGTCCTCGGACATCTCGGTGTTGTCCGGGTTGAGCCAGGCGTGTTCGTAATCTGGTGAGCTGACGAACTGTGGGGTGGCGGCGTCGTGTGCGCTCTCCCCCACCCGTTCCGCGGCCAATCCCGACCCGGGAAGTGCAACCAGAGCCAACTCGGAGAGTTCGGTGAGTGCGTCGACCGACAAGGTCGCGGCGCTGAGGACGCGGTCGGCGTAGCTGTCGTAGACAACGGCTCCATTGGCGCAGACGGCGAGTGGCGCGTATCCCAAACCTTCGACGACGGGCGAAATCCATCGCGGAGGACGCCCGGTTGCCAGCAGGAACGGCGTGCCGGATTCGACGACGGCATGCACGGCGGCGCGGGTGCGGGCACTGACCAACTCGTCGTGATCGATGAGGGTGCCGTCGACATCGGTCGCAACCAAGGTTGGGCGGTCAGGGCTGATACGACGGTCTGGGCTCACACCGCCATTGTGCCTGCCCGGTACGACGGTCTCGCTCAGCGCGCCCGCTTCGCGCGTCCTCACCGGAGATCGCGAACCCCGAGAGATACCCGCAAATCACATTTCAGTCCGACCGGTCTGGTATCTATTGCGGGAGAACCAGACATTCGGCCTTACCTGGGACCGCTGCCCTGCTCCTTCGGCGCACCTGACTCAGGGTCCTTTCGTCCTCGAACCCGAGACGATCAACCTTCTCAAGGAGAACACCCCATGTCCGTGCCACCCGATCTGCCGCAACCTTACGGGGGCCCACAGCCTCCATTCCAGATTCCGCCACAACCGCAACCTGAGACCAAGAAGTCGAAGAAGTGGCCGTGGATTGCCGGTGCAGTCGTCGCGTTGCTCGTCGTCGCAGGCATTCTCGGCGGACGAGACAAGGACGACGCAAAAACCACCAGCGCTGCACCGAGCTCGAGCGCCTTACAGGCCACTACCAGTGCCGTTACGTCGCGCGCCTCTGTCGCACCGATCGTCAGTTCGCCGACCGCTGCTCCTGCCCCGCCATCCAGCAAGGTGGCGGAGCCCACGACGACCACGTACCAGGCGCCCGCACCTGTGGTCACTCCGACAGTTGCGCCTGCCCCGGCCAGGCCGCAGGTAAGCTCCGGTCAGCGCAACGCCGTCCGATCCGCCCAGCAGTACATCGACATGACTGCCTTCTCCCGCAGCGGACTGATCGAACAGCTCGAGTACGAAGGTTTCTCCACGGAGGATGCGACGTACGCCGTAGACAATTTGAACGCCGATTGGAACAAGCAGGCTGCGCTGAGTGCCGAGCAGTACCTCGAGATGACGTCGTTCTCCAGGTCAGGACTGATCGAACAGCTCGAGTACGAGGGCTTCACGAGTGCGCAGGCCGAGTACGGAGCCAACGCTGTGCACTGACCGCATCAGCGCAAGCGCCGTCTATTCAGCGCGCCCGCTTCGCGCGTTCCTGGGCATCCATGGCCGCGGCTTCCGCCGGCGTCGGCGCGCCACCGCCGAGTCGACGAGGCACCCAGTACGCCCCGGGCTCGTGCACGAACCCGTCCTGAACGTGGCGCAGGATCGCATCCATCTCGATGCGCAGGATCTCGCTCAGCGCTTCGGCGGGCTCGACCGGATCGATCGGTGCACCCACCTCCACCGAGATCGGGAAATGATTGCGGCCCAGATTTTTCGGTCCGCCCTTGGTGACGATCCGCTGGGCGCCCCAGACGATCAGCGGAATTATCGGCACGCCGGCGTCGATGGCCATCCGAGCTGCTCCGGATTTCATTTCCTTGATCTCGAAGCTCCGGCTGATCGTCGCTTCCGGATAGACGCCCACCAATTCGCCACGCTCGAGGGCGTCGACTCCGGCTCGATACGCCTGCGCTCCGGCGGAGCGGTCCACTTCGATGACGCCGCATCCACGCATGAGGAAGCCGAGGACCTTGTTGTCCGCCAGCTCAGCCTTGGCCATCACTCTGAGCTTGCGTTTCGCGGTGCCGACCGCCAGGGCCGCCGGTATGAAATCGAGGTAACTCGTGTGGTTGATCGCGATGACGGCGCCGCCGGACACCGGGACGTGTTCCGTCCCGGTGCGGGTGACTTTCACGCCCTGAAAACCGCTCAGACCACGCGCGACTACCTCGACGGCGGTGTAAACGGGTTCGAAGGACATGGGTCAGCCTTCGGACTTCCGCGCCTCACGTGCTTTGGCTTTCGCCTCGGCCTCGTCGGCATCCATCTTGTCTGCCTGCTCGAGCGTCGGCGCGCTGCCACCGAGGCGGGCCGGTACCCAGTACTCGCCGGCGGGATGGTCGTAGTCCTTCTGCAGATCGAGTAGCAACTCCTGCATCGTCGACCGTAGCTTCGCCGTCAGCTCACTCGCCGGTTCGAAAGGTGCAATCGGCTCGCCGACGGCAATGGAGATGGGAGTGTTGGTGCGGCCCAACCGCTTCGGATAACCCTTCGTCCACACGCGCTGAGCGCCCCAGATGACGACGGGAACGATCGGGACGCCCGCCTCGATCGCCATCCGGGCGGCGCCGGACTTGAATTCCTTGATCTCGAAGCTCCGACTGATCGTCGCTTCGGGGTACACGCCCACCAATTCGCCGCGCTTCAGGAAATCTACGGCCGCCTTGTAGGAGTCGGCGCCCGCGCCGCGGTCGACCGGGATGTGCTTGAGGGCCCGCATGATCGGTCCGGAGATCTTGTTGTCGAAGACCTCCTTCTTCGCCATGAACCGGATGTAGCGCTTGGGGGTCCGCGCCGGCAGTCCCGCATACGTGAAGTCCATGTATCCGGTGTGGTTGATCGCGATCACGGCGCCACCGGACGCCGGGATGTTCTGCTCTCCCTTGACGGAGAACTTCAGGCCCTCGAAAGCGAAGACGGTACGGGCGATGCCGATGACTGTTCTGTAAACGGGATCCACAGTTCGCTAGCGTAGACGGGAATCCGTGATCTGACCCGCAGCAGTTATGGGGTGGATGTTGGTCAGAATGTCGCAAAAGGGGCGTAAGAACGAATGAAGTCGGCAGGACGAGCGGCAGTGGGGGCAGTCGCACTCGCCATGACGTTGGCGATAACCGCATGTGAGGACGACGGACGGACAGGAATCCTGACGGACGAACCGTCTCCGCCTACGACGGAAACCACGACGACAACCACTCTCGCGCCCACGACCACCACTGCGCCCGCCGCGCCGGTCGCGCCACCTCCGGTTGGTGACGTGCCCGGTAATCCGGCTGCTGCGCCGGCCTTGGCGGCCTGGGCAACGGACCTGGTGTCTTTGGACGTCGACGCGCTCACGAACGCATGCTGGACGATGCCGCCCACAACAATTGCCGACCGATACTCGGATGTGCCCGCCATCTTGACGGCCATCGCCGCGCCAGGTGTCGACGGCCAGTACGCGGTCACCTGGAGTGGAGGCGGACTCTCCGTCGCCGCCAAACGCTCGGAGATCGCTTCCGGCTATGCGTGCCCGTTCGTCTTCCCTGCGGGGCAATCAAACTTCTACACCGCGGCCGACGCTTCCCACGCCGTCGTCCGGTTTCTCTCACGCGCCACGGGACGGCCGGTCAATACCCGCGACGTCGAGACGTTCTATCCACTGATCTGCCCCGGCAACAGCCCGTGGGATCCCGACGGCACCGGCGCCACCGGCCAGCCGCCACTCAAGCTCGATCCGAATCAGCTGGCCGGTATCAAGTCTTTCGACGCCGACGCTGCAACAGTCACTCCGGTTCGCGGCGACTACGTCCGTGTCACCCTGCCCGTCAGCGACGGAACCGGTAACTCACGCCCGATGCAGTTCACCCTGTCGATCGGCCCCGAGGGATACTGCCTCGGGGCCGCGACCTGAACCGCTTCGGTCAGGAACCGAAGGGAAGGAAATCGCTCGAGCCAGCGCTGCCTGAACCGAGGCTGCCCGTGCCACCGCCGGTTGCAGCCTTGATCTGAATTGCGTGGGCCGCCGAGGTGGAGCCTGTGAATCCGGCTGCGCCGCTGTAGATTGCCGAAATCGAATGCGCACCGGTTGTGGTGAAGGTGTGGTTCAGCGCCGCAATCCCGTTGACCACTGGCACAGCGTCACCGATCGGGGTGTCCCCATCCATGAACTGCACCGTTCCACCGTTCTGCACCGAACTGACAGTCGCCGACAGGGTCACCGACTTGTTCACCACACCATCGGCAGGCACCGTCACCACAGTCTCCGTGGTGACATCCGAAGGCGCAGGGTCCGTTACATTCACCGTCCGCGCCTGGGCCGAGGACCCGACTACACCGGCTCCTCCCGAGTAAACCGCCGTGATGCTGTGCGCACCCGCAGAGGTAAACGTATGCGACAGACCAGCAGCTCCTGCCGTCACCGCTTCAGGACCGCCGATCGCGACGCCACCGTCGTAGAACTGCACGGTTCCGACGCCGACAGCGTCATCCGACGACGTTCGGACGGTTGCCCACAAGTCGGTCGCCACACCAGTTTTGGCGTCGGTGGGGACATTCAGTTCGACGACGGATTCCTGGTCGGCAACACTCACCTGAACTGACTTCGCACTCGCAACCGAGTTCTTGAATCCGGAACCAGCGGTGAAGTCAGCCGTAACACTCTGAGTGCCAGCAGCATCGAAGATGTGCGACAGCGTCGCGGTCCCACCGGAAACTGTCACCGGTGAACCAATGGCCGTGCCGTTCGACTTGAACTGCACCGTGCCCACAGCATTGTTCGGAGCAACCGTCGCAGTCAGATCAACCGCCGCACCCGTAGTTGCCGTAGCGGGAACCGAGAGCGACGTCGTGGTCTCGACATCGATGGGAGCCGGATCCGAAACGGTCACCGTCTGGGCCGATGCCGAGGAGCTGACGAAGCCTGCACCGGCAGTGAAGTCCGCCGTAACACTCTGAGCACCAGCAGCATCGAACGAATGCGACAGCGTCGCAACACCCGACGTGACTGTCACCGGTGAACCGATCGCCGTGCCGTTCGACTTGAACTGCACCGAACCGACAGCGTTGTTCGGAGCCACGGTCGCCGTCAGATCAACCGCCGCACCCGTGATCGCCGTCGCCGGAACCGAGAGCGACGTCGTCGTCTCGACATCGACCGGAGCCGGATCGGACACCGTCACCGTCTGAGCCGACGCCGACGAACTCACAAACCCTGCACCAGCAGTGAAATCAGCCGTAACACTCTGAGCACCAGCAGCATCGAACGAATGCGACAGCGTCGCAACACCCGCGGAGACTGTCACCGGCGAACCGATCGCCGTGCCGTTCGACTTGAACTGCACCGAACCCACAGCGTTGTTCGGAGCCACCGTCGCCGTCAGATCAACCGCCGCACCCGTGATCGCCGTCGCCGGAACCGACAACGACGTCGTCGTCTCGACATCCACCGGAGCCGGATCAGAGACCGTCACCGTCTGAGCCGACGCCGACGAACTCACAAACCCTGCACCAGCAGTGAAATCAGCCGTAACACTCTGAGCACCAGCAGCATCGAACGAATGCGACAGCGTCGCAACACCCGCGGAGACTGCCACCGGAGTGCCGATCGCCGTGCCGTTCGACTTGAACTGCACCGAACCCACAGCGTTGTTCGGAGCCACCGTCGCCGTCAGATCAACCGCCGCACCCGTGATCGCCGTCGCCGGAACCGAGAGCGACGTCGTCGTCTCCACATCGATGGGAGCCGGATCGGACACCGTCACCGTCTGGGCCGATGCCGAGGAGCTGACGAAGCCTGCACCAGCGGTGAAGTCAGCCGTAATGCTCTGAGCGCCAGCAGCATCGAACGAATGCGAGAGCGTCGCAGTCCCACCGGACACCGTGACCGGGGAACCGATCGCCGTGCCGTTCGACTTGAACTGCACCGTACCGACAGCGTTGGAAGGAGCAACCGTCGCCGTCAGATCAACCGCAGTACCCGTGATCGCAGCAGCCGGAACTTGAAGCGTTGTAGTCGTACTCAGCGCTGAGCTCGAGATCTCGATGGTCTGAGCTTGCGCGGTCGAACCACCAAAACCTGCAGTGCCTGAGTAGACCGCAGTGATCGAGTGCGATCCCGTCGTAGTGAACGTGTGATCCAGGGTCGCTCCGCCGGCAGTCACCGCGATCGGTCCGCCGATGTCTGTGCCACCGTCCTTGAACTGGACCGTTCCGCCGTCAGCTGCCGGAGAGATGTTTGCGGTCAGCGCGACCGAGGTCTGCTCGACGGCGCTGCTCGGAACTGTCAGCGCCGTGGTCGTCTGTACATCGGCAGCAGCCACGCTCACTGTGCGCGCCGGTGACGTTGAGGTCAAGAACTCGAGAACTCCGTCGTACACAGCGGTGATGGAGTGATCTCCCGCCGCGGTGAATGTATGTGGCAGTGTGGCAACGCCATTGACGACGGCCACCGGGGCGCTGATGTCAGTCCCGCCATCCTTGAACTGAACGGTGCCGCCTGTCGGCGCCGGGGAGACCTGCGCAATCAAATCCGTCGATTGACCGATCGTTGCCGACGCGCCGGACGTCACTGCGGTCGTGGTCGCCACCTGCGAGACGACGTTGACGGTGGCCAATGCCTGACCACCCGCATTCAATCCCGCGCTGCGTGAGTCATGCGGAGAGCAGTTGTACCTCTCCCAGTATGCGACGGTGAAGACGTCCTTCTCGCGCTGCAAGAAGGTGAAGGCATTTTTCGGAGAATCAAAGGATCCCGAATTGCCATCCGTCACCCTTAACTTCGGCTGCACAGTGCTACCCGCACCACCCGCAATCACCGTCACATCGATCGCCGGCAACCGGAAAGTCTTTCCAGCCTCCGCGCCGATTCCGCCATCATCGTTCTTACTTGTACTCGGACCGTTTCCACCACCGCCATTGGAGTCAGCAGTCTGATTGTTCCCCGAAATACGCAAGTGAGTGCCCGCAGCATCCGGCGAACCACCGTCGTTGATTCGAATTACCGAGGGCGCCGCACCCGACAAATTCGACGACGTACCCGCCACTACCTGAGCATCGACCAACGACACCCCCGCAGGAATGTCGAAGTCGTACTTCATCCGTGTCCACCTGATCGCCGAACGCCCCGCATGACCACTCGTGGGAACAGTCATCGCACCTGGCTGGACTCGGTAGGTGAACGTCGACCCCGCCGCGACCTTCTCCGGAGCCGAGATGGTCACGCCCGTGGAGTGGAATTCGTCGGAGATGCTGCCCAAGCCAGGGTGCTCGTAACCATCGCAACCCAGTTTGAACCCGATCGTGTTCTCCACCGCGGGAGATGACGTCGGAGCAGCCGAAGCAACACCACCTGCCACCAGCACGCCACCGACCAACGCCGCCACCACAACCGCGGAACTTCTTCTCACCAACACGAACTCTCCTCAGCTAGCAACAGACGTGGATCGGGAACCGCACGGAAGGAGGTCACTCGAACAGAGCGGAAATCAGAATGGAGCTGGACGCTCGTACAGTACCCGTCGAAAGTAGTACTTGTATCAGTTATTTCAGACAAATATTCACGAATTGCCGATAGTTCTGCTAACGACCAATCATCGATTCGCGAAGAGTGATGCCCCTTGCACCCGTCGGGCGCAAGGGGCATCACATCATCGGAGAATCAGGACCCGAACGGCAGCGACAACGATCCGAGCGAACCGAAGTCACCGCCCCCGTTACCGACGTTCACAACCGATGCAGTCGACGTGGAACCCGTGACGCCCTGGGCTCCGCTGTAGACCGCGGTGATCGAATGGTTGCCGGTCGTGGTGAAGGTGTGGCTCAACACAGCCTGCCCACCGACAACATCGACGGCCGTTCCGATCGGAGTCGTTCCATCGAAGAACTGGACGGTTCCCGACGTCGCGCCGGAAGAACTGACCACAGCCTTCAGCTGCACCGACGTCCCGACCTTTGCCGAAGACGGAGCCGTCAACGACGTAGAGCTTTCGACATCCGACGGGGTCGGAACCGTGACATTGACGTCGACGGATTCCGCGGTGGACGACGTGAACACGCCGGAGCCACTGAATACAGCCGAGACTACAAAGGTGCCTTCTGCTCCGAACACGTGCGGCAGCTTGGCAACTCCGTCAACAACCGCGACCGGGGCACCCTGATCGACTCCACCGATCTTGAACTGAACCGTTCCGCCGGACGGCACCAGGGCGTCCGAGGGATCTTCGGACACCGTCGCGAAGAGATCAACAGGCAGTCCGACCTTGGCTTCACCCTGAACGCTCAGAACCGTCTTCGTCGCCTTGTCGACCGGAGCCGGATCGGACACCGTCACCGTCTGAGCGGACGCCGAGGAGCTGACGAACCCTGCACCGGCGGTGAAGTCCGCCGTAACGCTCTGAGCGCCAGCAGCATCGAACGAATGGCTCAATGTCGCAACACCCGACGCGACTGTCACCGGAGTGCCGATCGCCGTGCCGTTCGACTTGAACTGCACCGTGCCCACAGCGTTGTTCGGAGCAACCGTCGCGGTCAGATCAACCGCCGCACCCGTAGTTGCCGTAGCCGGAACCGACAGCGACGTCGTCGTCTCGACATCGACCGGAGCCGGATCCGAAACGGTCACCGTCTGAGCAGATGCCGACGAACTCACAAAGCCAGCACCGGCAGTGAAGTCAGCCGTAACACTCTGAGCACCAGCAGCATCGAATGAATGCGACAGCGTCGCAACACCCGCGGAGACTGTCACCGGTGAACCGATCGCAGTGCCGTTCGACTTGAACTGCACCGTACCGACAGCATTGTTCGGAGCAACCGTCGCGGTCAGATCAACCGCCGCACCCGTGATCGCCGTAGCCGGAACCGACAACGACGTCGTCGTCTCCACATCGACCGGAGCCGGATCAGAAACCGTCACCGTCTGAGCCGACGCCGAGGAGCTGACAAACCCTGCACCGGCAGTGAAGTCAGCGGTAACACTCTGAGCGCCAGCAGCATCGAAGGAATGCGACAGCGTCGCAACACCCGCGGAGACTGCCACCGGGGAACCAATGGCCGTGCCGTTCGACTTGAACTGCACCGTACCGACAGCGTTGTTCGGAGCAACCGTTGCCGTCAGATCAACCGCCGTACCCGTGATCGCCGTAGCCGGAACCGACAACGACGTCGTCGTCTCCACATCCACCGGAGCCGGATCAGAAACCGTCACCGTCTGAGCCGACGCCGAGGAGCTGACAAACCCTGCACCGGCAGTGAAGTCAGCGGTAACACTCTGAGCGCCAGCAGCATCGAAGGAATGCGACAGCGTCGCAACACCCGCGGAGACTGTCACCGGCGAACCAATGGCCGTGCCGTTCGACTTGAACTGCACCGTACCGACAGCGTTGTTCGGAGCCACCGTTGCCGTCAGATCAACCGCCGTACCCGTGATCGCCGTCGCCGGAACCGACAACGACGTCGTCGTCTCCACATCGACCGGAGCCGGATCAGAAACCGTCACCGTCTGAGCCGACGCCGAGGAGCTGACAAACCCTGCACCGGCAGTGAAGTCAGCGGTAACACTTTGTGCACCAGCAGCATCGAAGGAATGTGACAGAGTCGCAACACCCGCGGAGACTGCCACCGGGGAACCGATCGCCGTGCCATTCGACTTGAACTGCACCGTACCCACAGCATTGTTCGGAGCCACGGTCGCAGTCAGATCAACCGCGCTGCCCGTGATCGCCGTAGCCGGAACCGAGAGCGACGTCGTCGTCTCCACATCCACCGGAGCCGAAGCAATGCTGATTGTCGCAAGCGGACCCGCGCCGGCATTGAGCGGTGTGGTGTCCTTGTTCTCGCGGGGCGAGCAACGGGTCGGCGCCCACTGTGTACCAAGGAAACTCGCCTTTGCGAGCTGAGTGCTGAAGTTTTCGCTGGCACCGAGGTTGCCGGCCGTACCCGCGGTCCTCACCTTCGGTTGGATCACTCCCGTCGCACCAGCGACCATTGTTACGTCGACTGCGGGAAGCCGGAACCAGGTGTCTCCGTTGCCGTTTGTCGAGCCATCGAGGTTCTTCTTGGACTTCGGTACTCGAATACCTCCCTCCGAGTTGGTACTCGTCGTCGGACTGTTGCCGATCACCTGGTTGTTTCCGGACAGCCGAAGGATCCCGCCGCTACCGTCGACGTTGCCAGAGTCGTTGACCCTGAGAACGTTCGGTGCGACGCTGTCGAGTCCGACCGAGGTGCCCGCGACGACGGCCGCGGAAACGAACGTCGCGTTGGCCGGGATTGCGTAGTCGACCTTGAGACGTGACAGGTTCGTAGTCGTCGCGCCGGAATCCTTGTCCGGATACGACGTTCCGCTCGGCTGAATTCGGTAGGTGAAAGTCTCGCCGGGTTGGACAGAAGCGGGTGCGTCGACCGTGATGAGGTTGTCGGTGACCTTGTGGACGTCTCCGATGATGGAGCCTGCGACACACGCTGTTTTGAAACCGGTGGTCGAGATCGCGGCGGATGCGGGCGTGCCGATCAGCAGCATCCCCGCGACCATGGCGGTTCCGGTTATGGGCACGGCGAATCGCCGCAACTGAGAGATTTGGGGCATGGGCACTTCCTTCGGAAGGGCAAACATAGGCAGTGGATTCGGACAAAACGTGTGCGCGCCGTCACAACATAACGAAAAAACTAGTACGTGTACTACTTTTGGCAAGACACTTGTCCAATTCACCCCGGACTCACCCTCACATCACCTGACGGGGGATGGAAAAGCAGGGTATGGAAGCCCGATTGAACGCAAAACTAACGCCAAAGCGGTCTATCGACAACGCTTTTGGTGGTCAACTCGTCAATCGGCGGGAAAAATTTGACATTCCGCCAGTTCAGAAAAAGTTCCAAACCTACCAGTACGAAAGTACGAATCAGGGCCGCGACGGAGTCCGTCGCGGCCCTGATGGTGTTGGTTCAGCGTGTCAGCGAAGCACATCCGTGCCGACAAACGGCACCAATGCCTCGGGCACTCGCACCGAGCCGTCGGCCTGCTGATGATTCTCGAGAATCGACACGATCCAGCGCGTCGTTGCCAGGGTGCCGTTGAGAGTGGCAGCCGTCTGCGGCTTGCCGTTCTCGTCGCGGTACCGAACTCCGAGGCGGCGGGCCTGGAAAGTCGTGCAGTTGGACGTCGATGTCAGCTCGCGGTAGGTGCCCTGCGTCGGAACCCATGCCTCGCAGTCGAATTTACGCGCAGCCGAAGAACCGAGATCTCCGCCGGCGACGTCGATCACGCGGTAAGGAACGTCGATGGCGGCCAACATGTCTCGCTCCCAGCCGAGGAGACGCTGGTGTTCGGCGTCGGCATCCTCGGGACGGCAGTACGTGAACATCTCGACCTTGTCGAACTGATGGACACGGATGATGCCGCGGGTGTCCTTCCCGTAGCTACCGGCCTCACGGCGGAAGCACGAGGACCAACCGGCGTAACGCTTCGGGCCTTCGTTCAGTTCGAGGATCTCGCCCGAGTGGTAGCCGGCCATGGGTACCTCGGAAGTTCCGACAAGGTACAGGTCGTCATCCTGCAAGTGGTAGATCTCGTCCGAGTGAGCACCGAGGAAGCCGGTACCCGCCATGATTTCCGGGCGTACGAGCACCGGCGGAATCATCATCGTGAATCCGTTGGCGATCGCCTTCTGCGCCGCCAACTGCAGCAGTCCGAGCTGGAGCATGGCTCCGTAGCCGGTCATGAAGTAGAAGCGTGAACCCGAAACCTTGGCGCCGCGTTCCATGTCGATCAGGCCGAGCGACTCGCCAAGCTCGAGGTGATCCTTCGGCTCGAAGTCGAACTTCGGAATCTCACCGACGTGTTCGAGCACGATGTAATCGTCCTCGCCGCCGGCCGGCGCACCTTCTTGTACGACGTTGGAAATCGCGCGGTGTGCGGAGTCGAGCGCGGCCTGCGCCTCGTGCTGCGCGGCCTCGGCTTCCTTGACCTTGGCCGCCAGTTCCTTGGAACCCTCGAGCAGCGCGGGACGCTCCTCCGGAGATGCCTGTCCGACCTTCTTGCCGAAGGCCTTCTGCTCTGCGCGGAGGTTGTCTCCGGTCAGAACGGCAGCGCGTCGGGACGCGTCGGCTTCGAGCAGAGCGTCGACCAGTCCTGGATCTTCTCCACGGGTGCGCTGCGACTCGCGGACGATTTCGGGGTTCTCACGGAGAAACTTGAGGTCAATCACGACTTCGAACTTTACCCACTCACCGCAGCTCGCCGACGGTCACGTCCACGTCGGAGAGGGGGAGATCACGATTCGAGCAGACTCAGGTAGTCCTCGCGTCCGAACATCCGAGCCGCGTCGACGGCAGTCGGGTGTCCACCTTTCGGGTCGGCTCCCCCGCTCACCAGCGCTTTCACCACCGCATCCTCGCCCTTGAAGACGGCTCCGGCGAGGGGCGTCTGGTTCTTGTCGTTGGGCCGGTTGACGTCGGCGCCGCGCTCGATCAAGGCAACGACGGCGTCAGCGTGACCGTGATACGCCGCCAACATGACGAGCGTGTCGCCACTCTCGTTGGTCAGATTGACGGGAACTCCAGCATCGACGTACGACGCCAGCCCGGCCGCGTCGCCGGTTCGTGCCATGTCGAAGAGCCGGCCCGCCAGCTCGACAGCCTCGGGATCGAGTGGGGTGTTTTCGCTCATGATTACAAAATACTCACAGACGCGTTTGTGAGTTTTGTAGTGAAGGTTCGATATCGCCACGGCAACAGGCATGATGGAATCGATGTCCGAAGACAAGATCGAGAAGTCGCCAGATCCGGCAGATCCCCAGGGGACGCCGGCGAAGAAAACTGTCTCAGCGAGTCGCACCCGTCGGGTCCTGGCTGCTGTGGCGGTAGGTGCGGTGGTCGCCGCGATCGCAACGATCGCGATTTCCGGTGGATTGAACAAGGACGACTCGTCCTCGGTCAGTGTCAGTGGTGGCGGTCCGGCAGCGACGGGATCTACTCGCGACGACGCCTTCACCGCGGCTGCGGCCGGCGACTGCCTCAACTGGACGCCTGCGACCGAGTCGGGCGGGGACCGCACGGACATGTCAAAGGTTCAGTGCGGAACTGAACACCGCTTCGAGGTTGCCGGACCACTCGACCTGTCGGTGTTCCCCGGCGCCGAGTTCGGCCCCGGTTCCCGGTACCCGGGCGCCCTTCGATTCGCCGAACTCCGCGACGAGCACTGCACACCCATCGTCATGTCCTACCTCGATTCGAAGTTCGATCCCAAGGGCAAGTTCAGCGTCGGCCTGATGTTCCCGAGCGAATCGGGTTGGGCTTCGGGCGAGCGCGCACTGCGTTGCGGCTTGCAGTTCTCGACCACGACCGGCGAACTACAACCGTTCGTGGGCCGCGTGGCGGACCAGGACCAGTCGAACGTGTGGGACGTCGGCACGTGCATCGGCATCAACCAGAACCTCCCGACCGATCCGGTCGATTGCGCGAAACCGCATGCATACGAGGTTATTTCGGTGATCGACCTCGGCACTCAGTTCCCGGGCGCAATGCCGTCGGTCGAAGATCAGGACCGTTACCTCGAGGGCGTCTGCACTCAGGCGTCCAACGAGTACCTTGGTTCCGCAGACGCGCTTCGCGACAAGACGCTGACGCTGTTCTGGGACAACATTTCACTGGAAAGCTGGTTGGCCGGTAGCCGCCGAGTCAATTGTTCGATCGGCAAAGAGGTCGAAACCGGCGGGTTTGCCGCGATCACCGGAAGCGCCAAGGGCGAAATCCTGATCAACGGCGCCGCTCCGGTCCCGCCACCCGCTGCACCGGAAGGTCGGTCGCTGCCGACGCCGTTGCCCGGCGCAGCTCCGCCGTCGTAAGCCATGACGGTGACTATGACGCCCGACCGGTTCGAGGAACTGGTCGGCGAGGCGCTCGATCTGATTCCGCCCGAACTTGCCAAGGCCATCGACAACGTCGTGGTGCTTGTCGAAGCACGTGACGAGGAAGAACCGGGGCTGCTCGGTTTGTATCAGGGCGTCGCTCTGACCGAGCGGGATTCTCATTACGGTGGGTACCTGCCGGACACGGTCACTATTTTCCGCGATTCGATACTCGACATCTGTGCATCCGAGGACGAGGTTGTTCACGAGGTTGCCGTGACCGTCATCCACGAGATCGCGCACTACTTCGGCATCGAAGAAGACAGATTGCACGAACTCGGCTGGGGCTGAGGGCAAAGTCGTCCGATTTCGGGGGAACCAAAAGCGGCCGGTATGCATCAAACTATGTGCGGGGGGATTTCTACGGCTTTGTGCACGACCTCCCGACCACTTATCCGCCCTGGTCAGGAAGGAGTTCGGCACTATGTACGTCGACCCTCAAGCCCTAGTTGCCGCCGCAATGGAACTCGAGTCTGCGGCGACGCGATTGCGCGGAATCGTCTCTACTGCGCAGCCGACGCTACGCGTTCTCCCAGCCGGATCCGAGGAAGTGTCCGGTAGCGCGGCAAATTACTTCAACACCATCTCGGACAGCCTTGCCTCGTCCACCGATCGGGCAATCGAGGAGCTCACCGCGGCTGCGGCAGCTCTGCGCAAGAATGCAGCTGCCTACGAGCTCGAAGACCAGCTCACCAAGTCCAGCCTGGCAGCCGCACCGATCTGATCGACAGAAATCGAACTCGGTAACTCGGCAACTCGGCAACTCGGCAACTCGGCAACACAGTCACACTTCCTGGGGGGAAGAACAATGGTCGGCATCACCGGCGTCATCTGGTATCCACGGGGCGCAGCACCCAACTCTGCAGCACTGGTCGCCGGGGCCGGGCCGGTCCCTCTCGGTGTGGCGGCCGGGGCCTGGTCCACCGTGTCGTCCGGACTGACCGACACCGCTGCGTCCATCTCTCGCGTGATGGCGGACCTTCGCACCGGGTGGTCAGGAGAAGCCGCGGATGCCGCGTTGAGCAAGTTCGCACCGTTCCAGGAATGGGCTGCCTCGGCCGCGCTGCTCGCCGGAGAAACCGCTGGTAAAGCCCAAGTGCAGTCCGGTTCCTACACCGTCGCCACCCTGGCCATGCCGTCCCTGGCGGAGATCGCGGCGGTTCAAGCGGCCAAGGTCGCCGCGTACTCCATCGGCGGGGCCCTGGTCGGCGGGGCTGCTGCCGCCGAGGCTGCCGAAGAAGCACTCAAAATTCGAGCGGCGGTGACGATGGAAACGTACGACGCCGCAACGACGCATCTGGCCGTGCAGCAGAACTTCGATTCACCACCGTCCATCGCGGAACCCACAGCTGGGGCATCCGCTTCGGCCGAAAGCCCAGGCAGTGCTGCACGACAGTCCGTCGTGCAAGCGGCATCAACGCTCGCTGACGTAATCGCGGATCCCGTGCGCGCCGCAACCGCTGCTGTCGCATCCGTAGCTTCCAACCCGGTATTTGCCGCCGCTGCCTCACAGGCCGGTGCCATCTCCGGTGGAGCGTCGGCCGCCGTCAGTGCCGCGACCACCGCCGTCACGGGCGCCACCACTGCCGCATCAACTCTCGCGACGGCCGGAGCAGGACTCACCGGACTGGGCGGCGCAGGGCTCGGTGGCGCAGGACTCGGCGGCGCGAGACTCGGCGCTTCCACACCATCACTGTTCGGCGCCCCCTCGGCAAGTCGGGCAACGGCACAGGTCAGCGCAGCTTCCGCGACCACCGGAGCCGGAGCATTCGCGGGCTCGTCGTCGAGCAGCAGCACCGGCCGGCACGCTCTTCCGGATCCCTCCACCGGCCAGAGCGCCGCGCGCCAGAACCCCGTGACCTCGCCGGTTCAGGGCACCGTCGATACCGTCAAAGTGGATCCGGCCCGAACCGCAGGCGGATCTGCGCCGATCGCCGGCGGCCGTCATGCGGCCCAATCTCAAGACGAGACCGAGCACGACACACCCGATTATCTGAAGCACTTCGAGCACTTCGCCGACGGCCGAACAGTCATCCCGTCCGTGATCGGTGGCGCACTCGAAACTGCAGAGCGTTGATGGTGGACCTCGGCACCTCACCTGATGGGTGGAATTTGCCTGTCGTCGCCCTGTCACAGGACGAAATCGACTATGTACGTGAGCGACTCGGGCTCGATGCGCTTCCCGTGGTTCTCGGTGGCGCGACGGTTCACGCCAGTGCGAGCGCTCACCATACGGCGATGCAGTCCGCGGCAGATTCGCTCTCCGAGCGCGATCTCCTCCCCGGCGGGGAGATCCATCACGAACTCAGTGCCCGCCTGCGCGTCCTGACCCACCCCAAATGGGAGTTGGCGCTGCGTCGGCATGTCGGTGGAAGGATTTCACGCCTCTGCGTCGCACAGGGCGAATTCCTTTGTGTCGAAGCAACTTCAACCGATTCTTCGTTCGCATTGTGCAGCGTCACCGCCGAACCAGCTGCACCCGTCGTCACCGCGCTCGGCAGCGCCGAAGCAATGCCGATTGCCGTGATCAACGCACCGACCGAGATGCTCAGCCTGGCATTCGGCGCCGGCCCGGATGCAGACAGCGTGACCTCGGCCTTGATCAACGCCGGGATACCCGAAGACGACGCGCGCCAACTGGGTAGCGCAATCGTCACATGCACCGCCTTCGCCGAATTGGTTGGAATACCACACAGTTTGGGAGCGACGACGCTCATGACCGGCGCAGTGACTGTGTACGACACCTTGGCCGGCCGGCTCGTGGGTTCGACTACTCGGGCTGCCGACGGCACCGAGTGGACGTCCATCAGTTCCGGAACACCGCATCGCCTGCGACAAGCCGTGAACGCGCTGGTAACCGAACTCGAGGAATCGACGCCGGAGACTTCCGGGTAACCTCGGGGCGTCCCTTCAACGCCCGGAGCCTTACTTCAGCATGCAGTTCTCGCGTCAACCGTCGTCACCGGGCGAACAAGGCTCGGTCGCCACGATCGACCGGCCGAACGAAGAACGGGCAACAACACCGCACCGACAAGACCTGAACGGACTGCGTGGCCTCGCCATCGGTTTGGTGGTCGTATTCCACGTATGGTTCGGACGGGTATCGGGCGGGGTGGACGTCTTCCTGGTTCTGTCCGGATACTTCTTCGTCGGCTCACTGGTTCGACGCGCCGAAGCCGGGGGTTCACTCAACCCGGTCCCGGCACTGCGGCGGGTGTTTCTGCGGCTGTTCCCCCTGATCGCGGTGGTCAGCATTTTGACCGCACTGGGGACCGCGTTGCTGCTGCCACGCACACGCTGGGCCGATCTGGGCGATCAACTGATCGCGGTGCTCGGGTTCTTCCAGAACTGGCAGCTCGCCAGCACCGCAAGCGACTACCTGGCCGCCGACGGCTCGGTCACTCCCCTGCAGCACCTGTGGTCGATGGCCGTGCAAGGTCAGTTCTATCTCCTGGCCATCGCACTCGTCTCCGTGATCGCTTATGTGGCTTCACGCGTGAATCCCAACTATTTCCGCCCGTCACTCGCGGTCACCCTTCTGGTTCTGACCGCAGGATCTTTTCTCTACGCACTCGCCAAATCTTCGCGTCACCAAGCCTGGGCGTACTACGACTCCGGCGCCAGGTTGTGGGAATTGGCCCTCGGTGGTCTGCTGGCCGTTCTGATGACCAGCACGCGCAGTCGGCAGATCGCATCCCTGCCGTTCTCGGTCAGAGCGACGATCGGCTGGGCGGGGCTTTCGTCGATCCTGTTGTGCGGCATAGTGCTCGACGGCGCCCAGCAGTTCCCCGGCCCGTGGGCGCTGGTACCGGTGCTGGCCACTCTTGCGTTGATACTGTCCGGAGTCGGCGACGACACACCTTGGACGTCGAAGACGCTCGCCCATCCGGCACTGACGTGGCTCGGCTCGTTCGCATTCGCGCTGTACCTGATTCACTGGCCGATTCTGGTGTTTGCACTCGTGATCACCGGACGCCCCGAAGCCGGCCTGCTCGGCGGGGCACTGATCATCGCCCTCTCCGTCGCGGGGGCGCTTGCACTCCGGCGCCTGGTCGAGGTTCCGGTGGAGCGCGGAGGCCGCTCGCGCCGGTACACCGTCCTGGCATGCGTCGTCACCGCTGCCGCGGTCCTCGCCGCTTCGGTCGCCTGGCAGTCGTACGCGAGCAGCCAGACGACGGGCCAGCGGGCGGTCGACACCCTCGACCTCCCGACCCATCCCGGCGCACTCGCGCTCACCGACGGTGCCGAAGTACCCAAGGCGTCGATGGTTCCCTCGATCTTCGATGCGCCACTGGACCTTCCGGCCAGTACGCTCGACGGCTGTATCGCCGATTTTCTCGAGCGGGACGTCGTCCACTGCACCTACGGCGACGCCGATGCAGACAGAACCATCGCGCTCGCGGGTGGTTCGCACTCCGAGCACTGGCTCACTGCGCTCGACGAACTCGGCAAGAGTCACGGGTTCCGCGTCGACACGTATCTGAAGATGGGCTGCCCGCTCACCGTCGACTCCATGCAGACGTTGTCGGACAACGACTATCCGGATTGTGTCGACTGGTCGCGTGGAGTGCTGACCGAGTTGGCCGACGCCTCACCCGATTTCGTGTTCACGACGGCAACCAGGCCGAGTTCCGACGGCCCTGGTGACGTGACGCCCGAGTCGTACGTTCACGTATGGGAGGAACTGGGGCGCGACGGTATCGACGTACTCGCCATTCGCGATACCCCCTGGCTGCACCACGACGGCGTCGCCTATCGCGCGATCGACTGTCTGGCGACAACCACGTCACCCGATCACTGCGCGATGCCACGGTCCGAAATGCTCAGCGACGTCAATCCGGCGCCGTCGGCAATTGCCGATCTGACCAACGTCCGTCTACTCGACCTCAGCGACGGCGTGTGCGGACCGGAACTGTGCCGGGTCATGGAGGGAAATGTGTTGGTGTATCACGATTCCCACCACCTGACAGCCAGCTACGTGAGCACACTGTCGGCTGAACTCGGGCGCCAACTGAGCGTCCAGACCGGTTGGTGGTGAAGCAGTCCGTCAGCCCATCACGTCGTCGGCGCCGGGGATGAGTCGGTGCTCGAACGGCGGGTTGACGGCTCCCCAGCGTAGGCATTCCCAGCCGCCATCAGCTGAGGGCAACAGTTCGACGGTCTCGGTGTTGGCCAAGTGGTTGTTGGCTGCGAACAGTCCGGGGACACCGGCAAGCTGGGCGGCGACAAGACGAATCGCAGCACCATGACTCACCACGACGATGTCGCCGCCGTCTCGTGAGCCTTCCAGAAATTCTTCGCGCAGCGCATTGACGACGGGGACGTACCGTTCCAGGACGTCGTATCCCGTTTCACCGCCGGGAATGCGAGCGCCGAGGTTGCCGGTGTGCCAGTGATGGAACGTCTCCATGAACAGTCGGTGCGCGGCCTCGTCGGTGCGATCCTCGAGGTCACCGGCCTGGACCTCGTGCAGTCCGTCCCGCACATCCAGGGATACACCGGCGGCCTGCTCCACAAAACCTGCTGTCTGCCGGGCACGCAAAGCCAAGGACGATACGAGCGCCAGAGGAGGAGCCGAAGCCAGGCCGATGCCCAACGTCTCGGCCTGCGCCAACCCTTCCGGCGTGAGCTTTGCTCCGGGCAGAGCGGTGTCGAGACGTTTGGCGACATTCGCCTCCGTCTGACCGTGCCGAACGAGGATGAGCCTTCCGGTCATCGTTCTCCCCCTCCATGCTTGAGCTGGTCGATCCACCGAATCGCTTCTTCGTCCGAAGGAGGTTGTGGCCCGGTCGAATTCGCTGTCGCCCACGACCCCAGGAAGCGGACTCCGGATTTGCGATGCAGTGCACGCATCGCCTCGGCCACCAGCGAGTCCTCGACGTGTCCGACGCAGTCCACGAAGAACCGGTACGTACCCAATTCCGTTCGCATCGGACGTGATTCGATCCGAGTCAGATCGATACCGCGAGCGGCGAATTCGGAGAGTGCGCGCACCAGGGAGCCGGGAGCGTTGTCGAGGTGAAGCACCAGCGCGGTCCGATCGGCACCGGTCCGTTCGGGAACCGGAGCCGGCTTGGTGACCAGCACGAAGCGTGTACGGGCGCCGCCCACATCGGCGACGTTGTCCGCCAGGCTGTCGAGTCCGAGCATCTGACCGGCCAAAGCCGTGGAGACACCGGCGTCGACCGTTCCGGCCTGCACGTCCAGCGCCGCACCGGCGTTGGACGAGGCCAACACCACCTCGGCCTGGGGCAGGTTCTCGGCGATCCATCCGCGGACCTGTGCGCCCGCATGCGGATAGGCCCCGATCGTGCGGACCTGGTCGGCGGTGGTCCCCGCGCGAACCAGGATGGAGAAACTCACGTCCAGATCGGTTTCGGCAACGATCTGCAGGGGCGAACCGAGAGCGAGTGAATCGAGCGTCGGCGCTACGCCGCCTTCCACCGAGTTCTCGAAGGGAACTACGGCCCCGTCCACGGAACCATCGCGAACCATGTCGAGAGTCGCCGGCGGACTGCCGGCCGGTACTCGCTCGACGGTTTCGCCGAACGCGCCCTCAGCCTCCAACTGGGCGAGAGCTATCTCCGTGAAGGTTCCCGACGGACCGAAATACGCGATTCTTGGCACGCCTAAAAGATTACGCATCGCCCCACGCCGGTCACTGCAAACCCGCGGCACGCAGAGCCGTTTCCACCGCAGGCAGATCCGCGACCTCGATCGTGAGCAGCACCTCGCGCATCGCGGACGCGGCTTCCGGGATCAGCGCGGCGAGTTTTTCGGGCTTCGGATCGACTATCGCGGCGCGCACGTCGTCGCCGCGTAGTGCAGCGACGGTGCCACACAGTAGGGCGATCACCTCGTCGCCGTCGGCTGCGCGGGCTACGAAACCGACGGACTCGTGCGCGAGCACCGCCAGGAAATCAGCCACTTCGGTGGGCGCGAGACCGGCGGCGAGTCCGGGGATCCGTCCACCTTCGCACAGGCGCAGCGCCGCTTCGGCGGGTGTCAGATCCTCTTCGCCGCCGTCGACGTACACCGCGAGCGGAGCGGGCAGACGTAGCGCGATCGCGTCGTCGATCTGGTCGGTGGTGACGTCGACGTCGAAACGGACGGCCTCGTACGACGCATCCGTGTCCGCGCGCAGTTCTTCCGGATCGATATCGAGGCGGACGACAACCCGGCCTGCTGCTTCGCCACCGATCAGCGCCGACGCCGGAACGACCGGGAGAAAGAGTGCTTCGAGGAGTCCGCGCGAGTTTCTCGGGGCGGGCAGCCCGAGTGAAAGAGGAATGGCCACAGACAAACCGTAACCCCGGCGCAGGCGGCGGATTCCACGCGAGTTGCGCAAAAGTCTTGCGATTCACACCGAAGCGCCTTAGGTTAGGGTTACCTCATCATCCGATGGAGTTCGAGAGAACACCCGCCAAGGGGGCAGCATGGCAACGAAGACCAGCACCGGCCCGTCCACCGCCGAACGCGTCCGCAGCGCCTGTGTGCGCGCACAGGACGCAGTTCTCGCCATCGAAGGCAGCGATCCCACCGTCACGTCGGTGCATCACCTGCGTTCGAACGGTGACGTCGTCGTTGCAGTCCCACATGCCTCCGCAGCTGCGGCCCTGGCCTGGAACTCCGGCGGCGGCGGACTGCCTGCCGTCCTCGAGATCACCGATCACGCACCACTGCGGCTGCGTGAGCCCGTGCGCTCCCTCGTGTGGCTTCGCGGCTCGTTGCACGCCGTGCCCGACTACGAGGCACGCGTTCTCGCCGACGACGTCGCATCCGAACATCCCCACCCGGGGCTCCTCGACATCGGCCACACCTCGGTCCTCCTTCGCCTGAGCCTGGCCTCGGCCGTTGTCGCCGACTCGACGGGGGCAGAGCCCGTCGCCGTGGACGAGTTGCTGAACGCCAGCCCCGATCCCTTCTGGGAAATGGAGACGGCGTGGCTGCAGCATCTCGACGAAGACCACCGCGATCTCGTGGACCTGCTCGTGCGCAAGCTTCCCCCGTACATGCGCACCGGACGCGTTCGCCCACTCGGCATCGACCGCTACGGACTGCGCCTGCGGGTCGAGGATCACACCGGTGACCGCGACGTGTGGATGCCGTTCGCCAACCCCGTCGACGACGCTCCCGCGCTGAGCCGTGCCATCCGCATGCTTGTCGGGTGCCCTTTCCTCAACGGCCTCCGATCGGGTGGCGCTGCAAACGGCTAGCGTTGCGCGGGTGAATGCCCGCGAAACCGTCCGCACCTGGTTACGGCCGCCGTCTCCCGTTCGAACGGACCCGGAACTAGATCCCGCCGCCAGACGCGGAATCCGGATCGAGATCACTATCGTTCTGCTGGTCACCTTCGGGCTCAGCGGATTGTCCGGGATCCTTTCGCTCGCCGAATCCTTGGCGACGCCGGTTGCGCTCTCGGATCAGACGGTTGCACTCAACCCGTCGCGCGCTGCCATCGACTGGATCGACCTGGCGCGCCAATTACTCGGCGTTGCAAAGCTTCTCGCGTGGGCAGCGCTGGGACTCTATCTACTGTGGCGTTCGGGGATCGGTCCACGTGCTGCGGGCCTGACTCCCAAACCTCGATTCGGTCGCGACATAGCTCCGGGATTCGGCCTCGCCGCTGTGATCGGCCTCCCCGGACTCTTGTTCTACCTCGTCGCTCAGGCACTGAGCTTCAACCTCACCGTCCAGGCCAGCGCGCTCGACGACCACTGGTGGCGGGTGCCGATCCTCGTACTGTCCGCGATCGCGAACTCGGGCGCCGAAGAGGTACTGGTCGTCGCCTACCTGATCACTCGCCTCCGGACACTCGGCTGGAGCGAGAACAAATCTCTGCTCGCGTCCTCGCTCCTGCGCGGTAGTTATCACCTCTACCAAGGGTTCGGCGGCGGTGTGGGAAACGTGATCATGGGGCTCGTGTTCGGTCGATACTGGCAGCGCACCGGCAAGCTGTGGCCGCTGATCATCGCCCACGCGCTCATCGACATGGTGGCGTTCATCGGTTACGCCCTCCTGCGCGATCACGTCTCCTGGCTGCCGTGACCGGTACCGTGAACTGGTGACCGGCGACTCCGAATATCCTCAGCGCCCTCCGCGGCGCCAGCCGCCAGGGCCACCTCCGCGGCGCCAGCCGCCCCCGCGTGGACCGATGCCACCCCGTCAGGGCCCACCCCCGCAGCGGCGCCCACCGATGCCGCCCGAAGGGCCGACGGTCATTCGCCGCGACGGACGTCCACCGCAGCAGAATCCGGCCAATCAGGCCTGGTCACAGGTCCCACCAGAAGCGCCGCAGCAACCCAGGCGTGAGGACTGGGCGCCGACCCAACGCCCGCAGCCGTTCCAGGACGACCCCCGCAGGCAGGGGCCGCCGCGTCAGGATCCGCAACGCCAGGCGAAGTACGCACCCGCGCCGCCGCGCCGAACCCCGCCGAACGCCCCGCCTCGCCCTCCTGAACCCCCGAAGCAGCGACGCCCACGCAAGCGTCGTAGCTGGGGTAAACGTATCGGCATCACGTTGTTGGTCTTGCTGCTCGCGCTGGCCGGCGCGGTCTATTACGTCGACAGTTCGCTCAATCGAATCGACGCGCTGCCCGACTACGCGGGACGCGTCGCCGATACTCCGGGCACGAACTGGCTGATCGTCGGCTCCGACAGTCGTGAGGGACTCACACCCGAGCAGGAGCAAGCGCTTGCGACAGGTGGTGACACCGGCCCCAAGCGCACTGACACGGTCATCTTGGTCCACGTTCCCAAGAGCGGGAAGACGACGATGGTCAGCATCCCTCGCGATTCGTACGTTCCGATTCCCGGCTACGGCTCGGACAAGATCAACGCCGCCTTCGCTTTCGGTGGTGCCCCCTTGCTGGTGCAGACCGTCGAGGAGGCAACCGGACTTCGCATCGACCACTATGCCGAGATCGGATTCAGCGGGTTCGCCGGCATCGTCGACGCCGTCGGTGGCGTCAATGTATGCCTGACGCAGGCGATCGACGATCCGCTGGCTGGGATCAACCTCCCCGCTGGATGCCAGGACTTGAAGGGTTCGGATGCACTCGGGTTCGTGCGGACCCGAGCAACCGCGCTCGCCGACCTCGACCGCATGAACAACCAGCGCCAGTTCATGTCGGCGTTGCTGTCGAAGGCGACGAGTCCGAGTACGTTCCTCAATCCGTTCCGGTTGTGGCCGCTCGTCTCCGATACGGCCAAGTCCCTGCAGGTCGACGAGGGCGATCACATCTGGAATCTGGCCTCACTCGCCTGGGCGCTTCGCGGCGGGATGACCACCACGACGGTTCCCGTCGCCGGTTTCGAGGACGTGGACGGGTCGGGCAACGTGTTGTTGTGGGACAAGGCACGCGCTTCGCAGTTCTTCGACGCCCTGGCCAACGATCAGCAGATTCCGCAGGATCTGATCACCACGGGGTGATCGCCCTGAGTTTCGGTAGTACCCCGGGAGGACAGGCCGAGCGAACAAATCGCTTTCCGGCAGGACGCGGAACGGCCGGCGGAAAAATACCGTGAAGGTATGAACACAGCACACCGCCGATTCCGCACTGCCGCCGTCATCGCCGCCTCGGCCGGAGCGGCTTTACTGGCCACGTCCTGCTCGGGCACCTTCGACAAGTTCGACGAGTCGAAGGCATACAAAAAAACCGAAACCTTCTCTTTTGCACAAGCATCCAGCGGAATCGACACACTGCCGAGTTGGGTTCCCGCCGGCGCGACGGGTATCGACGAGGTCATCCGCACCACCGGCAACGAACGCATCCTGCGAATGACTGCGAACATCACAGAGATAGATCACAACAGCTGCATCGCACGACCCACCGTCGAAACTCGTCCGGCATCGCTGTCCGCACAGTGGTGGCCGACGGGGGTCGAGAAGGGCAGTTCTTTTCAGTGCGGCGACTGGTACGTCGGCGAAAAGGACTCGTTCGTCTACGGATACCGGCCGGAAACTCTCGACTTCATCATCGATCAGCTCGACAACAAGTAGCTCCCTGTCCGTGCCGCCGACCCAGTAATCTGTTGGGATGACACAGGCGAAGAACTCGAGCGAATTCACCACTCTGCTGCGTCAGCAGATCCGTAACGAGTTCACTGCATCGCAGCAGTACATCGCGGTAGCGGTGTACTTCGATGCACACGATCTTCCGCAGATGGCCGCGCGCTTCTACAGCCAGGCCGCCGAGGAACGCGGTCACGCGATGATGATGATCCAGTACCTGCTCGACAACGACCTCGACGTGGACGTACCGGGTGTCGACGACGTCGTGACGAAGTTCGACAGTGTCCGGGCTCCCGTCGAATTGGCACTCGAGCAGGAGAAGACGGTCACCGAGCAGATCACGCAGTTGGCGCGCACCGCGCGCGATACCGGCGACTACCTGGGCGAGCAGTTCATGCAGTGGTTCCTCAAGGAGCAGGTCGAGGAAGTTGCAAGCATGACAACACTTCTCACCATCGTCGACCGTGCCGGCGACAACCTCTTCCACCTCGAAACGTTTGTCGCACGCGAGATGAACACACCGGCAGCTGCCGACGCAATGGCGCCGACACCCGCCGGCGGCGTCTGAGGGCCACCGGCCTACCGAGTCTCCGGCCGCTCGGCGGCGCTCAGTGATCTGAGGAAGTTGTTGTATGCCTCCAGATCACTGTCGCCGTCGATCTCGGCGCGGCGGTCCTGGGCGGCATTCATCCGTTTGTCGTCCCGGTTCCAGCGCATCGCGAAGATCACGACCACCACCAGCGCGACGGGCTCACCGTACGACCACGCAAGGGCACCGGCCAACTGCTGGTCCTGCATCACGTCCACGCCCCACTCGGGAGGCGGATTCACGAACGTGGTCAGCAGCGGCTTTGTCGCCATCATGAGAACGACTCCGATGAACACGTGCAGCGGCATCTCCACGAAAAGGTCGAAACACCGGCCGAGATAGCTTTGCCGCACCGGCAGTGGTCCGGTGGCGAGCACGGGCATGATGAAGAGCAGACCGCTGGCGAGAAAGAAGATTTCGAGAAAGACGTGTCCGGCCGCCGGACGGCTGCGCAATGCCGATAGTGCAAGCGCCAGAACATTTCTCCCGGGACCTCGATGCGACGTCGAACGCAGTAGCAGCAGTCCTGGCGAGCCCAGCACCCACAGCGGCGGGATCGCCATCGAGAGCGTCAAATGCTGGAACATCCAGACACTGAAGAGTTCGTTCCCGTAACTTTCGACCTTCGAACCGGTCACGGCGATCAACAGCAAGCACCCGGCCAGAAAACATGCAGTTCGATACCAGGGCCATAGCCGTCCCCGCGCACGCACACGGTGCATTGACCACCAATACCAAAGCGCCAGAACAGCTCCCAGTAGAACAAGAGGTGACAGGGACGAGGAGTCCCAGGTCAACATCTGTCCGATCGACGGCGGCGCCAGACCGTTCACCTCCGATTCACGGGCGAACCCTCCTTCGAATCCTTTCGGGTACGGTCGACTCTACACCTAAATACTATGTTGGATAGTATTTAAGTATTCGACGGAAGGTCAAGGTACACAGCAGTGTCCAGAAGCATGAAGATATCCGCCGCCCTGATCGCGTTGTTCGCGGTAGCACTGATCACGTTCATCACCGTCGATCCGATCAGGGCGGACAACGAGAGCACCGATCGGGCAGCACAATCCACCGCCGTCCTGACCGACGACGCGTACCGATTGACCTCGGCCGCTGACGACAAAGTGAATCTTGTCGAGTTCCTCGACTTCGAATGTGAGGCCTGCCTCGCGCTGTACCCGACGATGGAGCGAATCAGAGCCGAGTACGAGGATCGAATCACATTCGGTATCAGATACTTTCCGATTCCGAGTCACACCAACAGCACTCTCGCGGCGCAGGTCGTCGAATCCGCATCTCGCCAGGGCAAGTTCGTCGAGATGTATCAACGGATGTACGAGGCTCAGTCGCAGTGGGGTGAATCCGCCGAATCGCAGGAGGCACTGTTTCGCTCCTACGCACAAGATCTCGGCCTGGACATGACCCGATTCGAATCCGACCTCAGCAGCCGCGGCGTCCGCGAGCGGGTCGAGCGCGACTTCAACGAGGGCAAACGCCTTGGCGTCCAGGGCACCCCGACGCTGTTCCTCAACGACGTGAAGCTGGCCCAGATGCCGAGCTACGAAGATCTGAAAGCCCAGATCGACTCAGCCTTGGAGCAATGATCAGGTCAGAACAGCGCAGATACCGGCGGAGACGGCCACCGTCACGGCTGCGGCAACGGCCGTCGTGACGGCCGCCGGCACGCACGCCGCGACCGCGCAGGTCAGTCGCCGAGGCGACGCCACGTCGCCGTCGACCAGGGAACGCAATCGCACTGCGGTCGCGCCGCCGCGATCGCCCAAACTCCAGTCCGGCTGAGGAAGCGGCGATTTCGACACCACGGCAAGGGCGGAACGCACTGCAGCCGGGCTGGTGACGCGAGCGGCGTGCCGGTCCGCCGACAGTTCCACGATCGCGCCGACGGCAGCAGGTGCCGCCGCGAACAACGGCACTCCCGGCAGAACAGCGGCCAAGACTTCACAGGCACCGACGATTCGGTGATGACCGCCGCTCAGGTGCGCACGCTCGTGCGCGAGGACCGCGTCACGCTCGCCCCCGGTAAGAGCGGATGACAAGCCTTGTGTCGCAACAACAAATCCAGGCTTTCCGGCGACACTGTAGGCCATCGGCAGCGGATGATCCAACCACAACACGTCGGACTCCGAGTTGTCGCGGCGCGCGACGATCGAGAGAACATCACGATGGAAATCTCGGACTCTCGCGTGCTCACGTGCCTGTTTGCGGCCGGCCAGCACGATCCGAACAGCGGTCAAACCCACCACACCAACGGCTGTGCCGGTGATCAGTTCACCCACCCATGAACTCGTGCCGTGCGCGAAGGCGCTGAAACACCGAGCGATACCGTCGACCAGCCCCTCGACCGGCGCGTGGCTCGGCCACACCAGAACCAAGACCGCGGAGAGAGCGAGATACAGAGCCGACGCCATACTGCCGAGCCACGCCGCGAGCAGCACCGTCGGTGACAACGTCGAGGAAACGGCCCGTAACGCTCTCGGAACCAAAAATCCGACGAATACCGCACCGAGAAGCATCGGCAAGGCCAGTGTCATTGCGCACCTTCCCCGGAAAGTCCCCGGCGCAGGGCCTCGTTCTCAGCGTCCGTCATTGTCTTCGCGAAGTGCAACAGCACGGCAGCGGAATCGGAACTGCTGTCCAACAATTCGCGCAGTGCCCTGGATGTGGCCTCTTCACGGCTGCGACTCGGCCGATAGAAGTAGGCGCGACTCTTCTTCTCACGACTCACCCAGCCCTTGTCGTAGAGATGAGTCACGACGGTCAGGATGGTGGTGTACGCGAGTTGTCGACGCTCACCCAGGATCTCGACCAGATCCTTGACCGAGAGCGCGTCGTCGGACTGCCAGAGCACATCCATGACCTCGGCTTCGAGTCCGCCCAGCCCCTGCATTGCTCCTCCATCGCGTCGTGACAGAACTTCAGCCGCTCGCGGCCTTCTCCCCGAACGACACGCCCCGGGAATTCAGATACGCGAGCGGATCAGTCTTCTGCCCGTCAGATTGCCACACCTCGTAGTGCAGGTGCGGTCCCGTCGATTGTCCACGATTGCCGACGGTCGCGATCAGTTCACCCGCCCGCACCTTCTGACCGGCAACCACGAGTGCCTCGTTGATGTGCCCGTAGACGCCGACGGTCCCGTCGTCCTGCTGGATGCGGACCCAGAGCCCGAATCCCGCGGCGGGACCGGATTCGATCACAACACCGTCGGTCGCCGAGACGATGGGCGTACCGATCGAGTTTGCGATGTCGAGACCGTAATGGGTTGTTCCCCAGCGTGGACCGAAGTTGGACGTCATCGTCCCGCTCACGGGGGCCATCACCCGCGGCTTTTCTGCCTCGTACGCCAACGCCGCCCGTTCGGCTTCGAGTTGTCTCGTTTTACCGAGTTGTTCGGCTATCCCGGCAAGATCCGTCGTCCGAACAAGGTCGAGTATCTCCGGCACCGACACCAGCGCTGGACCTTCCGTTGCAACTGGAAGCGGCGATGCGTGCCCGATGGAAGTGCCGGACGCCAGGATTGCGCCCGTCGCCACGGAAACCGCGGCCATGCGCCCGCCGGGTCTGATCGGCTCGGATTTTCGATGTCTTCCCACTGCTCGGTCCTCGCGTCGATGACAAATGAAGGTCTACGCCGCCACCTTAAAACTATGTTGCATAGTTTTTAAGACATGCACTATTGCGCATATATGCATATATGTCTAGGCTGACGTCGACGAAAGGACCTTCGATGTCACACGGACACGGGCACGGAATCTCTCCCGCCGAGGCTGCGACCAGCAACAGCGGCAAGCATGTCAACAAACTGTGGATCGCCGCCGGCCTCGGGTTGGTGACGTTCGTGCTGCAGGTGACGGTCGGCTTCTTCACCTCGTCACTGGCGCTGCTTTCGGACTCGGCGCACGTGTTCACCGACATCTTCGGCATCTTCATGGCGCTCGCCGCGATCCTCGTCGCACAGCGCGCAGCACGGCGCCCGGATCGCACTTTCGGCATGTACCGCACGGAAGTGTTTGCGGCACTGGCCAATGCGATCCTGCTCTTCGCAGTCGCCGGGTGGGTGCTCTACGAGGCTGCCAGCCGATTCTCGGATCCGCCCGAGGTTCCAGGCCTCCCCGTCGCGACAGTCGCCGTCGTCGGTTTGGCGATGAACGTCATCGCCTTCCTGATGCTCCGCAGCGGCGCGAAGGAAAGCATCAACATCCGCGGCGCCTACCTCGAAGTCATGGCGGACATGATCGGGTCCATCGGCGTCCTCGTCAGCGGCTTGGTCACGCTCGCTTTCGGTTGGCGCTACGCCGACCCCGTCATCGGCGTCGCCATCGGCCTTTTCGTCTTGCCGCGCGCCTTCAACCTGGGCCGCCATGCGGTCCGCATCTTGCTCCAGCAGGCTCCCGATCGCATCGACGTCACCTCGATACTCGAGAAGATCAACACACTCCCGGGAGTCGTCGACGCGCACGATCTGCACGTCTGGACACTCACCTCGGGGATGGAAGTTGCTTCCGTTCACGTCACCGCGGCCAGTGACGCCGATCCCACTACGGTGCTCGCGGCCACCCAAACCTTGCTGGCCGAGGTATTCGAACTGGAGCACGCCACCGTGCAGGTGGAACTCCAGGGAAGTGACGGTAAATGCACGGAACTCGCCTGGTAAAAAGGACATTCCTAAATGAAACATTCGCTTTCGGGCCAATGGATAACCGCACCGAATTCGAAAAGAAATTAGGTCTTCTTTAGTTTGGGAACGCTTACCACAATAAGGTCAGACTGGGATGACAGGGCCTCTGACCTGCACTATCTTGGAATTCATGACTTCTGGGGAGACTCACATGACCAAATTCCACGCACTACTCCGAGACCAGATTCGCAACGAGTTCAACGCTTCGCATCAGTACATCGCGACAGCGGTTTACTTCGACAATGCGGACCTGCCACAGCTGGCAAAGCACTTCTACAAGCAGGCTGTGGAAGAGCGTAACCACGCCATGATGATCGTTCAGTATTTCCTCGATCGCGACATCAACGTCGAACTCACCGGCGTCGACGCCGCGAAGGCCGACTTCAAGGATGCCCGTGAGCCGATCGCTCTCGCGCTGACGCAGGAGAAGACGGTCACCGAGCAGATCGTCCAGCTCGCGAGCACTGCCCGCGAAGAAGGCGACTACCTCGGTGAGCAGTTCATGCAGTGGTTCCTCAAGGAGCAGGTCGAGGAAGTTGCCAGCATGACAACACTTCTCACCATCGCGGACCGCGCAGGCGCCAACCTGTTCGACCTCGAAGACTTCGTGTCCCGCGAGATGAGCACCGTCGGTGACACCACCGGTGCGCCGAACGCAGCAGGCGGAACCATCTAGCCTGCAGCACTCACGGATTTTGCCCTCGAGCCGAACGGTTCGCTTCCTGCCAGCAGGATCGAACTGATCAGCTCGGGGGCATCTGTCATCGGCACGTGCCCCAGTCCGGGCAAAACCATCAACTTCGCCTGCGGGAACGGCTTTTTCACGCGCTGCGCTTGGTACACGGGCAGAATGAGATCGCGTCGACCCCACGCAACCGTCACCGGCACAGTGGGATCCACGATGGGCGGCAACACGAAGTCCATCTCGAGACCGAGATCGACGAGTTCGTTGGACACGAGCGAACGGCAGTCGGCCAACGCCGCCGCATAACCGACATGACTCGGATGAGCGAAGAACGCGGCGAGCGCCGGATAGCGAATCAGCTTGTACCGCAATGCGCGTGGCAGACCATCGCCCATGAGCTTGGCCGTGCCGCGCAGTGCACGGAACGTGTTGATCGCCCGCACCTGATCGAGGTGATTGACAAAGAACCCGGCCGGCGAAAGAGCTGTCGCCGACGCGACGTCTCCGCGCGCGGCCAGCGAGAGTGCAATCCATCCGCCGAGTGAGTTACCGGCGACGTGGGCGCGCTCCCCCGCCGGAGTCACTTCCTTGACGAACTCACTGACGTCGTCGATCAGCTGTCCCATGACGTCCGGACCGAGTTCGGGCAGCAGAGACTCTCCGTGACCTGGCAGGTCGACCGTGACCACACGGCGATACGGCGTCAGCTGGTCCAAAAGCGAATCCCACGCCTGCCGTCGATGGACGATGCCATGGACGAGCACAAGCGTGGGACCGCTACCGGAGATGTCGTGCGACAAAGTCATGCCGCCAACATTAACCGTAACTTTGCGTAACGCCTATAGTTCTGGCGAAAAAATCAGCGCAGCGTGACCTGGCGTCCGCGCAGGCCGTCGCGCGAGCGCAGCTCGGCCGAGTTCAGTGGAGCGTCGACGGCCAGAGCCTCGGCAAGACGCTCACCGAGCTCGACGGTTGCCGCTACCCACTCGTTTGCATGCTTTTCGCGGTCGAGGTCGAAGACGGGGACCAACAGGCCGTGGGTGCGGAACGAGCCTGCGTAGCGCGAGCCCTCACCCAGGTGCAGTCCACCGGTCGCGTGCACGCGCGCCAACGCGAGCATCAGGTCGTCTTCGCTCTCGGGGCGAACCCAACGCAGGTGCGCCTTCTCGCCGGCGTCGACCCACCACGCGGCAACGAGGCCGTCGCCTTCGAGGCGTGCAGAGGGCATGATCGCCGAGTTGGCGTGCTGCACGGTGGCGGCAACCTCAGGATCGGTTTCGACGCCTTCCGGAATCCACCAGTTGAAGTTCTGGTGCACCGTGATGTCGAGCAGAGCCGATGGATCGACAACCTCGGTGACGGCGGGTGTCTCGGAATCGGGGTTCGCGGCAGAAAGCGCGTCGCCGGGGGCCGCGTCCTTGATCCAGTTCACCGAAGCGGCGAGGTCTGCGCCGAGGTCGGCAGAGTGCGCTTGAACCTGGACACCGACAAATCCGGTGGCCGTCTCGCCCTCGTCGCGGACGAGGGCGGCAACAGCGCCGGGGAGGACCGTCGCCAACGTGACGGGACGGTCGGAGCCGATGACCGGCAACGGAGCCGTGGCGGACGGAACGAATTCGCGCAGCGCGACCAGATCGCACTCGGCGGCAAGGCCCTCGAACGGGCGGTTCACTGCGCCGGCAGCGGCTTCACGCTCTGCTTGGCGTGCCGCCAGCTTCTCTGCGCGTGCGCTGCCCTGCTTCGGTCCACTGTTTCTTTTGCTCTTCTTGGCCACGAGGGCAAAATCTACACGCTGCCCAGCCATTGCTTCGTGCGCCCGGGATGGTTGGTGGCCACCCAACTGACCCCGAGCTCACGACACAGGTCCACATCCGCCTTGTCGTCGACGGTCCAGCAGTACGTCGCGCGACCCGCAGCGGCAGCCCGATCGACCAGATCGGGATGTTCGCGCAGCGCCTTGATCGACGGCCCGATCGCCGTGGCGCCGACAGCCGTCGACGCACCACCGCCGAGGTATCGCGACGCGTCACCGAGCAGGACCGTCGGCAGCAGCGGTGCCGAACGACGCACTCGCCAGACCGCAGTAGCCGAGAAAGACATGACCACAGCGCGAGAGTGATCGGCCGACGGCGGCGACGCGATCCCGAAGCGGTGCAGTTCCGCGAGAAGTTTTGCTTCGACCAGGCCGCCGAATCGCACTGGGTGCTTGGTTTCGATGAACAGCTTCACCGGGCGCGCGAAATCCAGGGCGAGGGTGATGAGGTCGGAGAGAGTCAGCAGTTCGGCCGGTTCGCTCGTCGACCCGTAGTCCAGAGCGTTCAGCGAATCGAGCGTCATCTCGCTGACGATCCCCGTGCCACTGGAGGTGCGATCGACCTTGCGGTCGTGAACGCAGACCAGGTGCCCGTCGCGGGTGAGGCGGACGTCGCATTCGAGCCCGTCGGCACCCTCCTCGAGGGCCAGTTCGTAGGCGGCGAGGGTGTGCTCCGGCCGCGCAGCCGACGCACCTCGGTGCGCAACGACGAGTGGACCTCGACGATCTGGGCTCACAGGGCAGCGGTCTCCTTCTCGTCCAACTCCGTCTTCTCTTCCAACACCGAGCGCGGCACTGGCACCCATCGAGATTCCGATTCGGGTTCGCCGCGCCAACTCTTGCGCTCGATCCGTCGGATCACGACGAGCGTCAACGCCGCGGTGACGGCTGCGACCAATGCGATGAACGCGTTCAGCAGAACCCCGTCGGCCATTGCCTGAATCCCCGGGCGTGATCGCCAGTACGCGTTGACCACCAGCAGCAGAGCGCTGAATCCCCAGAAGCCCCACCAGATCTTCACCAGCAGAGTTCCGCGCGGATCGCGGCGGACCAACTCGAAGAGATAAACGGCCGGCATCACGAGGTTGAGGATCGGCACAGCGCAGCCGACGACAACTTCCGACGCTGTGCGCGGATCGGATTCACAGCCACCTGCGAAGTGTTCACGACGCCGACGAAGCAGCCAGCACACACCGGCGACAGCCGCGAAGACCGAGATCAGCAGTCCACCCAACTGAGTGAAGTACACGGCGGCGTCGGAGACCGTGAGAAGCCACTGCGGGATCAGCGTGGTGCGGTTACGCACCAGGATCGCGTACCTGCCCAGTTCGGCGAACACAGCGAGTCCGTAGAGGATTGTCGCGAGTGTCAGCAACGGCCCGACTCGGTCGGCCATCCGGTCCGCTCGCGAGGGCGGCACCGGTGAGGTGTCGACGATGTCCTGGAGTCCCCACTGCGGGACGGCGTCGTAGCGCGGGGTGGTGAGGCTACGACGCACTGGTGCGTCCCCCACGCCGCGTGGGTCGGACGGTGAGCGCGCGATCCAGCGGAAGCCACGACGGTTGGGTGGTTGGTAGATCTCGGTGCGGGTGGGGATCAGCAGGACGCCGCTGCAGCGCGGGCACCACTGCGTTGGGCCGCCGACGACAGGCCATCGTGCGGCGCACCGGGCGCAGACCTGAACGACACTCACAACTTCGATTCTGTCACGCCGTATCGGTAACGGCAGCAAATGGATTCACTCCCGATTTGTGATCGAACCTCCACCCCGTTCACCTGCATTGTTCGAATAATGTGACCTCCGCCACTTAAAAACTCGAGTTATCCACAGTTTCCACAGGTTCATCCACAGTTCTGGATGAATGAATCGGGCTTTATCCACAGGTCACGGGCAAGACCCTGAGAATTTGCTGACAGGTGTTAGCGAACGATGCACAGGCTCGAGGATGAATTTGACACCGCAGGTCAGTGAACTTTTGGGCGTCGGCGTCATTTATCCCGGCAAAGTTCACAATCCATTCAGAAATTGCTTCCGAAAAGACAGAAAAGACCGTTATCCCCTTTTTGGGGGAAGTCGGTTTTTGACACACCTGGAAGCATGACCGTCGATGACTTCTCCACAGCCCGAGCCAACTCTGACGTTCACCCCGAAACGGGTCGCGCAGCTCGCGTTCGTGTTGATCGGATGTCAGCTCGTCATTCGCGCCTGGGTTGCCTCGAGCAATTACTTCTACTGGGACGACCTCATCCTGATGGGCCGCGGAGGACGCTTCCCTCTCTTCTCGAGCGAACTCCTGCTCTACGACCACGACGGTCACTTCATGCCCGCGGCCTTCTTCTTCACCGGGTTGATCACCCGCATCGCGCCGTACAACTGGGCGCTGTCGGCAACGCTGCTCGTCATCGGCCAGGCCGCGGCGTCGTTGGCGCTTCTGCGCACTCTTCGGTTGGTCCTTGGTTGGCGACCGGCGCTATTGATTCCGCTGATCCTGTATCTCTTCGTCCCGCTGACCCTTCCGTCGTTCTCGTGGTGGGCGGCCGCACTCAACGCCTTGCCGCTTCAGATCGCGCTTGCCTGGGCGTGTGGGGACGCGATCAAGCTGTACCGCACCGGGCATGTGCGCTACGTGTTCTCGGGCACCGCGGTTTTTGTCGTCTCTCTGCTGTTCTTCGAGAAGGCAGTGCTCGTTCCGTTCGTGGCACTCGCTTTTCTGGTGCTGTACTTGCGCACACAAGGTGAAGGAACGCCGATACGAAGTGCGGTCACGAAGTGCCGACGCCTGTGGACGGCCTGCGCCGCCGTGCTCGCGATCTGGATTCCGGTGTATCTGACAACTGTCGAATCTCCGATCACCGGCAACGGCCGTTCCATGTCCACCGAACTGCTGCATCACGGCACGTCTTTGGGGATGCTTCCCACCCTTCTCGGCGGCCCCTGGCGCTGGGAGCGGTGGATCCCCAGCCCCGCCTGGGCCGATCCGCCGACGGTCTTGGTGGCCGCGGCCTGGGCCGCGCTGCTGACGACGGTCGTGATGACCGTGCGTGCCCGACGCGGCGCTGCCTGGATCTGGGCCGCCGCTGCGCTGTACTTCCTGGCCTCTGTCGTGGCGATGACCGCTACCCGATCCGACGCCGACACCACGTACGAGTTGGCGCAGACCTTGCGGTACTTCACGGATTCGGCGACGGTGTTCGCCCTCGCCGCCGCTCTGATTCTCGGTGCACCTCGGCGGCGTCCGGCCCGGATACCCGTCGCAGTCGCCGCCGGCCTGTCGGCGCTCTTCGTGGTCAGTTCGCTCGTCTCGACCGTCACGTTCGTCGACATCTGGCGCGAGAACCCGACTCGCGACTACCTCGCCAACGCGCGAATGTCGTTGTCACAGAATCAGGATGCTCCACTGCTCGAGCAACCCGTCGCGATCGAAGTGCTCCTTCCCGTCGCCTTTCCGAACAATTTGGCAAGCAATGTTCTCGCGCCACTGCCTGATCGCCCCGAATTCTCTTCCAGCACTCCGATTCTGCGCACCATCGACGACAGCGGACGGATTGTCGACGCCGAAGTGACCTGGACGAGAAGGATTCCCGAAGGAGCAGCACCGAACTGCGGCACCCGTGCCGAAGGCCCGACCGAACTCCCCCTCGACGGCCCCCTGGCCGGCTGGGAATGGACGGTGCAGCTCAATTACCTCGCGAGCACCGACGGAACGATCGATGTTGCGTTGGAGTCCGGCGACGCAGTATCGGTACCCGTGACGCAGGGTTTGCACTCGGCATTCGTGCGCCTGGTCGGCCACGGAAACAGTGTGAAGATCACGCCGACAACGCCGGGACTGACGCTGTGTTTCGGCGCCGGACAAGTCGGTGCCGTCGTCCCGACCTCCGCAAAATAGTGGCAGAGTAGAAGTCATGGAGCTGCGTATATTCACCGAACCCCAGCAGGGCGCTACCTACGAACAACTACTGACTGTTGCCCAGACCGCCGAAAAACTCGGCTACGGCGCATTTTTCCGCTCGGACCACTATCTCGCCATGAATTCCGACGGCCTTCCCGGGCCCACCGACGCGTGGATCACGCTCGCCGGAATCGCCCGCGAAACATCCACCATCCGCCTCGGCACTCTGGTGACGTCGGCTACGTTCCGTCACGCCGGACCGCTGGCCATCTCGGTCGCACAGGTCGATCAGATGAGTGGTGGCCGCGTAGACCTCGGCATCGGTGCCGGCTGGTACGAGGAAGAGCACCAGGCGTACGGCATCCCGTTCCCGGCGCTCAAGGATCGCTTCGAACTGCTCGAGGAAACTCTCGACGTAGTGACCGGCCTGTGGCGTACGCCGGTCGGCGACACGTTCGACTACGACGGTAAGCACGTGCAGATCAAGAACTCTCCCGCGCTTCCCAAACCGCACCAGGTCGACGGTCCGCCGATCCTGATCGGTGGCACGGGCAAGAAGAAGACTCCGGCGCTCGCCGCTCGGTTCGCGAACGAGTTCAACATCCCGTTCAAGTCCCTCGCGGAAACGAAGGACATCTTTGCGCGGGTTCGTCAGGCTTGCATCGACATCGAGCGCGATCCGAACGAATTGGTGTACTCCAACGCTCTCGTCCTGTGCTGCGGCCGCGACGAGGCGGAGATCAAGAAGCGCGCCGAAGCGATCGGACGCGACGTGGACGAGCTACGTGAGAACGGTCTGGCCGGAACACCTTCGGAGCTGGTCGAAAAGATCGGCACTTTTGCCGAGGCCGGTTCACAGCGCGTGTACCTGCAGACTCTCGATCTGGCCGATCTGGATCATCTCGAACTCGTCGCAAGCGAGGTCATGCCCCAACTGCAGTGAGGAAAGGTCCGGGATCTACAGCGCGTTCGCGTCGAGGAACGCGCGTAGGTCTCGGTCCCACTGGGCCGAGCGGGAACGATCGAGAAAGACCCGCACCAGCATGAACGCGATGACCAACAGGGACATCACGCTGAACCAGGTGAAAACCCCGGTCACCACGGCTGCGACGTCGGCAGCACTCTGTGTGATCGGAGCTACGGTCTTGTCGCCGTGATCGTTGACGTAGATGGGGACCTCGGTGCCGACGGGCGTCGCCGAGTCGACAGTGACATCACCCGTGTGAACCTCACCGTTCCAGTTCCATTGCGCGCTGGCCATTTCGGTGGTCGGTGCAATGTAATCGGCTGTCGAGGGGGTGGTCTGCGTCGAGTCTGCAGTCGTCGTCGCCGAAATGCTGTGTAGTTCGGCGGATTGTTTGGCGATCAGTGCGTTCTGGCTCGAAGCCGTCGCAGCCCCTGCCCATACCGCGAGAGGCAGCAGAAGAATCGCGAAAATGATCAGACCGAAGGACATGAATCCTTCGATCCGATCACTGCGGCGAACCATCGGATCGTGGCCTACATGAATGGTGCGTCGGAGCAGCGACGCAGTTCCTCGCGTACTACCTGACATTATTAGCTCAGTTCTCTCGACGACACACTCTTACATCGAGATTCCCTTTGTTTCGATCTAGTTGCAAGTGTTAACGAGCTGAATCACATGTGTCCTCCAACACCTGTCCAGTTATTCACTCGGCGGAAGGATGTCCGTCTGCGCCGGAACCTGATCCTGACGGAGCAATCCGACCGGGCAACTGACGCCGGTGGCATGCACCGGGCAGTAGCCGCCGGGGTTCTTCGCCAAATACTGCTGGTGGTAATCCTCCGCGTAGAAGAAGTCGCGCAGCGGACCGATTTCGGTGGTGATCGCGCCGTATCCGGCTTCGGCAAGTCGTTCACCGAAAGCGACGGCCGACGCATGAGCGATTTCTTCCTGCTCGGCGGACGTCGTGAAGATCGCCGAACGGTACTGCGAGCCCTGGTCGTTACCCTGACGCATCCCCTGCGTCGGATCGTGGTTCTCCCAGAAGTGCGCCAGGATCTGCTCGTAGGAGATCACTGCGGGATCGAAGACCACCAGCACCACTTCGGTGTGACCCGTACGTCCGGAGCACGTCTCTTCGTACGTCGGGTTGGGAGTGAAGCCTCCCGCATAACCCGCAGCGGTTGTGTACACACCGGGAAGCTGCCAGAACTCCTTCTCGGCGCCCCAGAAACAACCCATCCCGACGACGACGGTCTGCAGTTCGGCCGGAAACGGCGGCGTCAACGGATGCCCGTTGACGTAGTGCGCGGTAGGTACCGGCATTTTCTGCTCTCGCCCGGGCAGGGCGTCCTCAGGCGCGATCAGCGTGGATTTTGCGGACGCTCGTCCCAGAATGTCGTCGTACCAGCTCATGCTTCGATGCTACGCGCGAGCGGCTGTTTCGCCACGCCGTGACCGCACGGGCGCCGGGCAGCTCCACCCACCGGTAGCCGATTTCTGCTACCGCGGCCGTTGCCAGAAGGAACAGCGCGAACGCCAGCGTCGGTCCGACGTACAAAACGGTGTTCTCGACAACGCGGTACAGGATCAGGGTGTGCACGAGATAGATGATGTAACTGCGCGTCGAAAGCCATTTCACCACCGACCAGCGCGTCGGGACACCGTCGTAGCGGCCGATGAGAACTACCGCTGCGGCGACTACCGAAATGGTCCACAGGTAGTGCTCGCCGGCCCAATAGACGCGGAACTGGGTCGCCACGATGATGACGTGCATCTGAACGAGGACGGCAACGATCAGCCAGCGGCCGGGAGCGAGCTTGGCCCACGCGAGGTACATGATCTGACCGAGGAAGACAGCCGGCAGCGTCGCGGCGATCTTGGACAGCATCGGCACCGTGTACGGCAACGGCGCGTAGACGTTGTAGAGCAGCACCAATGAGCACAGTGCTCCGCCCGCGAGCGGCATGACGATTGGACGCAGACGCAGTATCGGTCGAGCCGCGACGCAGGCGAGATAGAAGAGGAACTGGACGGTGAGCGTCCAGGTCACTCCGAGAACCGCTACCTCGGGCTTGAGAAAGAATCCGCCGAGAAAAAAGCTCATCAATGCTTCGGTATCGGAAATACCTTCCTGACCGCTGAACATTCCGTTGATTCCGAGGCGGACCAGAAGAATGGCAATCGCGGTTGCCACCCAGAACGCAGGCAGCAGGCGGCTGAATCGGTTGGTCAAGAACTTTCCGGGGCCGTCACGAATCGCGGACCGCGTCACCAGAGCGCCGGTCAGCATCATGAATACCGCGACGCCGACAAAAGAGAGGTGCTGGTTGAGTTCGGCAGGCTCGATCAGAACGCCGTAAACGACGTCGATCACCCACCAACCCGAGCCGAGATCGTCGATGACGTAAAAAGAGATGTGGGAGTAGATCACGGCGGCAACCGCCAGTGCTCGCAGCAGGTCAGCGCCCGGAAGATTCACCCGAGGCGCGGCCGCCTCTGGTGATTCCGGGAGGAAAACTGGTGCGGGCATCGCGCAAGTTTAAGGTTCCGTTCACCTTTACGACGAATTTGCGCATATTAGCTTACCCTTAGATCCGACTAAGTTCGGTTAACCAAACTTTATTCTTTGGTGATTACTACCTGAGCCGGACTGTTGCGGACGGTGTACGAATGTTATTGGGTGGAAACCCGAAGAATGATTTGCACATACGCGAGTGACGTCACGCCGTGACCGGTGATCGACGCACTCTAAAGCACCAGGGCTCACCAGCCCGCAAAGAAGGGACCCTCGTGTCTGTTTACACGCTGCCGGAACTCCCCTACGACTACGCAGCCCTCGAGCCGCACATCTCGGGCAAGATCATGGAGCTGCATCACGACAAGCACCACGCGGCTTACGTTGCCGGCGCCAACGCTGCACTCGAGAAGCTGGCCGAGGCTCGTGAGAACGACACCATCGCAGCGCAGGCCAACCTGCTCGAGAAGAACCTGGCGTTCCACCTCGGTGGCCACACCAACCACACCGTTTTCTGGAACAACCTCAGCGCTGACGGTGGCGACAAGCCCGAAGGCGAGCTCGCCGCAGCGATCGACGACAACTTCGGTTCGTTCGATCTCTTCCGCGCTCACTTCTCCGCGAACGCCAACGCCATCCAGGGCTCCGGCTGGTCCATCCTCGCGTGGGACTCGATCGGACAGCGTCTGATCATCGTCCAGCTCTACGACCAGCAGGGCAACATCTCCATCGGCCTCACGCCGCTGCTGCTCCTCGACATGTGGGAGCACGCTTTCTACCTCGACTACCAGAACGTCAAGGGCGACTACGTCAAGGCATTCTGGAACATCGTCAACTGGAACGACGTTTCGGCTCGCTTCGACCGTGCACGTACCCAGACCGCAGGTCTGATCGTCTAGTCACAGCTCTTCTTGCGAACGGCGGCGCCTCACCAGGGGCGCCGCCGTTCGCGTCAGCAGAGCGCCACCGAGCAGGACCGTCGTGGCTCCGAAGACCAATGCCAGTGTGCGAGTTCCGGAGTCACCACTGTTCGCGCTGGTCTGATTCACGGCCACCGGATCCGACAGCACCGAGGTCAACTGAACCTGCTGCGGAGTGGTCATCGCCGGAATACCGGATTTTGCGCCGTCGAGGCCCGTGACCAATGACTTGGCGATCCCTTGCAGCGTCGTGAATCCCTGGGTGATCTGATCGGTCACGTCGCCGAGCATCTGCGGTGCCTGATCGGCGATGGGGATGAGTCCGTCGTTCAATTGTCCGGCAGCACTGCTCAGTTGATCGCTTGCGCCTTGCAGCTGCCCGACAGCGGTGCGGACTAGATCACCGAGCTCCGTATCGGGTCCGACCGAGCCACCCAACAGTGCCGGAACGCTGCCCAATTGCGCATTCAGCGCACCGAGATCCGAACTCACACCGGCCAGTTGCGCTGTCACGTCGGGCGGGATCGGAAGGCCGTTCAACGCAGTTTGCAACGTGTCGATCCGTGTCTTCAATTCCGCGGTCGACGACGACGCCTCCCCCAGCGTCAGGCCCAGTGAGTCAGCGCGCGTGGCCAGCTCTTCCGCCGACCCCGACGCCTGATCGACCACGCCGGATACCTGGTCCGCCACGCTCATCAACTCCAACGCTCCCGAGCGTGCGGTCTCGAGATACGGCAGCAGAGTGCCTGCGCCTGCCTTCACCTGATCGATGGACTTTCCGGCCTCGTTGGTGCCGGCGACCAGAATCTGTGCGGTGGTGAGGTTTTGATCGATCGAGCGCCGCGCGGCCGAAGTCTGAGCCAGCAAACCCTTGATTCCGTCCGCGCCGACCTGCGCCGATACGGCCCGAGTCAACTCGGCGGACTTCTCCGAGTCCGAGCCATTCACCGCCAGTTCGACACTGGCTTGGCGGGGATCAGTGCCGAACATCGACGCGACGGTTTCGCTGAAGTCTTCCGGCACCGTCAACGTCGCGAAGTAGTTCCCGCCGGGATTGTCGACCACCTGGAAGTCGAAGTCTTCGTTCTTGCCCAACGTGTCCACCAGGGTGTCGCCGGCCCGAAGTTCCTTGCCGTCGAGCGTGGTTCCCGCGTCGGCGTTCACGATCGCGACGGTGTTCGAGGAATCGGCACCGCCCGCGAAGATCACGAACCCGATCCCCGCCACCGCAGCCGCGACAATCGCGGCCACACCACCCACTGCCAGCCGTCGACCGAGGCGTGACGGCTGGCGGTGGGAGTTCTCGGTGGTGTTCTCGGCGCTCATGGGCGAGACGATAAAGCAACAACTTGTAGAAACACTGAGAAGTTCTAGGTGGGCGCCGGGGTCGGTTTCGCTTCTTCTTTCGGGTCTTCATCCGGTTCGGTTCGAGGACCACTGATCAGGATGTCCGCCCAGCGTGTGGCCGGGTCGATGTCGAGCAGGACGGCCTTCACCAGCAACGAGAGCGGAATCGCCAGCAATGCTCCGAGTGCTCCGAGAACCCACGCCCAGAAGACAAGCGAGAGGAAGGTCATCGTCACCGACAACCCGACGGCGTCGCCGACGAACTTGGGTTGGATGATGGACTGGATCACGAAGTTGATGACGGAGTAGACGACGATCACCCACAGCATCAGCCACGGCCCGCCCTGAAGGAGTCCCAGGAGCGCCGGTGGGATGACGCCGATGACAAACCCGATGTTGGGGATGTAGTTGGTGATGAAGGACAGTAGCGCCCACAGGACGGGCAGCTGAATGCCCATCAGCCACAGCGCGCCACCGTCGAGTACCGCCACGATGAGGCCGAAGACCGTCGAGACGACCAGATATTTGCGAGTGCCGGCGGCAAAGGTGGAGAGCGCGTAGGAGATTTCGGGACGTTGCTCGGACAGCACATTCAACCGTGAGCGGATACTCATGCCGTCGAAAGCCATGAACAGCAACAGCGCGAGGATGAACACCAGATCCGACAGAATGCCGAGCAGACCCTCCAGCCCACTTTCGAGTACGCCCACGACCTTCGTGAGATCGATACTGCTGAGTGTGCTTTGGATCTGTTCGGTGCTGACTCCGAAGTCGGCCAACTTGTCGCGGCCCTCGTTGAGGAGGTTGGTCATCTCCTCGGAGTATTGAGGCAGGATTGTCGCCAACTGGGCCGTCGACACGATCAACGACGCCGCCAACCCGAGCAGAATCAGGTACACGGTGACCAGTGAGCCGAGCATCCCGACCCACTTGGGCCATCCTCGTCGCTGTGACCAATCCTGAATGGGCTGAACGGCAATCGTCAGCACGAGCGCCAGGAATACCGGTCCGAGGATGCCGCCGAACACCTTCATTCCGCCGACGGCAACCACGGTGGCCGCGAGACCGAGCAGGACGATCAGACCGCGCGGGATCGACCAGTTCGCACTACCGGAAAGCGTGGGGATCGGAGCGGGAGCCGCGGCGGCCGGCTTGCCCTTCTTAGAGAACACCGGCTTCCTTTGCCCGGCTTCTGATCTGGAATGCGCCCACGATCATGAAGAGGCCGAACAAGATTGCGTACCAACCCAACAGCCAGATGAGGCTGATGATGCCTTCGCCTGGTGCGATCAGAAGGATGATGCCGAAGATGACCGCGAGCACCGATGCGGCGAGCAGCCATCCCCAACTGGATCCTGGCAGCGCTTTCATCTTGAAGGCGCCGACAATTCCGAAGATTCCGAACATGATGGCGTAGAAGGCAATTATGTACAGAAGTACCAGCGCCGTGATGCCTGGCCAGACCAGCGCGACGATACCGGCTCCCACCGAAACGACGCCGGTGAACACCCACCATCCCCACGAACTCAGGTGTTCGCGGTCCCGGATGGCTCGAACGAGCGTGATCAAGCCGTCGACAATGGAGTAGATACCGAACAGGAAAACCAAGGCCACCACGGTAATTCCCGGCCACACGAGCGCGATGATTCCGAAGATCACGCCGAAGATTCCGCGGATCAGGATCATCCACCAGATCTCTTTGCCGTACTGCACGAACGGATTCTGCGTGACCATCAGTAGCCTCCGAAGCAAGCGGGTGTCTCTGACCGATTCAACAGCTTTTCAAACAGGGCAATACCGACAGATCGTATGGCTATCGTGACCTTTCCGCCCATCGAAACGCGCGGCTGATACCGAGTTGTGCTCTTCGGGTGCGAAGCGAGGGGACTTTCAGCCCGCTTCCCGAATACTTGCTTCCCGAATACTTGCTTCCCGAATACCGGGCGCAGTCCACGATCCCGAAAGCACTGCAGCCTTCGGCCAGTACAGGCGCAGAAAGACGTTGAATTCACCGGACGGAGCCGGCAGCCAGTTCCGCTCCTTCTCGCCACCAGGCGACTCGTGCTGGAGATAGATGTCCAGCGAGCCGTCGTCGGCGAACACCAGATCACTTCGATCGCCGATGGCATATCGATCGATCGGGTTGTCCACGAAGTACTGTCGCTCGTTCATCATCGTGAGCGACCAAAATCCCTCGACCGGCGGGAGCTCGTCCTTCTCGAAATGAAGTACGTACTTCTTCTCACCGGTCAGAGGCTTACCGGCGACGTCGGTGGTGGCGTGCGGGTACACGGCATCTGCGTCGAGGTTGGCCCCGAAACCGAGCCAGACGATCAGAGCCCGCTGAGCGTAATGAGTCCCGTAATGCCCCAAGCCGCGGTGCATCGTCCAGCCGTTCTTCGGATTGCCTTCCGCCTCCTTGGCGATCTCGCTCAGCACGTCCATTCCGGTCCGCGCAGCCCGGTCGAGGGCATCACGCACCTCTTGCGGGCGCGACTTCCAGGGCAGCGAGGAGCCGATTCCGATGTCGGACAGCTGTTTCATCATCTCGGTATCCTCCGGACGCGGAGGATTGTCGTCGAGAAGTGCGTCGAGCGTGGTGAAGAAGGCCTCGCCGTCCATTGCGGCCACCTGGTCCACCGGCGGTGTGCGCGTGTCGACAGCAGAGTTCACCGGAACTTCTCCGGGCGTGTAGTCCTGCGGGTCACCCGTCCATTCCGACAGTGGTGTGAGTCGCGTCCGGTCCTGCAGGCTGTGCACTTCGGCCAGGTCTGTTCCCCCTGACGTCGCGTAGCGGGCGACTATCCAATTCATCGCCGTCGGCGACCGCAGCAGCGTCAAACCCTTGGGCACGTTGCCTTTCCAATTCGGTCCGGCCACCAGGTACGGCCCCCCGGTGCGTCCTACCGTCCGAGATCCCGGCACCGTGAAGACGTCGCTCCACGCGTCGAGGATGGGGACCAACCAGTACCGGGTGCCGAAGTCCGGCAGCGAGAGCACCTGCGGTTCCGTCGAGACGTCCAGCCACCCCGACGAGTAGAGAGTGTCCGCGTTCGGCGAGACGACATCGGTGAAGCTCGCGTCGGGCGTCGTACGCGCATAAGCGAACTGGTTGAGCGGGGCTTTCATCGCCACCGGGGTCGGCGTCGCCGTCATGACGTCACGCGATACCGCCGCAATCAACAGGGGATACCCGAAGATCCACGCCTGCGTTGCCAGGTCTTCGAGCCGAGAACGGTTCTTCGACAGAGTCATGCCTGCGCATACCACCGCTCTCACCAGCGCAAACCTGGCTGGCACTCTCCCTGTCTTGTGTGCCAGTACCGAATAGGTGCATATTTCGATTACCCAACGAGGTGTGCCGGACCGACGCATGCGCGTCAGACCGAGATTTGCCCCAGCACCGAGGGAGGAACAGAAATGAACAGAAACGAAGCAATAGGCATTTCTCCGTTCCAAGCCGCTGGGTCTTTGCAGGGTTTCGTCATTTCCGGCCGTTGGCCGGACACCACCCAGGAGTGGGCGCAGCTTCTCGCCCTGGCTGTCCGAGTGGCCTCGATGCCGGGATTGTTGCCGACGACGACGGTCTTCGGAGTGCGTGAGGACGTTCCCGAGGATCCGCAACCCGGCACCGTCGGTCTGGTGGTTGCCGAAGGTCCGGTGCTCGGCGATTTTGCACTGACACCCGGCCGTTTCTCCGACCATCAGCCGCCGGCACTGATCATGCTGCACCCGCCGTCGGAAACTACCCCCAGCCTGCCGGAATGCGAGGGAAGCGCGTCGGGGTGCGTACTACTGCCAGGACTTCCCTACCTGGGCTTGGAGCATCGTGCGGCCTGGGTGGAGGCAGAGCCGGACGGCACGGTCGTCTCCATGATCAGCCGCGTCGGCATCGATTTGATCAGCGATCCCGACACCGCTGTTTTGGCCATGCTCCTCGCTTCGTGACGGCCGCGGTAAGCGATAAGTTCGGACTCCCAAACTTGCTGTGCGCTTTGCCAATTCGTTTCAGGCGCGCTAACGTGGGGAGCAACGAAGGGGAGTAGCCCCCAATCGCCTGTGTCGACATACTGGTTCGACGCGCTCCGCCTGGTGCGGATCGCGAAGCACCCGGCCTGGCGAACCGAAGGTCCTGTGGCCTCGGTGGGCGAGACCTTCGGCCGGACAAGCGCACTATGCGCCTGCCCAGGCCGGAGGCTCGCATTTTTCCTCCGACCTACACCGACCGGAGGAGTAAACCTTGCTTGCCGCAATACTTTTGAGTTTTGGCGTCATTTTCGTCGCGGAACTCGGCGACAAGTCGCAACTGATGGCAATGACGTTCGCCTTGCGATATCGCTGGTGGGTCGTCCTCGGCGGAATCACCGTCGCCACCACCCTTGTTCACCTTGTCTCGGTCGCCGTCGGCCACTACCTGGGCGTCGCACTCCCCACCGCGGCAATCTCCATCGTCGGCGGTATCGCGTTCCTGATCTTCGGCCTCTGGACCCTGCGCGGTGACGATCTCACCGACGACGAGCAGAACAAGGCCGGTCGCGTCACGCGATCCGCCTTCATCGCCGTCGCGTCGGCCTTCTTCCTGGCAGAACTCGGCGACAAGACCATGCTCGCCACCATCACCCTTGCGACCGACAACGACTGGATCGGCGTCTGGATCGGGTCGACGGTAGGCATGGTGGCGGCCGACGCTCTCGCCATCATCGTCGGCTCGGTACTGGGCAAGCACCTCCCGGACGGATTCATCAAGATCGGCGCCGCGGTGCTGTTCTTCGTCTTCGGTGTCTGGCTGCTGCTCGAGGGCATCTTCCCCGACTCGTCGGCCGGCATCATCGGCGGTGGCGTTGTCCTGGCAGTGTCCGTGCTGGGTGCGCTGGCTCGGATGATCTGGAAGCGCTCCCGTGCAACCGACTCCGATACACACCTCGTCGACGACAATCGGACGCCGATCGACTGACGCTCAACGAATAACGTCGCCGGCGCCCCAAATCGCGACCGGGACATGACCTTCCGCCACTCCGCTCGGTCCGAGCAGCTGCCCGAACCGCTTCATCGGGTACAGCGAGACACGTCGATCGAGGATCCGCACACTACCGATTCGGCGGAGTCGATCCTCGACGACAAGACTCTGCGCGAGGGTGCTCAGCCACACGCTGATCAACATGTTCGCTGTTCCGGTAGTCGCCACCAACAATCTGATCTCCGGCCAACTCGACACAAGATTGCCGAGTTCGTCGGTGGAACCGTCCACAGCGACATCGAAGATCACTTCGAACGGTGAACCGACAGCCTGTTGCGAGACATCGCAGCGGAAAATCAACTGTCGCGATGCAGTCAGCTGGGCCAAGCGCCGTCGAATCGCAGTCTCGTTCGTTCCACAAATCGCGGCGAGACGCGCATAGCTGGCACGTCCGTCACGGCCGAGCGCCTCCAACAGGGCACCGTCGGACTCACGGAACACTGTCGGATCTGCCGGCGCCGCAGCGGTTGCCAGCTGAGCGCGACCTGCTTGCCCCAGAGCGCCCGGCTCCCAACTGAAGCCGTCTCGGTACACCTTCACCCCGACCCGGCTTCTGATCGACAAGATTCCAGGATCGGCAGCAAGGTGCTCACACACCAAGGCGTCCAAACTCTTCTGGTCGGCGGCCACAACTCCGACGAAGTACTCGTACTCACCTTCCGTCCTGGCCAACAGATAAGCGCAGGCCAGCTCACGTAACCGCTCCCCCACGTCGGCAACCGCATCCTGAGTGGTCCTGATCAGGAGATAGCCGAATATGTGGGTTCGACCGATTGCGACCGCGTTGACCCACGAATGACCGTTCGAGACGAGTCGACGCCACCGGCGGGCGATCGTCGTCGAATCCATGTCGAGCACCGAAGACAACTGCGTCCACGACGCGCGGGGGTTGAGTTGGAGTGCATTGATGATCTCCAGATCAGATTCCGCGATCACAAATGCGTCGGATTCCGGCTTCATCTGCCAAGTATTGCTGGATTACTGCATTACGGCCGGTGATCCCTGCCTGTTTGCCAAGGATATGTGAATCACTTCACAGGTTCACCACTTGGAGGCCCAGTGCTTCGCTCCACCAAAGTCACGGTCGCGCTGCTGTTCGTCGCCTACGCGATCGACTACATAGACCGGCTGGCGATCAACCTCGCCCTCCCTTTGCTCGGTGAGGAGTTCGATCTCGACTACTCCCAGCGTGGGTTGATCATCTCCACGTTCTTCATTGCATACACACTGGCCCAACTGCCTGGTGGACTGCTCGCCGATCGATACGGCGCAGTCCGGATGGCTCTGATCGGGTTGGTGGCGTGGAGTGTCTTCACCGGCCTCACTGCCCTTGCGTGGTCGTTCGGGACGCTTCTGGTTGTTCGCTTTCTCTTCGGTCTCGCACAGGGCGTGTTTCCGGCAGCCGCAGTAAAGCTGGTTGCCGAACGCAGCATCCCGGAGCAACGTGCCACCGCAACCGGATGGATGAACAGTTCCAACGCCGTCGGTACGCTTCTTGCCATTGTCGTTGCGGCAGCTCTTCTCCCGTTGATCGGCTGGCGCGGGATGTTTCTGGCCGTCGCGGCGCTCGGCGTACTCTCGCTCGTCAGCATCAAGTTGTGGCTCCCGCCCGCACTTCAGGCGGAGATCGACCACGGTCCGGATTCCTCCTGGGACAACATGCGCACCGTACTTCGCTCCCGCGCGATGTGGCTCTTCGCCTTGATGTTCTTCGGCTACGACTTCGTGATCTGGGGGATGTCGTCCTGGGTTCCGTCCTACCTCCATGACGAACGTGGAATCGCCCTCTCGAGTGCGAGCCTCCTTCTCATCCCGGCAACCGTGGTGGCCGCCGTGACCACCGTCATCGGCGGCCGAATCTCGGATCGGCTGGCAGGCAACAGCCGCATCGTCGTAGTGCCGTCCATGCTCGCGTGCATCGTGATGCTCGTTTCAGTTCCTTTCGCCTCCGACACGGCCTTGTTCGTCGTTCTCGTCACCCTCGGATCTGCCGCTGCCTCTTTCGCTTTCATGCCGTGTTTTGCACTCCCACTTCGTAGCCTGCCTTCTTCGGTGGTCGGAGCCGCCTCGTCGATGATCATTTTCGGCGGCATGGTCGCCGGGATTGTCGCGCCGCTGGTGTTCGGATTCATCGTGGACCATCTCTCCTGGTCAGCGGCGTTCGTATCGCTCGCGCTCGGGCCCGTCGTGGCGATCATCGCGGTAATGGCAGCGCCGCAGACCCGAGAAAAGATGCTGAACCTGGTGCAACTGAAAACCGCCAACTGATCATCACCAACCGAAAGAAGATCGACCATGAATCAACTGCTTTCGAATCTTGAATTCGGAGACCCGTCGCGGTTGCGAACCGTCGAGCCGCACTGGTTCGATCTGTACCGGGACCTGCACGCACACCCCGAGTTGTCCGGCAACGAAACTCGCACTGCCGCACTTGTTGCCGAAGAGCTTCGGCGGATCGGCGGCTGGGACGTCACGATCGGAGTCGGCGGCACGGGTGTCGTCGGTGTTCTCCAAGGGAGCAGCGGGCCGGTGATCCTGCTACGCGCCGACATGGACGCGTTGCCGGTCGCAGAAGACACCGGGTTGTCATACGCCTCCAAGACGGATGGCGTCATGCATGCGTGCGGCCACGACGTCCACGTCACCGCGCTACTTGCCACGTGCGCAGCACTTTCCGCGGATCCGACGTCGATCACCGGCACTGTTGTCGCGGTCTTCCAGCCTGCCGAGGAGACCGGGTCCGGCGCTCGTGCGATGGTCGACGACGGAATCTTCGACCGTTTCCCGCGACCGGACCTCTGCCTGGGACAACACGTGGGTCCGACTCCGGCTGGGATGCTGGTCAGCAAACCCGACATCTTGATGGCAGCATCCGACACGATTCGAGTGGTTTTTCACGGCCGTGGTGGACATGCGTCCTCGCCGTACGCGTGCATCGACCCCTTGTTGATGGCAGCATCTTTCGCGCTGCGCATTCAAAGTCTGGTCGCTCATGAAGCGGCAACCCCGACAGCACCGGTGCTCACGGTGGGAGCATTGCACGCCGGCACAGCTGCGAACATCATTGCCGACGACGCCGAACTACTACTCAGTCTGCGAACTTTCAGCGCATCGTCGCGAGAACACATGCTCGAATCTGTAGGCCGGATCGCTCGCGCAGAAGCGGACGGAGCAGGCGCCACCGAAGCGCCGGACGTTCATGCGTACAACGGCTTTCCGGCCACGGTCAACACTCCGGACGCAACGTCCACGGTGATGACCGACCTACGCCGGGCCGGATTGGGAATGCACACCCTGCTGCAACCACTTTCAGGCAGCGAGGACTTCGGAGTCTTCGGCACTGCTGCCCAATGCCCCTCCGTATTCTGGCATTTCGGCGGGACGGCGCTTCGGAGTTTCGACGAAAGAGCTCTCGCCGCACTCGCCGAGGGACGGATTCCTCCCGGCACACCCTCGAATCACTCACCGCGCTTCGCGCCGGATCCGGCCGCGGCACTACCCGAAGGTGTCACGGCTATGACTGCGGCCGCACTGGGCGCCCTTGCGCGAAGCGCGTGATTCCTACACATACTTCTCCAGGGAGATAACGCCATGTCAGACGACCTGCATTACCTCAGCGCCACCGAAGCTATTGCACACTTTCGCACGCGAGAATTGTCTCCGGTCGAGCTGCTACAAGCAGTCGTCGACCGAACCCAGAAGTTCGAACCTCGCATCAATGCCTTCACCGAAGAGATGTTCGAGGAGGCACTCATCGGCGCTCGGGAAGCTGAGAGCCGATATCTCGGCCACGGACCCGATCCGCGGCCGCTGGAGGGAATTCCGGTAGCTGCCAAGGAAAAACACGCTATTGCCGGAAAGTCTCTGACCGAAGGTTCGCTGGCGGCACGCGGAAACATCGCCCGCGAGAACGCACCGGTGATCGATCGAGTTCTGGCAGCAGGCGGCTTGATTCACGCACTCTCCACTGTGGGGCGTGACTCGCAATCCCTGGAACCTCGATTACAGTCCCGGCGGTTCATCCGGAGGCGCGGGCGCCGCCCTCGCTGCCGGAACTACCACTCTGGCAACAGCATCCGATATCGGCGGGTCGACGCGGGGCCCGGCAGGCTTCACCGGCACCGTCGGACTCAAAGCGTCGTACGGCCGCATTCCCGGAGTCGCCCCGCTGTCCATGGATTCCTACCGTGGCGACGGTCCGATGGCCCGAACTGTCGACGACGCAATTCTTTTGGCCAACGTTCTGATCGGGCCGGATCCGCGTGACCATTCTTCCCTGAGGCCGGCGATCACGCTGCCACACGAGTACCCGACGGTCGAGGGAATGCGCATTGCCCTGTGCCTGCGGCTCGGTGACTTCCCCATCGAGCCTGACATCGAGGCGAACACCCGGGCTCTCGCACAGTCGTTGGTCGATGCCGGCGCGATCGTCGAGGAGATCGAGTTGCCGTGGACTCGTGATTCGATGGCAGCAGCGGTGAAAGTCCATTTCGGAACGATCATGGGTGCATCCGTCGCGGAAGTTGCTCGCGTCCACGGTGATCTTCTTGCCGACTACACGCTCGACAACGTCGCGATCACGTCGAAGGGCGCTGCAGAAATGTCATTTCTGGACGGCCTTCGCAAAGAAACCCAGATGCAACGAGAGCTCGCCGAGGCGATGGCTCCATTCGATGCGCTGATCTGCCCGACTTCGGGCACCATCGCCTTCCCGGCAGGCGAGTCTTTGCTCGACGGCCTCACGGTTGCGGGCCAGCACGTGAACACCACCGCCGAAGCACTTCTCACGTTGCCGTTCAACGTCGCCAATCGGTGCCCCGTACTAGCGGTGCCCAGTGGACACGCACACAACGGCGTTCCCACGGGCGTCCAGATCGTCGGCCATACGTACGACGAACCGACCGTGTTCCGGATCGGCAAAGCACTGGAGAAGATCCGCCCGTGGGCATACACCGACCAGCATCAACCGAGGCTGGACGTGGTGGCACCGGCTTCCTCTTGATCGCTGAGGAGATCAGAGCTTGGCTCTGATCTCCTCAGCAATCGGCTGGAACTGCTCGAGGAACGTCAGGGCCCAACCGAAGGACGCGACGCCCTCGTAGTCGAACGAGTACACCTGATCGTTCTTGACGGCGCGCAGACGCTGGAAGATGGTGTCGTTCGCCAACTTCTCGTTGATGGGACCCTTGCCACTGTTGGTGATGATGACGTCGGCTTCGTCGAGTAGCTCCAACTGCTCCTTCGGGAACCACTCGTTGCTGCCGGCAGGAATTGCGAGTGAGCGGTCGTTGAACTGGAACCCGGCCTCGCTGAGGACCGTCGTCTGATACTTGGTCGGCGAGTACAGCGAGAAACCACTCTCCTCGAAGTACGTGGTGTAGACGACCTTCACCTTGCTCAACACGTCAGCATTGTCGCTGCGGAACTTCGCGATCCGCGCCTCGTACCGGTCTGCCAACTCTTGAACCTTCGCACTCTGGTTGAGTGCGTCCGCGACCCCGAGGGCGCGCTCCTTCCACGCGTACTGGCCGTCTTCGGCAAAAACTGCGGTCGGTGCAATCGACCGGATCTGCTCGTAAAGATCCGGGTTGTTCTCCGAAAGGAGGTTGGTCATCACGATCAAGTCGGGAGACAAAGCCGCTATCGCCTCGGCGTTGGGCTCGTACCAGCGTCCCACCTTCGGAAGAGACCGCAGGGCAGACGCATACGGTTCCGGGACACCGTCGGCGTTCTCGTAGTCCACCGGCAATCCGACGGGCGTGAATCCGGCGTCGAACATCGCGGGGCCCGTGTAGTAATCGGCGCTGACCACTCGCTGCGGGTTGGCGGGAACCTCCACCTGCCCCAGGGCCGTGTTGATGGTGCGCATCGAGCCCTCGGCCGATTCACTGGAGCTGGTTCCACAGGCCGTGAGCAATCCGATCCCCGCCAAGGCACCGGCCCCGAGGAAACCGCGTCGGGTAAGTGCTGCGGTGATGCGAGCGAACTCGGCATCGGTGTCAGCGGTAGGCAAGAGAAGTGATGTCATGGGTTTCCTGACGGTATCCGAATTAGGGCTACCTAAAATTACTCTCACCTGCACTGTTACGGTGAAGCGTCATGGCCAACCACTGTTTCGATCGAGCCATCGATACGCGCACCCCCTCGGTCGACGGCCGGAAGCCGGTACGTTCTTGGTTCGTGACGCCTTCGCGACAGGACTTCCCCGGCATCATGTTGTGGGGAGCGCCGACCCTGGAACCGTCGACGTGGAACGAGCCGGTGTCCACCCCGAACCGGATCGTCGCGGAGCCGTGGTCCGTCAGCACCATCCGGTTCAAGAGCACGGCAACTGGCGTCTGGGATTTCCATACCCACCGCGAACATGAACTGCTGTGGTCGGCAGGTGGGACCGTCACCCTCGAAGCGTCCGAACACCTCTGGATGGTTCCGCCGATGCTCGGCATCTGGATTCCTGCCGGCACTGCGCACCGCGTCCGCTCCGACGACGGCGCCGTCATCTTCGCGACGTACCTGACGCCGGATCGAATCGACACCGATTGGGACTCGATAGTCGGCATACCCATGACCGGTGCACTTCGGGAGGTGTTGTTACACAACGAGAACAACGCCATGCCCGACCTGAAGCGACTACGGCTACAGCAGGTGGCAATCGACCTCATCCATCCCGTTCAGGCCGCGAGTCTCGACATTCCGTTGCCGAGAACGCCTGACCTTCTTTCGATTGCCCAGCAGATCATCGCCGATCCGGCGGACGACCGCACCACTTCCGACTGGGCTCGCACCATCGGCGTGAGTGGCCGGACCTTGATGCGCCGCTTCCAGGCCGACACCGGCACGACGCTCACTCAATGGCGAATTCTGGTGCGCGTCCGCGTTGCATTGATCGAGATTGCCGCAGGCAAACCTGTCGTCGCCGTGGCCCGCGGCCTCGGGTATGCCAACCCTGGAACGTTCATCGACCTGTTCAGGCAGGTCATCGGCCACACCCCCGCCGCGTACTTCCGCTCGTTCTCACCTGTCATGAAACCGCATCAGAATGGCACCAAACCCGCACGGGTGACACGTTAGCGTTGTTAGGCAAGGCAAACCATGTTGCCCGAACACGTTGGAGAACACCACAGATGCACCACCGCCGCCGTTTTGCCAGGTCTATCGCGCTCGCGGTCGGCGCGATCCTGATCGGCACGCTCGCCTCGTGCAGCTCGTCCGACGACCAGCCCTCGCCTTCGGCCGAGACCATCGACTACAGCTTCGCGGGGTACTCCGCCCAGATACCTGCCGACCCGCAGCGAGTGGTTGTCATCGACTCCCGGACGTCCCTCGAGTTCGCACTTCTCGCCGATTACCCGATCGTCGCCCTCGATTACGACGAGTCGAGCCATCTCGCATCCAAGGTCCCTGCCGATGCGGGGCATCTGGGCGGCAATCTCAGCAAGGAGGACGTGCTGAGCTACAACCCGGACCTGATCCTCATCTCCGTCGGCTGGTACGAGAGCTACAAGTCACAGAACCTCACTTTCGAGGACATCGCACCGGTTCTGGTGATCCAGGACGGCAGCTCGCCCGACAAGGAGACCGAATCACTCGGCGGGCCTCTGGGATTCATGGGCGAGCAACTGGCACTACTGGGCAAGACCGCCGCCGCCTCGGCAGCACAGGCGCGGTACGAAGCCGCTCTCGCCACTGCCCGCAACGACGTCGGTTCCGTCGCGCAGACCAAGACGATCGCCTTCGTATCGCTGATCGAGGACAAGTTCTTCGTGTTCAACACCCCGAACAACCTGACCGTCGACGTAGCGTCGTCACTCGGTTACACGATCTTGTCCAACGACGCGATCACCGCCGCCCAGTCGGCCGCGATCGGCGGCTACAGCGCCGAATTCGGTTGGGAGAATGCGGATGTGCTCGCCGACGCCGATGTCGTCGTCGCCCAGAATCTCGACTCCTGGCCGGGCAACCCGGCGTGGGATCGTGTTCCAGCCGTGGCCGCCGGCAATGTTGCACCGCTCGACTACGACGACAAAGTCGGATTCGCACTCACCTACACGGACTTCCTGAACAAGTTGGCGGACACCACTCGCAACCTGCAGTGACGGTAACTGGTCATACCACTTGACCTCTCACCAGTTAGCGCTTACGGTCAGTACATGTTCCAACCCGTTGCACGTACCTCCGCTTCCGGCGCAGTGTTCGACCAGATTTCGGTGAAAGTGCTGGCCGGAGAGTTGGCCGCGGGTGAGGCGCTACCCAGCGAGCGCAAGCTCGCCGAGGCATTCGGTGTCTCGCGGCCCGCAGTCCGCGAGGCAATTCAGAAGCTCGCCCAGGCCGGGCTCGTCGAGGTCCGCCAGGGCGAGTCCACGTCCGTGCGAGATTTTCGACGCCAGGCCGGACCCGAACTTCTCCCCCAGTTGTTGGTTCGAGACGGCGTCCCCGACCTGACCGTGGTGCGCAGCGTCCTGGAAACTCGCGAGTTGATGGGACCGCAGATCGCGGTGCTGGCCGCCCGTCGCATCTCCGCGGAATCTGCCCGAGAACTCGACACGGCCGTGGATCAACTAGGCGCCACCGAAGATCCGGTAGAGCTGCAAGACCGCGCTCTGGCGTTCTGGGACGTCGTCGTCGACAGCGCGGATTCCATTGCCTTCCGTTTGATCTTCAACAGCCTGCGCGCTGCATACGAACCGGCCATGACTGCACTTGCCTCCGTCATGGTCGCCGAAGTCGGCCAGACCGACCTGTATCGAAAACTGGCCTCCGCCATCACTTCACACGACGAGTCAACTGCCGAGGCGTCAGCCGCACAGCTCCTTCACACCGGTACGACGGCAATCGGCGATGCTCTCACCTTCCTGGAAGGACTCAAACCATGAGCAAGCCTCTCACTCTGGCCGACGCAGCACGGACGTTCCGCAAGTCACCGACGCCGTGGATGATCGGCACCATGTTGGTGGTCGCTGCGGCAGCGCGCTTCACGCTGGGCAACTGGCAGATCACCGACGCCCTTGTTCCGCTCGTGATGCTTGCCGCATTCCCCTTCGTGGAGTGGATTATTCACGTCTTCGTTCTCCATTGGAAGCCGCGGACCATTGCCGGCGTCACCCTCGATTCACGCCTGGCGCGCAGCCATCGGGAGCACCATTTCGCCCCGCGAACCATCTCACTCATCTTCATTCCGTGGCAGACGCTCCTGATCGTGATTCCCGTCCTGACTGCCGTCGCACTCCTGGCGTTTCCCCGTGTCGAACTCGGTCTGACCTTCCTGACCTGTATTTCCGTACTCGGCCTCGGCTACGAGTGGACTCATTTCCTCATCCACAGTGACTACAAGCCGAAAACTGCTCTCTACCGGTCGGTTTGGCGCAACCATCGCAACCATCACTTCAAGAACGAGCACTACTGGTTCACCGTCACCACCGCGGGAACGGCCGATCGCGTACTGGGCACGTACCCCGATCCAAAATCCGTCGAGACGTCCCCGACAGCCAAGAATCTGCACGGCACCGCGTCGAAGCTGTGAAGAAACGCCGATTCCTGGCCCCTAGCTGGCAATGAACTTGAACTTGACTGTGTATCAGTGATTTTCGTTGAAACCCACCCGAACCGTGCTTAGTGTCGATGGAGTCAGAAGTTCGAAAAACGCTGTAACCGAAGGACGCAACACATGTTCAACGATGTATTCAACAACGTCATCCACCCGATGGTCACGAACTTCCAGCAGTTGGGTCCCCAGCAGTTCATTCCTCAGCAGTTCATCCCTCAGGGCCTGTTCCAGCAGGCACCGCAGGCAGCAGAGCAGGCTGTGACGATCTTCGGTAGCTGATACCGCAATCCACAGATAGCGCCACTCAGGGGTCGTCCGTCCAATATGCTGGACGGACGACCTGAGTGCCTCCGCCTGACAAGGATCCCCATGAGCCCCAACACCCCCGTCCACGCATTCACCGATGACGCCCTGGGCGATCTCGACGCCACCGGCGTCGCCGCCCGGATCGAATCAGGCGAGGTGACCGCACGGGAAGTCATGGAGGCGTCGATCGCGCGCGCCGAGGCAGTGCAGGGGCGATTGAACGGTCTGGCCTGCACAGATTTCGATCGCGCCCTTGCCAGGAGCAACCGGCCGGCCGCGGGCATCTTCGCCGGTGTGCCCACCGCGATCAAGGACAACACCGACAGCGCCGGCCTTCCCACCCAGCAGGGCAGCACCGCCTTCACAGCAGTCCCCGCCAAGGCTGACAGCGATTTCGCGAAGCAGTTCCTCTCCACCGGGGCCATTTCGATCGGCAAGACCCGACTGCCCGAGTTCGGATTCAGTGCGTCCACCGAGTACATGACGGAAGAACCCGTGCACAACCCGTGGAACCCGGCCTACTCGTCGGGCGCTTCCTCGGGTGGCGCTGCCGCACTGGTTGCTGCCGGAGTCCTCCCGATCGCGCACGCCAACGACGGTGGTGGATCGATTCGCATTCCCGCCGCTGCCTGCGGACTGGTCGGACTCAAACCCACTCGCGGCCGTACCATCGCCGATCCGGCCGACAAGTCGATGCCGATCCGGCTGATCTCTCAGGGCGCCGTCACCCGCACGGTGCGTGACACCGCACGATGGATGTCAGCGGCCGAAAGTTACTACCGCAATCCACGACTCGCACCGGTTCGCCTGATCGAAGGACCCAGCTCAACCCGCCTGCGCGTCGGCGTGATCACCGATTCCGTGACGGTCACCAAGACCGACGACGAGACACGCAAGTCCGTCGAAGCTACGGCTGAACTCCTTGCCGGCCTTGGCCATCACGTCGAGGACGCGGCATTGCCAGTCGGACCGGAATTCATCGACGACTTCAGCATCTACTGGGGCTTTTTGTCGTTTGCCATCTCCACCGGTGGCAAACAGATGCTCGGGCCCGACTTCGACAAGTCCGGCACCGACAATCTCACCAAGGGCCTGTACACGCTGTACCGGAAGAACCTGGTGAAGACGCCGCGCGTGCTCTACCGCCTGCGACGGCTCCAGCAGCAGTACAGCGCCATGTTCTTGAAGTACGACGTCGTGCTCTCGCCGGCTCTTGGGCACACCACCCCCGAGCTCGGACACCTCTCTCCCGCTCAGCCTTTCGAGGAGCTTTTCGACAAGTTGATCGCGTACACGTCGTTCACACCGCTCAACAACATCTCCGGTGGTCCCGCGATTTCGCTACCGATGCACCAGTCCAGCAACGGTTTGCCGTTGGCTTCGCATTTCTCCGCCGATCTCGGCGACGAGCGCACACTCCTCGAATTGGCCTTCGAACTGGAAGAGGCTCAGCCCTGGAGAAGAATCCAGGACTGAGCCTCACCGGTAAATACCCTCAGTCTCGCGGCAATCCGAGCATGCGCTCACCGATCACGTTGAGTTGCACCTCGGTTGTGCCGCCGTAGATGGTGGTGGCACGGCCCGAAATGAGCTGCTCCATCGCCTTGTCGCTTGGCTGACCTGGGATGCTGACTGCTCCGGCAGCACCCAGTTCGGCGACGACGAACTCGGCGATCGACTGGCTGATCTTCATCGCCAACAGCTTGCCGACGCTCGACGTCGTACTCACGTCGATTCCCGAAAGTTGCTTGAGCACAACGCGGGAGCCGATGAGGTCGATCGCCTGACTCTCGGCCACCAGCTCGCCGACGCGGTAGCGCCCGATCGGGCTCAGGTCTGCCGACTTCGCGAACTTCAGTAGATCGGAGTCCGAGGCGTACGCCTCCATCTTCTGGCTCAGGGCGACGCGCTCGCCGGCCAGCGTCGTACGTGCGACGTTCCAGCCGTCGTTGACCTCGCCGACCACGTTCTCGTCGGGGATGAACACGTCGTCGAGGAACACCTCGTTGAACAACGCCGAACCCGTCATCTCACGCAGCGGGCGGACGGTGATGCCCGGTGTCGACATATCGAGCACGAAGTAGGTGATGCCCTGATGCTTCGGCTTGGTGGCGTCCGTACGGGCGATCAGCATTGCCCAGTCGGAGAACTGCGCAACCGTGGTCCAGATCTTCTGACCGGTGATCTTCCAACCGCCGTCGACCTTTTCGGCCTTCGTGGACAATGACGCGAGGTCGGAACCAGCACCGGGCTCACTGAAGAGCTGGCACCACACCAGCTCACCCTGCAGGGTCGGTATTGCCAATTCCTGCTTCTGCTTGTCCGAACCATGCGCTACGACGGCCTGCACGGCCCAGGTGCCCATCAGGAGCTGCGGCATCGAGATACCCGCAGCCTTGATCTCCTGGGAGATGACGATCTGCTCGAGCGGAGCGGCGCTGCGCCCGTACGGCTTCGGCAGGTGCGGCTGAACCCAGCCGCCGTCGCCGAGCGCGATCAGCTGGTCGTCCTCGTCGAGCTCGACCAACTTGGCAAGCTCGGCCGCGATGCCGCCGCGGATCTCCTCTGCCTCGGGCGGCAGTTCGAGAACCGAAGCCCGGCTGACACCGTCAAGTGCCTGCTGCGCAACACGGTTGGCACGATCCTCGCGGGTACCGAGAATGCCGCGGATCGAGAGCGCGCGCCGGTAGTACAGGTGGGCGTCGTGCTCCCACGTGAATCCGATGCCGCCGTGGACCTGCACACAATCCTGCGCTACCTGCACTGCGGCGTCCGGCACGATGACTGCGGCGATATCGGCGGCAAAATCTGCCGTGTCGTCGCCCTTGTCCAATGCGCTTGCCGCATCCCACACAACGGCGCGTGCCTGCTCGAGTGCAATGCCCATCTGCGCACACTTGTGCTTGACGCCCTGGAACTGGCCGATGGGTCGCCCGAACTGCACGCGTGTCTTGGCGTACTCCGACGCAGTGGAAACACACCAGGACATGACGCCGACGTCTTCGGCACCGAGAACGACTGCGGCAATGGACCGTACCCGCGCCTCGGTGAGACCGTCGAGTATCCGTTCGGCGCTGATCTGAACATTGTCAGCTTCGATCCGCGCACTGCCGCGCAGCACGTCGATGCTGTCCTGCACGGTGATCGCGACTGCGCTGCTCTCGAGCACCGCGTAGCGGACACCCTCGGGCAACTGGATCGGGACCAGCAGCACGTCGGCGTGTTCACCGCCGAGCACACCGTCGAGTGCGCCCGTGATCTTGTATCCGCCGTCCGACGACTCGGCCGTCAACGGTGCACCCAAGGCGACTGCTGCCGTACGACTTCCGTCGATCAGACCCGGCAGGAACTCGGGTCCCGCCTTGGAATCGGCGGCACCGAGAACGGCGCTTGCCAATACTGTCGGAACAAACGGGCCGGGAGAGACAGTGCGACCCAATGCTTCCAGTGCCACCGCCAAGGTCAGCAGACCGGCGCCGTGACCACCCTGTTCTTCCGGAACCGCGAGCCCGAGAAGGTCTTGCCCGACCAGGGCCGTCCAGAACTCGGGGAACTTGTCCTCGGTCCTCGACTCCACCGCCGCGCGCACCTGCTCGGTAGTGATGGTGCGCTCGGCGAATGACCGCACCGAATCTGCGAGTGCGGTGTGCTCCTCACTCAGCCCGAGGCCGAGTTCGTATGCGTTGCGTGCCATGCGCTTACAGACGTTCTGCGAGGTCGGCGGTGGTCCAGGGACCCTCGCTCTCGATGGTGTTCACACCGTGCCAGCCGGCGAGTTCCGTGATGGCCCCACCCTGAACGGCATACACCTTGCCGGTCAGCTTGCAATCCGCTGCCGCTAGATAGGCCACCAGCGGGGAGATGTTGGACGGCGCAAACGCGTCGAACTCACCCTCGGGGACCTCGGCGGCGAACAACGCGCCCATACCGGGTGTCGCCAGCGTCAGCCGAGTACGCGCGATCGGCGCAATAGCGTTGACACGCACGCCGTATCGATCGAGCTCGTCAGCGGCCACCAGAGTCAGGGCTGCGATGCCCGCCTTGGCGGCGCCGTAGTTGCCCTGGCCCGCGTTGGGCATGAAGGTACCCGAAGCCGAAGCGGTGTTGATGACCGAAGCGTTGACGGTCTCGCCTGCCTTGCTCTGGTCCTTCCAGTACGCGGCAGCGTGGTGCAGCGTCGCCGCGTGACCCTTGAGGTGCACGGCAATGACTGCATCCCACTGGCTCTCGTCCATGCCGGCAATGAAGGCGTCACGGAGAATGCCCGCGTTGTTGACCAGTACGTCGAGTCGGCCGAACTCGCTGACGGCCTGCTTGACGAGGCCCTCGGCCCCGTCCCAGGTGGCGATGTTGTCGGTGTTGGCAACAGCCTTTCCGCCTGCGGCGACGATCTCGTCGACTACCTGCTGCGCCGGGCCGGCATCTGCGCCCGATCCGTCGTTTGCGCCGCCGAGATCGTTGACCACGACGCTCGCACCCTCACGAGCGAAGAGCAGCGCATGCTCACGGCCGATGCCGCGTCCTGCTCCGGTGATGATCGCTACGCGACCGTCGAGACTTCCCATCAGTTCAGATTCCCATCAGTTCAGTTGTCGGACATGAAGACTCATTTGTCGGCGATGACCGCGAGGCCGTCCTTGATGACGAGGTCGCCGACCGCGCTGGTTTCGTACGAGTACGACGTGGCTCCGTCTGCCGAACCCGACTTGTAGAACACCGTCTCGATGTCCTGGGTCGGGAGCACGGGCTTCGCGAATCGCACTGCGAGACGGCGCAACCGCTCGGTCTCTCCGCCCGCCAGTTCGGTCAAGGCTCCCCACGACGTGAACGCCATCGTGCACAGTCCGTGGTTGATGATTCCGGGGAGCCCGGACATCCGAGCGATCTCCTCGTCGAGGTGAATCGGCATCGGATCGCCGGAAGCCGGTGAGTACCGGAACGTCTGGTCCTCGTCGATGTGCTGGTTCACCACCGCTGCGGGACTACCCGCGCGAAGAGCGTCGTCGAATCGGTGTTCGGGAGCCTTCTCGCCAAGTCCGGGGCCTGCGTCGACCTTGCGGAAGAAGGCCGTCATCCACTGCTCGTTGACCAATTCACCCTTGTCGGTTTTGGTTTCGACATAGATGACGACGGTGGATCCGTTGTCCCGGCCCTCGAATCCGATGGGCTTGGCACGAGCGACAAGGTGGTCACCGGGGTAGATCCGACGGTGGAACAGGAAGTCCTGCTCACCGTGAACGAGCTTCATCAGCAGTTCGACCGGCGCCACCGACAGCGCAGCGGGTGCCATCGACATGAAGACGGGTACCACCGCGAAGACCGGTGGAGCGATCTCGCCCTTCAGGTGTCGCTCGATGGGATCGTTGGTGGCAGCGGCATATTCAGCGATGCGCTCGGCTGTCACCTCGAAGTGCTCCGGATCGGTCCATACGTCCAGCCCGGACGTATCGAATTCGACCGCGTTGGTCTTCGGTGTCGTCATCGAGCCGTTACCCGACCAGCTCGGCGAACTTGGCCAGCGAGGCCTCGAGGTCAGCCTTGGCGTTCTTGGCTACTGCCTTGCCGATCGGCCCGACGATCATGGTGCCCTTGAAGCTGGCGTCGACGGTTGCCTTCGAACCGGCACCGTCGGCCTCGACCGAGAGAACGAATTCGACGGTGACGCCGGCCATTCCGGTACCGGCAATCTTGACCATCTTCGGAACCTCGACCTCTTCGACGGTCCACTCGATCTTGTTTGCCATACCCATCACGGAGACGACCTCGGTGAACTTGGCGCCCAACGCAACCTGGGTGGGGAGTTCACTCTTCCAGCCCTGGTGAATGGTGAGCCACTCTTCCCAGCGAGACAGGTCGGAGAGCGCATCCCAGGTCTTCTCGGGGGATGCGGGCAGTACAGCGGAGACGGAAACGGAAGCCATGATGAAACTCCTGGTGGGTAGCTAGCGGGTTGTGGGTGTGATTCAGCGTGCGTAGGGCTTGTATGCGGTCACGACAACTGCGCCGCCGAGTCCGATGTTGTGCTGGAGAGCGACCTTCGCGCCGTCGACCTGACGCTTGTCGGCGGTTCCGCGGAGCTGCCAGGTGAGTTCGGCGCACTGGGCAAGACCGGTTGCGCCGAGGGGGTGCCCCTTGGAGATGAGGCCGCCGGACGGGTTGACCACCCAGCGTCCGCCGTAGGTGGTGTCGTCGGCGTCGACGAGCTTGCCGCCGTCACCTTCGGCGCACAGTCCGAGCGCCTCGTACGTCAGCAACTCGTTGGTGGAGAAGCAGTCGTGGAGTTCGATGACGTCGACGTCGTCGGCGGTGATCCCGGCCTGCGCGTACACCTTCTCAGCGGCCTTACGGGTCATGTCGGCGCCGACGAGACTGATCGCGCTCTTGTCCTCGAAGGTGCTGTTCATGTCGGTGACCATGGCCTGTCCGACGATCTCGATCGCCTGAGCAGCGAGGCCGTGCTTCTCGACGAATGCTTCGCTGGCGATGATCGCCGCGCCGGATCCGTCCGAGGTAGGCGAGCACTGGAGCTTGGTGAGCGGCCCGTGGATCTGGCGCGCTTCGAGGATCTGCTCGAGGGTGTACTCGTCCTGGAACTGGGCATACGGGTTGTTCAGTGAGTGCTTGTGGTTCTTGACGGCGATCTTCGCGAACTGCTCTGCAGTGGTTCCGAAGCGTTCCATGTGCTCGACGCCGGCCGCGCCGAACATGTACGGAGCGGGCGGCATCGCGAACTCCTGCAGCTCGGCGAGAGCGAGGAGGTGCCGCATGAGTGGCTGTTCACGGTCGTCGTAGGTGGATCCGAGGGACCCGGACTGCATCTTCTCGAAGCCCAGCGCCAGTGCGCAGTCGGCCTGACCACTCTTGACTGCCTGCGTGGCGAGGTAGAGCGCGGTCGATCCCGTCGAACAGTTGTTGTTGACGTTGACGATGGGGATGCCCGTCAGACCCAGCTCGTAGACAGCCCGCTGACCTGCGGTGGACTCGCCGTAGACGTAGCCGACGTATGCCTGCTCGACCTCGGTGTAGTCGATACCCGCGTCTTCGAGCGCCTTGGTACCCGACTCGCGTGCCATGTCGGGGTAGTCCCACTCGCGGGCTCCCGGCTTCTCGAACTTCGTCATGCCGACGCCGACGACAAAAACCCTGTTACTCATTGCCACTCCTGAAGAGAACGGTATCTGTGTGTGACACGCTGTCCCACCAAAGTATGTGAGACATCTTGTCCAGTCAATGGCGGGGTGAGTATCGTTCGATTTATGACAAAAACAGCCGAGTCGGCGCAGCCCGACGGGCGCAGCACTCGCTGGAACGATCACAAGGAGCAGCGCAAAGCGCGGATCCTCGACGCAGCACTCGATGCAGTCAACGAAGGTGGCGCCGACGTCGGCGTCCAGCAGATCGCCGAGCGCGCCGACGTCCCACGTTCCGTTGTCTACCGGATTTTCAAGGATCGAGCCGACCTCGACGAGCAGCTGCGAGTTCGCATCCTCGAGATGATGATGACCGACCTGACACCCACCCTCACGCCGCAGGGTACGGTCGGCGAGGCTATCTCACGGGCAGTCGAGACCTACCTCCAGTGGATTGTGAAATACCCACGACTGCACCACTTTTTAGGCAAGGGCTCGCCGAGCACGCGGGCCACCGGTTCGAAAGTGGTGACCGGAACCAAGACGGCCATCGCCGTGCAATTGGGGAACCTGTTGGGTGCGATCCTCGCCAGCCGCGGCAAATCGTCGAAGATGGCGGAGCCCTTGGCTTTCGGCGTCATCGGATTGGTCGACGTCAGCGTCAACCGTTGGCTCAGCCAGCCGGGTTCCGATGTGACCAGTGCGGAATTGGCCGAGTTCCTCGGGCGCTCCATCTGGCAGGTTCTGGACGGCAATCTTCGGAGCATCGGCGTCGACATAACTCTGTCGACTCCGATCGCCGACCTGTGACAGTTACCGAACTACCCTGGGCACTCGACGGACGTGGACTTCAACTGATCCGGGTTCCACCACTCGCCCTCCACGCACTGGGTGAAGACAACGCCACTCTCGCAATGGAACTCGAACCCAACCTCCTGACCCCGTATCTCCTCGGCGAAGAATGCCAGGGCTTGTGGCGCTACCGGAGCAAGCAGATATCCGGGAACCCACTCGACAACGCGTGGATCACCCGCATCGCCGTCGATGCCCGCACCTCGACGCCGGTGGGGTTGGCCGGATTCCACGGTCGCCCCGATGCGCGCGGGATGGTGGAGATCGGATATCGCATCGACCCGGTATTCCGGCGACTGGGCTACGCTCGAACTGCCCTCGAGATACTTCTCGACGTCGCGAGTCGCCAATCCGAAGTGCACATCGTTCGAGCGACCATCAGCCCGGACAACATCGCATCGCGAAATCTGATCAGCCAGTACGGTTTCAACGAAGTCGGTGAGCAGTGGGACGAAGAAGACGGTCTGGAGACCATCTTCGAAATCAGTGCCTCTCCGGAACCGTGACAGCCGTCAACCCGCTGGTGCTGTCGGTCCAGTGAATGGCACGGTCCTCCAGCATCACCGGCGTCCATAACCTGTATGTCTTCACCTGATGGTGATGAAGACACAGGCATTGGAGGTTGCTCGCAATGGTCCACCCTCCGCGTCTCGGATCGGAAGGATCGAATTCGGTGATGTGGTCGAGTTGGCACCTGCTCGCGGGCACCGAACAACCAGGGAACCGGCAGTGACCGTCGACGGCCCGTACAAGCGCGGCCAGAGCCGCTCCCGGAGCGTAGGTCAGCGCGCCGGGAGGTGGATCGGGCTGGGCGCCATGCCCATCCGATCTTCGAACTATGTCCGGGGCTCGCGCGACCAACCGTTGCATCGCTCGAATCCGATCTCCGCAGCCTTTCGGTTCGCGACTCAGGCGATCGCGTCGGGCGACAAGCGGCAGGACAGCCGGAGTATGTTGCCGGCGCGGTCGATTCCCGGCGGCCTGAGAGCGAAAGTCGACAAACAGTGCCTGCCAAGTGGAATCGGCGGCAAGCTCGCGAGCAAAGTCGGGATCGATTGGCCCGTACCCGTCGATACTCGCGGGATCTGACGTCAACCCGAGGAGCGTCGGCAGATCGCACACGATGTGCAGCAACGGCTTCCGACGCGAGGGCGCAGTTGATCGACTTGCTGGGGATACTGCCTCGCACGTTTCGCTGCCACACTGGCAAGTCAGCCCGTTCTCACCGTGCAGGAGAGCAACCAGCGCGTCGGCCCGGCGCGTCGAGGCATTTCGTGGATCGTGGTTGCAGACGCTTCCGGCGGCCTCGTTGATCAGGCCAAGCGCTTCGACAGCCTCGTTCGCGCTGAGTGTTGCCTGCAACTGGGCGAGTCCGTGACGGTCTGCACGCGTGCGAACATCGCGGTGCTCCAGCATCTTCCGGCGACGTTCGGCAGCAGCATCCGGATCGTAGGCAAAGAGCTGACGTTCGATGTCGCGCTCCAGTTGCCCGGGCGGAAGACGGTGCGCCGAGGCAAGTACCCGGCGCTCGAGTGCTGCGATCGCCTCGGGGTCGACCCCGGTGAGTCCGTCGACAATCTTGCGCACGCGCGCATAGTCCAGCTCGCCGGCAGCAAATGCGGCCTTGGTGAGCGGAAGGAACTCGCGCAAGGCGTCACCGATCTCGATGTGAACTTCGGCTGTGCGCCGCGAACACGTGAGCATGACCGCGATCTCGTTGCACGCGATCCGCCACGCCTTGTCGACATCACCGGACACGTCGAGTTCCGCATTGAATCTCGACTCCGACAACATGGATGCACCGAGCACCTTCTGTGCGGCCAGCATGTTCTCGCTCTGCGCCGTTGCAAAGAGCATGTCCGGCAGCACGAGTGGATCGACGACAGGACGGCCGTCATCTACGACTGCCCCCACACCGCCCGTCGATCCATTATCGAACATACATTCGACACTAGACCTGCCCACCGACAAGAAAGCTAGAGTGCCGGTTTGTATCCCTTACCCTGCATCCAGGCGAGCACATCCAGCACCCGGATCGCCGGAATGGCATCGTCCAGTCCGGCCCGAACTCGCAAGTCGAGCAATCGCACGTGTAATTCTCCGTCGTGCAAGGCCTCTCGTACCGGTTCCACATGGGCAGCCTTCGTTCCCAACTCCCGCCCGATGACGTCGTCGTAGATCGGGTAGAGCCGCGGACGCTTGCGTGCGATCAGTTTGGACGCCATGGTTCGCCCGACGCCGTGAATCTCTCGAAGCGCCGTCTCCAACCGCCACACCGGAGATTCCGGAGTGAAGGGATCGGGTTCGTTCGACAGATCGCGATCGGGGCCCACGTCGGCCAGGAGTCGGTTCAGTTCGGCATTGTTCTCCCCGAGTAGGAAGAAGGCCCCTTGCGCCGGAACCTGAACCGACAGAAGCGTCACCGCAACAAGATCTTCCGCGGTAAAGATGTTCGCATCACGATCGCGGTTGCCACTGGGATCCCAGGAATCCCACAGCGCACCGGTACGGAGATAGCCCGTCTTTCGGAGCGGCCTCGTGAAGTATTCCTGCAGCACGTCGACCGCGCCGGCATCGTCCCCGTCTCGCAGCACACGCGGGAGGCGGATGGGCAACTGATCAACCATGGTCGAGCGACCTTTCCAGTACATATTTGGCGAACCCGGAGTTGTGATATTGCCGAAATGGGCCCTTGCCCTTGGCAACAAGATGCTCCGCGAGTGGACGTACCGTCGTCACATCGACAGGCAGTAGGGCGAACTGTTCCAACGCATCCGAGTCCTCGAGACTGCAGTCGATCACGGTCCCGTCGCCGTCGGCGGACGCCAACTCGGTGCGTCTGATGGCGACCAGATCGTGCTTGGCATCGAGTTCTTCGATGCTGCAGCCGGTTCGCGATTCCAGTGCCGAACTGGATACGTACACGGACATGACGTGTTCGATCGGCTTACCGCCGACCAGATGGCACTCGACGCTCAGAATCTCCATCGGACCGATGTTGAGAGTGAACAAGCGATGTCGCTCCGCCGATCGGTTGGTCGACGGCAGGCAACTGATCGTCCACTGTTCGATCTCGACGGCGGCCGGCGCATCGAACGCGTAGGAGAGAACCTCGGCAATCAGCTCGGCAAGATCTTCGAAGAGCGGGTCGCGCTGCAACCGCTCGAAATTCTCGACAGAAGCGGCGGGACGCACAGGCGCCTTGCTCACGCAGGTCCCCTCTCGTCCGGTGCTTTGCTCTCAGACCTCGCGTCCAAGGTACCCAGCCCTACGCGGGTCTCGCGCGTTCGCCCTCACATACACCCTCGCGTTATGGTTCTCGACACGCACCACCGCCTTACCGATCGCTAACTCGAGGAGCACACGAAGTGGAAATCAAGGGAACCGCAGCACTGGTCACCGGAGCGGCATCAGGCCTCGGCGCCGCAACAGCCAAGCGCCTCGCCGACGCCGGTGCTACCGTCTTCGGCCTGGATCTGCCCGCGTCGATCGAGCGCGCAGGCGACAACGTCCCCGCCGGCGTCACTCTCATCCCCACCGACGTGACCAGCGGCGAAGAGGTCGAGGCAGCGATCAACCAGATCGTCGAGTCGGGCTCCCCGCTGCGCATCGTCGTCAACTGTGCCGGTGTCGGCTGGGCGGGACGCGTCCTGTCCAAGAAGGGTCCGCACGACCTCGAGCTGTTCCGCACGGTCATCACCGTCAACCTGCTCGGCACCTTCAACGTCATGCGCCTGGCCGCCGACGCCATCGCCAAGACCGAGGCCGTCGACGAGTCCGGCCAGCGTGGCGTCGTCATCAACACCGCTTCCGTTGCTGCCTTCGAAGGACAGATCGGCCAGATCGCGTACTCCGCTTCCAAGGGCGGCGTGCACGGCATGACTGTTCCGGCTGCCCGTGACCTCGCGCAGTTCGGCATCCGCGTCAACACCATCGCCCCCGGCATCATCGACACCCCGATGCTCGCAGGCGTCACCGACGAGTACCGCAAGGGCCTCGAGGCCGGCGTTCCGTTCCCGTCCCGCCTGGGCCAGCCGTCCGAGTACGCGCAGCTCGCGCAGATGATCGTCGAGCACGACTACCTCAACGGCGAGACCATCCGCATGGACGGCGCTCTCCGCATGGCGCCGCGCTAACCTCCCTGCTGTGCGCCTTTATTAACCGCCCGCGGTTAATAAAGGCGCACGGTTGTCAGAACGAATGAAAATACCCACCGCTGGATTGGGCAGTTGCGCTGAGGTACTCGGCCACTTCCGTCGCCGGCATCGGTCGGCTGACGTAGTAACCCTGAACCAATTCGCAACCGGCGGTACGCAAGAGACTCAATTGGTCGGCCGTCTCCACGCCTTCCGCCAATGACTGCATACCGAGCGCCTTCGCCACCTCGACCACCGAAGTGACAACTGCCGAATCACCCTCGCTCAGTTCGGTGATGAACGACCGGTCGATCTTGAGAATGTCCAACGGCAGTTTCTTCAAACTCTCGAAAGACGAATAGCCAGTTCCGAAGTCGTCCAGGGCAATCGCAATTCCGGTGGCACGCAGGCGATCCAGCTCGGCGACGGCAAGCTCCTCTACCGCTCCCGTCTCTGTGATTTCCAGCTGAAGCCGTTTGCTGGACAGACCGGATGCCTCCAGCGCATCGTTGACTGCTGATCCGAAGCCGGACGACATCAGTTGCACCGGAGAGACGTTCACCGTCACGTAGGTATCATCGGGCCAGGTCGTCGCTTCGGCGCAGGCCATGTGTAAAACCTGAAGCCCCAGCGGGACAATCAAACCCGTCTCTTCCGCGACATCGATGAAGATGCGCGGCGCAAGCACTCCCCGCACCGGATGGTTCCAGCGAAGCAGTGCCTCGAAACCCTCGACGCGGCCGGTGTCCGCACGAACCTGCGGTTGGTAGTACAGCTCGAACTGCCGAGACTCGATCGCAAGCCCAAGCTCTTGCAGGGCCGATGCTCGTTCCCTGGCCCGCGCGCGCAGCACCGGCGAGTATCTTCCGACCCGGTTCTTGCCGGCGGATTTTGCGGCATACAGCGCCAGGTCGGCGGACATGACAAGCGTGTCCGCGTCTTCGGAATCTGCCGGCGCGCTGGCATAACCGATCGATGCACGAACCTCGATGCGATTCCCCCGCACGAAAAACGGCTCACGCAGTGCGCCCAGATAGCGAGCAAACACCTCGCCGCCGTCCCCTGTTCCCCGCAGGACGACGCCGAATTCGTCGCCCCCGATTCGCGCACACATGGCGCCACTGACCACTCGATTGAGCCGTGCAGCAACGGAAATCAACAATTTGTCACCGACGGGGTGCCCTAACGTGTCGTTCACCGACTTGAAATTGTCCAGGTCGAGGATGCCGACAAGAACCTGCTCGCCGGTCCGGACAGCGCCGAGCGCGTCGGACAGCTCCGTGCCGAACGTCCGGCGATTCGGGAGCCCGGTCAGTCCGTCGGTTGCAGCGAGCCACAGAATTCGCCGCTCGTAGTTGTACTTCTCGGTGATGTCCGAACCCACGCCTCGCCAACCAACGAACTCCATGGCCTCGGAAAGCCTGGGATGACCCGACAGAGACCACCATCGGTCGACGCCGCCGACACGAACGGGAATGACGACCTCTCGAAACGGCATGAGGCGGTCGAGGTGATCTCCGATGACGTGGACCGCGGCTCGTCCACTCTTCGTCGAACCGACGTCGAGCCGATCCAACAATCCGCGCAGCGACAGGGTTCGCAGGTCGGAGACAGAGACACCCGAGATCTGCGACAGCCGAGCGGAGGTGTGCGACAACGTCCCGGTGGTGTCGACTTCCCACAGCCAGTCGCGTGACCCACCCTCGAAATCGTCGAGAAGCAAACTGACCGTCTGGCGCTCGGCAGCAGCCTCGAACTCGGCAAGACAACGACTTCGGAACGACGCCCAGAGGTACACGACGCCGACGCACAGAATACTGATGTAGACAACGAGTTGAAACGAAAGGACGAAGTACTCGGCCGTCGCCCCGGCAAGCATGACGAATAACAATCCCAGGCCGTGCACCAGAATCCAGGCCAAACCCAGCGACCGAACAGTCGACAGCGCAACTGCACCGGCACCCACCACACCGGCGATGGTCGCGATCAGAACCAGCTTTCGTGAACCGTCTATCACCGGAAGCATCTCGGCCGCGAGGATCGTGTACAAAACACCCAGCAGTACCACTTCGAGCATGAGCGCCCAGTAGTCGTACCGGGTCGTGTGCTTGGGCGAATACCTCTCTCCCTGAATGGCCCTCGGCAGCCACACACGCACCGAATTGAGGATGACTGCGAGCGCTGCCGCTCCCCAGATCAGGCGGAACTCTTCGTGTGCCGGCGGCACGACATAGGCCAACAAAGCGCACGCACTGAAGAAATTCGCGACGTTGGCCAGCGGAGCTACCGTTGTCACTTGACGAACCTGGCGAGAGAAGAGGTCGCGCCGCTCGACGTCAGACAGTTCGGCGTCGCTCGCACTCGAAGTCAGCCTGCTCAGCATGCAACACCCTCCATCGTGGAGCCGACCAGATGAAGGTAGCGCGGATGCGGGCTCGGGGCACACGATGACGAGAAACTACGAATTGAAACACCCTGTTAAATAGGATGTTTCAGACAATAGCGACAGAACGGATCGGCGCTACAACTCGGAAGCCAGCGGAATTTCCTTCTCCGCGCGGTCCGTCATCCACTCACGTAGAACCTTGGTGGCAATGACGTCGTCCTCGTTGTATTGCAGGATGCGTGTCCGCTGCGTCTCGTCGGGCTCACCGTCGTAGCCGACCGCCTCGCGGTACCACGCCATCGACGCTTCACCACCGGCTTCGGCGTCACGCCAGTTGAACCCGGCGACGGGGGCAATCTTCTTGAGTCCCTTGCCGTTCGGGCAGATGAACTGATCACTCACCGCTTGATAGATGTCGACCCACTGCGGACTGTCGATGAACTCACGAATCTCGTCCTTGCTCGGAATCCCGGGCTCACCGGCAAACCTGCGCGCCGAGTCCAACAACCACTTGTCCTCGGCCGAACGCGAATAGCAGTATGCGGCAAAGGTTTTACCCGAAGCAGCGGCTGCGGCACGCTCCGCCATCAACCAACCCCAGAACTCTGCGAACGACCGCGCCTCGTCACGCGTCGGCAGCGGATCCCACGTCGCAAATCCTCGGTACATCGAGAAGCCACCGACATTGAGCAGCGTTCCCCACAGATAGGCGCCGTGCTCCTGATAGCTCTCCATGTCGACGTCGATCTCGATGTCCGCCCGAGTCACCGAGATCTTCTCGAACCGCCGCACCAACGGAGCATCTGCCAACCACGCCTTGGCGATCACTACTGCGTCGTCGAAATTTCCGTGCGGCCAATCCTCGAGCGGCTCACCGTCCCATGCGGCCAGCTGATCGATCGTGTTGCAGCCGACGTCGCGCAGAAGCTCCGCTCGCGATCCGACAGCCACCAGGCTGACATCGCGGTTGCGAACCAACTCCTGCTTGCATTCGGTCCACCACGGGCACGACTTGCACTCGCTCACCTGTGACGGAGACGTCAGCACCTCGCCGCGGGCAACAGCGATACGGTCGGCGAAACGCTCGTCGTAGTCGTCGAGAATCGCACTGAGGTCGTGGACGAGGACGCAGTCTCCGTTGTATCCGATCGCGCCTGCCGTGAGCGACGGGCTCGCCAGCCCACGACGCTCGAGCATCCGATAGACCTGCGCGACGCGCATCTGATCGCGGACCTGACTGCGGACCTTGCGTTTGGGATCGACCGCGGGCTCCCATTCGAAGAGCCCCGAGGTGATCGCGCCCTGGCCGGGATCGGTCACCTTGTGATTGACGACAATGACGGGGATGTACCCGCCGCCCTCGTCGTCACGGATGAGCATTTCGCAGCGGCCCTTGCGTCCGGTGTCGCGCTCGACCGGCAAGACCGCGCCCCAGATCCGGTCCGCGCCGGCCTCACAGGCAGCAAGTGTGTCGCGAGCCTGAGCCGACGCCGATTGATCGGGGTTGATCTTCACCCAACGCTCGGGAGCAGCGCCGATCACCAGTTCGGCGATCTCCGTGCGCTTCGCGATCGCGGCATCCTGGCGCTGCTTGACGCCGGTGTCGACGGGTTCCGAAGCCGATTTCCCGGGAAACAACCCGTCCAGACGCACCCGATGACGGCATCGGGTCAACGCCCCCGAATCGATGATCGGGAGCTGGGGCGCGGGGTTGTTAACGGAACACACGATGACGAAGATTATGTGCTCCCCTAGGCTGAAGCCGAAGCGCAGGTACCTGGCAACACACAAACACCTGGAAACGGGGTCCTTTTCGATGGGGTTGTTCAAGAAGCGAAAGTCTCGTGCCACCCGCAAGGCGGAGGCAAAGGCTCTCAAGCACAAGGCTGAGGTCGAGGCGAAGCTCAACGCCAAGAGCCAGCGTAAGCGCGACAAGGTCGAGACCAAGTCGCTCAAGAAGCTGGAGAAAGCCGAGATCGAGTCACAGCACAAGATCGAAAAGGCGCAGATCGCGACCCTGAAGGCGCAGGAGAAAGCCGCTGCGAATCAGGGCCTGACTGTCGCCAAGGTGCGTAAGTACCTGGGTGTGGCACGTCTGCTTGCCCCCGTTCTCCTGCCGATCGCCTACCGCGCTGCCACGGCTGTGCGCGCCCAGCTCGACACCACGCGCGCGCAGAAGATGGGCATCGCCGTCGACCAGCTCGGTGACTACACCGGTCACGGCGCGAAGTTGAGCGCTCGTATCGCCGGCGCCGAGAGCTCGGTCACCGAGATCCTCAGCCGCAAGCCCGACGATGCGGAGACGCAGCGTTTTGCCACCGCCATCCGCGAGCGCCTCGGCGATCTCAGCACGGCAGTTCGCGCTGCCGAGCAGATGCCGCAGGCTCGCCGTAAGGCAGCTCACCAGGCAATTTCTTCCGAACTCGACGGCGTCGAAGCAGATCTGCTCGCACGTCTCGGCGTGCGCTAGACCTGAGAACGCCAGTGAGAGCAGCCGAGCAGACCGCGACCCTCCGGGGGATCTCTGTCGGTTCCGCTTCGGCTGCTCTCGCTGTAGCCGCGCATGGAATCGGCGGAGGCGAGCTGCCACAGTCGTCGTCGCTGACCCTGCTGCTCGCCGTCTGCGCAACCGTCGGCGCCGTGACGGCCACCCTTCCCGCCCTCTCCCGGGGGCCCGCTGCCCTGATCGTGGCTCTTGGCCTGGGTCAGCTTGCCGCCCACACCACCATGACGCTCTCCGAGCACGCTCATTCGCCCGCTCCGGGATTGGTGATGCTCGGTGCTCACGCCGGTGCCACCGTCGCCTGTGCGGTGGCGGTCCTGGCCGCCGAGCGCCTCTACCGCGTTGTCACCCACGCTCTCCACGTCGTCCTGGCGTCCCTGGCTCCCGCCGCCGTCACTTCCCGCGGCCACACCGTCTCGACCGGAATCCATCACGGACCCGTCGACGCCCTTCTTCGCGCCAGCATCTCGCGGCGCGGTCCTCCTGCCCTGGTCTGAAGATTCGTAGAACTCCCCACCCCTTCACCAGACCAAGAGGACACTTCCCGACATGAAGAACACCCTGATTTCGCGTGCGGTTGTCACGACCGTCGCTACCGGCAGCGCTGTGCTGCTGGCCGCCGGAATTGCTTCAGCACACGTCAGCGTCGTCGCACCAGGAGCTACGCAGGGCGGATACTCCGTTCTCACGTTCCGCGTGCCCACCGAATCCGACACCGCTTCGACCACCAAGCTGACGGTGGCCCTCCCCGACCTCAAGTCGGCACGCACCGAACCGATGCCCGGTTGGACCGCCGTCGTCGAGAAGGACCCCACCTCGCTGGTCGCGAAGTCCGTGACCTGGACGGCCGACCCCGGCGTCGGAATCGCCCCCGGCCAGTTCCAGCAGTTCGTTCTTTCCGCCGGCCCGCTGCCGGAGCAGGAAGAGGTCGAGTTCAAGGCCGTGCAGACGTACAGCGACGGCAACGTCGTCAACTGGGATCAGGAAGAACTTGCCGACGGCAGCGAGCCGGACAAGCCCGCGCCGACGCTGACTCTCGCCGCATCCACCGGCGATGCTCACGGAGCGCCTGCTGCCGATAACACTGCCGAGACGTCCGCTGCTTCCGAATCTTCTTCGTCAGACAACACCGCGCGCTGGCTCGGCGGCGTCGGCCTGGTGCTCGGCGCCTTGGGCGCTGCACTCGGCCTCGGCGCACTGGTCAGGAGCAAGCGCTGATGAGTACCCGGATCAAGGTCATCGCCGTCGGCATGCTCGCGATGCTGGCCACGATGCTCGGAATGGGCACGGCCAGTGCGCACTCCGCGGTTGTCGGCTCCAACCCGGAAAACGGCGCGTCCATTCAGGTTGCGCCTGACAAGGTTTCGGTCACGTTCAACGAGGCTCTGCAGGCGCAGTTCGCGGCACTGACGGTCACCGGCCCGGACGGCAACCTCTGGACCAAGAGCGATCCGTCCGTCGAAGGACCCACTGTCAGTGCAGACCTCGGCGATCTCGGGCCGACCGGCGTCTACACCATCGCGTACCGCGTCACTTCCGCCGACGGTCACCCCGTCAACGGAACACTGACCTTCACCCTCACCGAGGCGGGGTCGGGCACTCCCGGCGCTGCCGCCGCGTCGAGTACGGGTGAGTCGGAGTCCGGCAGCATGCCGGTGTGGATCTTCATCGTCGCCGGCGTCGTCGTGTTCGGCGGTGCGCTGTTCTTCGTGCTGCGTAAGCCGAAGTCGAGCTGATCGCGTGACGGGTACGGCAAACAGGTGGTGGTTGCTGTTTGCCGTACCCACAGCTCTGCTGGGAGTCCTCATCGCCTGGGGCCTCGCGAGTCCGTCGGGACCCGAATCGTCGAGCACTGTACGCGTTCTCGCGATCGGATGCGGCTCGTTGACGCTCGGCATCGCGACGCTTGCCTGGATGGGCCGCAGTGAACGCCGTCCGGCAACAACCCCCGCGATCATGTGGACTCAGCTCACCGCGGCGGCAGCGGTTTGGCTCGTCGCCGAGATCACGCTCCTCGTGCTCAATGCCGCAGCGGCAGACGGCGCCCCGGTCACCTCACTGACCATCGGGCACTTCGGCGCATTCGTCTCCGAGGTCAACGTCGGCCGCGTCGGTGTCGCGATCATCGCGTGCGCGTTTGCCGTGGTCTGTTACGGCATCTACGGGTTCACCAATCCCGAGACGGTGCCGGTCGCACCGGCATTGGTCGTCTCCGCGTTGGCGCTCGCTGCCCGCCCGATCACCGGGCACATGGCGCAGCAGAGCTTCGGATCGATCCTCGACGCCGTTCACGTCCTCGCTGCGGCCTTGTGGTTCGGCGTGCTCGCCGCACTCGCGCTTGCCGTACCGTCGCGCGGTGCCTGGGCGATCTGGTTGCCCAGGTACTCCGCCCTCGCCTGGCGATGTGTCCTCGCGTTGGTCGTCACCGGTATCGTCAACGCCGTCGTGCGACTCGACTCGCTCTCCGCCTTCTACGACACCGCTTACGGCCGGGTGATCCTCGCCAAGATCGTGGCGATCGCAATGCTCGTCGCACTGGGATGGTGGTGGCGCCGGACATGGGTGGTCGCAAGTGCTGCACACCGCATGAGTTCGGACGGATCCCTGCGCCGCGCCATCGGTGAAGTTGTCTTCATGGCCATCGCATTCGGGCTCGCCGCGGCCCTTGCGACAACTGCGTAAGACGTGCCTCAGCACAAGATTTCGTGACCCGCACATTTAACGTTTCACGTCGAGATTTAACCTCTACGTGAGTTTATTTTCCCAGCTTGCGGCGGTTTCCGGCCACCCTTAGCGTTGCTCGCATGACGGAGGCCCAACGCTCGTTTCTCGTCTGCGCTTCGCAGCGCAGTGGCAGTACTTTGCTGGTCGAATCCCTGCGAGCAACAGGGGTCGCGGGTGAGCCGGAAGAGTTCTTCCAGTACCTCCCCGAGACCTCGCGTTCGCCGCAACCGAGGCAGTGGTTCGAAGACGTCACGGACGAGTCCGTCTTGGGTCTGCTCGCCCCGTTCCACCCGGGTACGCCGGACACCCGCACCTCCGAGCAGTGGCGCACACAACTTCTCGAACTCGGCCGAACACCCAACGGAGTCTGGGGCGGCAAGCTGATGTGGAATCAGACACCGCTCCTGCTCGATCGCGCAGCCGGATTGCCGTGGCGCAGTGGGACAGATCTACGTTCCGCACTCCACGACACTCTCGATCACGACCTGCAGTTCATCCACGTCTATCGAGAAGATCTTGTCGCTCAGGCTGTATCGATGTGGCGAGCCGTGCAGACGCAGGTCTGGCGCGACGACGCGACCCCACCGAATCTCTCGGACGGTGCGCAGTACAACGCGCTCGGAATCGCACACCTGGTGACGATTCTCGGTGAGCAGGAACGACAGTGGAAGCGCTGGTTCGAGGAAGAGGACATCTCCCCCATCGAGATCGGGTTCCGCGATCTCACCGAAGACCCGCAGTCCGTGGTCGCAAAAACTCTCATTTCCCTCGGTCTCGACGGACAACTGGCCCCACCACCGCCGCTGCGTCGTCAGAGCGACGGACGCTCCCGCGAATGGGTGCAGCGCTACCGCATCGACGCCGAACAGAACGGATACCCCGTCACATGAGCACCGTCACCGATGTTGTCGACGAACTCCGAGTTCTCGAATCCGAAGCGGTTCACATCATTCGAGAGGTGGTGGCAGAACTCGAAAGACCGGTACTGCTCTTCTCAGCCGGCAAGGACTCGATAGTCCTGCTTCGACTCGCCGAGAAGGCGTTTCGACCCTCCCCACTCCCTTTCCCCGTCCTACACGTCGACACCGGTCACAATTTCGAGGAAGTCATCGAATTTCGCGACCGCCGAATCAAGGAGGGCGGGCACACACTTCTGGTTGCTTCCGTTCAGGATTCGATCGACCAGGGTCGAGTGCAGGAGTCGACCGAGACCAGCGGATCGCGAAACCGCCTGCAGACCAGAACTCTGCTCGACGCTCTCGAAGGCGGGCGATTCGACGCCGCATTCGGCGGCGCCCGCCGGGACGAGGAACGTGCGCGAGCCAAGGAGCGAGTCCTGAGCTTCCGTGACGAGTTCGGCCAGTGGGACCCTCGGGCGCAACGGGCCGAACCGTGGTCGCTCTACAACGGTCGGATCAGGCGCGGAGAGTCCGTTCGTGTCTTCCCGCTGAGCAACTGGACAGAACTCGACATCTGGCGCTACATAGCCCAGGAGGAGCTGGAACTGCCGCCCATCTATTTCGCGCACGAACGGCGGGTATTCGAGCGCGACGGAATGCTCGTCGCTGCTTCGGAATTCAGCACCGACGCCGAGAACGCCGCGGCAACGACCGAGTGGGTGCGATATCGAACCGTCGGCGATCTGACCATCACCGGCGCCGTTCGATCGCACGCCACCACCATCGACGACGTCGTCACCGAGATCTCGGCCGCGACGGTTTCCGAACGAGGCGAGACTCGCGCAGACGACCGAACCTCGGTCGCCGCGATGGAAGACCGAAAGCGTGAGGGCTACTTCTGATGACCACCACCATCACTCGCCAACTCCTGCGGCTGGCCACGGCGGGTAGCGTCGACGACGGCAAGAGCACGCTGATCGGCCGACTGTTGCACGACACCGACAGTCTGCCTACCGATCACCTCGATTCCGTGACCGACGAGCACGGTGTCGCCGACCTGGCTGCACTCTCCGACGGATTGCGCGCCGAGCGCGAACAGGGCATCACGATCGACGTCGCGTACCGATTCTTCTCCACTCCGACCAGAAGTTACGTACTTGCCGACACCCCGGGACACGAGCGCTACACGCGCAACATGTTCACCGGCGCGTCCAACGCTCACGTAGCGGTCCTGCTGGTCGACGCGAGAACCGGCGTGCTGCGTCAGACGCGTCGGCATGCCAGAATCGCAGCGCTACTGGGTGTTCCGAACCTTGTGGCCGTGGTGAACAAGATCGATCTGGTGGGCTTCGACGAAGCGAGATTCGCGCAGGTACAGGAAGAATTGCGGGTATTGGCACGCCAGCTCGGGCGAGGCGACGTACTTGCCATCCCCGTCTCCGCGAAAGCCGGCGACAATGTCGTGACCCGCTCGGAGAACACCGAGTGGTACAACGGGCCGACACTTCTCGAATATCTCGAAGGCGTCGAACTCCATGCGCCCGCGACCCACATCGAGGAACTTCGGCTTCCCGTGCAGTGGGTTTCGCGCCCCGATCCGCAGAATCGGCGCCGGTACACCGGCCGAATTTCGGCGGGCACACTGAGCGTCGGAGACGAGGTAGTGGTACTGCCGTCCGGATCGAAGAGCACCGTGATCAGCCTGGACACCCTCGACGACAACCGCAGTACTGCCGTTGCACCACTGTCGGTTTCGGTGGAACTGGCCGACGACATCGATGTCGGACGTGGCGACGTTCTGGTCAGCGGCGGTGCGCAGGCCCATTTGCCGGTTCTGGCCCGAGAACTCGAAGCCACGATCTGCTGGTTGTCGAACACTCCACTGCGAGCCGGCGATAGGATAGCGCTCAAACATACGTCCCGGACCGTGCGCGCGACGGTCCAAGAACTGCACACCCGACTCGACCCCGAGACGCTCGACGAGCAGGACAGCCCAGTCGAACTGGGGCTCAACGACATCGGAACGGTCACGCTCCGAACCAGTTCCGTGGTGGTCGCCGACACCTACGACCAGAATCGGGACTCCGGCGCTTTCATTCTGATCGACGAGCAGAGCAACGACACCGTCGGCGCCGGCACCATTCTCGAGCCACGCGTCGTCGTTCCCGGTGAGCAGACCCGCAACGACATCAAGTGGCATCCGTCTTCACTCGAACGTCAGCGGCGGTGGGCGTCGACGACCCAGAAGGGCGCGACGATCTGGTTGACCGGCCTACCTGCCTCCGGAAAATCCACCGTCGCTGTGGCTGTCGAACGTGCGCTGGTCGACGCGGGACGCACCGCGTATCTCCTGGACGGTGACAACGTCCGCCACGGTATCTCCGACGATCTCGGGTTCTCGCCGGGAGACCGGGCCGAGAACATCCGGCGCGTCGGACATCTCACTCGACTGTTCGCCGACGCCGGCGTCGTGGCCATCGCGTCGATGGTCTCACCGCTGCGTTCGGATCGGGCAATTGCGCGTGCTCTCAACGAAGCTGCCGGGCTCACTTTCCTCGAAGTTGCCGTCACCACTCCCGTCGAAGAATGCGAACGCCGAGATCCCAAGGGCCTGTACGCGCGTGCGCGAGCCGGTGAACTGAAGGGGCTCACCGGAATCGATGCACCGTACGAGACTCCGGAGGACCCGGACCTGGCTTTCGACACGACAGGCGCTGACATCAACGAACTGGTCGGGCGGGTCATCGAATTGTTGGAGGAGCGCGAAACCGCTAGGCCCTAGGGGTTTTCGGTGTCCGACTCGAGGTAACCGCGGTCCGCACTGTAGGCGGACCGCACGTTGGGTCGGACACCGATCTTCTCGAGGTAGGCCGCCATGCGATGCACCGCCATCGCGCTTCCCAATGCCTCGTCCGGGAGACGATCATCCGTTTCGGCGCGCCACGTGTGAAGCTGCGAGGACAATTCCGCCTGTATTGCCGAGACTTCCGGTCGATCGATCAGATTGATCTTCTCGTCGGGGTCGGCACGAAGGTCGTACAGCTCCCGGGGTGCGCGTACCGCCAGATGCTCGGTGCCGAGCGCCTTTCCGGAAAGACTGTCCTCTATGTCGAGCGGTAGATCCAGAGCGGGGCGGACAGCGTAGTTCTCGATGTAGCTGTAGTCCTTGGTGCGCACCGCGCGAATGGGATCGAAACTGTCGTGAAAGGTCTTCTCCGTGAACAAGGAGGTCCGGACGGGTTCGGACGGCTCGGTTCCACGATCGACGAGGGCATCGGCGTGCGAGCGCCCTTCCACCTCGGTGGGGACGTCGATACCGAGGAGATCGAGAATGGTCGGAACAAGATCCACACCGCTGAACAGTGTCTCGTATTCCTTTCCGCCACTGCGATACCGAGCCGGAGGGCGAGCGATCAACGCAATGCCGGTGCCGGGGGCGTAGAGCGTCGACTTGGCACGTGGGAACGCGGCGCCGTGATCGGTGAGGAAGAAGACCCACGTGTTCTCGTCGAGCCCCTCTTCCTCGAGAGTCCCGAGCAGATCACCCACCGCGGCGTCCGCTACCTCTACGCTGCCGTGGAATTCGGCCAAGTCCTCGCGTACCTGCGGCACGTCGGGAAGGTATCCGGGAACCTCCAGCGCTGCGGTGTCCGCCGGGGTATAGCGATCGGCCGGGTACGGCCGATGCGTTTCGAAGAACCCCGTGGTGAGAAGGAAAGGCTCGGGCGGGAAGCGTCGTAGCCAGTTCTGGGCACGCGGAACCACGTAGTCGCAGAACGAGTTCGTGACGTCGTACTCGTGATAGCCGAGTCGCTTCGGGTACGCAGTCTCGTGCTGCATGCCGAAGAGCGAGGTGTACCAACCGTTGTCGGAGAGGATCTGCGGAAGCGTCTGCACCTCAGCGTGGTACTCCCAGCCGTGGTGCGCCAACCCGATCAGACCGTTGTTGTGCGGATACCTGCCCGAGAAGAGAGAACCGCGCGAAGGTGAGCACAGCGGCGCCGTCGCGTGTGCGTCGGTGAACCGGATGCCCTCTGCCGCCAGCCGGTCCAGGTTGGGGCTGTTGACCCCGGCGACACCGTAACTCGCGAGGTGTCGGCCCAGGTCGTGCCAATGAATGATCAGGACGTTATCTCGCGCAGCCGACACGTGGGCAAGGCTAGTTGCCCTGCCCACGTGCGGCAACAGCTCGAATCAGCAGGATCTCAACTGTTTCTGCCGAGCTGCCTGATCCAGGCGCGGGTGTCGGCGGGATCGATGACATCGTCCAGTTCGAACGTGGTAGCCGCCATCAATGCCTTGCCCTGTGCGTAGGCCAGTTCCACGAACTGACCGAACAGAGTTTCCCGAGCCTCCGGGTCTTCGACGGATTCGAGTTCCTTCCGGAAACCGAGGCGCACGGCACCTTCCAGACCCATCGGCCCGATCTCGCCGGTCGGCCACGCCACCGTGAACTCGGGTGCGTGGAAGGAACCACCGGCCATCGCCATGGCGCCCAACCCGTAACCCTTGCGCAGGATGATCGTTCCGAACGGCACCGTGAGGCGAGCACCGGCAACGAAGAATCTGCCGAACCTTCGGACCGTCGCCTCCTCCTCCGAGTCCGGGCCCACCATGAATCCCGGTGTGTCGCAAAGGGTCACCAGAGGAATACGGTGCGCTTCCAGCAGTTCCAGGAAATCCGAAGCCTTGTCCGAGGCTTCCGCGTCGATCGCTCCGCCGAGATGCTCGCTGCTGTTCGCCAGCACACCGTACGGAACTCCTTCGACACGAACGAGTGCCGTCACTACACCGCGACCGTAATCTCGACGCAGTTCCAGGACGCTGTCGACGTCCGCGATCGCCTCGATCGCTCCACGAACGTCGTACGAGCGCAGGCGATTCTCCGGGACCACGTGCCGGGAGAGCCGCGGATCCGGAGCCGTCCACGCCTGGCTCGCGCCCTGGAAGTAGCCGAGGTACTGCTTGGCCAGCGCCACCGCATGAGCGTCGTCGTCAGCCACCAGGTGTACGACGCCGTTACGGCGCTGCACGTCGATGGGGCCGATGTCCTCGGGGCGGAAGTTTCCGAGCCCGCCGCCCTCGACCATGGCAGGGCCGCCCATGCCGATGTTGGCGTCGGGCGTCGCGATCAGTACGTCGCAGGCGCCGGCCAGGGCCGCGTTGCCCGCGAAACAACGACCGGACACGACGGCGACCATGGGCACCCGCCCGCTCAGCGCCGCCATCGCGCGGAAGGTCCCCAGTTCCAGGCCCGCTCCCGCCCCTGCATCGGTGTCACCGGGGCGACCGCCGCCACCTTCCGCGAACAGCACTACCGGAACCCGCTTGCGATCGGCGATCTCGAGCAGGCGGTCGGTCTTGGCGTGATTGCGCATGCCCTGGGTACCGGCCAGCACCGAGTAGTCGTACGAGATCACGACGCTCTCGCCGCCGCTGATGGTCGCCACTCCGCCGATCAGACCGTCAGCAGGAGTGTTGGCGATCAAGTCTTCCTCGCTTCGCCGACTGCGCTGCGCAGCCAGTGCGAGAGCGCCGTACTCGACCAGGCTGTCGTCGTCGACCAGGTCGTAGACGTTCTCGCGAGCAGTCCGCCGCCCCAGCTTGTGGCGCTTCGCCACTGCCGCAGGCCGCGCCGCATCCAGGGTCACCTCGTGGCGAGCGATGATCTCCGCCAGATCGGGACGTACGTCGTCGAGGTCCACCTCGTCGACCTCGGCGAGCTTCGATCCCGCGCTTGCGCTACGGACGACGAGCAACGGTTCGCCCGCACTCACCGATCTCCCCGGTGACGACAGGATCCGGACCACTTCGAGGTCACCGGGCGCCGAGAGAACATGCTGCATTTTCATCGCTTCGAGGACGGCGACCTGGCCACCCGCATGGACGCCGTCACCGACTGCGGCAAGTTCGACGACGATTCCCGCCATCTGTGCACGGACCACGTCCTCGTCCGGCGCGATGTCCACACTCGCGGAGGGTGTTTGTGGGCCCGCTTCGGGAACGAGGTCCGCCAATCGAGAACCCAACCAGTCGACGTCGACCAGGCCGTCGCGGAAGTCCTTGTCCGACAGTATTGCCTGCAGGAATTCGAGGTTGGTCGCCACGCCGTCGATGGTGAACTCACTCAGAGCAGCAATCGACTTGCGCACAGCGGCAGGAAAATCCGATCGACGCGTGTGGGTGACGACCTTCGCCAGCAGCGAATCGTAACGCGCACTCGGCGAGAGTCCGACCGTACCGAAGGTGTCCACTCGCACGCCGGGTCCGCCCGGAGGAGTGAAGTTGTCGAGCGTGCCGGAGGACGGCAGCGCATTGCCGTCCGGCGTCATGGTTTCCATGTTGACGCGGGCCTGTATCGCAATCCCCGAAGCGTTTGCCACGGATCCGACTGTCTCCGAGGCCTTCTCGAAAGCGGTGATCCCTGTTGGCAGGTCCAGGTTCTCGAACGGAACTCCGTCCGCGATCGCGAGCTGCACGGCGACGAGGTCGATTCCGGTGACCTCTTCGGTCACCGTGTGCTCCACCTGAATTCGTGGATTGACTTCGAGGAAGACGAATCCGCGTTCCTCGACCAGGAACTCGACCGTCGCGATGCCTCGGTAGCCGACCTCGGCGCACAGCCGCGCGGCCGCAGCGTGAAGACGCTCGCGCAGGGCCCCCGACAGCCCCTGCGCGGGCGCAACCTCGATCAACTTCTGATGCCGACGTTGGACGCTGCAATCACGGTCACCCAGAGCGATCGCGTGGGTTCCGCCCTGCCCCGGCGCCGCCACGATCTGCACTTCGATGTGCCGAGCGTGCTCACTGAGTACCTCGGCGAACAGTGCCGAACTGCCGAATCCCGACTGGGCTTCGGCCGCACACACACGGTACGCGTCGTCGAGCGCTTTCGGGTCGCGCACCGCGCGCATGCCGCGGCCACCGCCGCCGCTGAGCGCCTTGATCATGATGCCGCGGGAGTTGCGCTCGAAGAATTCACGCACCTCGTCGAGGTCGGCGTTCGCCGATGTCGACGGCAGGACCGGTACGCCGGAGTCGACCGCCGCAGTGCGGGCGCTGGCCTTGTCGCCGAAAGTCCGGAGAACCTGGGCGCCCGGGCCGACGAAGACGATGCCCGCCTCGGTACACGCCTGCGCGAATTCGGCATTCTCACTGAGGAATCCGTAACCCGGGTGCACGTGCGTGGCGCCCGTTTCGGCCGCGATCTTCAGCAATGTGCTCTGATCCAGGTACGCGGATGCGCCCGACGCTCCGAGCGGCACCGACTCCGTGGCCGCCGCGACGTGCGGACTGGACGCGTCGTCCTCGGCGTACACCGACACCGTCTCGATCCCGAGTTCACGGGCAGTTCGAATGATCCGCAGCGCAATTTCGCCGCGGTTCGCAATCAGCAGTCTCACTTTTCCCCCTGAGTGCGCTCGAACAGATCGCCCTTGCGCACCTTTCCTGTTGCAGTCATCGGAAGCGCCTCGAGCACTTCCACTTCGGGCACCTTGTACGTAGCCATGTTCTCCTTGGCCCACGAGACGATCTCGTCGGCCGCGGTGTCGGAACCCTCGACCAGCTGGACAAACGCAAAAGCCACCTGCCCCTTGTCCGGGTCCGGTTTCGGTACCACCGCAGCCTTTTCGATCGCCGGGTGCAGCATGAGCAGCGCTTCCACCTCGGAGGGGAAAACACTCATGCCGTTGGTCTTGATCATTTCCTTGTTTCGCGCCAGGTAGTGCAAACCACCACGCTCACTGAACTTTCCGACATCGCCGGTCTGCAACCAGCCGTCACGGATGGCGTCGGCGGTGGCAGCCTCGTTGCGGTAGTACGCGGAAAGGATCGACGGACTGCGCACGATGATCTGTCCGTGCTCACCGACGGGAACCGGCCTGCCGTCGTGATCGACGATCAGAACGTCGGTACCGGGCACCGGAATTCCGCAGAACACCGGCTCGCTTTTCAGGTCGTAGTCGCCGTCCTGGAAACCGAGAGTGATCGTGTCCGCGGTGTGGGTTTCGGTCATGCCGTAGCTCGCTTCGCGCAGAACACCGCCGGTAGCCTCGCGCCACCGCTGGCGCGTGGCCGGATCGAGTTTGAGAACAAACGAGACCGCCATGGCGTTCTGGAGTGTCGAGAGATTTCGCTCCGAGAACCCTGATGTGTCCATCAGTTCGACGTAATTGTCGACGGTTCCGACCAGCGAGGTCACACCGTAGGTCTCGACCGCGTCGAGCGTGGTCTCCGCATCCCAACGATTCAGCAGGACAACGGTTCCGCCGTTGACGAGCGGAACCAGAATGCCGAAGTCCTCACCCGCGATCCAGAAGATCGGCAGAAACACCAGAGATACCGGCGGATTGGCGCCCACCTGGTCACCACCGGCAAGCGTCGCGGTGGCCGCGGTGTAAACCATGTGGCGCTGAGTGTGCTCACAGCCCTTGGGCATTCCCGTCGTTCCGCCCGTGTAGTTCAGGGCGGCGAGGGAATCGAGCTCGGTGGCAACGGGAGTCGCCCGCTCACTGGTGATGATCGACTGCCAGTCGCTCAGGCGCGGATCGTCGACCTCGAAGGGCAGTTCGACGGTGGGGATCGCAGTCAGCATGTCCGATACTGCGGTCTTCGCGACGTGTTCGAGTGAAGTCTGTGAGCGAACCTTCTTCACCAGCTTCGAGAAAGTGTTCTGCGTCAGTAGGACCTTGACGCCGGCATCGTTGAGTTCGTGAATCAATTCGTGTTCACGGAAGAGCGGATTGATGGGCACGTGAACCGCACCGACCTTGAGAATGCCGAGCATCGCGATGTGGAACTGCGGGCAGTTGACCAGGTGAACGCCGACACGATCACCTCGTTCGACTCCGAGTGAAAGCAGCCATCCGGCAAAACGATCCGAAAGCTCGTCGTACTCGGCGTACGTGATGACGCGGCCGTAAAAGACGATTGCGGGAGTATCCGGCCGCTCGAGCGCCCAATGCCGCAAGTAGTCGACAAGTCCCCCGCCTTCGAGCGGATACTCGACGGCGCGGGGAATCCCGGCGGGCCAATGCGCCTGCTGCAGCGCAGTGATTTCCGCCAGAGCCGCTTCGAGCACGTCTTGTTCTGCCACCGATCACTCCATTCGTAAAAGAAATCTATTTCGACTCTTCGAACCCGATCAACCGTTCGGACATCGTCGTCATATCTGCAATGAACTGGTTCTGCTCTTCGACACTCGCCTTACTCAGTCGTGCTCCACCGGCCATCTGTGCGTCCGAGATCATCTGAACGAGCACCGGGGGCGAAACGCAGGGATCTACATCGTGAACCTGTCGAATACGTTCGACGAAGCGTACGTAGCGGCTCACGAGCTTTTCGCGAACTGCTGACCAACTGCGCTCGACCTCGGAATCCACCCGCGCCCGGTGCTCGATCACCGCGAGCAGGTCCCCGTAGGTGTACACGGCCGTGATGAACGCCGACGTGGTCGTTCTGAGAACTTCGCGTAGATCCTCGGCCGCTGGCCCCTCCATGTGCTGGGCGTCGAGAAACCGTCGGCACATCATTTCGGCGACGGCACGAAAGACCTCGTCCTTCGACGAGAAGTACGCGTAGAAGGTCGCTCGGGACACATCGGCCCTGGTGGTGATGGTCTCGACGGTCACGGCGTCGTATCCGAGTTCGCCGAAACAGATGGCAGCGGTGTCGAGCAGGCCGGCCCGACGTGGACCGTCCCCGAGCTTGCGGGCTGTCCGCGCTCGCTCCTGCGTTTCGCTGGTGGTCACCGTCACAGTGTGTGTTGACGTTGACGTCAATGTCAAGAATTGCGGCATCCTCGCCGCCGTTCTCGTCGGCTCAGTCGCGAAGATGGGCGAGAAGAAAATCGTCTCCCGGATCACCCGTGGGGCCGGCGACATGGTCGGCCCGGCGATCGTCGTCGTGGTGATCGGTGCGGCAGCGGTATTCGAGTAGTTCAGGCGTGGTGGGCCTCGCGTGCCGCCGTCTCCAGACGGTCGTTGTACTCGGCCCACCACGCCTCATCACCGGGAGCCAGATTGTTGTCGCCCGCCTTCATCCCAGCAGCGCCGTCGATCAGCTCCCGCACGATGTCCGCGTGGCCGGCGTGCCGATGGATCTCGGTGACAACGTGAACGAGTATCCGGTGCAATGTGACGTCGCGACGATCCTCCGGCCAGTGCTTCACGAAGCCGGGGGCATCCAGATCGTGCTGCTCGATCGTGGCGTCGGCGAAAGCCCAGGTGCGGCGATAGGTTTCGACGATGTCGGCACTGGACTCATCGGCGCGGGCCCACATGTCGACGTTGAGTTCCTCCGAACGCAACCACGCCGGTAGATCGGGAACCCGACGGCCGAACGTCGGACCGAAATACCCGAGCTCGACGCCGATCATGTGTTTGACCAGTCCCAACAAGTTGGTCCCTGTCCGGGTCATCGGACGCCGAATGTCATACTCCGACAGCCCGTCGAGCTTCCAGACGAGCGCGTCACGTGCTGCCTGCAGGTACCGCTGAAGATCTTCCTTTTCCGAGTTGGTGGTCATGAAACCAACCTAAACCGAGTGGAGCAGACATTGACAGCGGTGGAGGATCTGACCGAGGTTGCATCCCGGGCCGTCGCCGCCGAGCGTGATGCCCGGTCGGTGCGCTGGCACAACCCGGCAGCCGTCCGCAAGGCCGCCGCGTCCGTCCGTGATTCGCTCGACGACGAACGATCAGCGCTGAGCCGACCGTCGTACAGCGGGTTGTCGCCGTCGCCGCACATGGCTCGCCAACTCGAACTGATCACGACGTTGCAGCCGCCACTGCCCGCCGACGCCGGCATCAGCACCGCCGCGCAGGCCGAGGCCGACGCCGTCGCCGCGGTGACCACCGCGCGGATAGCCTTGCGCGCCGCCCACCTTGCGGTTCTCGAAGCACGCGTCGCCGCGCTCGATGCCGGAGATACCGATACCGTCGCCGCCGCGATTCGCGGTTACGTCCCGCTGAACTCGGGCAACCCCGTCGTCCGGCACGTGCAGGGTCTCGGCTCCCGGATCCGTGAGGAAGCACGGCACGTCGTGAGTGGCAAGCCTCGGTCGATCGCTTTTCGACTGGGGCTGAGCCTCGGCATGGGCTTGGGGTACCTGGCATTCATTCGCCTCTTCCAGTGGGACGCCAAGGAAGATCGACTGCCTTACCTTGCGCTGTACGCACTCTCGGGTGTGGTCGGAAGCGTCGTGTGCACCAATGCGCTCAGCTTCGACGCCGGCCGCGTCCGTGCTGCTTTGTCCGGCGGAACCAGGCTCTGGCACGTCCTCGTCGCGAAGAATACGATGATGCTGCTTCTCGTCGGCAGCGCCGGGTTCTTGCTCAGTGCCATCCTCGCGTGGCGCTCCGGAAGCAGTGCTGATCTGGTGAAGGCGTGCGGTCAGGTACTGACCATGATCCTGCTGTGGCTCGGTGTCGCCAACGTGATGTCCGTGGCCTTGCCGCTGCGGGCCGAACCGATGACGGCGAGGCGCCACGACGGCACATGGAAGCAGTTCCTGCTGTCCTTCGTCATCTCGTACGGTGTCGGACTGATCGTCAATCTGATGCTCTACTGGCGAGTCTGGGCCAAGACGACGATGCTCGAACAAATGGGTGGGCCGTGGATTCCGGTCCTGTTGCTCCTCGCGAGCGCGGCCGCGACGTGGCTGTTGCTGACCGTCCTGGCCGTACTCCTGGCCGAGCAACCACGCTTCCGGCGCGCCTTGCAACGGGAGATGGTGGTCTACCGCGAAGAAACCAACCACTTGCAGGCGACCATTCAGCACAATTCCGGCTAATGTAACCGTGCGTGGCTGATCCGGGCACGCCGCGAGTACACGCAGTGTCGAGGAAGGCGTGACCCATGATGTCCGTAAAGCCTGGCGCAGCCGATACGTCGGCCGCCGTAACCACCGCCTCCTGGCTACCACTGATCGTGGTGGTCCTCACGCAGATTCAGGCGTCGTTCGCCGTCAATGCGCTTACCGTCTCGATGGCCGGAATCACCACCGATCTCGACACTCCTGCAACAAGTGTCGGCACCGCGATCACCGCAGGCACCTTTGCCATGGCTGCCTTCATTCTGCTGGGCGCCAAGATCGGCGCCCGCTACGGGACGCGTTTGGTCTTCCAGATTGCCGTCGCGATTCACGGTCTCGCGATGGCTGCGGTCGCTCTGAGCCAGAGCCCGGCAATGCTGTTCGTGGCGCAAGCCGCGTCCGGCGCCGTGATCGCTCTCATCGCCCCCGCGTTGACGGTTTTCATCGCCACGAACTTCAATGGCGATCAGCAGGCAAAGGCCATCGGTTACCTGGCAGCAGCAATCCCCGCAGCCGGTGTGCTGGCACTACTCATCGCCGGTTCCTTCGCGACGACCATCGGGTGGCGTTACTCCTTCGCCCTCGTCGTGGCGCTCGCCGTGGTCAACCTGGTCCTGAGTTTCCGTGTCAAACCTGTTCCCCCGCAGAAGGACATCACCATCGATTGGGCCGGCGCCGCACTGGCTGCCGTTGCCGTCATCCTGCTCAGCTTCGGTTTCAGCGGCCTGAACTCGTGGGGCGTCATCCTGGCCACCGACGCTGCGCCGTTCTCGGTCATCGGTGTTTCACCCGCGGCCATCCTGATAGTCCTCGGCACCATCTGCGCGCAGGGATTCTTCCAGTGGACGCGAAGCCGCAAGGCGCAGAACAAGCCTCAGCTCTTCAATCTCGACGTCCTCAAGACCGGCGCCGAGCGCGCCACCACGATCTGCATGGCGACGATGATGTTCGTGGGAACCGCGGCCAACTTCCTCATTCCGCTGTACATGCAGATCATCCAGGGCCGCAGCAGCTTGCAGACGTCATTCTCGATCATCCCGTACACACTCTCGATCTTCATCGCGAGCACCGTCGTCGCGCGCCTGTACAAGACGTACTCCCCGCGTCTGATCGCACGAGCCGGGTTCGTCGTTGTTGCCGCTGGACTCATACTGTTGGCCTTCACCATTCGTGGTGACTGGCATCAGATCTTTGTTGTCATCGGCCTTATCACCCTCGGCCTCGGGCAGGGCGCCATCGTTGCGCTGGTGTTCAACACCCTCCTCACCGCAGCTCCCAAGGAACTGGCCGGTGACGTCGGCGCCTGGCGAGGACTGGTACACAACATGTCCGGGAGCGTCGGCATCGCGGTGGCCAGCGTGTTCGCCGTCGGAATCCTCGGTACCCTCGTCAGCTCGCAGCTGATCGACAACCCCACCATCCCGGCATCGCTCAAGGTCGAGTCAGGGATCAATCTCGACCAGGTCAACTTCGTCCCCAACGATCAACTCGTCGTGACGCTCGAAAACACCTCCGCGACACAGGCACAGATCGACGAAGCCATCCGGATCAACACCGAAGCGCGCCTGCGCGCACTGCGAACCTCGCTGCTCGTACTCGCCGGGCTCTCTCTGCTCGCCATCATTCCGGCCGGGCGCATGCCCAACGAAGTACCTGCTCTGGACGAACCGCAACCCACGAAGGGCAAGAAGTAACCGATGTCCAACCAAGACCAATTCGGTCCGATCGAATACGTTGCCGTCGAGTTTCCCAGCGGTGCACCGACCTCCGCGGGATTCGAGCAGCTGCTCACTCTCGTCGACTCCGGAGTGATCCGCATCCTCGACCTCGAGTTCGTCACCAAAGCCGCCGACGGATCGGTATCCGTCGTACCCGCGTCCACCTTCGAACTCGCAGATTTCGATCTGGCGCAGTTCGACGGCGCTGCCTCCGGACTGCTCGACGCCGGCGACATCGCTGCCGTTGGTGAAGAGTTGGCTGCCGGAAGTGTTGCCGCCGTACTCGTCTACGAGGAACTGGCAATACTGCCGGTCATCGAGGCCTGGACCCGCAGCGGCGCAAAGGTTGTCACCGAAGGTCACCTGAGCGTGGACGAACTGGCTGCTGCACTGGACAACACCGCACCGGATACCACGGAGAAGGACGCATGAGTTTCTTGAGGCGAGCCGGCCGGGTAGCCGTCGCAAGCTCCATTCACGGCAATGTTCAGCGCCGTCAGCGGACCCGTTGGGCTGCCGAAGATCAGGCCCGCGCAGCGCAGGTCCAGCCGGTGCCGCCGATTCCCGATCTACCGCCCCTCCCGCCGCAGGCACCTCCGGCAGAATCGGAAATGTCGATGGATGCGAAGCTCGAACAGCTCACCAAGCTGGGCGAACTCAAGAATGCCGGCGTATTGACGGAGGCCGAGTTCGAGACCCAGAAGGCGCGCATCCTCGCCTGAACTAGCTGGGCCGCCCGAGTGCAAAAGCCATGACGGGAAGCTGCGTCGTCGCGAGATTCAACAGAGATGCCACTCGGGCATCCGTGAATCCTGCGATGGCGCAGCCCACAAGTCCCATCGCCTCGGTCACAAGGTACAGATTCTGAACCAGCACACCGGCATCCACGTGCATCGTGCGGTAGTGCCGCATCGCGTACTTCTCGAGCGGCGCTTCCACGTCGGCGACCACAAACAGAAGAACCGGGAACACGTCGACGAACTCGGGCTGGAGAAGGCTCGCTCGAAGGTTTCCTTGTACGTCACCCGGCCGAACGGCCTCAGCACGGCCTTCCTGGATGTACCGGTACACCCCGGCTCCAAGCGAGGGTCCGGGATGGCTGACAACAAACGACAGCGTCAGTTCGCGCATCCCACCGGCCGTCGGGCTGCTGACCAGACTGTGGTGCAGCACATTTGAAAGTTCATCGATTCCCAAAGCATCTTGCGCTGGGTTGTAGTGGCTCCGTCGTGCCTGCAAGATATCCGGAAAGTCCTGGGCCGGCAGTGGCGTCGGCGCCGGTAATTCAACGAACTCAGGCGTCACCGGGGGCAGTGCGCCCTCGTCGAACGGTAGCTCCGACGGAGCCACCGTCCGGTCAAGCGCAGCATGCAGCGATACGACGGCCTCGACCCGCTCGAGGGCGGTCAAGACCTCACGAACCCGGGTGCAGCAGGCGAGATACCTCGGCAGCTCCGTCGATCGACACCAATTCACCGGCGAACCACGCCTCCGGAACGGCAAAGATCGCATTCGACGTCGCGGCAGGCGTCCCGGCAAATGCCGTGCGGGCAGCCTCGAGTGTGGATTCCCGAGCCGACTCGGTGGAGTAAACGACAAGAATTGCCTGCGGCGACTTCGCGAGTATCGATTCGGTGGCTACCTGGCCGAAGTACTTCCCATCCGGAAGGTCGCTCTCGTAGAGGTTCTTTCCCCCGGCCGCCTCGAGCACGCTGCTGTAGAGGCCCCTCGCCAGAGCGTAGGACTGCCCCTCCGAAACCTGAACCATCACAGTGGCAACCGGCTCCTTCCCGGCCACGGATGCCTCGGTTGCTGCGAGCGACTTCTTGCCATCTGCCAGAAGTGTTGCTGCTTCGTCACTTGTTCCGGTCAGGGCACCGAGACCGTCGATGTCGGACCAGACGTCGTCGATCCGCCCCTCGGTGACCGCCTTGTGGCAATAGCCGCTGTTCACGAAGATCGGGATGCCGAGGTCACGCAATTCGTCCATGCTCTGCAGTCGGTCACCGTCGAACCAGTATTCCCCGTCGGAGACGATCAGATCCGGACGGGCGTCGAGCAATGCTTCTTTCGCGGGAACTCCGGTGCTCAGTACCGGCACGGCCGCGAACTGATCCGCGAGTTCGGGGCTGGGAGGAGAGAGATCGGTATTCGATTGTCCGACAATGCGGTCGGCGGCACCGAGTTGAATCAGAAGCTCCGTCATCGACGGATACAGCGAGACAATCCGCTCCGCCGTCTTGGGCAACGTGACCTCGCGGTCACAATTGGTGACGGAAATCTTCTCGGACGACGACGCCGCCGAATCCGCCGTGGAGTTTCCGCATGCGGTCAGTACCGCAGTGGCAGTAACGGCCGAGCACAACAGCGCGGCAGTACGTATCGAGGATTTCAAGACACTGCTTCTTTCGTGTGTAGGAGCGGAGGGGCGAACGAGAGCAAGGGACGCCCGGTCAAGGGGTGAGTGCCGAGATGCACCTGAACCCCGAATACTTCGGACAGCAGGTCCTCGGTGAGGACCTCAGCCGTTGGTCCTGTCGCGACAACTACCCCGCCGGAGAGCAGACAGACGTAGTCGCAATACGCTGCGGCCAAAGCGAGTTCATGGATCGCGACAATCGTCGTAGTACCGAGTTCGGCGACCAATTCCATCAATTCGAGTTGAGCTCGGATGTCGAGGTGGTTGGTGGGCTCGTCCAAGACCAGCACCGAAGGTTGTTGAGCGATCGCCCGGGCCAACATCACACGCTGCTTTTCTCCGCCGGACAGTTCGGCGAAGAGTCGTGATCCGAAGCCGTGCATACCGGTTCGCGCCAGGGCGGCACTGACGATGTCCCGGTCGATTTCACCGAGTCGAGAGAATGCGCTGTGATGCGGCGTCCGGCCCGTCGCCACCACCTCGCGGACGCTGAACGAGAAGTCGGATGAATGCTCCTGCCCCACAACACCGATGATGCGTGCTGCGGATCGTGGCGAGAGATCGTCCCACACGTTCACTTCGTCGACCTTCACGATTCCGCTTCTCGGCTTCATCGAGCGGTACAACGCGCGCAGGAGGGAGGACTTTCCACTGCCGTTCGGCCCGACGAGTCCGACCACGCTCCCCTCGGGCGCTTCGAGATCTACGCCGGAAACCACCAGACGCCCACCTCGAACGACGTGAATCCCGCTGGCCGACAATCTCATGACTGCGCACCTCCGTCGCGTCGAAGTAACCAGAGGAAGAACGGAGCACCCAATCCGGCGGTGATGATTCCGAGCGGCAATTCGTTGGGCGCATCCAACATCCGAGCCGCAAGATCGACGATCACCAGGAAGGTTGCACCGACCAGCGCGGTTGCCGGCAGCAGCTTGCGGTGGTCGGATCCGACGAGGAGTCGTACGGCGTGCGGCACGAGAAGCCCCACGAAACCGATTCCGCCGGCAACGGATACAACAACCGCGGTCAGCAACGACGCGATCACCAGTAGTAGCAACCTGGTACGGCGCACGTCGACGCCCACCGATTGCGCGCTCTCGTCTCCCATAGCCAGCGCGTTGAGTTGGCGAGACTGCGTCAACAGCACTGCCGCACAGACGGTGATCACCGCGGCGGGCACACCGAGATCCGACCAACCTGCCCCGCTCACCGAACCGAGTAACCAGAAGAGCACTCCCGAAAGCTGACTCGGATCGGCGCGCAACTGCACAAAACTTGTTGCAGCCGAAAGCAGATAGCCGATGGCAACTCCGGCCAAGACCATGCGCAGCGGGACAAGCATTCCCTCGCGCCGACCCAGTACGAGAACCGCGATCAGGGAAACCATGGCCCCCAGGAAGGCTGCCACCGGAACACCGATCGACAGACCGGTTCCGATGCCCGTCGTCATGATCAGCACTGCGCCGAAGGACGCTCCCGAACCGACACCCAAGATGTACGGATCGGCAATCGGATTGCGCACCAACGCTTGCAGTACCGCGCCGGCCAGTGATAATCCGGCACCTGCCAGTGCCGCGATCAGAATGCGCGGGACCCGCAGTCCCCACACGATCCGATCGAGCAGCGGGTCGACCGGCGGTCCACCGACGTGCGCGTACAACACCGCGAATACGTCGGCGAAGGACAGCGACGCAGCGCCCGACCACACCGCGACGGTAGAGACGGTGGCAAGGACCACGGCCGTGGCCAACAGAAACGGGACGTATCCGCGGTCGCCGACGGGATGCGCACGCGACGGGGCATCAGGTACTGCTTCGCTGGTCAGCGTCATCGCACTCCTGAAGAGGTGGGGTTCACAGGCATGAACAGGTGGATCTAACCATAACGACAGTCGTTTTCATTAATAGTGACATGCTCATCTGTGCGGACAAGGATCGGTCCGCAGGGCGCTCACCCACGCGAAGAGTGCCCCGACCAGCGCAAAGCTGCACGCAACGAGGTAGGCGGTGCCGATATCCCAACGTCCTGCAATTGCCCCGGCAATCAAGGCACCCACCGGCGAACCACCCCAGGCGACCATCCTCGCCGTGGTGTTCACGCGCCCCTGTAGACGATCCGGAGTCAGACGCTGACGTGCACCGATGCCGTTGAGGATGGTGACAGTCGCACAGCCGGAGTAGACGGTCAGAGCGGTGATCGCTGCGGCGGTGTTGCTGGTTGTCGCAACGACGAACAGCACCACCGGGGCGATGGTCAACGCACCGACAGTGATCGCGCCGACCGGCCATTGCGCCGGTAGGCGTGGGAGCAAGACTGCGCCGACCACGCCACCCACGGAGACTGCTGTCCACACGGCCCCGATCATCGGACTCGACGTCGAAATCCCCAGCCTCCCGGACGCGTACACCACCAGGAGCGCCGTGACAGCACCCTGCGTCAGCGAATTGACGAAGCCGACGCCGGTCAAGGCTCGCAGGAGCGGAGACTGCCAGAGGAAGCTGAGGCCTTCGCGTATGTCACGCGCAATTCCGGGTTCCGACTTCTTCGGCGCCGCAGGAATACTCGAGAACGAGGCTCCGATCGACGCCATGGCCAGCCCGGCCAATACGTAGGCCAGTGCATCGGCACCCAATGCGTAGGCCGGGCCGATCGACGCCACGAGCACTCCGGCAATAGCCGGAAAGGCAACATCGACGAGCGTGCTGGAAGTCCACAGCGCACTGTTGGCGGCCGGTATTCTCTGCCGACCGACCAGGGCAGGCAAGGCTCCGAAAGCTGCGGCATCGAACCACACGAAACACGTTCCGATGCACATCGATACGCCGACCGCGTGCCATGCCGTCAACACACCGAGCGCCTGCGCCGCCGGAATGCTCGCCAAGGCAAGAGCAGCAACGGCCTGCGCACACAGGATGACCGTCCGCCGGTTGACTCGGTCTGCCACGGCGCCCGCGAACAAGCCGAACACGAGGTACGGCAGAACCGTCCCCGCAGCCGCGAGCGAGGTGAGAAACGGAGACCGGCTGATGTCGAACACCAGAATCGGCATTGCCACTCCGGTGACGGCCGCACCGGCCACGGCAATCGTGCGAGCCGTGAAGAACAATCGAAACGATCTGTCCCGAAACACATGTGGTTGCGCTTCGGCGGATCCCGTCGTCGAGGTCTCGCTCATCTATGCACTCTCTTGTACCTGTTGCTCTCCGTGGCGATCTTTCGTACGGTGGCATCGTAATGGAAATGGTTTCCATTACGGAAGGGATGACAATGAGCAACATTTCGTTCGACAGCGTCTCCAACTCGGCTCCGGCCAATGCACTCCAGGGCGTCGGCACCAACGCCCTCGTCGACAACCCGTTCACCTTCGAGCCGGTTGCCGAGGCGACGTCCGCACACGCTCTGCAGGGTGTGGGCACCAACGCCCTCGTCGACAACCCGTTCAGCTTCCAGAGCTGAAACCTTCCCTGATCCAGACCGTTTCGACGGCCTGATCTGCCGATGACCCCGCCCGCATCCGACTCGTCGGGTGCGGGCACCGACAAGGAGATCCGTGTACGCCCTCGCCGACGGACACCAGCTGTATCCGACACCGGACGGTGTTTGGCATTACCTGACACCGGACGAGAACGCAGTCACGATCGGTGCGCCGGCCGAAGACCTCGCGGAACTCGACAACTTTCTCAGGCGCTCTGGTTCGGTGCTCGGCCCGGGAGCGATCGAGATCGCCGACGCTCTCGCCTCTCGCGGCGTGCTGGCTGTTCCAGGTCAAGTGCCCGAGATTCCGGGTCCACAGCGTGTGCTGATGGACGGGGTCGGACCCGTTGCCGATGCCTGCATCGCTCTGCTCTCCAAGGCTCTTCCGGATCTCGACGTCGTATCCACCACTGCGCCAATCGAAGACGACGTTGCGTCTTCGGACCTCGTACTGTCGGTTGCCGACGCTCCTCCTCACGACGCGTGGTCGGAACTCGATACCTGGTGCCGCCACAGCCGAACTCCGTGGCAACGCGTCCACGCAGAGCTGGGTGAGATCTGCATCGGTCCCTTCTTCGACGGCATCGACAGCGCGAGCTACCGGGACGTCTGCGGTCGACGGCTAGCCGCGTCACGCGTACCGGATCACCTTCTGGCGCTGTGGAACCACCTCGCCGACAGTGAACGTCGTCCGCTTGGACTTTCACCCACCACAGCCGCAATGGTCAGTGCACTTGCATGTTCGGACGTCGTGGCTAGTTCTTACGGCGCACCGCAATCACACCTTCACCACCAGATCCGGATGAATCCACGAACCCTGATGATGACTCGACATCCCGTGCTACCACTGCCAGGCGGCGTTCTCGAACCTTCGCCGACGCTCCGGTGATCTCACTCGGAGTGAAGATCCCGGCAGCAGACGGCTCTTCGCTGGCTACGGATGTGCTTCTCCCAGATTCTTCACCTCGAGGATTGATCGTGATCCGAACCCCGTACGGACGCGGGTGGCATCTGGCCGAGGGGCTCGAATGGCGATCACGAGGAATTGCCTTCATCTGTCAGGACGTACGTGGACGGCACGATTCCACCGGATCTTGGGAACCCTACGTTCACGAGCGCGAGGACGCCGCCGCCCTTGCCGAGTGGCTGCAGGATCAGCCGTGGACACCCGAGTGCGTCATCGCAAGCGGGGCTTCGTATGCGGCCGGAACTGCGTGGGCGTTTACTGCCGAGACCAACGGCGCCGATCGGGCATTTCGTGCTCGCGGCGTCGTCTCCAAAGTGCCGACCATCGGAAGCGACCGCGTCAAACGTGATCCCTCGGGGATACTTCTCCTCGCCGAGCATCTGGCGTGGTGGGGCGAGCACGGAGATTCGTCTTCCTCTCGTGAGGGTTTCATCCCTGCCCTGATGCGCTCGGATTCGTCTTTGCTGGAACATCTCCCGGTGCAGTCGATGATCGAGGATGTTGGCCTGACCTCCGATTCACCGGGCTGGTTGACGCCGATCCGTCGCGCTCGCGAGCGCGAAGACTTCGGTGGCGATGATCTGGTGTCCGCGGACGAACTCTCCGAACTCGACGTCGCCGGGCTGCACATCGGCGGTTGGGACGATGCGATGATTCGGGAGACACTGCGGCACTTCGCATCCGTGTGGCGCGGGCCGCAGAGTTTGATCGTGGGCCCCTGGGCGCACGACCTCCGCCCGGGAAGGGTCGGCGAGACAAGTTTCGGCCGCCTTCAGGTCGAGTGGATGGAATCGATATTCTCGGCGCGGCCCGTGACCATCAATCGGGTATTCGACCGGGGTGCCGGCGAATGGTCGACCGAACCGTACGTCACGGGTGCGAACCGGATTCGTCTCGAACCAGACCCGAGGACGGCGCCTTTCAACTTCACGCACCACGCAGACGAGGGCCGAAACGACTGTGTTGTCTGGACTTTCGACATGGAGGTCGAGTGTGTGCTGTCGGGAATGCCTTCGGTGGAGTTGACAGTGCATTCACCCCAGGGCGAAGCCGATTGGATCGCCGAACTGAGCGTCGTCGATCCCACTCGAGTCACGAGATCGATCGCTCGTGGCGCGGGCGTCAGCCTTTGCTCCGGCACGTTGACCATAGATCTCGATCCCGTGCTCCACACTGTGCGCGCGGGTGATGTCTTGACGCTGCGGATCGCCGGCTCGGACTTCCCACGGCTCGCACGCAATCTCGGAGACGGTGATCGCTATCGAGGAACACGCAGTACCGCACTGCACCAATCATTTTCCGGGTCGTTGACCCTGCCCATACTCGGAGGAACTGCCGGTGGATGACTTGCTGGTCGACGCCCGAAGCGGCGTGCTGACCTCACTGGAACCACACATTCGCTCGGACATGCCGACAGGCTGGGTCGGTTGGGCCGCGAGGGTGGCCGACACCAGAAACTTCGGCGGCAGCGGTTCACTGTTTCGCGCGGACCCTTACGGATTCGGGGCTTCGATACGCGACGACGCAGCAGCTCGCGGTGCTGCAACCGGTGAGGCTGTCGAAAGATATTGCGGCAACGTAGTCCCCGAAGATCTGATCCGCAGCAGTGCGTCAGCGCTGGAACTGGCAGGCTCACGGGTCGTCGATCCCGCGAAATTTGCGTTGTACAGCGAGGACCAGTACCGCCTTCCCGGATTCCCCTTTGTTCCCTTCACATCGGCTCTGGAAATCCGCTGGGCGCTGGGTCACACCATGGACGAAAAAGTGCCCACCTATGTGCCAGCCGCCCTGACCTATCTCGGGTACTACACCGGCACCCGTCGCGGCGAACCACCGATCGCGTCGTTGCAGTACGCCGGAATCGCCGCGGGACGCTCACGCGCCGAGGCCGAGATGTCAGCTCTGCTGGAACTTCTCGAACGCGATGCCACCGCACTGTGGTGGTGCGGGGACCGGTCACAGCCGGCAATCGAACTCGCCGACTGGGAGCGGTTACCTGTGCACCGCCAACTCGGGGATCTGGAGAGCGACACTCGGAGCGTTCGAGTGCTTCTGCTCCCCTCCCCCTTCGGCATTCCCGTCGCCGCAGTGTGGATCCGGGATGACCGACGTGGATTGGTCGCGCTGGGCACAGCTTGTCGACCAACGGTGGAGGCGGCAGTCTCGAAGGCCCTTGTCGAGGCGTACGCCGTACTTGCCATCACGATCGACCTCGCCGACCCCGACGGGCCGACCTGGCGCAGCGTGGCGGACGGAACGCTGCCGGCGCACCTGTACAAACCCTTTCGGGCCGACCGTCGTTACCGGGACGAGTTCGATGCGCAGTGGAAGGACGTCGTCGATCTGCCGACCGTCGCCCAGCTGTATCTCGACCCCGTGATGGCTGGGGCAGCGGAAGAGCATCTCTTCGATTACACCGAAACACGCTCGGTATCAGAGATTCCCGACGAAGATCCTGTGAATCTTGCTTCTCTGGTAGCCCTTCTGACGTCTCGAGGGTACCAACCGATTTCCGTCGATCTCACCACCCGCGACATCTCGATTGCCGGGTTGCACGTCGTCCGCGTCCTGTCTCCCGGCCTCTACAACAATGCGCCGGCAGCTTTTCCCCTTCTTGGAGGTAGCAGATTGACCAGCGCATCGACCACCCATCTGCATCTGCCGGTCCCTCTCGCATGAGGTCTTTGCTCGTCGACCGCCGAACTGGGATCATTCGAGAGTTGGTCGACGCCGTTGTTCCCCAGCACTTTCCGCCGGAGTTCAAGCTGATTCACTCGTATGCCTCCGACTCGGCACGCTTCTCACCCTGGTCCAGCGACTCGGCGGGCGCCGGATATTGCTTCGATCTGGGTGACCGTGCGCGGCCTACCGCAGCTGCGATAGGCGAAGCGGTGGAACGATATTGCGGGAACATCGTCGCCAAACCGATCGTCCGCGGGTCGGCCGATGCATTGATCGGAGCAAGCATCGACCTGTCACAACTCGCGCGTTTCGACGCCGCCCAGTACGCGCGGCCACAGTTCCCGTTCGTCGAACCAACCGACGATCTCGAGTTGGACTGGACTCGCGGAGTCGACCTGATCACGGGTTCGGATATCTGGGTACCGGCCGAACTCGTCTGGGGTTCGTATCCTCATTTCGTCGCCCGGACGGGTCCGGCGATCTCTCCAGTAGCGCAGGCGGGTCTCGCTGCCGGTCCCACGACGGAATTCGCGATACGGAATGCATTGCGCGAGATAGTCGAGCGCGACGCGATGACGCTTTCCTGGACCGGAAGACGCGGCGTTCGGATAGTCACCGGCATCCCCGAGGTGCTTCGCCGCCTGGGCAATCACGGCAGCCTCTCGACCAGGTGGTTGTCATTCGACAGCGATTTCGGCATCCCGGTGCTCGGCGCCCTCGTCCACGACCGACTCACCGGATACTCGACCATGGGTACCGCCTGCCACGAAGAAGCGCAGACGGCTGCTTTCAAGTCGCTCGGCGAAGCGCTTCAGCTGCAACTGCTTTCCGCCGACTACGACAACCCGGAGAGCGGCATCGGTCGAGCCGCGGCCTCCCCGACCAGCCCGCTTGCGCCGTGGCGAGCTGACCGAAGCTATGCAGGCGCCTACCGATCGGACTTTGCCGACGTGATGGATTACGGGTGCCACTTGCAGCTCCACCTGGACCCGGAGATCCAAGCACGATTCGAGAGTGAGCTGGCAGGTGCCGTCGTCGGCGAGGTGGACCTCGACTCTCTGACGTCACCCATCGACACCGAAAGCGCACTGACAGGCTCGGGTTTCAGGCCGGCATGGGTCGACCTCACCACTGCTGATGTTCTCCGCGCTGGCTTGCATGTCGTCCGCGCCGTCGTACCCGGTTGTCTCACCAATGCGGCCGCCGGATTGCCGTTTCTCGGATCACCACGACTAGTCGACAGTCTTGCCGGACATCCAATTCGCACCATCCCATTGCCGCACTGACAGTTCCGGAACTGCCAGTTGTAACGACTCTGCGGTCTCCACCGCGTGAAACCACGTCGGCTTCGAGATTGCACGGTCTCGAATCACCTGCACGGCACGCGCGGCGATGGTTGCCGTCGCGGCCGACTGGCTACGCCCCGAAACCCACAGCGCCGGAACGGTATCCGTTCGGGCCATCGCAACCCAACGATCCGAACCCCACAGCTTCTTCGGCACAACCTTCTGGAGGGCGGGCGCCCACGTCATGGCTGCAAGCCCGAGTGTCGCTGTGGACGTGTCCAATCGCAGGTACGTCCGCACCGGTACGCCAAGGTCGCGCGTCAGGGCATGTTGGTCCGAAAAATCGGCCCGCACAGCAGGACCGGTGCGGTAGCCGGTCGCGTCCGCCGGCATCCGAAACGTCTTCAGCCCGGCGTAGTTCCGGATCGATCGCCCGTCGGGATCGGGAAACCTCGTTCCCAACATCCCGTACGTCCACGCCGTCGCGGCCGGTCCGTGTAGTTCTCCGCCGCCGAGGCCGATCACGATGTCCACGGGTCCGTCGCCGAGTCGATGCGCTTCGGCGGCAAGGACACTGGTCAATCCCGGTGCCAATCCGACGCCCATCAGAACTGGGCCGTCGACCGCTTCCAGTTCTTCGCAGTAGCTCGAGGTTGCCGTGATGTCGACGAATGCCGCCCCACCGCGTACCGCTTCTTCTGCCAGGCGAACATCCTCGAAACCCGAGGCATTCACCACGACATCGAAGTCTCGAACCGCAGCCGAATACGCGCCTGGTTCTTTAAGATCAACGACGACGTCCGCGCGGGCACGATCACGCCCGGCAGAGTACGCGGAGATTTCGGGGACCTTCGCGAGTTGTTTCATCAGGGGAATCCCGACGGCACCGTAGCCACCGAGTACAAGAACCTTCGTCATTATTTCGCCTCCCGAGTCGCTAGAGTTCGACTCTAGAGTTAGACTCTAATCATGACTGAGGTACTTCGGGAAGACACGTCGGCGCGGCGCAAGATCATCGAGGCAGCGCGTGAAGTTTTTGTCGATCCCGGCTACGCGGCCGCCACGATCAAACAGCTTGCCGCGGCGGCGGGCGTGTCGGTGCAGAGTGTCTATTTTGTGTTCGGCAACAAGCCGAGCGTGCTGTCAGCACTGCTCGACGTGGCCGTTGCGGGCGACGAGGAAAAGACGGCAACTCTCGACCGTCCGTGGGTGGCGGCGGCACTGGGCGCCCCACATCCACTCGGGCAACTCCGGATTCAGGTTCACCACGGACGGCTCATTCTGGAGCGTACCGCGGACATCCTGTTGGCCCTGCGGGCCGCTGCTTCCGCGGACGAGGACGCCGCCCGCCTTTGGCAAATCAACCGCACTCAGCGACGCACGGTGCAGGAACATCTGATGGTCGGCATCGTCGAAAAAGCGCCAACCGTCGACCTCGAAACAGCCGTGAACGTCGCACTCACGCTGCTCAGTCCCGAGACGTACACAGACCTCGTGGTCGGCGCGGGCTGGACCGGCCAAAAGTACGAAGAATGGGTGGTCAACACCCTTGCCGCCACCCTGGGCCTGGACCGAACCGTCAAATCCCGGAAGTAGCTGGGACTACTTGGTGGGCTTGTCGTCGATGTGCCGTGGGTTGTTCCACAGGCGTTCCGTCAGATCGTGAAGGACGGCGAGGGTGATCGTGTCGTCGTCCCGTCGGAGCAGAGACTGACTGACCGTCGCGCGCACCAATGTGCTGTCCGAGTGCACGAACTCCTTGACCGAGCCCGGCTCGGAACTCAGTTCACGATGAGCCTGCTCGGCACTGACGTCGTCGGCATCCTTGTCGTAGAGAATGTCCTGCAAACGCAACGCCGAGACGGCCTTCTTGGGATATCCCAGCATGTCAGCGAAGGACGGGTTGGCAAAAACGATGCTGCCGTCGCGGTGAACGGCCATAACCGGCACCGGAAGCCTGTCGAGGAGAATCAGAGCAGGCATCTGCTCCAGATCCGCAATCGGCGATTGTGGCGGCTGCGCAACATTGCGGCGGCGTTCCATAACACGTCCTCTCAAGTTGCCCGAGTCGACAACAGTCTAACTGCCCAGCAAATCGCGGGTTGACTTCCCGCCAGGATGCAGTGACGAATGCCCGAATCGTGCCCGCCTGAGTTACGCCGCGAGCGCCTCCTGGTCCTCCGCCAAGGAACCGTCAACAACACGATAGACAGTATCCATCCGAGACAGGTGACTTCGGTCGTGTGTCACGAGAAGGGTTGCCGCCTCGTGTTCCCGCACCACCCCGATGATCAGATCCATGACAGCGGCACCGCGCTCCTGATCGAGCGCGCTGGTGGGCTCGTCGACCACCAGAAGCTGCGGATCGTTCATCAATGCTCGCGCGAGATTGACGCGCTGTCGCTGCCCACCCGACAGCTGAGACGGTCGTTTTCCGCTCTGATCCGCGAGCCCGACAGCGTCCAGCAAATCCATCGCTTTTGATTTCACGGCCTTGCGACGGGTCCGTGACGTGAAAACGGACTGCCCCAGATGCGCCATCACCTCGAGCTGCTCCAGAGCCGTCAACGACGACACGAGGTTGGACTGCTGGAAGACGATTCCGATCGACGAGCGTCGCAATTCCGACGCCGCCCTCCGACTCAGCGCCGCTATGTCGGTGCTGCCTTCCGGCGTCCGGAGATAGACGTGCCCGGAATCCGGACGGATCAGGGTCGACGCCACCGCCAACAGGCTGGACTTGCCTGAACCCGAAGGTCCGGTGATTGCGGCGATCTCGCCGCGGTGCAGTCGCAGAGACACGTCGTCCAGCGCCGTCACCCGCGATTGCCCGTCGGGAAACGTCAGATCGACGTTCTGGATGTCGAGAACTGTGGTGCCGGTTGTCATGGTCATCGTGCGCTCCCCAATGCTGTGAGTGGATCGGTGGTCGAGAGGAATCGAAGTGCAAAGGCCGCGCCGAGCAGACCGAGTCCGATCAATGCCACGGCAGGTACGACGGTCGTGGATGCGTCCAGGACAAACGGCATGGCGTCTCCGATCAGCGAGCCGGCCACGGCCGTCAGCCCGATTCCGACGGTGACGCCGGCGATCAGAACGATGAGCGCCTGGCCCAGTGCGTCGCGCACCAGAGAACCAGTAGTCGCGCCGAACGCTTTCAACGTCGCGATGTCCGGGGTTCGCTGGATCGTCCACACCGTGAAGAACGCACCGATCACCAGGGCCGAGATCGCGAACAACATGAGCGTCATCAGCGTCAACGACCCGTTTTCCGACTTGTACGAACCGATCGCGTCGAGCGAACCGCTGACCGTCGTCGACGTCGTCGCGGCTGACTTGTCCGTTGCGGAAGCGTCGGAGGCTCCGGTGACAGCCAGTACTGTCGCAACTCCGCCGCGTGGATTGGCCGCCTGCCAGTCACCGAGCGTCATCCAGACGACGGGCGAATGGCTGTACCAGTCGTCACCGCGAACGTCGCTGACGGTGAACTGCTGCGTACCGACGCTCACCTGATCGCCGGCGCCCGCCCCCAGATCGCGGGCGGCACCTTCGCTCAACACCACCGTGCCTGACGCCGACGGCGTTACGTCACCGAAACCGCCGTCAGCACCGAACAGGGCCACCGACTTCTGATTTCCGTCGGCCAATCCTGCCTTCCCGCGGCCGATTCCGATGGGATCGACATCCTTCGCGGCCCCGGCCCAGGCGTTGACCTGGTCCTGTGTGAGCGCCGACTCGTCGAACGACGCCCCAGCTCCGGTGTCTGCAAACACCACCGTGTCGGCATTCATGGCCTCGATGGCCGACACGTTCTGATGGCGAAGTCCTGCAGTCAACCCGCTGAGAAAACTGACGAGAAGTGCAACCAACAGAACCACGACGGAGATCAGCGCGAAACGACCTCGCGCTGCCCGTAAGTCCCTCATTGCGACAAACACTGTGAATTCCTTTCCTGTGCTTGCCTCTACGCTCTCGCGGATGCAGACTTTTTCCATCGCACCTCGGATCGACATTCCAGCGCTCGAAAGAACCATCCCGGTTTACAACTTTTGATGGATGAACCAGGCCCGAACCTCGCTAAGCTGGGCGAGATGCACCGATCTCCGCTCACGCCTGTCTTCGCCGGCCTACAACTGGGCCTGCATGTCCTTGTCATGGCGCTGGCCGGTGTGGTGTTTCTTCGAGCGCTGATCGACGAATCCGACCTCACCGCAACAATCATCGCGTTGGCCGTGATCTTTGTTGCCGTCTATCTTTTCGGCGTTGCCAAAAGGCTGCGCGGCAACGCTGCCCGCTGGTGGCTGGCCGTGCTGACCCTCGTCTGGATCGCGACGATGGCGGTATCCGCCGACGCCGCCTACCTCGCATTCGGACTCTTCTTCCTCTATCTCCATATTCTGCGGCGCCCCTGGAGCCTGCTGGCCGTCACCGCGGCAACGGCCGTCGCCGTGATCGGCACCGGATTGCATCGTGGGTGGACGGTGGCCGGCGCCGTCGGCCCGATCATCGGCGCCGCCGTAGCCGTTGCTATCGGTCTCGGATATCAGGCGCTGTACCGGGAGGCAGCCGAGCGCGGACGTCTCATCGACGAATTGATGAACACCCGTGAAGAATTGGCGTCGACGTCTCGCGATGCCGGAAAATTCGCCGAACGTGAAAGGCTCGCAGCCGAGATCCACGACACCGTGGCCCAAGGACTTTCGAGCATCCAGATGCTCCTTCACGCTGCCGAACGCGCCGATCCGGAGAGCCCGGCCATCCGGCAGATCAGCCTCGCACGGGAAACCGCAGCGGACAGTCTTGCCGAAACCCGCCAACTCATCGCCGAATTGACACCGGCGGCCCTGGACGGTCAGTCGCTCGCCGATGCGCTTCGTCGAATCTGTGAACGCGCGAGCAGTCCTGAACTGGAAGCGCGATCCCTGGTCGAAGGTGAGGCAATCCGGCTGCCTATGCCCCTCGAAGCAACACTGGTGCGCATCGCCCAGGGTGCGGTGTCCAATGTTCTCCGCCACGCGGATGCAACCAGAATGGCTGTGACACTGACGTATTCCGACAACACCGTCAGCCTCGACGTGGTCGACAACGGCCGCGGCTTCGACGTGGCAGTTCTCGAACGTGGACCGGCGGAATCTTTTGGCCTCAACGCAATTCGACGACGCGTCGAACTGCAGGGCGGAACGTTCTCCATCGAGTCGGAGCCGGGACACACGGCCGTCGCGGTGACGTTTCCCCTCGATGTCGGTGAACAGTGATCCGCCTGCTGCTCGCCGACGATCACGCGATCGTGCGCGCCGGGCTGCGAGCGCTGCTCGAAAGCGAATCCGACATCGAGGTGGTCGGCGAAGCAGGGACCGCCGAGGAAGCCATAGCCTTCTGCGCCACCACGCCGGTCGACCTCGTGCTCATGGACCTGCGGTTCGGGCCAGGCAAGACGGGGGTCGACGCCACCCGCGCGGTATGCGCGCTGCCGAATCCGCCGCACGTACTCGTTGTGACCAACTACGACACGGACGCGGATATCTTGAGCGCCGTCGAAGCCGGAGCCAGCGGCTATCTGCTCAAGGACACACCCCCGGTCGAGTTGCTGTCGGCCGTCCGCGCCGCCGCAAGCGGGGACAGCGTTCTCTCCCCCTCCATCGCGTCGAAGCTCATGACTCGGGTACGCAAACCCGAAACCAGCCTCAGTCCAAGGGAAATCGAAGTGCTGAAGTTGGTGGCGGCGGGTCGATCCAACCGAGAGATCGGTAAAGAACTGTTCCTGAGCGAGACCACGGTCAAATCGCATCTGGTCCACATCTTCGGCAAGTTGGGCGTGAAGTCGCGGACGTCGGCGGTAGCTCGTGCGCGGGAGCTGGGTTCGATCTGACGTTTGTCCGAATTGTCGAAAGTAGCTGGACAGCAGTAATTTTCGCTTGCAATTCTCTTGTGTTCGAAACTCTGTTCGAATATGATTGCTTCATGGACAGTCGGGAAGCGTGGCAGCTGGATGGTGAGGACCTCAAGAGTGAGGTTCTCGATCTGGCGCGTGCCCGGCACGAGTTGCAGTCGCGGATGGTGTTGTTGATCGTTGAAATGTTTTCCCGTGAGGTTCTCGGGGGGAAGGGTTTTCGGGCGATCGCGCAGTGGTTGCATGGTTCGACGAATTTGGAGATCGGTGAGTGCAGTCTGCTGGTCGGGTTGGCGCGGTTGTTGATGCTCGAACCTGTTGTGGCGGATGCGTTTCACCGCGGTGATGTGGATGCGTTGAAAGCCCGTCAGGTGGCGTCGTTTTGTCAGCATCCGCCCAAGAACATGACCCTGGCAGATGTGGACAAGGCTCGCGGAATTCTGCTTGGTCTGGCGTCGAAGAACATCGCGGATTGTGATGCGGTGCGGGCGGCGATTCGGCGGATCGAGAAGCAGTACGGCAAGCGTGAGGACGGTGTTCCGGTCGGTGAGGATTCGGAGCGCAACGAGTTCTACGCCTCGAAAGGCCTGTACGGCAGAGTGACTGTGAAGGGCGACTTGGATGCTGTGAACGGGGCCCGTCTGATCACGTTGTTGTCGAGTCTGTCGGCTCCGACACCGGAGAAGGACGGTGTCAAGGACACCCGCACGCCGGCATTACGACGGGCGGACGGGTTTTGCGAGTTGTTGCGCCGGTATGAGCGGGCGGGGTTGGGTCCGATCGAGGGCGGCGTGAAACCGCACATCACGGTGACTGCGTCGGCGAAGGACTTGACGGATCTGCAAGCGTTGAAAGACCTGCTGCCGTCGACGGAGGAACTCGGGTTTGCGTGGACGGATTGGGTGGGCCCGATCAGTATCGACACTGCACGGATGCTGGCGTGCGACTGCACCGTCACCCGAATCTTGTTGGATGAGAATGGTGTTCCGCTCGACTGCGGTAAGGAAGCGAGAACGGCGACGGTTCCGCAGCGCCGGGCTCTTGCGGTTCGGGATGGCGGGTGCGCGTTTCCGGGGTGCGGGACGCCGTCGGGGTGGTGCGATGCTCATCATATTGTTCACTGGAATGATGGTGGCCCAACAGATCTCGACAACCTGATCTTGTTGTGCGGTCATCATCATCGGACGCTGCATCATACGGAGTGGCGGGTGGAGATCGGCCCGGATCGGAAGTCGGTGTTCTACCCACCGATGTCGGTTGATCCGCACCAGCATCCGATCGGCGGGAACAGCCCACCGACAGCCGCCTGAACGGGTATAACTGAAAATGCCAGCGTATGCACCGGGGAAGAATCATTCCCCGGGGCATACGCTGGCATTTTCGGTTGCGCGCGATGTCCGTCTTGCGACAGCATCTGTCTCCACTTCGACACGCAGGACCAATAGGGTCGAGGAATGTCTTTCTGCGAACCCGCCCGCGTTGTCACCGTCACGTCCCTGACCCCGCACATGCGGCGAATCAGCATCGAGGCAGAAGGCGACTGGCACTGGCCGACCGGCGGACAAGGCGACGAGCGCATCGATATTGCGTTCCCGAAACCCGGTGAAACAGAAGCAGATTACGACTACTTCAACAATCCCGACTACGGCAAGGCCGATCTCGGAACCGAGCCACCGTGGCGGCACTACACCGTGCGCAAGGTGCACGACGGCGGCCGACGTCTGGACATCGACTTCGTCGTGCACCCTGGCGGTATTGCAGCGGATTGGGCCCTGCGGGCCGAACCAGGTCACCTACTAGGCGTCTTCTGGTCGGACAGTTCGCGGTCCCACTACCAAGCACCGGCGGGTCCTCGCTGGCAGCTGCTGGTCGCAGACGCCACGGGTCTCCCCGGACTGGGCAGGATTGTCGAAGAACTTCGAGAGGGCGATGTCGCACAGGCGATCATCGAGGTCGAAACCGAAGAGGATCGACAGGAATTTGTCACTCGCGGCGACGTCACGTACACGTGGCTCGTGGGGAGTGGCCTCGGAAAGGCGCCGAGCGCGCTGTTCGAGGCTGTGGAGAAGATCGAGTTTCCCGAATCCGAATCGGCCGACATCTACGCGTGGGTGGCGTGCGAAAGCGCAACCAGCCGTCGTATTCGTAAGCATCTGAGGGAAGTTCGAGGAATTGCTCGCGACAAGCACAATGTTGTCGGGTACTGGCGAGAGGGCGCCGACGGCCACGTTTCCGGCATGAACAGCGAGGAAGTCACCGTCGGCGCCTGAGCGCCGTGATCACTCTGCCGGCAGTGTGTCGGTAGATTCTGCGTGAGCCTGCTGCACGTCAGCCGGCTTTTCCGCCAGCATCTCGAACAGTGCACGGCGTGCCTCGGCAAGAATTGCCTCTGCCTTGGCGACCTGCTCAGCGGTCCCACCTGCGGCTACCGCGACAGCGGCGCCTCGGAGTAGACCCATCGCGGGACGGAGCGCTGCGCCGGCTTCACCGAAGTGAGGGCGGCCGTGTCCGCGCTGGTCGGGGCGACCGTGTCCGCGCTGACCTTCGCGACCGCGTCGGCCTTCGGGGCGTCCTTCTGCTCGGTCTTCGAAGCGACCCTCGGGGCGCTCTCCATCGAATCCTCGACGGAAACCGTGTCCACGATGCGGGCCTCGGCGGCCATGCTCGCGACGTTCTTGCATTTCTGGGTTGTTGTGTGAGGCGTACATGTTGTCCTCCTGGACTGTCTGTGTTTGTTTGACGTATCGACGATATATCGACAATAGATCGAACGCAAGGGTCTGGAGAATAATTCCCGCACCCTCGTCCGGATACGCTGAAGCCGTGAACACGGATCTACAAGCCCAGGCCGCAGACGTCCTACGCCGCCTCGCACTCGACGAATCCCTGAAAGAACGCACCATGGCGGACGCTGCGACTGCAGCTCTCGCACGGAAAGTCGCCGCTCGCTACATCGGCGGCGAAACCATCGACGACGCTTTCGACCGCCTCCCCTCGATCTTCGCGCGAGGACACAAGGCGAGCATCGAATACACCGGGGAAAGCGTCCGGGATCCCGAGCTCGCGAACGCCGAAACCGATGTTTTCGTGGAACTCGCGGAACGAATCGGCACGTCGGGTGTCGAGAGCACCGTGTCGTTCGACCTCTCGCACATCGGCTTGGTAATCGATCCGGAGCAGTGCTTTCGCAATGTCGTGCGCCTGGCCGAGGCCACGGAACGCGCAGGTGCCGAGCTGATCATCTCCGCCGAAGCGTCCGATCGCACCGACCTGGTCCTCGACATGCACGCGCGGCTGGCCGAGCGCTTCACTCACGTGGGGATCACTGTTCAGGCCCGACTGCACCGGACCGCAAAGGATCTCGCCGCTCTGCTGGACCGACCCGGCCGCATCCGTCTCGTGAAGGGCGCCTTCCTCGAAGCCGAATCCGTCGCCTACCCACGCGGTAGTGCCGAACTGCGAAGCGCGTATCTCGACTACGCAGCCCGAATCGTCGAATCGGGTCACCAGGTTTCCATCGCGACGCATGACCGCGACATCCTCGAAGCATTACGCGCCGAGCATGATTCGAAGCTCAGAGCCGACCACGTGGAGTTCGAGATGCTGCTCGGTCTCGGTACCGAGCAACTGGACGCACTCCGAGCCGCGGGCTTCACCACACGCGAATACGTCATCTTCGGAACACAGTGGTGGCTGTACGTACTCAATCGCATCGCCGAAGAGCCGGAGCGTGTCTACACCGCGCTCGTCGACGCCGCGCTTGTCACCACTGCAAACTGATCCGCAGCAACACAAGTGGGGCTGCACTCGAATCGAGTGCAGCCCCACTTGTGTATGTTTCTAGCTCTCCAGAAACGCCTTGATGCGCGCCAGAGTGGTTTCCATTCCGGTCTGCATCAGCTGATCTCGACCCCGACCGAGCAGGCCGCTACCCGACATCATGCGGACGTAAAGCGCAGGCGTCGCATAGATTTCACGAGTCTCGGTAAGCACAGTGCCCGTTCCCGAAGGCTCGAGCACGTACGTCCACCGAGCCTTCGGCTCGTCCGATTCGAAGGAGAACTTCCGGCAGTCGACCACGTCGACCACCGTGCAGTGCGTGCTCCACCGAATCAGGCCGTGCTTGTTGGTGCCCTTGAACTTTGCACCCACAGTGCCCGGAGTTCCGGAAGTCCATGTTCCACCGGTGTTTTCAGGGCTGAAGCGACCCATACCTTCGATGTCGCTGACAACCTTCCACACCGATACCGGAGTTGCCTCGATGTACGCGCTGGCGGTTTCCACCCGTTACCGGCCCGGAACCCAGGACATGATCTTGATGGCGTGAGGCATGAGCTTTGCCCACACCTTGGCCGGAAGTCCGCGCGGTCCACCGAGATTCATGACGCGGGTGGTGGCAACGGTCTGCGGCTCGGTGTACTTGATCAGCCCCTCGGCGCCGTGACGACGACCGACGCCCGAGACACCCATGCCGCCCATCGGTGCTGCGGTGCTGCCCCAGGTGGGTGCGTAACCCTCGTCGACGTTGACGGTGCCGGCGTGGATGCGCGCTGCGATGGCTTCGCCGGCAGCCTTGCTTCCCGCCCACACACTGGCGTTGAGGCCGTACTCGGTGTCGTTGGCCGCAGCGATGGCCTCTTCGACGTCCTTGACGGGGTAGATCGAGACGAGCGGCCCGAAGGTCTCGTCGCGGTAGCACTCGGCGTCTTCGGGAACCCCGGTGAGCAGCGTGGGCTCGTAGAACAGCGGTCCGATGTCCGGGCGGGCCTTGCCGCCGGCAATGACGGTGGCGCCCTTGACCACTGCGTCGTCGACATGCGCGGAGATTGCCTTGACCTGGGCCTCGGAGACAAGGCTGCCCATCTCGATTCCGAATTCGTAACCGGCGGCGAGGTTCATCTTCTTGACGCGGTCACCGAACATACGGATGAACTCGGGTGCGATGGACTCTTCGACGTAGATGCGCTCGATGGAGATGCACAGCTGACCGGAGTTGGAGAAGCACGCACGCACAGCGGCGTCGGTGACCTCGCGCAGGTCTGCGCCGGCCGCGACGATCATCGGGTTCTTGCCACCGAGTTCGGCGGAGAAGCCGATCAGTCGACGGCCGGCCTGCTCGGCGAGGAGCTGACCGGTCGCGGTGGAACCGGTGAACATGAGGTAGTCGGTGTTCTCGACCAACGCGGTGCCCACGACGGAGCCCGGTCCGGGAACCACGGCGAAGAGGTCGCGGGGCAGTCCCGCCTTGTAGAGCAGCTCGACGCAGGCGAGCGCGCAGTACGGCGTCTGGCTGTCCGGCTTGAGGACAACGGCATTGCCCGCGAGCAGCGCGGCGATGGCGTCGGACACGGCCAGCGTCATCGGGTAGTTCCACGGCGAGATGACGCCGACGACACCCTTGGGCTGGTATCGAACGACGGTCTTCGTCAGACCCGGGAGCATGCCGGAGACGCGACGCGGGCGCAGCAGCTTCGGCGCCACACGTGCGTAGTGACGCGACGTCATCGAGATGTCGAGGACTTCTTCCTGAGCTGCGGTACGCGACTTTCCGGTCTCGGCCTGAGCCATGTCCATGAGGGCGTCGCGGTTCTCGAGGATGAGGTCGCGGTAGCGGTGGAAGACGGCGGCGCGGTCGAGGACGGAGCGCTTGGCCCATTCCTTCTGGGCGACGCGGGCACGGGCGATGGCCGCAAGTGCGTCGTCGGCGGTGCCGACGGGGATGGTCGCCAGCTCCTTGCCGGTGAACACCTCGGTGATGGACTTCGTCGGGCGTTCGGCAACATTGTCGATGGCGATCAGATCGGCGAGCCGCGAGAAGGTCGCAGCGGACGGAGCAGGCATTTCAGTACCCCTACTGGTGAGTAGTTCTTGGAGTTACACACAACTTACCCCGTCGGTGGTACCGATCACAGTGCCGAATCAGACAGAGTCAACCAATACTGCCTCTTTCGGACGTTTTGCGATCAACAACGACATGACTGCAGCGATCGCGCAGAGCGCGCCGGCCACCAAGAATGCAGCGTCGTACGAGCCGATCTGATCACGAACGAGGCCGGCCAAGAAGGCCACCAGACCCGCGCCGATCTGATGAGATGCCAGCACCCAACCGAACACGATGGGGGCGTCGGCGCCGAAGTGCTGACGGCACAGCGCGACGGTCGGCGGAACCGTCGCCACCCAATCGAGCCCGTAGAAGATGACAAACGCGATCATCGGCGGATTCACGGTGTTGGCGAGCAGCAGCGGCAGGAAGAGCAGCGAGATTCCGCGGAAGAGGTAGTAGATGCCGAGAAGTTTTCGCGAGTCCATCCGGTCGGTGAACCAACCCGAAGCAATGGTGCCGACCATGTCGAGGATTCCGATCAACGCCAACAGGGACGCGGCCGTCGTGATCGGCATTCCGTGATCGTGCGACGCCGGGACGAAGTGCGTTCCGATCAGGCCGTTGGTGCTCGCGCCGCAAATCGCGAAGGTACCGGCGAGAAGCCAGAACACCTTGGTCTTCGACGCCATCACCAGCACCGAGATCGCCCGGCCTCCGGCGCCGCCGCGCTGGTAGACAGGCTTGGCGGGTGGGGCGTAATCGGCGGGCGCGCCGTACGGCGTCGTTCCCACGTCTGACGGATAGTTGCGCAGGAACAGCAGGACGAACGGCACGACGGCCAGCGCGGCAAACGAAACTGTGAAGGCGACGCTCTTCCAGTCGTACGTTTCCGCGAGCTTCGCCAGGACGGGCAGGAACACCAGCTGACCGGCAGCACCACCGGCCGTCAGGATGCCAGTCACGAGACCACGCTTCTCGACGAACCAGCGATCGACGACGGTGGCGACAAACGCCAGCGCCATCGAACCGGTGCCGAGGCCGACGAAGACACCCCACAACAGAATGAGCTGCCAACTCGAGGTCATGAAGATCGTGAGACCACTGCCGAGCGAGATGAGCGCCAACGCCGAAGTGACGACCGCCCGGATACCGAACCTTTCCATCAGGGCAGCGGCGAACGGCGAGGTCAGCCCGTACAGGATCAGGTTGACCGAGACGGCGGCCGAGATGCTGGCGCGGGACCAACCGAAATCCTCGTGCAGCGGATCGATCAGGACGGACGGCGCGGCGCGGAAACTCGCCGCTCCGACCAATGCCAGGAATGCCACGATCGCGACGGACCACGCGCGGTGAAAGCGCGGCGGGCTCACCTGCTGCGGGCCCGATTCGGGGAGAGCGGTCTCAGAAGTCACAGAGAGAATTCTGCAGTTCGGATTCGATCGAGAACAGTGGCCAGATTGCCAATATATGAAAGAATCGAGCCATGTCTGGTCCGCATCGCGTCGTCGTACTGGCTCTGAACGGAGTCATTCCCTTCGAACTCGGGATCCCCGCGCGTATCTTCGGGCGTGCCATCGACGTCGAGGATCGGCCGCTGTACGAGATCCTGACGTGCACAATCGACGGCAATCCCGTGCGGACCGACGCTGACTTCAGCATTTCGGTCGACCATGGGAGCGAGTTGCTCGCCACCGCCGACACCGTCGTCATCCCCGCGTCGTACGAATTGGGCCCGGCCTTCGACGAGGGTTATCTCTCCCCCGAATTGACCGCAGCATTCGACCGCATCCGCCCGGGGACCCGGCTGGTCTCGATCTGCACCGGTTCGTACATCCTCGCCGCGGCCGGTTTGCTCGACGGACTCCGCGCCACGACGCATTGGCGCAACACCGACCATTTCCAGCGTGTCTATCCCAAGGTGAACGTGGATCCCGACGTGCTGTTCGTCGACGAAGGCCACATCCTGACCTCGGCCGGCGTGGCGTCAGGCGTCGATCTCTGTCTGCACATCGTCAGGCGCGACCACGGCATGGAAGTGGCGAACACCGTCGCGAGGCGTTGCGTCGTACCGCCGTGGCGCGACGGTGGTCAAGCGCAGTACATCCGCCGCCCACTGGCCGACAAGCCTTCGGAATCGACTGCCGACGCTCGGCACTGGGCCCTCGAACATCTCGGCGATCCGATCACGCTGGCAGACCTGGCGACGCGTGCCAACATGAGCGTCCGCACCTTCAGCCGTCGATTCCGCGACGAAGTCGGAACCACACCGAACCGCTGGCTGACCAGCAGACGCGTCGATCGGGCACGCGAGCTGCTGGAGGAATCCGATCTGTCGATCGATGCAATTGCAGCTCGAACCGGCTTCGGGACTGCGACATCGATGCGTCAACACATGAACGAAGCGCTCGGCGTTTCACCGAGCGCCTACCGACGCACGTTCAAGGCACCGGCGTAAGCGGCAGTACCAGGCACTATCCTGGAGGCCATGGCCGAACAGACTCGCCCGAACTTTCCCCAGTACTGCGGATACCTCCTGGGGAAGACGCTCCCCGACCGGTACCAGGACTGGGTGCGGAACGATCTGGTCGGACCGGGTGCGCAGGCTCGCTACATCATTCGTTTCACCGTGCCGGCGACGCTGATTCTTCTGCTGTTCCTGTTGATTCCGGGACCGATCTGGATTCCCTTGGCCATGATGGCTTTGCTGCTCATCCCGCTCGCGTACTTCGTCGTGGCGCTCGGGACCATCTACCGCCGTCACCGCCTGCTGAGCCACGGACTCGATCCCGAACTGCTCGACGAGAAGGCCCAGCGCCGTGCCGATCGCACTCGCGAGGACTACGAGAAGCGGCACGGTCGCTGAGCACCCCTCAGCGGAACATCGTCACTGCGGCCTTGGCGAGGACCTTCGGATCCTTCTCGTAGTGATGCATCTTGGTGAGCTTGTCTTCCGGAATCCCCAGGAACTTGTAGACGGCCACCTGAGCGCACCGCACCGAGTACTGCTCTGTGAACACCATGTCGAACGGCAACTCCGCGAACTGACTGATGAAGGCCAGGTTCTTGGAGTGCTTCGGCACCACCAGCGGCCGGTCGCCGACGGCTCGCCGATTGAACAGCGCACTGGCGTAAGGCATGTGGCTGGGAATCGAATTCACGACGCTGCCGGTGATCTCTTGTCGGCGCGCGGCGAGCGCACCGCTCTCGTCGAGTGCCTCGAGATGCCCGAGAGTCTCTTCCAGCATTTCCCGGCCGGTCATCTCGATGAACGGCTTCTTCACGTAATCGCCGTCCTTGCGCGGGAACAGACAGTAACCCCAGAAGACTCCTTCGTTCTCCTTCTGCGCGTGGTAGTGCGGCTGATGGTGAACCACGATCGACAGAAGCACGTTCGAGCCCACGAACGTGTTGAGTGCATTTCCGGGGAGCTGCTTGGTGATTCGGGAAATCTCGTTGATGAGCTCGTGTGACGAAGTGGTGACGGTGAAGCTGGTCCACTCACTCTGCGCCCGGTCCCCGAAGAACTTGTCGGGATTCCCGAGATCGTAGAAATGCTCGGTGGCCTGCTTCCACAGCAGCGCACTCGGCGCGTATCTCATGTCTTCGACGATCGGAGTATCCAGATCGCCGATCGACGAACTGTCGGTGATGCTGCCGTTGGTGTCGAAGACGAAATCGCCTTCCGCCACGTCGATTCGGCCCTTCTCCCCGGTGCGGACGTTCTCGTAATCGAGTCCCGTCACGATGATCTCGTCTCGAAGCGGGGTGTCCTTGAACACGAATTCGGTGATCTTCAGTTCGTTGACGAACTTCACGCCCTTACCTTCGAGGAAGGTCCGCATCGGCAAGATGATGCTCTCGTACTGGTTGTACGGGGACCTGGTGACACCCGCAAGCGTCTGAATGCGGCTGAACTCGAGAATCATTCGGTTCATGTACCGGCGAAGCTCCATCGCCGAACTCACCCGCTTGAAAGCGAAAGTGGTCTCCCACATGTACCAGAAGTTGGTGGTGAAGAAGTGCGGAGTGTCCTCGAACCACTGCTCGATGCTGATGTCGTCGAGTTTTGCCTCGTCCGACTCCGGCATCGTCATCAGCTTCGTCAACAAGTACCGGTCCTTGTTGTCGAATTGCATGTGCTTGTAATCGTTCTCGCCCTTGTTGCGAATACCGTCTCGGTCGATCAACCGTGCGACGTCATGCGTGGGGTGCGCGTGGTCGAAGTCGAGAATGTCATCCGTCACCGACTTTCCCGGGTTGTCCAGCGACGGAACCGCACTCAATACGTCCCAGAGGTTCTCGTAGGTTTCCTCGTTGAGCATGCGGCCGCCGCGGTTGATGAAACCCGCGTCGTTACCGAGTTCGCGATGGCCGTACTGGTGCTGAAACGTAGCGGCGGATTCGCCGTCGTTCGCTCCGTGCATGTCCAGGCCCATGATGGTGATGTCCTCACCGTTCCACTCACCGTCTCGAATCAGATAGACGGCAGCCGAGAGGTTTCCGATGCCGGCACCGATCATGTAGGCCTTGTGAGACAGATTGGAAGACATTGGGTTTCGTTCCTTACTCGAGTCGCGGTACGGATACCTTCCAAGCATGGACCCGTTTGCCCGCAGGCGCATCACCCGAACCGGATGACGTCCGTCACGGTCGCTGAAGGCGCACCAGATCCAGCGCAAAACGCGAGTAGTCACGTGCGATTTCCTCGGGCGTTTGCGGCCCACTCGGCCGATACCATTGCGCGACAGAGACACACATCACGACAATCGCACGCGCGGCCTGTCGCGGCCGATCCGTCTCGAACACACCCGCGGCGATTCCGTCGTCCACTTGCTTCGTCATCAACCATTGCTGGTAGTTGCGTGATTCCGTGATGCGCAACCTGTTCTCGGCTGTGAGACTGCGCATTTCGCTGGCGCCGAGGAATCCTTGATCACGCCGATAGATATGGAACAAGGTCACACATTCGACAAGGAAAGCCAATCTTTCGTCGGGACTTTCGCCCTCTTCGATAGCCGCCAACGATCTCGTGTTCAGTTCAGCCATGGTGAGGTCGAGAATTTCGGCCAACATCTGTTGCTTACTGGAATAGTGGTGATACAGACCCGGAACACTCATCTGCGCACGTTTGGCGATTTCACGCATCGCAGCGCCGTGATATCCGGTCTCCACCATCTCCGCGAGCGCGGCAGCCAACACCGGATCGAACGAACTCGGACCGAACCTTCGCCACTCGTTCGGGCGAAAATGTGCGTCCGGGTCGGCGTCGTCGCCTCCCCATCGCGGCTGTTCCGGCGGACGCACTATCGCAGCCGGGAGCAGAGCGTCGAAACGCACTCCGAGAATCCCGCCGATTGCCGCCAACCTGTCGACGCTGACTCTGGTCTTTCCGGTCTCGACAGCGCTGAGCGTCGCCGGGCTGACATCGAGACGCCTGGCCAATTCACGCAGCGAGAGCCCGCTGTGACGCCGCGCTTGCCGGATCGACGCCCCGATCAGGACAGCATTCTCAAATTCGGTCACAGTGTTCAGTATTGCCGAACATAGGATTTCCAACAATGCGATGACCACGGAAATCTATGAACGTGTTGACTACTAGTTATCGGCCTGAACATGATGTGGATCACAAAGACCCAGGTCCGCCCGAGCGATCGTTCGGTGTCGGTAGCGAGAGGATCGAATCACCATGACCGAGGCGCCATATCTTGGAGAACTCCTGCGCGACGCACCCAGCAACTGGGGCAAGTGGGGAGAGTCCGACGAGGTCGGTTCACTGAACTACCTCGACGCCGGACAGGTGCTTCGCGGCGTCGGAACCATCAAGCAGGGTTCCGTGTTCACACTCCAACGTCTTATCGGCGATCCCAAGGGTGATCCGGTCTGGCCGGGCCGGAGCCCCGCCGAGCGCACACAGATCTTCGACGAGAGCAGCTGGGACGGCGACGACGCCCCCAACTTCCCCGGCGGCCTGCATTACGCGGACGACAAGATCGACGCATTCCTGCAGGGCTCGACGCAGTACGACGCACTCGGCCACGTCTGGTACGACGGCGCCCTGTGGAACGGATACTCGGCTGATACCACTGTCGGCGGCCTGGAGAAGGCCAGCGTCGAACCGATTGCCGACCGCGGCGTCGTCGGACGCGCAGTACTTCTCGACATGGCGAAGTTCCGCGGCAAGGAAAACCTCGACAAGGCCGAAACCTTCACGCACCATGATCTTTTGGCCTGCGCCGAAGCGCAGGGGGTCACCATCGAGAAGCGTGACATTCTCGTCATCCGTACCAACTTCCTCAAGCTGTTCTTCGACCAAGGCGAGGCCTTCTACGAGGGATTCTGCGAGCCCGGCTTGATCTACAGCCCCGAACTCGTCCAGTGGTTCCAGGACATGGAGATTCCGAACCTCGTCACCGACACCATTGCCAACGAGGTCACCACCGACCCCGAAAACGGTGTGGCACTGGTTCTCCACAACGCATTGATGCGCAACCTCGGTGTGGTGTTCACCGAGATCTGCGATCTGGAGAAGCTGGCCGCGGACTGCGCGTCCGACGGCCAGTACACGTTCTTGTACGTCGCCGCACCGCTCAAGGTTGCCAAGGCCAGCGGCTCTCCCGTGAATCCGGTTGCCATCAAATGACATACGAAGATCGCCCTTGGTTGGCGTTGTACCGCAACGACGTTCCCCCCGACATCGACGTCGAACAGCCCACAATGCTCGAAATGTTGGCGGCGGCGGTCCGCTCTGATCCGGACGCCACGGCTGTGAAGTACTTCGACGGTCAACTCAGTTTCGCTGAACTGGATCAGCAGAGTGACGCCCTGGCCCGCGCACTACGAGCAGGTGGTCTGGCGAAGGGAGACCGTGTCGCACTCTTCCTGCAGAACGTTCCGCAATTCGTGCTCGCCCTCGCCGGAATCTGGAAAGCCGGCGGCGTCGCAGTCTCGATCAATCCCATGAGCCGTGAACGAGAACTGGGATACCAACTCGAAGATTCCGGAGCAGCGGTTCTGATCGCTCTCGAGGGGCTCTACGAGTCCGTCGGCCGCAACGTCGTCTCCGACTCGCCGGTCAGGCGAGTAATCACCACCTCGGAACTCGAGTACCAAAGCCGCAACGATCCAAGGGTTTTCGACGGAATCGTGAAGAAGGACCTCGGTACCGACGATCTCGCGACGCTGATCGACCAGCATCGTCTCGGCGATCCGATCACTACCGACGCTGCACCGGAAGACATTGCGGTACTGACCTATACGTCGGGAACCACAGGTCCGCCGAAGGGAGCGATGACCTCTCACGCGAACATGACCTTCAACGCCCAGGTCTACCGTGACTGGCTGGGGCTCACCCCGAAAGACACGGTTCTCGGCGTAGCACCGCTCTTCCACATCACGGGGTTGATCGGTCACATCGCGGTGTCCGTCTTGGCGAGAATGCCGCTGGTGCTGGCCTATCGCTTCCAGCCCGAGGTGATGCTCGACGCGATTCGTGAGCACCGCCCGACATTCACAGTCGGCGCCATCACTGCGTTCACCGCACTGCTCAACACTCCGGGTTGCGCGCCCGAAGACTTCACCTCCATGCGGTTGCTGTATTCCGGCGGCGCACCCATCTCGCCGACAGCCGCCGAGGCAGTCCGCGCCATGACCGGTACTGCGCTGCACAACATCTACGGGCTGACCGAGACCACGTCGCCCACTCACGCCGTTCCCGTCGGGGCAGATACCCCCGTCGACCCCACGTCCGGGGCACTGTCCGTTGGCGTTCCGGTACCCAACACCGTGGTCCGCATCGAAGACGAGGGCGGTGCGGTCCTGCCGATCGGAGAGATCGGCGAATTGGTCGTCCGTGGTCCACAGGTGGTGCGCGGTTACTGGAACAAGCCGGAGGAGAGTGCGTCGGCCATTCGCGACGGGTGGTTCCACACCGGCGACGTCGGTTTCATGGACGAAGCCGGCTGGTTCTACGTCGTCGACCGTAAGAAGGACATGATCATTGCGTCCGGCTACAAGGTGTGGCCACGCGAGGTCGAGGACGTTCTTGCCGAGCACCCCGCAGTCCGTGAGGCGGCAGTCGTCGGGATCGCCGACGAATACCGCGGTGAGACGGTGAAGGCGTTTGTCAGCCTCGTCGCGGGGGCCTCGGTGACGCCGGAAGACTTGATCGATCACTGCAAGCAGCGGATGGCGGCGTACAAGTACCCACGCTCCGTGGTGCTGGTGGAGGAACTGCCCAAGACCGTCACGGGCAAGATCTTGCGACGGGAGCTGCGCACGACCTCCTGATCACAGGGCAGCGGGCGGACTTCACGGTCCGCCTGCTGTCTGATCGCGCACAGTTTTAGGTCGACCACGCAATCGGGGTAATGGAACAGTAATATGTGCTGAGTACCCACGGACAAACGGGAGACATCAGTGAGCAAGTTCGGACGTAAGAAGCAGCCCACGCCCAAGAGCTACCAGTGGCTGGCCATGACCCTCATCGCGTTGTCGCTCTCCGTGTCGATCGGGATTGCCGCCAAACCCTCCTGAGCTCGGCGGATCCGAAACTTGTAACCCCGCGTCCATCTGCACATGGGCAAATAGGAGCAATTCCGACGCTTAGCTGTTCTAACTTTCCTTCCGTCGTGTCACCTCGGCACCGACGGAGAGGATCAACTCACCATGCGAAGCTCACGCTTCGGCGTGCTGGCCGCTGCCGGCGCTGTCGGACTCGTGCTTGTCACCAGCAGCGTCCAGTCCATCGCCACGGCGTCACCGTTCGGTTCGCTCGACGCCGGTTCGAGTTCCGGTTCGACAGAGACACCGACCGTCAGCAACGGCGGTTTCACCTCCAAGACGCCCTACACTCCCGGTCAGCGCATCGCCGACTATCAGGCGCCGCCGACCGGATACATCCCGGTGTACACGGAAAGTGTTGCGCGCCATGGTTCCAGAGCACTGTCGAGTCTGAAGTACGACGACCTGAGCCTGCAGCTGTGGGAAATCGCCGAAGCCGAGAACGCATTGACTCCCGTCGGCAAGGAGTTCGGCCCGGCGCTTCGTGATCTCATGGCCGCCAACAAGAAGCTCGGGTACGGCAACCTCAGCGGACTCGGGGTCACCGAACATCGGCAGCTCGGAGCGCGCGTCACCGAGCGCCTCCCGCAATTGTTCGACGCCATCGCAGCGCAACAGGGCACCATCACTTTGACTTCGTCGGGCGTCGACCGTGCCGTGGACAGCGCCGAGAACTTCGCTCAGGGCCTGACCGGTGCGTTTCCGGCCGTCGCCGGCGATGTTGCGCCGGTGACCACGGATGCCGACCTTCTCTACTTCCACGACTCGGATGCAAACGCCGACTACAAGGACTACGAAGAGTCCGATCCTCGACTGAAAGCCGTCGACGACCAGATCGCCGATCTTCCCCGCACCCGCGAGGTCTCGCGGCACATGATGCTCAGGCTCTACTCGGAGGACTTCGTGAACCGGCTGAGTGCAGGCGAGTTCTCACTCGTCGACCGTGGCAAGGGTTCCAGCACGATCGACAACGAGGTCGACGCCGCGTACATGCTGTACAACACGTACATCATCACTCCGGGCATGGCCGAAGAAGGCAAGTGGAATTTCGAGCGGTTCATCGACTCCGACGACGCTCAGTGGCTCGCGTACACGAACGACGCCGAGGACTTCTACGCCAAGGGCCCTTCCTTCACCGGTGAAGACGTCACCTACCGGATGGCAACCGTCCTGCGCGACGAGTTCGTGCGCGGCTTGCAGGAACACACCGGCGACGCCGCCGTACCGGGAGCAGACTTCCGGTTTGCACACGCAGAAACGATCATCCCCTTCGCTGCGCTCCTGAAACTGCCGGGGAGCACCGTCTCGCAGGCCGAGGGTGACCTGTACACCTACGCGAACAACCCCTGGCGCGGAGCGAATGTCAGCCCGATGGCCGCCAACGTGCAGTGGGACGTCTACGCCGGACCGGACGGTGAGCGGCTGGTCCGAATGCTCTACAACGAGCGCGAGACAGCATTTGCTGCCCCGTGCGCTCCGGTGAGCGCCGGGAGTTTCTTCTACACGCCGGACGAACTGGCCCGCTGCCTACCGGAGATTTCACCGGCGGCCTGAGGTCCGGCAACTCGGGATCCAGCCAGCGGTCGACGAGGGCGCGCCCATGCCTGGTGCAACGCCAGCATGCGCGCCTTCTCGTCGTCTTCCATCAACAAGGCGTCGCAGATACGTACGATGACCGGAGCCGAAACACCAACGGACGTACCCTGTTCCAGCCGCTGATAGTGATTGAAACTGATGTCGGCAATCTGCGCGACATCACGCCGACTGAGTCCGTGCATACGGCGAGCACCCTCGCAGCGCATGCCGACCTTTTCGGGCGCAAGACTGTTTCGTTTTTCGACGAGCATCTGGCTCATCAACTGACGCGCGCTCGACCCGTTCACGTCGCCACCTTTTCCATCCCTGAAATATGCTTTCAACTAACACGTTTCAGAATATGGGATGGGACGGACACGGCGGTATCTCCGAGATGACAGATAATCACGCGATACCGCCAACCCTGTGCCCGTTCAGGCTGTGACGATCAGGGGCCGAAGATCAGGCTATGAACCTGCCGATCGTCGGATTCGACTGGCAGATGGGACTACTGCCCCAATTGATCGAACCGAACGCCGTCGCAACGACATTGCCGACGCCGGTATTCACCGTCGCAGAGAGATACGGGTACGCCCCTACCAGGTCGACGATTCCGGACTTACCCGTGTCGGTGTTGACCCACGCAACGGTCACCTGACCCGCCGCCGGGATGGGCGCGGCTGCCGGGAACGAATCGAAGCGAATATCACCCTTGGCGATGGGCGGATTGGACTCTGGTCCGGACTGGCCGGTGAGCCCGGTCAACGAGGCCAGTGACCCCTGATTCGGGCACCCGATGGTGACGGCGGCGCCGCCGAAAGGGTGGGGCGGATCAGCCGAGGCGACTCCGGCGAACATGACGCTCGCGGCAATCGGTAATCCGATGGCCGCAAAAACCCCGGCCGTGCGTGTGACGCTCATAGCTGCTCCTCGGGTCGACAACACTTTCCGGATACCCCTGGTACAACGCCCGAAACGATGGAAAGTCGACTATTCACACCACTAGACAACGCGTGTTGTCAGAACTACAGTCGGTGGTGCAGCTCACACCTACCTCTGCAGCGCGCAGACCAGTCCCAGGGAGTGTTCAGATGAAGCGCTACGACCTCCGCAGTCGCACGGATCGACTCGATCCCGAAACCGATTACGAAGAGATGTCGCGCATTCTCGCGGCGCAGGAGTTTCCCTGGGACATCAATCAGGCGCTCAGCTTCGCCCTTTTTCGCACGTACGCCGTTCCCTCGATCGGCAAACTTCTCTTCTCCACCGGGGAGTTCACCGACAAGGTTCAGAAGCGCTACGACGACACCAGCCTGATCCTCGACGCCATCCTCGAGCACGGCCTCAGCAGCACCGAAGGCCGCAAGAGCGTGCGTCGTATGAATCAGATGCACGGTTCTTACGACATCTCCAACGACGACATGCTCTACGTTCTGGCCACCTTTGTAGTCACGCCGGTCAGATGGCTCGACGAGTACGGCTGGCGGAAGATGACCGAGAACGAGATCGTCGGGTCGACGAACTATTACCGCCACCTGGGTCGGTACATGAACATCAAGGACACTCCTGACACCTACGAGGGGTTCGTCAAACTTCTCGACGACTATGAGCGCGAACACTTTTCATTCGACTCCGGAGCGCGGGCCGTTGCCGATTCCACCCTCGACCTGATGTGCACCTTCCCGCCCAACAATCTGGCGCCGAAGGCTCTGGTCAAGGGATTCGCGTTCGCCCTCATGGACGATCACCTACTCGACGCCTTCCACTACAAGCACCCGAGCACCGCGATGCGCGTCGTCTCGCGCGGTGCGCTGAAGGTCCGTGCGCGTCTGCTGCGCTTCTTCCCGGTGCGTACGAAGCGGAAATTCGCCCGCGAGCTGCCCAACATCCGCAGCTACCCGAACGGTTACAAGGTCGAAGACCTCGGCACCTTCCCCACGGGGTGCCCGGTCAAGCACCTGCAGGCAGACCAGCAAGCTCAAGCGTAGACGCGTTGGGATACTTGCACCGTGGCGCAACTCTGGATGCTCGAGGATCTCGAACCGTGGCGCGATACCCCCATGCCTGGCGATACTTGCGAACCGACGACCTACTGGGCCAGTCCCGAAATGTTGGACCTTCCTGCCGAGGTGTGCTGCGAAATCGATGCACGCATCGCGACTGTGACACTCGACGGCCGCACTGAGCACATAGCCCATCTCGGACACGGATTTACGACACTGATCGGCGACGATGTCGGAAGCGTCGGCGAGGTGCGGTTGAGAGGTTGCCTGGTGTGGGATCGCTACCTCTGGACGCAATACCGCACTCAGCCCACTGGGCGCATGCGGGTGAAAGCGCGGCCCGGCCACCTCATTCAACACGAAACACTCTTGACGACAATTCATTCCGGTCTCTTCAACGTCGTTTTCGACGGGCCGACGGTGTACTGCGAGACGGGTCAGGTCCCCACAAATTTCGGCGTCCGCTGGAACACGCTGGTAGTCGAACTCGAGACTTGGCCGTGATCGGTCGTCAGTGCCAATACGGCGGAACGATATCCGGGTCGTCGAGGACGGCATCGATCCGCGAATCGGCCACAATTCGAATGATCGCTTCCTCAGGGGCGGCGATGATCGCGAAATGTGGGTCGACATCATTGGTTATGCACCATGCATGATCCGCCGGCCAGATGAAGGCCGGATCAGGGGAAGAACCCCACGGCCAACGAGCTGAGTTCTCCACGCTCCAATCGGCGTAGTCGGCAAGCGTTCCACGGAAGAGCCAGTAGTCACGATTGGGGATCTCGAACCGCGGAACGTCATCACCGACTGCCGACCCCCACCCGGTCCACATGCAGAAATAGCACTCGTCGGGTGTGGTTGTGTAAGTGGACAACACATCCAGGGCGACGCCGATCAGCACTTTCTCTTCCGGCCCGGTTTGATCGAAATCGACATCATTGGATTTCTGACCGGGAAAGCTCGGATCTGGGATGAACCGCAGGCGCGCATACTTCGGAAATCCGATCGGGCCGCGCCCAGCCAACTGATACCAAGGCAAATCCTGATCGACCAGCCAATCGGTAGCCGTCAGATCTGTGCACAATGTCAGGCCCGTTCTGGGCTGATCCGTATTTCTCATGCCGGCGCTTGGGAGGAGTCGCGACCAGTACGACGCAGGGTGATCAATTCATGGTTTGTCTCGGCGTCGAGTCGGCGCCCCTCTTCTTCGAACTCCATCAGCGCATAGAACCTGCGGGCGCGATCGTTGAGGGTGTAAACCTCGAGTGTCACCTCGCCGTGCATGGTTGTGGCGTGTTCGACCAACGCCCGACCGACACCCAACCCTTGCGACGCCGGCGCGACGAACAGTCCCCCGATCTCGGAGCCGATCATTCCCAACAGGCCAACAACTTCGGAGTTGTGCTCAGCCACCCAATTGTCGGCCTGAATCAGATAGACCTCTCGCATCTTCTGCTCCCGCTCACCGGTCCCCTCGCCTGCAAGGAATGGATGGGCTTCACGGGCAGCGCGCGACCACAGGTCGACGACCACATCCTCATCCGAGGGTAGGTAGCGGCGAATGATCAGATCCTGGTTCACAATCCGACCATACCTTCCGGCCTCGGAGGACTTTTTGGTGTCGGAGGCGATCCATTCGAAATCGTTTCGATCTCAGACTGATCCGCAAGCATTCAGGCGGAAAGCATTGATGAACAATAGCTTTCGATTTCTCTAGGCAATGCGCCATTTGCTCCGCAGCATCATTGCACTCGGCTTCTCGAACCACCACTACGGTGAGTGCAGCGGTCCGACATTCCGCAAGTTGATTGTGCGCATAGATAGTGCCTAGTTTATTCAGACGCAAAACGAACTACTCTCGTCGAAATCGATTTCGTCGCATTTGCATCACCCCCCCAACATCGCCCTCCAACAACACCGCGCCTTACCCATTACTTTCAGATTTGTCAGAGGGGTGGTGCATAGTGCATCGAGAACTTCACTGAGCGCATATTCAGAACAGAGGACATAGCATGCCCGCAACAACAGATGATCGGGTTGACCTTCTCGCAAAGCGCTGCGACAGCGATCTCGGCGACCCCGACCTGTGGTTCCGACCCGACGGTTATCCGCACAGTCTTGCCCTGTGCATCATCGACTCGATCGCGTCTACCGGCGCGCACTACAACTCTGTCAAGAATCTCCTGCGTCACTACATCGAATATCGGCAGGCCCAAGGCGGCAATGCGGATACCGACAATGCGGGAGCTCTATTGGGCACCTTCACAGAACTTGGCGGTCCACAGCAATGGGCTGAGATGACGAACAATCGCAAACCAACCTCGACGAGCAAGGGTGCTCCGCTCAAGGCTGCGGCTATTCACGAGGCTGCTGTTCAGCTGCGTGAGCAGGGAATCAACAGTACCTATGACCTCCTCAACGCCGCCCCAAGCAAAATTGAGGAGGCAAAGAAGGCGTGGATCAGTGTGCCGGGACAGCGCTCCGGGATCACCTGGAACTACTTCTTGATGCTCGCGGGTATTGGGGGTGTGAAAGCTGACCGCATGGTCATCCGCTTTGTGGCGGATGCGATCGGATCTGCGCCCGAGAATGTCAGTCCCACTGATGCCGCGAACCTGGTGAAAGCGGTGGCCGAGAAGTCGGCCCGCAATGTCACACATCTTGATCATGCGATCTGGCGATTCGAATCCGGCCGACCCGTGAACCAGCAGCACTGAGCGCAAGCGAGGGTTCGATCGAGAACTCCTCGAGGACGGGGAAGTTGACCAGCGACACACGGTTCGAATAAGAAGTCTCAATCTGATGGCGGTTACGGCATTTGGCCGTGCGCTGCGCAGAATAGACCTGGAGTGGAGAACAGATGAGTGCCACGAAAAAGAATTCATCCGCTGAAGGGGTGGTGGAATTCATCAGTTTTCTCATCGTCCTGGCGATTGTCATCGGCGGGATCGTCGCCGCATGCTCCTGATCGTCATTCGTTGCACAAAATACCGACCTCCGCCGTTCCAAGGAGTACTGACATCAATGCATGGTCACCGCTATGAGTAACGGACGCAACGCCGACCCGGCCGTTGTCGCCGAAAAGAAGCGCCGCATCCACGATCCCCATGTAGCGCCGTTGAACGCGCTTGCGAATCGGATAGCCGACGCTGAAGGCCTTCCTCATGGATACGTGCCCTACGTAGATCCAGACCAGGGCGGAATCGATGCACGGGTCCTTGTCCTGCTCGATAATCCGTCCACGAAAGCCGAAGCCGGCACGGGATCTGGCCTACTCAGCCTCGACAACAACGACCGCACTGCACGTAACTGCCGCGAAGCGTACTCACGTGCCGGCATCTCGTCCTCAGACGTCGTGCATTGGAATGTCGTCCCCTTCCCCGTTTCCGGCGTCAAGAACGGTGGTTCGACGCCCGCCGAACGCGCCCGCGGGACCCAATGGACTACCGAATTCGTGGGGTTGTGCCCAAACCTGGAGATCGTGCTGCTGCTGGGCGTCGCGGCCCGAGATGGATGGAACCGTGCAGGAATCGAACGGGACCTGTACATCATCCCGGGAAAGGTTCCACACTGCTCTGACCGGGGCTTGAACTCACCCGGAGGACGAGAGCGATTCGAAACCGCGGTCTCCGCGGTCGCCCACAGACTCGCCCCCAGAAACACGACACCGACAGGATGCATGCCCCGATGAATGACACACCGGCCGTAGAGAACTCCCTTTCCCCTGCCGTTGCCGATGGCAGTGGTCCAGGAACCGAACTCGCTATATCCGTTGAGCCCGAAGGCATTCTTGTCGCCGGAGACCCAGAGGTCGTTGCCGGGTATCTCGCACGAATGACCGATCTCGCCGGCGAAGCCCTGGACGTGTCCGGAGTCAGCAAGTCATCCATGGCCGGCGCTGCGGCCGCAGCGTTCGGCGTGCAGTCCATTCTCGCCCAGGCCGGTCAGTTCGTGCGACTGTCCCCGGAAAGCGTTCAAGCCTTGAAAACTCACCGGGTCCTCCCTGGGGACAACGGTTTCTTCCGAATGACCGTTGTCGATCAGAGCGGGAAATTCCGGAATCAACTGCAGTGGCAGAAGGTGCCTCTCGGTCCCACGCAGGCGCTGTCCCTGCAACTACTCGCCGTGCAGGTCGCACTCTCGGCCGCGATCGCGTCGGTGAACGAGTCGATCGCCCGCGTCGACGGCAAAGTCGAACAGCTACTCGTCCTTGCTCAAGCGACCCGCGTCGGAGACGTAGTCGGGCACTTCTCCACCCTCGAACGACTCGTGGCCACTCTCGACGACCACGACGCGCTTCCGACTGCGGACTGGGAATCGGTTGCCGGACTCCGTCCGGCCCTGAGCGTGACCATCGAACGCCTCCGCGAACACGTCAAACGCACCCTCGCCGGGTTCGATCCCACGCGCCCGGTACAGGATCGGGCTGACTACCTACGCCGCGCAATCGAAGAAAATCGGCTCGGAGAATCCTTGCACCTGTTGGTGGTCAGCGAGCAGTCGCTGTATCTGTGGCAACGACTGCGGATCGCCCGCGTTCAGGCAACCGAACCGCAGCATCTGCAGACGGTGCTCGACGATTCGCGCGCCCTGCTGGCTGAGCATTTCGAACGCGACGGCCAACTCCTACTCCATGCTCGCTCGGAGCTGTCGAACTTTGCGCACATGCGCCGACTCGATGGATTTCGTTGGGGCGCCGCCCACAACCTCACCCACGATATTGTCACGCTCAAAAGCGATCTCGACGATTTTGCGCAGGCACGCGGCAGTCAAGTCATGGGGTGGACCGAGCACGAGAGTCCTAGTGTTATCGACGCCCTCGCAGAGGTGGGAAGTAGAGCTGTCGCCGTCGGCAGTGCGGCAGGAAGGGCGATCGGCTCCGGTGTGTCAGGGGTCGGTGCCGGATTCGGGCGATTGGGGCGTGGAATTGGGAATCTGGTCGGATCGCAGCAGCCGCAACCCGAGAAGATCGACCTACGTGCCACCAGCGACATCTCCACCGCCCAGCATGTCGCCGGAGCCCCGGGCGCCACGCACACACCTCCGCCGGAACAACCAGCTTCCAACGCAGTCGTCGATCCTGAAGTCACCTACGACGACGACATTCTGCAGCTCATGCTATTCGGGTATCTGCAGGTCGACCAGCAGCTGAGCTACCACGACATCGGGCGCGGGCTGAACTTCACCGCGACGGTCACACGGGACGGAGCGCTCGAGGTAAACGGAAAACGCTACGGTACCCCGTCAGCGCCACTGACAGAACTCATGGGGCAACAGAGGCACGGCTGGAGAGACTGGCAGCTCGCCGACGGACGACAGCTTTCCCAACTGCGACGCGAGGGCCGCACCGAAATGGCCTGGTAAGCGCCACTGGCTTCCTCGGTGCGTCGGCGGGAACAATTCCACTTGCCACTCCGCGGCTACTGCCTTGTGCAAGGGTTGTCCGATGACTGACGGTGATCCGGTAACTAAGCGCGGAGGTCCGGCATCCTGGTGGAAGGTGACAGCGATTGTCGCCGCAGTGCTTGTCGCTCTCACATGCGGCGTCATCGTGTGGTCCTTCATGCCGCCGGTTGTGTACTTTCCGTTTTTCGCGCTCGCCGCCTCAGTGTTGCTGGGTTTGGGTGGAGTGTGGTTGATACTCAGCCTGATTGGTTGGATGAAGTACAAAACGCTCCGTTTGAGCACGATCGCGCCGGTGATAGTCCTCGTCACCGGCGCGCTCGTGACCTTGTCCGCCCCTTCGCGTGTTGCGTTTGCATTGTCGAAAGATTCGCTCGAAGCAGTGGCCGCGGATTGCCAGAAGTCGTTGGACAACCAAACAATTGGCGTCTACCGGGTCCTGCAGGTCTGGCCCGTCGGCAACGGGTGCCGCTTCCACATCGAGGGCGGTCTGATCGATTCGATCGGATTGGCGTACTTACCGGACGGCGCACCATATCTCGGCAAGCCCCGCCGCGACGGCGAGATCGGATACCAGGAGTTCGACGGCGACTGGTACTCGTTCGTTCAAGCGTTTTAGCGGCGCGCAACTAGTCGACGAGCTTGGCCTTCAAAAGCGCGATCGTGTCCGGAGTGAGTCCGAGACCTTCGGTGAGATAACCGTCGACGGTTCCGTAATCGCTGGCTATCTGCGCGAGTCCAGCTTCCAGGTACGACGCATCGACACCGAGGGCTGGCTCGAGATTGGTCGCTACCTGCGGGCTCAGGGCCTGAGAGATCTGCGCAAGGATCTTCTCGTTGGTCGCCTGAAGGTAGGTGTTGCTCAACAGATAGTCGTCCATGATCGTCTGGGCGGGGACACCAGCGATGGTCTGCAGCAACATCGCGGTCCAACCCGTGCGGTCCTTGCCTGAAGTGCAATGGAACAACTGCACCCCGTCACCAGCAGCGATGTCCGAGAGAACCTGCTTGAAGCCGGCGCGGCGCACAGGGTCGGTGACAAAACTGCGGTTGGTGTCGACCAAGAACTGCTTGGCCTCTTCCGGCGACTTGATCGTTGTGGCGAGCTGAGTGAGATCCTTGAACTCGATGGGGATGTTCGTGTACGTCACACCGTCCGGGAGCTTGTCCGCGCCACCGATGAACGGGTTGGATATCTCGGTTGAACCGCGGAGGTCATAGGCGTCGGCAAGTCCGAGGCCGGTGAGCGTCGCCTTGTCTGCATCGCTGGTCGCGGTCAGCGCATTGGACCGGTAGATGACGCCGCGCTTGAGGTGCGAGCCGTCGACGGTGGCGTATCCCCTACCGTCATTGCCGGCGACGTCGCGAAAGTTGGCCACGGAGGCCAAGTTCGGTGTCGGCGCGAGCACAGGATCGAGCGAGCCGAGATCGACCGATCCCGTGTTGAGAGAGCCCAAGTCGAGCGGGATGGCCGTGGCGGGAGCGGCAAACAACAGGCCTCCGGTGACAACAAGTGCGGCGGCCTTCGCAGTGCGAGCGAACAACATTCGTGAGCGTGTGGACATGTGGCAGTGTCTCTCTCTGTGGTTTGGGATTTGCGGTTTGGCGAGCTGGAGTTACGGTGCGACGTCACCGATTCCGGTGAACCCGTATCGCTGGTGGGGTCCAATGACTGCTACCTCGAACAGTCCTGTCCCGGTGCGAGTTACGCCGTCTTCTACAAGGGTGAACCGGGCCAAATTGTCGACCGGGCACAGCATCTTCTTCCACGGTTCGATGTCCGAAACCTTCTCTCGCAGGCCCTGAACCACCAGTTCTCCCTGCCACATCCCGTGGCGCCAATCCTGCTCGAGTCCGTAGCCCGTACCGACACCGATGTAGTTGGGCAGAATCGGTTCGCAGGTTATCTCCAGGATGTGGTCGGATTCGCCTGGTGCACCGGGACGCCGGAAGTACAGAGTTCCGCTCTTCACCTCGCGGGTACCGGAAATGAAGGTGAGCTGGTGGTCCGGTCGACCCAACCACTCCGGCTCGCGCGAACGATCCGCCCAGACGCGTGTCGCATCCTCCAGAATTCGGCGTCCCTGCTGATCCTCTTGAACGACCGTGACGACGGTGAAGTCCCCGAATTGCATGATCGAGTAGATCCAGAAGAAGTTCTGACTACCGGCGATCGACGGATCCGCCTTGCGTCCAGGAGGTTCCGCCTCGCCGACCGGTCGAACACCCCAGGATCGATCGCGATTACCCCGCCACGTCTCCGGGGTGACCGGGATGACGTCGCCGTCGACGGTCAGGGATCCGGACCATGTTCCGGTCTGCACGAATCGTTGCGTGTCGAAGGTGACTCGTTCGAGTTGGCGATGGAAATGTCTGGCCTCGAGATTGGCGGGGCCGTCGGACTCGAAGGTGAGGTCGAAGCTCAGGTCCGGCGCTTCGGGACTCGGGTCCAACACCACCCGCAGACGGTGCAGACCCTCGATGATCTCGATCCTCAACGGGCCTACTGACAGGTCCATACGATCGTCACCCAAGGCGCGGGATGCCCGGAAGACGATATGGTCGTCGCCGCGCCGAAGAACCGCAAAGCCGTCGCACACACCGAGATTGGGGTACTGACCGAGACCGATGATGAGAAACAGCGGCTCGCTGTCGCCGTCGACGCCTGCATGGCAGTTGAAGTAGTAGCGGTCGTAGAAGTTTCGATCCGAGGTGCCCACGTGGCGGATAGTCTCGGCGATCTGATGTACCGGGTAGTCGTCGAGCGGGGACAGTGTCATCGTGCATCTCCTGTTGCGACCGACGCTGTTGTGAGCGTGGCTGTAGCGAGCGATTCCCAATAGGTGCCGTCGAGCATGGCTTCGAGCGTCTTGTGGTGCAGGATCATCTCGTCCGGATTGTCGGGGAATTCCGCCTGACCGAAAGCCACTGCGCGACTTTGGACTCGGAACATGATCACCGCATGCCGCAGCGCGGCGTACACGATGTAGAAATCTAGATCCGCAACCTGGTGGCCGGAAAGCGAGCCGTAGACCTCTGCCACGGCCTCGCGACGAAGGAAGTCCGGCATTCCGGGGAGCCCGGCCATGGCAGCGAGATCCTCGAAGAACCTGTGCTGGAAGATCATCCAGCCGAGGTCCAGTTCACGCGGCCCCAGTGTGGCCATCTCCCAGTCGAGGACCGCCGCTGGTTCGAAGTCGCGGTAGATGACATTTCCGATCCGCGAGTCACCCCAGCAGAGCACTGCGGAACCGGCATCGGCGGGAAAGTTCGCTTCGATCCAGTCGAAGCCGCGCTCGATCAACGGAGATCCTGGTCCGTCGGCTGTTGCCCACTCGTAATAGCGTCGCTGGTCCTCGAGGTGCGCGCGAAGAGCTTCTGCCCCAGTCGGTTCGGCACCGCCGCCGCACAACTCGGGGAGAGCGAGGTGTGGATCGGCCATAGCGTGCAACTCCGCCAGCACCTGGACCGATGACTGCTGGAGTCGAGAACAGTCGTCCGCTGAAGCCTCCGAGAGCCAGGATCCGAACGTGTACGGCATGACGTCTGGCGGGATTTCGCCGTCGCGCCGTTCCATCACGAAGAACTCGCCGCCGAGCGCGTCCGGGTTGCTCTCGGACCAGTACACACGCGGGATCGGCACCGACGTGTGGGCTGCGACGGCGCTCATGACCCGAAACTGCTGGTCCAGGTTGTACGACGGGAAGATCGGCACCGCACTGTCTCGCGGAGCGATACGGGCGACCAGGCGATGCTCGGCTCGAATCCCGTCCTCGATCCACGTTGCATCGAACAGCACGGTCTCGTTGGACATGCCGTTCGCGGCGGGCACCTCGACCGAGGTCACGGAAGGTTTCGAGCCTCGCCACAGCACGCTCGCGAGCCAGCCTTCGAGGCTGCGTCGCATCTCTGCCGGGTCGTTGCGGGATTCGCCGGGCCTGGCGAATTCGGCGTAGTCGGGATCTCCGCCTGAGGTTTCTGTTTCGGTTCGAAGGTTCATCACCACTCCTCGTGGTTCGGTGGCGCCGATGCGCACGTGCCGATAGTCGATACAATATGTAACGACTAAAGCCGTGACAGAATGTAACGGCCATCACAGCGATACCGCAAGGGATTTGCCCAAAATGTCCAAAGATTCCGAAACTCAGCACCGCCTGGGCCCGCAGCGAAACCCTGCAATCGACGACGCAGTACTGGACGCGACCAGGCAACTGTTGGAGGAAAAGGGGTACGCCGGCACATCCATCGACGCCATCGCGACGCGCGCGGGAGTCGGGCGTCCAGCCATCTACCGTCGGTGGCCGTCGAAGGCACACATCGTCAACGACGCGATCTACCCCGTGCTCGACGTCGAACAGGGCGCGGACATCGACACCGAACTCGGCGCCGAGGGCACGATCGCGGATCAGATTCGCGCGCTTGTGCAGGGCGCGGTGGCACTGTTCGCCGCTCCCGCCACCCGGGCCGCGGCGCCCGGACTGATGAGCGAAGTGCGAACAAACGCGGAATTACGCGACGTTCTCGTGGTGCGGCAACTGGCCGGAGTCCGCGTCGAGCTGAACCGTCGACTGGAAGCGGCGAGGGAGCGCGGCGACATCCGAAGCGGCGTCGACGCCGACGCTCTTCTCGACATCATGGCGGGCGCGGCCATCTTCGCGATGTCGGTTCGCGACGTCTCGGACCCGGGACCGTTTGCCGATTCTCTTGCCGACATAGTGCTGAACGGCATACTTCCCAGCACCTAACCTGCTCGCGCCGTGCGGGTTTGGTCTAACCAGTCGAGGAACTGCCCATGGCCACCGGCTAGCCCGCGGGGTGTGCCGTCAAGAGAGACAACAAATTTGCCACGGCGCGCCTCTGGTGATGCCGTCAACTGGGCATCGACTTCGGGCAGAACCCCAAGACCTTCGTTGGCTATCCAGTGGCATGGCAAAGCACGAACAGTTTCTGCGAATTCCTCTCTGGCAGTGAGGGTCAGATAGTTGAGGACTGCACTGTGATAGACCACGACCGTTGTGTTCTGTGGCGCACGCCGGACCAGATCGGCAACAGCCGCCGTGAGATCTCCGCGAACCAGATGCGGTGGATCCACACGAGCGAGTGCAGCAGCGTCGCGTAATCGCTGACGGCGATGGTCCTGTTCCGGCCACACAAGACTCTCCAACCATCTCATGTCGTCGGTGTCGCCTACATCGAGTGGGTTCAGGTCGATGCCCGCCCGGTACACCACGTCTGGGACTCTCTCCGGAATCGGCGGACTGCCGGTCGTCGCACACTCCAGCAGAACGGTGGACGGACCATCGACTGGATGCAGATACTTTGTGCCGTCGTAGAGAAAGCTGTAGCGGTCAGGGTAAAGGCACAGGCCCGCCGAAGCACCGACTTCGATGAGGGAGAGCGGGCCCTTCAACAACCCGAGAACGGGAAGCAACACAGCAGCGCGGCCTGCTTCATTGGTCTGGGTAGTCCGGATCCGCGCAAGTTGTTCAACCGCAGACCAGTTCTCTCTCAGCCACCGGCGAAACGACGCATACGGCGCGACCGGTGCACCGAGGTGACGACTCGCCCCGAATATCAGGTTGGGTTGCCTGCGGGGTTCTGGAAGTCGATTGATCAGAGCGAGGACTGCTGGATCCTCCGATACGCCGTTGCCCCATTCCTCGTAGACCTCGGAGTTCCCTCGGGCTTCCACTTCCGCGAACGATCGGTACCAGCGCGATGTGTCCACCGTCGATGTCTACCGGATGCGGCGTAGGTCTGGGAACCCGTGGTCAACTCTCTGCCGACTATCCTGTGGGGCATGACCGAGCCTGTAGCGACCGCTGACCTTGCCGACGAGATCGGACCCGACATCCGTAGCTGCGACACGCAGTTCACCCAGTTCGGTGGACGTGAAGTGTTTGCCGGCCCCATCACGACCATCAAGTGCTTCCAGGACAACCTGCTCGTGAAGCAGACCCTCAGCGAACCGGGCAACGGCGGAGTCCTCGTCGTCGACGGTGACGCGAGCATCCACACCGCCCTGGTCGGCGACATCATTGCCGGCCGCGGCGTCGACAACGGCTGGGCCGGCGTCATCGTCAACGGAGCTGTCCGCGACTCGGCGATCCTGCGCACCCTCGACATCGGCGTCAAGGCGCTGGGCACCAACCCGCGCAAGAGCACTCAGACCGGTTCGGGCGAGAAGAACGTGCCGATCGAAATCGGCGGAGTCACCTTCAACCCCGGCGAGATCGTCTACAGCGACCAGGACGGCGTCGTCGTTCGCGAAAGCTAGTCAGAAGTCGCGGGATCAGGCGGGGGCTTCCACTTTGGCGGCCATCCCGCCGATCTCGACGACATCGCCGTCACGAAGCTGGCGGCCCCGACGATCTTCGACCTCACCGTTGACCGAAACCATGCCGTCGGCGATCACTTCCTTGGCCTCCGCGCCCGATTCGATGAGGTTCGCGAGCTTGAGAAACTGACCGAGCCGAATCATTTCGTCGCGGATGGGTACTGCTGGAATGTTGTCGGTCATGTCAATCATCTTCCTCCTCCCACAAAACTGGACACGACAGACCACACTTAGCGTGAGGATCTGATCGACCGGTAGGAGAGGAAGCTCGATGGCACCATTGACCGAGGTATCGGACACCACTGCAGAGTTGGTGGAATCGCCACCCGAAAATCCGCGCCAGGCGCGGCGATTCCGCAAAGGGCGGTTCAGCCAGGTTCCCCATATCTCGGGATTGATCCTCGGAGTCTTCTCCGTACTGGTGTTCCTGTGGAGCATCTCGCCGGTACTGCGGCACATCCTCCGCGTCCCACGCGAATACATCGACAGCTACTACTTCGACGCACCGGATACGAGCCTGTCGTGGGCGCTCGTCGTCGCCCTGCTCGCCGCGGCCCTCGCGAGCCGCAAGCGCATCGCCTGGTGGCTGCTGACGATCTACCTCGCGCTGATCACCCTCACCAACATCGCCTCCACGATCGTCGACAAGAACCCGAACAACGCCGTCGCCGCTGTCGTTTTGCTTGTCGTGATCGGAATCCTCATCGCCGCGAGGCCCGAGTTCTACACACGCGTACGACGCGGCGCCGGTTGGAAAGCGCTCGGCGTACTGATCGGCGGCATGGCTGTCGCGACCGTGATCGGTTGGGGCCTTGTCGAACTCTTCCCGGGCGACCTGCCGCAGAACCAGCGATTCCTCTGGGCCCTGAACCGCGTCACCGCGGCGGCTTCGGTCGACAACGAGGTGTTCGACGGCCATCCACGCGTCTTCGTCAACACGGTCCTCGGTCTCCTCGGCGCCATCGCACTACTCGCCGCGGTTATGACGCTCTTCCGCGCGCAACGCTCCAACAACGCCCTCACCGGCAACGACGAGTCCGCGATCCGCGGGTTGATCCAGAACTTCGGCGCCGACGACTCCCTCGCTTACTTCGCCACCCGCCGCGACAAGGCCGTCATCTTCGCGCCGAGCGGCAAGGCCGCGATCACCTACCGCGTCGAGATCGGCGTCTGCCTCGCCAGTGGTGATCCCATCGGCGATCCCGAGGCGTGGCCGCACGCCATCGAAGCGTGGCAGGACCTGGCCTCGCAGTACGGCTGGGCGACAGCCGTCATGGGCGCCAGCGAAACCGGGGCGACGGCGTACAAGAAGGCAGGCTTGAGCGTCCTGCAACTCGGCGACGAAGCGATCCTGCGCACCCGCGAGTTCAACCTCAACGGACGCGACATGCGCCCGGTGCGCCAGGCCGTCACCCGCGTCAGGCGCCACGGCGTCACCGTGCGGATGCGACGCCATCGCGACATCCCGCCGGAGGACATGGCGGCCGTCATCATCCGCGCGGACGACTGGCGTGACACCGACACCGAGCGCGGCTTCTCCATGGCACTCGGCCGACTGGGCGATCACCTCGACGGCGACTGCCTCCTCGTCGAAGCCGTCATGGGCGAAGGCACGGAGGACGAAAGCGTCGTCGGCATGCTTTCGCTCGTGCTGTGGGGACCGAACGGCGTTTCGCTCGACCTGATGCGTCGCAAGCCGACGGCACCCAACGGAGTCGTCGAACTGATGGTCTCGGAGTTGGCCACACGTTCGGACGAGATCGGCGTCGTGCGGGTCTCGCTCAACTTCGCCGTCTTCCGCTCGGTGTTCGAGGAAGGATCGCGCATCGGCGCCGGCCCTATCCTCCGCATCTGGCGCTCAGTGCTCGTCTTCTTCTCCCGCTGGTGGCAGCTCGAAGCGCTGTACCGCTCCAACGTGAAGTACCAGCCGGATTGGGAGCCGCGTTTTCTCTGCTTCGAGGACAACCGTGAGCTGCCGCGCGTCGGATTCGCGTCGGCCATCGCCGAAGGCTTTGTGGTTCTGCCCAGTTTCGGACGCAAGTCGAGCCAGGTCGTCAAGCACACCGGAACACATGCGGCGGTGCCGGCAGCTCTGGTGACTTCCGAAGGACTGCACGCCGACGGCAGCCCGCCGGACTCGGCGCCGTCGTTCACGACCAACGGTCCGCGTCGACCCGAGCAGGTCCGCGTGCGCATGAACAAACTCGCGCAACTGGCCGACGAAGGAATCGCCGCCTACCCCGTCGCCTACCCGCCGACGCATACGATCGCAGCCGCAGCGAAGTCGCCGGAGGGCACCCGCGTACGCATCGCGGGACGCCTGCTGAGGGTTCGCGACTACGGCGGAGTCGTGTTCACGGACGTGCGCGACTGGTCCGGCGACATCCAGGTCCTGGTCGACCAGGACAACGTCGGCCGGGAGAAGCTGGCGGAGTTCGCCGCCGAATTCGATCTCGGTGACCTGATCGAAGTGAGCGGAACCATCGGGCGTAGCCGCAAGGGCGAGCTGTCGCTCATCGCCGTCGAGTGGCGCATGAACGGCAAGTGTCTGCACCCGCTGCCGGACAAGTGGAAGGGCCTCTCGGATCCCGAGACCCGAGTCCGCCAGCGGTACCTCGACATCGCCCTCAACCCGAAGGCCCGCGAACTGCTCGAAGCTCGAAGTGCCGTCGTGAAGTCGCTGCGCGATTCACTCGGTGGTCGCGGATACCTCGAAGTCGAGACCCCGATCCTGCAGCAGGTGCACGGCGGCGCGAACGCCGCTCCGTTCCTGACACACATCAACGCGTACAACCTCGACCTCTATCTCCGCATCGCACCCGAGCTGTACCTGAAGCGTTTGTGCGTCGCGGGTATGGAGAAGGTGTTCGAGATCGGCCGCGTGTTCCGCAACGAGGGCGTCGACTTCAAACACAATCCCGAATTCACGATCCTCGAGGCCTACGAGGCGCACAGCGACTACGAGGGCATGATGCGGATGTGCCGCGAGCTCATCCAAGCCGCGGCCGTCGCAGCGTTCGGGCGCGAAATCATCATGCGACCCGGCCCGGACGGCGAATTGGTCGAGGTCGACATCTCCGGCGAGTGGCCGGTGAAGACGATGCACGGCGCCGTCGCCGAAAAGCTTGGTGTCGACGTCTCCCCCGAGACGAGTCTCGAAGACCTGCAGAAGCTGTGCGACGCCAACGAGATCCCGTACCAGTCCAGCTGGGATACCGGCGCCATCGCGCAGGAGATGTACGAGCACCTGGTCGAGGACTACACGGAGTTCCCGACGTTCTACACCAACTTCCCCACCTCGATGTCTCCGCTCACCCGGCCGCATCGCAGCATCCCCGGCGTCGCCGAGAAGTGGGACCTCGTGGCGTGGGGTGTCGAACTGGGAACCGCGTACAGCGAGTTGACCGACCCTGTGGATCAGCGCAACCGGCTCACCGAGCAGTCGATGCTCGCGGCCGGCGGCGATCCAGAAGCGATGGAATTGGACGAGGACTTCCTTCAGGCCCTCGAACACGCGATGCCGCCGACGGGTGGTCTCGGGATGGGCGTCGACCGAATCGTCATGCTGATCACGGGCGGCAGCATCCGCGAGACGCTGGCCTTCCCCCTCGCGAAACCGCGTCAGTAGTCCGGATTCTCACGTGCCGGAATTGTTCCACGTGAAACCACCGGGCGAGATCTTGCAGGTCGGCGAGAGCCGCCTTCATGTTCTTGCCGAGGGCGACGGTCCCGTCGTCGTCCTGTGCGGCGGACTGGCGGGCAACTGGTTCGACTGGGATGACTGCGCGCGTCATCTCCAGTCGGACCACACCGTCGTCCGCTTCGATCGCCCGGGCTTCGGACTCAGCGAGCCTACTTCCGAAGTGCCGACCGTCCGCGGCGAAGCTCAGCGGATCCGCGACGTGCTCGACACTCTGGGATTGGCACGGCCGGCCGTCGTCGTCGGCCACTCCATCGCCGGCTTCTACGTCGAAGGCTTCGCGCGCCTGTTCCCCGATCGGGCGGCGGGGATGCTGCTCCTCGATTCCAGTGCCGAGAAAGAACCGAAACGTCTTTTCCCCCGCGACCTGCTGCTGATCGCCTCCCGGGCCGCCGCGGCTTCGTTCAGCACCACCGGGCTCCAACGACTCCTCGGCACCACGACGCGCAAGATCCTCAACCAGTCCGTGCCGCCGAGCGGGTCGTCCGAAGCCACCCTCGAATGGGTCAGGAAGATCTACCGCGAACCTCATTATCTGGAGGCGGCGATGATCGAATACGTCGCGTACACCGATATGGCGCTGGAGCTCACCGCTTTACGACGCTCGAGCAAGCATCCACTGCCCGACATCGACCTCAGCGTCGTTGCTGCACACACTGGCCACACCACTCCCTGGTCCATCGCCTGGATGGCAAAGCAGCAGAAACTCGCCACCTACCTCGGCGGGAGTTTTCACGTCCTGCGCCCGGCGCATCACCACGCGATGATCGATCAGCCCGAGGAGTTGGCGAACTTGATTCGGCGCCTCACGCAGCCGAACCGTCGGGGATGACACTTAAAGTTACAACTCGGACAGTAGCCGGATCATTGCTAGTCTCGGACAGCTTCTGCTTTCTACGACAGGCTGACCATGGACCGTTCGACACGTCGGGTGCGCTCGTGCCTGATTTTCGTGGCGATCCTCGTTGTCGCCCTGGCGGGCATCGCCGCCCGTCCGCCCGGTTTTCTGTCGACCTTCTGGCCCGCCAACGCGATCCTTCTGGGCATTCTCCTCCGTAACCCGCGCTCGTTTGCGCCGATCGGACTCGCTGTCGGCGGCGCAGCGCTGCTGACGGCGGATCTTGCGACCGGAAGCCCCGTGCAGAGGGCCTTCGAACTGAATGCGATCAATCTGGTCGGCGTCACGACAGGATTGATCGCCGCGAACTTGCTCGGCTGCTTTCCACGGCGAATCTCCGAGACGAAGTACACGGCCAGAATCTTCCTCATCTCGGTTCTGGCGTCGTTCACGGCTGGGTCCGCCAGCGCACTACGCACTCAACTCCACGAAGGAAGCGGTGCGGCAACGGAATTGGTGGGGTGGTTCTTCGCCGACCTGTGTACGTATCTGATCGTGCTGCCGATCGTTCTGTCGGCACCGACGCTCGAACACATTCGAAGAACCTGCGGGCCGTCCGTGCGGCAGAGTCTGCGCTTGAGGCGGCTCGCACAGATCCTGGCACCTCTGGCCGCTCTCCTGGCCTGTCTGCCACTCGCCCTGGAGGTCCAGGGAGCCCTTGCGCTGCTGCTGCCGATGCCGGCGCTCCTGTGGTGCGCAATGCGTGTCTCACTGTTCAGCACTTCGCTCCTGGCAGCCGGATGGAGCGCGTGGGCACTGGTCATGGCGGGTAAGGGACGTCTGGCACTGGCAGATCCGGTGCACCTACTCAGTGAGGGGGTGACCACCCGGATCTCCGTCATCTTGATGGCACTCTCCCCCATCGCCGTAGCCGTCGCCACTGGCGCACAGCGGCGCGCTGAGCGAGAACTCCAACGCATCGCCGAATGCGACGCCCTCACCGGAACGCTGAGTCGCCACGCGTTCTGGACCCAATCGCAGGAACTCCTCGACGCCCAGCACGCGGCGCAACGACCAATCGCCGTCATGATGCTCGATCTCGACCACTTCAAATCGATCAACGACAACCTCGGCCACCTCACCGGCGATTCGGTCCTCGAACAGTTCGGAAACACCCTCCTCGCCGCTACCGAAGGGCTGGGACTCTCCGGCCGACTGGGTGGTGAAGAATTTGCCGTCGCCGCCGCCGACTGCACCTTCGAGGAAGCCATCCAGCTCGCGGAGCGCATCAGAGAGGCGCAAGAGGCCCACGCGCGATCCATTCGCGGTTTCGCGGGAACGGTCAGTATCGGCGTCGCCTGGGCCGATCGCGCGATGCCGGGCATGGAGACTCTGCTCGATATCGCCGACAACGCGATGTACCAGGCAAAACGCGACGGCCGAAACCTCGTGGTGGCGTTCGATCTCTACATGGCAAGGTGACGTAGGTGCAACTACTCCTGATCCGACACGCGCTCCCCGAACTGGCCGAGGTCACCGAAGGCCGCGCAGATCCCTCGCTGACCGACGAAGGTCGTGCCCAGGCACTACGGCTGCCCGCAGCACTGGCGCCGTACCAGATCACCGGACTCTTCAGCAGCCCGCAGAAGCGCGCACTCGAGACCGCAGCCCCGGTAGCGCAGATATTGGGCCTTCCGGTCACCCAGCGCGAGGGTCTGGCGGAATACGACTACGAGCAGCCGCACTACATCCCGATGCACGAGGTCCTGGAGCGGGCGCCGGAAACCTATGCGCGAATCAAAGCCGGCTGGCTCCCCGAGTCGGTGGACGGCGACGCCTTTCGTGCGCGAGTCCTCGGTGCGATCGACGAGATAGTCGCGGCAACGGACAACGACGCCACCGTGGCGATCTTCTGCCACGGCGGCGTCGTCAACATCGTTCTGCAGGAACTGCTCGGACTGGAGCGCCCGTTGACCTTCCCGATCGAGTACGTGTCCGTCACGCGCATTCTCGTGTCGCGTAACGGAAGCCGCAGGGTCGGGTCGATCAACGAAACCGGTCACGTACGCAACATGCTTCGCGTGTAGTCACACGTGGTGGCACGCCACCTGATGGCCGCCCTCGACGAGACGCAGCTCGGGAACTTCCTCGGCGCAGAGATCAGTAGCCAGCGGGCACCGCGTGCGGAAGCGGCAGCCACTGGGCGGATTGAGCGGCGAGGGCAGTTCGATGACCTTCTGCTCGACGTTCTGCGCCGCGGTGACGGTGGCGTCGGGATCGGGAATCGACGCCAGCAGTAGCTGCGTGTACGGGTGCAGCGCGCGGTTCTGCATGTCTTCTGCGGGAACGATTTCGCAGACGCGGCCCAAGTACATGATCATCACGCGGTCACTGATGTTCTTCACGACGGCCATGTTGTGCGCAATGAACAGCAGCGACAGCCCGTGACGCTTCTTCGCGTCCTCGAGCAGGTTCAGAATCTGCGCCTGCACGGAGACGTCGAGACTCGAGACCGGCTCGTCACAGATCAGGACCTTGGGGTCGACCATCAATGCGCGGGCGATGCACACGCGCTGGCACTGACCACCCGAGAGTTCGCGTGGGGTTCGGTCCCACACCATGTCCGGGTCCAGCCCGACCTCGGCAAGAACCTCGCGCGCCCGAGCTTCGATGGCGGCCTTGTCTTTTCCGCCCCAGATCGACGGACCCTCGGTGATGAGAGCCTTGACCTTGCGTCGTGGGTTCAGCGAGGAGATCGGGTCCTGGAAGATCATCTGCAGCTGAGTGCGGCTGCGACGCAATTCTTCCGCACCCAGTGCCGTCATTTCCGTCTCTCCGAGGCGGATCGAGCCCGACGTCGGTGAGGGCAACTGCATGATCGCCCGGCCCGCCGTGGACTTGCCACAGCCGGATTCACCGACCACGCCCAAGGTTTCGCCCGGCGCGACGGTGAAACTGATTCCGGACACGGCGTGAACGGTCTGCCCCTTGCCGACGTTGAATTCGACAACCAAGTCCTCGACCGTCAGGGCCGCGTCCACCGTCTCAGGCTTTCTGGTATCCACTGATGCAGTCATCAGACCATCTCCTTCACCGCGAGCGTCAGGCCCGCTGCGGTAGTGCCGGCCTTCTCGTTGGCGACCAATGCCGTTGTGCCTTCAGGGGTGTCGACCGGGTAGTGGCACGCGAACGTGTGGCTTTCGGTTGTGTTGTCCCCCGGTCCGCCGGGAGCCAGGGCCGGGTCGCCGGTCAGGCAGTCGTCCTGGGCGTACCGGCAGCGAGCCGCGAAGCGGCAGCCGGTGATCGGCTTCGTCATGTCCGGGAGACCGCCCGGAATTGTCTGCAGCACTGTGTGCGTCGGTGACTCGAGTCGCGGAATCGCGGCCATCAGCGCTTCGGTGTACGGGTGGCGAGGACGAGTGAACAACTCTTCGGTTGCCGACGTTTCCACGACGGAACCGGCGTACATGACGGCGACACGATCGGATCGGCCCGAGACCACACCGAGGTCGTGGCTGATCAGGATGACGGCCATGTTGAGCTTGTCGTTGAGTGAGGCGAGCAGATCGAGAATCTGCTTCTGCACCGTCACGTCGAGAGCGGTGGTCGGCTCGTCGGCGATCAGCAGTTTCGGCTCGCAGGCCAGGGCCATCGCGATGACCACGCGCTGTCGCATACCGCCCGAAAGTTCGTGGGGGTACTGGTCGAGCCGACGCTTGGGCTCGGGGATACCCACCATCGACAGGAGTTCCGCTGCGCGATCGCGGGCCGCGTCCTTCTTCAGACCCAGGTGGAACTTCAAGGATTCGGTGATGTGGGTACCGATGCGCTTGAACGGATTGAGCGAGGTCATCGGATCCTGGAAGACCATGGCGATCTCGGGTCCCCAGAAGTGCTTCATCTCCGACTTCTTCATCGTCGACATGTCGCGGCCGGCAAACGTCACCGTCCCGCTGATGTCGAGAGCCGGACCCTTCTGGAGCAGTCCCATGATGGTGCGCCCGAGAACCGACTTGCCGGAACCGGATTCACCCACGATGCCGAGAGTTTCGCCGGCAGAGACGTGGATCGAGACACCGTCGACTGCTCGCAACTGGCCACGGGGAGTGGCGAATACGGTTCTGATGTTGTCCGCCTGCAGCAGCGGAACGCCGTGCTGAGCTGAAGTGGTCACAGCTTACTCCGATACTTCTCGCCGATGAGGTTGAAGGAGAACACCGTCAGGAAGAGGAAGACGCCTGGTACCAGGACGATGAACGGATGCTTCTCCACGATCCCGCCCTGACCTTCCGCAATCATGTTGCCCCAGGTCGGATCAGGTTGTGCGATACCGAGTCCGAGGAAGCTCAGTGATGCTTCCGCGACGATCAGGCCGGAGACGGCCACCAGGCCGAGCGCGGCGACGGGAACGAGGACGTTGGGAACCAGCTCGCGCCAGATGACGCGCCATTTGGTGGCGCCCATGGCTCTCGCGGCAAGCACGAACTCCCGTTGGGCGACGACGATGGTGTTTGCCCTGGCGATTCGAACCATGCTGGGAATGCAGAGAATCGACAGTGCGAGGGTGATGTTGCGCAGGTTCGACGTGAGTACCGCGGCCAGTGCGATGAGCAGCACCAGAGAAGGAATGGCCAGCAGCGAGTTGGTCAGGATTCCGACCACGGCGTCGACCTTGCCACGGAAATAGCCGGCCATGACGCCGATGGTGCCACCGATGATCATGCCGATCAGCACGGCGCAGATGGCCACGGTCAATGAAGCGCGAGCACCGAACAGGGCGCGGGCAAGCAGGTCGAGACCGAAGTTGTTGGTACCCAACGGATGATCGGAGAGCAGGCTCGGCGATGCGAAGCCCGGCTCGGCCAAGGTCTTGACCGTGTCCTTGTACTCACCGAGTGGCAGCAGCGGCGCGAAGATCGCGGCCAGGATCAGCGCGACCAGCCAGATGCACGCCAGCCAGTACGAGAGATCGAACTGACTGCCCCACTTGGACGTACCGAGTTTGCCGAGCCCCTTGAAGAGGAAAACCAAGGCAACGAGCGCGAGCACGATGCGGACGGTCATCATGATCGCTGAACCGAAGAGTGCGGTGCCGAGCAGCGCAACGCCGACCACTGTGAGAATCGATCCGATCAGGACCAGATTCTTGGGCTGTTCCAGCGTCTCGACGGGACCGGGAGCCAGCAGGACTGTCTGCTGCCGGTATGTCATCACCTCGGACGGGGCCGGCGACGGGGCCGCTCCGTCTGGCGTCACTTCAGACATGGACACGACGACTCCTCGGGTCAAGATAGGTGTACAGAACATCGATCGCACTGTTGACGAGGACGTAGATGACCGCGATCACGACCACCGCGCCCAGCAGCATCGGCGAATCACCCTGCTGCGCTGCGCGGACGATGAGCGTGCCCATTCCGGGCAGTGAGAACAGCGTCTCGACGATCACGGTGCTGCCGATCATGCCGCCGAGAGCCAGACCCATCATCGTGATGAGCGAGAACGACGACGGGCGGAGCGCGTCGCTGAAAAGCACTCGCAGCGTGGGCATTCCCTTGGCCTTCGACGCGAGGATGTAATCCTCACGGAGCGTCGTCACCAGGTCGGATCGGAGAACGCGAGTGAACATCGCCATCTCGAGGAGGCTGATGGTGATCGCGGGAAGTATTGCGTGTGAGAGGTTTCCGGAGAGGCTGTCGCCGATGCGCACCCACTGTGATCGCGGGAACCAGCCGAGCCAGTTGACGGTGACCATGATCAGCAACAGACCGGCGAGGAAGCTCGGGACGGAAAGAACACCGAATGTCGCGGCGCTGATGACGCGGTCGATGACGCCGCCTTCGTGGTGCGCCGACCAGAGTGCGAGCGGAACTGCGACGACGAGTGCGATGACCAGACCCATCACTGCCAACTGAACGCTGACGGGGAGAGCGGAACTGATCGCGGTGAGGACGTCCTGCTGCGGGGGAACGAGCGAGTTGCCGAGGTCGCCCTGGAGAGCGCTGGTCAGCCAGTCCCAATAGCGAACCAGGAGTGGATCGTTGAGTCCGAGCTGCTGCCGAACTTCCTCGTACTCGGCAGGCGTTCGGCCTTCACCGAGAACGGAGACAGCGGGATCGCCGGGAATCAGTGATGCCAGCACGAAGGTTCCGAAGCTGACGATCAGGATCACAATGACGAGCTGGCCCAATTTCTTACCTATTGCGCCGATGTTCATCGATTTCGTCTCCTTCGTACAGCGAGCTCGCAATACACAGCAGTTCCTCTGATTTCATTTCTTTGTTCGCAGCCGGCCCCGATCCGCTGCAATACGGGCGCGGGGCCGGCTGTGAACTTCAGGCTCTCTAGGACTTCCAAGCTCCGTCGAAGAGCACGATTCCGTCGAGGCTCTGCTCGAGTCCGTGAACGTTCTGGTTCCACACGTCGAGTGCGGCGACGTTGCCCCACACCTGCCACGGGACGGTCTCGTTGGCGCGTTCCTGGATCTGTGCCAGGACTGCCTTCTTGTCCTCGTCGGTGGTTGCGACGCCCAACTTGTCCAAGAGAGCATCCATTTCGGCGTCGGAGTAGCCGGTCGCGTTGTTACGGCCACCGGACTTGATGCCCGTGTACAGACGCTCGTAGGGATCGGCCTCGGCGAGGCTCAGTGCTGCGGTGCTCATGTCGTAGTCGTGATCGGCGTACATCCGCTTGACCAGATCACCTGCACCGGTGACGTATTCGATCTGAGCGTCGAAGCCGACTGCGTTGAGCATCGCCTGGATGGCCAGAGCCGTTGCCTGTGCGGACGGTTCCTGGATGGAGAGGAAGGTGATCTTTCCGTCGTAGCCGTCGGCCTTGGCCTGATCGAGCAGTTCCTTCGCCTTGGCGGGATCGACGCCGATCGGTGCGACGTCGTTGTGCCAGCGCGAGGTGTCCTGGAAGATCTCCTGGCCGGGCAGTCCCTTGCCGTTGTTGACGCGGGTGTTGAGCGTCTCCGGATCGACGGCCAGCGCCATCGCCTGGCGGACACGGACATCCGAGCCCGGGCGGCCCGGGGCCATGTTCACGTTGGCGATGTAACCGAGCGACGGGATGTCGACGAAGCCGGGGTAACCCGACTCGATCAGATCCAGGATCGGGGTGAGCGTACGCATGTACGCGGCGTCGATGCCGCCCGTCTTGAGTGCTTCGGCGGTGGGCTGAGCTCCGACGATGCTGATCAGCTTGAGCTTGTCGATGTTCGGTGCGCCGTCGTAGTAGTCGGGGCGAGCAGCCAACAGCAGTTCCTCGTTGGGAGCGAACTTCTCGAGGGTGAAGGCGCCGGCGCCGATCGGGGTGAACTGGTCACCCTGCTGGGCGCTCGGGGCGACGATCATGCCGGGTCCGGTGGCGAGCATCGACTGGATGCCTGTCCACGGATCAACGAGGTTGAAGACCACGGTCGTCGCGTCGGGGGTGTCGATCGAGGCAACCTTGGAAGCCCACAGGCTCGACTGAGGTCCCTTGTTGGTGACGTAGCGGTTGATGCTGTCGGCGACGGCCTTCGAGTCGAGAGCTGTACCATCGCTGAACTTCACACCGTCGCGGAGCTTCAGCGTCCAGGTCTTGCTGTCCGAACTCGCTTCGAGCGACTGAGCGAGCTTGGGCTCGAACTTCTGCCCGATGGGGTCGTAACGCATGAGCACGTCGTAGATGGCGCTGAGCTCGCTGCCACCGGTGGCGCCGGCAACCTGAGCCTTCGCGGGATCGAGAGTCGTGACCGCCGAGTAACCGCTGAACGTCAGCGTGCCGCCCTTGGTGGGAGTGCCGGGATCAGCCTGCTCGTTGACCATGCCGATCTTCAGCGAGGAACCGGAATCAGCGGATTCGCCGCCGCCATTGCTCGAGCCGTTGTCGGCGCACGACGCCAGGAACATACTTGCGGTGATCGCCAGCGCAGCCGCAGCCAATCTGCGACTTCCGCGGCGGGAACTACGACTCATTCGAATGCCTCCAAGGCGGGGTAAGACCGTGACGTGATGTTGAACACGAAACAGTCTGTGATGGGAGGCACAGAAAATTGGATCGAGTCTCGCTCAGTGGAATCGGTTAAGTTGCAGGCCTCAACAGTCAGGTAAACCGACCCTGGCCAGCGGTTACCTTCGTGGACAGCAGACCAGCCGGTCTAGTCCCGGTCGAGCGTCGCTTCCTCGAGATCGAGCTCGCGAAGCACCTTCCGGAGGACCTCGTCGTCGATCCGGCCGGCATCGCGTTCGGCGATGAAGACGCCTCGCTCGGCATCGATCATCTCGAGGCGCAGCGAGCGGAAGGCGTTCGACGGGCTCTCCCCCAGATCCTCGTCGCTGCGTCCCAGTCGCTCCCACGCCGAGTTCGCGCGGTGGGTGTTCCAGCTTCGCAAGATGTCCGCGGCACGATTGCGGACCTGAGGGACGTCGTCGGCGTCGGCTCCGACCAATTCGTCCAGCCGCGCCGCAGCGGCCCGTGCAGCCTTGTCCTGGGCTGCCGCCTCGGCGCGGGCGTCGGACTGCTCTTCGTCCCCCTGCACGCCGAGGACACGGATCACCCACGGCAACGTCAGGCCGTGCAGCAACAGCGTGCCGACCACGACGACAAACGTCAGGAAGAGGATCAGCGACCGCCCCGGGAAGTCCTCCCCACTGTTGACCGTCAGCGGAATGGCGAAGGCAGCTGCCAGCGACACGACCCCTCGCATACCGGCCCACGACACGACGAACACCGCCCGCGCCGAAATCTCCGGCTCCCTCGCTCGAATACGCGGCGACAGCCAGCGCGGTACGTACGTGAACGGGAACACCCAGGCGATTCGGACCACCACGACGGTCACGAGAACGGCAACCGACGCCCAGACGACGATCGAAGTGCTGTACCCCTGCAATCCGTTGACGACACTGGGCAATTGGAGGCCGATCAACAGGAAGACGAACGACTCCAGGATCAGGTCGACGGCCCTCCACACTGCCGTGTCCTGCAAACGCGTCGCATAACTCGCGCGGGTGGAGCGCTGGCCGAGGAACAATCCGGCTACGACGACCGCGATGACGCCCGACGCGTGGACCTCTTCCGCAGCGAGGTAGGTGAAGAACGGCACCACCAATCCGATTCCGCTCTCCATCACCGGATCCTGGAGCTTGCCGCGAACCTTCGAGATGACGAACCCCACCGCGAGGCCGATCACCGTTCCACCGACCGCCGCGACGAGGAAGGTCTCGAAGCCGCCGATCAGCGTCGCACCCGTACCGACGGCAGCCGCGAGAGCGACCTTGTACGCCGTCAGAGCGGTGGCGTCGTTGAGCAGGCTCTCCCCGCCCAGCAGGGTCATGATTCGGCGCGGCAGGCCGAGCTTGCGTCCGATTGCGCTCGCGGACACCGCGTCCGGCGGCGCCACGATGGCGCCGAGAACCAGAGCAGCCGCTATCGAGAACTCCGGCACGATCAGGTAGGCGACAAAGCCCACCGCAGCCGTCGTCGCCAGGGGAAGCCCCACCGCGAGAAATCCGATCGGACGCAGATTCGAGCGCAAAGCCAGGTATGAACTGTCCAGTGCTGCCGAGTACAGAAGTGGAGGCAACACGACGAACAGGACGAGGTCTGGATCGAGTTCCAATTCCGGAACACCCGGTATCTGACAGGCGATCAAACCGACCAGGACGAGGATCAGCGGCGAAGACAGCCCGAACCTTCGCGCGACCGCCGCCACCAGCAACGCCGCTACTACAACCCCCAGTAATATGCCGTTCACCCTGGCAGCATGCAGTATGGAAGGCGATGAAGAAAATCCTGACGCGAGCAGCAGCTCGCACACAGCAGCCCGCACCCGCTCCCACCGGTTGCGAGGAGCTAACCAATGCGCCCGAAACAGACCCGGCGGCGCTGACGCCCGGCGTCTGCCAGGAGTGCGCCGAGTTGGGTGAGGATAACTGGTCTCACCTGCGCATGTGCCTGTCCTGCGGCCACGTCGGATGCTGCGATTCCAGCCCTCATCAGCACGCCACCAACCACTACCGCGAAACCGGGCACCCGGTCATGCGCTCACACGAGCCCGGCGAATCCTGGCGCTGGTGCTACGTCCACGACCTGATGGACTGACCGCGCGCGACTGGCGGTGCACTGCGCATAGTGCCCACCTGTCACGGCGCACAGCCCTCGGTGTTGCGCACATTGCTCAATCCACCGGGTAGCTATTGCCCAATCTGTATGCCGATGATGGACTTTGACGCAGAATCTGCACAACAGATCGACAGGTGCGGCTGGACTTTGCCGCACCGAACGGTTCGGCCTCAGGAAGTCCTGCCAAACATCACAACCACATCGTCGGCCCCACGATCTGGGGTACAGGCGGTGCGGTGATCGATGTCCACTACTGAAGGCAGGACCGGCCGTGAACAGCCCCAACATCGACCAGAACGCTCCCGAGTCACTGGCGGAGATCGAGAAGCGCGTTCTGTGGTTGTCGACCGCGATGATCCATCACGCCAACCGTGTCCGTCCGAATCCCAGCGGGCTCAAGGTCGGCGGCCATCAGGCCTCGTGCGCGTCGATGGTCTCGATCATGACGTCCCTGTGGTTCGGCCAACTTCGTTCCGGCGACCGGGTTTCCGTCAAGCCGCATGCGGCGCCGGTGCTCCACGGCATCAATTATCTGCTCGGTGAACTCGACGAGTCCTACCTGACGACTCTGCGCGAATTCGGGGGCCTGCAGAGCTACCCGAGTCGATCGAAAGATCCTGATCCGGTGGATTATTCGACCGGTTCGGTGGGCATCGGCGCGACGGCTCCCATCTGGGGCGCCATCGCTCGCCGATACGTCGACGCCTCCCTCGGCGGCGCCGGAACCGGGCGTCAGTACTCCCTGGTCGGTGACGCCGAACTCGACGAGGGCGCTGTGTGGGAAGCAGTTCTCGATCATTCGGTTGCCGAACTGGGTGAGATCGTGTGGATAGTCGACCTCAACCGCCAATCACTCGACCGGGTGGTGCCGAACATCGCGGCAACCCGCCTGGAGCGCATGTTCTCGGGTGCCGGCTGGCAGGTCATCACCGTGAAGTTCGGTGCGCTGCTCGAATCACTGTTCACCCGGCCGGGCGGCACCGCGTTGCGCGAACGAATCCTGGACATGCCGAATCCGGAGTACCAGCGCCTGCTGCGATGCACGGCCGACGAGGTACGTCTGAGACTGCCCGGCGACGCGGCGGACGCCGACGCGATCACGGCGCTGATCGACGACCTCGACGACGCCACGGTGCTCGAAGCCATCCGCAATCTCGGTGGCCACGACCTCGACGCTCTGCGAGAGGCGTACGCACAGATCGACGACACCCGTCCCACCGTGATCATCGCGTACACGATCAAGGGTCGGGGTCTGCCGACGCAGGGTCATCCGCAGAACCACTCGTCGCTGCTCACCGCCGAGCAGTTCGAGCACCTGGCGTCGGAACTCGGCATGGATCCGTCGAATCCCTGGGAACGGTTCGAGACCGACAGCCCGTCCGGCCGCATCTGCGCCGAAACCGCTGGGCGCCTGGCTCGCCCGAAGGTGGAGCATCTGGTGCCCCCGGCAGTTCCGAAAGACATCGGCCGTACGCCCTCCGGCACGTCCACCACTCAGGCAGCTCTCGGCCGGGTACTACTCGACCTGAGCCGCGAAGCGCCGGACGCCGCGAAACGTGTTGTCACACTGAGCCCGGACGTCAGTTCCACCACCAACCTCGCAGGCTGGCTGAACAAGGTCGGCGTGTGGTCCCCCGACGAGCGGCACAACTGGTTTGCCGACGACGCCGAAACGATCATGCACTGGCGTGAGAAGCCCACCGGTCAGCACATGGAACTCGGCATCGCCGAGACCAACCTGGTCGGACTGATGGGCGAACTCGGTGCAACCTGGAGTCGTTGGGGCCAGCCACTCTTCCCCATCGGTGTGATGTACGACCCCTTCATCGAGCGGGCTCTCGAACCGTGGTCGTACGGCATCTACGCCGGTGGCCAGTCGATCATGGTCGGCACTCCGTCGGGCGTCACCTTGGCCGCCGAAGGTGGTGCACACCAGTCGATCAAGACCCCGTCCATCGGACTGGAACAGCCGGGTTGCACCAGTTTCGAACCGGCATTCGCCGTCGACGTGGAGTGGACGCTCCTCGACAGCATCGGACGCCTCGGTCGCCCGGACGGCAGCTCGTCGTATCTGCGCCTGTCGACCCGTCCGGTCGATCAGGCCCTGGCCGCGGTACCGACCGATCCGGCTGCGCGAGAACGCCGTCGACGTCAGGTGGTGGCCGGGGCATACACACTGCGGCACAACCCTGATCCGGCCGTCACCCTGGTCGGCATGGGTGCCACCGTCACCGAAACACTGGTCGCAGCCGAAAGACTGGGCGAGCAAGGTATTTCCGCCGACGTCGTGTGCGTGACCAGCCCCGGCTTGCTCTTCGAAGCGCTCCAATCGCGGCGCGGTCTCGCGGACGGCCCGTCGTGGATCCTGGATCAGGTCTTTCCGAGCAGCCGGTCCGCGCCGATGGTGACTGTTCTCGACGGACACCCGCACACCCTCGCGTTCCTGACGGGAATCAACAACGTTCCGGGTGCTGCGCTCGGAGTGAGCCGGTTCGGTCAGGTCGGTTCACTCGAGGACGTCTACCGGTACCACGGCCTCGACTCCGACAGCATCGTCCGCGCCGCCCTCGATCTCACTTCTTGATCGATCACACTCACTGATGCCGAGAAGCGTCCCCGCAGGGACGCTTCTCGGGTCCAGTCAGTTCTTCAGCTGTCTAGTTCTTCCAGGCCTTGTCGAAGAACATGATTCCGTCCAGGCTCTGCTGAATGCCGTGGACGTCCTGTCCCCACACACCGAGCCACGGGGTGTTGCCGTAAACCTGCCACGGCACAACCTCGTTGGCGCGCTCCTGAATCTTGGCGAGCACCTCGATCTTCGAGTCGGTCGACGTCGCGACACCCAACTGGTCGAGCAGCGAATCGATCTCGGGGTCGGAGAAGCTCGTGGCGTTGTTTCGTCCACCCGACTTGAGATTGGAGTACAGACGCTCGAAAGGATCGGCTTCCGCGAGGTTGGCGGAACCTGTTGCCATGTCGAAGTCGCGGTCGGCGTACAAACGCTTGACGACGTCGGCAACCGAGTTGACGTACTCGATCTGGAAATCGAATCCGACGGCGTTGGCCATCGACTGCAGTGCGAGAGCCATCGCCTGCGCCGAATTCTCCTGCAGCGTCAGGTATGTGATCTTGCCGTCGTAACCGTCAGCCTTGGCCTCGTCGAGAAGCTGCTTCGCCTTGGCGGTGTCGACGCCGATCGGAGCGACGTCGTTGTGCCAGCGAGAGGTGTCCTGGAAGATGACCTGCCCGGGCAGACCCTTGCCCTCGTTGAGTCGGTTGTCGAGTGCGACGGGATCGGTTGCGAGCGCCAATGCCTGACGGATGCGCACGTCGGCACCGGGACGACCGGGTGCCGTGTTCACCAGCGACAGGTACGACAGCGACGGAATGTCGACGAAGCCCGGGTAGCCGGAGTCGATCAGATCCAGCACGTTCGGTAGCGACCGCATGTACGCGACGTCCGTGCCGCCGCTCTTGAGCGATTCGGTGGTGGACTGCGAACCTACGATGCTGATCAACCGCAGCTTGTCCACGTTCGGGGCACCGTCGAAGTAGTCCTCCCGAGCGTCGAGGATCAATTCCTCGTTGGGAGCGAACTTCTCGAGGGTGAAGGCACCCGCGCCGATCGGGGTGAACTGATCACCTTGCTGGGCGCTCGGCGCGACGATCATGCCGGGGCCCGTCGAGAGCAGTGACTCGATACCGGTCCACGGGTCGACGAGATTGAAGACGACCGTCGACGGATCCGGAGTGTCTACCGACGCGACCTTCGACGCGTACAGACTCGACTGCGGTCCCTTGTTGGTGACGTAGCGATTGAGGCTCGCCGAGACGGCCGCCGAATCCACCGGCGTCCCGTCGCTGAACTTCACACCGTCACGCAGTTCGAGGGTCCACGTCTTGAAGTCGGAACTCGGCTCCATCGACTCTGCGAGCTTCGGAACGAATTCCTTGGACGCCGGGTCGTACCGCAGGAGCGTGTCGTAGATCGCGCCCAACTCCGAACCGGCGACCGAACCGGCGATCTGAGTCTTCGCCGGATCGAGATTGGTGACGGCGGAGTACCCGCTGAACGTGAGGGTGCCGCCCTTGACCGGATCGCCCTCGCCGGACTGCTCGTTGACCGGGCCGATGGACAATCCCGAACCGGAGTCCGGTGCGTCGCCGCTCCCACCCCCGTTCCCGCCGTCAGCGCACGACGAGACGAACAGGCCGGCGGAGACTGCCAGCGCGACGGCGGCAACCTTGCGGTGACCGCGCCGAGAACTGCGACTCATTCAAAACCTCCAGGTCAGAAACTGTGATGTGAAGCATTGTCGAGACAGTTTGTGACTTAAGGCACAGGTATTAGTCGCAGGTCCCGCTCAGTGGAATGAAGCGCGACGATTCGTCAGTTTCGAGCGACATTCGCAGGTCAGACCCTTAGCGAAGGTCAGGAATTCATTCTGATTCAGGCGCCTTTCAACGGATGAATCGCCGGAGCGCCGTCGAGAAGTGGTCCGGCGGCGGCCAGCGCGGCCTGCAGATGCGGGGACTGCATGTGAGCGTCCAACTCCTCCTGCCCGCGCCAAGTTTCGATCGTGACGAACGTGCCGGGCGCAGCCGCTGACTCGAACAACTCGTACGACACACAGCCGTCCTCGGACCGACTCGCCTCCGCGAGAGTTGTCAGAGCCGATCGGACGTCGTCCTCGGAACCGGACTTGGCCGGGATGGTTGCAACTACACGAAGCTCGCTCATCGGATACCTTTCGCAGAGGGGAAGTCAGCTAGAGACACACGCCACAAACGTACACACGAAAAGGGCAACCAATGGGGCTACTGAAGGACGTCACCGGCTGGCGACGCGGAACGAAGTTGCAGCGTCGACTGCGCGATCTCACCGGCACGCTGGTGGTGATCACCGGTGCGGGCAGCGGCATCGGGCGTGAAACGGCCCTCGCCTTCGCCGCCCAGGGAGCTATCGTCGTGGTCTCCGACATCAATCTCGAAAGCGCGCAGGACACTGCGGCACTTGTAAACATCCCTTCGCAAGCCGGCGGCGCCGAAGCAGTGTTCGGTGGCGGTGCCCACGCCTATCAGGTGGACGTGTCCGACGAACAGGCCGTGATTCGGTTCGCGGAGACGGTCGCGGCACATCACGGCGTACCGGACATCGTCGTCAACAACGCCGGAATCGGGTTCTCCGGGACATTCGCCGACACCGAGCAGCGCCAGTTCGAGCGCGTCATGGACATCAACTTCTGGGGAGTTGTCTACGGCTGCCGGGCATTCACCCCGATGATGATCGACCGGGGAACAGGAGGGCACGTCGTCAACCTGTCCTCGGCCGCCGCGTACACACCACAGAAGGCCCTCACCGCGTATTCGACAAGCAAAGCAGCGGTATTCATGCTCTCGGATTGCCTACGGGCAGAGCTGCTTCCACACGGCATCGGCGTCAGCACCATCTGTCCCGGCCTCGTTCACACGAACATCCTCAAGACCACCGAGTTCGCCGGGACGACCGCCGAGGAGCAGCTCGAGAACCAGACCAAGGTCGACAACTTCTACCGCAAGCGGAACTTCACTCCTGATCGAGTGGCCAGTGCCATCGTGAAAGCGGTTCGCACGAACAAGGCCGTCGTACCCGTGACCGTCGAAGCCAAGCTCGGACGCACGATCAGCCGGTTGTCTCCCGGGTCGATGCGCGTCGGAGCTCGGTTCGAGATCTAGGTCAGCTTCCGAAACTCAGGCTGCCCGTGAAACCCTGCTGCACATCGGCTTCCGAGCGGGGAAGAACCTCGTAGGTGCTGGCGTACTGGCCACTGAAACCGGTGACGGTGATCGGGCGTCCGACGGCGACGGCATCGACGTCGATTCCCGTCTGGGTGTTGACGAAGATGACGGTGTTTCCCTCGGCGCCCGAGACCAGGATCTTGTGGCCGTACGGCAGATCGTCGACGACGGGTCCGCTCACGATTCCGGACACCGTCACGAGACGACCTTCGCTGCCCCCACCGATTGCATTGAGGGGCAGTCGCGCCGGGCTGATCTGGGTAGTCGTGCCGATTACCTCGACGGCAGTCGGGCGGACGACGAGCAGGCCTTCCTGATCCGCGAGGACTCCGGTGACCTGAACCTGATCGCCGAGAGCAATCCCGGAGTTGTTCGGATCGCTGATGTAGATGCCCGAATTGCCGCTCTGGAGACCAAAGCCCTTGTCGTAGAAGCTGGATTCGAACACTCCCGACGGCGTAGTCGCGGTTCCCACGACGGTGACCGTCGTTCCGATGGCCTGCGCACGGGCTGCCGCAATGGAGTCCGCGGACACCTCACCGGCGACTGCCGCCGGCTCCGCCGTTGCTGCAGTACCGACAAACATCGTGGCCGCGGCCGCAACTGCCAGTGCTGTCACACCCCGGCGCAGGACCGGACCGGCAAGAACGCTGTCTCGAAACATGTTTGAGGACTCCCCTGTGATTTCGTGGCCGCGCAGGTCCTCCTGATGGAGTCCGCCTTCGCCCACCCTGAGGCACAGGTTATTACAGGTCGGACGCCGCAGCGGTGGTGACATTCCGTCACCACCGCTGCTTCAAGGCATCCGAGTTTTCAGGAACCGGAGCTTCCGGACGAACCGCTCGAGCCACTGGAACCGCTGGATCCTGTTCCGCCACCGAGATCGTCGAGAGGATCGCTACCGGTGAGGCCGCCCGGGTACAGGTAGGCGTCGGAGATCGTGCTGAGCGAGGTTCCCGACGTGGCCGGTACCTTTGCTCGCCAGTTGACGATCGGGTTCAGCACTCCGAACGGTCCGCATCCACTGGCGGCGGGCAGCGCGAAGCCGGTGGCCTGGTTCCCGACCGGGCTCACCTTCAGTGCATTGTCCGGGAGCACCGTGTAGGTCGGTACCACCGACGGGTCAGGCGCGAGACGAAGATTCACCGGCGCAGCCGCGGAGCCCAGGTAGCAGTTGTCACCGAGGAACGCGTTGTTGATCTTCATCCGCACCGGGATGCTCAGATCCATGTCGGTGATGATGCCGTTGAGGGTCGGGGCAGCGGTCGCCTCCACCTCGGCGGTGACTGCGGCGAGGCCGAACAGATTGCCGAACGGCAGGTCGATTCCGAGGACTCCACCCGGAACGGTCAACGGCTTGGAGTAGACACCGTGGTGTCCGTCGTCGCGCGGGAGAAGAACGGTGGACTCACCTTCACCGGAGCCGGCCTCGGCGGCGATGATCATGTCGCCTTTTCCGATCGGGAGGTTGAAGCCGTTGTTGTCGAAGGTTCCGCTCTGAACCACAACCGACACACAGGATTCGGCAGTAGCCGGACACACTGCGGCACCGGGTATCGAATTGTCGACCGGATCCTGAGCCGAGGCCATCGGCGCCGCGAACGCGAGGACCGCACCTGCGGTACCTGCAATGACGGCCACGCGCGTGCCGAGACGTCTGTTGCCGTTCTTGTGAGATTTCTGCACTGATTTCTCCCTGCCGTTTATGTGATGGGGGACGAAACTCGCAGTCATTGCTTGTGTTTCGACCGCCGCCGACAAGGTCTTCGCGGTGTGCTCCTACTCACAAGTAACAACTGAACAGATGTATATCACAGGACTTCGACTTAAAAACAGGGCAAAAGGGAGTTTCCTTAAAACGGACAAAATAAGCGGTACGGTGTGTAACACTCACGGGTGATGAACACGAACAGACTGGTCCTCTGCGTCGCGGCAGCGGGCCTACTCCTCAGCGGCTGCAGCAGCCAGTCCGACAGCGACGCATCGGAATCCACTTCTGCGGCCACCAGCACGTCGGTTGCGGCGACGTCGAGTTCGACTGCCCCCAGTACGCTTTCCGAGCTGCCGACCAGCCCGCTCGCCGCAACAACTCCGGAAGCGGCGCCGAGCGTCGTCGAATCGACGCCCCCGCCGGTGTCGCTACCAGTAGCGCCACAGGTAGCGCCACCGGCAAACTCACCGATCGACGCCCGCTCACCGGAAGAGATCGTCGCGAACGCCGGCGAGAAGGGGCAGCGGTACATCGCCGCCCTTCGTCTGGCCGGGATCCCGCCCGCCGGAATGGATTCCGCAGAGATCCTCTACGCCGACGGCACCTGCAAGGCGCTCGCTGACGGTATGCCTCGGTCCGAAGTGCTGGCAGAGTTCAACTCCGTCGGCGAGGTGTACTCACAGATCACGCCGATGTCCTCGCAGCGCATTGCCGAGATCTACGTCGACACGGCGGAGCAGACGTACTGCTGATCAGGCCTTGCCGGCCAACCAGCCGTGCAGCCAGGATGTAGCCGAATTGCCTGCGCCGTCAACGACGTAACGCGTGTAGTCGGTGTGGACCTGCGAGCCGTAGAAGTCGACCAACTGATCGATGCGCCGCGAATTCGCGCCCGGATCGAGCTGGGCCATCAAAGCGGGGAGACCGCCTGCGGTGATCAGATCATTGACGATCACGGCGGCCTCGTCGCGCAGCGCGAGCGCACTGGCCGGAGTGGGATCGGACGCCTGAGCCATGAATCCGGCCAGACGCATCACGAAATCGTCCTTCGGCGTCGAGCAGTACAGGTCACCGACCGCGCACAGCGTCACCGTTTTGCCTGACAGCCAACCGAATCCACCGATGCGAGGGCCGCTGGCACCGTTACCGCCGACAGCGGGACCGATCAGGACGTCGGACTCGGAACGACGGGGATCGGACAGCAAGCCGACGCCCTCGACGCGAGTCGGGGGGACAACGCCGATGCCGGTTCCGATCTCGGCGGCGAGATCGCCTGCCGCGTCGGCACCCTGGCTGTATCCGACGATGGCGAAGCGAGTGTCACCGCACGAGGCGGCCATAGCGCCGATCATGCCGCGGGCATTGTCGACAGCCTGCTGCTTCGACTTGGCGTAGACGTTGGACTCCCACGGGAAGGCCGTCGCCGAGTAGGTGACGTAATCGGTGCGTACGGAGCCCGGAAGCCCGTTGGTCACCGGGGCGAGCATGCCGGCGCCGGGCCTGGTGCCCGAGGGCTCCCACGTTCCCGGGATGGCCACGACGTACAGGCTGGGGCAGGAATCAGCCGACGCCACGGGAGCACTGACAACCGGTACCACTACTGCCGCAGCAAGTGCCGACAACACCGCAACGAGACGCCTCGCACGCATGAAACTCCCCTGATTCAACTGAAGCAACCCATACACCACTATCGATGCTCAGGAATCATACTGTCTGGGCGTTGTGTCTGTCCGATGCACGATCGATGAAGGTTTGTTGCAGATCGCGCGAATTGCTGGCAGAAACAAAGCCGCACCCCACCGAATGCGGTGGGGTGCGGCTTAGTAAGAGCCTCTAGCGCTGCGGAGCCGCTGTCGGGTGGATCGGTGACGGAAGGGCCGTGACACCCTCGAGGTAGGTGTCCACAGCGGCTGCTGCGGAACGTCCCTCGGCGATGGCCCAGACGATCAGGGACTGACCGCGGCCCATGTCGCCGGCCACGAACACGCCGTCGACGTTGGTGTTCCACTTCGACGTGCGGGCGACGTTGCCACGCTCGTTCAAGTCGACACCGAGATCGGTGAGCAGACCCGGCTTCTCGGGACCGACGAAGCCCATGGCCAGGAGCACGAGATCGGCTTCGAGCTCGAAGTCCGAGCCCTCGACCTTCTCGAAGCGACCCGACTTCATCTCGACCTCGTGAGCCTTGAGACCGGTGACCTTGCCGTTTTCACCGACGAAGTTCTCGGTGTTGACGGAGAACAGACGCTCGCCGCCCTCCTCGTGAGCCGAAGCCACGCGGAACATGAGCGGGTACGTCGGCCATGGAGTCTGCTCGGCGCGAGTCTCCGGCGGACGCGGCATGATCTCGAACTGGTGGACGCTGGCCGCACCCTGACGGTGCGAGGTGCCGAGGCAGTCCGCTCCGGTGTCGCCGCCACCGATGATGACAACCTTCTTGCCCTCAGCGGTGATGGTGGGAGCGTCGAGGTCACCCAACTGCACGCGGTTGGCGATCGGCAAGAATTCCATCGCCTGGTGGATGCCGTCCAGTTCGCGGCCCGGGATCGGAAGATCGCGAGCTGCCGTGGCGCCGCCGGCCAGAACCACTGCGTCGAACTGCTCACGCAGCTCGTCCGCGGTGATGTCCACGCCGACATTGACGTTGGTCTTGAAGACGGTGCCTTCGGCTTCCATCTGCTCGAGACGGCGGTCGATGTGCCGCTTCTCCATCTTGAACTCGGGGATGCCGTAGCGCAGCAGGCCGCCGATGCGGTCTGCCCGCTCGAAGACCGTCACTGCGTGACCGGCGCGGGTCAGCTGCTGCGCTGCAGCCAGACCGGCCGGACCACTGCCGACAACCGCAACCTTCTTGTTGGTGGAGTGCGCGGCGCGAACCGGCTTGACCCACCCTTCGTCGAAGGCCTTGTCGATGATCTCGACCTCGACCTGCTTGATGGTGACCGGATCCTGGTTGATGCCCAGGACACAGGACGCCTCACAGGGTGCGGGGCACAGTCGACCGGTGAACTCCGGGAAGTTGTTGGTCGCGTGCAGACGCTCGATGGCGTCGTGCCAGTGGTCCTTGTAGACCAGGTCGTTCCACTCGGGAATCAAGTTTCCGAGAGGGCAACCGTTGTGGCAGAAAGGAATTCCGCAGTCCATGCAACGGCTGGCCTGGGTCTTGAGGGTTTCCTTCGGGAACTCCTCGTAGACCTCTTTCCAGTCGAGCAGGCGCAACGGCACCGGCCGGCGAACCGGAAGTTCGCGCGACGTGTGCTTCAGGAAGCCGCTTGGATCACCCACGAGCTGCCTCCATAACTGCCTCGTCCACGTTCTTGCCATCCTTCTCTGCGGCCGCGATGGCCAAAAGAACCTTCTTGTAGTCGCGGGGCATCACCTTTGCGAAGTGACCCACCTGCTGCGACCAGTCAGCGAGGATGCGCGTTGCAACCTCGGAGCCGGTTTCGTCGCGATGACGTTCGATGGCGCCCTTCAACCAGGTGAAGTCGTCGCCCGAAAGATCCTCGAGGTCCACCAGTTCGGTGTTGAGGTTCTTCTCGAATGCCTTGTCGGGGTTGTAGATGTACGCGACGCCACCGGACATGCCGGCGCCGAAGTTACGTCCGGTGGCTCCGAGGATGACCACCTTTCCACCCGTCATGTACTCGCAACCATGATCGCCCACACCCTCGACGACGGCAGTGGCGCCGGAGTTACGGACTGCGAAGCGTTCGCCGACGACACCGCGAAGCAGAGCCTCGCCGCTGGTGGCGCCGAACAGGATGACGTTGCCACCGATGATGTTGTCCTCGGCGACAAAGCCTTCCGCTGCATCGAGCGGCGGGCGTACGACGATGCGTCCACCCGAAAGGCCCTTGCCGACGAAGTCGTTGGCGTCGCCGTGCAGGCGCAGGGTCATACCGCTGGGCACGAAAGCACCGAAGCTGTTACCGGCGGAACCGGTGAACGTGATGTCGATGGTGCCCTCGGGCAAGCCCTCTCCACCGAACGCCTTGGTGACCTCGTGGCCGAGCATGGTGCCGACCGTGCGGTTGACGTTGGTGATCGCGGACTCGAAGGAGACCGCCTCACCCTTGTCGAGTGCGTTGCGGGCCGAGACGATCAACTGCTGATCGAGTGCCTTGTCGAGACCGTGATCCTGCGTACCGGTGCAGTGGACGTCCTGGTCCATGAACGCGGACTCGACCTGGGTGAGGATCGGCGACAGATCGAGATTGCCTGCCTTGCTTCCCTTCCAGTGATCGAGAGCGCGCGTGGTGTCCAGCATGTCGACCTGGCCGACGGCTTCGAGCAGCGTGCGGAATCCGAGTTCCGCGAGAAGCTCGCGAACCTCTTCGGCGATGAACATGAAGAAGTTCTCGACGAATTCCGGCCTGCCGCTGAAACGCTGACGCAGCAACGGGTTCTGCGTCGCGACACCGACGGGGCAGGTGTCGAGGTGGCAGACGCGCATCATGATGCAGCCCGAGACCACCAGCGGTGCGGTGGCGAAACCGAACTCCTCGCCGCCGAGCAGGGCAGCGACGACGACGTCGCGACCCGTCTTGAGCTGGCCGTCGACCTGCACGACGATGCGGTCACGGAGACCGTTGAGCAGCAACGTCTGCTGGGTCTCGGCGAGGCCGAGTTCCCACGGTGCGCCCGCGTGCTTGACGGAGGTCAGCGGGGTGGCACCGGTGCCACCGTCGTGACCGGAGATCAGAACGACGTCGGCATGTGCCTTGGAGACACCGGCCGCGACCGTTCCGACGCCGACCTCGGAGACCAGCTTCACGTGGATGCGGGCCTGCGGGTTGGCGTTCTTCAGGTCGTGGATCAGCTGAGCGAGATCCTCGATCGAGTAGATGTCGTGGTGCGGCGGCGGCGAAATCAGGCCGACGCCAGGCGTGGAGTGCCGAACCTCGGCCACCCACGGGTACACCTTGTGAGCCGGAAGCTGGCCGCCCTCACCGGGCTTGGCTCCCTGCGCCATCTTGATCTGGATGTCGGTGCAGTTGCTCAGGTAGTGCGAGGTGACGCCGAAGCGTCCCGACGCGACCTGCTTGATGGCACTGCGACGCAGATCGCCGTTCTCGTCCGGCGTGAAGCGCGACGGATGTTCGCCGCCCTCACCGGAATTGGAGCGGGCGCCCAGACGGTTCATCGCGATGGCGAGAGTCTCGTGAGCCTCGGCGGAGATGGAGCCGTAGCTCATCGCACCCGTCGAGAAACGCTTGACGATCTCGCTGGCCGGCTCGACCTCGTCGATCGAGATCGACGGCCGCTTGCCGATGTTGAAGTCGAACAGACCACGCAGAGCGGCAAGGCGCTCCGACTGGTCGTTGACCATGGTCGTGTACTCCTTGAACACCTCGTACTGACCTGTGCGAGTTGCGTGCTGGAGCTTGAAGACCGTGTCCGGGTTGAACAGGTGGTACTCGCCTTCACGACGCCACTGGTACTCGCCGCCGACCTCGAGCTCGCGGTGAGCGCGCTCTTCGGGGCGATCGAGGTATGCGACGGCGTGACGTGCCTGGACGTCGGCTGCGATCTGGTCGAGGCCGATGCCACCGAGCTGCGACTGCAGACCGGTGAAGTACTCGTCCGTCAGCTCCTGTGAGAGGCCGATGACCTGGAACAGCTGCGCACCGGTGTACGACGCGAGCGTCGAGATGCCCATCTTGGACATCACCTTCAGGACACCCTTGCCGGCTGCCTTGATGTAGTTCGCGATGCCCTTCTCGAGGGTCAGACCCTCGAGTTCGCCGTTCTGCAGGAACTCGTCGATGGTCTCGAAAGCCATGTACGGGTTGACCGCTGCGGCACCGAAGCCGATGAGGAGCGCCATGTGGTGCACCTCGCGGGCGTCGCCGGCCTCGACGATGAGACCGACCTTGGTGCGCGACTTCTCACGAACCAGGTGGTGGTGCACTGCCGAGGTGAGGAGCAGCGACGGGATCGGCGCGTAATCCTCGGTGGACTCACGGTCCGAGAGCACGATGATGCGTGCGCCACCCTCGATTGCCTGCGAGACCTGGTACTTGATGCCCTCGAGCGCACGACGGATACCGTCGCCGCCTTCCTTGACGGGGTACAGGCCGCGGATCACGACGCTGCGGAAGCCCGGGAATTCGCCGTCGTCGTTGACGTGAACGAGCTTCGACAGGTCGTCGTTGTGCAGGATCGGCTGCGGGAGCGCAATCTGCTTGCAGGAGTCCGCATTCGGGTGCAGCAGGTCGCCCTCGGGGCCGATGGTCGCGCCGAGGCTGGTGACAACCTCTTCACGGATCGCGTCGAGAGGCGGGTTGGTGACCTGAGCGAATAGCTGCGAGAAGTAGTCGAACAGCATCCGGGGGCGTGACGAGAGCACGGCGATCGGAGTGTCGGTACCCATCGAGCCCAGTGCCTCGGCACCGGAGAGAGCCATCGGCTTGACCAGCAGGTTGACCTCTTCGTTGGTGAAACCGAAGAGCTGCTGACGCAGCACGACGCGCTCGTGCGACATGTACGTGTACGGACGGTCCGGCAGGTCGTCCATGTGGATCAGACCTTCGTCGATCCACTGCTGGTACGGGTGCTCGGCAGCGAGTTCGTTCTTCAGTTCCTCGTCGCTGATGACCCGGCCCTGCGCGGTGTCCACGAGGAACATGCGGCCGGGCTGGAGGCGGACCTTGCGGACAACCGTGGACGGATCGATCGGCAGGACGCCGACCTCCGACGCCATGACGACGAGGCCGTCTTCGGTGATCCACAGACGCGACGGACGCAGACCGTTGCGGTCCAGCACGGCGCCGATGACGGTGCCGTCGGTGAAGCACACCGACGCCGGTCCGTCCCAAGGCTCCATGAGTGCCGAGTGGTACTCGTAGAACGCCCGACGAGCGGGGTCCATGCTCTCGTGCTTCTCCCAGGCTTCCGGGATCATCATGAGAACTGCGTGCGGCAGGCTGCGGCCGGCGAGGTGCAGCATCTCGAGCACCTCGTCGAAACGAGCGGTGTCACTGGCGCCCTGGGTGCAGATCGGGAAGATCTTGTCCAGGTTCTCGCGGCCACCGAAGACGTCACTGTCAATCAGGGACTCGCGAGCGCGCATCCAGTTCTCGTTGCCGGTGACGGTGTTGATCTCACCGTTGTGAGCGACCCGGCGGAACGGGTGCGCCAGCGGCCACGACGGGAACGTGTTGGTGGAGAAGCGCGAGTGGACCAGGCCCAGTGCGCTCTCGACACGATCGTCCTGCAGGTCGAGGTAGAAACCCTTGAGCTGCGGGGTGGTGAGCATGCCCTTGTAGACGAACGTCTGGCCGGACAGGCTGGGGAAGTACACGGTCTCGCTACCCGGGCCACCCTTGCCGGCGCCTTCGGAGCCGAGCTCGTGCTCGGTGCGCTTACGCACCACGTATGCACGACGCTCGAGATCCATGCCGGTGTACTTGTCACCCTCGGAGCCGATGAAGATCTGACGGAACGTCGGCATCGCGTCGCGCGCCAGTGCGCCCAGCGATGAGTCGTCGGTTCCGACCTCGCGCCAGCCGAGAACCTTCAGGCCCTCTTCGACGACGATCTTCTCGACTGCAGCAGCAGCCTCGTGTGCATCGGCGTCGCCCTGCGGGAGGAATGCGATACCGGTTGCGTACGCGCCTTCGGCGGGCAGCGCGAAGTCCACGACAGCTCGGAAGAACTTGTCGGGAACCTGCAGCAGAATGCCCGCACCGTCACCCGTGTTGGGTTCTGATCCGGCAGCGCCGCGATGCTCGAGGTTGACCAGAGCGGTGATCGCCTTTTCGACGATGTCCCTGCTGCGGCGACCATGCATGTCGACAACAAATGCGACTCCACAGGAGTCGTGCTCATTGGACGGGTGATAGAGGCCCTGGGGGCCTGGAAGTTGCTTCATACCCAGCCTTCGTATGCCATAAAGATGCACCGACGACCAGCAGCGCTGATGGCCATCAACTTGCAATGCAAGTCCTTCAAAGCACCGACACGACGATGTGTTCGGTACCACCGAAGTAGCCGCCCTGCGCAGACGCGATGGTGTGCGTTCTGCCACCCGGCGACGTGAGTCTTCGGTCGGTTGAAACTTTTGTGAGTCAACCGTGTAACGAAAACGATAATTCAGAACCCCGGCACGGGCGCAACTAAGGTAGCCCTATAATTGCTCTGAACTGCGGCGATGCAGGGAGCCAGAAGGCCCCTCGACAGATTTCGGAGCTGCGTCTGTGCAGAGAAGTTCCGATTCACAGGATACCGAATCCGCAGGAAACAGGCGCGATGGGCGATGAATGCAACAACTGGCCGCAGCGATAAAAATCAGCTGCGGCCAGTGCGCCTCGAACTGTAACAAAAGTTGATCGATCAACCAAGGTCTAGGCCTGAATTGTTTGCTCGCAGAATGCCATCGCTGTAATTTCCGTAGGCTCACCCTTGAGAAGACGGGTGGCGAAGAGCAAATGACAACAGCAGTAGTGGTAGGCAGTGGTCCCAACGGTCTCGCGGCGGCGATCGAACTCGCCCGCGCCGGAATCGACGTCCATGTCATCGAGGGTGCGGACAAGATCGGCGGTGGCACCCGCAGTAGCGAATACATAGTCGACGGGCTCGTCCACGACGATTGCTCCGCCTTCCATCCCACGGCCTTGGCTTCTCCCTACTTCAAGGAACTCGACCGCGAATTCGGGCTCGCCAAACATGGCCTGACGTGGCTGTGGCCCGAGATCGATCTGGTCCATCCACTCGACGACGGCACCGCCGGGGTTCTGTGGCGTGACATCAACCGGACCGCTGAAGGACTGGGTGTCGACGGTAAGAGGTGGCTCGACGTCTTCGGATACCTCTCCGAGAACTTCGACGAGTTGGTGCAGGACGTCTTCAAGCCGATCGTGCACGTTCCGAAGCACCCGCTGATGCTCGCGCGTTTCGGGACGGGTGCTCTGCTTCCCGCGACGGGTTTCGCTCGGATGTTCAAGACCCCACAGGCGCGGGCACTGTTCGGTGGCGTCGCGGCGCACATGTTCGGGACGCTGACCCTTCCTCTCTCCAGTGCTGTCGGCTCGATGCTCACCGCGGCCGCTCATGCACACGGTTGGCCTGTCGCGCAAGGTGGTTCGGGCTCAATTGCAGCCGCCCTCGCGTCGATCCTGCGCAGCCTCGGTGGCACCATCGAAACCGGGAACTGGGTCACCAACTACTCCCAGATCGCCGGTTACGACATCGTCATGCTCGACATCGCACCCGACGCTGCCGGTCGTCTGCTCGACGGCCGGCAGCCTGATCGCATTGCCCGGGCCTACCGCAAATTCCGCTACGGCACCGCCGCCTACAAAGTCGACTACGCCGTTCGTGGTGACTCCGACGGAAGCGTCGTGCCGTGGACGAATCCGCATGCCCGCAAGGCCGGCACCCTGCATCTGTCCGGGACGATTTCGGAGACTGCTGCTGTCGAACGCCAGACCGTGCGGGGTCAGATGCCGGACAAGCCCTTCATTCTGTTGGGCCAGCAGTTCTTGGCCGACCCCTCCCGTTCCGTCGGAGACATCCATCCCGTGTGGGCGTATGCGCATGTGCCGCATGGCTATCCGGGCGACGCGACCGATGTAGTCACGCGTCAGATCGAGCGCTTTGCGCCGGGGTTCCGGGACCGGATCGTGGGCGTCCATGTGCGCAATGTGCCGCAGATGCAGGCGTACAACCCCAACTACGTGGGCGGCGACATCTCCGCGGGTGCGAACACTGCGCGGCAGATCATCGCGCGCCCCCGGTTCGGGCTCGACCCCTATGCCACTGGGGTTGAGGGCGTCTACCTCTGCTCGTCCGCGACGCCCCCGGGCGGCGGCGTCCACGGGATGGGTGGGTTCAATGCCGCGCGGGCGGCGCTGAAGGCGCGGGGTTGAGGCGTCCCCGATGGGGACGACATTTCGGACAAACGTCTTCTGAATGGTCACCTAACCCAGTCAGCCAACATGGACGAAACAATGATGTACGGCGCCAAGTAGCGACGACAGAGCGACATCCAGAGCCTGGACTCGGGATCCACCAAAATCAGCATTGGGCCTATCAAAGGTCTCGAATCCTAGCTCGCGTGAACTCCTCCCAGATGGTCGAATTCAGTCACCACTTAACGACATGTCACGATTGCTTCCAGTAGATTGCTGAAATTTGTACCAGGGGGGCCGGTGGAAGCACATCCGCGCAGACTGAAGACAGTGTTCCGCAGCGATGTGCGGCCAAACTGTGGCGCGTAGACGCTCCTTCCAAGAAGGGGCTGGCGCGACGATCGGCGACGAAGCGGAGTACGCTGAGCAAGGCCGCGCCGGCTACGAAGCCACCGACATCAGAACTGAGTGCATAGCGCAGAGCTGGTGACGCAGCAGAACGCGATCACGCGTTTGGTTCGGTGGAGGAAACTCGCGCCCCGTCAGACGCTGGTCCTGAGATTCGTAGTAGTGGCCTTCGTTGTTTCGGGCGTTACCTCGACCGCTTATGCGGTGGGCAATTCGACAGCAGAGTTAATAGCGACATCGATCATTTCGTGGACTCTGTCGATCTTTTTCGCGTGCATCGACCGATATATGAGGCATCAGACGCCGAGGATTGATTGTGCGGAGTTCACCCGAATTGGTCGATGGATGTGGGCGGCCCTGCGGCGCTCGTTGATGTGGCGGGGTTTCGTGACCCCGCGTCCGGAGTCCGGGAAGTCGGCCGTTTATCGAATAGCAGTGTGGGTGCTTTTCGTTCCCGCAGTGCTCGGTGTGGGGCTGTGTACCTGTTCCTCAAATTCGGGATCGCTGTTGGCGCACGGTGGCCGGTCACAGACGCAGATGAGATCGCGAACAATCAGGAACGCTTCGATCACACCGTCAGAGGCGGCTTGTGCACGGCACTGATTACAGCGTTCTTTACCGCTGCGCTGCCTGAGGAGGTGTTGTATCGATCCGTTGTGCTGGCCGCGCAACGGCGCAAATCGGGCACTTGGATTTCTGTTTCCGTAGTCGCAGTGTTGGCCTTGGCGGTATTCGCTTGGGTTCACATCGGGTTCGGAACAGGCAACGTCGTCTCCGGTTTAGTTGTCGGCGCACTGTGTACGGCGATCGCGCTGTACACGCGCTCGCTGTGGCCGGCAATCGTTGTACATGGGGTGTATAACGCAGTCATCATGGTCAGTTGGGCTCTTTCCGTCTGACGTGGACGAACCAAACGAACGGGATGTCGGTTATCGCCGATCGACAGCTCCACCGCCCGATCTGCGGTGGAGTCGGCGCTGTATCAGGCAACGAAGCATCTGCGCGTGATCACCGGCGCGGATCTCGCGGCCGTCGTCGCCGGCCAGACCGTCGAACCCGATTCCGCGGAACGGATGGATGTCGTGTTCCCTGTTCCCGGTACGACCGGCGGTTTGTTCGACTGACTTTCCTGCGAGGCGCTGCATTGTGGTTGCGCGGGGAGTTGGCGCAGCGCTTGTTCGGGCTCGATGCCCGAACAAGCGCCACCGCGTACGGGAGTAGCCCCGACTTCTGATTCGAAGTCGGGGCTGCTCTCTTTTGCGTTCAGCTCGCGGGGTTGTCGAAGTCGACGCCGAAGGACTCCGCGACGTCGATGTGTACCGGGGCGAGGACCTCGGCGATCGTGGGCGGGGAACTCCGTTGTGCAGGGCTCCGTCGAGCAGTCGGCGCAGGTTGGTCTGCGCAGGCGTGCAACCGGCGGCTGTGGCAGTGCTCATCACCGCCTCGAAGGCAATTGACGCCGTCGATCCGTCATTGGTGAGGTACGCGCAGTATCCGGTGAGGGTGAGGTCCTGCACGCGCGCGCTGCCACGCACCTGGCACGCGATCGTCGCGAACGAATCAGCGTCGCGCTCACCTTGGGTGAACACTGCCATCTGTGCATTGCGAGCTGACGCGCTGACGGTGGCGCACAGTCCGACACGGGCGGCGAGATCAGCGGTCGGGACCGCGCGGGCACCGATGACCGCTCCGAGTTCGAGGATGGTGATGCGTACGAAGTCGTCGCCCTGGATCCGCTTCGCCTCGTGCGTTGGCGCGGTGGGAGCTTGGGTGGTTTTGGTGAAGCGGTCGATGATTTCTTCGCGGCTACCGTCGGTGGCACGCACGTCCTCGACATAAGCCATGTTGATATCCGAGATGCGGTGATCGGCCGTCGATCCGGTCTCGAAACTGTCGAGGTCCGTCCACCGGGCACCGGCTTCGAGTGACGGGGCGTGCAATGCGCGGGCCACCTCGATTCCTGCGTTGGTGAACGCGTGGCGCACACCGGCAAGGCGACCTCGTCCGCTGCGAGAGCAACGATGATGACGATGTGGCCCTCGCCCGCTTCGCCGCACGGACCAGATGCGCGACGGGGAACCCTGGACTGACGTCCGCGCGGGCGGTCAACGCAACCGTCGTCGCTGACGCTCTCGCGAAGCATGAGCACAACGATCGAGGACACCGGGACAAACCCGAGCACGGTGAAGATCGATGCGAGAACCTCGGTGGCGCTGGTCAAACGGATGGACTGCATGTCGTTCCCCTCAATGATGAACATGTCGTTCCCCTCAGTGATGAAAGCGGCCGGGCCGGGTGTCCCGCCAATTCTTTTCGCCTGCTGGCAAAGGAGAATCGCGTCGGTATGAGGGGCCGAAGTGCCACCCCTGGGTCGAGAAAAATTTCGACAGGACCCTACGAGTGACGAAAAATTTCTCGGAGCCATCGGCCGGCGCTTGCGCCGCCAGGGGTTTGCGCACAGGTCACCGCCGACGAGAATCGGAAGGCCAGAAGGAGAAAAGATGTTCTTCATCCCGGCGGAGCGCCGCGGAGTTCCAATTAGGGGACACCGAAAGTCGCCAGAAAAACCCACCAGATATTCTCGAATGAGAATTCACACCCCGGTGATATCAGGAAAGATCCGGTAACGAACCAGGCTGTACGTCACGGCCCGAGGCCTTATCCGCCTCACATATTTGCGCGAACAACACATACATCGAAAGGGCCTCTACATGTCAAAGTTCGTGCGACAGTTCGGCATAACATTTTCCATCACTGCCGCTGCTCTAATCGCTCCGGCAGGATTCGCCCACGCTGTACCGAGCAGTGCCCCGACGGCATCGACTGATGTTTCCGAACACACGGTGATTACTACCTTCACCAACAATTCGGATCTCACGGTGACCTGCGCCGGCATGGGGGCCAAGCCAATCCCCGAAGGAGAATACGTACAGGACTACAGCCAAACCGTCTTCACCGTAGGCCAAACCGGAAGCGACTCACCGAATCCTCCAATCACCCTGATCCCAGGACAAAGCGAAAGTGTGACTGTCGTCGACGTTCCCGCAGGGACTTACACATTGGAATGGGCGTGCTCCACAGAATGGCAGCAAGGTGTTGACCAGCAAACGTGGGCTACACCGCTGCTTGACTTGGGGCCGGAGATCCATCGCGCACCAACATTGCCTTTTGTTGTGGTAGACGATTCACCGGAAACTTGCAGCGGTTCGATCTGCCTTTCGAATTCCTGAACGAGGAGCTCGATCCCGCACGGCTTTCACGATCGCTCGCGCGGCCTGCCCTCGTGTCGTGGTCGGCGGTGCCGGAAAAGCCAGGCGAACGGTGCGCATGAGTTCGCTGACTTCGGCAGACTCCGCCGATCCCGGTGGCTGGGTCCCAGCGAATGCCTTGTTCAGCGCCTCTTCGAGGCGGTCTGTTCGGGTGGTGGATTGATTGTAGAAGCGAGCGTGAACGAATTCCTCTCGCAATGGCCCATTTTCGGCCAACTGCATGATGTCCAGTTCGTAGCCGGCGTGGCGGGCGAGTTCGGAGAAGAACACGAATTGGGTTCTGGTGTTTCCTTCTCGGAAGCTGTGGATGGAGTTAATTTCTCCCCAGTGTTCGGCGAGGCCGACGACGAATTCTTCGCGGTCTCGGCCGCGCAGGAGATCGTGTTTGGCGAGTCGACGAAATTGAACATTGGCGGCATCAGCTTGGCGGCATCAGCAATGGCCGGGGCGAGGTAGTAGCCGTAGCTCACCATCGGCGCCTGGGGATCGCCTGGCGGGTAATGGACGACGTCGGGTCCGCTTTTACTCATCTGACTGAGCGGGCCCGTGCGTTCTTCTCCGGCCCAGTCGTACACGTCCTGAAAGAGTGCTCGGTGGAGGGCTTTGAGGTGGTTGTAATCGAATGAACCACGAATGGGAACGAGTTTCGCGGCGACCAGGCGCACGGACGCGGCGCGCTCTTCGAACGGCCGGAGCTTATCGGGATCGGTGGTTCCGTAAGGTTCGGTTGCGCTGGTCAGTTTGTTGCGTAGAACAGTTGGTCCGGGGATGTAATAGTCATCCCAGGAACGAAACTGTGGAGTTTTCCGCGGCAAGGGACGTCAGTACCCCAGTTCGCGGCGAAACGCGGCGACTTCTTCTTCCGGGGTGCGAGTTCCGGAAGCGACCCCGCGAGCGGCCGCTTCATCGGCAGGGGTGAAAGTTCCGCCGGCCAGGCGAATTCCCGCTGCGGCGAACTTGACGGATTCTTCGATGTCGCGCGAGGTGGTTTTGCGTGCTGCGGTCATGGGCGCTGCTCCTTGCGTTCGTTTCGTTCGTTCCGTGCTGCGGCGAGGGCAAGTTCGACGGCTTCGACGCCGGGGATTTCTCCGCGTAGTTACCGGCGTCCGATGGCGATGTCCGCAGCGCTGGGCTCCATACCCGCCATGCCGTGACCGGCCGTGGCGGCGGCGATCGCGCGGTCGATCTGGGCTTCTGTCATGGGCGATTTCGCGTTGGATGCGATGCTCACCGGTGCCCCTTCGCCGTCGCAGGGAACAATGCGGTCACACAGAGGGATCTATTCACTATTTTACCTGATCATGGCTGCTTTCCTGCGGTATCCGGGCCTCGCGGAGGCAGTCGGAACCGGTTCCCTGACTGTTCTGGCGGAGCTCGTACGGGCGATGTCAGTGGAGCAAGGCAGAATGCCATCAGAAGAACGTGAATATACATTCGCGTGGGCGGGTGGAAGGAGTCGCACGTGGGTGACCTGTCGCCGATCGAGCCGGACGGGCTAGGCATCGAGGGCTCCATGGAGCTGATGGTCATCGACGACGAGCTCGGTACCGCGCTTGTCGGTACCGAAGATGCCATTGCGGCCTTTGCGCTCGAGTGGGACACAGCGCTCTCACCTGTCCCGATCGACTCCGGCACAATGTTGCCGAAGATGGCCAGTCAGGCATTCGGGGGCCGCGCGGTCGGAGCCGCATACGCGGTTGGCAAGCGATACCACGAGCTGTTCGCTCGGCCGAAATCCGGGGCGACCGTCACTTATCACAAGATGGTGCGTAATCCACAAAGCGGTAAGATCATCTCCAATGCGCGGATCGCGAACCCTGGCGCGATGGTGGCGGGGGTAGGACCGCAGATGGTTGCGATCGCCGCGTTAGAAGCGGCGATCAGCGCCCAGTTCGACCAGGTCCATGAGCACCTGGACGTGATCGAAGACAAGGTGGACGAGCTACTCCGATTGGCCGAGGCTCATCGGATCGGGGATGTGTACGGACAGCACCGTCTCCTCTCGGCCAAAGTGCGGGACCTGGCGTCGGGGCATGCATTGACCAACACAGATTGGTCATCGATCGCCTCGCTGGGGGCAGATTTGGAAGTCGGGATTGAGAGACTTCGGGTCCATGCCGTCAAACAGTTGGAAACGCTGGACGGACGCGCCGGCCCAGGCAAGCGATCCGAGCAACTTGAGCAGCTGTTGAACAAGAACAGACTCGGAGAGACCTTGCAACTGCTGGTCGTAGCCCAAAAATCACTGTTTCAGTGGCACAAGCTCAGGCTGGAACAGGTGCGAAACACTGAGGCGCAGCACGTGGACCAAACCATCACCAGCGCGCGCACAACCCTCCGCGAGCAGCATGAGGCCGACGTACAGCTAGTTACGCGGATGCGAGAGGTCTTGGAAATTAATACCGTGCTGCGCCTGAGCGAAGCGCATCACAAGATTGCCGCCCGCGGTCTTGGCCGGCACCGCGACGCGTTGCGCGAAATTCTGGATCAGTTCATCCAGGCTCGGAACCTGCAGATTACGCAGTGGGACAGCCCGGAACACGCGCGGATCGCCGATGTATTCGTCGCGGCAAAGGACCGGACGTCTGAAGTATTGACGTCCGGGCGACGGCAGTTGGCACGAGGTGCCGCCAACGTCGCCGCGTGGGCCGAGCCCGAACCCAAGGAACCCAAGGACTGCTGACAGCGACCACGCGAACCATACGGGAAGAGCCCAGCTCCTCGATCTAGCTACGTAGGAGTTCCGTGCGGCGAGTCCGCCGGGACAGTCTCATCGCAGGCCCATGAACGTCCCGCTCGATGTTCAGGCACGTACTTCCAGCCCAGTTGGCCATCGACCGACGAACATCGATCGTCGCCGGAATCGGAGTCGCGCTGCTCTTCGGAGCACAACCTGCCGTTGCTTGTCGCGATCGACGCGGTATTCACGGGAGCCTTACGAGAACCTGTCAGGCCGGCCCGTTGTTCAGTAGCGCGTTCGGCACGGCCGCCCCGAGGCAGCTCGGTGGAGTAGCCAGACTTGGTGTTTCACAAGCCGTTTCCGCTGGCCCGGGCGATCCCTAAGGCGCCTTCGAAAGGGCACGGAACCGGAGCCGTCCCGCGGAGTAGCGGCGTGGCGCCCCTGGAAGCGTAGAGATTTACCCCTCGACGATATATCGGCCACCCCAGACCCCAGCCGCTTCCCTTCTCTAGAGCGCACCGCTCACGCACCGATGAAGGCGAGGACACTTGTTGCGGCACAACGATATTGCCGTCGAAAGTTCGCTACGTACCGACGAGAACCGCGAATCCGGGTCGTAGGATCGGCACGGGACCTCTGCACTGTCCATGCCGCCATCCTGACATGAACACGAAAGTCCACATCGTTGCGGAAGGGCTTCTCGTCAAGTGTCCACAGCGAGAACCTGCACAAGGTGGGATCTCATTGTTCACGCGACTAGAAGCTCGACGAAAGCCTGTATATGCGGTCACCACGAAGAGAGGACACTCGGAGGTGGTTCGGTTCTGTGCTGAATCGAGTCGCTTGAACCCGTCGAGTGCTCTCCCATTCGTACTCGATGGGCACAGCACAAGACGTTCTTCGGTGCTCGTCGATCTGGGTTGATCTCGAATGCGTCGCTGTTCCAGTCGAAACCAGGCGGAGTGGGCGCGCGGCGACGGTGCGTCGTGCTCCCGACAACAACGGCGCGAGGTGCTCCTCAAGAATAGTTCGGGGGTCCGACAGTGATGATGTCCTTGGTTCCTCGCGGCCGTACCTCCAGGTGCGCCTGTCGCCAAGGTAAGGCGTGTCTTCGCAGTGTTGTCTTTGGCCGGAGCACTTCCTGTGCGCAGCGCCTGCACCGTAACGCGCCACTATCAGGCGCGATGAACGAAGTAAGCCAGGGAAGGAAAGACACATGATCGGACGCCTACCTGGTTTTCCCGAAGAAATGCTGTTCTGGTACGCATTCTTGCTGCCACTGGCCGCCTGTTGAAGTCCACTCTGAGGAGAAGAACAATGATCGGATACTTACCTGACCTGTTTGTCATGCCTCCCGTCTGGGGGTGGACCAGCACAACCTGGAACGCACTTGCCACATGGTGGAATCAGTTCTGACTTCGCTTAATCACCACCAACTCCGCCGAATTATCGACGTGAAATAACTCCGAAATCAAACCATCAGTCGGTTTTGCACTGAGATACCAAGAGGCCAAGAGAGGCTGTACAGGTCTGGAAGTCGAATGATTCAAAGAGTGGGCCGCGCTCTTCCTAGATTCTTCCTGGATTTTGGCGTGAGGGACGGTACAGACCGGGGCCGTCGATTCGTCCGCGCCGGACGCTCTGCAGGTAGTTCAGGTACGGTTTTCGAGTTTGTCTGCTACTCGCTTGCCCAGGAGTTTGTCCACGGGGTGCCGATCGATCTGATTCAGTGTCAGGGACGACTCTGGGTGGGTCAATCGGGTCACGACCTCGGTCGATGGCTGCGGCACCTCCAGTGCCACCTCCCGTGCTTCGGTGGAGTCGATGTTCTCGTACACCCATTCGTTTGCATCGTCTTCTCGTCCGAAGTCCGCCGTCAGGAACCAGTTGGCGAGGAACATGCGGCTTTTCGGCAGCAGCGTCCACACTTTTTCGCGGTCGATCGCAGCGCGTGCACCCGGCCGCGTGACGGCGAGCCATTCCAATGCGCCGCTCGACGCATTGCTGACCCGCCAGAATTCCCAACCATCTTTAGCCACGTACGTCACTTCCTCGTTCTGATCAGTCCACTGGGTTCGCCGAAAACTTACCTTGCCGCACCTTCATCATTACCGCTGGCAAGTCAACGTCCTTCGCGATACGCCTGCGGCATTGATGAATTGAATTTGATCCCTCTCGCGATGTCGGCGCAGCTATCCGCAAAGGAAAGCCGGCCCCAGGTGTCGGAGAGGTGTGAGAACATCCGATATGGGCCAACGACGGAAGAAGCAAAATTCGGTAGAGCTGCCAAGTGAAAGCAAGCGTCAGAGGGTTGCACGTGCCGAGTTGAAGCAGGTGGAACAGTTCTTACGAACGGCGACCGACGTCGCATCTGCTCGCCCACTCTCAGAGCGTGAGCGCGAACTGGTTGCTGAAGCTCGTCGACTGCGCCGGCAACTGTACGTGCGGCTAGGCCCGAAGCCTCTTCCTGCGGCGAAGAAAGTTCCGCCTTGCGGAAGGCCGGCCCCGGCCGGAGGGATCCGCTCTGTCGTTTCCGGCGGTCTGCCCGGAACGGGTAAACGCCGATAACAAACGGCCGGCAGTTCCGCAGGGCACGCTTCCTACTGTGGTCCAGATCCGCCCACCGGCCGTCCGTGAGACGTAAAGCGCACTCGCGCTGCATGAACGGCACTGCGCAAGTTCGCCAGCCCACTCACCGACTTCCAAAATCACACCGCCGTTGTCCGAATCGCGTTCGACCGGGAAAGAGGGCATCGACCAGTGCAGCACTCAGCGTTGACTACTGGCTCTCATCTCGGTAGCCAACAGCATCTCTGCGACGGCGTAAACCATTGCTGTGCAACATCTCTCGCAGTTTATCTGACATAATTCATGTTATCGGCAGTATTTCTGCGATGCCAATTAGAAAGGTGGTTCGCCGGGAGACAAGCCTGTTGGCCCTCGGTATCGACGGAGGTGTGCTGCGGCATCTGCGAAGGAATCGTGCAGTTCACGAGCGCGAGCGAACCGTTCGATCTGTTCGGGTGTCTTGGTCTCAGGATCGACTACCCGAGAACCCCCGGGATAATCTCGTGGACAAAAATCCATACCCGATCGGGCTTGTGCTTAGTTTCCAATCGAGCAGTCGTCGCACTCAATCGTGCAGAGCTTCATTGCCGTCCATCTCGTACTGAGCGTGTAGCAGCGACAACGCGGTGTGCAGATCCGACACCGCATGTGCCAGATACAGGCCGACCGAAATCTCCTGGCCCGACTCGGCCTCGCCTGCGCCAGCCGTAGCGGGTGTGGCGAACAGGATTTCGCGTGCATCGCTGATCCCGGCGAGGGCGTCATTGAGGACGGCGCGCATGACGCTGAGCTTGTGGTCGACTGTCTGGCTGTTCTCGTGCAATCCGGTGACGAATTCGCCGTTGCCGACTATGGGATTGGAGTCGCCCGGGAATGATGTGGAGCCTATGGATCTCATTTCTCGCTCTGAGCTCGGCCGCCTTCAACGTGTCGACTCCATACTCGATATGTGGAACCTTCTCACTTCGCCGTTTCTCAAGCGCCTCGGTCTCACCGAAATTTATGACCCAGAAGCGTCTCGGTCACGTCGGAGGTAACGATAGGTTCCTGGTGGGAGATGATGTGAATGTGAAACAGCTGGAAGCGCATGAGGTACCCCTCCGCAAAGTATTTTGCAGTGACTACGATTTCCGGATCCCGGAGTACCAACGCCCATATTCCTGGGGAACGGAGCAAGCCTGCCAGCTTCTCGAAGACCTGACAGAAGCCCTCGATCGAGGTCCCGACGAACCGTACTTCCTGGGTTCGGTAGTCCTGGTGAAGTCGAGCGACGAAACGTCTGCCGACGTCATCGACGGCCAACAGCGTCTCACCACCCTGACAATTCTGCTGGCAGTTCTGCGCGACCTTACCGTCGATCCCGGCCTTGCTCGTGAACTCGAAGTGATGCTCCAAGAACCCGGCAGCAAAGTGCAGGGGCTGGCGTCGAAGCCGCGGCTTACCCTGCGTGATCGGGACTCCGACTTTTTCGCCGAGTTCATCCAGAATCCAGGGCAGCTCCAGGCACTCTTCGCACGGAAGTCGGAATCCTTGGCGACCGATGCGCAACGGTCAATACAGGTCAATGCGAGAGCTTTATGGGAGTCATTACAATCTCGCGACGAGAACTCCCGCCTCGGGCTTGTGCAACTTCTCGGGCAAAAGACGTTTCTCGTGATCGTGACCACGCCAGATCTCAACAGTGCTCACCGCATTTTCTCCGTCATGAATGCGCGAGGTCTTGACCTCTCACCTGCGGATATCTTCAAATCCCAGGTGGTCGGAGCAATGCCAGAAGGCCTGTCGAAGGTGTATGCGGACAAATGGGAAGACGCCGAAGCTGCTCTCGGTCATGACGATTTCGGTGATCTGTTTCTCCACATCCGCATGATCTTTTCTAAGGAACGCGGAAAACGAGAGCTGCTCAAGGAGTTTCCCGAGCAGGTCCTCAACGCGTATCTCCCGGACCGCGCGACGGAGTTCGTCGACGACATCGTCGCCCCGTACGCCAACGCCTATCGACAAATGCGCGATCACTCGTACGCCGCCACTCAAGGCGCTGACCTGGTCAACGCGTGGTTTCGCCGGCTCGACAAGATCGAGAACAACGACTGGCGCCCTGTCTCGCTCTGGGCTCTGCGGCATCACAGCGACGATCCAGTCTGGCTCGATACCTTCCTCAAACAACTCGAACGACTCGCCTCCAGCATGTTGATCCGTCGCGTCTACAACACTCCCCGTGTCCAGCGCTACGCGGAAATACTGCGTGAACTCGATGCCGGCGCCGGATTGGACGCCCCGTCCTTCGCTCTCACCTCTAAGGAGATCGAGGAAACTATCCAGGGCCTGGAAGGCGACGTTTACCTCTACACCAAGGGACGCCGCTATATTCTCTTGCGACTGGACGAGGCGTTGGCGAAAAGCCCCGGCGTGCGATACGAGCATCGACTCATCACTGTCGAACACGTACTCCCCCAGAACCCAGCCCCCGGATCGCAGTGGCTCAACGATTTCACCACCAACCAACGCAACGAGTGGACACACCGCCTCGCGAACCTCGTATTGCTCAACCAGGCAAAGAACTCCGAAGCGCAGAACTTCGACTTCGACAAGAAGAAATCGAAGTACTTCACCGGCAAGCGCGGCGTAGCGACATTCGCGTTGACCAGCCAAGTACTCAACGAACCAGAATGGACCCCGACTGCCATGCAGGACCGCCAGAAAACCCTGCTGGCAGCGTTACGCGACGAATGGGATCTCGGATAATCGAAAGCCGATCCGACATCCGCCGCATAGACGGGGATAGCGGCCGGTGGAGGCCGCCATGCCGACAGCGTCGCAGTCAACGCGGTGATGTGTCTTTGGCGGGGGGCACTTCCCGTGCCCAAAACCTGCACCAGGTGGGTCAGTTACTCGGCGGCGAGAGCAAGCAACCTTCTCCGTTCACTGCAATGGCACGATGACTTCTCCCATTTCTTGTGCACCGGTGGCAGGAATCGCCTCCGCCTTAGAGCCGCTCCTCGCCGAGCCCGGATACCTGGTTTCAGTCTGGGGTTCGTTTGTCATTTTGATGCCGCGCGCTATGAGACGGTGCGTATCTTGAAGCCGAATGATTCAAGAGGGCTTAATGCTCGTCCTGTATTTTGGTTGTTGGTGGCGAAGACCGTGATTCGTCCGCTCTCATCGATACTCGATGCATAGAAGCGCACGTGGTAGGCAACGAGGTCGTTCTGCATCTTGAAGTTCGAGTCGTATTCGAGAATGAAGATGGTCTCGCTGCCGGTGGTGATGCATGTCGCGCCGGCGATTGCGCCGCCGATCGGGTTTCCGTCGAAGAATTTTCCCGGCGCGCAGATCGCTCCTAACCAATCCTCGGCAGTTTCGTCAATCGCGTTGTCGTCGCTCGCGGCCGCGGATGCGGTGGAGTCCTGGGTGCCGCTGTTCTTACTTTCTGATGACAGTGCAAGGCCGGCGAACACCGCGCCGGCCACAAGTACGCTCGCCGATCCGATAGCGAGAGTGCGCACATGAGTGGCCCGCCCGGCGACCGGGCCGAGTGGATCGTGACGGGCCTTCGTGCGTGACTTGACGTAGAGGAAGAAGCCGCAGGCAGCCGCAACAAAGGGAAATATGCCGAGCCGGATGTAGGTGCCTTGGGTGCTGGTGCCCCTGACGATCTGACCCAAAGCGATGAATACCGCCCCGAGGGACAGCGCCAGCAGTATCAGTGCGAGTGACATGGCGGCAACTGTCGCCCAATGTCGATCTACAGGCCTGTGCCCGTGAGAGAGCGGTGTCGGGCGCGTCTGGGGACGCGTGGGCGCGGCATCGAGGGGCGCGGTGTGCGATGACCACGCTGTTCCGTCCCACCACCTGAGCACGTGGGTGTCGTGATCGGCGTACCAGCCCGGATTCGCCTTCGGACCAGGGTTGCCTGCCGATTCGGAATCTATGGGTCTATCCCACAGATGTTGGAAGTTGCTGTGCGAGGACGTGTCACTTCCCGACCTCTTGGCGATTGGGTCACGTGGATCAGGGGTGGCGGGCATCTTCGGATCGTGGTGGGAAGTCACAGATATTGCCCTGTATTTCAGGTGTGGTCGTGTTCGAGATCGAAAAATGAATCAAAGCTAGGTAATGAAGGGCCTCAGGTATCTGATCAATCCGTCTCGCGGCGCGCGCTGTTCCGCGGTGTTACGAGTTCGAGTGGCGGGCGATAGTTGCTTGTTTTGCTGCGGCGAATTCGGCGACATCGAGGATACCTTGATGATGGAGGTCGGCGAGGTTATGGAGTTCTTCCGCCAGACTTGTCGAAGGCGCCGCGGCGGTAGCACTTGGACTGTGCTGTATGTGGAATGTGGGGCGCTAGTAATCGATGATTTTCCTCTGAAATTTGGTGAGGTGAGGAAGAGCCAGTTTGTGCTGCGCTTTGGGGAGTGGAAGGCAGTTCGAAAGAGTGAAGGGACTCTCAGCGGCCTTGTTGCGGCTGGTGCCGGCCGATCTCCAGTAGTCGTGGTTCGCGGTTCCCTGGTAGCTCGGGGTAAGTACTTCGAGAACACCGCTCATCATCCCGCTGGGAAGGTGGTAACTCGTCCACCGCCCATGGATCCGGGCATGAAGCCGGCCATGCCGCCGACTTTCGCAATGATGAGACGGTCTTCGGATGCAGCGAGGATCCCTGCGGACCCGGAGTTGATGACGAACCAGGGCAATTCGTCTGGGGCTGTGTGCTCGTCTATGGTTCGCCACGCGACATCCTTGAGCGGCGCACCGATGATTTCGACGTCGAATCGGCCGGCGTCGCGTGCGCGCACGTTTTCGGTGGCGGGCAGCATCGCAGGCTCGAAGAGGCTCACGTATCCCGGGAGGGAAACCTGCCGAAGCCAGGTGGTGGATGTAGTGACTGACGAAGTCGATGTCCGCGTCTGTGGTCGCGCCGAACTGATGCACTTGCTGGGCGAGGTCGGTGACGTGAAGTTGCTTCCCTGTCATCTTCTTGACGAACTCGAACCGGGATGTATTGTCGGCGTCGACGGCGACTCGGGGGCCGCGGGTAGCTATTTCGATGCTGCTGAATGCCATGACACGGGCATTTGTGATTGCCAGTCCGTCCAGCACAGGCCGGAGTTGATTGGTTTTCGACAAGGCCCAAATTTCCTCGCCCGGAAAGAGTTGCCCCCGCAAGTTCGCCACCCACTTCTCGGCCCCACGCAGGTTAACCCGAAAATTGAAAGCGATCGCTTACCCTCAGACGGAGACCGTCGTCGGGGGATTCGATTCTTGTCCGTAGAGGTTCTTTACTCCTGCTTCGCGAGCGCCACCCGTGACCAAATCGTGCTGCACGGCGGCACCCGCCACAACGGCGAAGCAAAAATTGACGCTGCCCGGCGAACGAGAATGAGGACGAATGACTGTAGACACTCCGATGTGGAAATCTCAATCGACTATCACCATTCCGGGGAAGGGCAACGCCGAGGTAACCATCACGGAGCTGCTGTCAAAGACGCTTGGTGCCGCTCGTTCCGTCCTCATCGACGTCCGCCGTCAATTCGCTTCCCGGATATACGTCACGCCGAATGCCCTGGCCTGACGGAACTCCTGCCGCGTACTGCCGAAGTCGAACCAGCCGCCTTCTTGCTTCTGAAAGATGTCGAGGCCCCGGCCGAGGTTGATTCGCCAACCGTTGTTCGTGCGGATCCAGCGATCATGACCGCCAGGGTCCTTAGCCACGTCAAGCTTGATGCCCTGTTGGGCAGCCCCCTGAATGATCTGGCCGATCATCTGCAACTGTCTCTTCTGATACTCAGGGTCGGTCTCGAGCAGGGTGTAGAGCTTGAATGTCACCTCGTCGGCGGGGTCTTTGGCCGAGGCGATCAAGGCCAGTAACTCGACGAGATTCCGACCCTGGTGGTTCATCCGGATGTACGGGTCGTGCAACTCGATCTCGGACGCGCCGCGCAGGTACGGCATAAGGAGGGTCTCGTAGGAGACGCCGCGTTGATTTTCGACGAAATCCCGGTGCCCTTGATACAACTCCTCCTTTACCGGGACGGAGACGACCGCCTTCTCCGAGCCGGCCGCACCCACCACGGGTTGGGCCGGACCGGCAAGGTTCTCGATCTCCTCGACAGCGTCTGGGCGATCGCGGTAGTAGTGCCGGGGGTACTCGTCTTCCTCCAGTGTCGTGACAGCGGTCCACTCACCCGCGAGTGATTGGTACCCGAACCTCACCGTTGCCATGGTGGAGTCCATGCGCAGGATCTGGTCCTTGACGCGTTTGCGACCCTCGATTGCGAAGCGCAAGATCTCTTCGATCTCCTGGGCGGTGGCCTTCTCGTGCGGATAGAGCAATTTCATCAGTCCGGAGAACGTCTTGTGGATGCCGTCTCGGTCGCGAGTGGAGATGTCCGAGCCGAGTGTGTAGTACTGCTGGTAACGATCAGAGTAGTCGAGATTTCGCATCGACTTGAGGACTTCGGCAATGTAGTCGACAACGAAACCGTAACCGCTGGAGAACATCTCGCCGCGGATCGTGTCAATTTCCCAACCAGGGATGTAAAAGTGCAAGCGGTCGAGGTAGGCCGAGTCGTGGTAGCTCTCGGGGAGCTCGTCGAAGAGATCTGAGTGCTTGAGCATGTACGGAACGGTGTGCGAGGTGTTGCCGACGAACACCATCGACGCCTCCGCCCCAAGCGTCTCGACACCGCGGGAGAAGGACTTGTTCGCCATGTAGTTCTTCATGATGTCGACCAGCGCCTTGTCGGTCCGCTTCTTCTTGCCCGCGAACTCATCGAACGCGACAACGTCCCAGTAGCCGACAAGACCGATCTTCCCGTTGGCGTTGTTCACGAACAGTTTCGGCACGGTGATCTCACCGCCGGAGATCAACATGCCGTGGGGCGAGAACTCAGAGTAGATGTGCGATTTGCCGGTGCCCTTCGGGCCCAGTTCGACGAGGTTGTAGTTGCGCTCCACGAACGGGATCAGCCGGATCAACTGAAGCAGTTTCGCGCGTCGCCCGAACAGCTCGGGGTTGAAGCCGATTGACTGGACCAGAAGGTCTATCCAGTCTTCGGTGGTGAACTCGGCCCGGGCCTGGAGGTAACCGGCGTAGTCAAAACTCGACATCTGGATCGGCTGCAATCGACCCAAAATCCAGGGCGCCACACGGGCGTCGTCACTGTGGAAGTACTCGATGTCGCACAGGCACCACACGCCGCCCACCAGTAGTTTCTGGTTCGCGGTCACCGTGCTCGAATCCACGAGCACCCCGCTGATGCCGACGTTCGCGAACGACGCCTGATAGACGTCGTCCTTCTCGTTCAACGTCACGCTGACCCGGTCAATGATCCGGAAGCGACCCTTCTCGCGAATCTTCGACTTCACCAGCTCCGACTCGTTGCGGTGAACATAGTGCTCGGCAAGGATCCGGCGCACCTTCTCGATGCCCTCCTGGATCGTCGCCTCGTCGTCGGACGCGGCGAACTGCCCGAGCAGGTACTCCAGTACGTAAGACGGCACGATCGCGTTGCCTTTGACCGCCTTGACGAGGTCCTTGCGCACGACAGCACCCGGGAAATGCGCGTTGATCTTGCGGTCCAACGCCGTCAGCTCGGGCACGGCACCAGCAGGCCCCTCCTCGGGCGTCTGCTCGATGAGGGCCGCCTCGGTCAGGTCGATGTGGTCACTCATCAGAAATCCCATCCGTCGTCACTGGCGAAGGCACGTTTGATCGTGAATGGCGCGCTCTTGTATTTCTTCCACTGATCGGTACCCTCGATCGGCTCCGAGAGTCGGAATTCGACGCTATGGTTGTTGGCCTCGTCTGCGTCCCTACTGAGAAGCAGTGTCACGCTTTGGAATCGATCGCGACCAGCATCACTGCTCGAGTCGAAGGCCATCTCCTGCTCGTTTGATATCAGTGTGTCTCCGAAGTAGAGACCAGCACGCAGCCGCCGCGCGGGTTTGTGCGGCTCCACCTTGGCCGATTGGTACAACTTGACCACGATCTGCCCGGTCGTGATCCGATCCGACTCGGGGTGAATGTCGACATTCACCGGATCGACTGTGTCGCTGCGCCTCTTGTTGATCTGGATCACCGGTACTACGATCTCCTGCAGCGAGGCGCCACCGTGCACAAACTGGAATCCGGCTCCGGGCTGCACGATCCGCTGAATCGAATTCGGGATCTGCACTTCCAGGTCGCTCGACAGTCCCACTTGGTCGGGCTTGAACGTCGTGAACGCCGCGTCCTTCTTCAAACCTCGCCCCAGCACGTAGCGGCGCGTTGATTTTACGATCTGCTCACCCTGCGGTTTCACCGTGAGATTGAACTGCTCGGCCAGTTTGGAGCGCTGATAGAGGAACCCGTGATCGGCGGTGATGATGATGTTCGTCGCGTTCGCGCTCGCAAGCTTTTTGACGATGTCGATCAGCTCACGGACCGCGTCCGCTGCCGCCGTGAAGGTTCGGTGTTCGGAGACGGGTTTGTCCCCGGTCGCGTCGATCGTGTCGTGGTAGACGTACAGAACCTGATTTGACGAGTACAGGTCACGACGATCGGCCGGCTTCATCTCGACGAAGTCCGTCGCCCGGATCGCCGTCCCGCCAACTGCGCTGAGGATCTTGCTGCGGTTCGCGGTGCCGTCGGACTTCTGTCCGTCGACCAGCACCGGATCGCCGTCTGAGGAATGCGCCAGCGTGGTGTGTGGGAGTAGTGCCGCCATCCCGAGTTGTGTGTACGACGGCAGGACGCCGAGCATGGCGTCGATGGAAGCGGAGAACTTGTTCTCTCCTCGGATCTTCGCACTCAGCTCGTCGGCAATCTCGTAACGGAGTGCGTCGGAAATGATAACGACGGCCTTCTTACGGCCTTTGAGTGTCGGGGCGACGTACTGGTCGTAGAACGACGATTGCGAGGTCATGTTGATGGTGCGCCACTGCGGAACTGCATCGACTTGTTGCTGCCATGCCGCCCCGAGCGGAGCGAGGAAATCGGTGACGTAAGCCTTCTCGACCAGTTCGGCAAGCATCGCAATCGGCTGCTTGAACTCAGCAGTGAGATACGCCTGGGTGAACTGGCGATAGCACTGGTCGATACGGAACCACTCGTCGCGATACCGTGTCAGTCCCTCGTCGAAGCTGCTGATGTGAAACACGGCGTTCCGGATCGCCTGAATGAGTTCGGCTGCGGCGCTCAACCCCTCGTACAGAGTCGCGTAGTCGTCAAACCAGAAGCTGTCGCGACGTCTGGCACTAATCGCATCGGCGATATCGCGATACGACATTGTCTGCGCACCGATACCCTCCACCAGACGCCGGATCACCTCACGCTCACTGGCATCGAAGATGTCCGTGTCCTTCAGTGTCTCCCAACCAATCTCACTGACGTGATCGGCGTAGTCGAGGTTACCCTCGACGGTCCGGGCCAGTGACTTCATCGCTGCACTGCTGCGTTTAGAGTCACGGAAACCGCGGAAGTCGAGCGCCAGGTTTCGTGCCTTCTTCGACTCGGCGACTCCGAACCCGTCGACGGCGCGCTGAAACATCCATAGCACGAACCCAGCCATCGTCGGCGTCTGCGAGGTGAACCCGTAGAAGCCGGAGGCTCCGGCCCAGTAGAAGTCCGCGAGGCCGTGGGCGGAAAGCGCGTCAAATCCGGTGGTATCGCCGTCGGCGTGCTGCATCAGCAGCGTGCGCGTCAACTCTGAGAAGCTGTGTTCCTTCTGGTTCAGAAGCACGGCGCACATTTGTGCCTGCGCCACCGTCAGGTCGCTGCCTCTCAACGGCAACGATTTGAGCCTCGCCACCAGCTTCGCGTCGTTGAAGAACGACTGATACCTGGCAATCAACTCGTCGGAACCCGGCGCTGTGAGCTCGAGGTCGACCCTCATCAACGCGTCACGGTCTGCGGTGAACACCGGGCCGTAGGCCAGTTCGATGTCGAGCAACCAGTTCCCGACACCTTCGGGCACGCTACCGGATCGGTAGATCAAGAACTTCGCCGTCGGTTCTTCACGCAGTACCCGATGTTTGACTGCGAATTCGTCATCGGCGATGCGCAGCACCGTCACGTCGCTCAGCGCGAGCGCGTCGAGGGCGGCGGCGTAGCCGCCGTCGGGATCGTGCCATACGACTATGCGCTTGGAGTCGAAGCGATCCGCAAGGTGGTCCGCGATCGTGGGGGTCTTACTCATTCATCGTCCTCGTCGTCGCGAGCCGGTCCGAGCGCGCACCTGCGCGTTACCCATCGCTGGACTCCAAGCCAACAATCTTCTTCACGGCCGGGTAGAACTTCGGGTAGTTCACTTTGACGCCGTCATCGAGGTCGATCTCGACCTGCTGGGTGGCGAGCGGATAGAGAACGTCATGCTCGTAGTCACGCAGTTCGGCGAGTACCTTGCGCAGCCGATCCGCTTCCTTCTGGTCCTTCGCCGATGTGCCGCCAGCGGCCGCAGCCTCGGCACGCTCAAATGCCTTCTGCAGTTTGTTCTCGTACTCGCGCAGGTACTCGTTGAGCACGGTCGAGACCGTCGACGGTGTGTAGCGGTGCAAGTAAATCAGCGCGTTGAACGAGCCCTTGGAGCTGGAGAACATCCAGTAGATCGGGCGCTTCTTGTAGCGCTTCACATGATCGTCGTAGAACTTCGACTTACCCGACTTCGTGATGAAGTAGTCGCGAAGTGCCTTGACGCCCAACGACTCTTCCACGAACCGCAGGTTCTCTTCGAAGTGGTCCGCGCCGAATGCGACCTTCAGGAATTCTCGAAAGCCTTCGACGACATCGTCCTCAAACCAACCGTCATCGACGAATGGAATAACATTGTCCGCGTCAGGCATAAGCGTGACGTCACTGGATGAGCTTGTCGAGAATTTCGTGAGATAGTCCTGCAGTGTTGCGCCTTGGTCGGCGAGGATCAGGCCCGGCTCATCGAGGCTGTAGCGGCCGAACATGCAACCGACAGCGTAGGTGATTAGCTCCGCGGCAAGGTCTGCTCGCTCCAGCGTCTCGTACTCAGCCTCAGATTTTCCGGGTCCGTATCGGAACTCGACGTTACGCGTCAGCGAGACCCGATGCAGCGGTACATCGATCGGAACCTCGTCTTGCAACCCATATGCTTCAGCAACTAAGCGGTTGTTTCGCGTTTCGCGGGTTTGTTGCTCGTCGGCAGTACTTTTCTGGTTCTTCGACCATAAGAAATAGCGCTGCCAGAGTGAACCCCGCCCGGCGAAGTCCCCAAACCACGATAGGCGCGTGAAACCCCATGAGGTCTCGTAGTCATCCCAGTCTGCCTGTGAGGTGGCAACGGCGGCGTGAACATTCTCCTGGAATGCATCATTGTCAGCAGCAGATGAAACAGGAACCGAGCCAAGGTAGCCCGGATGCAGGTTGAGTGTAGGACTAACCGTCGCAAGAATTTCTGAAGCAACCGAGGAGTTCAGAACTCCAAGATGGACATCGTCACTCTGCGACTGACACAAGCCCGCCGCCGCGTCAAACAGTGACCCGCTCGGGACTTTCCGGAAGGTCTGCGGCCCTGACGTGACGACCGTCCAGGCAATACCTGGACGGAAAATCCGGTCGAGGTTAAAATTCGTCGCTCTGACTCTCGAACCGTCTGCAGTCAGCGTTGTTTGAATTCTGAGCCCGTCACTTTCCCAATCAACAACAGAATCAATGTTTCCGGCCCAGCGACGGTATTCACCCCCTTTCGCGTACGGAAACCATCGTTTCCTGGAGCTCCTTGCAGAGTCACGGTCGCTATAGCCAAAGCCGATGCGACTCGACGCCACTTCCCACCAGTATCGGACGAACGCATCATTGTTGGCCGTTACGAGCCCTTTTGCTGATCGCGAGCGCGACGACAGCGCAGGAAAGGCGCTGAATGTCGCACGCATGCCGTCGGAGAGCCAGTACGCAATCGGCGCGCCGGGCACCTTGGCGAAGTCCTCAGAAGACGCCGCATATCGCCACACGCAGTCCGCACTCTGCGCACCTTTAAGCAAGGCGGTTCGTTTCGCGGCTTCATTCTCGCCTTCAACGACACGTATGAAGTCTGCACCCCGCACGGCGCTTCGGCCCGGTTCGAGGACGAAGGCGGTCGTCGACACCACAGCACCGCCGATCGAGTCGAACGCCCGCTCGCCAAGATGAGCCATGGAAACCGGCGGACTGAGCCGCACGACCTTCTCGCGTAACTCCTCATACGATGAGAGGAACATCCACGACTGCATCGTGATCATGGCGGTGGCGCCATGCGGCACTGTCAGCGTCAAGCAACGCTGGATGAACATCGCGAATAGATCGGATTTCGCCTCTTTGAATTCGGACTGAGCGAACTCGGCGAGCCGTGCATCCATGTTCTTGCTGCCCATGTACGGAGGGTTGGCAACTGCCACCGAGTACGTCGTGCTCAGGATCTCGGCCTGCGCTACCGCCAGACGGGCACGATTCAGGGTGTCGTAGTGGAGTGTCGCTTCCAGGTCGTTGAGCCCCTTTAGAACTAGGGCTGCCTGCACCGTCGCATCTGGATCCGGCTGGATCAGCGAACCGAACGTGTCGGCATCACGGAACTGATTCCATAACGATTCTTCGGCATTGCGGTCGCCGTCCTTGGTGACAAGCAGGTCAATCTCATCGGGGGTGAATGAGATCGGCTCGATCACGCAAATCTTCGGCTGAACTTCCGGACGGTTGAAGAAGCGGCGGTCCTTCGCCCGCGCCTTCATCGACAGTGCGAACGCCGCCAACGCCCCGGCGCGCGGATCGATCTCGGTGCCATGAAGATTGTGGGCAAGGATCAGACTCGGAATCTCCGACGGCGCATAACCCTCCTCCTCGTAAATCGAGTACAGAAGGTCGAAGGCATAAGTAAGCATATGCCCCGACCCACACGCCGGGTCGATCACCGTCAACTCTTCAGGCGCCGAAACCCTCAGGAAATCGGTCTCCTCCTCGATCGGCGCGATGTAGTAGTCCATCTGGTCGACCAGTTGCGAGGTCGGCCGGTTTAGCATCCAGAGTCGTCCGAGCGAGTTCTGCAGGAGGTAGCGGACGATCCAGTGCGGAGTGAAGAGCTGGGTTGCTGCAGGGATCTCGTCGGCGCCGGCCTTCTTGTTTTTCTTGAACCCGGCGAAAACCTCGTCTTTCCGCTCGGAGATGTAGAACTGGTAGAGCCAGCCGATAACCTCGACGTCGTCACAGACCTCCTCGGTGAGCACTTCGCGGGCCCGGGACAGGAGCGCCCCATCGGCGAGCAAGCCTGCGGGCACAAGCAACTCGGTGTAAGCGCCCTCCGCCTCGAACATGAACGGCATCGTCTTGTGCCAATACCGGCAGTACTCGGTGAGCAACAGCGCATAGGCCTCGCCCTCGGCGTCGGTGCTGCGGCGGGTGCCGTCCAACAGACCAATGATCGCCTCGTGAGCGCTGGCATTGGTGACGACCTCGGTGTCGACGTCGCCACGTTTCGCGTCGGCCAAGATCTCTGGCTGGCCGTGGGCTTGGCCCGATGCCGGGGAGACGATCCCGGCGTCGGTGTAGCCGCGGGAGTCCATGAAGCGTAGGGCGATGAGACGGTTGAACCAGGTGTATGCGACCTTGTCGATCACGTGCTCACGACCGTGATCGGCGATCAGCGACTCAAGAAGGCGCACAGTCTCAGCGCGCTCGCTACGCGCGACAGACCCGGCGGCGAGCACCGTCGATACCCGCGCTTCGACGGCGACAATCAGTTCGCGCCTGGCGGCCTTCGCGAAACTCTCCAGTGGTTTGGTATCCATGCTGCGTCCTTAAACCTGTGTCGTTGAAGAGGCCCGGGCCTGTTAGAGAGTGATGCGCTTGTTGTCGTTGATCGTCGCGAGCAAAGTCGCGCGAAGTTGATCCAGATAGACGTCAACCTGCGCCTCGGTTTCGAGCACCCCACCCGCTCCCGGCCAAGAGAGTTTCCTGATCGAAATGCTCTGCTTCACCAGGGGCGTCGGCTTGACCGGAACCGGCGTTTCACCGTCATCGGAGTCCTCCCAGCCGGGAGCCGGCGCAGCTTTCGCGGCTTCGAGCGTGTCGAGGATCGCGGGATAGATCGTGTCATCGAACTGCGCAGCAAGGTGACGGATCGTAGGGATCTGCCTCTCCTGTTGGACGCGCGCCAGCATCTGCTCAGTCTGGCGGGTCACCGACTGACGAGCCGCCTCCGTCGCAGCCGCATACGCCGCGCTGACCGGTACCTGCTTCCAGTAGTCGTCGATCTTGGCAGCCGCTGCGTCCCGCTCAGCAGCAACCACGCCATCAAGTTGCGTCCTCACAGCCGTGACCACGCTGCCGAGCTGTGCGGTCTTATTGCCGCGGAAGATCTGGGCGTCTTCGAGCGCGGTCTCGATCCCGTCGGCGACTCCGGCGGGTAGATAGGCGATGTTGGTGCTGTTCGCTTGGATGAATGAGCGGGCGTCGTCGTAGACGCTGCGCTGATTGCCGTTGAGGAACGCCTTGATCGGATCAATCACATTGTCCTTGGCATCGAGCAAATCGTCGGCACCGGCGAAATGCTCGACGAACCAGGCCGCGGAATTACTGCTCAGCTCCGCGAGTAACCCGATCGGTTCGTCGAGCTGGTCGATGAACGGGTAGGCGGCGGCGCCTGAGCGCAGTGCCTTCAGCTCGGCAAGTTTGGCTTCGAGATGTTCTTTGCCGACGCGGCCGAGTTCGGCGGCATCCTTTGTGATGGCGCCGTCGTCGGTGAAGTCGATGACGAACTTGCGGAACAGGTTCACGATCTTCTGGTCGTAGACGCGCTGCGGAGCAACGATCAGATTTGGGTAGCGCTGGGTGTTGCGCAGACTTCCGACGATCTCCGTCCGGGCGAGAGTCTTGCCGTCTACCTGGATCTCGATCTTTGTCTGCCCTGCGAGATGGGCCACCACAGCGGCGATGGACCACTGATCCCAGCCGTACGGCTTGGTGGTGTAACGCTCGATGAGCTTTTTCATCGTGACCATCTCGTGCCGCTTTCCGCGCATCTCCAGATGTCCGAGCAGGTCGCCTGCGGGGACATCGAGGATGCTGTCGGCCTCGGAGAAGATGCCGTCGGCTGGGTTCACCAGCCCGGGCAGGCTCTGCTCGCTGAATGTTTTGCCGCCGAGCATGCTGAGATTGGTGTACGTGGCGGCGATGACCTTGCCGAAGCCGTCGTTGATGCGATTTTGCGCATCCGTAGCGGTCACATCGAGGACCCCGGCGTTGTGGATCAGGGCCGACGCCCCGACCGCAGTCCGGAGACGTTCGACGATTTCCTTCTCCCGCTCGGCGTTCTGGGAGCCTTTCTCGCTGAGGATCCTGGTCTCGATCGCGGTGCGGCTGGACCCCTGAGCGCGCTTGACGTACTTCTCCGTCTTCAGGAGCAGACGCAGGTCGGCGAGGATTCGGTTCGCTTCCGCCGGGAGCGCGACGCGAAGCTCGTCGAACCCTGCGCTCTGCATCTTGATCTGATCCAGACTGAAATCTGTCTCGGGGCTGATGAAGTGCAACGACAGCTCGTACTGCTTGCCGTAGGGGACACCGTCGAGTTTGTAGCCAAACGGGAAATTCTGACCGTTCTTGCCGACAGCCTTCGTAGTCTTGACGACCGACTCGGCTAGCAGCTTGTTGAGTTTCGCGGAGGCCTCGGAGCTGTCGATGTCGACGTCCTTGATCTCCTGCTCGATCTTCTGCTCTTCGTTGGTCAGGTAGTCGTACAGGTCGCCACTGCGCTGAATGTAGGTCTGCGCCTCCAGTATGTTCAGCGCCTCGATGACATCTTTGCCGAGCTGGGTCAGATCGGTACCAAAGCGGTCGTAGACCAGCACAGTGAGGTTGCGGGGCGTGGCCTTGAAGCTGTCGACGTACTTCACCAGGAACAGCGCTTTGAGCAACCGCACCGCAAGCTGGCTGAGCTTGCCGCCGTCGCAGGCATTCTCGGCGCCCAAGATCGCGCGCTGATTCGCGGCCTTCAGCGATGCCCGGATGCCCTCGAACATCTGGTCGAAGGATGCGAGGGTGCCGAGCGGCTGGTCAGCGAGGCCGGTGGCGACTTCTTGAACGACGCCGAGCATGGAACGCTCACCGACCGAGCTGTTGCGGCCTTCGAAGATATTGTGGTCGCTGATCGACTCGATCGCGGCCTGGAAAAGCGGGAATTGGTAGCCCACAAACGGGTAGGTGCCGACGAAGTGCCGCTCGTCGCGGTAGTTCGGATAATGGCGGCCCTCGACGAAGTCGAACAGCGTCTTGAAGTTCGCATGCTCCGCGTTATAGATCGCCTCGACCTCGGTGCTCGCACCATCGGCCTTGGCCAGGAGACGCTTACGGATGACCTCCTCGACGTCCTGGCTGGTGAGTTTGAGCCGGTTCTTGAAGCGCGCCTGGATCTTGGAGAAGTCGTTGGCCTGCTGTTTGGTGCGGTCGCCGCCGACCTTCTCCATGTCTTCCTGGGAGGTCACGAAGATCCATGCCCGCCCCCGACATTTGGTGGCAAGCGATTCGGCGATGGTCTGGAGGTTGAGCATGAGTTGGGTGTGGGTGCCGATGAACTGGCCGACCTCGTCGACGAAGAAATTCAACCGGTAGCCGTCAGGCTGTTGGTCAAGCCAGGTGGCGACCTCGTCGGCGAAATCTTCGATCGAGACCGAGTAGTTCGCGCTGTATTGGCGGATGATGCCGAGACTCTCGGCGCCATTGACCTCGGTAAAGGCCTTGTCAATGTTGCCTGCTTCAAGGGCCGTTTGCTCGCGTCCCTGTGACCAGGGGATTCCCGCGATCTGTTCGAAGGCTTCCTGGAAGGCCACGTACTGGTCACGGAAGTCGAGGTCGCGCTCAAAGCGAGCGATGTGTCCTTGATTGCCGTAGTAGCCGCGGGACTCGTCGAAGATCTTCACGAACACCTTCAGCAGGGCGTCGTTCTGGTCCTTCGAGATCAGGGTGGCCTTCTGGTCGATGTTGAACAGCAGGCTCTTCGCTTCGATCCGTTCGGCCTTGTCGATCAACGCCGGCAGGAACGCGCCGTCAGCCTTCGTCCGAAACTGGGTGCAGACCCCAGCACGCGGGTAGTCGAGGCCGTCGATGTCGCCGAGCAGGTGGGCCAGCATCTTCAACAGGTGCGACTTACCGGAGCCGAAGAAACCGGAAATCCACACGCCGTTGGCGTTCGTGTAGTTCGTGTACGCCTCCAGCACCTGCTCGACACCCTTGGCGGCCTCATTGGTGAGGACATACTCCTCCACCTCAGTGGAGAGTTGGGAGGTGTCGTCAGCCTTGATGACGCCTTCGATCGAGCGATCGATCGGCTTGGCGAAGATCTCATTGATCACGGTCATGCTCATGTCTCCTGCTCCAGGATGTCCTTAGCCCGGTAATAGCTGTCGCTCGCGCCCAGGTTCAATGCGCGGAGCTGGTGCCCGGTCGCCCGGGTGAACTCGTACGTACCCGGGAACCACGCCAACATCGGGCGACCCACGACCACGCTCTGCAAGTTCTCCAACACCGTGTGTGTACGGATGAACGGAAACACCTCACCGATGCCGGTGAGGAAGACCACGGTCGTGTTCGGTTCAGTTGCCGGCTCGGTGTCGAGCCGAACTCGGATCGCCGGGGCGAGATGATCGTGCGGGTCGAGCATGCCCTGAAGCATGTCGCGGAAGTCGGCCTTGTCCATCGTCGGCTCCGCATGGAGAACGCGATCCCAGACGCCCCGTTCGTTGAGGAGTTCGACGGCAAGGTCGTACAGATTGATCTCGACCACATTGATTCCGTCATCGCTCTGGAGCTTCGTGGTGACCCGGTCGCGCATACCGTGGACGTCGAGGGCCCAGGCAGGAGGAAAGTGGTAGATGAAGAAGGGAACTTCCTTGGAGAGACCCTCCATCCTCAAGAACCGGTCGCTACGCAACACGTCATATACGTGTTTCTCTTCGTGAGTGAGGTTTCGCTGGGTTGTTTTCATCGCTCCACCTGGTCGCCTGAGGATGTGAATGGTGTGACCATCGGAAAGAATCGGAGGTCGCTGGGCGTGCGGCGGTCCAGGACCTCAGTGACGCGCCCAGAGATCACGGCGGGGATGATGTGGCCGGCGTCGGTGTACAGACCTGCCTCGCGGAGCATCCGAAACAACGTCTGCCGAAGCTTCTGTCGCGTCGACGACTTCAGACCTTCGAGCTCGGGGTGCCACAGGCTCTTACCGGTGATGAACCGGTCGAAGTCCTCGACGTCGAGCGTCGGCCGCATCAGGAGGAATCGCTCGCGCAGCACCTCTTCGGCAAAGTCGCCGATCAGCACGTAGCGGCGGCAAGCCGCGGCCCACATCAGGTGATGCTGCTCCGAGGGACTGCCCTCGACAAGCAGTTCGATCTCATCATCGCCGAGCGCAGCGAGCCGCTGAACGGTCTCGCGGGAGACCCTGCCGAGCGATGAGGTAGTGCGAGCCTGCAACAGGTTGCCGTCGACAACTCGGACCCGGGTCGCCTGCCAGTCGTGAGACTCAAGGTATATCGCTGCGACGGACACACCCTCGCGGGCGAGGAGGCCACCACTGGTGAACGACAATGCATAGCGTGATTGCGCTTCGTCAGTCACGTGGTGCGGGGCCTCTCTTCCTGTCTTCAGAACAGCACCAAGACTATCGGGAGCCTGCGACAATCTTGGGGCAGGCTGAGATCTCCCTCTGCGTGTCCAGCCGTAGACTTCCCTGGCGCGATGCTCCCCTGGGCCTGCCTCGGACGAGGCCACGTCACGTGCAATCGGCGACCTGCGGTAGGCCCCCGTAGATCACAGCCGCGATGAAGCCGTTATGGACTTTCGCATGCTAGCCGATGGTGGTGCGGTCGGCGGCGTTCTTTCTGCTCTCGGGGTCTTTCTTCAGACCCCACTCCATCTTCGACGCCCAGACGTCTCACGGTCTTCTGCCGAGGAACCCGACTTAGTTGTACGCCAAGGGGATATCAAAGCGGTGACTACAAAACGCATCATTCTGAAGTCCTGCAACGGTGATCAGGCTGCAACCCCCATCCCGATAGCTCCAGAACGACGAAGGGCTTCGTGCCGAACCACCCCGCCACGAGGTGAATGTCCGTTATCTTCCTCGATAGTGGTTGCAATCTCGTGGCTCCTCCGCGTTCCCACGCGGGTGCTGTCACCACGAAAGGGAGCACATCTGTGAATGGACTCGAAACGCCTACTCGTTTGTCCCGGACCACCGCCACCCTCGGTGTCGGCGCGCTCGCTGCCGCGATCACCTTCGGCAGCCCAGTTGGTACTGCATCAGCCGATAGTCCAGTCGTCGACTTCGGCAGTATCTCGTTCTCGGTGACCAACGGTCCCGACAACACCGTCTACGACATCAACGCCATCATCAATCTCCCGCCCGGCACACTGCCGCCAGGGATGATGAACCCTCAGATCACTACGCCCGCCGCGGCCACTCAACCAGTCAACGACTCGTTTGCGGGCACCGCACTGGACTTCATCCTGAGCTTCATCCAGGCTGCGGCCAGATAGCCGACAACAAAAAAACGAGGCCACCAACTCTTGTGAGTTCGTGGCCTCGTCTTGTGGTGGGCGAAGGGGGACTTGAACCCCCACGTCCCGAAGGACACTGGCACCTGAAGCCAGCGCGTCTGCCATTCCGCCACTCGCCCGAGCAACGCCGAAACATTATCACGACAAACTTTGAAAGTTCTATTCGTGCAGCTCAGGGCACGAATCGATGAACACCGAGCACCCAAAAGCCCAGAACCGATACCATGCTGAAACAGCGGCCAGGTACTGCCGAAGCGACATTTGACAGTACCGTGGAACCTGTACAGCAGTTTGGACGACACGCGACAAGGCGGTGCCGGCGCTACTTGCCGAGCATTTTGCCGTCGTAGATGCGAGGCGAGAGGAGGGCCCGATGGGCATCGTGCAGCGTTTCGAACGAAAGCTCCAAGGAGCTGTCGGCGACGCATTCGCGCGGGTCTTCGGTGGTGGTGTTGTGCCGCAGGAAGTAGAGGCGGCGCTCCAGCAGGAGGCACGTGACCGCGTCGAGCACCTCGGCGGCGGAATCCTTCTCGCCCCCAACAACTACGTGATCACCATCAACAACTCCGATCACGAAGAGTTGGCAGCAGATCGCGAACTGACTACCAAAGCTTTCAGCCGACACCTGCAGGATTTCATCCGCGATCAGGGTTGGCAGACGTACGGCGACATCTCGGTCACTTTCGAGCCTTCGCCTACGCTCCACACCGGTCAGTTCCGCACCCGCGGAACTGTCGACCCGGATGGTGACGCCGAGCAGGCATCACCGCCGTCGCATGTTCCGCAGGTTTCGTCGCGGCCTCCACAACGGCCGCCTCAGCGACCCGCACCGATTGTTCCCCCTGTTTCCAATCCAGTCCCGTCACAACCAGGAGCCGGCCCCATGACGCAGAACTCAGGCTACGAACCAAGCCGCGAACCGGCGGGTCGCCAGCCCGAACCGCAGCAGCCGGCACGGAACGGGTACTCCCACGACGACGGCGGTTACGCCGCTCCGCAGGGCCAGGAAGCGCCGTACCAGAACGGTTACGACCGCGGCGACGGTTACCGAACAGGCGACGACCAGCAGGGCTACAACCAGCAGCAGGGTGGCTACGACCAGCAGGCGTACCCGAACCAGCAGCAGCCGTACGAGCAGGCCGGTTACGACCAGCAGAGCTATGACCAGCAGGGTGGCGGTTACGACCAGCAGGGTTACCAGCAGGGCTACGGCCAGCAGGCGTACCAGGGTGGGTACGACCAGCAGGGCTACCAGCAGGGCGGCTACGACCAGCAGGGCTACCAGCAGCCGTACAACGGCCAGTCCTACGATCAGCCGGGCTACGACCAGCAGAGCTACCAGCAGGGCGGCTACGACCCGCAGGCGTACACACAGCAGCCGTACGAGCAGGCCGGCTACGAGCAGGGCGGCAACTTCGAGCAGACGCAGGCCTACCCGCAGCAGGGCTATGCCCAGCCGCAGGGTGGATACGCGCCGACGGCCCAGAGCCTGACGGCAACCCTGCAGCTCGAGGACGGCAGCGGACGCCACTTCCAGCTTCGCGACGGCAGCAATGTCATCGGCCGCGGCCAGGAAGCTCAGTTCCGCCTCCCGGACACCGGCGTCTCACGTCGCCACATCGACATCCGTTGGGACGGCCGCACCGCGATGCTGTCCGATTTGGGATCCACGAACGGCACCACCGTCAACGGTGCACCGGTCCAGGACTGGCAGCTGGCAGACGGCGACATCATTCGTGCAGGTCACTCGGAGATTCTGGTTCGCATTCTCTGAGCTGAGAAACGGACGCCAGGATTTTTCCGATAACAATCGAACATTCGGCGGTCCGTCGGCGCGCCGCCGTCACGCGGCTGTCAGTATCGTGATCTTCGGGGCCCAGAGCCCCCTATGATGCTGCCAGTCGACAATGCTCGAACCCCGCTGCGGCGGGGCTCGAGCCATAGAAGGAGGTGGACAGCCGTGCAGGGCCTGATTCTGCAACTCACACGGGCGGGCTTCCTGCTCCTACTGTGGCTGTTCGTCTGGGCAGTCCTCCGCACTCTCCGCTCCGACATCTATGCCGGCTCCGGGGTCAGGGTTCCGCCGCGGTACACCCGCGCCGGAAAGGTCCTGCCCTCGCTGGGCAAGGCGAAGGTGCCTCGGTACCTGGTGGTCACGCAGGGCGCCCTCGCCGGTACCCGCATCACCCTGGGTTCTCAGCCCGTCATGATCGGTCGCGCCGACGATTCGACGCTCGTTCTCACCGACGATTACGCGTCGACGCGCCATGCGCGGCTCTCTCAGCGCGGCGCTGATTGGTACGTCGAGGATCTCGGTTCGACCAACGGCACCTATCTGGACCGCGCCAAGGTCACCACTGCGGTGCGCGTGCCGCTGGGCACTCCGGTTCGCGTCGGCAAGACGGTAATCGAGCTACGCCCGTGACCCTTGTTCTCCGCTACGCGGCGCGCAGCGACCGCGGTCTCGTGCGCTCCAACAACGAAGATTCCGTGTACGCCGGTGCACGCCTGTTGGCTTTGGCCGACGGTATGGGCGGGCACGCGGCCGGTGAGGTCGCGTCGCAGTTGATGATTGCCGCTCTGGCGCATCTCGACGACGACGAGCCCGGCGAGGATCTGCTCGGAAAGCTCGAGGCAGCCACCCGCGAGGGCAACGATTCCATCGCCGATCACGTCGAGGAAGAACCCGAACTCGACGGCATGGGCACCACGCTCACCGCGATCCTCTTCTCCGGCAGCAAGCTCGGTCTCGTGCACATCGGCGACTCGCGCGCCTACCTGCTGCGCGACGATCACCTGACGCAGATCACCCGCGACGACACGTTCGTTCAGTCGCTGGTCGACGAGGGCCGGATCACCGCCGAGCAAGCACACACTCACCCGCAGCGATCCCTGATCATGCGGGCGTTGACCGGCAACGAGATCGAGCCGACGCTCACCGTGCGCGAAGCCCGCGCCGGCGATCGTTACCTGCTCTGCTCCGACGGCCTCTCCGACGTGGTCAGCGACGAGACCATCGAGAACACGATGCGCGAGGGCTCGCAGGAGCAGTGCGCCGACCGTCTCATCGAATTGGCGCTGCGCAGCGGCGGTCCCGACAACGTCACCGTCGTCGTCGCCGATGTCATCGACCTCGATTACGGCCAGTCTCATCCCATCGTCGCGGGCGCCGCGTCGACGGAAGAGGAAGAGGACGCCCCTCCCCCCAACACCGCGGCCGGCCGCGCCGCTGCCATGCGTCCGCCGCGCGCGACGCCCAAGCGAGTTGTCTCCCAACCCGAACCGGAACCGAAGAAGAAGCGGAACCGGTTGTGGTGGGTGGTCCTCGCCGTGGTGCTGATCGCGCTGGTCGGTGTCGGCGCCGTGATCGGCCGCGCCGTCATCCGCAACAACTACTACGTCGGCGAAGACAACGGCCGCGTGACGGTGCTGCGCGGAATCCCCGGTTCGGTGCTCGGCTACTCGCTGCAAGACGCGGATCTAGTGGGTTGCGTCGGCGACGACGACGTCCTGACCCTCGTCTCCCCCGACGCGATTCCCAGCAACTGCAACATCCTCGAAGTGACGGATCTGCAGCCGTCGGCGCAGGAGCAGGTGCGCGCCGGGTTGCCGTCCGGCAAGCGTGAAGATGCGCAGAGCCAGATGATCCGTCTCATCGGCGGCGATCTGCTGCCTCGTTGTGAGCCGGTCCCGACGACGACGGCCACGCCCACTCCCCCGCCGGCACCGGAGACCACGCCGCCCCCCGCACCGCCCGGGGAGCCTGCTGCGCCGACGACGGCGGCACCCACGACTACGCCGACGCCGACCGACATTCCCGGTCAGACTTGCAGGACGGTCAACTGATGTCGTCCAACGCAGCTGCGGGGACGGCTTTTCCGAGTCCGCCCGGAGGTTTTGCCCCGGCGCCGGTCCAGTCGACCCGTCGAAACATGGAGCTGCTGCTCCTGGGCTTTGCCGTCATCATCACGACGGTCTCGCTTCTGCTCGTCGAGGCGAGCCAGGAACAGAAGATCACGCTGGACCTCGCCAAGTACGCGCTCGCGTACACGGGCTTGTTCCTGATCGCGCACTTGGCAATTCGGCGCTATGCGCCGTACGCCGATCCGCTGCTGCTGCCGATCGTCGCCCTGCTCAACGGCCTGGGATTGGTGCTCATCCACCGACTCGACCTCGCCGACGAACAAACAGCGCTCTACAACGGCGTCGAAGCACCGTCACCGGATGCGAACCAGCAGGTCATGTGGACTGCACTGGCGATCACCGGTTTCGTGCTGCTGCTCGTGTTCTTGAAGGACTACCGCCTGATGGCGCGGTTCAGCTACACACTCGGCCTCGCAGGCCTGGTGTTCCTGGCGATTCCCGCGATCCTGCCGGCGAAGTTCTCGAGCGTGAACGGCGCAAAAATCTGGATTCGCCTGCCTGGATTCAGCATTCAGCCAGGTGAGTTCGCGAAGATCCTGCTCATCATCTTCTTCGCGTCGGTGCTCGTCGCCAAGCGCGACCTGTTCACCTCGGCCGGTAAACACTTCCTGGGCATGGACTTTCCGCGTGCCCGCGACCTCGGCCCGATCCTGCTCGCCTGGATCGTCTCGGTGGGTGTGCTCGTCTTCGAAACCGACCTCGGTACGTCGCTGCTGCTCTTCAGCACCGTGCTGGTGATGCTCTACATCGCGACCGAACGTGTGGGCTGGCTGGTGATCGGCGGCGGACTGCTCGCCATCGGATTCTTCTTCGCCTACAAGATGTTCGGACACGTGCGCGTGCGCGTCGACACCTGGCTGGACCCGCTCGGCGACTACGCCAACACCGGTTATCAGATCTCGCAATCGCTGTTCGGCCTGGCCACCGGTGGTATCGCCGGAACAGGTCTGGGCAGCGGCCGCCCCAACCAGGTGCCGTTCGCGAAGACGGACTTCATCATCGCGACCATCGGCGAAGAGCTCGGCCTGATCGGCCTGGCCGCTGTGCTGATGCTGTTCCTGCTTCTCATCGTCCGCGGCCTGCGTACGGCGTTGGCCGTGCGCGACAGCTTCGGCAAACTGCTCGCCGCCGGTCTGTCGTTCACGATCGCGATCCAGATTTTCGTCGTCGTCGGCGGCGTCACCAAGCTGATCCCGCTGACGGGTCTGACAACACCGTTCATGTCGTACGGCGGCTCGTCGCTGCTCGCGAACTACCTACTGCTGGCCATCCTCGTCCGGATCTCGGACGCGGCTCGTGCGCCGGTAGTGACGAAGAAGAAAGGTCCGCCCCCAATCGCTGACGCCAATACCGAGATGATGCCGCGCGTATGAACACTCCACTGCGCCGCGTCGCGATGGCCGTCATGGTGATGGTCGTCGCGCTCCTCGCCAACGCCACGTACGTACAGGTCATCAAAGCTGACGACCTGCGAGCCGACCCGCGCAACTCGCGGGTGCTGCTCGACGAGTACTCACGCCAGCGAGGTCAGATCTCGGCTTCCGGTCAGGTGCTTGCCGCCTCCCGCGCCACCGACGACCGGTACAAGTACCTGCGTGAGTATCCGAATCCGTACCCGTACGCACCGGTCACGGGCTTCTACTCGATGCAGTACGGCAGCGCCGGCCTCGAGCGCACCGAGGATCCGATTCTGAACGGCTCGGACAACCGGTTGTTCAGTCAGCGCTTCTTCGACCTGGTGTCCGGACGCGATCCGCGCGGCGGCAACGTCGTCACGACGCTCAATCCGGCCATGCAGCAGGTGGCGTACGACCAGCTGACCAGCAAGGGTTACACCGGTTCCGTCGTCGCCATCGAGCCGAGCACCGGACGCATCCTGACGATGGTCAGCACTCCGAGCTACGACCCGAACCTACTTGCCAGCCACGACGGCGCCGAAACCACCAAGGCGTGGGACGAGCTCAATGCCGATCCCAATGATCCGCTGGTCAACCGCGCGATCTCGCAGACCTACCCGCCCGGCTCGACGTTCAAGGTGCTCACCACGGCCGCAGCTCTGGGCAACGGTGCGACACCGGACGACCAGCTGACCGCGGCTCCGCAGATCACGCTGCCCGGCACCAGCACGACCCTCGAGAACTACAACGGCAGCACGTGCGGCCCCAACCCGACGGCGTCGTTGCGCGACGCGTTCGCGCGCTCGTGCAACACGGCGTTCGTCGAACTGGGCATCAAAGACGGCGCCGACGCCATCAAGGACGAGGCCAGCGCCTTCGGTATCGGACCCAACACTCCCGCGATCCCGCTGCCGGTTGCAGACAGCACGGTCGGCGACATCTCCGACGACGCGGCTCTCGGCCAGACCAGTATCGGCCAGCGCGACGTCGCGGTGACCCCGCTCGAGAACGCAGTGATCGCCGCTACCGTCGCCAACGGTGGTGTGCGGATGCAGCCCAACCTGATCTCCCAGTTGCAGGCACCGGATCTGACCGATCTCAGTACGCCGTCACCGGTGTCGATGGGTCAGGCGATCTCGCCGGCAGTTGCGGCCACGCTGACCGATCTGATGATCGGCTCGGAGAACTTCACCGGCGGCGACGGCAAGATCCCCGGCGTTCAGATCGCGTCCAAGACCGGTACCGCCGAGCACGGCGTGAATCCGCGGGAAACTCCGCCGCACGCCTGGTACATCGCTTTTGCACCGGCGCAGAATCCGACGGTCGCCGTGGCCGTCATCGTCGAGAACGGTGGTGACCGCGGACTCGCCGCTACCGGTGGCTCGGTTGCTGCGCCGATCGGTCGTGCAGTCATCGCAGCCGGAATCCAAGGGGGCTGAACCGTGGCGTTGAACAACGGCGCTTTGATCGCCGATCGTTACCGATTGATCCGTCTCATCGCCACCGGTGGGATGGGTCAGGTGTGGGAAGCCACCGACTCCCGGCTCAACCGTCGCGTCGCCGTCAAGGTACTCAAGTCCGAGTTCTCTTCCGATCCGGAGTTCTTGGAGCGCTTCCGCTTCGAGGCCCGCACCACCGCGCAGCTCAACCATCCCGGTATCGCCGGAATCTACGACTACGGCGAGACCCGCGACAGCTCGGGCGATTCCACGGCGTACCTGGTGATGGAACTCGTCAACGGTGAACCGCTCAACGCCGTCCTGGCGCGCGTCGGCCGCCTGGCGGTTCCGCATGCCCTCGACATGCTCGAGCAGACCGGCCGCGCCCTGCAGGTCGCACATGACGCCGGTGTCGTGCACCGCGACGTGAAGCCCGGCAACATCCTCATCACCCCGACGGGCCAGGTGAAGATCACGGACTTCGGCATCGCCAAGGCCGTCGAGAACTCGCCCGTCACGCGTACGGGAATGGTGATGGGCACCGCCCAGTACATCGCGCCCGAGCAGGCTCTCGGTCAGGACGCGACCGCGGCGAGTGACGTGTACTCGCTGGGAATCGTCGGATACGAAGCACTTTCGGGTCGACGCCCGTTCACCGGTGACGGCGCGCTCACCGTCGCGATGAAGCACGTGCAGGAAACCCCGGCGCCGATGCCGGCCGACCTGCCGCCGAACATCCGCGAGCTCATCGACATCACGTTGACCAAGGATCCGGCCGGCCGCTACGCCAGTGGCGGTGAGTTCGCCGACGCCGTTGCAGCCGTTCGGGCAGGGAGGCGTCCACCGCCGCCCGGTCTGCTCGCTACCGGTGCCGCGAGCGCGTTGCCGGCAACGGGTGCCACGCAGGTCATGCCGCCGACGTACGCGGGCCCGGTGACGGGCGCAGCTGTTGCGGACGACGCGGCAGCCGGCGGAATGACCAGTGGGCAGAAGGCCGTGGCATGGGCCGGCGGCGGATTGATCTTGTTGGCGTTGATCATCGGCGGAGTCTGGATCGCAACCGACGGTCCGAGCGACCCGACGCCACCCGTCGTCACGTCCACGACGTTGCCGACCACCACGACGACCAAGCCCACCACCACGACGACTCGGCCCACGACGACGACCACCGAGCCGACAACAACGACGACTCGGCCGACGACCACAACGACCGAGCCGACAACCACCACGACAACGCCGACCACGACCACAACAACTCCGACGACCACAACCACCATCACGACGACAACGACGACCACAACGACCACTGAGCCGTTGGCGGATCCCGGAGACGCTGAAGAACCGCTAGGACAAGACCAATGACGACACCCCGCAATCTCTCCTCCCGCTACGAGCTGGGTGAGATTCTCGGCTTCGGCGGAATGTCCGAGGTTCACCTGGCGCGCGACCTTCGACTCAGCCGCGACGTCGCGATCAAGGTGCTGCGTGCAGACCTCGCGCGCGATCCCACGTTCTACTTGCGGTTCCGTCGTGAGGCGCAGAACGCTGCTGCGCTGAACCATCCGGCGATCGTGGCCGTCTACGACACCGGTGAAGCCGAGACCGACGCCGGGCCGCTGCCGTACATCGTCATGGAGTACGTCGACGGCGACACGTTGCGTGACATCGTGCGCAGCACCGGGCCGATGGCTCCGCGCAAGGCGATGGAAGTGATCGCGGACGTCTGTGCCGCTTTGGACTTCAGCCACCGCAACGGCATCGTGCACCGCGACGTCAAGCCCGCCAACATCATGATCAACCGTGCCGGCGCCGTGAAGGTGATGGACTTCGGTATCGCCCGTGCCATTTCCGACGCGTCGAGCCCGATGACGCAGACGGCCGCCGTGATCGGCACCGCTCAGTACCTCTCGCCGGAGCAGGCGCGAGGTGAGCAGGTGGACGCGCGTTCGGACGTGTACTCGCTCGGTTGTGTGCTGTTCGAGATTCTGACGGGCGAGCCGCCGTTCAAGGGTGATTCACCGGTCGCCGTGGCGTACCAGCATGTTCGTGAAGATCCGCAGACGCCGTCGGAGATCAATCCCGACATTCCGCGCGAGCTGGATTCGATCATTCTCAAGGCGATGAGCAAGAACCCGGCCAACCGCTACCAGAGCGCCGGCGACATGCGCAGCGACTTGGTACGTGTCCTGGGCGGTCAGCGTCCGAGTGCTCCGATGGTGATGAACGACGAGGACCGCACCACCATCCTCGGCGCCGTCGGCTCCGACACCGGGAACTACCGCACTGCTCCCGATCCGGTCGAGCCGGTTGCTGCGAGGACAACTCGCGCCGCCGAGCCGCCTGCCAAGAAGAAGGGCGGACGCTACGCCCTGATGGGCATCGCGGCGCTTCTGGTGATCGGTCTGGTGACGTTCTTCCTCATTCGGGTGAACTCGCCGAAGGTCGAGATGGTGACCGTTCCGGGTGACCTGACCAACCAGCCCGCCGACGTCGCCGAGGCGACGCTGACCAACGCCGGATTCCAGGTGGAGCGTCAGCAGAAGACGGACAAGGTGATCGCCGCCGGAAACGTCATCACGACGCGTCCGGTTGCCGGGGTGCGCATCGAGAAGGGCAGCACCGTCACCATCGACGTGTCCACCGGCCCCGAGCAGGTCGCGATCCCGCGCCTGACTGGCCTGAGCCAGGACGACGCGGAGAAGAAGCTCAACTCCGTCGGACTCCGACTTGATCCGACCATCGGCAAGGCGGCATCGACCGTCGCCGAGGTCGACAAGATCGTCAATCAGGACCCGGCCGTCGGAGTGTCGGTTGTTCTCGATTCCGCGGTCTCGATCACGGTCGGCACCGGACCGGAGCAGGTTCGTGTCCCGGATGTCACCGGTCAGCGTGAAGAGGTGGCGAGGCCCAACATCGAAGGTGCCGGGTTCGTCGTTCAGATCACGGAGATCGATTCGGGTCTGCCGAAGGGACAGGTCGTTTCGACCGACCCGACCGGTGGCACTTCGGCCACCAAGGGTTCGACCGTGACGCTGCGAGTATCCAACGGCAACCAGGTCGCGATGCCTGATCTGACCAACAAGACGGTGTCGGAGGCGTTGAGCACGCTTCGCGCAGCCGGTTGGGCGGGAACCGCTTCGCAGCTGGTTCAGAACCAGAGCACGACGCTCACCCCGGAAATGGTGGGCAAGATCGTCTCGCAGACGCAGCCTCCGGGCTCGGAGATCTCCAAGGACGCAGTCATCACCGTCAGCGTCGGAGCGCTCGGAATCCCCGGCCGCTAGCAAAGTGAAAAAGTGCCTCCCGGAGATTTCCGGGAGGCACTTTTTTGTGGACAGGTGTCAGAGAATTGCGGGCAATGCGCCACCGAGCGCCGACGCGACCTCGGCCTCGAGGGCTGCGACGAGCCCTTCCGGCGGCGCCTCACCGCAGACTGCGAGCCAGTTCGCGAGCATCCGGTGTCCACCCTGGGTGAGTACGGACTCGGGGTGGAACTGGACGCCGTGAATCGGCAGTTCGCGGTGGCGCATCGCCATCACGACGCCGCTCTCGGTGTGGGCGGTCACCTCGAGTTCCTCGGGAATGGTGTCCTCGAGAACCGTCAGCGAGTGGTAGCGGGTAGCGGTGAACGGATCGGGCAGTCCGGCCAGGACGCCGACGTCCTTGTGGTGAACCAGACTCGTCTTGCCGTGAAGCAGTTCGGGCGCGCGGTCGACGGTTCCGCCGAAAGCCGCACCGATCGCCTGATGTCCGAGGCAGACGCCAAGCAGCGGGGTCTTGGTGTCGGCGCAGACCTTCACCAGATCCATCGTCGCTCCCGCGCGCTGCGGAGTTCCGGGGCCCGGGCTCAGGAGAATGCCGTCGAACTGCGCTACTGCACCCTCGAGGTCTGCCGTCAGTTGTGGATCGTCGTTGCGCCAGACCACGGCTTCGGTTCCGAGCTGGCCGAGGTACTGCACCAGGTTGAACACAAAGCTGTCGTAGTTGTCGACGACGAGAATCCTCATGAGAGCAGGGTAAACGCCCGTGCTATCCGCCGGTATAGGCGGGGACCGTGATCTGCGACGGCGTTGCCTGCGTGTACCCGAGGCCGAAGCGGGTCGCGTACTGCTTGTAGATCCGAATGCCCGGTTCGGCGGCGAGGGCCGCCTCGAGGCGCGCAACGTCACCGATGGCGCTCATCACGTAGGGCGGGCTGTAGGTACGTCCGTGAAGAAGAAGAGTGTTTCCGATGCACCGCGGCGCCGACGTACTGATGATCCGTTGGTCCTGCATGCCCACCGCTTCGGCCCCGCCGGCCCACAGTGCGTTCAGGACGCTCTGAACGTCCTGCTGATGCACGACGAGGTCGTCCGGGGTGGCGTCGACCGGATACTTGCCGTCGGCGTTGCGCGGAGCGTCCGTCATCGTGACGACAACACCCGGGCCGGTCATCTCCGTCAGTCCCGCGTCGGCGGAGATGTTCTTGATGTCACCGAGCGCGGCGGCCACTCCGGCGTCGGACCGAGCGGCGTCTTGCTGCAGCGAATCGAGCTGAGCGGCAAGTTCGTCCCGGTCGGCCGAAACTTTTTCGGCATTGGCCTGGGCGCTGCGGACCAGATCGGAGAGCCTGGTGCTTTCGGTGACCTGGAGCTGGTTTTCCTCGGCGGATCGTTGCGCCGTGGCGACCATCAGACCGGCTACCAGGCAGACGGCAAGTACACCGATGTGCCAGACGGTTCGTGAAGATTCACCCGAAGACACGTGGCTCCTCCCGGATTGTGCAGGTCGGCCGGTGACCAACTGGACACAGCTACGTTAGCGTGTAGGTAACACATGCAGGTCACACCGTAGAGCGAGGACGTCATGCCCAAGTCGAAGGTCCGTAAGAAGAACGACTACACAGTCAACCCGGCAAACCGCACTCCGGTGAAGGTGAAGATGGGTCCGTCGAGCACGTTGTACGTGTCGGTGATGCTCGGATTCATGCTTGTCGGCCTGGCGTGGCTGATTGTGTACTACTTGGCCGCGGATTCGATCACGTGGATGAACGACTTGGGAAACTATAACTTCCTCGTCGGCTTCGGTTTCATGGTTGTCGGCCTTGTCATGACCATGAGATGGCGCTGACCAGCGAGTATCTGATTCGACCCGGATCGTGACCGTCATTCAATTACATGGGTGTCATTCATCCCCATTGTGGATAACTCCTGTGGACAACCTAGGAAGTTATCCACATGCTCGAGGATGAATTTCATCCACAGCCTCGTGACAACGTCACGGAGGTGATCTCGTGGGCCACTCCGATGGGTGTTGTCTACGCGATGTTCGGCGGCGGAATTGCCCTCGCGATCGCCTCGATAATCGCGCCCACGGAGCCTGCCGGACGCTTCCTGCTCGCCCTCGCGGTGATCGGGCTGTTCGTGATGGGCGGACTCGCCCTGCGTCAGCGTCCCCGCCTGGCTGTGATCGAAGACGCGGGAACCAAGTCGATCGCGGTGCAGCGATTGCGCGCCCGCCACGAGTTCACCCGCGAACAGATCGACCGCGTGCGTCTCGTCCGCTACCCGCGTCTGGGTCGACGCGTCCCGATGCTCGAGATCGACATCGTCGACCGTCCCACCGACACGGAGAAGCTGTTGATCTTCGGACGCTGGGATCTCGGCACGTCACCGGAGGACGTCCTGGACGTGCTCGCCGTCCACGGTTTGGTGCCGCCCGAGAAATAAGCGCTGGTTACATGGCCAGTGCCGCGAGGTCCGGCTGCACGATGTCGAGAGCCTGCTGCGGCACCGCGACTGCGTCGCTCGACCATCCCCAGATCGAGTACAGCTCACGGCCGGGGTCGGTGTATCCGTCGCGGCCGTGCAGTACCCGGTAGTTGTCGATGCAGATCATCTCGCCGGCTTCGGCGCGGAACATCGGACCGCTGTCTCGCACGTGAATCACAGCCTCACTCCACTGCTTCACCAGCGGCCACTGCGCTACTTCCGATTCACCGGCGATCGGCGCGAGGTACGGGTGATAGCGAACCTGGTTGCGTCCACTCGGCACCGTCCTGGCGATCGGCGCAAATGTGTTCTGCGGGAAGTTCGGTTCCGAATGGTCGATGTCTGTGCTCCAACAGAATTCGGCCAGCTCCGCTGTTGCGGGATCGAAGGCGAGCAATTGGGTCAGTTTGACCGCGTCGATGAGAAACGAGTCGCCGCCACTCGGGTACGCCGGGCGCTTGCACCACAGAAACAGGTAATCGGGAGCGTAATCGCCGAACGCGAAACCGTCGTTGTGGGCGGTCATCCGCTCGCCGGAGATACCGAACGAGCGCTTGCGGCCGCGTTCGTCCACCGGTTGCGTGTCGACGACAGCGGCTTCGGCATCCTGACTTTTGGCGCTCGCCTCGAACTGGCGGCCGACGCGAATGCACTTCTCACCGAGCAACTTCGACGCGAAGGCAATGGCATCTTCCTCGGTGTGCAGGCCACCGAACACCGCGGCGCCGTCGAGAGCGATTGCCGCCCGGACGGCCTCGACCGTCTCCACGCGCCGCGGAACAACACTTGCCAGCGTCAAATCGGAAGAGAACATTCATGACTCCATACGTCGAGTTGGCCAAACGGTTCAACTCGAGCGTAGGAACTCGTCATTTCGACGGCGTAACTCCGGAAACCGATTCGGTTACGGAGCCAGCCTTTCAGATCACCTTGCCCGGGTTCATGATTCCGTGAGGGTCGAGTGCGCCCTTGATTGCATGATGCATCGCGACGACGGCCGGTGACAGTTCCTGTGCCAGGCCACCCATCTTCAGTAGGCCGACGCCGTGCTCACCGGTGACGGTTCCGCCCAACTCGAGGGCGTTGTCGATGATCTCGGCAAAAGCGGCCTGAGCGCGCCTCCGCGCCGCTTCGTCGTCGTGTGGCGCGATCAGCAGCGGATGCAGGTTGCCGTCACCCGCGTGCGCGATGTTCGCGATGTGCGTGTCGTGCCGGGCCGAAATGGCCTCGATGCGCGCCAGCATCTCCGGGACCGCCGCCTTGGGGACGCAGATGTCCTCGGTGAGCACCGGGCCGAGACGCTCGAGGGCGGGGTACGCCAGACGCCGGGCGGAGAACAAGGCGTCGGCTTCCTCCTGGTCCGTGGATCTGGCGCTCCAGGTAGCCCCGGAACGGTTGAAACAGGCCAACATTCGCTCGGCTTCGGCGTCGCCGATCTCGCCAGGTGTGTCGATGCGGCCGAGCAGGACCACCTCGGCGTCAGCCGAGAGGCCCATGTTCTTCCAGGCATCGACGGCAAGGAGACACTGCCGATCGATCAACTCGAGGGCCGACGGCGTGAGACCGTCTGCGGCGACGGCTTCGACGGCCTTGCCCGCAGCGACGATGGAGTCGAAGTATCCGACGATGGTGCGTTCGGGATCGCGCTGAGGACGAAGCTTGACGGTCACCTCGGTGATCACCCCGAGAGTGCCTTCGGAGCCGACCATGAGCGCCGAGAGATCAAACCCAGCCACTCCCTTGGCAGTTCGACGCCCGAGTCGAACCAGCTCACCGGTTCCGGTGACCACCTGCATGCCCAGTACGTAGTCCTTGGTGACGCCGTACTTGACGCAACACAGGCCGCCGGCATTGGTCGCGACGTTGCCACCGATCGTCGACCAGGGTGCGCTCGCCGGATCGGGTGGATACCAGAGGCCGTGCTCGGCGCAGGCGTCGCGGAGGTGATCGTTGACCACTCCGGGTTCGACCACGGCCAAACGCTCGAGGATGTTGATCTCCTTGATGGCGTTCATCGCGTCGAAGGCGATCACGACGCCGCCGGCGACTGCGTTGGCTCCGCCCGACAGACCGGTGCCGGCGCCGCGCGTGACGACGGGCGCACCGTGGGCGATACATGCCTGCACAACTGTCTGTACCTGCTCGGCTGTGCGCGGACGGACCACCGCGACAGGCATCTCGTAGGGAGCCCACTCGGCGTCGTCGTGGATGTAGCTCGCCATGATGTCGGGGTCGGTGATCAGTCGATCCGCATCGATCTGCGAGCCGAGCGCCTCGAGGAGTGTCATGTCTCCACGATAGTGACGGCCGCTACACCGCCCCATGTAGATTTACTCCGAGAAACCGGAAACCGTATGGACACTCTCTCCATACTCATCATTGGTCTGACAAGTTGGTCTGACAAGGGAGCGCGGATGCACGAGAACTGGCTACAGCTTCTCCTGGCCGAGGCATCCACCGAGGAACTGATCGAACACCGCGATCAGTTGGCCGCTGGGTCAGGCCCCGAAGTCGCCGCCGAAATCGAGCGAGAAGCCCGATCGGCACTCCAACTACGAAGTCTCCTGGCTCAGCGCCGACAGCGCGCCACCGAACTCGGGGCACTCAACGACATCGCGTCACTGCTGACCACGATGCACGATCACCACGCCCTCCTGCAGGAGATCGTGGATCAGGCCAAACGACTACTCGGCGTCGACCTTTCGTACCTTGCTCTCATTCATGACGACATCTTGATCATCGAAGTCACGAGCGGTGCGTACACCTCCCAATTGCTCGGCCTCACGGTTCCCTTCCGCGAAGGTCTGATCGGTCGCGTGGTCGAGAACTCGTCTCCTGCTTGGTCTCCCGACTACCGAAACGATCCCTCGTTTGCACACATCGGACCGGCCGACGACGCAGCGCGAGCCGAGAACATGCGCGGCCTGCTGGCTGTGCCGCTGACTTTGAACGGCAAGATCCTGGGTGCCCTGTGCGCGTGCAAACGTCAAGAGCGCCGATTCGGCAACGAGGAAGTTGCGTTGCTGTCCGCACTCGCAGCCCATGCCTCGGTGGCCATCGAGAATGCCCGTTCTCTCGAACGCTATCGCGCGACGGTTGCGGAAGTGAACGCCGCGAACACCGAACTTGCCGAGCGCACAGCACTTCTCGAACAGACACTGACTTGGGATCGTTCGCTCACACAAGTTGTCCTGCGCGGCGGTGGAGTCCGTGAACTCGTGGAGGAAACCTCGGCGTCGACGGGTTCGCCGGTGTTCTTCGTGACCGGAACATCCGAGATCCCACCGGGACTGCAACGGGTGAGCGAGAGTGTTCATCGGGTTTTCGACATCCTTGCTGCCGACCGACGCGAGCAGGAAGTGACGCTCACCGTCGGTGAGCAGTTCCTGTTCGCCACCGAAGTGCGCAGTGCCGGTGACCAACTCGGAGTTCTGTTCCTACTCTCGCGCCAGGAACCCACCGCCGCAATGAGATTGGCACTCGAAAGGTCAGCCCCGGCCATTGCGCTTGCGCTGGTAGGCGAACGGGCGGCCAGGGAAGCTACCCGTCGGGCACGCGACGCATTTCTGGTCGATCTGATCACCAGGCCTGCGCCGACGCCGGCCGAAGTCACCGGTCAGTTCCGCCTGGCCGGGCTCAATCCTGACCGCTCGTACACCGTCGTGGTGGCCCGCCCGGCCGACGCCGTCGACCGTGCGCGTCGCAGTATCGAGGAAATTGCATTCCCGTCAGGAACCGTTGTTGCCGAACATGGTTCACGAGTCATCGCACTGATTCCCGGAATGTCACCGGCAGCAGTTGCGGCGGCGTGGGTGCAGCCGGCGGAGAACCCGACCGTCGGAATCGCCGATCCCGCGGTGGGAGCGGAAGGTCTGGCGCGAGCGTATGTCGAGGCGCAGCACACCGTCGACGTCCTCGAGACTCTCGGGCGGGCCTCCCACGTGGAACCGGCAAGTTCACTCGGCATTTACCGAATTCTCCTCAGCCGCACCGGCCGCGAAGAACTGGAAGCCCTGACAGAGCGTTCCCTCGGTCCTCTCCTCGAGGAGGAGCAACGACGCGGCGTTCCGCTATTGGACACCCTCGCGTCGTACCTGTCACACAATTGCAAGCACTCCGCGACCGCCACCGCGCTCGCGATTCACGCCAACACGCTGTACCAACGGCTCGAGTCGATCGACAGGTTGATCGGTACACAGTGGCGTCAGCCGGACCAGGCGCTCGATCTTGCGCTCCTGATCCGGCTGCGTGCCAGTGCGGGGAAACTCGGTCAGATCTGAGCGGGCTTGCTCGATCGCTTTGCCAGCGCCACCACAAGGATTGCGGCACAGAGCATCACGGCGCCCACCACCCACAGTCCTGCCTTGGCATTTCCGGTCACATCGGTGAGCCAGCCGGTGATGTACGGAGCACCGAAGCCCGACGCATTGCCGATCGAGTTGATCATGGCGATACCCGCGGCCGCACTGGCTCCCGTCAGGAACGTGGTGGGCAGGTACCAGAAGACGGGGAGCGCACAGAGCACGCCGACGGCGGTGAGCGAGACCGCGATCATGACGGTGAACGGTGAATCCAGATACAGCGCAATCGGAATGGATACCGCGCCCAGGAGCGTCGGGGCTGCAACGTGCCACATTCGTTCACCGGTCTTGTCGGAATGGCGGCTCCACAGCACCATCGCGACAGCGCCGATCGCGTAGGGGACGGCCACGATCAGGCCTGTCTCGACGAGCGAGAAATCGGTGTCGAACGTCTGCTTGAATCCCGCGACGATGCTGGGCAGGAAGAAGCTCAAAGCGTAGAGCCCGTATGTGATTCCGAAGTAGACCAGACCGAAACCGATGACGCGGGGATCACGCAGGGTCTTACCGGCCGACTGGTGACCGGCGTCGCCGAGTTCTATTTCCTCGTCCGCCATCGACTTCATCAGCCAGGTGCGCTCCTCGAGGGTCAACCACTTTGCGTCGGCGGGACGATCTGTGAGGTAGAACCAGACGACAAACGCCAAGATCACGGCGGGCAGACCCTCGATCAGGTACATCACGCGCCATCCGGCGAGGCCGAACAGTCCGTCGCCGTACTGGATGATGGCCGCCGAGAGCGGGGCGCCGAGCGCCGACGAGAGCGGAAGCGTCAGCAGGAACAGGCCCATCAGGCGTACGCGGTACTTCTTCGGGAACCAGAAGGTCAGGTAGAGAAGAACTCCGGGGAAGAAGCCGGCTTCGGCGATTCCCAGCAGAATGCGGAGGAAATAAAGGCTGCCCACGTTGGGCACGAATGCCAGCGCAGCGGCGAGGATGCCCCAGGTGAGCATAATGCGCGCGATCCACAGCCGGGCGCCGAAGCGGTGCAGGGCCAGGTTGCTCGGCACCTCGAACAGCAGATAGCCGACGAAGAAGAGTCCGGATGCGAGACCGAACATCGTCTCGGTCATCCCGAGGTCGGCGCTCATGGTGAGCTTGGCGAAGGCGATGTTCGTACGATCCAGATAGTTCACGAAATAGAGCAGGATCAGGAAGGGAATCAGCCGGCGCGCTACCTTCTTCACCACGCGAGATTCGATCTCGCTCGGCGCAACCCCACCGTCAGTGGTGGTGCTATCGGTGGAGGTCATGGCAGGGGTACTCCTCGGAAAAGGTCAGCGTTGCTATCTACGAAGTGACTCAAGCCACAGTAGAAGCACGACCGAGCCCAACCTATGTGGACAATCTCTACAGAAGCCGTCTCTGCATGTGCGATTGCTCCCAAAGATCCGGCAGATGATCCCGGGCAGCCCGACGAACGTCCCTGAACAGTCGAAGGCGACAAACCCGTCTGAGCTGGGGGTTTAGAGCTACGAGCACCGAGTCACTGGCTAGTGTTGTCGGCGAAACAGCCAGAGCAAGTGCGGACGCACCGCGTGACTTGAAGGACAGAACATGACGGAGTTGGTTCGGACCACGATGACCCGCCGGTCCTCCACCTCAGTCGCTGCCACCCTCGCGGCGGTCGCTATATTCGCCTCCGCCTGCGGCAGCGACTCCGACAAGACCAACTCCGACAAGAGCGCTGCCGGCGCCTCGTCCGCTACATCCTCGGCCACCGTCGGCGGGAAGACGCTCGACGCCAAATTCGAGACGAAGTGCGCAAAGGACGGCGGCACGACAGTCATGACACTGCTCGACGCGGAAAATCCCACCTACGGCATGTTGACCGTCTCGGCCATCGTCGATGAATCCGGCACGGTTCAGACTGCCGGAATCGCCGGAAGCGAGGGTGGATCGAACGGTCTGCCGTACACCGCCGGATACGCACCGGGACTGCCCGGCGGATCTGCCAGTGCCAAGCAGGACGGCAATACCTTCGTGGTGACGGGCGAGGGAATCGGCGCCCGGGACAAGGGCAACACGACGGCGACGTCGAGCTTCGAGATCACGTTCGCCTGTGAGTCCATCATCGGCGGCTGAGCCATAGAACGGCTGGGCCCTAGGATTCTTGCTAGCTGATTCCCAGCTGTTCGCGCAGTTGAACGACGCGGAGCACGATGACTCCCAACGTCACCACAGTGACGGCACCAAAAGCGATCCAGCCGATCCGCACCGCCTTCACGCGGTTCTCACCGGCGCCCAACCACTGCGGGGCGTACAGGAATGCAGCGGCCGTTGCGGCACCTGCCACCAGACCTCCCGCGTGACCCCAGAACGAGATCCCGGGCAGCGAAATGCTGATGATCACATTGATCGCGATCACCGAGATGATCGGGACCGGGCTTCGACGCAAACGCAATAGAAGGACTGCCTGTGCGCCCATGATGCCGAAGATCGCTCCCGACGCCCCAGCAGTCCAGGACAGGGCCGTGAGCGAAGAGAACACCGGCTGGAATGCCATCACCGAGGCTGAACCGCCGAGAAGCGAAACCAGGTAGATGCCGATGTACCTCGAGCGGCCCATCACGATTTCGGTGTCGCGTCCGAGGATGTAGAGGGCGTACATGTTGACCGCGAGGTGCAAGATGCCGAAGTGCAAGAACCCGGAGCCGATGAGCCGGAACCAGTCACCGCTGGCGACCAGACCCGGATTGAGTGCCCAGTTCGCGAAGATCGACGAGCCGACCTGATTGTTCATGATGCTTCGCGACTGCGCGAAGGTGGCGAGGAACGCCAGGACGTTGAGCCCCATCAAGGTGTACGTCACGATCGGGATCGCACGGGCGGGGCTCACGGTGTTTCCGGCGACGCCCCGAACGGGGCGGACATCGCGTTGGCCGGCAGCTACACAGTCAACACATTGGTATCCCACCGCCGCCTCGCGGAGGCAGTCCGGGCACGCCGGACGTCCACAACGATTGCAGGAAAGTGCGGTGAGTCGATCTGGATGGCGGACGCACCGCGGTTGGGGCGGGATGCCCTCACTCGCACCGCCGCCCCAACCGGGGTTCGTCATCTGCTTGTTTTACCTGTTCAGGAGATGGTGATGCTGTTGATCACGACGGGCTCGACCGGACGATCGCCACGATCGACGGCGGTGGAGGAGATAGCGTCGACAACCTTCTTGGAATCGTCGTCGAGAACCTCACCGAAGATGGTGTGGCGACGGTTCAGGTGCGGCGTCGGGCCGGTGGTGATGAAGAACTGCGAGCCGTTGGTTCCCGGGCCTGCGTTGGCCATGGCCAGCAGGTAGGAGCGGTCGAACTGCAGTTCCGGGTGGAACTCGTCACCGAACTTGTAGCCCGGGCCGCCGGTGCCGGTTCCGGTGGGGTCGCCACCCTGGATCATGAAGCCGTCGATGACGCGGTGGAAGATGGCACCGTCGTAGAACGGGCCGGTCTTGGTGCCGGCGGCGTTTGCGGTGGTGTACTCCTTCGAGCCGTCGGCGAGGCCGACGAAGTTCTCGACGGTCTTCGGCGCATGGTTGCCGAACAGAGCGATCTTGATGTCGCCGCGGTTCGTGTGCAGCGTTGCGGTTGCGGTCTGATGAGTTGAAGTCACACCACCATCGTGCCATTGCCGGCGTTCTAGTGGATGTGAGCCTGCCAATTCCGTGCGACGGGGCATGCGTCACTGCAGTTCGATGTCGGCGGCAACGACCGGATCGGAAATGTCGATTCCGTCCGCAGCTGCGCGTTGGTACAGCCGGTACAGAGCATGATCGAACTCGTCGCGCGTTCGCCCCGCCGACCAGTACGGCAATGCGACAATCCGGGACGGCGGTAGGTCGTTTTCGATCGCTTGGTTGCGCAAGCGGGCGACACAGCTTTTCTCTCCGCCGATCCACAACATTGTCGATTCTGTCTGCGCCTTGGTCCGATCGACTATGTCCACCCACTCGATATCAGGGAATCCGTGCTCGCCTGACGGACCCGTGAAACTGTGTATTCGGACTTGTTCGGCGAGATTCGTCAAGGATCCGACAGCAGGGCGCGCAGATCTGTCGCCGACTGCAACGACGTCAGTGACGCCCGGAACAAGGACGAGTTCGTGTTTGAATCCGATCACCCCAACGCGACTGCCTACGCCCGTCCGGTTGAGCCACCAACCCGGCTTCCCAAGATCCATGACATCGAACGTGATCCTTCGATCGCCAGGATTGAAATCGATTGCTGTGTAGGAACGCCCGATCGGACGCCGGGGGTCGGCCTCCCAACTGGGAACCGCGAGTTTGTCCGACCCCAAGGTGGGGAGCATCATCTCGTCCGCCGGCTCCCGAGGCACGAACAACTTGAACACCGGCGCCGCCCCACGAACGCTCAGGTTTCCGAACTCGCTCGACTGCAACACAACTCGAACGGTGTCGTCCGTTCGCTGTTCAACCTCGGCAATCGAGGCAACGGTCATGACCATGCCCGCAGGTAACCGGGATTCTCTCGCCCTGTCCACGCTCGACTAACCCAACTGTCCCAACGCGGTACCCAGGTTTCCCGGCAGCCACGTCTTTCCAAGTACACCCGCATTGTTGATCGCCTCACCCTGCGCATCACTGAGCCATACGACGCGGGATTTCAGATTCAACTCCCAGAAAGGCGATTGTTCGAGGTTCGCGATGGAATCCCGTGGTGACGGCATCAGAAGTACCGCTTCACCGTCGACGTCACCCGCAGTCTCACCCGAATACGTCACCGGAGTTCCTGTCGATTCCACCGCAGCTTGGTCCTCCGCCGGCTTCATTCCGAAGAGGCGCAGTATGTTTCCGCCCGATCCCAACGAAATCTGCTCCTTGTAGTAGAGCCCGAATGAGTACGGCCGCTTCGCAAGTCCTGGGTTCGACTCAGCCACACCCGTAAATCCGTCGACTGCCGAGGTGATCAACTCGCCACCCTGCTCGGATTTGCCCAACGCATCCGCGACCTGCTGAACGCCGACTCTCCAATCGTTGTCTGCGTCCTGCATGTCGAATATCAAAGTGGGAGCGATCGTTCGGAGCCGCTCCAACGTGGCGGGCTCGGTGAAAACCGGCCAGGCAGGCGCGATGATGAGATCCGGTTCGACCGCAAGCATCCGCTCGAAATTCACTTGTCCTGCATAGATGTCAGCCAAGGACTCGTCGAGCGCCTCATTTCCCACGTAGTCCGCCAGATAGGGAAGCTTGTCGATGTTGGTCACGCTCGCGGCCACGGGGTGCGATCCCAGCGTCACGACGTTCTCGAACGCCGGGTTCCCCAAGGTCACGATCCGTTCAGGTGCCGACTCGATGATCACGTCTCCGGATTCCGTGCTCACGGTCACCGGATAGCTTCCGCTCGCTGCGGGACTTCCGTCAGCGTCCGGGTTCGTGTTCGATGACGAACATCCAGCGAGCGCGAGCACTAACGCGGCCCCGGCCGCGCCGAGGAATCTTGGCCTCCACCTGTGTCTATTCATAATTGCCACAGTAGCAATAATTAATGTGGTTTGCCTTACCTTCCTGTCCAGGAAGGGCATCAGTGATCCGAAATGTGAGTCCAAGAAGCGTCGGGAGTTGGAACGACCGTAGGAACGAGGCCGGAATCGATCATCTTTTCGGCACCGACAAGGAAGGCGTCGAGCGTCCAGGAAACAACAGCCGAGAGAGTCTCAGGCTTCGGATACTGCGAATCCGGGTAACGATTGCGCGCCGGTGTATGCAGTGCCGCCGAAATGATCAGTGTCCGAGAGCCGAGCAAATGTGCTGTTGCACGGTCGAATTCAGGCTTCCGTAGAAGTACCTCATTCATGATTCGCTCGAACTGCTCCAGAGTGCGCTCTTCGTAAGGCCCTCGAAGCACGTAGTCCTCGAGCCCAGGCGTGGCAGTCACGAGTTCAGCGAAGCGCTGACCTAACGTCCGAAGGTAGTCCTGCCAGGACTTCGAATCCGAATCCAACTGCAGACGTCCGAAAGCTCTCGCACACGCCAACGAGTACAGACGGTCGGTCGAGTCGACGTGATGGCGAATCGTCGCAGCGGAAACGCCCAGGACCTGTGCGACCTCCGCCCGCGTCAGGCGGTCCAAACCCACCCGTTCCGCTGCATCGAGAATCTCGTCCGTCGACGTAATCGCAGGTCGGCCTGGGCTTCGACGGGACCGTGCAGGGGAGGTCGACATTCATCCATCGTAAGTCCGATCTGCGACCGACCTACCCCGGTACAGCCCTTGTGGCAAAGTGAAGTCATGACACGAGTGACCGAGTCCCTCAGCACGCAGTTGCCCGACACCTTCGATCACGCGCGCGCCCGCGTTGAGGACACCTTCGACGAGACTGCCGCCTACCTCGAAGAGACAGCGGCTCGCATCAAGGAGTCCGAGGCAGCCGACAACGCTCGCCGTATCGCCGCGGTGGTCGCGACGTCGGTCGCTCGCGGCGCTGGGCAGGTCGGGTTGTTCCTGGGCCGTCAGGGCAAAGTCCTCGCCAAGAAGGGCGTCGAGCGCGCAAAGGCTATCCCCACGAAGTCCGCGGAACGCACCGAGAAGCCTCGCGGCCGCAAGCGCGTCGCCGTGTTCGTCATCGCCGGTGTTGCGGTGATCGGTGGCGCGGTGTTCTTCAAGAGCCGCCGACGCGAGCATCCGCCGGTCGCTTCCGCACCCCCTCGCCTCGAGGAGAACTCGGCCGAGAAGACCGCTTAGTCGACACACGAAAAGCCCCGGAACAGATTGTGTTCCGGGGCTTTTCGATGTTCACGTTCAGCAGTTGGACGGTGCTGGGACGTTGTTGAAGCGATCGATCATGTACCCGACGGATTCGGGGGTACCCACCAGGTACGGCGTTGCATGATTGATTGCCATGCCCGGAATGATCGGGGGCAGTTCGTTGACGGAGAACTGCACCGTCGCACCCTTGCCGCACCAGTCTCGCGCCAGTTGCTGTCCCTGACCGAACGGAACGATGTCATCGGAGCGGCCATGCTGAATGAGCACGGGCGACTCCGGCGTCAGCTTGCCGATCTTCTGCTCGTCGAGGATTGCCTGCGCCATGGGTAGACGCGCCAGAACTGCGGAGAGTGATTCACCGGAATTGGTGAAGCTCGACGACTGCTGGAAGCCGAACTGCAATCCACTTTCGGCGACGCACTGGTTCTTGGTGGCGGCCAACATCTGTCGGCCGCGATCGTTGATCTCGGCGTCGAGCAGCGGCTGAACCTCGGGGTACTGGGCAAGGATCCCGTTGAGCGCGTATCCGATCACTCCGGTGAGGAACGTGCCGTCGACCTGCTGCAGCGTCGCCGCCAGATCGGCGGGCGGTGCACCTGCGTAGGTACCCTTGAGATCAAGCTCCGGAGCGTACGACGGCTTCAATTCCGTTGCGGCAGCGGCAGCTCCACCACCTTGCGAGTAACCCCACAGTCCGACGGGGCCGTCGGCGGGAATGCTCGTGTTCGGGAGCTGCTGCGCGGCGCGCACCGAGTCCAGAACCGCGTGTGCTTCGGCTTCACGGTTGACGTAGGTGTGATCGCCCGGAGTCCCGAGCCCCTCGTAATCGGTGACTACGACGGCAATGCCGTTGAGCAGCAACGTGTTCACCCAGATGGACTCGTAGCCGACCATGACGTCCGTCGGGAACTGGTACTCGATGCCGGTGTTGAACAGCTTGGACGGTGCGCACTGATCGCCCTGTCCGTGCGTTCCCACCGCTGCGGCAACCAGTGGACGCGCCCCCTGCCCGGTCCACGGATTCGACGGTTCGAGATAGGTGCCCGTCACGGCAACGGGGGCACCCTTGGCGTCCTCGCTTCGGTACATGATCTTGGTGGCGGTTGCTGGCCATGCACCATTCGATCCGGGCACGCTCAGCAGCAGTGGTGACGGCTCACTCTTGATGAGATCTCCGTTGGCACCTGCCGGAAGCTCGGACGGCGGCGTGTAGAAATCCGCCGGTTCAGCCATTGCGGCGGGGGCCGTCACAGCACCCATGACCAGTGCTGCGACGGAGACCCCGGCCGCCCACCATGCTCTGCTCTTCACGTTTCGATCTCCCCACGTTCGCTTGCGCTGTGGCTTGGCACACAGCGAACGCAGAGTAACACATACCTCACGTAACACTTTTTCGTGAGGTTTTCGCCTTAAAGGGCTGTATTACAACCGTTTACTACTACTTCGTGGGCTCCAGATTGGTGGTCAGCAGCGCACGAAGCTTGTCGGTATCAGCAGAGGTCCAGGCCTCGGGGTGCAGGATCTTGGCCCACATGTCCGCTGCATCCTCGCCGTAATTGTGACCGTGCCCGGACGGGACGTCAGCCGAGAAGACCATGTCGAGGGTTACCTGCCAGAAGGTCACGAGAGGAACCCATGTCATTCCCGGATCCACGTCGCGACCCAGCGGTTCCTTGAGCCAATCCGGCTTGTTGAGCAGCAGGTCGAAGGACCACCACGTGATCGGGTCGCTGGCGTGCTGCCAGTACACGATGCGATCGTCGTCCCAGTCCGACTTCAGCTCCAGATCTTCCGGATCACCGGCAAACCGAATTGCCTGGCCACCGTCGATCACCGGCAGAATCTCCGGTGAGCCCGAGTCACGACTGTCCGTGATTTCCTGCCACTGAGCAGTGAAGTTGGGGGTTCCGACCCACAGTGCGCCGTCGACGCGCGTCATCATGTCCTGGGCGCCGGCGAATGCGGCCTGGCCACCGTAGGAGCCGAGGCTCTCACCGAAGACAACCAGTTCGGGTCGCGTCTCAACGGGCAAGTCGATCCACTTGGCGTAGACCGCGTTGAACAGCGCGCGGCCGGCGATCATCGGCGTCTCACGGTCGGCGATGAAGGCCAACGGACTCGGAAGGAACGAGTACTGCATCGACGCGATCGCCGTGTCCCCGCCCTCGACGTACTCGAACGCCGACGCGACGTCCTCGTTCACCCAACCGCGACCGGTGGTCGTGACAACTGCGAGAGTTCCGCGGTCGAATCCGCCGGTGCGCTCCAACTCGTCGACGACCCGCTGTGCGACACCGTTGATCGAGTCCGAGGATTCACGTCCGGCATACACCCGGATCGGTTGCTTCGCTTCACGTCCGGTCAATGCAGAGATCTCGGCTGCGGTGGGACCGCTACCCATGAAGGTGCGCCCCTCCTGGCCGAGAGAATCCCAAGCCTCGGCGGACATCGGCGAACCGCTGCGCTCTGCAATCATGGGCTGTTCGATGCCGTCCGGTGTTTCGTGATCCGCACCGGAGAAACTCCAGTTCGCGAAGGCGATCAGCCCGTTGTACAGCGCACCGTTCACGATGAAGATGCCGAGGGCGAAGATGACGATCAAGCTGCCGACCTTCGCCGCCTCGAGGGGAACGAACCGTAGTGCGACGGCGGTGAGCTTGTTGGTGGTGAACCGAAGACCACGGCCTGCCTCGAGCAGGATGAACCAGATTCCGAGCGAAATCATCAGCACCAGAAGATAATTCGCTTGATTGGTGCGTGGAGCTTCCACGAGATCGCGAACGATCTGCTGCCACCACGAACCGAGGACCAAGAACGTCGGCACCAGAATGACGGCCGCGACCAACAGGATTCGCCAGCCGATCTTCTTGGTGCGATCCGACCACTGCGGTTCGACGCCGCACTTGCGGATCATCCAGGCAACCGTCACGCCGACGCCGTATCCCATGGCGAGCGAGATGCCCGTCGCAACGCCCTGCAGGTACCACGCGCGCGGCAACAGGGACGGACTCATCGACCAGGTGAAGAAGACCAGAGCAAAGGCAAGCCCGACCGGGTGCAGCGTCTTGCAATAGAGGCGCAGCCGTTCCCACACACGTTTCATGCCGGAATCGTATGCGCCCCGTGCCCGAATCAGGTCACGAGGCGCACACGCGTCCAGTCTGTTTACGGGGCGAAGCGCAAAATCGCGGCAACTGCGCCGCCGCCCGGAATGTCCTCCGCGCGAACAGCGAGCACCCGCGCACCCGTCAGGAGCGCACGACGAGCGATCTCGTCGACGACCCCGTAGGTGCTTCCGTTAGTCGACTCACCGGTCGTGAGAGCGCCCGTCTGGGGATCGAGACTTCCGGGTACGACGGAATCTATGTCGATGAAAACGGTGTCGACCTGTCCGTACGTCGCGGCTGTTGCCACGTCGGCGACGTCCGTCTGAGTGCGACCTTGTTCCGTGCGCACATTGAAGGTGTCCCGCACCGCCGCCAGCTGCTCGGCATGGAAGTCGTCGAGCGCCGGACGCGAACCGTCCGCCACTTCCTGCGTCGACAAGGCTTCGGGGTTTCCCTCGACGGTTTTGTCGACCAGGTGGCGGTACGAATTCACGGAGCGATACACCGACGCGATGGGTTCCGCAGCGGCCAGAATCAAGGGGACGTCACGGCCGGCGAGCACACCGCGGACCTCGTGATCGACTGCGCGGGCGTACTGATTGACGCGCAACTTTCGGCTGTCCGAACCCGAGAGCCGACCCGCTTCGGTTCGGCTGTTGATCGACGACTTGCCCGCGTGATCCGCAGCATTCTTCGGCATTCCCTGAACACGGACCTCGTCGGCCGGCTGATCGGCAGCGATCTCGATCAGGCGCACCGAACCCTCTGCCAGAGCGAGAACAAACGCCGTCTGGGGGAACGTCACCGAACGGAGCAGTGGCTTGAGATGAAACCGATCGCTGACCGTTTCGAGCGCCTGCAGACGGTTGGGGAGGCGGAAGGTCACCAGACGCTCCGGCGTCGCGTACGTGACCAATGAGCGCGACTGGAAGCGCCAGAAATCGTCGTCGTCGTCGAGCTCTGCGTATTCGGCCTCGAACTGCTTGCGCTCGGCCGGATCCTCCACCGATGCGAGTGCCGAGCGGACCTGGTCCTTGAAGGCTATGCGCGCTTTGTCGTAATCCTGCGGCGCATCTTCAGTCGGAGTAACGATGGTGATGCAGGTGGGCCCCTCCACCTCCGCGAGTGCGGCAATTTCACCGTGGCTGGGAATGTCGTTGTGAAGCACTACGAACCTCCTGAAATTGGGTTCTCCTCACGCTACGCCCGGCTGGTTATGACCACTAGACTTTCCGGAGAATTCGGGACGAACGGTCCATAGTGGGCGCGGTTCTGGCCACCCCACTCCGAGCGAACGGCATGTTCATCGCCTTCAGTGCGCCGAAAGTGCCGTTCGCTCAAAAGCGGGAGGGCCACGAGACCGTCGGTGGGTCGACAAACGGTGGGTGGAGATACAAAAACACCCTCCCGGATCCCGGGAGGGTGTTTTCTTACTGTGGAGCCTAGGAGATTCGAACTCCTGACATCTGCCTTGCAAAGGCAGCGCTCTACCAACTGAGCTAAGGCCCCGTTCGGTTTTCTGACCGGAGTCAGAGTACCTAGGTTCTATCCTGTTTCCAAATCGTGCCAAACCTTGTCTCCGCGCTGACTTTTGATCAGCTTGGTGACCCCGAGAGCTACCAGAATTCCGGCCCCGACAAGCAGGAAAACCTTCATTCCAGCAACCCTTCTTCGGCACATGGGAGTGGGCCTAGGAGGACTTGAACCTCCGACCTCTTCATTATCAGTAAAGCGCTCTAACCACCTGAGCTATAGGCCCCTGAACCGATTCCAAAGATTACCCCACCGGGCCGCTGACACCAAAACGGGCCCGGCGGAGCAATGTTTTCGCAGGTCAGTCGCGGTCGGCGAGAGTTACCTCTACGCCGCCAACCAGGTCGCTGCAGAGGTTGTAGATGAACGATCCGATCGTGACGAGTGCCGTGAAAAGCACCATGTTCGCGATGCCGATCAGCGCGGCGTAGCCGAACACCTGGCCGGCCGTCACCAGACCGTCGGAGCCGCCATCGGCAACGATGTCGGTGAACGCGTTGTTCAGGCGATCCCAGACGCCCATGCCGTCGAGAACGACGTAGAGCAGTCCGACGGCCACCATCCACACGAAGAACAGCGACACCGAGATCACGGATGTGATCTTGAGCGTGGACCACGGGTCGATACGACGGATCTGGACCGTTGCGCGCAGTGGCGCACCGTCCACGACCGAAGCCGATACGGCGTGAGTTTTCTCACCCTTCACCGCAGCAGGCAACGGATGCTTGGCCTCGGAGAGGTCAGGCATGTCCTTCGGTAGATCCTTGCGATCGATGTGCCGAGTCGGCCCGTCGATCGCGGCGGCTTTTGCTTTCGGATTAGCGACCGTGGGATTGGCGACCGTGGCGTTTGCAGCCTTGGGATTTGCGCCCGAGGGTGCAACAGCCTTGGCTGCTGCCGCGCCGGCGACGCCACCGGAAGCTGCGGCAGCCGCCGTTCCTGTCACGACGGGACGTGCCGACGGGTTGCCGGCAGGACGACCCGTCTGTGCACCGGCAGCGGGGCGACCCGCCTGTGGCTGTCCCTTCGGCGCACCACCCTGCGCGGGGTTTTTGGCCGGACCACCCTGCACCGGACCACCCTGCGCCGGGCCGGCCGCTGCAGGACGCTGCGGACCCGCAGGCGGCTTACCCCCGGCAGGAGCTGCCGGTCGACCCGCAGGAGCACCAGCGCCGGCTGGGCGCGTGATGTTGGTCTGCGGCTGACTTTGCGGAGCCTGATTCTGCGGTGGCTGGGCCTTCGACGCCGGGGCCTTGGACGCCGGGTTCTGAGCAGCGGGGTTCTGAGCTGGCTGCCCCTGCGGCTGACCCGACGGCTGGGGTCCGCGTTGCCACGGCGGCGCCTGGCTGCCACGAGCCTGATTGGCAACCGGTTGCGGCGGAGCCTGACCGTCACCCTTTGCCGGAGTTACCGGCGCAGCCGGAGCCACTGAAGGAGCGGAAGGAGCTTGACCCTTGGCCGCACCCGCGGCGTCGGAAGCCCCACCCGCCGGCTTCTGAGCCGACGGGCCGCGAGGCGGCTCCGGTGCCTTGGGCGCCGGAGCCACCTCGGAAGCTTTGGGTCCGCCGTCCGCTGGAGCTGCAGGTTTCGAGGTCTGCGGCCCCGCCGGAGCAGTTGCCTGCTCCGGCTTCGGTGGCGTCGAACCTGAAGTGCTTTCGCTCTTCTGGTCACTGCCCGGCTGGTTGGGAGTGCTCACTAGGACTCCTTAGCTCCATCGGCATTGTCTGCGTTGTCGGTGGTCTCTGCAGCGAGCTCTTCGGGCTCGTCGGCGTTGCGCGCAATCGCGAGCAGTGTGTCGCCTTCGCCGAGGTTCATCAGACGCACGCCCTTGGTCTGGCGTCCCGCCTTACGAACCTGCTTGGCAGCCGTCCTGATGACGCCGCCGCCCGAGGTGATCGCGTACAGCTCGTCGTCGTCGTCGACGATGAGCGCACCGACCAGAGTGCCACGTTTCTTGTCGTACTGAATCGTGAGCACGCCCTTGCCGCCGCGACCCTGCACCGGGTAGTCCTCCATGCCAGTTCGCTTGGAGTAACCGCCCGACGTGGCGACCAGGAGGAATGTTCCTTCACGAACGACGTTGAGCGAGAGCAGCTCGTCGTCACCGTTGAAACGCATGCCCTGGACACCGGAAGTGGCGCGGCCCATCGGACGCAGTGCCTCGTCGGTGGCTGAGAAGCGGATCGACTGGCCCTGTGCCGAGACGAGAAGCAGGTCGTCTTCGGCGGAGCAGAGGACAGCGCCGACCAGTTCGTCTTCACCGCGCAGGTTGATGGCGACGATGCCACCGCTGCGGTTGGAGTCGAAGTCGGTGAGCTTGGACTTCTTGACCAGACCGTTGCGTGTGGCGAGCACCAGGTATGGCGCGTCTTCGTACGTCTTGATCTGGATGACGGACTGGATGCGCTCGTCCGGCTGGAATGCCAGCAGGTTGGCAACGTGCTGACCGCGAGCTGTACGGCTCGCCTCGGGCAGTTCGTAAGCCTTGGCGCGGTAGACGCGGCCCTTCGTGGTGAAGAACAGCAGCCAGTCGTGCGTCGACGTGACGAAGAAGTGCGAGACGATGTCGTCCTGCTTGAGGCCGGCACCCTGAACACCCTTGCCGCCGCGCTTCTGCGAGCGGTACAGGTCGGTCTTGGTGCGCTTGGCGTAACCGGTCTCGGTGATCGTGACGACGACGTCTTCGCGGGCGATCAGATCCTCGTCGTTGACGTCTCCGTCGGCGGCGATGATGCGGGTACGACGGTCGTCGCCGTACTTGTCGACGATTTCCTTGAGCTCGTCACGAACGATCGCGCGCTGACGCTCCGGGCGAGCCAGAATGTCTTCGAGGTCCGCGATTTCGAGTTCGATCTCGGCCAACTCGTCGACGATCTTCTGACGCTCGAGGGCGGCCAGACGACGCAGCTGCATGCCGAGGATGGCGTCGGCCTGGATCTCGTCGACGTCGAGGAGTTCCATCAATCCGGCGCGAGCGATGTCGACGGTCTGCGACGCACGGATCAAGGCGATGACCTCGTCCAGAGCGTCGAGGGCCTTGACCAGACCGCGCAGGATGTGGGCGCGCTCCTGTGCCTTGCGAAGCAGGTACCTGGTACGACGAACGATGACCTCGAGCTGATGCGCCGTGTACAGACGGATCATCTGGTCGAGGCGCAGCGTGCGCGGCACTCCGTCGACGATGGAGAGCATGTTGCAGCCGAAGCTGGTCTGCAGCTGGGTGTGCTTGTAAAGGTTGTTCAGCACGACCTTGGCAACGGCGTCACGCTTGACGGTGACGACGATGCGCATGCCGACGCGGTCCGAGGACTCGTCGTGGATGTCGGAGATGCCACCGATCTTGGCGTCACGAACCTGCTCCGCGATGGAGGTGATCAGGTTGTCCGGGTTGACCTGGTAGGGCAGCTCGGTGATGACGATCGTGGTGCGGCCCTTGGCATCTTCTTCGATCTCGACGACGCCGCGCATACGGACGGAGCCACGGCCGGTGGTGTAGGCATCCTGGATGCCCTGTCCACCGACGATGAGCCCGTGCGTCGGGAAGTCGGGTCCCTTGATGCGCTCCATGACGGCCGCGAGGGTGGCTTCCTCGTCCGCCTCGAAGTTCTCGAGCGCCCAGTAGATGGCCTCGGCAACTTCACGCAGGTTGTGCGGCGGAATGTTGGTGGCCATACCGACGGCGATGCCGTTGGAACCGTTGATCAGAAGGTTCGGGATTCGGCTGGGCAGAACCGTCGGTTCCTGCGTCTTGCCGTCGTAGTTCGGGGTGAAATCGACTGTCTCGTGGTCGATTTCGCGCAGCATTTCCATCGCGAGCGGCGTGAGCCTGCACTCGGTGTAACGCATGGCGGCTGCGCCGTCGTTGCCGCGGGATCCGAAGTTTCCCTGACCGTCGACGAGCGGGTAACGCAGCGACCACGGCTGGGCCATACGGACCAACGTGTCGTAGATCGAGGAGTCGCCGTGGGGGTGGTAGTTACCCATGGTCTCGGCGACCGGTCGGGCAGACTTCACGTATCCGCGGTCGGGGCGATATCCGTTGTCGTACATCGCGTAGAGCACGCGGCGGTGCACCGGCTTGAGTCCGTCGCGGACATCCGGCAGAGCGCGACCGACGATGACGCTCATGGCGTAGTCGATGTAGCTGTTCTGCATTTCCTGCTGGATGTCGACCGGTTCGATCCGGTCGTGTTGCGGACCGTCCGGTGGCAACGTGGTGTCGGTCATGAGCTCACTTTCTTAAAAGAGGGGGCAAGCCCCTGTGCGCGGAAAAGGAGTCCGGGGACTCCTCAACCGCTCACAGGGCCGCAGGCCTACACGTCGAGGAAACGAACGTCCCGGGCATTGCGGGTGATGAAGCTGCGTCGTGCTTCGACGTCTTCGCCCATCAGCACGCTGAACAGCTCGTCGGCAGCAGCCGCGTCGTCGAGCGTGACGAGACGCAGAACGCGCACCGTCGGGTCCATCGTGGTTTCCCACAGCTCCTTGGCGTTCATCTCGCCGAGGCCTTTGTAGCGCTGGATGCCGTCGTCCTTGTTGATCTTCTTGCCGGACTCGAGGCCGGCCTTGACCATCGCGTCGCGCTCGCGGTCGGAGTACGCGAATTCCGGCTGCGCACCCTTCTGCCACTTGAGCTTGTACAGCGGCGGCTGCGCGAGGTAGACCTTGCCGTGCTCGACGAGCGGCCGCATGAAGCGGAACAGCAGCGTGAGCAGCAGCGTTGCGATGTGCTGACCGTCGACGTCGGCGTCGGCCATGAGCACGATCTTGTGATAGCGCAGCTTGGCGATGTCGAACTCGTCGTGGATGCCCGTGCCGAACGCGGTGATGATCGACTGGACTTCGGTGTTCTTGAGGACGCGATCGATACGCGCCTTCTCGACGTTGATGATCTTTCCGCGAAGCGGGAGGATCGCCTGGTACATCGAGTCTCGGCCGGACTTGGCCGAGCCGCCTGCGGAGTCGCCCTCCACGATGTAGATCTCGGACTTCTCCGGATCGTTGGAGCGGCAATCGGCGAGCTTGCCTGGCAGGCCACCGAGGTCGGTCGCACTCTTACGGCGGACCAGCTCACGCGCCTTACGTGCGGCGACGCGGGCCTGCGCCGACGAAACAGCCTTGTTCACAATGGTTTTCGCGTCGGCGGGGTTCGCCTCGAACCAGTGCGCGAGGTGCTCGTTGCACGCCTTCTGCACGAAGGACTTGACCTCGGTATTGCCGAGCTTGGTCTTGGTCTGACCCTCGAACTGGGGTTCACCGACCTTCACCGAGATGATGGCCGCGAGTCCTTCACGGATGTCGTCACCGGTGAGCTTGGGATCTTTGTCCTTGAGCAGCTTCTTTTCGAGCGCGTACTTGTTGACCGTTGCGGTCAGTGCGGCGCGGAAGCCCTCTTCGTGGGTACCACCCTCGTGGGTGTTGATCGTGTTGGCGAAGGTGTGCACGGACTCCGAGTAGCCGGAGTTCCACTGCATTGCGACCTCGAGCTCGTGGCCGGTGCCCTTGGCGGTGAATCCGACGACCGAGTTGTGGATCGGGGTCTTGCTCTTGTTGATGTGCCGGACGTAGTCCTCGAGTCCACCGGGGTAGTGGTAGATACGGGTCTTGGACTTACGCGGCGCTGCCTGAGCAGCTTCTTCGGCTTCTTCGGCAGCAGACTTGGGAGCCTCGGCCACCTCGGCAGCTTCGTCGTCGATGACCTCGGCGCGCTCGTCGGTCAGCGTGATGGTCAGGCCCTTGTTGAGGAAGGCCATTTCCTGCAGACGACGCGCAACGGTCTCGAAGTTGTAGCGGGTGGTCTCGAAGATCTCGGGATCAGCCCAGAAACTGACGGTGGTGCCGGTCTCCTTCGTCGGGTCGCCCTGTACGAGCTCTCCCGGCTTGGAATCGGTGTACGTCTGCTGCCACCGGTAGCCGTCGACCTTGATGTCGACGTCGAGCCGGGTCGAGAGCGCGTTGACCACCGAGATGCCGACGCCGTGCAGACCACCGGAGACGGCGTAGGAGTCGGAGTCGAACTTGCCGCCGGCGTGCAGCTGGGTCAGCACGACCTCGACGGTGGGGACTCCGGAGGCGTGCATGCCGACCGGGATGCCACGGCCGTCGTCGATGACGCGGATTCCGCCGTCTTCGAGGAGGGTGACCTCGACCTTGGTGGCGTGTCCGGCCATCGCCTCGTCGACCGAGTTGTCGACGACCTCCCAAATGAGGTGGTGCAGACCGCGTTCACCGGTGGAACCGATGTACATGCCTGGACGCTTACGTACCGCCTCGAGTCCTTCGAGGACGGTGATGGACGACGCGTTGTAGTCCTTGCTGGAAGTGCTTGTATCTGACTTCTGGGCAGCCACGGGTGGGTAGCTCTCCTTCTCCGTCAATACTCGAGCGCAGCCGTCAGCAAGCCCTTGCGGGTGTCGTCGGAGCGGGTTCGAGAATGTTGCCGCTAGTTACCGTTGACCATCTTACTGGTAAGCACCGACTAGAAGCGGCCAATGACACCCCTGGCTGCGCCGCAGACGAATTTTTACGATCCCCGGAAGGTGAAACGCTAGGAACTTTGCTTCTCCGAGCGACGCTCTCTCAGGCTCGCGATAAATGCCCGCGCATGTTCGGCAACCTCACCCGGATGTGAAAACGGCGACCAGTGTCCCGCGGCAATTTCACGTCGCTGCAGGTCGGAGACCCATTTTTCGGTGTCTTCGTATCCCACCGGACGAACGGCTTTGTCGTACTTGTTCAGAATGAGCTGAACAGGCACGTCCGTGTACCGATCCCGCGGCTTGCCGAGCGACGGCCGGATGTTCGCGCGATAAAGCTTGAGTCCGTTCACCATGTCGTCGGCGATGGTGGGCGCGGTGTTGACCACACGGGGGTCCAGACCGTCGAAGAAGCCCAGAAATGCCGGCCAGTGCTTGGAGAACCACAGACGCAACGGAAGGGTGCACAGCCCGGGAATCTGGAACAGAACGGTGTAGGCCGACGCAATTCCCTGCGCCGCCGGGCCGAGGAAACGACGCTTGGACGCGCTCGCCCGGATCCACTTACCGAGATGATCGAGATTCGGACCCGAGATGGATGAGAACGACGCGATCTTCTCTTCGGCACCCGGCTCGCAGACCGCTTCCCACGTTTCGACGGATCCCCAGTCGTGCGCGAGGACGTGCACCGGCTTGCCCGGGCTGACCGCGTCGATGACGGCAAAAAGATCGCCGGCCAGTGCGCTCAGTTGGTAGTCCTGCACCCTTGAGGGGATCGTGCTCTCACCGGCCCCGCGGCTGTCGTAGCTGACGACGCGGAAGTCGTCTGCCAGCAAAGGCACGATGCGGTTCCACAATTCATGGGTGTCGGGCCAACCATGCACCAGGACGATGGTCTCGCCGTCCGCCTTGCCCTGCTCGAACACGGCCAGGCTGACGGAACCGTTGGTCACGCGACGCGCGGTCACGGCATGGACAGGAGAGTGCTTCGACATTGTCGAACCCTTCGGAGTCGGGAAATATCTAGAGATCGAGAACGAGACGTCCACCGTCGGAACGGGATACGCAGATGAGCATCTCCGTTTCCTGTTCGGTGTCGGTCAGACGCCTTTCGCGGTGATCGGGTTTACCCGCGAGCACCTTCACACGACAGGTTCCGCAGAAACCCTGCTGACACGAGTACCCGACACCGGGCAATGTCTTCTTGATGACGTCGAGCGCGGACTCGTCGGCGGGCACGGTGAGCACCTGTCCCGAATTGACAAGCTGCACTTCGAATTCCTTGCCGTCGATCACCGGCGGAGCCCCGAACCGCTCGAAATGCAAAGCGGTGGAGGGTGTATCGCGGAAACCGCGGCGGACGGCATCGAGCATCGGCGTCGGGCCACAGCAGTACACGGCGCCGCCGACCGGCGCTCGTCCGAGAAGGTCTGTGGTGGTGGGCAATCCGAACTCGTCGTCCGGGCGCACGAAGACACGCTCGGGTTCCCAGGTTGCGATCTCGTCGAGGAACGGCATGGATTCACGAGAGCGGCCCGAGTACACGAAGTACCAGTCCATCCCCAATTCTCTTGCCGCACGGACCATTGCGATGATCGGCGTGATACCGATGCCGCCGGCGACGAACAACGCGCTGCCTTCTCCGACAAACGGGAAGCCGTTGCGTGGTCCGCGTACCGTGACGTGCTCACCGGGCTGGAGAGCGTGCATCTCGATGGAACCGCCACCGCCGTCGGGGATCCGGCGCACCGCGACGCTGTACCCCGTGCGATCGGCAGGGTCGCCGCACAGCGAATACTGACGCCGCAGACCCGAAGGTAGATGGAAGTCCAGGTGCGAACCCGGATGCCACGGCGGAATCGGTGAGCCGTCCGCGGATTCGAAGCGCAGGCGAACGACGTTCTCGTCAGTCGCCACCACCTCACGCGTACTGACCACCATGTTCATGGCCGTGTCGGGGTTGTGGCCAGCGATCTCGGGGTTGTAGTCGTAGGCCGTCAACACCCGAAGGTACTTGTCCGCCAACAACTCCGTGATGCGCATGGCACGGTCGGGACGGTTCTTTCCGGACAAATCGGGTGGCGCCGGAAAACGCGGCAACCCGTCGTGCCCGGAGATGACGTCCTTGACCCTCGAGAGTGAAATCACCGTGCAGCCGCCTGAGCTGCGGGTGACGACGCCAGGTACTGCACCGCCTGGGCGGTCGAGCCCTCGTTACTGGGGTGATAGGACTTGCTGAAGTACGTCGACATCCGCTTGACCAGCTCGAACGACGTGGGAACTGTGCCACGCTTTCCGGCCGCGATGAAATCGGACAGGTGGGGGCGTCGACGGCTGGGAGCCTGAGCGGCAAGCTCGGGATCGTTGCGCATCAAGAACCGGGTACCGCGAATCCACAGCCACACGATTGCGGGCGTGACGAGGATCTGGGTACGGATCCGGCGGGTCTCACGCTTGTCGAAGTAGCGCATGACGTCGTACGCGACGGCTCGGTGTTCGACTTCTTCGGCGCCGTGCCAGCGAAGGAGATCAAGCATGGTCGGGTGCATGCCGGCTTTGTCCAGCCCCTTGGCGTTGAGCACCCAGTCGCCGAGGAAAGCAGTGATGTGTTCGATGGCCGCGATGATCGCCAAACGCTCCACCAGGTGATTCTCGGCGCGCAGACCCGTCATCGGGCGCGGTCCGAGCAGTTTCGAGAATGCCCACTCCATCTGCTGGGTGTACGGCGTCGGATCGAGGCCGTTTTCCTTGAGATGGACGAGGACACCCGAGTGCGCGTTGGAGTGCATCGCCTCTTGGCCGATGAATCCGACGACGTCCTCACGGAGTTTCTCGTCCTCGATCAGAGGAAGAGCTTCCTTGAAGGTCTCGACAAACCATTCCTCACCGGCGGGGAGGAGAAGGTGAAGCACGTTGAGAACGTGTGTGCTGAACGGATCGCCCGGAATCCAGTGCATGGGCAGATCGGACCAGTCGAACTCGACATTGCGAGCCTGCAACAGGATGTGATCCGGCTCGGCGAACGACGAAGCGGGTGTCGATATCTTCTGCGACATCTAGCTACTCCTTCATGCCTGCCGATCGGTGGGGAACGACAGCCTTGTGACACAGTTCACTCACTAGCGAGTTTTAACTGTAACACGAAGTAATAGGTAGAACCAGGGCCTGGTTGAGTTTTCCTCAGCCGTACGTATCGCGAGGTCCGCGGCCTTTCACATGCCTTTCTCCCTTGCGCCAGCTAGGCGCACTCGGACCGGTGATCCGCAGTGTCTTCACGACGCCGTCACCGACGGCAGCAGCGATCTTGGCCAGAATCTGGGACTGCATCATGCGCAACTGGGTAGCCCACGCCGTCGACTCGGCGGAGATGCTGAGAACACCTTCTTTCAGAGAGATCGGCTCGGCGTGCGCGGAGATGTCTTCTCCGACGACCTGCGGCCACCGACCGAGGACCGTGCCCTCGGACACCTTGGGGGACCACCCACGCGATTTAGAGATAGCGCTAGTGAGAGCGCCGAACGGCTGAGGGTCCCGCGCATCCGGGCCGGGGCCGGACCAACCGCTGCGTCGACGCGGTCGGCCACTTCCGTATTTGGGCGACGATCGCCCCTGCCCGACGGCCTTGCCGTTGGCCTTTGCCGTCGCGCGTGCCTCCTCGAGGGCACGGCGCGCCAGATCGATCCCTTTGAGCTCGGGCTCCGGAGCCGCGCTGCTGTCTTCAGTCATCGAACTCGACCTCCTGATCTGTCGAGCCTACGGGCACTATCCGGGATATCCGACCGTCTCCGGTATCGGAGGCTTCGACGCCGAACTTGGCCGCCTCGAGTTCGTCCGGTACGTCCTCGGGAACAGCAGCTGTGATCAGTACCTGTTCTGCGGTGGCGGCAACGGTGGCGAGCGCACGACGGCGACGACGGTCCAATTCCGCGAAGACATCGTCGAGCATCAGGACCGGGTCGCTGCCGTCCGCGCGCAACAGAGCAAAACCTGCCAGTCTCAGCGAAAGCGCAAAAGACCACGATTCACCATGGCTGGCAAAACCTTTCGCCGGACTGTCGCCGAGAATCAGCTCCAGGTCGTCCCGATGCGGACCGACCAGACACACTCCGCGATCGATTTCCTTCGACCTCATCTGCGCCAACTCGAGATGGAATCTCTCCTCGAGGTATGCAACGTCGTCGATACCGGAAATCCTTGCAGGATCGGTGAATTCGGGATCCAACGAGGACCCCAGACTGCTCTTGTATCGAATCGACGCCGGCCGGGATTCGGGTGCGATGGAACGATACGACTCCGCCAGATGCGGCGCCAGATCATGGACCAACTCGAGGCGCCCGGCCAACAATTGTGCGCCGTGAGCGGCCAGATGCCCGTCCCACACCTCGAGGGTGGAGAGGACGTTGTCGGACTCGCCACCACGAGAACCGCGACGCAAAGCCGCACCGGCAGTTTTGAGTAGGGCTGAGCGCTGACGCAGAACTTTGTCGTAATCCGCACGGACAGCAGCCATTCGGGGTATCCGGGACGTCAACAACTCGTCGAGATAGCGTCGACGATCACCAGGATCTCCGCGAACCAACGACAGATCTTCCGGCGCGAACATCACCGACTGCAGAATCCCCAGCACTTCCCGCGGACGACGCGTCGGAGACTGATTTATCCTGGCGCGGTTGGACTTTCCCTCGATCAGTTCGACATCGATGGTCAGTTCGCGCCCATTGTTGACCACCGTTGCACCGGCAAAGGCACTGGCGGAACCGCTGCGGATCATCGGTGCATCCGCGGACACTCGATGTGACGACAGCGTCGACAGATACCCGAGCGACTCGAGCACGTTGGTTTTACCGTGCCCGTTGGAACCGAGGAACACGGTTGTTCCCGGCGTGAGGTCAAGCGTCAGCGAATCCCAGGATCGGAAGTCCCGCAGCGAAAATCTACGAACGAACACTTAGCTTCCAGAAGCCGAATTCTTGGGCGAAGCGCTCTTGACCGCGTGACCACCGAACTGATTACGCAAGGCCGACACCGCCTTCATGGCCGGTGAATCATCCTGTCGTGAAGCAAATCTCGCGAACAGAGCAGCCGAGATGACGGGAGCGGGGACCGCGTGCTTGATAGCTTCCTCGACCGTCCAGCGGCCCTCACCGGAATCCTCGGTATAGCCCGTGATCTGCGCAAGCTCCGGATCCTCCTCGAGGGCGTCGACAAGCAGATCGAGCAACCACGAACGTACGACGGTTCCCTTCGACCAAGCTCGGAGCACGCCCGGAACGTCCGCGATCAGGCTTTCCGCCTCGAGGAGCTCGTACCCCTCGGCATACGCCTGCATCAGGCCGTATTCGATGCCGTTGTGCACCATCTTCGCGTAATGACCAGCACCGACGGGGCCGGCGTGGACAAAGCCGTCTGCAGCGTCGCCGTCGGGGCGCAGAGCGTCGAAGATCGGCATTGCCTTCGCCACGTCGGTCTCGGATCCGCCCACCATCAGGCCGTATCCGTTCTCACGGCCCCAGATGCCACCGGAGACACCGCAGTCGAGGAAACCGATCCCACGGGCGCCCAGAAGCTCGGCATGGACAGTATCGTCGGTGTAACGCGAGTTCCCACCGTCGATGACCAGATCGCCACCCTCGAGGGCATCCGCCAGCTCGGCAATGGTGCTCTGGGTGATGTCACCGGCCGGAACCATCACCCAGACGACTCGAGGTCCCTCGAGGGAAGCAGCGAGTTCGGCAAGTGACCCGACATCGGTGACTTCCGGTCGAGGGTCGTATCCGATCACCTCGAGGCCATGCGCGCGCAAGCGCTCACGCATGTTGAAGCCCATCTTGCCGAGACCTACGAGTCCGATCTTCATACTGTTCTCCCTGGTCAGGCGCGAACTGAAGTGCGGGGTTCCACTCAGCCCGGAAGGCGAACCGGCATCAGCAGGTACGTGTACTCGCTCGAGGGCGCAGCGAAGTTACCGGACTCGTCTGCCGTGGGCTCTTCCTCGGCCGCGGGGCGAAGAACAGCCGGACGGCTGGGAGTGGTGAAGCCGAACAGAACGTTTTCGCTGTGAAGCGAATTCAACCCGTCGATCAGGTAACCGGGGTTGAACGCAATGGTGAGTGCTTCGCCCTGGAACGACGCGTTGAGCGTCTCTTCCGCGCGGCCGGCGTCGTCGCCACCCGCAGAGAGGAGCAGGCCGTCAGCGGAGAACTGCATGCGAACCTGTGCGCCACGCTCGGCGACGAGTGCTACACGCTTGATGGCTTCGATGAGAGGCGTGACCTCGACCGTTGCCATCGCGGTGTGCTGAGCAGGCAGCAACTGACGGAACTTCGGGAACTCGGCGTCGAGGAGGCGCGTCGTGGTGCGGCGTCCGTCGTTGACGATGCCGAGGAGTCCGTCGTTTCCGATGGTCGTACCGGAACCGAGAGCCAACTCGACCGGCGAATTTGCATTGCCGGCAAGCGTTTTCGCGGACTCGGACAAAGTCTTGGCCGGGATGAGAACAGCAGCTTGGACGTCGGGATTGGCCGGAGTCCACTCGAGTTCACGTACGGCGAGACGGAAGCGGTCGGTAGCGGCGAGGACGATCGAATTCTGTTCGATCTCGACACGGATACCCGTGAGCATCGGAAGGGTGTCGTCCTTGCCGGCTGCAACAGCTACCTGGCTGATGGCTTCCGAGAACAGGTCGACGGGAATGGACCCGGACTGCTGCGGAAGCGTCGGAAGCTGGGGGTAGTCCTCGACCGGCATCGTGGGCAGGGAGAACTTGGCGCTTCCGCACGAGATGAGCACGCGAGTGCCCTCGAGGGTCACATCGACCGGCTTGTTGGGAAGCGACTTGGTGATATCTGCGAGGAGGCGACCGGAGACGAGTGCCTGACCTGCAGTTGTGACATCTGCCGAGACGCGGACCTGCGCGGATACCTCGTAGTCGAACCCGGAAACGGTGAGGCCGGCTTCGGTTGCGTCGAGAAGAACTCCGCCGAGAACCGGCACGGGCGGCCTCGAGGGCAGGCTACGAGCAACCCACGCTACTGAATCAGCGAACTCTTCCCGGGAAACGCGAAACTTCAGGCTTCCAAGCTCCATCGCCGGGTTATTCCTCTCGGTAGGCATGTTCGTCTGCTGCGGATCTGCATCAGCTCACTTGAAGTCTGACACAGACCAAGCGATGCCCACCGTATGCCCTCGAGGGCGCAAGTGGAAAGCCGAAGCCGCGGCGAGCGCAGCCTGAGGCGAGGTTCTCAACAGGAGTTGTCCCCAGAACTATTTTCAAAGAGCTTTTCCTAGGAAATTCTCAGTAGTAGTAATAAGTCCTGTGCAATCTGTGGAGCAACGGTTGTCGACGCTGGTAGGTCCCCTCGAGGGCCTGTGCACTTCTCGAGGACAGACTCGAGGACCAATCGACCCCCTCTGTGCACTCTCTGAAAGTTTTCGGATTCCTCCTCGAGAACTCCACAGACTTTCGGAGTTATCAACACACTTATCCACAGATGTGAATACTTTTCACAAGAAACGAAGAGTTTGTTCTCATCGGCGTGTCTGACTCCGGCGTGTCGTCCCTCGAGGTGGACAACCGCCCTCGAGGGGACCGCACGTGGAACCCTTCGAATACACCGATGCCGCTCGAGGGAACCTCTGCCTCGAGCGGCATCGATCGAAATAAGTGCAGGTCAACGCTTGGAGCGCTGCTTGATCCTTGCGGTCAACTCCTGAACCTGGTCGTACACCTTGCGGCGTTCCGTCATTTCCTTACGGATCTTCTTGTCGGCGTACATGACCGTCGTGTGGTCACGGCCGAACGTCTGACCGATCTTCGGCAAGGACAAATCAGTGAGCTCACGGCACAAATACATCGAGATCTGGCGGGCCTGAGCGAGTGGCCGGGCCTTACCCGGCCCACACAGGTCGTCGATCGACATGTTGAAGTATTCGGCCGTCACCGCCATGATCGTCGCCGCGTTGATCTCGAGGCTCGACGAATCGGGCATCAGATCGCGCAGGACCACCTCGGCCAACGTCAGATCCAACGGCTGGCGGTTGAGCGAGGCAAAAGCGGTGACGCGGATCAACGCGCCCTCGAGTTCACGAATGTTGCGCTCGATACGGCTGGCGATCAACTCGAGGACGTCGTGCGGGACCTCGAGGCGATCCATCCTCGCCTTCTTGCTCAGAATCGCGATACGCGTCTCGAGCTCAGGCGGCTGAACGTCGGTGATCAGGCCCCATTCGAAGCGCGTCCGCAGACGCTCCTCGAGGGTTGCCAACTGTTTGGGCGGACGGTCCGAGGAAACGACGATCTGCTTGTTCGCGTTGTGCAAGGTGTTGAAGGTATGGAAGAACTCCTCCTGAATACCTTCCTTGCCTTCGATGAACTGGATGTCGTCGACCAGCAGGACATCCGTTTCCCGGTAGCGACGCTTGAACGCGACCTTGCGGTCGTCACGAAGACTGTTGATGAAGTCGTTGGTGAATTCTTCGGTCGAGACGTACTTGACCCGCATGCCGGGGAACAGTCGCTGTGCGTAGTGGCCGGCGGCGTGAAGAAGGTGCGTCTTGCCCAGGCCCGAAGCTCCCCAGATGAACAAGGGGTTGTAGGCACGCGCCGGCGCCTCCGCGATCGCGACGGCAGCGGCATGAGCGAATCGGTTGGACGATCCGATCACAAAAGTGTCGAAGGTGTACTTCGCGTTGAGGCTGTTGGCGCCGGACCCCGAAGCAGAAGGAGTAGCGGGCGGCTTCGTGAAGTACGACGGCCACGATTCGTGAACGCTCGCGAGTGCTTCGCGGTCGTCGTCGACTTCTTCGGTCTCGGCAGTCTCGGAGTCCGAAGGTTCGCCGTCGCCTTCGGTGAATCTGCGCCGACGGTATGCGCCCGATGAGTTGACCGACTCGAACTGACGGCTGCCCGTGCGCTCCTCGACCGGTTCGGCGGGTGCGTCGGCATCGTCTTCGAGTGCGATGCGGACACCGAGTCCCTCGACCTGGCCGCCGAGGTGGCGTCCGAGTGCCTGCAGGATCGGCTCGCGTAGATCGCGCTCGATCGTCTCTTGAGCAAATGGCGATGGAACCGAGAGGAGTGCAAAACCCTGAGCAAGTGTGAGAGGCCTCACCAGACGGACAAATGCCTTCTGCTTGCTGCTCAAAGCCGGAAGATTACTTCCGGGGTCATCACTCGTGAGTTCTGCAACCACGTCGACCCAGACCCGTGCGAGCGCGTTGGGATCGTCGTTCAC